>CAWFBY010000003.1:0-975000 GCA_963814245.1 uncultured Actinomycetota bacterium
TTACGCTTGATGAGCAGTTGCCAAACCTGATCATCTTCCGGGCCAATGCCAAGACGGAACAAACTCAGTGCCTATGCGGGGAACGCATCGCGACTCCCCGACACTCCAGAACAGCAAGCACTGTCGTCTTCGAGATTCCCGTCTTCAGCGCCACCTGCCGCGTGCTCATGCCCTGGTTGTAGAGCACCACGATCTCTTCGTCCTGTGTAGCTCGTCGTACCCGGCGGCTGGGAGTCGCAGGCCGACGCTCACGGCCGGAAGGCGGACTGAGCCCTACAGGGGTGTTGGCTCTGGTTCGCGCCAGGACTACCATGTGATGTCTCAGGACATCGCGGACACCCGGACCCACGGAAACGTGGGTTCGGGTGTTGTCATTTCGGGTTTCGTGGCTGGTAGTCGCGGTGGTGTCGATGGTGAGCTCGCGGAGGAGTTCGCCGGTGATGGCGTTGATGACGCGGACCTCGAGGTCCTGGATGAGCAGGATGACGTGGGTTCGCTTGTGGGTTCGTCCGATGCCGATGTGGCGTAGTGGCCGGCCACGCGCAGGGTGACGGTGCCGGACTTGTCGACGCGGTCGTGCCGGATCCGGTCGTGGGTGTCGTCGCGGGTGGGGCCGGGTAGGGCCTTGGGCAGGTGTCGTAGAGCGCTGCGGGGGTGGCGCGGTGCGGCAGGGAGCGGTGGGGCGGTGGTGTTGTACTCGGTGCGGAACTGGTCGAGGAGGGCCTGCAGCTCGGCGATGGTGGCGGGCTGGGCGGGTTGGGCCCGTAGCCAGTTCTTCATCGTCTGCTGGAAGCTCTCGACCTTCCCGCAGGTGGTGGGGTGGTTGGGTCGGGAGTTCTTCTGGACCACGTGCCAGTCGCGGAGCTGTTGTTCGAATCCGTTGCGGCCGCCTCGGCGGCCGATGCCGGCGAGGCGGACGGTGTAGACCATGCCGTTGTCGGTGAGGGTCGATGCGGGGATGCCGTGCTGACCTGCGGCTTTGCGGAAGGTGGCCGTCACGATCGGGGTGGTGATTGCCCGGTGGGCGGACACGTGGAGTGCGTAGCGGGTGCAGTCGTCGAGCCAGGTGATGATCTCGATGCCCTTGGGGAACGTGGCGGTGTCGGTGAGCGGGTAGTGGGTGAAGTCGGACTGCCAGGACTCGTTCGGCATCGCGGCTTCGAAGCGGATGTAGGACGACTTCGGGCGCTTCTTCGGCTCCGGGGTGACCGCGCCGTGCCGGGTCAGGATGCGGTGCACGGTGGCTCGCGACAAGGCGTGTCGTGGTGTTGGGCCAGGTGCCACACCAGGGTGTCGGGGCCGGCGTCGTGACCGGCCTCGGGGAGTTCTTTGCGTAGCCGCAGGACCAGCTCGACGGTGTCGGGGTCGGTGGCGCCCGGCGTGGTGTGCGGGCGTCTGGACCGCGGTGTGAACGCGGCTTCGCCCTCGGCGCGGTAGCGGGCGAGCAGTTCATGGATCCAGGAGCGGGCCACGTTGTAGGTGGCGGCCACTTCGGTGACGGGCGCCTCTCCAGGACGACAGCGGTGATGATCAGGCGGGCCTTTGACATGGCCGCACGCTGACGGCTGGATGTCGCCTATGTCGTGAGACATGCTGTCCGGGATGTCGTGAGAGATGTGTCCGGTATGTCCTGAACCAGCACACTGCCCCCGCTACGATGTGATGTCTCAAGACATCGGCATAGCCCGTCCTTGTCGCGGCTCGGTCCGGTTAGGCCTTGGGCATGGTGTCGTAGAGCGCTGTCGGTGTCGCCCGGTGCGGTAGGGAGCGGTGCGGTCGAGTGGTGTTGTACTCGTGCCGGAACTGGTCGAGTAGGGCCTGCAGTTCGGCCATCGTCGACGGCTGGTCGGCTGGGCTCGACCCAGTTCTTCATGGTCTGCTGGAATCTCTCCACTTTTCCGCCGGTGGTGGGGTGGTTGGGTCGGGAGTTCTTCTGGACCACGTTCCAGTCGTGGAGTTGCTGCTCGAACCCGTTGCGGCCGCCGCGGCGGCCGATGCCGGCCAGGCGGACGGTGTAGACCATCCCGTTGTCGGTGAGGGTGGACGCGGGAATGCCGTGCTGGCCTGCTGTTTCGCGGAAGGTTGCCTTCACGATCGAGGTCGTGTTGGCCCGGTGTGCTGAGACGTGCAGGGCGTAGCGGGTGCAGTCGTCGAGCCAGGTGATGATCTCGATGTCGGCGCCGGGCCGGCCGTCGGGATGGCTGAGGCGGTAGTGGGTGACGTCGGACTGCCAGGTCTCGTTCGGCATCGCGGCCTGGAAGCGGATGTAGGAGGACTGCGGACGCTTCTTGGGGTTGGGGGTGACGGCGCCGTGCCGGATCAGGATGCGATGAATGGTGGCCCGGGACAGGGCGAGGCCGTGGTGCTGGGTCAGGTGCCAGCACAGGTGTCGGCGCCGGCATCGTGGCCGTCGTCGGCGAGCTGTTTGCGCAACCGGAGCACGAGCTCGACGGTCTCGGGTGGAGTCGCCCCCGGTGAGGTCCTGGGGCGTCGGGACCGGGGTTCGACGGCGGCGTCGCCCTCGGCTCGGTGGCGGGCCATGTGCCTGCTGACGGTGGCTTCGGATAGTCCGTAGGTGCGGGCTGCCTCGGCTTGGGTGAGCCCTTGCTTGGTGATGGCGGTGATGACCAGCCTTGCTCTCGAGACAGGCCAGCATCTCGGACCAGACCTTGCAGATGTCGTGAGACATGCCTTGCGGATGTCCTGAACCAGGACACTGCCCCCGCTACCAAATTCAGGCTCGGAATCTACGGATTCCGAGCCTGAAAGCATTTAGAGAATCGGGGACACGGATCAGTCATTACCCGCCACCAGGATGGAGAGGGCGGCCCCCGACCCGGCCGTGGACCCCGAGGGTATTGACGACGTGCTGTTCGCCCTCCGCGCCAACCGGGAACCGCTTGAGGGAGGCGTCGAGAGCCGGGGCGGTTGGAGCGACGTGATCGGCCCGAAGACAGCGTCAGTGACACGCCGGGGATGCGCCAGTACCGAAGCAACAAGTGCCCGCGGCCGCTGAGCAAAGGGCTGGCGATGCGCAGCGCGCAGGCGTAGCGTGAGCGTCGCGTGGCCCGTGATTGGAACCCGCAATCCCCGTGTCGATGTCACGGTCCGCCAGTTTCTGTCCGTCTCTCGGGCCGACTCGATCGGCGTGGTCATGCCTGCTCCCTGGACCCACCGGAGCGTGAGTCTCCGCCGTTTCGTGGCTCTGCCCCTCTTGGCCCTGCCACTGGCTCTGATGCCGGTCCCGGCGGAGACTGCCGCAGTAGCCGCTTCAGCGACCATTGCTTTCGACAAAACCGTCGGCACTGCCACCAAGGCAGCAAGCACCAACACCTTCATTACGGTGACCGTTCCGGCTGCCGGCGTGACGGCCGGGCACAGCATCATCGTGTCGCTGAGGTCGGGGCCGATGAACTCGGCGGCGTCTTGCAGTGACTCGCGGGGTAATACGTACCGCGAGGACGTGGCGCTCAAGGACGGCTCTCGAAATCGGGCCGCGGTTTTGTCGGCGCACGATGTGACGGCTCTACAGGCTGGCGACGTGATCCGCTGCAACTACCAGCAGACCGGGAAATCGACGGCCATGAGCGTCAACGAGTTCTCAGGGCTAGCGGCAGCCCCCCTTGACCGGGTAGCGGCAGCCGCCGGGTCGAACAAGCTGCCCAACTCCGGCCTTACAGCGACGACGATGCAAGGCGACGAACTGGTCTTTGGCTTCGTCCTAGCGGCACCGTGGACACCGGCGACCGCCGGCAGCCTCCCACAGGAGACGTACGCTGCTCCGCCGAACTCCTCGTCTTACCAGCAGGTCGGCACGCTGGCGAGTCCCGCCAATGTCCGTCCTGCCTATCGGGTGGTGACGACGAGCCGTCAGTATCAGGTGAATGGGTCGTTGGCCCGCAAAGGCCGGTGGAGCGCGTTGGTCGCCACCTACCGTGCGGCGACGCTGCCACCCACCCAGGGCACGCTGACGGTGACCAAGGTCCTGCCGAATGACAATGGCGGCACCGCCGCCTGTTCGGACTTCGCGTTCCAGGTCGATGGAGGCAGCGACGTCTCCTTCGAGGCCGATTGCTCCAACGCACTTACGGTGGATGCCGGCAACCACTCCGTCACCGAGACGGAGCACTCCGACTACACCGCCTCGTACGACACCTGCGAAGCAGTGCCCGTCGCCGCGGGCGGCTCGGCTACCTGCACCATCACCAACGACGATGAGCCCCCCTCGCTCACGTTGGTCAACCAGGTCATCAACGACGACGACGGCACCAACGCCGCCGCTGACTGGACGCTGACCGCCAGCGGTGCCACGGGGTTCTCCGGTAGCAGCCCGGCGGTCAGCCCGATCGGGTTCGACGCCGGGACCTACGACCTGTCTGCGAGCATGGTCGCCGGCTACAGCAGCAGCGCCTGGAGCTGTGTCGGCGGCAACCAGACCGATGCTGACACCGTTGTCATTGCCCTCGGCGAGGACGTGACGTGCACGATCACCCAGGACGACGAGGCCATCACGGGAGGCGAGATCAACGCCCCGCCCGTCGACCCCAGCGTGGCAACGGATCTCAAGGCGGCGACCAAATTCCTGTACACAGGCCCCGACGCGATACAAACGGGGGTCGATCCGGGCACCATCGAGCAGCCTCGAGCCGCCGTCGTTCGCGGACGGGTTCTCACCAACGAAGGTGACCCCCTCCCGGGTGCGACCATCGAAGTGCTGGACCACCCGGAGTTCGGCTCAACATTGAGTAGGGCCGACGGAGAGTTCGACCTGGCCGTCAACGGCGGCGGTCCCCTCACGATCACCTACTCCCGAGTGAACCGGCTACCGGCCCAACGAACGGTCCAAGTCCCGTGGCGCGACTACATTATCGCGCCGGACGTCGCGCTCCTCAGGCTCGACCCCGAAGTCACCGAGGTCGACCTCGCCGGAGCCACCGGCGTGCAGGTCGCGCGGGGCAGTACCCTCACCGACAGCGACGGCACACGACAAGCCACCGTGCTGTTCCCGCCCGGGACCGACGCTGAGATGGAGCTGCCCAACGGCACCACCCAACCGTTGTCCACGCTGAGCGTCCGAGCCACCGAATACACCGTCGGTGCCTTCGGCCCCAACGCTATGCCGGCACCTCTGCCCCCGGCCAGCGGCTACACCTACGCGGTCGAGTTCACCGTCGACGAGGCCAGAGCGGCCGGCGCCACCGATGTCCGCTTCAACCAGGCGGTGTACCAGTACGTCGAGAACTTCCTGAACATCGACATCGGCGCCAACGTGCCCTCGGGCTACTACGACCGGCAGAAGGCCGCCTGGGTGCCGTCCGACAACGGCCGAGTCGTCAAGATCCTCGCGATCACCGGCGGAATGGCAGGACTCGATACAGACGGGGACGGCGCCGTCGACAACGCGCCGGCACTGGGTATCACCGACGGCGAGCGAGCGCGGCTGGCGGAGCTGTACACCGTGGGTCAAGAGCTCTGGCGAGTCCCGATCGAGCATTTCAGCGCCTGGGATTCCAACCACGGGACGCGTTGCTTGGACGACGACTGCGACGTACCTAACGGGGAACCTCCAGTGGTCACGGCCGGTGACGAGGACCCCTATCCCACCTGCCAGTCGGGTTCGGTCATCGAGTGCGAGAACCAGGTCCTGGGCGAACAGTTCGACCTCGCCGGCACGCCGTTCTCGCTGCACTACCGGAGCAGCCGAGTGCCCGGCTACCGCGCGCCGTACTCCATAGACATCCCGCTCAGCGGCGGGTCCATCAATCCCAAGGCACTGCGCATCGATCTCACGGTGTCCGTTGCTGGACGCGAGTTCAAGCAGTCGTTCGCACCCGTCGCCAACCTGAAGACCACCTTCGTGTGGGACGGGCTGGACGCCTACGGCCGTGCGTCCAAGGGTGCCCAGCAGGCGAAGGTGAACGTCGGGTGGGTCTACCGGATGGAGTACGTCGCAACCAGCCGCTTCGGGTACCGAGGCAACGGCATCCCCATCTCTTCGGACCCTGCCCGCGAGGAAATCACCCTGTCGCGCTCCTTCACGCTGCCACTGCAGAACCTGGATGCACCTCGGGAGAACCTCGGCGGGTGGACGCTGAGCGAGCAGCACGCCTACGACCCGGTCACCCGCATGCTCTACCTCGGCAACGGCCAGCGCCAGGCGGCCGGCGCGTTGGGCGCGGTGATCGGCGCGGTACCTGGCATCATCGCTACCAAGTCCGGCTCAGCCCACCTTGCGGTGGGTCCGGACGGCAGTCTGTACACGGCGGAGAACGCGACACGCGTGACGCGGCTAATGCCCGACGGGACGTCGGTGTTGGTCGCCGGCAGTGGGCCCTTGTGCAACAGCACCGACCCCTGCGGAGACGGAGGCCCGGCCACGCAGGCCAGGCTCCAGACGATTCGAAGCCTCGCCTTCGGACCCGACGGTAGTCTGTACATCTCCGACGCCGGGATGTACCGGGTCCGGCGGGTCGACCCCGACGGCATCATCACGACCATCGCCGGCACCGGCGTGCAGGGCGACACTGGTGACGGCGGCCCTGCTGTGCAGGCCAGGATCCAGTTCGTCGGGACGCTCGCGGTCGACGCTGACGGCAACATCTACCTCGGCCAGGAAGGCAACGGTGCGCGAGTCCGCCGTATCGACCCCGAAGGGATCATCTCGACCTTCGCCGGCGGCGGCACCAGCAGAGCCCCAGTGGTGAACGCGACCGAGGCGGAAGTCGTGCCCAACGGGATGGCGATCGGACCCGACGGCCTGCTCTACGTCGCCGCCACCAACGGCGGTACCTACCACGTGCGTCGAGTCAACCCCGACGGCAAGATCGAGACTATCGCCGGACTAGGGCCCGTCGGCTCCGTCGGCGACGGCGGTCCGGCCCTCCAGGCGAGGTTCACGGTCATCGAGGGGATCGCGTTCGGCCCGGACGGCAGCCTCTACGTCGCCGACACCGGCCAGCGCCGCATCCGTCGGATCGGCCAGGACGGCATCGTGACCACCGTCGCCGGAAATGGTCAGGCCTGCACCTCAGGGCAGCCGTGCGGCGACGGCGGCCCAGCGATGCAGGCGGCCGTCAACCCCTGGGGGCTGGCGGTCAGCCCCGACGGCAACCTCTACGTCAACGCGTCGTCGACCAACCGCGTCCGGGTGGTTCGATCCGCGCTCCCAGGAAACCTGGGCAGCCTCGAGCTCTTCGTGGCGAGCCAGGACGGAAGCGAGGTCTACGCGTTCGAAGGGCGGCACGTCAGGACGCTGGACGCCCAGACCGGCGCGACCCGATACTCGTTCGGCTACAACAGCGTCGGGAACCTCATCTCCGTCACCGACGGCGACGGCAATGTGACCACCGTGGAGCGCGACACCGCTGGCCTCCCGAAAGCAGTCGTTGGCCCCGACGGCCAGCGCACCGAGCTCACCCTCGACCCGTCAGGTTTCCTGGACTCGGTGACCACACCTGCCGACGAAACCACCCAGCTGGTCAACACCAGCGACGGCCTGCTCACCGACCTCACCACGCCACGCGGGCAGACATACTCGTTCCACTACGACGCCGTGGGGCAGCTCGAGCGGGACGACGACCCCGCCGGGGGTTCGAAGACACTGACCGAGACCGTCACGCCAACGGGCTACACCGTCGACGTGGAGACGGCTCTCGGGCGCGCGAGCAGGTACGCCGTCGAGAGGCTGCCGATCGGGAGCATCCGTAAGACGACCACCGACCCAGCCGGCCACGACGTACAGCAGGTCAGGGGCACCGACGACACGTGGGTCACCACGTATCCCGACGGCTCCCGGCAGTCGATCACGTTCGGTCCCGACCCGCGCTTCCGCATGCAGGCACCCGTCGCGAAGGACGCGACCTTCACCACCCCCGGTGGCCTGAGCTACCACGTCACCGAGGCACGAACATCCACGCCCACGAACCCACAAGACCCGTTTGCCGTGACCGCCCTGACCGAGCAGATGACCATCAACGGCCGGGTGTACGGCAGCACCTTCGACGCGGCCACCCGCCGTATCACGCAAACGACACCGATGGGCCGACAGGTCGTGACCACCGTCGACACCCAGGGTCGTCCTCTCGAGGTCCAGATCGGCGGGCTCCAGCCACTGACGTACAACTACGACACCCGCGGCCGGCTCAGGACGATCAGCCAGGGCGCTCGGACTGTCGAGATCTCCTACGACAGCGCGGGCTTTGCCGACAGCGTCACCGACCCGCTCGACCGCACTACCACCTTCGCGTACGACGAGACTGGTCGCGTCATCACCCAGAATCTGCCCGGCGCACGCACGGTGCGGTTCGACTACGACGCTAACGGCAACCTGACGTCGCTGACGCCGCCAGACCGGCCCGCTCACGCCTTCGGCTACACGGCAGTCGACCTCACCTCGGAGTACGTCCCACCGGACGTCGGCGCCGGCACCAACCAGTCCGACTACCGCTACAACGTCGATCGGCAACCGACCCAGGCTGACCGGCCCGACGGCGAGTCGCTGACTGTCGACTACGACACGGCGGGCCGTCCGGAAAGCCTGACTCTTCCCGGTCGCTCCGTGAATTATGGGTACGACGCGTCCACGGGCAACCTCAACTCGATCACGGTGGCTGGCGGCGAAGGGGTGGCCTACACCTACGACGGACCGCTCCTGGAGACCGAGACTTGGAGTGGCACGGTGTCGGGTTCAGTCAGCCGGGCTTATGACGACGACCTGAACATCGTCAGCCGCGCCGTGAACGGCGGCAGCGCCATTGCCTTCCAGTACGACGATGACGACCTGATGACGCAGGCTGGCGCGCTCGGCCTGAGCTACCACCCGCAGAACGGGCTGCTCACCGACGCGACCGTCGGCAACGTGTCCAGCGCCTACGGCTACAACGGTCATGGGGAGTTGGTGAGCGACGCGACCACGACTCCGACCGGCAGCGTGCTCGACGTCACCCTCATGCGCGACGACTTGGGCCGCATCATCAGCAAGACCGAGACCCTCGGCGGCGTGGAGACGGCGTACGGCTACACCTACGACGCCGCCGGACGGCTGGAGACCGAGACGGTGGACGGCACTACGGTCGCGACCTATACCTACGACGGCAACGGCAACCGACTGACCGTGACGAGGCAGGGCGGGCCCGTCAGCGCGACGTACGACGACCAGGACCGACTACTGACGGACGGCCCGACGACGTTCACCTACACAGCCAACGGCGATCTATCGAGCCGAACCACGGGCGCCGAGACCACCAATTACGACTACGACGCGCTCGGGAACCTCCTTGCCCTCGACCTGCCGGACGGCACCCAGATCACGTACATCACCGATGGCAACAGCCGCCGAATCGGCCGCAAGGTCAATGGGGTGCTCACGCAGGGCTGGCTCTATCAGGACACCCTGAAGCCGATCGCTGAACTGAACGGCAGCGGGGAGGTCGTGGCGACTTTCGTCTACGCGACCCAAACGAACGTCCCCGACTACATGGTCAAGGGCGGCACCACCTACCGCGTCGTCACAGACCACCTCGGCAGCGTGCGACTGGTGGTCGACACCGCGACCGGCCAGGTAGCTCAGCGAATCGACTACGACGCCTTCGGACGCGTACGCACCGACTCAAATCCGGGCTTCCAGCCGTTCGGTTTCGCAGGCGGCCTGTACGACCCAGCAACGGGGCTCACGCGGTTCGGCGCACGCGATTACGACTCGCAGCTCGGGCGGTGGACGAGCAAGGATCCAATCGGATTCGACGCCCAAGACACAAACCTCTACACCTACTCGTACAATTCTCCACTCAATTACGCCGACGCCACAGGTCGTAAGCCTGCGCGCAAGTTCAAGGGCCCTAACGCTGTGAACCGCGCTGCAACACATGCATTGAGATTGATTAACCCTACGTCGAAACGCAATAACCGCGAGTACTGTGGCATGGTGTGCACGAACGAGAGCCACGAAACGTTTGCCACGAAAGCCTTGCCCGGATCGATCAATGAGTGTACGTCCTTTAAGAGCCCGTGTCCGAAAGGGACAGCGGAAGTCGCCGCATATCACACGCACGGCGGAATAGATTCCGGCTACGAAAGCGATTGGTTCTCGCCTGACGATAAGGCGGTAGCGAGCTCTCATTTGATACCGAATTTTGTGATAACACCATACGATGTGATTAGGAAGGTGTATCCGAACGGTTGCGACGTTCTGCTATTTGAGGGGTTGGAGCTTCCAAACGCTTCTGCGATTCCTCTGGAGTCCTTGCAGTACTGAAGGTTCCGAGGGCTTCTGAACCTGACTACTCCGGCTGGGCTACCGCGGCCGTCTTGGGTCTATCGATGGCCCTATGGCGTGATAGGCAGGTCGAGACGGAGCTTCTCCGAGTCGGCACGACCATCTAGTGATTTCGTGGGGGTCTCGAACTCGGCTCACCTGGTCGGCTCAAGGCCAAACGCAATGTCGCGGACCCTGCCAATCACGCGAAACTGGTGGGTGTCGGCGGCGACTGCGTCGTGTGTCTTGAGCCGTGGCCCAAGTAGCCGCAATGTCGTCTCCACCCTCGCTCTTGCCGAGGTGGAGTCGTTCGCCGAATAGGGCCGAGATCCATCTCAACGGCGGCCGAAAAGACTGACCGGCTGCGGCTTGAAACGCACCATTGCTGGTTGTCAGTGGTCAGCCTTCGCTCACGTCGGGATCCAGTCGAGGTCGTGGTTGATGGGCCAGCGGCCGACTTTAGCCACCGGTGTCAGGCGCTGCCCCTAAGACTCCATGGACCCGCCTTCGGACGACCGGTGCTAGGAGTCTTGCAGCGCGGCGTAAAGGGTCAGGGTCGTCTTCTTGAAGGTCTCTTCGGTGGTAAGGCCACGAAACGCCAAGACCGGCGCCGACGAGAAGGCCACCACGGCCAAAACCCAGGCGTGAGATGCGATGGCGATTGCGCCCACCGGGACCATCGCCACGGCCAGCCCGTTGTACATCGTGAACTCGGCGCGGATCTTGGCGGACAAGGCGCCGGCCCCGGGATTCAGCGCCCGCAACCAGTCGTACTCGCCCACACTCTTCACCTTGGCTGCGGCATCGTCCGTCGGCAGTGGACCTGAGTTCGGCCAAACTAGTGCGCACCTCGGGGGTCAGGTGATCAGCGCGAGGGCATCGCGTAGGTCGGGTGGCAGTGGGTCCTCGGCGGTGAGTGTCTGGTTGCCGGCGCGGAACTGCACGGTGCGGTAGCGGCGGGTGGTGCGGACGAACTTCTTGATCGACCAGCCGGTGCGGTCCTCGATCAGCCTGGTGACTGCGAGGGCTGCGAACACGACGCTGAGATGGGCCTGGATCGAGTCGCGTTTGCGGTGGTAGATCGGGCGTGCGCGGAGGTCGTGCTTGGACATCCGGAACGACTTCTCGATGTGCCACAACTGGTGGTAGGACCCGATCACGAACTCCGGGGCCGGGTTCTCCATGTTGGTGATGTAGGCCTTCAGCCCGGCCAGGGCACGGGCTTTGGCTTCAAGGTCGCGGTTGATCGTCTTGGCCCCGCCGGTGAGCTTGATGAACCGGTTCCGCTTCACGGGCTCTTTCCCGGCCACGGCTCGTTCGGCTTTCGCGATCTGGGTATCGATCCCACGCAGGCTGCGGCGTGCGGAGTCGGCTTTGTAGCGGTAGTAGGTGACCTTGTCGCGACGCCCCTTGGCCCGCTCCTTCTCGGTCGCGGGCCACGGCTGGGTGAACACGTGCCCGTCGGGGATCTCCCGCCCGGGGTGCGCCTTGCGCCACGCGCTGACCACGTAGGGAACCTCGGGCATCTTCGCGCCGATAATGAAGGACAGCTTCTCGTCCTCGATCGCGTTGCGGTTGGCCTCAGAGATCATCCCCGCGTCGGCCACGATCGTGACGTCCTCCAACTGGTGGGCCGCCATGAACGAGCGGATTGTGGGCAGCATCGTGTGGGTCTCTGCCTTGTTGCCCTCGAACGCCTCGATCATCAACGGGAAACCCGCCGCGTCGGTCAACAACCCGACTGTGATCTGCGGCTCCAGACGCCGCTCTTTGGAGAACCCCGGCTCGCGGAACCCGTCACCCCCGTGGGTCTCGAAGTACAAGGTCGTGACGTCGTAAAGCACCAGCGACGCCGGCCCCAACGCGGACCTCTTCGCACACGCGGCCGCCAACTGCTGGCGCCACGACTCCTGGGCATACGCCTTCAGGCGCCTGGTCAATGTCCGGTAGGAGGTGCTGGTGACACCGACCTCCTCGAGGACCCGCAGCGAGTCGAGCTTGCTGGTGGGCTCGATGATCCGGGCCAGCACCAGGTCGCGGAACACCACGTCACCGCCGGTGGCCGCGTCGAACCCGAGGCCCTCGTAGGCCCGGCACAAGGCGTCCCACAGGTGGCTCATCCGGGTCGAGGTGATCGGCAACGGCCCCGCTGCCGCGACCGCGTCCAGGCCGGTCGAACTCGTCCTGGCCCCCGATCAGCCGCTGGGCCGCGACGACCTTGAGCGCCTCAAGCTCCTGCTCGTCGTGGACCGACCCCAGGTGCTCGATCTTGCGAGATCCACGCCGCGAGGAGTGCACGATCTGGACCGCCGTCGCACCTGACGAGGTCTTCACGGTACGCACATACGCCACGAACCAGAACCCTAGAGCCCGAAGCTAGTGCGCAAATCCAGGCCCCCTCGGCGACGAACCCGCAGGTCAGCGCGCTGCCACCCCTCGCGGCCTCAAATTTGGCCTAAGTCAGGTAAGGCCACGAAACGCCAAGACCGGCGCCGACGAGAAGGCCACCACGGCCAAAACCCAGGCGTGAGATGCGATGGCGATTGCGCCCACCGGGACCATCGCCACGGCCAGCCCGTTGTACATCGTGAACTCGGCGCGGATCTTGGCGGACAAGGCGCCGGCCCCGGGATTCAGCGCCCGCAACCAGTCGTACTCGCCCACACTCTTCACCTTGGCTGCGGCATCGTCCGTCGGCAGTGGACCTTCTGGGCTGGCCTTCCAGGCGAGGTAATCCGCGTGCCGTTTCTCAATGGCGGCGTACTTCTTTCGCCGCTCGATCTCGGCCTTGATGTTCTTGACCTCTTGCTCCCAGGCTTTGTGGTCCCGGGAGGCCTGGTCCCTTGTGACCGTGTCCCAGATCCGCTCGATGATACGGCCGGGTCGGTTCCAGCGAGCCTCGTTCAAGCGCTGCACTTGCTTGGCGAAAGGCGAGATCAGATACCCAATCACGAAGGACAAGTAGGTCAAGGTGAAACTCATCTCGACAAGCCGACTGCTCCCTTCGAGCGGGCCACCGGCCAAAGTCGCGAGCAGCTCGGCCCATTGCTCCTTGCCCCTCATCGCGATCGAGCTGCCGAGCACGAGTGCCCGGGCAGGAACCGGGCCAAGATGTCGAAAAACACCTGCGGGATCAGTTTGGCCACATCCATTTGCCATCTACTCCTCACTACTCCGAGCCATCATCAGGTTGCATGACGAAGGTGACTGCCAAGTCGTTCAGGGCGACTGTCTACTGGGTGACCCATCGTGCCGCCCCAGTGCCCGAGGGGTCCAGGCAACGGCGGGGCCATTGGCGCGACAGTCGTGCTCACGACGCTACGCGGTGAGGGACGCTTGGACACAAGAGTCGATGGCTGACTCCCGTCTGCTCGGTTCAGACGCGTACCAGATAGTCAGCAGAAAGACCGCGCGAAGTTCCCCGAGCCACTCCGAGACCATCGGGTAGCGTTGGGGTCCGGTAATGGTTCGATCCGTGGCAGGGCTTCAGATCGAGCGGGTTTTGTCAGCACATCCCGAGGTACGCCGAGGCGTCGCGTCGGGCCGCCCTTCAGAGAAGGTCAGGGGTTCGAATCCCCTCAGCTCCACCACTGTGATGAGTCGAGTTATCGTTGATAGGTGAGTCGGGTCATCGTTGAGAGCCTGGCCATCGGCCGGGCTCTTTGTTCTTGTTCGCCAGTAGATTCTGGTGGGGTCGATGTTGTGTTCGCTGAGGATTTCGCCGGTGGTGCGGTTGGTCACGGTGGCTGTTGTGGCGTCGATCAGGATCAGGACCGGGGTGCCGCGGTGGTGGGCTCCGACGCCGAAGTGATGCATGCGTCCGGTGCGTCGGAGGGAGACCTTGCCGCCGTCGTCGATGTGGTCCAGGCGGATTCGGAAGTGCTCGCCCGTGCTTGTTCCTCGCAGGGTGGCTTTCGGGGTGGCCCGGTAGGCAGCGGCTGGGGTGAGGCCGGTGAGCGCGCGGTGCGGTCGCTGGTGGTTGTAGATCTTCTGGAAGCGCGTTTGCTGGGTTTGAAGCTCGGTGATCGGGTCGGCGTGCTCTTTTGTCGGTTCAGCCACTTCTTGAGGGTCTGATGGAACCGTTCCACTTTGCCCTGGGTTTGGGGGTGGCCGGGGTGTCCGTTCTTCTGGGTGACCGAAGGAGGGCCAGGAGGTATTCGAAGGCGTTCTTCCCGCCGGTGAATCGGGATGTGTAGACCGAGCCGTTATCGGTCAGGGTCGCTGCGGGTGGGCCGTAGGTGTTGATGTTCTCGGTGAAGGTGTTCACGACGTCCTCGCCGGTGACACGGGTGAACGCGGTGATCGAGAGCAGCATCCGGGAGTGGTCATCAAGCCAGTTGGGGATCTCGGTATCAGTGCCGTCGGCGAGTCGCCAGTGGGTGAAGTCTGATTGCCAACATTCGTTTGGCTGGTCTGCTGCGAAGCGATGCAGCGAGCTGCGGAGCCGCTTCTTGGGTGCTGGTGTGATCAGGCCTGCGGTGTGCAGGACACGGCGGATCGTCGATGTTGACGGGGCCTTGATGCCCTCGATGCCCAGGTGGTGCGCGATGGTGACGGCCAGCATCCAGGCCGTCGGCATCAAGCTGTTTACGCAATTCGATGATCCGCTGTCGGGTTGCCTGCGCAGTAGCTCGTGGATTTGATGCCGGGCGGCGGGATCGTGGCTCCAACGCATCCAGCCCGCCCTGCTCGTAGCGGGTGACCAGGGTGTGGACCCACTGCCAGGACACGTTGTAGCGGCGAGCCGCTTCGGTCTTGGTCAGGCCTTGATGGACAACAGAGAGCACGATGACTTTGGCCTTCGACATGGGCCATGATCAGGCTTCCGGGTGGTATCAATGATGTCGCGACTCATCTATCAACGATGTCGTGGAACTACACACCCTCAGCTCCACCAAACCCGCTGGTCAGGGCCGATGACGATGTCGTCGCAACTCGGAATGGTTCTTGGTCAGCACCTCCGGAACGCGATCGCGGTGTCTATGCCGTGCTTCGATAGAGACGTCCATGGAGCAGGCGCGCCGTACGGAGGTAGGCCGATGAACGCATCGGTGACCCTGTATTGGCTGCCCCTTGGAGCGGGGGGCCACTTCGTCCGGCACAACGGGCGGATCTTCGAGGCCGTGGTGGCGCGACGTGAGCATCGCGAGCCGCTAGCGCTCTTCCACGCCGCGCTCGAAGTGGACGTCGCGGGCGAGCGGTACACGATCGAAATGGGGCCTGCCTGGAACGTCGGCGCCGCAGACCGGGGCGTGGTTGCGACAGGCCCTGTGGGGCTGCGCTGGCTGGGTCGCTCGGTGCTGTTTAGGTATGAGATCCGCTGTTGGCGCGACGGGGTCATCCCCGACCTCGCCGAGGCGGTCGCCGCCGTACGGGTCAGCGCAGACCCCGCTCGGGCCAACCACCTCCTCACCCTGGTTCCTCTCGCGCCGGCGCTCACCTGGGGACGAGACGAGTTGAGCACCGGTGAGATGTGGAACTCCAACTCGCTGACCGCCTGGCTGCTCGCCCGAAGCGGCCACAAGTTGGCCAGCATCGGACCGCCTGAGGGTGGGCGCGCTCCCGGTTGGCGCGCTGGCGAGGTCCTCGCGGCCCGCCAGGACGGCTAGGTCGCCGCGCCCACCCAGCGACTCCCTAGTCTGATGCGGCGAGAGCGTCGAGCCAGTCGGTCCAATAGAAGCGCCAGCGGTCTGCAGCTTCGGTCGACGACAGGTCTCCCTGGGTGACGGTGATGCGTGTTCGACCATTCGTGGCTGGGTCGAAACTGAAGAGCGCTGATCCTTCGTCGAATCCGATGCGCAGGGACTTTGACGTCGGCTTGGACCGCAGCACGGTGTCATAGCCGATGATCAGATCGCGGCGAGCCTCGTCATCGATGAGCATCGCTCGCAGCGCCGAGACGTCGATATCGAGCGTCTTCGACTTCGAGGCGGCGAAACTGCCGTCGGTCATCTGGTGCAGCACGCGGAGCCCGGTGATCCGTTCGTAGCCGATGGTGACACCTTGCGCCCACCAAGGGTTCATTCCGTACTCGTCGATGAGGTGGCGGGCGATGCGTGCGTGACCTTCCTGGCGGCCGTCGTACGCCTCGATGACCTGGCACCAGTCTTCCCAGCCGCGGCCGGTAGCTTCACGGACCTTGGCGTCGGGCATCTCGGGCTCCGCGGCCCAGGTACGGCGGCGGGTGGAGGCTTGCTCGAGAAGCACGCGTCGGGCGGCGGTGTAGCGCTCGCCGGTCTTCGCCATGCGGTCGCGGACACGGCGCTTGAGGGTTTCCTGTGAAGTCATGGTCGAATCCTTTCGCGGCCCCGATGCACGGACAACGACCCACGCTCGTTGGCCTGCGCTTGGGGCAGGATTGGGTTCGAACTGCCGCCGGGCACACAGGGTCCCCTTTGCCTTCGTCGACCGGTTGCGTGGGCTCCGGATTGAAGGTTCGGCGAGGCGACTCGCCAGAACGAGCGTAACCCAACCAGGCAGCGTCGGGAATGGGCTTGTTCACAAAACGCCGGTCGTCGGGCACGAGCTAGGCGGATCGCAGATCCCCTAGCCTGACTCCATGGGCAAGCTGACCTACGGGATGATCACGTCGTTGGACGGCTACGTCGCGGACGAGGCTGGAGGTTTCGACTGGGCCGAGCCCGACGAGGAGTTGCACACCTACCTCAACGCCAGGACGGCGCCGGTCGGCACCCATCTCTACGGCCGACGGATGCACGAGACGATGTCCTATTGGGAGACGGCGCACCTGATCCCCGACGCGCCCGACTTTGTGCGCGAGTGGACGCGGCTCTGGCACGCGGCCGACAAGGTGGTCTATTCACGAACCCTCGACCAGGTGTCCGGCGTACGCACTCGACTCGAACGCCGGTTCGACCCGGATGCGGTCCGCGCGCTCAAGGCGGGCAGCGATCGCGAGCTCACGATCGGCGGGCCAGGGCTGGGCGAGGCCGCGCTTCGCGCCGGCCTGGTGGACGAGATCGAGCAATATGTGTGCCCCGTCATCGTCGGTGGCGGGACCCTGTTCCTTCCCGTCGGCGTCAGGTTGGAGCTCGCACTGCACGAGGTGAAGCGCTTCGGCAACGGCGTCGTGTGTTTGCGGTACGCCGTGAGCCAAGGCCCCACGATGGAGGCAGCTCGATGAGTGACCTTGACCTGCGGCGCTTCTCGGCCCTGAGCTTCGACTGCTACGGCACCTTGATCGACTGGGAGGCCGGGATCGCCGCCGTGCTTACTCCGTGGTCGCGGGAGGTGGGTCTCGAAGTCCCCCCGGACGAGCTCCTTGCGGCGTACGCCGATAGCGAAGCGGCCGTCGAGCGGGAGCGGCCCGGAGCGCTCTATCCGGAGGTCCTCGGCGCGGCGTTCGGGATGACTGGAGCGGCCCTGGGCCGCGACGTCAGTGACGAGTGGGCCGCGCGGCTGGGCGCTTCGGTTCCGGACTGGCCGGCGTTTCCCGACTCCGCGGCGGCCCTGGCGCAGCTGCGGCGACACTATGAATTGATCATCGTCTCCAACGTGCACCGGGCCGGTTTTGCCGGAAGCAACCGACACCTGCAGGGGGACTTCGCCGCGATCATCACCGCCGAGGACGTAGGAGCCTATAAGCCCGCGCCCGACCACTTCCGGGCGCTCGACGCGACCCTGATTGAGCGGGGGATCGCGCGCGAACGTCTGTTGCATGTGGCGCAGAGCCTGTTCCACGACCACGTGCCCGCGCGGCGCGAAGGGCTGTCCTCGGTGTGGATCAACCGGCGCCACGATCGTCCCGGCTGGGGCGCGACGCCCGCGCCGGCCGAGGAGTGGACCTACGACCTGGAGTTCCCCTCGATGGGGGCCTTCGCCGATGCGGTCGACCGCAGTTTTGAGCGCGGCGCGTGATGGGCTCTGGGCGCGACGCGGGGTCGGACGACTGGGCGGGAAAACATCGCCGTGCGCTGCGCATCTCCGCCTGGGTCGCGGGGATCATCGGCGTGGCCATGAACTTCGTGCATGAGGCCGGCCAGCGCAGCGTCATCGGCACCATCATCGGCATCGGATTTTTGGCGTACGCCGTCTGGGCTTGGACCGCGCCCTCCCGGATCCCGCGTCCCCCCCGGCTGCCCGAGCCGTGGAACAAGGGCGAGTGACTGGGAGGCCCAACTCAACGGGCAGGGAGGCCCAACTCGACGGGCAGGGAGGCCCAACTCAACGGGAAGGGAGGCCCAACTCAACGGGCAGGGGTTAGATCCAGCGCTCGAACCAGATCCTGCTGATCCATTCGTCGTGGGTGAGGAGGCCGTCGGTCCAGATCGGCCAGAACCAGGCGAAGTTGAGGAGCACGAGGACGAAGAACGAGCCGGCGACGATGACTCCTGCCGTGCGCCGCGGCGTGGGGGCCGACGAAGGGCCGATCAGCTTGCCGATCACCAGGGTGCACGCGAGCACGAGGAAGGGCAGCGCGGCCACCGCATAGAAGATGAAGATCGGCCGGTCGTCGTACAACAGCCACGGCAGCCAGGTCGTCAACGTGCCGATGACCGGGATCCCGAACCGCCAGTCGCGGCCACCCACCCAGAAGGCGGCGCAGGCCAATAGCGCCAGGATCGAACCCCACCACAACACGGGGGTCCCGATGATCAGCACCTGGCGCAGGCAGTCGGAGTCCGCCGGGGCATCGCACCCCTGCTCTCCGGGTTTGATGTCGAGTTGGGCATCGGCGCCGACGGGGCGATTCACGAAGAGCCAGCCCGACGGCATCGACGCATAGTCGTGGGTGGCGCAATTGAGGAAGTAGCGGTGGAAGGTCAAGACGTCCTGGTGGTAGTACCACAGGGATCTCAGGGACTGGGTCACCTCACCCACGCCCGAGGCGTCCTTCTCCCCGGCGGTCGGCCACGAGGCCTTGTCGTCGGATTTCACGCCGGTCATGTCTTCGCCCTCGCAGGACCCGTCCCAGGAGACAAAACGGGTGTACTGCGTGCTGGACAGGTGTTCTTCATAGGCCTGGGCATGCATCAGCCAGCCGGTCCACGTCGCCACATAGACCCCCAGGGCGACCAGGATCAACTGGGCAAAGGCCGGCACGCCGTCCACGAGCGCGGACCTCGCGAGCGGCGTACGCACCCCGAAGGAACGGCGCGCGCCCGCGCTCCACAGCCAGACCATCACCCCGAACGCAGCTAACGGATAGAGCGCGCCCCACTTGGTGCCGATCGCCAGACCCCAGACCACGCCGGCGAGCAACAGCCACGGCCGCAGGAGTACGCCGCGCACCGGGCCGAAGCCTCGCGGGGGGACTCCGGGGGCGATCTGGCGGGCCAGGCGAGCGCGAAACCAGTCGCGATCCATCACCAGCAGATGCACGCCCAGCAGCACAAAGAACGCCAAGAAGATGTCGAGCAGCGCCATCCGGGACAACACCAGATGGAGGCCGTCGAAACTCAACAGAAGACCGGCCACGCAGCCCAGCGCCGTCGACCCGGTCAGTCGGCGCGCCAGTCGACACATCACCAGCACCATCAGCGAGCCGACGATGGCAGCGGCGATCCGCCAGCCGAACGGATCCATCCCGAAGGCCTTTTCGCCCAACGCGATCAGCCACTTGCCGACTTCGGGATGCACGATCATCGATGGGTCGTCGGTCCACAGCCCGGTGGTTGTGCCGTCGAGGATCTTGTCGTCGGCCTTGTCGACATAGGAACGCACATAGCCGTGATTGGCCAGCGACCACGCGTCCTTCGCGTAGTAGGTCTCATCAAACAGCATCGACTTGGGCTCGCCCAGATGCCACAGCCGCAAGAACAGCGCCAACAGGGCCACCGCGATGCTGGACAACCAGCCGAGGAAGGCATCCTCGAAGCGACTGCGACTCACGGCGCGGTCGGCCGCCGAGGGCAGCCCGTCGCTCACGATGGTCGGCGTGAGGCGCACGTGCAGCGGCTCGGAGGAGGTGGGTGGCGCCGTCACAGTCGGCAACTCTACGGGGATTCGCCACGACTGAGATGATCAACGCGTGCACCCACCCGCCGGCCTCCTCATCCTCGCCGCGACGCCCATCGGGCGCGCCGCGGACGCTTCGTCACGGCTCGCCACGGAGTTGGCCACGGCAGGGATCGTTGCGGCCGAGGACACCCGGCGGCTGCGCCGCTTGTGCGCCGATCTGGGGGTCTCGACCACCGGCCGAGTGGTGTCCTACTTCGAAGGCAACGAGGCCACCAAGACCGAGGGGCTGGTCGCTGCACTGATTGAGGGGGAGCGGGTGCTCCTCGTGACGGACGCGGGGATGCCCAGCGTGTCGGATCCGGGGTTCCGACTCGTCGCCGCAGCCGTTGAGGCCGGGATCACCGTCACCGCCATCCCCGGGCCGTCGGCCGTGCCCACCGCCTTGGCCGTTTCCGGGCTGCCGGTGGATCGCTTCTGCTTTGAGGGCTTCCTGCCGCGCAAGGCGGGCGAGCGGTCGCGGCGCCTGGCCGCGCTCGCCGCGGAGCAGCGGACGATGGTGTTCTTCGAAGCCCCGCATCGGACCGCGGCCGCGTTGGGGGCGATGGCGCTGGCGTTCGGGGCGAACCGTCCCGCGGCGGTGTGTCGCGAGTTGACCAAGACGCATGAGGAAGTACGCCGCGGGCCGCTCGCCGAGCTGGTCGGGTGGGCCGAGGAGGGTGTCCGAGGCGAGGTGACTCTGGTCGTCGGCGGAGCCGCTGCCGGCCCGGACGTGGCGAGCGATCCCGCGTCGTTGCGGGCCGCCGTGGCGCAGGCCGAGTCGCTCGGCACCAGTCGCAAGGAGGCGATCCTGTCGGTCGCCGCCCGAGCCGGGCTGCCCAAACGCGACGTCTACGACGCCGTACATCGCGACGCCTAGGATCTGCCAGATGACCGACCACCCCACGCGCGCCCGCTCGAGCGCTCGCGGCGAGCGCGAACGCCCCCCGGCCCCCGAACCACTGCCGCACCCCGTGGTCGACAACCATTGTCATCTCGACATCGTCGACGGCGCCTGGCTGCGGACTGACGAAGCCCTCAGCGCCGCGGCGGAGGTCAATGTCACCCGGATCGTCCAGGTCGGCTGCGACCTGCCGGGCGCCCGGTGGGCGGTGGCGGCCGCGGAGGAGTTCCCAGCGATCGTGGCCGCCGTGGCCCTGCACCCCAACGAGGCGCCGCGGCTGGCGGCGACCGGACAACTTGACGCCGCCCTCGCTGAGATCGAGGCGCTGGCCGCCAGCGATCGGGTGCGTGCCATCGGGGAGACCGGTCTGGACTACTTCCGCACGGGTGAGGACGGCCGGGCGGCCCAACACGAAAGTTTCCGGCGTCACATCGATCTCGCCAAGAGGCTGGGCAAGACCCTGGTCATCCACGACCGCGAGTCCCACGACGACGTGCTGCGCCTGCTCGACGAAGAGGGCGCCCCCGAGCGTTGGGTGATGCACTGCTTCTCGGGAGACGCCGACTTTGCCCGGGCCTGCCTGGACCGCGGGGCCCACCTCAGCTTCGCCGGCACGGTGACTTTCAAGAACGCCGCACCGTTGCGCGATGCCCTCGTGATCACACCGAGCGACCGGCTGCTGGTCGAGACCGACGCGCCCTTCCTCACGCCGACGCCTTACCGCGGCCGCCCCAACGCGTCGTACCTCATCCCGGTCACCGTGCGCGCGATGGCGCAGGTGCGACAACAAGACCTGAGCGAGCTCTGTGAAGCCATCGATGCGGCCACGTCGGCGGCGTTTGGTGGGACTTGGTAGCCCTCGCGAGGTCGAAAATCGCGCCCAAATCCCCAGAATTTTGGTGGTTCGAGTTTGAATCACCGTCGATCACCGTTATCGTCTTGTGACTGTTGGCCGGAATCGGGTTCGATTTCGCCGGCGCTGGACGGCTCCGGTCGTCGCGAGACCCCCGCTCGCACTTCCCCTCATCGCTTCGGTGAGTGGCGCGCGCGGAATGCGCTGGCACCCGAAAACCGGGGAGTACGACGTTCGGAGAAACGTGCGCAACCGCATCAAGCAGCTCGTCAGCAGCAAGACCCTGATCGCCGGCCTCGTTGCCGTCGTGGCCCTTGCCCTCGTCGGGGGAGTGCTGGGTTATCGCGCCCTGGGCAAGACCGTGACGCTGACCCTCGACGGCCAAACCCGCGAGGTCGTCTCGCATGGCGCCACCGTCGGAGACCTCCTCGACGCGCAGGGAATCAAGGTCGGCGAGCATGACCTGGTCGCCCCCAGCGTGGACGAGGAAGTCGTGGACGGAGACGCGATCAGCGTCGCCTTCGGTCGTCCGCTGGAGCTCAGCGTCGACGGCGCGACGCAAACCCATTGGGTGACCTCGACGAAGGTGTCGGCCGCGCTGGGCGAGATCGGCCGAGCCTTCCGCGGCGCCGACCTCTCCGCGAGCCGCAGTTCGGCCATCGGTCGCGACGGGCTCGCGCTCGAGGTCGTCACCGCCAAGCAGGTCCGGATCAAGGTCGGCTCGCTGGACTTCATCAAGGGCAAGTTCAATGCCCTCACGGTCAAGGACGCGCTCGGTCGGATCGGCGTCGAGGTCGACGCTGACGACCAGGTGCGACCGGCCCTCGATTCGCTGGTCTCCGACGGAGATCGCATCGTGGTGACGCGCATCCGCATCGTGACCAAGAAGGTGAAGGGCGAGAAGGTCGCCTTCCGCACCATCAAACAAAATGATGCGTCGATGTATGAAGGGGAGTCGACGGTGCAGCGTGCCGGCGCCAAGGGCGTGCGCGACGTGACCTACCGCCTCACCTACCGCAACGGCAAACTCGTCTCCACCAAGGTCGTCACCCAGCGCGTCACCAGCAAACCGGTCGCGGCGCTGGTCAAGGTCGGCACCAAGGAGAAGCCCGCTGTCGTCAGCGCCAACTTCGCGGGTGGCAGCACCGTGTGGGACGCACTGGCTCAGTGTGAGTCCGGTGGCAACTGGGCGATCAACACCGGCAACGGCTACTACGGCGGGCTGCAGTTCAATCTCGGCACCTGGCACGCCTGGGGTGGCTCGGGGTATCCCCACCAGAACAGTCGCGAGGAGCAGATCCGGGTCGCGACCCGGTTGCGTGACGCCAGTGGCGGGTACGGCGCCTGGCCGGGTTGTGCCGCCAAGCTCGGCCTCCCGCGCTGATCGCGCCGACCCGTCGCAGTTTTACCGCCGACCCGTCGCAGTTTCACCAGTTATCCCCAGCCACGGTGTGCATAACGCGTGAAACTGCGACGGGTCAGCGCATTAGGGTGGGCGCTATGCCAGGTGCCGTCGTCGGTGGATCCACGGCCGACGAGCCCCGCGTGCGGCTTCTCGGCCCAGCCGAGGTGCGCGCCCTAGCGGCCGAGTTGGATCTGCGCCCAACCAAGCAACGCGGCCAGAACTTCGTGATCGATGCCAACACGGTGCGGCGCATCGTGCGCGAATCCGAGATCGGCGCTCAGGACGTGGTCGTGGAGGTCGGGCCCGGACTTGGCTCGCTCACCCTCGGCCTTCTCGACGTCGCCGATCGCGTGGTCGCCATCGAGATCGATCCCGCCCTCGCCAGGGCGCTGCCCGCCACGATCACGACGTACGCCCCGACCCGAGCCCACGCCCTCGAGGTCGTCTTCGCCGATGCGCTCCGGATCACCCACCTCCCTGGTCCCGCACCCACGGCACTGGTGGCCAACCTGCCCTACAACGTCTCGGTGCCGGTGTTGCTGCATCTCCTCGAACTGCTGCCCTCCCTCGACCGCGGTCTCGTCATGGTGCAGGCCGAGGTGGCGGATCGACTGGCGGCCGCCCCCGGCTCCAAGGTGTACGGCGTCCCGTCGGTCAAGGCGGCCTGGTTTGCCGACGTACGCCGCGCTGGCGCCATCGGCCGCAACGTGTTTTGGCCGGCGCCCAATGTCGACTCGGGCCTGGTGGCCTGGACCCGCCGCGACCCGCCGGCCACGAGCGCGACCCGGCGGCAGGTCTTTGCGGTGATCGACGCGGCGTTTGCTCAACGGCGTAAGACGCTGCGGGCCACCCTGCGCAACCTGACCGGGTCGACCGAGTCCTCCGAAGCCACGCTGGCCAAGGCCGGAATCGATCCCCAAGCGCGCGGTGAGGTGCTTGACCTCGCCGGGTTCATCGCGATCGCAGAGGCCCTCCCATGGTGACCCAGATGGGACTCACCGTCCGCGCTCCCGCCAAGATCAATCTGCACCTGGGCGTCGGCGCCCGACGCCCCGATGGCTTCCACCCGTTGGTGACCGTCTATCAAGCCATCGGGCTCTATGACGACGTGCGGGTCCTCGCCAACGACGGCGGGGGGTGGGACGTGAGTACCTCGGTGGCGGACTATGTGGATCCGAGCGCGATCCCGGCAATGGGGGACAACATCGTGGACCGAGCCGCCGCGCTGCTTGCGGCGCACCATGGACGCGTTCGGACGGCACGAGTGCGCATCGACAAGTCCATCCCGATCGCGGCTGGGCTCGCCGGTGGGTCGGCGGATGCCGCCGCGACGCTGGTCGCGTTGGATCGGATGTGGGACGTCAACACAAGCGACGCCGACCTCTTAGCCCTCGCCGCCGAGTTGGGCAGCGACGTGCCGTTCAGCCTGGTCGGCGGCACGGCTCTCGGAACCGGCCGGGGCGAGGTGATCGAGACCGTGCCCGATCCGGCGACCTGGTGGTGGGTCGTCGTACCCTCCGATCGCGGTCTCGCCACCCCCTCCGTCTACCAGCACTGGGATCACATGTTCCCCGACGCAGACCCCGAGCCGTTGCCAGCGGGCGAGTTGCTCGAAGCCTTGGCGACGGGGGATCCCGCCCGGCTGGCTCCGCTGCTGCACAACGACTTAGAGGCCGCTGCCCTCGACCTGCGCCCCGACCTGCTCGACCTGATCGCCCATGGTGAGGCATTGGGGGCGCTGCGTGGCATGGTGTCGGGATCGGGGCCGACCGTGGTCTTCTTGTGCTCCTCCGGAGACGACGCCCGCGAGCTCGCCGGCCCGCTGCTCGCGCACGCCCCGAGCGGGGTTTTGGTCGCCACCGGACCCGTTGCGGGCGCCCACCTCGTCGCATGGGATCGCTGATGGGCAACCTGCTGAATCTCGAACGGGTGTCGAAGGCGTACGGCGTCCGCCCGCTGCTCGTCGATGTCTCGCTCGGCATCTCGGCGGGGGAGCGGATCGGGATCGTGGGCCGCAACGGCGATGGCAAGACCACGCTCCTGGAGATCATGACCGGGCTGGAAGACGCCGACACCGGCCGCGTGTCGCGATCTCGGGGGCTGCTGGTCGGCTATCTCCACCAGGGCGACGCCCTCGATGACACCCACACGGTCCGCGAGGCCGTGCTCGGGGGTCGCGCCGATCACGAATGGGCAGCCGATGCGGCGATGCGCGAGATCGTCGAAGAACTTCTCGTCGGCGTGACCCTGGACCGCGCCGTGGCCGGTCTGTCGGGCGGCGAGCGACGCCGGTGTTCCCTCGCGTCGCTGCTCCTCGGCCACCACGACCTGATCGTGCTGGACGAGCCGACCAACCACCTAGATGTCGAGGCGGTCGCGTGGCTGGCCGCACACCTCGTCCAACGTTCCTCCGCGCTGGTGGTGGTGACTCACGATCGCTGGTTCCTCGACGCGGTGTGCCAATGGACCTGGGAGGTCCACGACGGGGTGGTGGACTCCTATGAGGGTGGGTACGCCGCGTTCGTGCTCGCCAAGGCCGAGAGGCAGCGTCAGGCGGCTTCCTCGGAGACTCGCCGGCTTAACCTGATGCGCAAGGAGTTGGCGTGGCTGCGGCGTGGGGCACCCGCGCGTACGGCTAAACCGAAGTTTCGGATCGACGCCGCCACGGCGCTCATCGAAGACGTGCCGCCGCCGCGGGACCGGCTGGAGCTCCAGCGCTTCGCCACCCAGCGGCTCGGCAAGGATGTGCTCGATCTGGAGGACGTCGATCTCAAACGCGGTGAACGCGAACTGTTGTCGCACGCCACCTGGCGGCTCGGCCCCGGCGACCGGGTGGGCATCGTGGGCGTCAACGGTGCCGGCAAGACGTCCGTGCTCACGCTGTTGTCGGGAGCCTTGGCCCCCAACGTGGGCAAGGTCAAGCACGGCCGCACGGTTGCGCTCCAACACCTGACCCAAGACCTCGACGACCTCGATCCGGAGTCGCGGGTGTTGGCCAGCGTCGAGGCGATCCGGCGCGTCACGAAGACGGCCGACGGTGAGATCACGGCCTCGTCGTTGCTCGAGCGGTTCGGGTTTACCGGTGACCGGCTCACGGCCCGACTTGGTGACCTGTCGGGGGGCGAACGCCGCCGGTTCCAATTGCTCCGCCTGCTGCTCACCGAGCCGAACGTGTTGCTGCTCGATGAGCCGACCAACGACCTGGACATCGACACGCTCAACGTCTTGGAGGACTTCCTGGACAGTTGGCCGGGCACGTTGGTGGTGGTGTCGCACGATCGCTACTTCTTGGAGCGGGTCACCGACTCCGTGTGGGCGCTGCTGGGCGACGGCAAGATCTCGATGCTGCCGCGTGGGGTGGATGAATATCTTGAACGCCGCGCCGCCAACCCCGCCACGCGCGCCACCACCCCCGCCGAGTCGGCGCTAACTCGGCCGGAAAGCGCGCCGAGTCGGCGCAAACTCACCGAAACTGGCACGCCGACCGCCGGGTCAAGCAAGGCAAAGGCGGGCAGCGCCGAAGAACGTACGGCGCGCAAGGCGCTCGACCGCCTGGACAAGCAGTTGGCCAAGCTCGCCGAGGCGGAGGCCACAATCAACGCGCAGATCGCCGAGCACGCCCACGACTATGCGCGCCTGGCCGACCTGAGCGCCCAACTCAACGCGCTGACCGCGGAGAAGGCCGATGTCGAGCTCGAATGGCTGACTGCGGCCGAGGTCCTCGACTAGCCGATCAGGTGCGTCGGCGGGCCCGGCGCAGGCAGAGCACGCACGTCACGAGCAGGACAGGCGCGGCGACGAGGAGCCCCAGGCCGGCCCCCGTCATGACCGGCCCCGGGGGCGGGTCGGCCCCTTCGCTGCCACTGGCCGTCGGGAGCGCGGACCTCGGCCGGGGGCTTGATCTCGTTGGCACCCGCGGGGGTGATGCTGCACGAGCTGGTGTCGAAGCCACGGCTGGCGCCGACGACGTACTCCTTGCCGATGGTGAACTCGGCGTCGACCGAGCTTGCCACCCCGCTGACGTAGTAGAGCGGCCAAGGGGGTTGTTCCTGCCCAGACTTCACCCAGACGTTGCGGGCCAACTCGGGGCCCGCCCAGACCTCGGTGACCTCGAACTTCGAATAGCCCCGACGCTCCTCCAGGGCCAGCCCCACGAAGCTGATCGGCGAGCCTTCGGGCCCGGCCCCCTCGGCGCAGGAGGCGTGGGCGGCCACCGGCCAGCCCACCAAGAACAGGCCGTTGAGCACGGTCGCGATGGCCACGATCCGAGCGACTCGCCCCCCGGGTCATCCGACCACCTGGGTCGGTTGCGCGAAGGGTGCGAGCAGGGGCCGCAACAACTGCGCCAGCTGGCGTCGATCGCGCACGGGCAGGTCGCGCAGCAGATCGTGTTCGGCGCTCAGCAGCGCCTCGAATGCGCCGTCGACGGCCACCTTCCCTTCGGGGGTCAAGCGGACCAGCACCCCGCGACGGTCGCTCGGGTCGGGAAGTCGCTCGACCAGACCACGCGCGGTGAGGCGATCGACCCGGTTGGTCATCGTGCCGCTGGTGACGAGGGTGTCGCGCACGAGGCGGCCGGGGGAGAGTTCGTAGGGCGCACCCGCACGCCGCAGCGCGGCGAGGACGTCAAACTCCCACGTTTCGATGTCGTGGGCGGTGAAGGCGTCGCGTCGGGCAAGGTCGAGGTGCCGCGCCAACCGACTGATCCGGCTGAACACCTCGACCGGCGCCAAGTCGAGGTCGGCACGTTCCCGGGCCCAGGCGTCCACCAGTTCGTCGACTTCGTCTCGCATCCCCGGATCCTAACCGACGATCAAGAATCTTGACGTCGAGAAGAACCCCCTAGCCCGGCGCCACCGTGAGCCGGGTACGCGCAGGTGCATGATCTGGGGTCGCTTCGAGTCGGATCGAAAAGACCCGCCGTCGCGCTGGAGTGCGTACGGCGAAACTCGCGCCGCCCGCATCGCCGACGCTGGCCGTGCCAACAAGCGTGGGCACCTTGCGGACCAACGCATAGAGCTGCACCTGATCGCCCGGCTTGGCGCCGACACTGGTGACGTTGATCGTGGTCGTGTCGCCATCGATGACGTACGCCGCGGCCAGACTGGGTTTGACGCGCAACCGCCAGGCATCGCTGTGCAGCCCGCGCCCCGCGCGCCAGCGATAGAGGGCGCGCCCAGTGATCGCCTCGGTGGAAGCGCTGGCCTGCCCCGCCGCGTTGCTGGCGAGCACGGCCACCGGTCGCCACCCGGCGTCGCCGCGGACTTGAAGCGAGACCCGGTGGCCGGTGACTGGGTCCCCCGAGGCCGTGGTCAGCTGACCCACCAGCGTCATGGTCGCGCCGTACTCCACCAAATGTGTGGCCCCCGACATCGACAGAGCAGCCGGCACGACGGCTGGCGTGGTGGGCGTTGCGGTGGGCTCCTCGCTCGGCTCGGCGCTGGGCCCGCCCGTCGGCGCGCCCGTGGAGTTAGGACTGGGGCTGGACTCGGGGTCGCGGGCCCGGCTGGGGGTTGTCGAGGGTGACGGTGAAGCGGACGGGGTCGCAGACGCACCGGTCGGCGAGACGGACGGCGTCGAAGGCGACCGGCGCGGGCTCGGGGGGCGTTCGGCGCGCCGTTTCCCCTCGGCCGCGGAGTCCGGTTCGGGCGCCGGCGCACCCAGGACCGTGTGCGCGAATTCCTGCACCGGATCCGGCAGGTTGCCCGTAAATGCAGCGGCAACGCCGCCACTGAGGGCCGCGACGACGATCACCGCCGAGCCGCCCGCACCCAGGCGGCGTACGACGCGCCTGGGGAACTCGGCCACTGACCCGCGCCGGCCCTGGGCCTGGGTGAAGGCGGCCACGAACCGCTGTTCGTCGACCAGTTCCGAGGCGTCGGCGGGTGCCCGGAGCGCGCGCACCAACTCGTCCTCGGCCCAATCATCCGCCGACTCCTCGGCCCAATCCTCGGCCGACTCCTCGGCCCATGCGTCCGCCCCGTCTTCGGGACTTAGGTCAGGGTCGACCGGATCATTTTCCTTGCTCACGTCACACCACCTCTGTGTCTGAGCGAACCTGCGGATGTTGGGCTAGGGACTTCAGTGCCCGGTGCACCGCGACGCGCACGGCCCCCGGAGTCTTGTCGACCATGGCGGCCACGGTCGTCACATCGAGGCCGGCAACCACGCGCAACATCACCAGCTCGGCCTGGTCCGGAGGCAGCGTCGCGACCAGCCTGAGGGCCGCCTCGGTTGCGGCCCGCGCCTCGGCCGCGCTCTCGGCGCTCGGAGCCGGTAGCTCGTGCGCGGACTCCCCGGGCTCGGCTACCGGAAACGCCGGTCGAGCGGTTCGCGCGCGGCCTTGGTCGATGGCGCGGTTGCGAGCCACCGTGAACAACCACGCTCGGAACTCCTGAACCCCGCCCCGAAACCCCGTAAGTCCTTTGATCACCTGGAGCCACGTCTCCCCAGCGACATCTTCGGCGGCGTCTCCGCTGCGGACCCGCAGGTAGCGAAGCAGCGGCGGATGCAGGTGCCGCCACAGGATGGCGAAACCCTCCTCGTCACCGGTGCGCGCCCGGTCCAAGGCAACTTCGAGTTCATCGTCTTCCATCGGGGCAGATCCCGGGGGAGCAGGCGAGGGCCCACCGGCGCGAACCGCGATCGGTTCGGGCCGGTGGGCAGCGGTGTCGGGACTCGACTCCAGCACGTGCTCCTCTTGCGTGATTGGCTGGTGGGCTAGGCGACCGGGGGTGGGCTGACCACGACCCGGACGACGGGGCTGAGCGCACCCGGCGTCCCTTCGGTGGCTCCCACACGCAGACGGTACTTCGTTGAGAGCCGCGGCGCGTCGGAGAACGTGACACTTCCGTCGTCCCCTGTGACGCCCGTGGCCACGACCCGCCGCGAGCTCGGCTGGGGCACCTTCACCGCGAGCAGAGCAACGGTCGCGCCGACGACCGGCGCGCCGGTGTCGGTGACCAGACCCGTAAGGGTGACCGTGTCGCCGTGCGCGATCGCCAACGGATCGGCGGTCAGGGACACGTCAGGCCGATGAGCGACGCGCACGATGGCGCTGCGAGACGGCAGCAAGCGCGTCGTACCCAGGAAGACCAGGCGGTACGCCGAGTCCTGGGCCGGGTCGACCACGAACCGGACAACGCCTTGTCGCTGGGTGCGGTGAGTCCCCTCATAGGTCCAATCCGCGTCATCGGCGGTGCGGGACAACAAGATCACGGGACGACGCGGCAAGACCATCCGGCCCACGCGCAGTTGGCCGCGGACGATATCGACGATGCCCGCGTCCGTGACGCGATGGACCTCACGAATCGACAGCGAGGTGGCGAGACGACGGGTCGGGTGAGTCGTGTCGGTGACCCTAATCGCGCCGATGCCGCTCGTGCTCGCGCGGGTGGTGTCGTCGCCGGCATAGTGCCAGCGGTAGCGGGTGGTCACCTGTGGTGTCACCTCGGCGCTGACGCCACCTCGCTCACCCGACATGACCTGGGCGACGGGGACGAACTCCTCAGTCCCCAGGGGGCGGGCCTCGAGGACAACGGTTCGCCCGCTTGGCGTGGCAGCGCCGGTGACCACCAGGTGACCATGGATCGAAGCGGATTCCTCAGGCCCGACCTTGGTGTCCAGGATGCGGATCGACAGGGACGTCGGATCCTGGACTGCCGCGGCCTGGGCGGCGGTTGCCTGGGCAGTCCCGGGTGAGGCGAGCAGGGCGGCGGCAGTCGCGACGACCGCGACTCCGCTCGCCACTCGACGAAGGGCAAACGGTGGCATGGGGGTCCTCCAATCGTGGCGCCCCAATCGGGGCGCGTCACCCCCTAAAGCGGATGAGTGCCCGATTGCGTTACACAACCGGTGAGTTTGCGCCGACTCGGTTGGAAATGGGCGTGAGTTCGCGCCGACGCGCGGGGGTAAGGGTCGCCTTCCGTGACGGAGGAGACAGGTCCAAACCCTCGTCAACGGATACCCCCAGGGGTACAACTGAAGTATGACCACCTCGACCGAACACGACCTCCTCATCCTGGGCGGTGGCACCGCGGGCACCATGGTTGCCAACAAGGTCCACAAGCACTTTCCGGACTGGAACATCACCGTCGTCGACCGCGATGACATCCACGACTATCAGCCGGGCTACCTGTTCATCCCGTTCGGGCTGAACGCCCCCAGTCAGATCCGCAAGTCCACCCGCGAGTTCATCCATGACGGCATCAACGTGGTGTTCGGCGAGGTCGACCGCGTCGATCCGGAGACCGCCAGCGTCGCGCTGACCGATGGGCGCACGCTCACCTATGACTACCTCGTGATCGCGAGTGGGACCTCACCGCGACCCGATCAGACGCCGGGCATGCTCGGCCCCGAGTGGCATCGCAGCGTGGGCGAGTTCTACACCTACGACGGCGCCGTCGCCCTCGCCGAACAGCTCGCGGCCTTCGAGGGCGGGCGCCTGGTCGTGCACATCACCGAGCTGCCCATCAAGTGCCCCGTCGCGCCGTTGGAGTTCACCTTCCTGGCCGACGACTGGCTCACCCGCCACGGTCTGCGCGAGGCGACCGACTTGGTGTTCGTCACGCCGCTCGATGGTGCGTTCACTAAACCCGTTGCGAGTCGCGAGCTCGGCACCGCCCTCGCGGAGCGCAACGTGATCGTCGAAACCGACTTCATGATCGAGTCCGTGGACCAAAAACGCCGGGTCATCACCTCGTACGACGAACGCGAGGTTGCCTACGACCTCCTGGTCACCATCCCGCTCAACATGGGCGCCGACTTCGTCGCGCGCTCCGGGCTGGGCGACGAGTTGAACTATGTGCCCGTGGACAAACACACGATGCAGTCCACGGCCCACCCGAACATCTTCGCGCTCGGAGATGCCAGCAATCTGCCGACCTCGAAGGCCGGGTCGGTGGCGCACTTCTCGGTCGAGGTGTTCGTCGACAACCTGATCCAGCTTGCCGCCGGACAGTCGATGACTCATTCGTTCGACGGCCACGCCAACTGCTTTGTGGAGTCCGGCCACGGCAAGGCCCTGCTCTTGGACTTCAACTACGACACGGAGCCGCTCACCGGCACCTTCCCGATCGCGGGGTTGGGGCCGCTGCAACTGCTCAAGGAGTCGCGGCTCAATCACCTCAGCAAGCTTGCCTTCCGGCACATCTACTGGAATGCCCTGCTCCCGGGGCGGCCCCTCGGCCTTCCCGCGGAGATGTCGATGTCCGGCAAGCATCCCGAATGACCACCCACTCACCCGAGGAGCTCACCATGATCACCACCATCGCCGGCCAGCAATATGACGTGAACGACGAAGGCTTCCTGACCGACCCCAACGCGTGGACCGAGGCGCTGGGCACCGAGTTGGCCAGGTTGATCGGCATCGAGATGACCGATGCCCATTGGGCGCCGATCCGCTTCTTGCGTGACGACTTCGCCGTGATGGGCGAGACCGCCACGCTGCGGCGGGTCAGCACCCAATCGGGGATCGCCATCAAGGAGTTGTTCGCGCTGTTCCCCGGCAAGCCCGCCAAGAAGATGGCGTACGTCGCCGGCCTGCCCAAGCCGAAGGGTTGCGTGTGATCCACCCGCCGAGCTCGCCGCCCGGCGTACCCCGCCAAACGCCCAGGAGGACGTCATGACCAGCACCGAAACCGCCCCGTTCGTCCCGTCATTCGACGACACCGCGAACGAAGGCCGCAAACTCGCGATCATCTGCTCGAAAGGCAACCTCGACATGGCCTACCCCGGCCTGATCTTGGCCAATGCCGCCCTGGGCGAGGGGATCGAAACCCACCTCTTCTTCACGTTCTGGGGCTTCGACATGATCAACAAACAGACCATGGAGCACCTGAAGTTCTCCTACCTCGGCAACACCGCCATGCACCCCCCGGGCGCCTTCGGCGTGGCCATGCCGCAGGGGCTGGCGGGGATGCCCGGCATGACCGCGGTGACGACCAAGATGATGAAGAAGCAGATCCACGATCTCGACGTCCCCGAGGTCCCCGAGTTTCTGCAACAGATCCACGAGTCCGGCGGCCACTTGTGGGCCTGCCGGATGTCGGCGGACATGATGAAACTGCACGAAGAAGATCTCTATGACGGCGTCGAGGGGATCATCTCCGCGACCGACTTCATCGAGCTGACCAACGGAGCTCAATTGCTGTTCATCTGAGGTGGTTCAGGTGGGCTGGTGCCCGGACATCCGGGCGTCCTCCAGAAGTCCGGCGGCCTCGGGGTCGCCGGACGATGGGGAACCTGGCTAACTCGATGCGCGGGTTGCGCCCCGTTAGGTGCGCTAGGCACCCCCGTGGACGGGGGCGGAAGCGGTATCAACGGGGCGGTAGTTGACCTGAGTGCGCGCTGCTAATGCTGACTTAGGTGCCGACCCCTGCGCGCCGTACCCTAAGACGGCTATGGCAGAGACACCCCGCACCTACGAGGTCCGCACCTACGGGTGCCAGATGAACGTTCACGACTCAGAACGGTTGACCGGGCTCCTGGAGGAGGCCGGCTTTGCCGCCGCGCCGGCTGGTGAGCGGGCCGACGTCGTCGTCTTCAACACCTGCGCCGTGCGCGAGAACGCGGACAACAAGCTCTATGGCAATCTCAGCCATCTGGCGCCGGTCAAGGCCGCCAACCCGGGCATGCAGATCGCCGTCGGCGGCTGCTTGGCGCAGAAGGATCGGGCGACGATCACCGAGCGTGCGCCGTACGTCGATGTCGTCTTCGGCACCCACAACATCGGCTCCCTGCCCGTGTTGCTGGAGCGCGCGCGGATCGCGCAGGAGGCGCAGGTCGAGATCCTCGAATCGCTCGACGTCTTCCCCAGCACGCTGCCCACGAAGCGCGAATCCGCGTACGCCGCGTGGGTTTCGGTCTCCGTCGGCTGCAACAACACGTGCACGTTTTGCATCGTGCCGGCCCTGCGCGGCAAGGAGAAGGACCGTCGGCCCGGCGAGATCCTGGCCGAGATCGAGGCGCTCGTCGCGGAGGGCGTCACCGAGATCACCCTGCTCGGGCAGAACGTCAACTCCTACGGTGTGGAGTTCGGCGACCGGGAGGCCTTCTCCAAACTGCTCCGGGCGTGTGGCTCCATCGCGGGCCTCGAACGCGTGCGTTTCACGTCTCCGCACCCGGCCGAGTTCACCGACGATGTCATCGCCGCGATGGCCGAAACTCCCAACGTGATGCACCAATTGCACATGCCGCTCCAGTCCGGCTCCGATCGGATCCTCAAGGAGATGCGACGCTCCTATCGGCAGGCCAAATATCTGGGCATCATCGACCGAGTGCGCACGGCCATGCCGGACGCGGCGATCACCACCGACATCATCGTGGGCTTCCCGGGCGAAACTGAGGCCGATTTCGAGGCCACCCTGGACGTGGTCCGGCTGGCGCGCTTCTCCGGTGCGTTCACGTTCCAATATTCCAAGCGCCCCGGCACCCCGGCCGCCGAACTGCCCGACCAGATTCCACCCGACGTCGTCAAGGACCGCTATCAGCGTCTCGTCGCCCTGGTCAACGACATCGCCTGGGAGGAGAACAAGGGCCTCGTCGGCGCCCGGGTCGAGCTCATGGTCGCCGAGGGCGAGGGCCGCAAGGACGCCGCCACCCATCGGCTCAGCGGCCGCGGCCCCGACAATCGCCTTGTGCACTTCACTCCGGTCGGCGCCGAAGGTGTCCGGCCGGGCGACATGGTCACCGTCGAGATCACCTACGCCGCGCCGCACCATCTTGTGGCCGACGGCCCCGTTCTCGGCGTACGCCGCACGCGGGCCGGCGACGCCTGGGAGGCGCGCACCGCGACTCCCGCGCCCACCGGAGTCACCCTCGGGATGCCCACGATCGGTGCCCCGGCCACCACTGGCTAGGCAGAGTGGCGCGATTCTGAGCCACCAGGTGACTCAGAATCCCGCCACTGTGCCGGTGCACAGGCGGGGCATGGTTGGGCTCGGCCGGTCCAACCCCGGCGCCTGAGCAGCGTGGCGACCTTGGTGGCCGTCTCACAACTTCGCCCGAAGACTTGACCCCAGCCGAGTCGGACAGTCTCGCGATCCTGGACGAGTTTGGCGTCGAGATCCCGCTCGAGATCCGCGTCGTACGCGGCGGCGTGATCGTGGAACAGTCGACCATCCAACTCGATAACGAGGCCCCACTCGGCGTAGTCGATGTCGCGCAACGTTCGAAACCCCGAAGCAGCGTGCTGTCGCATCGGGGTCGGGAGTTGATGGGCGCGTTCGACGCGGATCAGATATGCGTGCTCCAGCGCGGAACAAGTGCCCTTCTCGATGTCGGTCAGGATCTCGCTCAGGAAACGCCGGTTGGCGAACCGCGCTCTGCGGTGCAGCGCGGACAGCACCCGACCAGCGGTGGTCCGGCGGGACTGGATCGCGTTGGCGAGCAGCGAGATGACCTGCATCTCGTCGGCAAGGTCGGCGGCGACGTCCAGAAGTGCCTCCTCGATGCGCACTCGCGGCGGCGTTGCGTTCCACTGTGCGCGGGTGGCGATGTCGTTGTGCACATGCGCCACCACCCCATCGGGCGCCACGACGCCCCGCCCTCGCTTGACGGCGATGTGAATCGGACCGTAGAGGCGATCTCGCCTCCCGGGCCCATCGGCTGCCCGCAGCGCGGACTCATGACACAGGGCGGCCGGCCAGGCGAACAGCACCGCAGCCCAGGCGCGCTGGAGCCACGTCAGCGGTCCGGTGTGGTTGACGAACACGCCATCGTGCACGCGAGCCCATTCGCGTCTGCGCAGCAACCGTCGGATGTCGTGCGGGGCAAGGCCGGCGCCGAGCGCCTGGCGACGTGAGATCACCCCGCACTGCTCGTCTAGAAGTTTGTCGAGGTCGGTGTACACCGTGCCCATCCAACGCCAGTGTTGCGTGACCCGCCAGTGGTCGATCCCCGAGCTGTGGATGAACGTTAGTGGCGCGATTCTGAGTCATCAGGTGGCTCGAAATCGCGCCACTATCGGCCGATCGCCGCGCTCAGAACCCAAACGTGCTGTACGCCGCCACGTGGCCCGCGCGAATGCCGGTCAGCACCCTCAACTCGTGGGGCACCACGGGTTCGGGCAGCCCGGCGAGGGGACACCAGCGCAATTCGGCGCATTTGAGGGGCTCGACAATCCGGGGTTCACCCGACCACGCCCTCGCCGTGAAGAAGAAGTCGATGCGCTCATCGATGGGATCGGCATGTTGGGTGCGCTGCATCGACGTCACGAACTCCAGCGCGAGATCGGTGACCGCGATCTCCTCCAGCGCTTCGCGCCGGGCGGCGTCGTACGCCGTCTCGCCGCGCTCCACATGGCCGGCCGCGGCGGCGGCCCAATGCCCGTCCATATAGCCGGTGTTCTGCCGCAATTGGAGCAGCACCTCGTCGCCTCGTGGGCCGGGGCGCAGGAGAAACACATAGGAGGCCGGGACCACGACGAAGCGCTGAGGGGGCTCGGCTCCCTCAGCGCTTCGGGGTGACTCGCTCAGTTGAGGTCGTCGTTCTTGCCGTCGAGGCCGTCGAGCGCATCCTTGGCCTTGTCGGCGCCGAGGTCGACCTTGTCGCCGAGCTTGCCGCCGGTCTTGTCGTCGACCATGTCGGCGGCCTTGTCGACCGCGTCGGAAACCTTGTCACCGTGCGAGTCGACGATGTCGGTGGCCTTGGACTTGAACTTGTCGAGGAAACCCATCAGTTGTCCTTGTCATCGAGGCGCCCCACTCCGAGACGCGCGTCGCCTGGAAGACTAACCCGCGTGCCACCCGCAGTCCCGACCCGCGCGCCGTCGAGGCCCCCGATCATCGCCGTGGTGGGGGCAACTGGGGCGGGGAAGTCGCAGTTGGCGCTGGACCTAGCCGAGCGACTCGGCGGCGAGATCGTGAACACCGACGCGATGGCGGTTTACCGCGGGATGGACATCGGCACCGCCAAGTTGCCCCTCGCCGAGCGGCGCGGGATCGCCCATCACCTCCTCGATCTGCTGGACGTGACCGAGCCGCTCAGCGTGGCCGACTTCCAAGCCCGGGCGCGCGACGCGATCGCGGACCTGCGCGCGGGGGGCGTGACGCCCGTCTTGGTCGGCGGCTCCGCCCTCTATGTGCGCGGCATCCTGGATCGCTTCGAGTTCCCGGCCACCGACGCCGTCACCCGGGCCCGCCTTGAGGCCGAACTCGCTCAGGTGGGCGCACAAGTGCTGCACGCCAGGCTGAAGGGCATCGACCCCGGCGCGGCCGCCCGGATCCTGCCCGACAACGGTCGGCGGATCGTGCGCGCCCTGGAGGTCATCGAACTCACTGGGGAACCCTTCTCGGCCAGCCTGCCGAGCATGGAGTACGACGACCCGCGCAGCGTCCAGATCGGGGTCGACATCGACCGCCCGACCCTCGACGAACGTCTGGAGCAGCGGGTCGCCGAGATGTTCGACCAGGGATTGGTGGAGGAGGTCCGGCACCTCATCGGGGCCGGGCTCGAGCAGGGACGCACGGCCCGCGAGGCGATCGGCTATCGCCAGGTGACGGCGTACCTCCGTGGCGAACTCACCCTCCCCGAAGCTCGGGACCGCACGCTGGCCGCGACCCGACGCTTCGCTCGGCGTCAGGATTCCTGGTTCCGCAAGGACCCGCGCATCACTTGGGTCGCGTTCGACGATCCGGAGCGGCTGCCCCGAGCCCTGCGAGCCGTCGAAGAGAGCACACTGGAGCGATGAGCACGATCTACTACGCGGCGAGCTCGATCGACGGGTTCATCGCCACCCCGGAGCACTCGCTGGACTGGCTGGTGACGCGCGACATCGATCGGGCTGGGCCGATGAACTACGACACCTTCATCGCGACCGTCGGAGCGATCGCGATGGGTTCGCACACCTATGAGTGGATTCGCGATCATGCGGACTCCGTCTGGGACTACGACCAGCCGTGTTGGGTATTCACGACACGGCAGTTGGAGGTCTTCGGCGGGGGAGACGTGAAGTTCACGAGGACGCCCGTGCGTGAGGTGTACGCCGAACTCGTCGAGGCCGCCGCCGGCAAGAACATCTGGGTCTGCGGCGGCGGAGAACTCGCAGCGAAGTTTGCCGACGAGGGACTGCTCGACGAAGTCTGGGTGCAATATGCGCCGGTGACGCTAGGTGCGGGGGCGCCGTTGCTGCCCCGCCGCGTCGAGCTGAAGCTGGCCGAACTCGCCCAGAATCGCGACTTCGCGTGCGCCCGCTATGACGTGATCCGACCGGGCGCAGCCGCGGATGGGACAATCCGGACGTGACATACGCCTTCCTCAAGGGTCACGGCACCGAGAACGACTTCGTGCTGTTGCCCGATCACGACGGCACGATCCATGGCGACCTCTCGGCCGCCCGGGTCAGTGCGCTCTGTGATCGGCGGGCCGGCATCGGGGGCGACGGGGTGATTCGGGTGATCCGTACCGCTGCCGCGGGTGGACCCCCCGGACCGGAGTGGTTCATGGACTACCGCAACGCCGATGGGTCGGTGTCGGAGATGTGCGGCAACGGGATCAGGGTTTTCGCGCGGCACCTGCTCGACGAGGGTCTGATCGACGGCGAGTCCTTCGAGGTCGGCACCCGCGACGGCATCAAGACCATCACCGTCGAGCGGGGGTTGATCACAGTTGATCTGGGGACCCCCATGATTGGTGGCGTTTCGACCGTGACGATCGACGGGCACTCGTGGGCGGCCCGCCACATCGAGACCGGCAATCCGCACGCGGTCGTCTTCGTCGACGATCTGGCCGATGCCGGGCGGTTGCTCGACCCGCCGGGGGTCGACGTCGGCGTCTATCCCCAGGGCGCCAACGTGGAGTTCGTCGTACGCCGTGGCGAGCGGCACGTGGCGATGCGCGTGCATGAGCGCGGCTCGGGAGAGACCCGCTCGTGTGGCACCGGCGCCTGCGCGGCCGCCGTGGCCACCGCCGTCGCCGACGAGGTCGGCTCGGGTGTCACCTATCGAGTGGACGTGCCCGGCGGCGAGTTGGCCGTGACCATCACGGCCGACGACCACCTGTTGTTGACCGGTCCGGCCGTGATCGTGGGCTGGGGCACGACCGACCTCTAGGCCCGGCGAGCCGCTCGGCGGTCCTATGCTCCGGATCATGGAACTTCAAGGAACCGCGGCCCTGGTCACCGGTGGCGCGTCGGGCATCGGTGCCGCCGTGGCGCGTCGACTCGCAGCGGCCGGAGCCCGGGTCGTCGTGGCCGACCGGCAGATCGACAAGGGCGAGGCCCTGGCTGCCGAGATCGGCGGCGTCTTCGCCGAGGTCGACATCACCGACACCGACCAAGTCCGCGCCGTGGTCGAGACCGCCTCCCAACTCGGTCCGTTGCGAGCTGTCGTCAACTCGGCAGGGATCGCGGCGGCGCAGCGAACGATCGGGCGGGACGGGGCCTACGACTCGGCCCATGATCTGGCGGTCTTTGTCCGCGTGATCGGGGTCAATCTGATCGGCACCTTTGATGTCATTCGGCTCGCGGCCACCGCCATGGGTCGGCTCGACCCCACCCCCTCCGGGGAGCGCGGAGCTATCGTTAACGTCGCGAGCGTGGCGGCCTTCGACGGGCAGATCGGGCAGGCGGCGTACGCCGCTTCCAAAGGTGGCATCGTCGGGCTGACGTTGCCGGTGGCCCGCGATCTGGCCGCCGTGGGGATCCGGGTCAACACGGTGGCGCCCGGGTTGATCGACACTCCGATCTATGACTTCGCGGAGGACCCGGCGTCGTTCAAGGCGAAACTGGGGGAGAGCGTGTTGTTTCCGCCCCGGCTTGGCAGCCCCGATGAATTGGCGTCGATGGTGCTGGAGTGCCTCACCAATTCCTATCTCAACGCCGAGACGATCCGCGTGGACGGCGGGATTCGGATGCCCCCGAAGTAAGCCGGTGGCGGCCTAGGGAGTGGTGCCCGACCAGTCCGTCAGATCGAGCACGAGATCGGCGTTGGCCGCCGCTGCCTCGACATTGCGGGCGTTGGGTTCGTCCACGGCCTCGACCCAGGCGTGGGCCTCAGCGAGGGTCTTGCCGAACCTCACATGGCGCTCAATCAGCCTTTCGTGACGCACGGCATCGGCGACTCGAACGTGCCAGACCACGTCGAGGTGGCGACGTACCTCGGCCCACGGCGGCTCGTCGAGCAGCAGGTAGTTGCCTTCGGTGATCACCACGGTGGCCTCCGGCGCGATCGGGATGGCACCGGCCAGGGGTTGTTCGAGGTCCCGCTCGAAGGCGGGCGCCACGACCACGTGCTGCGGCGCCGATCTCAGCCGGGCCAGCAGCGCCGCATAGCCCCAGCCGTCGAACGTCTCCGGCGCGCCCTTGCGCGAGCGCAAACCGCGACGCTCGAGCTCGACGTCGGCTAGGTGGAACCCATCCATGGGTACGACGACCGCGCCGGGATGCGCGGTGGCGAGGGCGACCGCCAGCGTTGACTTGCCCGATCCCGGCGCCCCACTGATCCCGACGATCCGGCGTGCCCCGTCGGGGGCCAATTGGGTCAGCAGCTCGGGGAGTTCGTCGCCGACGGTCGAGACGTGGAGGTGGGGCATGGGGTCATCATGCCGCTCCCGGGGCCACGCGTGGCGTCAGATCTTGATCCGGGCAGACGTCGGGTCATAGAGCGGTCGCAGCGACACCTGCGCCCGATGTCGGGTGCCGGCAACATCGACCTCCCACTGGCCGGCGGCCAGCCACTCCGGCGTGACGGGCGCCGAACCGCCCGAGACGAAGGCCAGCCCGACCGAGCCGCCCAGGGTCCACGCATAGGACGCGGCCCGGACATAACCCACGGGCGTGCCACCGCGATAGACCACTTCGGCGTGGAAGAGCAGCGGCTCTGGGTCCTCGAGTCGGATCTGGAGGAGTCGCTGGGTCATCCCGCCGGACGCGGTGTGCCGCGCCTTGCGGGCGAGCACCGCCTCTTTGCCGATGAAATCGCTGTCCCAGTCGATGGCGAACCCGAGCCCCACCTCCAGTGGGCAATCGGTGTTGTCGATGTCGTGCCCGAAGTCGCGGTAGCCCTTCTCCATCCGGAGCGAGGCCAGCGACTTGAGCCCGACGGGGGCGAAGTCGTAGCCCGCACCGGCGGCGGTGATCGCGTCGTAGACGGTCAACGCGTGCTCGCGCTCGACGTACAACTCATAACCCAACTCGCCGAGATAAGTGATCCGGGCGCACAACACGGGGATCCCCGCGAGGACGATGGGGCGTGCTGTGCGGAACGGATAGATCGGGGTCGACAGGTCGGCGTCGGTCAGCGTGGCCAACAGGTCGCGCGACTGGGGGCCCTGGACGTTGAGCTGGGCGAAGTCCTCGGTCCTGTCGGCCAGCCGGCACGTCGCCGGGTCTGCGTGGCGACGCAGTCGATCCCACACATGGCCATGGGCGGTGTCGGAGGCGACGACGCCGAACTGGTCGGGCCCGAGTTTGGTGACCGTGAGGTCAGCTTCGATCCGACCGTCCTCGTTGAGCCATTGGGCGTAGGTCATCACGCCCACCGCGCCGTCGACGTGTCCACTCGACAGGCTCTCCAGCAAGGCACCCGCGCTCGGCCCTTCGACGGTGAACTTGGCCATGAAACTCATGTCCATCAAGCCCACGCCCTCGCGGACCACGCGGTGCTCCTCGGCCCAGTGGGCAAACCACTCGGCGCGACCCCAGGTGGGTTCGGCCTCTGGCTGGCTCCCGGCTCCCGCGAACCAGTCGGCTCCCTCCCATCCGGAGACCTCGCGCAGATATCCGCCCTGGCTGACCAGGCGCTCGTGGACGGGGGAGAGACGCATCCCGCGCGCGGAGCGCAACTGCTTGCCTGGCGTGTGGGCGGCATAGACGGTGCCGAGGATCTCGGTCGTACGCGCGGCGCGATAGGTGTCGTCGGCCTGGTAGGCGGAGAAGCGATCAACGTTGAAGCCGGTGACGTCGACGTCGGGCCGCCCCGTCGTGATCCACTCGGCGAGGACCCGGCCCAGGCCACCGGCGGAGAGCACGCCGACGGAGTTCATCCCGGCCGCCACGAAGTAGTTGCGCAGTCCCGGGGCCTCGCCGACGGCGGGAGCCAAATCGGGGGTGAAGGACTCGGGTCCGCAGAAGAGCGTGCGCACGCCCACCTCGAGCGTGATCGGCACGCGTTGCATGGCGCGCTCCAAGAAGGGCGCCATCCGATCCCAGTCGGGGGGAATGTGTCCGAACGAGAAGTCGGCGGGGATGCCGGCGACCTGCCACGGGGCCGCCTGCGGCTCGAAGAGGCCGACCATCATCCCGCCGCCCTCTTCGCGGAAATAGCCGTAGGAGGCGGGGTCCTCAAAGATCGGCCCGTTGGGGCCCAGGCCCTCGATCGTGTCGGTGATCAGGTAGTAGTGCTCTGCTGCCTGATTGGGGATCACGAGCCCGCTTGCTGCACCCAACTCGCGGGCCCACATGCCGGCACAGTTGACGACGTATTCGCACTCCACGTCTCCAGCGGTCGTGCGGACACCGGTGACCGCCGCCACGTGACCGCTCGGCTGGGTGAGCACCTCGGTCACGCTGACCTGCTCGATGATGCGCACGCCGAGTTGTTTGGCCCCCTTGGCCAGGGCGTTGGTGAGATCGACCGGGTTGACGCGCCCATCGCCGGGCACATAGAAGCCAGCCCGCAGGTCGTCGGTCTTGGCCCAGGGAAACAGTTCGCTGATCTCCCGCGGAGAGATCTCCTCGACCTCGAGCCCCAGGTTGCGCTGAAACGCGGCGACCCGGCGGTATTCCTCCAATCGGTCGAGGTCGGCGGCCGCCTCGATCAGGCCCACTGGCCGGAAACCCGTGGACTGACCGGTCTCGGCCTCCAACCGCGCGTAGAGGTCGCGCGAGTGGAGCCGGATGCCGGTGGAGGTTTCCGATGTGGAGCCGAAGCAGGTCATCAGACCAGCGGCGTGCCACGTCGTACCTGACGTGAGCCGGTCGCGCTCCAGCAGCACTACATCCGACCAGCCGGCGTGCGCGAGGTGATAGGCCACCGAGCAACCGATGACGCCGCCGCCGATGATCACCACCCGGGCACGTCCGGGCACACTCGGCGTTGCCGCCCGCTCGGGTCGGGGAGAGTCGCTCACGCCGCCCAACCTATCTGGCCCAACTTATCCCGCGTGGCGCCCCAGAACGCCCAAGATCCGCAACTGCCGGGAGGCGTCGCTCGCAACCTCGATCGCCGGTTTGCAGATGCCCTCCATATAAAGGCCCGGCCCGAAGAGCGCGATGGAGCTCTCGATCTGATCCATCTCGGCCTCGGTCCACGTCAGCGGTTGGCCGGTCGAACTTGAGAGGTCCCATCCGTGCACCAACAGGTCGAATCCGTAGAACGTGGCGAGGGTGTCGCGCACGGTCGTGGGGCCGAAGAAGCCGTCGTACGCCGTGCTCATCAGCGGCTCATCGGCGACCAACCTGAGGAGGTGGGCGTGATGGGCGGCCCACACCGCACCGCCGTCACCGGTGGCGCGTTCCTCGAGGCTCGCGCCATGTTGCGACAGCAAATCTCGCTGCGTGTCGACCACATGGTCCACGAGTTGCGCAGCGGTCCAGTCCGAGCAGGCCGTGGCTGCGCTCCAGTCACGTGTGGCGGCGACGGTCGCCGTGAAACGGTCGAAGTTGTGAAGAAACTGTTCGTCAAGTGGAGTCATCTTTCAGACTCTGCCACCAGGCACCGACAATGCGTTCGCGTCGCTGTGCGCCGCGGCCTACTCTTGAACGCATATGACGAACCCTGACTTTGATCTCGACGCCGAGTTGTCCGCCACCGAAGGCTGGGATGACGAAGAACCGGACGACTTCGTCTCCGGCTATGCCGACGAGCCCGACCCCGAGGACCAACCCACCCTCGGCGCCATGGAGCTCGCTGAACGCCACGCCCTGCGCCGGGTGGCCGGCCTGTCCACCGAGTTGGAAGACATCTCGGAGGTGGAATACCGCCAACTGCGGTTGGAGCGCGTCGTACTCGTGGGTGTGTGGACCGACGGATCGATCACCGACGCCGAGAACTCCCTGGCGGAGTTGGCTTTGCTTGCCGAAACCGCGGGCTCGGAGGTGTTGGAGGCGATCTATCAGCGGCGGCAAAAGCCCGACCCGGCGACCTACATTGGGCGCGGCAAGGTCGATGGGCTCGCGGAGATCGTGCAGGCCACCGGCGCCGACACCGTGATCTGTGACGGCGAACTGGCCCCCTCCCAGCTGAGGAACCTCGAAGATCGAGTCAAGGTGAAGGTGGTCGATCGGACCGCGTTGATCCTCGACATCTTCGCCCAGCACGCGAAGTCGCGAGAGGGCCAAGCCCAGGTCGAGTTGGCGCAGCTCAACTACATGAAGCAGCGGTTGCGCGGTTGGGGCGGCAACCTGTCCCGGCAAGCGGGCGGTCGAGCGGCTGGTGGCGAAGGGATCGGCGGACGCGGGCCCGGTGAGACCAAGATCGAGACTGACCGGCGGCGGATCAACACCAAGATCTCCAAACTTCGCCGCGAGTTGGCTGCCATGAAGGGCACCCGCGACACCAAACGTCAAGAACGGCGCCGCCATCAGGTGCCGAGCGTCGCGATCGCGGGCTATACGAACGCCGGCAAGTCGTCGCTGCTCAATCGGCTCACCGGCGCGGGCGTGCTGGTCGAGGACGCGCTCTTCGCCACCCTCGATCCGACGACGCGTCGTACGACGACCTCCGATGGGCGCGTCTACACGATGTCGGACACCGTCGGCTTCGTCCGGCACCTGCCGACCAAACTGATCGAGGCTTTTCGCTCGACGTTGGAGGAAGTGGCCGACTCCGACCTCATCCTGCATGTCGTCGATGGCTCCCACCCCGATCCGGAGGGTCAGATCGCCGCGGTGCGCGAAGTCCTGGCCGAGATCGGTGCCGACAAGGTGCCCGAGTTGATCGTGGTGAACAAGTCGGACGCGGCCGATCCCATGGTGCTGGCGCGATTGCGGCAGCGGGAGCCGCACTCGGTGGTCGTCTCGGCCAAGACCGGCGAGGGCATCGCCGAAGCGTTGGCCGTGATCGAAGGTGAACTGCCCCATCCCGGAGTCGCCTTCGAAGCCCTGGTGCCCTATGAGCGGGGTGACCTGCTCAACCGACTGCACCAACACGGGGAGATCGCCTCACTTGAACACACCGGCGAAGGCACCCTGGTCCGCGGGCGCGCCCACGAAGACCTCGCTGGCGAACTCGCGGCGTACGCCCTCACCTAACGTCGAGTTGGGCCTCCTGGGACGTTGAGTTGGGCCCAACTCAACGGGCGGTGGCGACGCCTTCGTCGGTGCCGGCGAGTCGCTGGGCGAGCCAGATCGGGAGCACGGAAAACACGATCAGGGCGGCCGCGATGACGTTCACGACGGGCGCCTGATTGGGGCGGAACAGGTTCTGGAAGATCCAGATCGGCAACGTCTGGATGCTGTTTCCAGCGGTAAACGTGGTGACGATGATCTCGTCAAAACTGAGCGCGAAGGCGAGCAATCCTCCGGCCAGCAGCGACGAGCGCAACATCGGGAGCGTGATGGACCAGAACGTGCGGAACGTGCCGGCCCCCAGATCCATCGAGGCCTCCTCGAGGCTGCCCCCCATCCGCCGGAGGCGCGCGACCGCGTTGTTGAACACCGTCACGATGCAAAAGGTTGCGTGGGAAACAACCAGCGTCAGGAAGCCCAGCTTGAGATCCAGGATGGTCTGGAACGCATTGGCGATCGCAATCCCGGTCACCACACCGGGCAGCGCGATCGGCAAGATGATCAGCAGCGAGATCGTGTCGCGGCCGAAGAAATCGAAGCGCTGGAGAGCCAGGGCGGCCATCGTGCCCAACACCAAGGCAATCACGGTGGCCACCAACGCGACCTGGATCGAGACCCAAATAGCCGACCTAGCTCCTTCAGACTCGAAGGCCGCGCGCCACCACTTGGTCGTGAAGCCACTCGGTGGCCACCCGAATGTCTTGGAGGTGTTGAACGAGTTCACCACCACCAATAGCAGGGGGGCGTAGATGAACCCCAACACCGCCACCGTGAAAAAGCCGAGCAGCCGACGAGTGAGCGCGGAGAGGGTCATCAGAGGTTCTCCAACGCGCCGGTACGTCGTACGGCGGCGAGATAGACCAACATGATCACGACCGGGATCGTCGAGACGGCGGCCGCAAACGGCATGTTGTTGGCGGTCAAGAACGTGTTGTAAACGACGTTGCCCAACATCTGCTGGGTGCCACCCACGATGCGTACGGCGATGTAGTCGCCGAGCGTCAGCGAGAACGTGAAGATCGAGCCAGCGACGAGTGCGGGAAACAGCACCGGCAGCACGATGCGACGCACCGTTGCCCAGCCCCCTGCGCCCAAGTCAGCGGACGCCTCGAGCAGCGAGTTGGGCAGCCGCTCAAGCCCGGCGTACATCGGCAAAATCATGTAGGGAAGCCACAAATACGCCAACGTCACGACCGTCGCCGCCAGCCCGTAACCGGGCGACCCAAGCCCCATCGGCTCGGCCAGCCACTGGATGGGTCCGGTCCCCGAAAACATCGCGCGCCAGGCGTACGCCTTCACGAGGTACGACGCCCACAGCGGGGTCAGCACGGCGATGACCAGCACGCGTTGCCATCGGGGGGTGGCGACCTTGGCCATGAACAGCGCGATCGGGAAAGCCACCACGGCGTCGACAACGGTGACGGAGACCGCGATCAACAACGTGCGCATCGTGATCGTGCGGTAGACGTCGAGATTGACCAGATCCCGGAAATTGTCCAGCGTCCAGGTGCGCTCGACCGAGCCGGTGAAGTCGTTCACCGACCACAACGACGTGATGAACATCGCCGCGAGGGCGGCGAGATACGCCACCCCCAGCCACAACATGGGCGGCCCTAACAGCAGGCCCAGGCGCAGCCGGGGGTGACGGTGGAGCAGTCCAGAGCTCAGCTCAGATCAGCCCTTGATCTCGGTCCAGGCCTGCACCCAGTCGGAGTACGACGTGCACTTCACGTCCGTCCGCCCGTCCAGGCACTGCTCGATCGGGGTGTTCCAGTAGTAGATCTGTTCGGCGTAGGCCTCGTCGCCCGCATGGAAGGTCTCGCAATGTCCCTCGCTGGCGATGTCACACGCCTTGGCATTGGCCGGCGCCTCACCGAACCATTCCGCAACAGCGGCGTTGGCCTCGGGGCTGGCGATGTGATTCATCCAGGCATAGGCGCAGTTCACGTTGGGGCTGTCGGCCGCGACCATCCATGTGTCGGACCAACCCGTGGCACCTTCCACGGGGAGGGTGACGTCGACCGGGGTCTTTTCGCCCTGGGCGAGGTTGGCGATGATCTGCCAGGTGGTGCCCAGCACCGAGTCACCGCTCTTGAACGACGACATCTCCACGGTGTAGTCGGACCAGTATTCCCCGACGATCGTCTTCTGCCTCTTGAGCAGATCGACCGCAGCGGCGAGTTGCTCCTCATCCAGCGCATAGGGGTCCTCGATGCCCAACTCCGGCTGCGTCTTCATCAGATAAAGCGCGGCGTCGGCGATGTAGATCGGGGAGTCGTACGCCGTGACGGCGCCCTTGTAGGGCGAGTTCTCGTCGAACACCACGCTCCACGACGTGGGAGCCGGGCTCACCTTCTCGGTGTTCCACATGAGGAGGTTGGCGCCGTACCCGTGCGGAATGCCGTACATCTGTCCGTCCACGGAATTCCACTGGCGGTCCTTGAGGAAGCCCCAGATGTCGACGTAGTTGGGGACCAGGTCGGTGTTGACTGGGGCCACATCGCCGGCCGCGATGAGTCGCAGTGACGCATCGCCGGACGCCGACACGACGTCGTACTCGCCGGACTTCATCAGTTGCACGGCCTCGTCGGAGGTGGCGAAGTACTTCACGTTGGCTTCGCAGCCCGTTTCCTTCTCGAACGGGGTGACCCAGTCCACGGCCTTGTCGGTGGAGCCATCTTCGGCATAGCCGGGCCACGCCAGGATGTTGACCGCACTCTCGTTATCGCCAAGCTCCTCGAGCTCGGGGATGTCGGGGGCCGTGAAGCCGGCGTTGGAGTCGCCGGACTTGTCGTCACTGGTGCCGGAATCGGTGCCGCAGCCAGCCACGACGAGGGCGAGGACGGCGGTCCCTGCCAAAGCACGCGTCAGTCGGGGGGATTTCATAGTGTCTCCTCATTGATGGGTGTTAGGTCGATGACGTGATCGTCGGACCAACCGAGATCGACCCGCTGACCGTCATGACTCAACGCAAGGTCGGCGGATCCGTGCAAATTTTGGCGCAACACCGTCAGCGTTCCGCCCGAGTCGAGCGCGACGACGAAGTGGGTGACCGAACCGAGGTAGGCGACCGCTCGCACGGTGCCCCGGGCACGCGTGGGTTCGGCGAGTTGGTCGGCGGCGGCAAAGTGAATCTTCTCCGGGCGAATGCTGAACGTGCCTTCGCGGCCGAACGTCGCCGCCGCCTCGGGGCCGGTCAACAAGTTCGAGGTCCCCACGAAGCCCGCCACGAAGTCGGTTGCCGGCGCTTCATAGAGCTCCGCAGGCTTGGCGATCTGCTGGATCCGCCCCTCGTTGAACACCGCGATCCGGTCGCTCATCGTGAGGGCTTCCTCCTGATCGTGGGTGACGAACACGAACGTGATGCCAACATCGCGCTGGATCTGCTTGAGCTCGATCTGCATCTCGCGACGCAACTTCAGGTCGAGGGCGCCGAGCGGCTCGTCGAGCAGCAGCACCTTGGGTCGGTTGACGAGCGCCCGGGCCAGGGCGACACGTTGGCGTTGGCCGCCGGACAGCTGCCCCGGCCGGCGGTCGCCGTACCCCGCTAGTTGGACGGATTCGAGTGCCTCCAAGGCGCGCGTACGCCGCTCTCGGCGCGGCACGCGCTTGACGCGCAGCCCGTACTCCACATTGGTCAGCACATCCATGTGCGGGAACAGCGCGTAGTCCTGGAAGACCGTGTTGACGTCGCGGGAGAACGGTGGCAGGTCGGTGACGTCTTGCTCCCCGAGGAAGACCCGACCGGCCGACGGCTCCTCGAAGCCGGCGATCATCCGCAGGACCGTGGTTTTTCCGGAGCCCGAGGGGCCCAGCATGGAGAAGAATTCGCCGTCCTCGATGGTCAGGTCGACACCGTCGACGGCGCGAACGGACCCGAAGTGTTTGGCAATTCCCTCGAGCCGGATGGCCCACGGTGCTGATTCACTCACGGGTTATCCGCTGTCTCCTTCGCCTCGATGACCTCAGCACCATAGGTGATGTGGAATCCACCGCACAACGGGGCCGCAGATACCGATTCCGTTGCAGTGTGCGGGCCTCACCCTTGGGATCGGGTGAGGGCGTCTGGAGCCTCGGACTTGTGCGAAGGCCCCCCCGCACACGAAACTCGACAGGGAGGCCCAACTCAACGGGCAGGGAGGCCCAACTCAACGGGCAGGGAGGCCCAACTCAACGGGCAACGGGGCTGGGTCAGGTGACCAGGTCGGCGACCGCTTCTTCGTTTTCGGCCGAGCGGCGGACGGCGCCGATCAGCATGCCGACGACCAGGGTGATGAACGGCGAAAGGACCAGCAGCCAGCCGAAGGAGGACAGACCGAAGGTGTCCTTGGTCGGATCGCTGTTGGCGGCGATGGCGTCCGGTCCGGCCAAGAGCGCAAACCTGGCCATCACGAGGTAGGCGCCGATCGCGAGGCCTACCACCGAGAGCGCGGGCGCGATCAGGGTGCTCCAGGCCGGTGCTCCGCCCTGGCGGCGGAAGTGCACGATCACCGCGAAGCAGACCAAGATCTCGACCAGCACGATGGCGAGCACGGCAATGGCGCTGAACCAGAAGAACATGTTGGCGATCGGATCCTTGTCAGTGATCGCGAACCAGGCGATAACCGCACCGCTGATCGTCGAGGTGACCAGCGCGCCGACGACGGGGGCGCCGCGACGATTGACGTGATCGAGCGCCCGGGGCAGGACGCCGGCCCGGCCGAGGGAGAAGAAGTAGCGGGCGGCGCTGTTCTGGAAGGCCAACAACCCGGCAAACAGGCTGCTCAACACCAGCCAACTCATCGTGGTCGCGAGCCAGCCGCCGACGTACTCATCAGCCACGGCGAAGAGCACTGCGGCCGGGTCCGAGAGGTCGTCGCCGGCCAGTTCCACTACCCGACCGACGACGTCACCACTGCCGAGCGCGCTCACCATTGCCCACGACGTCAGGGCGAAGAGAACAGCGATCAGGATGACGGCGGTGTAGGTGGCCACGGGTACGGCGCGCTTGGGGTTTTTGGTTTCCTCGGCGTAGATCGCGGTGGCTTCGAAGCCGATGTAGGACGCAAACGCGAAGGACAAGGCGATGCCGGCCGAGCCGGTGAAACCTCCGGCGAAGATCTCGCGGGGGTTAAACGATGCGGCGAAGTCGAACCCGTCCGGCCCACCACCTTGGGCGATCACGGCCACGGCGACCAACATCAGCGAGGCAACCTCGGCCAGCATCAGCACCCCCAGCAACTTGGCGCCGATGTCCACCTGCAGGATCGAGAGGACGGTCACGATCGCCCAGGCGATCAGCGCCCAAGCCCACCACGAGAGGTCAGAGCCCAGCTTGGCATTGAGCTGCCCGGCAGCCACGGCGCCGAAGAAGCCGAAGATGGAGAGTTGAATCGCCAGATAGGCGAGCAGCGAGACGAAGGCCGAGCCGACGCCCGGGACGATGCCCAGGCCGCGCCCGACGTAGGCGAAGAAGGCGCCCGCGTTGCTCACCTGGTGGCTCATCGCGGCGTACCCGACACTGAAGAGCAGCAGCACGAGGCCGACGACCAGATAAGCGCCGGGGGCCGCGGCTCCGTTGCCGAGCACGATGGCGACCGGAGCGGCGCCGGTCATGCCCACCAGCGGTGCGGCGGCCGCCACGACGAAGAACACCACCCCGGCGATGCCCAGCCGGTTGGGGGCCAGGCTTTCGTCGGGGAGCAACTCGTGATGCTCCGGGTGACTCGGGGTGAGGGACTCGGTGTTGCTCATGGGGCTTACTCCCGGGTGAGGTGGGTTTGCGTTTGTGCGCTAGGTCACAAGAGCCGTTCGGGTCCGTACGATAGGCCCCGAACGGTCGGGTTGCCAAGCCCGAATTCCACCTGGCGTGGATTTCTTGACCATCGGGTGACGCGCGAATACGTTAGGCCCCTAACGATTAGGGAAGGACCCGGATGACTCACCCAGCACTGACCGCCGAGGTCGAGGGCGTCACCGTCGACCTGCGGCATTGGATTGGTGGGGAGCGGGTCGCCTCGACGCGCACCTTTGCAGACATCTCGCCGATCGATGAGACCGAGTTGGCGCAGGTGCATGCGGGGGGCTCGGCCGAGGTGGATCGAGCCATACGCGCGGCGCGCGCGGCGTTCCCGGCCTGGGCGGGGTTGCCCGTGACCGATCGCTCCGCGATCCTGCGCCGAGTCGCGGCGGGCGTGGAAGCCCGCGTGGAGGAACTCTCCCGCGTCGAGACCCGTGACAATGGCTCGCTGATTCGCAGTCATCGGCGCGGGGTGATGCCGCGGGTGGCGATGAACTTCCGCTACTTCGCCGACTATGCCGAAAACACGTTGGGGCATCCCGATCTGGAAGTGCGGGGACATCGCGAGCGGGTGACCTACGACCCGGCCGGCGTGGTCGCGATCATCACGCCGTGGAATGCCCCACTCATGCTGGCGACATGGCGGATCGGTCCGGCCCTCGCGGCCGGGAACACCGTCGTACTCAAGCCGCCGGAGTGGGCCCCGCTGACCGCGAGCCTGCTCGCCGACATCATGGCCGAGGCGGGGGTGCCCGCCGGGGTCTTCAACGTGGTGCAGGGGACGGGCCTCGAAGCAGGAGCGCCGCTGACGACGCACCCGGGGATCAATCGACTCTCCTTCACCGGGTCGGTGCCGACCGCTGGTGTGATCGCCGCGGCCGCGGCGCCCAACATCGTGCCGCTGTCCTTCGAATTGGGTGGCAAGTCCCCCCTCGTCGTCTTCGAGGACGCCGATCTCGACCTGGCTGTCACCCTTGCGGTGGAGCAGTTCGACAACGCTGGCCAGGTGTGCCTGGGCGCGTTCCGGATCCTGGTGCACGAATCGATCGCCGAGGCCTTCACCGAGCGGGTCGTCGCCCAAGCCACAACCCTTGTCCAAGGTGATCCGCGCGACGAAGCCACGGACGTGAGTGCCCTGGTCTCGCGCGCGCACTTCGAGCGGGTCGGCGGGTTTGTCCAACGCGCAATCGCCGACGGAGCCAGGCCGATCCTGGGTGGGGGACCCAACGCCGAGTTGGGCGGGCTGTTCTTCGCTCCGACCATCCTCGTTGATGTCGCCGAGGGCAGCGAGATCGTCACCGAAGAGGTCTTCGGGCCGGTGCTCACCATCCAGAGCTTTGGCGACGAGGCCCGGGCCGTGGAGTTGGCCAATTCCACGCGCTTCGGGCTGGCCGCCACGCTCGTCACCGGTGACGCCGCCCGCGCCGAGCGGGTGTCGGGACAGTTGAACGCCGGCACCGTGTGGGTGAACTGCTTCTTTGTCCGCGATCTCGGCGCGCCCTTCGGTGGCAACGGCAAGTCCGGGATCGGCCGCGAAGGCGGCATCTGGTCCTTCGACTTCTACACAGACATCAAGAACACCGTGTTTTCCCCGAACGGATGGCAGGAGAATCACCATGGGTGAGGTTGTCGGAGCCGGCCTGTTGGCGCACGTCCCCACGATCATGCTTCCCGAGGAAGTACGCCGCGAGCTCAACCGCGGGCCGGACTTCACGCTCGGTCCCGCGCTGACGCAATTGCGGCAGGAGGTGTTCGAAACCCTGGACTACGACACCGTGGTGGTGCTGGATTCGCACTGGTTCACCACCGTCGAGTTCGTCGTCACCGCGCAGGATCGGCGGGCCGGCCTGTTCACCGCGGAGGAGTTGCCGCGCGGGATGTGCCGGATCCCCTATGACTGGCGCGGCGACCCCGAGCTGGCCTGGGCCATGGACGAACTCGATGCCCGTCACAGCACCTGGGTGTCGGCGATTGACGACCCCTATCTCCCGTTGATGTACGCCACCCTCAACCTGTGGAAGTTCCTCGGCGAAGGGCTGGATAAGCGCTGGGTGTCGGTGAGCGTGGCGCAGACCGGTGACCAGGAAGACTTCCTGCGCGCGGGCCGAGTCCTGGGCGAGGCGATCGCTGCGACCGACCGCAAGGTGTTGCTCCTGGCCTCGGGGGCGCTCTCGCACACGTTCTGGAAGTTGCGGCACCTCCGTGATCACGAGGCCGCCGGGCTGGAGCACATCCGCACGCCGGACGCGCGGGCGGCCGACGAAGAGCGGATCGCCTGGTTCAAGGCGGGCGCCCACGGGCGCGTGCTCGACACGATGGGCGACTTCATGCCCTACCGCCCCGAGTCCATGTTCGCCCACTATCTGATGATGGCCGGCGCTCTGGGCGAGGGTGACTGCACCGCGACCGCGCGGCAATACGGCGACTACGAGAACTCCATCGGCACCGGTCAGGTGCATCTGTGGTTCGATCGACCCGCCGAAGGTTTCCCCCGACCCCGGGCCACCCCGGAAGACCCCGACTATCTGCGGCAGATGGGCGCGCCCGGCGCGGATGTGCCCGCCGCCGGTTAGCCGACCCTCCCCACCCACGACACGAAAGTAGAGGCACCCATGCGCGAGACCCGTCGCATCCTGCTCGACGGCAACCCCGTGGACGTCGTACGCCGAGGCGAGACGCTGGTGGCTGGTGATGGCCGCGAGGTGGCCATCACCGAGGCGCAGCACCTTCCGCCAGTCACGCCGACCAAGATCATCTGTGTCCACCTCAACTACCGCTCGCGGGTCGTGGAGTTGGAGACCAAGCTGCCGCCCGCCCCGACGTACTTCCATAAGCCGGTCTCGGCCCTGAACTCCCACGATGCGGCCGTCGTCCGCCCCGAGTTGTGCAAGTGGCTCAACTACGAGGGTGAGATCGCGATCGTGATCGGGCGGACCGCCCGCAACATCGCGCCGAGCGAGGCGGGGGACTACATCCGAGGGTTCACGGTCGCCAACGACTATGGGCTGCACGACTTTCGGGACACCGACTCGGGCTCCATGCTGCGCGTCAAGGGTGCCGACACGTTGTGCCCGGTCGGGCCCGGCGTGATCGAGGGTTGGGACTTCCGAGGCAAGGGCATCCAGACCCGGGTCAACGGCGAGGTCAAGCAGGACGGCAACACCAGTGAGATGGAGTGGGACATGCACTATCTCGTGGCTGACATCGCCCGCACGATCACCCTGCAGCCGGGCGACCTGCTGCTGTCCGGCACGCCCGCGATCTCACGGACCGTCTATCCCGGCGATGTCGTCGAGGTGGAGGTCGAGGGCTTGGGCGTGCTCCGCAATCACATCGTGTCAGGCCCGACGCCCATCCGCACCGACGTGGGGGCCCAACCCACCGAGTCCGAGGAAGTGCTGTCCACCGCTCAGGGCGGCGACTGGGAGTTCCGCGGGATCCGCAAGCCACTCCCGCCCGCTCATTGAATGGGGGCCCATTAAGTTATGCCCGTGAGTCGACCGCTGATCGCCATCCCGTCCAGGTTCTCCGAGAGTGCGTCCGCGCTGAGGTATCGCGCCGAGGTGGCCTCGGCCAAGCTGGTCGCAGCTGTCTACGCCGCGGGCGGTGAGCCCCTGCTGGTGCACCCCTCCGCGCCTGGGGGAGTCGTGGATGACGCCGAAGTGGCTGGTCGCTTGGCCTGGGCGGACGGCGTGTTGCTGCCCGGTGGGGGCGATGTCGCGGCGCACTGGTCGGGGCAGACCACCCATCCCGCGATGTATGACGTCGATGTCGAGCAGGATGCCTTCGACCTGGCGGTGGCCAGAGTGACCCTGAGTGCCGGCGTACCCCTGTTGGCGATCTGCCGGGGGACTCAGATCGTCAATGTGGTGCGCGGGGGCACGCTGATCCAGGAGATGGACGACCAGGAGGCGCTGAGCCATCACCGCAATCACGTCCATCACGTGAGCGTTGAGCCCCACACGCGAGCGCGCGACATCGTGGGCGAGGCTGTGGAGGTTTCGTGTTATCACCACCAGTGCATCGGCGAGCTCGGTGCTGGGCTGATCGTGACGGCGCGCTCCGAGGAGGGAGTGATCGAGGCCGTGGAACTGTCCGGTCACGAGGGCTGGTTCGTCGGGGTCCAGTGGCACCCCGAAGACAGTTGGGACACCGAACCCAAACAACTTGCCGTGGTGGCTGCTTTGGTCCAAGCCGCGGCTGCTCCCCGGAGCTAGTCCGCGGGACCATCTCAGGTGCGGGCTTCGGCGTGAGTCACGATCGAGCGTAGGGAGTCGGTCAGGGTGGCCAGGTCGGCTGCGGGGAGATGCTCGACCAACTCGGCTTCGGCGGCATTGAATTCCGGAAACAGGTTGCGCATCAACGTGGTGCCCTCGTCGGTCAACTGCAATTCGACGAGTCTGCGATCGATCTCGCTGGGGACGCGTTCGACCAGGCCGCGCGCCACCAATGTGTTGGTCACGCCCGTGAGGGTCGCCTTGGAGATGCCGACATTCTCCGCGACCCTGCGGGTCTCCATGTTGTCCCAGATCCACAGCAGCCACAGCACCAAGAAGCCGGTCCAGGTCAGGTCGTGCTTGCGCAGCACGGAGTTGGTGAGGTGGCTGCGCGCGGCGTTCGCCGCCCGATAGAGGCTGGAGACCGCGTGGGCGGCCCGAAAGTCCATCGCGAGCTCGCCGACGCGCGCGTTCATGGCGCGCTCGGTTTCCTCCAGCGTGTGTTGATCGGGCATGGCGAAACCCTACGGGGTGGGCGCGGTGAGGGTGGCCAACGAGGTGCCGCCGTTCCACACGACGCCCACTTGCCGGTAGTAGCCGCCGATGATCTCCTCAACGCTGAGCCGGGAAAGCTCCTCCGTGGGGGAGTCATAGAGGTTCAACTCGACCTCGCCTCGCCACGATTGGCCGCCCGCAAACTCCGCCCCACCCGAGGAGATCAACTCGGCGTAGGCGTCCCCGGGCCCGCCGATGTTGGGGTAGACCCGATGGTGGGCCATCTTGTGCCCGTTGACGAAACCGTTGGTCTCGGACTCCTCGCGCAGCGTGAGTACGGCGTCCGCGAGGCGTCGGTCCGCTGCTGCCAGGGTGGCACCGAACCTCCCTCCGGGGCCGATCACCGGCGAGGCGTGGGGGAAGGCGTGCGGCCGGGTCTGCCACATCGAGCCGAGCTTCTTGGGGTAGCCCTGGTGCATGCCGCGCGCGATGGCGAAGTCTTTGTCCACCCAGATGTAGACACAGCGCGAATAGGTCACCCCTTCGAACGAGCACCGCACCACCACGAACGTTTCCTTGTATTGCGACCGCACGGGGTCGAGGAGTTCTTCTCGCGAGGACGAGCACGACTGCCAGTCGGCCCAGATCAGCGCCACGGCCCCCGGGTCCTCGGCGGCCAGGCTGAGCGGGGCGGGGAGCAACTCCGCGACCCGGGCGGGGTCGGTGCGATATTCGACGGTGAGCAGGTCTCCGGAGTAGTACCACGGTGGCGGCGGGATTAAGGCGGCCTGACCGGTCGCCGTACGCGGGTAGAAGAATCCCTGCTGCTGGGTCATTGCCACTCCTGGATCGCGGCGGGCCGAGGCACCGACGGTTTCGTTTGGATCCGTACGATAGCCGGTTGACGCGGCCGGGGGAACCTCTTGCCGACGGCGAGCGAGGTCGGTACTGTTCGGACCCAAACGATCTTCCAGGAGGTTCCTTCGTGGCGCACTTCGACACCTCCGGCCTGCAGCACGCGGCCGACCGACTGAGCGATCAGGGGATCGACGTGGTCCGCCTGGGCTACGCCGACATCATCGGCACCGACCGCGGTCGCGATGTGCTGGTCAACAGGTTCGCCCGCACCGTGAGCAGCGGGGTGGCCTTCTGTCGTTCGGTCTACGGCACCACGCCACGCGGTGGGGTCGTCGACATCGAAGGCGGACTGTCTGAGGGGCTGCCCGACATCGTCGCCTTCCCCGACCTGGCCACGGTGCTGCCCATCCCCTGGGAGCCCGGGGTGGCCCACTGCATTGCCGACCTTTTCAACCCCGACGGGACGCCCTCGGCGGAAAGCCCGCGCAACGTGTTGAAGTCGGTCGTCAAGCAGTTCGCCGAGCTCGAGATGATCCCGATCGTGGGACCCGAGCTGGAGTTCTACGTCCTCGAGGAGTCCGACAAGTCGCCTTCCGGCTGGAAGCGGTACGGCGAGGGCACGGGCAACGTCTACACCTCCGGCCTCAAAGGCGACCCCGACAACGTGCTCCTCAACACGCTGCGCCTCCTGGGGGAATACGGCATCGAGGCCAGCGCGGGCAACCATGAGTTCTGCTCCGGCCAGTTCGAGATCAACCTGTGGCACGGCGAAGCCCTCGATGCCGCCGACCGCGCCCACCGCTTCAAGGCCGCCATCAAGGAGCTCGCGCTGCGGCAGGGTCGCTTGGCGACCTTCATGCCCAAGCCGTTCAACGACGAAGGCGGCTCCGGATATCACCTGCACTTCTCGATGTGGTCCCCCGACATGGAGACCCCCATCTTCGATGACGCCTCGGCCAGCGACGGTCTGTCGAAGGTGGCCCGCCATGCGATCGCCGGCATCTTGGCTCACGCGCCCGCGCTGACGGCCGTGTCCAATCCGACCATCAACTCCTACAAGCGCTTCGGCCCCGACACGCTGGCTCCTTGGTTGGTGGATTGGGGCCTGGACAATCGCAGCGCGATGGTCCGGATCCCGCCCGAGCGGGGCCCGTCAGCGCGTCTGGAGTTGCGGTTGGGCGATGCCAGCGCCAACTCCTATCTGGCGATCGCCGGGATGCTCGCGGCGGCGCTGCTCGGCGTACGCAACGAACTCGAACCGCCAGAACCGCTTGTCGGCTATGGCTACGACCAGACGAAGGCCGAACGGTTGCCCGGCTCGCTTGCGCAGGCGTTGGATGCGTTGGAGGCCGACACTGAGATGACGGCCGTGCTCGGCGAGCCGTTCGTGAAGACGTTTACGACCTACAAGCGCGATGAAATCGAGCGCTTCAACTCCTGGATCACCGACTGGGAGTTCCACGAATACACCTACCACCTCTGATCGGAGGAGCCACCATGCCCAGGCATGCGCCAGTCCCCATGGCCGAGGTCGACCTGGCCAATATCGACGGGTTTGCCGACCTGCGCGGCTTTGCGCAGTTCGACACCTTGCGCGGCGAGGACCCCGTGCATTGGACGGCGGAGGAGGCACCCAATCACGGGTTCTGGTCGGTCACGGCGTACGACGACATCTGGACCGTCGATCGCGATCCGGAGACCTACACCTCCGAGAAGTTCGTCAACCTCGAAGAAGTCGACGACGACCTCATGGAGATCCGCCGCTCCATGCTCGAGACCGATGGCGTGCGCCATCAGGCGCTGCGCCGGCTCATCCAGCGCGAGTTCACTCCGCGCAACCTGCTGAAGAACTACGAAGGGTTCCTGCGCGAACTCACCAAGGACACCATCGCGACCGCGTTCGACGAGGCGGCCGGTAATGGGGGCGAGATCGACTTCGTGCATTCGATCAGCGCCGACTTCCCGATCCAGGTGTTGGCGCGGCTCTTGGATGTGCCGCGCGAGGACACGCCCAAGTTGATCGCGTGGGGCAACGAATTCGTCGGCAATACCGACCCCGACTTTGCCAAGGTGCGCGCCGACCTGCCCGAAAGCGACGCCTACCGGCACCTGCCCTTCCGCTCGCCGACGATGCTCGACGTGTGGGAGTACGGCGGTGCCCTCAAGGAAGCGCGGGTCGGAGGCGAGGGGACCGACCTGGTCTCGATCCTGGCCAACAAGCTGCCCGAGGACGGCGTACCCCTCACGGTGCACGACTTCAATCAGTACTTCACTCTGCTCGTTATCGCCGGCAACGAGACCACCCGCCATGCGATCAGCAACTCGATGTTGGGGCTGATGGAGCAGCGCGAGCAGTTGCTGCTGTTGCAGCAGCAGCCCGAGTTGATCCCGCACGCGGTGGAGGAGTTGTTGCGTTGGGCCTCGCCGGTCTATCACTTCCGGCGCACAGCTACCGCGGACACCGAGCTCGGGGGCAAGGAGATCAAGGAAGGCGACAAGGTGGTGATGTGGTTCGCCTCGGGCAACCGCGACGAGTCGGTGTTCGAGGATCCCTATCAGATCGACGTGACGCGGCCGAACGTCGATCACATGACCTTCGGCAAGGGCAGCCCCCACCTGTGCCTGGGCAACAACCTGGCCCGGATGGAGATCCGTTTGATGTTCGAAGAGCTGCTGCCGCGGCTGGCCGACATCCAGCTCGCCGGCGACGTACGCCGGGTGCGCTCCAACTTCGTGAACGGGATCAAGTCCTTCCCGGTGCGGGTCACCCCGGCCTAATCGCGAGTCGGCGCAAACTCACGCAAAATCGCCGCGAGTCGGCGCAAACTCATCCGGAATTCCCCCGTGTCGGCGCTAACTCACCAGGAAGTTGAGTTTTCTAGGGTCTCAAATTGTAAGATTGTCGGACAAGTTTTGGGGCGGATCTCTTTACCAGGTCTAGCGTGCTGGACATCTCAATCGCCTCTCGGGCAGTCCGGGGACGCGACCGAGCGACTAGTGGAGGGCCTCCATGTCCATATCGAGCTTCACCGTCCGCGATCAGCTCCTGCGCAAGAAGCCACTTCCCAAAGAAGGCGGCGCAGTCGGGGGAGAACAGCTCGAACGCACCATCGGCACCTTTGCCCTGATGATGTTCGGGGTGGGTGCGACCGTCGGAACGGGCATCTTCTTCGTCCTCGGCGAGGCCGTTCCCGATGCCGGCCCGGCGGTGGTGGTCGCCTTCCTCGTCGCCGGCCTCGCCGCTGGCCTCTCGGCGCTGTGTTACGCCGAGATGGCGGGGGCGATCCCCGTCAGCGGCTCGACCTACTCCTACGCCTACCACGCCATGGGCGAGTTCATCGCGATGATCATCGCCGCCTGCGTGCTCTTGGAGTACGGCGTGGCGGCGGGCGCCGTCGCGGTGGGTTGGAGCGGTTACTTCAACGAGCTCTTGGACCAGACGATCGGCTTCTCGCTGCCTGATGCCCTGTCCTACTCGCCCATCCCCGTCGACGGGGCGACCACCGGCCTGGTCAATCTCCCGGCGATCGTTTTGGTCTTGTTGTGCACCCTGTTGCTGATGCGTGGCGCGAGCGAGTCGGCCAAGATCAACACGGTCATGGTCCTGATCAAACTCGGCGTCTTGGTGATGTTCGTGGTGATCGGGCTCAGCGCTTTCCAGACCGACCGTTTCGACAACTTCTGGGCCTCGGGGGCCGCCGGAGTGAGCGCCGCCGCCGGCACGATCTTCTTCTCGTTCATCGGCCTCGACGCGGTCTCCACTGCGGGCGAGGAAGTGAAGGATCCTCAGCGAGCGCTGCCGCGCGCGATCATCGGGGCACTCTTCATCGTCGTCAGCGTCTATGTGCTCGTCGCGATCGCGGGCGTGGGTTCGCAGCCGCTCGCCGAATTCTCCAGCGATGAACAGCAGAGTGCGGGGCTGTCGGTGATTTTGGAGAACATCACGGGCTCGGCGATCCCCGGAACCGTGCTGGCAGCTGGGGCGGTGATCTCGATCTTCTCGGTCACCCTGGTGACGTTGTACGGCCAAACCCGGATCTTGTTCGCCATGGGCCGGGATCGGATGTTGCCGGGCAAGTTCGCCGAGGTGAACTCCCGCACTCTCACGCCCACCTTCAACACGATCTTCGTGGGTGTGGTCGTGTCGCTGATCGCCGGCTTCGTTCCGTCGGACTATCTGTGGGACACCGTCTCCATCGGCACCCTGGTGGCATTTTCCGTAGTGGCCATCGGAGTCGTCGTACTCCGTCGAACCGAGCCCGATCTGCCCCGGCCGTTCCGGGTCCCGGGCTACCCGGTGACTCCGATCCTGACGGTCTTGGCCTGCATCTATGTGCTCTCGGGGCTCGCCGCGATCACGTGGGTGATTTTTGCCGTGTGGCTTGCGGTCGTCCTGGGGTTCTATTTCCTATGGAGCCGGCGTCATTCGCTGTTGAATGGGGATCAAGGAGAGGAGCGCTGAGATGACCCTGCTGGTGGGTTTTTCGCCGGGAAAGGATGACCGCTCTGGACTGGAGTTCGCCGCCACCCTGGCCCGCTCGAGTGGGCAGAGTCTGCTCGTCGTCACCGTGATGCCGGCGATGTGGCCAACTCCCGTCGCCGGACACACGGACCGCGAATATGAGGCCTGGGCCGCCGCCACCGGGGCCACCGCGGTCGCTGAGGCCGAGGCGGTCCTGGCCGATCACTGTGCCGATGTCGAGGCGGAGGCGATCTGGGTGCCTGGGCGTTCGGTTCCGGGGGCGTTGCTTGACCAGGCCGTCAGGAGCGAGGCGGCGATGATCGTCGTCGGGTCGGGCCACGACGGTACCTATGGACGCGTGCACCTGAATTCCACGGCCGATCGTTTGCTGCACTCGTCGCCTGTTCCGGTGGCCCTGGCGACGCGCGGCTATCACGCCAGCGAACACCACGGTGTCGGTCGTGTGACGTGCTCGTTCCGGGGCGACGAAGCTTCGAGCCGCACCCTGGAGCGTACGGCGCAAGTGTGCGCCGACGTCGAGGCGAAACTGCGGGTTGCCACGTTCGCTGTACGCGGGCGCACGATGTATCCGCCCGAGGTCAGCCCTCACTCCGAGGACGACGTGATGACGGCCTGGGTCGACCAAGCCGAGGCGGCTCAGCAGACAGCGATCGCCGCGCTCCCAGGCGCCGGGATCGCGGCACTTTCGATCGAGTCGGTCGTGGTCACAGGTCGCTCCTGGGCGGCCGTGCTCGATCAGCTCCCGTGGGAGAGCGACGATGTTCTGGTAGTCGGATCCTCGTCGTCGGCTGGGTTCTTGGCGCGGTTGTTCCTGGGGTCCAACGCCGCCAAAATCGTGCGCCACTCGCCCGTCCCGGTAATCGTGGTGCCCGCATGACCAGGATTTCGCTGATCGGTGCGCCGACCGACGTGGGCGCCAGCGTCATCGGCTGCCGGATGGGCCCGGCGGCGTTGCGCCTCGCCGGCCTCGCTGGCGCGCTCGCGGCCTTCGGCTCGGAGGTCCGCGATTGTGGCGACCTGGCCGGTCCGGACAACCCGATGGCCGACCCCGTGGGCGGCTATCGCCACCTGCCCGAGGTAATCGCTTGGAACCAAGCGCTCCACGATGCTGTCTTGGGGGAGTTGGCGCACGACCGACTGCCGATCGTGATGGGGGGCGATCACTGTCTGGGGATCGGGTCGATCAGTGCGGTTGCCCGACACTGTCGTACGACGGGCAAAAGGTTGCGGCTGCTCTGGTTCGACGCTCACGCCGACTACAACACCGCCGATCTGACGCCGACCGGCAACATGCATGGGATGCCGGTCGCTGTGCTGACCGGCACTGGGCCGCGCGAACTCGTGGAGATGTCGGGGGCGGTCCCGGCGATCGCGCCCGCAGACGTCCGCGAGATTGGCCTGCGGAGTGTGGATCTGGGCGAGAAGAGGCTGTTGGCCGAACACGAGATCGAGGTGTTCGACATGCGCTACCTCGATGAGATCGGGGTCCGAGCGGCGATGGAGATGGCGCTCGACGGACTCGACGACAACACCCATCTGCACACGAGTCTGGATCTGGACTTCCTCGATGACTCGATCGCGCCCGGCGTGGGGACGCCGGTGCGCGGCGGGCCGACCTATCGCGAGGCCCACCTCTGCATGGAGATGATCGCCGACACCGGTCGACTGGGCAGTCTCGACATCGTCGAGCTCAACCCCGCTCGTGACGTTCGCAATGTCACCGCGGAGCTCGCCGTTGACCTGGCGGAGAGTTTGTTCGGCAAGAGCACCCTGCTGCGCCTGCACCAGCGGTGAGTTTGCGCCGACTCGCCGTCGAAAGTGTGTGAGTTTGCGCCGACTCGGGTTAGGCGTCCAGGACGAGGCGGTCACCGCGCGCTCGCGAGACGCAGACCATCATCGCGTCCATGGCTTCTTGTTCGTCGGGCTCCAAGACGGAGTCGCGGTGGTCGACCTCGCCCTCCAGCACCGGGGTCTCGCAGGTGCCGCAGATGCCTTCCAGGCACGAGCCGAGGACTGCGACACCGGCGGCGCGCATGGCGTCGAAGACGGTCTGGTCGGGGGCGACCTGGACCGTGACGCCCGAACGATCGAGGACCAGGTCGAAGGACTCATCACCTTCGGTGTCGATCTCCTTGGCGGTGAAGCGCTCGATCTTGAGGGCACCGGCGGGCCAGCGGGTGGCGTGTTCTTCGACCGCCGCGAGCAGCGGCTCGGGGCCACAGCAATAGATCAGCGTGTGCACCCGAGGCGCGGCCAAGATGCTGCCCAGGTCCAGCAGTCCCTCCTCGTCTTGCGGCACGAGCCGCACCCGGTCGCCGTACGTGAGCAACTCCGGCACACACGCCATCGAGTTGCGCGTGCGCCCGCCGTAGGCCAGGTGCCAGGGGGCGCCGGTGGCCTCCACCGCGGCGATCATCGGCACGAGCGGCGTGATGCCGATCCCGCCGCCGATGAAGATGTATTCGCGCGCTTCATGCAGCGCGAAGTTGTTCCGGGGGCCCCGCATGGTCACCACGTCGCCGACGCTCAGTTGGTGCACGGCGGCCGAACCGCCCCGGCCTTGGGGCTCGCGCAACACGGCAATGCGGTACGTCGAGAGGTCGGCCGGGTCGCCGCACAGCGAGTACTGCCGCACCAGCTCGGGGCTCAGCACGACATCGATGTGCGCGCCGGGAGTCCACGGGGGCAGGGGCTGGGCGTCGGCGCGCGCGAGCCGCAATTCGGCCACGTCTTCTGCCGGGTGGAGCATGCTCGTCACCGTGAGCTCGACCTCTACTTCTCCGTCGAGGTTGACCTGGGAGTCGCTCATCGGCACCCTTCCGTGCAGTGGTCGCGCCATCGTCGCGCGACCGTTAGGATCCGAACGATAATGGCCTAAGCGGTCGAGGACAAGCACAGCAAAGGAATCCCGCAGATGCGCGCACTGGTGATTCAGCAAGACCACGTCTCACCCCCCGGTCCCGTGGCGGACCGACTGGTCGATCGCCTCTTCGATGTGACGCTGCATGAGGTCGTTCCCGCGGAACGTTTCGAGACGCCCAACGTGACCCCGGACTTCCCCAATGTGCTCGACTTCGACGTAGTGGTGCCCATGGGCGCCCCGTGGGCGGCGTACGACCTGGACCACATCGGCTCGTGGGTGCGCCCCGAGATCGAGCTCCTTCAGGAGGCCGACCGGGCCGGCATCCCGGTGCTCGGCATTTGCTTTGGCGGGCAACTATTGGCTGCGGCGCACGGCGGAGGCGTAGCGGCGTCGCCGTACCCCGAAATCGGCTGGTTCGAGATCGACAGCGACGACCATGAACTCGTGCCCGTGGGTCCGTGGTTTCAGTGGCACAGCGACCGCTGGACCCTGCCGCCCGGGGCCCACGAGGTCGCCCGCAATGCCGCCGCGTCGCAGGCGTTTGTGTTGCGGCGAAACTTGGCAGTGCAGTTCCACCCCGAGTTGACGGCCGCGATGCTCCACGGGTGGCTGGACAACGGCGGTGCCGAGCAGGCCGAAGCGAAGGGCCACGATCCGGCGGAGTTGATGGCAGAGACCATCGCCCAGGAGCCCGCCGCTCGGGCTCGGGCCGAGGCGCTCGTCGATGCGTTCCTGGATCGGTGCCGGGGCTAGTTGGTCAGTCTCAGGGCGAGTTGCGGGCAGATCCGCACCGCCTCGCGGGCGTCGTCGAGCAGCGGGCGGGTGACCGGACCCTTGATGATGGGATAGCCCCATTCGTCGAGGTCGATCAATTCGGGCACCACCTCGTGACACAGGCCGCGGGCCTTGCACGCTGGCCAGTCGACCCGCAGTTGCTTCTTCATGACGCAGCCTCGGCCCGCCACGACCCGCAACTGCCCGACGCGTGTTCGGCGACCTCGCCAGGGAAGGCCTCCAGCATCGACCGCACTAGGCGGACGGTGCCGTCGGGGTGGGCGCACGCACCACGGCGTACGACGAGGCTCGCGAGGTCTTCGACCCGGCTCGTGGGTCCGGCGCCGGACACGACGGCGTGCAACGCGTCGGCGAGGGCGGGCAGCCCGTTGAAACACGGTCCGCAGCGACCCGCGCTTTCCCCGGCTAGATAGTCCACGACCTGGCTGGTGAACACCACCGGGCACACCGTGGGGGAGATCACCGTGCCGGCCCCGAGGGGGATGCCGAGCGACTTCATCCCATCGACGGAGACGCGGGCACTCGCCAGAGTCGGCGCCGGAGCCCAGGTCCCGTGGAAGCCGCCGATGAGGGCGGGGCGACCCCAGGCGGACTCGGGCAGCACATCGCGCAGGCGGGTGCCGAAGGGAACCTCGATCACGTCGGGCACTCGGCCGCAGGTCACCGTGAGCAGCGTGGTGCCCGGCTCACGCTCGGTGCCCTGGGCGGCATATTTGGGTTCGTCGACGAGGACCAGGCGACCGATCTGGGCCCAGGTCTCGGCGTTGGAGAGCAGGGTCGGGCGGCCCTTGTGTCCGGAGATCGCTTCGGGCGTCCAGGCCGTGACGGGCAGGTTGGGCCGACCCGCCATGAGTTCCAACACCGCGCGCGCCTGGCCCGCGACAAAACGCGGCTCGGCCTCGTGGACATAGATGTTGACTCGGTCCTTGCGCTCGTCGATGGCGGCGTTCATCGAGGTCACGACGGCGGGCCGATCTCCGGGAACGATGACGTGCATTTCCTTGGTCCCCAGCGCCCGAGCGATGGCGGCCGCGCCGTCGAGGATCAGATGCGGACGCGTGAGGGCCAGGGCCGAGTCTTTCGCGCTTGCGGGTTCACCCTCGCTCAGGTTGACCACGACCACGGGCCGCTTCCCGTCGGCGGCGGCCCGGAGCTTGACCGCGAACGGAAAGCCCGCCCCGCCTCGTCCGCGAATCCGTAGGCGATCGACGGCGCCGAGGAGATCTTTCACATCGAGCCGTGGATAGTCGCCGTACTGGCGACGATGCGCGTTCAGCCCGGGGCCGTTCTCGATGCCCTGGAGCAGTGCGGGACCCGGATGAATGTTGAGGTCGATCGGGATCGGGATAGGCGACGGGGTCACCGACTCGCCTCCGCGAAAGCCCGGTCACCGGCCAGCCGGCCCAAGCGCAGGCCCACGGCGGCCAGCACCATCGCGACGCACACCCCAACGGTCGCATAAGCCCACATCTCGCCACCGATGATGTCGGTGCCGATGCCGATGCCATGGGCGACCGACAGGACCCAGCACCCGTAGGACGTGAGGTGGATCAGCCGCCAACTGCGGTGACTCATCCGGGCCCGGATCAGACTGGTGAGGGTGATCACCAGAATCAGGTCGAGTGCGAGGGTGCCCATGCCGAGCCAGAGCGGCTCATAGGTCGAGCCGAACCACGGCACGAGCGCCTGCCACCAGCGGATGTCGACGAAGGTGTCGATCACGGCCGTGACCACATGGGCGGTCAACATCACGACCGCAAGCAGCGCGATATTGCGGTGCAACGCTTGCGTGACGAAACTCGGGATCCGCTTGCCCGCCCGGCTCCCAGTCGACAGCACACCTAGGACCGTCGTGATCGTGAACAGGACGAGAATCACGAAGCCCGTGCTGCGGTTGAGGTACCACAGGAAAGGTCCGTCCATCAGGCACCCCTCCTTTCGTCGAGGTTTTGTGCCGGCCAAGCGCCCGTTAGGGAAATGCTCCCATCGTCCGCCACCAGCCGTGCCGACACGTTTCGCTCCGTCAGCCAGCCGAGGGCGGCAGCGCCCATCACGATCGCGGCGGTCGAGGCGATGTTGGCTGCTGTAGCGCTCGGCCCGGTTGCGGTGACCGTGCGCCAGCCGGTGGCGACGGGCAGGCCGGTGCGCGGATCGAGCAGGTGATGGAGTCGTACGCCGCGGCGCGCCCAGCGTCGCACGCGGGTGCTCGACGTGGCGAGCCCACCGCGATCCAAGGTGATCTCCTGCTCGACGGGCCCCCCGGGGCTGGTCGAGATGCTGATCGGCCAGGGTTCAAGGGCGGAATCCTCGGGCGCCGCGATGGCAATGTCGCCACCCAAACTCACGATGGCGCGCTCCCCCAACTCGCCCACGATGGCGGCCGCGATCAGGTCGGCGGCCCAGGCCTTCCCGGTCGAGCCCAGATCAAGGGCGGTGCCGGTGGGCACCCTGATGGCCCCGTCGTCGTCGAGACCCAGGCTCCTCCAGGCGTCGAGGGACGGTGGCGTCGGCGCAGTGAAGGCGATGTCTTCGAGCTCGTGGAGCAGCCCGAAGTCGCGGTCATAGCCCAACTGCTCAAGCGGACGGCCCAGGAGTGGGTTAACGAGACCGGAGGTTTGCTCGGCGGCGGCACAGGCCGTGCGCACCGCGGCCACCAGGATCGGATCGACCTTGACCCACGAGCCTGCGTTGAGGTTGGCGTCGGTGAGGTCGGAGTCGGCGCGAAACCGGCTGCAGGTGCGGTCGACGTCCTCCAGGATGCCGGTCGCGAGCGCCTGGATGCCCGGCAGCGCAGCGGCGTTCCTGGCCGACAAGAAAACGTAGGTTCCCAGCGCCTCGAATGTCGTGGCGGTCATGAACTACGACCCGCTGGAGGGCGTGGGCGGGGGAGGAGTCGGGGAGGGCGTTGGCGTCGGTGTGGGGGTCGGCGTGCTGTCGTCACCGCCACCGCCACCGCCGGAGCCACCTGAGCCACCGGAGCCTCCCGAGCCTCCAGATCCGCCCGAGCCTCCAGATCCGCCCGAGCCTCCAGATCCGCCCGAGCCTCCTGCGGGAGCCGGGGGGCTGGTGATCGTGCCACCGGGACCCACGGTGGTGGTGGGAGTTCCGGGTTCGGGAGCCTCGGGTAGTGCTTCCTCCAAGGCCCCTTCGAGGGGCTTGTGAACCAGTGGCTCGGCCAGCTGTGCCTGCTTGGCAAGCTGTCGCTCGCGGCGTCGTTCGGCCTTGGTGGTCGAACCGCTGTTCGCGCTTGGCAGTGCGGTAGGCGACCTGAGCCGCTTGGTGTTCCTGGGCCCGCTGGGCCTGCTCGGCTTGGAAGTCGCTCGCCGCAACCCCGGCCAGAAAACCGGTGCCGGTGAGCGCCACTGCCGTCGTCACACCGGTCGCCGCCGTGACTCCGAAGCGGTAACGATCCCGACTTGCCGCGTTGTAACGCATAGGGCTATTGAACTACGAACCGCTGGATGGCGCAGGCGGCGGGGGCGGCGGGGGCGGCGGAGCGGTGGTTGTTCCACCGCCGCCGGAGCTGGATCCGCCCGAGCTGCTGCCGCCGGAACTGGAGGTGCTGCCGCCGGAGGAACTGACGCTGCCTCCGGAGCCTACGGAGGAAGAGCCGCCACTGACGTAGTTGGTGGTGACGCGGACGACATGCTTGCGTTCGCGAACGATGACTTTGGGATGCGCGGCGCGTTCGGCGGCCTCTTCGTAGAACTTCTCGTTGGCCTTGATGATCGCCGCGCGCTCGCGCTTGGCCGCCTTGTACGCCGCCTGCTCGGCCTGCTGGGCGGCTTGCTTCTGGGCCTGTTCGGCCTCATAGTCGCTGGCCGCAGCCCCGGCAATGAACCCGCTGGCGGTGAGCGCCCCGAAGGTGGTCAGCCCAGACACAGCGGCGACCGCAATGCGGTAGCGATCACGCTTGGTCGATGAATATTCCATGGGACTAAGGGTGCCACGGTCTGGGCAAGCGTTCCTCATAGTTGCGTTAAGTCGACCTCATGGGATCTCTTGACACACTCTTGATGCAATCTGTATGCGCAGATAGCGACCTGTGCCGCATGGTTAGGTCCATGAAGACGACCTCCTCTCTTGTGGCTGCCGCGGCAGTCGTGCTCGGCCTCGGCGGCAGCGCCGCGGCGTACCAAATGGTGTCCGCCCCGACGACGCCGGCGATCTCGCCCGCCTCGTCGACGCAGGACGACAAGTCCTCCGACGATGCAGTCAAGGTCCCCCACATCGTTCCCGCAACCCAGTTTGAGTGGGAAGAGTGCGAGCCTCCCGCAACCCTTCAGGGTGACGAATGTGTCACCGAGGTCGTGGAGACCGTGGTCCTGCCCGGCTCGGGTTCTGAGAGCGACGACAGTGGCACCGACTCCGACGACGATTCGGATGAGGGCAACCATGATTCGACCGGCGACGACTCCGACGACGGCGACCATTCCTCGACGGGCGGCACGACGACGACGACGATGACGACGACGAGGCCGATGACGACGGCGAGGACCACGAGGACGAAGCCGATGAGCCCGAAGACGAAGATGAGCCCGAGGACGACTAGGTCCTCAGTTTGAGCGCATCATCAATGCTCGGCCAGCGGCAGGTGGACCTCGATCCGGGTTCCGCCTGCCGCTCCGGCGTTGGCGGGACCGATCAGCAGGTCGCCACCGCAGCCGTTGGCCAGTCGGCGGACGATATCCAAGCCGAGCCCCGTGCTTCCCGGGCGGTCCTCCCGGCCCCCGAGATTGAGGCCGGGTCCGGCATCCGCGACGACCAGGGACGCGCGACCGGCAACCGAGGTCACCAAGACATGGAAGGGAGTGCGTTCGGGCGTATGCGCAAACACATTGTCGATCAGCACATCGACCACATCGGTGAGGTCGTCTTCGGCGACCGGCACGATGACCGGGGTCTCGGGCACCGTCACGGTCATCGCCCGCTCCTGGTCTTCGGCGAGAACCTGCCAGAACGCCACCCGAGCGCGCACCGCTTGGGCGGCGTCGCAGGTGGAGCGCAGATCGGTGCGCACGGGGCGACGAGCATCTGCGACGATCGCGTCAATGGTGACCTGCAGGGTCGCGATGTGCTCTTGAAGTCGCGTGGCCAACTCGGGTTCGGTGACCGCTTCGGCATCGAGACGCAGCGCCGTCACCGGCGTACGCAACCGATGCGACAGGTCGCCGACGGCGGCCCGCTCGGCGGCGAGCAATTCACCCGTGCGTTCGGCCAAGCCGTTCAAGGCCCGTGCCAGCTCCTCGGTTTCTTCGGTGCCGTGCACCTTGGCCCGGGCGTTCAGGTCGCCCTCCCGCAGACGATGGGCGACGTCCGCAACGTGCAGCAAAGGCTCGCTCACGCGGCGACCCAGCCGGAACGCCATCAACAACGCCAACAACAGCAGGGCGGCCCCCAACGCGATGATGCCCGACCAGGCTCGCATCACCCCCTGATGGAGATCCGCCTCGGTCACGCTGCTGCGCACCACGGCCGTTGCGGAGCTGCCGGCTCTCGGTGCCGATCACTACGGGCAGGACGACGCGACCGCCCTTGGCGTCGATGGTGCGTGCCGTCGTGTTGGTTTTCGCGACCTGGAGCACGTCGGCGTCGGTCGTCATCCCCTCGGCTGCGCCCAGGGTGCGTCCATCGGGCATCAGCACCCCGGTCGCCGGCACCCCACGGCGGTCCAGACTTGCGAAGACATCTTTGAGTTGCCGCGGCTTGTTGTTCAGCTGGGCTACCAAGATCGCGACATTGCGCGCCTCCTGGTCGGCCGCCGCCATGGCGCGCTCCTCGGCCAGGTTGCGCACCAGCAGGCACAGGGGGATGACAAAGGAGACGACTACCGTCGAGGTGGTGGCAACCACAAGCCATGAAATCCGTCGACGCATCAGATGGGCTCGGGCTCCACGAGCCGGACCCCCACCCCGCGCACACTGAGGAGATAGCGGGGCTCGGCCGCGGTCTCACCGAGTTTTCGCCGCAGCCAGGACAGATGTACGTCGACGGTGCGATCGGCGCCGCCGTAGGCCTGCTGCCACACCTCGGAGAGCAACTCGCGTTTCGTGACGACCTCACCCTTGCGATTGGCGAGGGCGAGCAACAGATCAAACTCCTTGCGGGCCAGATCGAGAGATTTGCCGGCCATGGTTGCTGTGCGGGCGCGCTCATCGATGACGAGGTCCCCGATCCGGATGGGCTCGACAGCAGCATCGGCGGCCCGACCGCCACGGCGCAACACGGCCCGGATCCGCGCGGCCACCTGATCGGTGCCGAAGGGCTTGACGATGTAGTCGTCGGCTCCGCTGTCGAGGGCCTTGACCATCGTGGGATCGTCGTCTTGAGCGGTGATCACGATGATCGGAACGTCGCTCGCTGCGCGGATCATCGAGATCAGCGTCAGCCCACTCACGTCGGGGAGGCCCAGATCGAGCAGCACCACCGAGGGATGTTCGGCCAACACGTGTTCGAGGCCGCTCATGGCCGTGGCGGCCGTCGCGACGGCGTACCCTCTCTCGGTCAGGCCACGACGGACCGCGTTGCGGATCGCGTCTTCGTCCTCGACAACAAGAATGCTGGCCATGTGGCCACGCTACTGGGCCCACACTTAAGCGGGCGTCAAACGCACAGGGCTTCGGAGAGGAAATCGTGATGGCGCGACGTGGAGTGATCGTCTCGGTCGTTGCCTGGGTCGCCGTCGTGCTGTTGGGCTCCAGCATGGTGTGGGCCGTGATTTCGCGAGCTGGCCAAGAAGTGGTCTCCGTCGGCGATCCCGCCAACGCGACGACGGGCCCCTCCACGGGACCCGGACCCACGCTGCGCCCGAAGGCGGAGCCCTCGGACAAGAAGAGCAACCGGCCGGGCAAACCCGGCAAGTCGGCTTCGCACGTCCCCCGGGGAAGAAACGGGCGCGCCGTCGACAAGTTCGGGCGCCAGTTCGCCAGCGCCGTCCGGCCAGCCGCAGACGTCGCCTTCCAACCCGCCTGCGTCCTCGCAGCCGCCGCCGACCCCGGTCAAGCGCGGCTCCTGGTCGGGGCCGGGCGGCTCGGTGAGCGCGGGCTGCCGGGGCACGACCATCGCCGACGTGGCAGCGATTCCGGCGGGGGGATTCAAGGTCGACGAGGTCGAAAAGGGCACCCACGAGGCCACGGTCAAGTTCCAGGAAACCGGTGACGGCGGACGCGAGGTCGAAGTGCACGTCACCTGCTCCGGGGGCACGCCCCACTTCGCGGCCGAGAGTCACGATGATGGCGACGATGACGAAGCCGAATCCGAATCCGAAGGCAAGCGCCGACCCCAGCGATAGGCCTGTGGGTAGCCTTCACGCCCGCGCGTGCTCGTCGCACTAGGGTGCTCGGGTGCCCACCCGCGATGCTGACTCCACCGACGCGCAATCTCGCGTAGCCGAGGTGCTGGCCACGGCTGTGGGGGCACTCGGTGGTCAGGAGCGCAGCGGTCAGTTGGCGATGGCCCAAGCAGTGACCAAGGCCTTCGACGCCGATCAACACCTCCTGGTCCAGGCGGGCACCGGCACCGGCAAATCGCTGGCCTACCTCGTCCCCGCGCTGCTGCATGACAAGCGCGTTGTCGTGGCGACCGCCACCTTGGCGTTGCAGCACCAACTCGTCGAGCGCGACCTGCCGCGTCTCGTAGCGGCGATCGCCGACGAGCCTGACGTGGACGCGTCGTACGCCGTCCTCAAGGGTCGCTCGAACTACGCCTGCCTGCATCGGGTGCGCGAGGGGGCGCCCGATGAACAGGGCGTCCTGGTCGAGGTTCCGGCGGGGTCTCTGGGCGCGGAGGTGTTGAAGCTGCGCGCCTGGGCCGAGCAGGAAGCCAGCACCGGCGGATCGGGCGAGCGGGACAACGCACCGCGGCACACCGATCGGGTGTGGCGGCAAGTCTCGGTCTCTCATCGCGAATGTCTCGGGGCGACCAAGTGCCCCTTCGGCGGGGAGTGCTTCGTCGAGCACGCGCGAGAGGAAGCGCAACGATCACACCTCATCGTCACCAATCATTCGTTGCTCGCGATCGACGCGATCGAGGGAGTGCCGATGATCCCGGGCTACGACGCCGTCGTGATCGATGAGGCCCACGAACTCACCGCCCGGGTCACTCAGGCGGCCACCGACGAGTTGTCGGTGCTCGACGTCGAACGGGCTGCCAAGCGCTCGCAACGCTGGATCGAGGGAGACCAGGCGAGCGAGCTCGATGACGCTGCGGGCGCCCTCACCAGCGCCCTGACCGACTGCCCGCCGGGTCGTCTGGACGAGATTCCCGAGGCGTTGGCCGACGCCTTGGTCCTGGTGCGAGACGCCGCGCGCGCCTGCCTATCGGCGTACCCCAAAGAAGCGACGGCCGATGATGCCGACGCCGGTCGCACCCAGGCGCGCGGGTTGGTGCAGGAGGTGTTTGCCACCACCGAGCGGCTGGCCGCCGGTTCGGACGCCGACGTGCTCTGGCTGGCCGAGCCGGGGGAGCGGATGCCGGCTCGCCTGTGCGTGGCACCGCTGCAGGTGTGGGCACCGATGCGCGAGAAGCTGCTGGCCGACAAGACCGTCGTGTTTACCTCGGCCACGCTGATGCTCGGTGGCGACTTCACCTCCGTGGCCACCTCGGTTGGTCTTAAGGTTGCCGAGCAGGTCACCGATCGGGGGGTGCCGACGGAAGCCGCGGGGGCGTTGCCCTGGCGGGGTCTGGACGTCGGGTCACCGTTTGACTATGGCCAGCAGGCGATCTTGTACGTCGCCCGGCATCTGCCGGCGCCGGGGCGCGACGGACTCGGCGAGGCTCAACTCGAAGAGATTGCCGGACTGGTGGACGCGGCCGCCGGCCGCACGCTGGGCCTGTTTTCCTCCCGCCGGGCCGCGGAGGCGGCGGCCGCCGGCGTACGCGAGCGACTGCCGCATCTGACCACGCTCGCACAGGGGGAAGCCCAACTGCCCGAACTGGCCAGGCAGTTCGTGGAGGATCCGCACACCTGTCTGTTCGGCACGCTGAGCCTATGGCAGGGCCTCGATGTGCCGGGGGACACCTGCCAACTGGTGATCATCGATCGCATTCCGTTTCCCCGACCAGACGACCCGCTCATGTCGGCGCGCCAGCGGGCCGCCGACAAGGCGGGCGGCAACGGGTTCATGCAGGTCGCGGCGACGCATGCCGCCCTGCTGCTGGCGCAGGGCGCCGGACGGCTCATCCGCACGACCTCTGACAGGGGGGTGGTGGCGGTCCTAGATCCGCGCTTGGTCACCGCGCGTTATGGCTCGTTCCTGCGCGCCAGCCTGCCGCCGATGTGGATGACCACCGATCCGCAGGTCGTCCGCCAGGCGTTGACGCGCCTCGCCGAGGGCTAGGTGGCGGGGTGCGGCCCGGGTCGACTCAGAGGCGCCGGAGAACCGCGGTGACCTTGCCGAGCACCGTCGCATGCGTGCCATCGATGGGCTCGTAGTTGACGTTGTGCGGCAGCAGCCAGGTCTGACCGTTGCGGCGTTGGAAGGTCTTGACCGTCGCCTCACCGTCGATCATCGCTGCCACGATGTCGCCGTTGTTGGCGGTGCTCTGCTGACGAATCACGACGTAGTCACCATCGCAGATCGCCGCCTCGACCATCGAGTCGCCAGAGACCTCCAACAGGAACAGCGTGCCTTCGCCGACCAGTTGCTTGGGCAGCGGGAAGATGTCTTCCACCCGCTCCTCCGCCAGGATCGGACCACCCGCGGCGATCCGGCCAACGACAGGGACATAGGACGCTGTCGGCAACGCGTCACCCACACCCGTGGGGTCAAACGAGGAATCGTCGGAGGAGGAGATTGAACGACGCGCGGCCATCACCTCGGGCAAGAAGACCTCGAGGGCGCGGGGGCGATTGGGGTCGCGTTTGAGGAAGCCCTTCTCTTCGAGCACCTTGAGCTGGTGGGCGACGCTGGAGGAGCTGAGGAGACCGACCGCCTCACCGATCTCGCGCATGCTGGGCGGGTAACCGCGGTCCTCGATGGATTCCTTGATGTGGGCCAACACCCGTTGTTGGCGCGGAGTCAGGCCGGTGGCGTCGGGAGGTCCATCGGGAAATTCGGCCACCCGGTTGTTGGTGCCCCTGTCTTTTGCCATCGGGCCTTTTGCCATCGGGCCTTTTGCCATCGGGTCTTTTGCCATGGGGTGCTGCCTCCTGGTCGCCGTACGTCGTTAGCCCCACGCTAGCGCCAATCACGCTCAGACTTCAAACAGGTGTTCGAACGGCGTGTCGCGCCAGCTGGGCCGACACGCCGTCGAACATTCGTTCGGGTTGGTGCTTGTTTTCTTCGAACACCTGCTCTAACGTCGTACATGTGTTCGATCGAACGTCTGATCGAGATCACCACTCGAGGGGCAGCGTTTCGGTTCCGAAGGGCGACTGTCGGTGGTGACCGTTAGACATAGATCGAGATCGGCTTCATACCTTCCCCAGGAGAAACCATGAGCACCATCACCTTCGCCCCCACGGCCTCTTCGCTCGGCGTTCGTCCGGCCGCCCCCATGCGGTCCGGACAGTTTCGGTCCGGCCAATTGCGGTCCGGACGATCTGGTTCCGGCCGGGTGCGGCTCACCCGCCGCGGGCAGTTGGCCGTCGTGCTGGCCGGGCTGATGTTGATGTTGACGACCGCCTTCGTCTGGGGCGGCGGGTCTGCGGCGACCGAGCACGCCGGGGTTCCTGAGGCAACGCGCGTGGTCACCGTCGCTCCGGGCGACACCTTGTGGGACATCGCGGCCGACCTGGCAGAAGATGGCGAGGTGCGCTCGATGGTGGACCGGATCGAACGACTCAACGCGCTCGACTCCGCGATGTTGCAGGCGGGCCAGCGGATCAGGGTGCCGATCGGCAACTAGCGCTCCATAGATTTCGCCAGCAGATTCGACCCCGGCTGGCGGACCGGGGAAGACGAGGGGCGGGGCCACGGTGGCCCCGCCCCTCGCGGTTCTGCGCAAGTGTCGGCATGATCTGGTGGGTGAAAGCACTCAAGCGCCCTCTCGCCGGCCTCGTTTCCCTGTCCCCTCTTGTTTTCCTGGCCGCCCTGGGGTTGGTCGCCGCCCCCGCCCACTCCGCCGCCCCGTCCGGCGGGGTGGCCCTGGCGGTCGACGTACCCGCTGGTTTCACCGCTCGTCAGGTGGTGACCGGCCTGGTGGCACCCGTGGACCTCGAATTCGCGCCCGATGGACGGTTGTTCATCGCCGAACAGGCCGGCCGGGTGCGCGTCCAACGTCCCGACGGAACCCTCGCGACCTTCCTGGACCTGCGCTCGGTGGTGGACCACACCGACGAGCGGGGGCTCCTCGGCATCGCCTTCGATCCCGATTTTGCGAGCAACCACTTCGTCTACCTCGACTTCACCCGCAAGGCGACCGGTGCGCGCGGCGCCCACAACCGGGTGGTGCGCTTCACCGCCCGTGGCAACAAGGCGGTCGCGGGGAGCGGCAAACTGATCTTTGCGCTGGACGATCTGTCGGGCACCCACCATCTGGGTGGTTCGATCGGGTTCGGCGCCGACGGCTTCCTCTATGTCAGCTCGGGGGACAACCAGGTGTCCGCGAGTGCGCAACGCCTGGCCACCGTTCTCGGCAAGGTGCTGCGGATCAAGGCCTCGGGGGCGATCCCGCATTCCAATCCGTTCTATGACCGGGCCGAGGGTCGCAATCGGGCGATCTGGGCGCGGGGCCTGCGCAACCCGTTCAAGCTCGCGTTCCGCCCCGGGACCGACACCATGTTCATCAACGACGTCGGCGAACAGACCTGGGAGGAGATCAACCAGGGCGCGGCCGGCAAGAACTACGGGTGGCCCGTCCATGAAGGCGACGAGAGCGCGCCGACGTACACCCCGCCGATCTATGCCTACCACCACGGATCGTCGGCTAGGCGCGGGTGCGCGATCACGGGCGGCACCTTCTATGACCCAGCCGTGCCGTCGTTCCCCGCGGGCTTTTTGGGCGACTATTTCTACGCCGACTTCTGCGGCGGTTGGGTGCGTCGCTACGACCCTGCCGCCGACTCCACCTCGGCGTTCGCTACGGGCTTCTCCGCGGGTTCGGTGGTCGACCTCGAAGTTGGGCCGGCCGGGGCTCTCTATGTGCTCCGGGTGACCGGTCAGGTGACGCGCATCCGGCACACGGGTTAGGACGACCGATGGCCGGCTATTCGGGCACACCGTTGCCGCGCAAGCTGGGCGTCAAGGACGATCAGGTGGTCTTCCTCGACGGGTTGCCGACCGACGTCGACCTCGGCGATCTGGGGGCGGCGCGGGCCGTGCGCAGACTGCCGGGATCGATGGATCTGACGGTCACCTTCCACCTGTCGTACGCCGCACTCGAGCGCCGACTACCGCTGTTGTTCGAGCGCACGTCCACCGCGGGTGGCGTGTGGGTGTGTTGGCCCAAGAAGGCGGCCCAGAAGGAGCTGAACCTGACCTGCGATCTCGACGACTCGGTGGTCCGTGCGCTGGGCCTGGAGCTGGGTTTCGTGGACGTGAAGGTCGCCGCGATTGACCAAACCTGGTCGGGACTGAAGTTCGTCCGCCGGGTCAAGGACCGTTAAGCGCTACTCGCTGGCGTGACGTCCCGGCGCCCTACGCGGCTGAAATTCCGGGCGGTTCGTCAAGTGGGAGAGGTCGATCTCGCCGTCGGAGGCGGCGATGGGTACTGGTGGCGCCGGCGCTGGTGTTGGCGCCGGAGGCGGGGGATAAGCAGAGGGTGCCGCGCTCGGCCCGGCCGGCCCTTCGGGGGCTCTGGTCCGGGCTCGTTTGGGGGCGGACGCGCCAGCGTGACTGGTGGCCGGTTCGGGGGGCGAGGTGAGACCCAGAGCCCGGGTCAACCGGGAAACCAGCGAGAGCCCGACAAACAGGCACAAGGCCGCGCCGAACGTGGCGGCGCCGAGCCACCACCAGGCGTTCTGGGTCCCGGCACGAGCGCTGCCACCGAAGTCGATCGCTGTGAAGACGAGGTAGCCCCAACCGATCACCGAGGCGGTGATCCCCACGGCGTACGCCAGCACCACGGGCCGAAACCGCCACGCCGATTTGTCCCCGCGGCGACTTCTGGAACCGCCCCGCTTGCCTTCCCCCTGAGTCACCGCCCCATTGTGACTGATCCACCCCACCCCCCAAGCCAAAACCGTTGAGTTGGGCCCGCCTTCCCGTTGAGTTGGGCCCGCCTTCCCGTTGAGTTGGGCCCGCCTTCCCGTTGAGTAGGGCCCGCCTTCCCGTTGAGTAGGGCCTGCCTGCCTCGGTTGAGCCCGATGGCGGCCATCGGCAGCCGCGACACGCCGTCGCGAAGCCGGGCATAGGGCCTCTGACCTGCGGTTTTGTTCGCGGACGCGAACAGTTTGGAAATCTTGGCCACATTGCTTGCCAATGGCGGCGATCCCGACGTACGGTTACCACTACATCTAGTAGTTACACCGGTGTAGTTATCCACATCTAGTTCCACAGATCGGGATGTTTAACGCACAGGAAACTGTTAGATCTCCACAGGGAACTTCGATTCATCCACACATTTCGCCGGTCACATTACCGCGAGAGGGGGCCTCATGCACTGCCCGTACTGCCGCAACACCGACACGCGGGTGCTCGATTCGCGTGTGGCCGACGACGGCGGCTCGATTCGACGGCGGCGCACCTGCTCGGCGGACGCAGGCGGATGCGGCAAGCGTTTCACGACCGTGGAGCTGATGCAGTTGACGGTGCTCAAGCGCTCAGGTGCGAGCGAGCCCTTCAACCGCGACAAAGCCATCTCGGGTGCGCGCAAGGCCTGCAAAGGTCGCCCCGTCACCGACGATGACCTGGCTCGTCTGGGCCAAGAGGTCGAGGACGTGTTGCGCGCCGACGGCTGGGCAGAGGTGCCCGCCCACGAGATCGGCATGGCGATCTTGAGCCCACTGCGTGAGCTCGACGAAGTCGCCTACCTACGTTTCGCGAGCGTTTATCGGGCCTTCGAGTCGGCCGACGACTTTGAAGCAGAGATCGCGATGCTCCGCGCGGAGCGTGCCGCCTCGGCAGTGCCGACCGGCTAACCCCAAACTGCCCGGCACGTAGTGGGGAAGCTGCGTGCCGGGCGCACCAAATTGAACGCCACAACCAACAACCTGCGTCACGACTGACGAGACAGCAACTATGGAGGAGAACACATGACCGAGACGGCGAACGTCGCCCCCTCGAAGGCTCAGCAGGGCCCAGGGCAGGCATCCGGCCTGACCATGCAGCGGGTCTTCTCCACGGAGGGGGTGCACCCCTATGACGCGATCATCTGGGAGCGCCGCGATGTGGTGCAGACCAACTGGAAGACCGGCGAGACGGTCTTTGAGCAAAAGGGTGTGGAGTTCCCCGACTTCTGGTCGGTCAATGCGTCGACCATCGTGACCACCAAATACTTCCGCGGAGCGGTCGGCACCGATGTGCGCGAGTGGAGCCTCAAGCAACTGATCGATCGCGTGGTTACGACCTACCGCGCGGGCGGCGAGGCGCACGGCTACTTCGCGTCCCCAGCCGACGCCGAGCTGTTCGAGCACGAGCTGACCTGGCTGCTGGTCAACCAGTACTTCTCCTTCAACTCTCCGGTCTGGTTCAACGTCGGCACCCAGAGCCCGCAGCAAGTGTCGGCCTGCTTCATCTTGTCGGTCGACGACTCGATGGACTCCATCTTGAACTGGTACAAGGAAGAGGGCTTCATCTTCAAGGGCGGCTCCGGTGCCGGCCTCAACCTCTCTCGGATCCGCTCCTCCAAAGAGCTCCTCTCCTCTGGTGGTACGGCGTCCGGCCCGGTCTCCTTCATGCGCGGTGCCGATGCGTCTGCCGGCACCATCAAATCGGGCGGCGCGACACGTCGCGCGGCCAAGATGGTGGTTCTCGACGTCGACCATCCCGACATCGAAGAGTTCGTGATGACCAAGGCGAAGGAAGAGGACAAGATCCGCGCTCTGCGCGACGCCGGCTTCGACATGGACCTCGGCGGCGCGGACATCACGTCGGTGCAATACCAAAACGCCAACAACTCCGTGCGGGTCAACGACGAGTTCATGCGTGCGGTTGAAGAGGGCACCAGCTTCGGCCTCAAGGCGCGCGGCACCGGTGAGGTGATCGAGACGGTCGACGCCCGTGAGTTGTTCGCCAAGATCAGCCAGGCCGCCTGGGCCTGCGCCGACCCCGGCCTGCAATACGACGACACGATCAACGACTGGCACACCAACCCCGAGACGGGCCGGATCACCGCCTCCAACCCGTGTTCTGAATACATGTCGTTGGACAACTCCTCGTGCAACCTCGCTTCGCTCAATCTGTTGAAGTTCCTCAAGGAAGACGACACCTTCGACGCCGCCTTGTTTGCCAAGGCCGTTGAGGTGATCATCACCGCGATGGACATCTCCATCTGCTTCGCCGACTTCCCGACCGAGCCGATCGGTGACACGACCCGCGACTACCGCCAGCTCGGGATCGGCTACGCCAACCTGGGCGCGCTGCTGATGGCCATGGGCCTGGGCTACGACTCCGATGGTGGCCGGGCGATGGCCGCCACCATTACGTCGCTGATGACCGGCACCTCCTACCAGCGGTCCGCCGAATTGGCTGCGGTCGTTGGCCCGTACGCCGGCTACGCGCGCAACGCGGAGGCCCACAAGCGGGTCATGCGCAAGCACCAGGCCGCTAACGACTCCGTGCGCACGATCGGCGCGGTCGACGGCGACATACACAAGTTGGCCACTGCCGCCTGGGACTCGGTCGTCAAGCTCGGTGAAGTCAATGGCTTCCGCAACGCGCAGGCCTCGGTCCTCGCTCCGACGGGCACCATCGGCTTCATGATGGACTGCGACACGACGGGCATCGAGCCGGACTTCTCCCTGGTGAAGTTCAAGAAGCTGGTGGGTGGTGGCTCGATGCAGATCGTCAACCAGACGATCCCGCGGGCACTGGTGAAGATGGGCTACCAGCCCGAGCAGGTCGAGGCGATCGTCGAGTTCATTGCCGAGCACGGCCATGTCATCGACGCTCCCGGGCTCAAGGCCGAGCACTACCCGGTCTTCGACACCGCCATGGGTGCGCGCTCGCTGGCGCCGATGGGTCACGTGCGGATGATGGCTGCCTGCCAGCCGTTCCTGTCCGGCGCGATCTCCAAGACCGTCAATCTCCCCGAAAGCGCCACGGTCGAGGAGATCGAGGATATCTATCTCCAGTCCTGGAAGCTCGGTCTCAAGGCGACCGCGATCTACCGCGACAACTGCAAGGTCGGTCAGCCGCTGTCCGATGCCAAGGCGAAGGGTGCCGACTCGGCCGTCCCCGCCGGCGGCGCGGTCCCCGAGGTCGTCGAGACCAAGACCGTGGTCGAATACCGCCCCACGCGCAAGCGTCTGCCCAAGTCGCGCCTGTCGCGGACCACGTCGTTCACCGTGGGTGGCGCCGAGGGCTACATGACCTCGGGCGCCCATGATGACGGCGGTCTGGGTGAGGTCTTCCTCAAGCTCGGCAAGCAGGGCTCGACGCTCGCAGGCGTCATGGACGCGTTCTCGATTGCGGTCTCGATCGGCCTTCAGTACGGCGTACCGCTGGAGACCTATGTCGCGAAGTTCACCAACTTGCGCTTCGAGCCGGCCGGACTCACCGATGACCCCGATGTGCGGATGGCGCAGTCGATCATGGACTACATCTTCCGTCGCCTCGCCCTGGACTACATGTCCTTCGAGGAGCGCTCGATGCTCGGCATCTACTCCGCCGCGGAGCGCCAGCGGCACCTCGAAACCGGCTCCTACGAGCCGATCGTCGAGGTGTCCGAGGCCGAGTCGCTCAAGGCCGACCACCACGAGGTCGTGCCGATCGAGATCATCGAAGATGTCGTGGACGCCGACGAGGCGCCGGTCGTGGCTCGGCCCGCCGAGGCGAAGGTCACCGCACGCACCTCAGCCGAGCTGCTGGAGCAGATCACCGGTCACGCTGTGGACAGTCCGCTGTGCCTCACCTGCGGCACCAAGATGCGGCCCGCCGGGTCCTGCTATGTCTGCGAAGGTTGTGGCAGCACGTCTGGCTGCAGCTAAGGCGACGTGAAGGGTCGGTTCGCGCCCAGCCCGACGGGTGATCTGCACCTAGGCAACCTGCGCACGGCGCTCCTGGCTTGGCTGTTCGCTCGGAAGAGCGGTCGGGGCGTCGTCGTCCGCATCGAGGATCTCGACCGCGAGCGGGTAGTCGCGGGATCCGCCCGTCGTCAGTTGGCGGATCTCGCGGCACTCGGTCTGGATTGGGACGGCGAGGTGGTCTATCAGTCGCGCCGCTCGCACGTGTACGACGCGGCGTTGGCGCAGCTGACCGAGGCGGGGCTGACCTACCCCTGCTATTGCACCCGCCGCGAGATTCGCGAAGCGGGATCTGCTCCCCAGCGCCCGCCGGATAGTCCTGGCGGCTATCCCGGCACGTGTCGATCACTCTCGGATGCGGACCGGCGTCTTCGCGGAGCGCAGGGCCGACCCCCGGCCCTGCGCCTGCGATCCACGGTTCGACGCATCACGATCGTGGACCAGCGCCACGGCGAGGTGACCGCGCCGGTGGACGACCTGGTGTTGCGGCGCAACGACGGGATGATCGCCTACAACCTGGCGGTGGTCGTCGATGACGCGGATCAGGGCATCGACCAGGTGGTCCGGGGCGACGATCTGCTCCCGAGCACCCCCGCGCAGGCCCATCTCGGGGATCTGCTCGGGCTGCCGAGAGCGGCGTATGCCCACGTGCCGCTCGTGCTCAACACGCAGGGCCAACGGCTCGCGAAGCGCGATGGCGCGGTGACCTTGCCCCAACTGCAGGAGCTGGGCGTATCGCCGGCCATGGTGCTGAGTCGTCTCGCCCATTCCCTAGGGCTAAGCGACGGGGGGGAGTTGGTGGCCCCAGATCAGTTGCTGGATCGCTTCGATCCACACGGGTTCCCCGGGGACCCGTGGATCATCGTGGGTGATGAATGGCGGGATTCTGAGCCACCAGGTGACTCACTATCCCGCCACTAAGTCGCGCTGACGTCCCTGATCACGTCCGACGGCGGCACGCTCACCCGAAGTTGACGCCCTGGGCGAGCGGCAACTGATCGGAGTAGTTCACCGTGTTGGTGGCCCGACGCATATAGCCGCGCCACGCGTCCGACCCCGACTCGCGACCACCGCCGGTGTTCTTCTCCCCACCGAAGGCTCCGCCGATCTCGGCTCCGGACGTGCCGATGTTCACGTTGACGATGCCGCAGTCCGAGCCCGCCGCTGACATGAAGATCTCGGCCTCGCGCTGATCCAGCGTGAAGATCGCCGAAGAGAGGCCCTGCGGGACATTGTTGTGCAGGGCGATCGCCTCGTCGAGGTCGTCGTAGGTCAACACGTAGAGCAACGGCGCGAAGGTCTCCTCACCCACCACGTCGGCCTGGGTGGGCATCCGCACCAGTGCCGGCCGGACGTAATAGGCCTCCGCGCCGGCAACCTCGACGCGTTCGCCGCCGACAACCAGCTCGCCCCCCGCCGCCACGGCGCGGGCGATCGCCGCCTGCAGTTTGTCGTAGGCCGGTTGGTTGATCAGGGGACCGACTAGGGTCGCGTCGTCGAGCGGATTGCCCACCGGCAGGCCGGCGTACGCCGCAGCGACGCGCTCGGTCAACGCGTCCGCCACGGAGCGATGTGCGATCACCCGACGCATCGACGTGCACCGTTGGCCCGCGGTCCCCGCAGCGGCAAAGACGATTCCGCGCAGCGCCAGATCCAGGTCGGCGGACGGGGCGACGATCGCGGCGTTGTTGCCGCCGAGCTCGAGGATTGTGCGTCCGAAGCGGGCGGCAACCCGGGGAGCGACCTCCGCGCCCATGCGCTCGGACCCGGTGGCGGAAACGACGGCCACCCGACGGTCGTCCAGAAGCGCCGAGGCGTCGTCACGATCGGCCAGCACCAGGTGATGCAGTCCCGCTGGCGCACCCGTTTGCGCGATGGCGCGGTCGAGCAGGGCCGAACAGGCGAGCGAGGTGAGCGGCGTCAGCTCGGAGGGTTTCCAGATCACGCTGTCGCCACAGACCAGCGCCAGTGCGGTGTTCCAGGACCATACGGCGGCGGGGAAATTGAAGGCCGAGATGACCGCCACTACGCCGGCCGGATGCCAGGTCTCCATGAGTCGGTGGCCGGGCCGCTCCGAGGGCATGGTGCGGCCTTCGAGTTGCCGGGACAGCCCGACCGCGAATTCACAGATGTCGATCATCTCTTGGATCTCGCCGTGCGCCTCGGCGCGGATCTTGCCGACCTCGATGGTGACCAGGTCGGCCAGGTGTTCGTGGTGCTCTTCGAGGAGTCGCCCGAAGCGTTTGACCAGCCCGCCGCGCACGGGCGCCGGCACCGTGCGCCAGGCGAGGTACGCTGCGTGCGCGGCCTCGATGGCGGCCTCCACGTCGGCCGTGGTCGCGTTGCCGACCGGGAAGAGGGTCGATCCGTCGATGGGCGAACGCGCCGTGCCGGCGGCACCGGGTGGGAGGGTCGCACCGCAGGCGTCGAGAGCGACCCGGGCCCGGGTCACGAGGGTGTCGTGGAGAGTCATGGGGCCCAGTCTCATCGGTCGGAGCCCGCTCCGCCAACCGGTAGGCTGCGCTCCCGTGACAACCACCTCGACCACTCGCTCGGCCACCTACGTTTCGACGCCGAGTACGACGTACGCCGTCGTGCTCGCGGTGTTCTGTGGGCTGCTGCTGATCTCGAACGTCGCCGCGACCAAGACGATCACGGTCGTCGAGACGATGCCGGTCCTTGACGGGATCTTCACCGATGGCGGGGCCTTTCTGTTTCCGCTGACCTACGTCTTGGGGGACGTGCTGGCGGAGGTCTACGGCTTCAAGCGAGCGCGCCTCGCCGTGTGGGTCGGCTTTGGCCTGGCGGCGCTCGCCTCGGTCACCTTCCTCGTGGTGGGCCTGGCTCCGCCCGGCCCGGGTTATCAGAATCAGGAAGCGTTCAAAGCCGTGCTGGGCTTCGTGCCGAGGATCGTGATCGCGAGCCTCGCGGGCTACCTCGCTGGGCAGTTTCTCAACGCCTACGTGTTGGTTCGCCTCAAAGAACGCGCGCGCGGCCCGTTGTGGCAGCGACTCGTCGGCTCCACCGTGGTGGGGGAGTTTGCCGACACCGCGCTCTTCTGTTTCATCGCCTTCGTGGGGGTCTTTCCCACCTGGGGCTCGTTGCTCAGCTTCACGATCACGGGCTACGTCTACAAGGTGCTGGTAGAGATCGTGCTGTTGCCGGTGACGTACGCCGTGATCGCCGCGATCAAGCGCCGCGAGGGTCTGACGGCCTAGCCGACGCGTAGTAGCGGCCGAGGAACTCCGCTCGGAAATCCTCAAATGTGCCGTCGTCGATGCTGGCTCGGATCCGGTCGACCAGGGTGACGATGAACCGCTCGTTGTGGATGGTCGCCAGCGTGTTGGCGATGATCTCCTTGGCCTTGAACAGATGGTGCAGGTAGGCCTTGGAGTAGTTCGTGCAGGTGTAGCAGTCACACCCCTCATCGATCGGGCCGAAGTCGCGGCGGTGGGCCGCGCTGGTCACGTTGAATCGGCCGTCGCGTGAATAAAGGGCCGCATTGCGCGCAACCCGCGAGGGCGAGACACAGTCGAAGGTGTCCGCACCGTTTTCGATCGCGGTGAAGAAGTCGTCCGGCTCGGAGATGCCGAGCAGATGGCGGGGCTTGTCGTCCGGCAACTCCTCGCACACCCAGCCCACGATCGTGCCGAGGTTCTCCTTCTCGAGCGCCCCGCCTATGCCATAGCCATCGAAGTCCCATTCGTGCGGCGACGCCGAGCGCAGCGCGACCAGGTCACGGGTCGCCTGCCGCCGGAGGTCTTCGTATTGCGCGCCCTGCACGACTCCGAAGAGCGCCTGGTAGGGGCGGTGCCCACGCTCCGCGGTTTGCCGGGCGTGTTCATCGAGGCACCGCTGAGCCCAGGCCTGCGTGCGGCGTACGGCCGCCTCCTGGTAGTCCCTGGTGTTCATCAACGTCGTGCACTCGTCGAAGGCGAAGATGATGTCGGCGCCCAGTTCGTGCTGGATTCGGATCGACACCTCGGGGGTGAAGCGATGTTTGGAGCCGTTGAGGTGACTGGTGAACGTCACTCCGTCGTCGTCGACCTTGGCCAGTCGTTGCTTGCCTTCGGCGATCACGTCGTCGTTGCCCAGACCTTGGGTGTTCATCGCCAGCACCTTCTTGAAACCGACCCCTAGGGACAGCACCTGGAAACCGCCGGAGTCGGTGAAGGTGGGGCCGGGCCAGTTCATGAACGCACCCAAACCGCCGGCCGCGTCGACGATGTCGGAGCCGGGCTGGAGATAGAGGTGGTAGGCGTTTGCCAGCAGGCCTTGTGCACCCAACTCGGCCATCGCTTCGGGGAGCACGGACTTGACGGTGCCCTTGGTGCCCACCGGAATGAAGGCGGGCGTTTGGATCTGCCCATGCGGCGTGGTGATCAGACCCGTGCGCCCGCGTCGCCCCGACAGCTCGGTCCGTGGCTCGAACTCGAAGTCGCGCATGGTGGCTGAGGCTACTCGGTGGCGAGTGGGCATACTGAAACCCATGCCCGACTCTTCCGTGCCCCGCGTCGAGGTGCGTATGGCTGGTCCTGCCGACCTCGATGCCGTCGTACGCATCATGTCGTTGGCCTTCGACCGGGATCCGACCTGGTCGTGGGCCTTTCCGGACGACGCGCTGCGCCAGGATCAGTACGCCCTGTTCTGGCGGCTGATGGTCAGCAGCGCGATGCGCTATCCCTGGGTCCTGGTGACCGCCGGCGCGGAGGCGGCGGCTAGCTGGATCCCTCCCGGTGGCACCGAGCTCACCAAGACCGAGGAGGCGGGACTGCCGGACTTGCTCGGCCAACTGGTGGGGGAGCGAGCCCACGAAGTGCTGGAGTTGCTCGAGCGCTTCGACGCGGCCCACCCCCAGCACGAGCCGCACTACTTCCTGAGCCTGCTTGGCACCCATCCCGCGCATTCCGGGCGCGGTCTCGGGATGGCACTGCTGGCCGAGAGTTTGTTGCGGATCGACCGTGAGGGGATGCCGGCCTATCTGGAGTCAAGCAACCCGGCCAACAACGTGCGCTATCAGCGCCACGGTTTCGAACCCATCGTGGAGTTCTTCCCCCCGCGGAGCGAGGTCCCGATCACGGGAATGTGGCGGCCTGCCCAGTTATCCACAGGTTAACTGACCACCGGTCGCGCCGGGTCCTCAATCGACCTAGCGTGACCGCCATGGTGAAACGTCCTTGCCGTTGGTGGTGGGCCCTCCTGGTCCTGGTCGCGCTCACAGGATGTGAGCGCGATGCCGCCCCGGCGGCGGCGCCGCCCGACACCTCCGCGCCGGCGACGCCCGAGTTCGTGGAGCCTGCGTGGCGGACCCCGCTCAACGTGCTCTCCGCACCCGAGGTCAGCGACGGGCTGGCCGTCGTGGTTGCGAGCGCGGGCCGCGACGACCTGGAAGTGGTGGCACTCGACACGGCCTCGGGCACGGTGCAGTGGCGTCGTCCGGTCAGCACGAGCGTGATCCCCGGTGGCTATGGTCCGCAAGTCTTCGTCGGGGCAAGGTACGTCGTCGTGCCAGCTCCCGTCGCCGGCCCGAGCGCCGAGGTGCGGCTCGAAGTGGTGGCGGCCACGTCCGGCGAGGTCACCTGGACCTCACGCCCGCTGCTGCTCCTCGAGCCGTTGTCGGTGTGCACCGACGGGACCGACGTGTGTGCCGGGATGGTGGTGGGTGGCGACTCCGCGCAACACCGGCTGGATCTGACCGCGCTTGCATTGCGCGCCGAGCCCGAGCCCGGGCCCATCGGCTCCGGAGAATTGGTGTCGCTCGGGGACGGACTGTTTGTGCTCCGCGAAGCTGAGTCCGAAACCTTGCTGCGACGCCGGGGAAGCACAGTGGTGTGGCGCAAACCCCTCGAGATGGTCTTCGGGACCGGACACGACACGGGCTTTGGCTGGGAATTCGACTTCGCTCCCCAGGACGGGACCTACGTCGGCCACGTGGGGCTGCCGTTCGACCCGGCCCAGGTGCGGGCCTTCGAGGCAGGTCGCCGGGTCGCCCTGAACCTCGCCGAGCGCTACGACTTGGTGAGTCTCTCCGCCCGCTCGGGGAGCATCCTGTGGGCCGACCGCGGGCTCACCACCTTGTGCCTTCCCGAAGAGATCAGCCCGGCCGCCGCCCATGTGCGTTGCCGGGTGGCTGGTCGAGCGGTCAACCGCAAGGGCGATCCCGTCCGTTTCAGGGACCTGTCGCTGGCACTCGAAGGCTTTGACCCCGACACCGGTGAGGTGTTGTGGTCGCGCTCCTTTGCTGTGAAGGCCGCGGCCAGAATCATGGGTCGGCGAGCGACCGTCCTCACCAACGATCGGATCGTCGTGGTTGAAGAGGCCGGCGTCGGGCTGGTGTCGCCGGTCGACGGCACGGCCGAACCTGTGCCTGCGGACTCCGTGTGGTGGTGCGCAGGCGAGCGAGCGTCGTACGCCGACGATCGTTCGGGCGCCCGGCTCGCCTTCCCCTGCCACCCTGACGGGACGCAGGCACCGTTGACGGAGTTGACCAAGCGCGCGGTGACCGAGGGTGCGATCCCTGCCGGGGAGGGCAGATATGTCATCGCGACTCCCGGCGCACTGGTGGGTTATGCCTGGTGACTGCGTGGTGACAGAGTGAGCCCATGGACTACACCCATCTTGGTCGCAGCGGATTATCAGTCAGCCGGTTGTGCCTCGGCACCATGAATTTCGGTCCCGAAACTTCCGAGCCCGACAGCCACGCGATCATGGACGCGGCCCATGAGCACGGCATCAACTTCTTCGACACCGCCAACGTCTACGGCTGGGAACAGGGTGCGGGGATCACCGAACACATCATCGGGCGCTGGTTTGCCCAAGGCGGTGGGCGCCGCGACAAGACCGTGATCGCCACCAAGCTCTATGGCTCGATGAGCGACTGGCCCAACGACACGTTCCTGTCGGCGCTCAACATCCGACGGGCCTGCGATGCGTCGTTGAAGCGCCTGCAGACCGACTACATCGATCTCTACCAGATGCATCACGTCGACCGATCTACTCCGTGGGAGGAGATCTGGGAGGCGATGGAGGTGCTGCGCGCTCAGGGCAAGATCTTGTACGTCGGATCGTCCAACTTCGCCGGGTGGCATCTCGCGCAAGCCCAAGAGGCCGCGAAATCGCGCCACTTCCTCGGCCTGGTCAGCGAGCAGTCGATCTACAACCTGATGACCCGCTGGGTCGAGCTCGAGGTGCTGCCGGCGGCCATCGCCTACGGGTTGGGCGTTATCCCTTGGTCGCCGCTGCACGGCGGTCTGCTGTCCGGTGCGATCCGCAAAGAGCGTGAGGAGACCGGTGCTCGCTCCGGCAAGGGACGCTCGGCAGACGGTCTAGAAGAACATCGCACGACGATTGCGGCGTACGAAGATCTCTGCGCCGGGCTCGGCGAGGATCCCGCCCATGTCGGACTTGCCTGGCTCCTCTCCCGGGAGGGAGTGACCGCGCCGATCATCGGGCCGCGCACCCTCGTGCAACTCAATGGGACGCTGCGGGCCACCGAGATCACCTTGTCGGACGAGACCCTCGCCCGACTCGATGAGCTTTTTCCTCCGCCTGGTCCGAACGGCGCCAAACCGGCTCCGGAGGCCTACGCCTGGTGACCGTTCGATACGACTTCACAGTGACCCTCTTGACTACGCCTCGCTAGCGGGACGATCCTGAAAGATCACCTCCTCGCGGGAGGCCGCGTTGACTCTGTGGCGAATGTGGATCGCAGCAGTAGTGCTGCTGGCGGGGTGCGCCTCCGCGTCCGACGGGGGCCGCGACCCTGGGTCACTGCCGGATCAGACGAGCGGCGATCCGCCGTCCCGAGGCCAGAAATCGACTTCGACCTCGGAGTCAGCCACGCCCGACCCTTCAGCCTCACCTGAGGAGACTCCTTCGGTGGGCGGCGAGGCTGAGGAAAGCCCCGGGCTGATCCAGGCGTTCCTGAAATCCGTTCTACAGGAGAAGTGTGGTCACGTCGATGCGGGCGTGCCTGCCTCTGTGACGGTTGAGCGACTCGAAACCGTGTGGATCTGTTTCGAGGATCTGGGTTGGACCACTGCTCCAGCGATCAGCGTCACTGCCGCCGACGGCACCGTGCTGTCGACGGTGGCGGCTCCGTTCGCGTCCGCGTGGCAGTGGCGCTTTGTCCCCGGCTTCGGGGATCCCGTTGTGGATGGGGTCGGGCAGTATTCCTTCTCGATTGCCGGCCCCGATGGCGGCCCCACGACGGCGCCGTACTCGGGGACGATCCGCGTCGAGCCGGCAACTCAGGCCAGGATAGTGATGGCCGCCACGGACCTGGGCCCGGGTGAGACCTTGCACGTCGCGCTGGCCGGCTATTCTCCCGGATCCCTCGTGCCGCACGTCTACGGCCCGGGGACACCTCGAGACCCTGTGACTGGGCTGAGTGACTACCCACGTTTCGCCGATGCCGACTCGATCACGATCGGCGCTGACGGTGAAGGGGCATTCGACTGGACGCCGACGGAACAGACCCTCGCGGGTGAGTACGGCTTCTGGCTCGACCCGCTGCCGGTGAACTGTCGAAGTCTGTGCGGGTTCGTGCTTCGCTGATGAACGCCGACCAAGCGACAACGGGCGACGCTTCGCGGGAGGTGCTCGATTGGCTGGTGCGAGTGGCCGCTCCCTTGCTGGGTGTCGTCGGCGCGGTCCTGTACGGCGTGCTGAGGCTGGCGTACCTCTTCTTCTATCTCCAGTTGCGCGCCACTCCTGAGGAAGTCGGCTACGGGTACTCGGAGATTCTGGCAACGCAGCTGGTTGGCGCCTTTGAGTTGGTTTTTGTTGTTGCAGTGGTGATCGTGGGCGTGCGGCTGGGTTGGCAGACGGCAGTCGCGGCGGCACGTCGAACTCGACGCGTGGGAGTGCGCGAGGGTGTTCGTACGGTGCTCCGCACTTCGGTGGTGGCCGCGGTCGTGATCGTGGTGGCAGGACTGCCCTGCCTGGCCTGGTTGATGGGCGCAGAAGCGGCCAAGGGTTATGCCGTGCGCAACGTGTATCCGAGCGGATTCGTCGCTATCCCGATCTTGGCGGTGCAGGCCGTCCCTGCCCGGGTCGAGAGCGTCTCGGGAACTGACAACGGACTCGCTGACGTCGAGAGTCGCGATTGCTTGCTCTACCTGGGTTCGCACGATGGCACCGCCATCTTCTACGACGTAGCCAGTGAGGAAAGCATCCGCCTTCCCACGTCATCGGTCACGATCGTGCTCCCGTTCACCAATCGCGTCCCGCACGGCTGCCGACGCCCCGTCGCGCCTTAGGCTGACCCGTGTGTCCTCAGTCAGCCCGCTAGGGCGAGCCACCGCGGTGGCGCCCCAGGTGTGGCCTCTCTATGTGGGTGGTTTCCTCGGACCCTTCGGCGGAGCCATGGTGATGCCGATCCTGCCTGAGTTGCGCGATGGACTCGACACGTCGTTGTCGGTTGCGGCGGCGAGCCTGACGGTCTATCTGTTGCCCTTCGCCGGGTTCATGCTGGTCTCGGGGACGCTCGCGGAGCGCTGGGGTCGACGGCGCACGGTCCAGTTTGCCTATCTCGGGTACGCCGCCGCGTCGCTGCTGTGCGTCCTGGCTCCCCAAGCACCGTTGTTCCTATTCGGACGCGGGCTGCAGGGCATCGCCAACGCCTTCACCACCCCGATCCTGATGGCAGCGCTCGCTGAGGTGACCAGTCCGCAACGGCTCGGCCGCGCACTGGGGCTGTTTGGCAGCGTGCAGGCGGCGGGGTTGAGTTTCGCTCCGGTGATCGGTGGGTTGCTGGCGATCGTCAACTGGCGGCTGGGATTTGCCGTGACGCTCGTGGCTGCCCTAGCGCTGGCCACCCAACCGCCGCCCGACGCTGGGGGATCGGCGACCGACGGCCACGCCGCCGGGGGCTGGCACGCTCTGGCGAACCCTCGATTGACCTTTGCCTGTTTGGTGGCCGCTTTGGCCTACTTCACCAGCGTCGGAATCAACTCCCTCGGCGCGCTGCTGGCCGCCGACCGGTTCGGGCTGACGCCGGGTCCCCGTGGCTTCGTCGTGGCCACCTTCGGGGCGGCCGGGCTGGTCGCCGGGAGCCTGATCGGCCGACAGTTGGACCGCTTCGGCGTACGTCGCTTCGGCGCCCTCGGCTGCCTGGCTCTGGGCGCGGGGTCGGTGGTGGCCGGGGTGTCGCCGACGTTGTCGGTATTGATCGGCGCCCTGGGACTGAGCGGGGTCGCCGGTCTCGCGTGTCGGGTTGTGGTCAACTCAATGGCAGTGCGGAGCAGCCCCGCAAACCGCGGGGGCGCCGCCTCGCTCATGCTTGCCTGTCAGTTCTTCGGTGGCGCGTTGGCGCCGATGCTGCTCATCCCGGTCTATCGCCAGGGCGCGACCTTGGGTTTGGTGGTCGCCGCGATCGCCTCCGTCGTCGCTGCGGGACTCGTGCTGGTGGCCCCGGCTCGCTGGGTAAGTCTGGACACCTAAAGCGACTGCGTCAGTGAGACGGTCCGTTGGGTTGTCGTGAGAGCCAGACCAGCATGATCACGAGGATTCCTAAGGCTGGCCAGAAGAACGGTGGAGGGATGATCGCCAGCGCTCCCGCACCGATGGCCACCGGAAGCGAGACTCTGCGTTTCACTCCGGCCACAGCAGCAAAGGCTATTCCGGAGATCACGACGAGCAGGTCACCCTTCTCCGAGAGCGCGTGCCCCGCGTCATAGCCGATACCGAAGCCGGGGTTGCCCGCCGTACGCCAAATCGACTTCGCCACCTGGTAGTCACCGACTGACTGCAACACAATCCCGACAGCGGCCCCACCCAGGCAGACGAGGAGGAGTCCGCCGAGCCTGCGCGGTCCAAGAGCCACGGTGATCGCCATCAGGAGCAGTAGTTGGGTCGCCTTGAGGTTGGCCGAACCAAGGTGTTCCAGCCAATGACCGTGGGGAGGCGGGGCAACTACGTTGGTGAGAACGGCCAGCAGGGGAGGGAGCGCGATGAGTGCCCACCACCACCTGGGGGAGGGGAGAGTGGTCCGCATAAGTTCGCCTGCCCTACAAGATGTTGGCAGCGCGAGCGGCCACCAACGCGATCGTGGAAATCGCGATGCTCGCACCCACCATGAAACACGATCTTGGCCCGCGCCGACACCGGCATGGTGTCGGTGGGGCTGAACGCGGTGGACATCGTGAAGCCCACGAACAAGTAGTCGACAAACGCCGGACGAAAACCCTTCGGCTTGCTCGACCGCTGACTCAGGGAAGATCAGATCGGGCGCGGATGGCTCGCGTTCGTGGTCGGGATCCCGAGCGAACGGGCCACCGCGTTCGAGCTCCCACAGAAGGACGCTGGAGGCGATCACGTAGGTGGCCAGGATCGCCATCACCGCGATGAGCAGGGACCGCGGCGCCAGGGAGACCTCACGGAGCAGTTTGGCCACGCGATGCACCAGGGTGGCGCCGTTGACCATCATGACGCCCACGGCGGACGTGTCCAGTGCCTGCTTAGCCGTCGCGGTACGTCAGGTAAGCCCTCACGATGTCGGCACGCACCCGGCCACGGTCGGACACGTCGTACCCGTGCAGCGTCGCCCAGGCACGAACCTCCGCGGTAGTCGGTGGTGCTGGCGCTAGTGGTTTGGCTGTTGTGAGACCGGCGATCGCATCTTCGCCGACGTGCTCCTCGCCCATCCCGACCACAGCTGCGGCCAGGAAGCGATAGGTCCACTCCTGCGCGAGTTTGCGGGTCTCGCAGAAGATGATCGGCACGCTCGGCCAGCGCACCTGACATTCGGCCAGGCCATCGGCCACGATTGCGGGGCGCACTCGGTCGAGCTTGAAGATCGCCGAATAGCGATCTTCGACCACGATCGCTGCGCGAGGGACGGCAGCCAGGTCGGCCAGCTGATACTTCAACCGCCCCGTCGTCAGGCTCGAAACGAGATCGGCCAGACTCTTGCGCTCGACCGTGGCGATCAGAGTGTCGTGACGCACCACCGCATAGTCGCCAGCCGCCAACGCCGCCTTGGTCACTGTCACCTGTCGGTCGGCAAAGGTATAGGCGTACCGCTCGTGGGAGTCGACAACAACATGGAGATCGGGTACGCCGCCAGCCCGGGCGTTGGGTACCTTCACCGCCGGTCGCGCCTGCTTCGCGGTCCGGGCCGTCTGCCAGAAGATGGCCTGACGCCCGCCCCGGATGGTCGTGATGACCAGCTGAGAGCGGTTCTCCCTGGCGCGATCGAGCACCAGATCGATCGAGGCACCCCGGCGTACACAACTACGGGTCGGCACTCGTTCGATCTCCTCGACCTCCGCTGGCCAGGATTCGACGCGATGGCAGTAGACCTTCGCCAGTCGCGGCCACTTATCGCCGGCCTTGAGGATCACCCCGTGCTCGCCCAAGGGGATGCGCAAGAGGTAGGGCAACTTCGAGTCACCGTCCGGATTGCGGGCGACGATGAAGTCCTCGGGCATGGGATTAGTGTGCCCGACTCACTCGGGCTTCACCGAGCACAACCCTCCGCGGCGGGGCGTTGCATCATCGCGGCGTGGCCGTCGGCGGCGATGGCGTTGACGAGGCCGACGTACGCCGATAGTTGGGCCGAGCACGCGGCGCTTTGTTCCCGCAGTGCCCTGTGGGTCGGCCAGATGCGAACTGAATCGCAGGCCCGGCGCGCAGCGACCAGTTCGGTGTCGTGGCCGATCGCCTTCTCCGCGACCATCGCGTAGAGGTCTCGGCGCAGGGGTGCCTTGATGTCCGTCTCCAACGTTGGCCGGATGTAGGAGACGAGCGCGTCAACGGCCGCCGTTGACCCCTTGATGGCGAGCCGAGCGTTGAGTGTGCAGTCCGCGATCGCGCGCTGCTCCGTGGCGTAGGCCCGCTGGTCGGCGAGGAAACACGCCGCGACCAGCGTCGCGACCACCAGGCCAACCACCATCCGGCGTCGGCGTGACCAAGGTGTCCGACCGGGTTGATCGACGATGTCGAGCGCCTGCGTGGTCATGGGTCAGATTATGCCGCCGCGGCCGTGTTGTCGCGGCCGAGGGAGGCCCGTGCTACCGCCTAGGGTGGACCAGTGAGCGGCCCACGATTCGTCGGCATCGACTTGGCGTGGGGCGCCAAGACGCGCACAGGGTTGGCGGTGGTGGATGAGGCCGGTCTCCTGCTTGCCTCGGGCACGGCAGTCTCGGATAACGACATCCACGCCTGGATCGACGCGGTGGGCGGCCCGGTCATTGTGGCGGCGGTGGACGCCCCGCTCGTCGTACCCAATGCCACGGGCCAGCGGCGCGCCGAGCGTGAGGTGCAGCGCGCCTACGGCAAGTACTACGCCGGGCCCTATCCCTCCAACCGCGGCAATCCACTTTTCGACCCTCCGCGCGCCGAGACCATCGCGGCCGCACGTGGGTGGCGGGTCGACCCCGAGGAGAGGGGGAAGCCCGGCAAACCGGTGTGCATCGAGGTCTATCCGCATCCGGGGATGGTCGGCTTGTTTGAGTTGCCCCAGCGGGTGCTCTATAAGAAGGGGCCAGACCGCCGGACCGGGTTTGTCGAACTGGTGCGCCTCCTTGAGACGGTGCCCGAACTGTGCCTGTCGGACAACGAACGCTGGGGCCAGGTGCGGGCGATGGTCGCTGCCCCGCAGCGGGGGGACCTCAACCGCATCGAGGACGAAATCGATGCCGTCTTCTGTGCCCACCTCGCCTGGCTCTGGCATCACCGAGAAGGGGCCCTGCAGGTGTACGGCGCACTCGAGGAGGGCTATATCGTCGCCCCACCGCCGCCCACCCATCCCGCGCGCGTCGTACGACGTCCCCCGGGCTAGCTGCGCCCAGGCGCACCCGCGGGTCAGCGCTTGTGCAGCATCGCTTCGAGCTCGCTCAACGACACCGTGGGCTCCATCCCGGTGGTATCGCCGGCCCGGTGGAACTGGCCGTCGCTGCCCCGGGTGAAGCGGCCATAAACCGAGCCGATCTCCATGAAGTCGCCCTCATGACCGGGGTTGGGGTCGTGCCACAAGAACAAGAGGACCTCCTCGCCGACCCTCGGGTGCGCGGCACCTTCGAAGATCATGTCGACATAGCTCTGGGGGTCGATCTTCTGGTCAAGCTCGGGGTATTTCTCCGCAATCTCGGCCATCACCTCACTGGCCCGCAAGAAGCCGCCATCTTCGCTAGCCACCACGGTCGACATGGTCGTGCCGTGAAGGGCTTTGGAGACCTCAACGGTGAGGACCGTCTTCGCCCAACCTTCCTGCGACTCATAACTCACGTTCGAGATCTTGCCGATGACGATCGCCTCCACCTCAGGGGCCGTGGCAAGTTCCTCGATGGTTTCGAAGTTGTGCTTGAGCGCGGCGCTGCTGCCGAAGGTGGCCGAAACCGGCCCGGGAGCCGCTCGCGAGCTCCCAGCCACGGCGTTGGCTGCACGCTCGCGGGGCTCTGCCTGGCTGAGCGTGTCGCGCGCCTCGTCCGGGGATCCACCGTCGGTGACGAACGCCGAGACACCGATCACCGAGCCGACCACGAAGAGGACGCCCAGGCCGACGCCAAAAGACACCCGTCGTGCCCGTCGGGTCGCCTGCAAGTGCAACTCGTCCACGTGCGCCTCCTTCTAGGTCGATTGTGGGTGCTTAGTAGAGCGAATTGATTCCGTCGACATCGTCCGGCTTGGGGGTGGTGGTGGTGATCGAGGCGATGTTGTTCCGCATCAGTCGGGCGGTGCCGCCGAAGACGTGGGCCAGACCCATCCCGTGCCCGATTTCGTGCGCGATGACTCCCTGCTTGTTCGGGCAATTGGCGAAGTCGCCATCCAAGCGAACCTTGGCCCACCACCAGTCGGTGCTCTCTGGATCGACCGTGGTCGAGCCGACATAAAAGGTCGTGATCGCCCACCAGTCGTTCACGCTGGACACCTTGTAGAAGTCCATCCTGCTGTCGGCTTGAGTAGCAGTTTGGGTATAGGAGATGGGGGTGCTGGTCGCGTTCCAGGCAGACCACGAGTTGTCGATCCCGGTTGCGTGCGGAGCCGCCGTGGAGCTGATCCAGTACTTCTCACCTGTGACCCCCTGGGTGAGCTTGTGGCCACCGAAGGTGTTGTAGGCAAAAGACGGCGGCACAGGGAGAAGCACGATCGCACACGCCATCGACGCCATGATCACGGCGGCTCTGGATCGCCACGAAACAGTGGTTGACCGGGACATTGTGGACTCCCTCCGAGACCAGGTAGTCCCCGTCAGCATGGCACGCGGGATCTGCCCCCACAAACAGTCCACTGCCGTTTGGGGTCGCAATGCGGGCTTTCGGCCGCATAAAGTTGCACACTTCGTCAATCAACTTGCCTCAGCAGGTTGCCAAAATGTGCCCAACTGGTGTCACATCGAAGTCGTCAGATCATTCGCACAAAGGAGCAAACCATGTCCCGCATCATTGCCGCCCTCTTGACCGCTGTCTGCATGCTGACGCTGGCGTCCGTGCCGGCAAGCGCAGCCTCCCCGATCCGCGTGAGCGCTCGAGGTGGCGATGGGTGGTGCTGCTAGCCCATTGTGGTGAGGGAGAAGCCCGCTCGGTCGTAGGTCGGGAGCAGGGTACGCGAAGCGCCCAGGCACATCGCGGCCTGACGGAAGGCATCCGCACTCCGCTGCCGATCTCCGGCGGATTCGGCTGCTTCGCCCAGTTCGAACCACAACTGTGCGGCGCCACGATCCGGGCTTAGCAGCTCAAGCAGCGTCGCGGCGTCGTCGTACGCCGTGCCCACGGGGGCGCCCTCGATCGTTTCGGCGACCGCTTCGAGCACCCGCATTTCGGCGGCGAGCAGGGCATCTTGATGGCACACGTCGGGGAACACCTCGCCCAAGGCGGCGCGCGCCTGGCGGGGATCTCCCTGACGCAGATGCAGTCGCGCCGTCACTACCCGGTGGCGAGCCAGATCGAGCGGGCTCGCCGCCGACCATTGCAGTTCGTTGCCGGCCAACTCGAGCAGCGACTGGGCTTCGGCGGGCTCAAGGTCGGGTTGCCGCACGTGGAAGAGGGCGAGTTGCGTGCGCATCCGACCCAGGTTGCGGGTGCTATGGCCGGTTTGCAGGATCTGTACGGCGCGGGTGCCGAGCTTCACGGCACTGTCGAGGCGGCCGGCATGACGCTCGATGATGCTGGCATTCCAGTAGGCCGCGGCCTGGGCCTCGGGGGAGTTGGCCGCTTCCGCTTCGGCGATCGCGCGACGGGCGAGACGCGTGGCGACCCCGACCTGACCCGCTTCGAAGTACGCCGCGGCGACGGTCACCGAGAGCCGGATGTGATCGGTGGTGCCAGCCAGCCCCAACTCTTGCAGGGACTCAAGTCCGCGCTGGCCGATCTCGATCGCCCGCGTGAAGTCGCTGGTCTCGCGATAGCAGCGAGACAGCGGAATGCTCAGCGTCGCAGCGGCCTCGTCGTCATCGGTGGCGGCGTAGAGGTCCTCGAGCTCGATGATCGCCGCATGGGTGTCGCCCTCGGCTTCGCGGGCAAGTGCGTGCACCAACTGAGCGCGGCGATGCAGTTCGGGCCAGGGTCGCAAGGCGCCGGAGTCGATCAGCGCGGAAACCGAGACTCGGGCAGTGGCGATGTCGCCGCCCGCCAAGGCGAGCTCGGCGCGATCCAGATCGTGGCGTCGGCTCAAGGCCTCGTCCTGCTCGGCGCCGGTGATCAAGAAGTCGGTGGAAACTCCCAATCGGGCGGCCAAGGTGACCAGCGCAACCCGGCTCGGGTGGCGGGCACCAGACTCGATGCGCGAGATGTAACCAACGGAAAAGTCTGCACCAGCGAGATCGCCCTGCGTCCAGCCTTTGGCTGTGCGGGCATCACGAACGCGCTCCCCGAGCCCGTGGCTGGGTGCGGCGAGGTGCGCTGAAGGTTCCCGAGAGTCCACCGGGCCCCCTTTCGGATTGCGAGTGAAGTGCCGACCACACTACTCACACTCGAGCCACTGCGGCAGCCCCCTATGGGCTCTGTTCCAAGTTGTGATCTTTGGCCATGTCCAGGGTGCCCGGCCGCGCGTCGGCGCGTGCCATTTTCGGCCAAACGAGCGCCTGCGGGTGCGCACCGGTCTATATCAAAGCCGCCCGGGCGGAGCGGGGTCCAGTGCGCGGCGTAAAGAGCGGCCGAGCAGTTCGGTGCCCACGCTGACCACGAACGATGCGGCGAGCAATGTCGTGATCACGGGGAATCGGAAAGCCGCGAAGTTCTCCGCGAGCAAGCGCCCCAGGCCCGCCGCGCCGACGACACCGACGACGGCGGTGTCTCGGACGCAGATCTCGAAGCGGTACAGCGTGTAGGTCACCAGATGCTGCGCGGACGGCGGCCCCACCGCCACCAGCGTCGCCAGGCTGCGGCGTACGCCGGATTGCTCCAAGCGTTCTCGCGCGCGTGGATCCACGCTCTCCCAGGCCTCGGCGACCAGCCGCCCGACAATGCCGCCGGTGTAGATCCCGAGGGCGAGCGCGCCCGGGAGAATGCCCGGAAACAGCGCCAGTAGCGCGACAATCGCCCACACCGTCGGTGGCACGGATCGGAGCACGAGCAGCGTGGCGCGTGCAGCCACCCGCAGCAGCGCGCGAACGACCCGCATCAACGGGTGGTTGTCGAGAACAGGTTGACGGGTCGCCCACGGTCCGAGTGCCAACGTGATGGCGACGGCGACCGCCATGGCCAAAGTTGCCATGGCGATGGTGTCCAGGGTCGCGGCGCTCAGGCCCGACCACCCCGACGCTGGCAAGGCCGGGGGCCACAGGTCGTCGAGGAGCCGATTGGTCAGTTCCCGGGTGCGCGGTGAAGCGAGCCCCCGAAGTGACACCCCAGAGTGCAGCCAGGCCGCCACGAAAGCAGGGCCGACAACCAACGCCGAGCAGCGGAGCCAGCGTGCGTCGCGAGGTCGGCGTACGCCGCGGCGCGTGGCAATCGCACCTTGATCGCGTCCACCGGACCAGTCGACGCACCCTCCGACGGCCAGGTCGCCGCGCACCCGCGTGCTCCACAGATCGACGGCGGCCGACAGGATCACGACCGCGCCGACCAGGGTCCACACCTCGTCCCAATTGCGCGACTGCAAACTCACGACCAATTCTTGGCCGAGGCCGCCGATGCCCACCACGCCGAGGAGCAGGGTTGACCGGATCGCGCATTCGAAACGATAAAAGGAGTAGGACACCAGCAGCGGCGCGGCGCCCGGGAGCAAGGCGTAGGCGAAGGCTGCGACCGGGCGTGCCCCCGAGTTGCGCACGAGGCGGAGGGCCCCGTCGGGTACCGTGTCGAGGGTTTCCCCGAACACCTTCGCGGTTTGTGCCCCAAACGGGATTGCGATGGCTAACACCCCGACGATCGGGTCGAGCCCCAGGACACTGACGAGCAGCAGCGCCCACACCAGTTCGTGCAGCGAGCGGGCGGCCACCAGCACCCCTCGCACCGCGAGCCGGGCCAGGCGAATTGGCCGCGAGGGTGTTGGTCCCCACGCGACATTGCTCAGGGCCAAACCACCCAGGCAGCCGAGCGCGAGGGCGCCCACGGTGCCGAGCACCGCGAACTCCACGGTGAGCACGACGGCGTCGAGCACCACCGAGAGAAACTCGGAACTCAACGCGGGTGTCAACGCGGTCGCGAGGAGGTCGTCGAGCAGGCGAAGTCCGCCCGGATTCACCAGAGCTGCCGTTCCTTCGGTGGCCCGGTGGGTCGCCCAGATCAGCGGTCCCACGAGCAAAACGGCGGCCGCGATCCGGCGCGCGGCGACCGTCTGGACGGTGACCCGCGCCGTACGGCGCCCCGGCGCAGCACCTGGGGGTTCGCCGACCTCGATCACCGGACGGGTCAGGGCAGACGTCACGACCCGATCACGCGATCTGGTAGAGCTCGTCCAGCACCGCGTCCGTGACCTGCGCTGCCGCAAGATCAAAGACCACCGCACCTTCACGGAGACCGATCGCTCTCGTGCAGTGGCGCCTGGCCAAGTCGGGCTGATGGAGGCTCACGATCAGCGCCCCATCTCGTGCCGCGGCATCAAGCAGGCCGAGGGTCTCGGCGGCCCGCGCGGGGTCCAAACTCGATACCGGCTCGTCGGCGAGCACCAGATCGGGGCGTTGGGCCAAGAGCCGAGCGATGGCGACGCGCTGGCGTTCGCCGCCGGAGAGCCGTTCCATCCGCTCGTGCATCGCCCAGTCCAGGTCCACCATGGACAAGGCTTGTCGGACCCTCTCGTCTGGCCGTGGCCAGGCGAAAGCGGCCAGCGCTCGAGGGGTGCTCCACTCGCCGAGTCGGCCCGCGTTCACGTTGTGCAGAACGCGCACCTGCTCGATCAGATCAAGGCGCTGCGACACCGAGCCGATCCGTCGTTGGAGGCGGCGCAGTCGTTTGGCCGTGATCCGAGCGAGGTCTTCGCCAAAGATCTCGACCGTGCCGGACGTCGCTGCCGTGGCACCGCCGAACAGCGAGAGGAGGGTGCTTTTGCCCGCGCCGCTCGCGCCTAGGATCGCGACGCGCTCGCCGGCCCGGATGATGAGGTCGACCCCGCGTACGGCCTCATGGGTTCCGAACACACACCCGGCCCGATCCAGGCGCGCGATCACGGGGGAATCGGTCACGCCAAGAGCCCCTGCTCGTCGGCAACTCTCTCGATCTGGTCGTAGTTGGCGTTGTCGGTGGCAATGAAAGAACTCGCGCCGAACAGCTCCAGAATCGCCGCGTCGTCGGGCTTTGCCGCGTCGAGGGAGAACAGCAGGTCCTTGACCTTCTCCACCGTGCCGGCGCCGAACTTCTCATCAAGATCGGGTCGCGCCAACCAGTGATAGTCGGCGTAGCCGGGGGTGCGCCACAAAACGACCACGTCGCCCAGATCGACCTCGCCCGCCTCCTGGGTGGCCAGCCACACCTGTTGGTTGACGGCGCCGATCTCGAAGCTGCCTGACGCAACAGCCTCGATCGTCGCGTCATGCGAGCCGGAGAAGCCGGGCTCTCCCTTCAGGTCGGCCTGGTCGAATCCACCTTCAGCCATGAAGAACTGCGGCATCAAGCGGCCCGAGGTGGAGGTTTCGCTGCCGAACGTGAGGGTGTGGCCCTCCAGGCCGGTGAGGCCAGAAGCATCGGCGAACGGCTTCAGGCCCGCCGACTTGTTGGCAATGAACAGCGAGTGGAACTCCGCATCGATGTCGCGCTGGGCGATGGCGACGGCACCGTCAACCAAGCGGCGAGCCTGCACACCCGTGAGTCCACCCATCCACGCCAGATGGATGTCTCCGATCTCGAAGGCGCGCACGACCGCGGTGTAGTCGGTCAGGGGTCGGTAGTTCACCTTGAGGCCGGTCGCCTCGGCAAATCTGTTCGCCACGGTGGGATAGAGGCGATTGAGCAACTCAGGGTCCTGATCGGGGATCGCGGAGATCCCCAGCGGGCTCGCGGTTGGCGCGCTCGTCTTCGGAGCGGCGTCGTTGCCTCCACATGCGGTCAGGAACAGCAGTCCGGCGGAGCTGAGCAGGAGGGTACGGCGGTCGAGCGAGGTCATCGGATTTCCTCAAGGTTGGTGGGGCAGAAGCAGCGACGGTGTCGGTCTAAGAAGGCATGGGTCTAGGAATGGGTCTAGGGATGGGGTGGCGACGGTCTGGCGCGGGTGGTGAGAGCAGCCACCATGCCGAGGGAGAAGTAGACGGCGGCGGAGGTGGCGTTGCCTCCCAAGAGCGGGTCGGAGAAGCCCACCTGCACGTGCAGCGAAAGGCCGGCGATGGCGGCGGAAGCGGCCGCCAGCCACCCGAGCGTCCTGGCCCCGCGGGAGGAGGCGATCAACAAGCCGCCGACTGCGGCAAGGACGAGCCCGCCGGCCACGTTGAAGCGCCCCAGCGTGATGGAAAGATCCGTGGAGTGCAGCCCCGACCCGAGCGCGGAGGTGGGGTCATCCAGCGAGAGCGCGGCACTGAGCAGGCCGACCAGGACCGCCGCCCCGCCCCAGCCCAACGCCAACTTCTGCCCGTCCCGGAGGCCGCTGCGCACGGCATCCAAGGCGAGCACTCGCCCGCCAGAGGAGGTCAGCAACGCCAGGTGAGCGCCGATCATCAGCCAATAGGCCCAGGGCCACTCGTGCGGGGCGTACGCCACGGACAGGCCGATCGCCAGGGATTGCGCGACGCCGACCAGCGCCGCCGCCCGCACATAGCAACCGGTGAGCAGCAGGACGGCCAACGCGGTCTCAGCGACGAGCACCAACCAACCAAAGGGCACGATGGCGGGCAGGACCAGGTGTTCAACGATCCAGCTGTACGGCGCGAGCACGGGGTCGCTCACGGCGTACGACGTGAACTTGTAGAGCCCGTTGCCGGCCTCGCGTCCGAAGTCGGGCGGCCGCTTCCACGCCACGTTGTAGAGCCACATCAGCCCGACCAGGACGCGCAGCGTCGCAGCCCCCCACGCCTGATGGCGGGGGACGTCCTCGGTGGCCGGAGCGAGCAGCCATGCGGCGATCCGGCGAGCCTTAGGCACAGCGGAACACCTCTCGACCAGATTGGGCGGCGGCGTCCTGGACGGCCACGGTGTCGCGGACGACTCCCATGATCTCGGCGATCGGCAAGGGGCCGTCGTGGATGCGGAGGTTGGGGTTCGTCACCGCCACGGGGTGCCACCAAGCGCCGTCGGCGGTGATGGTGGGCTCGGGTTCCAACGAGTCGATGGACACGTGGATCCCCTTGTCGGCGAAGCCCTCTTGGGCGACCGGCCGGATCACTCGATCCCCTTGAGCTATCCCTTCGTCATCGAGACGGCGATGGAGAGCCTGGACGCCCACGGGATCTTCGTCGTACATCGTGGCGGCCACTCGGACCCGGAACCCGAGTCCACGGGCAAGGCCGATGCCGGTCAACGCCCGAGCCCAGGAGCCGGCGCCGCGTTGTGAGTCGTGAAGTTCGGGCGTTGCGGAGTCGAGACTGACTTGGAGTACGACGGAGCGATCCATCTGCTCCAACATCTCGTAACGTCTTCCCCGGGCGAACACCATGGCGTTGGTCAAGATCGTGCGCTCCAGTCCTTCGCCGGCTGCGACCAAGGCGTCCAGTTCGCTGTGCATGAACGGCTCGCCGCCGGTGAAGAACAACTCGCGCCCGCCCAAGGTGTTGAACTCGGCGAAGGCTTCCTTGGCGACGACGGGATCGAGCCGCCGGGCGACCGCCTGAGGCGACGACTCGGCGCAGCAATAGGTGCAAGCGAGATTGCAGTCGAAGTTGGTGTAGGCCCAGAGTCGGTGACCTACGGGCGTGCGCTCGCCGAGGCTGAACACCGTCTGCGGCGTTGAGGTAGCGCCCACCTTCCGTACCGCAAACCACCACGGGCCTTGAGGGGTCTCCGCCACCTGAGAGCTGACCTCGTGTCCGACGAGTTCTGCCCACACGGGGAGATCGGTCACGACGGTGGCCTCCGCGCTCCGGACCCCGAGCAGTTGGCCGGTATCCAGGCGTCTCATGGCACGAGTGATGAGGAGCAGCAGCCCGCTGCCGCAATCCATGTCACCCCCGTCGACCAAAGTAGCGACGCGACCGGCAGGAGTTTGGGTATCCGAGATGGACGGAGAGGGAGCCATCACGCCAATCTAGGGGTGGAGTGGCGCCGAAAAGGCTTCCAGAACCTTACGAACCCCTGACGTCGCCGAGCATGGCTCTCGGCGTCGCGGAACCCCACCGCTAACCTGCAAGAGCCGCTGAACGTGAGGAGAGTTGATGAGCGACCAGCCCGGGCGACCCGAGACCCCTGAGTCACGCCTGAACTTCTGGGAGGGAGTGCATTCCGACGCCGAAGTTGACGGGGTCTCGTGGTGGCAGTCCGTGCCCGACCTCTCCTTGGGCTTGGTTGATGCCGCTGGTGTGCGTCGTGATCAGGCGATCATTGATGTGGGTGCGGGGTGGTCGACTCTGGTGGATCACCTGTTGGGGCTTGGCTATCAGGACCTGAGCGCCATCGACCTCTCCGCGAGCGCCCTGCAAACGGTGCGCGACCGACTTGGACCCGAGGGTGAGCGTGTCCATCTGGCCGTCGCGGATGTCCTTGACTTTCGTCCGGCCCGGCGCTTTGCGCTGTGGCATGACCGGGCCGTCTTCCACTTCCTCACCGAACCCGACGAGCGAGAGGACTATCACGCCTCTCTCGAAGCGAGCCTCGAAACCGGTGGCTGCGTGGTCGTAGCCACCTTCGGCCCCGACGGACCGACCACGTGCAGTGGGCTGCCGATCGTGCGCTACACCCATGAGGAGCTGGCGACCGAGTTTGCCGACTACGAACTCACCTCCACCGCTGGCGAAGATCACGTCACGCCTTGGGGGAAGATGCAGCAATTCACCGCGGTTCTCCTTCGCCACCGGGGCTAGCCCGCGCCACGCGGGGTGTCATCGCGAGACGTGGGTCGAGTCAGCCAGCCAAGGCGCAGTGCAGTCGAAAGTTCGAAGCGTGCGTTTCGTCGTCATCGGCTCCGGGTCGCTCGATGACGCTTCCCGATAATCTCGCCGGATCACGCACCTGCAACGGGCCCGCTTCGGGAACGCCCCGGGGAAACAACACCGAGCCAGGCGCCACGACTACTGTTGGGCTCGTGTCGACAACTATCCGCTGAATGACCCAGTCGTAGGTCAAAGCGGGCATCGCAGGCAGGTGGGCATAGTGCCCTCGATAGGCGAAGTCATCGACGCTGAGTCGGACCACAGCCCTCACTCGATCCCCCACGCGGGCCGGACGGCCCTGAACGCGGAACTCGCCTTCGGCGTACGCCCGGAGTCCAAAGTCGAGAACTGCGACGTCATCGCCCGCGAAGACGACTTCGCCGACAATCGCGTAGCGACAATCCACGCCTTCTGCCGTGCAGGCAAATCCCGTGCCGAGCGGGACGAGTTGAGGACTTTCCAGGAGCGCACACCTGAGCGCGAAGGATACGGTGGCTCCGGTCTCGACTTCGGCGTAGTCGCCGCCGTAGACCTGCCACCCAGCGAGCGCAACTTCCCAAATCTCAGGATGGGCCATGACCTCATCCTAGGCGCGCCGAAACCTGGCAGGCTAGCCGGATGAACGACGCGTTGTTGGAGCCCGGAGCCGAGCGCAATGTCCTGGGCGGCCCCGTGGAACCGTGCGGAACCGACCCAGTGACGGGGTTCTATCGCGATGGCAACTGTTCCTGCGGTCCCGAGGATCGGGGGCTGCACGCGGTGTGTGCGGTGATGACGGAGGAGTTCTTGGCCCATCAGGCCTCGGTCGGCAACGATCTTTCGACGCCGCGGCCGGAATGGGCCTTCCCGGGGCTGCAACCGGGCGATCGCTGGTGTGTGGTGGCGGCGCGTTGGTTCCACGCGTACTCCGACGGGGTGGCGGCGCCGATCGTGTTGGCCTCGACCAATGCCCGCGCGCTCGAACTCATTCCCCTCGAAGTGTTGCGTGAGAACTCCGTCGATGTCCCCGCGGACCCTGGCTCGCTGGCCTAGGCCGGCTGGGAGCGCGGGATGCCACGGGCCCCGCCGCGCAGGTAAAGCCTGAAGTTTTGCCTGGGATGGCGCGAAATCGAGAGACTTCGGCGGGATTTGTCAGGTAGAACTCCCCCATCGGATTTCAACTCTCGGGGAGTTCACGTGACATCCAGCATTTTGCAACTGTTCAGCCCGCGGCCCGTCAGCGCCGCGGTCGAGGCCGCCGACCCGGCGGACCTGCTGCTGCTCGACATCGAGCAATCCTTGGAACGTGAGCAGGAGCGGCGGTCGGCCGCGCGCGAGCAACAGGGCCGCGTCTTGGGCGACGCGCTCGCGCAGGCCGGGGGATCCGATTGCCTGTTCCTCCACGAACTCGTCGGTCCGCTCGGTGCGTGCGGACAGATCGACCACCTGGCCGTCACGCCGACGGGTGTCTGGGTGATCGGAGCGTGGCGCGAAGCCGGTGCTCGTGTCGACGTCACCGGCGACGGGGGACGCGAGCGACTCATGATCCGCTGGCGTGACAAGTCCCAACGGGTCAAGTGTCTGGTGGGTCAGCAAGAGGCCGTCGCGATCGCCCTCGCGGCGTACGACGTGCCCGTGCGTGGACTGTTGTGCTTCTCGGACGCCCAGCTGCCGCGCTTCGGGGAGGCTTCCATCGGTGGCTTCCCGGTCATCGATCTCCACGACGCAAGCGCGGTGCTCTCGGCGTCGGGTCCGGTCGACGACGAGACCCGGCGTCAGGTGCGCGACGTGCTCGCCTGGAGTTTCCCGGCGGCGCGAGCCACCGGGGCAGCCTGAGCCCATCGGAGTCCAAGACGTCGGGGTTCCGCAGCCCGCTTGACCAGCCCTCGGCGGACGCTCAGGATGGCGCGATGGAGATCAAAGAGTTGGGGCATCTGGTGCTCTATGTCCGCGACCTGAAGCGGTCGATCCACTTCTATCGCGACGTGTTGGGGTGGCGGCAGATCATCGGGGGGGACGGCGACGGCCTGCCCTTCCCGGCGGCCGCGTTCAACGCTCCGTCGAACCGCACCCACCACGAGCTGTTGATCATCGAGGTGGGTCCGGAGGCGGCCGACCTGCCGCCGGGGCGCCGCGTGGGGATGTATCACTTCGGCCTGAAGGTCGGCGACACCGACGATGAGTTGCGCTCGGCGCTGGCGATGCTGCGCGAGAACGACGTGCCGGTGCTGGGCATGACCGATCACACGGTCACCCACAGCCTCTACATCGCCGACCCAGACGGACACGAGATCGAGCTGTATATCGACGTCCCAGGCGTCGATTGGCGTAGCGACCCGACCCTGTTGGCGTCGCCGATGAAGCCGCTGGTGCTGTAGGACACACTGACCGACATGCACTATGACCTGATCGTGATCGGCGCCGGCTCAGGCAACAGCATCGTCGACGAGGCGTTTGCCGGCCAGCGGGTGGCGCTGATCGAAGACGGACTTTTCGGGGGCACCTGCATCAATGTCGGCTGCATCCCGACCAAGATGTACGTCTATCCGGCGGACCTCGCCGTCCATGCCACCGAAGGGCCTCGCCTGGGGGTGCGCACCCGGTTTGAGGGGGCGGACTGGACGGCGATTCGAGATCGGGTGTTTGGGCGCATCGACCCGATCGAGGCTGCTGGGCGGCGCTATCGAGTGGAGTCGCCGCTCGCCGATGTCTATGCCGGGACGGCTCGCTTCACCGCCGAGCATGCGCTCACGGTGACAATGCCCGACGGCGAGGTCGCGGTGATCACCGGCGACCGGATTGTTATCGCGGCGGGCACTCGCCCCGTGATTCCGGATGTTCCCGGACTCGACGACGTGGAGTTCCACACCAGCGACACGGTGATGCGGCTCGACTCCTTGCCCGAGCGGTTGGGCATCATCGGCGGTGGGTTCATCGGGTGCGAGTTCGCGCACGTCTTTTCGGCGTTCGGCACCCAGGTCACCCAGGTGCACACCCACTCGACCTTGCTCAACCACCACGACCATGAGGTGGCGCAACGGTTCACCAGGGCAGCCGCCCAGCGGTGGGATGTGCGGTTGAGCAGCCGTCTCGTCGGGGTGGCCCGCACCGACACCGGGATCGCGCTGACCATGATCGACCGCAACGGCCACTCCACGACCACCGAGGTCGACGTCCTCCTGCTCGCGGTGGGTCGCCGGCCCAACTCTGACCGACTGGATCTCGCGAGGGTTGGCGTCGCGCTCGGGGAGACCGGACTGGTGCTCGTCGATGAGCAGCAACGCACCAGCCTGCCGGGTGTGTGGGCGCTCGGAGACATCTGCAACACACCCGCGCTCAAGCACGTCGCCAACCACGAGGCGCGCGTCGTACGCCACAACTTGCTGCATCCCGAGGCGCCCTGGGTGAGCGACCACCGGTTCGTGCCTTCGGCCGTTTTCACCTATCCGCAGGTGGCGTCGGCGGGTCTTACCGAAGAAGCGGCCCGCGCCGACGGGATCGATGTGGTCACGGCCGTTCAGGCGTACGCCGATGTGGCGTACGGCTGGGCGATGGAGGACGAAGCCGACTTCGTCAAACTTCTCGCGGACCGCAACACCGGGCTGCTGATCGGGGCGCACATCGTGGGTGCTGCGGCGTCCATCCTGATCCAGCCACTGCTCCAGGCGATGAGCTTCGGACAGCCGGTGAGCGGTTTGGCGCGGGGACAATATTGGATCCACCCGGCCCTCACCGAGGTCGTCGAGAACGCGCTCCTCACCTTGGAAGGTCGGCTCGCGGAGTCCACGAATCCTTAGGGCACGCGCCCTCGCGCGCAACGGTCGCGGTGCCCGGGTTTGGGTTCGCGCCCCACGAGCAAGGCGATGAGCGTTTCGTAGCAGTAGACGTTGTTCACGCTGGGCCGCCCCACGGTGGCGCGGTGGTGCTCCAGCCGGAAGTAGATATGCAGGGCTTCGTGGAGGAACGTGCTGCCCGTGAATCCGAGCTTCCCTGCACCGTGCCAGAGCCACCACTGCCTGCCGAGGCAGATGTGATAGCGACCGCGATAGCTGCTGCAGGCCACATAGTCGGTGGGCGGCGACGTGCACTCGGGACAATTGGCCACGCTGCCCCAACAGAACACGCGCATATGCCCACCGACCACGATCCGGGCGGCGTTTTCGACGCGGATCGCGACCAATTCGCCGAGGTCGCGCCACGAAGCGTTGGCCGGGCGCCAATCCGGGACGAAGGTCGGGGGCACGTTGAACACCGAGCGGAAGATCCGCGTCGTACGACTCGAGCGAGGGTGAGTGCGCAGCGCCCGCACCACGGTGCTTGCGTCCCGCCGGGCTTTGGTCATCGCGCCCCCCACGGCCGCTCGCGCCTGAGCTGCGCTGATCGGCCGGCCCAAGACTCCGGCCACGTGGGTGCGCTCGGCGTCCGTGCACGAGAACAGCCGGGTCGGCGATAACTCGGCCTCGAATTCGGCCAGGCCGGGTGAACTGGCGGGGCGACACCCGCAGACGGTCGATGAAGTTCCCATGATGCCCTCCTTGCCGTCCGACCGTAGGGTTCCTCGCCGGTCTCGGGCAGTCACCATCGCGGGGTAGCACTTCCCAGGGCCGTCGGGTGAGGCAACACGGATGAGTGACCCCGATTGACCGACCCCGATTGGTGGACCCCAAGTGATCGACCCCAGGTGATCGACCCCGCTCGTGGGACTGCCCCACCAGGTCGTCTCGGAGTTTCATGAGTCGGCAACCGGGCAGAAGGGAAGACCCATGACACAGGCGCACACCGAATTCGAGTATGAGTACGAGGCCGAAGACGAATTCGAAACCGAGTATGAGGACGAATTCGAGACCGAAGACGAAGATGAGGCCTTCCTCGGCGCTCTCGGGGGGATCGCCAAATCCCTGCTCAGCGAGACCGAGGACGAATACGAGTTCGAGGACGAATACGAGGCCGAAGACGAGCTGGAGGGCGAGTTCGAGGACGAGTTCGAGGCCGAGTTGGAGAGCGAGTTCGAGTTCGAGGACGAATTCGAGGACGAGTTCGAAGACGAGGACGAGGCCTTCCTGGGTGCGCTGGGCGGCATCGCCCGCTCGTTCCTCGGCGAGGGCGAAGGCGAATACGAGTTTGAAGACGAGGCGGAGCTCGAAGAGGAGGCAGAGGCGTTCCTGAAGGGCGTCGGCCGGTTCTTCAAGCGGAACAAGAACACCTTCCGTTTCCTCGCCAAGAAGCTCGGCCCGATCGTCGCCACCGCCGTTGGGGGCCCCGCAGCCGGGGCCCTCGCGCGCGCCGTCACCTCCCAGCTCGAAGGCGAGTTCGAGGCCGAGTTGGAGGCCGAGTTGGAAGAGATGGCCACCGCGCCGGTGACCTCCCGGCAGGCCCTGGGCGAATACCTCGCGGCCCGTGCCGCCAGCACCGAGTCCGAGTCCGAGGCCGAGGCCTTCGCCGGCTCCGCCGTGACGCTGGCCCTCAGTGAAAGCGAACGACGTCAACTCGACGCGATGCTGCCACACCTCTTGCGGGGCGCCGCGATCCTCACCCGAGCGCTGCATCGCAACCCGGCTTCTCGCCAAGGCGTTCGGTTGGTGCCTGGCATCGTGGACACCGCGGCCCGCACCTTGGTCAATCAGGCAGCTGGGGGGCCGGTCGGCCGCGCCGACGTGGGCGCGGTTCTGGGTAGCACCACTCGACGGGTGCTGGGCGATCCCCGTTGGCAGGCAGCCGGTGCCCGGCGCCACGCCCGCGGCCTGGCTCGGGCGCGTCGCCTCCGTCGCTATGGAAGCGTCGGCAATCGACGCGGCCGCTACGGCCGCACCTACCGCGGCGGGCGAGGTCCGGCGTTCCGCGCCGGACGCCGTCCGAGCCGGCCCGGTGCGCGTCGCGCGCCCCTGCGCGGGACCATCCGGCGTACGCCGATGCAGGTGCGCACCGTTTCGCCGCGGGCTCGGGTGCCACGGCCGCGCCCCGGTGTCGTGCGCGTGGTCACCCCCGTCCGGGTGCCCGCACGGGGCGGTGCTCCGGCTCGAACCGTGCGTGTCGTCAGCGACGTGAAGGTGCCCCGCGGCGCCGTACCCGCAGGTCGTCCCGTGGGCCTGGCCGGTCGCAAGCGCTGAGCCCACCCCACCAAGCCCGACGAGCAGCATCGACGAGCCAACCCGCCGAAGGAGAGCAGACCATGACTGCGTTGAATCATCGCTACCCCGCCATCCAGGGCGAATTCGAGGACGAGTTCGAAGACGAGGGTGAGTTCGAGGACGAATTCGAAGACGAGGCCTTCCTCGGCGCCTTGGGAGGCATCGCCAAGTCCTTCCTCGGCGAGGAGGAATACGAGGACGAGTTCGAGGGTGAGTATGAGTTCGAAGACGAATTCGAGGAGGAGGGTGAGTTCGAATTCGAGTTCGAGGCCGAAGCCGAAGCAGAGATGGAGGCCGAGGCGGAAGGCGAACTCGAGGACGAGTTCGAAGCCGAGGCCGAAGAAGAGGCCGAAGGCTTCGTCAACCCCGTGCGTCGGATCTATCGCGACGCGGAGTTGATGGCCCACCTCGCCAAGCAGGCGTCGGTGACCCAGAGTGAGGCCGAGGCCGAGCAGTTCATCGGAGCGCTGGTGCCGCTGGCGACGCGGCTGATTCCACGAGCGGCGACCGTCTTGTCGCGCAACGCGCCGGCCCTGATGCGTGCCTCGCGGGGCATCGTGGCGAACCTTCGCCGCAATCCGGCAACCCGGCGACTCATCGCCGGCATGCCCGTGGTCCTGCAGCGGACCGCGCAGAGCCTGGCCGACCAGGCCGCGGCCGGCCGACCCATCGATGCGACCACGGTCGTGCGCACCCTCGGCACCATGACGGGCCGGGTCCTGCGTGGCCCCGGCGCCCCGCGTGCCCTGCGCGCGGTGGATGTCTTCAACCGGCGCTGGCATCGGCGGGCCCGGTGGGCCCGGCGCCGGGGCGGGGGCCGGGGCATGGGCGGGGTCCGCTATCCCGCCCGATATCCAGCCCGGCGCGCGCCCTACCGTGGCCGCCCGCCGCGGACCTACGCTCGAGCCGGCACTCGCAGCGCGGCGCGTCGTGGCCGCCGTCGTTGAGCGGACGGCGACTCCTCCTCAGCACATCGCACGAGCTGGGGGCGAGTCCCCGGCCGTGCCACTGATCTCGGCCTTCGCGGCCGGGCAAGCCACCAACGTACGGCGCCACCTTGAGGCGCTGCGGGACTTCTCCCGCACTGAGTTCGGCAGTTCTATCGCGCGCCCCTCGGAGGGGCACATCCAGGCGGTGAACGAGTTGCTGGCCAAGCTCCGCCAACCCCTCACGGGCGCCGTACGCGAGGTCGAAGAAGCCAGCCGGGTCGTGCAGCGACGCGACCCATCAGCCGAAGAGTTGGCGGAGTTGCTACGGCTCAAGAGCCGGGCGCACGACTGGGTGCGCGCGACCGAACGCGTGTGGGACTTCTACTTCGAGCTCTTCGGTCAACGCCAGAGCGCGTTCGGCGAGTGGCTGTTCTCGTGTGACCGGATCGCCCTCGACTGCTATCAGCACGTGTTCATGCATCTGGGCAACAAGCGCAGCATCCCGAGTCCGCCCCCGTTCGCCTACATGCGCACCGGTTTCTCGCCGGCCACCTATCGGCGCAACATCCCGCTGCGCAAGCTGGGTCGGCAACTCAACCCGTTCCCGTTGGTGCAATTGCCGTATCACCGAATGGTCAATCCGTGGACGATGGGGGCCATCCTCCATGAGGTCAGCCACAACCTGCAGAACGAGCTCGACCTCGAGCGGGATGTCCCGATGGCGATCCTGCGCGGAGTCCGTGCCACGGGGGCGCCGACGTCGGTCGCGATGGTGTGGGCGCGCTGGAATCGAGAAGTCTTCGGCGACATGCTGGGCTGCCTGCTGGGCGGGGAAGCCTTTGTGGCCTCGTTGATGGACGTGATCGGGCGGGCTCGGGGTCAGGTGCTCGGCTATTCGCCCCACGGCGTCCACCCCACGCCGTACGTCCGCACCTTCTTAAGCACCGAGCTCCTGCGTCGGATGGGCTTCCCCGACACCGCTCGCACCTATGAGCGGGCGTGGCGAGCGCTCTATCCCTCGACACGGGACACGAGCATGCCGCGCGACCTGGTGCGCACCTGGCCGGTCTGTGTTCGGGCGGTCGTGCAGGCGGTGTGCTACACGAGGTTTTCTTCCTTGGGCAACAAGTCGCTGCGTGAGGTGATCACGTTCGAACCGCGCCATCAGGTGATGATCGAGGAGGCGGCGACCAGGCTGGCGCGCGGCATCGACCCCGGCGTGGTGCCGGAGCGGTTCCTGATCGGCGCGGTCCGCGTCGCCCTGGATCGGCGACTCGCCACCCCGGATCGGCTGATGCGCAACTTCTATCAAGAACTGTCGAGGCGGTGAGCGCCATGTCCTTGGGAACCGCGCTCCACGACTTGCGAGTCGCCCAGGTCGACCTGCGCCAGGCGGTCTTGGAGTTGACCATGACGGTGCACGAGGACCGCCCCCTGCACAGTGGGGTGGCGCTGATCGACAACTTCGCAGAGGTTGTCTCGGAGTTTCAGGGCGGCGTCGCGGCCGCCGGCGATGCGCTGGAGGAGATCCCAGCGTCGCGGCTGTTGCCGGCCGGGATCGGCCCGGTCGATGACGCGGTCGCCCAATCCACGACCAGATATTGGCGCGATCTGCGGGCGCACGATCCGCTGGCCAGGTTGCGGCTCACGGTGCGCGACCGGGGCACGGAGTGGCGCACCTGGGAGAGCAGCGTGGAGGAGTCGTTGAAGCGTTGTGAGGAACCACTGTTTCTCATGGGCGCCTCAGTCCGGGCGGCCTGGCGCGAAGTGGCGGAGTTGCTCTGCCTCTACCTGCCGACCGGCGAGCCCGCGTCAGCAACGGAGTTGCCGGAGCACGGCACGGCAGCAGCAATCGCACGACCCACGAGTACCAGGAGGCCATCGTGACCGCGAATCATGGCAACACCAATATCCCTGTGGTGGATGTCGACCAGGCATTTCCGGCCATGGTCGACCGCTCGCAACCCCGAAACAGAGCCGCCGTCGAGGGGGACCTGGCGCCCCAGGTGAACGCTGCGCTGCGCGACGTGCTCGGCTGGCGCCCCAGGGTTGAGGACCCCAAGGCGTTCATCGACGCGTTGGGTGCCTCCTTCCGGTTGGTGCCGGTTGAGGGCCACATCGAGGCGCAGTACGTCCCCCGGGGGTACGCCGTACAGGCCGATCTCGGCGCGGTGACCGGGGGGCAGGCCTCGCTCTATCGCCGCGCCCTGGTTGCGCGAGCCGAGATCCTGCGCATCCTCAGTGCGCTCACGCCGTTGCGCACCGACGCGGATGCCGACGACATGGAGGCCTACCGCAGCCTCGTGCGAGGCGCGGTGCAGCGCCTTGTCGACGAGATCGGCGGTGCGGGTGGGCCGCGCGTACAGATGGTCGACACCTACTTCCGTGGGCTCACCGGGTCTCGGAAACCCAACCCGGCCACGACGCCGGACGGGGTGGCGGGGCAATTGGGGGCGCTGCGTGATCGCTTCGGGCTCACCGATGCCAACGTCAACACCGTTGAGGAGGAGGGCGTGCGCACCTCGTTTTGGACCCTCGTCGACATGATCACCGATCTGCATACGTCCTGGGACTACCAGCGCAAGCAGTTCTCGGGAGGCTCCGGACAGGGTTTCCTGGGGACCGAGTTGATCTTGCTTTCGCGGTTGATGGAGGCGTCCGGAGACCAGGTCGAGGAATTGGAGGCGGTGCTCGACTCGGTGTTGATCAGCGCTTCCGAGCGTCGCACCCTCGTCTTGGACTCCGACACCGGGTTGACCTTGGACGGGTTGTTGATGTGGCTGCGCACCTTCCTCGGTGAGGAGGGTCGTCATCTGGCGCAGGACACCGGACGCGACGGCATCGTGTCGGCGCTAGCGCCAACGGCGGTGGAGCTGGTCAAGACCTTCAAACGGACCCTGGCCGACCGGATCGTCGACGATGAAGACCATCCGGAAGTCGACGATGACGGCTGCTGCCCGGTGCGCTACTTGCCGGCGTCGTGTTGTGCGCCGCTTCCGGCGGGGATGTACGCCGCCCGCACCCGGATCGCAGTGGCCGGCTTGTGTCGACTCCTGTTGGACTTGGCGCGGACGGCGCAACGCATCGGTCGTTATCCCGCTCCGGTGTTGACCAACGTGCTGTTCCGACCCATCACAGGGCGCGACGACGTGGTCGAGGTCGAGCTTCGCGGCTTCAACCTGCGGCCGACATACCTTCCGGCCTTCGTGAAGAAGCCCAAAGCTGGGGTGGCCGTGGGTTGCCGGGTCGAGGAGTTCGGCACCAAGGGACTCCTCCTCGCCCTGCGCGATAGCGCGACGGCGGACGACGAAAGGGTCACCGGGCTGTTCCGGATCGAGGATGTGTTCGTCGCCTTCAGCGCCCAGAATGTGAATCAGCGTTCGGGTGGCTGGACGGACTCGCTCAGGTCGATCCAGAGCCACACCGTGCCTAGCGCCGCCGGCTTCAGCATGCCTGCGGAGGATCTGCCGATCGCCATCATCGACGGCGAGGCCGGGACCGTGATTCACGCCCCCGAGCCGCGGACCTGGCCCAACCTACGCTTGGCGCGCAAGCCCGTGCCGCGCAAGAAGCAGACCAGGGACCGGTGGGACGCGGTGCCTTCCGACGAGCGTTTCGCCGGGACACCCCAGGTCTCGCTGGAGGTCGGGAGTGCCGTTAACGAGGACCGTGAGGAACGAGTTGCGGCCCTCGGCGGTTATCGCACCTGGCGAGAGGCGAGCGTGGCCGAGCAGCAACTTGCGGATAAGGCCGCCGAACTTGAGAAGCAAGTCAGTCGAGCCAAAGCCAATGTCACCCGAGCCGGGAATGACGCGCAGCGAAGGGCCGAGCGCGAGCGTGAGCTTGCTGAGGTGGAGGTGGCCGCAGCCGAGGTCGAAGTCGCCTATCTCACCGCAGTAGGCGAGCGGGCAGCAGCAGAGGCGGAGTTCGAGAACGCGATGGCCGCCTTGGTGCCGGGCGCTCCGGACGATGACATGGAAGGTAAGTGAGTCGCGATGTTGTCAGAGAAGGAGTATCAGGAGCGACTCGATCGGCTGCAGGCGCTGCGCGAGCGGCTGGCGCAGCAGCTGTCGGGCAGCCTGGTGTCGAACCCCGCGTTGGCCGAGGAACTCAACGGCCAGATCGATGCGTTGATGGAGGCCGCCACCACCGCGGACCAGGGCCGGGTTGACCCGCCCGATCGCGGGCTGGCTGCCCTCGTGGGGTTGGGTCCCGACGCGGCGAGGTCGTTCGGGGAGACGCTGACGTCGCAGGGTGTCATGCCCTACGACGAGCAGGTGAATTCCGAGCGAATCGTCGCCGTTGGGGATCTCTACTATATCTATCAACACGAGGCCATCGGTGTTTTCAAGGTCGTGCAGAAATTGAAAGAGCTGTTCGAGGCCGGCGCGGTTCGACTCTCCGCTGGGCCGGGCGCCTATCGGCTCTATCAATTCGATCGCCGCGATGTGTTGAGATACACCAAACGCGATCGCGTGGATGCCTATCGACGGGTTCTCGGATATGGCCGAGGCTTGGGCTCCGCCCAGAGTCGTCCTAACACCGACTTCCACATGCTCTTCGGTCATTTCGTGAATCAAGTCACGCTGTTCTGGCGGGACAAGCGGATTTCGGATGTGATCAGGGAGCGCGCTCTGGACCCGAGCTTCGGCTCCATCGCCGTCGTACGCCGCTCGGGGCTGGACCTGCGCAACAACCTGAAGTTCACGTCCTTCGGTCATCTCAATGTCATGAGGGTCGAACTCATGCAGGTTCTCGACGAGAGTTTCAAGATCCTTGGCTCTCCAGATGTCATCGACCTATTCGGGGCAGATAATGCCTGGGATGTTGTAGACGAAGTATTGATTAGATACTTCGATGAGCGTCTCCAGAGTTCGCCACGACAACGGATGGCCGTCACCGGTCGCGACGTTTTGCGGTGGCTTTCGGGACCGCATATTCTCGAGACCGCGCGCGGTGAATTCGAGGCGCTTTTGATGAATATTGCCGAGCCTGCTGAAGAATGGCTCACCTCGGCCCAGGCGATGAGCTTGGCCCGTCGCACCGGCAGCGATCGGGTGCTGCCGTGGGAGCAGTTGGGTCAATCCGGCATCGCGACCCCCGTGGCTGAGCGGAGCCCCTTGACCGTGCCGCCCACGCTGGTTCAGCCCGGCGGCCCCCTGCCGAGGCCGGCCTATCCGCGTCGCGGTGGGCGGGGCACCTATCGCGGAGGACGTTCGGGTCGCCGAGCGGCGACGACTGCACGGTCGATGCCGCGACGGTAGCGGCCGATGCGAGCTCGGCTCGAGGCCGCCCGGACGGCGGCACGGTGCGCGCTGCCCTCCGGTTTGCGCGATCTGGAGGAGTGGCTGGGCTTCCCCTCGGTGAGCGGTGATCCCGCTCGCCGGGGGGACGTGGACGCCGCCGCGCTGTGGGTCGGGCGTCACTTGCGAGGGCTGGGCGCCCAGGTCTGCATGGCTCCGGGGGAGGCTGGCCCGACGGTGTTGGCGCGGGCCCGTCGCGCGGCTGGTGTGCGGGAACGCCCCGCCGTGCTGATCTACGGCCACCTCGATGTGCGACCCTCCGGCCCGGGCTGGAACAGTCCGCCCTTTCGTCCCGCGCGTCGCGGACGCACCCTGGTCGCTCGGGGAGCCAGCGACGACAAAGGGCAGCTGATGGCACACCTGGTCGCTCTTCAGGGCTGGGTCAGTGTCGGCGGTCCGCCGTGCGACGTGGTCGTCATCGTCGACGGGGCCGAGGAGATCGGCAGCCCCGACCTGGCTGGCGTGTTGGCACGGCACCGTCGATCGAGGATCCTGCAGGGACCGGTCGGCGCGATCCTCATCTCCGACACCCGCCTCGTGCGCCCCGGCGTACCTTCGCTCACGGTGTCCCAACGCGGACTGCTGTCGCTCACCGTGACCGTCGACGTCGGGGGAGCCCCGGTGCATGCCGGCCGGTTCAGCGGCGCGGTCGTGGATCCCACCAGGGTGTTGGCCGAAGCGCTGTTGGCGGCCGCGCGAGAGGTCGACGGCCTGCCGAAGGCGGTGTCCGCGCTCCGGGGGCACTCGGCAGACGCGGCCGTGCGCAGGGCGGCGGGCGGGCGCGCAGTCAAGGCGAATCCGGCGGAACGATCAACCCGGCGGGGCAGTCTCGCGGTCACCGCGGTCCGAGCCGGCGCCTCGCGTGGCTCGATCCCGGTCCGAGCCGAAGCCCGGCTCGATGTCCGACTGCCACCGGGGTTCTCGCCCGAGGCGGCGTGGGGTCGGGTCGAGGCCGCGTTGCGCGGGAATCGCCCCCCAGGTGTGGCGATTCGGATCGTGCGTCATCAAAGCGTGCGAGGGGCCACGCTCGTACAACCGCTGGCAACGGCCCGCGCCGTACGCGCGGCTTGTCGTGCGGGCTTCGGCGTGGATCCCGAGCCCGTTGCGTCTGGAGGATCGATCCCCGCGGTCGACATCTTGCGCCGGGCCTTCGGGGTCGCTCCCCTCCTGTTAGGGCTCGGCCCGGCGGACGACCGGGCTCATGGTCCGAATGAATATCTGGATCTCGATGACTGGGCTCGCGGAGTCGACAGCTCGGTGGTATTCCTAGAGGCGGTGGCTCGTTCCTCACGTGTGATGACAGATGAGAATCGGGTATTGCGCGCGAGGACTACCCTGAGAAGGCACGGTCACCAGACAGACGATCGCAGCGCCATATGGGTGCCCATTCTCGGGCGAGGCGGGCTGCGTCCTCAGTCCAGACCCGGAGGTTGTCGATGACACAAGGTGAGGTGTTTTATCGCCGCGGGACGGTCATCGGCGATGTGCAGGATCCCCCGGCCGATGGCGGCGATCCTGACGGGGCGGCGCCGCCTTTCCCGCGAGACGGGCATGCCCGGGACCGCCTCCTAGCGGCCATCGAGGATCTGGCGGGGCGGGTGCGATCTGGTGAGGTCGGCTGTGGCCTGCAGAGCGGCGTACTGCTCGACATGATCATCGGTGACATCCGGTGCCTGATGTTCGAGCATGCCCCGTCGCTGTCGGTGGTGTTGAGCCCCCGCGAGCAGCAGATCGCCGTGATGGTCGCTCACGGTCGCACCAACCAGGCAATTGCGAGCGCTCTGGAAATCAGTGTGTGGACGGTGTCGACCCACTTGCGGCGGATCTTTGCCAAACTCGCCGTGTCCAGCCGGGCGGAGATGGTGGCGCATCTGCTGGCCCAGGCGGAGTTTGCCGCCGAGGTCGGCAGTTCGGCTGCGGAGTAGTGGGACCCGTCGGTTAGGCGGGCTGAGCTGTGGGAAGTTCGTCCAGTGGCAGGGGCACGAGGTTGTGATCGGTGGCCAGGTGGACGACCTCGGCAGCTAAATTGGCGCTGCGGCAGGCGGCGTACAACGCTTCGGCCCACGCCCGATCTTGTGAGGTCAGGCGTGCTGAGCCTGGGCGGGTCCGGAGGAACGCGATGCGCGTGGGTGGATCGTCGAAGCCGTCGACGAGTTCGCGAAGGAACTCCCCGAGTGAGCGTGCCTGCTCCGCGGTCGGCGGCCGGACGGTGTCCTCGATTTGCGTGAGGTGGGGGACCATCGCGCCATCGGCGTTGACGAAGCCGAGCCAGAGGCTCTCGTTGGCGAAGCCGAGGGGTCCCATCAGGCGGCGCCAGGTCTGTTCGAGGTCGCGCTGGCTGTGAATGATCGGTCGATATGTCATGGCGTCCACCCTGACGGGTTTGGCGCAGACGTGCGGCTGGTTGTCCACAGGCTTCGCCGGGGACGCGGCGTACGCTGCGAACATGGACAAGCGGACGATGTTGATGGCTGGGGTCGTACTCGTGGCAATGGGTCTGCTGTGGACCGGTCAGGGGCTCGGCTACATCGGCGGCAGTTTCATGACGGGCTCCACTACCTGGGCGATCATCGGCCCCATCACGGCGCTTGCCGGGGGCTTGCTGGTCTGGCGCTCCCGCACCACCAAACAACAACCCTGACCGCGCCCGCCGACCCGTCGCAAATTAACCGCCGACCCGTCGCAATTTCACGAGTTATCCCCTGATGCCTGTGGAGAAACTGTAAAAGTGCGACGGGTCGGCGGTGAAACTGCGACGGGTGGGCGTTAGGACAGGGCCAGGGCTCCGGTCATGATCGCTACGCCGTCGGTCATGGAGTGTGACTGGGGCGTGATGGTGCCGGCACAGCCACCGAGGCGTTGGATGTGAATCCGGTCGGCCACCGCCCAGACGTTGGGCATGTTGTGGCTGATCAAGATCACTGCGAGACCACGATCACGAAGCTGCTCGATCATCCGCAGCACCATGCTGGTCTCCTTGACGCCCAGCGCGGCGGTCGGCTCATCGAGGACGACCACCTTGCTGCCAAAGGCGCCGGTGCGGGCCACGGCGACGGCCTGACGCTGACCACCCGACAGCGACTCGACCGCGACCCCCATGTTCTGGATCGTTTGGATTCCGAGATCCTGGACGGCCTTGCCGGCCCGCTCCTTCATGCCCTTCTTGTCGAGCATCCGCAGCACCGAACCCAACGGGCCAGGGCGCCGCTCCTCGCGCGCGAGGTAGAGGTTGCTGGCAATGTCGAGAGCGGGGGAGACGGCCAGGGTCTGATAGACCGTCTCGATCCCCGCGTCTCGGGCATCCTGAGGTCGCTTGAAGTGCACTTGGGTGCCTTCGAGGAAGACCTCGCCGGCATCGGGCACCAAGGCTCCGGTCAACGCCTTGATCAGCGTGGACTTCCCGGCGCCGTTGTCCCCGATGACGGCGAGCACTTCACCGGCATGCAGATCCATGTCAACGCCGTCCAAGCCGATCACGCGACCGAACGTTTTCACCAAGCCGCGTGCGGAGAGGATCGGCTGCGCCTCCGATGTCGTCGTCATGCCTTGACCTTTCTGATCCACTGGTCGACCGAGACGGCGAGCAATACGAGGCAGCCAACGGCGAAGACTCGCCATTGTTGATCGGCGCCCGCGAGGGAGAGCCCTCGGTCGAACGTCGCGTAGATCAACGCCCCGAGCAAAGTGCCGACCAGTCGCCCACGGCCACCGAAGAGACTGGTGCCGCCGATGACCACGGCCGTGATGCTGGCAAGGTTGGTGTCGTCGCTGAGCAGGTTCGGGCTGGCAACTTTGTTCAACCCCATCGCCATCCAGCCACCAATCGCAAAGAGCACGCCTGCGACGGTGTAGACGCTGAAGAGCACGCGCTTGACCCGGATGCCGGACAGTCGTGCGGCCTCCGGATCGTCGCCGACGGCGTACACGTGGCGTCCCCAGGCCGTCTGGCTCAGGGCGAATCCAATCACGAGGTAGAGCACGATCATGATCACGATGCCGAGATAGATCGCGAAACTGTCTGGCCCCTGCTCCGCTCCAAGTCGCACCGGGATGTCACCCGCGACTTGATGTGAGTCCGAGAGGTCGGCACCTAAAACCGTCTTGCCCTTGGTGTAGAGCAACATCGTGGCCTGGATGATGCCGAAGGACCCGAGCGTGGCGATGAACGGTGGCAGGTTCAACCATGTCACCAGCGCGCCGTTGAGCGCACCGCAGCCGAGGCCCACGCCGATGCCGGCCAGGATCGATAGCCACGCTGGTAGTCCTTGTTCGGCGAAAAGCTTGGCCATCACCATCATTGAGAGCAGCGCGATGAAGCCAACCGACAGGTCGATTCCCGCAGTGAGAATGATCAACGTTTGGCCGAGCGCCAAAATGGCCACCACGACCACGCTCTTGATCATCGTGCTCTGGTTGGCCGGCAAAATGAATCGTTCGTTGAGAAGCGTGAACACGATGTAGGACATCGCAAGCACGATGAGAGGGCTTAGGTAAGGGCGGACGTGCAACAGGTGTTGCAGCCGCTCCAGAGGTGTATGACTTCGGTCCGCAAACTCGGCGGCTGCCGACCCCGTGTGTTGCACGGAGTCGGCAGCCGCGTCGTTGGAGACCGGCGAACCGGAATCACTCATGAATCAATCAGCCCCAGCAGATATCCAGGCCGGCGGCGGTGTCGATGCTCTCAACACCATCGGCGGGCGTGTCGGTGATCAACGCGACACCGGTGTTGAAGAAGTCGAGGCCGTCGCTCACAGCCGGCGGGTCTCCGCCGTCTGCGATCGCCTTGATCGCCTTAACGCCTTCTTCGGCCATCCGCAGCGGGTACTGCTGCGAGGTGGCGTCGATGATGCCGCTCTTGACAGCCTCCACGCCCTGGCAGCCGCCGTCAACAGAAATGACCAAAACATCGTCGGCAGTCTTGCCGGCAGCCTCGAGCGCGTTCATCGCGCCGTACGCCGCAGGCTCGTTGATCGTGTAGACCACGTTGATGTCGGGGTTCTTGGCGAGGCAGTTTTCCATGCCCGCCTGGCCGTCGGCCTCGTTGCCGTTGGACTGCTCGTTGCAGACGATCTCGTAGTCGCCGCCGTCGTAGGTGCCCTTGGCAGCCTCGTCGCCGTTGACCTGCGGATCGGCAACATCGATGCCCATGCCAGTGAGGAAGCCCTGGTCGCGGTTGTAGTCAACCGAGACGACCTTGTCGGTGAACAGGTCGAGCATCGCGATGGTGGCCTTGTCGCCGCCGAGCTGCGTCTTGGTCCAGCCGCCGATGAGCGTGCCGGCCTCGAAGTTGTCGGTCGCGAAGGTGATGTCCACGGTCTCCGGGGGATCCGGAGGCGTGTCGAGGGCGATCACGAACATGCCAGCGTCGCGGGCTTCGGTGATCTTCGGGTTGACGGCGGGACCGTTGGGCGTGATCAGGATGCCGTCCTGGCCGGCCGCAATCGCGGCGTCGATGGCCTCGATCTGACCCTGCTCGTCGCCGTCTTCGGCGCCCGAGGCGATGGTGATGTCGACGCCGTTGTCTGCGCCGGCCTTCTTGGCGCCCTCTTGCATGGCGACGAAGAACGGGTTGACCGAGTCCTTGGTGATCAGGGTGACGGCGATGGTGTCTTCGGCGCCGTCGCCGGTGCCGTCCGTCGTGGTGTCGTCCGAGCCGCAGGCGGCCAGAGTGGAGACCGACGCGACGCCAATGGCCGCGAACGCGAGCCGGCGACGCCACGTCGCATTCGATGAGGTGTGCAGCATTCGGGGGTTCCTTTGCTGGTTGCTGTCGCTTTTCGACAACGTTGTCAAAGGCATGTATAGGCGTGACGGGGGCCACAAGTCAACGGTCGAAGCCAGATTGATACCAATTGTTGACAACGATGTCAGTGCGGGGGATGCTCACGACGTTCAAAGTGAACAAGCCCGCAAGCAGAGAGGAGTACGCCGATGGACGGGGATACCCGCGCCGATCGGCGACCAACTCTGCGCGACGTTGCCGCCCTCGCCGGCGTCAGCATCAAGACCGCCTCACGGGTGATCAACGGCGAGCCCGGAGTCGTGCCCGCCAAGGTCGAAGCGGTGGACCGAGCCGTCGCTCACTTGGACTATCGCCGCGACATGACCGCCAGCAGTTTGCGCAGGTCAGACGGCCGCAGCGCCTCCGTTGCTGCACTGCTGGAGGACCTCGCCAACCCCTTCTCAGCGGAGCTTCATCGGGCCCTCGAAGACGAGGCGCGCGCCCGCGGCGTACTCATCTTCGCGGGCAGTCTTGACGAGGACCCCGAGCGTGAACGCGAGGCAGTTCGCGAGTTCACGGCCCGGCGTCCCGACGCCCTGGTCATCATGTCGGCCTCCGACCACCACGGCTATCTGAGCCGCGAAGTTCCGGCCCGCACGCCCGTCGTGTTCGTTGACCGTCTGCCGAAGGACTATGTCGCCGACGCCGTGGTCAGCGACAACGACGAGGGCGCGGCCCGAGCCGCCTCCCACCTGGCCGACCACGGCCATCGCCGCATCGCGTTTCTGGGAGACCACCTCTCGATCGCCACGGCCCAGGCTCGGCACTCGGGATTTGCCCGGGCGATGGGAGCGCGCGGCCTCATCGTTCCGCCGAGCCACCTCGCAACCGGCCTGCAATCGCGGGAGGCGACCGAGGCGGCCGTGCACGCGATGCTGGAGCTGCGCGAGCCTCCTACTGCGTTCTTCACCGCTCAGAACAACATCACGCTGGCCACGATCCGTTGCCTTCAACAGCTCAGGCTTCAGCACCAGGTGGCGTTGATCGGCTTCGATGACCTGCCGTGGGCGGACCTCGTGCAACCCGGTGTTTCGGTGATCGCCCAGGACCCCGCCGCGATTGGTCGAAGGGCCGCAGAGATCATCTTCGCGCGCCTGGCTGGCGACACCTCGCCGCCCCGCATCGACGTCATCGCGACCCGCCTGATCGCGCGCGGTTCGGGAGAGATCGCGCCCGGTCCGCTCAGTCGTTGAGGTCGGCACACCTGGCAACCCAGTCCCACAATTCGGCGACCTCAGCGGTGCCCGTGCGGGTGCCGGGGCGCACGTGGGTGGCCCGCTCGCGCCGGTCGTGCCACAACCCACCCGCGGGTGGGGCAGGCTCCCTCGCCGCCAACCACACGGTCGTGTCGACCCCCGCGTGATCCCCGCGCAGGATGGGCTTGGTGAGCGTGTGGAAGGTGGGTAGCGACTCGGCAACGCCCGGCGTGTCGACCCAGCCGGGGTGCATGGCGTACGGCAGCACGTCGTACGACGCCCAACGTTGCCGCAGCATGGGCAGCAACTCGACCTGGGCGCGCTTCGATCTGGCGTACGCCGTGACGCCGGAGTAGTCACCGTCCAGAAAGTCGGGATCATCGGCGCGCAGACGTTGGGCGTACATGCCCCCCGAGGTCACGAAGATCACCCGAGCTCCCGGCCCCAACACCGGCAAGAGACGCTCGGTCATGGCGAGCGGACCCAGCACGTGCAGCGCCATGGTCATCTCATGGCCCTGCGCCGACATGGTGCGGGTCGCCGGCATTGCTCCCGCGTTGTGCACGATGAGGTCCACCGAAGCGGTGTGCTCGGCGAGCTCGGCGCAGAAGGCGGCGACGTCGTCGAGATCAGACACATCGCACCGACCCAGCGTGAACACCGCGCCCGGCACCCGGCCCCGCAGGTCCACGAGCGTCGCCTTGCCCTTGTCCAGGTTGCGGACCATGAGGTGCACGGCCGCACCGAGACGGGCCAACTCCTCGGCCGTGGCCACTCCCAATCCGGAGGAGGCGCCGGTGACCAGTGCGGTCTTGCCGCGCAGGCATCCCGGCTCGGGATCGGGGGGCCAGCCCGGCAGTCGGCGGCGTACGGCGAATCCGACGGCCGAGAATCCGGGCGCCACCGTGCGATCCAGCGCTACGTCAATCGCACGGCCGAGCCACATGCTGCCCAGGTTACCCAGCCGCGGTGCGATAGATCGCGACTGTCTGCTCGGCAATCGAGGCCCAACTGAAGTCATCGATCGCTCGGGCGCGCCCGGAGCGGCCCCAGGCGGCGGCCCGGTCGGGATCGGCCACGACCTCGTTGAGTGCGTCGGCGAAGTCCGCCACATATTGCTCGGGGTTCAGCGGTGTGCCGGTGCCATCGGTCGCCTGGTCGATCGGAACCAACCGTCCGGTCTGCCCGTCGACCACGACCTCGGGGATGCCGCCGGTAGCGGTTGCGACGACCGCTGTCTCGCAGGCCATCGCCTCCAGGTTGACGATGCCGAGAGGCTCATAAATTGAGGGGCAGGCGAAGGCGGTCGCGGCGGTCAACAGTGCGACAACGTCGGCTCGCGGAAGCATCTCGCGGATCCACACGACGCCGGTGCGCGTGGCGGCGAGGTCGGCGACCAACTGCCGCACCTCGGCCTCGATCTCGGGGGTGTCGGGGGCGCCGGCGCACAACACGATCTGCACCTCGGGCGGCAACTGCGCCACCGCGCGAAGGAACAGCGGAAGGCCCTTTTGGCGAGTGATCCTGCCGACGAAAACGACGGACGCGCGATCCGGGTCGACGCCCAACTCACGCAGGCGGTCGGGGTTCGTCTGCGGTGACCAGAGCTCGGTGTCGATCCCGTTGTGCACCACCTTCACCTTCCCGGAGTCGATGGTGGGGTACGACGTCAGCACGTCGTCGCGCATAGCTGCCGAGACCGCGATGACCGTGTCGGCGGCGAGATAGGCGGTCCGCTCAGCCCAGGAGGATACGGCGTAGCCGCCCCCGAGTTGCTCGGCCTTCCACGGCCGCATGGGTTCCAGCGAATGAGCCGTGATGACGTGCGGCACGTCGTACAGCAACGCGGACAGATGCCCGGCGAAGTTGGCATACCACGTGTGGGAGTGCACCAGATTGGTGCCCGCGCACCCGTTGGCGATCGACAGATCCACGCCGAGGGTCTGCAGCGCGCCGTTGGCGTCGGCGAGCTCGCCGAGTGCGGCGTACGACGTGGTCCCAGCCTCATCGCGGGGGGCGCCGAAAGCGTGCACACGCGTCTCGAGATCGGATCGCTCACGCAACGCACGCACCAACTCGGCGACGTGCACACCGGCTCCACCGTAGATCTCGGGCGGGTACTCCTTGGACAACACATCGACGCGCATGGGGGTGAAACTACTACCTCGCGCGGCGTCGAAGCCCGGCGACAATCGGTGGACGGGACCTCCCCTCGGGCGACCAGGGAGGGCTAGCCTCACCACCATGACTACCGCGCCCCGGTCGAATGCGTCCCGCAAGAAGGTGTTGGCCATTGTCTTGGCGGGAGGTGAGGGCAAGCGACTGATGCCGCTGACGGCCGACCGGGCCAAGCCCGCGGTCCCGTTCGCGGGGATCTATCGCCTGATCGATTTTGCGCTCTCCAATGTGGTCAACGCCGGCTACCTCAAGATCGTGGTGCTGACCCAATACAAGAGCCACAGCCTCGACCGGCACGTGACCCAGACCTGGCGGATGTCCACGATGTTGGGCAACTACGTGGCGCCGGTGCCGGCGCAGCAGCGCGTCGGCAAGCATTGGTATCTCGGCAGTGGCGACGCCATCTTTCAGTCGCTCAACCTGATCCGGGACGAAGAGCCCGACATCGTGATCGTGGTCGGCGCCGACCACGTCTACCGCATGGATTTTGCGCAGATGGTGGCCCAGCATGTCGAGTCTGGAGCTGCCTGCACCGTCGCGGCCATCCGCCAGCCGATTGCGATGGCCGACCAGTTCGGGGTGATCGATGTGGATCCGACGAGCCCGTCGCGGATCCGCGAGTTCTTGGAGAAGCCCACTGCCCCGTCCGGCCTGCCGGACAGCCCCGGCGAGATCCTCGCCTCGATGGGCAACTATGTGTTCGACGCTGATGCGCTGGTCAGCGCCGTCACCGACGACGCCGTGATGAGCGGTTCGGCCCACGACATGGGCGGCGACATCGTGCCGGCCTTCGTTCGCCGTTCCGATGCCGGTGTCTACGACTTCAAGGACAACGCGGTGCCGGGGGCTACCGATCGCGACCGCGGCTATTGGCGCGATGTCGGGACCCTGGGCTCCTACTACGCAGCGCACATGGACGTGATCGCTCCGCTCCCGGTGTTCAACCTCTACAACTTCGATTGGCCGATCTTCACCTCCTACGGGCCGCAACCGCCCGCCAAGCTGGTGCGCGGTGCGAGCGGGTCGCTGCCGGTCGCCGAGGACGCGGTTCTTTCTCCCGGGGTCGTGGTGACGGGAGGTCGGGTGTTCCGGTCGGTGCTCTCGCCCGCAGTGTGGGTGCAGTCCAACGCCGAGATCACCGACTCGGTGCTGCTCAACGGCGTTCGTGTCGGTGAGGGCGCGGTCGTGCGCAACGCGATCTTGGACAAGAACGTCGTGGTGCCCGCGGGTGCCCGCGTCGGGGTGGACGTCGAGGAGGACCGCGCGCGTGGCTTCGTCGTCGAGGACGGCCTGACCGTGCTCGGCAAGGACCAACCCTTCCCGCCGAGCTGAGTGCGGGCTGGTGGCGCAGCGGAACCAGCAGACGTGGGCTAGCGTCGGATCGTCATGAAGTGTTTCTCTCGGATCCCCACCCGCCCGAGCGCCTGCGCGGCGGCCTCGTCGTTGTTGGCTGCGCTGCTGCTGTCGAGTTGCGGGAGCGAGACCGAGCCCAACACCGCCGAACCCAGCTCAGACGCGGCCACCACGGGCTCGCCGTCCGCGAGCCCGACAACGCCCTCGGACGGTCCGGTCGACTTCGAGCTGGTGCTTCTCGAGACGCGCACAGCGGTCGGGGGGTCGGCCGATCGGCGGGTTGTCAGTCTCGACGATGCGGGTGCCATCGAGGAGTTCGTCGGCCAGTTTGAGGTGCCAGGTTTTCGGGCGTTCGTACGCCGCGCTGCCGTGCGCGCCGTCGTACCCTCCGATCGAGAGCTGCTCGGCTCCGTGGTGACGATCGGCTGCGAGACCCCTAGCGAAGTGCTGGTCACCCGCGAACACGGCCAGATCGTCATCCGGGCCCCCAAGCCGACCGGTCCGCCCATCGAATGCTTCGCGCCGATGACCACCGTCGCCCTGATCACGGTGCCCGGCTAACCAACGGGGAATAGGGTGACCCCTCGTGGCGTGGAACCGGTTCATCGAGGGCGACAACCTCGACGTTTTGCCCACCTTGGCCCCGGCCAGCGTCGATCTGATCTATATCGATCCGCCCTACAACACCGGCAACGACTTCGCCTACCACGACACCTTCAGGGAGGGACGGCGCGCCACCCGTCATGCGGCGTGGGTGGCGATGATGCGGCCTCGGCTGGATGCGGCACGCGTCACCATGAAGGACACCGCGGCGATCTTCGTCAGCATCGACGACAACGAGGTCACCCATCTGCGGCTGTTGCTGGACGAGATCTTCGGCGAGGACAACTTCGTCGCCCAGATCGTGGTGAACCTCAACGCCAAAGGGCGCCAACTTGGCTGGGGTTTCGCCACCAGCCACGAATATGTCCTGGTGTTCGCGCGTGACCTCAAGCGCTGCGCCCTCAACGCCTCCAGCGCGGACCTGGTGAACGAGGCGGACTTCGGGCTCACCGAAGCCGATGGGCGTCGCCTGCGGCACCTGCCCCTGCGCAACACGAACAAGAAGTTCAACCCGACGTCGTCGCCGACGCTGCATTTCCCCATTTGGGGCGACCCCACGACGGGTCGGGTTTCGGTGCAGTCCTTCGCGGGAGGTGTCGAGATCCGGCCCGTGTTCGGCGACGGCAAACCAGCGGTCTGGCGCTGGTCGCGCCCCCTGATGGAGGCCCGTGCGGACGACCTGGTCTGCAAAACCATCAACGGCCGACTCGGCCCGCGCGCCGACATCTTCCAAAAGGACTGGCTGCACCCGGGTCGTCGCAAGAAGATGCGCACCATCTGGCTGACTGAGGAGATCGGCTCCACCGACACCGCGGTGGCCGAGCTCAAGCAGTTGGTGGGGCACGTCTTCGAGTCACCCAAACCCACCGGCCTGCTGCTGCGGATCTTGGCGACGATGCCGCCGGACGCCGTGGTGCTCGACTTTTTCGCCGGCAGCGGTACGACGGGGCACGCGACGGCGCTGGCCAACGCCGCGGACGGCGGCACCCGGGAGTGCATCTCCATCAACTCGGCGGAGCCGACGAGAACCGGCTCCAATGCGCACACTGCGGGCTTCGCCACCGTCGCCGACATCACCCGCGCGCGGCTGCAAGCCGTCGCCGACACCCTCGGAGGCGGACTCCAAGAAGGCTGATCGACGACAGTGCGGCACCATGGGGGAATGACCACACCTCCTCCCACTGGCAACCGAGTCGCCCTGGTGACCGGAGCCTCGAGTGGCATCGGCGAACAGACCGCCCTCGGGCTCAAAGAGGCAGGCTTCACCGTCTTCGCTGTGGCCCGCCGCGTGGAGCGGATGCAGGCGTTGGTCGAGCAGGGCGTCAACGTCTTCGGGATGGACGTGACCGACGATGCGTCGATGGTGACCGGGGTGAGCCGAGTTCTCGACGAAGCCGGCCGCGTCGACGTACTGGTCAACAACGCCGGGTATGGCTCCTACGGTGCGCTCGAAGAGGTGCCGATCGACGAGGCCCGCCGGCAGTTCGAGGTCAACGTCTTCGGGCTCGCGCGCCTCACCCAGTTGGTGCTTCCGCACCTGCGCGCGCAGGGGAGTGGCCGGATCATCAACGTCTCCTCGATCGGCGGGAAGTTCTATGAGCCGCTCGGCTCGTGGTACCACGCCACGAAGTTCGCGGTGGAAGGCCTCTCCGACAGCCTGCGGATCGAGGTCGAGCCCTTCGGCATTGATGTGGTGCTCATCGAGCCCGGCCCGATCCTCACCGAGTGGAACGAGATCTCCCGCGAGAGCCTCACCCGGACCAGTGCCGGTGGCCCCTACGAGGCGATGGCGGCCCGAGTGCGCGGGGTCCTCGAGCGTGCCGACGCGGCACCGATGGCCAGTCCGCCCTCACTCGTGGCGCGCAAGATCGTGAAGGCCGCGACGGTGTCGTCTCCCAGGGCCCGCTATCCCGTAGGTCGCGGGGCCGGCACGATCGTGCGCACCCGCAAGGTGTTGCCCGATGCCGCGATGGATCGCGTGGTCAAACGGCTCTATCGCTAGTCAGTTCACGCCGGTGGCCCGTTCGAGGGCGCCCAGTTCGGTGTCCAGATGCAGCAGCAGGCGCTGCAGATGCGGCACGGTGCGGCGGCATCCGGTGAGCCCAAAGTCCATGTGGCCGGCGTACGACGTGCAGGTGATGTTGAGCGCCATCCCGTCGATAGGAATCGACAGGGGGTAGTTGCCCAGGAGCTCGGCCCCGTTGAAATAGTGGGTCACGCGCGGTCCGGGCACGTTGGAAATGATCAAGTTGTACGGCGGTCGCGTGAGGCCCTGCAGCTTGAACAGGCCCGGCAAGATCGCGGGTGCCTGGCCGAGCGCGGTCATCGCCAGAATCTGAAGCGGGGTCATCGCCGCGAGCGCTTCTTTGCCATCGCGCATCGACTCGTGCACGGCGCTGAGACGCGCGGCAGGGTCGCTCAGGTCGGTGCCGAGTTTGACCATCACAGCGCCGGTCGCGTTCCCCCCAGCGGCGGAAGCGCTGGCCGATTCCTTGGCCTTGAGGCCGACCGGCACCATCGAGATCAACGTCGTGTCGGGCAACGCATTGAGCTCGAGAAGGTAGTGCCGCATCGCGCCGCTACACATGGCGAGCACCACGTCGTTGATCGTGGTGCCACTGGCCTTGCCGATCGCGCGCATGCGTTCGATCGGCCAGTCTTGGGCGGCGAATCGGCGCGACCCGGTGATCTGCTGATTCAAGATGGTGCGGGGGGCATAGAGCGAGAGCGCGGACGTTTCGTTGCGCAGGCTCCGAGTGAGGGTCATCATCAGTGCCTTCGGCAACCCCGCGGCGTCCGCCGTCATCCCCAACGCCTGCTGCAGGGCGGAGAGGGGCACGTGGTCGAGGTCGGTTGGCTCTGGTGCTGACTGGCGGCCCGGCCGCGCCGCCCACGGGGGTGGCATTTCGCGCTTGTCGGGGTCGGTCGACAGCACACTCTGCAGGAGCCGGTTCGCCGAAATCCCATCCACCAACGCGTGGTGGAGCTTGGCGTACATCGCCACCCGTCCGTCGCGCAGCCCCTCGATCAGGTTCCACTCCCACAAGGGGCGCTCGGTCGCCATCCGGGTGGAGTGCAATCGCGAGACGAGCTCGAGGAGTTCGCGGATGCGCCCAGGCTTGGGCAGGGCGCTGTGGCGTAGGTGATATTCGATGTCGAAGTCGTCATCGTCCACCCAGACGTATTGGCCCCCCGTGCGCGCCGAACGGTGCGGGTGTTTGCGGAATAGCGGGGCCACGTCGTCGGCTTCGCGGAGATATTCGTACAGGTCGCGGGTGTAGGTGCGTCCGGCGTCAGCGGGCTTGCGATAGAGCTGCAATCCGCCCACATGCATCGGCATGCGTCGGTTTTCGGCGAGCAGGAAACCCACGGCCGTCGGATCGATGGGGGACATCACCCGCCGATCCTTGCGGCTGGTCGGGAGCGAGACAAGGGCGAGGCCCGGACCGACTTCAGCGGCGGGCGCCGAACATGCGACCATGCGGCTCGTGGCAGACGAGCGCGCGATCCATCAGACCCTGGACTTCTGCCTCCGGGTAGGCGAAGTGCTGCTCGCCTCCGGCGCCGGAGCGGCCGACGTGAGCCTCACGATGCAAGCGATGGCGCGGGCTCTCGGGTTGTCTCACGCCGAAGTCGACGTCACCTTCGTCTCGCTGTCCATGAGCAGCCAATCGGGGCCCGACGAGCCGTCCACGGTCTCCATTCGCACGGTCAAACAGCGCGATCTCGACTACGAGGACCTCACGCTGATCGATCAGTTGGTGCGCTATGTCGTGAGCGGCCAGATCGAGCTTGATGAGGCTCGGCACCGGTTGGCCAGGATCGTTTCGAGCGGCCATCACACCCCGCGCTGGGCGATCACGTTGGGCTGGGGCGTGATGTGCGCCGGGATCGCCGCACAGTTTGGCGGAGATGACATCGTCGTGGGCATCGCGTTCGTGGCGGCTGTGGCGATCGACGCGATCCAAGCGTTGTTGGGCTCGTGGCGGCTGCCCCCGTTCTATCGCCAGATTGCCGGAGGTGCCGTAGCCACGTTGATTGCCGTGGGTGCCGTGGCGGTCGGTATCCCCATCGATCCGTCCCTGGTGGTCACCGCCAACATCGTCATGTTGCTGGCCGGCATCGGATTCATGGGGGGCATCCAAGATGCCCTCTCCGGCTTCTACATCACCGCGGGGGCGCGGCTGCTTGAGGCGCTGCTGTCCACGGCGGGGCTGACCGCCGGAGTTTCGGCTGGCCTGAGCGTCGCCTCGGTCGTCGGCATCGACATCCCCCGGCTGATTCCCGGTCGGATCGGTTGGGACACCATGACGGTCACTGTTGGCGCAATCGGTGCGGCTGTCGCCGCTGCCGCGTTTGCGTTCGCGTCGTACGCCCCTCGACGGATTCTGTTGCCCATCGCCGCCATCGCGGGGGTGGCCATGGTGATCTTCATGCTCGTCGACAACCACGGCTTCAACCGCCCCTGGGCCGCCGGAGTCGCAGCCTTCTTTGTGGGGCTGGTGAGCTATTCGGTGTCGGGCCGAGTCGGAGTGCCCGCCTTGGTGGTTGTGGTGTCGGCAGTGGTGCCGATGCTGCCGGGGTTATCGATCTATCGGGGTCTCTCGCTGCTGGCTGAAGGGGCCGAGAGCGCCTCGGCCGGGCTCTTGGCGATGGTGACCGCCGCCTCAGTTGCGATTGCGCTGGCCTCGGGGGTGCTCTTGGGGGAGTACGTCGCCCAGCCGCTGCGGCGCAATGCTCGGCGGCTCGAGAGTCGTCTCGCCGGGCCGCGCCTGATCGGCCCTCGGGGGGATGGATCGCGCGGCTAACCCGGGCAGGGAGGCCCAACTCAACGGGCAGGGAGGCCCAACTCAAAGGGCAGGGAGGCCCAACTCAACGGGCAGGGAGGCCCAACTCAACGGGCAGGGAGGCCCAACTCAACGGTTAACGGGTGGGGAGCCTCTTGGCGATGGCCCAGGCGAAGACCTCTTGATAGCGGGCTCCGGTCAGGCGGGCGAAGTGGTGCAGGGCGTGGGCGTCGATGCCGACCAGGGCACGCGGCTTGTTGGTGAGGATCGCCTTGACGATGATCCGGGCGGCGCGTTCGGGCTCCATCCTGGCCAGTTCCTCGTCGAAGATGCGGGCCGTTTCGGCCGCGTCCTCGTCGGCTGCCACCCGGGCGTTGCGGGCGATCGCGGTCTTCACCCCGCCGGGGTGCACGACGGTCACTCCGACGGGATGACCACCCATCAACATTTCTTCGCGCAGAGCCTCCGAGAGGCCGCGCACGGCATATTTCGTGGCGTTGTAAGCGCTCTGGCCCGGCACGGAGACCAGCCCATAGAGCGACGACATGTTCACCAGGTGGCCATCACCGCTGGCGATCAGATGGGGCAGGAACTCCTTGGTGCCATGCACGACTCCCCAGAAGTTCACGCCCATGATCCAATGCAGATCTACATAGGTGAGCTCGCTCAGCCGGCCGGAAAGGGCGACCCCAGCGTTGTTGATGACGACGTTGATCGCCCCGAAATGGTCGGCGACCGCCGCGGCGTACGACGCGACCGCCGCTTGGTCGGACACATCGAGCGGGTCGAACCACACCTCGCGTCCGCCGACGTTGCGGGCCGCCTCGGCCGTCGCCGCGAGGCCCTCCTGGTCGACGTCGCTGATCGCCAGGCGGGCACCCCGTCCCGCGATCTCAACCGCGAGCGCCCGGCCGATGCCCGAAGCGGCCCCGGTGATGACCACGACCTTGTTGTCCAGCGTCTTCATGGGCTCACGTTCTCACGGGTACCACGGGTCGGGACAGCCACTGCTTGCTAGTTGTCAAGCAGACAACTAATGTCGAAGGGTGGCGTTCACCAGCGACTACCCGATCGTCTCCGTCACCGTCGACATCGCCATCTTCACGATCCGCAACGACGAACTCTGCGTCCTGCTCGTGCGCCGCGGAGAAGAGCCCCATGCGGGGCAATTGGCCTTGCCGGGTGGGTTCGTCCAGCCCGACGAGGATCTCGCTCCGGCCGCGCGCCGTGAACTCGCGGAGGAAACCGGGGTCAGCGACGTAGTGATCGAGCAGTTGGGGACCTACGGCGCCCCCGGTCGCGATCCGCGCGGACGAGTCGTGAGCGTGGCCCACGTGGCGGTGCTCGCCGACACCCCGGACATCCGGGCCGGCAGCGACGCGAGCGCAACGCTGTGGGAGCCGGTGGTCCCGCTCCTCGCGAGTCGGCGCAAGGTCGCCTTCGATCATCGACACATCCTGCGCGATGCGCTGGAGCGGGTGCGGTCCAAACTGGAATACACCACGCTGGCGACGGCCTTTGTCGAGCCCGAGTTCACCTTGACCCAACTGCGCCACGTCTATGAGGTCGTGTGGGGTGAGGAGTTCGACGCCGGCAACTTCCAGCGCAAGATGCGGCGCACAGAAGACTTCGTCGTCGAGACCGGCCGCACCCGCTCGGCGCCGGGTGGGCGCGGGCGACCGGCAGCCACGTTCCGTGCCCGCAGTCGCGGCATTCACCCGTTGGCGACACCGATCATGCGGGCAGATTGACCTCAATCGTCGTGTCGCCGGGCACGCTGGTCAGCGAGACGGTGCCCCCATGGGCGGTGACGATGGCCTCCACGAGAGACAGTCCGAGCCCGATGCCGCCGTCCCCCACCCGGGTGCGCGCGGAGTCCCCTCGGGCGAAGCGCTCGAAGGCAGTGCTGACCAAGTCGGGAGGGAATCCCGGTCCGTCGTCGTGCACGGTGAGCCGGCCGGGACGGGCCGTCACGGTGACGGTGGTGCCTGCAGGGGTGTAGCGGCGGGCATTGGTGAGCAGGTTGGTCACCACCTGGTGGAGGCGGAGTTCGTCGCCCGTGACTTCCAAGGCCTGCTCGGGGAGGTCCAGGCGCCACTGATGTTCGGGGGACACCACCCGGGCGTCGGAGACGGCCTCGATCAGGAGCCGGGTGAGGTCGACCGTGCTGCTGTCGAGCGGGCGGCCCGAATCGAGGCGGGCGAGCAGCAGCAGGTCCTCGACCAGCGTGGTCATCCGCTCCGACTCGGCCCCCACCTTGTCCAACGCGGTGGCGACATTGGCGCGATCATCGGGGCGTTTGCGGGCCAACTCGGTGTAGCCCTTGATGGTTGCCAACGGGGTGCGCAGTTCGTGGGAGGCGTCGGCGACGAACTGGCGGACCTGCTGTTCGCTGCGGTGGCGGAACTCCAGCGAGGACTCGACGTGAGCGAGCATCGTGTTGAGTGCGGCGCCCACCTGGCCCACCTCCGTGCGTTCATCGGTCAGATGTGCGGGCACCCGGGCGGACAGATTGATCTCCCCGGTCGACAACGGCAACTCGGCCACTTCGTGGGCCGTGGCGGCCATTTCGCGCAGCGGCCGCAACTGGCGGCGTACCAACGCCAGGGCCACCCCCAACGCGACGAGGACCCCGAAGGCCGCGAGGATCAAGCCGCGCCACAACAGGCCGACAACGGTGTGATTGACCTCCGCGCTGGGCAGTCCGGTGACCGTGGTTCCGAGGCGACTTTGACCGGTGATGACGCGGTAGTCCCCGGCATCGGGCAGGTCGGCCGAGTGCACCTGGCCATCGGCTGGCAGCGCAGCGAGCACCGCTAGGTCCTCAGCGCTGAGCGCGCGGGTGCCGGCGGGTCCGTCTGTGACGATGACGTTGCCTGCGGGGGAGTCGTCCAGGAGCGCCTGCAGGGTCCCCGGGCCCTGGCCAAACTGGTCGAAATCGCCGTCGTGCTCGTGGCGATCATCGCGCTCGGGCGGTTGGTCACGCGGAGTGCGAGGAGAGAAGTTGACCGGGGTGCTGCGCAGCTGATCATCCTGCCGTGCGGTGAGATAGTTCCACATCGCCACGGTCGTGAGCGCCACCAACAGCAAGCTGATCAGGGCGACCATGGCAACGGCGGTGGCGACGAGCCGTCCGGTGAGTGACCTCATTCGGCACCGTTGGCCGGCTTGAGAACATAGCCAGCGCCGCGCATCGTGTGGATCATCGGATCGCGCCCGGCGTCGACCTTCTTGCGGAGGTAGGAGATGTAGAGCTCGACCACGTTGGCCTGTCCGCCGAAGTCGTAGTTCCAGACGCGATCCAGGATCTGCGCCTTGCTGAGGACTCGTCGCGGGTTGCGCATCATGAAGCGGAGCAATTCGAATTCGGTGGCCGTCAGCATGAGCTCGTCGCCGGCGCGATGCACCTCGTGGCTGTCCTCATCGAGGGTCAGGTCACCCACCGAAAGCACGTTGTGTTGGGTGGTGGCCTGCGCTCCGGATCGCCGCATGAGCGCGCGCAACCGGGCCACAAGCTCTTCCAGCGAGAAGGGTTTGGTCACATAGTCATCGCCGCCGGCTGTCAGCCCAGCGACCCGGTCCTCGACCGAGTCCTTGGCGGTGAGGAACACCACGGGTACGCCGGTGTCGAAGGCGCGCATCCGGCGCAACACCTCAAGCCCGTCGAAGTCGGGAAGCATCAGGTCGAGGACGACGGCATCGGGACGGAAATCCTTGGCCGCAGCGACCGCCTTGCTGCCGGTGTGCGCCTGGCGCACCTCCCAGCCCTCATAGCGCAGCGCCATCGAGATCAATTCGGCGATGTTGACCTCGTCATCGACCACGAGGACGCGGAGCGGATCGCCATCGGGACGGGTGAGTTCCATGGCAGAAACCTTGCCCGAGATCCCTGTGAACTTCCTGTGTGCGCTCTGTGTCGCGGATCAGAGAGCGAGTTTTCGGGCAAAAGCGCCTATCCTCGGACTTCTTGATCACTGCTCGGGGGAGGAAACCCAATGAATTTCACGCATCGCGTGGGCCGTGCCCTGCTTTCCGTCATGGTTTCGCTGCCGCTGGTGGCGCTTGCAGCCAGTCCCGCCGAGGCCGATTTCGACCTCGCGGTCACCTGGCCAGCGGCCACCACCATCAATCCCAGCACGGCGACCTACACCCTCCAGATCAGCGATGTGGGTGGTCCGGGCGATCTCATGGCCGAGTGGCAGGGCGAGCCGCAGGCCATTCCGCATGCGGGGACCCACAACTTCGCGTTCAACACCGACGGCACCGGCGTGATCACCATCCTGCGCTGCAATCCCGACTGCGTGCCCGCGGGTGTGGAATCGCCGATTCTGGTGGTCTATCGCGCCCTTCAGGTCAACCCCGGTGCCACCTGGACTCCGGCCCCCGTGGGCGGCTCCGCCAACGTGACGGTGCAGGTTGTCCCGGATCTGGGCACCGCCACCGCCACGGTGGATTGGTCGCTGCTCGAGACCGTGACCCCCGGCTCGAACGTGTTGGCCACCGGCAGCGCTTCCGTGGCGCAACTCGCCAACGGCGACCTTCCCTTCACCGTCACACCGCCCACGGATCTGCCTGAGGGCACCTATGGCCTGATGGTGAGCGTGCAGGCCACGGTGTCCGGGCTGGGAGTGTTGTCCGGCACGCTCACCGAGCCGGCCGCGCTCATCGTGGACAACCCGCCGACGGTGACGGTCGAGACGACGGAAACGTTGTTCTATCCGTTCATCGACCGGTATCTCGACAGGTTGCATTATCGGTTCATGGTGTCCGAGCCGGCAACCGTCTCGCTTCGTGTGATCGACGCTACCGGATCGCGAGTGCGAGGACTGGTCACCAGGTCCGTAGCGGCGGATACCTGGATCGATGAGGTCTGGAATGGCCGAGATCGGCGCAACAGGTACCTTCCTGCGGGCGTTTTTCGCGTGGTCGCCCGGGCCACCGACACGGCCGGAAATGTCGTAGAGATGATCAGTCCCGAAGTGACGACCTCCAACGCCAAACTGAAGATGCTCACCTCGACCAAGACCTACACCGCCAAGAAGACGCTCAACGACAAGTTCGTCGGCGCATGCTCGTCGTTGGTTTCGCCGTCGTCACACGGCTGGTCGGGCTCGCTGGGCTACTACTCACAGACTCGCTGCAAGCGCATGACCAACAATGCGAGCGTCGTGGTCGGCGCGCACGCCTGGTGGATCCCCGAGGCCGTCAGCGGGAAATACGGCAAGCTCAAGATTTCGGCGTACGGCGGCGGTGCTCGCGGCACGCGCTCGGCCTACGCGGTGATGGGCTACATCCGGGCTAGCGACAACGAGTTCCTCAACCGGGTGCAGTTCCCGGCTGGGGTTGGCTGGCATGCCGGCCAGAGTGCATCGGTGGCGCCGTTTGTGCGGTTCGACGCAGGCCGGCCGTTCGTGGTCTGGAACGTCGGGCTCACGCAAGGCTCGCGCTATGACGTCAAGTCGTTCAAGGTGCAGATCGGCTACCAAGCGCTGGTCGACACCGACGGCACGGTGTTGCTCCCACGGGCGCAGCCGAGCAGCGCGCCGAGGCTCGCCACCCCGGCCCAAAGCCGGCGTTCTCTGGCCTCGGGCATGGCTGCCCGCTGATCGATCGGCGCGTCGCTGGGCCGGAGCGCCCGGCAGCGGCGGGCCTGACCGGGCACAATGGCTGGCACCATGTCCGGCACCCCGCAGATCACCTATCCGCCGCTGCTGCCGGTCAGTCGGCAGCGGGCTGAGATAGCCGAGGCTATCCGCGATCACCAGGTGGTGATCGTCGCCGGGGAGACCGGGTCGGGCAAGACCACCCAGCTGCCGAAGATCTGCCTCGAGCTGGGCCGCGGGCAGGACGCGCTGATCGGCCACACCCAGCCGCGCCGCATCGCGGCCCGTTCGGTGGCCGAGCGGATCGCCGAAGAATTGGCCCACGACGGGCTCGGCAGCGAACTCGGTGATCTGGTGGGCTATCAGGTGCGCTTCACCGATCGGACCTCACCCGCAAGTCGGGTGAAGGTGATGACCGACGGCATCCTGCTCGCCGAGTTGCAGCGCGATCGGCAGTTGGCGAAGTACGACACGATCATCATCGACGAGGCACACGAACGCAGCCTCAACATCGACTTCCTGCTGGGTTATCTGCGGAGGCTGTTGCCGCAGCGCCCCGACCTCAAGCTGATCATCACCTCGGCCACGATCGATCCGGGGCGATTTGCCGCGCACTTCGCCGATCGACGCGGCCGACCGGCCCCCATCATTGAGGTGTCGGGACGCACCTGGCCGGTCGAGATCCGCTATCGCCCCCTGGTCGAGGTGCCCGACCACGACGAGGAGGGCGAGACCGTCGTCCGCGATCAGACCGAGGCGATCGTCGAGGCGGTCGGCGAACTCTCGCGCGAGGGGCCCGGAGACATCTTGGTCTTCCTGCCGGGGGAGCGCGAGATCCGAGACACCGCGGATGCGCTGGCCAACCAGGCAGGCACCCTCGAGGTGGTTCCGCTCTATTCCCGGCTGTCCGCTGCCGAGCAACACCGGGTTTTCGCACGACACGGCAGCACCCGGCGCGTCGTCTTGGCCACCAACGTGGCCGAGACCTCGCTGACCGTGCCCGGGATCAGGTACGTCGTCGACTCGGGCGTGGCGCGGATCAGTCGCTATTCGGCGCGCACCAAGGTCCAGCGGCTGCCGATCGAACCGATCAGCCAGGCCTCGGCCAACCAGCGCTCGGGGCGTTGTGGCCGCGTCGAAGCAGGCATTGCGATCCGGCTCTATGCCGAGGAGGACTTCGACGCTCGCCCGGAGTTCACCGAGCCGGAGATCTTGCGGACCAATCTGGCGTCGGTCATCTTGCAGATGGCCTCCCTGGGGCTCGGGGAGTTGGCTCGTTTTCCCTTCGTGGAGCCTCCTGACAAGCGCAACATCGTCGCCGGCACGCAACTCTTGGAGGAGTTGGGCGCCGTACGCCTTGCCCGGTCGCCCGGTCCCAGCAGAGGCGGCGGTCCCGAGTTGACCAAGCTCGGGAGGCGGCTGGCGCGGTTGCCGATCGACCCTCGTCTGGGACGGATGATCCTGGAGGCCGAGCGGCTCGGATGCGTGCGCGATGTCGTCGTGATCGCCGCCGCGCTGTCGCTGCAAGACCCTCGCGAGCGTCCCGCGGAGTTCGCCGCGCAAGCCGATCAACTGCATGCAAGGTTCAAGGACCCGGACTCCGACTTCAGCACGTGGCTCAACCTGTGGCGCTACTTGGTGACCCAACAGCGCGAGTTGTCCTCAAGCGCGTTTCGCCGGATGTGCAAACGCGAATATCTCAACTATCTGCGGGTCAGGGAATGGCAAGACTTCGAGTCCCAACTTCGCCAAGTGTGCCGGGAAATGAAGATTCGACTGGAGGCCGCGGGCGGCAGCCCCGATGGCGAGGGCATCCATCAGGCGCTGTTGAGCGGCTTGCTCTCGCACATCGGGCTCGTGGAGGAACGGCCCAAGGGTCCACCAGGCAAGGGGGCGGCGCGCGGTCCGCGGGAATACCTTGGCGCGCGCGGCGCCCGCTTCGCGATCTTCCCCGGGAGCGCGTTGAAGGGCAAGAACCCCACCTTCGTGATGGCCGGCGAGCTGGTCGAAACCTCGCGCCTCTGGGCCCGCCAGAACGCCGCGATCGACCCCGAGTGGGCCGAGCGGCTCGGCGCCCACCTGACCAAGAAGACGTGGTCGGAGCCGCACTGGTCGACCAAAAGAGCCGCGGTGATGGCCTACGAGCGGGTGACGTTGTACGGCGTACCGCTGGTCGCCGATCGGCTGATCACCTATGGCCGCATCGACCGTGAAGTGTCCCGCGACCTGTTCATCAGACATGCGCTGGTGCAGGGAGAGTGGACCACCCACCACCGCTTCTACGCCGATAATCGTCGGCTCCTCGAAGAGGCCGAGGAGTTGGAGCACCGCGCCCGCCGACGCGACATCGTGGTGGACGAAGACACGCTGTTCGACTTCTACGACGCGCGGGTCGGCGCCGACGTGACCAGCGGAGCGCACTTCGATCAATGGTGGAAACTAGCCCGCCGCGAGCAGCCAGAGCTGCTGACGTTCGACCCGTCGATGCTCACCCGTGAGGTGGCCGAGACGGTTTCCCCGCACGATTACCCCAGCAACTGGGAGTCCGACGGGCAGGCGTTTCCGATCAGTTATCACTTCGAGCCCGGGGCCCAACAGGACGGGCTGACCATCGACCTCCCCGTCGCCACGATCAATCGGCTGACAGACGCCGACTTCTCGTGGAATGTGCCCGGGCTGCGTCAGGAATTGGTGACCGCACTGATCCGCAGCCTGCCGAAGCAACTGCGCGTCAGTTTTGTGCCGGCGCCCAACACTGCGCGGGAGTTCCTGGCCGCCGTTGCGCCCGGTGAGGAGCCGCTTCTGGATGCGCTGGAGCGCTATCTCCGGGCGACAACCGGGGTGGTGGTGCCGCGAGAGGCGTGGAGTTGGGACCGGGTCGAGGATCACCTCAAGCCCACGTTCCGGGTCGTCGATGGTGACGGCACCGAAGCGGCCCGCGGCAAACTCTTGGAGGAGTTGAAGGCGCCGTTGAGGCCCCAATTCGAGCGGGCCCTCGCGGAGGTCGCCAGCGATGCTGGCGTGACCACCAGCGGAGAGACCTCGTGGACCTTCGGGCCGATCCCGGACTCACTGACCCACACCCGGGCCGGACATGAGGTGCGTGCTTACCCCGGTCTGGTCGACGAGGGCGACACGGTGGGCCTGGCCGTCTTCGGCAGCGAGGACGAGGCCCTCTCGCGCCATCGGCTCGGAGTCCTCACACTGGTGAAACTCGGCTCGGGGTCCACGACCGGCGCCACGGTCAAGGCTGCGTTGACGTCCCTGTCCAATACCCAGCGGCTGGCCTTGGCGGCGTCGCCGTACGCCTCGGTGACCGATCTCGCCGAAGACGTCGTGTCGGCCATCGTGGTAGATGTGATCGAGGCTCGTCCTGTGGTCCGCGATGCTGCCGCGTTTGCAGACCTGGGCCGGGCCGCGGTGGTCAGCGAGGAACAACTGCGCGCCGCCCTGGTCGAGGTCGGCTCCGTGCTCGACGCCTGGCGCATCACCGACCGGGTGCTTCGCGGGCGCGCCGAAATGCAGCAACTCCCTGCGCTTTCCGATCTGAGCGCCCAACTGGAACGGCTGATCTACCCCGGGTTCATCGCCGACGCCGGCCTGACCCGCTTGCGCCACTATCCGCGCTATCTCGCGGCCATGCAGCTGCGGCGCGAGCGACTTCCCGGCCAAGTGACCAAGGACCGTGCTTGGCAGGACCAAGTCGTGGGCCTGCAGGACGCCTACCTGCACCAGGTTGCCGCGTTGCCGCCCGGACGGCCGCCCGGGGAGCAGTTGCGGCGCGCCCGCTGGCTGCTGGAGGAATTCCGGGTGTCGTTGTGGGCCCAACAGCTCGGCACCGCCGAGGCGGTCAGCGATCAGCGTGTGCGCAAGGTGCTTGCGGCAGTTGGCCTGCCACCGACCGCCCAGAGGGTCTGACTCCTCGGCGTGCGACGTAGGGTGAACCAATGACCGGACGCCCTCATCACCGCCCGATGAACCCCGGAGACGGCTTCTTCGAGGCGTTGCCCGAGGGCACCGATCCGGCAACCTTGCGCGAGAGCGCGGATCGCGCGGCCACGCTATTAGTGCGGGGGTCACGAGACGCCGGAGAGGCGGAGATCGCTGACCGACTCGTCCATCTCGCGGAGACCGAGGGGCTCGAAACCCTGGCCGAATTGTGGTCCGGCGCGGCCCCGGACACCTTGGCCGGCTGCCTGTGGCGGCTCTACGTCCTGAGGTCCTGGGTGTACGCCGAGCCCGTGCGCGCCGCGAAGGAGTTCGAGGCCGGCCGGATCCCGGCTCAGGTGGCCCGCGTGGTGGCCGGGGTCGCCGATCCGCCCGGACCCGACCAGCTCAAGACCATGGTCGATGAGGTGCTCGCCGGCATCGCCCAGGGAGACTTCGCTGACGTGCTGTTCCGGGCCGCCGGCTTTGCGCGGGTCGTCGCCACCGGCCGCGCGACGTTGCCCGCCGCAAACAACGACGACGCGGTGCGGATGTTGGGGCTGGCCGAACACCTCGAACGCGCGGGCCATCTGGAATTGACCAACGGTTTGGCCTAGTCGGTGCGGATCAGGCACTAGACTCGGGCGGGAGTACGCCGGGCCGCGGCAGCCCCGGGTCCCAAAATTAGCCGCCTAGAGCGGCCACGCGCCGTGAGGCGCTCCCGGTCCGGCGTACTCACTAACCACCCGAACCTCAACTAATCTCAGTTCATGACTGGCACCCATCGGTCCGCCTCGGGTTTTATCTCTGGGTGGACCGCACCCTGGCGACGTTTGCGAGAACGTCTCGGTCGGCGAGCGTCACCCACTGAGCGCCCGGCTCGGGTGCGCTATGACCCCCGCGCGAACGGCCGCCCCGATCCGGGGGAGGTGGTCTGGGCCTGGGTCACCTTCGAAGACGATCCGACGCAGGGCAAGGATCGGCCGGTCCTGCTGCTCGCTCGAGAAGGTCGCGCCTGGTTGGGGTTGTTGCTGTCGAGTCAGAACCACGACGTGGATGCCGCGCAGGAAGCGCGCTGGGGACGCACGTGGATGGATGTGGGCACGGGTTCCTGGGATCGGCAGCGCCGGCCGAGCGAGGTGCGCCTGGATCGTCTCGTGCGGCTGGCACCCAACCAGATTCGTCGTGAGGGCGCCGCCTTGGAGCGAGCCCTGTTCGATCGCGTCATCGAGGCGGCACGGGAGTTCCACACGTTCGCCTAACACTTGGGACGACCCGATCGATAGGGTGGGGCGACTTGGTCCTGCGGGGACACGGGGGACGGCGAGAGGGAAGTGTGTGAAGGGGCGACGGGCGGGGCTCTCCCAATTGGTGTTTGGCTGCGTGGCGTTGCTCGTGGTCGCGGCCTGTTCCAACGAAGCTCCCCAACCCAACAAACCCACTCCCAAGCCATCGACTGCCCGGCCGATCTCGTTGACCTTCGGGGTGTTCGGCGCCCCAGAAGAGGTCTTGGCCTACTCCCAATTGGCCGACCTCTACGCCCTCGACCACGATCGGGTCGAGGTCGAGGTGGCCTCCTGGGAGGACCGCGACGATGCCGCTCGTGCTTATCGCCAGGACGCCGAGTTGCCGGATGTCTTCATGGTTTCGCGGCGCGATCTTTCCTGGTTCACCGAGCGCGACCTGACCCAGCCGGTGGATGAGTTGCTCGACGAACGAGGGGTGTCCTTCGGCGACGATTACGCGCGAGATGCGCTGCAGGCCTTCGCCGAAGACAACTCGCTCGCCTGCATGCCCTACTCCATCTCACCCATGGTGATCTTCTACAACACCGATCTCGTCGACTTCGACAAGATGCGCAAGCGCGGGTTGAACGCCCCCGACGAGGAGCTCGACGGCTGGGACTTCGAGCAGTTCACGGCCGCCGCCCAGTTCGCCACCCGGCCGGGCAAAAGGACCCGCGGGGTCTACATCGAACCGACGTTGTTGGGACTCTCGCCGTTCATCTATGCCGGGGGTGGCCAAGTGTTCGAAGACGAGGACCCGCCCACCTCGCTCGCCTTCTCCGAGGGTGACACGCAGTCGGCACTCGACACGACGCTCACGTTGCTGCGCGACGCTCGCTTTACCCCCACCCGGCAGCAGTTGGCGCAATCGACGCCGACCAGCCTGTTCGAGGAGGGCAAAGTCGGGATGATCGCTGGGTTCCGGAGCCTCGTCCCGGAGTTGCGCAAGACCCCCGACCTGGACTTCGACGTGATGCCGATCCCGTCCATCTCTCGGTCGGGCACGGTCGGCGATGTCACCGGGCTCTGCATCTCCAATGCCACCGAAAGCGCCGCGGCCGCCGCCGACTTCCTCGTCCACGTGCTGGCCGAAGAGTCCGTCGCGCAGGTGGCCCAACAGGGTTATCTCGTCCCGGCCAACGTCGGGGTCGCCACCTCGGAGGCGTTCCTGCAACCCACGAGCGAGCCGCTGCATGCCGGCGTCTTCAATGCGAGCGTGCGCAACATCGTGATCTCCCCGCTGCTCGACGACGGCAACGACTTGGAGGACGCCGTCGGCCAGCTCTTGATGGAGTTGGTGACCGTGCCGTTGATGAACGAAACGGTGCTGGCCGACCTCACCGCCCAAATCGACGCCGCATCCTTGCCCGTGCTGAGCCCGGTCGAACCGACGATCAGTCCCAGCGGCTCGACCAGTTCGCCCGCTGGCTAGCCCGCCTGCTCGTCGGCCGCGATGATCGCCCGCACCAGCGGAGGAACGACGCGCTCGACCTGCCACGGCCGGGCCCCTAACGCCTGCAGTTGGCCGGCCGTCTCCCCCGCCAACACCTCGGGGTCACGCACGGCTGGAGGGGTCCAGAGCACCCGGCGCAAGTGGTCGGGGGTAAGCAGGTTTTCGGCAGGTAGGTTCAGCTCGCCGGCGATGGCCGTCAGCGCCTCGCGGGCCAAGACGAGGCGGCGAGCCGCGACGGGATCCTTGTCGGCCCAGGCGCGGGGCTGGGGTGGTCCGTCGAGGGGGGCGAGACGTTGGGGCAGGTCCGACTCGGGGAGGTTGAGCGCCTCGTCAATGGCGGCGATCCAGTCGCGCACGTGTCGCCGCGCCCCCCGGCCGTGGAAGCCCTTCGTCTCCAGGAGCGCCCGGGTGTCGGTCGGCATGGCCGAGGCAGCGACGATGATCGAGGCGTCGGGAATCAGGCGACTCGGTGACACGTCACGGTCGCGCGCGATCCGGTCGCGGGTTTCCCACAGGGCCCGGACCACGGCCATCGCCCTGCGACCCCGCAGGCGGTGTGCGCCCGACGTACGGCGCCAGCCCTCGACGCGCACGGTGGGTTCGAATCCCAGCAGATGGGTGAATTCCTGCTCGGCCCACTCGGTCTTGCCCGCCTCGGCCAGTTGGGCCACCATCACCTCGCGCAGCTCGGTGAGCACCTCGACGTCCAAGGCGGCGTACTCCAACCACGGCTCCGGCAACGGTCGTGTCGACCAGTCGACCGCCGAATGCTCCTTGCGCAGGCGGCGGCCGAGCAGTTCCTCGACCAACGTGGCCAGGCCGACCCGCGGATAGCCCAGCAGGCGGCCCGCCAACTCGGTGTCGAAGACCGTCGTGGGCAACAAGCCCACCTCCGCGAGGCAGGGCAGATCCTGGGTCGCGGCGTGCAGGATCCATTCGTCCTCGCCGAGCACCTTCGCAAGCGGGGCCAGCGAATCGAACGCGATCGGGTCGATCAGGGCCGTGCCGGACCCTTCGCGGCGGATCTGGATGAGGTAGGCCCGCGAGGAGTAGCGATAACCCGAGGCACGTTCGGCGTCGATCGCGATCGGGCCGGTGCCGGCGGCGATCACCGCGCACGCCTCAAGGAGCGCGGAAACGGTCTCAACGAGCGGGGTCAGCCCGTCGCGCAACACCAGGAGCGGCGCGAGCGGGACTTCGGCCTCTGGGGTTTGGGCCTCTGGGGTTTGGGGCTGGGGGGTTTGGTGCTGGGGGGTTTGGTGCTGGGCCTCGTCGGCGGCGGGATCGGGGTCGTGCGGCACGCGGATCAGCGTCCGGTCCCGCGTTGGCCTCGTCGACTGGGCATCGAGGCCACTCCCTCGGGGACCGGTGGCAACCCGACCGCCGTGCAGAGCAATTCGCCCCAGGCCTCGGCGTGGGAGGCGATGTCGGGCACCACGTCGTACGACGCGCCCTCGGCGTCGCACGGGGTCCACGACGCGCGGATCTCGATCTGGGCGGTGCCGGTCTCCTCGGCCATGCCACCGAAACTTTCGGTGGCAACCCGCGTCACGGTGCCGGAGGCGGCCACGAACTTGGCGCCGTGCGCTTCGAGGGCCTCCTCGAGCCACGACCAACCCACCTCGGCCAGCAACGGATCGGTGATCAGCTCCGGATCGATGTCCGCCCGCACATAGGCGACGCACCGGAACGTGCCCTGCCAGGCATCGTTGCCCGCAGGGTCGTGCAACACGATGATCCGCCCGGTCCCGACGTCGACCTCATCGACAGTGACGTCGGCGGTCAAAGCGGTGGCATGGGGCGCGATCCGCTGGGGCGCAGGCATTTCCTCGCAGAAGACTTCGGGTCGCAAGCGAGCGGCGCGCAGCGCTGCCACAGCGGCGCGAAACTGCGCCGGGCTCGCGTCCATGTCGGAGCCCGGGTGTGACTCCTGACCCACAACCATGGGTTCACAGTAGGTCGGGGGGGTCGCGGGCGATGTGCCAACACGCCGCCTGACCTGGGAGGATTCGGCCATGTCGAGTGAGAGCCCGTTCCTCCAAGCCGCTCGCGGACTTCGTCCTAGCCGCACGCCGGTGTGGTTCATGCGCCAAGCGGGCCGCTCGCTGCCGGAATATCTCCGACTGCGCGAAGGCGTGGGGATGCTCGAGTCGTGCATGACCCCCGAGCTGACGGTGGAGATCACCCTCCAGCCGGTGCGTCGCTATGGCGTGGACGCCGCCATCTTCTTCTCCGACATCGTGTTGCCGCTCAAGGCCGTGGGCGTCGATCTCGACATCGTTCCGGGCGTTGGCCCTGTGGTCGCCAAACCCGTGCGCACGCTCGCCGATGTCGCAGCGATCCCGGATCTGACGGCCGATCACGTTTCGTTCGTCACCGAATCGGTGCGCACGTTGGTCTCCGAACTAGGAAGCACGCCGCTCATCGGCTTTGCCGGCGCGCCCTTCACCGTGGCGTCGTACCTCGTCGAGGGCGGTCCTTCCAAGGAGCACGCCAAGACCAAGGCGATGATGTTCGGCGCGCCCGACGTGTGGGCGGCGCTGATGCGCAAGATCGCGGACATCGCGGCCACCTACCTCGACGTTCAGGTCGCGGCCGGGGCGGCTGCCGTGCAACTGTTCGACTCGTGGGCGGGCGCGCTGACGCCGGCCGACTACGCCGAACACGTGATGCCTTATTCGGCCGATGTGCTGGCCAGGGCGGGGAAGCTCGGTGTGCCGCGGATCCACTTCGGTGTCGGGACCAGCAATCTCCTCGGCTTGATGGGGGAGGCGGGGGCCGACGTGGTGGGCGTCGATTGGCGTACGCCGCTCGACACCGCGATCGGTTTGGTCGGCGATCGTGCCGTCCAAGGCAACCTGGATCCGACGCTGGTCTTCGCCCCGACCGAGGTGATGACCAAGCGTGCCGCGGAAATCATCGAGGTGGGCCGCGCGGCCAAGGGACACATCTTCAACCTGGGTCACGGGGTCATTCCGTCGACCGACCCCGATCAGTTGAAGCGGCTCACGGAGTTTGTGCAGGGTTATGAGTTCTCGACCGCCGCCGGTGCCGGGGCCGCGCTTCGCTGAGCCAAGAACCGGCGCGTCGCGAACCACAGCGGGACCCCCAACACCAGACCAACGATGGCGAACGGCAGCAGCGCACCGAGCATCGTCGCCAAGCCGTTGGTGAAGGACTTGAGCCCGTGCCAGCCCGAGGCCAGACCCGCGAGGAAGCCGGTCTCGTCCTTCTCGGCCCTTTCCTTCTTCTCCGCCTTGGTCTGCAGGTGCACCGTGATGGTGCTCATCGAGGTTTGATCGGCCAGGTAGGCCTGCTGGGACTTCAAGGAGTCCAAGGCGGCTTGGCGGCGGGTCAGTTGTGTCTCGATGGCGACGATGTCGCGGATGCTTTGCGCACGGGCCAACAACACCTCGACCCGCTCGAGGCTCTTCTCCTGGGCTCGGATCCGGACCTCGGTGTCGATCACTTCGGTCGTCACGTCCTCGGAATTGCGGCTCGAGGTTTCGAGCTGGCCCAAATCCTCAAGATCCAGCATCGCCTGGTCGAAGTTGGCCACGGGGACCCGCAGCACCAGTTGTGAACGGCGTACGACGCCCTCGTCGCCAGTCTCCGTCTTTTCGTCGGTGATCTCGCCCTGCGCAGTGGCGACCACCTTGCGTACCTCGAAGATGGCGTCACTGACATCGTCACTGCGCAGGGACACCACCCCCACCGAAATGATCGAGCGATCGATGGCAGCCGACTCGGCCTCGAGGGCATCCTGGAGGGCTGCGCGGTTTGCTTCCGTTCCGGCATAGAACGCACCATCCCTGGCGGTGGACGAATTGTCTCCATCTGCCTTCGCCGGGGCTGGGACCGAGTCAGCGCTCACCCCCTTGGAGTCACTCGCGCTGTCCTCGCCACCGGAACAGGCGCCGAGGGCGAGCGCCAACAGAGCAGCCGAGACGAGAAGGGTGGCGCGGCCCCGTCGTGAGCGCGGGGTGGTGGCGCAGGGAGGATCGAGGCGTCGGTTCATAGGGGTGGGACGGGGCCACTGGCCCTTCGGTTCCCTCACCCCCGAGCCCACCCCCGGCTGCTCAGCGCGAGGGCAGCGAATGGCAGATTGGGGGCATGCCGATCGAACGACGCCTGTGCGTGGTCATCGGCGGCGGCATCGGCGGCCTCGCCGCGGCCCACTTCGCGGCCCACGATCCCACCCGGCGGGTGCTGGTGCTCGAAGGCTCCGCTGACGTGGGTGGGAAGTTGACCGGCCAGGAAGTCGGTGGCGTGCGCGTCGATGTGGGCGCCGAGGCGATGCTCAACCGGCGCCCCGAAGGCGTGGCGTTGACGCGAGCGCTCGGGTTGACCGTGGTGCACCCGGAGCCGGCTACCTCCCGGATCTGGTCCAGGGGTGCGCTGCGTCCGCTGCCTCGCTCGTTGATGGGCGTGCCCCTCGACGCGGACGGGCTCGCTCAGTCCGGCATCTTGTCGGTTGCGGGTCTGGCTCGGGCTCAGTCCGAGCGGGAAGCGCCCACCTTGGCTCCAGGGGAGGACATCTCGGTCGGGGACCTGGTCGCGCAGCGACTCGGCGACGAGGTCGTCGACCGGCTCGTGGAACCGCTGCTGGGAGGCGTCTACGCCGGTCGGGCCCACGAGTTGTCGGTGCGGGCGACCGTGCCCGCGCTGGCCGCCTTCGCAGAGCGAGGCTCGCTCATGGAGCAGGCGGCAGCGCTTCCGGCCTACGCCGATGAGCCTGTCTTCGCAGGGATCCGGGGGGGCATGTTCACCGTGGTCCACGCTCTGGTGGCGCAGGAGAGTTTCGAGGTACGCCGGAATGCGGTGGTCCGTGAGCTGCGTCGACAGCCAATCGCGGCCGCCGGAGGCTTTGCGCTCACCGTCGGTTCGGCGACCAACCCGGAGCTGATCGAGGCCGCGGAGGTCATCGTCGCGGTGCCGCCGGCGGCGGCGGCCAGACTGCTCGCGACCGTGTCTCCCGGAGCCTGCGCCGAGCTGGCCCAAATCGAAGCCGCGTCGATGGCGGTCATCACCCTGGCCCTGAGGGCGCGGGACCTGGGCTCGCGCCTCGACGCCTGGTCGGGCTTTCTGGTCCCTCCCATCGAGGACCTGCGGATCAAGGCATCCACCTTCTCCTTCGCCAAGTGGGCGTGGGTGCGTGAGGCGGGACGCGATGCCGGCGCGGGCGAGGAGTTGCTGATCGTGCGCACTTCCGTCGGCCGGCACCGCGAAGAGCGGTCACTTCAGGTCAGCGACGAGGAGCTGATCGCCACCTCGCTGAAGGATCTGGGCTCCGCCGTGGGAATCGCAGGGCCGGTGGTCGACGCGCACGTCCAGCGGTGGGGCGGTGGGCTGCCGCAATATGCGGTCGGCCATCTGGAGCGGGTCGACCGGATCCGGGCAGCCGTTGCTGCGGTGCCGGGGCTGGCGGTCTGTGGGGCGGCGTACGACGGAGTGGGCATCCCCGCCGTGATCGGCTCCGCCCAACGTGCGGCCGATCGGCTCGCCGCCGACCGGCCGGCGACCCCCGACCGACCCGAGGCAGAATGACCTCATGAGCAAGGCCGCGCACCTCAAGGAAATCAACGACACGATGCGCTACGCGATGTGGTCGGTGTTCCGACTCGACCGCGTCCTCGGCGAGGCCAACCGAGGGGCCGAGTCGGCCGAGGTGGAAGAGCTCTTCGCTAAGTTGGCCACCGACGACGTGATCGTCCGCGGCACCTACGACGTGTCCGGCATCCGTGCCGACGCCGACCTGATGGTCTGGTGGCATGCCGAGACGGCTGAGCAGTTGCAGCACGCCTACAACAGCTTTCGACGCACCCAGTTCGGTGCCCGGCTCGTGCCGGTGTGGAGTCAGTTGGCCCTACATCGACCAGCGGAGTTCAACAAGTCCCACGTGCCTGCCTTCATGGCCGACGAGGAGCCGGGCGCCTACATCTGCGTCTACCCGTTCGTGCGGTCCTACGAGTGGTACCTCCTCGAGGAGACCGATCGGCGCCGGATGTTGGCCGAGCACGGCCAGATGGGCCGCGGCTATCCCGATGTGCGCGCCAACACCGTGTCCAGTTTCGCGCTGGGCGACTATGAGTGGGTGCTGGCCTTCGAGGCAACCCAATTGCACCGCATCGTCGACTTGATGCGCCACCTGCGCGCGTCCGAGGCGCGACTGCATGTGCGCGAAGAAGTGCCGTTCTACACCGGCCCGCGGGTGACCCCGGCCGACCTGATCGCGCGGTTGCCTTAGCCCGCGTCGTCGGCCGTGGGTTTGAGGGTCAGGCTGATCGAGTTGATGCAATAGCGATCGCCGGTGGGCGTGCCATAGCCGTCGGGAAACACATGGCCCAGGTGCGAGCCACACGCCGCGCAGCGCACCTCGACACGCTTCATCCCGTGGGTGGTGTCCTCGATGTATTCCACTTTGTCGCTCAACGGCTGATAGAACGACGGCCAACCGCAGCCCGAGTGAAACTTGGTGTCCGACTCGAACAACTCGGCCTGGCAGGCCTTGCACGCATAGACGCCCGTGGTTTCGGTGTCGGTGTATTCGCCGGTGAAGGCCCGCTCGGTGCCGGCCTTGCGGAGTACGGCGTACTCCTCCGCGCTCAACTCTTCACGCCACTGCTCGTCGGTCTTGGTCACCTCATAGCCCATGGCCTCAGAGTAGCCTCACCTCCATGGCGAAACCCCCCGCTGCCGAGGTGGATGCAGGCGGACGCGCGGTGCGCGTCTCGAGCCCCGACCGGGTCATCTATCCCGCCACGGAGCGAACCCCCGAAGTCACCAAACTGATGGTCGCGGAGTTCTTTGCCGTCGCCGATGAGGGCTTGATGCGGGCCCTGCGGGATCGGCCAACCGCCCTGGAGCGCTGGCCGAAGGGGGTGTTGCCCGGCATCACCCTGGGCACCGGACGGCCCGGGGAGAAGGCCGAGGCGTTCTACCAAAAGCGGGTCCCGATGGGGGCTCCCGACTATCTGGAGTCGACGACCGTCACGTTCCCGTCGGGTCGCACCGCCGCGGAAGTGTGCCCCACCGAGATCGCCGTGCCGGTGTGGTGCGCGCAGATGGGCACGCTGACCTTTCACCCCTGGCCGGTCCGCCGCTCCGACGTCGACCGGCCCGACGAGTTGCGCATCGACCTGGACCCGCAGCCGGGCACCACCTTCGCCGACGCCGTACGCGTTGCCGGCGTGGCCGATGAGTTGTTGCGGGAGTTGGGCATCGTGGGGTTCGTGAAGACGTCGGGCAATCGTGGGGTGCACATCTTCGTCCGGATCGAGCCGCGCTGGGAGTTCGTCGACGTACGTCATGCCGCGATCGGCTTCGGCCGGGCCCTGGAACGCCGCGACGACGGGGTGACCACCGCTTGGTGGAAGGAGGAACGCGGAGCTCGGATCTTCGTCGACTTCAACCAGAACAGCCGGGATCGCACGATCGCATCGGCCTATTCGTTGCGCCCGATCCCGGGGGCGCCGGTGTCCACGCCACTGACTTGGTCGGAGTTGGCGGACCTGCGCGACCCCGGAGAACTCAACCTCTTCAGCGTGCCGGACCGCCTGGGCGACGGGGATCCGTGGGCGGGCATCGATGAGGTGGCCCACTCGCTCGAACCGCTGCTGAGGTTGTACGACGAAAGTGGGCTGGGCGAGATGCCCTATCCGCCGGATTACCCCAAGATGCCGGGGGAGCCGCCGCGCGTGCAGCCGAGCAAGAAGGTCGCCTCACACTGGGATGAGGAAGGCAACCGGATCGACGGCTGACCGGGTCACATCCCGGAGACGCCTTCGCCGCTGCTTCCCGCTTGCTCGTCGAAACTCTCATGCTCCAGCAGGTGCAACACCGGTACGCCGATCTTGCGGCGCGCCCGCGAGGTCCAGTCGACGTGGAAGAACTCCGCCACGACGTGGGAGCGGGTCAAGATGATCGCCTCACGTCCATCGACCTCGGCGACCTTTGCCGCAAGGGCGTCGATGGGGGGCTCGGAGGTGACTGCGCCCGTGGCGGTTGCTCCGGCGGCGGTGAGGGCGGTCAGGGTGTGCGCCAGTTCGCCTTCGGAGCGTTCCTCGCAGTCGCGGCGTACGGCCTCGATGTCGACGTCGCTCATCACCATGGCCGGAGACGCCATCACTTCCCCCGCGGCCAAGGAGCCCATGGCCGCCTCGATGCGGGCCGAGGCATCCTCGATCGGAAGGATCACGTGATAGGCGACCGGTTCGCTGAGGCCCTCGTGGAGGGAACGCACTTGGGCCGCGTCGGCGGCCGACATTTCTTGTTCGACGAGGAGTACGACGTTGTAGGTCTCGCTCATGGCAATCGCCCCTTTAGGTCGGTGTTGGTATTCACTCGACATTCAAAATTCTACCGAGGTCATAGCTGATGGGTTCGTCCAGTTGGTCATAGCCACACGACTCTGGGTCGCGGTCGGGTCTCCAGCGCCGAAACTGTGCCGTGTGCCGGAATCGGCGGCCCTCCATGTGGTCGTAGGCCACCTCGAGGACGCGCTCGGGGCGCAACGGGGTGAAGCTCAGATCCTTGCCGGCACTCCAGCGGCTCTGCGTGCCGGGCACACGGTCCGGGTTGGCGATCGCCCACTCCGCCCACGCGCCCCAGGGATGTTCTTCGATGGGGCAGACCAGGGGTTGGAGTTCCTCGATGAGCTCGGCCCGCCGAGCGGCCGTGAAGGAGGCGGAGACGCCAATGTGGTGCAGGCTCCCGTCGGCGTACAACCCCAACAGCAGCGACCCGAGCAGCGGATGGTCGGGCGTGGAGGTCTTGTGCTCGCGGTAGCCGCAGACCACGACGTCGGCGGTCCGCTCATGCTTGATCTTGAGCATGGTCCGGGCATTTTGTTCGTACGCTGCCCCGAGCGGTTTGGCCACGACGCCGTCAAGGCCGGCCCCTTCGAACTGGTCGAACCACTGCGCTGCTTCGGCCGGATCGGTCGTCGTCCGGGTCAGGTGACAGGGACCGGTGAGGCCGGTCAAGGCGGCTTCGAGGGCGGCTCGCCTCTTGAGGAACGGTTGGCTCATCAACTCCTCATCCCCGAGCGCCAACAGGTCAAAGGCGACGAAGCCCGCGGGCGTGGTCTCCGACAACATCGTCACTCTCGACGCGGCAGGGTGGATGCGCTCTTGCAGCAGCTCGAATTCGAGCTTGTCGCCGGAGGCGACGAAGAGCTCACCGTCCAACACGCAGCGAGCCGGTAGTTGCTCCTTGATCGCCGCCACGACTTCGGGGAAATAGCGGGTCAGTGGTTTGGTGTTGCGCGACGTCAGCTCGACCTCATCGCCGTCTCGGAACACGATGCAGCGGAAGCCATCCCACTTGGGCTCGAACGAGAGGCCTTCGATCCCACCGATGGAGAACTTCGCGGGATCGGGGATGCCCTTGACCGATTTGGCCAACATGGGCTGGACGGGCGGCATCACGGGGAGGTCCACGTTGGGAGCGTATAGCCTGGCGTCCCACGTTGTCCGAGCCCGATCCGCCCTCACCCGATGTGCCCCAACGTCGATCGGGCCTTAGGCTTGTCCATCTATCCCCGGTTGGTCTGCCGGCAGGGCCCGCCTGACTTTGAATCAGGACTAGCGACGTAGGTTCGACTCCTACCCGGGGAGCGCAGGACGTAGTGAGTGGAGTTACGCCGAGCGTAGCGAGGTGTGGCGTAGCGAGCGGAGTTCAAGCTTCCCGATTGTGTGGGGGAGCGCAGGACGTAGTGAGTGGAGTTACGCCGAGCGTAGCGAGGTGTGGCGTAGCGAGCGGAGTTAGCCGACGAGGGATGAGGGACGTGGAGGACTCAATGCCCGAGAACCTGACGGCCATCGTCTTGGCCGCTGGTGGCGGCACCCGGATGAAGTCCAAGACGATGAAGGTGCTCCACGAGGTCAGCGGGCGCAGCATGATCGGGCATGTCCTGACGGCGGTGGCGTTCACCCAGCCCACCCGCATCGTTGCCGTGGTCGGCAGCCAGCGCGAGCAGGTGGGTCCCCACATTCAGCAGTTCGCCCCCGATTGCCTCCTGGCTGTGCAGGAAACCCTCGACGGCACCGCCGGCGCGGTGCGCGCGGCGCTCGAGCAATTGGGCGAGGTGGTCGGCACGGTCCTAGTGGCAGCGGGCGACACCCCGTTGCTGGAGGGCGCCAGCTTGCGGGCGTTGGCGGCGGAGCATGCGGCCGCCGAGCGCGCGGTGAGCATTCTGAGTGGCGTGGTGGCGAACCCCTTTGGCTATGGACGGATCGTTCGCGGCGACGACGGCGAGGTCGAGGCCATCGTCGAGGAGAAGGACGCGTCCCCCGCTCAGCGGGACATTTGTGAGATCAACAGCGGCATCCTGGCGTTCGACGCCGAGTTCTTGCGAGAAGCGTTGCCGCGGGTGGGCAACGACAACGTGAAGGGCGAGTTCTACCTCACGGACTTGGTGGGACTGGCGCGCGAAGCCGGGCTCAGCGTTGGCGCGCACGTGCTCGAGGACGTGATGCAGACCGAGGGGGCCAACGACCGAGCGCAACTGGCCGAGTTGGGCCGTGAGCTCAATCGCCGCATCCTCACGCGCTGGATGCGAGCGGGAGTCACCGTGGTCGATCCGGCGACGACGTGGGTGGATGCGGACGTGGTCTTGGCGTCCGATGTCACCCTCTTGCCAGGAACCCAGTTGTTGGGCGCCACGGTCGTGGACACGGATGCAGTGATTGGCCCGGACTCGACGCTCAAGGATTGCGAAGTCGGGGCGGGTGCCCGGGTGGTCCGCACCCACGGCGAGTTGGCGATCGTGGGGGACGGCGCGATGACCGGCCCGTTCTCCTACCTTCGTCCGGGCACGCTTATCGGTGCGGACGGCAAGGTAGGCGCCTTCGTGGAGGTGAAGAACTCCCAGATCGGCGCGGGGGCCAAGGTGCCGCACTTGTCCTACGTCGGAGACGCCGAGATCGGTGAGGGCGCCAACATCGGGGCGGGCACGATCTTTGCCAACTACGACGGGGTCGCCAAGCACCGCAGCTCGATCGGTCGTCAGGCGCGCACGGGTTCGAACAACACCTTCGTCGCCCCGGTCGAGGTCGGCGATGGCGCGAGCACCGGCGCCGGCACCGTCGTACGCCGCAATGTGCCCCCGGGCGCGCTGGCCGTGTCGGGCGGGCCTCAACGCAATCTCGAAGGTTGGGCGCGGCGCAAGCGTGCAGACACGGCTCAGGCGGCAGCCGCCGCGGCGGCCTTGGCAGCCCAAGAGGATGCACCGACCGAGGACTGACCCGGTGATGTCATGCGCCCCCAAGTGAGAGACAATCGGGCAGCGCATCGCCCAGCGACCAGGGAGCTTGAAGACTCGTGACCGGAATCAAACGGGCTACCGAGAAGAACCTCATGGTCTTCAGCGGCGGCGCCCACCCCGAATTGGCCGACGAGGTCGCCACTCAATTGGGGATCCGTTTGGTGCCGACGGCTGCTTACAAGTTTGCCAACTCCGAGATCTACGTGCGCTACGAGGAATCAGTGCGCGGCAGCGATGCCTTCGTCATCCAGAGCCACACGGCTCCGATTAACGAGTGGATCATGGAGCACCTGATCATGGTCGACGCGCTCAAACGAGCCTCGGCCAAACGGATCACCGTCGTGCTGCCTTTCTATGGCTATGCGCGCCAGGACAAGAAGCACCGTGGCCGCGAGCCGATCTCGGCGCGACTGATGGCCGACCTGTTCAAGACCGCGGGTGCCAACCGACTGATCGCCGTCGACTTGCACGCCGATCAGATCCAGGGCTTCTTTGACGGGCCCGTCGACCACCTGATGGCGCTGCCGATCCTGGCCGACTACGTCAAGGCGAAGTACGCCGGTCAGGCCATGGCTGTGGTGTCCCCGGACGCCGGACGGATCAAGGTCGCCGAGCGCTGGTCGGCCCGCCTCGGCGGCGCGCCGTTGGCGTTCATCCACAAGTCGCGGCGGATCGATCGCCCCAACGAGACCGTGGCCAACCGCGTCGTGGGTGATGTACGCGGCCGGTTGTGTGTGCTGGTCGACGACATGATCGACACGGGCGGCACGATCGTGAAGGCTGCCGAAGCGATCATGGCCGATGGTGCCGCGGGCGTGGTGATCGCGGCCACCCACCCGATCATGTCCGACCCGGCGGTCGATCGCCTGAAAAACAGTCCCGCCACCGAGATCATCGTGACCAATACCTTGCCGCTGAGTCCGGAGAAGATCTTCGACAAGCTCACCGTGCTTTCGATCGCGCCGTTGCTGTCCCGAGCGATTCAGGAAGTCTTTGAGGATGGCTCGGTCACGAGCATGTTTGACGGTCACGCCTGAGGTTTGCTCGCGCGTTCGTGGGCTGCCGCGCACGAGTGGCAAGTGGAGTTATGACCCCGGGAAGAATTCCCGAACCTATGTCCGAATAGTGGAATATTGAGCCGGTTTCGGGCTGAATTGTCGGTGGTCCTATCTAGGTTGAAGACATGCTCACTCAATCTGCCGACACTGATTCCCCTGCGGGGATGTTGGTGTTTGCGCGGGCGCGTCGGGCCGCCGCCGAAAAGGCAGAAGGACAGGTCTTTCAGGTCGCGGCGGCATGGGCGGCAGCGCATTCGGGCGACTCGCTTCAGCCCGCTCATTGGTGGGAGAACGGCGCCGATACCGGGCTGTCGATCGCGGGAGAGGGTGCGCCGCTGGTTTCGGAGTTCGCCGTGATCGAGTTTTCGGCGGCCCTCGGCCTGTCCACCGATGCCGGACGCACGCTCATCGCTCACGCCGTCGAGGTGCGCTACCGCCTCCCCAAGCTGTGGCGGGCCGTGACCGAAGGCGCGGTGCCCGTGTGGCGCGTGCGGCGAGTCGCGACGGCTACGCTCGGTCTGGGCCGAGAAGCAGCCAGGTTTGTCGACGATCAGGTGTGGATCGTGGCTCATCGCGTTGGTCCCGCCCAGCTCGACCGCCTGGTTGCCGACGCGAAGGCGCGGTTCCAACCGGCCGAGACCGCTGCCGAGCGAGACGCCCGCGCAGATCGTCGCCATGTCACGATCTTCGACGACCAGGTCAGTGTGTGGGGCACCATGCGTCTCGAAGCCGACCTCGATCTCGCTGACGCCCTCGCCTTCGACAAAGCGGTCGCGGAGGGCGCCGCAGCACGTGCGGCCCTTGGCTCGACCGAATCCCTTGACGTACGCCGCGCGGCAGCGGTCGGTGATCTTGCCCGCACCCAACTCTCCCTCGACCTTGCGACCACCACGGTGGGCGCCCAAACGGATTCCATCGAAACCGACCCGACTACGCGGCCGGAGCCCGCACCGACCGCCAGGTGGTGCTCTACGTCCACCTTGCCGAGACGGCTCTTTCGCGTGGAGGGGAACTGCTTGGCCGGTGCGAAAACACCCGCACACCGATCACCGTCGAACAGATTCGCTCCTGGTGTGGCGATCGGGCGCAGGTCAGTGTTCGTCCGGTGATCGACCTGGAAGGCCACATCAGCGTCGCCAACTACGAAGCTTCGGAGCGGCTGAAGGAACACCTCACCCTGCGCGACGGGGGAGCGTGCGTGTTTCCGTGGTGCACCCGCCCCGCGCGCACCCACTGCGACCGCGACCACCTCCAGCCGCACGCCCAGGGTGGGCCGACCTGCTCGTGCAATCTCGCGCCTCTGTGTCGACGGCATCACCGCGCGAAGACTCATGGCGGTTGGAGCTATCGCATGATCGAGCCGGGCGCCTACCTGTGGCGATCGCCCCATGGTTATGAGTTCATGCGCAACCACCTCGGCACCATCGAAACCACCCCGCCCGAGTCGCGTCGTCCACGGGCTCTCTGCACCGACACTCCGGACCCAGCTGCTGACGCCAGCCCAGACCCACCCGAGCACTAGCCACCCCGCCCCACACCCCGCACGGCCTCCGTCCGGCGCGGGTATCGGCATGCCCGGTGGGCGACCCTGGGGCCTCGATTCGCCCTGGGCACCGCGCCCCGTCTAAACTCGTCTGGTTGCCTAGGCGAGGGAGATCTGCTGATCTCCGTGATCGACGGGGCCGGCCCCAGCGCCGCGCCGACGAGATCGCGCGGCGCTTCGTGCGTCCAAGCCCAAGCGACCACACGTCATCGCACCTACGCTTGTCCAGGAGAGTTCATGTCCGAGAAGATCACTGCCCAGCTGCGCACCGAGTTTGGCAAGGGTGCGGCTCGACGCATTCGACGTGCCAACCTGATTCCGGGCGTCATCTACGGCCATGGCAACGACCCCATCCACATCAGCCTGCCGGGGCACGACACGATGATGGCCCTCAAGCACGGCGGCGCCAACGCGTTGCTCGAGCTGGACCTGGAAGGCAAGACCCAACTCGCCTTGACCAAGCAGGTCCAGGTCGACCCGATTCGGCGCGCGTTGGAGCACGTGGACTTCGTGGCCGTCCGCAAGGGCGAGAAGGTCACCGTCGACGTACCGATTCACCTGGTGGGTGACGCGGTTCGCGAGGCGCTGGTCGTGACCGAGAACTCCACCGTCGAGGTCGAGGCCGAGGCCACCCACATTCCCGAGTACATCGAGGTCGACATCGAAGGCGCCGAGGTCGGCACCCAGATCCTGGCCTCAGAGCTCGTCTTGCCTTCGGGCACCACCCTGCTCGGCGACCCCGACATGCTGATCGTCAACATCACCGCATCTCCCACCGCCGAGCAGATGGAGAGCGATGGCGAAGGCGAGCCTTCGGCCGCGACTCCGGTTGCCGCCGCGGAGGCGCCCGCCGCCGAGGGCGATTCCGCAGGCTCCGACGCGGAATGATCGTCGATCGGCTGAGGGCATTCCTCCGCCGAACCGACACCGACTCGATGACCCGCGAAGCGGCCGAGGTGTGGCTGGTGGTCGGGCTAGGAAATCCTGGCCCGACCTACGCCGGTCATCGGCACAACGTCGGCTATCTCGTCACCGACGAGTTGGCCACCCGACTGGGCTCCGGGTTCCGGGCGCATCGCTCCGGTCGCGCCGAGGTAGTTGAAGGCCGTCTGGGCACCCCGGGCCATCTGGGTCCCCGGATCGTGCTGGCGCGGGCCAAATCGTTCATGAACGTGTTGGGTGGGCCGATCGCGGCCCTCGCGGCGTTCTACAAGGTGCCCCTCGACCATGTGGTGGTCATCCACGACGAGTTGGACCTGCCCTTCGGAACGTTGCGGGTCAAGGTCGGGGGAGGAGACAACGGCCACAACGGGCTGCGGTCCTTGCGTTCTGCCCTGGGCAGCGGCGAGTTTGCTCGAGTCCGCGTGGGGATCGGCAGGCCCACCGGTCGTGGCGACGTCGCGGACTTCGTGTTGTCCAACTACTCGGGGGCCGAACGCAAGGAACTGCCGTTCCAGGTCGTGACCGCGGCCGACGCCGTGGAGTCCCTCATTGAGAGCGGTCTTGCCGCGACTCAACAGCAGTTCAACAGTTGATCTGCGGCTTAGTGGTCTAGACCGCGATAGCCCATCGCGCGCAGTACCGAGACTGAATGTTGGTGGAACGTCGACGCCGTGTCAACGAGCATCCAGCCCAATTGGCCATGGATCTCGAACGAGATGAAGCCCGTGATGTTGATCCAAGCACTGATCACCACACCGACCTGCTCAGGGGTGAGCGGGTCGATCAGAGCCGCGTTCCTGGGAGTCAGATCGACCAGTCCCGGGTCGCCGCGAAACGTCACGGCGCCCTCGTCGATCTCGCCACAATCTAGGGCCGCGCGATAGAGGTGGATGGGGCCGGCGCAGAAGGACACCATGGCCTCGATGGACTCGATTTCGCCGGGCGTGAGGTCCGCGAGCGACGTACCGAAAATGAGGCTGAACTCGGGCCGGTTGCCCATCGCCCACTGCCGGTAGGAGGCGAAAACCTCCAGCGCACGCTGGGCGGGAGGCAGATCGTGGTTGCGGCTCATAGTTTCGACCATGACGCTGCCCGCCGAGTTGTAGGCATCGCGAGCCACGGCGGAGACCAGTTCTTGCCGGGATCCGAAGTAGCGGTAGAGCGCAGAAGGGGCGACGCCGACGTCTCGCGCAACCGCTCTGAGTGAGAGTTCGCCGCGCCGATTCATGCTCAGTTGATCGCGCGCCGCCGCCTTGATCGACTCGATCGTGGCCTGGCGAGCATCGCCGCGCCGAGTCGCTTGGGTCGGCACCGACTTGAGGTCATCGGCGGGGCCGAGCTGAACCTCGGGAGCCGGCATCGCACCTCCTCAGCGGTCCAGACATTTGCACTCGGACGACGGCCCGTCAACGCTACACCGGAACAACTTTGCACAGGGTGGCTTTCGCCATATTGACGTCGACCCGAAACAAAGTGGACACTGTTCTCACGTTTGAGTCGTGGGGTCTCAAACGGTCCCGAGGAGGTTCCAGGTTTACGTGGCGGCGCAATACGCCTCGGGAGAAACTCATGCACACCTAAGGGTGCCCCAAGTGGCGCCCCACATAGGTTTCTCTCTTCGCGCCGCCAGCGCACCGCTGACTTGTATCAGCGGGCGGCGACCTGGCTCATCTCCTCATGCATCCATGGGGAAGCAGCACGCCGTCAGACTCGGGCCGCGTGCGGCTGCTGCCCACGCCCACTTTGGGCGGGTCAACAGTCACAGGGGGAACAAGGAATGAGTCAGTTGAGGTCGAGCAATGACCTCGTCGTACCGTCGCCACGCACGAACGTTGAGGGCGTGCAGGCGCCGGTCGCCACGACGTCGACGATTGCCGCGAGCGCTCGCCGGGCGCGGCGCAGTTGGTTCTTGCTGGGTGAGGTCGCGCTCGCCGCCGCTGTCGGGGGAGCAACGGCCACCATCACGGAGGCACCACGGCCCTTCGCGGTCGCGGTGATCGGCATGGCGCTGATGGTCAACTACTACGCGGGCCGCGAAACCGTTCGGCCCGGACTGCCACACGTGGGTCGCATCCTCAAAGACCTCGCCATCCCGGTCGCCGGCGTCTCCTTCCTGGTCGCCGTCGGTGTGCTGCGGGTAGGCCGTCTCTCCGACGCGCTCCTGATTGTCTTCGCCACCGCGGTGGTCGCGGTGGGCGCGACGTTCGTCCGTCGGGCGGTCGAGGGCCAGGTCCGGCTGCTCCTCGTCGGTGGTCGCGCCGATGTGGCGCAGGCAGCCTCGCGCTGGGCCGGGAATCGCCGGGCGAAGGTGGTGGGAGCGCTGGTTTTGGAAACCGAACTCGACGGAGTGCCGCTCCAGATGAGCTCGTTCGGGCTGGAAGCCATCGAAGGCATCGATGAAGTCGCGACCTGGGCCAACGCTTGGTCGGCCGACATGGCCGTGGTCATTCCCGGACCGGGAGTCACCTCGGCGTCGGTGCGTCAGCTTGCCTGGGATCTTGAAGACACGGCCACCTCGTTTGCGGTCATGGGTGTCCTCGACACCGTGGCGCCGCACCGGATCGAGTCCAGCCGGCTCGCCGACGCCACCTTGATCCACGTTCGTCGGAGCCGACCGTCGGGCTTTGTCCGCTTGGTGAAGTTCGCGAGCGAATGGGTGCTGGGACTGCTGTTGCTCATCGCATTCAGCCCGGTGATCGCGTTGATGATCCTGGCCGTGCGCCTCGACTCTTCCGGCGCCGGCATGTTCAAGCAGATGCGGGTGGGCCGCGATGGCAGGCCCTTCACGATGTACAAGATGCGGACGATGGTGCGCGATGCCGAGGATCTCAAGGACGAGTTGGTACGCCTCGACCAAGGCAACGGAGTGCTGTTCAAGATCCAGCAGGACCCGCGGATCACGCGAGTCGGCTGGTTCCTCCGCCGCAGTTCGTTGGACGAGTTGCCTCAACTGATCAATGTGGTCAAGGGCGAGATGGCTCTGATCGGTCCCCGCCCGGCGTTGCCGGAGGAGGTCCAGAAGTACGACGCGGTCGCGTTGCGACGCCTCGCCGTACGTCCCGGAATCACCGGCCTGTGGCAGGTGAGCGGTCGTTCGACCCTGAGCTGGGAGCGTTCTCTCGAGCTTGACCTGGACTATGCCGACAACTGGCGACTGACGGATGACGTCGTCATCGGCCTGCGCACCGTGGATGCCGTAGCTCGGCGTAAGGGCGCCTACTGATCATGCGCCCCGAGCCGTTTCTGAACGACGCCGCAGGTGGTGCCCTAGCTGCCGGGGTACTTCCACACGCGGACGTACTCAATGACGTATTCCGCGGGGTTCTGCGTGGTGTCATCGGGGACACCCCAGTAGTTCGAGCCGACGGCCAACTGCATCCGAATGTTGGCCTTGGTGGGGAACGACGTAACGAGCCAGGGGTTGGCGCTCTTGGAGATGTAGCCGACCTTCTCATCATCGACGAACATCGTGATGCCATCCGGGGTCCACTCGACCGCGTAGCGATAGAAGCCGCGAGCAATCGAGGGCGCCGTACGAGGCAGGCCCCACGACTTCACGCTGGTGCCTCCGCCCATGGTGTCGGAGTGCACGGCCCAGGCGTAGTTCCCGGGGTCTTCTTCGCCGGGCTTGGCCGAGGGAGTGCCCCAGGCCTCCATCACGTCGATCTCGCCGGTGCCCGAGTCGTCGCGCAACCAGAAGGAGGGCCACAGGCCGCGGCTGTCCCAGCGGCGGGTTGGGAGCCGGGCCATCACCTCGAACCGGCCATAGCGCTGCGAGAAGCGGCCACCCCGGCTGTCGAGGTAACCCGACGCCCAGGCCCGGCCGTGCCGGTCGGTGGAGGGGTCAACCCGCTTGGCGGTGATGACGAGTTTGCCGTCGCGGAGCTTGGCCTGTTCCTTGTAGATCGATGCCTTGTCCCACGAAAGGGTTTCGTTGTCCAGGACGCGCCACTTGGCGCCGTCAATCTGGGTGCCGTCGAACTCATCGCGCCAGACGGGCTCGCCCCAGTAGGGCAGCGTCCCGTCCAGCGTCTTGGGCAGCGGGTCGACCCGGAACGCGCCGGAGAAGGCGGGTTGGCTGGACGTGCCGTTGGGCACCTCGACGCGGTAGTGCACGGCGTCGCGCGAGGGAGCGTCGACGCGGAAGTCATAGTGGCCGTCACCTCGGGTGGCCACCTTGGCGCTGGCCACCCAGTCGCAGGTCGCACACGCCCGGCGGTCGAGCGTCACCGTGATGCCGCCCGCCTTGGGGTTCACATAGCCGCGGACGGCGAAGTGACCCGGGCCCAGTTCGAGGAGTTTGCTGGTCAACGTGTAGTTGGTTGCCTGCTGGGACGCCATCTGGGCCGGCGCAACGCCGGAGCCCAATTGGGTCGCTACAGCAGCAATCAGCAGCCACGCTGCGGCTCGGTTTTGAGGAAAGACTCGCTTCAGCACGCGCACAGGCTAGGCACGGGTGCCGGTCGCTGTTCGCGGAATCAGAAATTTATGTCCGATCGACCCGGCAGCCTGGAGGCACCCCGATGAACGTACCCAAGATCGCCCTGGCGATCACGGCACTGGTGGTGTCCACGACCGGTTTGGCAGTGGCCCTGCCTGGCTCGGCGCAGGCAGCGGAGCCGGCTGTCGACGGGCTGACGTCTGTCAAGGCGGCGGCGTCGTGCTGGGAGATCAAACAGCGCAATGCCGCTGCCGCAGATGGGATCTACTGGCTGGTGACGCCGACGCTGGTGGCGCCCGAGCAGTTCTACTGCGACATGACCACCGATGGTGGTGGCTGGGTGCTGATCGGTCGCGGCCGCGAAGGGTGGGTCCCGCAGTACGAAGGCAAGGGCACGCCCGCTCAAGTTCGCGAAGCGGTCACTGGCCCCGCGGCCTTCGTCCCACGGCAACTGCCCTCGCGCACGATCGACGGTCTGTTGGACGGCCGCCGGGTGGATGGCCTGGCCGACGGCGTGCGCATCCGGCGGGCGCTCAATGCGTCGGGGACCAACTGGCAGGAAGTGCGCTTCGCCTTCGCCAACCGGACCCGCTGGGTGTGGACCTTGGCCGCCGAGCATCGCGCTGCCACGTGGGAGTTCGGCAACACTCGCGGGACCGGCGGCGAGACCAGCTATCTCGGCTCGGGCTCGACGACCACCCGCCTGGACAACAGGATCAACTCGGCTCAGGGCTGGGTGCGCGGTATGGCGTACGGCCCGTCGACACCCGGCACGGCGGGTGACGCGTCGTACCTGTGGTCCCTCAACACGGGACAGGGCTCGGCCGTTCCGTTCGCTCAGGTCTACCTGCGTCCCAAGCTGCGCCTGGCCGATCTGAACTTCGCCCCGATTGCTGACTCGGGCACGGAGAAGATCGAGCTCGCGCCGCTGCTGGAGAACGGTGCTCAGCCCAACCCCTGGGGTGTGACGGGGTTGGCCAATGGGCTCAACACCGAACTCACCACCGAGGTGTCGGCCTTCACCCAGGTGGGCAACACGGTCTACGTCGGCGGCAACTTCCAGTTCGTGCAAAAGGGTGCCGACGCCACGGGCACGGACAAGGTGGAGCAGTCCTACCTCGCCGCGTTCGACGCGGTCACCGGCAACTGGATTCCCGGTTTCCGGCCGCTGCTCAATGGCCAGGTCAAGGCGCTCGCGGCGCTGCCGTCCGGAGCCGTCGTGGCCGGAGGCGAGTTCACGACGGCCAACGGAGCCGCAGCGTTCTCGGCGGTGGCCCTCGATGGAGCCACGGGGGCGACCGTGCCCGGGTGGAAGCTCAAGCTTGAGAACCGCAGCACCAGCGGGGTGCTGTCGGTGCGCGCCATGAAGGTGAGTGGGAACTGGCTCTACCTCGGCGGTGGGTTCACCCACCTCACCGGTGGCACCCGGACCACGGCGGTCTATGCCCGCAACGCGGCGCGGGTGCGCCTGTCTGACGGATTGCCCGATTCGACATGGAATCCCCTGCTCAACGGGACCGTGGTCTCGATGGATGTGGACGCATCCGGGTCGAAGGTCTATGCGGCCGGCTACTTCACAACCGCCTCGAGCCTGCCGGCCTACCGAGCGGTCGAGTTGTCGGCTACCTCGGCGTTGCCCACGACCGCCTGGGTGCCCGAGTGGACCAACACCCGGACCAACTATCAGCAAGCCATCGCCACCGTTGGTGGCAAAGTGTTCGTTGGTGGTTCCGAACATGGCCTCTTCTCGTGGGACACCACCTCGTGGGCTCGGACGTCGGGGGCCGTCGCCAAGCAAGGCGGCGACTTCCAGACCATGGGGGTGCGCGGCAACCTCGTGTTCTCCAGTTGTCACTGCAACGACTTCATCTACACCGATGCCTACACCTGGAGCAATGTCGGCACAAGTTGGACGCAGGCAGACAAGATCGGGTACGTCGGTGCCTGGGATGCCACCACCGGCAAGTTCCTGCCCGACTTCGATCCGGTGCTCGATGCCCGGCGTGGTTCTGGCGGTTGGGCCAACATCACCGATGCCACGGGCGTGACCTGGTTTGGCGGCGACTTCATCAAGGCGCGGCTGGTCAACGGCACCAGCGGCTGGGCGGGTGGCTTCGTGCGCTTCGCGATGCGGGACACCACCGCGCCGTTGGTCCCGAGCGCCGTTCAGGTCGCCTCGAACACCGCTTCCGGGCTCCGTCTGACCTGGGGTTCCTCCGGCACCCACGCGCAATACGAAGTTATCCGCGAAAACCGCGTCGTCGCGACCACGGCGACCACCTCGGTGGACTTGCCGGCAGAAGGCGGGGCCACGCGCTACTTCGTCCGGGCCATCGATTCGGCGGGCAACCGTTCGGCCAGTTCGCCTGTGATCGTGGTCGACGCACCGCCTGCGCCCACGGCCCCGGCCGTTCCGCTCGTCACCGCAACGCCCATCGGTGGCACCAGCCTGCAGTTGAACTGGCCGGCAGACCCCGCGGTCGCGTCGTACCGCATCGTGCGTGACGGTACGCCGCTCACGACCGTCGCGGCCCCGGCGGTGTCGTTCATCGATACCGGGTTGAGCCCGCTCACGACCTACGCCTATGCGGTCTACGCCTTGGGCACCAATGGACTGGAGTCGGCCGCGGGCATGGTGGAAGGACAAACCCCGTTGCCGCTCGTCACGAACGGATCCAGCTGGCGCTGGACGTTCACGCCCGGGGCCTGGGCCGACAACTGGGCCACGTTGGGTTATGACGATTCCAGCTGGGCTCAAGGGTCGGCGGTGTTGGGCTTCGGCGGCCCCACCGTGGCGACGAACATCGATGTGCCTCCACCGACCTCCAACCGACCGGTAAGCGCGCAGTTCCGGCGCACCTTCGAGGTCGCCGACCCCTCGGTGCTGTCGGCGGTGTCGCTCAAGGTGAAGGCCGATGACGGCGTCATCGTCTTCGTCAACGGGGTCGAGGTTGGCCGAGAGAATCTGCCGGCCGGCGCGATCAGTCACGGGACCTATGCCCTGACCGGGCCACGCACTTCCGTGGCGCCGACCGTGCTCTTCCGGGTCCCGGTCTCGCTGCTCAACTCGGGCACCAACGTGATCGCCGTCTCGACGCACCTGGGCTGGCGCGCCACGCCAGATGTTTCGTTCGACCTGTCCATGACGGGGGCCTAACGATGGCTGACACGGGGGACGTGCGTTCGGGGGGAGTCGTTTCGGCGATCGTGGCGACGCACTGCCGGCCTGAATTGGTGCGCCGTACGGTTCAGGGGATTCTCGATCAAACCTACTCCGGCGACATCGAAGTGGTCGTGGTCTTCGACCAGAGCGAACCGCATGACCTCGGGGTCACCCTGCGTCCCGGCCGCACCCTGCGGGTATTGGTCAACACCGAACGCAAGCCCGGCTTGGCCGGGGCTCGCAACACCGGCCTGCTGGCGGCCACGGGTGACTGGGTCGCGTTTTGCGATGACGATGACGTGTGGCTCCCCAGGAAACTCGCGGAGCAATTCGCCAGCCTCGAGGCGTACGGCGCTCCCGCGGCGTCGGCCACCGGGATCTTCATCGAAACCGAGACGCGACGGATCACTCGGGAGGCGCCACAACGGGTGCTGGGGCACGCCGACTTCGTGCGGGACCGGATCATGGAGGTCAACCCCTGCACCCTGCTGGTCGCTCGCGAGGAGTTGTTGGCGAAGGTCGGGCTCGTGGACGAGGAGATTCCCCACGGCTATGGCGAGGACTATGACTTCCTGTTGCGCTTGACCCAGGTCCTTCCCATCGTGTGCGTCCCCGAGCCGTTGGTCGTGATCACCTATCACGCGGGGTCCTACTACGCCGCCAACTGGCACAAGATCATCGACGGCTTGGTCTACCTACAAGCCAAACATCGCGAGCTCGCCACCGATCCGCGCGGAAGTGCGCGCATCAACGGCCAGCTTGCCTTCGCCCACGCCGGCCAGGGAGAGCGACGCAGGGCGTTGCGTCTGGTCGGGCGTTCCCTGCGGAGCAATCCGTTGGAGAAGCGTGCCCTGGTGGCGCTCGCTGTTGCTGCCGGTGCACCCGCGGGTCGGGTGGCGGCTTTGGTGCGACGCAGCGGTCGGGGCATCTGAGCGATGACGGGCTCCCTTGCGGGCCGCGTCAAGGATCGCCTGCCTCGACAGGCCCTGGACCTGGCCAACACAGCGACGAGACGTTATGGCGTCGCCACGGCCCGCTGGCGGGTGCCGCCGGACTTCCTCATCGTCGGCACCAAACGTGGTGGCACCACGTCGTTGTGGAACTGGCTCGATGGGCACCCCCAGGTGCTGTCGATGTTCCCGCAGCCACGCGGGCTGAAGAGCCCGGAGCACTTCTTCGGCAAACCGACTCGGTCACCGCAGTGGTACCGCTCGCACTTCCACACCAAGGCGTACCGCTCGTGGATGGCCCGCAGTCGGGGACCGGTGGTCAACGGCGAGGCAAGCCCCTACTACATGTATGGCCCGCACGTGCCCGCCCAGCTCGCCCAATCAGCACCGCAGGCTCGGGTGATCGTGTTGTTGCGAGACCCCGTCGAGCGTGCCTACTCGCACTTCCAGGAGCGGACCAAGCAGGGCGTGGAGACGCTCGACTTCGCCTCCGCGTTGGCCGCCGAGGAAGATCGGATCGGTGCCGATCGCGAGCGTGCACTCGCAGATCCTGACTTCTATTCCTCGGCGTTGGACTTCTTCTCCTACCGCGACCGCGGCATCTACCTGCCCCAGGTGCGTCGGATCCACGCGGCGTTCCCTTGCGAGCAGGTGCTGATCTTGCTGAGCGAGGAGTTGTACGCCGAGCCGCAACGCGTCTTCGACCGTACCTGCGAATTCTTGGGCATCACCCCGCGCCGGCTCGTAGCCGAGCGGCACAACGAGATCAAACGATCTCCCATGGACGCCCGGGTCCGGGCCGAGTTGAGTGAGTTCTTCCAACCCCACAGCGAAGAGCTTGCGACCTACCTCGGCCTGGACCTGGGTTGGCACTCCTAGCTCGCTGGGCCCCGCAGTTCGCGAGGCCTAGCTCGCGGGGCGGCCCGCCTCCGCAGTGAGGGCCTCGCGGAGCCCGCTGTGCAACTCGAGGGGCTCCCCGCCGCGCGCCGCGGAGACCTCGGCACTGCGCACCGCCAACTCGGTGAGATAAGCGAGCAGCAGCGCTGAGGCCTCGCCCTGGAACGTGGGCGCGACGGCCCGCGCGCGAGTGATGGCGTGCGCGAGGTCAAGCCCCCGCACCTGAACGTCGTAGCTGATGGACCAGTGCAGGTCATCGAAACCGAAGGGGGCGCTGTCGGCGCAGTGTTCCCAGTCCCACACGTGGAGGACGCCTCCGGATTGGCCCACGTTCCACCAGGTCCAGTCGCCGTGCCAGGCGCCAAAGTCCCACTCGCGACCCACGAGTCGCTCACGCAGACTCTGCAGCGCGAGGGTGCCGACCTCCGTGAGTTCGGAGCCGGTCAAGGCGCGGTGCCGCTCCACCAACTGGATCCACCAGGCGGAGTCCAGGACCGCCAGTCGACGCAGTTCTCCGGCCACCGCACGCGCACCGGAGGAGGGCGGCGCGTCCTCGGGCAGCGTGGTGATGTCGGCGGGCAGGGGTTTGATCACCAGATAGGGGAGTCCGCGCCACTCGCCCGTCGCCACCAACTCGGGACGCGAGATTCCGGGCACGTCGGGTGCCTGGCTGATCCGCTGGAGAGCGGCGGCCTCGTGGCGCACCAGGGGGGCGGTGGTGGGGCTCCAGCCGAGCTTGGCGTACGCCACCGGTCGCCCGGCCCCGTCGAAGAGCTGCACCACCGGCTTGGAGTGGGCGTAGGCGATGTCGCGCACTCCAAGGGCGAACTCCGCGTCCGGGTGGCCCAAGGTGGCTCGCAGATGCTCGACGAAGGAGTACGCCGCGTCGGAGGTGGTGTTGTCGGGGCCGACGATGGTGCGGGTCGAGGTGAGCCAGCGCCGAGCGAGGGGATTCCGCAAGGCCCATGCGGCGGCGCTGCGCTGGCGGGCCCGGCGCGCCGATCGGATCCCGTTGTGCGAGGTGAGCATGCGGGCCAGCGTCCGGCCGGAGGCCGCGGAGACGACGTACCGAGGTGGGCCACTGCGGGGGACGATTAACACGCTCTCCCCGGCGGGCGGACGACCCGGGGCGGGATCGCGGCCTGGCGCCTCCGTCAGACGACCGCCATCGGGTTGGCCGACGGACCAGAGGACGCGCAAGATTCCCCCAAGCCCATCCTCCATCCGGCGATGTTAACCGAGCAACGCAGGTAACATTCGCATTCTCCCGTCCGAAGGTCTGGCCATGGTTGATCTCGCCGTGACGCGGGCCGACGTGGCCCCGCGGCGCCCTGTCGCGTCCCAACGCGATTTGCCGGCGTGGCCGGTGACGGCCCTCGTCGCGTTCTACCCACTGTGGTGGGCGTTGGGCCTGGGGCTGATCGCGCCGTTGGCGATCGCCGCTGTGATGGCGTCGATGATGGTAATGCGGCGGCGCACCAGCATCGTCCCAGGAGTGCTGCCCTGGCTCGCGTTCTGCATCTGGGTCATCCCGTGCGGGCTGATGCTCGACTCGGGGCCGCGCACCGTGATCTATGCGCTCCGCGCGGCCCAATTTTTCTCGGTGGCGGTGGTGTTGGTCTACGTCGTCAACGCACGCGCGACCTACACCCTGCGCCGGCTGGTCCTCGACGCGACCCTGCTGTGGGGTTGCGTCGTCGTCGGCGGCTATCTCGGCCTGCTCTTCCCCGGCGTACGTCTCGCGACCCTGCCTGGTTTGGCTCTTCCGCCGAGCCTGGCTCGTGACGAATTCCTGCGGGACATCTTCTTCCCGCCGCTGGCCGAAGTGCAGTCCCCGTGGGGTGCGCCACAGCCGTTCGTGCGGCCGGCCGCGCCGTTCCCCTACACCAACAACTGGGGCGGCTCGATCGCGATCCTCACCCCGGTCGCCTTGGCGGGGATCGGCGTTGCTCGGCGCAACAGCACCCGGGTGATCATCGTGTTGCTGCTCGCCGCCTCCTTGGTGCCGATCGGGGCCTCGTCCAACCGGGGCATGTTCCTCGGACTCGCGGTCGGGCTGGGGTACGTCGCTTGCCGGTTGGCGTTGCGTGGCCACGTGGTCCCGTTCATGGGCCTGGCCGTGGTCGGGCTCGCTGGCCTCGGCTATTACCTCTTCGGCGGTGCGGCGGCCGGCATCGAAAATCGCCAGCAGTACAGCGACACCACATCCGGACGCGGCACACTCTATGTGGAGACCCTCGAGCGCACACTCCAGTCACCGATCCTCGGCTGGGGCGGCCCGCGGCCGTCGTACACCACCGAAGTGTCGGTGGGCACCCAAGGGTGGATCTGGCAGGTGATGTTCTCGTTCGGTTTTGTTGGACTCGCGCTGTTCTTGTGGTTCCTGTGGGGCTTGGTGCTGCGCACCTGGCGCGCACCCGGAACGGCGCTGTTGCTGGTGCATGCCAGCTTGGTCACCGTGTGTGTCCTGATCGGCTATTACGGCCTGCACGTCGCGCAACTCACCGTGATCGGAGCGATCGCGGGGGTGTTGCTGCGCGACGTGGTGCCGAAGAGACAACCGGGGTGAAGAAGCAGGGGGTGGCGCTCAGCGGCGCCATCGGGTTTGTCGGCGCCGTCGTCAGCTCGCTGCTCGGGTTTGTGTTGTACGCCGTGGTGGGGCGCGGCCTCGGAACCGAACTGACGGGGGCCTTCTTCGAAGTGGTTGGTTGGTTCCTGATCGTGACGACGCTGTTGCGACTCGGTGCCGACACCGGACTCCTGCGCAGCTGGTCCATCCAATCCGGCGCCCAGTCGGGTGATCCGGGCGCCCTCCGCGAGACGCTCTGGATCGCGCTCGCGCCCGTGTTGGTGGTGTCGGTCCTCGCCGGTGTGGTCCTGAACCTGCTCGCCCCCACGCTGGCGGGGCACCTGGCCGACCTGGACCGAGACTCGGCGACGCTGCTGCTGCGGGCGCTCGGTGGGGCCCTGCCTGCCGCGGTAGTCGCTGCGGTGCTCTTGGCGGGCCTGCGCGGGCTCGGCAGCGTCGTGGCCTTCACCGTGCTGCAAAACATCGTGGTCCCGGTGTTGCGGGTCGCCCTGGCCGCAACGGTCGTGGCGTTGGGAGTGGGCGGGGTCGGGGGTGTGATCGCGGCCTGGGCGCTGCCGCTGCCGCTGGTCCTCGTCGTTGCGGGCGGGCTCACTTTTCGGGCGCTCCGGCCCTCTGCCCTGCCTGCCTCGGTCTCCGTGTCATCGTCGACGCCGCCGACGACGGACCGTCGTGGACGGCGGCGACAGTTCTGGTCGTTCAGTCTCGCCCGGGGGGTCGCGGCCTCGCTCGAGATGTTGCTGGACTGGCTTGACGTGTTGGTGGTGGCCAGCCTGCGTTCGTTGCACGAGGCGGGGATCTATGCCGTCGTGACGCGCGTGGTCCGCGCGGGCTTGGTGGTGGACACCGCCGTACGCCTGGCCGTGGCACCGCGCGTGGCCGCGATGCTCGCCGATGACGACCGGGAGGGCACCTCCACGCTGTTCACCCTGATGGCGCGAGTCGTGATTCTGCTGGCCTGGCCGGCCTATCTGCTGCTGATGGTTTTCGGGCCGACGGTGTTGTCCGGTTTTGGCTCGGGCTTCACCTCCGGCGCCAAGGTGTTGGCGGTGCTGTCGGCGTCGATGATGGTGGTGATGGCGGCCGGGATCGTGCAGTCCTTGTTGTTGATGGGGGGGCGCAGTCACTATCAACTCGGCAACAAGATCGTGGCTGTGTTGGTCAACCTGGGCCTCAACCTCGCGCTGGTGCCGGGCTTCGGCATTATGGGGGCGGCGGTGGCCTGGACCCTCACGCTGGCGATCGACACCTCCTTGGCCGCTTGGCAGGTGCGTCACCGGCTGGGGGTGCGGTTGCGCCCCGAAGCGCTGGTGCTGCCCGCGGTGCTGACCTTGGGGATGATCGGCGGTGGCGCGCTGTTGGCGCGCTGGACGGTGGGGCAGAACTGGTGGGGCCTGGCCGCGGCGCTGGTGATTGCTGGCGGGGCGTACGCCGCAGTGGTGTTCAAGCTCCGCCGTCGCCTGGGGTTGGCCGAACTGCTCAGCCTCTGACGTCGTCGACGGTGATCCCCTTGAGGGTGGTGGACATCAGGCGCAGCGCGCGGGGCAGACGCCGCGGATAAACCCGGTGAGTCCCGTGGTTGCCGATCAGTCGATCGAGCTCCATCGCCGCCGCGGTCGCTGTGGGTTCGGGAAGCGGCCGACGCAGGGATGAGGGGTCGGCCACGGCATGGTCGAGGGCCCGATGCAGGGCCTCCTCCGTCTCCGCAGCGACGGCCCAGCCCACGTCGTGCATCCGCCGGGTGAAGGAAACCTGGTGGTCGTCGACGACCTCGCCGAGTCGCGCGAGTCTCGGCACCGCAAGGGGGACGAAGCCCAACGCCCGCGCGTCCAGGATCGATCCCGGTCCGCCTTGGCACACGATGACGTCGCTTTGGGCAAGCCTGGCGCGAAACTCTTCCTTGGGCAGCAGGCCGAGGGCCTCGGCGCCGGAGGGCACCGGTGAGGCACCCTCTTGAACGTGGCAGACCACCGTGCGCCCGGAGGATCCCTGGCGGGTGGCGGCCAGCCAGTGCTCGATCCAGCGGGACAACCGGTCGAAGGGATGGTGGTCGGTGCCCATCGTGACCAGCACCGTAACTAGGTCAGCCATCCGATGACCTCCCCATCGGGATAGGTGGCGGCCTGTTCGGGCCACTGGATGGCGAACACATCGGTTAATGCGTAGCAGAGGGCACCGGTCAGGGTGGCATGGTCGATGCGGTCGAACACCTCGACGTACACCGTCTTGATGCCGAACAATTTGGCGATCACGAAGAACGGAAAGGCGACGCCGGCGCCCGTTGAGGCCAGCACATCGGGACGCTCACGTCGCAGGAGCCGCCAGGCCAGCCGCAGGTTGCGCACGGCGTTGGGGAGGTTGCGTGTGGTCGGGTGAAAGGCCCAGGTCACCTGTTCGGCGGCAAGCGCGGAGCGCGCATCGTTGGTGTCGAAGGTGACCCACTGCCGCTCGTGTTGCTCCCACCAGGGCTTGAGCAGCAACAGTTGGGACAGGTGCCCGCCACTGGAGCAGACGAGAAGTGCCTTCAACAGTCGACCTTAGGCCGACTCGGGGACCGGATCGGACTGGGCCTCTGCGGTTGGCCCGGCCGTGGTTGGCCCGGTCGTGGTTGGCTCGGACGGAGGTTCACTCACGTTCGCATCCGGGGCGGGTTTGGGTTTCGCGGTCCTCTTGCGGGGCGCGGCCGCGGTTCGCGGCTTGCTGGCCGCCTTGCGGGGCGCCGGCTTGGCCTTGGGCGGGGCCGGTGCTGTCTCCACGGCCTCAGGCTTGCTGGGCATCGGATCGGCGGGCGCCTCGGCTGGCGTCTCGGCCGCGGAGTCCTCCGGAGTGGATTCAGCTGAGCCCGTGTCGGGTTCCGGCTTTTCGACAGCGACGTCCGGGGCGATCAGCACGAGCACGGGGTGGCGACCCCATTCGGCCATCGCTTCGGTCATGGCCGTCACTTCGTCCCACGCATCGGAGGCCACACACGCGACGGCGACGATCGCGCCAACAGGCAGGGAACCCACCGCCTCGGCGACTCCCGCGGGCCCGCGTTCGCTCATGACAGAGATCGAGTGCGGCAGGTTTGTCGCGTCGCTGAACATCGCGAGGGGGTCGTATCGGCCAGGATCTGTGCCGATCATCACCAACGGCGCCTGCGCCTGGGACGTGCCGGCATCCTTGCGGAAGGCATCGAGGATCAGGGAGACCTGTCGAGCGAGCGTCTCTTGTGATTGGCGACGACCGTCGAGGATCCGCGCGTCGACATGGCGGGCCAGGCGGGCCGCGGAGTGCACACGGGGGTTCAGTCGGTCGCGCACGAGAGCGGCAGCAAAGCCAAGCATGGCGCCCAAGGCGACTCCGGCCGCCACGAAGAGGGGGAGTCCCGGTGACGATGGGCTTTGCGGGGCGACGGCCCGGCTCACCACATCGCCCGGCGACACCGTGGTGCCGGTGAGAGCGCTCTTCTGGGCGCGGAGGTCGGCGATTTGCTGGCTGACGGTGGCTTTGGCGCTGCTGCTCGAGGAGCTCGACAAGCTGGCCAACAGGGTGGAGATCTGGGCATCGATGCCCTGGCTGATGCTGTCGGCCAACTCCGTGGCCGCGTTGCGGCGATAGTCGAGGTACGCCGCGGCGAACGCGTTGGCCGCGTTGGCGGCGCCCTCGGCGGAGCGCGCCGTGGCCGTGATCTCCAGGGCCGAAGAGTCCTGGGGGATGGTCACGCTGACCCCATCACGCAGGTCATCGGCGTCCACACCGCCCAGTTCCTTGGCCGCCTCGCCTGCGACCTGACGGGAGGTCACGATGACCTGCTCGGTGGCAATGTTCAGCTCCGAGGTGCGGGTGCCGGTGGGGTCGAGCGACAAGGGCTGCACGGCCACGGTCGCCGTCGCTTGATAGCTGGTCGGCCAGACGAAGGAGAGCAGGGTGGCAATCCCGAGCGTCGCCGCGAACACCAGCACCGCCGTACGCCATTCGCGGCTGACTGCCGCACCCACATCGCCGAGCGAGACCTCTCGCTGTCCGGCACCATCAACGCGTTCCATGCTCACCTATCCGCTTCATCCAAGCCCGAGAGTCGGGGCCGGTCAGGGCTCGCGGAGACCGCGATGAACTGGTGGCCATGGGGAGAAGGGTAACCGTCAGCCGCGTGCCACACTGTCGCAGTGACAGAATTTGACCTACCAAACTTCAGCCCCGGAGTCCCGCCAACTGCGGCCGCGTTCGACGACCATGTGCTCGCGGAGTGGCTCGCGACGACCGCGGGCCGACGGCTGCTCGACGTACGCCGCGAGGGGCTGACCGGCCGCGAGTTGAAAGACGCCGGCGACCGGGCCGCGCATGTGCTGCTTATGGAGCTGCTTGGCGAGCATCGGCCAGGTGATGCGGTGCTCTCCGAAGAAGGGGCCGATGATCGCGTCCGACTGAGTGCCGACCGGGTGTGGATCGTGGATCCTCTCGATGGCACGCGCGAGTTCTCCGAGCCGCCGCGTGATGACTGGGCCGTGCATGTGGCGTTGTGGGAGCGCGGTGAGTTGGTCGCGGGCGCCGTTGCCCAACCGGCGCTTGGTGAGACGTTCGGCACGGCGACGCCGCCCGTCGTACCCCCGCGCACCTCGGATCGGCCGCGGATCGCGGTGTCCCGTACGCGTCCTCCCGCCTTTGTCCACGCCCTGGCTGCCGAGATCGGTGCGGACCTGGTGCCGATGGGATCGGCCGGAGTGAAGGTCATCTCGGTGACCCGAGATCTGACCGATGCCTACGTGCACGCGGGTGGGCAATACGAATGGGACAACGCCGCGCCCGTCGCGGTGGCCCGCGCGGCGGGGCTGTTTTGCTCTCGAGTCGACGGCTCGGCGTTGATCTACAACCAAGAGAACGTCTCGTTGCCCGACCTGATCGTGTGCCGCCCCGAGTTGGCCGACCAGATCCTCGACTTCGTACGGCGTCACGGCACCGAGTGACCCATTGTCCCAAACGGCTGCGCGTATTCAGTCGGGAATGTTTTGCTCTTCACCAAAGAAGGTTCGATGCGAATTCGACGGTGAGAGGAGCAGGTCATGTGGGACACGGTGCAGGTCAGCGATGTTCATCTGTCGCATGATCGACCCTGTGTGGAGTGTGGGCACGCGTTGCACACGTTCCTGCCGTGCTCGGACACGTGTCTGTGTGGGGGACCCCTGACCTTCGGGACCGCGTCACGGGAGCATGGTTCCTGAACTCTCCCGCCGTGATGCCCTGCGCGGGTCGTTCCTACCTCATCCACGATCTCGAACGCGGGACCCCGCTCTTCTGAGGCCGGGTGAGCGACCCCACGGCCACTCCGGCCGCTGGCTGAGCAGCCCGCCGCGCGCCGTACACTCGACTCAACCCCCTGGTCTCTTCGACAGGGGGCTGTCGTGGTGTCCGCAGACGAAGGGTGAGCCGTGAGCTCCTGGCAAGGGTCGCTGACCGAGGTCGCAGATCTGGTCGTGGCCGATCCTGGCTTCGCCGAGGCGATGGGCGAGGCGCGCGAGGACGCTGCGGCGGCCGTGGACCTCAGCGGGCCGGTCGCCCTCAGGCCGTTCGTGGTCAAGGGCCTTGCGGATGCGGGCCGGACCGTGTTGGCGGTCACCGCGACGGTGCGCGAGGCTGAAGATCTGGTGGCCGCGCTGGCCGACCTGATCGATCCCGCGACCGTGGCGATCTACCCCAGCTGGGAGACGCTGCCGCATGAACGGCTGAGCCCCCGCAGCGACACGGTGGGTCGGCGCCTGGCGGTTTTGCGTCGGATCCGGCACCCCGGCAACGACGTCACCAACGGACCGCTGCGGGTGGTGGTGTGTGCGGTGCGTTCGATCCTGCAGCCGCAGGTCGGTGGGCTGGCGGACCTGACTCCGGTGGAGTTGGTGGTCGGCCAGAGCGCGCCCCTGGAAGACGTCGTACGCCGCCTCGCGGACGCGGCATATTCGCGGGTGGATCTGGTCGAGAAGCGGGGAGAGTTCGCCGTGCGTGGCGGCATCGTCGACGTGTTTCCGCCGACTGAAGAACACCCGGTGCGGTTGGAGTTCTGGGGCGACGACGTCGAGGAGATCCGCAGTTTCGCCGTCGCCGATCAGCGCACCTTGGACGCCGTCGAACGCCTGTGGGCGCCACCGTGCCGTGAGTTGCTGCTCACCGAGGACGTCCGCCGGCGCGCGGCGGAGCTCGGGGCCGACCACCCCCAGTTGCTCGAGTTAACCGACAAGATTGCCGCAGGCATCGCCACCGAGGGGATGGAAGCTCTGTCCTCGGTGTTGGTCGACGAGATGGAATTGCTGGTCGACGTGATGCCAGCAGACACTGCGGTCCTGCTCCTCGACCCCGAGCGGGCTCGGGGTCGTGCGCACGATCTGGTCGCCACCAGCGAGGAGTTCTTGGGAGCCAGTTGGGCCACGGCCGCCGGTGGCGGAACGGCCCCGATCGACCTCGGCGCGGCGTCCTATCGCTCCCTGGACGAGGTCCGCGAGCACGCGCTCACCCTCGGGCTGCGCTGGTGGACGCTGAGCCCGTTTGGCCTGGACGAATCCACCAATAGTCGGCTGCTCTCGGCGTTGCCGACCCCCGAATATCGGGGCGACATTGCCCGCGCCATCGAGGACATCCGTGGCTGGTTGCGCGATTCCTATCGGGTGATCGTCGCGCACGCCGGGCATGGCACGGCCGAGCGCATGGTGGAGGCGCTCGCCGAGAACGACGTCCCCGCCCGGCTTCGAGAGCCAGGGTCCGCGACCGCTCTGGTGGCTGGTGGGGTGGCCGATGGGGTGGTGAGCGTGACCACCGCGTCGTTGGCGCACGGTTTCATCGATCACGATCTGCGCCTCGCGGTGCTCACCGGTGAGGACCTGTCGGGCCAGGCGAGCTCGACTCGGGACATGCGCAAGATGCCGGCCCGGCGCAAACAGCAGATCGACCCACTCGAGCTGTCGGCCGGCGACTTCGTGGTCCACGAGCAGCATGGTGTCGGGCGGTTTGTGGAGATGAAGCAACGCGAGGTGGGTGGGGCGACCCGCGAATATCTCGTCGTCGAGTACGGCGCGTCCCGGCGCGGTGGACCGCCGGATCGGCTCTACGTGCCGGCCGATGCGCTCGATCAGGTGACCCGCTATGTGGGCGGCGAACAGCCGTCGCTGGATCGACTGGGCGGCGCCGATTGGGCCAAACGCAAAGGCCGCGCGCGCCGCGCCGTACGTCAGATCGCGGCCGAGCTGATCAAGTTGTACGCCGCGCGCCAGGCCACGTCGGGACACGCCTTTGGGCCGGATACGACCTGGCAACGAGAGCTGGAAGACGCCTTCCCGTTCACCGAGACCCCCGATCAGTTGAGCACGGTGGACGAAGTCAAGGGCGACATGATGGGGCGGGTCCCGATGGATCGCCTGGTGTGTGGCGACGTGGGTTACGGGAAGACCGAGATCGCCGTGCGCGCCGCCTTCAAGGCCGTGCAGGACGGCAAGCAGGTGGTCGTGCTCGTGCCGACCACGCTGCTAGTGCAACAACACTTCTCCACGTTCACTGAGCGGATGAGCGCATTCCCGGTGGTGTTGAAGGCGCTGTCTCGCTTCCAGACCGATACCGAAGCGCGCGCGGTGATCGCGGGACTGGCCGACGGGTCGGTCGACATCGTCATCGGGACCCATCGCCTGCTCAACCCCGACATCAAGGTCAAGGATCTGGGCCTGATCGTGGTGGACGAGGAGCAACGCTTCGGAGTCGAGCACAAGGAGCAGATGAAGCGACTGCGCACCAGCGTCGATGTGTTGTCGATGTCGGCTACGCCGATTCCACGGACCCTGGAAATGGCGATCACGGGCATCCGTGAGATGTCCACGATCACCACGCCACCTGAGGAGCGGCACCCGGTGTTGACCTATGTCGGTGCCTACGAGGATCGCCAGGTGACCGCCGCGATCCGCCGCGAGCTGTTGCGCGACGGCCAGGTCTTCTATATCCACAACCGGGTCCAGAGCATCGAGAAGGCGGCGGCCCGAATCCGCGAGTTGGTGCCCGATGCGCGCGTCGCGGTGGGGCATGGGCAGATGGGTGAGCATCAACTCGAGCAGGTGATGTTGGACTTTTGGGAGAAGCGTTTCGACGTGTTGGTGTGCACCACGATCGTCGAATCGGGGCTGGACGTCTCCAACGCCAACACGATGATCATCGAACGTGCCGACATGCTGGGCCTCTCCCAGCTGCACCAGCTGCGCGGACGGGTGGGGCGCTCGCGCGAGCGGGCGTACGCCTATTTCCTTTACCCGCCCGAGAAGCCGCTCACCGAGACCGCCCACGAACGATTGGCGACGCTGGCGCAACATTCCGATCTGGGCGGCGGGATGGCGATCGCGATGAAGGACCTGGAGATCCGGGGCGCCGGAAACCTGCTCGGTGGCGAGCAGTCGGGGCACATCGCCGACGTGGGCTTCGACCTCTATGTGCGGCTGGTGGGCGAGGCGGTCAACGAGTTCAAGGGCGATGCGGGTGCCTCGGGAGCGGCCGAGCTAGGCGAAGTGCGGGTCGAACTGCCGGTGAACGCCCACTTGCCGCATGACTACATCGGCTCCGAGCGACTCAGGCTGGAGATGTACAAGCGCCTCGCCGAGGTCCGCACGGACGCCGACGTCGACGCGCTGCGCGCCGAGCTCGTCGACCGCTATGGCGAGCCCCCCGAGGAGGTGGCCTCGCTACTCCTGGTGGCGAGGTTCCGGGCCAGGGCCCGGCAGGCAGGCATCGCCGAGGTGACCATTGCGGGCAAACACGTCCGCTTCGCACCGGTCGACTTACCCGAGTCGCGCGTCGTACGTCTGCTGCGGCTTTATCCCAAGAGCATCGTCAAGGCACCGGTTTCGAGCGTTTTGGTGCCGCGCCCGGTGACCGCCGCGGTCGGGGGTTATCCCATCGCCGGTATCGCCCTGCTTGAATGGGCGCGGACCGTGATCGATTCGGTGCTCGACCTGGGCGCCGATTCCGGATCAGCCCCGTGACCGGGCCACCCGCCGCTGCACCCGTTTTGTCTCGTACGTCGAAGGAGTCGTCGTGAGCTCGCCTCGCCCCAACAGTTTCCGCGCCCGGGTCAGCCTGCGGGCAGCCATCTTGGCGGTGGTCGGACTGGTTTTGTCCGCCTGTGGTGATGCCGAGCCTGGTGTCGCGGTCCGCGTGGGCGAGGAGTTGATCACCCTTGACCAGGTGGACGAGCTGACCCCGGAGTTCTGCGCGGCCATCGAGCCCAGCCTCTCCGGCGGCGATGCTGCCCAGGCCCGGTCGGTCTATGCGATGTCGGAGCTCAGGGCGTACGTCGCCCGCCAGTTGGCCTCGGAGTCGGTGGCGGACCAGATAGCCGAGGAGTACGGCGTGGGGCCGGGCGAGACGTATCAGGCGGCCCTGGCCCAGCAACGCGACGTGGCCCAGTCCCTGCCCGAGAAGTCCCGTGACACCTACCTCAAGCTGAGCACCATGGGCGCCTACGTCCAAGACATCCTCTCCGCGGCGGCCCGCGCCGCCCTGGTCGACGAAGGCCTGGCGAACCCTTCGCAGGAGGAGATCTCCGCGCGTGCGGGTGACCTGTTCAGCCGCTGGCCGGACGAGCACGGGCTCAAGGTCGACCCCCGCTTGGGCTTCACCGACCTCCAGGGCAGCGGCGCGACCGATCGGTCCGTCTCGTTCCCCCTGAGCGAAGACGCCCGACTGGGCGACTTGCCGCGGTGGTTGGCCGAAAATGGGCAACTGGCCGAGGACGACCCCGACAAGATGTCGGCCGACCAGCAGGCCCTGGAGATCCAGGACTACGAGGCCAAACTGCGCACCTTGCCCGACCCCCAGCGCTGCGGCTGACCGGTCGTGCGCGCCGAGGATGACGTGACGGCGGCGCGCGTGGAGGAGTTCCTCGACGTGATGCGCACCCTGCGCCGCGAGTGTGCTTGGAAGGGCGCCCAAACCCACCGCTCGTTGGTGCGTTATCTGCTCGAGGAATCCCACGAAACGGTCGAAGCGATCGAATCCGGGGACTCCAAACACCTGTGTGAGGAACTGGGTGACCTGCTGCTGCAGGTGTGGTTCCACGCCGTGATCGCCGAAGAAGCTGGCGGGTTCACCCTGGCCGACGTGTTGAGCGGGGTCATCGACAAGTTGCGCCGCCGCAACCCCCACGTCTTCGGCGGCGGTGATCCAGCGGCCGCACCCCTGGATGCCGCCGCGGTCGATGCGGTCTGGCAGTCGATCAAGGCCACCGAGAAGCCCCGCGAGGGCTTGCTCGACGGGATCCCGGCGAGCCTGCCCGCGTTGCTGTACGCCGACAAGGTGACCTCGCGCCTTGAGCGAGCGGGGCGTGTGGTCGAGCCGAGCGGAGCGGAGCTGGGAGAACGGCTGCTGCGGCTGGTCAACGAGGCGCGGGCCGCCGGGATCGACCCGGAGCAGGCATTGCGCGACGCCGTACGCCGTCTCGAGGGTTAGTTCGGCGCCTCTCCGATCGCGCTCGGGTCCGTCTCGCCCGCGTGGGGGTCCCGAAAACCAACGCCCGGCGCGGTTAGGCTGATCGGGTCATGTCGACAGTGGCGTCGGCACCTTGAACGAGCAGTGCAGGAGCAAGCAATCGTGGCATCCATCGCAGCAGTAGGCGCTCGAGAGATTCTCGACTCTCGAGGCAATCCGACCGTCGAGGTCGAGATCGCCCTCGACGACGGTGCATTCGGTCGCGCCGCGGTCCCTAGCGGGGCCTCCACCGGGGCCTTCGAGGCGGTGGAGTTGCGCGACGGGGGCGACCGCTACCTCGGCAAAGGCGTCACCCAGGCCGTCAACGCCGTGATCGAGGACATCACCCCGGCCATCATGGGGCTCGAAGCCGACGATCAGCGACTGATCGACCAGACCATGATTCAGCTCGATGCAACGCCCAACAAGGCGTCGCTGGGTGCCAACGCCATCTTGGGCGTCTCGCTCGCCGTGGCGCGAGCGGGCGCCGAGTCGGCCGGGCTGTCCCTTTATCGCTACGTCGGTGGACCCAACGCACACCTGCTGCCGGTGCCGATGATGAACATCCTCAACGGCGGCTCGCATGCCGACTCCAATGTCGACGTGCAGGAGTTCATGATCGCGCCGATCGGTGCGCCGACCTTTGCCGAGGCGGTCCGGCAGGGCGCGGAGGTCTATCACGCGCTCAAATCGGTGTTGAAGAAGAAGGGTCTGGCCACCGGTCTCGGCGACGAAGGCGGCTTCGCCCCCAATCTCGAGAGCAACCGGGCCGCGCTCGACCTCATCGCGGAGGCTGTCTCGGCCGCCGGGCTGACACTCGGGACCGACATCGGGCTGGCGATGGACGTGGCCGCCAGCGAGTTCTACTCCGACGGCGCCTATGCCTTCGAGGGACAGCGCAAGTCCGCCGACGAGTTGATTGCCTACTACGCCGACCTGTGCGCGGCGTACCCGATTGTGTCCATCGAAGACCCGCTCGACGAGGACGACTGGGACGGCTGGAAGGCGATGACCGACCAGCTCGGCGCCAGCGTGCAGCTGGTGGGCGACGACTTGTTCGTGACCAACGTCGAGCGGCTCCAGCGCGGCATCAGCGGAGGCCAAGCCAATGCCTTGCTGGTGAAGGTCAACCAGATCGGGTCGCTGACCGAGACCCTGGACTCGGTGGAGTTGGCTCACCGCAACGGCTATCGCTGCATGATGAGCCACCGATCGGGCGAGACCGAGGACACCACGATCGCGGATCTGGCGGTGGCCACCAACTGCGGGCAGATCAAGACCGGGGCCCCTGCCCGCTCGGAGCGAGTCGCCAAATACAACCAACTGCTGCGCATCGAGGGTGAGCTCGGCGATGCCGCGCGCTATGCCGGCGCAGCCGCTTTCCCGCGGTTCCAGGGCTGATCGGCAGCGATTGTCGTGACCGAACGTCGACGACCCGCGAAAGGGCCCCGGACGCCATCCTCCGCGGGCCCGACGGGGGGCCGGGCGCGTGGTGGCCGATCAACCCGGCGCGATGTCTCGGCTTCGACCTCGGCGCCGGCAGCGGGACGTGGGGCGGGACTCAGGGCGGGGGAGCGCACCTCCCGGGTGACCGGGCGGGCGGCGATGTTGGTGTTGGTGCTGGCCCTGCTGACCGTCTCGTACGCCTCCTCCATGCGCGCCTATTTCCAACAGCGCGCGCATCTCGCGGCATTGACCGCGGACATCGCCGAACGAGAAGCCAACATCGCGGATTTGGAGCGCGAGAAGACGCGCTGGCAGGACCCGGCGTACGTCCAACAGATGGCGCATCAGCGGTTTGGTTATGTGATGCCGGGGGAGAAGTCGTTCATCGTGCTCGACGCCAACGGCGACCCGCTCGGCTCGAGCAGTCAACTCGAGGATCCAGCAGCCGTGGTGCCACAGGCACCAACGGCGTGGTGGTCGAAAGCGTGGGGTTCGGTGGAGCTGGCCGGCCATCCGCCGCCCGCGGAGCCTCCGCCCGTGGATCGGATCGGAAAGCCGACGAAGAAGATCACTTCAGGCAACTCGTGATCGACGCTGCCGACGAACGGGCGATCGCCGCGCAGTTGGGCCGCACCCCGCGCGCGATCCATGCGGTGGGTCACCGGTGTGGCTGCGGCCTTCCCGATGTCGTGACCACCGAGCCGAGACTACCGGGCGGGACGCCGTTCCCCACGACCTACTACCTCACGTGCCCTCGCGCCGCTTCTCGGATCGGGACCCTCGAAGGCTCCGGGCTGATGAAGCAGATGCAGGATCGGTTGGCCGCCGATGCGGAGTTGGCCAAGGCGTACGCCGCGGCTCACGAGGCCTACCTGGCCGCCCGGGCGGAGTTGGGCGACGTCGCGGAGATCGAGGGGATCTCTGCCGGCGGGATGCCCGACCGGGTGAAGTGCCTGCACGTGTTGGCCGGCCAATCCTTGGCCCAGGGACGCGGGGTCAATCCGCTCGGTGACGAGGTGCTCGACCTGCTCGGTGAGTGGTGGGCGGCAGGGCCCTGTGTCGATTTCGAGACTGCTCCCAGCGATCCCGGTGACGCCGCTCGCGGGACGGGCTGATGGACCGAGTTGCCGCGGTCGACTGCGGCACGAACACGATCAGACTCTTGATCGGAGAGTTGCCCGAGGTCTTGGTGCGCGAAAGCCGAACTGTGCGACTTGGGCAAGGAGTCGACACCACGGGCGAGCTGGCCGACGAGGCGTTGGCTCGCACGTTCGCGGTGATCGATGAGTTTGCGGCACTGCTCGCGATCCATCCGGTGCAACGACTCCGCTTCTGCGCGACCTCCGCCACCCGGGATGCGACCAACGCCGCAATATTCGCCCAAGGAGTTCACGATCGGCTCGGGGTGTGGCCGGAGGTGGTGTCGGGGTCCGTCGAGGCAGCGCTTGCCTTCGACGGAGTCGTGCGCAACCTGCGCGCCACCCCCGTCGATCCGGTGTTGGTGGTCGACATCGGTGGCGGCTCGACCGAGCTGGTGCTGGGTCAACGGGTTTCGGGGGAGCTGCGGCCGGTCTCGTCCGATTCCCGCGACATGGGGTCGGTGCGTTTGCATGAGCGCCATCTCCATTCCGATCCCCCCTCCGCGGAGGAGATCGCCGCGTGCGTGGCGAACATCGACGCAGAGCTCGAGGCGACCCCGGTGCCGCTGGGGGAGGCCGGGACCGTCGTCGGCGTGGCCGGGACGATCACGACGGTCGCTGCCGGCGTGCTCGGCTTGGCGTCCTACGACCCGGACCGGATCGACCAGGCCAGGCTTGAGGTGGGCGCCGTACGTGCCTTCATCGCCGAGTTGTTGGCGATGACGGTCGCCCAGCGGTGTGCCCTGCCCTACATGGCTCAGGGTCGAGCAGACGTGATCGGCGCCGGCGCGCTGATCTTGGATCGGGTCCTTGCGCGCACCCAGGTGAGCACCCTGGTCGTGTCCGAAGGCGACATTCTGGACGGCATCGCCTGGTCGATCGGGCGAGGCGACTCATGACGGCGCGGTTGCCGCATCCGGTGACGGGTGCGCTGTTCGACAGTCCGGTCGTGCCGGGCACCGGGTGGCCTGATGATCCGGCGCTCGCGTCGACTCCGGTGGCGGAGACGCCAGACGACGTGACCGCCCTCAGCGTGGCGCCCCTGTCGGAGCTCGACGCTCGAATCTCCCTGTGCCGGGCGTGCCCGCGACTGGTCGGTTGGCGCGAAGAGGTGGCGGTGCACAAGCGGGCCTCCTTCGCGGACCAGCCGTATTGGGGTCGGCCGATCGCCGGCTGGGGTGACCCACAACCGCAGGTGCTGGTCGTGGGTCTGGCCCCGGCCGCCAACGGCGGCAATCGCACGGGGCGGGTGTTCACCGGCGACAGCTCGGGTGATTGGCTGTTCGCCAGCCTGCATCGGGTGGGGCTCGCCGCCCAACAGGCCTCGGTCCATGCGGGCGATGGGCAGCGGCTCATCGACACCCGGATGGTCGCCACCGTCCGCTGCGCGCCGCCGGACAACAAGCCGACTGTGACCGAGCGCGACACGTGTGCGCCCTGGCTCGAAGCGGAGTTATCCCAACTGTTGCCCCAGTTGGGGGTGATCGTGGCGCTGGGGGGCTATGCCTGGGACGGGGTGTTGCGCACGGTTGCGGCGCTGGGCGGCGTCCTACCCAAGCCCAAGCCGAAGTTCGGCCACGGCGCCGAAAGCATCCTGAACCTCTCAGACCACCCCGTCACGCTCATCGGCAGCTATCACCCGAGCCAGCAGAACACCTTCACCGGCAGACTCACCACCAAGATGTTGGATGATGTGCTCGGCCGGGCGGCCGCGCTGCGGCACTGAGTGGTCGACCTGCGGTCGGGCTGGGCCGGCCCGGCATGATGTCCTCGTCGCCCTCGTATCCCAATCGGCAGAGGAAGTCGCCTTAAAAGCGATTCAGTGTGGGTTCGAGCCCCACCGAGGGCACTAGTTTGGGTCCGCACGGGTCGTGGCCTGCGGTACGACAGATGACTGGGCGACAGATGACTGGGCGACCGCTGACTGGGCGACCGCTGACTGGGCGACCGCTGAGACCACGCCGATCGCTCCAAAGACCGTGAGGGCGAGCAAACGCTGCACCGCGCCCTCGTTGGCTTGTTGATCGATGGATGTCCCCCCGCTGAGCACGACGCCACAGGCGATGAACAAGGCGATGTTGATCAGCGCGTAACCGCGTAGGCGCGCAGACGTGGTTGACCACAGCACGACGGCGGCAAGGAACGGCAAGAGGAACATCCCCGCTCCGATCGCACCACCGCCGTGACGGCTATCGGGCAGCGGAAATACGCCGGCGGCAATCGCTGCGGCACCGGTGGAGACGATGGCGACGGCAAGGGCCCACGAGGCCACTCGCGGGAACCGGATGTGCCGCGCGGCAAGCACTAGACCGAGTGCAGCGGCAAGGGCCGCCAATCCGGTGAGGATCGCGCCACCGTTGAACAGTGTTGCGGTGAACCCGTCACCGGCTCCGAGATCGCTGGCCGCTTGCCGCCGGAAGCTGTAGCCGGGCGTGATCGCGCCGATGGTCAGCTGGGTCCCGAAGTAGAGCACCGGGACAGCGACTCCCGCCCGAAGCAGTTGCTGGCGAACGGTTGCGGGGATCGTCATGACGCCACCGTAAGCACGCTGTGTGGGGGCGTCGATCGGTGATCACCCTGGTTAGACCCGCAGGTGCATCGGGCTGATGACGCTGCGTGGCCGGAGGGGGTGGTGCACCCCCACTTGACGAGGCCGGGAGGCGGGCTCCTCAGCGCTGAGCAAGGAGCCGGTCGAGTTTGGCATACCCCTCGTTGACGCCGGACTCCATCCCGGAGGCAAGCCAGGCGTCTCTGCTGCCGAAGCTGTCGACGAGGGATTGAGCGTGCAGCCTGGTGGTGCCGTCGCCGAGGTCTTCGAACCACAGGGTTTCCAGTGCCACGTCGTCAGGCATGCAGTCCCATGTGAAGGTCTGCACGATGCGGGTGTCGGTGATCTGGTGGAAGCAACCGCGGAACCCGTAGTCCTGCCCGTCTCGACTGGAGACGTAGCGCCATTCGCCGCCGTCACGGACATCCCAGACGAGGGTGCGGGTCTCCATGCCTTCGGGGCCAACCCATCGGACGAACAATGCGGGGTCCAGATGAGCCGTGACGAGCTGGGCCTGCGTGGCGGAGAAGTCCCGGGTGATCCGAATCAAGGGCACGACCGGGTCGGCTTGGATGGTCGCTTCGGAGTGATGGGTGGTGGTCATGATGCGTTCTCCTTGCTCGTTGTGGTTGGGTCCGTGATGGCGTCAGCCATCCCGGCGAGGAGGCTGTCGAGGCGGCGATACCGCGCCTCAGCCTGCAAGCGGTATCGCTCGATCCACTTGGTCATCAGGTCGAACACCTCTGGTTCCAGGTGAACGCTGCGCCGCTGGGCATCCTTGGTTTTGGTGACGAGCCCCGCATCCTCGAGGACCCGGAGATGCTTTGAGATAGCTTGCACGGACATGGCATATGGTTCGGCCAATTCGCCGACGGTGGCGTCGTCGGCGGCCAGCCGGGCGACCAGGTCGCGGCGGGTGGGATCGCTCAGAGCCGCGAACACCCTCGACAGCGGGTCTTCAACGCTCATCGGACCGTGCCGGCTGGCTGCATCTTCAATCGCATGGTTGAGAACATTAGTGACCCAGCGCGAAGTATGCAACCAATTGGTTGAGGAGTGGCGATCGTGGAACAAACCACGCTCAGCGAGACGTTGAAGAGGTCGTGCCCGGTAGACTCTGGCACACCCGATGCGTCGTCAGGTCGACGGCCATCATCCGGCCTCCAAGGAGGAGACCATGCGCAGCAACAACCCGGTGTTTAACCGCTCCCCGGAATTCAACGGGACGGGCAACGCCTACGGCAATCAGACCTACCCCGGCAACGGGGCGGCTCAGCCTGGCTACGGTGCGCCGCAGCACCCGGGCGACACCTCGTCTTGGGGGACCGGAACTCCCGGTGCCGTGGACACGGGTCGGATGACCATCGACTCCGTTGTTCAGAAGACCGGCATCACCTTGCTCGTGGTGATCGCCACCGCGGCCGCCACCTGGTGGTTCACCGGCGACATCAACAATCCGGACAACGCATCCAAGCTTCTCGGTGCTCTGACGATCGGCTCGCTCGGGGCGTTCGCGCTCTCGATGGTCAACTCGTTCAAGAAGGTCATCAGCCCGCCGCTGGTGTTGGCCTTTGCGGCGCTCGAAGGTGTCGCCCTCGGCGCCTTCAGCAAGTTCATCGAAAAGACGTTCGTCGCACCTGGCGAGCAGGGCATCGTGCTGACCGCTGTGGCCGGCACGTTCGCCGCCTTCGCGGGCACGTTGGCTGCCTACAAGTTCTTCAACATCCAGGTCGGCCAGAAGTTCCGCACGTTCGTGATCGCCGCGGTGTTCGGCATGGTCGGGCTCAGCGTCGTGTCGTTCGTGCTCAGCATGTTTGGCATCAACACCGGTCTGTTCGGCTTTGAGACCCTGGGCTTGGTGACCGCGATCGCCGGTCTCGTGCTCGGTGTGTTCATGCTGATCCTCGACTTCGACTTTGTGGAGCGCGGCGTCGCCGCCGGGCTCCCCGAGGGCGAGTCCTGGCGAGCGGCGTTCGCGCTGACCGTCAGCCTGGTCTGGATCTACACCAATCTCCTGCGGATCCTGGCGATCCTGCGGGGCGACTGATCCACGGTTAGTTAGCTGACAGCATCCCCGGCGGCCCTCGGCCCCGGGGATGCTGTGTGTTCGGGGTCCTGATCTTCCGGAGAATGGACTTCCGGAGACTGGACCGCGGTCTCGGGCTGTCGACGTCGATGACGCAGTTGCACCCAGCGGCCGCGCAAGCCGCGTTGCGATCCGGCCACCTCGGTGCCGTCGAGCTCGGTGCCGGGCATCCGCACCGCCTGGACGGCCGCGGTGGCGATGGGCAGCACCGACTCGCCACGACGGAATTCGGGCAGTTCCTCTTCGGCCGGCGACAACCCCACCGCCGCCAGCAGCGAGGGCAGGAGCACTCCTGTCAACGATCGATAGCCGTCGGCGGAGGGATGGAACTGGTCGGGCCCGAACAACAGCGCCGGGGCCGCGGCAAACTCCGGGCCGAGGATCGATCCGAGCGACACGGTGCGCCCACCCGCCTCGACGACGGCGATCGTTTGGGCTGCGGCCAGCCGTCGAGACCAGGAGCGGGCGACCTGCTTCAACGGGGGAGCAATGGGTTTGACGGTGCCCAGGTCGGGACAGGTGCCGACCACCACGGCGATGCCCGCGTCGGTGAGGCGGCGTACCCCTTCACCGAGGTGGCGCACCGATTGGGAGGGCCGCACGGTGTGGGTAACGTCGTTGGCCCCGATCAGGATGACCACCAGATCGGGCTCGATCGGCAGCGCCCGGTCGATCTGGGCCTCGAGGTCGGAGGACTTGGCGCCGACGACGGCAAACTCACGCAGGTGCACGCGCCGATCCGCGGCGTCCGCCAACCCCGAGCCGAGCAAGGCCCCCGGGGTTTCCTCGACCCGATCCACGCCATAGCCGGCCGCGCTGGAGTCGCCCAGCAGCCCAACCTTGATCGCCGGCCCGCGCCGTCCCCGGCCATACCACCCCGACGCATCCGGAGGTGGCTCGGCGCGGAGGGTTCCGATGGCCTTGCGCGCCAGCTTGGCCTCGGCCGTCAGCAGGCCATAGAGCGCGCCCCCGAGCAGGGAGAGACCCCCGCCGCCGTACGCCGCGGCGGAAGCCAGCTTGCGTGCTGCGGCTGCTTTTCCCACGACGCCTACTCTACGGATCGCCCGTGGGCGTCGTGGGGCGGTTAGGTTGGCCTCGTGAAGTATGCGAACTCACTCCTCGAACTGGTCGGCAACACCCCACTCGTGCGTCTCCAACGCACGTTGGATGGGGCGCAGGGTCCGATCGTGTTGGCCAAGGTGGAGTACCTCAACCCCGGGGGATCGGTGAAGGACCGGATTGCGGTCCGGATGGTCGACGCGGCGGAAGCGTCGGGAGCGCTGGTTCCGGGCGGCACGATCGTGGAACCGACGTCGGGAAACACCGGCGTGGGACTCGCCTTGGTCGCTCAGCAGCGGGGGTATCACTGCATCTTCGTGTGCCCCGACAAGGTGAGCGAGGACAAGCGCAACGTCTTGAAGGCGTACGGCGCGGAGGTGGTGGTGTGCCCCACGGCGGTGGCGCCCGAGCACCCCGATTCCTACTACAACGTGAGCGATCGCCTGGTGCGCGAGACGCCCAACGCGTGGAAACCCGATCAATACGCCAACCCCAACAACCCGCTGTCCCACTACGAGAGCACCGGGCCGGAGATCTGGGAGCAGACCCAGGGTCGCGTCACCCACTTCGTCTGCGGCGTCGGCACCGGCGGGACGATCTCGGGCACCGGTCGCTATCTCAAGGAGCAGAACCCCTCGGTCCAGGTCGTTGGTGCCGATCCGGCGGGTTCGGTCTATTCCGGCGGGACCGGGCGGCCCTACCTCGTCGAAGGAGTCGGTGAGGACTTCTGGCCCGAGGCCTACGACGCGCAGATAGCCGATCGGATCATCGAGGTCTCCGACGCTGACTCGTTTGCGATGACCCGGCGCCTGGCTCGCGAAGAAGGGCTCCTCGTCGGTGGGTCGAGCGGGATGGCGGCGGTGGCGGCCATCCGACTGGCCCATGAGCTGGCCGGCACCCCCGAAGGCGACACAGCCGTGGTTGTCGTCCTCCTTCCCGACTCGGGTCGCGGCTATTTGTCGAAGGTGTTCAGCGACGAATGGCTCGCGCAATACGGCTTTGCGGTTGCCGGGGCCGAGCGCGACGCCCAGACCGTGGGCGAAGTGCTGCGCGGCAAGTCCGGACAGTTGCCTGCGCTGGTGCACACCCACCCCGGCGAAACGATCGCCGAGGCGGTGCAGATCTTGCAGGAGTACGGCGTGTCCCAGATGCCCGTGGTCCGTGCGGAGCCGCCCATCGTGGCCGCGGAGGTGGCCGGCTCGGTCTCCGAGAGGACGTTGCTCGATGCCCTGTTCGCCGGCTCGGCCCGGCTCACCGATCGGGTCGAGGACCACATGTCGGCACCCCTTCCCACCATCGGCTCAACCGATTCGGCGCAGACCGCGGTGCGGTTGCTGGAGACCGCCGACGCGGCGCTGGTCCACGAGGACGGCAAGCCCGTGGGTGTGTTGACCCGGCAGGACTTGCTCACCTTCCTCACCCGCAGCTGAGCGCGCGGTTGGCCCCGACCACGGCGATTGCCGCGGCCGGGGCCGTAGGTGATGCTTAAGCGCTCACTTGTTGAGGTTGCGCTTCACGACCGGTCGCGGAGCGAAACTCTTCGCGCCGCCGAAGGGCGAGTAGCTCGCCGTCATCGCCTGGTCGGTGATGAAGGCCATGCCGCCGCCACACTCCGAGACCTGAAGTTCGAGGGTGTGGCTGCCTTGGCCGACCTTGCGGGCGCCCAACACCGGCAATTGGTGCTTGGCGTTGCCGTCGTAGTCGAGTTGCACCGCGGGCGCCAGCGAGGAGACCACGCCATCAATGAGCAGCTGTGCCGACAACTGGCCGGGGCTGACATTGTCGGTGTCGCGGGCAGACGAAACCTGTGCGCTCACCGCCACGACGCCGGTGTGCGTGGTCTTGAAGGTGCGCGTCATGATCGTGGTGAAGGCACAGGTGTTGAAGTTGTCGAAGGTCGTGGAGGCGGCGTAGTACTGGATCTTGGTCAGGTCGACCGCGTCCAGTCCGTCCACCTTGTCGGCGTTGCCGGCCATGAAGGGTGCCGACGACATGCCAGGCGCACTCAGGGCGATGGCTCCGGCGGCTGCGGCGGCAGCGACGGCGAGACCGGTTTTACGGAATGAAACGTGCATGATGTGTCCTCTCGGGTTCGCCGTTCCCCCCCCGGGTACGGCGGCTTGACTTCTGTCACCGGTCAAGAGCCGTCCCGGGCTATCGAGATACCTCGGAGACAGCTGCGGTCATCGAGGAAGGGGTAGAGGCGCGTGGAAACCGGCGAATTCGCGGCGGGGCGGGAGGGGCTCTCGACGTACCTCACGATCGCGAAGTCTGGCCAGGCCGAGATCGAGGTTAGGCGGTCGCGCTTCAACTGCACCCTCGAGCGGGTCGAAACCGAGGCCGACGCCCGAGAGGTCGTTGGTCGCCTGCGCCGTGCCCATCCGGGGGCCCGGCATCACTGCTCCGCCTTCGTGCTTGGAGCCGGCTCCGAGATCCAACGCTCCAGCGACGATGGCGAGCCCTCGGGAACCGCCGGGGCGCCCATGCTCCAGGTGTTGCGCGGACACGAGGTAAGCGACGTTGTCGCCGTCGTGACGCGCTGGTTCGGCGGGGTGCTGTTGGGCACGGGGGGACTGTCGCGGGCGTACGGCGACGCCGTCGTCGCCGCGCTGGAGCAGGTTGGCATCCGGCGCCGGGAACTGATCCAGGAGGTCACCCTCAGCCTGGATCACGCGAGCGCTGGCCGGGTCGAAAGCGAACTACGGACGCGGGGTCTGACCGTGCTCGGCGCGGAGTACGCCGCGACCGCGGTCTTGCGCCTCGGCGTACGCCCCGATCAACGGGCCCTGCTCGACGGCGCGGTTGCCGAGTTGACCGCGGGCACCGGCAAGCCCGTGTTGGGGCACACTCGCTGGGTCGATCAGGCGTAGCCTCTCCTGCATGAGTGTTGCCGTCGACCTGGCCCGATTGGACACAGTGCTGGGCGGAGCCCTCGGGTGGGACGGCCGCCAACCTCGCCAACAACCCGACCGCCACGTTGGTTTTTGCGCCGCCGAACCCCGACGACCTCACGCTGATCATCGATGGCGTCGGGCGCGCCCTGACGACCGGGTTTGAGTTCACTCCCCAGCAGGCAATTTTGCACCGACCGGCAGCTCAGGTGAAGTAGACGAAACCCGGGCCTTCGTCGCGATAGGACACCCCGGTGGCGTCCAAGGCCGCGCGCCACGAGCCGGTCACCGACGGATCGGATCCCTCGAAACCGTGGTCGGCCGTCAACAAAATCGTGGTGTCGTCGAGCAGACCCAGCTGCTCCAGATGATCGAGGAAGGTGCCGAGTCGGGCGTCGGCCTGACGCAGGGAATCCCGAGCCATGTCCGACCGCGGACCCCCGCCGTGATGGCCGCAGTCGGTGATCACGTTGGCCCACCACGTCAGCAACGGCGCTCCGGAAGGATCGGCAAACAAGTCGACCATCTGCTGCAGCCCCAGATCGTCGACCCGAACGCCCCAACGGAAATAGCTGTCCTCGAGATAGTCGGGATTGCGCAAGAAGGGGGAGGTGGTCGGATCGGGCAGTGCACTGTCGAGAGCGTCGGCGCCGCTCTCGCCGCTCGCCCGGATCAAGGCCATGGTCGAATAGTCGGCCCCGCGGTCGATCGCCTCGTCCACGCTGGCGGTGCGCAGGGTCCCGGCGGGGACGTGGTCGGCCACCATCTCGAAGATCGTGCGTGCCCCCGGGCGCAGCCATTCCGAACTGCGGTGCCAGGTCGCCTGATCGTTGGGGACTACCTGTTCGCCGGTGGCCCGGTCGAAGTAGACGTTGCCCATCACGCCGTGGCGCCCGGGCCCGACCCCGGTAAGGATCGCCGTGTGATTGGTCAGCGTGATGCTAGGGAACTCCGCGACGGCCCCGCCCCGCAGCGCCACCCCTCGCGCGATCAGGCGCGCGACCGCGGGTAACTCTCCGCTCTCCGCCAGGTGGAGCATGTCTCCACAGTGGCCGCCATCCCAAAGGATCCCGATCACGTGTTTGCGCGGGGCGGCGGCATCGACGTACGTCGCCTGTGCGCGGCCGTCCAAGGCGGCCCCGTGGGCGTCGAGCAGGTCACTTTCGGGCACGCCTGCCAGGTGCGCGAGCGTCGGCCCGACGTCGACGAGGCGTGCGAAGTCCTGGACACAACCGGCCCGGGCGACCCCGGCCCCGCTAAGGATGAACGGCGCCCGGGATTGGATTACATCGAGGGAGCCGTGCTCTCCGACGTGACCGTTTTCGTCGGGGAAGAAGTGCTTGGGGGTGTGCACGATCGCCAAGTCGGGGGAGCGATCCGGATCGGCGAAGAAGGACAACAGCCGGACGGCCGCCAGGGGATAGGAGTTGTTTGTCGACACGCTGGGCGAGGGGTCCGCCAACTCCAACTCGTAGGGCAAGAACGCGAGCGGGTCTTCGCTGCCGATCGGGTTGCTGCCCTCGAGGACGACGCAGGGGCCGTCGGTGGCGAACCGCACCCGACCGAGGTGATTGGCCGCGTACGCCGTGCCGTCGTGGACCCACACCACCAGGTCCACAATGGAGGCCAATTCCGGCACGCAGAGGGCGGCCACGAACTGCTCGCGCTTGGTCACGATCTCGATCGACATGGGGGTCACCGTATCCCGACGGGTCGGACGCGCAGCACTACTCTGGCCCGATGACGCCAACCTGGCTTTCGGCCTTTATCGACCTGGCCCCCGAAGCGCATCGTGCGGGGCTCGACTTCTGGCAGAAGGTCACCGGCTTCGAGGTCTCGCCCCCGCGGGGTGACGCGGGTGAATTCGTCACTTTGGTGCCTCCAGCAGGCGGGGCCTATCTCAAAGTGCAGCGGCTCGGTCGCGGGCCCTCGCGCCTTCATCTTGACCTGCACGTGAGCGATCCGCGAGTCGCTGCCGATGCAGCCATCGCTACTGGGGCACGCGAAGTAGGTGGGCCCGGGGGCGAGGGGCTGGACCACGTTGTGTTGACCTCGCCCGGCGGGCTCACGTTCTGCTTTGTCGGGCACACCCGAGGGAGTCGGCCGGCGCCGGTGTCCTGGGGTGAGCACCACTCGATGGTCTATCAGGTGTGCATCGACATCCCCGCAGAATCCTGGAACACCGAGGCGGCGTTCTGGACTGAGATTCTGGGCGGAAAACTCATCGTGCTGGAGAGGCGTCCGGAGTTCGCGTGGGTCCGACCTGATCGATCCGCGGAGGAGGCGTGGGCGCTCGACGTACTCCTGCAACGGCTCGATCAACCCACCGGAGTGGTCTCCGCCCACCTGGATTTGGGCGCCAACAACCGGGCCCTTGAGGACGCCCGCCATCGCGATCTGGGCGCCGAGCGCCTCGTCGAGGAGGTGTTTTGGACACTGATGCGTGACCCCGCGGGGCTTCGCTATTGCGTTACGGGTCGCGACCCCATCACGGGGCGCCTGTGATCTCGGATTCTCCCCGAAGGAGGCAGAACTCGTTGCCCTCCGGATCGGCCAACACCACCCAGCCGGTCCCTGGCCCCTAGGTGCCGCGCAAGTCCGCCACCTCGCTGGCGCCGATTTCACGCAGCCGGGCCAGCTCATCATCCCGAGTGCCCGCAGCTGGCCTGAGATCGAAGTGGATGCGGGTCTTGCCTTGCTTGATGTCGGGCACCTCGATGAACAGGACGCGGTGCCCCCCCGTCCGGGCGAACGATCAGGCACTCTTCATGCCCTGACTCGTTGGGGTCGTCGGCCAGGTCGACGTACCCGAGCACCTGTTTCCACCACTCGGAAAGTTGGTAGGCGTCGCGACAATCAATGCTCGTGTGCGAGATGTAGGAAGTCACGCGACGGCTCGTGCGCCGGCGCCATGCGCTGGCCGGCGTAATTGGGTCGTGTCCTGGGGGTGGGGACGAGTACGTTCGAGCCCATGACGATTCCGCGGAACGATCCCGCCTACAGCTCCGACGAAGCGACGATGCTTCGCGAATTCCTCGACTACTACCGGGCGACCGTTCGCCGCCAAGCTGACGGACTCACCTCTGCACAACTGGCCACCACGCTCGCTCCATCGACGATGACCCTGGGCGGGATGCTCAAACACCTCGCCCTGGTCGAACACTGGTGGCTTGTCGTGGTGTTTCTGGGGCGGGACGCAGCCGAGCAGTGGTCCGATGACAAGTTCGTCGACGACGACGACTGGGACTGGCACAGCGCAAGCGAGGACACTCCGGAGGAGTTGGCGCGGCTCTTTGACGAGGCTGTCGTGGAATCCAACGAGATCACCGACGCAGCGCTCGCCGCTGGCACTCTGGATGTGTTGGCCGTCATGCCGCGACGGGAGGGAAAGCAGCCGAGCCTGCGCTGGATCCTGGTGCACTTGATCGAGGAATACGCCCGGCATGCGGGACATGCCGACCTGATCCGTGAGTCGATCGACGGCGCCACTGACCTATAACTTGGAGGCGCCGCCAACCGGCTCAGCAGTTCGATCGGGGTCAGGCGACGTAGTCCAGTTCGATGCGCTGAGCCACCAACGCCTTCGAGAAGTGCTGGCCCACATCACCCGCATCGACGGTGCGGTCACCGACGAGGGCGTCGAAACAGAACGACACCTGGATCACGTGTTGGGTGCCGTCGGTCAACGTCAGCAGCAGGTAGTCGCCGAAGTAGGCGATGCTGACTGCGGCACAGCGCGCCGGGTCGGCCGTCTCGATCGTCGCGAGGTTGGTCGTCCAGGCATCGAAACCGGTCACCAGGGCGTCGGCCGGCACCGGCTCCTCTGCCTTCATCCCCATCCCCTTGGCCGGATCGCGGCACCAGCGCACCGTGGAGAGCTCTGGGGGGGCGGGGATCGGTTGCAGATCGACCGCGGGCATCGACTGAGGACACGGATTGACGGTCAGCGGGTCGTGAAGCTGGGGAGTGTCGACCGCCACGTTGCCGCCCCGATCGCCCGGTCGATCGGTGAGCAAGGCCGGCCCGGCCAGCGCGGCAGCCACGGCAAGGGCCGCGACGACCGACCCCCCGGCGATCAGGTTGCGCCGCTGCCGACCCGCGCGCGCGATGATCGGGGTCGAGTGGGCGGCGGATTCCGGAGCCTGCGGCGTGAGTGTGCTGAACAGCCCCCGCACGCTCTCGTCGTCATGGTCGATGTTCATGCTTCCTCCTGGAGAAGTGGTGATGTGCGCAGCGTCGCCATGGCGCGCGCGGACTGGCTTTTCACGGTGCCCACGGTGATGCCGAGTGCCTCGGCGGTCTGGGCCTCGGTGAGGTCATCGAAATAGCGGAGCACCAAGATCGCGCGCTGCCCTCGAGGGAGCAGCGCGAGGGCTTGGACGAGGTTGCGTCGGTCCTCGGTCAGATCGGGCTCGTCGGTGGAGATCGACTCGGGCAAGAACTCGGTCGGCACTTCGCCGGTCCACTTGCGTCGCCACCAATCGGTGTACGTCGAGACCAGCGCGCGGCGTACGTAGGCTTCCACCGCCTGGCCGTTGTGAATGCTCGGCCAGCGCCGCCAACATTTCATCAGCGCCGTTTGGAGCAGGTCCTCCGCCCGTTGGGCATCGCCGGTGAGCAGCCACGCGCTGCGCCACAAGGCGCGACCTCGCGCAGCGACGAACTCCTCGAACGACACCACCTCCGTGCTCGGCAGCGGTGCGCTCATCCTGGTCACCTCGTCTGGGTGTGACTCGCTCATGACACCAGCCTCGCCTATTGCTTCGCTCATCTGTCCTCCCGTCCTTGGGCTAAACGACGAGGTGGTCCGCGCTTTTGGTTGTCATGGCTCCTTGCCGAGCGCAGTAGCGTGAACGCGTGAGCGAACCCCAAGCAGCAACAGCACCCCCCTCCACGCGCCCCCAGGCGACCACCGTTGGTGAGTTGCGAGCGGCGGGGCATCAGCATCGGTCCTTGCGTGACGAGCTGCGCGACAACCTGTTGGCCTACTTGTCCGACGGCGTGGACCCCTGGCCGGGGCTGCATGGGTTTGAGAGCACCGTCATCCCGCAGTTGGAGCGAGCCTTGATCGCCGGACACGATGTCGTACTCCTTGGGGAGCGCGGCCAAGGAAAGACGCGCCTTTTGCGCTCGCTGGTGGGTCTGTTGGACGAGTGGTCTCCGGTGATCGCGGGCTCCGAGTTGGGCGAGCACCCCTTCCATCCGATCACTCCCGAGTCCCTGCGTCGGGAGGAGGCGGAGGGGGACGCCTTGGCGGTGACGTGGCGGCATCGAAGCGAGAGGTACGCCGAGAAATTGGCCACGCCCGACACGTCGGTCGCGGATCTCATCGGTGACGTGGATCCGATGAAGGTGGCCGCGGGGCGACACCTCGGCGATCCAGAGACGATCCACTTTGGGCTGATCCCACGCAGCCATCGCGGCATCGTGGCCATCAACGAGCTGCCCGACCTGGCCGAGCGGATCCAGGTGGCCATGTTGAACGTGATGGAGGAACGCGACATCCAGATCCGCGGCTACGTGCTCCGCCTGCCCCTCGACGTCTTGGTCGTGGCGAGCGCCAACCCGGAGGACTACACCAACCGGGGCCGGATCATCACACCGCTCAAGGACCGCTTCGGAGCGGAGATCCGCACGCACTATCCGTCCGAACTCGCCGACGAAGTGTCGGTGATCTCCCAAGAGGCCCGTCTCGTCGCGGTCGTGCCCGACCATCTGATCGAGATCCTCGCCCGCTTCGCCCGCCTCCTGCGCGCCTCCAACGCCGTTGATCAGCGGTCTGGCGTGAGCGCGCGATTCTCGATCGCGGGGGCCGAGACCGTGGCGGCTTCGGCGTTGCGCCGGGCTCGACTGATCGGCGAGGACGAGGCCGTGGCTCGGTTGAGCGACCTGGAGGGGGTGCTGGACGTGCTCGGCGGCAAGGTCGAGTTCGAGACCGGTGAGGAGGGGCGTGAGCGCGAGGTGCTCACCCACCTGTTGCGTTCGGCCGTCGCCGAGACCGTGCGAGAGCGATTCAGCGGGCTGGATCTGCGGCTGCTCGTCGACGCCGTCGAGTCCGGCACCATGGTGACCACGGGAGACCTGGTGTCCGCGATCGACGTGTTGTCGGGGCTTCCCGTGCTGGGTGAATCCGACCTCTATGACCAGATCACCGATCGCCTTGAGGCGAGCACCGACGGAGAGCGGGCCGCCGCCATCGAGTTGGCCTTGGAAGGCCTCTATCTGGCCCGCAAGATCGGCAAGGACGTGGTCGACGGGGAGACGGTCTACGGATGAGCGTCCTGCGGCGAGGGGCCGCCCGGCGGTCGCGCTATTTGCGTTATGCCGGCGGCGATCCGCTCGCGCCCCCCGTCGATCTGGCCGAGGCACTCGATGCGATCGGCGAGGACGTGATGGCCGGCTATTCGCCCGAGCGAGCGATGCGCGAGTTTCTGCGCCGCGGAGGGCGTGACCAGACCGGGCTCGACGAGTTGGCGGCGCGCGTCGCCGCCCGCCGTCGCGAGCTGCTCCAGCAACACAGCCTTGACGGCACCATGGAGCGGGTGAGGGAGCTGCTCGCCAAGGCGGTGTTGGCCGAACGGGGACAACTGGCGCGCGATGTCACGATGTCGGACGACGACCGGACCTTCCGCGAACTCCGTCTCGATGCCCTGTCCCCCTCGACGGCTGCCGCGGTGAGCGAGTTGGCGTCGTACGACTGGCAAAGCGCCGACGCTCGCGCGGGGTACGACGAGATCAAGGACCTGCTGGGCCGCGAGCTCCTGGACCAGCGTTTCCAGGGTATGAAGGAGGCCCTTGAAGGAGCCAGCGACGCGGATCGCGCCCGGGTCAACGAAATGCTCACCGACCTCAACGAGCTGTTGACGGCGCACCAGCGGGGCGACGACACCGACCAGCAGTTTGCCGACTTCATGGACAAGCACGGCGACTTCTTTCCGGAGCGCCCGCGCAACGTGGACGAACTCATCGATGCCCTCGCGGCGCGTTCGGCCGCCGCGCAACGGATGTTGAACTCGATGACTCCCGATCAGCGCCAGGAATTGCTGGCGCTGTCGGAGCAGGCGTTTGGCTCCCCGGAGTTGGCCTCCGCGTTGTCACAGTTGGACGCCAACTTGCAGGCCTTGCGGCCGGGTGAGGACTGGTCAGGCTCCGATCGTTTTTCGGGCGATGAGGGGATGGGGTTGGGCGATGGCACGGGGGTGTTCCAGGATCTCGCCGACCTCGACGAACTGGCCGAACAGTTGGCGCAGTCCAATGCGGGGGCGCGGATGGACGACGTGGACCTGGACAAACTGGCTCGGCAACTCGGTGACGAAGCGGGCGTCGCCGCTCAGACGTTGGCGGAGTTGGAACGCGCCCTGCGCGAGTCGGGGATGCTCAAGCGGGGCGCCGATGGCCAACTCAAGCTCTCACCCAAGGCGATGCGGCAGTTGGGCAAAGCGCTGCTGCGCGATGTCGCCAAACAGATGTCGGCGCGCCAGGGCCAACGCGACGTACGCCGCAGCGGAGCCGCGGGGGAGCCGTCGGGTGCGAGCCGGGAGTGGACCTTCGGGGACACCGAACCCTGGGATGTCACGCGGACCGTCGGCAACGCCGTACGCCGGGTGCTGGCCGAAGGGGGCGGGGCCGCGACGGGAGTCAGCCTGACGGTGGGCGACATCGAAGTCGCCGAGACCGAGGCGCGCACCCAAGCCGCCGTCGCCTTGCTCGTGGACACCTCGTTCTCGATGGCGATGGACGGTCGCTGGGTGCCGATGAAACGAACCGCCCTGGCGTTGCACACCTTGATCCGGTCGCGGTTTCGCGGGGACGCGCTGCAACTGATCGGCTTTGGGCGGTACGCGCAAGTGAGGGAGATCGATGAGCTGACCAGCCTGGACGCGGTGTGGGAGAAGGGCACCAACCTGCACCACGCTCTGCTGCTCGCGAATCGGCACTTCCGCAAGCACCCGCACGCCCAGCCGGTGTTGTTGATCGTGACCGATGGGGAGCCGACCTCACACCTCGAACCCAACGGCGAAGTGCACTTCGACTATCCACCGCATCGGTTGACGATCGCCTACGCCGTGCGTGAGCTCGATGCGGCGAGTCGTCTTGGCGCGCAGGTGACGATCTTCCGATTGGGCGAGGACCCGGGACTCGCCCGCTTCGTCGACTCGATGGCCTCGCGGGTTGGGGGGCGCGTGGTGGCCCCCGAGTTGGACGACCTCGGCGCGGCCGTGATCGGGTCCTATCTCGGCTCCCGTGGCCCCGCTGGCGGCAACACCTATGGTGACTGGTTCGGTGGACGAGGCTATTGGGTGGGCGAGTGACCTGCTATTGAACCTCGACCGCGCCTTGCGCCGGGTTGCCTCCGCGCCTACAGTGCAAGTGAAGTATTGCCGTCTCGGAAGGGGTCGCTCTGACCGCACAGCGCCGTCGAATCCACAGTCGTTTCGTCCGTGTCCTACTGATCTCGTTTCTGGTCGTCGGCGCGACTGCAACTGCAGCCTGGGCCAAGACGGGGTCAGTCGCGAACCCTAGATCGGTTATCTTCTACTACGGTGAAACGGCGGGAACTGGCGAGAGTCAGAAGTTCAAAGGAGATAACTCCAACGCACGCATGTGTGCCAACTCGGACGGTGCATCCACGGGCAACACCTATGCCGCTAGATACTTCTGGAACCGGACCTGGCCTATCCCCGACGTCGAGCTCCGTTACGCGAACGTAAGTTACAACCAGGGGCTGTATCAGTCGTCGAGTTTCCTGATCGCGAGCGATCGCACCTACTTCGTGAGAAGTTCGTGGAGCGCCGTTCCCTCCGCTCCAAACGACTATCAGGGTTACGTGTCTACTCGATACGTCATCAGCGACTGCAGTTGAGACTTGGTCACGCCAATGCGAGCGCGAGTCGCATCGAGTTTGAGTCCGTAAGTTTCCGGTATCGACGTCGAGGACCGGACGTCCTCCGTCAACTTTCGTTCAGCCTGTCGAATAGCCGTGTGGGGATCCTGGGGCCAAATGGCGCGGGGAAAACCACCCTCTTGGGCATTCTGAGCACTGCGTTGTCGGGGCACACCGGCAACATCCTGGTCCGTGGCTCCACGCTCCGCACTAAGGGGTCCCTCGACGAGTTCAGGTCCGAGTTGGGTGTCGTGCCGCAGCGGCTCGAGACGATGGGCGGGCTAACCTGCCGGGAGTTCGTGCGCTATGTGGGGTGGCTCCGGGCGATTCCTGCAGTCGAAGCCGAGGAGCGCGTGGCTTCCGCCCTGTCTGCGGTGGGACTTGATGCTCAGATCGATCAACGGGTGGGCACTCTCTCGGGTGGAATGCGGCAACGGCTCTCGTTGGCGCAGGCCATCGTCAATCGGCCCAGCCTGCTGCTCCTGGATGAGCCGACCGTGAGTCTCGACCCGGCCCAGCGGGATCAGTTTTTGAACCTGTTGACCCAGCTGTCACCGACGACAACGGTGCTCATGACGTCTCACGTGGCCGAAGATGTCGCGGCTTTCGCTGAAGAGGTTGTCGTCATCCATGGCGGCCAGGCCCGGTACGTCGGCTCCCTCAACGAGTTCTGTGACCTTCCTGCCACCGCACAAGTCCAGGGTTCAGACGTCAAGAACGCCTATCTGACCTTGTTGCGGGACGACCCCTCGACCGCCTCGTGAAGTCGTCCGTTGCCCGTTGGGCTCGCCTCCTCCTTGCTGAGACCACGTCCGGAGTGCCTCTCGTCTTCGGTGCCGCGACTGTCCTAGCGGCGCTCCTCCTAGCGCTGGTGGCGGACACTTCACTGCTCGTACCGGGGTTGGCCGATCCTTTGAATGTGGCACTCGCAGCCACCTTCGTCATTGGGCCCCTCATGGCTGCTGGAGCATCGGTCCGTGGTGGGTCGCTGGCAAGGCAGGGTTTCCTCGATTTGGCGCGTACGACTCCTCGCGGATGTTTCCGGCTCCTGCTACTCACCAGTGTCGCGTTCGGATTCTGGTCCGTCCTTGCCTACCTGGTGTTCGCGATCGTCACTATCGTCGATGTCGGGGCTGGAGGTCCCCGGACCGCTCCCATGCTGACCTTGATTTTGAGAGCTGTGGTGGTGCTGGGGTTCCTCGTTGTCCTGGGAACAGCGATGGGGGTTGCTCTCCGCACCGGCCTGATTGGGCCGGTCCTCGCGTTCGCAATCCTGTTGGGATTCAATCTGATTGATTTGAACCAGGGCTGGCTGGGACGCCTTTCCCCTATCGATGCAGGCACCTTCTATCGGTACGGATTCGAGCCAAACGCGCTGCTTTCGGTGGCTGTCTCTCTCTTTTATGCGGCGTGTGCGAGCCTCGTCGTGGCCTGGGGCTTTGGAGCAAAGGTGGGGGTCAAGGGCCTGTTGACGGGCGTTGCGGTGGGTCTCTTTGCGCTGGCGGGTTTGTCCTTCTCCGAGGCCCCACCGGGCGACGTGTCTGTGCGCTCAGGATCCTCCGGGGAGTGCCTGTCGAGGGACGGCGTCACGCTTTGCGTGTGGCCCGGTCCGGATGCGCCAATCGAAGCAAGTCTCAGCGCGCTAGTCGATATGCGCTCATTGGCGGCACCGCTGTTCCCCGTTCCTCGCTACTTCTATGAGCCAGGACTCGACCCTGTCGGAACGCCAGCCCGGGAATACCTCGTTCCGACACCACGCGATGCGCGTGAGGCGGGCTACGAGGCGTTCCGCGCCATGGTGCCCAAACCGTGTGATGCCCCTTCGAGTCGAGCCGCCAATGACCTCCTAGGCCTCGTGGGGGAGTTGCGCAAGCCGGGGTCGATCGACCCCGATGGCCCCGCGGCCGCGGGAATCGAGGTCGCGGGCCTGTCCCAAGCTGCACAGCGAGAGTGGGCCACGCCGCGGATTCAAGAATTGGAGAGGTGCGACTAGCAGGTGCGCGCGCAACTCACGCGGCTACGGACAGTGGGCCTAGCCGGTCATGGCGTCGACATCGTGGTGGGACTGGCATTGATCAGTGTCTGCGCGCTGCTTGTCCCGCCGCTGCTCGCACTGCCATCCATGGCGGCACACCCCGTGCCACGCCCCGTCGCGGCGCTCGCTGGCTGGGCGAGCGCCGTGCTCGCCGTGCACGTCGGTGGGGAGCCTTCCTGGTCCCTCTTTGCCACGGCCCGGATCCGGGTGCGAGTCGTCAACCTCATCCGGATCTTGGTCGTCGCGACGATCGGGGGAGCACTGAGTGCTTGTGCGACCGGCCAGTGGGCGGTGACGACAAACAGCACCATGGCCCTACTCGGTTGGTGCCTCGCCTTCGGGGGAGTCCTCGGGCATCGGGTCGCGTGGGCTCTTCCCACTCTTCATCTGTTTGGGGCTTTGGTGATGGGGGGCATGACCTCCCACCTGACCGCTCCACGCTGGACCTGGATCATCGCTGAACACCCTGGATGGGCTGACTACCTAGCTTCTGCGACCCTGTTGATGATCGGATGCGTCACCTGGCTCTGGCTAGGGAACAGGCAGAGCATCGTGCAATCTAACGACTGATCGGTGAGGGCAATCTGGGCTCGGTTGAGCCCAAAAACCACGATGCTGCTTGAACGTCGCCCCTCGAACTATGCCCCTCAGAACATGCCGTTGTCGTGGAGTGCCGAGGTGGGCATGGGCTGCAGCACATCCCAATGCTCGACGACCTTGCCCTCCTCGTCGAGCCGGAAGATGTCGATGCCGGCGTAGTCCCAGGGTCCTTCGGTGCCGGTGGCCGGCCACGTCTGATGGCAGTGCAACACCACGTAGTCACCGTCGGCCAACGCCCTTTTGAATTCAACCCGTTTGCCGGGGTAGTCGCGGGCCATCCGTTCGAAGTAGTCGATGAACCCGTCCTTGCCGTCACGGACGTGGGGATTGTGCTGGATGTACGTCGCGCCGGCGTAGGTCTCGATCGCACGCCGCGGCTCATTGTCGTTGAACATCAGGTCGTAGAACGCCTGGGCGTTGGCGATGTTGCGTTGCTTCAACTGGGGATCCATGTCGCTCCTTCAACGGTGGTCAGCGCCTGGCGGTGTGATTTTGAGTCACCTGGTGGCTCAGAATCCCGCCACTAAGTGTTGGCGCCGCCGCCGACACCGCTTCGACGCCGCGGCTGCCTGGTCAGGCGGGGAACTTCACTCCTGTGGTGCTGTGACACCGATAACCATGGGGGTTCTTGACGAGGTACTGCTGGTGGTAGTCCTCGGCGTAGTAGTACGTCGGCGCGGGGGCCACTTCGGTGGTGATCTCGTCGAATCCGCGCTCGGTGAGAACCGCTTGATAGCGCTCGATCAGCTCGCGCGCGATGGTCTCCTGCTCGGGCGTGGTGATGTAGATCGCGGAGCGATATTGGCTGCCCCGGTCGTTGCCTTGGCGCATGCCCTGAGTCGGGTCGTGCACCTCGAAGAACGCCTTGACCAGGTCGGTGTACGCCACCACGGACGGATCGAAGACCACCCGGACGGCCTCGGTGTGGCCGGTGCCGCCGGAGCAGACTTCTTCGTACGACGGATGCGGGGTCAGGCCGCCGGCGTACCCCACTGACGTCGACCAAACGCCCGGCACCTGCCAGAAGATCTCCTCGGCACCCCAAAAACAACCCAGGCCGAAGACGGCCACCTCGTAGCCCTCGGGAACGGTGTCGGTGACCAGCGGGGCATCGAGGACCAGATGCCGCTCCGCGAGCGTAAACGGCCGGCTGGGTCGGCCCGGGAGGGCCTCCTCGGGCGTGGGCAGTGCGGACTTCGCGCGGGTGAAGAACACGTCGACTCCTCGGTTAGTGGGCTGACATCAGTCTGCAACAGCGCAGGCGCCCAAGCCCATCCCGAAGAAGTATGACGAAACCATGACATCGCGCGGTGGAAACTCGCGGCGACCTGCGGTATCAAACGAGATACCATTGCCTCATGGCAATGACACTGCGGCTCACCGATGAAGAGTCCGAGGCCCTGCGGATGCGGGCAGAGGACGAGGGACGATCCATGCAGGAAATCGCTCGTCAAGCGGTGCGTGACTACGTCGCGTTGCACAACCGGCGCGAAGCGATCGACAAGGTGCTCGATGTCGAGCTGGTTCGCTACGCCGATGCCCTCGAGCGACTGGGCCAATAGCGAGTGGGCCTTTGGCGAGTGGGCCAGTGACGGACACGGAACACCTCACTCTCACGCTGGATGACGTATTGCACGTAGCGGAACGGACGCTCGGGGTGGTCGAGGTGCGCGACCTGGGACTCCTCGACTCCGCTGTTGCACGGTCGCGGTCGTCGGCATTTGGTCAGGACGCCTACCCGAGTCTCGATGGGAAGGGGGCGGCCCTGCTCCACTCAATCGCCCGAAACCATGCCCTGGTCGATGGAAACAAGCGGCTGGCCCTCGCCGGGTTGATCGCTTTCTACGGGCTGAATGGTCGACGGCTCACGTTTTCCAACGATGAGGCCTATGACTTCGTCATCTCGATCGCCTCTGGCCGCATTGACACGGTGCCCGAGATCGCGCGAATCCTGGCCGACCCGACCGAACCTCTCTGACGCAAGCCAGGCCGACTACGCTGCCTGCGTGAGTGAACAGGAGCATCGCACCAAGTCAGGGTTCGAGACCAGGGCCATCCATGCGGGCTACGAGCCCGACCCGATGACCGGCTCGGTGATCCCGCCGATCTATGCCACCTCGACCTACAAACAAGATGGGGTCGGGGGCCTGCGTGGGGGCTATGAATACAGCCGTTCGGCCAATCCCACCCGCACCGCGCTCGAGGGCAACCTCGCCGCGCTGGAGGAGGGCGAGCGTGGCTTCGCTTTCGCCAGCGGACTGGCCGCCGAGGACACCCTCGTGCGTGCGTTGTGCCGGCCGGGGGATCACGTGGTGTTGCCCGATGATGCGTATGGCGGCACGTTCCGCCTCTTCGACAAGGTCGAACAGAACTGGGGCTTGATCCATGATCCCGCCCCGGCCTCCGATCTGGACGCCGTCCGCGCGGCCATCCGACCGGGTGAGACCAAGATGGTCTGGGTGGAAACACCGACCAACCCGCTGCTCAACATCGGCGACATCGAGGCGCTTGCGGGAATCGCCCATGCTGCCGGGGCGCTGCTCGTGGTCGACAACACCTTCGCCTCGCCGTACCTCCAGCAACCCCTCACTCTGGGCGCCGACATCGTCGTGCACTCGACCACGAAATACTGCGGCGGGCACTCCGACGTCGTGGGCGGCGCACTGGTCGTCCGCGATCTCGACCTCGCCGAGCAGATCGCCTTCCATCACAACGCCATGGGTGCCGTGGCCGGCCCCTTCGATGCCTGGCTGGTGTTGCGCGGGCTCAGGACGCTGGGCGTGCGGATGGATCGCCACTGTGACAACGCCGAGAAGGTTGTGGACTTCCTGAGTGGGCATCCGGCTGTCGCCGAAGTCATCTATCCCGGGCTGCCCGAACATCGCGGGCACGCGATCGCGGGCCGGCAGATGAAGAGGTACGGCGGCATCGTGAGCTTCCGGGTGACCCGCGGCGAACAACATGCCCTCGACGTCTGCGCGAAAACCGAAGTCTTCACCTTGGGGGAGTCGCTCGGCGGCGTCGAGAGCCTCATTGAGCACCCGGGGCGGATGACGCATGCGTCCGTGGCCGGCACGGCCCTCGAAGTGCCCGATGACCTGATCCGGCTCAGCGTCGGGATCGAGACGGCCGATGACCTGATCGCGGACCTGGACCGTGCCCTCGGCTGAGCCGGGCCGCGCGGGTCGGGTGGCGATCTGCGTCGACTTCGGGTCGACGTTCACCAAGGCGTCCCTGGTCGATCTGGACGCGGCGCGCATTGTGGGGTCGGCGGCGCATCCCACCACGATCGAGACCGATGTCCTCGATGGGTTCGACGCGTGCGTGGCCGAGCTGACCGCCCAGGACGGGCGCTCCCGCGAGGCCGAAGTGTTGGCCTGCTCCAGTGCGGGTGGGGGCTTGCGGATCGCTGTGGTGGGCAACGAGGAACTGGTGACGGCCGAGGCGGGTCGTCGGGTGGCGCTCTCCAGCGGCGGCAAGGTCGTCGGAGTTTTCGCCGCCAGTCGCGGCGACGACGTCGGGGACATCTCGGCAATGCTCCCGGACGTGGTGTTGCTGACCGGCGGCACGGACGGCGGCAACGAGGAAGTCCTGCTGACGTGTGCCGCTGGCTTGGCCGCGGGAGCCTGGCGCGGGCCTGTGGTCGTGGCGGGCAACATCGATGCGCGAGACCGCGTGGGCCAGGTGCTCGGAGGCGCCGGATTGCCGTTCGTCTTGGCCGACAACGTCGTGCCCAAGATCGGGATCTTGGCCCCCGAAGGGGCCAGAGCGGCGATCCGGGAGATGTTCCTGGCCCACGTGATCGGCGGCAAACACCTGAGCGTGCGCGCCGACTTCACGGCAATGGTGCGCGGCGCCACACCTGACATCGTGCTCACCGGCGTCGAACTGCTCGCCCGAGGCTACGCGCCGGCTGCGCTCGGCGGTGTTGGGGACGTCGTCGTCGTCGACGTGGGCGGGGCGACCACCGATGTGCACTCGGTGGTGGAGCTCGACCCCGAGTTGGGGGCCACCCACGATGGGCTAGCCAGGGAAGTCGTGGCTACCACGCCGGTGACTCGCACCGTGGAGGGTGACCTGGGGATGCGCTGGTCTGCGGTCACGACCGTGGAGCGGGCCGGACTCGACCGACTCGCGCAGGCTGCGCAACGGCGCCACGATCACCCCGGCTATCTGCCCGACACCGATGCCGAGGCCGATCAGGACGAAGAGATCGCCCGGGCCGCGATCGGCTTGGCGCTGCGCCGGCACGCCGGGCGGAGCCGAGTCGTGGTCAGCCCGGAGGGACGCGTGGTCGAGCGCTCGGGCAAGGACCTGCGCGAGGTGAGCCTGGTGATCGGGTCCGGCGGGGTCTTGAGGAACGGTCGTCCGGGGGTGGCCGAACGGGTGTTTGCCGGGAGCCTGGGACCGCACATCGAGGGTGGGTGGCAGCTTCCCCGCAACGCTCGCGTGGTCGTGGACCACGACTATGTGTTGGCCGCGGCCGGGCTGTTGGCCGGCGAGCATCCAGCAGCAGCTCACGCGTTGGTACGCCGGTTGGCCGAGCCTGTGGCGCGCCACTGAGGCGTAGCCGCTTTCTTGGGCCGCCTTGATGGGTAGCCTGTCGAGGGTGAGAAGGTCCAAGAAGTCGCTCGATCCCGCGCCCGCCGCCACGCCGTCGCCAGCGGCCTCCGCTCCGGCTGCCCCACACGGCGCGCACCACGTGCCGCCGGGGGTGGAGATGGCCGCCGCCTGGGCGTGGCGGGGCATCGTGATCGCGATTGCGGCGTACGGCGTGATGTGGCTGCTCGCCTACTTCTCGGTGATCACGCTGCCCCTCGTTGTAGCGCTGCTGATTGCGGCCTTGGCGAGCCCGATCGTGCGCCTCTTGGCCGGCATCGGGTTGCCCCCCGGCGTGTCGGCCGCGCTGGTCGTGGTGGGTGGCATTGCCGCTGTCGCGGCGCTGCTGACCTTCGCGGGCCAGCAGGTCGCCAATGGAGCCGCGGATCTGGGAGTCCAAGTGGTGCAGGGGCTGGGGGAGATCAAGGACTGGCTCAAGACCGGACCACTCAACGCGAGCGATTCTCAGATCAACGACTACATCGACAAGGCTCAAGCCACCGTCACCGACTGGACCAAGGATGGGAAGTTCCTCAGCCATCTGACCGAGGTCGGTGCTGCAGTGGGCCACGTCGTTGCCGGGTTCTTCATCGTGCTGTTCGCCACGTTCTTCTTCCTGGCCGACGGCGCGAAGATCTGGGCGTGGTTTGTCCGTCTCGCCCCGCGGGCGGCCCGCGAGCGCGTCGACAGCTCGGGTCAGGTCGCCTGGACCTCGCTCACCAAGTTTGTCCGTGCCACCGTGCTGGTCGCGCTGGCCGACTCGATCGGCATCATGATCGTCGCCGCGGTGTTGCGGGTGCCGTTTGTGCTGGCCATCGGGGTGCTGGTCTTCCTGGGGGCGTTCATCCCGATGATCGGTGCGTCGATCGCGGGGACGGTGGCGGTGCTGGTCGCCCTGGTGGACCAGGGTCCAATCGTGGCGCTGATCATGTTGGGCGGGGTGATCGCCGTACAGCAACTCGAGGGGCACGTGCTCCAGCCGTTCCTGATGGGTCGGTGGGTTTCCCTGCACCCCTTGGGCGTGATTGTGGCGATCGGCTGCGGGGTGCTGGTGGCCGGCATCGCCGGCGCGCTGATCGCCGTACCCCTGGCAGCCGCGGTCAACGCGGTCGTGCAACACCTGGCCAGCGGGTCGGCGCCGGCAACGGCGCCCCTCGCGGGGCCCGACAATGGGCCCGGCAAGCTCCCCGGCAAGTTGCCTGCAAAGCTGCCCGCAGATGGGTGAGGTGCCGACGGTTTCGCTCGCCGACATCCGATCGGCGGCGGTCGAGCTCGAAGGAATCGCGATTCGGACCCCCATGGAGGGTGCGCGCTGGCTCTCCGCGCTCGTCGGCGGACCGGTCCGCCTGAAGTGTGAGAATCTGCAGCGCACCGGGTCGTTCAAGCCGCGCGGAGCCTACGTCCGGATCTCCCGACTGACAGCTGCAGAACGCGCCCGGGGAGTCGTGGCGGCGTCCGCAGGCAATCACGCGCAGGGCGTTGCCTTGTCCGCGCAATTGCTGGGCATCGACGCCACCGTGTTCATGCCCGAGGGGGCGCCGATCCCGAAGGTCAACGCCACGCGCGGGTACGGCGCGAAGGTGATCTTCCATGGCCAATACCTCGATCAGGCGTTGGCCGAAGCCAAGAGGTACGCCGCCGAGACGGGCGCGGTCTTCATCGCCCCGTTCGACCATGTCGACGTGGTGGCCGGACAGGGCACGTGCGGCCTAGAAATCCTCGAGCAGGCGCCCGAAGTGCAGACCGTGCTCGTGCCCACCGGCGGCGGCGGGTTGCTGGCCGGGATCGCCATCGCGATCAAGGAGCAACGCCCGGACGTGCGGGTGATCGGGGTGCAGGCGGCCGGCGCGGCAGCTTTCCCCCCGTCGCTGATCCGGGGTGAGCCGGTGGCGTTGGAGTCGATGCGCACCATGGCTGACGGGATCGCTGTGGGGCGTCCGGGGGAGGTCACCTTCGCGGCCGTGCGCGACTTTGTCGACGACGTGGTCACTGTCTCCGAGGATGCCCTCTCGCGTGCCTTGTTGTCGTTGGCCGAGCGCGCCAAGCTCATCGTCGAACCAGCCGGGGCCGCGGCGGTTGCGGCGCTGATGGACCAGCCCACGGCGTACGCCACTCCAGCCGTTGCCGTGGTGTCTGGCGGCAACATCGACCCGCTGTTGCTCGGCAAGGTGATCCGGCACGGCATGGCGGCGGCCGGCCGTTATCTCTACCTCGGTGTCGTGATCTCCGACCTGCCCGGCGGGCTGGCCGCCGTGTTGGGTGCGATCAGCGATGCGGGCGCCAACGTGATTGAGCTGACCCATGACCGGATTTCGCCCGGTTTGGGACTCAACGAGGTCGAGGTCGGCCTGCAGTTGGAGACGCGGGGGCCCGAGCATTCCGACCTGATCCGGGCGCGGCTGCGCGAGCTGGGTTATCGCTACTCCGGGTGACCGCCGACCCGTCGCAGTTTCACCAAACCGCGTGAGTTTGCGCCGACTCGGGCGGAGGTTTAGCCGGTGTAGGGGACGGCGTCGAGAATCTCGACGTGCAGTTCCTTGCCGTTGGGGGCGGCGTACGTCACGGTGTCGCCCTTGCGGGCTCCCAGGATCGCCGACCCCAGTGGGCTCTGCGGCGAATAGACCTCGAGGTTGTCGTCGTCGATTTCGCGGGCGCCCAAGAGGAACGTCTCGCTGCCCGGGTCGCCGACGAAGCGGTAGGTGACCTTCATGCCGGGCGAGACGGTGCCGTCGTCGGCGGGTTCGCCCACCTCGGCCCGGCGCAGCATCTCCTCGATCTGACGAATCCGGGCCTCGATCTTGCCCTGTTCGTCTTTGGCCGCGTGGTAGCCGCCATTCTCCTTCAGGTCACCCTCGTCGCGGGCCGCGCTGATCCGCGCGATGATCTCCTGGCGCACCGGTCCACTCAGGTTCACCAACTCGGCCCGAAGCTTGTCGGCGGCCTCTTGGGTGAGCCAGATGGTGTCGTGCTCGCTGGACTGCGTCATTGAGTAACTCCTGCTGTGATGGCTCCCACGCCCGACCCACCGCCACCCTCGCGGCGATATCGGATCGGGGGAAGTGTGAGTTCAGTCCTGCGGGACTTGAAGAGGGAAAGCCTAGCAAGAAGCGGCCAAGTCACGCTCCTTCGCCGGAATTTCGCCCCGCAGACCCCTCATCGGGGACGTTGTTGCTCCGGCGTCGTGCAGCCGACCAGTTCGACGCTCGTGGCCGCCCGTTCGGTGCGAATCGTCACCTCGTTGCGCCCCTTCTTGGGGACGAACGACAACTCGCCGACCGGCGTATGGTCCGCGGCAATGGCCCGGACGAGACAGCGAGCGGCGGCTCCTTCTCGCACCGCGACGTCCAGCGTCGCCTCGGTCGCGTGCTCGTCGCGAACCGCATATCCGATCAGGCTGGATTCGACCTCGGGAGTTGCCTGCAACCACGCCGCCCAGCCCACCCAGCCCAGAAACGTCCCCACGACCAGGACGAGGAGGGCCCGGAGCAGCAGCCGCGTCGCCGGGCGCTGCGGCGCGCCGTACCGAGCGGCCAACCGCGCGTCGTCGAAGTTCACCGGCTCATGCTCGCACTTAGACTCATCCTCATGCCCCACCACCCCCGGGCCGGATATCGGCTGATGCACGTGCACGCCCACCCCGACGACGAGTCGAGCAAGGGTGCGGCAACGACGGCGAAGTACGTCGCCGAAGGTGTCGATGTTCATGTCGTCACGTGCACTGGCGGTGAACGCGGGTCGGTCCTCAATCCCAAGATGGATCGACCCGAGATCGTCGACAACATCACCGAGATCCGTCGTCAGGAGATGGAGCGCGCCCGCGACATCCTCGGCGTACGCCAAGACTGGCTCGGCTTCATTGATTCGGGGTGGCCAGACGGAGACCCCAAGCCGCCCCTTCCTGACGACTCCTTCGCGCTGGTGCCGCTCGAGGAGGCCGCGGAGCCATTGGTGCGACTGATCAGGGAATTCCGGCCGCACGTGATGACGACGTACGACGAGCGCGGGGGCTATCCGCACCCGGACCACATCATGTGCCACCGCGTCGCGGTCGCGGCCTACGAAGCGGCCGGGGACCCCGAGCGCTATCCCGACGCCGGGGCACCGTGGCAGCCGCTCAAACTCTATTTCCATCACACGTTCAATCGACCCCGGATGCAGGCGCTCCACGAAGCCCTCGTTGCCCATGACCTCGATTCGCCGTGGGCCGAGCGTCTCGACGAATGGGAGCCTGACCCCGCGTGGGATGGCCGGATCACCACCCGCGTTCCGTGCGGGGAATTCTTCGGGGTTCGCGACCAGGCGTTGCTCGCCCACGCGACCCAGATCGACCCCGACGGTTTCTGGTTCGCGGTGCCACGCGAGATTCAGGTCCAGGTGTGGCCGCACGAGGACTACGAGTTGTTCGCCAGCCAGGTTGAGACTGTCGTGCCCGAAAACGACCTGTTCGCGGGGATCCCGATCCCCACCTGAGGGAGCCCGCGACGGCCCCGTCGCGTGACTCTGACAAACTGGCCCCATGTTGGCGATGATGCTGCGTGTGGCCGACACGGTCCCCGAAGACGATGATGTGGTCGCCGGCGGCTGGGGGGCGCTGATGTTTGTCTTCCTGATCGCCGCGACCGTGTTTTTGTGCTTCAGCCTGGTCAAACAACTCCGCAAGGCCCAAGCGGCCCGGGATGCCGGCGTCTACGGCGATGCGCCGACCGATGTGCCCTCCGATGCGTCGGGCGATTCGTCAGCGGCCGACGGGTCCCACGACCGGGTCAGCGGCGAATAATTCGCACCAGACAGTCCCACGCTTGACGTGTGGGCTCGCCTCGATGGTCCTCCTGGCCGGCAATGCTGCGCGGCACCCGGCCCGCGTGCATCACCTCAAAGACCGCGTCCTGAAGGTCCGCCAACACGTCTTCGGCGGTCATCAGCAACGCAGGATCCTGGGGGCCGCCGGTGCCCTCCGTCAGATTGGTGCTGTCGTGACCCACCAACAAGAAGGTGCCCCCGGGGCGCAGCGACGCAAACGCGTTGCGGGAGGCGGCCGCGCGCAGGGCCGCTGGGATCTGTAGGTAGGCGATGAGCGCGAGGTCATAACTCCGGTCGGCGGACCACGTGGTGGCGTCGGCGCACACCCAGGTCACCGGGGCGGCTTCGGCCAGCTGACGTCCCTTGTCGAGGCCGGCCTGCGAGAAGTCCACCGCGGTGACGTCCCAGCCCTGATTGGCCAACCAGATCGCGTTTCGCCCCTCGCCGGCCGCGAGGTCCAGTGCCACACCGGGGGTCAGGTCTGCGCACTCCCGGGCGACACATTCGTTGGGTCCGGCCGACCAGACCAATTCGCTGGCGGCGTACCGCTGATCCCAATCGCGGGCGTCCATCGCTCACTCCTTGGAGGCGTTGTGCAAGACGTCGAACTCGGCAAGAGCCGCGGCCAGATCGCCTTCCGCGCCGATGCGGCGCCACAGTTCAGGAAACAAGGTGGCGGCCTTGTCGAGGGGGAACTCCATCGTGTTGGGTTGGCCCGCGAGGAACGCGGCGATGTTCTCGGTGACCGTGTCGACATAGAAGCGGGACACCTTGATCCGCTGGTCCTCGCGCCAGCGGGGGCGCACCAAGATCCCGTGGCCGAAGGCACGCACGATGCTGGAGGCGAAGGCCGAGTCCCAGCGGCGGGCATAGGACCGGGCGACCAACTGAGGATCGCGGGTGAGGTGCACATAGAACGTCTCGCTCGGCTCGAAGCGAGCGGCCAGGCCGCCGAGGAACCACGACAGCCGGTTGTCGGACTCGATGTGCTGGTCTGGGAAGTCGAAGCGCCGCTCGAAGAGATTCCGTCTCCGAGTCTCGTGCCCAGCGGTGAAGTTGGTGATGTGACTGCAGGCTCGCTCGAAGGTCGTGGACCCGCACCGGCCGGTGGACAACACGAAGACCCGCATAAGTGCGGAGTCTAGGGCCGGAGCTCTCGGCTCTCGAAGGGCCAACGTGGCGCGGGCGAGGATGCGTTCCACCACGCGGAACGCGCTGCCTCGGCGGTGCCGGTCTCGCCCACGATGGGGGTAGCCTCGCTGAGCCTACGGCCGACCCCTTGGAGCGTGCATGACCAGCCTTGACCTGCGTTCGGATCCCAACGTCATCGCCGCCTCCGAACGATTGCTGGAGGCCAGTGCTTCGGGAGTGCCGTGCGCGCCTGTGCGCGAACTCATCGGCGCCGACGACATCGAGCGCGCCTACGCCGTTCAGGAGCGACTGACCGCCGCCCGACTCGGCGCCGGCGCCACCATCGTGGGTCGCAAGATCGGGCTCACCTCGCCTGCCGTGCAGGCCCAACTCGGCGTCGACCAACCTGACTTCGGGGTGTTGTTCGACGACATGGGGTACGCCGAAGACGAGGTCGTCCCGATGGATCGGTTGCTCCAGCCCAAGGCGGAGGCCGAGATCGCGTTCGTCCTCAACCAGGACCTCATCGACGGGCCCCTTGACGTTGCCCAGGTCCGGGCTGCGGTGGATTACGCGGTGGCTGCGCTCGAGATCGTCGACAGTCGAGTGGCCGACTGGAACATCCGGTTTGGTGACACCGTCTCCGACAACGCCTCGAGCGGTCTCTATGTGCTGGGGAGCGAGCACCGAACCCTCGACGACTTCGAGCCTGTCGAGGCGGTCATGTCGATGAGCCTCAATGGCGAGGAGATCTCCACCGGTTCCGGGGCGGCGTGCCTGGGTGATCCCCTCAACGCGTTGTCCTGGTTGGCCAACAAAGCCCGGGAGTTCGGTCAGCCACTGCGGGCCGGGCAGGTCATCTTGTCGGGAGCCCTGGGCCCGATGGCGTCGGTGCCACCCGGAGCGTTCGTCACCGCCTCCATCACGGGGCTCGGCGCCGTGTCTGCCCAATTTTCGTTAGGCCCAACTTCCTCCGAAGGCGAGTGAACGCGTGACCACCAAGACCAAAGTCGCCGTGATCGGGTCGGGCAACATCGGCACCGACCTGATGATCAAGATTCTCCGGATCTCCGAGACCCTCGAGATCGCCGCGATGGTCGGCATCGACCCCGACTCCGACGGACTTGCCAGGGCGGCTCGGCTCAAGGTGCCCACCACCCACGAAGGCGTCGACGGCCTGATCGCGATGGAGGGCTTCGACGACATCAAGATCGTGATGGATGCCACCTCGGCCGGCGCGCACCGGGCCAACGCGGCCAAGCTCGCGCCGTACGGCAAGAAGCTGGTCGACCTCACGCCGGCCGCCATCGGCCCCTATGTTGTGCCGCCGATCAATCTGGAGACCCATCAGCAGGCCGACAACGTCAACATGGTCACCTGCGGTGGCCAGGCGACGATCCCCATCGTCTATGCGGTCTCGCGGATCACCGAGGTGCCGTACGCCGAGATCGTGGCCTCGGTCGCCTCTAAGTCGGCCGGCCCGGGCACCCGCGCCAACATCGACGAGTTCACCGAGACCACCGCTGCGGCCATCGAGGCGATCGGCGGCGCCTGGCGCGGCAAGGCGATCATCATCCTCAACCCCGCCGAGCCGCCATTGATCATGCGCGACACGGTGCTCACCCTGATCAACGACCCCGAAGAGGCCAAGCAGGACGCGATCCGCGAATCCGTCGAGCAGATGGTCGCCGAGGTGGCCGCCTATGTGCCGGGTTATCGCCTCAAGCAAGCCGTCCAGTTCACCCGGATCCCCGACGACGAACCCGTGCACACCTTGCTCGGCAAGGGTGTCGGAGACGTGCCAGTCACGCACAAGGTGTCGGTCTTCCTCGAAGTCGAGGGCGCCGCGCACTACCTGCCGGCGTACGCCGGAAATCTGGACATCATGACCTCCGCGGCGCTGCGCACCGCCGAACACATGGCCGCTCTCCTGGGCCAGGAAGGCAACTGAAGATGCCCGAGCTCTACATCCAAGACGTCACCCTGCGCGATGGCATGCACGCGATCCGGCATCGGGTCTCGCCAGAGAATGTTGCCAAGATCGTGCAGGCACTCGACGAGGCCGGGGTCGACGCGATCGAGGTCACGCACGGCGACGGCATCGCGGGTGGCAGCCTCAACTACGGGCCCGGCTCGAACACCGATTGGGAATGGATCGAAGCGGCCGCATCGGTCCTGCAGAACGCCAAACTGACCTCCCTGCTCGTGCCGGGGATCGGCACCATCGAGGGGCTCAAGCACGCCTACTCCCTGGGGGTGCGCTCGGTGCGGGTGGCCACACACTGCACTGAAGCGGACGTGGCCGCGCAGCACATCGCGACCGCGCGCGAGATCGGCATGGATGTGGCGGGCTTCTTGATGATGAGCCACATGAATGACCCCGCCTCGCTCGCCCAACAGGCCAAGTTGATGGAGTCGTACGGCGCGCAGTGCGTCTACGTGACCGACTCGGGTGGCCGGCTGACCATGGACGCGGTCCGCGATCGGGTGCGGGCCTATCGCGAGGTGTTGTTGCCCGAAACCGAGATCGGCATCCACGCCCACGAGAATCTCTCGCTCTCCGTGGCCAACTCCGTGGTGGCTGTCGAGGAAGGTGTCTATCGCGTCGACGCCTCCCTGGCCGGGCAGGGTGCGGGCGCTGGCAACTGCCCGATCGAGGCCTTTGTCGCTGTCGCCGACCTGCTCGGCTGGAGCCATCGCTGCGATGTCTTCAAGCTGCAAGACGCTGCCGATGACTTGGTGCGCCCGTTGCAGGACCGCCCGGTTCGGGTCGACCGCGAGACCCTCACGTTGGGTTATGCCGGCGTCTATTCTTCGTTCCTCAGACACGCCGAGAACGCCGCGAAGACCTACGGTGTGGACGCGCGAGCGTTGCTGCTCGAGGTCGGGCGACGCCGGATGGTCGGCGGCCAGGAAGACATGATCGTCGACATCGCGCTCGACATGGTGGCAGCCCAAGGCTGATCGCCCTAACGCAAGCTGCGAGCGGCTGCCCAGATCGGTCGGCACAAGACCCACAGGAGCCATATTCACCGGCCCCAAAACGTGCCACTCTGGACCGATGGAGCTCAAGTCGACTCCGGTGATCGGCAACTTCTACGACGGAGGAGTGCCGGCGCGCGAGGGACAGCCGGAAGTGCCCGCCAACCGAGCCGAGCCCCCGCGGATCCTGCTGGATCGTCGCGACGAGGGTGGCATCGAGGACTTCGCCCTGATGCGTCGGATCGGCTACGACGACTCTCACTTCGGGGAGTTGCTGGTCCCCGCGGACCTGGCCACGTTCCGCACCGATCTGACCTCGGTGCCGGCGATCTTCACGTGGCTGGTGCCCAAATCGGGCGCCCACTTGCCGGCCGCCCTCCTGCACGACGGTCTGGTGCACGAGCGTCACCAGCCGACCTATACCTCGGTGCGTGGAATCGTCGTCGACCGCATCGACGCCGATCGTGTCTTCCGCGATGCCATGCGGGACACGGGCACCGGCGTGGTCCGGCGCTGGCTGGTGTGGTCGGCGGTGGCCACCGCAAGTCTGTGGGTGGGCGGCCGCTGGAGTTGGGGATCGGCTCAGGTGTGGCGTTATCGCGCGGTCATCATCGCGACGTACGCCGTCATCGGCTATCTGGCCTATTGCGCCACGGCGGATCTCTTCGACGTGCACCCGTGGGCAGCCTGGCAACTCCCCTGGATGGGTGAACGCGACTGGTGGCTGGAGTTGTTGGGCGGGGTTTCGGGGGCGATCGCGATCCCACTGCTGCTTAGTGTGCTTTGGGGGCGCTATTTCGGCGCCGGAGTGATCGGTTCGGTGGCGCTGGCCACCCTGATCCACGTCACTATCGCCGTCGCCGCAATCGCCTTGGCCTACCAGGGAGCCGAGTTGCTTGCCCGCAAGTCGGCGGGTGCTGCCTTGGCGGTTGTTGTGTTGGCGGCCGCGGGCGCAGCCGGGCTGTGGTTGAGCCTGCTGGTCACGGGCCGCTAGCCGGTCTCAACGCAGGGAGTACGTCGCGAGCGAGACCCCGACGTAGTGCGTGGTGAAGGCCAAGATGGTGAGCGTGTGAAACACCTCGTGGAACCCGAACCAGCGCGGCCAGGGGTTCGGACGGCGGAACCCATAGACAACCCCGCCCAGCGTGTAGAGCGCGCCACCGGCGGCGGCGAGCAGGAGCACCGCCGTACCCACACGCGCCCCGAGGTCTTCGGCGCCGCGAACATAGGCGCCGATGTAGAACACCGCCGCCCACCCCAACGCCATGTAGATCAGCGTGTAGAGCCAGCGGGGAGCATCGATCCAAAAGATCCGGAACAGCCCACCGAGAGCGGCCCCCACCCACACGATCGTGAGCATGATGGTGCGATCGCGGCCTTCGAGGAGCAAGAGCGTGAACGGCGTGTAGGAGCCGGCGATCAGCACGAAGATGTTGGCGTGGTCGAACCGCATCAAGAAGGCGTGGGCCCGGGGAGACCAGCGACCGCGGTGATAGACCGCGGAGACGGTGAACAGCAACAGCGCCGAAACGGCATAGATGGTCGAACCCCAGCGCGTCGGCGCATCGGGGGACAGGGCGATCAACACGATGCCCGCGGCGAGGGTCAGCGGAGCGGTGGCGGCGTGGAGCCACCCGCGTAGTCGGGGCTTGACCTCGGCGATCACCTCATCGAGGTGTTCGGTGAGATCGCCGATCCGAGCTCGGATCATGTCGTTCACTACCCCAACGTACGTGACGACCCGTGACCGCGTGTGTGAACCTGGCGAGTTGTTGACGAGTTTGGTCGGCAGTCGTGAATTCGGCAGATAGCATCGCGGGGTGGCTAGGTGGAAAGACGCAGCGCGCCGGGTGCTCTACCCGGCCTACGAAGCGCGCGTCGTCAAGGGCCTCCCCAGCGACCGCATCCCCGCCCACATCGGCGTGATGCTCGACGGCAACCGCCGCTGGGCGCGTGCCGTGGGCGCCGAAACGGCCCAGGGTTATCGCGCCGGCGCCGACAACATCGCGCCGATGCTGGGCTGGTGTGAGGAGGTGGGCGTCAAGGTCGTCACCTTGTGGCTGCTCTCGACCGACAACCTCAATCGGCCACCGGAAGAGTTGACGGGGCTGCTCTCGATCATCGAAGGGGCGGTCGAGTCGCTCGCGGCGGAGCATCGGTGGCGGCTGAATCCCGTGGGCGCATTGGATCTCCTGCCGTCTTCAACGGCCGAAAAGCTCAAGGCTGCCGCCGACGCCACCGCGGACATCGATGGAATCCTGGTCAACATCGCGGTGGGTTATGGCGGGCGCCGAGAGATCGCCGACGCCGTCCGGTCGTTGCTGCACGAACAGGCCGCCCAGGGTCGCACCTTGGAGGAGTTGGCCGAGGTGATCGATGCCGAACACATTGCCGAACATCTTTACACCAAGGGTCAGCCCGATCCCGATCTGGTGATCCGCACCTCGGGTGAGCAGCGGCTTGGGGGGTTTTTGTTGTGGCAGAGCGCACACAGTGAGTTCTACTTCTGTGAGGCGCTGTGGCCCGATTTCCGCCGGGTCGACTTTCTGCGGGCGATTCGGGCGTACGCCGAACGCGAGCGTCGCTTCGGCTCCTGACGGCCACGCTCCGACGGAACTCGTCAGCTGACGTTCACCCCGCGTTCGGGCGTGTCGTCGCGCGACGCTCTCTTCGGCGTCGTACGTTCGAGGGGAGCGGTGAGTTGGGGAAGCTCACCCACGAGATGGCCGGTGGCCTCGTGATCGCGCCGGCGGTGAGGGGTAGCCCGTGTCGGCCACAACGCAGAAGCAGGCGGCTCGCAAGAGGTCCGGCTCGGCCCCCAAGAAGAAGCCCGACCGCCGCACCTTCGTTCTCGACACCAGTGTCCTGCTCGCCGACCCCGGCGCGATGGGGCGTTTCGCAGAACACGAAGTTGTGCTGCCCGTGGTGGTGATCACCGAGTTGGAGGGCAAGCGCCATCATCCCGAGCTCGGGTTCTTTGCCCGCTCGGCGCTGCGCGCCCTCGACGATCTGCGGGTGCTGCACGGCCGCCTCGACGCACCCGTGCCCGTGGGGGAGGAGGGCGGCACGCTCCGGGTCGAGCTCAATCACACCGACGCCGATGCACTGCCCTCGGGCTTCCGGCTGGGCGACAACGACACCCGGATCTTGGCCGTGGCCCGCAACCTGGCCAACGAGGGCCACGCGGTCACCTTGGTCTCCAAGGACCTGCCCCTGAGGATCAAGGCGTCGGCGGTGGGCCTCGTCGCGGAGGAATACCACGCCGAGGCGATTTCCGACTCGGACACCGGCTACACCGGCATGGCCGAGTTGGAGGTGTCGGCCGCTGAGGTCGATGAGTTGTACGACGACGGCACGCTCGACCTCGACGCGGCGCGTGATCTGCCCTGTCACACGGGATTGGTGTTGTTGTCCGATCGCGGCTCGGCCTTGGGTCGCGTCGGCGCCGACAAGCAGGTGCATCTCGTCCGTGGCGATCGGGAAGCCTTCGGCATCCATGGGCGCTCGGCCGAGCAGCGCATCGCCCTGGAAACCCTCCTCGACCCCGAGGTCGGCATCGTGTCGCTGGGGGGACGCGCCGGGACGGGCAAATCGGCCTTGGCCCTGTGCGCCGGCCTCGAGGCCGTCATGGAGCGGCGGCAACATCACAAGGTGGTGGTCTTCCGGCCCTTGTTCGCGGTCGGTGGCCAAGAATTGGGCTATCTCCCCGGCTCGGAGTCGGAGAAAATGTCCCCCTGGGGCCAGGCGGTTTTCGACACCCTGGGCTCGGTGGCTTCGCGTGAGGTGATCGACGAAGTGCTCGATCGGGGGATGCTGGAGGTGTTGCCGCTCACCCACATTCGTGGCCGATCGCTGCACGACGCGTTCGTCATTGTCGACGAGGCACAGTCGCTGGAGCGCAATGTTCTGCTGACGGTGCTCTCGCGCATCGGGGCCAACTCCAAGGTCGTGTTGACCCACGATGTGGCGCAGCGCGACAACCTGCGAGTGGGGCGTCACGACGGCATCGTCGCCGTGGTCGAGCGGCTGAAGGGCCACCCGCTGTTCGCGCACATCACGCTGACCCGCTCCGAGCGGTCTCCCATCGCTGCCTTGGTCACCGAGATGCTGGAGAACGTTTCCCTCTAACTGGTCTGACATGTGACGCGGCTCGCGTCTCGAATTTCGGCGTTTGGTTTGCACGCCCTCTCTTGGTCCTGCATGGTTGTCGTGATCGTTTCGTGACTCCGCGTGGGGTTTTCGGGCGCGGCGATCACCGCCCGAACTAGCACCCACGCAGCGTCGATTGACGCAGCGCCGATCTTGAAACGGACCATGTCGAAGCACAAGGCGTACGACGCGAAGCACCGCTCGCCTAAGAAGCGCGCGGCCAAACGGCTCGAGGCGAACCCGCCCGCGTCGCGCCACGTGCTGCGCAACACCGCCTTGATGGGTTCCCTCGCAGCGGTCGCGACCGGCGTCGTCGTGTCGGGGGGCGTCCTGTCCGGCCAGCCCGCGGCGCTGTCGGTGGCGACGACAGAGCCGACTCCCGCAGCTGCGGCTCGCACAGCCGAGGCCACGCTGGCAGCGGCGGAGCTCGCGGCGCGAGAGGACCAAGGCCGTGTCGCGCTCGGATCGGCGCACTGCGACCGATGCGGGCAAGGCGGCCGCGTTGTCACCGGTCAACAGCCCGGCGGCCGCGCGCAAGGAGGACCTCTCCGATGAGGATCCACGCGTGATCGCTGCCGCGCTGTTGCCGGAATACGGCTTCGGCCCGGAACAATTCGCCTGCTTGGACTCGCTCTACGTGAGCGAAAGTGGCTGGCGCATCGATGCCGACAACCCCACGTCGTCGGCGTACGGCATCCCGCAGGCATTGACCCAACTGCACGACCTTCCGGACGGTTACCTCACCTCAGCCGAGGTGCAGATCCGCTGGGGGCTGGAATACATCCAGGATGCCTACGGGACCCCGTGTGGTGCCTGGGCGTTCAAGCAGGGCCACAACTGGTACTAGTGACCCGGATTTGAGATCCGCTGCATAAGTCGTCCGATGCTGCCAAGGATCTGTTCGGCGGTCTTGGTCCAGACGAAGACTTTGGGGTCTTCGTTCCAGGCCGCGACCCACTTGCGGATGTCGGCCTCGAGGGACTGGACGCTGCGGTGATCGGAGCGTTGGAGCAGGTCGGCGGTGACGTAGCCGAAGAACCTCTCGACCAGGTTCAGCCAGGACGAGTAGGTCGGGGTGAAGTGCAGATGCACCCGCGGGTGGGAACCGAGCCAGGTCTTGATGGTCGGGTGCTTGTGGGTTCCGTAGTTGTCACAGATCACATGGATCTGAAGGCCCTCGGGGACCTGATCCTCGATCTTGGTGAGGAACTTCTTGAACTCGACCGCACGGTGGCGCCGGTGCAGGCTCGAGATCACCGTGCCGTCGGCCACGTTCATTGCGGCGAACAGGGTTGTGGTGCCGTGACGGACGTAGTCGTGGGTCCGTCGCTCGGGCATGCCGGGCATCATCGGGAACGCCGGTTGGGAGCGTTGCAACGCTTGGACCTGGGACTTCTCGTCCACACACAGCACGACCGCGGCCTCGGGCGGGTTCAGGTAGAGGCCCACGACGTCGTAGAGCTTGTCGATGAACAGCGGGTCGGTGGAGAGCTTGAAGTGATCGGCCAGGTGCGGCTTGATGGAGAAGTCCTTCCAGATCTTGCCGATCGTGGTTCTCGACAGCCCGGTCCGATGAGCCATCTTTGCCCGCGACCAGTGCGTCGCGTTCGGCGGCGTTGACTCCAAGGTCGCGACGATGACGTCCTCGACCTGGTCCACGGTGATCGTGCGCGGGCGTCCGGGACGCTTCTCATCGCCCAGACCGTCGAGACGGTCCTCGACGAACCGTCTGCGCCATTTGCTCACCGTGTGCGGCTCGCAGCCCACCCGCTCGGCCACCGCGTTGTTCGTCAGACCCTCGGCTGCCGCCAGCACGACCTTCGATCGCATCGCCAACGCCTGCGAGGACGACGCTCGCCGTACCCATCTGGTCAGCTGCTCGTACTCTTCAGTAGTCAGGACGAGCACGGATTTCGGGCGGCCAGTTCGAGGCATACCCCAGCCTAATACTTATGAAGCCGATTTCGCGTGCACCACACCAGTGTCGCGTGTCGGAAGTCCCGACACTAGGCCGGCCGCCTGCCGACATAAAGCCAATACTGTTCCTCGCGACCCTGGAGGGTGACCTCCCAGGGTGAGGCCAGTGCCGTGGGGAAGACCTCCGCGAGGGCGTGCTCAAACTCGGGGGCTTCGTCGGCCGACCACACCACCACCGCTCCGCCCGGGGCGATCCGAGAGCGCAAGGTGCGCAGGGCCGGGGTCGCATAGAGGCCGGCGTTGGTTTGGTGCACCAAGTGTCGCGGCCCGTTGTCCACATCGAGCAGGACCAGGTCGTACGCCGCAGCCGGCGCCGCAGCGATGGTGTCGGCCACGTCGCCCATGAGCACCGCCACTCGCGGATCGGCCAGCAGGGCCGCGCCTCCGGGGACCACATCCTCGCGGAGCCAATCGACCAACGTGGGCTCGATCTCCGCCACGCCACACCACGCGACCCGGGGGTCGGCCAAGACCGCCGCCAGGGTGAAACCCAAGCCGAGACCGCCGACCAGGACGCGTTCCGGGCTGGCCACCTGCTCCAGGGCGAGGGTCGCGAGCGCTCGCTCGGTCGAGGTCTCCTGGGTGTCCATCACGAAGATCCCGTTGGCCCGCAACTCGAGCACGGTGTCACCGTCGGGCAGCGACCGCTCGCGCAGCACCAACTCACCGCGCTCGCTGACCGAGCGAGCGAGGGTCCGCGGAGGTGAGGTCACCAGGCTATTCGAGCACGAGATAGGTGTAGTTGACCTCGAAGGCACGCACGTCATAGCGCATGCCGAAGCCGGTCGCGACTCGCCAGGCGACCCGGCGCCCGTCGTACAACATGGGAGTGACCAGGCGTTCGGTGCCGCTGTGCGCACCCACCACACTCGGCAGGCGGGTGCCGTTGACCCACTTCTTGGTGTCGTTGTTCCAGTACTCCAAGACCGCGACGCTCGAGGCCGACCCGCGGGCAGCACCGCCGATCGCGCTCACCCGGATCCGTCCGGGCTCCAAGGAGGGTGGGAGCCTGGTGGCGTTGACCGTCGCCACGCCGCTGCCCAGCCACGTGCGGGCGCGGCACTTCGAGTTGGAGACCAGCTGCAGCGAGCCCACCCAGCCCCGCGAGGCGGGTCGCCGAATCGTCGAACAGCGGGCCTTCCAGTTGGAAGACGCCGACTCGACCGCGGAAAGGTTGCGCCGGGTGGTTTTGAGCGTCAGTTGCTCGTCGCGCACGCGGATGGTCTGCGTCGGCAGCACATGGGGATTGCCGAGCGTGTCCTCGAGGGTCACCCGCGCCGTGTAGACACCCGCGGGCACCAGGGTGTGCGCGTCGTCGCGCCCGGTCCACACGTAGGTGAAACCGGTCGCCGTCTGGTTTTCGACCGTGTGCACCGCGGTGCCGCTGGGATTGAGCAGCTCGAGGCGCACCAAAGAGGAGCCCGTGTCGGGGTCAAGGGAAATGGTGAAGGTGGCTCGGTCCTTGAACCGGCGAACATCGTCGGGGTAGGGATAGAACACCGCGGGAGTGCGGGTCAGCGCGGCGCCCCCGGGTGGGGTGCCGTCAACGTCGAAGGTCATCGCGGAGTACGGCGCGCTCAGGGGGCCGAGAACGGCCGAGCCCCGCAACTCATAGGTCCCGTCGGCCAACCCCGGCGCCACGATAGTGAAGGAGGCGAGTCGATCGGAGCCAATCGCAACCGACACCTCGCCGGCGAGTCCGGTGGCGGCCCCGGACTGATGCACCAGTTCCCACGAGAAGGTCACCGTCTCACCGGGTTCGTTAACCGTGAAGTTTGCTGTGACGGTGACCGCGCCGTCAGACCCCGGCGTGGCGACCGGGGGAGTGATGCCGATCGGAGTGACCTCCAAGACGCGGTTCACCCGGACCTGGCGCGTTGCGTCGGTGCTCTGGCACCACGTCGGTGTCGCGTCGTAGCACCGCAGGATGGCAATCTCGGCCAGCCCCTCGGTGGCGAAGTCGAGGACCGTCGACCCAGATCGCGAAACACCTTGGTGGCTGGTGCCGCCTCCTTGGGGCAGGATCTTCGCGAGGAGGAATCCGCCACCGTCTGGGTCGGCGACGTCGATGGTGAAGTCGCCCGGTCCGACGTTGGTCGACGAGGGCCAGGAGACGGTGGGCTGGACGCCCGGCTCAGAGAAGCTCTCCTGGGCCGAGGGAGCGTCACACTCGGTGGGGCTCGCACACGCGGCGGCGGTGATGGAGCCAGAAGCGAGCCCCCACACGGTGTGGTCGAAGTCGGCCTTGCCGGTTCCGTTGGCAACCGGGATCGGGTCGAAGGTCTCCACGACCTCGCCATTGCTCACGAGGGTCAACGCGACGAAGGCCTCATCGCTGTGCACGACGCCTGTCACGTGGCCGGGCGTGGTGGTGTCGACCTCGACAAAGGTGGCTGCTCCGGCAGCACCAGCAGGTACCGGCGTGAGCGCAAGCGCACACAGCAGCAGGATATTCACGCAGGAAATCACGCGGGCCGTCCAGGCCATCAGAACCCCCCAGGCTCGACTCGGCCGACCCCATGCCGTCCGCGTCGCGGTCATTCTAGGCTGACGGGGGGCGAAGCGCGATCCCAGAGCATCCCGCGACTCCTATTCGCGTGACCGCACCCGGATGCCCGAGATCGGGATGGTCACGGCGCCGGACGGATCGGTGAAGAAGTCGTTGCCCTTGTCGTCGACGACGATGAAGGCTGGGAAGTCCTCGACTTCGATCTTCCACACGGCCTCCATGCCGAGCTCGGCGTACTCCACCACTTCCACCGACTTGATGCACTCCTGGGCCAACCGGGCGGCGGGTCCGCCGATGGAGCCGAGGTAGAAGCCCCCGTGGGCAGCGCAAGCATCGGTGACCACCTTGGAGCGGTTGCCCTTGGCCAACATCACCAGAGAGCCACCGGCGGCTTGGAACTGCTCGACATAGGAATCCATCCGCCCGGCCGTCGTCGGCCCGAACGACCCGGAGGCATAGCCGGCGGGGGTCTTCGCGGGGCCGGCGTAGTAGACCGCATGATCGCGCAGATAGCTCGGCATCGCCTCGCCGGCATCGAGCCGTTCCTTGATCTTGGCGTGCGCAAGGTCGCGGGCCACCACCAGCGGACCGCTGAGCGAGAGCCGGGTCTTCACCGGGTGCTTGGAGAGCTCGGCGAGGATCTCGGGCATCGGTTGCGTGAGGTCGATGGTGACGACCTCGCCACCCTCGATGAGGTGGGCTGCGGTGGTGTCGGGGAGGTACGACGCCGGGTCGGTCTCGAGTTGCTCCAGGAAGATGCCCTCGGGTGTGATCTTGCCCAGCGCCTGCCGGTCTGCTGAACACGACACGGCGATGGCCACCGGCAACGAAGCGCCGTGCCGGGGGAGCCGAATCACGCGCACGTCATGGCAGAAGTATTTTCCGCCGAATTGGGCTCCGATGCCGAAGGACTGGGTGAGTTTGAAGACTTCCTCTTCGAGCTCGAGGTCTCGGAAGGCGTGGGCGGCGAGGGACCCCTGGGTGGGCAGGTTGTCGAGGTAGTGCGTGGAGGCATACTTCGCGGTCTTGAGCGCATATTCCGCCGACGTACCGCCGATCACCACAGCCAGGTGGTAGGGCGGGCAGGCGGCGGTGCCGAGGGAGCGGATCTTCTCGTCCAGGAACTCCAACATCCGCTGCGGATTCAAGATCGCCTTGGTCTCTTGGTAGAGGAATGACTTGTTGGCCGAGCCACCGCCTTTGGCTATGAAGAGGAACTTGTATTCGGGGGCACCCTGGGTCGGCGTCGAATAGATCTCGATCTGGGCCGGCAGGTTGGTGCCGGTGTTCTTCTCCTCCCACATCGTCAGCGGCGCCAACTGGGAATAGCGAAGGTTCAGCCGGGTGAAAGCGTCGTACACGCCGCGCGAGATCGCCTCCCCGTCATCGCCCCCGGTGAGCACCCCTTCGGACTTCTTGCCCATCACGATCGCGGTGCCGGTGTCTTGGCACATGGGCAACACCCCGCCCGCGGAAATGTTGACGTTCTTCAGCAGATCCAGGGCGACGAAGCGGTCATTGCCCGAGGATTCGGGATCGTCGATGATCCGGCGCAACTGCGCCAGATGGGCCGGCCGCAGATAATGAGATATGTCGTGCATCGCGGCCTCGGTCAGCGCGGTGATCGCCTCCGGCGTCACCCGCAGGAAGGTCTGACCGTCCGCTTCGAACGTGGAAACGCCCTCGGTGCTGAGCAGCCGGTAGGGCGTGTCATCGGCGCCGATCGGCAGCAGATCGGAATAGCGAAACTCGGGGTCGGTGGCGGATGCACTCACGACCCCAAGCCTAGTCCAGGGCGACCTGACGCAGATGAACCAGCGTGCAGGTCTCCGGGCGGCGGCGGGGCAGCCAGAAACCCGCGTCTGGCGATGGCCGCGCCGCTCACGCGCACGCCACCGGTGGGGCCGTGCTCGGCCAGGGGCGCGGACTTGCTGACCTCGCGGGCCATGACGGGTCCCTCCCAGAGGAGTTCGTAGGTCGCCGTCGGCACCAGTCCGGGGATCCGCGCCCACACACCGCGGTTGTGGCTGGACTCGTCGAGTTGCACGTGGGCGATCAGCGCCTCGCTCGCATCGGCTGCTACGACGCCGTGCCAGCGGACGGCCGGATCCGAGCTCGCGGGGCGGACCACCCGGCCGCTGTGCAGCAGCCCACGGAAGCGCTGATAGCGGGCGATCCAGTCAGCGAGAGAGTCGAGGTCGGCCTCGGTGGCTTCGGTGAGGTCCCACTCGATGCCGAACGAGCCGAACATCGCGGTGGCTGCACGGAAGTCGAGGGTCAGGGTCCGACCCGTGGAGTGTGACGTGGTGGAGGAGACGTGCGCCCCGACGTACTCCGGAGCCACCAGCTGGACCGTCCACGGCTGGATCTGCTGCCGGGCCAAGGCGTCGGTCATGTCGGAGGTCCACACCCGTTGCACCCGTTCGAGCACCCCGAGATCGATCCGTCCGCCTCCGGAGGCGCACGATTCCCAGCGCATGTCGGGATGGACCACGCGCAGGGCATCCAGCAACGCGTAGAACGCCTCGGTCTGGTCGTGCACTGCGGGCGCGCCGGCGCGGGTGGCGCTGCCGGCATCGATCAGGTCGCGGTTGTGATCCCACTTGACGTAGTCGATGGGATAGGCGCTCAGGATGGCGTTCAGCCGCTCGAGGAGGTACGCCGACACCTCGGGGCGGGTCAGATCGAGGACCAACTGGTTGCGATGGGTCTCGGGAACCCGATCCCCGGTGGCCAAGATCCAGTCGGGATGTTCGCGGTAGAGGTCGGAGTCTGGGTTGACCATCTCGGGTTCGAACCAGAGTCCGAATTCCATGCCCAAGTCGCGCACCGTGTCGATCAAGGGTGTCAGACCGTCGGGCCAGACACCATCGTCGACGTACCAATCACCGAGTCCGGCCGTGTCGTCGCGCCGATGGCGGAACCACCCGTCGTCCAGCACGAAGCACTCGACCCCGACCCGGGCGGCGCGTTGGGCGATCTCGGTCAACCGGGCGAGGTCGTGATCGAAGTAGACCGCTTCCCAGACGTTGAGCAACACCGGCTGGGTGTCGGGGTGGCTGGGCAGTGATCGCTGATAGCCATGCCAGGCGGCCGCCAAGCCGTCCAACCCATCGTTGGCGGCGGCGAACATCACCCACGGAGTTGTGTAGGACTCGCCCTTCGCGAGACAGATCTCGCCCGGCTGCAGCAACTCGCCGCCACCGATCGTGGTGCCGCTGGTGGCGTCGCGCTCCACGCGCAACACGCTGTTGCCGCTCCAGGCCACATGGGCCGCGACCACCTGGCCCTCGGTGGGGGAGAACCCGTCGGTGCCGAGCGCGACCATCGTGGCGGACCCGAGCCCCGGGCGCCCGCCACGCGACTCACGCAGCCACAAACCGTCGGTGACCTAGGTGCCGTTGCGGCGAACGCTCGCGCTCGTGGCGACCGGTGAAGTCCAGCACTTCGCTGAGGTGGTCAGCCACGGGCAACACGACCTCAAGACCATCGACGAGGTAGGGCGCATCGTCGTCGTTGGTGAGCGTGTAACGCCCGCGCAGGCCGCCACCCGTCAACGCTTCGAACTCCGCGACGAGGGTCAGCCGGGCTGCCTCGATCCGACACCCGAATGATGAGCGTCGATCCCGGAAACCTGGGGGGCTTCGGCCACAAAACGTGACGACCACGCGGCCCGCCCCGGACCTGTCCCTTGGCCCGATGACCGCGCACATGGGGACGGGTCAACAACTCATGCGCATGCTCGCCGAGCAGCCGCATGCCGGGGCCGTTCGGACGAGTGTGGGCAACCCCGAGGTTGCGCCAAACTCTGCGGTCCGACAACCTCAGCCCGACGACGGTCGGCATCGCTCCGGCGTCTTGTTGCAGTTCGATGCTCGTCCAGGCGGGGGCGCCCGAGGTCGGTGGGAAGATCATGGACTCGCAGGCTCCTGGATCGTGACGGGAAGGGGGACAGCGAGCCTAGCGGGGTCAGCCCTTGACTGCCCCGGCCGTCAAACCACGGACGAAGTAGCGCTGCAGGGCCAAGAACACCAAGACGGGCACGAACATCGACAGCAACGCCCCGCCGTCACGAGATGCCAGCCTCCGCCTTGCTGCCCCACCAGGCTGTTCTGCAGCGCGACGGTGACGGGGGCCACATCCTGGTCCGGCCCCAGCGTGATCAAGGCGACCAGGAGGTCGTTCCACACCCAGAGGAACTGGAAGATCGCGAAGGACGCCAGCGCGGGCACCGACATGGGCAGCACGAGTTTGTAGAAGGTCTGGAAGTGGCTCGCACCGTCGATCTTCGCGGACTCGATCACCGTCTTGGGCAAGGTGGCCATGTAGTTGCGCAGGATGTAGATGGCCAACGACATGCCGAAGCCGATGTGCGCCAACCAGGCTCGGGGGACCCCGGTGATGCCCAAGGCTTGATAGAAGTTGAGCATCGGCACAAACGCGACATAGTTGGGGATCACGAGCAAGCTGACGATCGCCAAGAACAGGAAGTTGCGGCCCTTGAACTCCATGAACGTGAAGGCGTACGCCGCAAACGAGGCGATCAGGATGGGGATGAAGGTCGCCGGCAGCGTGATGGCGAAACTGTTCACCAGCGCCTGACCCATATGGGCCTGGTCCAGCGCCGTGGTGTAGTTGGCCGCGCTGAAGTTGCTCCAGTGGGAGGGCTTGAACAACGCCACCCACCACCCGGATTCATTCACATCGTCCAGTGGCCGGAAGGACGTCACAATGAGACCGACCACGGGCAGCGCCCACAACACACACAAGATGGTGATCGTGATTCGGGTGAACCAGCCAGCCTTTTGGACCCCGCTTTCCCCGCGGGGGGCCTTTCGCGCCGTCGCTTCAGTGGCGATTGCGGTGGTGCTCATGCCTCAGCCTCCTCGGCGCGGAAGTGGCGAACCTGGTAGATCATGATCGGCAGCACGGCGATCAACAGCATCACCACGATGGCCGACTCTTTGCCCTGGTCGTTGAACTTGTACTGTTTGAAGAACTCGCTGGCGATCACGCCGGTCTTGAAGTTGCCACCTTTCGTGCCGTAGACGACGTCGAAGGTCTTCATGACGCCGATCATCACCGTGATGGCTACGGTGATGATGGTGCCGCGAATCTGGGGCACCACCACCCGCGCGAAGATCTGCCGCTCATTGGCTCCGTCGATGCGTGCCGCCTCGAGGGTGTCGGTCGGGACGCCCTTGACCGCCGCCGAAAGCAGCACCATGGAGAAGCCGATCGTCGACCACATCAAGATCACCATCAGGGCGAAGCTGTTCATGCGGAAGTCCGACGTGTTCAGCCACGGAATCGGGTCGAAACCGAGCTTGGTAACGAAGGCATTGAGGAGCCCGATCTGCGGCTTGCCGGTGGCCTCGCTCCGGAAGTCATAGATGAACTCCCACGTTTTGGCGGAGCCGATCAAGCTGATCGCCATCGGCAGGAAGATGATCGTCTTGCTGAACTTTTCGCCCCGGGGACCGAATCGGTCCGCCAGGACCGCGATCGCCAAGCCCAGAGCGACAGTGACCAGCGGGACGAAGATCATCCACAAGACGGTGTTGAAGAGGCTGTCGCGGAAGGTCTGCACGCCGAGCAACTTCTTGTAGTTCTCCAGACCCAACCAGTTTTCGTGGAATCGGTCTTTGAACGAATAGATCAACGTCAGGATCGTCGGATAGATCAGGTAAATGGTGATGGCGGCGTACGCCGGTAAAATGTAGAAGTAGGGCTTGACACGCGCCTCCCAGCGACCCGGAAGCAACTCCGCCAACTTGTTGAGTAGCCAGAAGAGCGCGACTGCCGCCGCGATGCCAATCGCGACAGAGACGAGGGCCGTGCCGAATTGAGCCAACATGGTGCGTGTCCTTCCCTGGGGTCACCCAAAATGTGTGGCAGGGGTGGGGTTCGGGGCTAAAGCCCAACCCCACCCCTGCCCTGCACTCAACCGGCCGGAGCCGGTCTCGTCAACTAGCTGGGCCAGCTGGCGTCAATGTTGGCCAGCGTGGCGTCCAGGTCCTGCGCATCCGAGATCCACGAGGTCATCTCGGTCCAGAAGGTGCCGGTGCCGACGGCACCGGGCATCTGGTCAGACCCGTCGAACAAGAACGCCGACGAGGTGTTCGCGACCTCCGCGATCGAGCGGGTGAGCTCGTTCGGGTACAGGCTCACATCAAAGTCCGTGTGCGGACTGAGGTAGGAGCTTGTCGGGGCCGCATCGATGCCGATGTCGGTCTCGGACATCATCTTCAAGACATCCTTGGCCGCCTGGCTATCGGTCAACAGGGTGGCCATGTCGCCACCGCCGAGGACAGGGTTTTCGCCACCGGCTTCGATGGGCGGCAAGCCGAAGAGACCGAAGTTGGCGTCCACGTCGGCAACCGCGTCAGCGGGCATGAAGTCCGGGCTGACGATGAACGAGCCCTGCTTCAACAACCAGCAGCCGGGGCCGCCCTTGTCGAACAACGGCTTGCCCGCGTCGCCGAAGGAGGTGGCGGCGATGGCCTCGCGGCCGCCGGCAACGTTGCCTTCGGTGAACATCAACTTCTCGAATTCGGCAGCGGACTGCCGAACCACGTCGGAGTCGAACGGGGTGTCGTGAGCGACCCACGCGTTGTATTCGTCGACGCCGCCATAACGCATGACGAGGTCTTCGAACCAGTCGGTGGCCGGCCAACCAGTGGCGCCTTCGGACTCGATGCCCATGCACCACGGGGTGCCGCCGTCGGACTTGATTTGCTCGGTGAGCGCCTCCAGTTCGGCGAATGAGGTAGGCGCGGTGTAGCCAGCCTTTTCGAACGCAGGCTTGTTGTAGAACACCAGGCTCTTGACGTTCATGCTCACCAACAGGCCGTAGAGCTGACCGTCGATCGAGCCGGCCTCAAGCGTGCCCGGGACCATGTTGCCGGCGAGGGCATCCATGTCGAGAGCATCGTCGAGCGGCTTGGCCGCTCCCTGCGCCACCATGTCCTTGACCACACCAGGCTGCGGGATCAACGCGATGTCAGGCGTTTCGCCCGACTGGATCTTGGTCATGATCAGGCTGTTGATGTCGTCGACCTTCTGCCAGTCGATCGTGATCCCAGCGGCGTCGGCCTTCGCTTCGAGCTGCTTCTGCAGGCCGTCCTGGACGGCCTGGTCGATGCTGCTCCAGATTTGGACGGTCTTGCTTTCGGCGTCACCGTCGCCGTCCCCTGTGTTCGAACCGGAGTCGCCGCCGCAACCGGCGACCACCAGGCTCAGGGCTGCTGCGACCGCGACGCCCATCAGGGATGAGCGGCGGCGCGTGTGAGTTCGCATCCTGTATTTCTCCTTGCGTTGAAGATTTGACTAGGCACTGACGATTCGCTGGCAGTGTGGTAAAAAGTTGCTGAATCGAATCAGCAGGATCATCGCGCCCGGTTCGGAGGACTGTCAAGCACCGAGTTTGTAACGATTCGAACCGCGTGCTCCCAGCGAAGGAAGGTCGACCCCCATGACGACGCGTCGCAAGGTCACCCTCATCGATGTCGCGAGCCGCGCGGGCGTGTCCGCAACCACCGCCAGCTATATCCTCAATGGCCGCTCGACCGAGATGCGGATCTCCCCAGGTGCGGAGCTGAGGGTCCGCCAGGCGGTCCAGGATCTGGGTTATCGGCCCAATCGCACCGCCCGGATGCTGCGCACAGCCACGTCCAAGACGATCGGGGTCATCTCCGACTTCGTGGCCAGTGGTCAGTTCGGCAGCCACATGTTGGCGGGCGCCAGCGCTGCGGCTCGACGTGCTGACCATGTGTTGGTCATTGGTGAGACCCAGGGCGACGACAACCTGGAGGCATCGCTCATCGACGAGATGATCGATCGCCAGGTGGACGGGATTCTTTACGCCCGAGTTGTGACCGCCGAGATCGACGTACCTCACGCGCTTTCCGAAGTCCGAACCGTTTTGCTCAACTGTGTCGACCCCACCAGTTCGATCCCGGCGGTGTTGCCTGACGAGTTGGCCGGTGGGCGGGCTGCGGCAGCGGTCATGATCGAAGCTGGCCGCGCCAACGATCTGGTCGTGGTGGGTGAGGATCCGAACCCCCGTGCCTTGGCTGGCCCTCTGCGCATGGCAGGGATCGCCGAGGCACTGGCCGCGGGAGGTCATCAGGTGCGGTCGACCATCGCGAGCGACTGGGCTGTCGCCCCGGCGTACGACGCGGTCCGGGCTTGGCTGGAGACCGGCGAGCGCGCGGCTGGGTTCATCTGCCTGAACGACCGGATGGCGATGGGGGCCTATCAGGCACTCGCTGAGTTCGGCCTACGGGTGCCCGAGGATGTCTCGATCGTGTCCTTCGACGGCTCGGAACTTTCCGCCTGGCTGCGCCCCTCGTTGACCTCCGTGGCGCTGCCCTATGCCCAGCTCGGGGCCGAGGCCGTGCGACTCCTGATGGACCCCGAGGCCGCCGCGGCCGGGGTAGTCCACGTGCCGATGCCGGTCTTGACGCGGGACTCAATCGCACTACAGTGACCTGAGTCACTTCACTACGGATCGTCCGGCACGTACCTGCCGGTGAAGGAGTTCAGTCATGGCAACAGTTAGTTTTCAGAAGGCACAGCGGTGGTATCCCGGCAACGACGAGCCCACCGTTCCTGGCATTGACCTAGAGATCGCCGACGGCGAATTCATGGTGTTGGTGGGCCCCTCCGGCTGCGGCAAGTCCACCACGCTGCGGATGCTGGCCGGCTTGGAAGAGGTCAACAGCGGGAAGATCTTCATCGGAGACCGGGAAATCACGAACCTCCCGCCGAAGGACCGCGACATCGCGATGGTCTTCCAGAACTACGCTCTCTACCCGCACATGAGCGTCGCCGACAACATGGCGTTCGCCTTGAAGATGGCCAAGGTTCCGGCGGCTGAGCGGCAGAAGCGGGTGGAGGATGCCGCCAAGATTCTGGGCCTGACCGAGTTTCTTGAGCGCAAGCCGAAGGCACTGTCGGGCGGCCAGCGTCAGCGGGTTGCCATGGGCCGTGCGATCGTGCGCAGTCCCCAGGTTTTCTGCATGGACGAGCCGCTCTCGAACCTCGATGCCAAGATGCGCGTCCAGACCCGCACCGACATCGCCAAGCTGCAGGCCGATCTTGGCGTGACCACCGTCTATGTCACCCACGATCAGGTCGAGGCCATGACGATGGGCGATCGGGTCGCCGTCATGAAGTTGGGTGAGTTGATGCAGGTCGACACCCCACTCAACCTCTACGACAGGCCAGTCAACTTATTCGTGGCCGGGTTCATCGGGTCGCCTCAGATGAACCTTCTCGAGGCGCGGGCGGTCGATGGCCTCGCCAAGGTTGGCGACTACCTGGTGCCCGTCGATCCGACGGCGTCCTCGAAGATGCACGGCAACATCACCGTTGGGGTGCGTCCCGAAGCCTGGCGCCAGGTCTCGGCCGAGGCCGGCGGATTGCCGGTCACGGTCACAGTGGTCGAGGAGTTGGGTGCTGACGGTTTTGTCTACGGCACCTGCGACGTCGAGGGGACCCCTTCCAACGTGATCGTGCGGATCAGTGGCCGAGACACCGTGCGTCGCGGCGACGTGATCTACGTGACGACCGACCCTGCACACGTGCACGTCTTCGACACGGAGTCCGGAGCCCGCCTCAGCGACTGACTAACCTCTCCGCGCCGACCCGTCGCAGTTTCACCGCCGACCCGTCGCACTTTGACAGTTTGTGCACAGGGCCATGTGGAGAACTGGTCAAACTGCGACGGGTCGGCGGTCAAACTGCGACGGGTGGGCGGTCGGCGTTGCGGCGTACGGCGTCGACAAAGCTGGGGAACAGCGGCCGCGGTAGGTCGTGACCCATCCCGTCGACCAGGATGAGTTCGGCCTTCGGCACGGCCGCTGCGGTCGCCCGGCCACCCGACACGTGCACCATTTTGTCGGCGCGACCGTGGATGACCAGGGTCGGAATCCCGAGCTTTCCGAGAGCCGAGGTCCGGTCGGGCTGGGCCAAGATCGCCAACATCTGTCGCATCACGCCGTTGGCGCTGAACCCGCGATCCCAGGTGGCTTCGGCGCGGGTGCGCACCGTGTCGTGGTCGACCGGATAGTCGGGGGAGCCGATGAGTTGCCACAGCTTCGCCGACGTCTCGGCGTACGGCGCGCGCCCCGGACCACGCGGCGCCAGCAGCAGGGGCAGCAACTTGGGATGCTGCCAGCCGACCGAGCGTTTGCCGACCGTGGACATGATGCTCGTCAGCGAGCGCACCCGCTCCGGAGCGGCCAACGCCATGGTCTGCGCGATCATCCCGCCCATCGAAATCCCCAACACATGAGCTGAACCGATGCCCAGATGGTCGAGTAGACCGAAGGCATCGTCGGCCAGGTCGGCCAGCGTGTAGGGCGGCGGCCCACCACGCCCCGCGAACGCCTTCATCAGCGCCGCCCGAGGCACCTTTCCGCCAACTTTGGTCGAGCGCCCGGTGTCGCGATTGTCGTAGCGGATCACGAAGAAGCCCCGCCCGGCCAGCATCGAGCAGAAGTCCGGGTCCCACCAGATCATCGGGCCGCCGAGGCCCATCACCAGCAGCAGCGCCTGGTCGCCGGGGTCGCCGAAGGTCTGGTAACACAGGTGGATCCCGCCACCCACGTCGGCGAACAATTCATCGGAGACCGCCACCGGGTGGTCTGTGGGGGAAACATCGGCCATAACCCAAGTGAAACAGCACAACCATCCGCACAACACCTTCTGTGTGCATTTCCACAAGCAAAACGTGATTGCGGGTTACGGTCTGGTGATGGACACCGTGGTTCCATCGCTGCAGCCGCCCGGCTTCGCGCGTCCGCCCCTCGTGGGGATGTTTCGCGAGCTGAGCCTGGTCGGCGAAGGGATCAGGTACGTCGCGCGCACGCCGTGGGATCACGCGACCCGCGCCTCACGACGGTGGGCGAGGGCGACTCAGCTCGCCGAGCCGCTCAGTGACCCGTCCGCACTGGTGTTGCTGATCCCGGGATTCATGGCCGGCGACACGTCCTTGTCCCCCTTGGCGCGGGCCTTGCGTCATGAGGGTTTCCGCACCTATCGCTCTCACATCTTGGCCAACGTCGCCTGCACGAGGGCGGCCGCGGATCACCTAGAGCAGCGGCTGGAGAGCGTTGTCGAGCGCCGCGGCGAGCGGGTTCACTTGGTCGGCCACAGTCTCGGGGGCATGCTGGCCCGATCCCTCGCCGTACGCCGCCCCGATCTGGTCACCAGCATCGTCACGTTGGCCAGCCCTGTGCTCGCGCCGGGGGCGCATCACCTGAGTCTGGCGGCGAGTCTCGACGTGCTCGTCCGGCTGAGCCGGGTCGGTGTGCCCGGGCTGATGTCGGCCGACTGTGTTGGGGGCGAGTGTGCCCGAGCCAGTCTGGCAGAGGCCCAGGGGAGCCTCGCGCCGGAATTCGGCTACACCTCGATCTACTCTCGCCGAGATGCCGTCGTGGATTGGCGGGCCTGCCTGGACCCGGCCGCACGCGCCATCGAAGTCACTGCTTCGCACACCGGGATGGCGGTTGATCCGCGCGTGCGCGACCACATCGTGGCGGCGTTGCGCGCCGATCAGTGTTCGAAGTCGACGGAGGCGTAGGCGCGCAACTTGTGCAGACGGTGCTCGCTGGTGATCGAGCGAATGGTGCCGCTGCGCGATCGCATCACCAGGGAGTGGGTCGTGGCGCCGCCGGCACGGAAACGCACACCGCGCATCAGTTCGCCATCGGTGATCCCGGTCGCGGCGAAGAAGCAGTCGTCTGCCGTGACGAGGTCATTGGTGGCCAGCACGTGATCGGGGTCCAAGATGTGGCCGGCGTCGAGCGCCTGTTGTCGTTCCTCGTCGTCGCGGGGCCAGAGCCTGGCCTGGATGATGCCGCCGGTGCACTTCATGGCGCACGCGGCGATGATGCCTTCGGGGGTGCCGCCGATGCCGAGCAACAGGTCGATGCCGGTGTCGGGCCGGGCCGCCATGATGGCTCCCGCCACATCGCCGTCGACGATGAACTTGATGCGGGCGCCGGTCGCACGGACCTCGTCGGCGATTTTCTGGTGCCGCGGCCGATCGAGGAGTACGACGGTGACATCGGCCGGCGATGAGCCCTTGGCCTTGGCCACCTGATGGATGTTTTCCGCTACGGAATTGCGAATGTCCACGACGTCGGCGGCCTCGGGGCCGGTGACGAGTTTCTCCATGTAGAACACGGCCGACGGGTCGTACATCGAGCCGCGCGGGGCAACGGCCAGCACGGCGATCGCGTTGTTCATGCCCTTGGCGGTCAGCGTCGTCCCATCGATCGGGTCGACCGCGACGTCGCATTCGGGTCCGGTGCCGTCGCCCACTCTTTCGCCGTTGTAAAGCATCGGGGCGTTGTCCTTCTCGCCCTCGCCGATCACGACGGTCCCGTCCATGCCGATGCTGGAAATCGTGGCGCGCATGGCTTGTACGGCGACCCCGTCGGCGCCGTTCTTGTCACCCCGGCCCACCCAGCGAGCCGCGGCCATGGCGGCCGCTTCGGTGACCCGGACCAACTCCATGGCCAGGTTGCGGTCGGGTGGCTCCGGCACAGGGATCGAGTCCGCGGTCTCGCTCATGAGCAGATCGTAGCGATGGTTGGCCCCGGTGGGATCAGCGCGGGTGAGCGGGATACCAGTCGACCGCGGTCTCCTTGACGGCCAACCACACCTCGCGCCCCGGGGCCAGGGCCAACTCGGCCGCCGCGGCGGGGGTGATGTCGGCGAGGATCACCTGCCCAGCATCAACTGCCAGGCGTACGGCGTCGCCGTGGGGCGCGAGGCCGGAGATCAACCCGTGCCACACGTGACGCGCCGAACCCATGGGGCGTTCCACCGACACCGTCACCGCACTGGGTCGGAAGGCCAGCAACGAGTCGCCCTCGCGGTGCACATTGAGCCCCACCAACCGCGCCACGTGGTCGGTGCGTGGGCGCGCGGCAACTTCGACCGGTGTGCCGCGCTGCGCGATCGCTCCCTCATCGAGCACCAGCACTTGCTGGGCGAGGGTGAGGGCGTCGATCGCGTCGTGGGTCACCATCAGGGCGAGTCCGGGAAAGTCGCCGAGATGTTGGGCGAGCTCGACGCGGAGCGCAGCCGCCACGCCCACATCGAGTCCCGAGAAGGGTTCGTCGAGCAACAACAGATCGGGTCCGACGGCCAGCGCGCGGGCGATGGCGACCCGTTGAGCTTGCCCGCCCGACAGCTCGGACGGCCGGCGCTGGGCGAGGTCCCCGATCTCGAAACGTTCCAGCCAAGTGAGGGCTTGGTCGAGCGCCGCGGACCGTGCGACACCTCGCGCGTGCAAGCCGAAGGCGACGTTCTCGATCGCGTTGAGGTGGGGGAAGAGATTGATGTCCTGGAACACATAACCCACGCGCCGATCCTGAATTCGCCGCGTCGGCTCGGTCCAGGACACGCCGTCGAAGGTTATCGATCCGGTTGGTTCGATGATGCCGGCGAGGACCTTGAGCAGCGTGGTCTTTCCTGAGCCGTTCGGCCCGATCACGGCGGTCGGAGCGCCTGGGTCCAGGGTGAACGCGGCCCGGAGTCGTCCGGGCACCTCGATGTCGACCAGCAGGTTCATGGGCGCACCAGCCAGCGGCCGCGCAGGGCGGCCAGGATCGAGAGGGACACCACGAGCAAGATCAGGCTCAGCACGCGGGCGATATCGGGGTCTGCCTGAAGTTGCTGGAAGATCAACGTCGGCATGGTCTGGGTGGTGCCCGGATAGTTGCCGGCAAAGGTGATCGTCGCGCCGAATTCACCCAGCGATCGCGCCCACGCCAGCACCGCACCGGCGAAGAGCCCCGGCATCGCAAGCGGCAGCGTCACGCGGCGAAACGTGGTCCAGCGGTCCGCTCCCAGCGTCGCCGCGACCACGTCGTACGCCTCGCCGCTCGTGCGCAAGGCGCCCTCGACCGCCAACACATAGAACGGCAGTGAGACGAAGGTGTGGGCGATGATCACGGCGGCGGTCGTGTAGGGCAGCGTGAAGCCCGAGAGGTCGCGCAACACCCCGCCGAGCAGACTGCTGCGTCCCGCGGCGGTGAGCAGCGCCACGCCGGCGACAACCGGGGGCAACACCAACGGCACGGTGACGAGGGCGCGCATCAGGGACCGGCCGGGGAAGTCGATGCGGGCCAGCGTCCAGGCCAGTGGGGTGCCCAGCAGCACGCAGAGCACCACCGTGGTCAGCGAGGTGAGCGTGGTGATGGTCAATGCATCGCCGACGGCGGGGTCCACCATCAGTTCCCCAAACCGCGACCACGGCGTCGCCGCGACCAAGGTGACGAGGGGCAGCACCAAGAAGGTGCAGGCGAGGATCGCGGGGATCAGCAAGGGCAGGGGAGCCCGCCCGAGAGCAGGCCCGCCCTTGCCGCCGTCGGCTGTGCGGGTTGGGCGATCGGGCCGCGTCACGGAGCCCCGAATCCCGCCTCGGACAACATTTTCTGGCCGGTCTCGCCGACGACGAGCGCGAGGAAGGCTGCGGCGAGGTCGTTCGACGTGGATTGGGCGAGCGTGGCAATCGGGTACGTCGTGACGGCCTCGGCTGCGCCCGGAATCTCCAGCTCCGCGACTCCGTCTCCGGCAGCAACGGCGTCGGTGGCGTAGACGAGGCCCGCATCTGCCTCGTTGCCCACGACCCGAGCGAGCACCGCCTTGACATCGGGCTCAAGGCTTGCTGGCGGGTGCGTGATGCCCTCCGCTGTGAGCAGGGTGCCGGCCACTTTGCCGCACGGCGCGGTGTCGACGCAGACGACGTAGGAGACGGACTCGCGCTGCAGGTCAGCGAAGCTGGCGATGCCGGCCGGGTTGTCCGAGGGAGTCACCAAAACCATGGTGTTGGTGGCGAAGACCTGGCTGTCACCGTTGAGTGCATCGCCGTCAGCTGCCAACTGCATCGTCGGGAGATCTGCGGTCGCCAGCACGTCCGCCGGGGCCCCGTCGATGGCTTGTTGGGCAAGCGTGGCCGAGGAGTCGAACGCGAACTTCACGGTGGTGCCCGGATGCTGCTTCTCGAACTCGGCGCCAAGCTTGGTGAAGACGCCCGTGAGGGAGGAGGCGGCGAGCACGGTCAGAGTCTGGTCCTTTGCGGTGTCCGACCCGCCGCACGAGGTGAGCGGGGCCGTCGCCACAACGAGGGCCGAGACGAGGACAAGGATTGTTTTCATGGACGCTCCACCACGACGTTGGTTGATTTCACGGACGCGAGGGCGCGTACGCCGGGCTCCAGGCCGAGCTCGGTGGCCGCCTCCGAGCTCATCAAGGAGACCAGCCGATAGGGGCCGCAGATCATTTCGACCTGGGCCATCACGGTGTCCTTCTTGACTTTGGTGATGATCCCGCCGAGGCGATTGCGCGCGCTGACTGAGGCCGCACGGTTGGCGTCTCGGTCGGGATGGTCGGCCAACATTTCCGCGAGCGCAGCCAGGTCCCTGCCATCGACCTCGGTACGGCCTCCGTCGGTCGCTGCTGGGAGGCGGCCTGCGTCGATCCACCGGCGCATGGTGTCGTCGCTCACGCCGAGGATTTCTGCCGCTTCCGCGATTCGATAGGTAACCACGGCATGAGTGTCCCGCATCTGCGGACAAATTGAAACATTGTGCCCGCAGTTGCGTCAATCTTGACGGTCCGTCGGGGAACCGCGTGGGTGGCCAGCGGCGGCCACAGATGACGGATGCCACAATGGGTGGAGTGAGCCAGCCCCGAGGACCCGACCGCGCTGCGCGCTCATTCTCAGGGATGGCCGGGGCGATGTTGATCACCCTGCTTGCCCTAGCCGCGTTTGTCGGCTTTCGGGCCCTCAATCGTGCCGATCTCGATGTACCACCGGTATCAGTCGACTATCTCGCTGTCGCGGGTCGAGCCCAAGAGGGCGACCTGCGACCGGTCTATCCCCGCACGTTGCCGGACGGTTGGTTCGCTAACTCGGCCGAGGCCAGCCCCGTTGCGAGGAACCCCGTGTGGGGGATGGGGATGCTCACCGACGCGGGTCGTTTTGTCGGCATCCAGCAGGCCGACGAATCCGTGGATTCGCTCCTCGAGACCTACGTGGACGACTCCCCGGAGGCTCGAGGTGAGGTCGAGGTTGCGGACTCAGTGGCGACTCAGTGGCAGGTTTTTGTCGACGACGCCGGGGACACGGCGTACGCCGCTGAGGTGGGCGAGGCCACGGTGATCGTCTACGGCTCCGCGCCTGAGGCGGACCTGCTCCGCGTGCTCGGATTGCTCACCCAAGACGACCTTCCCTAGGTCGGCCAAGGGGCTGCGGCAGCGCCAAGACCGAGCTGTCCCTGAGAGCGCGTTCAGTCGGGTTTGCGGGCGGCGTCGAGGCGCTTGCGGGCACCGTCGAGCCAGTCCTGACAGACCTTGGCCAGATGTTCGCCCCGCTCCCAGAGAGAGAGCGATTCCTCAAGCGTGACGCCGCCTGCTTCAAGTTTGCGGACCACCTCGATCAGCTCTTCGCGGGCCGCTTCGTAGGTGGGTTCGGCGGGGGTGGCCGGCTTAGCCATCGGGTGCTCCTGAGGTGTCGAGGGGTTCGGTGTGGTCGGTGATGGCGTGCACTCGTCCGTCGGAGACGCGCACGCTGAGTTGGCTGCCAGGAGGAGCGCCGTCGATGGAGACGATCACCTGTCCGGCGGAATCCTGGAGCACGGCGTACCCCCGTTGCAGGGTGGCGAGCGGAGAGAGCGATCGAGCCCGGGCGGCGTGATGGGCGATCTGATCACCGGCTCGGTCGAGGGCATGGCCCAGCACCCGCCTCGATCGATCGCGCAACTGGGAGAGCTCGTCCACGCGGGCGTCAATCAGCGTCGTGGGGTCGGCGAGGACGGGCCGTGAGCGCAGCGTGGCCAGCTGATCCAGCTCGCGTGAGACGTACTGCTCCACCAAGGCGTGCAGCCGGTCGCGCGCCCACTCAACCCCGCGGATCTCCTCGGCCATGTCGGGCACGATGAGGGCTGCCGCGTCGGTCGGCGTTGAGGCGCGTACGTCGGCGGCAAGGTCGAGCAACGGGGTGTCGGGCTCGTGGCCGATCGCGGAGACGACGGGAGTCGTCGCCTTGTGCACCACGCGCACCAATGCCTCATCGGAGAAGGGCAGCAGATCTTCGACGGAGCCACCGCCGCGGGCCACCACGATGACGTCGACGTCCGGGTGGCGGTCTAGGCGCTCGATGGCCTCGATCACCTCCAACGCGGCGCGCGGGCCCTGCATGGCGGCGTACACCACCTCGAACGCCACCGAGGGCCAACGACGACGCGCGTTGTCGAGCACATCACGCTCGGCCGCGGAACCGGGGGCGGTGACCAGGCCGACGAGGGTGGGCAGGAACGGCAGTGGTCGCTTCAACTCGGCGGCGAAGAGTCCTTCGGCCGCCAAGAGCTGTCGACGCCGCTCGAGCCGAGCCAACAACTCGCCCAGCCCGACCATCCGGATCTCGCGGGCCGCCAACGACAGGCTGCCGCGATTGGCGTAGTAGGACGGCTTGGCGTGGATCACCACGCTGGCTCCCTCGACCAGCGGCGGGTTGAGCGAATCGAACACCACCCGAGAACACGTCACTGGCACCGAGATGTCGGCCACCGCGTCACGCAGGGTCATGAACACCGTGCCGACTCCGGGGCGGCGATTGACCTGGGCGATCTGCCCCTCGACCCAGACCGCGCCGAGTCGGTCCACCCAGCCCGCAATGGCGTTGGCGATCTGGCGCACCGGTGCCGGAGCGTCGGGAGAGGTGTCCAGGGCCACGACCGGAGCCTAGGCCACGTCGCCGACAGTGCCGATGAGGGCGAGCGCAACTACAGTGGAGCCATGACTACGGACCTGGGCACCCCGTCGATTCTGAGCCCCGACGATGCCGCCAAGGCGGTGCTCCTCGCGGCTCCCCGTGGCTATTGCGCCGGGGTTGACCGGGCCGTGATCACCGTGGAGAAGGCGCTGGACCTCTACGGCGCGCCCGTCTATGTCCGCAAGCAGATCGTGCACAACAAGCATGTGGTGGCTGACCTGGAGTCGCGCGGTGCGATCTTCGTCGAGGAGCTAGATGAGGTGCCCGAGGGGCAAACGGTGGTCTTCTCAGCCCACGGCGTCTCGCCCGCCGTACACCGCGAAGCCGTGGACCGCCAGCTCAAGACCATCGACGCGACCTGTCCGCTCGTCACCAAGGTGCACCACGAGGCCAAGCGTTTTGCAAGCGATGACTATGACATCTTGCTCATCGGTCACGCCGGCCATGAGGAAGTCGAGGGCACCGCGGGGGAGGCTCCCGAGCACATCCAGCTCGTGCAGAGCCCAGACGATGTCGCGAACATCGTGGTGCGCGATCCGGCCAAGGTGGCCTGGTTGTCCCAGACCACGCTTTCGGTGGACGAGACGATGGCGACCGTCAACGCGATCCGTGAGCGCTTCCCGCAACTGCTCGACCCCCCGAGCGACGACATTTGTTATGCCACCCAGAACCGTCAGCTCGCCGTCAAGGAGATCGCCGACGGCTCCGACTTAGTGATCGTGGTGGGGTCGGGCAACTCCTCCAACTCGGTGCGCCTGGTGGAAGTCGCGCTCGAGGCGGGCGCCCGGACGGCCTATCGGGTCGATGACGCCAGCGAGATCGACGAGTCCTGGCTGGACGGAGTCGACACGGTCAGTGTGACGTCGGGAGCCTCGGTCCCCGAGGAGCTGGTGCAGGGCGTGTTGGCGTTCTTGAGCGATCGTGGCTATCCCGACGCTCGCGCGGTGCACAGCGCCGAGGAAAGCCTGATCTTCGCTTTGCCTCCGGAGTTGCGTCGCGACCTGCGTGCCGCTCAGCGAGGCTGACGAGATGGCGCGTTTTGTCGACCTGCATCCCGACAACCCCCAGCCGAGGCTTGTCGACCAAGTGGTGGCGGCGCTGCGCGACGACGACGCGTTGATCGCCTACCCCACCGACTCCGGTTATGCATTGGGCTGTCGGCTGGGCAATCGTGCTGGGCGTGATCGGATCCTGCGGATCCGCGATCTCGATGAGCGGCACCACTTCACGCTGGTGTGCAAGGACTTCTCCCAACTCGGCCAGTTTGTGCACGTGGACAATGCGGCGTTTCGGGCGATCAAGGCGGCCACCCCGGGGCCTTACACGTTCATCCTGCCGGCCACCACCGAGGTGCCCAAGCGGCTGCTGCACCCCAAGAAGCGCACGGTCGGGGTCCGGATCCCCGATCACACGGTTGTCTGTGCCTTGGTGGAGGCATTGGGAGAACCGCTGCTGTCGAGCACGCTGATCCTGCCGGGCGAAACCGAGGCACGGACGATGGGCTGGGAGATCAAGGAAGAGCTCGACCACGTCGTCGACCTGGTGATCGATGCTGGCGAGGTGACGGCCGAGCCGACGACGGTGGTGGATTGGTCCGAAGGGGCGCCCGACGTGGTGAGGTACGGCGCCGGAGACGCGTCACGTTTCGAGGGCTGAGCCCTCACCGCGCTCACCCGCCCGCCTCATGCAGCGGCGAAGCGTTTGCGCAGGGCCAGGCATCCCAGACAGAGGGCATAGCCGGTGAACAGCGCCCCGCTGTGGGTGGCCAATCCGGAAACGACCGCTTGGACGATGCCGTCTCGGTCTTCGGCCAGGGTGCCTGGAGCGGCCATCGCCAATACGGTGAACACCCCGACCATGATCAGCGGCGGCAACACTCCCACGAGGAAGAAGTCGTCGACGCGCACGAGGGCAGCCAACCCCAAGCACACCACGATGAACGACAGGTCGAAGAAGAAGCTCAACTCGCCGACCAGCGCCAGATCCACGGCCACGATCGTCATGACGAGGGCCAACCCCAGGGCAGCCACTTGGGGGCCTGGCTCGAAACCCTCTGGCCAAGGGTTCGTCGACGCGCTCACAACGCCACGCTAGGGGCCGAGTCGTCGGGCTCGTGGGCGCCGCGCCGGTCGGTCGAGTGCAGTCGCACGGGCTCCACGGAGCGCGCGACCGACTCGACCTGGCGCGGCCCGGGGAGTGGCTCGTCGGTGATGCCCAGCTCGGAGAAGCGGCGGGCCGAGATCAGCACCCGCGCCTCGAGTGATCCCATCGCTTGGTTGTAGTGACCCACGGCCGCGTTGAGGGATCGGCCGATCTGGTCGAGATAGCCCGTGAGCCGTGACAACCGATCGTGCAATTCGCGGCCCAACTGCGAAATCTCGCGCGCCTGGGAGGCCAGGGTTTCGTGACTCCAGCCCTGAGCGACGGTGCGCAGCAGGGCAATCAAGGTGGTGGGCGTGGCTAACACGACCTGGCGGCTGGCGGCGTACTCCAACAACTCGGGCTCGGTGTCCAGGGCCGCCGACAGGAAAGACTCGGCGGGCACGAACATGACCACGAAGTCGGGGGTCTCGGTGACGCCGGCCCAGTAGCGCTTGCTGGAGAGCGCGTCGATGTGGCTGCGCAATTGACCGGCGTGGCGACGGAGTTGACGGTCGCGCTCGTCGTCGTTGCTTGATCCGGTCGCGTCGAGGAAGGCATCCAGCGACACCTTGGCATCGACGATGATGCTGCGCCCGCCGGCGAGGCGTACGACGAGGTCCGGGCGACGGGCGCCGTCGTCGAAGCGAGCCTGCTCATCAAAGTCGCAGTGACGCACCATGCCCGCCAACTCAACGGCTCGGCGCAGGTGCATCTCTCCCCAGCGGCCGCGCACCTGCGGTTTGCGCAGCGCCGTGGACAGGGTTTGGGTCTCCCGGCGCAGAATGTCGGTGCTGTGCCGCATGTCGAGCACCTGCTCTGCGAGCTGGCCCTGCCAGGAGGCGCGGTTGTGCTCGATGTCGCGCAAGTGGTCGTGCAGTCGCTCCAGGCCCTCGCGAACGAGCGCATGGTCAGCGGCGCGCTGCTCCCCGGCGGCCCCGATCAAGGGAGCCGTCCGCGAGCGCGCCCACAAGACGCCGAGCGCGCCGCCCAAGGCGAGACCCAGCACCAGGCCGGTCAGCAACATGATCATCGTGTCCATGGTCAGCAGCATGAACTAGGCCACCGACAGTCAAACCATGAGCGAGGTTGGGGCGACCCGCAGGGTCACAGATCCATCAGCAGGGCAAGCACCTCCCGCACCTGCCTCAACTGGACCGGGGAAACGCTTCCCAGGTTGGCTCCGATGCGCGAGGCCGCAACGGACCGGACATGCTGACACTGGGCAGCCGAGTCGTTGGGTAAGCCGTTGGAGACTTCGGCGGGGATCATGACTTCGGTGTCGTAGCCGCGCAGGGTCGTGGTGAGCGGCACGACCTGGACCACCGAGGGGGCGTGTTTGAGGATCTTTGCCGCCGTCACCACGACCGCCGGGCGCGGGAAGCCCGCTTCGTGGCCCTGCGGGACGCCCAGATCGAGGGTGACGATGTCACCCGAGTTCAGCATCGAGCCATGCGCTCTCCTCGATGGTCAACGGGGCGGCGAGTTGAACGCCGATGCGCTCCTGGGCCAATGCGCTGACAGCGAGGGTCACCGTGTTGCCCACTGTCGTGCCCAGTGAGCTCGCCAAGCGCTTGAGTTCGTCATGGGTGTGGGAGTCGATGCGAACGCTGGTGCTGTGCATGCAATTGAGCATACATCGGGGGAGACTCGCGAACCCAAATATCCATGTCGTCTGCGAGGCGATGGGCGTCCGCTCGCTGACCCTCGTGCAGTTCATCGCAGAACAGGGCTGGACCTCCAACAGGCGCGAGCCCGCACACTCGCCGACGGGTCAGCGAGGGACGGTCCTACTTTCTGGCTGCTGAAATGACTGAGAGGATCTGGATGTGCTGACCAAGGACGAGTACCTCGCACGTGCCGCCGTCGAGGATGACTGGGCTCCCGGTTGGCTTGCAATCGACGCGGCCTTTGAAGACCTCTATCCCGGTATGGTCCCGCCGCACTTCGGTACCGACATGCCGGCGCGAGCAATCTTCGGAGGCACAACTACATCGACGGGTACAGCGTCTTCCCCAGCCCGAGCGGGTACCAGCACGTGCTGACCTACGGCATGTCCAAGTTGTACGCCGACGAGGCCGCGTTCGGGGGCGACTTCAGTGGCTGGGGCTACGAGATGACCATGAAGATTCGTGCTGACGGCCCCGACGCATGCCGTTGGGCGATGGATTCTATGAGCAACCTCGCCAGGTACACCTACACGTCAGACCGCTGGTTCGAGCCGTACCAGTTCATCAGCGGACAAGGGCACCCACTGCGAATCGGGAGCGACACACTCCTGACCAGCTACCTCGTAGTGCCAGACACCGAGGTTCCCGGCATCGACACCGTCCACGGACGAGTCGACTTTCTCCAGTTCGTCGGTGTCACTCAGGCCGAGTTGGACTGGGTGGCTGGCGAATCCCGAGAAGGTGCCCGGGAACGCGCACAGGACATCGCGGCGCGCATCGCCGCGAGCGATCCACACATGACCACGGATCTATCTCGCACGATCAGTTACGTGTGAGCGTATTCGCGGCAGATTGGGTTGAACCGGTGACCGGCGCGTGGTCATCGGCGAGCATGGCGGCAGAACCAGTTGAGCGCAGCGCGGAGCCCTATCTGCGGCAGTTTCGGTTGCTCAAGTCTGGCAGGGGCACTCACCTCGCTCGTGCAACCAGGAGGTCTACGTCTGGGACCACGAGAGCGACAGTCGGACCTGGGTTGCCGAAACCGTCCTGGGCTACCTCAAAGCCTGGATGACCGGCGAGTTGAGTATCTGAGGAAGCAACCACATTTCGGCACACGTGGTTGTTCAGTCTGCGAGATCGACGACGACAGGAGCGTGGTCCGAGGCCCCGACCTGATTCATCCGCTCATCGCGGTCGATGAAAGCCCCCGTGGCCCTCTCGGCGAGCGAGGCGGAGCCCAGGATGAAGTCGATCCTCATTCCTCGGTTTCGCGTGGCTCTTTCTCGGTAGTAGTCCCAATAGGTGTAGACCCCCGGTCCCGGAGCGTGGGGTCGCACCACGTCGGCGTACCCATCGTCGAGGAAGCCCTGGAAGGCGGCGCGTTCGGGGGCGGTGACGTGGGTGTCGCCGGCGAAGGCGGCGATGTCGAACACGTCTTCGTCGAGGGGGGCGATGTTCCAGTCGCCGACCAGCGCGGTGTCTTCGGTCAGCCAGTCTTGCGCGGCGGCACGAAGCCGGGTGAGCCAGTCGAGTTTGTAGACGTAGTGCGGATCGTCGATTTTGCGGCCGTTGGGGACATAGAGCGACCAGATGTGTACGCCGCCGCACAGGGCGCCGATCGCCCGCGCCTCCTCGGTGAGCGGGTCGCCAAACCCGGGCATCTCGGGGAAGCCGACGGTGATGTCGGTGAGGCCGACCCGACTGAGGATCGCGACGCCGTTCCACTGGTTGTAGCCGGCCGCGGCAACGTCGTACCCCATGGACTGCAGGCCCATCAGCGGGAGTTGATCCTCGCGCGCCTTGGTCTCTTGGAGGGCGAGGACGTCGACGTCGTGGCGGGCCAAGAATGCCTCGACCCGGTCGATGCGAGAGCGGATGGAGTTGACGTTCCAGGTTGCGATGCGCACGCGCGCAGCCTAGTGCGACGCCTGGAGGTCGGTTAAGGCGTCGGTCAGGCGAGGAACGCGTGCACGGCACGCGGGGTGGTCTCAGCGGCGATCTGAATGGCTTGGCCGAGCGGGATGTCGCGCACCGCGACGGCTTCGGCTCCGGCGGCCGTGGTGGCGACCAAGGTGGCCAGGCCGCTGCGGCGTTGGAAGAACGATTGCGCGATGACCCAGCCGATCACACCGTCGCGTTCCAGGACGGTACGGCGCCGGTCGAGCGCGCCGCTGCCGGAGGTGAGGTGGTCGTCGGTGAGGAGGTGCCCGAGATTGCGGTACGCCGCCTCGGCGGTGAGCAGCGCCGTACTCACCAACGCGACGGCGACCCCCGCGGGCAGCCACCACGACCAGTCGGCGACGTAAGAAACCCCCGCGACGACGGCGGTGATCACGAGGCTGGTCCGCTGGGCGCGCACATGGCAGCGCCGCCGCGCGGCCGGCCCGTGGGGAGTGAGCGCGCCGAGAAGGGGTCGGGAAGTGCCGAGCACGGCCTCGCCGACCTGTTGGCACACGGCCACGGGGGAGGGGGGCAAGACTTGGGTGACGCCGCCTGAGCCCACGCCCGTGGCCAGCGTCGAGAGCTCGCCTCCACGGGCGAGCCGCAGCAGCAGCGGTTCGGTGAGCTCGACGCCGCGGACCCGGGCTTCCTCGACGCTGATCGAGCGGGTCGTGAAGAGCCCGGCGGTGAGATGGATGGTGCGGTCTTGCCGGGTGAGGCGGAGATTCCACCAGGAGATGACGTAGCCAAGCACGGACACCGCGATCCATCCCGCAGCGGCGGCCACGACGATACTGACGATGACGAGCGACACGGCGAATCCCTGCGCCCATTGCCACGCCGAGTCGAGGTGGTCGCGGTCGAAGATGGGCAGGTCGTCGCCCCATTGGGACAACGCGCCGAAGGCGCCGGCCACGATCGCCAGGCGCGAGAGGCTGAGCGGCGCGAAGCGCAGCCAGGACCAGTCGATGCGCGCAAGGACCTCGGGTTCGACGTACGCCGCGGGGAGGGCCGCGCTCGCATCGCCGGTGGGCGTTGCCGCCCCGGAGACGACGGTGCCGCCGCGGGCGAGCAAGAAGCCGCGCAGCTCGCGGGCGCCGGTGCCGGTGACCGCCTTGAGCTCGATGCGGGTTTCGTCGACGCCGGTGCCGATGGTGACCTTGGACAGGCCGAGCAGGCGGTGCAGGAGCGACGCCTCGAGGTCGACGCTGCGGATCCGGTCGAGGGGGGCGGTGAGATGTTTGCGGTTGAGTAGCCCGGTGCGCAGTTCAAACTGCTGGTCGGCGATCCGATAGCGCGTGGTGAGCCACGGGATCAATCCGATCAGCAGCGGCGCCAGGATCATCAACGGGGTGGTCCATGGGGGGAGTCCGCTCTGGGAGCTGCGGACGCCGATGACGCCGACGATGAGGGGTACGGCGAACTGCCGCAGCGCCTCGGCTGGTCCGATGACGAGCATCCGCACGTCCAGGCGTTGCCACCCGTCGGCGTCTGTCTTCACGTGGCGTCGCCTTCGGTGGCGGAGGTGATCTCGGTGAGTTGGGCGACGACCTGGCGCGCCTCCTCTTGGTCGAGGCAGTCGATGATCACCGGGCCGGCGGCTGAGGCGGTGGTGACCGTGATCGACGCCAATTTGAAGAGGCGCTGGAGGGCACCCTGGCGTGAGTCGACGGTCTGCACCCGGGTGAGGGGCGCGATGCGCTGCTCGCGGGTGAGCCAGCCGGATTGGGTGAAGACCGCGTCTTCGGTGATCTCCCAACGGTGCACGCGGTAGCGATAACCGGGCATCACCATGGCCCACGCGAAGACCACGCTGGGGGCCAGGATGAGGGCGACGGTGGCCCACCAGGGGCGCTCGGGGGTCGCGAGGTAGCCGGCCACGGAGCCGACAACGACGACGAGAGCAAACAGGCTCGCCCGCAGCCGCCAGAACCACACCGCCCGAGGGGAGACGAGTCGCGCCGGGTCGCGCAGCGCTGCGGCGGGCGATGGCGGCGTACTCATGTGTTGAGCCTTTCACACCCCGCCTGGTCCGGCCGTTTGGCCGAGGGGGTCTGCGGCGCCGTAGACTCCCCGCCCGTGGCACTCACCATCGGCATCGTCGGTCTCCCCAATGCGGGCAAGTCAACTCTCTTCAACGCGCTGACGAAGAACGATGTGCTGGCGGCCAACTATCCCTTCGCGACGATCGAGCCCAATGTGGGCGTTGTCGGCGTGCCCGATCCGCGGCTCGCCCAACTCGCCGAGGTGTTCGGCTCGGCCAAGATCCTGCCGGCCACCGTGGAGTTCGTGGACATCGCCGGCATCGTGAAGGGCGCGTCGGAAGGTGAGGGGTTGGGCAACAAGTTCCTCTCCCACATCCGCGAATCGTCCGCGATCTGCCAGGTGACACGCGTCTTCCGCGACGAGGACGTCACCCACGTCGATGGCGAGGTCAATCCCGCCTCCGACATCTCCACCATCTCCACCGAGTTGATCCTGGCCGACCTGCAGACGGTTGAGAAGGCGATCCCCCGGTTGGAGAAGGAAGCGCGCTTCAAGAAGGAGATCGGTCCGGTGGCGGAGGCCGCCAAGGAGGCGCTGGCTGCGTTGGAGGCGGGTACGCCGATCATCGCGACCTCCATCGACCGGGTGCTGATCCGCGAGCTCTCCCTGTTGACGGCCAAACCGTTTATCTTCGTCTTCAACTGCGATGCCGACGAGTTGGGTGACGAGTCGTTGAAGGCTCGGATGCGCGAGATCGTGGCCCCTGCCGAAGCGATCTTCTTGGACGCCAAGTTTGAATCCGAACTGGTCGAGCTCGACGACGACGCCGAAGCTTTGGAAATGCTCCACGAACTCGGCGTCGACGAACCCGGCCTCGATGTGTTGGCGCGCGTCGGCTTCGACACCCTCGGGCTGCAGACTTACCTCACCGCCGGGCCCAAAGAAACTCGCGCCTGGACCATCCCCAAGGGCGCCACCGCCCCCGAGGCCGCCGGAGTCATCCACACCGACTTCCAGCGCGGCTTCATCAAGGCCGAAGTCGTGTCCTTCGACGACTTGATGAGCGCCGGATCGATGATCAAAGCTCGTGAAGCAGGCAAAGTGCGGATCGAAGGCAAGGACTATGTGATGGCCGACGGGGATGTTGTGGAGTTCCGCTTCAACGTCTGAATTGGTGCGTTTGTGCAGGTCAGAGGGAGTGTGGCCCCTCCCAATGCGCACAGGGTCCGCAAGAAATTCAGCGTGATGGGTTCGATAGCGCCGTTTCGGGGGCCGAATCTCGGGAACCGTGCAACCGAGTTGGCGCCCTGTGACGTGTCCCTTTCGCGGCGCTGAGACGCATGTTCGCGATTGCTCTCATCGCGGCTAAGTCCAGATGACGCTTGTCGCCTCAGAGCCAGGCGATACGGATCGGTTGGTGGTTGAGCGCTTCGCTGCAGACCAGGGACCGGAGTGCGCCTCGTTCTCGATGTGCCCTCGAACTCGGGCAGCGTCCTAAGCCTCGATCCACCGATGAGCTTGGTGGGTTGAGCGTGCCGTGAAGTGAGAATGCCCTTACGTGCTCCCAAGACGTCCCCGTCCCGGCACCCCATCCGGACGGGACCTACGGGATTCATGGACCCTCGCATGCCGCTCCGGGCTCGGGCGCCCCCGCCTAGCGTTGCTGTCCGGGCCCTGGATCGGACCACGTAGGGCGCGTAGAGGGATCCTGCACTGGCGCGCTCCGCGAGCCGATCCCGCGCCGCGGCTTGGCGGTCAGGACCTATCGCTGAGCCGGTGCAGCGTGCGATAGCCCTGGATCCTCGACCGGCTACGCTTCCGGGCATGGGACGACTATGGTCAGGCCTTCTCGTTGTCTGTGCGCTCTGGGTTGGAGGGATAGGCGTTCCGGCTGCCGACGCCACCTCGGCTCAACTTGAGTCGGCGTTCGCGCCTGCGCCGGAGTGTTCGCCAAGGGTTGAGATCATTCGCTTCAACTCGACCACGGTGCGGATTCTGGCCTTCACCGACGACATCAACTACTTCCTCCCGGGACCCTACGGACTGATGCACGTCGGGATCGTCCGGAACGGCACTGTCCTGGTCGATGGCGACTACAACGTGTCCAGCTACGCACCCTTCGACAAGAAGTTCACGGCTGGCTCTAACGCGACCGTGAGTATTGCCCTGACCAACGACTCCAACACCATCACCTACTGTCGCAGCACGAGAGTGGTATGACCGCCCAGTCTCCCACCGATGGCCTGCTCGCCGCCGCCGTGACCTTCGAAGGGTGCGAGCACAGGGTGGCGCTTTGGAATCGCGTTGGCACCGGCCCGGACGATCCTCTCGACTACGTGGTAGTGGCGTCGTTCGTGATCGGCTCCGCCTGGCCCACGGCGACCACCCTGACTCGGTTGGTGTCCACGCCCGATGGCATCGATCCCACCGCTTGGGCGCTCCTCAACCTGCCTAGGAACGATCTTCTCGATCTCGCCGGCAAGACGGACTCGAACTCCGCCATCGAGACTCTCGGTGGGGCTTGGCGGGAGCACCCAATGGGGCCGCCATGGGCGAGCGCGACCGTTTGGATTGATGCCACTCAGCACTCAGCCGGGACGATCGTTCTACCCGGGCATGAGGCCATCGTGATAACAGATCTGCCGGTGGCTTGCCACATCGACACCGACCGCATCGGCCCCGCGCCTTGGGAGCTGACCTGGGTCGCGCTGTAGCGACGTGCCCAGGCCAGTATGACCCTTCGCGGCGAGCGCGTCAGCCGGCGTCTCCCGGTCCGGGCTATCACCGCAACGCGATCGGCAACCGGGACGGACAGGGATTGCCTGGCATGGGGCGATGGCGGCGATGATGTCGGCGATGCCGGGTACCCTGAATCCATGGTGAACCCCGCGCTGCAGTCAGCCATCGCGGCCATGAGCCTCGATGAGCGCTTGGAGCTCGTGGAGTACATCGAGAGCACGGTTGAGTCGGCTCCCATTGAGGTCACCGAGGAGCAGAAGGCGATGATCCGGTCGCGGGCGGCCGAGTTGGACGCCGACCCGTCCATCGGGCTGACCTGGGATGAGTTGGAAGCCCGGATGGGCGCTCGCTGGAGTGACGCGACGCCGATTGGTCTTCCACCCCACGGTTGAGGAAGATCTCGACGCCATCGTCACCCACTACGCACCGGCCGATCCATCTCTGCCCGGCCGGTTTCGAGCTCGGTTGATGGAGCAGGTCGAGAGGATCGAGCTGTTCCCGGAGTCAGGCGCCATCCTCTTCGAGTCCTACCGCCGCGCCCCGCTCAAGCGATTCCGTACATGGTCGTCTACATCGCTGGCGAGGACCGGCTGGAGCTGCTCGCCGTCGTGGATGTTCGTCGCGATCCCGCCTGGATCGAAGCGACGGTCGCCCAGCGTGGGGAGGCGTAGCGGTCCGCAAATAGTCCGCAAGAAGTCCGGCCGAGGCCGATCCTCGCCAACGACGACCAACGCTCGCTCAGTCGCATAACCGCAGGTCAGACCATGTTTTCCGGCCGCAACCAACGTTGGTCGACAACAGCCGAAACCCCGCCTGATGGTTCCGCGTCAACGTGTGAACGGATGCGTTGCTGCAGGTCAGAGTGGGTGTGAGCGCTCCCCGGTCCGCAGGGTCCAGCCAGCCCTGGTGGCACGGTCCACACGCGGCTCGCAGAACGCCGGGGCAGGGGTCAGGGGGCGTGGGAACAGAAGGGACTGGGTGTGCGGTTTGGTTGGGCGCTGACGGTGCCCGGTGTTACAGTTGCCAACCTGGGCTGGCCGTGAGGCCCTGGTCCAACCTTTAGGCGGGGACATCCCCCGCCACCCTCTTGAGGCGGGTCTTCCCGCCTCAAGTCTTTCCAGGGGCCTTGTCGTGCGTGAGTTGAGCATCTTCATCGACGAGTCCGGCGACTTTGGCCCCTTCGAGAAGCACTCGCCGTTCTACGTGCTGAGCCTCGTCTTCCACGACCAGAGCGACGGCATCGCTGGGCACTTGGACAAGATCCACGACGCGTTGGTGGTGCGTGGTCTGCCGGCAGACCACGCGATCCATACCGGTCCCCTGATCCGTCGAGAGCATGACTATCGACTGCTCGACATGTCATCCCGCCGATCGATCTTCCGGGTGCTCGTCGACTTCGTTCGGACGTGCGAAGTCACTCACCACTCGTGGGTGTTCAGCAAGCGCGAGCTTGGTGACACCGACCGGCTGGTGAGCGCGATGTCACGCGAGCTCGGCATGCTGATCCGGTCGAACTACGAGTTCTTCAGTTCGTGGGAGCGCATCGTCATCTACTACGACAACGGTCAGAAGGAGATCACGAACCTCGTCAACAGCGTCTTCAACGCTCACCTGAGTGTCGAGGTGCGCAAGGTGGTTCCGGCCGACTACAGCCTGTTTCAGGCAGCTGATCTCTGCTGCACGCTGTCCCTGCTCCGGCGGAAGGTCGAAACCTCTGGGCTATCCCCGTCGGAGCGCAGCTTCTTCTCGACGCCGAAGGACAGCGCCGAGCGCGCGCTCAAGAAGGGCTATTTCAAGACCTTGGATCGTAAGCGCTTTGGTAGCTGAAGCCGATGGACCCAGGTGGCCGGTCCACGCTCGGGTGTCGACTCCTCACAGACCGCCGGGGTGCGAGGACAGCCAGTCGGCATGGCGCGACTTGAGGGCGTCGCGCTCGACCGCGCTTGGAAGTAAGACATCGGCCCCGCCGTCGTACGGGCAGTAGAGCCAATCGAGATCGGGAGCGCCGATGACGAAGCGGCCCTGGTCATCTGCCGCTGCCAGCAGAAGAGAGTCGACCTCGGCGTCGGACAGTCCTGACGCCGCCCAGAAGTAGTTGCAGCCAGCGTCAGGGTCATCGTCGACTTCGCTGCTTCGCCAGGGCCAAGCGCCAGGCACTCGGCGCTTCGACCAGCCCGCAGCGAAGTCCCGCCAACCCCAGTCCGCAGCGATCACGTGCAAGTCAGCGGTGCTGGCGGACCATTGAAGTTCTCCCAGGACTGTGCGGTGGCGCCGGAGGATCGCGTCGTACTCCGCAGCGTTCTCGGCATATCGCTTCGACTCGGGAAGGCTGTGGGACCGGACCCATTGATCGGAGTACTCGACTCGCAACACGTAGCCGAGTGGGTCGGCTCCGCGCCAACGGCGTTCCCACATGTCGGTCAGCTGGGCCGCGCGAGCGCTGACCTCGCCGTGCTTGAAAGCGCCGTGGTGACCGCGTGCTCGCCGCCAACGGCTCTTGATCGCCCAGCGCGCCTGGGAAGACCTGAGGCCGACCCACCCCTGGAATGAGTCGAGGACTTTCGGCCAGCGCATGCCGAAACAGGGAGTGGCCCTGGATCGCTGGCCGCGTGCGTGGCGAGAACGTGGCAGGAGAGTCGTCAGAGGCGTCGCATGAGCGTCCGAGATGCTCGACGTCCACCCACAACGCGTGCATCGGGGGATCCGTGAGGGTTCCCTGCCAGCTGAGAAGGTCGGCCGAAAGTTGAGAAATCACCCGTACCAAAGGCCAGAACGATCGGGCCAGCAGACCGATGGCGCCGAGCAGAGGTTCAGTCATCGTGGCAGCAACAGCCCGATGAGAAAGAAGAGACCGTGCGCAACACGACCGAGACCAAGTCCGAGACCAAGACCACGACTGCCCTGCACGATCCACCCACGCCAGTCAGGGCGAAGCTCGCCGCAGCCTGGACGAGCGTCATGTTCTTCTACATCTACGTCGACTACCTCCACCTCTACAAGCCCGGCATCATCGACGACATCCTGGGCGGCATCGTCTTCAAGTTCGACATCAGCCAAACCTTCCTCGTCGTTGGGCTCATGCTCGTGGGGATCCCGGCCCTCATGATCCTGCTCTCCATGTCACTGCCCGCCCGTGCGAACCGCGCGCTCAACCTCGTCGTGGCATCGCTTTACATCCCCGTCTCCGCGTTCAACGTGGTCGGCGAGTCCTGGACCTACTTCTACGGCCTCGGCGCCGGGGTCGAAGTGATCCTCCTCGCCTACATCCTCCGCTCCGCCTGGACCTGGCCACCGCACGGCGTAGTGACGGTTCAGCCATGATCACCGTTGAGTCACTGACCCGGACGTACGCCGACTTCACCGCCGTCGACAACGTCTCCTTCACCGCCCTGCCCGGTCGCGTGACCGGCTTCCTCGGCCCGAACGGTGCCGGCAAGTCCACCACGATGCGGGTGATGGTCGGTTTGACCGTCCCGACGTCTGGCACCGCGACCATCGACGGAGAGCGGTTCGCCGACCTCCCCAATCCTGGCCGGGAGGTCGGCGTACTTCTCGACGCCTCCGCCCAGCATGCCGGTCGCTCCGGTCGCGAGATCCTCACCATCGCCGCCGACACCATGGGTCTGCCCCGCAGGCGCGTGGACGAGATGCTCGAGCTCGTCAGCCTGACGCCGACTGAGGCGAAGCGACGCGTCCGCAACTACTCCCTCGGCATGCGTCAACGCCTCGGCATCGCCACCGCGCTGCTCGGGGACCCGAGGGTGCTGATCCTCGACGAACCGGCCAACGGGCTCGACCCTGCCGGGATCCGGTGGATGCGCGAGCTGCTGACGGGCTTCGCCAGTCAGGGGGGCACCGTCTTGTTGTCCTCACACCTGCTGCACGAGATCGAAGTCATCGCCGACGACCTGGTCGTGATCGGCAACGGCAAGATCGTCGCGTCCGGCACCAAGGAAGAGCTCCTCGCAGCCGCCGGGACGCTGGCCCGCTCGGCCTCGCCCCGCGACCTCGTGCACGCCCTCGGGCGGGCCGGGATCCCCAGCGCGCTCGCGGGGGACGGCTCGGTCCGCACAGACGTCGACCCCGCTCGGGTGGGAGCCGTGGCCCTAACCGCGGGCATCGCTCTGACCGAGCTTCGGTCCGCGGAGGGCGCCGGACTCGAAGAAATGTTCCTTTCCCTCACCGCCGACACCCAACGCGAAGGAGCAGCGGCATGATCTCCACGATCATTTCTCCCGAGAGCATCGAGGCCACGCCCGCCAGGCGGGTCGTCCGTGCCCTCCCGACCACCCGGCTCGTCAAGATCGAGCTCCGCAAGATGTTCAACACGCGCTCGGGCTTCTGGATGCTCATCAGCATCGGTGTCCTCTCGGTCATCGCGACCGGCGCAGTCCTGATCTTCGCTCCGGACAGCGAGATCGTCTACGAGAACTTCGTGGCCGCGATCGGCTTCCCGATGTCGGTGATCCTGCCGATGATCGCGATCCTGGGCGTCACCAGTGAGTGGAGCCAGCGCACCGGGCTCACGACGTTCACGCTCGTGCCGAGCCGCGGCCGCATCATCGGGGCGAAGGCCTTCGCGACCTTCGTGGTCGGGGTCGTCTCGATGGCCGTCGCCTTCGCCGTCGGTGCGTTTGGCAACCTGATCGGATCCACGGTGATGGGCGTCGACACTGTCTGGGACGTCTCCCCGGCAGCCGCGGCGCAGATCCTCCTGGGAAACCTGGTCGGCATGGCCATCGGCTTCACCCTCGGGGTCGTGCTGCGCAACTCAGCGGCCGCGATCGTGGGCTACTTCGTCGTCTCGCTGGTCCTCCCGGGCGTCCTTGCCCTGCTTGCCTCGGTGCGCGCCTGGTTCGCCGACCTGCAGCCGTGGATCGACTGGAACTACACGCAGGTCGTGTTGTTCGAGAACGACACGAACACGGCGACGGAGTGGGCGATGCTCGCCTCGACCACCGCAATCTGGATCGTGCTACCGCTGGTCGTTGGGCTGCGCGTCCTACGCCGTTCGGAGGTCAAGTAGCCACGCGGGCCAAGACTCCTCGGCCGAAAGGCTGAGCAAAGGTTCATCCTTGTGCCCCGTACGACGAGCCTCAGCGCTCTCTAGGCTGGAGGGGTGTTGATCGCCTTCGTTCGCTCGATCCTTGCTGAGCCCCGTGCCCCGGACCCGCCTGCGCGGGTGTGGTGGGACTGGGCCCTGGTCGGCGCCTTGCTGCTCACGGCCGCGGGTGAGGCGATCTTCCGCTCCGACGTACCAGCGCGGCCCTTGGCCACCGTGGTCGCGCTGGTGGTGATCACGGTCCTGCTGTGGCGGCGCACTCAGCCGCTCCTGGCGACCGCGGTCGGCTTCGGCGGCGCGATGGTGCTGCACCTCCCGATGATCCTCAACGACGTCCCCGATGTGGGGCTCCACTCGATGCTCGTGGTCCTGTTGCTGCCGTACGCGTTGTATCGCTGGGCTTCGGGCCGCGAGGCGCTGGTCGGTACGGCGATCGTCGCCGTGCCGGTCGGCCTGGGTCTGGCAACCAGCGGGACCCTCGAGGATGTGATCGGTGGCACCACCGTGGTGGTCGCGTCGTTCGCTCTGGGGGCAGCGATGCGCTATCGCGCGGTTGCGCACCAGCGCGAGGTGCAGCAGGTCCGGGCCCACGAGCGCGGCGAGCTCGCCCGCGACCTGCACGACACCGTCGCGCACCATGTGTCGGCCATCGCCATCCAGGCCCAAGCGGGGCGGGTGATGGCGGCCACCGACCCGGCGTCGGCGGTGGAGACACTGGCCGTGATCGAGGCGGAGGCGTCGCGGACCTTGCATGAGATGCGCACGATGGTCCGAGTGCTCCGCGACAGTGAGGCGGCCGACTACGCGCCGCAGCGGGGCATCAGCGATCTGGACGAGCTGACCCGGATGAGTCCGCTGGTGCAGGTGCACCGCGGCGGCGACCTCGCCGGCCTGCCGCAACCGGTGGAAGTGGCGGTCTATCGGATCTGTCAGGAATCGGTCACCAACGCGATCCGGCATTCGCTCAACGCCACGGCGGTCACCGTGGTGGTCACCGGCGACGTCGGCGTCGTACGGTTGCGTGTGCACGACGACGGAGAAGCAGCCCGCCCCGCGACCACGGTGGGCTACGGCCTGCTCGGCATCGCCGAACGAGCGAAGTTGCTCGGCGGCACCTGTCGGGCCGGGCCGGACCGGGCCGGCGGCTGGACGGTCGAGGCGACTCTTCCGTGGGAGGTGCCCCAGTGACCAGCCGAGGGACCATCCGGGTGGTGGTCGCCGACGACCAGGACCTGGTCCGCACCGGGCTCAGCATGATCCTCAACGCGCAGCCCGGAATCGAGGTCGTGGGCGAGGCAACGAACGGTCACGAGGCGGTGGCCGTGGCACGCGAGCTGCGTCCCGACGTCTGCCTCTTCGACATCCGGATGCCGGGCATGGACGGCGTCGAGGCCACCCGCCAGCTCGCTGGCCCGGGCGTAGAGAATCCCCTGGCCATCGTGGTGATCACGACCTTCGATCTCGATGAGTACGTCCATGGCGCTCTCAAGGCCGGCGCCCGAGGCTTCCTCCTCAAGGACGCCGGGCCCGAGTTGCTGGTCCAGGCCATCCACGCAGCCGCGAACGGCGACGCGCTCATCTCGCCCGACATCACCCGCCGGCTGCTCACCACGCTGGCTGGCCTGGAGCGAGCCTCGCCGCCGCTCCAACCGATCGAGCCGCTCACCGAACGCGAGGAAGAAGTGCTTCTCACCCTCGCCCGCGGCCGCACCAACGCCGAGATCGCCGACGAGCTGTACATCAGCCTGAGCACGGTGAAGACCCATGTCGCTGCGTTGATGAACAAGCTCGGCGCTCGCAACCGCGTCGAGGTCGCGATGTGGGCGTATGAGACCAAGCGCGTCGACGGATAGGTCGCGTTGACCTAAAGCGCCACCATGGGGCATTAGCGCGCCGTCAGGGGTGTCCAGTCGTCACCGGGGGTCGACGAGATATAGACCTCCGCACTGTCGGGGGCGTGGCCGATCACCGATAAGGAGCGCCCCCAGCCCTGCATGCCGAGGAATTCGAATTTGCCGGTGTCGCCGGGCGTCCAGCCGGCAGGGGCGAAGTAGGTCCAGCCCTTGTTCATCACGATGAGGCCGGCCTTGTCGGGTCCGTGCATGATCAACCGGCCATCCGCACGCACCATGCCGCCCTTGCTTTCGATAGGCGCGGTCGGGCCGCTGCCCTCCCTGGTTCGTGCCCAGGTTGCACCCCCGTCGAGGGAGTACCACGCCCAGAGGAAGGGGAGCCGAGCCCGGTTTGCGTCTTCGTATTCGAGGACCGCGAGCACATCCTTGGCTCCAGAATAGGTCGGCAACATTCGGCCGCTGCCGAGACTGTGGCTGGTCCAGGAGGCACCCCCGTCTGTCGAGGTGGCAATGATGTTGTTGTCCTCGAAGAATCCAAACCACACCAGTCCGTTTGCATCCCGCCACACCGAGTCGGACGAGGAACCAGCTGCTTCCTCAGGGAGAGGGATCGGATGTGCGGTGGCCGACGAGACCGCGATCCAGACCGATTGCCAGATGCCCTCGATGGTCGCCTGGATGAGGGTGCTGTTGGATGGCGCAGGGGATTCTGCGCCGAGCCGGAGCGGTCGGCGTGACCCGTCGAAGGCGACAAGCTCGGCCGTGCCGGCGACCCAGTCAACGAGCGCGACATGTTTGTCCCCTGCCCATGCCACACCAAGATCGGCGTCACCTAGGGGAATCACGGTCCGCGTCCTAAAGGCGTCTTCGGTCAGGACGAGGGCGGTCTCGGGTGAACCGCAGGCGTCGCAACTCGACCATTGAACGGCACGGCGGTCTGTCGCGTCCGGATCGACGACAACCGTGCGTGGTCGCGCCTTGGGCCCATCGACCGTGTGATTGGTCCCTGCCTCCGCGGTGCGGGAAGCGGATGGCGTGGGCGGGCTGACTGGGGGCCGTGGGTCGGTTTCGGACTGGGTAAGAGCGACCGTGGTGCTGCTCACGAGAACGAGCGCAGCGACCGCCGTCGCCGCCAGCGTCGTACGTCGGCGCCGAACCCGTCGCGACGCAGCATCCCAGGCGCCGTCAGCAACGCGGGTAGGGGGAAGGTCAAGGGGTTCCAACAGTTCGTGAAGTCTCATTGTCGCTCCCTTTCGAGTTCGTCCAGTTCTGGCGCGGTCGCGCGGAGTAGTGCCAGCGCAACGGAGGTTTGCTTCTTGATGGTGCCTTCGGTCACGCCCAGCGTCGCGGCCGCGTCGGTGACACTCAGGTCCTCAATGAATCGAAGAATCACTACCGCCCTCTGGCGAGCAGTGAGCCGAGCGAGGGCCTGGTGGAGCAACGGCCCTGCTTCGCCGATGGGGTACGACGGTCCGTCAGGCATGCGCGCAACGGTCGACTCGTGTCGAGTCCGGCGCCACCAAGAGACATGTTGGCGATACACAACAGTGCGCACCCACGCGTCGGGGTTCCCGGTGTGGAGGACGTCCCAGCGTTCGGCAGCCCGGATCAGTGCCTCTTGGACCAGATCCTCCGCGCGCTGGAAATCGCCAGTCATCAGGTAATGCGTTGCGGACGAGCGTCTGCTGGCGTGCTCTCGCCCACGCCTCGAACGACTCACGACCGCTGGCGTGCATGGCGACCTCCTTCACTCATTCAACGCCTGATGGTGGCCGCGAGGTTGAAGGATGTCCCAGATTGCTTGAATCGATGCGGCGGCTGTCGATGACCGGCGTGCACCGGTTGCCTCTCGGTCACCGGTCGAGCGACCGGACTACGTCAAACTAGAGTTCCATCATCGTGATCGCGCGCCGCTTCCACCGCGTGAGTGCAGCGACGGAAGGGCCCGTTGTTGTTCTGCTGCAAACAGGGAGGGAAGGAGTCTGATGTCTGCTGAACAGAACTGGGTCGTGCGTCCTGAAACTCCCGCGGACGTCGACTCGGTGAGGGCGATGACGATTGCCGCCTTTGGGACTGCCGCGGAAGCCGACCTGGTCGAGGCATTGCGGATGGACCTGGCCTGGATCGAGGGGCTTTCGTGGGTGGCGACAACGCCGGCGGGCCACGTCGTTGCACACGCGTTGCTCACCCGCTGTTGGATCGATGAGAGCCCCGCTCTTTGCCTGGCGCCGTGCTCTGTCTCGCCCGATCACCAGCGGGCGGGAGCAGGGACAGCAGTGATCAAGGCTGCACTTGCCCAGGCACGCGATCGCGACGAGGTGCATGTGGTCGTTCTCGGTCACCCTGACTACTACCCGCGTTTCGGGTTCGCCCGCGCCTCTCAGGCGGGCATCCGGCTCTCCATCGAGGTGGCTGATGAGGCGCTCATGGCGATGACCATGGACCCAGGGCGACCTCTGCCCTCAGGGCTCGTGCGTTACGCGGCCCTCTTCGGCATCAGCGATCACCCCGCAGAGGACAGGGTCCGGTCGGAGTCGGGCCTGACAGACGACGACTTCTCGCCCGTGTGGACCGACGATGACCGGCCACGCATTCCCCGCGTGGCTGCCGAGCGGGAGGCTCTGGGGGCGTACTTGGAGTACTACCGGGCGACCGTGGAGATGAAGTGTCGTGGCGTGACCGCGGAGCAGGCCAGGACCCGGTCCATGCCGCCTTCCACGCTGTCGCTGCACGGGGTGGTGCGACACCTTGCGGGCGTCGAGCGGTGGTGGCTGCAGCAGAACTTCGAGCGGCGCGACGTACCCTTCCTTTTCTTCACCGCGGACGAGCCCGACCTCGACTTCGACCCGCCCGCGGATGCCGACTTCGCCGCCGACTTGGAGATCTGGCGTGCGGAGTGTGAGGTCTCCCGTGAGATCTTCGGCGCTCACGATCTTGACGACACCGCGCGTCCGCTTGATTGGGACGAGGACGTCGATCTGCGCTGGCTGGTGCTCCGGATGATCACCGAATATGCCCAGCACTGCGGACACGTCGACCTCCTTCGCGAGGGCATCGACGGGAAAACCGGCAGCTGACCCGGAGGCTAGTCCCGCCGGGCGACGTTGAGGGCGGCCGACAATGTTGCGCCTAGTTCGATCCCAGCAGCCTTGCGGATGGCCACTTTCAGCGGGAGCAGAAAGTGGCCATCCTTGGGGAACAGCGCCGTGGTGAACTCGGTCTCGTTGATCCGGACCTCGACTGGCACCTGGCCCCAATACTCGATCCCCTTGGCGGCGAACTTGATGTCGTCGCTGGGTTCGGGCGGGATGCGCAAGAAGTAGTACGGCGCCGGCCCGCGCCACTCGATCACCGGACCTTCGAACTCGAAGTCCATCTCACTCATGCCGGCGATTATCGCGCACCATCGGGCGCACGGTCTCTCGCCCAGGCTCAGGTGATGGTCAGGTGATGGTGATGGTGAACGATCGCGTGGCCTGCTGACCCGTGGCGTCTACGACCTTGGCTGTGAAGGCGTAGGTCCCGGCCCTGGTCGGGACGCCGAAGACGGCTCCCCCATTGGTCGTCAGCGTCAACCCGGGAGGCAACGCCCCAGCCACAACGCTGTAGGTATAAGGCATCGTGCCGCCGCTCGTGTAGAGCGACCACGAATAGTCGACGCCGACCTGGCCAGACGCCAGTGCGTCATCGATGGCGGTGAACGTCACGGGTAGGGCAGCGCTGATGGTGAGGGTGAAGGTCTTGCTCACTTTGTTGCCAGACCTGTCCTTGGCGAGCAAGGTGAAGGTGCTGACCTGCGCCTTGGTCGGGGTGCCGCTGATCATCGTCGAACTGTTGCTCCAGTTCTTGATGATCGACAGGCCCGATGGCAGGGCACCCGAGGTGATCGTCCAGGTAACGGGGCGGGTGCCGCCGCCGAGGACCTGGAAGCCCTGGCCGTACGGCGACCCGACGTAGCCCTGCAAGTTGGAGGTTGTCGGCAACACGTAGTAGAGCGGGGTGGTCGTTGCAGCCTGGGTCGCGACGGGCGCGGCGACGGTTCCGAGCGTGGTCAGAGCAGCGAGGACAAGGCACAACCTGGTGGATTTGCGCATGAGGAGCGACCTTCCGAGGTAGATAGCGTTGCCTCAGGCTGCCTTACTCGCTCGGCCATGCGGTATCCGACGATAGTCCTAGTACCTCATGTGCCCGCCGACCTCAGTCGTGAACTTTGGACCGAGACTTCTTCTTCGCGCCGGCACCCTTGTAGTGCCCCCCGGGGCGATTCGGAGGCGCGCCGGCATCGCGGGTGATTTCGATCAGTTTGCCGGAGATGCGCGTGCCCCGGAGTCGGTCCAACGTGTCCGGGGGCAACTCGGCAGGCAACTCCACCAACGAGTGGTCCAGCCGGATGTCGATGTGCCCGAAATCGTTGCGCCGCAGCCCACCCTCGTTGGCGATCGCGCCGACAATCTGGCGCGGCTCCACCTTGTGCCGCTTGCCAACCGATATCCGGTAGGTCGCCATGTCGATGTCGGTGCGGCCCCGCGGCTTGCGGTCCTCGCGCTTGGCGCGCTCGCTGCCTTGGTCGCGACGGGAATCGTCGCGCCCCTCGCGCTCTTGATAGGCCTTGCGCGGCGGCTCCGGGTCCAGCAGCAACGGCACGTCCCCTTGGAGTACGACGGCCAGCGCCGCCGCGACGTCCCCCTCGGGCACGTCGTGCTCGCGCACATAGTGGGCCACGACATCGCGGAAGAAGCCGACGCCGTCGGCGCTCAACGCCTGGGTGATGGCCTCGTCGAACTTGCTCAACCGAGTCGAGTTCACGTCATCGACGGTGGGCAGCGGCATCAGGGTCAACTGCTGGCGGGTGGCCTTCTCGATCGCCTTGAGCAGGTAGCGCTCCCGGGGCGTCACGAAGGAGATTGCGTCTCCAGAACGACCAGCCCGGCCGGTCCGCCCGATGCGGTGCACATAGGACTCGGTATCGGTGGGGATATCGAAGTTGATGACGTGGCTGATCCGTTCCACGTCGAGCCCGCGGGCGGCCACATCGGTGGCGACGAGGATGTCGAGTTTGCCGTCCTTGAGCTGGTTGATCGTGCGTTCGCGTTGGGCCTGCGCGATGTCGCCGTTGATCGCGGTGGCGCTGAACCCGCGAGCGCGCAAGCGCTCGGCCAACTGCTCGGTGGCCTGCTTGGTGCGGGCAAAGACGATCATCGCCTCGAAGTTCTCGACCTCGAGGATCCGAGTCAACGCGTCGAGCTTTTGCGGGAACGACACGATCAAATAGCGCTGGGTGGTGTTGGGCGCAGTGGTGGTCTTGTTCTTGATGGTGATTTCGGCCGCGTCGGTGAGGTATTTCTTGGAGATCCGCCGGATCTGTGCCGGCATCGTCGCGGAGAACAACGCGACGTGTTTCTCCGCGGGGGTGTCAGCCAGGATCGTCTCGACATCCTCGGCGAATCCCATTTTGAGCATCTCGTCGGCCTCATCGAGCACCAGGAATCGCAACTGGCTCAGGTCGAGCGTGCCCTTGTCGAGGTGGTCCATGATCCGCCCGGGCGTCCCGACCACGATGTGTACGCCGCGCCGCAGGGCGCTCAGTTGTACGCCGTAGCCCTGGCCGCCGTAGACGGGAAGCACATGCACGCCGCGCAAGTGGGCGGCGTACCGCTCGAACGCCTCGCACACCTGGAGCGCTAGCTCACGGGTGGGGCACAGCACCAGGGCCTGGGGGGCCTTCTGGCCGAGATCGAGTTGGGACAGGATCGGCAGCGCGAAGGCGGCCGTCTTGCCCGTGCCCGTCTGGGCAAGGCCGACCACATGGCGACCCGCCAGCAAGGGGGGGATCGTCGCCGCCTGGATGGGGGAGGGCGATTCGTAGCCGAGCTCGTTGACGGCTTTGAGCACGCGATCATCAAGGCCAAGATCGGCAAAACTGGGTGTTTCTGAGCCGCTATCGGCCGGAGGGGAGTCACTCACCTTCAAAGGGTAGTGGCATCACGCCCTCCGGCCAGAAACGCGATCACGCGGGGCGGCGTACGCCTCGAATGATCAGATAGCCCACGATCCAGAGTTCACCGATGGTGGCGGGCATGGTCAGGAGCGAGGTGGCGGTGCCTGCATCGGGGAAAACATAACTGGCGAAGGCGCTGACGACGTAGCCCACACCTCCGACGATCAGGGTCCAGCCCAATGGCTTAGGCAGCCAGCCTGAGCGCACGACGAGCCAGCCCATCGGGATCAGCCAGAGTCCAAAGAAGATGCCTCCTGCGAGCCACAGATGACCGCTCAAGACATACAGCAACTGGGCGGTGGCGGCTGTGCCGCCGGCGATGGTGAGCGAACTGTCGGTGCTCACATCGAGAGCCGTTGCGAGGGCGGCTGCGCTGCCGAGGATGGCGACCGAATTGACGAGCCCGAACGCCGCGATCAACCCTGCGGCGAAGGAGTCCACGCTGCGGAACAGCCGGTAGAACCAGACGGCCACCAGCGCCTGGGTCAACACGACGCCCAATTCGATGATGATGCCGAGCCGGGCCAACGATTCGTGTTCGGTCAGGTTGTCCAGCGTCGCTTGGGGGTCGTCGGCGACGAAGAGCTGGTTGCGGATCAGGAGGAAGCCGAGCAACCCGGTGACGGCCAAGCCCAAGTAGAACAGCCCGGTCACGCGGGCCGTATGCGATGCCTCAGGCGGTGCCAGATCGGTGTGGCTGCCGGGGCGAGTCGCGGTGATAGTCATGACGAAGTCCTTTCATAGCCTTACTAAGTAAGGTTACCATACGTTGTAAGGTTCAGAGTGTGACGTTGGAGACAGGAACGAGCCAGACGGGCGCAGCCCGCGAGCCGCTCAGTCGTGAGCGCGTGCTCACCGCCGCGATGAAACTGGCCGACGCCGAGGGCCTCGAAGCGCTCACCATGCGCCGGCTGGCGGCCGAGGTCGGTGTCGAAGCCATGTCGCTCTACCACCATCTGCCCAGCAAAGAGCGCCTGCTCGATGGGCTGATCGAGGCGGTCCTCGCCGAGATCGAGGTCGCGGTGTCAGGTCAAGAGCTTGCCGCCGGCGAGTGGCGTACGTCGCTGTGGCGACGTTGCTTGTTGGCACGTGAAGTGATGGTCCGCCATCGATGGGCGCCGGGGCTCCTTGGCTCTCGCCAGACCATCCCGCCAGCGCTGTATGCGTACTACGAGCACGTCCTGGGCACTCTGATCCGGGGCGGCTTCAGCTATGAATTGGCCCACCGCGCGATCCATTCCCTGGGCACGATGGTGCTCGGCTTCACCCAGGAGCTCTTCAGCCCTACCGCCGATGGGGGAACACTGGACGAGGAGGCGGCGGAGGCAGAGTTGGCCGCCATGGCCGCCGCGTTGCCCTATCTGACGGCGATGGTTGCTTCAGAACTCCACGATCATGCGGAGGACCAACTTGGCTGGTGTGACAGTCAAACGGAGTTCGAGTTCACCCTCGAGCTGCTGCTCAGCGGCCTCGAACGTGCCTGCGACCTCACCGAAGCGCCGACTGATTGAGCCCATCTCGCCTCTGTACCGCTCGGCTCGTCTCTGCTAGACAGGAACGACCAATCAGACCGGAAGTGGGTGGCGGTATGAGGCGACGCGGTGTTCTTGTGGTGTCAGCGGCGACGACAGTTGTCATGGCGCTCAGTGTGATGACCCCTGCTGCGGCAGGAGACGACGATGACGGCCACCGGGAAGGGTTTCGTACGTCGCAGCCGGCCATGTTGACGCCCGTTCGCGCCGGTGTCGAAGTCACCCCCCTCATGACAGTCGGCGATCAGCTTCAGAGCGGTTATCGGTTCGAGGCAATTCCCGATGGCATCTCTCTCTTGGCAGGTCGACACGGCGTCGTGAACGTCTACGTCAATCACGAAACCAGCAAGATCCCCTTCCCCTATGTGACCGCCGCGCCGACGGCTGCCAATGGCGAGAACGACTTCGACAACGCTCAGCTGAGTCACCTCGTCCTCAATCGGCACGGGGCCGGCGTCATGAGCGGGGAGTTCGCCATCGAGAGCAGTGCGGGCTATCAACGCTTCTGCTCCAACTACATCGCGACCGAGCGCGAGGGCTTCGGCAGGCCGATTCTGTTCACGAACGAAGAGTCGCCCGACTATGTCTACCGCGATGAGGCGTCGTGGCCTCCAGTTCCAGGCAGCCCCGACGAGCAAGAAGCCGGCGTCGTGGTCGCGTTGGATGTCAGGAGCGGCCAACACGTCCCGATCTACGGCATGGGCCGCCACAACCACGAGAACGCGGTGCCGATTCCCGGCTACGACAAGCCCGTCGTACTGTCGGGTGACGACACGTTCACCAGCGGCCCGCTCACCGGCGTCGCGTTGCCTGGTGTTGTGCCTGCGCAGTCGCAGGTCTATTCCTACATTGCGCGCAACTCACGCTCCCTGATGGACGACAAGGGGGACCTGTGGGCCTTCGTGTCGGACACGCCCGGGGTGAAGAACTACTACGACGTTCTCCCCGGATCTGGGACCGAAATCACCGGGCACTTCATCAAGGTCCCCAAGAACATCGCCACCGGGAAGAATCCCGACGGCACCACGATCAAGGCCGCCGATCTGGGCTATCCGGCGCCGCCGAGCAACGGCTCGTGGCAGACCGATCTTCGGCTCGCGACACCAACCGGCATCGATGGGCCGCAGTGGGTGCTCGAATATTGGAGCAACCTCAATGGTGTGTTCCAGTTTGTCCGGATCGAAGACATCGCCTACGACAAGCGTCGCGGCATGCACAACGTGGTCTATCTCGCCGACTCGGGCCGTGGGCGTCGCGCCGATCAGAGTCTGGACACCCCGAACTTCCGTTCGACCAATGGCCGCATCTGGCGGATGGTCCTGGATAAGCAGGACCCGACGAAGGTGACGTCATTGACCGTGCTGGCGGAGGGCGACGACAACCCGGTCAAGACGCTCGCCGAGGTGCACCAACCGGACAATCTGGAGTCGACCAAGTCCGGTTTGCTGGTCACCGAAGATCCTGGGTCGAGCCAACAGTTCCCGGCCGGGTCTACCGACGCAAACGCCACAACCGCGCGGCTCTGGTTTGTGCCGTTTGCTGGTGTGCCCGACGTGATCGCGAACGTCAATCAGTCGGCTGACGGCGGCGCGACGGACGTCGATGGGCGTACGCCGGGCAACTGGGGCGCCTGGGAATCCACGGGCGTGGTGGACGCATCGTCTGTGTTTGGGCCCGGGGCATTCCTGATCAATGTTCAGGCGCACACGCTGTGGGTCGAGCAAGCGCCCGGCGATGACAACAACCAAGACGGTCAGCCCGACTTCACCTACAAACGAGAGGGCGGCCAGTTTGCGCTGATCCGAATCCCGGGACTCTAACCTCAGGGCCGGACGCGACGCTCCCCGGCGCGCACCGGAACGCTGATGGTGTTGCCTTCGATGGGCGCTGGGCAGGTGGCGAAGTCGGTGAAGGCGAACCACATGTTCAGGGACCGGTTGAAGTCGAGCATCACCTCGGTTTCCCCAGATGCGGGGGGATCGAAGTGCAATTGCCGCCATTGCTCGGTCTCTGTGCCGTTGGTCGGGTCGTGAAACTCGACTCCCCAGCCGTATTTTCCCTCGGTCACCGCGAGTCGCTGCTCCTCGCCGCCGGCGGTGAACGACACCTCGCCGAACGGGTGCATGATCTGGCGCAGGTCGGGTCGGATGGAAGGCACCTCGGCCTCGCGCGCTTCGTCGTACGCCGTGAACGTGGCGGTCAAACGCCAAGCGTCGTCGTACTCAAACAGCGGCACTCCCGCAAACGACTCCTGAGCGGGCGATGACTCAGCGCGCACGCGGATGGCCAACCGTCCACCCCGGCGGAGCAGCTCAACGCGCACCTCGCCGTGATCGACCCAGGGGACGCGACCATATTCCGCCACGCTGAGTTCGCTGGTCCCGTCCAGCGGCTCGCCCTCACTAGTGAGACCATCCTCAGCGCTCGCCGTGACCTCTGCGGTGGTCCGATCGGGCGCCGCAGACCAGCGGCCCGGCAGGCCAGGGAGCGCGCTCGGCGTGGTGGGCAGCCAGTGAAACCCGCGCAAGGTCAACCAGCCGTAGGGCTCGACCAATTCGGCTAGGCGTTGCTCGCGAAACGTGCGGAAGTCTTCATCTTCGCCAGGCATGGCCCCACCCTAGGGGCTTGTTGTGGCTTGTTGTGCCGGGTGGCCACCTGGCACGGTGCGCTCATGGATACGGCTATGGGGGAGCGCCAGCTGGAGCGCCTGCGGGTGATGGGGCCCAGACTCTTGGTTGGCGTGCTGCTGCTTTTCGGCGCAGGTTGTGGCGGGCCGGAGGCGACTAAGTCCTCGCCCACCACGCCCGAGACGTCTCCCGCGGGCTCCGCGAGCAGCACGGGCGATCCGATCACGTTGGGGTATGTAGACTTCCGCCTGGCTCGCGATGCGTTGGTTTTGGCGGACACGTTCCGGTATTCGCTGGACACTTCGGATAGCTCGACCGACCAACGACTTGGGGTCGCCGAAGTCAGCGGACGTTACGAGTTCTCGACGAAACTTGGCTCAACGCACCTTGTGACCATGGCTGGGGCCGAGGCGATCACGTTCAACACCGTTATCGCTGGCGATTTCGGCTACTCCCAGAACTTCGTGCGGGGCTCGACACGCGCGCCGCACTGTTGGCGCCGTACCACGTTTTCGGACGGCAGCGGGAATGTCACCCTCCCGCGAGCGATACGAGTTCTCGTGGTGGCCAGGTCCGTTGGATCGGAGTCGGGAGTCAGTTTTCCCCTAACTGATGTGCTCGTGTCGATCGGGCTGACGCAGTTGGCCTCGAATCTGGCAAATGAAATCGGTGATCAGTGGGTCCCGGTGACACCCGATATTGAACGCGAAGCTCTCACCGGATGGGCCGTGACGAATGCAGACCTCATCACGTCCCTGAAGAAACTCGGTGCCGAGAGCGGCGCGCTCGACGGTGCCATCGATGCATTCGAGCGATCTCCAGACGCTTCCTGGCACATCAGGTTCACCCATCTGGGTGACCCCGTGACCATCAAGACACCGGCAGCCGATCAGCTTCTGGGGGCTTCTCGACAGCGCTGTTCTAGTTAATCCTGCAACGCGGCGTACCCCTGGTGCGTAGGTAGGGTGTGGCCACAATCCTGGGAGTGCCTGTGACACAACCCCCTGTCCCGTCGACAGCGCCCGACTTCGACGCGTGGGTCCGGGCGCGTGTCGAGGGCCTGCGGCGGTTCGCGTTTCTGATCAGCGGCTCGGCTAGCGATGCCGATGACTTGGTGCAGGAGGCTCTGCTCGGAGTGCTGCCCAAGTGGGGGACGCTCGTGCGTTCCGGCACTGCGGAGGCCTACGTACGACGCAGCATTGTTAACGCCTCCATCAGTCGATGGCGCAAGATGCGAGGCACGTTTCCTGTCGAGGATGTCCAGCCGTACCTCGACCACGCGGCCGCCGACCCTGCGACTGCCCTCACCGATGCCGACGAGGCCTGGCGTCTGTGCGAGACGCTGCCGCCGGCGCAACGGGCCGCCGTGGTGCTGCGGTTCTATGAAGACCTGAGTTATGCCCAGATTGCGGAGGCCCTGGATTGTGCTGAGGTCACCGCTCGATCCCATGTCCATCGTGCCGTGGCGTCGCTGCGCCACCGGCTGTCCGAGACGGAGTGAGGGACCCCTCATGAGCACACCCGCAGACCCCCAGACCGAGCGTGCCGAGCGTGCGTTTCGTACCGCCTTTGGCGAGCGCGCCGAAGGGCTTTCCGCCGCGTCATCCGTGCTCATTCCGAGCGCAGCCGAGCCGCGGCTCCGGAGGAGGTGGGTGGTGGCCATCGCTGCTGTTGTCGCGGTGATAGCTGGCTCCACGGCAGCCGGGTTGATGTTGCGAGGTGAGGGTGGGACAGACGTCACCGACCCTGCCGCTGTCGGTGGTTTGCCGGCTCCAGCCCCCGGGCAGCGCTGGGTGTCCTGGCGCAACGTCGCGGTTCAGGTACCTGATGACTGGGACTACGGGCACGAACCTGGCGAGGACTGGTGTGCCAGCGACGGTGAAAACGAGCAGGGGCGTGGCTCCTATGTGACGTTGGAGCCCGGTCTGGGGGGCGTGTTGTCGATCGGGTGTGGAGGCACGGGGGAGAGACCACGATGAGGCGTTCGGGCCAGCTCCCGAACGCCTGTGGCGCACCCATCTCGCTCTCGAAACGGCCACGGGCGAGCCTGATCTCGCGCTGACGGACGGCCCCTGGACCCTCAGGACGAGGAAGCTCGGCGAGGTCCGGGTCCGACTCCTCACCGACGACGCTGCCTCTGCGGAGACGATCCTTGACAGTGCCTTGCAGTTCGACGTGGACCAGTCTGGCTGCGCACCCTCCTCGCCGATTCAAGCGGTTGAGTTCGTCCGGCCCCAGCCGTTCGATGTCACGCAGATCTCAGACGTCGACCGGATTTCGGTGTGTGAGTACCAGCGCGGGTTGCCCCTGGACGAACCTGCCCTGATGGCGTCTGCCAGCCTGACTGGTGGTGCCGCGGACGCCCTGCTGAAGGGTCTGCAGGTCGCCCCGGCGGGAGGAGGGCCAGATCGGCCGAGGAACTGCCTGCCGGATGCGTACGGCGAAACTGGCATCGCCGTGCACCTTCACCACGACTCGCGTGTCGACACGGTGTTTGTGTACTTCGACAACTGTTTCGGCAACGGCAGCGACGACGGCACCGTCCGACGTGAGCTCACAGTGCAGACGTGTTCCCCGCTCTTCGTTCCTCCGGTGACGGCGTGGAGCTACAGCAGTCATCTCAGCGAGATCTGCGGGTGAATTCCGGCGACCTTGTGAGGGCGTCGAGGGGGTTCTGTCGGTGGCGGGGACTAGTCTCACTAAGGTGAGACAACGATGAGCAAACTTGACGCCCAACGCGCCATGCGCGAGGCCCGCTACGCGCGCCAGAAGGCCCAGGGCGCGGGGGCGACCGCCGGGCCCAAACCAACCGTGCGCTCCACCCCCATCGCGCCTGCGAACACCAACAGCGAGCTGCCCGAATTGGCCCCGGACCAGGGGGAGCGGCTGTGTGGCCATCGCGCGATCAGCGGTCGCACCTGCACGCGCGAGCATGGGCACTCGGCGAAGAGCCATCGCTATTCGTGATCTTCCCCAAGGTGCATATTGTGGCTTGTAATCGAACAACTGTTCTAGTACGATGGCGGTATGACCGCCGTTCTTGATCTGAGCCCCGACACCACCCATCCGGTGGTGGTGGGGGTGGAGCGGATTCACGAACTGCTCGACGCGATGGGTTCGGATGTCGGCTTGGCGGCGGGGGATTATGCGCGTGCGGTGGGTGAGTGTGAGCGCGCGATCAGCCGGTTGGAGGCGGTCAAACTGCGTCTGGTGGCTGGAGCCGATGCCGCTGGGGTGGCGTCGCTGTCAGGGATGACGGGGACCGCGGCGTGGGTGGCGAAACACACCCGGATCGCGGGCTCGGTTGCAGCGGGGCAGGTGGCGCTGGCCACCGCGCTGGAGGAGTTGCCCGCCACCGAGACCGCTTTGACGGCGGGCGTGGTTTCCGCAGAGCATGCGGCGGTGATTGCCGCGGCGACACAGAAGCTTCCGGCGGGTTTGGATGTTGCGCAACGGGAGGCGGTCGAGGCCAGATTGGTGGACCAGGCGCGCGTGCTCAACCCCGTTGAGTTGCGCAAGAAGGCCCGCCGCGTGCTGGAGGTGGTCGCCTCGCGTGCCGAGGCCGACCATCATCAGGATCGGTTGCTGCGCGACGAGGAAGCCGCAGCTCGGGCCAAGACGCGCTTGACCTTGCACGACAATCACGATGGGACCGTGACCGGGCACTTCACGGTCCCGGCGTTGGCGGGGTCGATCCTGCGCAAAGTGATCGACCAGATCGCTTCGCCTCGTCGCGCCCACCTGGGAGCCCTGGACGCACAGGCCGGCCCGCGGCCAGGGATGCGCGGGGACTGGGGGCGCCGCCATGGTGAAGCGTTGGTAGAACTCCTCGAACATTTGCCCACCGACGGTCTTCACGGCCGGGTCGCGGCCACGGTGGTGGTCACCATCGATCGGGACCAACTCCTCGCCGATCTGGGGGCGGTGCGGCTAGACACCGGGGTGGAGATCTCGGCGGGGGAGGCCCGTCGTTTGGCGTGTAGCGCCGCGATCTTGCCCGCGGTCCTCGACGGCGCGTCGTACGTGTTGGACCTGGGCCGCAAGCGTCGTGACTTCAACGAACCCCAACGCATCGCGGGCGCGATCCGCCACACTTCTTGCGCCGCGTTGGGCTGTGATCGGCCCTACGCCTGGTGCGAACAACACCATCGAAAACTCTGGTCACTTGGCGGCAACACCGACCTCAAGGACGCGATCCCCCTGTGTGGTTTTCATCATCAACGCATTCATGACCCCGCCTACCATCACCACGAATCCGCCACCGGCGACATCACCTTCACCAAACGGGCCTAAGGCTTGCGGGCGCCCCACAAGCGTTGCGGGCGCGGGCACAACGTTGCCGTCGTGCCCGCGCCCGCTCCGCTAGGTCAACCTCAGGGCTTGGCGGGCTTGCTCGGCTTCGTGGGCTTGGAAGGGGTTGGCTTCGGCGGGTGCGTGGGCTTCGGCGGGTGCGACGGGTGATCCGTGCTTGCGGTATGGGTCGGATGAGTCGGATGCGTGGGGTGGGTCGGGTGCTCGGCGGGAGTGCCCAACAGCGTGACGCAGTACTCCTCGACGCCGTCAACGCCTCCGGCGGCCGAGATCAACGCGGCGAAGGCCGGGCTCTCGAGCGCCTTGCCCTTCTCAGCCTTATTGCCAGACGAGAACGCGCGGCACAGGCCCTTCAAGGACGGGCTGGGGGTGGCCGAGGGGGAATCGGTCTCCGTTGGGGTGTCCGTTGGGGTTTCGGTCGGCTCGGTTCCGTCAGAACCGGGGTCGTCGGTGTCCGTCTCGGTGGGCTCCGTCGGATCATCGCTCGGCGCCGGGATGTCGGTGACGGACTCGTCGGCCTTAGCGGGGCCATGGGCACCCGGCAAGTTGCCCGACGCGGCCAGGGCGATGCCGCCCGATGCGATAGTGACGGCTGCAACGCTGGCGATGACGGCCTTGAGTGCGGCCGATCGACCGGCAGTGGACGAAAGCATGGGTTCTCTCCTTGAAGCGACGACAGGGTCCAGACGAGTGCTGTGGAACATCACGACCGCCGCGTCTTCGCGGGTCAACTCACCCTCGCGTGCGGGCGCGCTGGCAGCACGCAGCACCTCACCGAGAGCGTCGTGGCGCGTGGCCGTCCCGTCGAGGAGACCGTTGGTCTCCCGACGCGAAAGCCGGTTCCAGTTGATGTTCATCTCAACCCTTCAGCGCCGTCCGCCGGCGAAGTGTTACACCCCATCACGAAGATTTCCCCACCCGTCTAGCCAGATTGTTCAGCCCTCGATGGGCGGCAACTCGGACCGCGCCGGGGCTCTTGCCGACGATCTGCGCGGCGGTCTTGGCATCGAACCCGAGGATCACTCGCAGGACCACCGCCTCCGCCTGATCTGCGGGAAGCGAACGGATCAAATCGAGCGCATGCTCGGTGTCGATCGCGGCTCCCGCGACATCGACCAGGTCTGCCACGTCGAGGGCATGGCCCAACTCGACATCCGCGACCGGGCGCCGGCTGGCGCGGCGTACATGATCCAAGGCCCGATTGCGCCCAATCGTGGTCACCCAGCCGCGGAAGCCGTCCACATCGCCCGCGAACGACGACAGGTCGCGAAACACCTGCGCCCACGTCTCGGACGCCACGTCCTCCGCGTCATCCGCGCCGACCAGCAAGGTCAGATAGCGCAACACAGGCGGATGCACGGTCCGATAGATCGTGCGAAAACCCGCCTCATCACCGGCGAGCATCAACTGCAGAGCAGCGGTCAACTCCTCGTCGGCATCGGTCACAAACCTAGGTTCTACCTCACTGGCGACTTAACCGCCGACGAACACCTCGGTGACTCTTCCGATGCCAGGCGAGGCCACCGGCGAGAAAGCTCCGAGGTAGGCCACGAAGGCGTCCAGATCGATGCCGCCACCAACCCGCAAAGCGGGATCGACCTGGGCGAAGACGGTGAAGTTGTCACCGCCGTCGACTAGGAAGTTGTTGACCGTCACCTGGTAGGTCGCCGCAGGATCGAGCGCAACGCCATTGAGTTGTACGTCGGACACGGTGACCGACGTGCACACCCCGACTGTGATCGTGCGATCCAGGGTGTAGGTCAATCCGTTGGAGACGCCGAGGAACAGGAAGGGGCGACTGGAGCCCGCCGGTTGGCACTGCTGTTTGAGCACATCGATGATCTGTCGGCCCGACATCGGGATCGTGGACAGCAGATTGCCGAACGGTTGCACGTTGAAGGCCTCGGCAAAGGTGATCTGGCCGCCCGAACCGACCGGACTGTCGAACACCAGATCGGCGCGCAGACCACCGGGATTCATCAGCGCGAGTTGTGCGCCGTTGTCCTGGGTCGCCCACAGTTGCGCATCGGCGACCAGGTTGCCCAGGTCGGATTCGAGCTGGCGATCGCCGCGGCGCAGGATCGAGTTTGCGACCTGACCGACGACCTCGCTGCCCACCGCGTCGGAGATCGACTTCCACTTGGTGATGATCGAAGTCAACGCTGGATCCCGGGCCACATCTTGGGTCACGACGTGGTTGACCGCGGTGGTCTGGTCGCGGCGTACGTCCTTGGTGCGGGTATCGATCGACAGATTCAGCTCGGTGATGATCCGCCCGAAGGAGAAGGCGCTCGTGACCGTGCGCGGCTGCCCGGCAGGGTCGGGGATAGAGCAGTTGTAGGGCTGGTGGGTGTGACCGGTGACCACCGCGTCGATCTCGGGATCGAGATTCTCGGCGATCTGCACGATCGGACCCGAGATGCCCACGCACTCGTCGTACGTCCCGGCCTGGGCGCCGCCCTCATGCAGCAGCACCACGATGGCTTGGACGCCTTGGCGGCGCAGCCGGGGCACGAGGGCATTGGCCGTTTCGACCTCATCGGTGAAGTCCCAGCCGCGGATGCCCGCCTGCGCGACCAGCGCGTCGGTGCCTTCGAGAGTCATGCCGATGAAGCCGACCTGGACGCCCTGGAAACGCTTGATCCAGTACGGCGGGAGCGGGGTGCGGCCCTGTTCGTTCTTCACGTTCGCCGCGAGCCACTGGAAGTCGGCCCCCCGGAAGGTCTGACCTTCGAAAAAGCATCCGTCGACCGGGTGGCAGCCACCGTTTTGCATGCGCAGCAACTCGGTGACGCCCTCGTCGAATTCGTGATTGCCGACACTGGAGACGTCCAGTCCCATGGCGTTGAGGGACTCCACCGAGGGCTCGTCGTGGAACAGACCCGACAGGAACGGCGTACCGCCGATCAGGTCGCCCGCGGCCACGGTGAGCGAGTTGCGGTGGCCCGCGCGCAGGGCTGCGAGATGGGTGGAAAGGAATTCGCTGCCGCCGGCCGGAGCCGTCCCCACCGTGCCGGGAGTGGTGGCCTCGAGATGCCCGTGATAATCGTTGAACGCCAACAGCTGGACCTGCACATCCGGTCGCGGAGGGCGCGGACCCTGGCCGTCCCCGGAGTCGTCATCAGCGGCGGCAGGCGCGCTGGCCAGGCCTGCGGCGACGAGCACGGCAGCGGCTGCTGCGGCGAAGGCGCGCACGCGCCGGGACGGGATTGAGACGTTCATGATTGCTCCCCACTAAGGCTGACGAGGTCTGGCCTGCTCACCCTGCCACGCCTCCCGCCCGTCAGGCCAGAGGCAATTGCTCGGGAGGTGGCAAGCGCCGCAGTTGGGTGACGTGAGCGGGCTCGAGTTCGGCGAGGCTGGCCACGCCGAGCAGCCGCATGGTGCGCTCGATCTGGCCGCGCAAGATGGCGATCGCGCGATCCACGCCGGGGAGTCCACCGGCCATCAGCCCATAGAGATAGGCCCGGCCGACCAACGTGAAATCAGCGCCGTGCGCGATCGCGCAGACGATGTCTTGGCCCGACCTGATGCCGGTGTCGAGGTGGATCTCGGCGCGGGAATCGACCGCCTTGACTACGTCGGGCAGCAGGAGGAACGGGACCGGCGCCCGATCGAGTTGGCGCCCGCCATGGTTGGAGAGCACGATCGCGTCGACCCCGGCGTCGACCAGTCGTCTCGCGTCGTCGATGGTTTGCACGCCCTTGACGCTGAGTTTGCCGGGCCACCGATCCCGGATCCACGCGAGGTCGTCGTAGGTCACCGTCGGGTCGAACATTTGATCCAAGAGTTCGGCCACCGTGGCCGACCAGGAGTCGAACGAGGCAAACCTCAACGGCTCCGTGGTGAGCAGGTCAAACCACCAACGAGGGTGCGCCGCCAAGTCGAGCAGCGTCGAAGGGCGCAGGCGGGGTGGCACGGTCATTCCGTTTCGTACGTCGCGCAGTCGCGCCCCCGCGACCGGCACATCGACGGTGACGACCAGGGTGTCGTATCCCTCCCGGGCGGCCCGGTCGACGAGCTCGATCGATTTTTCGCGGTCCTTCCACATGTACAGCTGGAACCAGGCCCGCCCGTGTGCTGCGCGGGTGGCGGCGGCGACATCCTCGATCGAGGTGGTGCCGAGCGTAGACAAGGTGAAGGGGATGCCTGCGGCTGCAGCGGCCGCCACGCCGGCCAATTCACCTTCGATGTGCATGAGCCGGGTGAAGCCGGTGGGCGCGATGCCGAACGGCAAGGCGGCCCGTTGGCCGAGCACCATCTGACTGGTGTCGACAGCCGAGACGTCACGCAGGACCGAGGGATGAAACTCGATGTCTTCGAAGGCCCGACGGGCCCGTGCCATCGACACCTCGTCGTCGGCCCCGCCGTCGGTGTAGTCGAACGCCGCTTTCGGCGTACGCCGTCGCGCCTGCTCGCGCAGATCGGCGATCGTCAACGCCGACGCCAGCCGAGAGCTCCTGGTGAGTCGGCTCGGCACGTCGAAACCGACGAGTGGGGCGAGGTCGCTGGGTCGGGGCACGCGACGCTTCATGGACCCGACCGTAGCGCCATAATTGGCGCCATGAGTCGGCGACTGATCAGTTCGGGTTCGGCGTTCGAAGCGCAGATGGGCTATTCCCGGGCTGTCGTCGACGGAGAGTGGGTCTTCGTGTCCGGCACCACCGGATTCGACTATGCCGCCATGACGATCTCGGACGATGTCGCGGAGCAATGCGAGCAGGCGTTTCGCAATGTGGGGGTGGCCCTCGCCGAGGCTGGGGCGGGGTTCGCCGACGTCGTGCGGGTGCGCTATCTGTTGCCCCACCGTGAGGACTTCGAGTCGTGTTGGCCGGTGTTAGCGCGCTATTTCGGCGAAGTGCGACCCGCCGCCACCATGTTGGTGTGTGGCCTGGCGGACGTGCGCATGCGCTTTGAGCTGGAGGTGACCGCCCGGGTCTCGGGAGGTTGATGTTCACGATGGGTGTTGGTCGGAAGTACTACGCCCAAGGTGCGATGGTGAACTGAACGTCAAGTGCGAGACAAAGGACTTGTCAGCTTTCTCAGTCTTTAACTCGCACCCAGGAGTGCCTCATGAACCGTTTCGCAATGTTCGGCGTGACCGCCGTCCTCACCCTGAGCTCCGCTTCGCTGGCGGTTGCCGCTACCTCGGCCAACAACGCCAACGGCCGGAGCGGCCTAGTGTCCAATTCGAGTCCCGACGCCAGTCCGAGCGGCAGCCCCAGTGAGCGCGCCAGGGAAAGCGCCAGTGAGCGCGCCCGGCATCACGGCCGTCATGGCGCCGACGATGGACCGTCGTCCAGCCCCTCGGATAGCCCGTCGGATGACTCCTCATCGAGCGCGACCATGAGCCCTTCGTCAAGTCCCTCCTCCGGCTCCAGCTCGGATGGCCATCACCATGGACACGGATCGGATGATGGTCCGGGTCACGACGTGGGCGACGATCACGGCGGCCATGGGTCCGGTGACGACGACGACAACTCCGGTCACGGGTCCGGTGACGACGACGACAACTCCGGTCACGGGTCCGGTGACGACGACTGATCGTGCTGCACACCTCGGGCTCACGGCTGCTGCCGTGGGCCCGAAGTCGCGTCCGCACGAGGCCCGCGTCCGGCGTACGTCGATCATCACCCCGGGAGGTACTAGTCCCAAGGTGCGATAGCGCTTCGGACCTCACATGCGAGAGAAAGGGGTTACAAGCCCCTCGCGCCCGGAGACCTCGATGAACCGCTTAGCCATGATCTGCGTGACCGCCGCCCTTGCTCTGAGCTCGGCGGCCCTCACCCTCGCTGCGATCTCCGCTTACAATGCCACCGGTGACCGCTCGGACTTCGTGTCCAGCTCGACTCCCAGCGGCACGCCAAATGTCGATCCCAGCGATGGTCCCGGCGACACCCTTGGCCGGGATGCCGACGATTCCGATGACGATTCCGCAGGGAGCGACGAAGACTCTGGTGGGTCCTCCTCGGGCCCGTCTGCGACTGCGTCCGAGCCGGCGGCGGAGAGTGAATCCTCGGGCGACGATTCATCCGGACCGGGGGCGGGGAGCTCGAGCGGTGGGTCAAACCCCGGTCAGTCCAGTGGGCCAACCGGGGGTCCGACGAGTGGACCTACGAGTGGACCTACGGGCGGGCCAACGGGCGGGCCTGGGGGCGGAGGCTCCTCCGGTCCATCGACGGGACCGTCATCGCATCCATCCTCGAATCCTTCGTCGAGCTCTGGCTCTGACGACCCAGATGACGATGACGACAACTCCGGTCCCGGCTCGGGCGACGACTCCGACGATGCCGATGACGAAGACGACAGCTCGGGGCACGGGTCCGGTCACGGCTGAGCCACCTCCAACTGGCCCTTGGACCCCGCAAACTACGCGGTGTCGTAGGGTTGCGGGCCATGGGAGATGTGCCGATCCGTGAGCAGGAACTTCCCGCGTGGCGCGAGGGTTATCCGTACGACACCAAGATCAAGCGCGCCGAGTACGAGCGGATCAAGCGCGATCTCCAGATCGAGCTCCTGAAACTGCAGGTGTGGGTCAAGGACGCCGGTCAGAAGGTCGCGATCCTTTTCGAAGGGCGCGACGCAGCGGGCAAGGGCGGCTCGATCAAGCGCTTCACCGAACATCTCAACCCGCGTGGGGCGCGCGTGGTCGCGCTCCCCGTGCCCAGCGACACAGAGAAGTCGCAGTGGTACTTCCAGCGGTACGTCGCACATCTGCCCAGCGCTGGTGAGATCGTGATGTTTGATCGGTCCTGGTACAACCGGGCTGGCGTTGAGCGGGTCATGGGGTTCTGCAACCCAGCGCAGTACCTCGAGTTCATGCGTTCGGCCCCCGAGTTTGAGCGGATGCTCGTGGACTCCGGTGTCCATCTGTTCAAACTGTGGTTCTCGGTGAGTCGTGGCGAACAGGCGGCTCGTTTTGCGTCGCGGTCGCAGGACCCGGTCAAACAGTGGAAGCTCTCCCCGACGGACCGGGCCAGCTTCGACAAGTGGGACGAATACACCGACGCCAAAGAGGCGATGTTCTTCTACACCGACACGCGCCACGCGCCCTGGACGGTGATCAAGAGCAACGACAAAAAGCGGGCCAGGCTCGAGGCGATGAGATATGTGCTCGCGCAGTTCGACTATCCCGAGCGTGATGACCACGTGGTGGGCAGGCCCGACAGGCTGATCGTGGGCAAGGCGAAACGGGTTCACGAGCCGGATGAGAACCCGAGCAAGCTCTTCCCCAAGCTCTAACCCTGACGGGTGGGTGGTCAGGCATGGACGAGGTTGACGCCGATGACCCCGATCACGATCATCCCGAGCGAGATGGCTTTGAGCCAGCCCATGGATTCGCCCAGGAAGCAGAAGCCGATCAGGGCGACGATGGCCGTACCAACGCCGGACCACACGGCGTACGCAACAGACACGGGCATGGTCTTGACCACGACGGCAAGCAGCCAGATCGACACTGCATAACAGCCGAGGACGAGTGCGCTCCAGCCAAGGTTGGTGAAGCCTGCGGCCTGCGGGAGGAGCGCTGTGGCCACGACCTCGATAGCAATCGCCATCAAGAGGACCAGTGCCGCGCCGAACATCATTCCACCGTGCCTTTGACTGTGCCGTGAGAAACGTAGCGACTGCTACAGGAGGTTCAATGTAGCAGATGCTACGTTGGCTAAATGGATCGGCGTGACGAGTTGCTCGAGGCAGTGACTGAATACGTGCATCAGGAGGGCCTAATCGGACTCACGCTCCGACCGCTCGCCGCGGCCATCGGCACGAGCGATCGCATGCTGATCTATCACTTCCAAGGTCGCGACGCGCTGGTCTCGGCGGTGGTGGCACGGTTGTCCGAGCGTGCGGTCCGCATGCTCGACGACCTGCCCCGTGCCCCGACCGTGCGGTCCGCGGTGAATCGCCTCTGGATCGCCTATCAGTCGCCGCCACTGCACGGCTGCCTTGACGTCTACTGTCAGGCGGCCGCCTCCGGCTTGATCGGGCGTGAGCCCTATCGCTCGGATGCGCGCATCAGCAATGAGCGCTGGAGTGGTGCGCTCACTGGATACTTCGTTCGCAGCGGTGCGCCCGCGCGCCGCGCCGCCCGGATCGTGACGCTCGTCGACTCAGCGCTCTATGGGTTCCATCTCGATCTGACCACCGATCGCCCCGAGGAACTTGCGCGAGGTGTCGATGATCTTGCGCGCGCAGCCCAGGCGCTGGCCGGGCCGACCACCTGATCACAACCACCTGATCAGAACCACAGCGGGCCCGCGGTGAGACCGCGGGCCCGCTGAGGGGTGAGACTTTGGAAACTTAGGTCAGGACTTGGCGATAGCCCCGGCGGCCTTCTCGGAGATGTACCCCAAGATGTTGCCGATGACCATCGAGACGATGATGGCCAGGCCGACCTTGACCAGGCCGCCGTTGCCGGTGCCGTACGCGGCTCCACCCAGAAGGAAGAGCCCAGCCGTGGGTGCGTAACCGAACACCTGCGACGGGATTGCGCTCAAGGCGGGCAAGTGAGCGCCCATGATCAAGACGACGATGGCAACGCCCACGCAGATGCCAGCGGCGACGCGGCCGCTCATCGCAGTCAGGCTGGTGGACAGTTCGAGAAACGCCATGAGTGAGATTGCGGCGATGACGGCTCCCCAGATGTTCGCGGCGGTGGACTTCATGAGCCCGTCCTCCTTGCCGCCGGCGGCGTAGAAACTCGCCCAGGCGATGAAGATCACCCAGATGAGCACATACTTGTTCTCCATCTCGAGCACGAGGGTGGTGGCGATGCCACCCATCAGGCCGATGACTACGGAAAGTGCGGGAATGATGCCCATGGGGCGGTCCTCCTGGTGTGTGCCTCGGTGTGTGGGCCTAAGTGGGACGCGGGACTGTGATGGACGTCACGTTGCCCCGTCACAACTTCGCGCCCATCGATGAACGTCGGTTGCCCGAAGTCCAGGGCCGTTCCCCGAGGTCAGGGCCCGTCCGCACCTTGGCCGCTACTAGTGGGTAGGGGCTACGGTGGCGTCCCAAAGTGGGGGAGAATTGCCCCTAGAATCCCCGTCACCCAAAAAATCTGCCCTGTTTGGGAACTCCATGGCATCCTTCGATCGTTACGGATCGAATGCAGGCCAGCGCTTCGTGAGTTTTCGCCGACTGGGCGCGATGTGGGGTGGGCCTGCGCCGCTTCGGAGGCGTGCCTGGGGTGCGGTACGCCGAACTGGGTACGCCATGTAGGACTTGAACCTACAACCCGCTGATTAAGAGTCAGCTGCTCTGCCAATTGAGCTAATGGCGCGTGTGGTTGAGCGTCGGAAAGGTTACCAGCGAGCTGGCGAGCCGAGAAATCGAGATTCCTCCCAACGTGAGTTGGGCGCTAGCTCACTGACTTTGGTGAAACTGCGACGGGTGGGCGGTGAAACTGCGACGGGTGGGCGGTGAAACTGCGACGGGTCAGCGGAGGGCGAGGATGGCCATGGCGGCGTTGTGGCCACCGATCCCTGATACGCCGCCCCCTCGGCGGGCGCCTGATCCGCACATGAGCACCGAGGGCAGGTCTGTCTGCACGCCCCACTGCTGGGCGGGCGTGTCGAGCCGGGCACGGTTGGAGGCCCAGGGCCACTCCAAGTCTCCGTGATAGAAGTGTCCGCCGGGCATAGCGAGATCGGCTTCGATGTCTTGCGGGATCTTCGCCTCGATGCACGGATTCCCGAATCCATCGCTGGCCAGACACGAAGCGAGCGGCTCGGCGAGATGCTCGTCGATGGCGGCGACTGCGCGGCGCACTGCCTCTGCCTTGGTCGCCACCGGATCGCTTTCGAACACCGACGGCGGCGCGCAGAGCCCGAGGTAGGTCAAGGTGTGCGCCCCCTGGTCGGCCTGGGTGCCCAGGATGGTGGGGTCCGTGAGGGAATGGCAGACGACTTGGCCCGGCATGACCGAGGGGAGCCGACCGGCGCGGGCGTCGGCGTACGCCGCCTGCAGTTGTTGATATCCCTGGGCGATGTGCAATGTGCCAGCGAAGGCCACCTGGGGATCGATTCCCGACTTGAGTCCGGGCAGGCGATCCACCAAGAAGTTGATCTTGAGCTGCGCGCCGGCGGGTTTGGTTTCGGGATCGTCGGGGGAGCCGAGCAAGATCTTCAACACCCAGGGGGCGACGTTGCTGATCACATAGCGGCAGCTGACGCCGTGCGTCCCGGCGGCATCGTCCCAGGTCACCTCGGCGCCGTCGTCTCCCGCGCGAATCCTGCTCACTCCAGCCGACGCCAAGATCTCGGTGCCGCCCTGCTCGGCGGCGCGAGTCAGCGTGGCAGTCACCGCGCCCATGCCGCCGATGGGCACCCGCCCATCGGCGGTGCCGATCGCGCGGTACAGGAACGTCCGGTTTGCCACGAGGGCCGCATCGTCGAGTGAGACAAGAGACCCGACCAGCGCTTCGGACGCGACCATCCCCCGGACGGCATCGTCCCGGAAGCGGCGCTCCAGGGTCTGCCCCAACGGGTTGGCGATGAAGTCGTCCCAGAGCCGGGGCTCGAGTTGGCCGCGGATGGTGCGTTCGATCGGCAAGGGAGACAACAGCGTGGGGGTCACGACGCGGGCGAGGCTGGTGAGGTCCGCGCCAAGCGCCTGCCAGGCGGCGTACTCCTCGGTCCCGCCCGTCAACACGCGAAACGAGGCGTTGGTCGCCGCGCCTTCTGGCCGCTCGACCAACAGCCCGGTGGTGCGGCCGTCGCGGACCAGCGGGATGTAGGACGAGGTAGCGCGGGAGGCGAGGCGTACGTCGAGCTTGAGGTCGGTCAGCAGCTGCTCGGGGAGCAGGGACACCAGATCGGCATAGCGCGAGACCCTCGCGGGTTTGCCCGGAAAGGCGGGGGCGGAGATCGCGGCACCGCCCAGGTGGGGCAGGCGTTCGAGGAGCAAGACGGCGAGACCGGCGCGCGAGAGATAGGCGGCCGCGGTCAACCCGTTGTGACCTCCGCCGACGATGGCGACGTCGTAGTGCTGTTTCGCCGATGCCACGAGCCACAACCTAGCGGAGCCCGGATCGACAAGTGGTGCGTCTGCGGGGGAGACTCAGGCGCTTGTACGCTCGCGGAATATTGAACCTTCAACTAATGTTCTGCCTGGCACCAACGAAGGGGGAAGCCATGCCAGCCGTTACCGTCGATGACCTCACGGTCTTGCCGCGCCTGACAGCGCCTGGGCTCGGCGACCAGCCGCGCCCCGTGTGGCAGGTCACGACCGCTCCCCAGGGCTTCGAGGGGGAAGGCTTTCCCGTGCGCCGGGCGTTTGCGGGGATCGACCTGCAGCATCTCGACCCCTTCATCATGATGGACCAGATGGGCGAGGTCGAATACGCCCCAGGCGAGCCGAAGGGCACCCCCTGGCATCCGCACCGCGGCTTCGAAACGGTCACCTACATCATCGACGGCACCTTTGATCACCAGGATTCGCGCGGCGGTGGCGGCACCATCACCAACGGCGACACTCAGTGGATGACCGCCGGCTCGGGGCTGCTGCACATCGAGGCGCCTCCGGAGTGGTTGGTGCAGAAGGGTGGGCTCTTTCATGGCATCCAACTGTGGGTCAACCTGCCACGCGGCGCGAAGATGAACGATCCGCGTTACCAAGACCTGCGCTCGGGCGAGGTTGCCCTGGCGACGACGTACGACGCTGGGTCGCTCGTGCGCGTCATCGCCGGTTCGGTCGACGGTCACCGAGGTCCGGGCTCGACGTTCACGCCGATGGCGTTGGTGCATGCGACCGTCGAACCGGGCGCCAAACTCGAATTGCCGTGGGCGATCGACTTCAATGCGCTCGTCTACGTGCTCAACGGGTCGGGAACCGTTGGGGCCGAAGGGCGCCCGATCCGCGCTGGGCAATCGGCGCTGATGGGCGCCGGAGACTATCTCACGGTGGCGGCAGACCAGGCGCAAGAAGGACGTTCGCCCAAGCTCGACGTGATCGTGGTCGGCGGACAGCCGATCCGCGAGCCGCTGGCGTGGGCGGGGCCGTTCGTGATGAACACCAAGGCCGAGGTTCTGACTGCCTACGAGGACTATCAGCACGGCCGGTTCGGCCAGATCCCCGTCTAAGGCGACCCGGGGCCGAGATCCTTCTCGAACCAGCATTGGGCATAGGGGTTGTCGTTGTAGCGCTCGATCGGGTCGTAGCCCGCGGCGACATACATCGCGATCGCCTCCGTGAGGGTGCCGTTGGTGTCCAGCCGCACGCGCACATAGCCCAAGCCTCGCGCCTGGCTCTCGAGGTGCGCGAGCATCCGGCTGCCGAGGCCGGCGCCGCGCCAGGCAGTCGATACCCACATCCGTTTGATCTCGGCGAGCTGCTCGCCGAGGCGTTGGATGCCTCCGCACGCGACCGGGTCGCCGTCGCTCGTGGCAACCACGAAGGCCCCCGAAGGTGGGTGGTACGCCGGTTGGTCGCTCGTCGCAGCGTCACCGGGGTCGAAGCCTCCCGGGAATCGTTCGTCGAGCTCGGCGAAATAGGACCCGACGGCCGCCAAGGCCTCCGGTGCGCCCGGGTCGATGGTGACGAAGTCGATGGTGGCGGCGCGCAGCAGCAGCTCGGCGGATCGCAGGGACTCGCCGAGTCGGGCGCGTTGACGGGGGCCCAGGGGGCCGACCAGGGCGCGGGCGAGGTCCTCCGAACGAGATTCGAGGTCGTCGCGGGCGGCCCGGCCCGGCGCGGTGAGTCGCGCCGTACGGCGTCGCCCGTCTGCCCTGTCCGCCGCGACGGTGACCAACCCGTCGGACTCCAGGTTCCGCAAGAGCCGGCTGAGATAGCCGGAGTCCAATCCCAGTCGGGTGCGCAACTCCTGGACGCCCGCGCCGGAGGGTCCGATTTCGAAAAGGAGGCGGGATTCGCCCAGGGCGCGTCCGGTGCCCAGGAATGACTCGTCCAGGGCGCCCACCCGTTGAGCCCAGGCGCGATTGAAGCGACGCAGGACGGTGTGAGCATCGTCGTCCAAGATCATTGTCTGACCTTAGTCAGATAAATCACTCGAAGTAAATCACTCGAAGAAAATTCACTGGGGGCAATCAAATCGCCAGGCTCACTGCTGCCAAATGAAGAGTGGCCCACCCGCATGCAACGGGTGGGCCAACCTTGGGGTGAGTAACGGGACTTGAACCCGCGACATCCGCGACCACAACGCGGCGCTCTACCAGCTGAGCTATACCCACCATGGAGATCTCGGGCCCCGCAGAACCGGGTCGAGATCGGTGAGAAGTGTACCCGTTCTCAGGGCTCCGGCTCACCATCGGGCTCTGCCGCGGACGGGGACCCCAAGGTATTACGGCTCAGGGTCGAACCACCCGCCGAGCCCGTGATGGCCCCACCGTGCCGGGCCGCGATCTCGCGAGCAGCCTCGCTGGTGGGGCCGGGCGAGGCGACAAACACGGCATCGCGATAATAACGCAGCTCTTCAATGCTCTCCTGGATGTCGGCGAGCGCGCGGTGATTTCCCTGCTTCTCGGGCGCTGCGAACCACGCCTTGGGAAACCACCTGCGAGAGAGCTCCTTGATCGAGGAGACGTCGACAATGCGGTAGTGCAAGAAGGCCTCGAGGGTCGGCATATCGCGGGCCAGAAAGGCCCGATCGGTTGCCACGGTGTTGCCGGCGAGAGGAGGTCGGCTGCCATCGGGGCAGTGCTCGCGGATGTAGGCCAGCACCTGTGCCTCCGCATCTACCATCGAGATGCCGTCGGCGAGTTCGTGAATCAATCCCGACGTCTCGTGCATGGTGCGCACATAGTCGCCCATCTGGGTCAGCGCCTCAGCCGGCGGCTTGATCACCAGGTCGATGCCTTCACCGATGATATTGAGGTCGAAGTCGGTGACGAGGGCAGCGACCTCGATCAACGCATCAGCATTGAGGTCGAGCCCGGTCATCTCGCAGTCGATCCACACAAGTCGTTCATTCACGAGGTGTCACCCTACTCACAGGACTTAGTGCAGCCTTCCTCAGTTTCACCCCACACCGCACGTTTAGGCTGGGAATTGTGAGTGACCGACGCGACCTCCTGCCTTGGCTGGGCCTCGTGGCCCGCCTCGTTCTGGGAGGCTTCATTCTCGCTGCGAGCTGGCACAAACTCCTCGACCCCTATGCAAGCGTCTTGGCCGTGCGTGCCTACGACTTGCTCCCCGAACCGCTGGTTAAGTTGGTCGGCTACACCCTTCCGATCGTGGAGTTGTTGGTCGGCCTTTGCCTCATCGTCGGCCTGATCACCCGAGTGACGGCGGTGTGGGCGGCCGCCATGATGGTGGTCTTCATCGCAGGGATCGCATCAGTCTGGGCCCGTGGCATGGAGATCGACTGCGGGTGTTTCGGCGATGGGGGAGCAAAGCCGGGAGCCAGCGCGGACTATCCCTTCGAGATCGCCCGTGATGTCGGGCTCTTTCTGCTGGCGGTCTGGCTCATCCGTTGGCCCAAGGCTCACTTCGCCCTAGACAACCTGCTGTTTCGTCGTACGACCGAAAGGATCCCCGATGTCGAAGAAGTCCGCTGATTCTCGCGCGGAACGCACCGCAGCCCTCCGCAAGGAGCAGGAGCGCCAGGAGAGGCGCCGGCAGATGGGCATCGTGATCGGCATTATGGCGGCCCTGGCGGTGGTCGTCGGGATCGGTGCGTTCGTGATGCTGAAGGGCGACAAGACCAGCAACAGCACGGTGTCCGCCAGCGACTACAGCCTCTCGATCGGGGACGAGAACGCCCCCACCAAGGTCGTCATCTATGAAGATTTCTTGTGCCCGTTCTGCGCGCAGTTTGAGGAGGCCAGCAGCGAAGAACTCGCCGCGGCTGCCGCGGACGGCAAGGTGTACGTCGAATATCGGCCGTTCAATTTTCTCGGTCGGATCAGCGACTATCCGTTGCGGGCCACCAACGCCTTCCGAGCTGTGTGGGACACCACGGGTCCCGAGGCGGCCAAGAAGTTCCACGATCAGATCTTCGCCGAGCAACCCTCGGAGGAAGGGCCGTTCCCCGACGACGATTGGCTGGTCGAGCAGGCCGTCGCGGCGGGCGCCAACGAGGACGAGGTGCGAGACGCGATTGAGAACCTTGACTATGAGGACTGGGTGCAGGCGGCGACGGATGACGCTTCGGGGATCCGCAGCACCCCGTCGGTCTATCTGAACGGAAAACTCGTCGCCGCCGGAAGCATCGAGGAGATGGCAGCCCAGGTGTTTGATGCCATCGGCTGAGCCCGGCGAATCCCTCGAGGGCTTTGTAGCCGCGCTGCCGAAGGCCGAGTTGCACGTGCATCACGTCGGTTCGGCCTCCGCGCGGATTGTGTCGGAGTTGGCCGAGCGCCACTCGGGCGTCGTACCGTCGGATCCTGAGGCGCTGGCGGCGTTCTTCGAGTTTCGCGACTTCGCCCACTTCATCGAGGTCTATTTGGCTGTCGTTGACCTGGTTCGAACGCCCGAGGATGTCCGGCTGCTGACCTATGAGGTCGCTCGCGAAATGGCCACCAGTCAGAACGTGAAGTACGCCGAGCTCACCTGCACGCCGTACACGTTGGTAATGCCGCACGACTCCAGCCGCGGCATGCCGATCGAGGCCTTCACCGAAGCGATCGAGGATGCCCGGATCGCGGCGGAGCGAGACTTCGGCCTGATCTTGCGGTGGATCTATGACATCCCGGGCGAGTTCGGCGTCGCCGCGGCGGAAGCCACGCTCGGCTTCGCGCTCGAGCATCGCGTCAACGCGCTGGTGGGATTTGGGCTGGGCGGCCCCGAGATCGGCGTGCCGCGGGCGCAGTTTGCGCCGGCGTTTGAGCTGGCGCGCGCCGCCGGGCTGCGCAGCGTGCCCCATGCGGGGGAGACGACCGGACCCGAATCCGTGTGGGACGCGATCCGGCTGTTGGGAGCGGAGCGGATCGGGCACGGTACGACGTCGGCGCAAGATCGCGATCTGCTGACGCACCTAGCGCAGGAAGGAATCCCGTTGGAGGTCTGCCTTTCGTCGAATGTCGCGACTCGGGCCGTGCCGTTCCTCGAGGATCATCCCGTGCGCGACTTCGTCGACGCGGGGGTCATCGTGACGATCAACTCCGACGATCCACCGATGTTCGGCACGACCCTGAACGCCGAATATGTGCTGGCCGCCGAGCTGCTCGACCTAGACCGCACCGGTATCGCCGAACTTGCTCGCGCCGCCGTGCGCGCATCCTTCGCCGAAGACCCGCTCAAAGCCGCACTCCTCGCCCAGATCGACGCCCAATTAGCCGTTGAGTTGGGCCTGCCTGATCGTTGAGTTGGGCCTGCCTGGCATAAATTTCGGTGCTCGCCCCTTGTGCTGGGTGCCATGGCAGGGATAGAACTGGGGTTGTCGGAAGGACTTCGGTCCAGAAGACGCCGAGGCCCCGCAAACTCATACTTTGCGGGGCCTCACCACGTTGCGGCAGGTGCCGCATGACTTTGGCCCCGCAAACTCATACTTTGCGGGGCCGTGTCCTTTGTAGCGTCCGCCCGACAGCAATCGTGGGATTTGACTCCGTGTCGGGCCAACAAGTGGTGCGTACTCAGCGGATTTCAACGGGTAGGCAGGCCCAACTCAACGGGCAGGCAGGCCCAACTCAACGGGTGGGGAGGGTGATGGTGACCCGGGTCCCTGGCTTGGCGGAGGAGATGCCGGGGGCGGCGGAGATGGCGATGTCGCCGCCGTGGCGGCGAGCGATGGCCCGCGCGATGGCTAGGCCCAGGCCGGTGCCGCCGTTGGTACGACGAGCGCGGTCGGCGTCGACGCGGACGAACCGTTCGAAGACCCGGTCTCGGTCGGCTTCGGCAATGCCCGGCCCGTCATCGGCAATCTCGAGGGACACGGTTGCGTCAGTCTCAGACAGCGACACCGAGATCGTGCTCGCCGCATGATCACGGGCGTTCTCCAGCACGTTGCGCACCATCCGGCCCAGCTCTTCCCCGAGCCCCGTCAGCGGCACCGGTTGCACGCCACCGGCATCGACCCGCAGCTCCCCGCCAACGCGCAGGCGGGTGACCTCCTCCAGCACGATGCGGTCCAGATCGACCAGCCCAGCACCCACCAAGGGCGCGGCGATCGAATCCTCACGCGCCAAGAAGAGCAAGTCACGCACCAGCCGCTCCATTCGATCGGCGTCTTCGACCAGGTCTTCGACCAATGCCGCCCAATCGGTGGTCTCCGGGTTGGCCCCTGCGACCTCGACCTGGGTGCGCAACGACGCCAGTGGACTCAGCAACTCGTGGGAAGCGTCGGCCACGAACTCGCGTTGCCGTCGGCTGTTGTCGTCGAGCCGCGACAACATCGCGTTCATCGTGAGGGCGAGCCGCTCGATTTCGTCGCCCGTGTCGGGCACCGGCACCCGGCGATCGAGCCGCGACCCGGAGATCTCCGCCACTTCCGAGCGGATCGCCTCAACGGGCCGCAAGGCCCTGCCGGCGAGCAGGCTGGTGGCCCCGGCGAGCAGCGCCAACACCACGGGCACCCCGATCAGCAGGCCGGTGCGCAGCGCTCGCGCCGCCTCCGTGGCCCGCTCGGGGCTGGCGCCGACGTACACCCAGAGCGGCCCCTCCGGACCCTCCACCGAGATCATCCAGACCCGGTAGGTCTCGCGATCGCTGTCGTCTTGCACCCCATGCAGGGTGATCATGGACGGCTTCGGGCCGATGGGCGGCACCGCCGTCACCGGGCCGGCCCCGGTCAGATTCGCCGACTCTGCCACCACCTCGCCGTCGGCCGTCACGACCTGCGCCATGGAGTCGTCGCCGACCGCGATCTCCGCGGTGAGCTCGCCGCGCGCCGCCGACCGCCCCAGATTCAGCGCAAACGAGCGCGAAACCTCGTCGCGGTTGGCCGTCACGGAACGTTCCAGGGTCAGCAGCAGGAGGTAGGACGCCAGCGCCAACGTGGCGGCAACCAGCACGAACGCGAGCAGCGTGGTGCGCGCCCGCACCGAGCGCCAGCGCGCCACCTCACGCCTCCCCATCGAGTCGATACCCCACGAGGCGCACCGTCTGGAGGCTCTCGCGCCCGAACGGGAGATCGATGCGCTGCCGCAACTGCCGCACATAGACCTCCACGATGTTCGGCCCGCCTTCATACGCGAAGTCCCACACGTGTTCGAGGATTTCGGCCTTCGCGACGACCTCCCCCTGGCGCCGCATCAGATACTCCAGCAGCGCAAACTGCGTCGGCGTCAGCGCGATCGGGGTGCCCCCGCGCGCCACCGTGTGCCGTGCGGGGTCCAACTCAAGATCGCCAGCGGAGAGTACGGCGGGCCGCTCCCGACCCCCGCGACGCAGCAGCGCCCGCACCCGCGCCACCAGGACGGCGTACGAAAAGGGCTTGGAAAGGAAGTCGTCGGCCCCAGTGTCGAGAGCCTGCACCTCCTCGGCTTCGCCCATCCGCGCCGTTAGCATCAGGATCGGGCTCCAGTTGCCAGCGGCCCGCAGGGCCCGGCAGAGGTCATAGCCGCTGATCCCCGGCAGCATCACGTCGAGCACGATCGCGTCGTAGTCGTTTTCGGTGGCCAGCCATTGGGCCTCGGTGCCGTCCAAAGCGATGTCTGTGGCGAAACCTTCGCCCTCGAAGCCGCGTTTGAGCGAACGCGCCAAGCGGACATCGTCGTCCACGACCAGGATCCGCATGCGACCACTGTGCCAGCGCGAGGCTGAACGCGCGCTGAATCCGCCGACTCTTCAGCGTGGCTTCAGTTGCTCCCCGTCAAGGTGGAAGTCCGAGCGCAACCTCAGGAGGATGTCATGCAACCCAGACTGTTCATCGCCACGTGCGCCCTCGCGGCCCTGGCTGCCACGCCGTTGGCCACGGCCGCCACCGGCCCGTCTGCAGGCCCTGCACAGACACCGCAGGCTGCCGGCCCGGAGCTCATCCCCTTCCCCGACGCCGGGTCCTTCGTGGAAAAGGTCACCAACCCCTACTACCCCCTGCGTCCCGGGACGGTGTGGGTCTATCGCGGCCACGGCGGCGAAAAGGGAGAACGGTCTGTGGTGCGCGTGCTGCGTCGGACCAAACAGATCGGCGGTGTCACGACGACGGTGGTGCGCGATCGAGTCACGAGTTTCGGCAAGCTGACCGAGTTGACCTACGACTGGTATGCCCAAGATGACCAGGGACGGGTCTGGTACCTCGGCGAAAACACTCATGCTTACGACGGCGGGCAGGTCACGACGGAGGGCTCCTGGAAGCACGGGGTGGATGGGGCCAAGGCCGGTGTCGTGATGTTCGCGCCGGGCGCCTTGAACAAGCCCTACTACCAGGAATTCCTGGCTGGTGAGGCCGAGGACGTCGGGGTGCTGTTGGACCGTTCGGCGCACGTCCATGTCGCGGCCGGCGCGTTCCGCAAGGTCCGGGTCACCAAGGACGTCACGCCGCTCGAACCCAAGATCATGGAGTTGAAATTCTATGCGCCGGGCATCGGGATGGTGCTCGAGTTGGGCACCAGTCCCGACCTCGGTCGGGTCGAGTTGGTCCGCATGCAGCGCCCCTAGCGGCGGGCTCTTGCGTGGGGGTACGTTGACCACAACCCCCACGCAAAGGAGCTCCCATGGCGGGCAAATTCGAGGTCTACGAAGACAAGGGCGGCAAGTGGCGCTTCCGCCTCAAGGCCGGAAACGGCGAGGTTGTGGCGCAGGGCCAGGCGTACGCCGACAAGAAGGCTGCCGTGAAGGGCTGCGAGGCGGTTCAACGTGCCGCCGACGGGGCCTCGGTCGTCGACTCTTCGGAATAGCCGGGTTCAGTTGCCGCGGGCGTACGCCGCAGCCAGCGCTGTGGCGACGGTGAGCCAGCCGGCGTACACCAACAGCGCGATCCCGAACCATGGCTCCACGCGCCAGGAAAGCGCCACCAGCACCCAGGTGAGCACTGCGGCGACTGCCAAACACGCTGCCGCGGCGCCGAGCGCATGGGGGACGTAGAACAGATAGGCCCAGCCCAGCGCGAAACAGACCGAGAGCGCGAAGACGCCCAGCGCGGCCAGCGAAGGTCCGCTGGGTTGGGTCCGGCCGAGCTGCCAGCCGACGATGCCCAAGACGAGGAAGTTCAGGGGCCAGATCAGCCCGAACACGAGGTCCGGCGGCTGAAACGACGGCTTGGCCAGTCGGTCGTACCACCCGGGATCCGCGGAGACCCATACCGTGGACAGCGCGGCATACGCCACGACAACCACCAGGAAGGCGCCGGAGATCCACCACGTGTCGCGCTCCATGGACATCGACTTTAGGCGCCCAGTTCGGCGTTGTTCGGGTCATAGGCCCCGCGCAACACCGACGTCACCGAATGTCCCGCCTCACCGTCGTCGTCTTCGAGACTGACATCGATCGCGCCATAGCGCGTGAGGAGGGTCAGTGGCACCTCGAAGGACGACTCACCGTCGGGGCTGATCTGACCGAGCGGCAACATCTTGTTGGTCTCCGGGTTGAGCAGCCAGGCGTAGTAGAACTGTCCGCGCTCGGCGCGCGGCAGGTCATGGGTCTCGAAGGTCATCACGGCCATGTCGTCGTAACTGGCCATCACCACCTCTCCCGCGCCCGACCCGACGAGCGCGTCCAACTGCGCCGTGGGACCGGCGACCGGCACCTCGGGAGCCGGATCGGCCTGCGTCAGCCGAGAAGTTACGGCTGCGGTGCTTGCCACGAGCACCGCAGCCGCGGCCACCAGACCTACCGGACGCAACCACCGCACAGGCTGCCGAGGTAGGGGGGCCAGTTCAGGAACCTCTGGGGTCACACTCGTCTCGACCGGGGCCGTGCGCAGTGTCCGGACCGCTCCGCTGAGCAGGGCGTGCCCCACGGTGGTCTCGACCAGCAAGTCGCGGCATTCGCGGCAGGCGTCCAGGTGCTGACCGGCGGCGGCTACCTCTGCGTTGGTGAATTCGCCGCGCAGCAGCCCCAGGAGGTCGGCGTGATCGGGTTGCTGTGTCATCCCTGTTCTCCTTCGTCGGCAGCCGCGCGCATGATCTCCCCGAGGCGGCGAGTCCCGCGTGACGCGCGTGCCTTGACGGTGCCGAGGGCGACGTCGAGGCGTTCGGCGATCTCTCGCTGGGTAAGTTGTTCGAAGTACGCCATCTCCACGACCTGGCGCTCATGCTCGGGCAGCCGAGCCACGGCCCACCGCACGTCGGCCGCGTCCGCGAATCGGTCCACGGTTTCTCTCCCGTCCTCTCCCATCAACTCGCGCACCGATTCGACATCGATCACTCCGTGTCGGCGGCCGCGCAGGGTGTCGACGGCGCGTCGATGGGCGATGGTGAAGAGCCAACCACTAAATCGCTGCCGGGGGTCATAGCGGCCGGCGTGTCTCCAGGCGTCAAGGAAGGTGCGCTGCAGGACGTCCTCGGCTTCGTCGCGCCCGACGTACCGACTGACGTAGGCCAACACTGTCGGCGCGTACGCCGCGTAGGCGTCCTCGAGGGCGGTCTCGTCTTGTTTCGCCAGGCGTACGCCGATGGCCTGGCCATCGAAGTCAGCTTGGGTCATGTCTGATATTCGCACCGAGCGGGTAAAAGGATGCCTAAGTCGCGAAGTATTTCTGGCGGGTCTCGACCGCCGGATCACGTTCAGCCCGGAAGTGGGCTCGCGATGACCACCACGTTGTCCTGATAGCCACCCCGATCGGCGAGATAGTCGCCGCCGCACGTGACCAGGTGCAACCGCGGTCGCCCGGTGCGGGAAAACAGGCTCGGCAGGTTGAGAACGGCCTTGCCGATCCGACGCACCGAATCGATCTCGTAGGCCGCCACCTTGCCGCCCACGCGGACCTCGATCCGATCCCCCTCACGTGCCCCCGCAAGTTGGGCGAGTGGACCGGTGCCTTCAGACTTGGTGTCGACGTGACCGGCGATCACGGTTGCGCCCTGCGGGGAGAGCGGTCCGGAGCCGAAGCGATACCACGACAGCTCGTACGCCGATTCCGGCAGCGCCATCGCTCCTTGCTCATCGACCCCGTCCGCCACGATGGGCAACGTGATCCCCAGCCGGGGAATGCGCAACTCGCGCGGGGGAGTGGTCGGGCGACTCGGGGCTGCGGGGGTGCCCGCTGGACCGGATGAACCCTGCCCGGATGAACCCCGCCCTGGTGATCCAACGGGGTTCTCGGGCAGCGCGCTGGCTGAGGGCACCGAGTCGGCGAAACCTTGCGGGTCGTGCTGGGACCAGGCCACCGCTCCGGCGAGCAGACCACCGAGAAGGGCGGCCACCAAAATGGTGGCCGCCCGCCCGGATTTGGTGGGTTCGGTCACCGCACCCGGACACGTTCGGGACGGATCGACGCCATGGCGGCCAGGAGAGCCGCCAGACCCGCACCGAACGCGATAGTGAGTCCGAGGGGCAGGCCCTCGGATGCCGCCTGGCCGCCGGTGCCACCGGGCACACCGTTGGGGGCAGAGTGCAGGCCGGTGATGGTCTGCACGGCCAACTGGAGATTGCCGTCTTCGGCCGAGCCCCACGCGTAGACGATGGTGTGCACGCCTTCGGCGAGGTCAACATCGGCAGGGCCGATGGCGACGGTGTCAGTTCCGGCGAGGGTGACGTCGGCCGAGACCGTGCCCGCCGCGATGTCGGCGCTGGCCTCATTGGGGTTGGTCAGGTCGGTGAAGACCGGTTCGCCGCCCGCGCGCACGTCCACGGCGGGCGCCGCGGCAGTGTGGCGCACGGTCAACCGTGCTTGTCCGGCGGCGATCGTCGACGTGTCATTGGCGAAGGCCGTCAGGACCGGAGCCCCGGACTCGTCGAGATGGGCGACAACCGTCAGGTTGGCACCGGCCGGGACGGTGACTCCATTGGCTTCCATGATCGCGTCGCCATCGGCTCCGTCGCCGGCGGCCACGACCTTGAGGTCGTAGTCACCCGCGGGGAGCGCGACGGGATCGGTCAGGGTCCCGGGCTCGAAGTCGGTCAACAGCGCTTCGCCGTTGGCGTAGACGTCCACGACCGCTCCGGGTACGCCGTGCAGCACACTCACATGCGCGTCATCGGCGGCCTGGGCAGACGGGGCCAGCCCGAAAGTGGCTGCGGCGAGCAGCCCGCTCAGCGCCAGCATCATGCGTAGGGGTTTCATCTCGTTGCCTTTCGTGGTGCCTTGTCGTGCGTGGGGTTGGGTCTGGGGTTGGGTCTGGGGTTTGCGCTGACTGCAGTGTTCAGAGGTCGAGCGGGCGCAGCACGAAGATGATTCCGTGCGCGATCTGCAGATTGCCCTTGTTGATGTCGAGGGCGCCCGGGTCAAGGAGCGGATCGACGTCGTTGTGGTCCTTGTCCTGAAGCTGGATGATCGGCAGCTTGGGATAGATCACGTCGACGGTGAAGGTCCCACCCTGCGCTGTGGTGAGGGCGGCGCCGTCGGCCTTGAGTGCGTCGCTGGAAGCGATCGTCGCGCCCGGCACGACGTGATAGAGCAACACCTGCTCGATGGCGTCAACGCCCACCGCGGTTACCAGGGCGTTGAAGACGGCTTCCTCGGAGCGATACCAGGTGCCGGTGAGGTCTTTGGCCAGGACGCGGAACGACCAGTCGTTGGGGATGAACGCGGTCAGGGCAACCTCGCCGTCGGCGAGCAGACCGACCGGGCTGTCAGGCTTGGCCCCGATCACGGCGAGCACCGCCTCGGTGACGATGTCATAGTCCCGCGACTTGCGGTCCCACTGGTTTCCGTCCGAGGTGAGCACTTCGGCGAGGCTCTTGGTGCCTGGCGCGGCTGCTGCGTTGGCTGGTGCGGCGCTGAGGCCGGCACCGAGGAGCGCGGTCGCGGCGAGGATCGTCGCCGTACGAGTGATGCGGGTCGTGAACTGCATGAGGGATTCCCTCCGCCGGTGGGTCGCCGGTCGCGACCCTGATGCCCTGTTCTTCGCCAGTGGAGGCTCGGGGGTTGCCGGGGTGGGAAAGTAAAATCCGCCCGCGGTCAGCTGATGTCTTGGCGCACGGTGCGGGCAATGCCGAAGCCGGCGAGCACTGCGGCGTACGCCGCCAACACCAGGGCCGCCGCCCACCAATCCAGGCGCACCTCGTCGGGGGAGTTCTGGACGACGTTGATGACGGCGTTGGTCGCCGCGCTTGGGAAGTAGGGCACGAGGTTCTCCCCGGCGAAGTCCCAGAAGGACAGCGCGAACACGATCAGGGGCTCCACGATCCAGGCCACGCCCACACCGATCAGCAGCGCGGCGACCTGATTGGGGATCAATATTCCGATGCCGAGCCCGATCAGTGCCCACAGCCCGAGCACCAACAAACTGAGGGCCAGGGTGCGCAGAATCTCCATGCTGGGGAAGGGTTCGGCGCCACGCAGATTGAGCGTGAGTGCGCCGATGCTGACCGAACCGACCAAGCTGAGCACGCCGTACCCTGCACCGATCCCCAACAACGCGATCACTTTGGCGATCATCGCCCGCGACCGATGTGGCGTGGCCAGGAATGTGCCCGAGATGGTCTTGTGGCGGTATTCCGCGCCGACCTGGATCACCCCGATCGTCAACAACAGCAGATAGCCCACGCTGATCCCAGCCGTGTATACGGAGTTGGCGATCTGGGTCGCGTCGCCGGTGGGAGCGCCGCCCGGACCGGCGTTTTCGGTGAGCGCGTCGGAGGTGAACAAGATCGCAAACAGCAGCGAAAGGGCGGCGCCGCTCACGAACACGGCGATCGCCATGCCCCACCACATCCGGGTGGTGAAGAACTTCAAGAATTCCGAGCGTACGGCGCGGGCCAGGGTCGGCCCGGTGGGTGCACCGGTCGCGGCGGTGGGGGTCACTTGACTCATGCTGGCGTGCCTCCGAGCTGGGTGTCGTGGGCTGCCTCTGGATAGGCGCCCAGATTGCGATTGGTGCCTTCGGTCAACTCGAAGAACAGCGACTCCAGGTCGGCGGGTTTGGCCCGCAGCTCCCACACCGGCAGGCCGGCGCGTAGCGCCACGTCGCCAACGGCCCGCAGATCATCGGTGTCGACATGCAGCAAACCGTCTTCGCCCGGCTGGGCACTCACCTTCGCCGCTGCGAGGGCGGTCGCCAGCGCGGCCGGATCGGCGGTGCGGACCAGGGTTCCCCCGCCGCCGCTCAACTCGGCGACCGTGCCTTGGCGCACTAAGCGGCCGTTGGCGATGATCACCACCTGGTCTGCGGTCTGCTGCACTTCCTGGAGCAGGTGACTCGACACCAGGATCGTCTTGCCTTGGCTGCTGAGGTGTCGCAGGAAGCCACGGAGCCAGCGGATGCCTTCGGGATCCAACCCGTTGGCCGGCTCGTCGAGGAACAACACCTGGGGGTCGCCGAGCAAGGCGGCGGCCAGGGCCAGCCGCTGCCGCATGCCCATCGAATAGGCCCCGGCACGGCGGCTGGCGAAGGCCGGGATGCCGGTGAGCTCCAACAACTCGTCCACCCGGCTGTTGGGGATGCCGTTCGTGGCCGCCAGCACGCGCAAGTGGTCGCGCCCCGAACGACCCGGGTGGAAGTTGGTCGCCTCCAGGGCCGCGCCGACCGTGCCCAGGGGGTCTGGCAGCTCGCGATAGGGGACCCCGTTGATGCTCGCGGTGCCCGAGGTGGGGCGGACCAGGTCGAGCAGCATCCGCAGCGTGGTGGTCTTGCCTGCGCCGTTGGGTCCCAAGAAGCCGGTGATGCGTCCTGGTTCGACCACGAAGCTCAGATCATCGACCGCCGTGAACCCACCGAACCTCTTGGTGAGCCCGCGCACCTCGACCGTTGCGCCGTTCATGCGTCCTCATAGGTCATGCCCCAATCGTGGCAGATCCGATGGGGACTCGCTTCACGAGTTGGCCGGGCTGTCGTGGCCGCACTAGCCTTGGACCTGAGGGGAGTACTCTCACCGTCTCGTCCGGTCATTACGGCGCCGCCATCGGCGCCTCGGGCGGGGGCCCTGCTTGGCGGGGTAGAGGAGACCTCAGGTTGCCCACCTGAGGAGACCCATGTTCATCCCACTCGCAACTCCCACCGGCCTCGACTCGGTCGGCACCCCCACCCTGTGGGCCCTGGTGATCGGCGGAGTCATCGCCCTGCTCGCGCTCGACTTCCTCGTCACCCGCAAGCCTCACGAAGTCAGCATGCGCGAAGCGATCGCGTGGTCGGCGTTTTATGTGGCGCTGCCCGTGGCCTTCGGTGTCTTCATCTGGCAGAGGTACGGCGCGGAGCGGGGCCTGGAGTACTACTCCGGCTATCTCGTCGAGAAGGCGCTCTCGGTCGACAACCTCTTCGTGTTCATGTTGCTGCTGGCCGCGTTCGCGGTCCCACCAGCCCTGGAGCAACGCGTCCTTCTCTATGGCATCGCCGGTGCGCTGGTCCTGCGTGGCATCTTCATTGCGTTGGGTGCGGCGGCCCTGGCTCGCTTTGACTTCGTCTTCCTCATCTTCGGACTGGTCCTCGTGCTCACGGGAGCCAAGCTGCTCCGCGACGCGTTGGCCGGCCACGAATCCGAGGTGGACATCGACCAACTGCGCATCGTGCGCCTGCTGCGTCGGGTCATGCCGGTCACCGATGCCTACGCGGGGGCGAGCATGTCCACCCGCATCGCAGGCAGACGCGCCCTCACGCCGTTTGCGCTGGTCGTGTCGGCGGTCCTGGTCACCGACGTTGTGTTTGCGGTTGATTCGGTGCCTGCTGTGTATGGCATCACCGGTGACCCGTTCCTGGTGTTTGCCACCAACGCGTTCGCGCTGCTGGGCCTGCGTGCCCTCTACTTCGTGTTGCGAGGCGCGCTCGACAAGTTGGTGCATCTGAGCTTCGGCTTGGCCGCGATCTTGTTCTTCATCGGAGCCAAGTTGGTCCTGCATTGGGCACACCTGGTGTGGCCCTCGGTCCCAGAGATCTCGACGCTGACCTCGCTGGGGGTGATCCTGGTGTTGCTGGCGATCACGACCGTGAGCAGCCTGATCGCCGTACGGCGTCGGGGCTGAGCGTTCCGCGGATTCGGGCAAGGTCTTACCGTTGACCCATGTTCTTGGAGAACCTCGTCTTCGACGCAGTCGACCCGCAGCGGTTGGGCCGGTTCTGGGAGGCCGTGGTCTCTGGCGAACGGTTAACCGACGAACCCGAGGGCTTCGAGACGCGGCTCACCATCCCCGGCGGCCCCGTGCTGGACCTGTGTTTCCAGCGCGTCCCCGAGCGAGCACCGGAGCCGGCGAGAGTGCACGTGGACCTGTTGGGCGGGGCCAACCCGGCCACCGAGGTCGAACGACTGCTGGGGCTGGGCGCGCGACACGTCGACATCGGTCAGGAAGACGTCCCCTGGGTGGTGCTCGCCGACCCTGAGGGCAATTCGGTGTGTGTGATGGAGCAACGAGCGGCGTACTCCCAGACCGGACCCATCGCTGCGCTCCCGATCGATTCGGCCGACCCGGAGCGGGACGCGGAGTTCTGGTCCTGGCTGACCGGTTGGACCGAGGTGGCCGGCGTTGCGCCGCGCTCACTGCGCCACCCGTCGCGCCGTGGGCCCGTCCTCGAGTTCTGCGCCGAGCCAGGCCCTAAGGGGGAGAATGCCAAGAACCGGCTCCACCTCGACGTCCGGCTCGAAGCGGGAGAGGACCCCGACCTCGTGGCGGCCGAGGTTGCCGAGCGGGGCGGCCGCGAACTCGACCCGACGTGGGGCGCGTTGCCGTGGCGGCTTTATCTGGACCCGTCAGGCAACGAATTTTGCGTGTTGCCGGCGCGGTCGTGAGGCGCGCGAATGCGGCCATCCGCTCCGCACGCCCACAGCGCCCCCGTCTACGCCTTGACGTCGCCGGTGGGCCATTGAACTTCCCTGTGGCGCACTTGCGCTTTCGGTGCGACGATGGGCGCATCTCGCGATCCCAACCCCTGGGGGTACGCAATGTTCGCTCGCCATGTCCGCGGGCTGATGCTACTGGTAGTCGCCCTTTCTTTCACTCTGGTTGCCCCTCCTGCCGCCCAAGCCGCGCGACCAGTGCTCAGGGCCAAGCCAACGGAGATCGCCTTCGGCGAAAAGGCGGTCGGCGACACTTACTACAAGCGCACCAAGATCACCGTCGGCGGCACTCAGCCGGTGCGGGTCCTGGTGAGCACCGGACTTCCCGACGACTTCGGCTTCGGCTTCATGCCGGGGTCGACCTGCCCAGTCCTCAACGAGGGCGAACTCATGGCGCCGGGCGACAGTTGCTACGCGGTCGTCCGGTTCACGCCGACGGACTTCTTCGTCGGCTGGGACGCCCACGGTGAAATGATCGTGACGGCCACCGACCCCGCGACGGGCGAGCAGGTGGGCTACCTCTACCTCGACGTGACGGGCACGGCCGTTCTCTAGTCACGGGCAAGGGTGACCCAGGAACTCTTGTGCCCCCGAGTGGATTCGAACCACTGACCGGCGGATTAGAAGGCCGCTGCTCTATCCAGCTGAGCTACGGGGGCTGGGCGAGGGACATTCTTCACTAGGTGCGGGCACGGCGTGAAACGCATTCCTGGATCAGGCCGTAGTGGCGCCCGCCTTCGGCCGCGGATCGTACGTCGCGAAGGGTCCGCAGGACAGAGTCGGGGGCGAACACGACCTGCGCCCAGGTGAACCTCAGCACCAGCCAACCCGCCGCCACCAGTGCGTTGTAGCGCTCGCAGTCGCGCTCGTGGTCGAGCTTCCCCGCGTGGTGCGCCCACGAGTCCGCTTCGATCGCGATGCCCAGAATCGGATCGGCCAGATCCGGGTGCGCCACGAAACCCCCCACGTGAATCGCGAATTGCGGGACAACCTCAAGACCCGCTTCGATCGCCAACGCGCGCAGGGCCGACTCGAAGGCGTTCGTCGCGCTCCCATCGGCGTACGCCGCCACTCGACGCACCCGGTTGCGGCGCCGCGTCGGCCATCGTTCGGCGGCCTGTTGGAGGTCGTCATAACTCAGGTCGCTGGCCCGGAGCGCAGAGTCGGCCACCGCGAGCGCGTTGCGGAAGTCGAGGTCGCGCGCGCAGACGAGGAAGGTGTCGAGTCGGTCGAGTGACCAGCCGTTGAGCCGGGTGCGCCCAGGCTTGAAGCGGAAGAACTCGATGGGGTCAGTTGTCACCGTCGGCTCGGGCGCACGGTGGGGGAGGGCGATCTGTGGCCTCTCGGGCGGAAGCAGCGTCAGCCAACCCCAGTGGGCGGCAGCCGAGAGGTGTGTCAGATAGCCGCCCGCTTCGGTCGCGGCAACGCGACCACGATCGGCCGTTGGCAGGGCCCAACGGCTCTTGCTGATCCGGACGGCCTCGCCCCTGCCCTGTGCGGTCTTGAGTTTGCGCGGCGTGGTGAGCGTGAGCAACTCACCCCTGGAGGCGATGCCTCCGAGTTGGGTCAGTGCCGACACCGCGTCCATCGGCGCAGCGTCGCACGATCTCGGTGAGCCTGGGGGTCGCTATCCACAGGCCACACGGGCGCCTCTCACGGAGCGACACGCGGCGGACGTCGGTGTGTCGGGTCAGGAGAGGTGCATACGTGGCCGGTCTAGCCGCGAAGCGCGCCCATCCAGGCCTCGACGTCGGAAGAAGTGCGAGGCAAACCGGCCGACAGGTTCAGCGCCCCATCGGCGCCAACGACGATGTCGTCCTCGATGCGGATGCCGATGCCGCGCAGTTCTTCGGGCACCAAGAGGTCGTCGATCTGGAAATACAGCCCCGGCTCGACCGTGAGCACCATCCCCTCAACGAGATCGCCCTTGGGATAGATCTCGATCGCCGCGGCGCCGCAGTCGTGAACGTCCAGGCCGAGCATGTGGGAGGTGCCGTGCAGCGTCCAGCGGGCGTAAACCTTGGAATCCGGATCGAGCGCCTCTTCGGCCGAGACGGGAAGCAGGCCCATCGAGTCGAGCCCATGAGCGAGGACCGCCATGGCGGCGTTGTGCGCCGCCAGGAAGGGTACGCCGGGGCGCACGGCGTCGATGCCGGCCTGCTGGGCGGCGTAGACCAGGTCGTAGAGATCGCGCTGGACGACCGTGAACCGCCCATCGACCGGCAGCGTGCGGGTCACGTCGGCGGTGTAGAGGTTGCGCCCCTCGACGCCCATGTCCAACAACACCATCGACCCCGGTGTGATCGGGCCGGTGTTGTCGATCCAATGCAACGTGGTGGCGTGCTCCCCGCCGCCCACGATCGAGTCATAGCCGAGGTCGTTGCCCATCGCTCGGGCGCGTCGGAAGAAAGTCCCCTCGATCCAGCGCTCGCCGAACTCGATGGCCCGATCCCATTCGCGCGCGGCGTCTTCGAAGCCCAAGGTGGTGATGTCGCAGGCTTCCTGAAGTTCGGCGATCTCCCAGGGGTCCTTCACGAGACGCATCTCCGAGACCACCCGAGCGAACTCGTCGTCGCGGGCCGCATCTGCGGGCACCAGGGCATCGATGCGCGCCTCCACGCCGCGCAGCACCCGCGTCTTGTCCGACCCGCGCTCCAGCAGGGCCGGCAATTCGTCGATGTGGCGGCAGGCGATCCCCAGCGAAGCGGAGATTTCCCCCAGGGAGGGACGGCGGCCGACCCACAGCTCGCCGTACTGGCGATCCCGGAAAAACTCGTCGGTGTCGCGACCCGACCGCGGTCGCGCAAATAGGGTTGGCTCGCCGTCGTCGATCACCAAGACGGCGTCGCTGGTCTGGTTGCCGCTGAAGTAGGTGTGCGCCGTGTCGGCGCGGAAGCGGTAGTCGGTGTCATAGGAGCGCACCTTGAAGGTCCCCGAAGGCAACACCAATCGCTCGCCCGCAAAGGCCCGGGCCAACCGCTCGCGGCGCGCGGCGGCCAGCGCCGAGACCGGGTGTGGTGGCAGGTCCAACTCGCGCTCTCCCCAGCCCGTGCGCATGAACGCGGCGTAGGCCTCCGGGACAGCGGGATCGTGGGACTCGATGTGCAGTTCCTGGTCGCTCACCCTGTCACTCTACGCCGCGAGAACGCCCTTGAGGGAGTCGCTCAGTTAGGCTTCGCCCCGTGCCACCTGCCCGTCAGACCGGAGTCGCGTTCACGATCATCGTGACCGCGCTAGCGGTCATCGGCGGCGTTCTGATGATGCTGGTTATTGCCTTTTCGGGTGCGCCATCGCTGATGTTGTTGGCCGCGGCGTTGGCCGCGCTGCCCGTGGGGCCGATCGTGGGTTGCTATCTCTGGCTCGATCGCTACGAGCCCGAGCCCAAGATGCTGCTCGCCATGGGCTTGGCGTGGGGCGGTTTCGTGGCCACCGTGGCCGCGCTGTTGATCCAACTGGTCGGCGGCTATGTGATCGGCTTCTCCGAAGCCGAATCCCTCTCCTTCGTCGCTCCGCTGAGTGAGGAAGCCAGCAAGGGCGCGTTCCTGCTGTTGCTCCTGTGGTGGCGCCGCCATGAACTCGACGGCATCCTCGACGGGATCGTGTACGCCGGCATGGTCGGCGTGGGCTTCGCCTTCATCGAAAACATCCTCTACCTCGCCGCCTCGGCCGGCGGTGGCGCCGAAGCGCTCGGTGCCACCTTCGTGGTGCGTTGTTTGGCCAGTCCCTTGGCCCACCCGCTGTTCACCACGTTCACCGGCATCGGCGTGGGCATTGCGGTGGGCTCCCGCTCATCGGTGGTGCGGTTCGTGGCGCCCCTCGTCGGCTATCTCGTTGCCTCGCTGGCGCATGGCTTGTGGAACGGCTCCACGCTGCTGGGCGGCAAGGGCTTCCTCGGGGTCTACATTGCCGTCATGGTGCCGGCCTTCATCGCCGCGGTGGCGTTGGCGATCTGGAGTCGCCGCTCGGAGCGCCGGATGCTGACCGCGGCGCTGGCCGACGCGGCCCACCGCGGGCTGCTGCCGGCGACCGACATCGGCTGGCTCGTTGACCTGGGCGCGCGTCGCCGCAGCCGGGCGTGGGCCAAATCGGCGGGCGGCGCGGAGGGTCATCGCGCGATGCGCGCCTATCAACAGGCGGCCATTGAGCTTGGTTTCCTCCATCACCGGTATCTTCGTGGCACACCGCCTCCCGACTTCGCGGCCCGTGGGCAGGAGTACGTCGCACGCATAGCGGCCGCTCGCCCCTACATCTCTTTCCCTGGACAGGTGGTACCAACCCGATGACGCACAGCAGCGGCACCGACTCGGCGGAAACGGTGGAGAGCACCAAGATGCTCACGGCCCTGGTCCGCCTGCGCGGGGCGTTGCAGCACGCCCAACTGCCCCTCGATGTCCCGGGGGTCCCCGAGCAGCGGGCGGCCCAGTCGGAGATGGTCGACCAGCTCGAGGACTACGTCATCCCACGGCTGATGACGATCGATGCGCCGCTACTGACCGTCGTCGGCGGCTCGACGGGTGCGGGCAAGTCGACCCTGGTCAATTCCCTGGTCGGGCGCCGAGTGACCGAGCCCGGCGTACTACGTCCCACGACCCGGTCTCCAGTGCTGGTGCACAACCCCGAAGACGCCCGCTGGTTCGGTCAAGACCGCCTGTTGCCCGATCTTGAGCGGGTGGCGCGCTCAACCAACGACCCCAACGCCCTGCAACTGGTCGCCAGCGACAGCGTGCCGATGGGGTTGGCCATCTTGGACGCCCCCGACATCGACTCCGTCGAAGAACGCAACCGCACGCTGGCGGCGCAGCTGCTGGCCGCGGCAGATCTGTGGTTGTTCGTCACCTCGGCGGCACGTTATGCCGACCAGGTGCCGTGGGACTTCTTGCGCAAGGCCGCGGAGCGCAGCGCGGCCGTGGCCATCGTGCTCGACCGGACGCCCGAAGAAGCCGTCGAGACCGTGTCGACCCACCTGGCTCGCATGTTGGCCAGTCGCGGGCTGAAGGATTCGCCGATGTTCATCGTGCGCGAGGGCCAGGTCAATGGCGACGGCTTGCTCCCGCCCGAGGCTGTGCAAGACATCCGCGGCTGGCTCGAGTCTCTCGCCGCCGATGCGGGCGCTCGCACCGCCGTGGTCAGGCAAACCCTCGAAGGCGCGATCCGCACCTTGTCGAGCCGGACACACACGGTGGCCGACGGGGCCGCGGATCAGACGGACACCGAGCGCCGCCTGCGGGAGGACGCCCACAAGGCCTATGACCTGGCGCTGTCGAACATCGCCACCGCATCGGCCGACGGCACCCTGTTGCGCGGTGAGGTGCTGGCGCGCTGGCAGGAGTTCGTCGGGACGGGCGAGCTGTTGCGCTCGCTGGAGACGCGTATCGGGGGTTTCCGCGATCGCATCGTCAACTCCGTCAAGGGGCGGCCGGTGCAGGCGGAGCGTGTCACCGTCGCGGTCGAGTCCGGCCTGGAGACGCTGATCCTCGAACACGCCGAGGCGGCCGCTGAGCGTGCCGAAGCGTCGTGGCAGTCACTTGCCTCCGGACAGGTCCTGCTCGGTCAAGCCGGCGAAGACCTGGGTCGCGCCTCGCGTGACTTCCGGCGCCGCGCCGAGCGTGCCGTACGCGAATGGCAACAAGATGTGCTCGACATGGTGCGCACCGAGGGCGCCGACAAACGGTCGACGGCGCGGTTCATGGCGTACGGGGTGAACGGGCTTTCGGTCGCGTTGATGGTAGTCGTCTTCGCCCACACCGGGGGAATGCTCGGCGGCGCCGAGGCGGGCATCGCTACGGGTGGTGCGGTGATCGGCCAGAAACTGCTCGAGGCGGTCTTCGGGGATCAGGCCGTCCGGACCCTCGCCGAGCGCGCCCGTCGCGACCTCGAAGTCCGCGTCGAGGCGCTCATGGCACCCGAACGCGCTCGCTATATCGACCTGCTCGACAGCCTCAAGATCGCCCCCGATGCGGCCGAACAACTGCGTGCGGCGGCCCGTCGAGTCGACGATCTTCGCTTCGCAGCCCAGAGCCATGGCGAGAATGTGGCCGCCGACCCCCTAGGGTGATGCCTGAACATTCCGTGCTGGGTCGAGGGAGAACATGACGTCCTTGCTCGAGGGAGCCAAGAAGCTGGTCACTCGGGGCACCGACATTGGCGCCCGAGTGGCGGGCCTCGATGCGGCGTCCGAGGCGTCCCGTGGGCGCCTTGACGACGCCTTGGTCGACGAGTCGCGCGCCATTGTCGAGCGCGCCACCGGTCGACTGCGCCTGTCTGCCGAACACACGGTGGTGGCGATCGCCGGCGCCACCGGGTCGGGCAAGTCGTCCACCTTCAACTGCCTGACCGGACTCGACCTCTCCTCGGTGGGCGTACGCCGCCCCACCACGTCGTGGGCAACGGCCTGTGTGTGGGGGAGCGCGGGCGCCGAGGAACTCCTCGACTGGCTCGGCATCCCCGCTCGACACCAGACCATGCGCGATTCGATGCTCGACACCGGCACGGCCGACAACGCGCTCCAGGGCGTCGTACTCCTCGACCTGCCCGACCATGACTCGACCGAGGTCTCCCACCACCTTGAGGTGGATCGGTTGGTCCAACTGGCCGACATGTTGGTGTGGGTGCTGGATCCGCAGAAGTACGCCGACGCGGCGATCCACGACCGCTATCTCGCGCCCTTGGCCACCCACAAGGACGTCATGCTCGTGGTGCTCAATCACATCGACACGGTCGCGGAGGAAAAGCGCGAGTCGATGCTTTCCGACGTACGCCGCCTGCTCGCGGCCGATGGGCTGGAGGGGGTGCCGGTGCTCGGCATCTCCGCGCGCCACGGTCTGGGGATTGATCAACTCAGGGCCCAGATTGCTTCCCGCGTGGCGGCCAAGAAGGCGACCAAGGCGCGCCTCGAAGCCGATCTGCGGGCCTGTGCGGCGAAGATGGCCGCCGCCACCGGCACCGCCAAGACGCCCACGCTGTCGCGCACCCGGATCGCCGCCCTCGACGACGCTCTGGCGGACGCCGCCGGCGTGCCCACCGTGGTTGACGCTGTCGAAAAGTCGACGCGGATGCGCGCGAACCGGGCCACCGGCTGGCCGTTGGTGGCCTGGGCCAGCAAGCTCAAGCCCGATCCGTTGAAGCGCCTACACCTCGACCTCGGGGCGGTTGGAAAACAACTCACCGGCAATGCGCGCACCTCGGTCCCCCAGGCCACGCTGGTGCAGCGCGCCAAGGTGGACACCGAGGTCCGCGCGCTCGCCGAGGATGTGTCCAAGGACCTCGCCCGACCCTGGGAGTCGGCCGTGCGCCATGCGTCGGTGTCGCGCCTCGAGGATCTGAGCGATCGGCTCGATTCGGCGCTTGCTAGAACCGATCTGGGCGCCGACCGGATCCCCGCTTGGGCGGGGCTGGTGCGGTTGTTGCAGTGGCTGTTGATCTTTACGGCGATCGCTGGGGCCGTCTGGCTGGGTGTCATCTTTGCGTCGGTCTATTTACAGATGCCCGATCTCCCCACGCCGACCTGGCGCGACCTGCCGATCCCCTCGCTCATGTTGGTGGGCGGGGTCTCGGTCGGCATCGCGTTGGCGATGGTCTGTCGCGTCCTGGTGTCGTTGACGGCCACTCGTCGGGCACGCGCCGCCGACGCTCGCCTGCGGTCCGCGATCCGTGAGGTCAGCCAGGAGCTGGTGGTCGCCCCCGTGCAGGCCGAACTCTCGGCGTACGCCACCGCTCGCGCCAGCCTGGACGCCGTCCTCGCCAAATAGCCCTAGTCGGCGCAAACTCATCGCGTTCGTGCCTCGCCCGACCCGCTTCTTGTCCCCAGGGTCGAGCGCCCGCTGACTTCTGCACAGGCTGGACGCGCCTGGTCCCGAAATGTCGGCACCGATCATCAGCCTTGTCGGGTGAGCATCGCGCTCCCGAGGCCGACCTGCGGCCTCGCCAGGCAAGGAGAAGATGAAATGAATGACACTCAGATCACGTTTTGCGGCTGGGTCGGCGGAGACGTCACCGTGAGTGAAGTCGCCAACAGCACTCCCGTCGCGAGTTTCCGGGTAGGCAGCACCCCACGTCGCTTCCGTGGCGGGGCGTGGGAGGACGGCCCGACAGCGTGGTACACCGTGAAGGCATGGCGCGCCCTGGCCCTCCACGTGGCCGAGTCGGTGCGCAGCGGCGATCCGGTGTTGATCCATGGGCGGCTCGTGGCCGACGTGTGGGACAAGGGCGAGGGCGTGATTTCGACGAGGTACGTCGTGGTCGCGACCTCGGTGGGCCATGATCTCAACCGCGGGTCTTCCTCCTTTGTGAAGGCGCTCCCTCGGTCCAACGGTGGGGGACCGGATGAGACGCGAGTGCAGGAGATCATCCACTCCTACGACGAGTCGGGTCCGCGCCTGGACGGCAACGGGGAGGTGATCCCCGAGCCGATCCCCCTCACCCCCCAGGAGCCGGCCGCCTGAGCCGGAACCCGCTGGCCGACGGGCCGAAGGTCGGGGACCGAAGGTCGGGGGCCGGGTGAGCAGCCATGACGGCAGACGCCCTCGCCCCCGAATCGGTCTCACGGCGCCTCGCCCTTAGGCTTTCGGGTTATGGCCGAATATGTCTTCACCCTGCGTAATGTGCGCAAAGCCCATGGCGACAAAGTTGTGCTCGACAACGTCACGCTGTCCTTCCTCCACGGTGCCAAGATCGGCGTCGTTGGTCCCAACGGCACGGGCAAGTCCTCGCTGCTGAAGATCATGGCGGGACTCGACCGAGCCAACAATGGCGACGCCATCTTGGACCCGGGCGCAACCGTGGGCATGCTCCAGCAGGAGCCCCCGTTGAGCGAAGGCAAGACGGTTCAAGAGAACGTGGAAGAGGCAGTTCACGAGATCAAGTCCAAGCTGGACCGGTTCAACCAGATTTCCGAAGAGCTCGCCGATCCCGACGCCGACTACGACAAGTTGTTGGGCGAGATGGGTAACCTGCAGACCGACCTCGACCATGCCAACGCCTGGGATCTCGACAGCCGCCTCGATCAGGCGATGGACGCGTTGCGGTGCCCGCCATCCGACGTCCTGGTCGACAACCTCTCCGGTGGTGAGCGCCGCCGAGTTGCCCTGTGCAAACTCTTGCTTCAGCAGCCCGACCTGTTGCTCCTCGACGAGCCGACAAACCACTTGGACGCAGAGTCGGTGCAGTGGCTGGAGAGCCATCTGGCGTCCTACCCGGGTGCGGTTTTGGCCGTGACCCACGATCGCTATTTCCTCGACAACGTCGCGAGCTGGATCCTGGAGTTGGACCGGGGCCGGGCGCACCCCTACGAGGGCAACTACACGACGTACCTCGAAACCAAGAAGGACCGTCTCAAGATCGAGGGCGCCAAAGACGCCAAGCGTGCGCGGATGCTGGAGAAGGAACTCGAGTGGGTCCGCTCCAATCCCAAGGCTCGCCAGGCCAAGAGCAAGGCCCGGCTCGGCCGCTATGAAGAGATGGCCGCCGAGGCGGATCGGATGCGCAAGATCGACACCTCCGAAATCAACATCCCCGCCGGTCCTCGACTGGGCGACATCGTGTTGGAGGCCCACGACCTTGAGAAGGGTTTCGAAGGGCGCACCCTCATCCACGACCTCTCCTTCACACTGCCGCGCGCTGGCATCGTGGGCGTGATCGGCCCCAACGGGGTCGGCAAGACCACGCTCTTCCGGATGATCATCGAGACCGAACAGCCGGACGCCGGGGAGCTCAAGGTCGGCACCACCGTGAAGACTTCCTACGTCGACCAGAGCCGGGGTGGCATCGACCCCAACAAGAACGTGTGGGAGGTCGTCTCCGACGGACTTGACTTCATCAAGGTCGCCAACTTCGAGATGAACTCGCGCGCCTATGTGGCGTCGTTTGGATTCAAGGGGCCCGATCAGCAGAAGAAGGCGGGCGTCTTGTCGGGCGGTGAACGCAACCGCCTCAACCTTGCGCTGACGCTCAAAATGGGCGGCAACCTGCTGCTCCTGGACGAGCCCACCAACGACCTCGATGTGGAGACACTGTCGTCCTTGGAGGACGCGTTGTTGGACTTCCCCGGGTGTGCCGTGGTCACCTCCCACGATCGGTGGTTCCTGGATCGGGTGGTCACCCACATCCTCGCGTGGGAAGGCGACGACGAAGACTCGGCCAAGTGGTTCTGGTTCGAAGGCAACTATGCGGCCTACGAAGACAACAAGGTGGAACGACTAGGAGTCGAAGCGGCCCGGCCGCATCGGGTCACGCACCGCAAACTCACTCGCGACTGACATCAAGGGGCCGGGGGCAGCACAGCTAGTGGCGCAATTCCATCTCTGGATGGCCTTCGACCAACTGATCGCTGACCGCGTCCATCACCCGGCCGACTGCGCAGAAATCGTCATCGGTGGCGAGATCGACCAGGTGGGCGCGCACACCCGCAACGTGCGTGTGTGCGGCAAGATCGAGAAGTTCCTTGCCCTGGGGCGTTAGGAGGGCCAACACGCCTCGACCGTCTTCGGGAGAGTCGGATCGCTGCACTAATCCGCCGGCCTCCATCCGGCTCACCGTGTGCGTGACGCGACTGCGGCTGTGGCCGAGCCCGTCGGCTAAGTGGGCCATCCGCAAGCGGTGGTCTGGCGTCTCCGAGAGGCGCACCAAAATCTCATACTCCGTCAACGAAATGTTGTGTGCTGCTCGCAACTCATCGTCGAGACGGTCCAACAACAGTGTGGTGCCCATGATGAGTGCGCGCCACGAATGCTGCTGAGATTCGGTGAGCCAAAGCGTGTTCTTTTTCCCCATGGGGGCGAGTGTAAGTACCAATCTGGCTCAATCAGCACTCGGTCTCCCGGTGGGCGCGTCGTCTTCGGCGCAGATTCTGTGCTCAGGAGAGCCGCTCGAGAATCAGCGCCATGCCTTGTCCACCGCCCACGCACATGGTGATCAGGCCGGTGGTTTTGTCGTGCCAGTCGAGCGAATTGAGCATCGTGTTCTGCAGTCGGGCCCCGGTCATTCCGAAGGGGTGCCCGACCGCGATCGCCCCGCCGTTGACGTTGAGGCGGTCGAGGTCGATGCCCAAATCGAGGTACGACGGCACCACCTGGGCGGCAAACGCTTCGTTGATCTCGACCAAATCGATATCGCCGATCGTCATCTGCGCCCGCGCCAACGCCTGGCGCGTGGCTTCCACGGGGCCTAGACCCATGATCTCGGGGGACAGCCCCGACACTCCCGTGGCGACGATGCGCGCCAGCGGCGTCAGGCCGAGTTCCGCAGCCCTCACATCCGACATGACGATCACCGCGGCGGCGCCGTCGTTGAGGGGGCAACAGTTGCCGGCAGTGACGACGCCGTCTGGCCGGAACACCGGCTGCAGCGCCGCGATCGCGTCGTACGTCACTCCCGCCCGCGGCCCGTCATCGGCGCTGACGACGGTCCTGTCCGCCAGGGTGAAGGGGGTGATCTCGCGCGCCCAGAACCCGTTGGCGATGGCCTGCTCCGCCAGGTTTTGGGAGCGCACGGCGAACTCGTCGAGGTCGCGTCTGTTGAGCCCGCGAAGCCGGGCGACATTCTCCGCGGTCTGACCCATGGCGAGATAGGCATCGGGCATCGCGCCAGACTCGCGCGGATCGATCCAGTCGACGCCCCCCGAAGCGGCCCCCTCGGTCCGGGCCCGCGCCTGGGTGAACCGTGGATTCTGCGTGTTGGGCAGATGGTCAGAGGTGCCGTGTGCAAAGCGGGAGACCGTCTCGACCCCCGCCGAGACGAACGCGTGGCCTTCCCCCGCCTTGATCGCGTGGAAGGCCATCCTGGTGGTTTGCACCGACGATGCGCAGTAGCGGGTGACCGTGGCCGCCGGGACCTCGTCCATGTCATTGAGCACGTTGACGATCCGACCCATGTTGAAGCCTGCTTCGCCGCCGGGGAGGCCGCAACCGAGATAGACATCGTCGATCGTCTTCGGGTCGAGCTCGGGGATCTTGGCGAGCGCTTCGCGGATCACCCACGCGGCCAGGTCATCGGGGCGCTGATCCTTCAGGGAGCCCTTGTTCGCGCGGCCGATGGGGGACCGGGCCAGGGACACGATGACGGCCTCGGGACCTGTCGGGTGCACGGTCTGGTGGGCGGTCGGGGGCATGCGCTTCTCCGCTCTGTGAGATCGGTTCGTCGTCAGGGGGCGATCGTCTGCGACGATCCTAGGGTGCGCCATGTCTATCAATGCCCCATGCGTTGGGCCGACCTGGATCTCCTCGGGCACGTCAACAACGTGGTCTATGTGGACTACCTCCAAGAGGCCCGGGTGGACCTCATGCGCCTCCATTCCGACGGCCGGGGGCACGATCCGGCCGAGGGGGTCGTGGTGGTGCGCCACGAGGTGACCTATACGGCTCCGCTGGAGTTCCGATTCCGGCCGATCTCGATCGAGTGCTGGGTCACCCAGATTGGGGCAGCCTCGTTCACCATGGCCTATGAGGTTTTCGATGAGCAGGACGGTGAGCGCACGACCTACCTTCGCGCCAAGACGGTGCTCACGCCCTACGTGTTCGCCATCGAGCGTCCGCGCCGGATCACCGAGGCGGAGCGGGAGCGGCTGAGCACCTTCTTCGAGGCCGAGCCCGTCGAGCGGCGGACCTCGCCCGCCCCGCTCGATCCCGAGTCATCCGGGCACTATCTAGTGCAGGTGCGCTTCTCCGACGTCGACGTCTACGGTCACGTCAACAACGTGAAGTACTTCGAATACTTCCAAGAGGCCCGCATCGAGTTGCTCGCCCAGTTGTGGGAGGGCCTGCCCGAGTCCGTCAATCTGGTCGTCGCGCAGACCAACGTCGACTATCGGTTGCCGATTCTGTTTCGCCCCGAGCCCTATGACCTGCGCTCCCGCATCAGCCACGTGGGCAACACTTCGATCGTCGTGGAGTCCGAGATCGTCGACGGCGAGACCCTGTTGTCGCGGGCTCGGGTGGTGTTGGTGTGTTGGGACCAGGTTGGGCGGCGTCCGACGCCCCCGCCGGCCGAACATCACGCCCGACTGCGCGCCGCGCTGGCCTGAGGCGACGCCCTCGACACAGGGCCTAGACGAGATCGAGCGGCTTGTCCGCGCTCGGTTCGTCGAGAGTGTTCACCATGAACTGGGCGGCGTGGGTGACGTAGTCCCAGAACTGCGCATCCAACTCCGGTGCGAGCGCTGCGGCGTCGAGCCCGGCTCGGAAGTGCAGCAGCCAGTGGTCGCGGGCCAGGGGAGTCACGGCGTACGGCGCGTGTCGCATCCGCAGCCTCGGGTGGCCACGCAGGTCGGAGTACGTCGTCGGGCCGCCCCAATATTGCGCCAGAAACAGGGTGAACCGCTCGGCAGCGGGAGCGAGATCCGCCTCGGGATAGAGCGGTCGCAGGACCGGGTCCTGGGCGACTCCGGCATAGAAGCGGCTCACGATCGTGCGGATCGTGTCGAGGCCGCCAATTTCCTCGTAGAACGTGCTCACGGGTCCATTCTGCCGTCGCGGGTCCGACCTGGTCGCATCGGCGTGGAAGACTCGACGCAGTTTCGCTCCACCCCCTTCGAAGGAGAACCCTGATGAGCACCACGCGTAGCGCCACCACCCGCTGGGAAGGCACCCTGATGGAGGGCATCGGTCAGGTCACGATGGCATCGTCGGGCATCGGCACGTTCGACGTGTCGTGGCCCTCCCGCTCCGAGGTCGCCAATGGGCAGACCAGCCCGGAGGAACTCATCGCGGCGGCCCATTCGTCGTGCTTCTCGATGGCCCTCTCCGCCGGGCTGTCCAAGGCGGGCACGCCTCCGACGTCCCTGGACACCCGCGCCGACGTCACCCTCGTCCCCGGCACCGGCATCACCGGCATCCACCTGACGGTGGTGGGCGTGGTTCCCGGGATGAGCTCCGAAGACTTCGTTGCTGCCGCAGAGGGCGCCAAGGTCGGTTGCCCGGTGAGCGGGGCTTTGGCGGCCACTCCGATCACGCTGAACGCCTCCCTGGCCGGCTAACTCCTGCCGGCTAACTCCCTGGCTGGCTAACTTCCGGCCGCCGGCGTCTCCCAGTTGGTTCGCAGGGGCGCCGGCGACCGGATCCCCTCGTGCGCGAAGCGGGCCTTGATCCGGGCTCGCATCTCGCGCGCGATCCGGCCCTGCTCCATGGGCGCCGTCTTGAGCGTAACCCGCACCGTCACCCCTTCGGCGGTGATCGCCTCGACACCCCAGACCTCCGGCGCCTCGATCACCACTCCCTGGAAGTCTTCATCGGTCCACAGATCGTGAGCGACGTCCTCGAGCACCGCGCGCACGCGTGCGACGTCTTCGTCGGGAGCTACCACGACGTCGAGCACCGAGCGGCCCCAGTTCTGACTCTTGTTGCCCACGCGCAGGATCTCGCCGTTGCGGACATACCAAACGGTGCCGTTGACGTCGCGGAGCCGGGTGACCCGCAGGCTCACCGCTTCGACAGTCCCGATCGCCTCACCTAGGTCGATGACGTCGCCGACGCCGTACTGGTCCTCCACGATCATGAAGATGCCGGACAGGAAGTCCTTGACGAGACTCTGCGCGCCGAAGCCCAGGGCGACACCGAGGATGCCGGCGCTGGCCACGATCGGTGCGACATCGACGAAGAGGTCCAAGATCATGGTCGCGATGACCGCGACCGTGACGCCACTGATGATGCTCTTCAGCAGACTGCCCATCGTGCGTGCCCGCAACTGCCGACGCGCCGGGTCGGAGCCGCTGAGGTGCGCCATCCGATCGGGGAGTACGCCGTCCTCGGCGCGCGCCACGAGTCGATCGATCAGGCGATGCGTCAGCCAACGCACCACCAGTCCCACCGCGATGAGGGCAACGATCGTCAGTGGCTTGCCGGTGAGGAAGTCGGCGATCTGGGGCCAATCCATGGTGGCCAGTATGTCGGGCGTCGGTCGTGAGCCGTTATCCTGCGGCTGTGAAGCGCTCACTTCTTTTGCTAACCACGGTCGCTACGGTCACGGGGTTGTTCGCCGCGATCTGGTTGGCCACCCCAGCCAACGCCGTACCCGAGGGGTGGAGCGACCCCGAACCGGTCAGCTGGACCAACGCCCTGCTCGTGCTGGTCGTGGCACCGTCGCTGCTGTTTGCGCTGATCGCCTTCGTCACCAGCCTGCCGCACTTCGTCAAGCGGGCGACCGACGAGGAAGCGCCGGACACCAGGGACGACACGCCGGAGATCGACGCATCCGCCGACGCCCCGGAGCTCGACGCCTCCGTAGGGGCCCCGCAACTCCAGGCACCAGCCGCCGAATAGGGGCTAGCGCGCGTCGCGCGCCTGGGCAGCCAGTGAGCGCGCCATGTCGGCCCGGCCTTCCCTGACATAGCGTTTGGCGGCCGGATTGGCCGTCGACGACGCCAACCACTCATCGATCCGGCGCAGCGTGGCCTCCGAGACCAACGGCATCGGGAACATGTATTCCAAAGCCGTCGAGGCACGTTGGGTGCCCTTCTCCTCCCAGATCGTGTCGGCGACCTCGAGGTATTTCTCGAAGTACGGCGCCAGCAACTCGGCTTGACCCGGCACCTGGAACGCGTAGGCGATCTGGCGCTGCGTCTCGTTGGCGACATCGTCGCGCTCGATCGCGTCGTGCCAGGCCTGGGCCTTGGCCTCCGCGGTGGGGCGCACCGTCAGGGCCATCGCCGCATGCTCCTGCCCGGAGATGGTGTTGTCGCGGGCGAGCTCTTCCTCGATCCGCTCCTGGTCGGCGCGACCGTTTCCGGCGAGGCTGGTCAAGATGGTCCACCGAAGGTCGGTGTCGACATCGAGCCCCGTCAACGTCGCGGTGCCGTCGAGGAGTCCGGCAAGGAAACCCACCGCCTCCTCGGTGTGGGCCGTGGCGGCGTAGGCACGAGCAAAGGCCAGCTGATGGTCCGAACCAGGCGTGGCGCCGTCGAGCAGGCGTCGCAGACCGGCCTCCCAACGCCCGCGCAGCGCCTCACGGGTGGCGGGGTGGGAGTAGTAGTTGATCGCCTGGCGCGCATAGGCGGGGAGCCGACTCACGGCTGTGGTGTCAGTCTCGGTGCCGATCCCGCGCAACACCAACTCAACGAAGTCGGTGGTCGCCATTTCGGCGTCCCGGGTCATGTCCCAAGCGGCGCCCCACAGGAGGGCCCGGGGGAGCGAGTCGTCGATCTGGTCGATGCTACCGACCGCTGTCGCCAACGACCGCTCATCGAGGCGGATCTTGGCGTAGGTCAGGTCGCCGTCGTTGAGCAGCAGGAGATCGGGTTGGGCGACCCCCGCCAGGGCGGGTACGTCGGTCGACGCGCCTTCGACGTCGATCTCGAGCGCCGTACGCCGCCGCAGCGCGCCGTCGCTCACGTCGTACAAGCCGATGCCGATCCGATGCCGACGGATCGTGGGGAACTCCTCCGCCGCGGTTTGGGCGACCGCGAAGCTCGCGAAGTTGCCGCTCTCGTCCAGGGAGAAGTTGGGCGACAAGGTGTTCACCCCCGAGGTCTGCAGCCACTCCTGGGCCCACGAGTCGAGCTCGCGACCCGAAGACTTTTCGAGCGCGGCGAGCAGGTCACTGAACTCCGAGTTGGCGAACTCGTGCGCCTTGAAATAGTCGCGCAGCCCGGCCCGGAAGCCGTCGATGCCGACCCAGGCGACCAGTTGCTTGAGGGTGGAGGCGCCCTTGGCATAGGTGATGCCGTCGAAGTTCACCTCAACGGCCTGGAGGTCGTAGTTGTCCGCGGCGATGGGGTGGGTCGAGGGCAACTGGTCTTGCCGGTAGGCCCAGTTCTTGCGGGCGTTGGTGAAACCGGTCCAGGCCTCGGTGAACTCGGTGGCGCTCACCATCGCGTCATGGGAGGCCCATTCGGCGAAGGATTCGTTGAGCCACAGGTCGTCCCACCACCGCATCGTCACCAGATCGCCGAACCACATGTGCGCCATCTCGTGGAGGATCGTGTTGGCGCGCTGCTCGTAGAACGAGTGCACCTGGCGCGAGCGGGGGAGATATTCGTCGCGGAAGGTCACGCACCCCGCGTTCTCCATGGCACCCATGTTGTATTCGGGCACGTAGAGCTGGTCGTATTTCCCGAACGGGTAGGGGTAGTCGAAGGCAGCCTCGAAGAACTCAAAGCCCTGCTTGGTGATCTTGTTGAGTTCGTCGGCATCGAGTTGGTCTTTGATGGACTCGCGACAGAAGTGGCCCAGCTCGATGGTGCCGTGCTTCCCGACGTAGGTGTCGCGGACCTCGTGGTAGTCACCCGCGACCAGCGCCGTGATGTAGGTCGACATCGGCATCGTGGGCGCGAAGCTCCACCGGCCCGAGCCACCACCGAGATCCTCGGGCGTGGGGGTGGGGGAGTTGGAGACGACCTTCCAACTCAGCGGTGCGGTGACGGTGAACGTGAAGACCGACTTGAGGTCGGGTTGCTCGAAGGTGGTGTAGACCCGGCGCGCGTCGGGGACCTCGAACTGGCTGTAGAGATAGACGCGGTTGTCGACCGGATCCACGAACCGGTGCAGGCCCTCCCCGGTGTGGGAGTAGGGCAACTCGCAGAACACCCGCAGCTCGTTGTCGGCGGCCAGGTTGTGCAGGGCGATGCGTTGATCGCGATAAACCTCGAAGGGGTCGAGCCGCTCCCCGTTGAGGGTGATCTCGTGCACCGTGGCGCCGTGCAGGTCGGCGAAGGTGTCGGTGCCGGGCTGCGAGCAGGAGAACCGGATCACGGTCGTGCTCTCGAAGACCTTGTCGGAAACCGTGAGGTCCAGGTCGATGGCATAGGAGTCAACGGAGAGGAGTGCTCCGCGGGTCGCGGCCTCGTCTCGAGTCAGATTGGTTCCAGGCATGCTCGGCATCATCGCATCCGGTGGCCATTGTCCGACAAGGGGTTGGCCTGAACTAAGGGGAGCGTGGGTGTCACTTGCTGACACCGGCGCTCCCATTTGTTGCGAAACCCCATGTGCCCGCGGACGGGATCTACGCCTGCTGCGCGCCCTTGAGCCAGGGCTGGCGTGGCGCGCGCTTGTGTCGGCCGGACGGGCCCTGCTCTGCGACGGGCGCGGAGGGCAGGTCCCTGCGCGGCGTACGCGCGGGGGTGCGTCGGGCGGCCCGCTCACGGCTGGCCCGTTGGGCGGAAAGCGCGGCGATGCTCAAGCCGATCGGATTGCTAGCCATGAGGGGTTCCTTTCCCGTCGTGTGGAAACCAGGAACCATCTCCGTGGCCGCAGATACACCTCGACCGGTAGTTTGAACCCGTGACTAACGCTGACTTTTGGTTTGACCCCCGCTGCCCGTTCGCCTGGATCACTTCACGGTGGATCCTCGAAGTCGAAAAGGTGCGTGACATCTCCGTCACGTGGCATGTGATGAGCCTGGCCTACCTCAACAAGGACAAGGACATCTCTGACGAATATCGCGAGCTCCTCAAGACTGCGTGGGGCCCCGTGCGCGTGTGCATCGCCGCCGAGCAGAAGCACGGAAAGAGCGTGTTGCTGCCGCTCTACACCGCGATGGGCACCCGCATTCACAACCAGCAGGAGGGCATCACCCGCGAGATGATCGCCGCGTCGGTCGCCGACGTGGGGCTTGAGGCCGAGTTGGTCGACGCGATGGACGATCCGTCGTACGACGAAGCCATCGCGATCTCGCATCACCTGGGCATGGACCAGGTCGGCGACGACGTCGGAACCCCCACGATCTCGTTCGAGGGTTCGGCGTTCTTCGGCCCGGTCCTGAGCAAGATTCCGCGAGGCGAAGCGGCGGGCACCCTGTGGGATGGGTGCGTCGCCGTGGCGAAGTTCCCCTACTTCTACGAGCTCAAGCGCTCGCGCACCGGGGAACTCGACTTCACCTGAGCGAAACCCGGTGGACGGCGACTCATAGGATCACCACCATGAAGGTCCTCTCCGCGGTTGCCTGGCCCTACGCCAATGGCCCGCGCCACATCGGCCACGTCGCCGGCTTCGGCGTACCCTCCGACGTTTTCAGCCGTTATATGCGGATGGCCGGCCACGAGGTGTTGATGGTGTCGGGGACCGACGAGCACGGCACCCCCATCCTGATCGCCGCCGACGAAGCCGGTCTGAGCCCCCAGGCATTGGCCGACCAGAACCATCGGCTGATCGCCGAGGATCTGCAGGCGCTGGGGCTCTGCTACGACCTCTATACCCGCACCACGACCCGCAATCACTACGCCGTGGTCCAGGAGTTGTTCCTGGGGGTGCATCGCAACGGTTACTTCGTCGAGCAGACGACCTACGGCGCCATCTCGCCCTCGACCGGGCGCACCCTGCCGGATCGCTACATCGAGGGGACCTGCCCGATCTGCGGTGCCGACGGCGCGCGCGGCGACCAATGCGATACCTGTGGCAACCAACTCGACGCGCACGAACTGATCAATCCCCGGTCGAAGATCAACGGCGAAACCCCTGCGTTCATCGAGACCCAGCACTTCTTCCTCGATCTGCCTGCCTTGGCCGAGGCCTTGGGGGAGTGGCTCGATGGCCGTGAAGCGACCGGGCTGTGGCGGCCCAACGTGATCAAGTTCAGCCAGAACATCCTCTCGGAGATCAAGCCCCGCGCGATGACGCGCGACATCGACTGGGGCATCCCCGTTCCTTTGGACGGGTGGATCGACAACCCGAACAAAAAGCTCTACGTGTGGTTCGACGCGGTGGTCGGCTACCTGTCCGCCTCCATCGAATGGGCTCGCCGCAGCGGCGACCCGGAGGCCTGGCGGCAGTGGTGGAACCCGACGGCCGGTGGCGAAGCCGACGCGGTGTCCTATTACTTCATGGGCAAGGACAACATCACCTTCCACAGCCAGATCTGGCCAGCTGAGCTACTCGGCTACAACGGACTCGGCGAGCGGGGGGGCGAGCCCGGACAGTTCGGGACGCTCAGCCTGCCCACCGAGGTGGTGTCCAGCGAGTTCCTGACCATGGAGGGCAAGAAGTTCTCCTCGTCCAAGCGGGTCGTGATCTATGTGCGCGATCTGTTGAGTCGCTATCAGCCCGATGCGTTCCGCTATTTCGTGGCCGCGGCCGGACCCGAAAATCAAGACAGCGACTTCACCTGGGCCGAGTTTGTCCGCCGCACCAACGACGAGCTCGTGGCGGGCTGGGGCAACCTGGTCAACCGCACCGCCACGTTGATCGCGAAGAACTTCGGCGCGATCCCACCGGCGGGCGAGCTCACGGCCGAAGACCAAGCCGTCTTGGACGTCACGCTGGAGGCGTTCACGATCGTGGGCGACCTGATCGCCCGACATCGCCAGAAACAGGCGATCGGCGAGGCCATGCGCGCGGTGTCGGAGGTCAACAAGTATGTCTCCGATCAGGCTCCGTGGACGCTGAAGGAGGACGACCAGCGGGCCCGGTTGGGGACGGTCCTGCACGTCGTGGCCCAGGCGGTGGCCGATCTCAACGTGGTGCTGTCGCCGTTCTTGCCGTTCGCTGCCAACGCCATCGACGCCACGTTTGGTGGCAGTGGACGGATCGCGCCCATGCCGAGGTTGGAGGAGGTCGCCGACCTTGACGGCGGGGCGTCGTACCCGATCCTCACCGGCGACTACACCGATCTCCCGGCCTGGGAGCGACAGCCGATCAAGGTGGGTGCCCCCGTCGACAAACCGACCCCGGTCTTCACCAAGCTCGATCCCGAGTTGATCGTCGAGGAGCTCGCCAGGCTTGAGTCGTGACCTCGACCAGGCCTCGGATCGCGTTGCTCGGCGATCGCAGCACTCATCGCAGTCACCTCGAGCTCGACGCCGTGTGCGATCAGCTCGACGCCGAGACTGCGTGGGTGCCCACGGGCGCCGTTGGTGAGGGGTTGGCGCACTTCGACGGACTGTGGTTGGTCCCTGGTTCGCCGTACGCCGACGAGGCCGGCGCGCTCGCGTCGATCGCCTATGCGCGCGACCACCGGGTGCCGTTCCTCGGCACCTGCGGTGGCATGCAGTACGCCGTGATCGAGGCCCTGCGTCACCTGGGCCAGGCAGCGACACACGCCGAATCCGACGATTCCGCCGGAGACGACTCCACGCACGCCGTGACCGTCTTGGCGTGCAGTCTGCAGGGTGAGGAACGGGTCGTCACCCCGGTTCCGGGGACCCGGTTCGCGGGGCTGGTCGCCACCCCGTTCCGCGGAATGCACTTCTGCGGCTACGCGCCGACATCCGAAGCGATTTCCCGCCTCGTCGAAACTGGTGTCGTCGTCGGCGCGACGGCCCCCGATGCGGGCGCCGAGGTCTTAGAGTTTCCTGATCACCCGTTCTTCGTCACCTCCATGTTCCAGCCACACATCGGGGCCTTGGCGGGCGCGCCGCTCCACCCGCTCATCGCCGCCTTCGTCGCTGCGGCACGCACCCACTTGTCCGCCCACACCAGCCACTCGAGGAGTCAGCCATGAGCGAAACCGTCCACCTGCCGCAGTTCTTCGTCAAACAGAAGTTCACGATGATGGTCAACCGTTATGACGTGATCGCAGCGAACCCCGACGGCTCTATGGGGCAGGTGTTGGCCACGGCGGAGCAGAAGCGTTTCGCTTTCAAGGAGCAGGTCACCTTCTTCGAAGACGCCGCCCGCACCCAACCGGTTTTCGGGTTCAAGGCTCGCGCGGTGATGGACCTCAATGCGGGCTACGACATCACCGACGCAACGGGAGCGCAGATGGCGTTCTTCCGCAAGGACTTCGGCGCCAGCCTCCTGCGGTCCACCTTCCATCTGGAGGGGCCGGGGTACGCCGGCACCGGCCAGGAGCGCAACCAGGTCGTGGCGATCTTGCGTCGGTTCTCCGACGTCCCCTTTCTCCCGATCCACTTCGACTTCATCGAGGCGGGCACCGGCAAGACCCTGCTCTCGAGCACCCGCCAAGCCACGATGCGCGACAAATACACGGTCACGGTGCCGGACCCCCGCGTCGACTTCCGGGTGGCCGCGGCAGTGGCGGTCGCCATGGACGCGCTGATGGCCCGCTAGTCGTCTGTCAGAATGCCGCTCATGCGCGTTCACCTCGGCTCCGACCACGCCGGCCTCGAGCTCAAAGACCACCTGAAGGGCTGGCTCAGCGAGCACGGTTACACCCCGGTCGATCATGGGCCGTTCGTCTATGACGCGCTCGACGACTACCCCGTCTTCTGTTTGCGGGCTGCCACCGGTGTCGCTGCGGATCTGGCCAACGAGGTCGAGGCGCTCGGTGTGGTGATCGGAGGGTCGGGCAACGGCGAACAGATGGCCGCCAACAAGGTGCGCGGGATTCGCTGCGCGCTGGTCTGGTCGGAGGAGACGGCAGTCTTGGCCCGGGAGCACAACGGTGCCCAGGTCATCTCGGTGGGCGGGCGACTGCATCCGCTGGAGGACCTCACGCGCTTTGTTGAGGTGTTCCTCGCCACCGCGTTTACCCACGACGTGCGCCACGTACGCCGGATCGCCCAGGTGGCGGCGTACGAATCCACCGGCGAGCTGCCGCCGCTCCCGCGCTCGGCGCTTCGCGACGGCGATGCCTGAGGGGCATACGCTGCGGCGACTGGCCGACGACCTGGCGAGCGCGTTCGCCGGTCAACAGGTCGGGGTGAGTTCGCCGCAGGGCCGGTTTGCGGCCGACGCCGCCCAACTCGACGGTGGCATGCTGGTGACCGCCGAATCGGCGGGCAAGCACCTGTTCGTGGAGTTCGAGGGCGAACGTTTCGTGCACATCCATCTGGGACTGATCGGTCACTTCGACGTCCACACCGAGGCAGCCGAGGTCCCGGTGCCGGTGGGGCAAGTGCGGCTCCGGGTGATCGGTCCTGGGGCGTACGCCGACCTGCGCGGCGCCACGCAGTGCGACCTGATCGGTGCCACCAAACGCACGGAGATCATCGCAAAACTGGGCCCGGATCCGCTGCGTCCCGATGCCGATCCCGAGCGGGCCTGGGCCAAGATCGCCAGGTCCAGCCGCCCGATCGGCGAGCTGTTGATGGATCAGACGGTGCTCGCGGGGATCGGAAACGTCTATCGGGCCGAGGTGCTCTATCGGCACCGGATGCATCCGCTGCGTCCCGGCAAGACGGTGCGCCGCGGACAGTTCGAGGCGATCTGGGCGGACCTCGTGGACCTCTTGGCCGAAGGGGTGCGCACCGGCCGCATCGACACCGTGCACCCCCAACACACGCCCGAGGCGATGGGCAGGCCGCCGCGGGTCGACGACCATGGTGGCGAGGTCTATGTCTATCGACGCACTGGACAGCCGTGCCATGTCTGCGGCACCCTCGTCCGGACCGACGTACTCGCTGGCCGCAACGTGTTTTGGTGTGGGCATTGCCAACGCAAATTCCGTTCCCGGGCCTTACAGTGATGCCACCCCACGGCCCGAGGATTCCACGCCCATGAGCGCAGAGCGCGCGACCGCACCGTCGGCCGGGATCTCGCGTCTGCGCCGAGCCCGGTTCAACCTGACCCGCTTTGCGCGGTCGGGGGATACCCGGTTGTTCGTCGTGTTGACCGTGGCCAGCGTCGCTCTCGCCATGGCGATCGGGATCTGGCCCGACCTGTTGCCGATCGCCCTCTTGGCCATCCCGCTGACCCTGGGCAACCTCAATCTCGGTCCCCGCGAGCTCCCGTGGTTCGTGGTGATCACGCTCGGTGGCTTGTCGGTGGTGATTCCTCGCCAGCCCACCATGGGAACCGAGGTGATCTTGCAGATCTTGGTTGTCTTCACCTTGGGCCTGATCATCTTGCTGGCCTCGTTCAGGCGGTCGCGGCTGGGAGTCGCGGGTGCCCGCGGCGAGTCGATGTTGGTGGACCTACGAGATCGGATCAACCGGCAAAGTGGGCTGCCGGACCTGCCGGCAGATTGGTATGTTGAGAGCGCCCTGAAGTCCGCCGATGGCTCACCCTTTGCGGGCGACTTCATCGTCGCCGCCCGCCCCCACAACGCCGACCGTTTCGATGTCGTGGTCGTTGATGTGTCCGGCAAGGGCGACGAAGCCGGCACCCGCTCCCTGCTCCTCTCGGGCGCGTTCGGCGGCCTGCTGGGTGCGCTGCGCGCCGAAGACTTCTTGCCGGCGGCCAACGACTTCTTGCTGCGCCAAGACTGGGACGAGGGTTTTGCCACGGCCATCCATCTCTCGCTGAACCTCAAAACCGGTGAGGTGCGGGTGTGGACGGCCGGCCACCCGCCAGCGGTGCAGCTCACGGCGGGCTCGGGACGATGGTCGGTCCACGACACCGAGGGGCCGTTGCTGGGCTTGATCCCGGACGCCGAGTTCACCGGCACCAGGAGCATCATGCGCACCGGCGACGTGATCCTGCTCTACACCGACGGCATGGTGGAGACCCCGACTCGGGACATCAGTCTGGGCATCGACCGGCTCGTGGGGCAGGCGGAGCGTGACCTGCGGGGAAACTTCGAGCAGGGAGCCGAGCGGTTGATCGAAAGCCTGGGATCGCGCAACGACGATCGCGCCCTGCTCTTGATCCATCGGCGCTGACGGCACCGGATCAGCAGACCTTCTCGGTGACCAGGTGGCGGTCTCGGTTGGGGTCAACGGGCCCGCGTGTGGCACCATGACATCCGCGGATTTCGACGGGTTTCGAGTCGTCGTCACTCGCACGCGGATGTAGCTCAATGGTAGAGCCCCAGTCTTCCAAACTGGCTACGCGGGTTCGATTCCCGTCATCCGCTCCAAGCCGGCCCCAGGGTCGACTTGGCGGGGCGTAGCGTAGTGGCTAGCGCGCCTGCTTTGGGAGCAGGAGACCGCAGGTTCGAGTCCTGTCGCCCCGACGTACAACTTCTCAACCGACCCACCCAATAGACACGTGTAAATGATCGGAGACCACCTGTGAAGAGCGCCGTCGAGACATTGAGCCCGACTCGGGCCAAGTTGACTGTCGAGGTGCCCTTCGAGGAGCTTAAGCCGAGCCTCGACGCGGCGTACAAGCAGATCGCCAAGCAGATCAACGTCCCCGGCTTCCGTCGCGGCAAGGTGCCGCCGATGGTGATCGATCGCCAGGTCGGCCGTGGTGCGGTGCTGGACCAGGCGATCAACGACGTGGTGCCGAAGAAGTACGCCGAAGCGTTGCAGGCCAACTCGTTGCAGCCGCTGGCACAGCCCGACATCGAGGTCACGCGCTTCGAGGACAACGAGGCGCTGGAGTTCACCGCCGAGGTTGACATTCGCCCGGAGTTCACGCTGCCCGACACCGCAGGCCTGACCGCTCACGTCGACGACATCTCGATCAGCGATACCGAGGTCGAGGAGCAGATCGAGGCGCTGCGCGAGCGCTTCGCCACCCTGCAAGACGTCGAACGCCCCGCCGCCGACGGTGACTTCGTGGTCATCGACCTCAAGGCCACCCAGGACGGCGCTGTAGTCGAGGGTGCCGAGGTCACCGGCATGTCCTACCGCGTGGGCCGTGGCGGCATGCTCGACGGTCTTGACGAGGCCCTGCTGGCCATGAGCGCAGGCGAGGCGAAAACGTTCGCTTCCCAACTCGTGGGCGGCGACCTGGTCGGCCAGGAGGTCGACGTCATGGTGGCGGTCACCCAGGTGCAGGAGCAGGAGCTGCCCGCCAACGATGACGAATTCGCCCAACTTGCCAGCGAGTTCGACACCGTCGCTGAATTGGCCGACGACGTGCGCGGGCGCCTGGGCCGGGGCAAGCGTTTGGAGCAGGCCGCGGCCGCTCGCGATGCCGTGCTCGAGAGCCTGCTGGAGAAGGTCGAGATCCCGCTTCCCGAAACGCTGGTCACCGAGGAGCTCAATGCGCGCCGGGCCAACCTGGAGCAGCAGCTGATGTACGCCGGCGTCACGATGGAGGCCTACCTCACCGACGAGGGGCAGACCATCGAGGAGTTCGAGGCCGACCTCGACCGCCGCGTGCGCGACGCCGTCACCGCGCAGTTCGTGCTCGACAAGATCGCCCAAGAGTCGGAGTTGCGGGTGGAGCAGAACGAGATGTCCGAGCATCTCGTACGCCGCGCGCAGCAGGCCGGCCAGGATCCGCAGGAATTCGCCAACCACATGTTCGAGCACAACCACATCCCCGAACTGATCCAGGAGATCCTGCGCGGCAAGGCGCTGGCGACCCTGGTCGAGGGCGCCCTGGTCACCGATGCCTCGGGCAACGTCGTGGAGCTGGCCAACCTGATGCCCGACGGGACGATCGGTGTTCCAGCGGCCGAGCAGGACGGCGTCGACGAGACCACCGACGCCGACTGAGAGTCGCAGTGTCTGTGGGCGATGACAACGGTTGGCGTCCCGCCGCGCCCGCACAAGCCCCGACCGAGACGGTCGACGGTTATGAACACCTGGTCGAGATCGGCCGGGGTGGGGACTCTGTCGTCTATCGGGCGCGGCAAATCGGGCTGACCCGTGACGTCGCGATCAAGGTGTTGGGCGTCGAGGACGAGACGCGCGCCGCGCGGTTTGCTCGCGAGGTCGAGATCACCGTGGAGCTCGGGCGGCAACACCCCAACATCGTCAACGTGTTGGCCACCGGCATCACGTCGCTGGGCCGGCCGTGCATCGTCATGGACTTCTATCCCGGTGGCACCCTGCATGACCGGCTGAAGGCCCACGGCCCCCTGCCGGTGGACGAAGTGATCAGCCTCGGTGTGGTGTTGTCCGATGCCCTCGCATTCGCACACGAGCGCGGGGTGCTGCACCGCGATGTCAAGCCGCAGAACGTGCTCGTCTTGCCCACCTCGTGGGTGCTGGCCGACTTTGGCATCGCGCGCCTGGCCGACTCAGAACACACCTCGTCGGTGGAGACCTTCACCTACCGCCATGCCGCCCCGCAGATCCTCGACGGCTATCCGCCCACGGCCGCCGACGACATCTGGTCGCTGGGTTCGACGTTGTTCACCTTGATCGATGGGCGTCCCCCGTTTGCCAGCGACGATCCCGACGATGACTCCGCCCTGGCCTACCTCCGGCGGGCCCGCACCGAGCCCCATCGCAAACTTGCCGCGCCCGAGGCGGCCCGCATCGGTGCCATCATCGATCGCTGTCTGGCCAAGCAGGTGGACGATCGCTGGCATTCGGCCGCGCAATTGCGCGATGCGCTCGCCGGTGTGCGGACCACCGCGTGGCAACCCGAATCGACCGGCGGCATTCCCGACACCCGCGTTTCGCACGTCGCAGACCCGCCCCCGGATCCGGTGTCCGCTTCGGTCGCCCCCGAACCTCGCTCGGCCGCTCGCGCGACGGACGAGGTCGATGCCCTCTGGGCGCCCGACCCGGGCTTGCCGACCGCGCCACCCGAGCCCTCCGATGCCACCCGTCGCAGAGCCGACCTCGAACACGTGTTGCCGGGGGTCGCCGCGCCCGCTTTCCCTGCAGCCCCGGCCCCCACGTCGATCGCGGCCCCAGAGCCCGTATCGCTCTCGGTGCTGGCTCATGCGCCGACCGACGATCCCGATGCGGACCCGACCGGTTCGGTGCTGCACCCGGCGTACGCGCCCGAGGTGGCTGGCTCCGGCGCCGACCATGGGGGCCTCACGCCGGCGCGACCGGCGAGCCGTCGGCGGCGTACCCTGCTCACGTTGGGGGTGTTGGCGCTCGTCATCGGATTGACGCTCGGAGTGGGCGGGTTCCTGTTGCGCAATCGTGGCTCGCAGACCGCGACAGAGACGCCGTCCGGGATCGGCTCCCAGCCGGTCGGGTCGCTCACCGCAGCGCCCACGCAAACCGGTGATCCGCAGGTGCCCAAGCCGGATGAGGACCTTAAGTTCGTGATCCGCAGCCTGAAGGCCACCGGATCGGGGGTTGACCTGGCCTGGACCGATCCCACGGAGGGGGCGGGCTATTTCACGCTCTACCAAACCGTGCCGAAGCCGCGCCAGCCGCTGAGCGCGTTTGATCCGGGCACGCGGTCGACCACGCTGTCACTCGTGACGCGACCAGGCGACCGCTACTGCTTCGCCATGACCGTGCACCTGGTCACCGGTGAGATCGGCGCCTCCAACGTGCGCTGCATCACCTTCTAGTTCTCCCGCGGGTGCGGCTCGGAAAACGCGAGGGTCGAAACTCCACCACCAGCGCCGCCACCAGGGCAGGCTGCGGCGCAATCGACGGCGTACGTCGCGCACCTGGGCGCGCAGCGCCGACGACTCGGGATGGTCGCGCCGCAGCGGCCCGAAGGCTACCCGCTCGGCTACCCGGGCGACCTCGGCGGCGGCGTCGGTGCCGAACTCGCCCCGTACCCTGGCGCCGATCTCGGTGGCCGATTCGGCCGAGGGCCACCGACGCCCCGCCAGCGTCAGGGCGTCGAGGATCTCGGCCCACGAACCCGGTGCCCCGAGACGTCGATGGCGACTGCGGCGTCGCCAACGCATCCCACCGAGCACCAACAACAACCCGCCCACCAGCACAGCTCCGGCGGCGCCCCCGATCAGGCGCCAGGGCCAGGCCTGCTCCGGCTTCGGTGTCTGTGGCGGCGTCGCGGATTCCGGGGGCGTGGGCTCGGAGGTGGGGTCTTCCGGGCCCAGGGGCGCCTTTCCCGGATCCGGACGATCGATGGCGAAGGTGTCGTCATGGGGCGTCGGCGAGAACGGCACCCAGCCAAGATCGGCGAAGTAGACCTCCGGCCAGGCCAAGGCATCGCGCCCGCGGATGACCCGGGTGCCGTCAGGAGCCTCCTGGCCGGGCCCGAAACCGACCACGATTCGGGTGGGCAGACCGCTCTGCCGTGCCAGGATCGCGAACGCAGAGGCAAACTGCTCGGAGGTTCCGACCCGCGCTCCCGGGCGACCCGGCTCCTCCAGCAGGAAGGATTGGATGCGCCAGAGCGCCGAGCCGGAAATCGACTTCGAGGAGAGCTTGCGATCGCGTCGGATCGCCTCCTCGATGGCCAAAGCGCGCGCGTAGGGCGTGGTCGCGCGAGCAGTGATCTTGTTGCCGTAGTCGGCAAGCGCGAAGCCGATCTCGGGCAGTTGCAGATAGCGATCCAGGTCGCCCACTCCCGAGCCCACGGCCGGGATGGTCGCTTCAAGGAGCGCCTCGGGGTCGGGTGCGTCGATCCAAGCAACGACGTCATAGGACCGGCCGGCTTCGACCTCGGGGGCGTAGACCGTGCCGGTCGCCGGATCCACCAGAGCGCTGGGGTCGCTGACCTGTTCGGGCTGGCCCGGAGTGGGCAGCCAGTTGCCGCCGAGCTCGCCCAGCTGCACGCTGACGGTCACCTCGCGCGGGGCGGTGCCGGGGGCCAAGGCGTCGGCCCCCTGGGTGCCGATGGGCGCATATTCCGTGGCGGCCTGCCAGGTCGCGCCGTCGTAGTAGTCGAGGACCGCCAGGCGCAACGGCACCGCGTCCCCGGTGGCGCGCAGCAACTCCAGGTCCGGATTGGCCGCCCAGGCACCCAAGCGCGGCAATGGGCTGGACAGGCGGACGGTGAGCAGGGGCGGGTCGACCAGGTCGCGAGGCTCGTACGCCGCGCCGAGGGGCACCAGCCCGCAGCCGGCGAGCACGCTGGCTCCCACGGCCAGCGGAATGCCCAGTCGACCGAGTCGCTTGCGGGATGGTTCCGCGCTCGGATCGAGCAACACCCACCCGGCCGCGGTGGTCAGCAGGAGGGCCAGCGCCAACACGCCGAAGGGGTCCGCCGATCCCGTGGTCAGGAGCAGCCCGGCGACGTACAACGAGAAAGCCGCGGCGACGGGGGTCATCTTGGTGGCGGAATCCAGCCGCAGGCCCGTCAGCAGCCCGGCCAGGCCCGCCACCAGGCAGGGCGCGACGAGGACATCGGATCGTACGGCGAGTGGCTGGGGCTCCGACAACAGGCGGGGGAGCGCATCGGACAGGGTTTGACCCAGCGACACCCCCGCGCTGGCGTTCAAGACGTAGCCGATGAGCAGCAACAGCGCCAGCAAACTCATCGTGGCCAACCACCGGGGCACGCGTAGCGCCAAGGCCTGGCGCAGCGTCAACAGCGGCGCCACCGCCGAGAGGGCGATGAGAAGCACCGGCAACCAGTGCCCCCAGGCAGCGGAGATCGAAAGGGTGCCGAGAATCAGCAGCGCACAAGCCCAGGCCACCAGACCCGCGCCCGCAAAGCGGCTCGACGCCGACTTGCCGATCGAGCTGTCCGCGGAAGTTGACGGCGTCATGGGCGGACTCCCACATCCCAGGCGAGCGCCAACTCCTGGGAGGAACGACCCCGCAAAACCAGCGCGCCACCCTCATCGGCGGTCATCACCGTGGGGGTCGGATCGACGACCGCGAGCACCCGCGTCGGGGCATGGCCCATGGTGGCGGCCAGCTCGCGACGATCGGCGTGCGTGCCCGTCACCACGACGGCGAGATCCAGATCGACAAGGGTCGCGCGAGGGATGTGGGCGCGTTCGACAAGCTGCACCTCGGCCAGCAGCCATTCCAACTCACGGGCTTCGCGGCGGGGTTCCCGGGTTGCCGAGCCCGGGATCTGCATCTCGAATCTCTCGCTGGCCGTGCGAAACCGCAGGGGGCTGCCGGCCTCGACGGCCGCGCGACACAAGGCCGCGGTGAGCTCGACCGCCTCCTCGAAGGGTTCTCCGTCCACCAGATCGGTCACCTCGGCCGACACGTAGCTCTCGGCCCGATCATCGAGCAACACCAACACATGAGCTTCGGACGGCTCGGCATCCTCGCGCACCATCAGCGTGCCGGTGCGTGCGCTCGTGGCCCAGTGGAGCCGGCGCAAGTCCTCACCCATGGCGTACTCGTGCAGCCCGACCAGGTCGGTGCCGCCCTGCTCAGCCGAGTCGTCCCCGCCCATGGTCGCGCGCCGGTGTCCGGAGGGGATGCCGGAGAGGGGGACCCGTTGCGGGAGCACCCGGACCTCGGTGGTGCCACCGGCAGTGTCGTGGCGGGCGGCGAGGCCGGTGAGCCCGCGGCGGCGGAACACGGCCGGCCCCACGGTCATCAAGCCCCGTCGCAGAGTGGGCACTTGGTAGGTGACGGAGGCCGCCAGTGCCCGCGAGCCGGCACTGAGCGGCACCGGCACCGGATCGTCGTCGACCAGGTCGAACGCTTCGACTCGGGCCAACGCTCCGGCTCGCGATCCACTGATGTGCAGGGTGCCCTGACACTGCCCATTGCGGAGTACGACGTGGGGGGCCACCGCCCGGCGCACTTGGAGCCGCGGCGCTCGCAGCACCGACAACAACTCGGCCGCGAGCAACAAGACTAGACAGGCACCAGCCCCCGCTAGGAACGGATAGCTCCAGCTCGCACCGAGGGCGAGCAGGATCAGGCCGAGGAGCGCGCACCAGCGCCCCCTAGCGGTGGTGGAGGACCAGATCCGGCCGAGCCGCCCGCCGACGCGCATGCTTAGTTCCCATCGGGCTGGGGTGGCTGGATGGAGCCCAGCACTTCCTGGAGCACCGCCGTGGGCGTGTGCCCGGCCAACAGGGCATCGCGGGTCAACACGATCCGGTGCGCGAGCACCGGCTCCACCAGGCGTTGCACGTCGTGAGGCACCACATAGTGGCGGCCCTGCGCGGCGGCGTAAACCTGGAGGCAGCGCACCAGCGAACGCAGGCCCCGCGTGCTCGAGCCCAACCTGACGCGGGGATCGCGCCTCAACCCGACGCCGATCTCGCGGACGTAGCGCAACAACGGATCGGCCACGTGCAGATGCATGAGTCGTCGGGCGGCGGCGGCCACCTCTTCGGGGGTGGTCACCACCGGCACATCCTCGACCCGGCCCGCTCGGCTGCCCGGTCGAAGCACGTCCAACTCGTGTTCGGCGTCGGGATAGCCCAGCGCCAAGCGGATCAGGAAGCGATCGAGTTGGGCCTCCGGCAGGCGGTAGGTGCCGTCGAGGTCGATGGGGTTCTGGGTGGCCAAGACCAAGAACGGGGACGGCACCGGATGGCCTTCGCCGTCGACGGTGACGGTGCGTTCCTCCATCACCTCCAGCAGCGCGGACTGGGTCTTGGCGGCAGCCCGGTTGATCTCGTCGGCCAACACGACGTTGGCAAAGACCGGCCCTGGGCGAAACCGCACCTGTCCGTCGCGCGGATCGAAGACAGTGGTGCCGGTGACATCGCTCGGCAACAGGTCGGGGGTGAACTGGACCCGGCGTACCCGGCCGCCGAGCGCGCGGGCCACCGAGCGTGCCAGCGTGGTCTTGCCGGTGCCCGGGACGTCCTCGATCAGCACGTGCCCCTCGGCGAACACCGCCACCAGCACCAGGTCGATCGCCGCGCGCTTGCCGTGCACGGCGGTTTCGACGGCATCGCCCAGGCGCAGGTGGAGGCGGCGTACCTCTGCGATGTCCTGCTCGGTAGGCGGTGGGGGGGCGGTCAGGGTGGTCACGGGCAACCTCTCGGGAGCGGGCTCAGGGGATCTGGCAGCGGGGACACAGTAGGTCTTGGTCGATCGTCCACGCGAAGGTCGCGCTCTGCACCGACCCGTTGCGGTTCTGGGCGGTGAAGGTGATGCTGTGGTTGATCTGCGCCGTGCCCGTGCCACGACGAATACCGTGGTCGATCGCGAGGTTCAGGTTGTTGGCGCCACACGCGATGCTGCCGGATTCTGCGCCACCGGTGTTTCCGGTGTGGACATAGCTGCAGGTGCCGTTGAAGGACGCCCAGTCGCCGGGGGGGCCTAGCTGGAGCGTGGCACTACCGGTGCCTTCGATGTCGGCGTAGCTGCTCTCGGACGTGACGATCGTGGCACCGGCGCCGGGAAGGGGCGAGGCAACCGGACCGTCGAAGGACACCGCACCCGTGGCGCTGGGTCCGTCGCCGTTGGCGTTGTGGGCGGTCACGGTCGCGGTGATGGTGCCCGGGTTGCAGAAGGGCAGGCCATCTCCGCAAGAGGTGACGTACGACGCACTCGGGCTGGTGCTGTTGAGCGTGCGCGACCCGAGGCCGTCGGTGACCGAGACGCTGTAACTCAGGATCGGGGAGCCGTTGCTCGGCGCCTCGCCCCAGGAGATATTGACAGTGACCGTGTCGTTGTTGGTGCTGCCCATCGCCGAACCCCCGATCCCCGAGGGTGCGCCGGGGCGCCCGGAGGTGGCGAGCGCGGCCGAGGGGGCCGAGGTCTTGTCGGGCTCTCCGGTGCGCCGCGCTGTCACGGTGAACTGATGACCGGGGCCGGGGGACACCGAAACGACGGCCTGACGATTGCGGCCGTTGACCGTGGCGAGCGTGGGACCGCCCAACTCCGCCACCACGAACTCCTCGGCGCTGGGACCGGTGTGTTGCCAACTCACCTGGGCGCTTCCGTCGGGCAGGGCCGAGGCGATGACGGCGGTCGGGGCATCGAGGTTTTCGTGGGTCCCCGATCCGCCTCCCGGGCCGTCGGGTGACGGGTTGCCGCCGGCGCCGGCGGCTCCCTGGTCGCAGCCTGGCCGCCCGGGGGTGCAGGGCGTCACCGGGGTCCCGGTCGGGGCTCCGCCGGTCTCTTCTGGCTCCGGGTCCGATCCGTTGTCGTGGTCGACGAGCTCGGTGACCTCTTCGGCGGTCGGGGGGTCGGGCGGGTTGTCGACCCCGTGCACCGGGGTGGCGTGGATGTCGGGGTCATAGCGGGTGATGTCGTGCACGGAGCCGTCGCCCTCGACGAGGAGTCCGTCGCGCGATCCGGGGACGTTGATCACCAGGTTGCCGTCGTCCAACACCAACTCGGGGCTGCCGCCCTCGGGGGTCGCAATGTCCGGGGCCGCCCGCGATCCGTCGGGGGCCAGCCGCACCACTCGGTCGTCGCCTGGACACGGCACATAAACGATGCTCTCGAAAACCTCGGGACGGTCTGGCCGTTCGCAGCCGATCGCGCGGACGTTGACCTGCCGCACCTCGTCGCCTCCGACGATGATCACCGATCCGGTGTCGGGGGAGGAGACGGGCGCCAGCCCGGCTGGGGCGTAGTTGGGCGCCACCAACGTGCCGGAGAGTTCGGGGGCGTCCGCCACGACGTCGTTGCCGGTGCCCACCTGCACGACGATGCCGGCATCGGGTCCGAACAGCGTGGCGCCGACGTCGTGGCCGACGAGGACCGAGTTGGAGCCGCTGTTGTCGACCTGCCGGGTGTCTTCCTCGATGAAACTCTGCGACGTCGGCGACCAGCGCAGCTGGGTGATCAGGCCGTGCGGGTCAACCGCCCAGATGTTGCCGGCCCGGTCGATGGTGGCGTCGGCCAGTCCTTCGGGGGAGAGCCACAGGTCACCGAGGGCGTCGGTGGTGACCGGATCGATGCCGGCGATCGACCCCTGGCTGTAGTCGACGAGGAACACCCGGCCACCGTCTTGGAGCACCGCGGACGCCCCGTTGGCGGCCACGCCCCGGCGGCCGGAGAACAAGATGCTGGTCAGGTCGAAGGAGGTCAGCTCGCCGGTGGAGTGGTTGATCACGAACATCCGACCGTCGTACTGCGTCACTTCGAGGTCTTCGCCCTGGGTGCCCACGTCGATGCGATATTCGGGGCGACCCGTGGCGGGGTTGATCTGGATCACGTCTCCCGACGGGTCATCGGCGAGCCAGGTCAGTCCGTCGGCCAGGTCGACGCTGGTGCGGCTCAAACCACTGCCGAACAACAGTCCGGCCAACAGGGAGGCGACGACCACGCCGACCGACAACTCGGCCGTGCCGCGCGGCGTACGCCGGGTGCGCAGCGCGGCGCGCAACGAACTCCACGACAACCTCATGCCGCACCGACCCCGGGGGCAGGCACGACGGGGTCACCCGCGATGAGCTGCGCGAGCTCCGCCGCGCCGTCGGAGCACCACAGGCCGCGACCGGGACCAGTCAGCGGTTCGACGGTCTTGGTGGGCACCGTGACCCCGAAAATATCCCCGTCGTTCCACTCGGGTTGGAGCAGGAACCCGCGACGCGAACGCTTGGCCGCGCCGATCAGTCCCTCGGGCCCGCCGCGCTGGCGAGCCTCTCCGCTGTCCGTGGTCATGACTACCCCGAGTCGTCGTGCATTGGTGTCGATGGCCGCGATCAGTCGATCGCGCGCCGCGCGGATCTCGGTGTCCGTGCCAGCAGCAGTGTCCCACTGCTCGGCGCCGTCCACCATGAGCAGAGCCCACGATGCGGAATGTTCCGGATTGTCGAAGAACTCCTCGACTTGGGCCACCGCACGCGCAAGATCCTGGGTGCGGACCACGTAGGGCGGATCCGCAGAGCGCGCGACCAAGGCCGAGAGGCCCTCGAGCGCCGAGGTGCGGCCCGAGCGCGAGCGTCCGACGATCAGCACCGGACCGGCCAACAGGTCGACATCGATCGGCGCGACCGCGTCGGCGTCCACCGCAAGACCCACAACCGCGCGCTCCGGCGTGGGCAACAGGGAGGTGTCCAGGCGCGGAGGCATCCCAGGGACCGGCGCCGCTGCCCGCTCGTCGACCAGCGGGCGGAGCAGGGCCGATACCTCCTCGAGACGGGTGGCGGCCGCGCTGGAGCCGGGAGCGCCCACCGTGGCGATCTGGACGGTCTGCTTGCCGAGCAGGCCGCTGCCCGGCACGCTGTCTGCGTCCAGAATCTGGCTCGGTACCCCCAACATGAGGTAGTCGTCGGCGGTGGTCATCCGCAACACGATCCGCGTGCCGAAGGCCGAACCCAGCGCCGTGGGCACGCCGGTGCGACCGGGGGCGGTGGCGATGATGTGCACGCCGGTGCGGCGCCCGTTTTGGAGAACGCGTTGAAACTGCTCGAGGTGCTCGCGACCGATCGTCGAGGCGGATTCGAGGAGTTCCACGAGCCCGGGCAGGTTGTCGACGAGCACGTAGACCCGCGGCAGCAGCACACCGGCAGCGGCCAGATCGTCCACATCGGCGCAGCCGCGCGCCGCAATCGCCTGGCCGCGGTCGATCACGGTGCGGCTGAGCAGGCGGATCAGGCGCAGCACCCGTCCCGGTTGGGCGTCCGGCACCACCGCGGCGGTCGTGGGCACCGAGTTGACCCCGGCGAGTCCGCCGCCTGCGCAGTCGATCGCATAGACGTACGGCGCCACCCCGCGCTCGGCGTACGCGTCACCCAGGGAGGCCGCCACGGCCACGGTGCGCAGAAGTTCGGACTTGCCCGACCCGGAGGCGCCATGCACGAGCACGTGTCCGACGCTGCGCAGGTCCAAGACCAACTCGGGTTGCTGCTGAAGCGCCGGCTGGTCGACCCGTCCGATCACGACCTCGGCCGTCGGTCGACCCGACGCGCGGCGCGCCAGGGCCCCGGCCTCCAACGGCACTTCCGCTGGCAGCGGGGGCAGCCAGGGCCGTGCGGGCGCGGGGGCGCCGGTGTGGGCGAAGGCGCCCCGGATCGTGGTCACGCACCGATCCAGATCGGTGCGCGGATCCAGGGCCTGCTCGACCTGGCGGGTGTCGGTGACCGCGGCCGTGAACGCCCGCACCTGCACCGGGACGGCGCTCGCGTCGAGGGGCTCTTGTGCTCCCGTCCAGGCGGCCTGCACGAGTTCGGCGGTCCCGTGGCCCGTACGCCGAATCCACGCGCGGCCGGGTGTCGCCCGCGAGATCCGGGCGGCGTCCGGCGAATCGATCACGTCGCGTGAGTCGTCGCCGGAGGAGACGCGCAACGCAATGCGCAGGTCGGTGTTGGCTCGGATGTTGCCCGTCACGACCCCAGCGGGACGTTGGGTGGCCAAGATGACGTGCATGCCCAAGGAGCGACCTCGCTGGGCGATGTTGACCATGCCGTCCACGAAGTCGGGGACCTCGGAGGTGAGCGCCGCGAACTCGTCCACACAGATGAGCAGACTCGGCGGTGCGGCCTCGGGGTGCTCTCGCTCGAGTTGGATCAGGTCCTTCACGGCGTACTTCGCTAGCAGGTGCTCGCGGGAGGCGATCTCGGCGCCCAGGGAGATCAGCGCGCGGGAGACCAGCGCCGGGGTGAGGTCGGTGATGTAGCCCACCGTGTGCGGCAGGTCGGCACACTCGCGAAAGGCGGCCCCGCCCTTGTAGTCGACGAGGAGGAAGTTGATCCGGCTGGCCGGGTTGTTCAACGCCAGCGAGCAGATCAGGGACTGCAACAACTCGCTCTTCCCCGAGCCCGTGGTGCCCGCCACCAGCCCATGGGGGCCGTCCTCGCGCAGGTCGATGGTCACGACACCGTCGAGTCCCGCCCCGATTTGGGCACGCAGGCCGGAGCTCTGCGACCAGCGTCGCAACACCGCGTCGAGGTCATCGAGGTCTTCGAAGTCGCTGCTGACGTCCGACAGCCGGACCTCCGCCGGGATCGCCGTGCTCGGGGGCAACACGGCCGCCTCGTCGACGTACCCCGTCATCGAGCGAGCCGTGCGCCAGGCGTGGTCGAGGGACATTCCGTCCGGGCTGGCCAGGTCGGCCAAACCGCCCCGGTCACCCCGGCCGACCGACCCGGCGTTGAGATCGATGAGCAGGGACGTCGCCGCGGGCACCTGATCGGCGCCGCGACCCAGCCAGACGAGGTGCAGGTTGCGCTGCGGAGCCGCCGCCGCCGCGGCTTCGATGGTGCGCCGAGTGATGCCGGCGTTCTCGTCCACGAAGCACACGGTGTGGGTATCGGTTGCGTCTTCGGTGAGCAAGTGATCGAGCAGAGCCGCCCCCGCCGCCGCCCCGACCGCCACGGGTGGTGCGCCTCCGGGGCGCACCGAGGCATGCGGCAGCCAGCGCAACCAGGCTTCGTGCGCCGACCGGCCCGACGCAAAACAGCCCGCGATATTGACGTCCACGGGGGAGTGGTCGAAAGCCAACCGCAGTGTCATCGCCCGGGCCAGCGCATCGACCGAGAGCGGATCGCCGGTGATCGCGGTCAGGGGGGCCGTCGTCAGATCGGCGAGCACCGGCATCGCACTCAACGTGGCGCGTTCGGCAAGCTCGGCCGCTAGGGGCCGGCGGATCTCCCGATCACCTCCGTCGGCGAAATCCGCGCGGAGCAAGGCCGGCACCGTGCCCGTGCCCACCCGAGTCACCAGGAATCCCGAGCGGCTCTGGCTGCGGGCCCACAGGTAGCGATCGCGGGCCTGAGCCCGGCGCCGGACCAACTCGATGGCCGGATAGTCGTCGTGTTGCCGCGTGCGTTGGGCGGTCGCCGCCTCGTCCAGCGCCGAGGTCAGGGCGGTCACGTCTTCTTGCCATTGCTCGACCTCCTCACGGAATTGCTTCGCAGCCGCCTTCTTCTGCTGCATCCAACCGAGGTAGCCCAAGACGGGCCATGCGAGCATGTAGACCAACGCGTAGGAGCTCCGCGAACGCGCCAACATGGCTGCGCCCATCACCATCGGCAACGCCAACATCACCCATGGCAACGGGGTGGGTCGGGACTTGCTGGGTGGCGCGGGGATGTCGATTTTGCCCTCGGCGAGCGGGTCGCCGAAGCGTGGGGAGCGGAACACCGATACGGGCGGGTCTGATACCACCGTGTCGCCGGGTTCGATGATCAGGGTGCTCGAGCCGAGGCGGATGGGGGTACCCCAGTCGACCTCGCGCCCGGTGGTGACGGGTTCGCCTCCGGCGAGCGTGCCGTGCGCCGAGCCCTCGTCGTACACCATCGGCCGGGCGCCGAGCACGATGCGGGCATGCCGTTGGGACACCATCGGGTCGGTCAGTCGGAAGGTGCACGCGGGCCCACGGCCCAAGATGATCGAGTTGGTGCGGACGGGGAGCCGCTGACCGTGATCTGGCCCCGACGTGACCCGGAGGATGGCGCGGGGGCGGGTCTGGCTGCCCGCCTGGCCCAACCACGTGCTGGACGCTGGGGCGACGTCGAGCAGATCACCGGCGCGCAGACCGCACTCGGCTACGCGGCGGTCGGCCGGCCACGGGTGAGTGCCGTCGACCGGCACGAGGAAGAGTTGTTCTTGACCGGGAGCAACGTGTTGGCCGAACGCGCGAGCGAGATCGGCGACGGTGGCCTCGTCGCGGGCTTGGACGCGTACGTCGACCGAGGGCAGGCCCGACTCGGGCGCGGTCCGCAGTGACAGGGTCCAGGTCTGCATCGATCCTCCTTCGATAGACGTGCGCGGGTGGCCACCGGGGTGAGGTGGCCACCCGCGGTCAGGTCAGCTGGAAACCTGCTCCTGTTCCTGCGCCTGGTTGTTGATCAGCGAGGAGAACTCCTGCAGCGAGGTGCTCACCTGGGTCAGCATCGTGCGGTAGTCCGACTGCCAGGTCTGACGCGTGCGTTCGGCGTCGGGACCGTTCCATTCGAAGCCCTCGATCGACTGGCTCAACCGGCCGGTCAAGGCCTCGAGCTCGCTGGCTCCCTGGTTGATCTGCTGAGCCGACTGACGACCTGCTTCGACATCCATGCCTTTCATAGCCATGACGTGTTCTCCTTTGTGTGAGTGCTACTGGTTGTTTGATTTGTTGGTGAAGCTGGTGGTGATGGATAGTGCTGGTGTGGTGGGGGCTACCTGACCGGCGCCGCGACGCCGAGGCGGCGACGGACGTGGTCGGTTGCTTCGGCGGCCGTGATCCGGCCGTCGTGATTCACGTCGAGCTCGCGATTCGGCCCGAAGGCGCGTTGCCCCTGGCTGAACAGCACGTCGTCTCCAGAAGACGGGCGCCCGGAGAGGATCGTGGTGTAGACGCTCTCGAGGTCACCGAGTTGGCCGCGGTACGGCGCGAAGTAGCGCTCGACGTAGGCCAGCTGTTCCGTGGGGGTCATCCGCGCCAGATCGGCGGTCGTGGTCCCCAGGCCGCGGGCGGTGTCGCCCATGAACTGGATCAGGCCGGTAGCGCTGCTGCGTGGGTTGCGAACATCGGAGGCGAAGGTGCCGCCGGTCTCGAAACTCATCGCCGCCATCAGGTGCTCGGGACGAGCGCCCAACCTCCCTGCCACAGCCTCGACCTCGCGGAGGAAGCCCGGGGTGACATTGGGATTGCCACGCACACCGGTCACCTGCTGGTAGTCGAAGCCGTCGGGCGAGGTGAAGCCGGTGCCGGTCGGCGTGGTGAGCGGGTGATCGGCCCGGTAGGCGTCGTACGCCGCCTGGGTGTTGGCACCCCAGACGCCATCGGCGCCCTTGGTGTCATAGCCCGCGGCGGTCAGACGCTCCTGGAGCTCGCGCACCTGGGGACCCCGGCTGCCGCGGCCGTTGGTGGCCGAGAGCCGATCGATGTCGGGGTCGTTGCTGCCGGACCGGTTGGCCAGTGCCGCGCCACCCAAGCCCAAGGCAGCCGCGCCACCCGCGAGCCCCAGGCCGGCGGCGCCCAAGCCGCCCTGCCCGTCCGCACCATCGGGCGAACCAGCGGCATCGCCGGGCATGTCGGTGACGGCACCGCCCGGCAGGCTGCCACCGAGGTCGCCGTTGAGGTTGGGGCTGGAACCGATGGTCGCGTCGCCTTGGGCGCCCAGTCCCGCGCCGCCCCCACCGATGCTGCCCCCGCCGATGCTGCCCGTGCCCAGGCCGTCCCCTGTTCCGCCTGTGCCACCGCCAGCCCCTGCTCCTGCTCCGCCCGACAGGGCACCGCCCGCGCCGCCCCCTGAGAGGGCACCGCCTGCGCCACCGCCGGTCAGGCCGCGGTCCAGTCCACCGCCGGCATCGCGCCCGGGGTCAGTGACGCCAGCAGGTCCGTGGGCGCCGGTCGTGGGAGCCCCGTCAGTCTGGCCGCCGTTGCCGCCGCTGACGTCGCCGTCCCAGCGGTCGATGCCGCGATCAGGCAGGGGTGGGGTCCGGTAGGTCGGCAACGTGCTGAAGTCCACGTTCTCACCGGCGCTGACCCGATCCTGGGCCTCTGCCTGCGAGAGCAGCACTCGGGCGAAGAGCCCCAGGGCCATGGAGATGCGTTGCAGCCACGGGACCACTTGGGTCTCGAGATACGTGGCGTACGCCGCGGAGGCGCCGCCGGTGAACCATGACGCTGCGTAGAGCATCGCAATCAATGCCTGGAGGAAGGCGATGACCTCATCAGTGGTCTCTTTGCCTTCCTGGCACTTTTGCCCAGCTTCGCGCAGTTCGTCGGTGTCCGCGCCTAAAAACGACATCGGAACCTCCTGGCAGTCGGGGCCTTTCGGCCGGTGATCAAACTGGTGTTGACGCCCCGGACGTTAGGCATTCGGTCTGCTCCTGGTCGAGGGTTCGTCGGGTGGAAGGTTCCGTTCTGTGACGGCCCGCGAACGCAAAAAAGAGGGCCACCGGCGTCGGCCGGTGACCCCCTGACGTGGCTCTAGGCGCTGGCTGCGTCCTGGCGATCGGCGTGCACGCGCAGCAGCGTGGACTGCTCGTCGAGTGACTCCGAGGCGGTGTTGGCCTGCGGCACGAAGCTGCCGGTCCAGTCGCTCTCGAAGGCGTGCCGGTCGGCTCCCTGCCAGTTCAGGCCGGAGATCACGCTGCTGATGCTGGAGACGACTCCCGCGACCTGGCCGGCTTGGGAGCCCATGTTGCTGGAAACCTCTCGGGCGTATTCGGTGTCCATTCCCTGCATGCGGCTGCTCATAGTTTGCTCCTTCTCCGGGCTCGCTAGCGGCGAGCGCATTCGTCGGTTATGCGCGGACGCTAGGGAGCCGGACCCGGTGGTGGCTAGGCCACGGGGGGTGGAACATTCCGCGCGTTGGCTGCCCTTTCGACCGCATCCAGGTCGTCGGCGGTCACCAGTTGGACCTCCGCCGTACGTCGCCCGATGGCGAAGCGCACATTCTGCGCGCGGCCGGAGCCCGCCCGAAACGGGTCGTCCTTGGGGCCGAAGGCCAGTCCGGAGATCGCGCGGATGGCGTCGTCGACGCGCTGGGCTCGTTCGAGATTCCACGCATACCCGTGCCACCGAAGCACCCGCTCGTAGATCTCCCGATTGGAGGGCGGGCGCGGATAGTCATCGGTGCCGGTCAGCCAGGGCTCGGCCAGAGCCAACGCCACGAACCACTCGCGCGTCTTGGGCACCAGGTGTGGTGCGGGGGCGGTGGCGGTCGCATCGAGTTCGTCGCTGCCCGGCTCGACGGGTCGAGCCAAGGGGGCCGGCTCCGAGGGAGTGACCTCAACGATGATGCCGAGGTCGTCAAACGTCGTCGCGCTGACCTGGCGTCCCCGCATCACCTGGAGTTGGTTTTCACCCTCGTCGAGCAGCAAGGACATGCCACCGGTCAGGGTCACCCGGCGGGCTCCGCCGGGGGCGTCGAACAGGCTGGACACCTGGGTCTCGCCGGCGCCGTGCCAACGCAGCCGCGCGATCTCCTCGCCGACGACGAGCTCACCGAGCAGGCGGGAGACGTGGGGTGCGCACCGGGGCAGATCGATGGCCGTGACGCGCAGCGCGCCGTCGGGGTCGTCTTCGGGCACCGCAAAGTGCGGAGAGCGCCCGAACAGGAGCGTCTCGCCTGATCCCAGCGTCACCGTCGGGAGGCCCGATCCGCGCAGGGTGACTCGCAACATGAGTCGAGTAAAGACCACCGGTCGGTGACCTGTCACTTTGCCCCAGGGGGCATCGCGGCGAAGTCCCCGCGAAATGAGTGGCGGGATTGTGAGCCACCAGGTGACTCAAAATCCCGACACAGATGGTTGTTGACCTTCATGAGCTGGCTTCTCAGAGTCAAATCCGCACACAATCAGCCATGCTCACCTCGCTGCGTCCCCGGCTGACCCGTCCCGTTCGTCGAGTCGGGTCCGTGGTGTCCCTGATTCTGTTGCTGAGTTCGCTAGCCGCGGCCCCGGCCGCAGCGGACGAACCGGGCAAGTACTACGACGGTGGGCTCAAATACTCGTCGGTGGTGAACTGTCCCTCCATCATCTGGGGATCGCCGTACACCGAATACGGAGCCGGCGCCTATGCGGGCTATTTTGCGGACCCCGACAGCGGGGTCCCCGCGGTGGGCAGCCCGGTCTACATGCACTTCGTGATGTACGGCATGGGGAACCCATGTAGCGGGGGCACCTTCTTCTGGCCCAGCATCGATCTTCCGGCGGGTGTGAGCTTCGCCCCCGGGGCGGGTACGCCGCGCTGCTTCTACGACGGCCAAGAGGCAATCGGTCCCCAGTGCCCAGGTTGGTCCAGCGTTGAGGGCCAGGGCGCGTCCACGACCGGGAGTGGGCCGAACGGCTCGGTGCGTTACGTGCAGCATCCTGGCGACTTCGGCAACACCTGGGGCGTTGCACAGGGCCACTACTGGGAGTTCTTGATCCCGATCGTGGCGAGCCAGACGATGTCGGGGTCCAACCTCAAGGTCTATCTGGAAACCGCCGATGGGAACGACAATCCGACCCTTGCGCCCACGGCGCCGGTCTACGTCTTCGGCACGGGTGTGGGTGGCGGGACCACGCCCGCAGTGATGTACGACAACCCCTCGACGTACACCTCGGCGGTGCTTCCCGGCACCTCGACGCCGTCGAAGTTCGGCATCATCTCGGAGTTCATGGCCGTGTCCGGCAACCAGGCCGGCACCGCGTTCATGGAGATCGGCACCGCCTCGGGGTCTTACGCCGGACGAGTGAACCTCGCCATCCCGAGCGGTTTTCAGTCGTTCCGGATGTGGGGCGACTGGGACGAGCCCACCATCGATCCGCTGATCCCGGGCAAGAAGTACTTCTGGCGGGGTGGTTGGGATCCCGGCGCTCCTGGCGGTGGGGATGTGGTCCGAGGCGTCGAGCGCACCTTTGTGGCCCCGGCGGCCAAGACCTGTCTGGCTCGGCCCGTCACGGTCAACCTGTCCTTGGGCGAGTTGCCCACCTCCGGGGATGACGTGGTCTTGGGCACCTCCGGAGACGACGACATCAACGGCCAAGATGGCAGCGACGCGATCTGCGGCTTGGGCGGCAACGACCGCATCGACCCGGGCGCCGGCAACGACCTCGTTGACGCTGGCGGCGGCAACGATGCCGTGATGGCTGTGGTCGGCGACGATGCGTTGAAGGGTGGTTCGGGCGTCGACACCGTGTCGTACGCCGGCAGCGCCGCAGCAATCACGCTGAGCCTGGCGATCGCCGTCGAACAGATCACGGGCGCGGGGCTGGATGTGGTGGTCGGGTTCGAGAACGCGGTCGGTGGCAGCGCGGGTGACAAGCTCACCGGCAATGCGGGAGCCAACAAGTTGTACGGCATCAATGGGGCCGACAAGGTGAGCGGCGCGGCGGGCAACGACGTACTAGTCGGCGGCAAGGGCTCCGACACCTGTTCCGGTGGCAGCGGCAAGGACACCGCCACTACCTGTGAGGTGAAGTCCTCGATTCCGTGAGAGTCGGCAAATGTGGGGGCGCAAATCCGCTCTTGGCGAACAGCGCGGTAATCCCCGTGGTTCTGTCGGAGGTTCGGGCTAGTGTCGCCTCCGTGAACTTCAACTCCAGCCCAGCGCCCGCCAGCGGGCCGCACGCGATGACGCCCCAGGCCAACGGCGGTGCCTCGATGAACGGCCTCGATGACCACATCTACCAGCGCCTGTTGCGCGAGCGCATCGTGTTCTTGGGCTCGGAGGTCCGAGATCAAAACGCCAATGCGATCTGTGCGCAGTTGTTGCTGCTGTCGGCCGAAGATCCAGAGGCCGACATCTTCTTGCACATCAACTCACCAGGTGGGTCGGTCGATGCGGGCATGGCCATCTACGACACGATGAACTACATCCCCAACGACGTCGCGACGGTCGGCATGGGCCTAGCCGCATCGATGGGCCAGTTCCTCCTCTGCGCCGGCACCAAGGGCAAGCGTTATGCGTTGCCGCACGCGCGGATCATGATGCACCAGCCGTCTTCGGGCATGGGTGGATCTGCCTCCGATATCAAGATCCAGGCACAGCAGTCGCTGCACATCAAGAAGGTGCTGCTCGACTTGATCGCGGTCCACACCGGCCAGCCCATTGAGCAAGTGATTGCCGACGCCGACCGAGACCGATGGTTCACCGCCGATCAGGCCTGCGAATACGGCTTGGTCGATCAGGTCATCACCAGCGCCCGTGAGGCAGCCGACGAAGGTCGCCCGGCTCGCGCCAAGGACTGAAACTCCCCACTGCACCCCACAGTGAGGCCCCGCTCTAGCAATTGAGGAAGAGGACGCCACACCATGAACCACTACATCCCGCAGTGGGAGGAGCGCACGTCGTACGGCTTCCGCCGGATCGACCCCTACGCCAAGCTGTTCGAAGATCGCATCATCTACCTCGGTAGCCCCATCTCGGACGACGTGGCTAACGCCGTGATCGCCCAGTTGCTGTGCCTCCAGTCGATGAACCCCGACCAGGACATCAGCATCTACATCAACTCTCCGGGCGGCTCCTTCACGGCGCTGACCGCGATCTATGACACGTTGCGGTTCATCAAGCCCGACGTGCAGACGGTGTGCATCGGCCAAGCAGCCTCGGCCGCGGCGATTCTGCTTGCCGCGGGCACGCCCGGCAAGCGGCTCGCGCTGCCCAATAGCCGGATCCTGATCCACCAGCCCTACACCGAGGGCACGTTTGGCCAGACCTCCGACATCGAGATCCAGGCAAACGAGATCCTGCGGATGCGCGAGCTGTTGGAGAAGATGATCTCCGATCACAGCGGCCGCGACATCGAACAGGTCAGCCGCGACATCGAACGCGACAAGATCCTCACCGCCCAGGGCGCGGTCGAATATGGCCTGATCGACTCGATTCTGGAGTCGCTCAAGGTCGCTCCAGCGCTGAACTAGCCATCCGATGACCCCGCGAATTCTTCGTGTCTGGCCCCCCGAGACGGTGTCTTTGGGGGTACCGTCAAGGGGCTTGCAGCACGGTCGCAGGCAGCGACGTACGACTTCGCACCATCCGAAAGGGACCGCACGTGGCACGCATCGGTGATGGAGGGGACCTGCTGAAGTGTTCTTTCTGTGGGAAGAGCCAAAAGCAGGTTAAGAAGTTGATCGCCGGACCGGGCGTCTACATCTGCGACGAGTGCATCGACCTCTGCAACGAGATCATCGAGGAGGAGCTCAGCGAGGGTGGCGAGGTCACGCTCGAGGAGTTGCCCAAGCCTCGGGAGATCTTCGAGTTCCTCAACTCCTATGTCATCGGGCAGGAACAAGCCAAAAAGTCGCTCGCCGTGGCGGTCTACAACCACTACAAGCGCGTGCAGGCTGGAATCTTGCCGCTCAGCGGCAAACATTCCAAGGACGAGGTTGTCGAGGTTGCCAAGTCCAACATCTTGGTGATCGGCCCGACTGGTTGCGGCAAGACCTACCTCGCCCAGACTCTGGCGCGGATGCTCAACGTCCCGTTTGCGATCGCCGATGCGACGGCGTTGACCGAGGCGGGCTATGTCGGTGAAGACGTCGAGAACATCCTGCTCAAGTTGATCCAGGCCGCCGACTATGACGTCAAGAAGGCCGAAACCGGGATCATCTACATCGACGAGATCGACAAGGTGGCCCGCAAGGCCGAGAACCCCTCGATCACGCGTGATGTTTCGGGTGAGGGAGTGCAGCAGGCGCTGCTGAAGATCCTGGAGGGCACCACCGCCTCGGTGCCGCCCCAAGGTGGCCGCAAGCACCCGCACCAGGAGTTCATCCAGATCGACACCACCAACATCCTCTTTGTCGTGGGCGGCGCGTTCGCCGGACTCGAGCACATCATCGAGCAGCGGGTGGGCAAGAAGACTCTCGGCTTCACCGCTGAAGTTCGCGGGGCAGCGGAGCGCGAAGCCGAAGATCTCCTGGCCCTCGTGCGCCCTGAAGACCTCACGAAGTTTGGGCTGATCCCCGAGTTCATCGGTCGCTTGCCGCTGATCGCCAGCGTGACCAAGTTGGACAACGAAGCTCTGGTGCAGATCCTGACCGAGCCACGCAATGCGCTTGGTCAAGCAATACCAAAAGCTCTTCGAGCTCGACGGCGTGGAGTTGGAGTTCACCCCGGATGCGATCGACGCCATCGCCACCAAGGCGATGGAGCGCGGCACCGGCGCCCGTGGGCTGCGCGCCATCATCGAGGAGGTTCTCCTCCACGTGATGTACGACGTGCCCTCGCGTGGTGACGTCGGCAAGGTGATCGTGACCGGCGAGGTCGTCAACGATGACGTCGCGCCGACACTGTTGCCTCGTGAGTCCGAGGTCAAGAAGAAGAAGTCTGCCTAGGCGCAGGCTACGTGCGGCCACGGATTGGGGCTTGGCTCAAGCGCTTTCGGAGTCATTCGAGAGTGGGCGGACCCACACGGTTCGGTAAGTGAAGCCGTCTTGGAGGAAGTCCTCGGCCACGAATTCCACCGGCTGTCCAGCTCGTAGTTCCTTGTAGCCGATCATCTCGATTGAGCTGTAGTGCGTCCAACTACCGCCTGGGACTTCGGCGGCGTCAATCACCCCCCAGCCTTCGTCGGCGTCCCAGGATCGGACAATCCCTCCCTGGAGCGCGTCCGTCAGCACACCGGTGGACATGGACTCGCGCCCCGGAAAGTGAAGTTTCCGTGGATGGACAGATCGGCTGTGCCTGTTTGCCCACCGACTTCAACACGGAAGGTCATGTTGTCGATGTACGTCAAGTGGTCGCCCTTAGCTACGGGGTTATAGGTGCCATGGAAGAGATACCCGCACGCCTCGGAATGGGGTGCCTGTTGGGCATGCGTCGCCCATTTTTTGACCAGTTCATTCCGAACTCCGTGACCGGACTGATCGCGACTGCGCACAGTGCGGGTGCGATCCTGAAACTCCAAGGCCCGGTGGAACCACCGCAGCGACGTTGGATCGTGTACGTGCCATTCGGGTCGAGAAAAACGTATGAGTGATCGCAATAGATATTCGCCCCATCCGGCGAGGCGAAACGAGCACCTACGCGGTCTTCCAACCGGCGCGCGAGGCGCAGCACGAGCTTCTTCCCGACTCGCGGTGTCAAGGGCCAGTAGGAACTGCCCAGGGGCGGTCATGAAACCTGCCCGGTGACGGTCACGAGAAGTGCCCGGTGGCGGCCATGAGATCTGCCCAAAGGGGGCTGGCCGCCACCGGCCGGTTTGCTCAGCTCAAGGGGCTCACCCCGTGACCGGCGAGTGCCTGGGTCAGGCGCACGCTCTCTCCGGTGGTCTGGCAGACGTGGGCGTGGTGCAGGAGCCGGTCGACGGTCGCGGTGGCGAGTGTCTTGGGCATGAGCTCGTCGAAGGCTGCTGGGTGCAGGTTCGAGCTGATCGCTACCGATCGTTTCTCGTAGGCGGCATCGACCAGGCGGTAGAGCCCTTCGGCTGCGTCCTGAGCAACCGGCAAGAGCCCAATATCGTCAACGACCACCAAGTCTGCTCGTAGGACACGGGCGATGGCCTTGGTGACGGTGTCGTCCGCGCGGTGGCGGCGCAGCAGCACCCCGAGGTCCTCGAGGGTGAACCAGGCGACCTTCAACCCGGCCTCGACCGCTTGCTGGCCCAGGGCTTCGAGTAGGAACGTCTTCCCGGTCCCCGACGGGCCGCATACGACGAGGTTCTCTCGGCGTCCGACCCACTCCAGGGTCCGTAGTGCTTGCTGGGTCGGTGCCGGGATCGAGGACGCCTCGGGTGTCCAGGCCTCGAAGGTCTTCCCCGTCGGGAACCCGGCTGCTGCTCGTCGGGTCGCAAGCGCGGAGCGTTCGCGCCCGATGGCCTCCTCGGCGAAGAGTGCCCGGAGGACCTCGACCGGTTCCCAGCGTTGGGCCTTCGCGGTCGCGACCACCTCGGGTGCGTGGCGACGGATGTGCGGCAGCCGCAGCCGACGCAGCAACGACTCGAGGTCCTCGGGCAGTGCTGGCGCCGTCGGCAGTCCCAGTGCTGGTGGCGTGGTCTTCGTCTTGGTCCCCGTGGTCGTCATGCGAGCACCCCGTCCTCGACGTCGCCGTCGACATCGTCGGTGTCATCCTCGGGCGCTCTGGGTTGGCCGAGTTCGGCCCAGGCACTGGTGCCCTGAGTCAGGCTGTGGTCCTCACCTGCGCGGCGCTCGGACTGGCGTGCGTGGGCGCGGGCTCCTGCGTGGTGGTCGAGGATCGATGCGAGGTCGGCCTCGGCGAACCGGCCGTGGACAGCGGCATGCCCCAGCGCCCAGTCGACCTCGGCGGGGTCGAACAGCTTCGCCAGGCTGAGTGCTTGGCCCATCTTGACCCGCATCTTCGTGGACCCGGCCGCGGCGGCCTCACCCAGCCACATGTGGGCGCCCTCACCGAGGGCGAGGAACTCCGCGTCCGCAGCGTTCTTCGGCTTCGGGCGCCGCCCCAGCGCGCCTGCTGGTGCGGGCGGGAAGTGCTCCTCGGTGATCTTCGGGCTGCCCGGGGACGCGCGCCGGTGCCGGGCAACCTCGACCGGACCACCCTGCCCGATGTGCACGATCACGATCTGCTCATCCACACCGCGTCCGTGGACGCGCACCCACACCGTCTCACCCACCAGGGCGTGCGGCACCGAGTACTGCCCGCCCTCGAAAGCAACCATCGGCATCGACGAGGGCACCGTGCGGGTCAGTCCGAACGCGACCGTGTGGGGATGCGCCGGGACCGGGTGAAGACGGGCCTGTTCCTCGGCCAACATCTGTACCGGGGCCCGGCGGGTGACCCGGTGAACCCGGGTGTTGACCTCCGCACAGAACACCTCGCAGGCAGCCTCGAGGTCAGCGAAGCTGGCGTAGGCAGGCAGCAGGTTGGTGTCCTTGGGCACCAGGTCGGCCTTCGCGAGCTTCACCGTCGACTCCGACCCGCCCTTGGTGGCCGGGTCGGCCGGCTCACAGGTATGCACCGTCACCGCGTAGTGCCGGGCGAAGGCGACCATCTGCGGGTTGCGGACCGCGATCCCCGCGACATGCTCCACGGTCACGGTCTTCTCGTTGTCAGTCAGCACATAGGTCGGTGCCCCACCCAGGCGGCGCAGCGTCACGTCCAGGGCGGCGAACACGCTCGGCATCGTCTTGTCGCGGATCGCGAGGACGACTCGGAACCTCGACCACGCCAGCCAGGCGCAGAACAACGTCGTCTTGACACCGTCGATGACCGGGCCGTCACCGAAGTCGTACTGGAGCCACATGCCAGGCTCGGTGACCCAGGGCCGGTGCACCCGTCGGCGACCAGCCCGGTAGTCCTTCTTCACGATCGCGACCGCACGACGCGTGGTCCGCTCCGAACCCGCATACCCGAGCGCGAGCAGCTTGTCGTGAGCCTTGTCGGCGCGGATCTTGCCGGCCGACTGCTCGACCCACTCCTCGACCTTGACCAAATACTCATCGACCAATTGCGGACGAGCCACAGCAGCACCCGTAGGGCGACCCGCGTCGCGCGCCGTCACATGGGCAGCGACCGTGTGGTGCGAGCACCCCGCGAGTTCGGCGGCGTCACGAAACGACCCAGTCAGATCGTAGGCTTCCAAGATTTCCATGATTTCCTCTGCAGACTTCAAGTAGTCCCTCCTCAGGGAGCGATCAGCGGCTTCAGCACTGCTGAGCGCACCTGAGGAGGGGCCCCAACCGCGGGACGCGGCGAGGCAGACAACGTCGTGTCGGGCAGATCTCATGGCCGCCACCGGGCAATTTTCATGTCCGCCAGCGGGCAGTTACGTGGCCGTCTCCGGGCAGTTTCTCGTGGCCGCTGTCATCGCGGCGAAACCTTGCCGTCCAAATCAGGTACCAACTCTGAGCCGTAGGCATCTGACGAGACGAGAACACCTTCCGAAGTGGGTGCTCGATCTCGTGCCTGACTCGATGTTGGAGCGCCGGACACTAGAAGGGCCGCCACGGCGAAGACCAGCGTCGCTCGTTTCAACGCCAGTCTCCCGAACAACCTCATGCGTCCACCTTAACCCGCCTTCGCGGAAGCTGAGTCGCCTGATCGTGTGGATCGGTCCGCGATGGCGCGGCTTCGATCGCGTCGGATTTCGTAGCGGGGGCGTCCGGCCCGGGTGCACGGATCACTCTCTAGTCCTCCCGGTTGGATCGCCTAGTCATTTCGGGCCATTTTGGGACTATTTACCACCCCGCAAGTTGAAAAACGTCTAGACGGCCCACCAGACTCAGGACCAGAGGTTCCGAGCCATGGGGATGGGGTGAACGACGTGAATGCTGATCACAAGCGACCAATGGTGGCGTTCGTGTTCGTCTCTGTTCTCTGCGCCCTGACGGTCGTGAACATGACGCGGGCCGGCTCCCAGGATCCGACCATGGTGCCCGATCGCCGCTCCGTGATCGCTGGCCAGAACCCCGAGCAGATCGACTCACCGAATAGCGGCCCGACCTTCGGACCGCGCCCCAGCGATCAGCCGGTCGGTGTCGTGAACAAGGGCGACAAGAACCCCAAAGGCGACAAGCCCAACACCACGCGCGCAGATCGTCGCGATCGCGGGGGTGAAGTCTCGGTCACCGGCAAGGACATTCCGGCTACCGCTGATGCTCGTGGTGAAAACAACCCGCCCAAGCGAGGCTCAGGCCCCCAGCCCCAGGGCGCCGCGCCACAGAACGATTCGGGCAACATTGGTTCCTACACGCCGAGCCAGCCGCGCACGGACAAGCACAAGGCCAAGCACCCCGGCAAGAACAAGCACGTGAACAAGAGCCCCGGCAAGCAGGACCATGGCAACAAGGGTCACGGCAACAAGGGGAAAGACAAGGACCACGGCAACAACAACGGCCACGGGGAGCGCGGGGAACATCAGGGCCACCGCAAGCACGGCCACAAGCACCGCGGGCATCACGACCGGGATTGAGTCGTCTCCGCTCCTTCGCGTCTATTTCCCGCGTCTGGGGTCACCGGCGCCAACTGCGCCGTGACCACGAGCTCCTTCACCGCATCATCGACGGTGGTGCGCAACTCGCCGACGATCTTGCCCGCCTTGCGCAGGTCGGCGCTGGTGGCCTCGACCGCGGCGATCTGAGCTTCGGTGCCGATGATCTCCACGTCGCTGAGCAACGCCTTCATGGACACCTTGGCCGTGGACTTCGCGCCCCGGATGCCCGTCAAGGCGTTGGCCACCGCGTCCAGGAAGGCCGCGTCTGCGGAGTTCGCCGCAGCGAGCTCGTCGACGCTTGGCCAGGTCTGCAGGTGGATCGAGCCGTCTTGCCACCACGACCACACCTCCTCGGTGACGTAGGGCAAGAACGGCGCCAAGAGCCGCAACTGCACGTGCAACGCAATGGTCAGCGCGGCCTGGGCGGACTCGGTCGCGGCGCCGCCGTCCTCGGCGTACGCCCGCTCCTTGACGAGTTCGAGGTAGTCGTCGCAGAAGCCCCAGAAGAAGCGCTCCGTGGTTTCCAGAGCCAAGGTGTAGTCGTAGGCGTCGAAGGCCGCAGTGGCCTCCTCGATGACCTCTCTCAGGCGACCCAGCAACGCCCGATCGACCGGTTCCCTGACGAGATCGTGCCGCAGCGACGGGGCACCGACTCCGAGGACGAACTTAGAGGCGTTGAGCACCTTCATGGCGAGCCGACGGCCCACCTTCATCTGGGTCTCATCGAAGGGGGAGTCCAGACCCGGGCGAGAGGTGGCGGCGCGCCAGCGGACGGCGTCCGCGCCGTACTGCTCAAGGATCTCGGTCGGCACCACGACGTTGCCTTTGGACTTGCTCATCTTCTTGCGGTCCGGGTCCACGACGAAGCCCGAGATCAGTGCGTGACTCCAGGGCGCGACACCATGCTCGAAGTGCGCGCGCACGACCCGGGAAAACAGCCAGGTCCGAATGATGTCGTGGGCGTGCGTGCACAGATCCATCGGGAACACGCGCGCAAACAGATCGGGATCGCTCTCCCAGCCGCCCGCGATCTGGGGTGTCAGGGACGAGGTCGCCCACGTGTCCATCACGTCAGGGTCGCCGATGAAACCGCCGGGCCGCCCGCGCTGATCCTCGGTGAAGCCGCGCGGGGCGTCGGTCGACGGGTCGACCGGCAACTCCTGCTCGCTGGGCATCAACGGGTGGGCATAGTCGGGCTCACCCTCGGCGTCGAGGGGATACCACACGGGGAACGGGATGCCGAAGAACCGTTGCCGCGAGATCAGCCAGTCGCCGTTGAGGCCGCCCACCCAGTTGTCGTACCGGTGGGACATATGCTCGGGAATCCAGGTGATTTCCGCCCCTCGCTCGAGCATCTCGGTGCGCAATTCGGCGTCTCGGCCACCATTGCGGATGTACCACTGTCGGGTCGCCACGATCTCAAGCGGCTTATCGCCCTTCTCGTAGAAGTTGGCCATCCGCTCAGTGGATTTCGGCTCACCCTCAAGGTCCCCCGAGGCTCGCAACGCCGCCACCATCGCCTCGCGGGCGGAGAACGCGGTCTTGCCTTTAAGTTCTTCGTACGCCGCCGCGGCTTGCTCGCTGGACAGCCACGCAGGGGTGTCGCGGGTCATCCGCCCGTCTCGGCCCACGATGGCGCGCACTGGCAGGTCTAGCTCACGCCACCAGATGACGTCGGTCAGGTCTCCGAAGGTGCAACACATCGCGATCCCGGCGCCCTTGTCCATCTCGGCCAACGGGTGCGCGACCACGGGGATCTCGACGCCGAACACGGGACTGGTGACGGTGGTCCCGAACAACGATTGATAGCGCTCGTCATCGGGGTGCGCGATGAGGGCCACCACGCTGGCGATCAGCTCGGGGCGTGTGGTCTCGATGGCGACGTACGCCGGCGCGCCCGAGGCATCGGTGCGGTGAAACCGAATCCGGTGGTAGGCGCCGGGGTAGGGCCGGGCTTCGAGCTCGGCCTGGGCCACGGCCGTTTGGAAGGTGACATCCCACAACGTGGGCGCTTCCTGAAGGTAGGCCTCGCCGCGGGCGAAGTTGCGCAAGAAGGCCCGCTGGCTCACCACCTGCGCCTTGGGTCCGATCGTGGTGTACGTCTGCTGCCAATCCACACTCAGCCCGAGCGTGCGCCACAACGACTCGAAGACCTCTTCGTCTTCCACGACGAGGCGCTCGCAAAGCTCGACGAAATTGGGGCGACTGATCGGGATCTGCCGCTTGGGCTCGGGGTTCTCCGGCGGGCTGAAGTCCGGGTCGTAGGGCAGCGAGGGGTCACATCGCACGCCGAAGTAGTTCTGCACGCGGCGCTCGGTGGGCAGCCCGTTGTCGTCCCAGCCCATCGGATAGAACACTGAGCGGCCGCGCATTCGCTGGTAGCGCGCGATCAGGTCGGTGTGGGTGTAGGAGAACACGTGTCCGACGTGCAGGCTGCCCGACACAGTGGGTGGTGGCGTGTCAATCGAGTAGACCTCGGCGCGGGGCCGGGTGCGGTCGAACCGGTAGGTCTCATCGGCCTTCCAGCGGGCCGACCAGCTCTCCTCCAGGCCCTCCAGGGCCGGACGTTCGGGTACGCCGCGGTGCCCCGAGCTCGCGATGGAGGACGGGTTGGAGTGCGCGGCGTCAGTCATGCCGCGCAGTTTATGGGCGCGGGGGGCTGGCGCGAAAACCAGTTCTCCGGAGCCGGGTCGGACGGATAGCCTGCGACGATGGCGAGCATCGAGTTCTTCGACGATCCCGGTGCCTTTCTGGCCCGGGTGGGGAGCCACCTGGCGGCAGATCCTGTCGTCAGCACGGTGCTGTCCACGGTCGCTGAGCGGGCGTGCATCGATGACGCGGACGGCGTCGCGCGTGACCTCGACGCACCGCGCTGGTGGGTGGTGCTGACCGACGAGCACGGGGGAGTCGTCGGTACGGCGATGCGCACCGCCTCTTCCGCGCCGTACCCCCTCTACGTGTTGCCGATGCCAGAAGCCTCGGCGCGCCTACTGGCGCGGACCTTGCATGAACGTGGTGACCAGGTCACCGCGATCAACGGAGCGACCTCGGCGGCCTGGGCGTTGGCCGAGGAATCCGGGTTGGTCTCGGGGTGTCGGGTCGAGTTGGTCTCAACCGCCCGGCTGTTCGAGCTCGGCGACTTGCGGGCGCCGGAACCTCCGCCTGGACGATTCCGGCGCGCGCGCTTGAGTGATGCTGAGGTGATCACCGAGTGGTTCGCGTTGTTTATGGCCGACGCCGATGAACAATCCGGCCGCGATCCGGGCACCTCGCCCGACTTGGCAACCATCTCGCTCGAGGAAACGCAGCGACGCATCGCTGGCGACCGGGTGTGGGTCTGGGCCGGCGACGATGACGAGCCGGTGCACGTAACCGCCTGCAGCTCGCCCAGTTTTGGGGTGGCCAGGATCGGGCCGGTGTTCACGCCCCGCAGTGAGCGGGGCAAGGGGTACGCCGCGGCAGGGGTGGCGGGAGTTTCGCAGTGGTTGCGTGACCGTGGCGCTCGGGTGTGTTTGTTCACCGACCAGGCAAACCCCGTCTCGAACGCTCTCTATGAGCGACTCGGTTATCAGCGGGTCGTGGACATGGTGAATCTGACCCTGCTTGAACGCTGAGCCTGATTAGCCGGGGGCCTGATTAGCCGGGGGCCTGACTAGCTGATCAGCAGCCGGTTGCCGAGGAGCGATTCCAGGGCGCCCAGCAGGTCGCCCTCGATCTGGGTGTCGTCGGCGAAGGTGACCACCCGATCGCGCTCCTGTTCGACCCGGATGGTGAGAACGCCGCGGTCGTCCTCGAGCCCGGTGAATTCCGCGGTCTTGATCTTGGCCCAGGGCAAGGTGTCGAGCCTGGCTCGCTCGCCGCGCGCCCCCTCGATCACCGACCCCAGGGCCACGCCGGGGCCACGTCGGCCGAGTGCCCGGGCTTTGCGAAGCGAGATGCCGGTGCCCGAAACGAGTAGAGCGCCGTTGGTGCTGCCGGCGATGGGTGCCGCGAGGGCGAGCACTCGGTCGGGCACTGGTGCGTGCGTGGGTGGCGCGGCAACAGGCGCTTCGAGGGTCGGCGTCGGGACCGCAACGGCGACGGTCGGCGCCGGGTCGGTCGGTGCGGGGGCGCTGGCAGATCGATAGGTGGCTTGACTGGGTTGCGGCCGCGGCGGGTGGAGCGGCACGCGATGGCTGCGCAGCCAGGCTTGCAGTTCGGCGCCGCTCGACGACGCGGTGGCGTTGCTGATCGCCGACCAGGGGTCGATCTCTTCGCCCTGCCGATCCACGAGCAGGGGGGCCGCCGACCAGGAATGCACAAACGACGCCCTGCCCGCACTGACGAGGGCTTCGGCCACCAGATGCCCGGACAGGCGAATGGCCACATCGCCGCGCCGCAAGTCGCTGTCATCGGGCGCTGCGCCGCGGGCCAGCAGCGGCACCTTGGCAATGTTCACGGCTTCGACAACATCGGCCAGTGTCGCCGGGCGAACGCCGATGGCCTCGCTCACCGGCACCAGCTGATGTGCCGCCTGGGCACACTCGGCGCGGCCACCGGCCTCGGCGAGGTGAGCCCAACTGGCAGGTTGGCTGCCCGCCGCGGCGTAGGTCAGTTGCTGCACGGCCCGGAGGGCACCAGACCAATCGTCGAGGATGTCCTCGGCGGGGCCGGAAAGATCCAGCGACCGAGCCGTCGTCAGGGCTTTGACCGCGGCGACGCGGTCGGTGAGGGCAGGGTGTGCGTTGTGCCAGGCGCGAGCCCCGCCTTCCCCGTCGGTCTCGGACAGTCTCCGGCTGTGCGCCTCGAGGTGCGCCTGACGCTCCGGATCGTCGAGGAACTCGATGAATCCGCCGAACAGATCTTCGGGGTGTAGCCCGGCGACGCACCCAGGGGTGACGTAGTCGGTCAGGAACTGCGTCCAGGCGGACTCCAGCGGGACGGTTTCGCGCAGTGCCGCGATGGTGGTCTTGGCGCCGGCGACGTCAGCGGCCCATTCGTCGGCGGCGTACTCCTGATCCTCCGTAACCGGTCGGGCGACGAAGCAATAGGCGCGGGCCAGCAGGTCGGCAGCGGTGGCGAGCCAGGAGTCGGGGTCGAAGGCGTCGGTGAATCGCACCGCCGCGTCGTGTCCACGATGGGCGATGGCAGAGAAGCGATGGTCGGCGGACTGGTGACCGAGCTCATGGGCGATGAGGGCTCGCAGTTGTTCGCTGGTCAGGCCCAGGAGCGCGGGCGCACCGATCGCGAGGTGACGCGGCCCGGGGAGCAGACCCGACCAGCGAGTTTCCTCGATGATCCGCACGTGGGGTTCGGCGGTCAGCCGGATGTCGTCGGGAGGGCTGGCCTTGATCTTGTCCGCGAGGGCAAACACCTCGGCCCACAACCGGGGTTGATCGATCTGGGCGAGGGGGACACCCGCGGCGAGGGGTCCGGTGCGGGTACGCCGCGCGCGGAGGGCGGCGTACGCAAACAGGCCAAGGCCCGAAAGGCTCAGCACCAACAACACCCAGGAGAAGATCGAAACCTGGCCAGGACCCTGAACCACGACGCTCGCTAGCCCTCGGCTGGACATGAGCACGGCTATCAGCGCAAGGCCGTAGGGCGCGACCAACAGCGCGGCGGCAAGCAGCGCCCGCCCGGTGTATTTCATGGCACCTCCCCTGGGTAGCCCGGCGACGATCGTGATCGTAAGTCGGGTGGGGCTGGTGCCGTGGCGAAATCGTCAATCAGGGGGCAACGGGCTAGTTGCCGTCGTGCCGGGTCGAACGTCGTTGGATGCGGTGGGCAGTCAACTCGTAGGCACGGGCCACGATCAGACACACCGGCAGGATCAGCGCCAGCCCGACGTGGGACGAGGTGAGCAGCGCGCATCCAACGAGCCCGGCGAAGGTTGCGAACTGGCTCGAGGGCAGGTCACGCCACACCACCACCGCGCTGAGCGCCAGCCCGGTGGCGAGCGCAAGCAGGGGTGCGTTGGACGCCGAGATCGCCACCATCAGCGCGACCGTTGCATACAGGGCAATCACGATGAACGAACTCAACTCCAAGACGGAGCCGTAGCGATCACCCCTGTGATCCGCCAACCCAGACGACCTCACCGGTGGGGTCACTGGTGGGCCTGGGGCCGCCAGGGCTGCAGCCTGCGAAACTCAAACTCGTCGGAGTTGAAGAGCGGAGCGTCGGGCTGGCAGATCGTGCCCTCGGCGGGCAGGGCTCCGGTGGCGTAGTAGGCGTCGAACGCGGCGGTCACACACGTGTTGCCGATCGCACCGTGACCCCAACCGTCCAACTTGAGCAACCGCGACCCGGCAAACAGACCCGCAAACTTGCGCGCTCCGTGGATCGGGGTGGCCGGGTCGAACTTGTTGCCCACCACCAGGATCGGGTTGGCCGAGGTGGTCACGAAGTCGCCAAAGTAGGAGTCCTGTTTGCTGGACGCGCGCCAGCCGCCACAAGGTGCCGAGGCCCAGGTCCACAGCGACCCGAACCACGGATAGTCCTGATCTTGTGCCTGGCCGGCGTTCCACCAGGCCGAGCGATAGGTCGGGTTCTGGGTGTCGGAGCAGCCCACCCCGAGGAAGGGATCGCCGGCGTTGATCATCCGGGCCAAATAGGGGGCACGAATGACATCCGCGGCCTTCTCGCGCAGATCGGCCACACTCAGACGAGCGACTTCGGGGTTGGGTCGTCCTACGCCGCCGCCAAAGTTCTCGGCGTACAGGTCGTTGAGTAGGAACCCGAGGAAGGTGTAGTCCGACGCGTACAACTCCCCAAGGGTGAAGCCGATCAGCACCGATAGAGGCAGCTTTTCGCCGAAGAACGTGAGCTTCTCGGCCTTCGCGCGGGCCAGCAGCTTGCGCCACTTGACCAGGGCGTCACCCGCGAACGCGCACTTGGCCGGACCCAGGCGATCGCATTCGGCCATGCTGCTGTAGAGCGCCTTGTAGGCACCGCGGGCGCTGCGAATCCGGGTAGTGAAGGGTTGAGCCGCGTTGGTGCCGTCCCCGGTCGCCCAGTTGACCGGGTCCAAGACGCCGTCGACCACGAACCGACCCACTCGATCCGGGAAGAGCGCGGCGTAGACCGCGCCCAAGTAGGTGCCGTAGGAGATGCCGTAATAGTTGAGTTTGGCTTCGCCGATGGCTTCGCGAACCAGGTCCATGTCGCGGGCGGTGTCGGCGGTCGACATGTGGTCGACGATGCCATTGGGCGCGTCTTGACACGCCTCGTTGAAGAATCGGCCCCGGGCCCAGTAGGCATAGGACTGCTTCTCGGTGACGGGGAAGAAACCAGAAGTTCGAGGAATCGGGAGTTCCTTCCGGCACACCATCTGTGAACTCGGACCGACTCCGCGAGGATCGATGCCGATCACGTCGTAGTGCAGGGCCACAGTGTCGCCGAGGAGGTCGGCCGCAAAGGGGGCAAATCCTCGAGCGCTACCACCCGGGCCGCCAGGGTTCACGAAAAGCGTGCCCAGCTTGCCGGTGGGCTCGAGCGCCGGGATCTTGACGACGTCGAGTTGGACCGTGGGACCCGTGGGGTCGTCGTAATCCAGTGGGGCGTCGACCACGGCGCAGAACGCATGCCTGAAGTCTGTGCATCGGGTCCAGGTGATCGTCGGCACGGGGGCAGCAACGGCCACCGACCCGGCGCGAGGTACGGACTCGGCGGGGGTGATCGCGGCGGACATCACTCCCAACGTGGCAGCCAGACTTGCGATGGCGGCGATAAGCGGGCGGCGAATGGAGCCGGACACGACTTCCCCCTTCGTTTGGACGACTTGCCCCGACTCCGTTGACCCGACTCGGCTGACCGGGCTCGGGTAGCAGGCCGTGACCTCGCGAATCACCCTAGACTGATTGCGCGATGACTAACACCCCCTCCCGCCCGGCGCCCATGGCGCGCTCCGCACAGACCCTTGCCGAGGTCGAAGACGCGTTGCTGTCGCGGTGGCCAGAAACCAAGCTCGAGCCGTCGCTTGATCGGATCCTGGCGTTCACCGAGTTGCTCAACGATCCGCAACGCAGCTATCCCGTGATCCACCTGACCGGCACTAACGGCAAGACCTCCACCTCGCGAATGATCGACACGCTGTTGCGGGCGCTCGAACTGCGCACCGGCAGGTTCACGTCGCCTCATCTGGAGAAGATCAGCGAGCGCATCTGCGTCGACGGGGCTCCGCTCACCGACGAAGAATTCGTCCGCGCGTTCAACGATGTGGCGCCCTACACCCACCTTGTCGATGACGCCGAGCCCTATCCGCTGTCGTTCTTCGAAACCGTCGTCGGCATGGCGTACGCCGCGTTCGCGGACGCCCCCGTGGACGTGGCCGTCGTCGAGGTCGGCATGGGCGGCGCTTGGGACGCGACCAACGTTGCCGACGCCGCCGTGGCGGCGATCTTGCCGATCGCCGTCGATCACGAGAAGTACCTCGGGGACGATGCCGCGGTCATCGCCGTCGAGAAAGCCGGGATCATCAAGCCCGGATCAATCGCGGTGAGCGCCGAACAGACGGCCGCCGTGGATGCCGTCCTCACGCGTCACGCCGCAGAGGTAGGTGCCACCCTCCTGCGCGAAGGACTCGACTTCGGCGTCGCCTCGAGGGTGCCGGCCGTGGGTGGACAGGTGGTGACACTGCGCGGTCTGCGCGCGACGTACGAAGAGGTGTTCTTGCCGTTGTACGGCGCACACCAGGCGCACAACGCCGCGCTCGCGCTCGTTGCGGTGGAGGCGCTCCTCGGGGAGCAGGTGCTCGCTGACGATGTGGTGCGCAGCGCGTTCGCGGAGGTGAGCTCGCCCGGCCGGCTGGAGATCATCCGGCGCGGCCCCACCATCGTGCTCGACGCAGCACACAACCCGCACGGAGCGCAGGCCACGGCCGAAGCCCTTGAGGATTCGTTTGTCTTCGATCCGCTGATCGGCGTCATGGGGGTGATGGCCGACAAGGACTATGAGGGGGTGTTGGCGGCCTTCGAGCCCCATTTCGCCCACCTCATCTGCACCCAGAACTCCACCACACGCGCGATGCCCGCTGCCGAACTTGCCGCGGTGGCGATCGAGATCTTTGGGGAGGACCGGGTGAGCATCAACCCGTCGCTGGCCGACGCGATCGATCAGGCGGCCGGGCTCGCTGAAACCGGCGAAGGCCGCGGCCAATCCCTGGGCTCGGGAGCGGTGTTGGTCACCGGCTCAGTCGTGACCGTGGGCGAAGCCCGAGCGATGCTGAGGCGGCGGCGATGAGCGCCCCCGAAGCGGCCCCACGCTCGCCTAGGCGCGGCATGTGCGCCGCGGTGCTCTGCCTCGAGGCCATCACGGTGGCCCTGGCAGTTCCGGTGATGGTGGCCGTCGGGGGAGTGGACCTGGGCGTGGCACTCGGCGCCGGTCTGGGCCTCGCGGCGGCCTGCTTGCTATTGGCGGGCATGTTGCGTGGGGAGGGCGCCTACCGCGTCGGCTGGGTGCTCCAACTCGGTGCCGTGGTGTTGGGTTTCCTGGTGCCGATGATGTTCTTCCTTGGAGCCCTGTTTGCGCTGCTGTGGGGGACCGCGGACCTGCTCGGACGTCGGATCGAACGCGACCGCGCTGCGGCGTACGCCGCCGCGGGCTCTGCACCTGAGGAACGTTAGGGCACCTGAGGAACGTTAGGCTGCCCGCCATGACGATCCAGCGCACTCTGGTCCTGCTCAAGCCCGACGCGGTCCGCCGGGGTTTGATGGGCAACATCATCGGTCGCTACGAAGCCAAGGGGCTCTCGGTGATCGCGCTCGAACTCCGCGACATCGACGCCGCCACCGCCGATCGGCACTATGCCGAACACGTGGCCAAAGACTTCTATCCGCCGCTGCGCGACTTTGTGACCAGCGGACCCGCCGCGGCCATGGTGTTGGAGGGTGATGAGGCGATCGAGGTGGTGCGCGCGATCAACGGCGCCACCGACGGACGCCAGGCAGCGCCGGGCTCGATTCGTGGAGACCTCAGCCTGAGCAATCGGGAGAACCTCGTGCACGGCTCCGATTCGCCCGAATCGGCCGAGCGCGAGATCGCCCTCTGGTTCCCCACCCTCCCCTGAGTCGGCGCAAACTCACGAGGTTTGGACCGCGAGTCGGCGCAAACTCACGAGGTTTGGACCGCGAGTCGGCGCAAACTCACGGGTGTGGTCCCTAATGTGGGAGCGCCGAGCGGGTCGCATCTGTCATGATTCGACCTCATGTTTGCCCTGTTGGATTCCGACCTCGTCGAGGAGCGCCGTACCCGCCTCGAGACGGCTCGCGTCGCCCTGAAGTCGCACTTCGTGGGGATCGATCCGATTGTCGATGAACTGTGCGACGCGGTGTTGGTCTGGTACGTCGCGCCCCAACTCTTGTCGCGACCGGTGATCGTCAACCTGTGGGGGATGACCGGCGTCGGCAAGACCGACTTGGTGCGCCGGCTGGTGACGTATCTCGACATCATCGATCACTTTGTCGAGATCGAGTTGACCAACGCCGACAGCACGACGTGGCACACCTCCGTCGCTTCCCGGTTGGCAGAATCGGGCGCCCTGCAGGGCCAACCCACCCTGCTGCTTTTCGACGAAATCCAGCGCTTCAACACCCTGGACCATGAGGGCAACCCTGTGGTGAACACCAAGTTCAGCGACTTTTGGGAGTTGTTGAGCGACGGTCGACTGGCGCGACGAGAACCACCCGAGCTTGAGTATCTGGGGTCCATGCTCAAACGCGCGGCCCGCGACGTGGCTCGCAAGAAGGCCGAGCAACAGAAGATCGAGCCCGACGAGGACCGCGTCGGCTATTGGGAAGCGACCAACATCAAGAAGGTGCTAGCCCTCGACACGTCGATTGAGCAGATCGAAGCGATGACCTATGCCGAGGCTGTTGGCGTCGTGGAGTCGGCTCGGGAGTCCAAGCGGATCTATGAACCGCTCGACCTGTCGCGCTGTTTGGTGGTGATCAGCGGCAACTTGGACGAAGCCTTCCGGATGGCCGGCCAAGGTTCCGAGGCGGATATCGACGCCGACGTCTTTGCCGAACACACGGGCAAGATCACCGTGGTCGACATCAAGAACGCACTGATGCGGCGATTCAAGCCCGAGCAGGTGGCCCGGTTCGGGAACACGCACCTGATCTACACCAGCTTGCGGCATCGCGACTTCACCGAACTGATCGCCCGCGAGACGGCGCGGGTCATCACCCGGGCCAAGGAATCATTCGGTGTCGTCGTCGACGTTGATGAGACGGTTCGCGATCTCATCTATCGCAACGGCGTGTTCCCGGTGCAAGGGGTGCGGCCGGTCTTCTCAAGCGTGGCAGACATCTTGGAAACCAACCTTGCGAAGTTGCTCTTTGTCGCGCTCACCAACGGTGAAACCACGATCGTAGTGCGCTACGACCGGGGAGCTAAGCAGCTGGTCGGACTGGTCGGCAAGGAGCGGATCACCCTGCCCTACACCGGCAGGGTAGATCGGATCCGGAGCTCGAGCTCGGCAGACAAAGTGGCCAACATCGCGGTCCACGAGGCCGGTCACGCGGTGATGTACGGCGTGCTGTTCGGGCTCGCGCCACGCCAACTGACCGCGCGCGTGGCTTCGTCGTACGTCGGCGGCTTCACGATGTCGCACGGGGTCTACGAGACCGCCGGCAGCATGATCGACCAGGCGCGCGTGGCGCTGGCTGGAGGCATCGCCGAAGAGCTCATCTTCGGCGAAACCCTGGCCTCAATAGGACGCGACTCGGACCGGGAACAGGCGACGCGACTGGTCATCGACTTCGTGCGACGGCACGGATTCGACAAGGAGTTCCAGGCTCACTACATGCTTGACCGCCCGTACAACATGGACCCTCGCGTGGCCGAGCCCGATATCGAGAAGATGATGGCGCGGCTGGTGGGGGAGACGCGTAGCGAACTGACCGCACACAAGCGACTCATCCTGGCGCTCGCCACCCAACTCGCCGATCAGGGCCAACTGAGCGACGATGAAGCCGCATTCGTCCTCAACCAGCACGGCATCGCGGTGTCAGTGCATGAAGAAGGGCACCAAAGCATCCCGGGGTACGACGCCATGCTGCGCCGCTAAATCTCGCGAGTCGGGCTCTTGTGATGGATGTGTGGGTGGTGTGCGCGTCGTGAGTGGGGGCACGCCGTTCTCTGCCTAGGTTTTTGAGCTGTCTAGGAACATCAACCGGGCGGCGAGGAGAACGGCGTGCGTGAGAGCACTTTATGGCGGGCGTTGGTTGGGGTCGAGAACACCGTCATTGAGGGGGTCGACTTCGACCCTGGGGCGCTGATGGTGACGATTGCTGTTCGGCCGGTTGTGGGGCGCCGGAATCGGTGTGGACGCTGTATGCGTCCGGCAGCCGGGTACGACACGGGGCGAGGGCGTCGTTACTGGCGGACTCTGGATCTGGGCACGATCCGGTGTCGTCTCCATGGTGAGGCGCCACGGGTCAAGTGTCGCGAGCATGGGGTGGTGGTCGCGCATGTGCCCTGGGCGCGCCACGATGCTGGTGCGACGCGTGTCTTCGAGGAACAGGTCGCCTGGTTGGCGACGCAGACCTCGAAGTACGCGGTGACTGAGTTGATGCGGGTCGCGTGGCGCACGGTGGGGGCGGTGATCGGCCGGGTCTGGGCTGAGGTTGAGGGCCGTGTGGACCGGATGGGCGGGCTGGCCAAAATCGGGATCGATGAGGTCTCCTACCGTCGTGGTCGCCTGTTTCTGATGGTTGTCATCGACCACGACACCGGCCGGCTGGTGTGGGCTGGGCAAGGCCAGACGAAAGCGACGTTGCAGGGCTTCTTCGACCTCCTCGGCCCGAAACGTTGCACCGAGATCACCCACGTCACCGCCGACAGCGCCGCCTACATCGCCGATGTTGTGGCCCAGAACTGTCCCGACGCGGTCCAGGCCGCAGACCCGTTCCATGTCGTGAAGTGGGCCAACGACGCTCTAGGCGAGGTGCGGCTAGATGTCTGGCGAGAGACTCGCCGGATCGCCCGCGCGAACTCCCGCGGCAAGGGCCGGGCACCACGAGATGCCACCGAGGAATTCCCGGCACACCAGCGGCTCAAGATCTTGACCCGATCGCGTTACGCGCTGTGGAAAAACCCCGAAAATCTCACCGAAAGCCAGCGAGCCAAACTCGACTGGATCGCCGCGACCGACGACCGACTCTGGCGTGCCTACCAACTCAAAGAGGGCCTACGCACCATCTTCAAACTCTCCCACCAGGAAGCCAGCGTGGCCCTGGACAACTGGATCACCTCGGCCAGCCGCTGCCAAATCCCCCAATTCGTCGACCTCGCCCGCACCATCAAAGCCCAACGAGGACCGATCCTGCTAGCCATCGAGCACGGCCTGTCCAACGGACGAACCGAATCCATCAACCTCAAAGTCCGACTCCGCACCCGCATGGCCTTCGGCTTCCGAGACCCCGAAGCCCTCATCGCCATCTTGATGCTCTCCCTCGGCGGACACCGACCAACACTCCCCGGACGAACCCCATGACCCACACATCCATCACAAGAGCCCGAGTCGGCGCAAACTCGTCGGTTTCTGTGTGAGTTTGCGCCGACTCGGCGGGAAATTGGTGTGAGTTTGCGCCGACTCGGGTTAGCGGCGGCCGCCGCCCAGCAGGCCACCCAGCAGGTCCCCAAGAATGGAGCCGGTGCTCGCGGACGAGCGGCTCGAGGTCCCCTGAGCCGCCCCGCTCAGCACCTGAGACAGGATCGAGCCGAGGACTCCGCCGCCGGCTGCGGCACCGCCCTTGGCGCCCATCTGCTTGGCGAGATAGGACAACACGATCGGCGCCAGGATGGGGAGCAACTTGCTGACCAAGCCACTCGATCCACCGACGCCGCCGAGTTGGGCGACGACCTGGTCTTGGCGGTCACCGAAGATGTGGCTGGTGATCTTGGCCCCATCTTCGACATCGATGGCAGACAGGTCGATCAGGCCGCTGGCCAGATCGTTGTCGTGTTGGCTCAGCGCCTCGGCGAGGGAGGCCTCACCCGCGGCGTCTTGTGCATTGGCCTCAAGGCCGCCCAGCAACGCGGGAAGCGCGGCGAAGGCCGCTTGCTCCACCGAAGCGGGGTCGGAGCCCAGTTGCGCGGCCAGTTGGTCGAGGGGCAGGCTGGCGACGATCTCGTCTACGGCGGACATGCGCTGACAGTACCCCGCGATCAGCCCCGAGCACATCGCCACCGCGGACTGAGTGCACGCGTGTCCTCCCGGGATCGGGAGGTGGTTCTCCTTAGGCTGAGGTCGGGACGGGGGCATCGCCCCACGTCTCGTCCTTCCCCGGATAACCAGCGAGGCACCGCGCATGGCACACAGTTTCGTCGGCCGCGATGTGGCCGTGGACCTCGGCACGTCCTCAACGCGCGTCTATGCGCGCGGTCGTGGCGTGGTGCTCGATGAGCCGTCCCTGGTGTGCTTTGCCGGCCGCGACGTGGTGCGCCCGTTGCGTGGCGGGGTGATCGCGGACTTCGATGCGGCCGCGGCCCTGCTGCAGGCGTTGGTCCAGCGGACGGCCACGAAACTGCGGTTGGGCAAGCCGCGGATGGTCCTCTGTGTCCCGATCGACATCACCGCGGTTGAGTTGCGGGTCGTCAACGAGGCTGCCTACTTCGCCGGAGCGCGCAGTGTCTTCACCGTTCCCGCGCCGCTGGCCGCGGCGATGGGTGCCGGGATGCCGATTCACCGGGCCACCGCCAACATGCTCGTCGACGTCGGAGCCGGCGTCACCCAGGCTGCGGTGTTTGCGGGGGGCCGGTTGACGGTGTCTGCCGCCGCGCGCAGCGCAGGTGACGACTTTGAACGCGCTATCTCCGGGTGGCTGCGCAAGCACCATGGCCTGACCCTGACGGCTGCGGAGGTCGAGGACGTCAAGCACCGACTCGGGTCGGCCTACCCCACCTCGGGGGATGGCCACGCACGGATCCGAGGTCGCGACTTGGGGTCGGGAAACCCGCGAAGCGTCGAGACTTCCGTGGCGGAGGTACGCCGGGTCATCGACGAGCCGCTCAGCGCCGTGCTCGACGTCGTACGCCGCACCCTGGATCAGACCAGCGGCAGGATGGCGGCCGAGATCAAGGACCACGGGATCGTATTGACCGGGGGCGGGTCCCTGTTGACGGGGCTGAGCGAGCGGATCGCCCATGAAACCGGCATCGCCGTCCACCGTGCCGAAGGTCCACGCACCTCGGCGGTGCGCGGGGCCGGCCTGTGCGTCGAGGAGTTCGGCCTGCTCCGGCACGTTGTTTCCGCCGATGAGCGGAGGATCGCGTGATACGGCCCTTCAGCCCACGCCGGTGGCGGATCTCGCGGCCCACGGGTGCTTCGGCGCCGGCCGTGCTGATCGCGCTGGTGCTCGCGTGTGCCGTGCTGATCGCGGTGGATCACGGGTCAGCCTCACCCTTGGCGCCCGTACGCCGGACGCTCGGGGAGGCGTTCGGCCCGGCCCAGGAGGTCACGACAAGCGCCATCCGGCCGATCCGCGCGGTGCCGGAGTGGTTCCGCTCCCAGCAAAATCTGCACAACGACGTGGCTCGGCTCGAATCCGAAAATGCCGACCTGCGGGGCGAGTTGGAGACGGTCGACTATGACCGCCTGCGTCTCGATGAGTTCGATCGGCTGACTCAGGCGGCCGACACCGCCGGGCGTGCGTTGGTCCCCGCCCGGGTGATCGCGATGGGCCCGATGCAGTCGTTCTCGCGCACGGTCATCATCGACGCGGGGTCAGGGGCGGGCCTGCGGCCCGATCTGACCGTGGTCAATGCCGATGGCCTGGTTGGTCGGGTGATCGACGTGAGGCGGACCACGGCCACCGTGTTGCTCATCATCGATCCCGAATCGGTGGTGGGGGCCCGGGTCGGGCAGGACCTCGAGGTGGGGTTCCTGACAGGTCATGGGGTGATCGACGAACGCGGTGCGCTCGACCTCGAACTCGTCGACGGCGCGGTGGTCCCGCATCGCGACGATGTGATCGTGACCTGGGGCGGCTCAAGCTCTTCGCCCTATGTGTCCGGCATCCCGATCGGTCGGGTGACCCAGGTGTTTGCCAGCGTGCGGCAAAGCTCGCAGCGTGCGGTGATCGTGCCCTTCGCGGACTTCAGTTCGCTCGACCTGGTGGGTGTGGTGGTTGCGTCGGGCACCCGGAGCGATCGAGCCCTGATCGAAGCGGATGGGTCCCTGCGATGAAATTCTTCGACGCCGCCGTCCTGCGTGCCGCAGCCATCCTCGCCGCGATCGGGGTCGCCCTGCTGCTCCAGGTGACGGTCTTCCCGTTCGTCGCCTGGCACGGCGTGACCCCCAATCTCTGCCTGCTCGTCGTCGTCGCCGTTGCCCTCGGCAGTGGGCCGAAGCCGGCAATGCTGGTGGGTTTCGCAGCTGGGTTGATCCTCGATCTGGCTCCGCCCGCCGACCATTCGGCCGGGCGTTGGGCGATGGCTTTGGTCGTGGTGGGCTATGTGGCCGCGTTGGTGCGTGCCCAAACAGGTGACCAAGCATCAGTTAACCGGCGTACGGCGGTGCTGACCGTCGCCGGATCCTCGTTCGTCGCCACCTCGATCTTTGCCCTCAGCGGTCTGCTGGTCGGCGAAGTGGGGGTTGGCGTTTCGGGAATCTTGGAGGTCGTCGGGATCGCGTTGATGTGGGACGTCGCGCTGGCCGCGCTCGTTGTCCCCACCCTCGTCCGGCTATTCGCCGTACCCGAAGGCGTCGCGCTGGCCGAGGTGGCTACGTGAATCGTGTCGTGCGCCCAGCCGGTCGGGCGCACTCGACCAACCGCACCCGACTGCGGATCGTCGTCATCGAGGTGCTCGCCTTCTCGCTCTTCGCCACGCTGCTGGGACGGCTCTACTACCTCCAGGTGGTGGCGGGGGAGAACTATCGCGCCACGGCCGCGTCGCAATCCGTGCGTGACGTGGTGGTGCAACCCGAGCGCGGCCTGATTGTGGACGCGATGGGTCGGCCGCTGGTGGCTAACCGGTCGTCGTGGGTGATTTCGGTCGACACGTCACTGCTCGACCGCATGTCGGCTCGCGATCAGGAGCGGCTCCTCGCCCGGGTCGGGCGAGCGGTGCGCCAACCCCCTGCCCAGATCGCTGCGGCGTTGGCGATGTGTGGGGCGCAGGGCAGCAACAAGCGCACCTGCTGGAACGGCTCCCCTTACCAACCGGTGCCGATCGCCCTCGATGTCAAGGAGTCGGTGGCGCTGGGGATCCTCGAACAGCCCGAGGACTACCCCTCCGTCTTGGCGGAACGGCAGAGCGTGCGCGCCTATCCGCAGCCGTTCGGGGTCAATCTCGCCCACGTCCTGGGCTATTTGAGCCCGATCACGGGTGAGGAACTCACCCAAGCCAGTCGGGATGAGGACACGTCCCTGAACGGCGCGTCCTCGGTGGGGCGGGCCGGCGTCGAACGCTCCTACGATCGCTGGTTGCGCGGGATGCCCGGCTATCGGGGCGTCGCCGTCGATTCACTGGGGCGCGTGCTGGGTGATGACGCCCTAGTCGAAAGTACGCCGGGCGCGACGTTGGTGACCTCGATCGACGCCCGGGTCCAGGGACTGGTGGAGCGCGAACTCGCCGACACCATCGCCACCGCACGAGCGACCTTCGACCCGGTGACCGGACGCAACTACGCCGCCGATTCGGGCGCGGCCATCGTGATGGAGGCGCGCACCGGCCGGATCGTGGCGATGGCCAGTCAGCCGACCTACGACCCCTCGGTGTGGGTGGGCGGCATCTCGGCCCGGCAACTGCGCGGCCTCTACTCCGAGCGCTCCGGCACCCCTCTGCTGGGGCGCGCCACTCAGGGGCAGTTCGCCCCCGGCTCCACGTGGAAACCGATCATGAGCGTGGGGGCGCTGAACAACGGGTTCAGCACCTCGACCCGGCTCAACTGCACCTCCGGGCTCCAGGTCGGCAATCGTTATTTCAAGAACTATGAGTCCGCCTCCTATGGCTTGATCGGGTTCGATCGGGCGCTGCAGCTGTCGTGCGACACCTTCTTCTATCGAGTCGGGTTGCACTACTGGTCGAAATACGGCTCCGACCCCACCAACATCGAGGCTCGGGATCCGCTCGTTGAAGAGGCTCAGGACTTCGGTTTCGGCCGCGAGACCGGCGTAGACCTGCCGGGGGAGGCCGCGGGTCGGATCGCGGATCGGCAGTGGAAGCTCGACTACTACCGCTCGATGAAGGACTACTACTGCAAGCTCGATCAGGAGCCGGGCAACGACTTCCTGCACCTGTTCGCCCACGAGTTCTGTCTCGAGGGCAACTACTATCGCGCCGGCGACGCGGTCAACTACTCGATCGGGCAGGGCGACACCATCGTCACCCCGCTCCAACTCGCGCGCGCCTACGCCGCGTTGTCCAACGGGGGCACGTTGTGGGAGCCGCGGATCGGCAAGGCGATCGTGGGCGCCGACGGCGAGCTCATCCGGCGGATCGACCCCAAGGCACAGGGACGGCTCAGCGCCAGCCGGGCGTCGCTGCGGTATGTCGATCAGGCCCTGTTGGGGACCCCCAAGGTCGGCACCCTCGCCTGGCGGATGGGTGGCTTCCCCTTGGATCAGATCCACCTGCGGGCCAAAACCGGCTCGGCGGAGGTGCATGGCAAGCAATCAACGTCCTGGATTGCGTCGTACGACGAGAACTACGTGGTCGTGATGATGGTCAGCCAGGGCGGCACCGGCTCGGGGACCTGCGGGCCGGCGGTGCGCCGGATCTGGGAGGACTTGTACGGCGTCCGCAACGGCCGGGTCGATCGCGCCCACGCGGCGATCCCCGGGGTAGTGCCCCCGCGCGCGCTCCCGACCTTTGGTCGTGACGGCACGATCCTTCCGCCGAGGCGCCGATGACCGCGACCACGCACCAGCCGGAGGCGCGCGTCGACCCGGGCGAGCCCGCGCTCCGGGCGCGGAGTCCGCTCGCGAACTCGTTAACCAGGGTCGACTGGCTGCTGTTGGGAGCGGTGGCCGGATTGTTGGTGTTGGGCTCACTGCTGGTGTGGTCCGCCACCGCCCATCGAGACGTGTTGACCGGTGGTGATCCCCGCGCCTTCGCCGCCGTCCACTCGCGCAACGTGGTGATCGGTGTGGGTCTAATGGGGCTGGTGGCAACGCTGACCCGACGCTGGGTGCGCAGTCTTTCGGCCCTGGTCTATGGCGTCTCGCTGGTCGGGTTGTCGGCCGTGCTGGTAGCCGGGACCACCATCAATGGATCGCGTTCGTGGCTCTCCGTCGCGGGCTTCTCGGTGCAACCCTCGGAGTTCGCCAAGCTTGGGGTGATCCTCGCGCTGGCTCTCTTTGCCTCCGCCCGGGCCCCGCGAGGCTGGCGGCGTGCGCCCGGGTTCAGCACGGTAGTGGTCCTGCTCGGTCTCGCCGCGCTCCCGGCCGCGCTCATCGCTCTGCAGCCCGACCTGGGCACCTTGTTCGTGCTTTCGGCGACCATCTTGGGGGTGCTCGCCGCCGCTGGGGTGGGTCGGCGGTGGTTGGTGGGCCTGTCCCTGACCGGCCTCAGCGGGGCGGCGGCTGCGGTCGCCTGGGGCGTGCTCAAGGACTACCAGGTCGATCGTTTCTTGGCCTTCACCAACCCCGGCTTGGATCCGCGCGGCGCGGGCTACAACACCGAGCAGGCCCGGATCGCGGTCGGCAGCGGCGGTTGGTTCGGACAGGGACTCTTTGCCGGCTCACAGACCAGGGCCGGATTTGTGCCCGAGCAACACACCGACTTCATCTTCACCGTCGCCGGCGAAGAGCTCGGCCTGGTGGGCGCGGGGCTGCTGATCGTCTTGGAGGCCATCGTCGTGTGGCGGGCGCTGGCGATCGCCGCTGGGAGCACGGACGCCTTCGGCCGCATCACGGCCACGGGGATCGCCTGCTGGTTTGGCTTCCAGTCTTTCCAGAACATCGGGATGTGCCTGGGCATCATGCCGGTGACCGGTGTGCCGCTGCCGTTCGTGTCGTACGGCGGCTCGGCGATGTTCGCCTGCCTGCTCGCGGTCGGGCTCTTGCACCAGATACGGGCGCGGTCCGCGGCCGACCACCACATCTGACACGAGCGCGCGCCACGGCGTACCCTGGGCCAGTTGTCAGCCCACCTTCGCAAGCCAAAGGCAAACTTCTTGTGACCGCCTTCGACGCACCGTCCTCCACGACGACCCGGCCAGCGGCCGGCGAGTCGCTCTTCTCCCGGCTCGAGCCCAGGCTCAACGACGTGCAGAAGCCGATCCAGTACGTCGGAGGCGAGCTCAACTCCACGGTCAAGGACTGGGATTGCGCCCCGTCGGGGCCCACCGTGCGCTGGGCGTTGATGTATCCCGACGCCTACGAGGTGGGCCTGCCCAACCAGGGTGTCCAGATCCTCTACGAAGTGCTCAACGAACGCGACTGGATCGTGGCCGAGCGCACCTATTCGGTGTGGCCGGACATGGAGGCCGTGCTCCGCGAGGAGGGGATTCCCCAGTTCACCGTTGACGGGCACCGGCCCGTGGGCGAGTTCGATGTGTTTGGCCTCAGCTTCTCCACCGAACTCGGCTACACCAACATGCTCAACGCGCTGGACCTCGCCGGGATCGCGCTCCACGCTCGCGATCGTGGCGAAGACGACCCGATCGTGCTGGCCGGCGGCCACGCGGCGTTCAATCCCGAGCCGATCGCCGACTTCATCGACGCGGCCGTCCTGGGTGACGGCGAGGAGGTCGTGCTGGCGATCTCCGACGTCATCCGCGAGTGGAAGACCGAGGAGCGACCCGGCGGGCGGACCGAACTGCTGCGCCGCCTGGCCGTCTCGGGTGGGGTTTATGTGCCCGGCTTCTACGACGTGACGTACGCCGCGGACGGGCAACTCGAGGCCGTCGTACCCAATCGTCCCGGCATTCCGTTCCGGGTGCGCAAGCACACCCTGATGGACTTGGACTCCTGGCCCTATCCCGCCAAGCCCCTGGTGCCGTTGGCCGAGACGGTTCACGAACGCTTCTCGGTGGAGATCTTTCGCGGCTGCACTCGCGGGTGTCGCTTCTGCCAGGCAGGCATGATCACCCGTCCGGTGCGGGAGCGGTCGATCGAGACGATCGGAGCGATGGTCGACAACGGGATCAGATCCACCGGCTTCGAGGAGGTGGGGTTGTTGTCCCTGTCCTCCGCGGACCACAGTGAGATCGCCGAAGTGGCCACCGGCCTGGCGGATCGCTATGACGGAACCAATGTGTCGCTGTCGTTGCCCTCGACCCGCGTGGATGCCTTCAACATCACCTTGGCCAACGAGTTCTCCCGCAATGGCCGGCGATCAGGGCTGACCTTCGCTCCCGAGGGGGGCAGCGAGCGGCTGCGCAAGGTGATCAACAAGATGGTCACCGAGGAAGACCTGATCCGCACGGTCGCGGCGGCGTACTCCAACGGTTGGCGACAGGTGAAGCTCTACTTCATGTGTGGGTTGCCGACCGAGACGGACGAAGACGTCCTGGAGATCGCGGACTTGGCCAGGCGCGTGATCGCCACCGGCCGCGAGGTCGCCGGCACCAATGACATTCGCTGCACCGTGTCCATCGGCGGGTTTGTGCCCAAGCCCCATACGCCGTTCCAGTGGGCCGCCCAACTCGATCACGAAACCACCGACGAGCGGTTGCGCAAGCTGCGCGACCTGGTCCGGGCGGACAAGAAATACGGCCGCGCGATTGGCTTTCGTTATCACGATGGCAAGCCCGGGATCATCGAGGGGCTCCTCTCGCGTGGGGACCGCAGAGTCGGTGCCGTCATCGAGGAGGTGTGGCGCGATGGGGGTCGCTTCGATGGCTGGAGCGAACACTTCTCCTATGACCGTTGGGCGGCCGCCGCCCAGCGCGCCCTGGACCCGACACCGGTGGACCTTGACTGGTACACGATCCGCGAGCGCGACTATGACGAAGTCCTGCCCTGGGATCACCTGGATTCGGGGCTCGACAAGGACTGGCTATGGGCCGATTGGGAAGACGCCATCAACCCCGAGGGCCAGACCGAGGTCGAGGATTGTCGGTGGACGCCGTGTTATGACTGCGGGGTGTGCCCCGAGATGGGCACCGACATCCAGATCGGGCCCACCGGACACACGCTCCTGCCGCTGGCCGTGGTCGGGGGCACGAGTTAGCGCTGGCCCCCTGAGCTAGCGCTGGATCCCCTTGAGCGAACCGATCGTGCTGGAGTCGGCTTCGGCCACCATGCACGTGCCCCGATGGTCGTCGTTGAAGTTCCAACTTGCGGACGAGGGGTAGTAGTAATAGAAGCTGAGTTTGGACTTGTTGATCCCAACTCCGACGTAGTCCTTGAAGTCGGTCTTGCACGACTGTTCGATCGAGGCGGTGACTTCGTCGACGCCGGGATAGTCCTCACCTGCGAGGTCGATGATCCCGAAGACCTCTAGTTGGTGCTCTTCACCGCAGGGCACCGCGTCGAGAACGGTGGTCTGTTCGCTTTCCTCCCCGACCTCGAGCCCGATCAAGACCGGATCGTCGAGACAATCGCCGACCCGAAGTTTGTTGGCGGAGATCTCGGCCCGCTCGGTGATCTGACCCGATGAATCGCGGGGCGCGTCGGGGTTGAGACCTTCTTTGAACCCGTCGATGAAGGCATCGCCCCCAGGGCCCGCGAAGAACGCGACCGTGCCGACAAACCACAGGGCGTCGATCGCCAGCGCGGCGATCGCCCAACCGCGGCCGGAGTTAGGTCGTTTGCGTGAACGGACCAGGGCGGCGATCGCCAAGCCGATGGAGACGAACCACGAGATCACGAAGCAGGCGATCAGGGCCAACACGAAGGCGATGATCGCCATCGCAGGCGATCCGCTCGGTTGGCCCGCGGCGGGATAGGCCGGGTAGCCCGGACCCTGATAACCGGGGGTCTGATAACCCGGGGTCTGGTAGCCGGGGTAGCCGCTCTGCTCGGGGGCGCCGTACGGCTGATGGGTCGGGGGCAAGCCGGCGGGGTCCCCTGGAGGGCCGCTTCCGTAGGGCGGATAGGGCGGATAGGTGGGCGGCTCGCCGGGTTGGCCGGGTCCGGGAACCGGCTCCGGACCGGGGTACGGCGGGGGAGGGGTGCTCATATCGCTCCAAGCTTTGATTGAGGGGAAGACTAACCGCACCGCCATCCGCTGTGGGGCAGGATGTCGACGTGCGACACATCGACGACTCCGAACGGCGGGCGAGGATCGCGCGGCGACACGGGGTTGCGCCGCAGCATCGCCTCGCCGATCCGGTGAGTGCCACGCGAGCGATGACGGTGCTGCACGCCACCGAGCCGGCCACCGTCTATTTGTCGCTGTTCGCACGCATCGACGGGCTGAGGGTCGCGGAGGTCGATGCGGAGTTGTACGCCGCCCGAAGCCTGGTCAAGCAGCTCGCCATGCGGCGTACCCTCTTTGTTTTTCCGCGTGACCTCCTGCCCGCGGCGTGGGGCAGCGCTAGCGCCCGGGTCGGCGGACAGCATGCGGCCAGGCTGGCCAAGGACGTCGAGTCCGCCGGTCTGGCCGAAGACGGCGCGGCCTGGCTAGCGGCGGCTCGTTCCGCGATCCTGTCGAGATTGAGCGACGGCGAGGGTTGGTCTGCCCAGCGCCTGCGTGAAGCGGTCCCCGAAGTGTCGGGGCGGGTGGAGGTCAGCACCGGAAAGGCCTACGGCGGGTTCTTCCCGATCGCCCCCCGGGTCTTGACCCAACTGGGTGTGGAGGGCCGCATCACGCGCGGCGTCAACGGTGGGCATTGGCGGGTTTCGCGTCCGCAGTGGACCACGATGGAGCATTGGTTAGGCGCCGTGCCCGAGCCGCTGTCGGCGCGCGAGGGTTATGCGGCATTGGCGCGCCGTTGGTTGTGGACCTTCGGGCCGGGTACGGCCGAGGACCTCGCCTGGTGGCTCGGCAGCACCACCGCTGCGGTCAAGACGTCTCTCGTCGACGTGGGCGCGGTCGCCGTCTCGTTGGACGGTGGTCGCACCGGTTGGGTGTTGCCCGATGATCTGGAGCCCGTGGCTGCCCCCGATCCGTGGGCTGCTCTGCTACCGGTGCTCGACCCCACGGTGATGGGGTGGAAGGAGCGTGGGTTCTATCTCGGGGAACACGGAGCAACCATCTTCGACCGCAACGGGAACGCTGGGACTACCGCCTGGTGGGACGGCCGGATCGTGGGGGCCTGGGTCCAGGACCCGGACGGCGAGGTGCGGATCGTGTACGCCGAACCGGTGGGCGCCCAGGCACGGGCCGCGCTCGATGCCGAGGCGCTGCGCCTGACCCGCTGGCTCGACGGGGTGCGGGTGGGGACCGTCTACGGCTCGCCCCTGATGAAACAGGCCCTGACCTGAGTCGACCCTGCTCGGCCGGCGCCGCTAGCGTTGCGGGATGCGCGCTCAGCCCCACCAGCAACCGCCGCCGGTTCAGAAGCTACGGATCCGCTATGCCAAACGCGGGCGGTTGCGGTTTACCAGCCATCGGGACTTCTCCCGCGCCTTTGAGAGAGCTGTCGTCCGGGCCGCCCTGCCGATGGCCTATTCCTCGGGCTTCAACCCGCATCCGCGCATCTCCTATGCCGGGGCTTCGCCGACGGGGGCGGCCAGCGAGGCCGAATATCTCGAGATCGGCCTCGCGCGCGTGATGCAGCCGTTCGAGGTGCTTCGCGCCTTGGACGACTCGCTTCCGGACGGGCTCGACGTACTCGCCGTCACGGAATCAACAGGCGGCGGCCTGGCCGATCGGTTGGAGGCGAGCCAGTGGCGGATGGAGGTCGCCGCTCCCGTCGCGGAGGTCGAGTCGGCGATCGCGGAGTTCTTAGGGCGTACGTCGGTCGACGTCGAGCGGATGACCAAGAAGGGGATGCGTCAATTCGATGCGCGCGCGGCGGTCCTCTCGCTTCGAGTCTCGCCTGCGGCCGGAGGGAGCGAGATCGATCTCGTAGTGCGCCATAGCGAACCGGCTGTCCGCCCTGATGACGTGTTGTCCGGTCTGCGGGAGGTCTCGGATCTTGCCGTGGACTCGACCGCACTTGTGACGCGCCTGGCTCAGGGACCCTGGGACCCCGACCGATCGGAGATCGGGGACCCGTTCGCGTCGCCGGAGCGGGATAAGTGACATCCCCAGGTGCTGTGCCATACTCGCAGTGGTTGTCGTGCAGCGAATGTTGTTGCACCGCTGATTGAGTGACCGCCCGGTTTGGTTTGTGGGCAAGCTCGGACAGCGCCCCTGCGATGAGGGTCGACCCGACGACGTTCTCGCCGGTCCCAGCACCTACGGGCCCGGCACATCAGGTGAAGGTTGTCGCCAGACCGCGACGCGGCACGGCGAGATTCGTGACAGGGATCCCGCCACGGTGTGTTCTACACCGGGCCCAGCGACCGCGGCAGGTGACGTGATCTGCGCTTGATGACGCACCCGCGGAGGGTGTCGCCGCCACCGAGAAGCTTTGCGTCGACCCACCTGTCCTATGCAGGCCGTCGGCGCCTACGGATTGCCCGCCGAGGCGGGTAGTCAGAGGAGCACACCTTGCTCGACAACGAAACCAATGACGCGGCATCGACTCCAGAAGGTGGCCGCTCCACCAAACCCGTGGTGACCGTGACCCGGCGCAGCGCCAAGCGAGCGCCGCGCAAGGCGTCCGCCCCGGCCGCCGAGGCTGAGTCGGCCCCCACGGATTCGGCCCCCACTGATTCGGCCCCCACTGATTCGGCCCCCGCCGCCAAGAAGACCGCCAAGAAGGCCACCAAGAAGACCTCCAAGAAGTCTGCGGCCGCGGCCGGTTCGGCAACGGGCACCTCCGAGGACACCGCCGATGCCGAGACCGAGATCAAGGCCCCCGCCGCCAAGGCGGCCAGCCGGCGGCGCTCGCCCAAGGCAGCAAAGAGCGACGCAGCGACCGCGGAACTCGAGTCGGGTGCAGCGGAGGCGGACACCGAAGCCTCCTCGGCCGCCGCGGTGCCTGCAACGGCCCTGCTCTTCAAGGCCCCCGAGCCCACCGCCGCGCCCGCCAAGCGCTCCCGCAAGTCCGCGGCCGCCAAGAAGGCGGCCGAGGCGGAGGACAGCGCCTCCGACGACGTCGTCGAGGACGCGGTCGAGGAAGCTGATGGGTCAGCGGAGTCGGTCGAGGATGCTGCCGACGACTCGGAGGGGGGAGCAACCCGGCGTCGCCGTCGTCGGGGCGGCCGGCGCCGCCGCAAGGCGGGAGACGGCGAAAGCGGCGAAGACGAGCGCGATGGCGCTTCCCCGATTGCGGACGACGGCACGGATGAGGCCAACGACGACGACGACTCCGGCGACGGGTCCACGCGGCGACGTCGGCGGCGGCGACGCGCAGGTGAGGATTCCGGCGAAATCGGGGATGACCCCCAGAACACCGTCACTCGCGTCCGCAAGAGCCGCAACACCGAAGACCAGATCACGGCGGTTTCCGGGTCCACCCGCTTGGAGGCCAAGAAGCAACGACGCCGTGAGGGACGCGAGGCCGGTCGGCGCCGAGCACCGATCGTCAGCGAGGCCGAATTCTTGGCCCGTCGCGAATCCGTGGAGCGCGTCATGGTCGTGCGCCAGCGCGAAGACCTCACCCAGATCGCCGTACTCGAAGACAAGGTGCTCGTTGAGCACTACGTCGCTCGTGAATCGCAAACCTCGCTCATCGGCAACGTCTACCTCGGCCGCGTGCAAAACGTCCTGCCCTCGATGGAGGCGGCCTTCATCGACATCGGCAAGGGCCGCAACGCGGTGCTCTACGCCGGCGAAGTCAACTGGAGCGGCCTCGGGCACAAGGAGGGCCAGGCTCGCAAGATCGAGTCCGTGCTGACCTCCGGGCAGTCCGTGCTGGTGCAGGTCACCAAGGATCCGGTGGGACATAAGGGTGCCCGCCTGACGAGCCAAGTGAGTCTCGCTGGCCGGTTCTTGGTCTATGTCCCCGACGGCACGACCAGTGGCATCTCCCGCAAGTTGCCCGACACCGAGCGCAATCGCCTCAAGACGTTGCTCAAGGACATCGTTCCCGACACCGCCGGGGTCATCGTCCGGACAGCAGCGGAGGGTGCCTCCGAGGAGGAGTTGACCCGCGATGTCGAACGGCTCAAGGCACGCTGGGAGGACATCGAAGCCAAGGCCAAGGGCAGCGCCCCGCAACTGTTGTACGGCGAGCCGGACCTGACGCTCAAGGTCGTGCGCGACCTCTTCACCGAAGACTTCACCCGGATGGTGATCCAGGGCGAGGATGCCTGGGACACCGTGCACGGCTACATCACCCACGTCGCTCCCGATCTGGGAGTTCGCATGCAGCGCTTCGAGCCGGGGCCCGGCGGGGTGGACGCGTTCGCTGCGCACCGCATCGACGAACAGATTGCCAAGGGACTGGACCGCAAGGTCTGGCTTCCCTCAGGCGGCTCGCTCGTCATCGACCGCACCGAAGCGATGACGGTCGTCGACGTGAACACCGGCAAATTCACCGGCTCGGGGGGCAACCTCGAGGAGACGGTGACCAAGAACAACCTCGAAGCGGCCGATGAGATTGTGCGCCAACTGAGGCTGCGCGACATCGGCGGCATCATCGTGATCGACTTCATCGACATGGTCCTGGAATCCAACCGTGACTTGGTGCTGCGCAGGCTGGTGGAGTGCCTCGGACGGGATCGCACCCGACACCAGGTCGCCGAGGTGACCTCGCTGGGGCTGGTGCAGATGACGCGCAAGCGGATCGGCACGGGCCTCCTGGAAGCATTCAGCCAGAACTGTGAACATTGCGCCGGTCGTGGGGTGATCGTCTCCGAAGCACCCATCGAACCTCGCCACGGTGACGACGAGCCGCGCCGCGGTGGCACTCGACGTGCCCGGGGTGGTCGGTCTCGAGGGGAGGCTGCTCCGGCGGCGCCCTCGCCGATGGATGTTGCCGCGGTGGCGCGTCCCGAAACGTCCGACCTGGACCTGGCCGAGGAAGACCTCGAGCGTCTGGACGCCGAGGTCGCCCCGGAGGTCGAGGTGGCCCCATCTGAGCCGACAGAACCTGAGGCAACCGAGCCTGAGGCTGGCGAGCCCCAGTCGGCGGAGCCCGAAACGGCCGAGCCCGAGTTGGTCGAGTCCGAACCCGAAGACAGCGCCCCACGCGTGGTGACCCGGACCCGACGTCGCGCCGCCAGTCGCCCGGCGGGACCGCCGACGGTCGCCGATGAGCCAGGAGCTTTGGTCGCGACGGAGGACTCCTCGGCCGTCGCCGCAGAGCATGACGCTCATCACGTTGAGCACGTGCCGATCAAGAAGCGGGGCTCCCGCAAGCGCTAAAACCGGGTCGCGGGGCCTACCTGGGCCAGTCAGCACCATCGGCGGGCCCATGGACGCATGACCCAAAAGGACTACGTGGTTTAGCGACTCGGTCAAAGTCTGATGGTTGAACGCTGAAGAATGTCGGTTCCGGTCACCCTCACCTCACCTCACGCCTAGCGTGAGCGAGTCCGTTCTATGTGAGGAGATCTTGGGTGTTTACGTCTACTGCCTTCGCCCGCCGGGGCCTTGCGCGCATCTTGATGGTGCCGCTCTTGTTGTTGCTGACCCTGGTGGGTCAGCCCGTTGCGAGTGCGGTGACACTCGATGCCCCTGGCAACCTGGCACCCGCTAGCGGCTCTGTCGCCGGAGCGCCCACCCTGAGCTGGGATCGGGTGACCAACGCCAAGACCTACACCGTCCAGGTGTCGACCTCGAGCAGCTTCGCCACCACCAGCTGGACCGCTACCACGGTCAATCGTCAGATCGTTCCGACGGTGCAGTTGCCAACCGGCACGTTGCATTGGCGCGTGCGGGCTGTCAATGGCATCGACGTCAGCGACTGGGGCGTGGCGTCTTTCGACCACTCCGTGGCTGCCGGACCCACCGGTCTGGTCCCTGCCAACGCAACGATCTTCAGCCAACCGAGCCAACCGCCGGTGATCTCGTGGGATCCCGCGACCGGTGCCGCCGGCTACAGCGTCCAGGTGAGCGCGGACCCCACCTTCGCTGATTCCTCGGTTACCCATACCTACACGACCAAGGGTGCGTCCCTCGTGGTCGCCTCGCTCGTGCCCGGCACGCCGTACTACTGGCGAGTCCGGTCGACCTTCTCGACAAGCATCTTCTCGGCATGGTCGGCGATCGGCAACTTCAGCGTGAGCAAGTTGGCCAAGCCGACCCTGGCCGGTCCCGCGGACGGGCTGAGCACCAAGGTCGACGACGTCGTCTTGGACTGGAACCCGGTCCCGGGCGCGGCGAGCTATGACATGCAGCTGTCCACCGACCCCAGCTTCATTGGCGGCTTGGTGATCGACCTCAAGGCGGCGGCCGGCACCAACTACTCGCCCCCGACCGGTCTGACCAACGGCGCCTACTACTGGCGCGTGCGTCCCATCGACGCCCAAGGCAACAAGTTGGACTGGAGCTTCGTGGACGTGTGGAGCTTCTCGCGCCACTGGCCCCTCCAGCCCACGCTGGAATACCCCACCAACGGCTCGACCGTCGGTGACCCGTTCTACTACCAGTGGTCGGCGATTCGTCTGGGCGACCGCTACACCGTGCAGTTGAGCACATCCTCGGACTTCAGTGCGGCGCACCTCGTCGAGGAGTGCAGCACGATCGGCACCACCTACGTGCCGTCCGGGCTGGGCGACTGCTACCCCGAAGCCGATGGCACCTACTACTGGCGGGTCTACGCCGCCGACAACCCGGGCCGGATCGGCTCCGAGGCGCAGATCCTGAGCGACGTGAACGCGGCGCAGATCTTCAGCTTCACCTACAAGAACACCGTGCCCACGCAGACCTCTCCCGCAACGGGCGCGACGGTCACCCTGCCCACCCTGCGGTGGAACCCGGTGAGCGGTGCCTCGCGCTACAAGGTCACCATCGAACCGGTGAACGCCGGCGACTTGGGTGGCGGCACCTCCTTCACCACCGGCACGTCGTACACGCCGCGGATCGGGCTCACCCCCGGTGCGAGCTACCGCTGGCAGGTGCAGGCAGTGAGCGCAAGCGGCCGTGAAGGTTCGGCCACTCCGGCCGTCAACCAGCGGACCTTCACCATGGGTACGCCGGCGACGGCTACGGCCTCCACCCCGGAGCCCACGGGGACGGCGCCCACTGCGGCTCGGTTCCCGACGCTGACCTGGACTCCCGTGGTGAGCGCCAACAACTACACCGTTTACGTACGCCGCAACGGCACCACCACGTGGTTCCCCCTGGAGTCGACCTTCGTTTACCCCGCTGGGGAGGATGACACGGCCGACTGGCTCGATCCGGGGACCTACCAGTGGAAGGTCGAGGCCTACAACGGCAACACCTTGCTCAGTGCAAGCAACAATCCGTCGACGTTCACCATCACCGGGCTCTCCGCGGCCACGGGTCACCGGGTCGCCATGACCGGCCAAGCCACGAGCAGTGCGTCCACCTGGTGTGCGCTGACCGCGTGCCCGAACCTGCGTCAGACGCCGGTGTTGGCCTGGGCGAACGACAACGACGTGGCCTACTACCGCATCTTCGTCGCTCGCGATGCCAACCTCACCAACGTGGTGCCGGGTTACCCGCGCGTGGTGGAGACCACCCGGTTCTCGCCGTTGAACGCGCTTCCGGACAACGTGGCTGGAGCGTCGTACTACTGGGGCGTCGAGCCCTGCAAGGCCAACGGTGTGTGCTTGGACCTGGTCACAGCGCCCATCAGCTTCGTGAAGACCTCCAAGCCAGTGCAGCTGTTGAGCCCGGCGCCTGAGGCGGTGACCTCCAACGAGGTGACCTTCACCTGGCGTGACTACCTGGCCACCAGCCAGGACCTGTCGGCCTTCCCGGTCTCGGACCCCACCGGTGTGCAGACCGTTGCGCCCCGCGTTGAGGCCAAGCAGTACCGGATCCAGGTGTCGCAGTCGAGCACCTTCGCGACCACGTTGGACAACCAGTTGGTCGATCAAGAGTCCTTCACGACCTACAACAACACCTACCCCGAGGGCGCGCTCTACTGGCGGGTCCAGGCCATCGATGGCAGCGGCAACGCCATGGCATGGAGCGCGGGTCAGAAGTTCGTGAAGACCTCGCCGAAGGTCAACCCGACTAGCCCGCGCGATGGAGTGACCGTTCCCGGCACCACGCAGTTCCGTTGGGATGCGCTGACCTACGCCGCGAGCTATGACATCGAGATCTACAAGAACGCTGATACGACGGCGACCACGACCAACCGGATCGTGTTGGCGCGGACCAAGTTCCCGGCCTACTCGCCGTCGACTCCGCTCGCCGTCTCCGACGTGGCCTACGTCTGGCGGGTTCGCCCGGTGGACTTCAAGGGCCGGGTTGGTCCCTGGACCAGCCTGACCAGTGCCGGTGCGCAGTTCTTCGTCGACGGTACGGCGCCATCCCTGGTGTCGCCCAGTGGCGGGGAGTACATCGAGAGCAAGGGTGCGGTGTTCGTCTGGAACCCGGTCAACGGCGCGACGTCGTACCGTCTGGAGCGTCGCACCGTCGGATCGCTCTCCGCGCAGTCGACGATCACTCCGGCCACCTCGTGGGCGACCACGACGGCGCTCTCGTCCGGCAACTACCAGTGGCGTGTCAGCAGTCTTGATGCGTCCGGTCGGGTCCTGGCTTCGTCCTCGTGGCGTGGCTACAAGGTCGATGCGACGGCGCCGAAGGTGAAGACCTACAGCCCGCAGGGCTTGGTCCCGAAGGCCACCAGCTTCACGGCGACCTTCAGTGAGCCGGTGAACAACGTGACCGACGAGACGTTCACGATCACCGCCTCGGGAGCCAGCAACCCGCTGACTGCCACGGTGACCTTGAGCGCTGACCATCTGACGGCCACGCTGAACCCGAGTTCGGCGCTGGTGGTCGGCAAGAAGTACACGGTGAAGCTCGGATCGGGCATCTTCGACGATCACGACAATCACCTGACCAACCTGACCTGGACCGTGACGGCCAAGTAGGTCAGCTCGTCTGGAGTCCAGATCACCCAAACCGGGTGGCCACGGGGAAGCGGCAGTGCCGTTTTGCCGGGAGCCACCCGGTTTGCGTATCATGACGGTTCGGTGTGTTCGCACACCGTTCCTGTGTGCCCAGCGCACGCCCCCCGACCCCGCGTCAGGTGGTTTGCGTGCGCCGCCCAGGTCGAGAATTTTCTTAAGTCCGATGAGGAGAGTGAGTCGCGGTGTACGCGATCGTGCGCAGTGGCAGCAAGCAGCAGAAGGTTGCCGTAGGCGACGTCATCGAGATCGACCAGATCACCGCGAGTGTGGGCGAGAGCCTGACCCTCCCAGTGGTCATGGTGGTCGATGGCGAGACCGTCACGACGAGTGGTCTCGACAAGGCTTCGGTGACCGCCGAGGTGCTTGGCGGCACCAAGGGGCCCAAGATCATCATCCAGAAGTTCAAGAACAAGACCGGTTACAAGAAGCGCCAGGGGCACCGTCAGAAGTACACCCAGGTCAAGGTCACCGACATCACCGTCTGAGCGACTGCTCGCCGTTTTCACAGAAGGACTCATCTCATGGCACACAAAAAGGGTGCGGCATCGACCAAGAACGGTCGCGACTCCAACTCACAGCGGCTGGGGGTCAAGCGCTACGGCGGCCAACTGGTCAACGCGGGTGAGATCATCGTCCGCCAGCGCGGCACGCACTTCCATCCCGGAAGCGGCGTCGGTCGCGGAGGCGACGACACCCTCTTCGCGCTCATCGCGGGGAATGTCGAGTTCGGCACCCGCCGCGGGCGGCGCGTCGTCAACATCGTCCCGGGCGAATAGTCGCCCCGGTGGCTTGAGGCAATCGCTGCTTCTTTGATCCTTCCGTGAGGGCGCCCTGGCAAGTCGGGGCGCCCTTCGGCTTTCTACGGAGATTGCATGGCAGTACCCACGTTCGTTGACCGGGTCACCCTGCACGTGAGTGCGGGTCGTGGCGGCAACGGCGTCGCCTCCGTGCACCGAGAGAAGTTCAAACCCCTGGGCGGTCCCGACGGCGGGAACGGGGGGCCGGGAGGCTCGGTCATTCTGCGCGTCGACCCCGATGTCACCACGCTCATCGACTATCACCACAGCCCCCATCGCAAAGCCGAACACGGTGGGCATGGCGCGGGGGCGCACCGCAACGGCAGTCATGGCCAAGACCTGATCTTGCCGGTGCCCGACGGAACGGTGGTCTCCGACAAGGCCGGGAACCTGTTGGCCGACTTGGTCGGGGCCGGCACGGAGTTGGCCATCGCCCAAGGCGGACGCGGCGGGCTCGGCAACGCCGCACTCGCCAGCGCCAAGCGCAAGGCACCCGGCTTTGCGCTCCTGGGCGAACCCGGCGACGAGCTCGAGATCGTCCTGGAGCTGAAGGTCGTCGCCGACATCGGTCTGGTGGGCTTCCCCAGCGCGGGCAAGTCGTCGTTGATCGCCGCCATTTCGCGGGCCCGACCCAAGATCGCCGACTATCCGTTCACGACGTTGGTGCCCAACCTGGGGGTGGTCCGGGCCGGTGACACCACGTTCACCGTCGCCGACGTACCCGGACTGATCGAGGGGGCCGCGGACGGTCGGGGTCTCGGTCACGACTTCCTGCGTCACATCGAGCGTTGTGCCGCCCTCGTGCACGTCATCGACACGGCGACCATTGAGCCTGGACGCAACCCGATCGACGACCTGGAGATCATCGAAAACGAGCTCGCGAGGTACGGCGGGCTCGCTGACCGGCCGCGGCTGGTGGCCCTGAACAAGGTGGATGTCCCCGACGGGCACGACATCGCCGAGATGGTCCTGGAGGACCTGGAGGAGCGCGGGCTGCGTGCCTTCCTCGTCTCCGCGGCTTCGGGAGCCGGCCTGCGCGAGCTCACCTTCGCGATGGCCGAGGTCGTGGACCGGGCCCGTCGTGAGCGGCCCGTGGTGGAGGCCAAGCGCATCGTCATCCGCCCCCCGTCCGCCGATGGCAGCGACGAGTTCACGGTGACGCTGACCAGTGACGGTTGGCGCGTGCGCGGCGTCAAGCCCGAGCGCTGGGTGCGCCAAACCGACTTCTCCAACGATGAGGCAGTGGGCTTCCTCGCCGACCGGTTCAACCGGCTGGGGATCGAAGCAAAGCTGCTGGAGTTGGGTGCTCTCGAGGGCGAGGCCGTCCTGATCGGCGATCCCGACAATGCGGTGGTGTTCGACTTCAAACCCGGCATCGACGCCGGAGCCGAAGCTCTCGGTCGTCGCGGCGAAGACCACCGGCTCGACGAGTCGCGACCCGCGGCCCGCCGTCGTCGCGAGATCGAGGAAGCCATGGGGGAGCGTGCCGAAGGGGAAACTCGGGCCGACGTCGCCCGGCGGCGCGACCGTCCGGACTTTGGTCCTCGGGCCTATGAGATCGGAAGTCCGGAGGATCCGGACTGGGCCGAAAGCGACCCACGCACATGAGTCCTCTCGCGGCTCGAGCCGAAGTTCTCGGGGCGCGCCGGATTGTCGTCAAGGTCGGCTCCTCGTCGCTGACCTCGACCGCAGGTGGGCTCGATCCCGACCGGATGCGGCACCTCGTGGACGCTTTGGCGAGCGTCCGGGCCCGCGGTGCCGAGGTGGTGTTGGTGTCCTCGGGCGCGATCGCCGCCGGGCTGGCTCCGTTGGGGTTGGCGCGTCGCCCCGCTTCGTTGTCCGCCCAACAGGCCGCCGCCTCGGTCGGTCAAGGCCTGCTGATCCACCGCTACACCGAGGAGTTGGCGCGTCACGACATCATCGTGGGCCAGGTCTTGCTCACCCTCGACGACGTGACCCGGCGTTCGCACTACCGAAACGCGTTTCAGACCTTCGCCAAGCTGCTCGAACTGGGGGTGCTGCCGATCGTTAACGAGAACGACACGGTCGCCACCACGGAGATCCGCTTTGGGGACAACGATCGTCTGGCCGCGCTGGTCGCCCACTTGGTGCACGCCGACCTGCTGGTGTTGCTTAGCGACGTCGACGGGCTCTATGACGGGGATCCAACGCGTTCGGGCGCGGCCCTGATTCCGACGGTTTCCTCCGAGGCCGACCTCGTCGATGTGGTCGTGACCGGTCGCGGATCCTCCGTCGGAACCGGCGGGATGGAGACCAAGCTCGAAGCGGCTCGCATCGCCACAGGGGCGGGCATCCCGGTGATCCTGACGTCCGCACACCGGGCCTTTGAGGTCTTGGCGGGTGATCCGATCGGCACCGTGTTCTTGCCCACCGGGCGTCGACAACCGACTCGGCTGCTGTGGCTGGCTCATGCCACCGAACCACAAGGCACCCTCCTCCTGGACGAGGGAGCGGTCCGGGCAGTCGTCGAACGCCGAGCTTCGCTTTTAGCCGCGGGCGTCTGCGGGGTCACCGGCACCTTTGTGGCGGGCGATCCGGTCGACCTCGTCGGCCCCGACGGTGTTGCGGTGGCGCGGGGCCTGGTCAACTTCGACGCGGCTGAGGTGCCGAACCTGTTGGGCCGGTCGAGCCGCGAGCTAAAACGCGAGCTCGGTGCGGCGTACGAACGCGAAGTCGTGCACCGAGACGACCTCGTGTTGCTGTAGGTGCAGGTTCGTTCTAGCGGAGTGATTTTGAGTCACCAGGTGACTCAAAATCATTCCCCTTGGGACCTGCCCGTAAGTTCGGCGGGTGCGCCTTCGGACCCTGGCCTTCTGGCTTCTCCTCGTTCCGTTTGCCGGCGCCGCGGGGCTCTTGACAGTGGCCCGAATTGCCCAGCTCGATGGCGGCGCGTGGGTCCGGCTGGTGTCGTTCACCCCCCTGGCGATGGTGGCATACGCCGTGTGCACGCTGTTGTTGCTCGGCAAACTCGCCCGGCCCGCAGAGGGGCGCCGCCGTTGGCCGTGGGCCCTCGTGTTGGTCGTCATCGTGGCGGCCCTGGGGCTCCACGTGTGGTGGCTCGCACCCCTCTTCACCGGCCCCAACCCGCCGCCCGCGGCGAAGGCGACGCCCATCACGGTGCTGACCGCGAATGCCCTCCGCGGAGACATCGATGTCCTGGCCCTCGTGGACGCCGCGGTCAACGCCGACGCGGATGTGTTGATAGTGTCAGAAATCACGCCGGGCACCGTGACCACCATGGAGCGTGCCGGTGTGGCCCAGAACTGGCCCTTTCGCGCGGGAGTCGCCCTCGCGGGGACTCACGGAACGATGGTGTTCTCCCGCTTCGAACTCACGGAGGTAACTCCCCTCGGCACCAGGTTCAAGTCGTGGTCGCTGACGGTCGATGTTCCGGACGGTGAGCTGCGGCTGCTCGCCGTACATCCCTATCCGCCGGTCGATGCACCCCGGTGGAGGGCCGACCATTCGGCCATCCTCAAGGCCTCAACCGGCGCTGACCTCATCGTCGGAGACTTCAACGCCACCCGCGATCACGCCCCCATGCGGGCCCTGGAGGGCAGGGGGTTTCACGACGTCGCCGAGCGGGCGAACCAGGGGTGGCAGCCGACGTGGCCGCAGAACGGTCTGTTCCGGATCGGTGGGCTCGCGTTGCCCCCACTGGTCCAGATCGATCACGTCCTGATCGGGCCGAACCTCGCAGCGCTGAGCAATCGGACCATCCGGGTCGACGGGACCGATCACGCGATCGTGGTGGCCGAGGTCGCCGCGCGGTGAGCCATCGGGAGCCTGCGCGTTCGCCGAGTGGCGCCTTCGCGCCGTACTCTTAACGACGCCATGACTGACCCCACGCCCGTCGTCTACCTCGACCACGCTGCCACGACGCCGATGCAGCCCGTGGCCATCGAGGCGATGACCGCTCATCTGGGTGAGGTTGGCAACCCCAGTTCCTTGCATGCCTCCGGGCGCAACGCCCGTCGCGTGGTTGAGGAGTCGCGGGAGCGGATCTCTGCGGCGCTCAACGCGAGACCGGGCGAAGTGGTCTTCACCTCGGGGGGCACCGAAGCCAACAACCTCGCCCTCAAGGGCATCTATTGGTCGCGGCGCGAGGCCGATCCGCGGCGCACCCGGATCCTGACCAGCATGATCGAGCACCATGCCGTGCTCGACCCGCTGGAGTGGCTTGAGAAGAGCGAAGGGGCCGACATCGAGTTGCTCCCGGTAGATCGTCGCGGTCGGTTGATCCCCGAGGCCGTGGCCGAGGCGATCGCGCGGGACCCCGCTTCCGTGGCGCTGATCTCGGTGATGAGCGCCAACAACGAGGTCGGCACCATCCAGCCGATGGCCGACATCGTGGCCGCCGCCCGGACGAGCGCGATCCCCGTGCACACCGACGCGGTGCAGGCCGTTGGTCAGCTTCCCGTGGACTTCGCCGCGCTGGGGGTCGATGCACTGACCTTCACCGGCCACAAGGTGGGTGGTCCGTTCGGCGTCGGCGCTCTTGTCGTACGCCGCGAGGTGGCCGTGACGCCGGTTGCGCACGGCGGCGGGCAGGAACGAGACATCCGCAGCGGCACCATCGACACCCCCGCCATTGCCGGGCTCGCGGCGGCGGTGGAGTATTCGGTGGCCCACCAGGCGACCTATGCCGCCCGAGTCAGCGCCCTGCGCGACGACCTGGTGCGGCGGGTGCTGGCGGTGGTGCCGGACGCGATTCACAACGGCGATCACGACCACTGCCTGCCAGGCATCGCACACCTGAAGTTCCCGGGGTGCCAGGGCGACTCGCTGCTGATGTTGCTCGATGCGCGCGGCATCGAATGTTCGACTGGTTCGGCGTGCTCGGCCGGTGTGCCACAACCCTCACACGTGTTGTTGGCCATGGGATGCACCGACGAGTTCGCGCGATCGTCGTTGCGCTTCTCCCTGGGCCACACCAGCACGCAGGCGGACGTCGACGCCGTGGTGTCGGCGATCGGGCCGGTCGTCGAGCGAGCCCGCAACTCCAGCTCGCGCAAGGCAGGCTGATGAGCGGGTCAACTCCCGCGCTGCGGGTGCTCGCCGCTATGTCCGGTGGGGTGGACTCCGCGGTCGCGGCGGCACGTGCGGTGGCGGCCGGACACGACGTGACGGGGATCCACTTGGCGCTCTCGCGCAACCCCGCGTCGTACCGCTCCGGCGCCCGGGGCTGTTGCACGATCGAGGACTCCAACGATGCTCGTCGGGCCGCCGACGTGATCGGCATCCCGTTTTATGTGTGGGACCTCTCCGATCGCTTCCACGAGGACGTGGTCGAGAACTTCATGGCGGAGTACGCCGCGGGGCGGACGCCGAATCCCTGCCTGCGCTGCAACGAGAAGATCAAGTTCGCGGCTGTGCTGGATCGAGCTCTCGGGCTCGGCTTCGATGCGGTAGCGACCGGACACTATGCGCAGTTGCGCACCGGTCTCGACGGGCTGATCGAGATGCACCGGGCAGTGGATCACGGCAAGGATCAGTCCTACGTGCTGGGCGTGCTGACCCAGGATCAATTGGCGCATTCGCTGTTCCCACTCGGCGATTCGCACAAGAGCGACGTACGCCGTGAGGCAGCGGCCGCCGGTCTGCTGGTTGCCGACAAGCCGGACAGCCACGACATCTGCTTCGTCGCCGATGGCGACAACGCCGGCTGGCTGCGGGAGAAGCTCGGCGACCTCGCGCCCAACCATGGCGGGGAGATCGTCGACGACCGCACAGGTGAGGTCCTCGGCCAACACGACGGCACCTATGCGTTCACGATCGGTCAGCGCAAGGGGCTGCGGATCGGCCGGCCGGCCCCTGACGGGGAGCCGAGATTTGTTCTCGACATCGAGCCGGTGAGTGGCACCGTGCGCGTGGGATCGCGGGCGGACCTGAGCATCGACCTCATCGTCGCCGATCGCGCGCGATGGTGCGGGACCGTGCCGGGTGAACCGCTCGGCGCGACGGTGCAACTGCGCGCGCATGGTGGCGAACACCGGGCGATGGTCACCGCCGAGGCCGACGGACGCGTGCGCATCGAGCTCACCGATCCCGCCTCCGGCATCGCCCCCGGCCAAGCTGCGGTGATCTATGACGGGTCCCGCGTGGTTGGCTCCGCCACGATCGTCTCGACCGCTCGGACTTCGGTGGGGTCGCCCGCGTGACGAGGGCGACCGGGGTCGGGTCAATGCCCTCGTTGGTGGCTGACGACGACGCCCGGTCCTTCTCCGAGGCCGTACGGATGGTGCTGGACAAGGTGCCTGACCTGCCGCATCTGCCCGAACTCCCGAGCCGGGGTGCGGGCGCCGCCCTGACGGGCCGCGGGATTGCCGTGCTGGCGGACCTCGGCGCCGATCTCCAGCCTGCTGGCTGGCGCCTCACCGATGCGGCGGGGGTGGACCAACGACGGGCCCGTTCGTTGCTGGGTCAGGACCTCGACACCCTCGAGGAGGTGACGCAGGGCGAGTTGGGCGCCGACTATGGCGGGTCGTTCAAGATCCAGCTCGTGGGGCCCTGGACCTTGGCGGCGACCGTGGAGAAGCCACGCGGAGACAAGGTGCTCTCCGATTACGGGGCTCGGCGTGATCTGGCCCAGGCCCTGGCCGAGGGGGTGCGGGTGCACGTCAGCGATGTACGACGTCGGCTTCCTGCCGCGACGAGCCTGATCGTGCAGCTCGACGAGCCCGCCCTGGCCGCGGTGCTGGGTGGCCGGGTGCCGACTGCCTCCGGCTTTGGGCGACATCGGGTCGTGCATCCGCCCGAGGCCAGTCAACTGCTCGGTGAAGTCGTCGCCGCTGTCCTCGAAGCGGGGGCGGAGCCCTGGGTGCACTCGTGTGCGCAGGACACCCCACTAGCGCTCCTGCGAGGCGCGGGGGCGGTGGGTCTCAGCGTCGATCTGAGCGTGCTCTCGGCGGCCGATCACGACGAGCTGGGCACGGCTTTGGAAGCGGGGGAGACGGTGTCGTTGGGGGTGGTGTCACCCCTCGAACCGACCCGGCCTCCCAGCCAGACCCAGGTCACCGAATCCGTCGTCAGGTGGCTCGACATGCTGGGCCTGGATCCGGTGGAGGTCAGTGATCGGTTGGTGCTTACCCCTGGTTGCGGCTTGGCCGGTGCCTCTCGCGGCTGGGCGAGCGAGGCGCTCGGTCTCGTGCAGTTCGCGGCTTCGCGGCTCACCGTTGGGTGATTAACTGGGTGGATGGCCCTAGGAACTTCTCGCCGCCGTAGTCCGCGGCCGACTCTCCTCATGCTGGCGTTGGCGCTGCTGGTCGCCCTCACATCGGCGGTGTCCGCCCCGTCCTCGTCAGCTCGTGGCGCGGCGCTGGTGCCCATCACCCAGCGGGGAATCGCCGCCGTGGTGCTGGACTACGCGCCCACGACAACCAGCAGCCGCTACGCGCTCTCCACCGATCAGACCGATCGTCCGGGGACGCTGGGGACCGATTTTCGCTATCACGCGGATGGCGAGTCAGACGGCGACCTGCTCAGAACGGGGATCGCCCCGACGAAGACCGACTTCGCCTGCCCCAGCGACTCCCACTGCATGGAGCTAGACAGAGGGCAACCCGAACCCGTCTTTCTGTTTTGGGAGAAGGTCCTTCCCGAGTCAGACCCGGGCCTGGTTGCCGTGGTGGCCAACCATGACGGCGAGCAGACGATCGCCCTGTACGCCGGTCCGCCCATCACCGCGAACCCGTTGACGTTGGATCTGGAAATCCCGGTCGACGTACTGTTCGCCATCGTCACCGATCCGCGGCTCCGCCTGCAGACCGCTCAGGAGGTGGTCGATGCCGGAGTCGCGCTAACCGGTTGGACGGGCGGCGAACCCGATCCGTATGCCTATCTGCGGGTTCCACAAACCGATATCGGCCAGGTCAACGGCTGGCTCTTCGAGCTCCGCGGGCTCACGCACTACTCCGGGATTGTCCCGTCGCCCTGGAAGGACGACTTCGGGCCCGACACGATCGGCGGACGTGCGATGCGCTCCGGGGTGACGACGCTCGACCCGACAACCGTGGACGTGTTGGCGACCAGTCAGCCTCCGGAGTGGCTCGCCGCCAACCCTTGTGCGCGGCGCTTCGCTGGGCATTGCTTGCGGCAGGGCACCCTGCGTGGGCCGCTGCTCTTGATGTGGCGACCGGCTACGGCCACGTCCAACGGGGTGATCTGGGCAGCGCAGGTGCGGACTCGGGAGACGGTTGCGTTCCGCTTCGTCGGGGGCCCGGTGCCCTCCAGGCTCGACGAGGTCAAGGCCGCGATCCGGTGGCGCGGTGCGGTGCGTCCGTCGCTTACCAGCCGACGCCTCGGCCTGATGACCTACAAGGCGGTCCTGGACTTCGAGTTGCCAGCGGCTCGCTAACCCAGGTGCCCGGAATGGCAGTACGCCGCGCCAGGTGGGGTGACCCGGCGCGGCGGACTCCGAAAGCAGACCTCAAACGACGTGCACGCCCGCCTCGGGGTGCTCGGCGGCATCCTGGGCCAACTCCTTGTGGGTGACGTTCAGGAACAGCCACACCACGGCCGAGGAACCCAGCATCATGAAGGTGCCGACGAAGAAGGCGTTGGTGGCGCCTTCGCTGAAGGAGCCGAGATAGGTCACTGCCCCGACAACCTCCTCGAACGAGTCGACGCCGATCAGCGACATCAACTTGTCGGCCAACCCCGGTTGTGCCTCGGCGGCCTGGCCCAGGCCCTTGGCGATGCCGGGGCCGATCTTCTCCGAATGCGCGGTCGTGTAGTGGCTGGCCACGGTGCTCAACACGGCCAACCCGAGCGCACCACCGATCTGTTGCATGGTGTTGAGGACACCAGAGCCGATGCCCGAGTCTTCGGTGCGCACGTGGTGCACCGCGGTCAAGGTCAGGGGCACGAACACCGCGCCCATCCCCAGCGCCATCAATACGATGAAGGGCAGGATCTGCGTCCAATAGCTCACATCAGCGCCGAGGTCGGTGCCGCTGGTGACGGCTCCCAACACGTCGGCGGCGCTATCGGGCACCGAGAGTCGGGAGAACCCGAACAGTGCGGCTGAGGCCATCAGCGTGCCCACCCCGGCGATGTAGCGCGCGTCGACCCGGTTGACCAGGTTGGAGACGATCACCGCACTGATTACGATGCCGAAGGAGAACGGCAGGAAGGCGAAACCGGCCCGCAGGGGGGAGTAGCCCATGACGTTCTGGATGAAGAGGCTCAGGAAGAAGAACATCGAGAACATCGCCGCAGGCATCAGCATCATCGCGGCAAAGCTCGCCGCCCGGGTCTGGTTGGCGAAGATGCGGAAGGGCAGCAGCGGGTGCTCGACGCGCGACTCGATGATCCCGAAGACGATCAGCAAGGCGACGCCCGCGACCAGGCTGACCACCGTCACAGTGTCACCCCAGCCGTACGTCGGGTTGCCGGCGCGCGTGAGTCCATAGACGATGGCGAGAAGACCGGCCGTGCCTGTGATGGCGCCCGGCACGTCGAGTTCACCGCTGTGGCTTTCCGACTCCGCAAGGAAGCGCGGCGCGAGTAGTGCTGCGATCAGGCCGATCGGGACGTTGATCAGGAAGGTGAGGCGCCAGCCGTGCACGTCGAGGCCGAGCGCCGAGAAGTCGGTGCCGGTCAACCAGCCGCCGAGGATCAGGCCAACGGCCGCACCGGCGCCGGACATGGCGGCGTACACCGCGAACGCCCGGTTGCGGGCCGGGCCGGCCGGGAACGTGGTGGTGATCAGGGCCAAGGCGGCCGGCGAAGCGAGGGCCGCGCCCAGGCCTTGCAGGCCACGAGCGGCCAACAACAGGGGCTCGGTGGTCGCGATCCCGCCCAAGAGCGAAGCGATCGCGAAGACGATCAGCCCGATGCTGAAGATCTTGCGTCGGCCGTAGAGGTCGCCCAGGCGACCGCCCAGCAGCAACAGGCCCCCGAACGCGAGGGAGTAGCCGGTCACGATCCAGGTGAGGTTGGTGCCGGTGATATCGAGGTCCCTGCCGATGAACGGCAAGGCGATGTTGGCGATGGTGGCGTCGAGGACCACCATCAGTTGGGCGATGGAGATAAGCACGAGCGCCCATCCCAGGTGTTGCGCCTTGCCCGAGGCAGGGGCCCCAGTCTCGGTGCTACCAGTCTCGGTGCTACCAGTCTCGGTCTTCTCGGTCTCGGTGTTCTCAGTCATCAGAGTCCTTTGAGTGATGGGTGATGGATAGGTCTGGTTGGGCCGTCAGCGCCGCGGGCAAGATGATTTGGTCGATGACGGCGGTAATGGTCGTTTCGTCGGGTACGACGCCGAGGACGAACATGCGATGGAGCACGATCCCGGCCAGCGCCGGAGCGAGTAGGTCTAGATCGACGTCGCGGCGGACCTCACCGCGTTCGCGGGCCCGCTCGAAGACGATGCGGGTGGCGGCAACCTTGGGGCCGACCACGTGGGTGCGGAATGCCTCGGCGAACTCCGCATCACGGCCCAGCGCGGTCATCACGCTGGCAAAGGAGGACGCGCCGCCCGGCTCGGTGAGCCCGCCGGTCCCGCAGAACGATGCGAGCAGATCGCCCCGCAGGGTTCCCGTGTCCGGGGCGACCGGGGGGGACTTCAGTGTCAGCAGCGCGTCGATGACCAAGCTGACCTTGCCGTTCCAGCGTCGATAGAGGGTCGCCTTGGAGGCTCGTGCGCGGCCGGCCACGGCATCCATCGTGAGCCGGTCATAGCCGACATCTGCCAACACCGCCAGCGTTGCCTCGAGAATCTCCAACTCACGCTCGCCCTCGACCCGAGGGCGCAGCAGATGGGTCTCTCCCGCCAAAACGGCAGCACCCTGCGCTTCCGCGGGGGCGAGGGGTGAGGGGGACATGGAACTCCGTTTGGGGTTGACCAGCGTGACATGAAACGAAACGGTTTCGTTTCATCGAGAACTCTAGGGGCATCCACCCGGGCGTGGCTAATCGGGGTGTCGGTAGCGCACGGCAAGATGTCCCCATGACTTCACCGACGGAGGCCGCCGGGCCTGAGCGAGCGCGTCATCGCGTCCTGTCGGATGAGCTTTCGGATGCTCGGTGGCGCTACTACGTCTTGGATGATCCCACCCTCTCGGACGCTGATTTCGACCAGCGGATGCGGGAGTTGGAGGAGATCGAGGAGCGCTATCCCGAGTTGCGCACTCCCGACTCACCCACCCAGACGGTCGGCGGCGCCGTGTCCACGACCTTCACCGCGGTCGACCACTTGCAGCGCATGGAGTCGCTCGACAATGCGTTCTCTGACGACGAGCTCGCGGGGTGGTACGCCCGTCTCGAGCGCGAGGGCGTCACCGCCCCGGCGCTGCTGTGCGAGCTCAAGGTCGACGGCCTGGCGATCAACCTGCTCTACGAAGAGGGTCGGCTGGTGCGGGCGCTGACCCGTGGAGATGGGCGCACGGGCGAGGACGTGACCCCCAATGTGAAGACGATCGCCTCCATCCCGCACCGGCTCACCCCGTCCTCGACGTACGCCGTGCCCGCGCTGGTCGAGGTGCGCGGCGAGGTGTTCTTGCCCGGGCTGGCCTTCGAGCGTCTCAACCGCGCGATGAGCGAGGCCGGCAAGCAGATGTTCGCCAACCCACGCAACGCGGCGGCGGGTTCGTTGCGGCAAAAGGATCCGCGGGTCACCGCCACTCGAGAACTGGGGATGGTGTGCCATGGGATCGGTGCCCGAAGTGGCTTCGACCCTGCGGCGCAAAGCGCCGCGTACGACGCGCTGCGGGCCTGGGGGCTGCCCACCAGCGATCGCGTCCGCGTGTTGGCGAGCCTGGCGGAGGTGCGCGAGTTCATCGACTACTACGGCGAACATCGTCACGATGTCGAGCACGAGATCGACGGCGTGGTGGTCAAGGTCGACGACGTTTCCCTGCAGCGGCGGTTGGGCTCGACCAGCCGGGCCCCGCGGTGGGCCATCGCGTTCAAATATCCACCCGAAGAGGTCAACGCCAAGCTCTTGGCGATCGAGGTCAACACCGGACGAACCGGGCGGGTGACGCCGTTTGGGCGGATGGAGCCCACAAAGGTGGCCGGCTCGACCGTGGAGATGGCCACGCTGCACAACGCCCACGAAGTCCAACGCAAGGACGTGCGGCCAGGTGACACCGTCATCTTGCGCAAGGCCGGCGATGTGATCCCCGAGATCGTGGGTCCGGTGTTGGCCCTGCGACCAGTCGGGTTGCCCGCTTGGCAGATGCCTACCGCGTGCCCGTCCTGTCGCACGCCGCTGGTCCAGCAGAAGGAGGGAGACAAGGACCTGCGTTGCCCCAATCACCGGGCGTGTCCCGCACAGGTTCGCGAGCGCGTGTTTCACGTGTCGTCGAGGGGCGCCTTCGATATCGAGGGTCTGGGCTACGAAGCGGCGGTTGCGCTGCTCGATTCCGGTGCCATCGTGGACGAGGGGGATGTGTTCGACCTCGACGCCGACAAGTTGCGACGCACCCCGCTGTTCACCAGGGCCCCCAAGAAGGACGAGGAGGGGCCGCAACTATCTGCCAATGGCGAGAAGTTGCTCGCCCACCTCGACCAGGCCAAGCACGTCGCGCTGTGGCGGGTGCTGGTGGCGTTGTCGATCCGTCATGTCGGTCCGACGGCCGCCCGCGCGCTCGCCACCGAGTTTGGCTCGATGGACGCGATCCAAGAGGCGACCGAAGAGGCGCTTGCCGCGGCCGACGGGGTGGGCCCGACGATCGCTGAGTCGGTGACCGAATGGTTTGCCGTCGACTGGCATGTCGCCATCGTGCGGCGCTGGGCCGAGTCGGGCGTGTCGATGGCCGACGAGCGCGACGAGTCGACCCCCCACACCCTGGCGGGGCTGAGCATCGTGGTGACCGGCTCACTCGCGGAGTTCTCGCGAGACGGCGCGAAGGAGGCGATCTTGGCGCGCGGTGGGAAGGCGGCTTCGTCGGTGTCGAAGAAGACCAACTACGTCGTGGTGGGGGAGAGCCCGGGCTCGAAGGCCGAGAAGGCCGAGCAACTCGGCGTCCCCATCCTCGACGAGGCAGGCTTCAAGGTCCTATTGGAGCGCGGAGCGGTCGACTAAGTCTGGTCCGCGGCGAAGATCTGTTCACGCAGGATGTCCGCATGCCCCACATGCCGGGCGAGTTCCTCAATCATGTGGAGGTAGATCCACCGCACACTCAGCGGACTCCTCCGGTTGTGCAGAGCTAGGTCATCGAGATCGACACCCTGTGCGATGCGCTCGGACGTGGCGACTGCGGCGGCGTACTCATCGGACAGCGAGGCGATCGTGTCGGCGTCGCTGAGCGTGAACGTCGCATCGATGTCGTCCGGCAGGCCCAGCTCTGCCCGGGTCTTGCCTGAGATGGCCACGTCGAACCACACCTGCTCCACGAAGACACAATGCTTGACCAGTCCGAGAACCGTCGTCAACGAGGGCACCAGCCGCCGCCTGGCCTGATCCTCGGTGAGCCCCTCAAGGACACGGAGGACTTCGCGACGATTGTCCGAGAGAAAGGCCTCAAGCTGAGTTCGCTCGTCGTCGGTCCGAGCGAGTTCGCTGAGGTCTTCGCCTGCCGGATCCACGGCCCTGACCCTACGGCCAGCCTAGGACTCGTAGACCATGCCGCCCATCTTGACTTCGCGAGCGAACTCCGCGCCAGGATCGCTGGAGTCAACTTCGGCAGGGAACTCAATGGGACTTGTCTCACATGATCCGGTGTCTGGGTCGCACACCTGCAGGCGCTTTCCGCGCAGGTACACCACATCCTCGCCCATCGACCAGCCGCTGGGGACGTACGCATCCGGACTCCCGACGGTGATGATGGCCGAGTGTGCCACTGGGTCCTCCGCGTCGAGGTTGTAGAGCGTCGTGGTGGCTTCTTGACCACTTTCCATGGGCTGGGAGTCGACCTGGAGGTAGGAACCGTTCGGCGAGAGACGACCGTAGCTGCCCCCTCTCAACGGGCACGGTGACCAGCGCCTCAGCCGGTGGCTACGTCGAACACCATGATGGCCTCGCCGTCCGCCACGACCGTTCGGCCGCCGTGAGTCAACGGAAAGCTGTCCGGTTTACCACGCGCGACGGTGCCCTCGCGCCAGCCGACGACAATGCTGTCGCCGTTGGTGCCGACATAAACGAAGTTGCCGTCGATTGAGACCGGGGGGGCGGCCCAACCGCCCCAGCCGAAGTTGCCTTCGACGGGCACCCTGGCGACTTCCTCGTCGGTGCTCACATCGAGCACGACGACGTTGACGGTGTCATCGACTACCTCAGCCCAGGCAAGGTAGGGCTGGGCTGGATCCGTCGAAGTCACCGTCTCCTCCAAAGTGACGCCGAGTTTGTGCACGGCCCCGTCGGGGGTCACGAGCGAGAACCGCTGGGGGCCGCCACCGTCGCTGTAAGGATTGTCCCCATGGCGGACAACGACACCCGCAGAGGTGTAATAGAGAGATTTGATCGCGACGTCATCGACGTGGGCCTGATTTTCGCCGGAGTTGAAGTAGACCGTGGTCCCAATGGAAAACACTGCCCCCAGGTCAGTTGGGGAGGCGGGGTCGACCCGGCGGGTGCTGTCGCCGCCTCGATCTCCAAAGGGCCCGATCAGGGCCACCCCTGCCACCACGATGGCGGCCACGGCGACCGAAGCCATCACTGCCGTGACCGACTTGCGTCGCCGCATCTGCTTTCCTTGGGCCAAGATCTCTCTCGCAGCCGGCACGGGGATCTCGATTTGCGAGGCTTCACTTCGAAGGAGCTCGCTCAGCAATTCGGTCATGAAGATGCTCCATCTCGTTGTGAAATCACGGCATCGCCGAGATGTCCGCGAAGGCGTTCGAGCGCGTCGTACGTCTGACTCTTGACCGTTCCCTCGCTGCGCCCCAAGGCCTCAGCGACCTGCGCCACCGATTGATCCTCGTAGTACCGGAGCACAATCACGGCGCGCTGGCGCGGGGCCAACAACTGCAAGGCATCCATCACCAGCGGGTGGGTCGTGTGGTCTGGGTGATAGGCAGCTTCGGGGAGCACCGCTGCGGGGATCTCATTGCGCCACGACTTCTTGCGGTACCACTCGGTCGCGGTGTTCACCAAGACTCTGCGGGCGTAGGCATGGGCCTGCTCTGGGTCGCGGACGCTGCGCCACGCGGCGTACGTCTTCGCGAGGGCAGTTTGGACGAGGTCCTCGGCCAGCCCACGATCCCCGACCAGCAGGAGCGCGGTGCGAAACAGCGAGGCCCAACTGGCGTGCACCATTTCGGTGAACTCATCGTCTGTGGGTGGTCGGCCCATGCGCTCCTCCTCGGAAGGTGTCACCTAGAAGATGTGCGCTCCTCCGGAATGGTTGGGTGGGCCGCGAGCAATCGCTGCTCGGCCCACTAGGATCGGGGGGAACTCCCACCCATCCGCAAAGGATGCTTCATGCCGCCATCACCTGGACCGAGTATCTCCCGTGACGAGGTTGCCCACCTGGCTGACCTCGCCCGGATCGACCTGTCGAGCGAGGAGTTGGACCACCTCGCCCCGCAGTTGTCGGTGATTCTCGAATCGGTCGCCTCGATCAGTGGGGTGGCCGGCGAAGACGTGCCGCCCACCTCGCACGCCTTGCCCCTGACCAACGTCTTTCGACCCGACGTGGTGGTCCCGGGACTCACCGCCGAGCAGGCGCTGTCGGGGGCTCCCGAGTCGGAGCAGCAAAGGTTCAGTGTGCCGAGAATCCTGGGGGACGAGCAGTGACCGACATCAGGCGCAGCGCCGCGGCGATGGCCGCCGCGCTCGAAGCGGGAGAAACCACCTCGGTCGCTCTCACCCAAGCCCATCTCGACCGGATCGGCGAGGTCGACGGTGCGATTCACGCGTTCTTGCACGTGGACGCGGCGGGAGCGCTTGCCCAGGCGGCGGCCTCCGATGCGCGCCGCGCCTCGGGCCAGGTGGCCAGTGTGCTGGACGGTGTGCCGATCGCAGTCAAGGACGTGATGGCCACGTCGGGGCTGCCCACCACGTGCGGTTCCCGGATCCTGGAGGGCTGGATCCCGCCGTACGACGCCACGGTGGTGGCTCGGTTGAAGGCCGCAGGCTTGCCGATCCTCGGCAAGACCAACATGGACGAGTTCGCGATGGGTTCCTCGACCGAACATTCCGCCTACGGGGCCACGCACAACCCCTGGGATCTCGAGCGGATCCCCGGTGGTTCGGGGGGTGGCTCGGCGGCCGCGGTCGCGGCGTACGAAGCGCCCCTCGCGATCGGGACCGACACCGGAGGGTCCATTCGCCAGCCCGGCGCGGTGACCGGGACGGTCGGCGTGAAGCCGACGTACGGCGGGGTATCGCGTTATGGGCTGGTGGCGATGGCGAATTCGCTCGACCAGGCGGGGCCAGTCACCAGAACGGTGCTGGATTCTGCCCTCTTGCATGAGTTGATCGGGGGACACGACCCCCTCGATTCCACGAGCATCGACCAGCCGGTTTCGGCCCTGGCCGACGCGGCCAGAGTGGGCGCCGCCGGCGACCTCACGGGGTTGCGGGTCGGGGTGATCTCCGAGCTGGGTGGCGAGGGCTACCAGCCGGGGGTGTTGGCCCGCTTCCACGAGGCCGTGGAGTTGCTGGTCGGCGCCGGAGCAGACGTTGTTGAGGTGTCCTGCCCGAGTTTCGTGCATGCGTTGGCGACGTACTACCTGATCATGCCGTGCGAGGCATCGAGCAACCTCGCGAAGTTCGACGCGATGCGCTACGGATTGCGGGTCTTGCCCGAGCACGTCGAGTCTCCGTCGGCCGAGGACGTGATGCGGGCCAGCCGCGACGCCGGGTTCGGGGACGAGGTCAAGCGACGCATCATCTTGGGCACCTATGCGCTGTCCAGCGGCTACTACGACGCGTACTACGGTCAGGCGCAGAAAGTGCGCACGCTGATCAGCCGAGACTTTGAAGCGGCGTTTGCGCGGGTGGACGTTTTGCTCTCTCCGACCGCACCGACCACGGCGTTCAAGCTCGGGGAGAAGTTGGACGATCCGTTGGCGATGTATCTCAACGACCTGGCCACCATCCCGGCCAACCTCGCGGGCGTCCCGGCGATCTCTGTGCCGTCAGGGTTGGCCGACGAAGACGGCCTGCCCGCCGGCGTACAAATTGTGGCGCCAGCCTTGGCCGACGACCGGCTTTATCGCGTCGGGGCAGCCTTGGAGATGCTGTTGGAGCGCCGTTGGGGAGGCCCCCTCTTGGACCGCGCCCCTGAGCTGAAGGGAGTCGCGCGATGACCGAGACACTGGTCGCCTTCGATGAAGTCTTGGCCGCGTTCGATCCCGCGTTGGGGCTCGAGGTCCATGTCGAACTCAACACCGCCTCGAAGATGTTCTGCGGGTGCCCCACAGAATTCGGGGCCGACCCCAACACCCAGGTCTGCCCGACCTGCTTGGGGTTGCCCGGCGCGATGCCGGTCGTCAATGCGGTCGCCGTGGAGTCGGCGATCCGGATTGGGCTGGCGCTGAACTGCGAGATCGCGGAGTGGTGCCGCTTTGCGCGCAAAAACTACTTCTACCCCGACATGCCCAAGAACTTCCAGACCAGTCAGTACGACGAGCCGATCGCCTTCAACGGCTGGACCGACGTGGAGTTCGTGGGGGCTGACGGCACCGCCAAGACCGTGCGCGTGGAGATCGAACGCGCCCACATGGAGGAAGACACCGGGAAGTCGTTGCACATGGGTGGGGCAACCGGCCGAATCCATGGGGCCGACTATTCCTTGGTGGACTACAACCGGGCGGGGATCCCGCTGATCGAGATCGTCACCAAGCCGGTTGTCGGCACCGGTGAGGATGCCCCGCTGGTCGCGCGCGCGTATGTCGCTCAGTTGCGCGACCTCTTGTTGGGCCTGGGCGTGAGCGACGTACGCATGGAGCAGGGCTCGCTGCGTTGCGACGTCAACTTGTCCCTGGCGCCTCGCGGCGCAACAGTCCTGGGCACTCGGACAGAGACCAAGAACGTCAACTCGCTGCGCTCCGTCGAACGGGCCGTGCGCCACGAGATGCAGCGTCATGCTGGGGTCCTCCAGGGCGGGGGCTCGATTCTGCAGGAGACCCGCCACTGGCACGAGGACACCGGTGTGACGACGAGTGGTCGCGAGAAGTCCGACGCCGAGGACTATCGCTACTTCCCGGAGCCGGATCTGGTGCCGATCGCGCCCAGTCGCGACTGGGTGGAGCGATTGAAGGCGGAGTTGCCCGAGCCGCCGAAGGTACGGCGCGCCCGGTTGCAGGAGGCTTGGGGTTTCTCGGATCTGGAGATGCGCGACACCGTCGGTGCGGGGGCCCTGGACCTCGTCGAAGAGACGGTGGCGGCGGGGGCGACCCCCGCGACCGCGCGTAAGTGGTGGCTGGCGGACATGGCGCGGCGAGCCAACGAGACCGGCGTGGAGTTGGGCCAGTTGGGGGTGACGCCCACGCAGGTGGCGCGGGTGCAGGCCCTGGTGGACGATGGCCAACTCAACGACAAACTGGCCCGTCAGGTCTTTGACGGCGTGTTGGCGGGGGAGGGCGAGCCCGACGACGTCGTGGCGGCCCGGGGCCTCGGTGTGGTTTCCGATGACGGGGCCTTGGGAGCGGCCGTCGATCTGGCCATCGCCGAGAACCCCGACATCGCCGACAAGATCCGTGAAGGCAAGACCTCTGCCGCCGGCGCCCTTATCGGCGCGGTGATGAAGCAGATGCGCGGGCAAGCCGACGCGGGCCGGGTCCGCGAGTTGATCCTGGAAAAGCTCACCTAACTGGCGAGTCGGCGCAAACTCACGGGTTTCTGACGGTGAGTCGGCGCAAACTCACGGGTTTCTGACGGTGAGTCGGCGCAAACTCACGCGTTGGTGGTGAAACTGCGACGGGTCGGTGGTGAAACTGCGACGGGTCGGTGGTGGGGAGATGAGTTTGCGCCGACTCGCTGTTAGGCTGCGCGGGCATCACCAAAACTGAACACGCCTGAGGTGGGGAAAGCCGGTCCAAGTCCGGCGCTGACCCGCAACCGTAGGCCGATCGGAGTCCTCAATCGGCGAGCCGGAGCACCCGCCTGAGGCGTCCTGAACACACGCTGTCGTGGAAAAACGGCGGGTGGGCCTTCGCCAGAACTCTCTGGCACCCTCCCGCAGTTGCAGCGGGAAGGAAATCTCATGCTTCGCACTCGCCGTGCGCCCAGCGCGGTTCTATCGGCGGCCATCGTGGCTGCGACTCTCTGGGCTCCGCCCGCCGACGCGGCGGAGGACGATGACTCTGCATCGTGGATCAGAACCCAACTTACGCAGGGAATCGTGCACAACGATCAGTACGACTTTGATGACTATGGTTTGACCATCGACGCAGCCTTCGCGATGAGCGCCATCGACGGGCAGTACCTAAGCCTCTACGACATCAGCGACGCGATGGAACCCCACGTCTTGAGTTATTCGACCGACACCGACTTCGGCGGCACCGACATCTACGCAGGAGCCACGGCGAAGGCGGCCCTTTTGGCGATTTACGACGGCGAGGATCCCCAACGCTTTGGGGGCCTGGACCTGCAGGCGCGCCTGGAAGCTCGCGTTTCGAAGACCGCGCCGATCAAGGGGAGGATCAAGGACAAATCAGCGACCGACTACGCAAACACGATTGGTCAGGCATATGCCGCTGAGGTGCTGTCTGACGTGGATTCCCCGTTGGAGACTTCGGCGTTGAACTTTCTGCTCAAGCAGCAGTGCACGGCGGGCTACTTCCGGCTGAACTTCACCGCGAGCAAGATCGCGCCCACGCAAAGTTGCGACGGTGGCAACCCGACGACGACCAGCGCCCCCGACGTGGATGCCACGGCCATCGCACTCTTGGCGCTTGGCCACATGAGCACGGCGAATCCGTCGATCGCGGATGCGATCAAACGTGGGAGGACTTGGCTCAAACTGCAGCAGCGTGTGGACGGCTCGTTCGGCGGGGGACTGTCGACCGAAGCAAGCAACGCCAACAGCAGTGGCCTCGCGGCGCGGGCTTTGGGGGCTTCGGATAGCTGTCTGGCGGCTTCTCGCGCCGCGGAATGGGTGGCCGCATTGCAGGTCGTCAATCCTGCGGTGGGATCGGTGATGGAGGGTGAAGGAGGCGCAATCGCGTATGACGAGACCGCCATGACCACCGCACAGAGCGCCGGCATCACGGTTGCCGCGCGGGACCAGTGGCGGCGTACCACGATGCAGGCCGCGCCTGCTCTGTCGTGGAGACTAACCAATGCGGCACTGTCAGCCTCGGGTCCGACTAAGTTCGTCCAAGGAGGGTGGACCGCCCGGCTCACGCTGGTGGGAGTTCCGGACGGGGGTGTTGTCTGCATCACGGGTCCAAAGGTTGACGTTAGGTTTGAGAAGGTCAGTTCTGGATCGATGGTCTCGGTCGCGGTGCCGAAGGCTACGGGCATTGCCACCTACGTAGTTCACAGCCGGGGTGGAACGATCGACATCCCTGTGCATGTGCTGGGCCCCCTCAAGATCCCCTTCACCCTTAAGGCTTCCGTGAGCCGTGGATCTCAACAGGTGGTGAGGGCGTCGGGTCTCGAGAGCGGCGAGAAGGTCAAGGTCCGCTTCCGCGGCGACGTCGTCGCGTCGGGGGTCGCCAGCCCGACGGGCGAATTCGTGACACGTTTTAACGTCATCGGGCCCAGGGGCCTGGCGGAGGTCAAGGTCACGGGCGAGTTCCCCCGGACCCGCCTGCGCACGACGTCGTTCAAGGTCACCTGATGCTCTTTGGTCTGCGTCGGGGCGGTACAGCACGGCTCGTCGTGGCGGTCGCCGCGACGAGTCTGAGCTGGGTCACATCGCCCTCCGCAGCCGCCGCATCTTGTGACTCGGACACGGGCGTCACTGTCGTGGTGGACTTCCATCAACTGGGCGGCGGGGTCGACGCGTTGTGCGACGCGGACGGTGGGGGCGCGTCCGCCGATTCCCTCTTCGTCGACAACGGTTTCGACCTGACGTATGTCCAGCGGCAGCCAGGATTTGTCTGCCGGGTAGCAGGTGCGCCGGCGAGCGATTCGTGTGTGAACACGCCGCCCGCCACGGCATATTGGGCGCTGTTTTGGTCGGACGGCGAGTCGGGGACGTGGAGTTACGCCAGCCAAGGCGTCGGTTCGCTGACGATTCCCAGTGGTGGCTACGTGGCGTTCTCGTGGCAGGGCAACTCGACCAAACAGTTGCCCGGGATTAGTCCGTCGGCGGGTTCGTCCGCAACGCCAACTCCGACGCCGAGCGCGACGCCTCGCCCTCGACCGACAAGGTCACCGACGCCAGCAGGCGGATCGAGTACGCCGCTAGCAAGCCCCTCGGACGGCAGCGGCCTCTCCCCGGCCTCAGAGCTGAGCCAACCCAACCAGACAGCGAGCGCATCCCCGGCCCAGGGCGACAGCACGCGTGTCAAGCCCAACGAATCGGCGTCCTCCGCGTCCGCGCTCGCGGCGACTTCCTCGGATGGCGCAGGCACCGACGAGCGTTCGTCGTCAGCGGCCAGCCCCACCGGTCCGGACGGGCTACCTGCGGCGGCGATTGGGGGAGTGCTGGCCGGGCTGATCGTGATGGGCGCCGGCACTGCCTACTCACGCAGGCGCAGCCGCGACACCCCCTCGTGATCGACATGGTGCGCCTGCCCCGCGCCCTGCACCCCGTTGCCTGGTGGGTGTGGGCGTTGGGGCTCGCGACCGCCGCGTCATCGACCACAAACCCTCTGGTGCTCGTCGTCGTGGTGGCGGTGACGTGGATCGTGGTGGTTGCCCGCCGGAGCGATCATCCGTGGTCGAGATCGTTTCGGCTCTACCTCTGGCTTGGCGTTGCCATCGTGGTGATCAGGGTGGCTTTTCGCATCATGTTCGGGGGAGTCGAGGGCGGGCAGGTGTTGATCAGCCTTCCCGAGATCCCGCTCCCCGACTGGGTGGCGGGCGTGCGGTTGTTGGGGCCGGTCACCAGCGAGGCCCTGCTTGCTGGGTTGTACGACGGAGTGCGCCTGGCCGCGATCGTGATCTGTGTCGGCGCGGCCAACTCGCTGGCGAACCCCAAACGACTGCTGGCGTCGGTTCCGTCCGCCCTCTACGAGATCGGCACGGCCCTCGTCGTGGCGGTGACCATCTTCCCTCAGTTGGCCGACAGCACCCGACGCGTGCGGGCGGCGCAGCAACTACGTGGTGGCAGCGACACGCGGATACGCGGGCTGCGACGACTCGTGGTGCCGGTGCTTGAGGACTCGCTGGAGCGATCCATGGCGCTGGCGGCCGGGATGGACACGCGCGGCTACGGGCGGGCGCCCGGAATGAACCGTCGCCAACGGTTCGTGACCGGAGCGCTCATGCTCGGTGGTCTGGTCGGGATCTGTGTCGGCGTCTATGCGGTTCTCGACCAGACCACCCCTCGCCTGTTGGCTGGCCCGATGTTGTTGTGCGGCAGCGCCGTGGCTGCGCTCGGCCTGTGGTGGTCGGGACAGCGCGTACAGCGCTCGCGCTATCGCCCCGACTCGTGGCGCTGGCCGGAGCTCGCGGTCGCCGCGGTGGGGGTGGCTGTGGGCGCGGGTGGGGTGATCGCGGCCCGGATCAACCCCGCTCTGATGCACCCCGACGTGAGCGCGGCTCCCGTGCTTACCGGGTCTCTGCTGGTCCTCTTCTTGGCAGGGGCCCTGCCCGCCGTGCTCGCGCCGCCGCCGATGCTCCCCGTGGCGCGCCGATCGGTGGTGACGCCGTGATCGAGTTGCGCGACGTTCGTTTCAGTTATGCCGAGCGGTGCATCCTGGATGGTGTCGACCTGCACGTGGAGGAGGGCGAACTTGTCGTGGTGTCCGGCCCAACGGGCGCGGGCAAGTCCACCCTCTTGGGCGTCATCACCGGGTTGGTTCCCCGTTTCACCGGTGGCCACCTCTCCGGTGAGGTCCGGTTGGACGGCACCGATGTGCGAGATCGGCCGCCCCGGGAGCGCGCCCACCTGGTGGGGTACGTCGGGCAGGACCCCGCCGCGGGCTTCGTTACCGACAGCGTCGAGGAGGAGTTGGCGTACGGCATGGAGCAGTTGGGCCTGCCCGGAGACACCATGCGCCGCCGGGTCGAAGAGACCCTCGACCTGTTGGGGATTGCCGACCTGCGTCATCGTGACCTGCGGACCCTGTCCGGCGGGCAGCAACAACGCGTCGCCATGGGCTCGGTGCTGACGATGCACCCCAAGGTGCTCGTGCTCGACGAGCCCACCTCCGCGCTCGACCCCACGGCAGCCGAGGAGGTGCTCGCGAGCATCACTCGGCTGGTTCACGACCTGGGTCTGTCGGTGGTGTTGGCCGAACACCGCTTGGAGCGGGTGATTCCGTTTGCCGACCGTATGGCACTGCTCGGCACCGAGGGCACCCTCTCGGTGGGCGAGCCGAAAAAGATCCTGGCCGAGTCGCCGGTCGTGCCGCCGATCATCGAGTTGGGCCGACACCTCAACTGGGCGCCCCTTCCAATGAGTGTGCGAGAAGCCCGCCGCCTGGCTCGAGGCTGGAAGGCTGCGGGCTGGCAGCGCGCGGACCCGATCGTCGCTTCCGCACAGACCGAGCCGGCGCTGAGGACCGAACGTCTCGTCGTGACCCATGGGTCCACCGTCGCCGTACGCGAGGTTGATCTGACGCTCCACCCCGGGTCTATCACCGCGCTCATGGGCCGCAACGGCTCGGGCAAGTCCTCGCTTCTGTGGGCCATCCAAGGGTCGGGGGCCAGGAGATCGGGGCACGTTCGCGTGGACGGGGTCGACCCCGCTGAGGCGACGCCGGCCCAGCGCCGGGACCTGGTCGGGTTGGTGCCCCAGGTTGCGGCGGATCTGCTCTACCTGGAGACCGTGGCTGCAGAATGCGCCGCCGCCGATGCCGGGGCATTGGCCCCGGCTGGGACGTGCCGCGGCATCCTGGATCGCCTGGTGAGTGGTGTCGATCCCACTGCCCATCCGCGCGACCTCTCGGAGGGCCAGCGGCTCGCGCTCGCATTGGCCGTGGTGCTCTCGTCAGCTCCCCGAGTGCTGTTGCTCGATGAGCCGACGCGCGGCTTGGACTACTCGGGCAAGCGGGGCCTCGGCGATATGCTCCGCCAGATCGCGCTCGAAGATCGTGCGGTCCTCGTGGCCACTCATGACGTCGAGTTCGCGGCCGCTGTGGCCACCGACGCGATCGTTCTGGCCGAGGGCGAGGTCGTGTCATCGGGCGCGGCGCGTCGTGTGCTCACCGAGTCTCCATCGTTCGCCCCGCAGATCACCAAGATCCTGGGCGCCCCTTGGCTGCACCTCGACGACGTGGTCGACGCCGTTCCCGGGCCGACCACATGAGGGCCGCCCTGCCGGTCGGCCTGCGCTCGGGCGCAGTGCTCGCGACGGCCTCCCTGGCCGGACTCTTGATGTTGGTCTGGCCGTTGTTGGTGCGGTCGGGGGATGGCCCACCCCTTTCGCCGCCGTTCATCTTCTTGGCGCTGCTCCCGTTGGTCATCGTGGTGGTGTTGGCCGAGCTCAGCGAGGGCGGCATGGACTCGCGGGTGCTGGCAGTATTGGGCGTGCTGAGCGCCATCAACGCGATCATGCGTGGGCTCAGCGCCGGGGTTGCGGGGGTGGAGTTGGTGTTCTTCCTGCTGATCGTGGCGGGTCGGGTGTTTGGCCCGGGTTTCGGGTTTGCGTTGGGTTGCACGTCGCTGTTCGCCTCGGCGTTGCTGACCGGTGGCGTGGGGCCGTGGCTGCCCTATCAGATGCTGGTTTCCGCCTGGGTCGGCATGGGTGCCGGGCTACTTCCGCGTCTGGCCCCAGGAAGCCGGCGGGCAGAGATTGCGTTGCTCGTGGCGTACGGCGTGTTCGCGGCGTACGCGTTCGGCATCGCCATGAACCTCTCGGGCTGGCCGTTCCTGCTCGGCGTGGATGTGGCGGGACACGAGGGATCCCTGGCGTTCGTGCCCGGCGACCCCCTGGGCGAGAATCTCCACCGCTTCGCGGTCTACACATTGCTCACCTCGACCGGCAGTTGGGATACCGGCCGGGCGATCACCAACTCGATCGCGCTGATCGTGCTCGGCCCCGCGGTCCTGGCGACCCTGCGCCGGGTGTCCCGCAAGGTCGTCGTCGAGCCCGCCTAGTCCAAAGCCGGGTCGCGAATTCCATGGCCCCCGGACGTCGCGCCGACGCTTGCCACGATCACACAGGCGACGGCGGCGACCTGCCAGGCGGTGAGCCATTCGCCCAGCATCACCACTCCGGCCAGGGCCGCGGCCGCCGGCTCCAAACTCATCAGGATCCCGAAGGTCCCGGGGCGCATCGTGCGCAACGCGATCAGCTCGAAGGAGTAGGGAATCACCGAGCTCAACAGACCAATGGCCAACCCGAGTCCGAGGATCCTCAGGTCGAACAGCCCGCTGCCCGCCGTGGTCGCGACGTACGGCGTCAGCAACAACGTCGCGATCACGCTAGCGACGGCAAGCCCGTCCAACCCGGGCCAGCGGGCGCCGGTGCGGGCGCTCAGCAGGATGTACGCCGCCCACAGGGCGCCGGCGAGGAGCGCGAGCAGGATCCCGGCCATGTTGACGGCACCGGGCTCGATGCCGAGCAGAGCGACGCCCGCCCCGGCGAGGGCGACCCAGACCAGGTCCCGCGGACGATGCGAGCCCACCACAGCGACGCCCAGCGGACCCAGGAACTCGATGGTGACGGCCAGGCCCAAGGGAATGCGCGCAAACGACTGGTAGATCGCCACGTTCATCGAGCACAGGGTGGCCCCGAACACCAGTGCCACCAGCCAATCCGAGCGGGAGCGCCCGGTCAGGCGTGGACGCGCCAACATCAAGAGCATGAGGGAACTCGCGCACAGGCGCAGCCACACCATGGAGGTGGGATCGACCTCGTCGAACAGCAGTTTCGCGGTGGCGGCTCCGAGTTGCACCGAGACGATGCCGATCAGGACCAGCCACACGGGCGAAAGCGTCCTGGGGGCCGTGGTCACCGGGCCAATTTAGTGGCAGGGTCGGGGGGACAAGCCAGAGCCCAAAGACTGGGCTCAAAACAGAGGGCCCACAAGCATGGGCCTGAACTAGGAGTCAGTACCAAGGAGTGAGTGATGACGACCGTGTTGTTGGTGGGAACGCGCAAAGGCCTGTGGATAGGAACGTCCGACGACGATCGGCGGGACTGGACGTGGCAGGGGCCGCACTTCGCCATGGAGGAGGTCTACTCGGCGATGGTCGACACCCGGGGCGCGAAGCCCCGCATTCTGGCGGGCGCTTCGTCGAGTTGGCTGGGGCCGCAGGTGTGGCGCTCCGACGATCTAGCGTCCTCCTGGCAGGAAACGCCCAACGGTGCGATTCGCTTTCCCGAAGATGTGGACGCCGCCGTGGAGCGCGTCTGGCAACTGCAGCCGGGAAGTGAGGAGGGCGTCGTGTGGGCGGGGACCGAGCCGGGTGCGGTGTTCCGATCCTCCGACGGCGGGAAGACCTTCGAGCTGGAACGAGCACTCTGGGACCACCCGCATCGCCCGCAGTGGAATGCGGGGTTCGGCGGCCAGGCCTTCCACACGTTGCTGCCACATCCCGCGGATCCCGGGGCGCTATTGGCGGCGATCTCCACCGGCGGGGTCTATCGAACTGCCGACAACGGGGCTTCGTGGGCGCCCGCGAATGTGGGCATCAAGGCGGAGTTCATGCCGGGCGATCGGCACTATCCCGAGTTTGGCCAGTGCGTGCACAAGGTCACCCGCAACCCCGCCCGGCCCGACCGGCTCTATCTGCAGAACCACGGTGGTGTCTACCGTTCCGACGACGGGGGCGACTCGTGGAACTCCATTGCCGAGGGGTTGCCGGGTGAGTTCGGCTTCGCCATCGTGGCGCATCCCCACGACCCCGACACCGTCTACGTGTTTCCGGTTTCCGACGCCACCGCCCGCTGGCCGAGTGGTGGACATGCGCGGGTCTGGCGGTCGCGCGACGCGGGTGAGACGTGGCAGGAGTTGGGGGCCGGCCAACTGCCCGACAACTACTTCGTGGCGGTGATGCGCGACGCGATGTGTGTCGATGACCACGCGTCCGTCGGCGTCTACTTCGGCGGCCGCAATGGGTCGGTATTTGCCTCGGCGGACGACGGGGACACCTGGCAGGAGGTCGTGCGAGATCTACCCGATGTGATGGTCGTGCGCGCGGCCGTTATCTGAGACGATGCGGCCATGTCAGCATTTGAGATTGTGCGCAGCGCCCACATTGCGGCCGATCCTGCTCGGGTCCATGCCCTCATCAACAACTTCCACGAGTGGTTGGCGTGGTCTCCGTGGGAGGACGTCGACCCGGAGCTGGAGCGCGACTACAGCGGGCCCGACGAGGGCGTGGGCGCCCACTATGCCTGGTCTGGTAACCGCAAGGCGGGTTCGGGGACGATGGAGATCGTCTCCTCCAATCAGGCAGAGGTCGGGATCCGGTTGAGCTTTCTCAAACCGTTCAAGGCGACCAACCACGTCACCTTCGCTCTGGCGCCCGCCCAGGGTGGGACCGACCTCGACTGGCGAATGAACGGCGAACAAAAGGGCGTCGTGGGGTTGTTCAGCAAGTTGTTCAACCTCGAGAAGGCGGTCGGGGGCGACTTCGAAAAGGGTCTCGCCCGACTCAAGCAAGTGGCCGAATCCTGAGTCCTGAGCCCCGCTTCGATCCCGTAGGCTGCGGCCATGGCCGACCAGACCCACGATCTCAAACCCCGCTCTCGCGACGTCACTGACGGCCTGGAGAAGGCCGCGGCCCGCGGCATGCTGCGTGCCGTCGGCATGGGCGACGACGACTTCGCCAAACCGCAGATCGGTGTGGCCTCCTCATGGAACGAGATCACCCCCTGCAACTTGTCGCTGGACCGGCTCGCGAAGGCGGTCAAGAACGGCGTCCACGCCGGTGGCGGTTATCCGCTCGAATTCGGCACCATCTCGGTGTCCGACGGCATCTCAATGGGCCACGAGGGCATGCACTATTCGCTGGTCTCGCGCGAAGTGATCGCCGACTCAGTCGAAACCGTGATGATGGCGGAGCGACTGGATGGGTCGGTGCTCCTCGCGGGCTGCGACAAGTCCCTGCCGGGAATGCTTATGGCCGCGGCCCGCCTCGACCTGGCGTCGGTCTTCTTATACGCCGGCTCGACCATGCCCGGGCAAGTCGATGGCCGGGACGTGACCATCATCGACGCGTTCGAAGCAATCGGTGCCTGCCTGGCCGGTCGGATGACCCGCGCAGAAGTCGACAAGATCGAGCGCGCGATCTGCCCCGGCGAGGGAGCCTGTGGCGGCATGTACACCGCCAACACAATGGCCTCGGTGGGCGAGGCGCTCGGAATGTCCCTGCCCGGCAGTGCGGCGCCGCCCGCGGTCGATCGGCGCCGCGACGGGTTCGCGCACAAGTCGGGCGAGGCCGTGGTGGAGATGCTGCGCCGCGGGATCACGGCGCGCCAGATCATGACCCGCGAGGCGTTTGAGAACGCGATCGCGGTCGTGATGGCCCTGGGTGGTTCCACCAACGCCGTCCTGCACCTGCTGGCGATCGCCCGCGAAGCCGAGGTCGATCTGAGCATCGACGACTTCAACGTGATCGGTGACAAGGTGCCCCACTTGGGCGACCTGAAGCCGTTCGGGCGCTATGTCATGAACGATGTCGACAAGGTCGGCGGCATCCCCGTGGTGATGAAGGCGCTGTTGGACGCCGGGCTCATGCACGGCGATGTCCTCACGGTTACCGGGAAGACGATGGCCGAGAACCTCGCCGAAATTGACCCTCCCGGCATCGACGGAAAGATCGTGCGCTCGCTGGATGCGCCCATCCACAAGACGGGCGGCATCACCATCTTGAAGGGTTCCCTGGCCCCCGAGGGTGCCGTGGTCAAGTCGGCCGGCTTTGACGACACGACCTTCACCGGAACCGCGCGCGTTTTCGACGGCGAGCGCGCAGCGCTCGATGCCTTGGCCGAGGGCAAGATCGTGGCCGGCGACGTGGTCGTGATTCGCTATGAAGGGCCCAAGGGTGGGCCAGGGATGCGCGAAATGTTGGCCATCACCGGCGCCATCAAGGGCGCTGGCTTGGGCAAGGATGTCCTGCTGATCACCGACGGTCGCTTCTCGGGAGGCACCACCGGACTCTGTGTGGGGCATATCGCTCCCGAGGCCGTGGACGGCGGGACGATTGCGTTCGTGCGTGATGGTGATCCGATCACGCTCGACGTCGCGGGCCGGACGATCGAGGTCGTGATCGATGACATCGCCGCTCGCCGCGAAGGCTGGCAGCCCAAGGCGCCGCAGTACACCCGCGGGGTTCTCGGAAAGTACGCCAAGACCGTCCAATCCGCGGCTCACGGCGCCGTGTGTGGGTGAGCTTCGTCTGGATCGTCCCGTCGCGCTGGTGATCGCGTGTTTGGCCGGCTTCGTGCTCCTGGTGGCGATCCTCGGGGACGGGTCCGACGTACGCCGCGAACGGCCCAGCGCTAGCGCATCCGCCCTCCCGACGACCGGCGCGTCAACCCCGCGTCCGCCGGCTCCGCTGCTGAGCCCGAAGCGCCCACCGCTGGAGTTGCAGGCCACGACGCTGCCCGATGGCAGGGTCGACGTCTTTGCCCGCCGCCACTTTTTGGTCGCCTACTACGGCACCGCGACGACCGGGTCGCTCGGGGTGTTGGGCGAGACCGGCATCGACCAGGCACACCGTCGGCTGCTGCGGGCCGCGCGACCGTTCCGGCAAACCGGGGAGCGAATCCAGCCGGTCTATGAACTGATCGTGACGGTCGCCGACGCGCAGCCGGGCCGCGACGGTGACTACAGCCACGACATCGCCCGTGACGAGGTCGCCAGATATGTCAGGGCGGCCCACCGCAACCACGCGCTGCTGCTCCTCGATCTTCAGCCGGGCCGATCGGACTTTCTCACGGTGGCCAAGCGCTGGGCGTGGGCGCTGAGCGACCCTCTGGTCGGGTTGGCGCTTGACCCCGAATGGCGGATGGGCCGCAAGCAGGTTCCGGCTAGCGAGATCGGCAGCGTCACGGCCGCCGAGATCAACCGGACGTCGTCCTGGTTGGGGGGCCTGGCGCAACGACACAATCTCCCGCAGAAGTTGTTTGTTATCCACCAATTCCGGACCACGATGGTCGACGACCTATCGCGGGTGCGATATCGGCCCAAACTCGCCACCGTGCAACACATTGACGGGTTCGGGACACCGCGACAGAAGTTGGCCACCTTCCACGCGGTGGTGCGTCCGGAGAAGTTCGTGTTGGGGTTCAAGTTGTTCTATGACGAGGACGTACGCCGCATGAAGGCCGGCGCCGTACGCGCCATCAGGCCGCGGGTCCGCTTCGTCAGTTTTCAGTGATCCGGCTATGTCGATCGCGTCGGCGGTGAGATAGACATGCTCCTGTGAGCCCGATCGCAGACCTCGAACACGCCCGCGCCCTCGATCACGACGATCCGCTGGCCGGTTGTCGGGCTCGGTTCTTGGGGGCCGACACCCCACTCGTCTACTTCGACGGCAATTCCCTGGGCCGCCCTCTGGCGGTGACATCGCAGCGGCTGACCGACTTCGTGAACTTCGAGTGGGGGGCCAGACTCATCCGCGGCTGGGACGAGTCCTGGTTCGATCTCCCCGTGGAGCTCGGTGACCGGTTGGGTGCGGCGACCCTCGGGGCGGCGCCGGGGCAAACGGTGATCGGTGATTCGACCACGGTGTTGCTCTACAAGTTGACCCGGGCCGCGGTGGACGCCCAACGCGCGGTCGACTCCCACCGCACCGAGATCCTGGTAGATACCGACAACTTCCCGACCGATCGCTACATCGCTGAAGCGGTGGCTGAGGAGCGCGGCCTGAGCCTGCGCTGGATCGAGGTCGACCGCACGCTGGGTGTCACTCCCGAGCTGCTTGCCGCCGCGGTTGGCCCAAGCACGGCGCTGGTCTTGTTGAGTCATGTGGCCTATCGGTCGGGGTTCCTTGCCGATGGGCCCGGGCTCACCCGGATTGCTCACGACGCGGGCGCGTTGATCTTGTGGGATCTCTCGCACTCGGTGGGTTCGGTGCCCGTTGCCCTCGATGAATGGGGGGCGGACCTGGCCGTGGGGTGCTGCTACAAGTACCTCAATGGTGGGCCCGGCGCGCCCGCCCTCGCCTACGTCGCAGCGCGGCACCAGGACTCGCTCAGCCAGCCGATCCGGGGGTGGATCGGTCACGCCGAACCCTTCGCGATGGGTCCCGACTTTGAGCCGGCCATCGGCATCCGCCGTTTTCAGTCCGGGACCCCGCCGATCGTCGGGATGATCGCGCTGGGGGCCATGGTCGACCTCATCGAGGAGGTCGGCCTGCCGGCGATTCGCGCTAAGTCGATCGCGCTCACGACGTACGCCCTGGAGCTGGCCCACGCTTGGCTGGTGCCGCTCGGAGCACTCGTGGGGACGCCCGAGGATCCCCACGCGCGCGGAGGCCACGTCACGATCAATCATCCGCAGATGCACGCGGTCACCGCGGCGCTGTGGGAACGTGATGTGGTCCCCGATTATCGCGACCCCGGGGGTCTGCGGATCGGGCTTTCGCCGCTCTCCACCAGCTTTGCCGAGGTCTGGCACGGCCTGGCCGCGATCCGTGAGGAGCTTAGCCATCGCTGACCCGCTCGCGTCCACCAACGTGTGGGGCCAGCCGGTCGGCTTAGCCGTGCCCGGGTGGGGGCCGCGAGCCAGACCGCAACGCACTCCGCTCGAGGGTCGCTACGTCCGGCTGGAGCCGGTGCGCGCCAAGCACGCCAGCCACTTGTATGCCGCGCTGGGTGGCCCCGAGAACGCGTCGTTGTGGACTTATCGCTACGAGGAGCCGCCTGGCAGCATGGGGGAGTTGGCCGCTCTCCTTGCCCGAGCCGAGGCCGCTGCGGACGCGGTGACCTACGCGATCGTCGACCCCGAGCAGGGTCCGCGCGGGCTGGCCACGCTCATGCGCTGCGATCCGCGTGCTGGCGTCGTCGAGGTCGGATCGATCATCTACGCCGCCAGCCTGCAGCGCACCCGCGCCGCTACGGAGGCGATGGTGCTCTTGGCTCGCCACGTGTTCGAGACGTTGGGCTATCGCCGCTACGAGTGGAAGTGCGACAGCCTCAATCAGCCTTCTCGGGTGGCGGCCCACCGGTTGGGGTTCACCTACGAGGGAACGTTTCGCCAGGCCGCGGTCTACAAGGGCCGCAACCGCGACACCGCCTGGTTCTCGATAACCGACGCCGAGTGGCCGACCTTGCGTGCGGCGTACGACGTGTGGCTGGACCCCGACAACTTCGACGAGCACCTGATCCAGCGCACCTCCTTGTCCGACTTGATCAGGGGGCTGAAGTGATGGAACAACGCATGAGTTTTGTGACCCTGGCGGTGCGCGACGTCGAGGTCAGCGCGCAGTTTTATGTCGCCGGGTTGGGCTGGGTACCCAAACTGCATGTCCCAGGCGGGGTCTTGATGCTCAAAGTCGCCGAGCGGGTGATCTTGTCCCTGTGGTCCGAGGACGGTTTCGAGGCCGAGGTGGGCCCGATCCGGCGAGGTCCTGGGGTGGTGCCGATCACGCTCGCGCACAACTGTTACACCGCGGCACAGGTCGACCGGGTTCTCGAGGACGCCCGTCAGGCGGGCGGCATTCCGGTCGAGGCCGGAATGGCACGCGAGTGGGGCGGCTATTCGGGCTATTTTGCCGACCCCGACGGCTATCGCTGGGAGGTCGCGGTCAATCCAGGACCCACCGGCGACGTCGTGCTTCCCGTCGCTGCTGACTAGCCGACGGCCGTGATCAGCACCACTTGAGCCACGACGAACGTCGCAATCATGGCGAGGCCGCCGATCAACGGCCAGCGAAGAGCGGGACGACCGGTGCGCAAGGCCCAGATGCCGATGGCGGTGCTGATCATGACGATGATTCCGGGGGCCAGCAGCACGACTTGAAGGGCCGCGTCGGCTAACGCCTCGTTGCAGACCCCGCTGCTCGGGCAGCTGTCATCGGCGAGCCCGCTGGCCTGGCCGAGCGCGGTCAACACCAGCGCCACCAAGGCGCCGGCGGCGACCAGCCCGACGAAGAGGAAGGACTTGCGGGTGGTTCCGCCGGTGGTGTGGGGTTCTGTCTGGAGGGGCGTCACCCGACTAGGGTAGGTCGCCTTGGGTGTCCAGGTGGGGCAATGCCAGGACCCGAGGGCGATGGTCTCGAAATTCAGGTGGCCACCTGGTGGGATGTTGATTCCGTATGCTGGGACGACTGAAACACTGACTTGACGATTCGGAGCGTGACGAGGACCGTTAGTGCATGCGCACACACCTCGTATGCACTCGACGCGAGAGCTGAGAGCCCGGCTCTATAGTTCTCGCGTCACCCCTCGTCGCCAATCGCGGTCGGGGGGTTTTTTGTTGGCCATGAAATCGTCGATGAGCAGGCTCATCGGACCGCAGGGACAGGAACATCAATGAGCGAGCAGGACGCCGCCGGACCGATCACCGGCGCGCAAAGCCTGATTAGGTCTCTCGAGCGCGCGGGCGTCGAGAACATCTTCGGCATCCCCGGAGGCGCCATCCTGCCGGCGTACGACCCCCTCATGGATTCGCAGAAGATCAGGCACATCCTGGTGCGCCATGAGCAGGGTGCCGGGCATGCCGCCCAGGGGTACGCCGCCGCCACGGGCAAGGTGGGTGTGTGCATGGCCACCTCGGGCCCGGGCGCCACCAACCTGGTCACCCCGCTCGCCGATGCCCACATGGATTCGGTGCCCTTGGTTGCGGTGACCGGCCAGGTCGGTGAATCCATGATCGGCACCGACGCGTTCCAAGAGGCCGATATCCGCGGCATCACGATGCCGATCACCAAGCACAACTTCTTGGTCACCAATCCGGATGACATCCCGCGCACCGTGGCGGAGGCGTTCCACATCGCCTCCACCGGTCGCCCCGGCCCGGTGTTGGTGGACGTGGCGAAGTCGGCCTTACAGGCCATGACGGACTTTGCCTGGCCGACCGAAATCAATTTGCCGGGCTATCGCCCCATCACCCGCCCGCACAGCAAGCAGATCCGGGAAGCGGCCCGCCTGATCCTGGAGTCGCGGCGACCGGTGCTCTACGTCGGCGGCGGCACCATCCGCGCCGCGGCCTCGCGCGAGTTGCTCGCCCTGGCCGAGCTCACCGGCATCCCGGTGGTGACCACTCTGATGGCCCGGGGCGCCTTTCCGGACAGCCATCCGCAGCATCTGGGCATGCCCGGCATGCACGGGACCGTCGCGGCCGTGGCTGGCCTGCAACGCAGCGACCTGATCATCAGCCTCGGGGCACGCTTCGACGACCGGGTGACCGGAAATCTCGACTCCTTCGCACCCGGCGCCAAGGTGATCCACGCCGACATCGACCCCGCCGAGATCGGCAAGAACCGGGCCGTCGACGTGCCGATCGTGGGGGACTGTCGTGAGGTGATCAGCGATCTCACCGTGGCCCTGCGTGCGGAGGCCGATGCTGGGAACACCGGTGACTTTGAGGCTTGGGTCGAGTTCCTGTCCGGGGTCAAGTCGCGCTATCCGCTCGGCTATGACACCCCGGCCGACGGCAGCTTGGCGCCCCAATACGTCTTGGAGCGGCTCGGCGCCATCGTGGGGCCGGAGGCGATCTATTGCGCGGGCGTCGGCCAGCACCAGATGTGGGCGGCCCACTACGTCGGCTACGAAAACCCCAACACCTGGATCAACTCCGGCGGTTTGGGGACGATGGGCTTTTCCGTGCCTGCGGCGATGGGTGCCAAGGTGGGCATGCCCGATTCCACGGTCTGGTCGATCGACGGCGACGGATGTTTCCAGATGACCAACCAAGAGTTGGCGACCTGCGCCATCGAGGGCATTCCGATCAAGGTGGCGATCATCAACAACGAGTCGCTGGGCATGGTCCGGCAGTGGCAGACGCTGTTCTACAACAAGCGCTATTCCAACACCGACCTGCACTCCAAGCGGATCCCCGACTTCGTCAAGCTTGCCGAGGCCTACGGCTGTGTCGGCCTGGCCTGTGACGCGCCGGCCGACGTGGATGCGACCATTGCCCGGGCCATGGAGATCGACGACGTCCCGGTAGTGGTGGACTTCCGGGTGCATCGCGACGCCATGGTGTGGCCGATGGTGGCCGCCGGCACCAGCAACGACGACATCTTGTATGCCCGGGGCCTGGCCCCCCAGTTCGATGAGGATGACCTGTGAGCGAGGCACACGCATGAGCAAGCACACCTTGTCGGTGCTCGTGGAGAACAAGCCCGGTGTTCTGGCCCGGATCGCCGGCCTGTTCAGTCGGCGCGGCTTCAACATCGACAGCTTGGCTGTGGGGCCGACCGAGCATGCCGAGGTCTCGCGGATGACCATCGTGGTCAACGTCGAAGACTCGCCGCTCGAGCAGGTCACCAAACAACTCAACAAGCTGGTCGAGGTGATCAAGATCGTCGAGCTCGACGGCGCGGCGTCGGTCAATCGCGAGTTGCTGCTGGTCAAGGTGCGTGCCGATGTCGACAACCGCAGTCACGTGCTGGACGCCGTACGCCTCTTCAAGGCGCGGGTGGTCGACGTTGCTCCCGACGCCGTGACCATCGAAGTGATCGGCAACAGCGACAAACTCGCGGACTTCATGAGGGTGATCGAGCCCTTCGGCATCCGCGAGTTGGTGCAGTCCGGCATGGTCGCGATCAGTCGTGGCTCCCGCTCGATCAGCGAACGCAACGCCCGGCCCGTCCCCGTCCCGCCCCCCGGCGGGTAGCGAACGGCCCCTCACGAACCCCGCACGAACCCCTGCTCAACCCCTTCATCAACGAAGCAGCACGCAACCATAAGGAGAGCCCACCGTGGCGCAGATGTTTTACGACGACGATGCCGACCTGACCCTGATCCAGGGCAAGCACGTGGCGGTTCTGGGCTACGGCAGCCAGGGCCACGCGCATGCTTTGTCGCTGCGCGACTCGGGGGTCGACGTGCGGATTGGCTTGCCCGAAGGGTCCAACAGCCGCCCCAAGGCGGAGGCCGAGGGCCTACGCGTGCTGACGCCGGCCGAGGCCGTCGAAGAGGCCAACGTGATCGTGATCTTGGCCCCCGACCACGTGCAGCGCACGTTGTACGCCGAGTCCGTCGAGCCCAACATCACCACCGGCGACACCCTGGTCTTCGGCCACGGCTTCAACATCCGTTTCGGCTACATCACCCCGCCTGCGGGGGTCGACGTGTTCATGGTGGCGCCCAAGGGTCCGGGCCACCTCGTACGCCGCGAGTTCGTCGACGGCCGCGGAGTGCCGGTGCTGGTCGCTGTGGAGAAGGACGAGTCCGGGACCACCTGGCCTCTGGCCCTGTCCTACGCAAAGGCCATCGGTGGGCTGCGCGCGGGCGGCATCAAGACCACCTTCACCGAGGAGACCGAGACCGATCTCTTCGGTGAGCAGGCGGTGTTGTGCGGCGGCGCTTCCCAGCTGGTGCAGTACGGCTTCGAGGTGCTCACCGAGGCCGGCTATCAGCCCGAGGTGGCCTACTTCGAGTGCCTGCACGAGCTTAAGCTGATCGTGGATCTGATGTACGAAGGCGGCATCGCCAAGCAGCGCTGGTCCGTCTCGGACACCGCCGAGTATGGCGACTATGTCTCCGGTCCGCGCGTAATCGACGCACGGGTCAAGGAGAACATGGTCGCCGTACTGGCCGACATCACCAACGGCACGTTCGCCCAGCGTTTCATCGATGATCAAGACGCTGGCGGGCCCGAGTTCAAGGCGTTGCGCGCCAAGGGCGAACAGCACCCGATCGAGGCGACCGGCCGGGAACTTCGCAAGCTGATGTCCTGGGTCAAGTCCCACGACTCCGACTACGTCGAAGGCACCGCCGGCCGTTGAGTTGGGCCTGCCTTCCCGTTGAGTTGGGCCTCCCTTCCCGTTGAGTTGGGCCTGCCTGGCGGATTACCGTCGGAGTGCGGAGCGAAGGAAGTGGATTCGTTCCGCACTGCGGCCCGGGGTTGGCACCCGCGCCCACTCTGGGTTAGGGTTACCTTAGTTAGGTTTGCCTAAGCAAAGGGTGACTCGTGTTAGCGAACTACTTGATCGGCCTCCGGGAGGGGCTGGAGGCCGCGCTTGTCGTCAGCATTCTGGTCGCCTACCTCGTGAAGTCGGGGCGCCCCGAACTGCTGCGACGGATCTGGGCCGGCGTCGCGCTGGCCATCACCGTCAGCCTGGCCTTCGGTGCCGCCCTCACGTTCGGCCAACGCGGGCTCACCTTCGAGGCACAGGAGTTGATCGGCGGCACCCTGAGCATCATCGCCGTCGGCTTCGTGACGTGGATGATCTTCTGGATGGCCCGTGCAGCGCGCGGCTTGGGCGCGCAGCTGCGCGGCCAGGTCGACGCAGCGGCCGAAGCCGGTGGTGCGTCCCTAGTGCTCGTCGCGATGTTGGCCGTCGGCCGCGAAGGCCTGGAGACGGCCCTGTTCTTGTGGGCGGCGACCAAGGCTGCCGCAGGCGACGGCGTTGCCGCGTGGCAGCCGCTTGCTGGGGCAGCCTTGGGTCTCACGACCGCCGTACTCCTCGGCTGGGCGATCTATCGCGGCGCTCTGCGCCTGAATCTCACGGCGTTCTTCACCTGGACCGGCGCCTTCTTGATCATCGTGGCCGCGGGAGTGTTGTCCTACGGCGTGCACGATCTGCAGGAAGCCGGGGTCCTCCCGGGCCTCAACAACATCTTGTTCGACGTGTCGGACACGGTGGTCCCAGGCACCTGGCTCGCCACGTTGCTCAAGGGGGTCTTCAACTTCTCCCCGACCACGTCGGTGCTCGAAGGCGTGGCATGGTTGGCCTATCTGGTGCCGACCATGGCGCTGTTCGTGTTGAAGGTACGGCGCCGCACGCCGTCGGCACCTACGCCGCAGAATTCACCCACTCCTGCGCAAGTGTTCTGACCACTCATCTCGTTCGCCGCCCATCGACGCGACCCACAAGGAGCTCCGCTCATGATTCGCCCTGCCCTGCCCACGCTCTTCGCGATCGCCATCGCCGCCCCGGCCCTGGTGGGCTGCACGCAAAATGCAGACACCACCGGATCGGCGGCTGAGGATCAAGTCATCGAGGTCGAATCGTCCGCCACCGCGTGCACGCTGTCTGCCACCGAAGCTCCTTCTGGCTCGATCACCTTCGAGGTGACCAACACCGGGGAGGAGGTCACCGAGTTCTACATCTACGCCGAGAATGGCGAGACCATCGTCAGCGAAGTGGAGAACATCGGACCCGGCCTGAGCCGGGAACTGGTCGCCGCCATGCCTGCCGGGACCTACCTGACGGCGTGCAAACCGGGGATGACCGGAGAGGGGATCCGGGCGGAATTCGTGGTGAGCGAATCCGGCGAGGCGATCGCCCCGCTCGCCGATGAGGAGATGCTCGAGCAGGCGACTGAGGGCTACGAGCACTTCGTGCACGAGGAAGCCGAGGCGTTGGTGGGTGCGACCGAGGAGTTCGTTGCGGCGTACACGAAGGGCGATGACGACCTCGCGCGTTCGCTCTACCCCGAGGCACGGACCCACTGGGAGCGCATCGAGGTGGTGGCGGAGTCGTTTGCCGACCTGGACCAGATTCTCGATGCCCGAGAGGTGGACCTCGAACCGGGTCAGAAGTGGACGGGTTGGCATCGGCTGGAGAAGGACCTTTGGCCACAGCGGGCGAAAACCGCGGAGGCAGGGGGCGGCTACACCCCCCTTTCCGGCAGCCAGCGGGTGGCCCTGGGCGACCAGCTGGTGACCAACACGGGGGCCTTGGAAGAACGCATCGGCGGGCTGAGTTTCACCGTTGACCAGATCGCGAACGGGGCGCGCGGCCTCATGGAGGAGGTCGCCACCGGAAAGATCACGGGCGAAGAGGAGTTTTGGTCGCGCACCGACCTGTGGGACTTCCAGGCGAATGTGGACGGCGCTCACGAGGCGTTTGAGCTCCTCGAACCCCTGTTGTCGCGCAAAGATCCGGAGCTGATGGAGACGCTCGAGAAACGCTTCGACGGGTTGCAGGCTTTGCTCGATCAGCAGCGGGTGGGGGACGGCTTCCGCTCGTACGACGACCTGCCGCCGGCCGACATCAAGGAACTCGCCGTCGCGGTCAACGCCCTGGCCGAGCCGCTCTCCGAACTCACTGCCGCGGTGATGTCCTGAGCGGGGTTTCCCGCCGAGTCCTGCTGGGCGGCGGCGCCGCCGCGATGGGGGTGGGCGGCGGCTTGGTCGCTGGGCGCGCGTGGGATGGGGTGCCCTCCGATGCCGAAATCGCTGCGCCACGGCCCCCGGAGTTCCGCGGCGAACATCAGGCTGGGATCACGACGGCAACCCAGCCGCGCCTGCACTTTGCTGCCTTTGATGTCGTCGCGGATTCCCGAGCCGAGCTGGCGGAGCTGCTCCGGGCCTGGACCGCCGCAGCCGAGCGACTCGTGAACGGGAAGGGAGCCGGCCCGGTCGGGCCGACGGAAGGTGCTTACGATCTGCCTCCCGACGACACCGGCGAAGCGATCGACCTCGCCGACTCGAACCTCACGATCACCTTTGGCTTCGGGCCGTCCCTGTTCCGGGACGCACGTGGTCGGGACCGCTTCGACCTCGCCGACCGCCTGCCTGGCGCGCTGCAACCCCTGCCGCACTTTCCGGGGGATCAGGTCGACCCCACCAAGTCGGGAGGGGACCTGTGCATCCAGGCCTGCGCAGACGACCCGCAGGTCGCCGTACACGCAATCCGAAATCTGGCGCGGATCGGTTTCGGGACGGTGTCCTTGCGCTGGTCACAACTGGGGTTTGGGGCAGCTTCGAGCACGACCACCGCGCACACGACGCCACGCAACCTCTTCGGCTTCAAGGACGGTACGGCGAACCTCAAGGCCGACAACACCCGTGAGTTGCGCGACCACGTCTGGGTGGGGGCGGGCGATGACCCCGATGCCGACTGGTTGGCCGGCGGTACCTATCTGGTGGCGCGCCGGATCAACATGACTTTCGAGGTGTGGGATCGCCAAAGCCTGGGGGACCAGGAAGCCTTTGTCGGACGGACCAAGGCCGCCGGGGCGCCGCTCTCGGGTGGCGCGGAGTTTGACGAGCCGGACTTCGCGGCACAGGGGAGCGCGGGGCCGCTGATGCCGGTGGATGCCCACGTGTCGGTGGTGCATCCGGACAACAACGGCGGGATCAGGATGCTCCGTCGCGGCTACAACTTCGTCGACGGAAGCGACGCCCTCGGCGGCCTCGATGGCGGGTTGTTCTTCATCGCTTTCGTCCGTGATCCGCGCACCCACTTCGTGCCTCTACAGCACAAGATGGCGATGCTGGATGCGTTGACGGAATACCTCACGGCGTCCGGCTCCGCGGTGTTCGCGGTGCCGCCCGGAGTGCGGAGAGACGGCGAATGGATCGGCCAATCCCTCTTCGAATCCGTCGGGTAGAGTGAGCCCCCGCGCACAGAGTCGTGCACGACCCGCCGCGTTTGTGGCGCCGAGCGGGTCCCTCTTTCGCACCAATTGAGCCGAGGACATCGCTGTGACTGCAACCGCCAAGCCCGTCGTACTCATCGCCGAAGAGCTCAGCCCGGCGACCGTGGATGCCCTCGGCCCCGACTTCGAGGTGCGGCACTGCAATGGGGCGGATCGGGCCGAGCTCCTGGCCGCGATCACCGACGCGGACGCGATCTTGGTGCGGTCGGCCACCAAGGTCGACGCCGAGGCACTTGCCGTCGCCCGCAAACTCCAGGTGGTGGCCCGGGCGGGCGTCGGGCTGGACAACGTCGACGTCAAGGCAGCGACCCAGAGCGGTGTCATGGTCGTTAACGCGCCCACCTCGAACATCGTGTCGGCCGCCGAACTCGCCGTCGCCCTCATGCTGGCGGCTGCGCGTCACGTCTCTCCGGCCCACGCGTCGCTGAAAAATGGCGAATGGAAGCGGTCGAAGTACTCCGGCATCGAGCTCTATGAGAAGACCGTCGGGATCGTCGGTCTCGGCCGCATCGGGGTCCTGGTTGCCCAGCGGTTGAGCGCTTTCGGGATGACCGTGATTGCCTACGATCCCTACGTCCAGGCCGGGCGGGCAGCGCAGATGGGGGTCCGATTGGTCGACCTCGACACCCTGTTGGCCGAGGCCGATTTCATGTCGGTCCACCTCCCCAAGACGCCCGAGACCGCCGGTTTGATCGGCGTGGAGCAGCTGGCCAAGGTCAAGCCGTCCCTGGTCCTCGTCAACGCCGCTCGGGGCGGCATCGTCGACGAGGAAGCCCTTTATGCCGCGCTCAAGGAAGGGCGGGTCGCAGCCGCGGGGCTGGATGTTTTCGCCAAGGAGCCGTGCACCGACAGCCCCCTCTTCGAGCTCGAGAATGTCGTGGCGACGCCGCACCTCGGCGCTTCGACGGAGGAAGCGCAGGAGAAGGCCGGGATCGCTGTCGCGCGTTCGGTGCGGCTTGCGTTGTCGGGTGAGCTCGTCCCGGACGCCGTCAACGTGCAGGGCGGAGTCATCGCCGAAGATGTGCGCCCCGGCATCCCCCTCACCGAGAAGTTGGGACGCGTCTTTACGGCCTTGGCGGGCGAGGTAGCCCAGCAGGTTGACGTCGAGGTCCGCGGTGAGATCACGGAGTACGACGTCAAGGTGCTCGAGCTTGCGGCCCTGAAGGGGATCTTCTCCGATGTGGTCGAAGACCAGGTTTCCTACGTCAACGCACCGCTCCTGGCGGCCGAGCGCGGCACCGCCGTACGCCTGGTCGCCGACCCCGAAAGCCCCGACCACCGCAACCTGATCACCATCCGGGGCACGCTGGCCGATGGCTCGCAGGTGTCCGTGAGCGGCACGCTGATCGGCATCAACCAGAAGGAACGACTCGTCGAGATCAACGGTTTCGACGTCGACCTTGAGCCGACGCAGCACCTCGCGTTCTTGCGTTACGAGGACCGCACCGGCGTGGTGGGCACCCTCGGCCGGATCCTCGGTGACGCCAACGTCAACATCGCCGGGATGCAGGTTTCGCGAGACGAGAAGGGTGGCGCGGCGCTCGTCGCATTGTCCGTGGACTCCGCGATTTCGCCCGAGACGCTGATCGACATCGAAAACGCGATCTCGGCGACCGAGGTCCGCGCCGTCAACCTCAGCTGAGCTGCTTAGGCCACCATCACCCGGCTGGGGCGCCGCTGCCCGGGGGCGCTCAGGCGCCGGGTGGCGGCCCAGGCGTGCGCCAATCGGTCCACTGCGGCTTCGAGTTCCGCGACCGGGCGGGTGTAGGGGAGCCGCACGTTGGCGGCAAAGCCGCCTTGCGGAGCAAACACGGGGCCGGGGGCGATGATGACGCCGCGCTTCTCTGCTTCGGCCGCCAACGTCACGGCTGAGGGTGTCGGCAGTTGGCACCACAGAGAGAGGCCACCCGAAGGTCGATTGACGCGCCAGTCCGGCACGGCTGCTGCCAGGGCCGCGGTCAGGGCGTCTCGCTGGGCGATCAGGCGAGCGCGGTGGGCGGCCACGATCTCGGTGCGGTTGCGCAAGAGGTGGATCAGTGCCAACTGCTCCAGGACGGGGACGCCCAGGTCGAGGGTCAGCCGCGCCGCCATCAGCGCATCGATCAGCGCCGGGGAGGCTCTCAACCAACCGACCCTGAGTCCTCCCCAGAACTCCTTGCTCGCGCCCCCCACGGTGATCGAGTCGGCACCCGATTTTTCGAGGTGGGCCGCCAGTGGCAGCGGCATCGACTGGGGCCCGAAGGAGAGGCCTTGATGGCATTCATCGATGACCGCCAGGGTCCCCGCGGCCGCCAAGCCCCGGGCGACACGAACACGCTGGTGGTCGCTCATTAGGTGACCCGTGGGGTTGTGGAAGTCGGGGATGAGGTACGCCGCCTTCGGCCGCGCGCGCACCAGCGTCGAGTCGATCATGTCGAGGTCCCAACCGTCTGAGGCGACCGGAGTGACGATGATCCGCGCCCCCGCAGCCAGGAAGGCCGCCGGAGCGTTGGGGTAGGCGGGGGACTCCACGAGCACTCGATCGCCATAGGTGATGGTCGCGCGCGCGGCGACGGCCGTAGCTGCCAGCGCACCGGGGGTGATCATGATCTGATCTGGCTCGGTGGGCAGCCCTCGGGCCTCGTAGGTCGCCGCCACCGCCCGCTGCAGCTCCGGTAGTCCCGCGGGGAAGTAGCCGTGCCCGGAGAGGTACGCCGGGAGCGCGCCCATCGCTGATTGATAGGCCGCCGCGACCCCCGGCGGAGCGGAGGACGCCGCGCAATTCAGATCGATCATCGAATCGTCGCCCGTGCGGGGGGCCAGGGCCCGGTCCAGGGTGCGGGCGCGGCCGCCGGGGATGCGGGTGAAGGTGCCGGAGCCTTGTCGAGCGCTGGCATACCCGCCCTCCCTGAGGGCGGCGTACGCCTTGGTCACGGTGGTGCGCGACACGGCGAGCTCCGCGGTGAGCTCGCGTTCGCTGGGCAGTCGGGTATTGACCGGGATCCGTCCATCCCCGATGGCCAGCCGAAGGCTCGCGGCGAGACCGGCGTACGCCGGGTCCCTGGCGAAGTCGTGGACGAGCTGGGCAACGCGGGTAGCGCTGATGGAGTTCATCACGCAGTCCACTGTTCCACGATTGGCTATTTCGAACAATGCCAATCCAGGGCACCATGGTGCGGGTGACCCAGTCTCCTCTCGCGAACCTCACTCCCGCGCAGCAGTTGCGCGCGGGCCGGCTTCCGCGTCGGATCGCCCAACTCGTTGTGGGCTTGGGAATCTATGGGACGTCTATGGCCCTGATGATCCGTGGTGGCCTGGGCCAGATGCCGTGGGACGTCCTGCACTTCGGGCTAGCGGGGCACGTCGCGCTGAGCATCGGGCAGGTGGTGATCGCCGCTTCGTTCGTGGTGCTGTTGCTGTGGATCCCGCTGCGACAGATGCCTGGGCTGGGGACGATCTTGAATGCGGTGTTGATCGGGTTGGCGACCGATGCGGTCTTGACGATGCTGAATGCCCCCGGGACCTGGGCGGGTCGGATCGGTTTCATGGTGGCCGGTGTCGGGATCAACGCCGTCGCAACCGCGCTCTATATCGGTGCGCAACTCGGGCCGGGCCCGCGCGATGGCCTGATGACCGGGCTTTCTCGGCGGTTTGGGCATTCGCTGAGGTTGATGAGGACCTCGCTTGAAGTGGTCGTCGTCGCCCTCGGCTGGTCGCTGGGTGGGGTGGTTGGCGTAGGGACGGTTGCTTACGCCTTGGGTATCGGCCCGCTGACTCAGTTGCTCTTGCCCTGGTGCACCGTTCCCCTCCCCGGGTCGGCGCAAACTCACGCGGAAAGTCCCTCGAGTCGGCACTAACTCAAGCGCTTTTGATGTCGAGTCGGCACAAACTCACCGTTTTGGTGAAACTGCGACGGGTGGGCGGTGAAACTGCGACGGGTCAGCGGCGGGTGGCGATGATGGCGGAGGCGTCGCTGGCGACCATCACTTCGACCGCGGTGAAGCGATCATCGGTCAGCCACTCTTCGCGCAACGTGTCGACACGGCCGTTGGAGATGGGGGGCCACGAGGCGCAGGGTGTGAAGTCGTCGAGGACCACGATGCCGCCGGTGTCCACGAGATCCGCCACGGAGTCCACGCGCACCTCCGACGATTCACCCGAATCCAAGAACAGCAGCGAGAAGGGCCCCTTGTCCAAGAGCGTGGACCAATCCGCCGACAACACCTCCACGTCGGGATCGTCGGCGAAGATCACCGCGGCTGCTTTGGCGAGCTTGGGGTCCAACTCGGCCGTCACGATGCGGGTCCCGGTGGGCACGCCCGACCGGAGCCACGCGGTCCCCACCCCGCAGCCGGTGCCGAACTCGGCCAGAGTGCCGGTGCGGGTGGCCGCAAGGGCCGCGAGCAGTCGGCCGGTTTCGTTGCGGCAGAACGAGACGTAGCCTGCCCGGCGCGACACCTCGAAAGCCCGGTGGACGATCTCGGGAAGATCCGGGGGTGCGCTCATGGGGCGAGTCTCTCATCTCGGACGCGGTGTCTCGCATGCTGAAATAGTCCCGGTGATCGCGCCTCTCCCGCCGGACGGCGCCGTACGGTGTGGACATCATGCGGAGCGTGTTCGTACTCATCGACTGCCGCGGCGGGGCCTGACGCAAGGCCACCTCGCCGCGGTGTTCGGCGTGGACGGCCTTGCATCACTTCAAAAGATGCCCCCGCGGCGGATCCATCGCAGCTCAGCGAGATCCGCAAACTCCGATTCCTGGTGTGCAGGCCCGACACGCGATCCGTGCCGTGGCGCCACCTTCCCGCCGCGGGGGGCCGAAGCCAACAGCCGAATGCCCGCAGGAGATTCCCCGTGTTCTACGACATGTACCCCGAATGGGGTCCCGCCAGTCACAACCCCGAAAACCCGCTGAGCCTCGAGGCCGTCCAAGCCGCGCTTGACCTGCGAGACAACGGCGGCAGCCGCCCCGACGACAACTAGCCTTGCGCGTCATGAGCAATCCGTCGAAACTCAACCTCGCCGTTATTCCCGGAGATGGCATCGGGGCCGAAGTCACCACCGAAGCACTCAAGGTGCTCGACGCGGTCGCCCCCCAGAGGTTCAGTACGACGCGCTATGACCTGGGAGCCGAGCGTTACCTGGCCACCGGCGAGGTGCTTCCCGACTCCGTCCTGGCCGAGATTCGTGGCCAAGACGCGATCTTGTTGGGCGCGGTCGGGGGCAAGCCCGGCGATCCTCGGCTCCCCGCGGGAATCCTCGAGCGGGGGCTGTTGCTCCGCCTGCGCTTCGAGCTCGATCACTATGTCAATCTGCGTCCCTCACGAATCTTCCCCGGTGTCGTGTCGCCGCTGTCCGATCCCGGCGAGGTCGATTTCGTCGTCGTCCGCGAGGGCACAGAGGGCCCCTACACCGGCAATGGCGGGGCGTTGCGCGTGGGGACGCCGGCGGAGGTCGCCACCGAGGTTTCGGTGAATACGGCGTACGGCGTCGAACGGGTCGTCCGGGACGCCTTCGCCCGCGCGATGCGCCGCCCACGGCGCAAGCTGACCCTGGTGCACAAGACCAACGTGTTGGTGCACGCTGGCGCGGTGTGGTCGCGGCTTGTGAACGAGGTGGCTGCGGAGTTTCCCGAAGTGACGGTGGACTACCTCCATATCGATGCCGCGACCATCTTCATGACGACCGACCCGGCGCGTTTCGATGTGATCGTGACCGACAACCTCTTCGGCGACATCATCACCGACCTGGCTGCGGCGATCACCGGTGGCATCGGGCTGGCGGCGTCGGGCAACATCAATCCCGATCGCACCGCCCCCTCGATGTTCGAGCCGGTGCACGGATCCGCGCCGGACATCGCGGGGCAACAGATCGCCGACCCCACCGCCGCGATCTTGTCGGTGTCGCTGATGCTCGATCACCTAGGCGCTGAGGCCGAGGCGCGGGCTGTGGAAGAAGCGGTGCTGGCGGACCTGGCCAACCGGAGCGGGGCACGCACCACCGCTCAGGTCGGCGACGCGATTGCGGCCCGCGTCGCCGCTCCGGCGCCGGTCGGATAACGTGCCTCACATGCAAATCCGCACGACGCTTTCCACCACCGGAGTCGATGAGGCTCGACTCGCTGAAATCCTGCGCAACCCCGGTTTTGGGACGCACTTCACCGACCACATGTTCAGCGCCGAGTGGACGCCCGACTCGGGGTGGCGCGATGCGCGGGTCACGCCTTACGCGCCGCTGGTGTTGGACCCCGCCACCGCCGTGTTGCACTACGCCCAAGAGATCTTCGAGGGGATGAAGGCCTACCGTCATGCCGACGGCTCGATCTGGACCTTCCGCCCCGAAGCCAATGCTGCGCGGATGATGCGCTCGAGCGAGCGGCTTGCCTTGCCGGTCTTGCCGGCGGAGGACTTTGTCAACGCGGTCGACGAGCTCGTCAAGGTGGACCGTCGGTGGGTGCCGGACTCGGAGGGGGAGAAGAGCCTTTATCTGCGGCCGTTCATGTTCGCCTCGGAGGCCTTCCTCGGCGTACGACCTGCCCAACACGTGACCTTCATGGTCATCGCGAGCCCGGCTGGCGCCTACTTCGCCAAGGGGGTCAAGCCGGTCAACCTGTGGCTCAGCACCGACTATTCGCGGGCGGGGCGCGGTGGCATGGGGGCGGCCAAGACCGGGGGCAACTACGCGAGCAGCCTGGTTGCTCAGCAACAGGCCGCGGCCCAGGGCTGCGACCAGGTGGTCTTCCTGGACGCCGACGAGGGCAAATACGTCGAAGAGCTCGGCGGGATGAACATGTACTTCGTCTTCGCGGATGGGCGGATCGTCACTCCCGCCACGGGCACCATCTTGGAGGGGATCACCCGCAACTCCATCATCGAGTTGGCGGGCAAGCTCGGCCACCAGGTCGAGGAGCGCCGGTTTTCGATCGACGAATGGCGCGAATGCGTCGCCTCGGGTGCGATTTCGGAGGTGTTCGCCTGCGGCACGGCCGCGGTGGTGACGCCAGTCGCCAGCCTCAAGTGGACCGGTGGGCAGACGGCCGCAGCGGAGGAGTCGGGCGAGGTCACCATGCGGATCCGCAGGGCCCTGGTCGACCTGCAGTTCGGTCGCGCCGAGGACACCTTCGGGTGGCTGCACCGCGTGTGCTGACGTACGTCGCCGCGCGGCCCGACCGCTGAGCGTTCCACGTTCTCAGGGATCACACAGGTACCCTCCTGGGGTGACCATTTCTCCGCGTCCGCAGGCGCCGTCCGACCTCATGGTCGACGGTTACACCCTGCTGACGCGGATCGGCGAGGGTGGCATGGGCGTCGTGCACCTGGCCCGCCAGCCGGGCGGTGAGCGGGTCGCCCTCAAGGTCTTGCGGCCCCACATCGTGGGCGACGACGAGGCACGGGCCCGGTTGGCGCGCGAGGTCAACTCGCTGAGCCGGATCCGTTCGCCGCGGATCGCGGAGATCGTAGACGCCGACCCCTGGGGTCCGGTGCCGTTCGTCGCCACCCGTTATGTGCCCGGATTGTCGCTGCACGACCACATTCACGAAGAGGGCCCGATCACCGGGGCGGATCTGACCTGGTTCGCCGACTGCCTGGCCGAGGCGGTGATGGCGGTGCATGCGTGTGGCGTGCTGCATCGCGACATCAAGCCCTCCAACGTGCTCATGGAGGGGCGCAGCCCGGTGTTGATCGACTTCGGTTTGGCGCGGGTCGCCGACGATCCGAAGCTGACCCACACCGGCTGGCTGTTGGGCACCCCGGGTTACCTCGCGCCCGAGATTCTGTACGGCGAGGACGCCTCCGCGGCTTCGGACGTGCATTCGTGGGGGGCGACCGTGGCCTTCGCTGGGACCGGCCGTGGGCCCTTCGGCCGCGGGCCGTCGATGGCGATCATGGACCGGGTCCGCCGCGGCGAATACGACATCGAGGGACTGCCGACCCAGCTTCGCGAGATCGTGGCCGACGCACTGGAGCCTAATCCGGCCCTGCGACCCACCCTCGCCACCATCCGGCAGGCCCTCAGCGGAGTCGCGCAGGTCAGGGAGACCGAGGACGCCGCCACCGTGGTCCGAGACGTCGATCCCTATACGGTGCCGCTTGCGCTCGCGGCTCTGGCGCATGCCGATCGGACCACGGACAATCTGCGACCACCCCCGACGCTGGTCGTGACAGGCTTCGAACCCGAGTCGGCCCTCGCGCCGCGCTCCGTCGGCACGGCCGTCAAGGCGCGTCGTGCCTCCCTGATCACCGCCGGAGCCTTGGCGTGCGGCGCCGCCGTGGCGGCGTACCCCTATCTCGGCACGCTCGGCCTGCTCGTGGTTGCCTGGCTGCTGCGCAGCGCGTCCTTGGCCGTGGCCGCGGCCGGCGATCGCCGCAAGATCCGGGGTCAGCGGTGGTACGACGGACCCCAGGTGCTGCTAGCGGCGCCGTGGCACCTGGTGCAATCGATTCCGGGGACCGTGATGCTGGTGCTCTGGGCGGGGGGCCTGGCGCTGGCGGGCGCCCTCCTGGGATATGCGGGTTCGTTGACCTGGCCGCAGATCCTCTTCATCGCCGGCGGCTTCCTCTCGGGCGCCCTGTGGTTGGGGCCGGGCGGTTCGCGGGTGCGCGGGCCGCTCAATCGCGTGGTCCGCCCCGTCGCCGACACGGTCCCGTTGTGGGCCGCTTCGCTGCTGGTGGTGTTGGCCATCGGCGCCGGCCTGGGCGGGCTCGTCGTCAGTCAGGACGTCAATTGGGCCCCGGCCGATCAGGGCCCGCTGGTGGGCGACGGCCCCTTCAACTGAGAGTCATATCCCGAGACTGGACGTGCCGACACCGTCCGCTCGTGGCACGATAGGTCTCGTGCACAGCATCACCATCGTCATTTGCTAGCGCGTCGACCCTGTCGACGCGCCAACCTCTCGTTCCCGCGGGAGGTTTTTTGTTGCCCATCGGCGGCCGCACGGGTCGCCTCACACTACCGATCTAGAGAGAAGCAGTCAGATGGATCTGCAGGGCGCCTTTCATGTCTATGACACGACGCTGCGCGACGGCGCGCAACAGGAGGGGCTCAACCTGACGGTTGCTGACAAGTTCGCCATTGCCAAGCAGTTGGACGGACTCGGTGTCGGCTTCATCGAGGGGGGTTGGCCGGGAGCCAATCCCAAGGACACCGAGTTCTTCCGCCGCGCGGTCACCGAACTCGATCTGCGCCAGGCCAAGCTGGCGGCCTTCGGCGCCACCCGGCGGGCCGGGGTCAAGGCGGCCGACGATCCGTTGATTGCCGCCCTGCGCGATTCGGGAGCCTCGGTCGTCACCTTGGTCGCCAAGTCCCACGATCGGCACGTCGAGTTGGCGCTGCGCACGACGCTGACCGAGAACCTCGCCATGGTGCGCGACACCGTTGCGCACCTCCGGGCCGAGGGGCAGAAGGTCTTCTTGGACGCCGAACACTTCTTCGACGGTTATCGCGCCAACCGCGACTACGCCCTCGAAGTGCTGCGCACGGCGTACGACGCAGGTGCCGAGGTGATCGCCCTGTGCGACACCAACGGCGGGATGTTGCCCGGCTGGGTCGGCGACGTGGTGCACGACGTGATCGAGTCGACCGGTGTCAGAGTGGGCATCCATTGCCACAACGACACGGGTTGCGCGGTGGCCAACACCCTGGCCGCCGTAGACGCCGGTGCCACCCACGTGCAGGGCACCATCAACGGGTACGGCGAGCGCACGGGCAACGCAGATCTGCTGTCGGTGGTCGCCAATCTTGAGCTGAAGCTCGACCGTCAGGTGTTGCCGGCGGGTTTGTTGGCCGAGGCCACCCGGGTGGCGCACGCGGTCGCGGATGTCACCAACTTCCCGCCCGCATCGCGGCAGCCGTACGTCGGCACGTCGGCCTTCGCGCACAAGGCGGGGCTGCATGCCTCGGCAATCAAGGTGGATCCCAATCTCTATCAACACCTCGACCCGGTGGCGGTGGGCAACGACATGCGCCTGCTGGTGTCGGAGATGGCCGGGCGGGCCTCGATCGAGTTGAAGGGTCGCGAGCTGGGCTTTGATCTCTCCGACAGCGCCGAGCTGGTGTCCCGGGTGACCGGGCGGGTCAAGGAGTTGGAGGCCAAGGGGTTCACCTTCGAGGCGGCGGACGCGTCCTTCGAGTTGCTGCTGGTCGAGGAGGTCGAGGGCCAACGGCCGACGTACTTCGATGTCGAGTCATGGCGCGTCATCACCGAAACGCGTCCAGGGGATGAGGCGGTGTCGGAGGCAACCGTCAAGCTCGTCGCCGAAGGGGTCCGCTATGTCGTCACCGGCGAAGGCAATGGCCCGGTCAATGCGCTGGACCAGGCGCTGCGTTCGGCGATCGGCCAGGCGTTTCCGGAGGTCGCCAAGTTCGAACTCATCGACTACAAGGTGCGGATCCTGGATCAGGGGCACGGCACCGACGCCATCATCCGGGTGTTGATCGAAACCACCGATGGTGAGTCGAGTTGGGTCACCGTCGGCGTGGGTCACAACGTGATCGAGGCGTCCTGGGGTGCGCTGGTGGACGGCTTGACCTTCGGGCTGCTGAAGCAACACTCCTAGCGGCACAGAATCGGCTCGGTTGCGGCGGGCCAACGCTCGACCGCGTCATCGGTGACCACGAAGAGCGCGGAATTGTCGACTGCCACCCACAGGTGTTGGTCGTCGCGCTCGAGGCCCAGGTCGACCGCGTCCGCCGGCAGCGTCGTCGAGCCGTCGTACGACGTCGCGAGGGTGCCGAAGACGCCCTCGGTGTCACGCACGAACTGCGTTTTGTCTTCGATGTTCCCCGGATCGAGCGTGAGAAACCTGATGTCTTGCCAATCGCAGTGCTCCGGGCCGTCCGACGAGGAGATGCGCGTTGTGGACACGCGACTCCCGGCCTCATCGGTCCAGATCTCCAGGCCTAACTCATCGGTCGTGGCGGCGGGCAGCTCGGACGGGTCACATGTCGCCCACGCCTTGACCGCCCAGCCCGTTTTGCCACCCCGCGAGACCGAGTCTGAGGCCACGATCGCCACCTTCGTCGCGCCAGCCACGTCAAAGGAGTAGAGAACCCTGCCCCGGTCGGACCGCTCTAGGTGAAAGCCGTGATCGGGCAACGCATAGGACCGAGCCTCGGCGGTCAGCCACTCCGTGAGGGCGGCTTCCCCGTCCTCCGTGACTTCACCCGGATCACCACCGTTGCCGGCCGCGCTCCCGTTGCTCGGCGCCCCGACGCATTCGAGGGCGCGACCCGCCGACCCCGAACGGGCCAACACATCGGGATCGTCTGGGTCTGCGATCGGCACATCGAGGGGGCCGGAATACGGTCTCTCGGCCGCCGGTGCGTCGTCCTCCACCACCACGTCGGCTCCACAGGCTGACCCAGCCAACAGGCTCACCCCGCAGGTCAGCAACGCCAGCTGGCGTCGTACGCCTCCATGGGACATCGGGTCTCCCTTTCAGCAGCAGGATTGGACCAGTTCCAGGTTTTACGTTGTCCTGGGCCGACTTTTGCCACTCTCGGGTGAGAATAGCCGCGGGGCAAGAAATGGGGGGAAACGTTGACGAAGCGACAGTGCATTGCTGCCGCCGTACTGGTGCTGACGGCTGCGCTAGGCGCGCCCGCGGACGCGGCGACGCGCCCCACCCAGCCGACCCTGGGCCCGGGTGTGCGGGTCGCGAACTCCGAGGCACAGATGCCGCTCAAGAAGCTCGATCACCCACGCCTGCATCGGCTGCTCGGCCTCGATCCTCGTCAGCGGTTGGTGCTCAAGGATCGGATCGTCGACGCGGACGGCACCCGCCACGTGCGCTTCAACCGCACGCTGTCCGGCCTCCCGGTGGTGGGCGGCGACCTGGTGGTGCACGCGCTGGAGGGACAGCTGGTCGACGTCGATTGGGCCAGCGTCGCGGATCTCTCGGTGGTGGACACGTCCCTGCCGAGGGTCACGGTGGCCTCGGCCAGTCGCGAGGCGTCCGTGTCGTCGGGGCTGGCCGCGAGCCCGGAGCGGACTCGGCTGGTGGTGTACGCGGTGGGTGAATCCGCTCGCCTGGCCTATGAGTCGGTCGCGGTCGGCAACAGCAATCGACCCGAGCAGGTCGCCGTCTATGTCGATGCCACAACGGGTGAGCCGATCACGAGTTGGAGCCTGGTGCCTGCGATCGAGGGGAAGGGCAAGTCGCTCTATAGCGGCAAGGTGGCTCTCGAGACCCGACGCCCGGACACCCGCTATCAACTGGTCGACGCCACCCGTGGCGACCAAAGCGTCTACGACGCCGAGCAGGTGAGCGTCAACGCGCCCCTCACCGGGACGCTCTTCAAGGACCGCGACAACGTGTGGGGTGACTTCACGCCGGATCACCGCCAATCGGCGGCGGCCGACGCGGCGTACGGCTCGGCGATGACCTGGGACTACTTCCTCGCCAAGTTTGACCGTCGGGGCATCCGCAACGATGGGGTGGGTGCGCGCAGCTTTGTGCACGTCGGTCACAACCTCGACAACGCCTACTGGGTCGAGGATTGCTTCTGCATGGCGTACGGCGACGGCGGCACGACGTACCACCCGCTGGTGGCCCTTGATGTGGCGGGACACGAGATGAGCCATGGGGTCACCAATGCCACGGCCGGCCTCATCTACGTCGGTGAGTCGGGTGCGCTGAGCGAGGCGACGAGCGACATCTTCGGCACCGCGATCGAGTTCTTCGCCGACAATCCCGACGACCCGGGCGACTATCTGATCGGCGAGGAAGTCACCAAGGGCGAGCTGGGCTTCAGTCGACGCCTCGACAAGCCGTCCCTCGATGGCATCAGCGCCGACTGCTGGCGGCCGAACCTGGGCGCGGACGATGTGCACTTCTCGTCGGGACCGGCCAATCACTTCTTCTTCCTGCTCGCTGAGGGTTCGGGCTCGCAAAGAGTTGATGGTGTCGACTACTCCAGCCCGACGTGCAACGACACCTCGATCACCGGGATTGGGCGCACGCCGGCCGCCCAGATTTGGTATCGCGCGCTCACCGTCCACCTCACCTCGACCTCCGGCTATCGCGAAGCGCGTGATGCCACGATCAGGGCCGCCCGATCGCTGTATGGCGCCGACAGCCAAGAATGTCGTCGCGTCGTGAAGGCTTGGGACGCCGTGGCCGTGCCGCCGGGCTCCTACGGCTGCTCCGGATCGGCCGTGAAGTGGGGCTACAACGCGGTGAAGAACGGTGGCTTCGAGCAGGGCAAGACCAAGGGATGGAGCGCCGACAAGGGAGTGATCACCCAGAACCCCTCGTTCTTCGGGCCGCACACCGGCCGCTGGTATGCCTCCCTGAACAATTCCGGGGCCACCCAGACCGAGTCTGTCGCCCAGACCTTCAAGGTGCCCAATACGCCCACGGCGATGCTTCGCTTTCACGTGGCGATCTTCAGTTCGGATTCGCCGAGCCTGCGCCATGACACCTTGGCCGTGACCGTCACGGACGAGACCGGGCGGGAGATTGCGCTTCGCACGCTCGATAACACCGACGCCAACGCGAGCTACACGCCGTATGCAATCAGTCTGGGGCCCTACGCCGGGGAGATGATGACGCTCACCTTCACCGGTCAAGAAGACGCGACGGCGGCGACGGCCTTCTTGATCGATGACGTGCTGGCCACGCCCCAGTAGGACGCCCCAGTAGGACGCCCCGGCAGGTTCTCAGCTGAACCAGGTAGGTGCCTGGGCGCGGAACTCCTCGCGAGACCAAGCCCCGACTCCTGCTGGGATGGTGCCCAGAAGTGGCACGCCGGTGACCCTCGGGAGATCGTCGAGATTGCTCATTTCGGCCAGTCCAGGGCCGGCGGGCCAGGCGCCGATGATCAGGCCGTGTGGCTCGAGCTGACGCGCGCGCAGGGCCTCGACGGTCAGTTCGGTGTGGTTGAGGGTGCCGAGGGCGGCCGAGGTGACGAGGAGGACGTCTGCGGCGACCTGGCGGGCCAGTTCCGCAATGGTGCCGCCCTCGCTGTCGAGGCGCACGAGCAGCCCGCCCGAGCCTTCGACGATGACGGTGTCGTGGAACTCGGCTAACACCCGGATGCGATCGGCATACTCAGCGATCGCGGGGATCCTCACCCCACGCAGCGCCGCCGCGGTGTCGGGGGCGAGCGGATCGGGCAAGGCGGTGAACTCCTGAACGGCGCATCCGGTGAGGCGATGGATCGCGTCCGCGTCGCCCTCGTCTCCGGGACCAACTCCGGTCTGCACCGGCTTGACCACGACGACGCTGCCGCTGGCTCGGGCCGCCAATGCCGCGCTCGCGACGGTCTTGCCGACTCCGGTGGTGGTGCCGGTGACGATCAGGATCCGTGTCATCGGTGCTCCGCCACGACCGACGCGAGGGTGTCTACGGCACGCTCCCAGTCTTCGTGGGGGACGCCGGCGTTGACGGTGATGCGCAGACGCGAGATGCCGTCGGGGGTGGAGGGCGGCCGGAAGCAGCCGACGCGCACTCCCGCGGCTCCGGCGGCGGCCTGGGCGGCCAACGCGGCCTGGGGAGAAGGCAGGGGCAGCGAGAGTACGGCGCCGCGGGGCGCCTCGACGTCGAGGCGGCGCGCGAGCTCGGCCATCCGCTTGGTGATGACGCCAGGCAGGCTCGGATGGGCTCGCAGGTGGCGCAAGGCGGCCAGCGCGCCCGCGGCGGAGGCCGGCGCGAGCGCCGTGTCGTAGATATAGGGTCGGCCGCGATTGATCAGGTGATCGATGATGGCGGTCGAACCCAGGATCGCCCCACCTTGAGCACCCAAGGACTTGGACAAGGTGGCGGTCACGATCACCCGCGGATGCCCGGCCAGCCCCAATTCGCGCACCAGCCCGTGGCCGCCGTGCCCGGCAACGCCGATCCCGTGCGCCTCATCGACGAGCAGCAGGACCTCCTCCGATGCGGCGGCGCGGAGCAGCGCAGTCAGCGGGGCGGCATCGCCGAGGACCGAATAGATCGACTCGACCAGCACCATCGCACGCTGTCCCGGGCGGCGGCGAGCCAACGCCTCGGCGGCGGCGTCGGCGTCACCGTGGGGCGAGATGACCACTTCGGCCCGCGAGAGCCGGACGCCGTCGATCAGGGAGGCATGAAGGTGGGCATCGGAGACGATCAAGGTGTCTCGATCGGCCAGCGCGGTGACCGCAGCCAGGTTGGCGTGATAGCCGGTCGAGGTGACCAGCGCGGCCGGGTGGCCGAGGAAGTCGGCGAGCTCACCTTCGAGCTCGGCATGTAATTGGGTGTGCCCGGTCACGAGGGGCGAGGCACCCGCCCCGGCACCCCAGGCCTGGGCCGCAGCGGCGGCGGCTGCTGTGACGTCGCGATGTCGGGCGAGCCCGAGATAGTCGTTCCCGGCCAGATCGAGCGGGCCGTCCTGGGGGCCTCGCGAGTGCAGGGACCGCCGCAGGCCCGCGGCATCGCGCTGGTGTGCCTGGTCGGTCAACCACCGAGCCCAGCTCATCGGGTATCCCGAGGGCTCAGGCTGGCCGAAGCGGCCGCGCCGATCGCCGTACAGATCGCCGCCACGTCGTGGTCGGTCGAGACATAGGGCGGCATCGTGTAGATCAGGTCGCGGAAGGGTCGCAGCCACACACCGTGATCGAGGGCGGCTGCGGTGGCGCGATCTAGATCGACCTGCCGGTCGAGTTGGACCACGCCGACGGCGCCGATGGTGCGCACGTCCAACACCCCCTCCAAGGCGCGGCACTCGGCCAGCCCGGTCGTAAGCCCCCCGTGGAGGCGGCGGACCTGAGCCTGCCAGTCGGTTGCCGCCAACAACTCCAGACTGGCCAGGGCCACCGCACAGGCCAGAGGGTTGGCCATGTAGGTCGGGCCATGCATGAGTACGCCGGACTCGGACGCCGAGATCCCGGCTGCGACGCGGTCGTTGCACACGGTGGCCGCGAGGGTGAGGTAGCCCGCGGTGAGGGCCTTGCCAACACACATGATGTCGGGGGAGACGCCGCCCGCCTCGGCGGCGAACATGGTCCCGGTCCGCCCGAACCCGGTTGCGATCTCGTCGAAGACCAGCACCACGTCATGGGCGTCGGCCACCTCGCGCATCACCTTCAGGCAGACGGCCGGATAGGAATGCATGCCGCCCGCTCCCTGGAGGAGGGGCTCAACGATGATCCCGGCGAGTTCGGCGCTGTGGTGCGCAGCCAGCCCCTCGAACTCCGCCACCCAGGCTGCCAGGGCCGCCTCGTCGGCCCCCACGGCGGGAGGTCGCGGTGCGAACACGTGCGCGGGGAGCACTCCGCTGAACATCGAGTGCATGCCACCCACCGGGTCGCAGACGCTCATCGCGCCAAACGTGTCGCCGTGATAGCCGCCTCGGATGGTCAGCAGCTTGGTGCGTTCGGGACGCCCCCGGCCGCGTTGATATTGCAGGGCCATCTTGAGGGCGACCTCGACGCTGACCGATCCCGAGTCGGCGAAGAACACCCGGTCGAGTCCCTCGGGGGCCAGGTCGATGAGGCGTTCCGCGAGGCGGATGGCCGGCTCATGGGTCAGGCCGCCGAACATCACGTGCGAGAAGTCGGCCACCTGTTCCGCGATCGCCGCATCCAGGACCGGGTGCCGATAGCCGTGGATGGCCGCCCACCACGACGACATCGCGTCGATCACGACGCGTCCCTCCGCCAGGTGCAGCCGGGTCCCCTCGGCCCCGACCACCAGACGGGTGGGGGTGGGGTCGGTCATCGAGGTGTAGGGATGCCAGAGGTGCGCGCGGTCGTAGGCCAACAGGTCGGCCGCGGACGGAGGGAGGCCTGGCGGGCTGAGGGCGCGCGAGGTGGCGGCACGAGGGCTGTTCATGACCGCTGCAGTCTAGGGTCGGCGGACCCGGGTCATGGCGTGGGGGAGACGGTTCAGCGCACGGTGGAGGCCACGGGGCACGCGGTGTCGCAGCCGGGGACCTCGGGGCTCATCAAGCCGGTGGCGAGGAGCACCGCCGCGGCCAGGTTGGTGGCGCCGTACACACCGAAGGTGGTCAGGCTCACCCCCCAAGCGGTGCGCTCCCACCCTTGCCGATGGGCGTCGTTGGCGATCAGCGCGGGCAACATCACCGTCATCACGGTCAGTCCGCGAGCCGGCTCCCACAACCCGTCGGTGACATAGCGGGCGACCAACTCGATGGTCCAGCCGATCAGGGCTCCGAATAGCACCATCACCGACAGTTTGCGGCGGCCGAACAGCATCAAGCGGGGCATGATCACCTTGATCACGACCACCCACGTCAAGAACGCCACCCCGGCGATGTAGAGCAGGTCCCACCAGCGCGGCAGCATGAACGCAACGTACGACGCGGTGATGAAGCCGCCGGACCGTAGACCCACACGGCTGAAGGTCACCATGCCGATGACCACGCTCAGGGACACCGCGATCAAGATCAGTCGCCGGTCATAGCCCAACAGCGGGGCAAGCACCTGAGGAGGCGCGACGTCTGCGCCGGCCAACGGGAGGATCATCACGTACACATACAGAAAGGTGGCCAAGATGATCGTGGTGGCTGTGATCGCCAGCACGGTCTTGTCCCAGCCTTGGCGGGTCATGTCGTGGGCGATGATGCCCGGCACCAGGAAGCCGATCGTGCTCACCGTGATGTCCCACGCCGACAGATCTGCCAGCGCTAGGCGGATCAAGAACATCGAACCGACCAGCGCCAACCCGACCAGGACTTCGATCTCGAACTTGCGGCGGCCGTACAAGATCCGTTTCTTGGTGATGAGCTTCTCCACGATCGTGTGCGTGACGAAGCCCGCCGCGACCGTCAGCCCGACCGTGAGTGGTGCCTGGAGGCCCAGCGCGAGGTACGCCGGGACAATGGCGCCGCCGGTGGTCAGATGGAGACGTTCATAGAACAACATCGAGACGATCACGCCCATCACCAGCGTGACCCGCACGACATCGGGGGAGTAGAGGTAGTCGTTCATCAGGCCTCGCTCGCGCCGAGTCCGCGGCGAGCCGCCACCCAGCGGAGCCGACGCCGAGATTCGGGTTGCCGCTCGGGGTCCAACGACGCGGCCAACTCGTCGACGGCCTCGTCTCCGGCCGCGTGCTCGAAATACTCCATCAGCATTTCGGCCTGGTGCGTGTGGATGTTGACCATGCCGATCAATACCCCGCGCTCGCCGGGGATCAGTGAGGCGATCTTGTCGAGGATCTGGTCGAGTGAGGGCTCGACCGTGTCGCCGATCTTGTGGACCCGGTCTCGGGGTACTCCGCCGTCGACGATGGTCTTGTGGACGCTGTCCTCATAGGCGCCGAACAGCAGCGTCTGATCAATGAACGGGCGCAGGTCCGCGGTAGACATGGCGGCAAAGAGCTCTGCTCGACGGCCTCGGTCGCGGCGGTTGTTCAACACGCCGATCACCGTGGCGTCTTCGGGGAACTGCGCCTTGAGCGTCTCCAACGTCATCACGACGCTTTCGCGGTCGTTGGCGGCGAACATCGGCACCCACAAGACCTGCTTGCCGCGGATGTCGTAGGTCCGCAGGCGCACCACGCCGACGTCCGGAACGCTCTTCCACATCCCGCGGATCGCTGCCTGCCGGCTGATCCCCAAGATGTCGGCGATCGCCAGGCCGATGGCGACGTTCTCCTTGAACTGCAGGTAGTCGAAGCCGCGCATGTCCTCGTCGAGGACCGTGGCCGGGTCGGCATAGAGAAACCGGGAGTCGCGACGTTCGGCGTGGCCGGCGAGCCGATCGCGCAGTTCCACCCGGTCCTCGGCGGTGATGAGTACGCCGTTGCGCGGGGTGGTCAGCGCCAACGAATCGGCGATCTCACCCAGCGTTTCCCCCATCTCCTCCTGGTGGTCCTCGCGGACGTTGGTGATGACGGTGATGTCGGACCGAACGATGTACTCCTGGGAATACTCCTGATAGATCGGGCGCACCGCCATGCACTCGATCACCAGCGCCTCAACGCCGGGAGTCACGTGCTCCTTGACGATATCGATCTGCTCGTTGATGGTGGCCGCACCCAGGCGGACGATGGGCGACTCTTCGCCGAGCGGGCCGATGACGCGCGCCGCGCTGCCGGTGGTCTTCGCAACCGTGACAAACCCACCCTCACGCAAAACGGCCGCCACCAATCTGGTGACGGTGCTCTTGCCGCGGATGCCGTTGACGTGAACCCGGACATCGAGTTGTTCAAGGCGCTGCTTGTGTTGTCGCACCGTTGACGACCAGATGGCGATCAGGGTCAGGGTCACGATCCACAGGAGCGTGATGCTGACGACAGCACCGACCACCTCAGCGAGCCTCGAGCCGCTCCGGCGCCGTGCGCTGGGGGGCAGTGCGTCTGGAGGCGGTGCTCTTGGACCCGGCGCCCTTGGTGCCGGGGCGCCGAGCCTTGGCGCGCGGTGCTGAAGCGACCTCCGCGAGGGTCTCGGCGGTCGCAATCGGCTCTGCAGGTGCGAGGCCGACGATCTGGGTGATCTCCACGTCGAGGGTGGCGACCTCGGCCACGGGGCGTCGATGACCGGCCCGGCGATCGGCGAAGGTTGCGGCACGAGCCACGATCAGTGCCGACTCCACGATGTCGCTGGCGGCGTCTTGGGTGGTCTCGGGAAGGATCGCGCCGAAGCGGTCCTCCGCGTCGAGATAGACGATGTCGGTCACCCGGAGTTCGGTTTCGAGGCTGCGGGCGACGGCCCTGCGGGCGCGGCGTACTTCTTCGCTGGTGAGACCCATCTCGGTGATCACCACGTCGATCAACACAGTTGTGAGCGGTCGCCCGTGGAGTTGGGCGCGGACCCGCTCGTGATCCAACGTCAGCTCCGCATCTGCCGCGGTCAACAGGCCCAGGGATCCCTCGACGGTGGCGATCGCCTGCCCGCCATTGCGGGTCGCGATGCGTCGCCCGCGGCGTACGCGATCAGCGACCAGCCCCGAGGTCATGCCCAGCAGGAGGAGCAAGCCGAGGGTGAGCGCTTGGATTGCGAAGCTCATCGGCGCCGCGTCGGGGAGGTATTGGTGGATGGCGGTGAACACCGCGCTGGCGATCAAGCCCACGAGCATCCCACCGAAGGCATCGGTGAAGGAGGCGATCACGAACGTGGTCAAGGTGACCGCGAGAGTCGACAACGCAACGTCGGCGGGGCCAGCGGATCCGGAAGCGGCCAGGGCGCCGAGAGCGGCCAAAATGGTGGCGCCGGTGATCAGCCCGAGGTGGGCGTCAGTCCAGACCGAGGTCCGTGGATGGGACATCATGGTCACCCCCTCGGAACCTCACGATGGACAAACCGAGGACGATCACGAAGACGGCCAAGCCGAGCGCACCATGGGCGAGCGCTGTCAGCATGAATCCTCCTCGGTCTTTTGGCCGTGCTTGTTTGCGTGCCTTTCGGCACCTACCTCTGTAAAGACGAGCGAAGTCGTCGTTCGTGATGCAATATCTGGACCAGTGCTTCTTCCCCGAGTTGGAAGCGCCGTTTACTTGGATCAAGGTAGCCCGCACGGGCGGAGGATTTTGCGAAAACTGCCGATTTACCTTGTGCTCCTCGCTGCGCTCGTTGTCGTGGTCGAGTTGCTGTGGCATACGCCCTTGCAGAAGGGGGGCGAGGCGCCGCCGTCGGCGACCGTGGTCAAGGTCGTCGACGCCGCCACGGGCGCGCCGCTCGGGCAGGCCACGGTCACCCGGCTCGACCCCCTCGGCACCGAAGTGGGGGCGCCGCTGGCCGTTGATGCGACGGGAAGCCTCGACCTGGCCGTCTCTAGCCCGCGCCTGGTCAGGGTGGCGGCGCCCGGCTATCGCCCGACGGTCCAGGCGGTGGGGCCCGCCGAAGAGATGCTCATCACGCTGGCGGTCGCCGAAGAGGCCACGGTGTCCGTGCGTTTCGGTGGCACCGTGATGATGGGCCGCGGCCTCTATGCGGAGCGCGCCGTGGGTGGGCCGCTGTTGCCATCGTCGAGTGACGTTGCCGCGCACCAACGACTGCTGTCCTCCGTTGCCCCGATCCTGGCGGATGCCGACCTCAGTGTGGTCACGCTGGGCTCTCCACTAGTCGCAGATCCCTACGTCGGGGGGCCTCGGCCGCTGACCTATCACCCCGACCGGTCCGTCGTACTCGCAAGTTCGACGGTGACCGCGGTGGCCCTCGACGATGCCGGCGTCGATGTGGTCAATCTGGCCACCGATCACGCCTTCGACGCACTGCAGCCGGGCCTCGACACCACGCTCGAGAGTCTCGATGACGCCGGGTTGTTGCACTTCGGTGCGGGCGACACCGTGGCCGAAGCCTGGCAGCCGGCGTACGCCGGGGTGCCGGGGCAGACCGTCGCCTTCATCGGCTGTACGACGATCGGCGGCGAGCGCCTTTCCGTGGCCTACGTTGCCGGGCCGACCCAGGGGGGCGCGGCCAGATGCTCGGCCACAGCCATTCAAGTGGCCGTGGCCGACGCGCTGACCGAGGCGGACGACGTGGTCGTCTTCCTCAACGGCGGTCCGGCTTTGGGCGAAACCACGCCCGAGGCCTTGGAAAGTCGCGCCGAAGTGACCGCGCTGGCGCGCGTGGCTGCCGGCGCAGGGGCCGCCGCTGTCGTCGGCAATCATTCGCCGATCATCAAGCCCGTCCAGCTGCTCGACGGGACCCCCTATTTCGAGGCAACCGGTGACTTGGTCTCCGACGTACGCCGTTGGTCGGCGCTGCACTCGACCATTCCGCAGGTCGTGCTGGGGGGCGGAGAGGCCCGCACCGTCTCCGTCGACCCGATCGGTATCGTCAACCAACGTCCGGTGCCCGTGGTCGGCACACTGGCCGACGCCGTTGCGCGGCGACTCACCAGCACCCCCGGCAACGCCTTCGGGCTAAGCGTGGGCGTGGCCCACTGGCCGGCTCTCGGGGTCGTCGAAGCGACCGAACAGGAGGTGGATTCGGGGGAGATCACCAGCCTGCCCGCAGCGTGGGTCCTCGACCAGGGGCAGCGGGGGGTGCGCGCTGGACGAGACTTGTTGTGGGGCACCGGCTCCATGGAAGACCTCGACACCGACCCAGAAGCGAATGGCTCGACAATGTGGGCGCTGGGCAAATATGTGACGACCTCGCTCGAGGCAGGGTGCCACGGGGCGCAGGGACTGCGGCTGCGCCGTGGTCCGTTGAGTGCGAAAGACGTCGTGATTTCGCCGCAATATCGCCAACCCGTCCACGAGGGCGAGCTCCTCACCCTGACCGCCAACGTCCGGCTCGCCTCCGAGGGCGCGTCCTTGGAGGTGCGTTGGTATCGCAGTTTCGACCCCACGAAACGGAGCAGCGGAGCCGAATCGGTGACCATCGAGCCACACGAGTTGCGCGCCGACTGCGCGCCGGTGCGACTCGACTTGGTCGTGCCCGAGGGGATGGTGGCCGCGCAGCCTTATGTCCGACTCAGCCCACGGCACGACATCAATCTGGGCGCCGAGCTGCGTGTCGATGATGTCCGCCTGATCCGCTGGGCCGGCGCGGCCAGTGGCGGGCGAGCCTTCGACACCTATGAAACGACGAGCGACGGCGCCGTGGGTTTGTCGCACCTGGGCCTCCAGTGACCCGTTGAGTTGGGCCTCCGTTCCCGTTGAGTTGGGCCTCCGTTCCCATTGAGTTGGGCTTCCCTGGCCGTTGAGTTGGGCCTCCGTTCCCGTTGAGTTGGGCTTCTCCAGCATGGGCGCACTAGATTGACGTCTGTGACTGATCCCCAAACTGACATCGTCGAGCGTGCCCGGCGGAAGGTTCTCGAGGTCGGGGTGGGGTTGTCGTACGACGAACTCATCGAAGTGCTCAGCCTGCCTGATGAGCGGGTCCCCGAGCTTCTCGACCTTGCGCACGCCGTACGTCTGGCTCATTGTGGTCCCGAGGTCGAAGTGGAGGGGATCATCTCGCTCAAGACCGGAGGGTGCCCCGAGGACTGCCACTTCTGTTCGCAGTCGGGCCAGTTCACTTCGCCCGTGCGCTCGGTGTGGCTCGACATCGCCCAACTGGTGAAGGCCGCCGAGGAAACGGCCGCCACCGGGGCGACCGAGTTCTGCATCGTCGCCGCAGTTCGCGGGCCCGACGAGCGGCTGATGACGCAGGTCCGCGACGGGGTCGCGGCGATCCTTGCGGCCGTCGAGATCAACGTCGCGGCGTCGTTGGGCATGCTCACCCAGGGGCAGGTCGATGAGCTCAAGGCGATGGGCATCCACCGTTACAACCACAATCTTGAGGCGGCCAAGTCCTACTTCCCGAGCGTGGTCACCACGCACACCTGGGAAGAACGCTGGGAGACCTGCGAAATGGTGCGTAAGTCCGGCATGGAGTTGTGTTGCGGCGGCCTGATCGGGATGGGCGAAACGCTCGAGCAACGAGCCGAGTTGGCTGTCCAGTTGGCCGAGTTGCAGCCCGATGAGGTTCCGTTGAACTTCCTCAACCCGCGACCGGGGACACCGTTCGGTGACCAGCCGATCATGGCTGCGGCCGATGCCCTGCGGGCGATAGCGGCGTTCCGGTTGGCACTGCCCCGGACGATCTTGCGGTATGCCGGCGGCCGCGAACTCACGCTGGGTGACCTGGGCACCCGTGATGGTTTGCTTGGCGGCATCAACGCGGTGATCGTCGGCAACTACCTCACCACCCTCGGGCGTGACGCGGATGAGGACCTCGCGTTGTTATCCGAGTTGAAGATGCCGATCAAGGAACTCGCGAAGACCCTGTGATCGTGGTCGAGTCCGAGTTTTGTGGGCACTGCGGCGGGCAGGTCGCGTCGGGCGATCACGAGCGCTGCGAGCGGCAACTGGTGCTCGAACCCCCACGCTTTTGTGGTGCCTGTCGACGGCGAATGAAGGTCCAGGTCACCCCCCGAGGCTGGTCTGCCGACTGCGTCGTACACGGCCCCCTCCACCACTAACCCCGCCGACCCGTCGCAGTTTGACCACCGACCCGTCGCTGGTTTCACGGCGACTCGCCAAGATCGGGCAGGGAGGCCCAACTCAACGGGCAGGGAGGCCCAACTCAACGGGCAGGGAGGCCCAACTCAACGGGCAAGGTCGAGGAACTTCAGGGGGCGGCGGGCGGTGTCGAGGCCACCACCGGCCGTGCGGACCTCGAAGTGAAGGTGGCAGCCATCGGGGGCGCCACTGTCGGAGGCCTTGGCGATCAGCAGGCCGGTGGTGACCCGGTCACCTGGTTTCACAAACGCCTTCCGGGTGTGGGCCAGCAGGAAGTCCTGGCCGAGCTTGTAGTTGCGGATCAACAGCGGGTTCGTGCCGTACGCCGGACCGAGGGAGGCGCTAGAGACCACCCAGCCGCGCCGACCGGCGTACAACTTGGTCCCACACCTCATCGCCAGGTCGAGCCCGTGGTGGAAACCGCGATCGTCGGCGCAGCGCGGGTCGGGGTCGTAGTAGGGCGCAACCGTGCAGCCGTAAGGCACCATCTTGCGGTGTTTGCCGGTATACCAGGGCGAGGCATACCAGGCCTTGTCCTTGGCATAGAACACCCAGCGTGGATCACCGCTGCGCGCCTGCGCCGGGCCGATCAGCAGAGCAGGCGCCAACAGCGCACTCACCAACACCAGGACCAACCCAACGACGCGCCGCATGCCTTCGACCCTAACCCGTCACAACGCCGAGGAGCCGTTCACATTCGGCGATCAATCGTTGTCGCAGGGGTGCAGCGCGATCCGCAAAGTTGCGCTGGGCCTCGGCGTACGCCGCTTTGCCTTCGCCGGTTTCGATCCGGACCGGCTCGTAGCCCAACCCGCTCAGGTCGTACGGCGCGGCGCGCATGTCAAGTTCGCGGACCGCGCACGCTAACTCGAAGCAGTCGGCAACGAGGTCCGACGCGATCATCGGGCTCAGCCGGAAGGCGTGCTTGTAGAGGTCCATGTTGGCGTGCAGGCATCCCGGTTGTTCAAACTGGGGGCGATCTACGCGGCTCGGCTGAACCGCATTGAGGGGCACCGCCGCGGGGGTGAAGAAGCGGAACGCATCAAAGTGACTGCACACGACACGATGCGTCTCAACGACCTGATCGGTGCCCCGAGACCCCAGCCGAAGGGGCCAGTCGGCGTGGCGGGTCTGCTCATCGGGCAACCCATAGACCATGGCCCATTCGTGCAGGCCGAAGCAGCCAAACGCCGCCGGGCCGCCCGGCTGTCGCCGTGAGCAGGGTCGCCAGCGACTCGATGACGGGACGTTGGGACGCGACGTACTCCCACGTGACAGCAACCCCCTGCGGACCCAGCGCATAGCCGCGCAGTCCGGCGTACTCCGCGACCGCATCGTCGCCTTCGAGGGCAATGCCAAAGCCCGGATGCCAGCGCCGCAGCTGTGCGGGACGCTGCGAATAGTAGGTAAACAGAAAGTCATGCACGGGGTGCTTCTCGCCCCGCTCCTTGCGCGCCAAATGCGGCTCGATGAAGACGTCGACGCGTGCCTCGTGGCGCTCCCGAAGCGCTCGCCACGTGGGCTCGTCCAGCGCGGTCACCTCCACGCCGCGATGTTAGGCCGTACGCCGCGCAGCGTTAGGCTCGCCCTCGTGCGCATCGCGAGATTTAGTGCTGGAGCAGACCCGTTGTACGGCGTGGTGACCGGTGACGTCGACGAGTTCGGGCAACCCGCCGACGATTCGATCGTGGTCACGCTGAGCGGCGATCCGTTGTACGCCGGCCTCCAGCTCACCCAGGAGGAACACCAACTCGCAGACGTGCGTCTGCTGGCCCCCGTCCTGCCCCGCAGCAAGGTCGTCGCTATCGGCAAGAACTATGCAGCTCACGCGGCGGAGATGGACGGCGAGGTGCCGAGCGAGCCGCTGATGTTCCTCAAGCCCAACACGTCGGTCATCGGCCCCGGCGACCCGATCTTTTATCCCCGGCAGACCAAGAACCTGCATTACGAGGGTGAGTTGGCGGTCGTGATCGGCCGGATCTGCCGCGACGTGCCCGCCGATCAGGCCACGGATGTGATCTATGGCTTTACTGTCGCCAACGATGTGACCGCACGCGACCTGCAGGCCTCCGATGGCCAGTGGACCAGGGCCAAGGGTTTCGACTCGTTCTGCCCGCTGGGTCCGTGGATCGAAACGGACCTGGACCCTCAGGCGTTCAGCGACGGGGTCGTGCTCCAGACGCACCTCAACGGCGATCTCAAGCAGGACGGCAACACCCGCGACCTGGTCTTCGACATCCCGACGTTGGTGGCCTACATCTCCAGCGTGATGACGCTGTTGCCCGGCGACGTGATCTTGACCGGAACCCCCGAAGGCATCGGGCCAATGCAGGTCGGTGACGAGGTCGAGGTGTCGATCGCGGGCATCGGCACTCTGACGAATAGGGTCGCCACTCGTGACTGACACTTCCCACGCCCGCCCCGTCCGTGTCCGGATGGCGCCCAGCCCCACCGGCAGCCCCCATGTGGGGATGGCGCGCACGGCCCTCTACAACTGGGCCTTCGCGCGTCACCACGGCGGCACGTTCGTGTTCCGGATCGAGGACACCGATCTCGCGCGCAACACTCAGGAGTCCTACGACGCGATCATCGAGGTGATGCATTGGCTGGGCTTGGAGTGGGATGAGGGCCCCGAAAAGGGTGGACCGTTCGGCCCTTACCTGCAGTCGCAGCGCTCGGAGATCTATGTCGACGCGTTGGCGAAGTTGGTCGAGGGCGGGTTCACCTATCGGTGCTATTGCACCAACCACGAGGTCGAGGCGCGCCGCAAGGCGAGCGGTTCGAAAGTGATGGGGTACGACGGGTTCTGCCGCGAACTGACCGCCGACCAGGTGGCCGGCTTCGCCGATCGACCTGCGGTTACCCGCTTCCGGATGCCCGACGGTGAGATCAGCTGGGACGACTTGGTGCGCGGTGAGATCACCTTCCACACCGACTTCGTGCCCGACTTCGCGCTGGCTCGCGCGAACGGCGATCCGCTCTACACGTTGGTCAACCCGGTTGACGACGCGTTGATGGAGATCACCCATGTGCTGCGTGGGGAGGACCTGCTTTCGAGCACGCCGCGGCAGATTGCGTTGTACGCCGCACTCGGCGAGGTCGGCATCGGCATCGGCGAGACGCCGCGTTTCGGCCACTTGCCCTACGTCATGGGTGAGGGCAACAAGAAGTTGTCGAAGCGTGATCCTGAGGCCAACCTGTTGGGCTACCGCGATCAGGGTTTCTTGCCGGAGGGCCTGCTCAATTATCTCGCGTTGTTGGGCTGGGCGATCGCTCCAGATCGTGACGTGTTCTCGATGGCGGAGATGGTGGAGGCGTTCGAGATCGGTGACGTCAATCCCAACCCTGCGCGCTTCGACATCAAGAAGTGCAGCGCGATCAACGGCTCGCACATGCGGTTGTTGCCGGTGGACGAGATCGGGCGCCGCGTGGTGCCCTACCTTGCCGATGCGGGCCTGGTTGACGGGGTTCCGACGACCGAGCAGCAGGTAATCCTGGATGGCGCGATGCCCCTCATCTCGGAGCGGATGAACAAGCTGACCGAAGCGGTCGACATGCTTGGCTTCTTGCTGGTCGACGAGGACGCCTTTGCCCGGGTCGAGACGATCGATGAGGCCGGGGCACAGGTGGTGCGCGCGGCGTACGACGCCGTGGCGAGCCTGCCTGAATGGTCCACGACCGCCATCGACGAAGCCCTGCGCGATGCCCTGATCGACGGGCTGGGGCTCAAGCCTCGCGATGCCTTCGGAGCCGTGCGGGTCGCGATCACGGGTCGCCGGATCTCGCCGCCCCTGTTTGAGTCGATGGAACTGTTGGGCCGCGAGCGGTCGCTGGCGAGGTTGCAGGGGGCGTTGGTCTGATGTCGGGCCCCCCTGCCTGGCAGCCGCCATCGGCTGGGCCGCCGGGCTGGCCGCCGCCCCAGTGGTCGCCCCCGCCGTCCGGTGGACCGATGTGGCCGCCGCCCGTTGCTACCCGTGATGCGGTGCGGTCAGCGCCACTCGAATATCACCTGGTGCATCTGGGCGGGTCGCGAGGTTGGTGGCGACCGCTCGTCGGGTTGGTGCTCTTGATTCTGTCCATGCTCGTCATCGGACCGCTGCTGGCGATGATCCCGGTGTTGGCGTGGCTGCTGGCCACCGGCGAGCTTTCCGGCGCAGGCATCGACCGCGTGCTCGACCTGACCGATCCGACACCGCTCGGTTTGGCCTACCTCAACCTGGCGTTGGCGCTGCTGATCCCGCTGGTGTGGGTGATCACTCGGCTGCTCCACGGACTCAAACCGGGCTGGATCTCCTCGGTGTTCCCGAGGATCCGGTGGGGCTATCTGGCAGTCTGTTTTGGCCTGTCGGTGGTCGCGTTGATCGCGATGCTGGCCGTCTCGATGGTGTTGCCCGCGGAGGCAGACTCGACCGCGACCGGCACGCTTAACGAGTTCACCGACAAGACCCGTGACTTTCTGCTGGTGGTGGCGTTGTTGACGCCCTTCCAAGCAGCGGGGGAGGAGTACGCCTTTCGCGGCTATCTCACCCAGGCCTGTGGCGGGCTCTTCGGGTTTGCCGGACCCACCATCAGCAGGGCCGTGGCGATCGTCGTACCCGCTGTGCTGTTTGCGTTGGCTCACGGCCTCGGACAGAGCGTGCCCGTCTTCTTCGATCGGTTGGCGTTCGGCTTGGTCGCCGGTGCCTTGGTGATCCTCACGGGCGGGCTCGAAGCGGGCATCGCCATGCATGTGCTCAACAACTTCTTGGCGTTCGGATTTGCGCTCGCGTTCGGAGACATGGGGGAGGCTCTCAACGCCACGGGCGGCAGTTGGTGGATGATCCCGACCACCTTGACCCAGTCGCTGGTCTACCTCGGATTGGCGACCTGGGTGGCCCGGGCGATGGGCCTGAGCACGCGCGCCGACCCGGCCGTTTTGGCCGCCTCTCGTGGCCTTGTGTATCGTTTCCCCTCGGCCCAGCCGCCTAGCTCCATGCAGTAGGCAACGCAGTGCGACAACCCAGTCCGACAGCGGGGCCGAACCCTTGGGATATGGTGTAATTGGCAGCACGACTGGTTCTGGTCCAGTTAGTCTAGGTTCGAGTCCTAGTATCCCAGCGAACAACCAAAGGTGACTCGGATGAGTCCGGTTTCGGCCCCTGCGCAGGGGCCGGGATTTGGCGTGAAACTGCCCGTTTAGATACAGTTTCGCAGCGTTTGCAAGTGCCAGCCCCCGTTGTGTAGCGGCCTAGCACGCCGCCCTCTCAAGGCGGTAGCGCGGGTTCGAATCCCGTCGGGGGTACCACTCTGAAGATCGGTCCTGACTAGCGGAAACGCTGGATCGGGGCCGTTTCGTCATTTTCCCACGAAGTCGGACATTGCGAAGCCCTGAGGCGTACGTCGTGTTATCTAATCTGATAAGGTTCAGGTATGGATGAGGACGCCCGCGAGGTCATGGCAGGGCTGGGGCGGGCGCTGGCGGACAGCGGCCTGAACCAGGCCGACTTCGCTGCTGCCCTGGGCACGTCGGCGTCTCGCTTCTCCACGTACCGCTCGGGTCAGGTCATGCCGATCGCCGGGTTCTATCTGCGTGCGCTGCGGCTCTCCGCGGACCTCAAGGCCGCACGCGAGCACGGCTGGATGACGCCGCAGGCCGCCACGCGTGAGATTCGACAGGCGGTCCGCGAGGGTGATGACATCTGGGCACTCAAGATGTCACTCCAGGCCCGTGACCACCTGCACGAGCTGCTTCGGGTCGAGGACCCTGCAGCCGATGCGTGGAGGGGCGCGCCCCGCAGCACTGGTGACGCTCGATGGGATGCGTTCCTGGCCGCGCTCGCGGAGCACGAGTTCCAGGAGGCAGGTCGCGGGACGCTCGGCTGGACCGAGGCCCGACGGCTGACCGGACGTGCAGCGGAGTGGGTCTTGCCCTCGCTGCGTCTGGACGAGGACGGCGTTCGAGCGGCGACTCCTGCGTGGCTCAGCCGGTGGGGTGTCTTCGCCGCCGAGCGTGATCTGGTCACTGCGTGACTCGCGGTCGCAGCCCGGTCGCGTTCCAGGCCGAGGAGATCGAGCGTCTCCTCGGCCTGCTGGACTCGCGGCTGCGCAGCCGAGGCGTGCGGGCAAGCATCTACGTCGTCGGCGGTGCCGCGATTGCAATGACGGTGGTGAACACCCGTCGCACGGTCGACATCGACGCGGTTGCCTCGGAGGCTGCGGTGATGGAGGAGGCTCGACTGCTTGCCGATGCGGAGGGAATCCCGACGACCTGGCTCAATGGGAATGCGGGTGGCTGGGTGCCGCCGCGTCCCGCGGATGCGGTCGCGCCGCCGGAGCGCTTGGGGCTCACGGTTCACTACGCACCCCCTGAGCATCTGCTGGCCATGAAACTCATCGCTTCGCGGCCACAGGACGAGCCCGACATCATCGCACTGTCGCTGGCGTTGGGGCTGGGTGAGCGTGCTGAGAAGTACGCAGACCTCCTGGAGCGCGTCTACCACGGCGAGGACGCCCTGGCGAGCGTCATGGGAGGTCGTATCCAAGACGTCAGAGCCGAGGCGCTGAGCCTCGGCGAGATAGCAGTCAGGCTGGTTCAGCACGTCGCACGCTGACCTACCTCGTCATCTTCAGCTTCTTCCACTTCTCGGGTTCGTGCTGCGCGCCGTCGGTCCCCTGCTCCGCTGGCTCCCGACAACCACTACGATTCCGCGGGGTCGATCACCTGGCCCCCCTGGGCGAACCTCGCGATATTCCTGCGAGCACGGCTTGACTCGCACTACTGTGCGTCGAAGTTCGGCGGTCTTTCTCGGCAAGGAGCGAGTGACATGGCGAAGGGCCCAGGTTGGTACGGCGATCCTTGGGGAGGTCCCGGGAAACGCTGGTGGGACGGGCAAAGTTGGACCGAGCACTACACCGACAATCAGGGGCAGCAGCAGGGCCCGGGGCTCGGCGCCGGTGTCTCGATGCGCAGCCCGCTGGTCGGTGGCGGTCGCCTGCGATCCTGGTGGGAGTCGTGGTGGTTCATCGCGATCATGCTGTTCTTCTGTTGCTGGCCGCTCGGCCTGATCCTGATCTGGACGAGGAGTAGCACGCCGGCGTCCATCAAAATCGGGGCCACGGTCGCCGCGCTGGTCACCAACGTGTTGCTTACTTTGGTTTTTCTTCGGTTGGGCGTTGCCTTGAACCCAAACTGACCGTGGTCGCGCAGCGGGGATCAGTCCAGGCCCAACACAACGGAGAGTGCTCCGTCGACAGCACGCATTTCCGCAGTGTCGAGGCGCCCGACGAAGTCCCCCAAGCGTGCTTCCGGATCGATCACAGTGAGCTGCTCCACCATGACTCGACTCTTCACGCCCGCGATCTCGATCTCGGGTCGAAAGGTGGCTTCGCGCCTGCCTGTCGAGGTCGGGGCCACGATCCAGGTGGACAGGGGGAGGTCGTCAGACTGCACAACGACCGCGAACCTCGGGCCGGCTTGTTCGTGCCCCCGCGCATCCTTGGGTGCTTTGAGCCGATAGAGGTCACCACGCACGCAGGGCATCCATTTCAGCCGCGAGCTCGCGTGAAGCGGCAACATCCTCAGGGTCGTCGCGTAGCGATTCCGCCTCAGCGCGAAGGCGCGCGCGGCGGTGTGCCCGCTCTGCCTGGCGTGCTTCCGAGCGCGAATGCGCCAGGAGGTCTCACGTGAGGCATAAGTGAGAACAGCGACGGCCATGGTCCCACTTAGTGCCGTCTCGTGATGTCTGATTTCCGCTAGAAGTCCCCGGGTGAGTCGGGCAGGATGAAGCCATGGCCACCGTCCTCAGTCTCGATCCGGAGTCGTGTTATCGCGCGGTGAAGTCTCGGGATCGTCGCTTCGATGGGGTCTTCTTTACCGCCGTACGCACCACACGGATCTATTGCCGGCCCTCGTGCCCCGCGCGTACGCCGTCCTACGCCAACGTGACTTTCCATCCAACGGCCGCCGCCGCCCAGGGTGCGGGCTACCGCGCCTGCAAGCGGTGCCTGCCCGATGCCACGCCCGGCAGTCCCGACTGGGACATCGCGGCCGATACGGCTGGGCGCGCCATGCGACTCATCTCCGATGGGGTGGTCGACCGCGACGGGGTGGAGGGGTTGGCGACTCAGGTCGGCTACACCTCGCGCCATCTGGTGCGGGTGCTGACCACGGAGTTGGGTGCCGGCCCGCTAGCCCTCGCCCGGGCCCGTCGGGCGCAAACGGCACGGATCCTGATCGAGACCACCGAGTTGTCGTACGCCGATGTGGCGTTCGCCGCCGGTTTCGCAAGTGTGCGGCAGTTCAACGAGACGGTGCGCGAGGTCTACGCCGCGTCCCCCAGCGAGTTGCGCGGCCGCCGCGCCGGCTCACGTCCCACGCCAGGGACGCTGCGGTTGCGGCTCGCCGTGCGTACGCCGTTCGCGGGGCGCGCGTTGCTGGGGTTCCTGGCGGCGCGTTCGATCGACGGAGTGGAAGTGTGCGACGAGCAGTCCTATGCGCGCACCCTGGCGCTGCCGCATGGTCCCGGCGAGGTCCGGGTGTGCTTGGCCGATGCCCCGGCCGTGGGGGACACGGCGTTCATGCAGGCCACCTTCGTGCTCACTGATGTGCGGGACACCTCAGCCGCGGTCGAGCGGGTGCGCCGGCTCTTGGACGCCGACTGTGACCCGCTCGCCATCGCCGACGAGTTCGGGGGCGACGCGGTGTTGGGCGCTGTGGCCCGGCGGCTTCCAGGATTGCGGGTGCCCGGCCAGGTCGATGGCGCCGAGGTCGCCGTACGGGCCGTGGTCGGTCAGCAGGTGAGTGTCGCCGGCGCGCGCACCGTGCTCGGCCGACTGGTCCGCGAGCACGGGGAGCCCGGCGAGTTCTCGACTCCCGGGCTGACCCACGTGTTTCCAACCACACAAGCGCTAGCGACACTGAGCCCCGAGGCGTTCCCGATGCCACGAGCGAGGGGTCGCGCGCTGATCGGGCTGAACGCCGCTCTGGCGCAGGGTCGGGTGCTGCTCAACCGCGGCGCCGACCGGGGCGACGTACGCCGAAAGCTGCTCGACCTGCCCGGCATCGGTCCATGGACCGCCGACTACATCGCGTTGCGGGCGCTGGGTGACCCCGACGTGTTCTTGCCGAGCGACCTGGGGACGCGCGCGGCGCTGACCCGGCTGGGGCAAGACCCGCGAGCGGCTGAGATGCTCAGCCAGCATTGGCGGCCCTGGCGGTCCTACGCCCAGGTGCATCTGTGGCAGTCGCTGCTCGACACCGACGTCTCTCGACCAGCTGACGTTAGAAGGGAGTCCTGACATGTGGACCGTGATGAGTTCACCGATCGGAGACCTGCGGATTGTGGAGCAGGGAGGCGCGATCACCGCTGTGGAGTTCTCGCCTTTCGGCTCGTCTGCCGATGGCCGGCCCCTAGGCGCGCGGAGCGACGAGCTGCCCGTGTTGGTGAGCGCGGTCGCCCAACTCACGGCGTACTTCGCCCGCGAACGCCGCGCCTTCGACCTCCCGCTCGCCCCCAACGGCACCGAGTTTCAACAGCGAGTGTGGAAACAGTTGCAGGCGATCGGCTACGGCGAGACGGCGTCGTACGGCGAAGTCGCCCGCGGCCTCGGCATGACCAATGCGGCCTCGCGTGCGGTGGGGCTGGCCAATGGCCGCAACCCGATCCCCATCGTGATCCCGTGTCATCGCGTGATCGGTGCTGATGGGTCGTTGACGGGTTATGCCGGGGGAGTCGACCGCAAGCAGCTGTTGCTCGAGCTCGAGCAGGATGCGTTGTTTTGAGCCTGGCCCGGTGCGCCTGCCGTCACGTCCGACGCTAGGTCGGTGCCGACGGATACGGTGAACCGGTGATGTCTCCAGACTCGGCACCCTTGCTGATGTCGATCGATGGAAACAGCCTGTTGCATCGGGCTTATCACGCACACCTCGCCAGCGACCAGCGCGATCGTGGTGGTCGTCCGGTGTGGGGTTTGCGTGGACTGGTGACCTCGATCGCGGGGGCGGCGGCGCGGCTCAACCCTGATGCGGTGTTGATCGGTCTGGACTGCGACCAGGAATCGTGGCGCAAACAGGAATACCCCGCCTACAAGGCCGGCCGCTCGCAAAAGCCCCCAGACTTGGTGGAGCAACTGGAGGCGGCGCCTGATCTGTTGCGAGCCGCGGGATTCACCGTGGTCCAGCACGTTGGTTTCGAGGCGGACGACGTGCTTGCCTCCTCGGTTGCCCTGGCGCGGCGAGACGGCTGGCGGTGCACGGTCGTGACCAGCGATCGGGACGCGTTTGCCTTGATCGATGAGACCACGTCGGTGTTGCGGGTGATCGCGGGCGGCATCGACGCCTCGCCGTTGTTGACGCCAGCGCGCCTGCCCTTGGTGTGCGGTGTGCGCGCGGGTCGCTATCGGGATTTCGCGGCGTTGCGGGGCGACCTGTCCGACAACCTCCCGGGCGTGCGCGGCATTGGCCCCAAGATCGCGGCCCGCTTGCTGGAGGCCTTCGACGGCGTCGCGGAGGTGTACGCCGCGCTCGACGGCCCCACCGCCCAAGCGGTCGTGGCGGCGGTGGGCGAATCCACGGTTCGACGGCTGAACGACACAGAGGCCCGCGAATGTGTGGCGCGCAACCTGCGCCTGATGGCGATGCGTGCTGATTTGCCCGTTCCCGCACTTCACACCATGCGGATCCCCATGGACGTCGAGCAACTGAACGCCGGTTTGCGTGCGCGAGACATCTGGCTGAGTCAATCGTTGTGGCCGTTGATCGGGGGTGGCGCAGTCGCCGACACCCGCGGAGACCTGGTGGTCCCGCTCATGGCCTCGGCGATCACGGAATTGGCTGACGAGGCCGTGGTCGAATCGACCGTCCAGTTGAGCCTCTTCTAGTGACCGAGGCCCCGGATAGGGTGGCGAGATGACGGAGATGACCGCGGGACAGTTGTTGACGCTCGCCACCCACAACGGAAAGCCGCTGACGAGCGTGCAGATGGCCGTGGGCTGGGACCACTCACCGACGGCGGGTTTCCTCGGCAGCGGGGCGGCCCCCATTGATCTCGACGCCTCCGCGGTGCAGTTCGCGGGCGGGCAACTCTTCGACTACGCGTTCTTCAACAACCTGGCCACCCGTGATGGTTCGATCGTGCACCTCGGGGACAACATCACCGGCAAGGGCGAGGACGACGACGAAACGCTCAGCGTCGACTTGGCGAAGGTCTACGCCAGCGTCGACACGATTCTCTTCCTGGTCACCAGCTATCAAGGGCATTCACTGGAGTTCATCCACAACGCCTACTGCCGCCTCATCGATGACGAAGGTGTCGAGTTTGCCCGGTTCACGTTGACCCTCGGCGTCCGAGAAACGGGGCTAGTCATGGCCAAACTGGTCCGCAACGGTGACGACTGGACGTTCAACGCGATCGGGGCGGGCATCGCGCTCAAGACGCCAACAGACTCCATCGACGCACTCCTGCCGTACTTGTGAGGACCTGCAGGCGACCGAATAGCACAAGTGCTACATTTGTTGCATGACCACAGTCGGACTGCGTGAACTTCGTCAAGATGCCTCTGATCTCGTACGGAGGGTGGAGGCCGGTGAGGAGATTACGATCACCGTCTCCGGACGGCCGAGCGCACGCCTCGTTCCGGCAGGGCCGACGATGTGGCGGCCGTGGGCCGAGATCGCTGACCTGTTCCGGGGCACGGTCGACGCCGAGTGGGTGCGAGATCGTGAGCTTCTCGACACCGATGTTCGTGATCCCTGGGCTGATCGGTGAGCGATCCGGTCGAGTCCTTGGGTCGAGCCATCCTCGACACCAGCGTCGTCATCGCAACTGACGTTGCGCCGATCCCCGGCGTGCTTGCGATCAGCGCTGTCACCCTCGCCGAACTTCACTTCGGGGTGCTGGTCGCCAAGACGGCTGAGGTCCGTGCCGAGCGTCTGAGAAGGCTGAGTTTCCTCCAGCAACACTTCGACGCGCTCCCGCTCGACGACGCCGTGGCTGTCAGTTATGGGCGCCTAGCAGCCGCGGTTGTGGACGCGGGACGTCCGCCGAGAGGGCGGGTGATGGACCTGCTCATCGCTGCAACCGCTCACGCCCACGACGCAACGCTCTATACGCGCAACGCAGAAGATTTCGCGGGCCTTGAAGAATTGATCGGCATCGTTACCGTCTGACCAGTACTTAACGCTTAGCCGCGTGCGCGCGCGTCCTTGAGAAGGCTTCCGGCAGGTTCTCAGCCTCAGGGTTTCGGCGCGCGTGGTGTTCGGTGCTCGTCCGGTGGACGAGTCCCTAGGGGCCGGTCTGTGGGAGCAATACGGTCGCCCGTCGAGGCATCACCGTCGAGCGTGCGTGATCGCTCTCGCGGCGTAGACTTTCCGGTGATGGTAGGAGGTGACCTGAGATGAAACGTCCAGGTTGGCTGTCAAGGCTCCTGAGGACGCGGCGTTCGTGTCCAGACTGTGGAGCGGCGGTAAAACAGACCTACTGCGACATCTGCGGTTACGACCTCGTCCGCAAAACACGCGGCGAGCTCGGGCTCCACAGGCCGCCGCTTTAGGTGGGTCGCTGCGGGTGCCGTGTGTGGCTCCGTCCCGCGGCCATATAGGGGCTACGAATCGGGGGGCACGCTGCTGCGCCCAGGATGGTGGCGCGCACATCGGTTGTGCGCGGGCAATGCACGAGCGAAACTGGAGGCGTGGAAACGAGGGCCACAACCCGCCGGGTCGAGCCCACGCCCTCAGGACGCGGGTCAGAGATTGATCGCGCGTATGCCGGTCGGCTCCTCTGGGTCGACAACCTCAAAGTCCTTCTCATCGCACTGATCATCGCGATCCACGGCACCCTGAGTTATGCAGGCACGCTTGAGGTGTGGACCTACACCGAGTTCCGTGAGGTCACACTCTCTCCCGTGACAGAGGGCATCCTCTTCGTGCCGGTCGCGCCTTTCGGGTTCTTTGTCATTGCGCTGCTCTTCCTCGTCGCGGGGCTGCTGACGCCGGGTTCCCTGGAACGCAAAGGCGCGAAACGCTTTGCTGTGGACCGGCTGCTGCGACTCGGGGTTCCGTTCCTGGTGTTTGTCTTCTTGCTGGAGCCCACGTTGACCTACCTCCTCGGGCACCCGTTGGGTGACGCGCCGGGAAGTTACGCCGAGGAATATCTCGGCGCGGAGAAGCAACTCGACACCGGCCCTTTGTGGTTCGTCGGCGTGCTGTTGATCTTGTCCCTGGGCTACGCGGCGTGGGTCGGGGTGCGCCCTTCTCGGCGCTTTGGTGCGCGGCACCGGTCGGTTGAGTTTCGGCATCTGGTGGTGATCATGGCTCTCGTCGCCGTGACGTCGTTCGCGATCCGCTTGGTCTATCCGTACGGCTCAGAGGCGGGCGTTTCTGACCTGAACTTCTGGGAGTGGCCCGCCTGCATAGCGGCGTTCGTCCTGGGCACGGTTGTGGTGCGGCAGGGCTGGCTAGACGGAGTCCCCGACCACTTGCGACGGCAGTGCCGCAGCGTGAGCCTGCTGGCTTTGGTGGCGATGGCCGGGTTGCTGCTTGGTTCCGGACTGACCGACCGAGTCGAGGACGGTTTGGGGGGTTGGAATGCGCTGGCTGTGGCCTTCGCCTTGATTGAGGCGCCGTTGACGGTGTGTGGTCCGGTCTGGCTGTTAGGCGTTTCGCGCGATCGCTTGAACCGGCGGTGGCGCGGACAAACCGTCTTCAATCGGACGTGTTATGCCGCGTTCATCGTTCAGGGCTTCGTGCTGATCGGCTTGGCCGCCTCCCTTCGACTCGTCCCCGCCCCAGCCGAAGTCAAGGCACTGCTGGTGGCGAGCGGCGGCGTGGCGGGTTCGTTCGCCCTCGCGTGGCTGCTGGTCCAGATTCCGGGAATCCGTCGCATCGTTTAGGCACGGACTCCTAGTGCCGGCGGCGGGCGCGTTGGCCACCGGTCAGCAAGGGGACGAAGCGGTACCTCCCGTGTTCGCTGATGGTGCACTCGTGGCCACGCCGCTCGACGAGCAGCATGATCCCGGACACCGGCACTACCAGGCGGCCCGCGTTGCTGAGTTGGTCGACCAGTTCGTCAGGAAGCTCACGCGGTGAGGCTGACACCAGGATGCGGTCGAAAGGGGCCTGCTCGGGTCGCCCGAGGACGTCGGGATCTGCGGCCTCGATCGTCGCCCATCCCATGCCGCAGGCGTGCAGGTTGGTGGCGCCCACGGTGACCAGTTCGGGCACTATCTCTAGCCCTAGGACGCTGCCCTTGGGGCCCGTGAGGTGGGCCAGCAGCGCTGTGGTCCACCCCGAGCCTGACCCGACATCCAGCACCCGATGCCCGGGGTGCACCTGGAGGAGCCTCAACATGGCGGCGACCGTGCGCGGCTGCGAGTTGGTCTGCCCGTAGCCGATGGGGATCGGGCCGTCGTACGTCGCGGCGTTGCGGGCTTCCCTCGGCAGGAAGCCAACACGGGGAACGGCTTCGAAGGCCGCATCCACGGCGTCCACAACTGCGACGCTACCGCTACTCCTACACCGAGGGTGCAGACAGTGGTCTCGCAGCTCTTAAGTCCCTCAGGCAGGATGGCGGTACTTCTGAAGAAGACTTTCGAGGTCGATGTCGAAGTGCCCGGCAGCTGTTCGACGTACGTGCGTGAAGCAACTCACCGACAACCAGAAGGAGTGATCAAGATGCCGCGTTTCATGGGATTCGTGAGGATGGAAGAGGGCCTCGGGATGCCGCCGCAGGCGTTGTTCGACGCGATGGACGCGCACGTCGGCGAGCGGGCCGCCAAAGGGGTGTTCCTCGACGGCGGTGGGCTCTACGGGACTGAAGATGCCGTGAACTTCGTGGTCCGCCAGGGCGAAGTGACTCGGGTCGATGGCCCGTACGCCGAGGCCAAGGAGGTCGTCGGCGGTTGGGCGATCATGCAGTACGACACCCTCGAGGAGGCCATCGCCGATCAGCGGGAGTTCGCCGAGTTACACGCCAAGCACTGGCCCGAGGCGACCGTGATCTCGACGATGCGCCAGATCTCCGATGGCCCGGAGGCCCCGGAAGCCTGAGCGGGTGACTGATCGGGGCTCACTACGCTGGCCCCGTGCCGGCAGACACCAGTGCGGAGCAAGCGACCGAGGCCATCATGGCGGCGTGGCGGGCCGAGTCGGCCCGCCTCGTTGGCGCGCTGACCCGGATGACCCGTGACGTGGTGCTCGCGGAGGACCTGGCACAGGATGCACTCGTGGCCGCCCTGGAGCAGTGGCCCGCGACCGGCGTACCGGACAACCCGATCGCCTGGCTGATGACCACCGCGAAGCGGCGCGCCATCGACCATTTCCGGCGCGCCGACAACCTGCGCCGCAAGATCGCGGAGCTCGAACATGCCCACGGGGGAGAGGAGGCGGAGATGCCCGACCTCGACGACCAGGTCGACTACATCGAGGACGATGTCCTGCGCCTCATCTTCTTGTCCTGCCACCCCTCCCTGACTGCGGAGTCGCGGGCCGCGCTGACGCTGCGCCTGGTCGGAGGGCTCACCACCGCCGAGATCGCCCGCGGGTTTCTGGCCACCGAAGCCACGATGGGCCAGCGCATCTCGCGAGCCAAGAAGACCCTGTCCGCGGCTCGCGCCGAGTTTGAGCTGCCGACGGGAGCGGAGCGGATCAGGCGTCTCGACGACGTCATGGCCGTGATCTACCTGATCTTCAACGAGGGCTACACCGCGACGGCCGGGGAGGACTGGATGCGCCCCGACCTGGCGGGCGAGGCGATGAGGCTGGCGCGGATGTTGGCTGCGCTCGCCCCCGACGAGCCCGAGGTGCTCGGGCTGCAGGCGTTGCTGGAGATCCAGGGCTCGCGGCTGGCCGCGCGACTCGATGAGGACGGCATGCCAATCCTGCTGGAGGCGCAAGACCGGACGCGATGGGACCAGTTGTTGATCCGGCGTGGACTTGCCGCGCTGGGGCAGGCCGAGGCTCTCGCCGCGCGCGGGGTCCCGGTGGGGAAGTATTTCCTGCAAGCCTCGATCGCCGCCCAACATGCCCGCGCGCAACGTGCCGAGGACACGAACTGGCGCAGGATCGCAGCGTTGTACGACGTCCTCGCCGACGCCGCGCCCGGACCCGTCGTCGAGGTCAACCGGGCGGTCGCCCACGGGCGGGCGTTCGGCCCGGACGCTGGCCTCTTGGTGCTGGACGCAGGTGGACGCGGCTGAGTTTGGCGACTCGCCGCTGGTGCCGAGCGTGCGCGGAGACCTGCTCGAACGTGCTGGGCTGCACGCGCGGGCTGGTGAGGCCTTTGCCGAGGCGGCTGCGATGACTCAGAACGAGAGCGAACGGGCGCTACTGCGACGTCGGGCTGCCTCGCTACAACCTTGAAGTTATACAACGTGAGTGTTATTGTTTGGGCGTGGCGTGGGATGTGATCCTGCTGGACGAGGTCGAGGAGTGGTCCTCGAGCTGGCCAAGCTGGATGCAGACCAAGTGGATGCGGTGACCGCAGCCATCGACATGCTGGCCGCCAGCGGGCCGACGTTGGGGCGCCCCATCGTGGACCGCATCTAGGGTTCCAGGCGGCACAACATGAAAGAGATCCGTCCCATGGGAACGAACGTCCGCATCCTGTCGTCTTCGATCCAGAGAGGAGCGCTGTCCTACTGGTCGCCGGAGACAAGACTGGAGATTGGAAGCGCTGGTACTACAAGAACATCCCGGTTGCCGAGGCGCGTTACGACTCGGGGCTGGCAGGGGACTATGACCAGGAGGTCGACTGACATGGCGCGCAAATGGACTGAGGTTCGACGTGACGCTTCCGCCTCTGGGCTCATCGATGAGCAGCAGGTTGAGAACGCACGCAGGGAGATGACCGGAGAGGTTCGTGCGTTCCGATTGGCCGAGATCCGGAAGGGTCAGCACGTCTCGCAAAAGACGCTGGCAAACGGGATGCGCGTTTCACAGGCCCGGGTGTCGACCATCGAACGAGGCGAGCTCAGCCGTACTGAGCTCGGGACGTTGCAGGCGTACGTCGAGGCACTGGGAGGTCATCTGAAGGTTGTCGCCGACTTCGGCGACGAAACGCTCGTCGTCCGCGACTGACCTCACTCCATTTCCTAGAGCGGCTGGTTGGCCGCGCCATGCGCGTGAGAGTGCCCATCTGCGGCAACATCGCACCATGGCCGATGAAGAGCGCGTGTCCTTCTCGCTGACCGGCCACGAATCGCTGGTTCTGTTCGACCCGCTTCATCGCTGGGGGACGAGGAGCATGCGCTGTCTCAAACGCAGCATCTCCGACGTCATCTACCGACAACTGATCGCCGACGCTCAACGCGCGGCCAACACCGATCCTGAGGCGGGCCCGTGGAGGGGACGGCGGGGCGACCCTGACATCCATCGCGGCCGACCTGCCCCCCACATCGACACTTCGGATCAGCCACTTCCCGGACCCGCAATGCCGACGCTGCGCTCGACATCGACGTCCCGGCAGACCCACCCCAACAAACACCTTGCAGCGACCGGTTGACAACAGAAGGTAGCCGCTAGTGTGGTGCACGCGAAATCGGCTTCATAAGTATTAGGCTGGGGTATGCCTCGAACTGGCCGCCCGAAATCCGTGCTCGTCCTGACTACTGAAGAGTACGAGCAGCTGACCAGATGGGTACGGCGAGCGTCGTCCTCGCAGGCGTTGGCGATGCGATCGAAGGTCGTGCTGGCGGCAGCCGAGGGTCTGACGAACAACGCGGTGGCCGAGCGGGTGGGCTGCGAGCCGCACACGGTGAGCAAATGGCGCAGACGGTTCGTCGAGGACCGTCTCGACGGTCTGGGCGATGAGAAGCGTCCCGGACGCCCGCGCACGATCACCGTGGACCAGGTCGAGGACGTCATCGTCGCGACCTTGGAGTCAACGCCGCCGAACGCGACGCACTGGTCGCGGGCAAAGATGGCTCATCGGACCGGGCTGTCGAGAACCACGATCGGCAAGATCTGGAAGGACTTCTCCATCAAGCCGCACCTGGCCGATCACTTCAAGCTCTCCACCGACCCGCTGTTCATCGACAAGCTCTACGACGTCGTGGGCCTCTACCTGAACCCGCCCGAGGCCGCGGTCGTGCTGTGTGTGGACGAGAAGTCCCAGGTCCAAGCGTTGCAACGCTCCCAACCGGCGTTCCCGATGATGCCCGGCATGCCCGAGCGACGGACCCACGACTACGTCCGTCACGGCACCACAACCCTGTTCGCCGCAATGAACGTGGCCGACGGCACGGTGATCTCGAGCCTGCACCGGCGCCACCGTGCGGTCGAGTTCAAGAAGTTCCTCACCAAGATCGAGGATCAGGTCCCCGAGGGCCTTCAGATCCATCTGATCTGTGACAACTACGGAACCCACAAGCACCCGACCATCAAGACCTGGCTCGGTTCCCACCCGCGGGTGCATCTGCACTTCACCCCGACCTACTCGTCCTGGCTGAACCTGGTCGAGAGGTTCTTCGGCTACGTCACCGCCGACCTGCTCCAACGCTCCGATCACCGCAGCGTCCAGTCCCTCGAGGCCGACATCCGCAAGTGGGTCGCGGCCTGGAACGAAGACCCCAAAGTCTTCGTCTGGACCAAGACCGCCGAACAGATCCTTGGCAGCATCGGACGACTTATGCAGCGGATCTCAAATCCGGGTCACTAGGACGCGGGTTCCGACGGCAGACCTGCCTGACGGCGTGCACCATCGCCGGGGGAGTCTTGCACTCTCCCTATTGCATGTTGGCCGGCGACTTCCACCCTGCACGGTCCACATGCACATTACCGCTCTTGGTTTGTGACACCCTCGTGGCTGAGCTAGACGCCCCGGTTAAGCGGCCCGGCCACGCGGAGGGTTGAATCGGCCTTGGAGTTGGCGAAAGCCACATCAGCGATGGGGCGGGAAGCTGGTCTGCGTGCGTTGGCGCGCCGAGGGACGTTCCGCCGACGCGGCCAGTCGAATCTGAGTTCTTGGGGGCGGTGGTAGACAGGGAGTGTGTACCTTCGGCTCGCTAGGCATTGTTGATCGACACCAACTGACCACAGTTCGCCTCCTGTTGATCGGCGCGGTGGTGGCTTTGCTCTTCCCCACGCCCGCGGCGTGGGCTTCATCATCTCCGGCCGTGTCGTCGGATCCGCCTCTCGTGATCGCGGTCGCCGCCGGGACGGACCACTCCCTGGTGGTCGGAGGTGACGGTCTCGTCTACGGCGCCGGCGCCAACTACATGGGGCAGCTGACCGGCACCGCCGAGCGGAAGCGCTTCCTCAGTATGTTGACGGGGCTTCCCGGTGGGGTGCGTGCGACGGCGACCGACGGCGGCAACTCCGAGTCGATTGTGCTAGGAGATGACGGTGTCGCGTACAGCAGCGGTTTCGGCGATTTCGATCGGGTCAACCACGCGACCCTGGATCCGTTGGTCGGTCTTCCTACCGGAGTCCGGGCCAACGCGGTTGCTGCCGGTGACTGTCATTTGCTGGTCCTCGGGGACGACGGCCGGGTCTACGGCGAGGGGTGCAACGAGTTTGGACAGCTCACGGGAGCCGCAATCGAGCGGACGATTCTGACACGGTTGAAGGGTCTTCCCATCGGTGTCAAGGCGACCGCGGTCGCGGCTGGGGGGTACACCTCCCTGGTCGTGGGCGACAACGGCATGGTCTACGGCGCCGGAGACAACGAAATCGGGCAGATCACCGGCATGCACGGGGAGAAGCGGACTCTTAGTCCGTTGTCAGGGCTTCCCACAGGCGTCAAGGCCACCGATGTCGCGATCGGGTGCTGTCATTCGCTGGTAGTCGGGGACGACGGTCAGGTCTACGGCGCGGGCTGGAACGAGAACGGCCAACTGACCGGTACTGACCCAACGAAGTCGACCCTCACGCCGTTCACCGGACTTCCCGCCGGCGTTCGGGCTAGCGCTGTGGCGGCCGCAACCCAGCACTCGCTGGTGGTCGCAGACGACGGTGTCGCCTACGGCACTGGCAGCAACCGGAACGGTCAAATCACGGGCACCGACGCCCGGTCAACCCTGACCCCGTTAACCGGTCTGCCGCCGGCCGTTCACGCAGTCCTTCCGGCCGCCAGGGGCTCCCACTCGCTGGTAGTTGGGAGCGATGGCATCGCCTACGGAACCGGTAACAACGTCTCCGGTCAGCTGACGGGCGCCGTCAAGAAGAAGAGCACCCTCACTCCACTCGTCTGGGGGATCGCCAACAACGTCGTACCTCGGATCACCGGCACCCCTAGGTTGCATCAGACCCTCACCGCGCGGTATGGCCAGTGGTGGCCAACCCCCACGTCGTACACATACATCTGGTTCCGCAACGGCGACCCCATCCCCGGCGCTACGTCCAAGGCCCATCTGGTGGCTGCCCGCGACCTTGGGACCAGACTGAAGGTGAAGGTCACCGCCGAGCGATCCGGCTATCACTCGGGATCCAAGACGACCGTGCCGGTCGCAGTCGTCGGACCGTGACCGGCCCGAGCGAACCCAGTCAACGAGAGAGCGCAGCGCACGACTCCGGACGCCCCTCACGGCCCACCCAATGCAGCCGCCACACACCGAGTTCACCGATGACCAGGCCGCGTCCTTGGCCGCCCGGCTCGCTGCATATGCGGCGGAATGACGCAACTGGACTTCGCCAGGTGCACGAGCCGGCCCCGCGGCCGTCCCCCTCCAGGGCACCCGCTCATGCGAGCCGGCTGGCGCGGATCTTGCCCTGGCGCACGAGGAACGCGCGCTTGTCCAGACTCCTGCGTCGTATGCAGGACGCGACCGGGCCGTAGCACTTGCTCGCGTTGCGAGGCCGCAGGCCGGCGCGACGTTGTCGAGCGTGGCTGCCCACCGCGAGACCGGCAATACGACGTCGCGCTGCCGCCTACGGGTTCGGCGAAGCCGAAGGCAGTAACTCGTGCAGACACAAGACGTTGCCGTCAGGGTCCTCAAACCACGCCGCTTTCTCCGAGCCGAGGACGCAGACGTGCTCCACCGTCTTCAAGCCCGGCAAGTCGTAGTCAGCGAAGGTGACGCCGCGCTCCTCGAGGGCCTCGATCTCCGCACCGATGTCGGAAACCTCGAAGGACATCTCAGTGCGACCCGTCGGGGTCGCACCCGGATCAGGCATGAGCGCCAGGCTCGCCCCTCCGCCTAGAGCGAAGATTTCCTGTCCCTCGCTGTTACGGCCCACGTAGTCCAGCCCGAGCCGGTCGCGGTAGAACTCGACTGCAAGCGCAGCCTCCTTCACCTGGAGAATCGTCGTAACGACACTTCCTGAGAGCATGCCGACCTCCCAACGTTGATCCCGCTCACGCCAGCGTCCTCCAGCACGGACAACCACACAAGGGACCGAAATCGGAGAGTGCCGAGTCCCGCGCCGGCTCGCGGCGCTGTGCCACGGCCGCGGGCGCACGCTACGCGTCGATGTGACGCGGGTTCAGGGGCCAGGCGATCGACCGGCGGGCATCGTGGCCGTGAGCAGATGTCGGCCACTTGTGGTCCGAAGCTTCGACGTCGCACACATCGCGCTCCCGTGGTCTCTGCCAGGCGCTGAGGATCTGGCAGTCGGAAGCCGCGGACGGGCCCTTGGAGCGTCCTAGTAGGCAGCTACGTTTCCTAGGGAGTCGCCCCACGGTCTCGGACGAACACATCGGTGCGGTGGTTGGTGTCACCGAGTACCAGGTTCGACGCGTACGAAGAGAAGACGACGTAGCGGCCACCAGAACTGATCGCTGGATTGATGCTGTCGCCGATGCTCTGGTGCCCGGTGCTGGACACGCTGACCCGGCGTGTGGTGCCCAGCTTCCGATCCCGGACGAACACATCTGCGCGGTTGTTGGTGTCACCGGGTACCAGGTTCGACGCGTACGAAGTGAAGACGACGTAGCGGCCCCCCGCACTGATCGCTGGATTGATGTTGTAGCTGTCGGCCTGGTGTTCGGTACCGGACACGCTGACCCGACGGGTGGCGCCCAACTTCAGGTCCCGGACGAACACATCTACACGACCGTTGGTGTCACCAGGTACCAAGTTCGACGCCAGCGACGTGAATGCGACAAAGCGGCCATGCGCACTGACCACCGGTCCTTCGCCACCCTCATTGCCCGGGTGTTCGGTGCTGGACACGTTGACCAGGCGCGTCGTCCCGAGCTTCCGGTCCCGGACAAACACGTCATATTGAGTGTTGGTGTCACCGGGCACGAGGTTCGACGCGTACGAAGAGAAGACGACGTAGCGGCCCCCCGCACTGATCGCAGGATCTTGACTGCCGTCGTTGCCTGGGTCCTCAGCACTGGACACACTGACTCGTCGAGTTGTGCCCAGTTCCCGGTCCCGGACGAAAACATCGGTCTGTGTGTTGGTGTCACCCGGCACGAGGTTAGACGCGTCCGAAGAGAACGCGACGAAGCGGCCATCCGCACTCATCGCGAGTTCGCCACTGGTGCCGTTGGCTTGGTGTCCATTGCTGGACACGCTGACCCGTCGGGTCGTCCCGAGCCTCCGGTCCCGGACAAACACATCGATGAGAAGGTTCGTGTCACGGTGAACAAGATTGGAAGCGAAGGACGAGAACGCGATGAAGCGGCCATCCTCGCTGATCGCCAGTGCGCCACTGGTGCCGTTGGCTTGGTGTCCATTGCTGGACACGCTGACCCGTCGGGTCGTGCCCAGCTTTCGGTCCCGCACAAACACATCGTGGTGGGCGTTGGTGTCACCGGGCACCAGATTCGACGCCGCCGAAGAGAAAGCCACGTAGCGGCCATCCGCAGTGATCGCCGAGTCGTAACTGGATCTGTTGCTCTGCTGTTCGGTGCTGGACACGCTGACCCGAGAGGTGTCACCCTCGGGCGTCGCTGCAACACCGGCCGAGGGCGCCGCGCCAACGCCCGCCGCCAGGACGGCCACCAAAGCGGGCAACGACGGCACCCCGAAACATCCCTGGAGTCGGGCGATCATGACAATTCCCCCTCCCGGGGCCTAGTCGTCTTCAGTCCGCCGACGATGTCGCCGGACCTCACACTCCAGTCTCCTACTAGGCTGGGCGAACAACCAAGGAAATGCGCTGCAGAATCGGTGAGACCAGGTCGGCGGAGAGTGTCCGAGTCCCGTGGATTCGGGGGTCAAGTCCCGAGTTGAGCCCCGTGGTGCGGTGTACGAAAGATGATCCTTCGTTGGGGTGTGTCGGTCAGGTCTTGATGGCCCGGAGTACGGGCTCGGTCACTTCCTCGTCGGTGTTGTGCTCGACGGCCAGCAAGACCGACAGGGAGCGCCGCCTTCACGCTGGGGTCAAGATGGGCGTGGTGTTCCGCCGCAGTTGGCGGGATGCCGACGGAGGCCCGTACAAGGAGTTCGACCTTGGCCTCGGCCGAGCAGGCTTGTTCAGAGGGTTCGACTCTTTGTCGACTCGCGTCCTTCTGGGCGATAAGCAGCGGGTCCGAGCTGGCGGTCGTAGACCTTGGGCATGGACCCGATCCAACGGCCGTTATCGCTCACCAGACGAGCATCCTCCGCGACAACCGTCCTGGCCCAGGGCCGGCTGGTCACCGCCCTGCCCGAGGAGAGGGAGAAAGGGTCAACGCATTCACCGAGATAGGCTTTTCGCTAGTGGCCCGGTCGTCGAAGGAGATGACATGGCAAACAAGATCCGAGGCAGCGTCGCGCGTGATCAAGCGGAGCGACCATCCGACGTACAAACCGAGAAACGGGCGACCGGGCGGTTCCGGCCAGAAGGGATCGCACTCGCCCTGAGTGGGGTGTTGTTCCTGATCAAGGCACTCTTCGATCTCAAAGTCGGGGAACCGCCGAGCGCTGGGCCAGACCTGATCGTGTGGCGGTCAGCGGAGGAATTCTCACTCGCGATGACCAACGAGATCATGTTCTTCGCGGTCATCCTGCTCATCCCCGGCACGATCGGCCTCTATCGAAGCCTGGTCCGGTTCCATCCCAGATTGGGGGCCTGGGGATGCGCCCTGGTCGCGGTGATCATCCCGGTGATGGTGGCGCTGACTATCGTGCACGGGCGTCTCGCGTTCCCGGTTTATGGGATCGACATCGACGACCCAGTGGCGACGCAGTTGGTCGCGGCGCTCTATTACGGGGGTCAACACGCGGTGATGCTTCTCTTCGGCGTCGCCACCATTTTGCTGGCGTTGGCGATGCGGGACACGCCCTACGGTCCGGCGCTCGTCATCTCGGGGCTCGCCCTCGGATTGGTGGACTTCGTCGGCTCCTACCCGTGGCTGCTTGGGCTCGGCTTGGCGACCGCGACCCAGCTGCTGTTCGCAGGCTGGTTCATCGCCGTCGGGCTCAGACTTGCTAGAGCCCACTTTGCCTAAAGAACAGAATTCAGTGCAGCACGGGAGGACGGAACATCCCCCCGAGGAGAGACCCCACCAATGCAGGCACGGCCACGACAATCCCGAAGCCGCCGACGGCGATGAGCATGTCGACTACCACGTCGAGTCCCTGAGTCCCGTCGTTGTACGCCGCCCACAGGCCAACCATCGCCCCCGCTAGGAACGACGAGCCCAGCCACGTAGCAAAGCCGGCGCCGGCGCCCCGACGATAGGCGTCGAGGATCGACCACGTCAGCACAGACGCGACGAACACCGCCGTGGCGAACATGGTGGCGCGGACATAGAAGTCGGCCTTTCCGGGGATCCCCACGCTGGAGAGCGTTTGGACCCACGCAATCAGCAACAGGCCGGCAAGGGCGGCCCTCAGGACGATTCGCATGCGCGGAGCGTAGCCTCCGGAAGGTCCCGTCCGCCGGGGAATGGTAAAGGAAGTTTGCGACCCCTCGGTGGTCTAGATGCCCTATTCGGCGGCTGCCCGACGCAGCGATTCGGAGAGGCGCTCCGCAGCAGCGAGTACGGCGGGCGCGTGCATGCGTCCCGGCTGGCGCGACAGCCGCTCCAACGGGCCCGACACCGAAACCGCGGCGATGATCTTGCCGCTGGGGGAGCGCACCGGGGCCGACACCGACGCCACGCCCTGTTCGCGCTCACCCACGCTCTGGGCCCAGCCCCGACGCCGAATGCCCGACAACGCCGTCGCCGAGAACGCAGCGTTCTGCAGACCGCGGTGCATGCGCTCGGGGTCCTCCCAGGCCAACAACACCTGGGCCGCCGACCCGGCGCGCATCGTCAACTGCGATCCGACGGGGATCGTGTCGCGCAACCCCGAAGGCCGCTCGGCCGCAGCCACGCAAACGCGGTGGTCGCCTTGGCGCCGCCACAACTGAGCTGACTCGCCGGTGATGTCGCGCAGCCGCGCGAGCACCGGTCCGGCGGCGGCCAGCAGGCGGTCCTCGCCGGCGGCGGCCGACAGCTCGCTCAGGCGCGGCCCCAGCACAAACCGGCCCTGCATGTCGCGAGCGACCAGGCGGTGGTGTTCGAGGGCCACGGCGAGCCGGTGGGCCGTTGGTCGGGCCAACCCGGTGCCGGCGACGAGGCCGGCCAGAGTAGCGGGGCCGGCTTCGAGAGCGGAGAGAACGAGGGCCGCTTTGTCGAGCACGCCGACGCCGCTTGTGGTGTCCATATGCTAATACTGCCGTCTCAGATCATGGGATGCAAGCGCTAACATGAAGGCGTTGACAGCGGGATCGAAGGAGAAGCGATGGGCAAGACACTGGCCGAAAAGGTGTGGGACGAGCATGTCGTCCGATCCGCTGCGGGTGAGCCGGATCTTCTCTACATCGATCTGCACCTGATCCACGAGGTCACCTCGCCGCAGGCGTTCGACGGATTGCGCCTCGCCGGGCGCGCCGTACGCCGTCCCGATCTGACCCTGGCCACCGAAGACCACAACGTGCCCACCGTCGATTGGGACAAGCCGATCGTCGACCCCGTGAGCCGCACCCAGGTCGAGACGCTGCGCAAGAACGCGGCCGAGTTCGGCGTACGTCTGCATCGCCTCGGCGACATCGAGCAGGGCATTGTCCACGTCGTCGGCCCGCAGCTCGGGCTCACCCAGCCCGGCATGACCATCGTCTGCGGCGACTCCCACACCTCCACCCACGGAGCCTTCGGCGCCCTCGCGTTCGGCATCGGCACCTCCGAAGTCGAGCATGTGCTCGCCACCCAAACCCTGCCGCAAGCGCGGCCCAAGATGATGGCAGTCACCATCAACGGGAGCCTGCCCGATGGTGTGACGGCCAAGGATCTCGTGCTCACGCTGATCACCCACACCGGCACCGGCGGCGGCCAGGGCTATGTCGTGGAATACCGCGGCCAGGCCATCGAAGAGCTGTCGATGGAAGGCCGGATGACGGTCTGCAACATGTCCATCGAGTGGGGTGCCAAGGCCGGGCTGATCGCCCCCGATCAGACGACCTTCGACTACATCGAAGGCAAGCCCGAGGCCCCCAAGGGCACCGACTGGGATGACGCCGTCGCGCACTGGAAGACGCTCGTGAGCGATCCGGACGCCTACTTCGACGCCGAAATCGTGCTCGACGCCTCCACCATGGCGCCCTTCGTCACCTGGGGGACCAACCCCGGCCAAGGCGTGCCGCTCAGCGGCGTCGTGCCCAGCCCAGAGGACTTCGAGGATCCGGGGGACCAGGTCACGACCGCCAAGGCGTTGGATTACATGGGGCTGACGGCCGGCACGCCGATGCGCGAGGTCAAGGTCGACACCGTGTTCGTCGGCTCCTGCACCAACGGCCGGATCGAAGACCTTCGCGCCGCGGCCTCGATCTTGGCCGGGCATCGGGTGGCCAGCGACACACGGCTCTTGGTGGTTCCCGGCTCGGTTCGGGTGCGCCTCCAGGCCGAAGCCGAGGGCCTCCACGAGGTGTTCCTCGCTGCCGGGGCCGAGTGGCGCGGGGCCGGCTGCTCGATGTGTTTGGGGATGAACCCCGACCAGCTCGCACCGGGGGAGCGCAGCGCGTCGACCTCCAACCGCAACTTCGAAGGACGCCAAGGCAAGGGCGGACGCACGCACCTGGTGTCAGTGCCCGTGGCGGCGGCCACCGCGATCCGCGGCACCCTCTCCTCACCGGCAGACTTGGAGAACTGACATGGAAGCCTTCACCACCCACACCGGCACGGGCGTGCCGCTTCGCCGCAGCAACGTCGACACCGACCAGATCATCCCGGCCGTCTATCTCAAGCGCGTCACCCGCACCGGCTTCGAAGACGGACTCTTCGCCGCCTGGCGCAACGACCCCGACTTTGTGCTCAACAAGCCGGAGTACGCCGCCGGCACCGTGTTGGTGGCCGGCCCCGACTTCGGCACCGGATCCTCGCGCGAGCACGCCGTGTGGGCGCTGCAGAACTATGGCTTCAAGGTCGTCATCTCGCCCCGTTTCGCCGACATCTTCCGGGGCAACTCCGGCAAGGCCGGGCTCGTAGCGGCCCAGGTCGACGAGAAGGTCGTCCAACGCTTGTGGGACCTGATCGAGTCCGACCCGACCGCCGCGATCACCGTCGACCTGGAGTCGCGGACCATCCGCGCTGGGTCCGGGGAAGGTCGCGTGGAGGACTCGTTCGACATCGACGACTACACCCGCTGGCGGCTCCTCGAAGGGCTCGACGACATCGGAATCACGCTGGGTCATGAGGCTCTGATCACCCAATTTGAGGCCACGCGTCCGTCGTACAAGCCCGTCACTGCATAACCGCAACCGACGGCCAGCCTCGCCTGTTGGGCAGTTTTCCCAACAAATGTTGGGATTCTGGGCCAAAACTAGCCGAAAATGCGTGTTTGCGCGGCGTGGTGATGCGGCTTAGACGCTAGGACTACCTAGCGTTTCCAATGAACTGTCGAGCACGGGCTCGGCCATGGACGTTCATCGGAAGGGAAGCTAGTGAACAAGTCACAGCTCGTTGACGCGCTTGCCGCGCGGTACGACGGAAACCGCAAGGCCGCAGCGCACGCGTTGGAGTCCGTCTTGGACACCATCACTCGTGAGATCGCCAAGGGCGAGAAAGTTGCGATCACTGGATTCGGCTCGTTTGAAAAGCGGATTCGCGAGGCCCGTTGGGTGCGCAACCCACAAACCGGCGCTCGCATCAAGGCCAAGAAGACCGCCGTGCCGAAGTTCTCCGCTGGCGCGGATCTGAAGAACGTCATCTCGGGGGCCAAGAAGTTGCCCAAGCTGCCGGCGGTCGGCAAGAAGGCTGGCCCGGCTCCGGCGAAGGCCGCTCCCGCTAAGGCCGCTCCCGCTAAGGCTGCCCCGGCCAAGAAGGCTGCTCCGGCTAAGGCTGTTGCCAAGAAGGCTGCCCCCGCGAACGCTGCGGCTAAGAAGGCGGTCGTGAAGAAGGCGGCGCCGGCTAAGGCGGTTGCTAAGAAGGCGCCTGCCAAGAAGGCCGCTCCGGCCAAGGCGGTTGCTAAGAAGGCGGTCGTGAAGAAGGCGGCGCCGGCTAAGGCGGTTGCTAAGAAGGCGCCTGCCAAGAAGGCGCCCGCCAAGAAGTAGACGTTGCGGCGGCGCTGGGGCTCAACCGGGCCCCGGCGCCGTCGTCGCCATTTGCGGGCAGACACGCGTTGGCGCGCACAGAGTTGAGCGCGCCCGACCGCGAACGAGTAGCCTGCTGCCCGGTTGGTCGAGGGAGAGGAGGTGTGGAGCCGATGACCGTTCGCAAGCTTTCCCAGAAGCGGGGCTGGGCCTGGAACCTCGCCGTACCCGTGGTCAAACCGTCGCTCCTCGCCATCGTCTCCCGCACCTGGATCGACGGGGACAAGATCCCCGCGAGCGGGGGCTGCCTGGTCGTCTTCAACCACATTTCCCACGCGGACCCGCTGATGGCCGCGCACTTCGTCTATGACCACGGGCGACTTCCGCGTTATCTCGCGAAGGCGGAGTTGTTCTCCAGCAAGATCCTCGGCGGCTTCCTCAAGGCGGCCGGGCAGATTCCGGTGGAGCGGCTGACAAAGAACGCATCGGGGGCGTACGACGCGGCGCTCGCCGCGATCCGATCGGGGGAGTGCGTCGTGCTCTATCCCGAAGGAACCCTGACCCGCGATCCCGATCTGTGGCCGATGAAGGGGAAGTCCGGTGCGGCCCGGATCGCCCTCGACACCGGCTGCCCGGTCATCCCCGTCGGCCAGTGGGGCGCGCAGGCCCTGCTGGCGCCGTACGCTCTGAAACCGGATGTCTTTCCCCGCAAGAACATCGCGATGAAGGCCGGCGACCCGATCGCGCTCGACGACCTTCTGGGGCGGGAGATGACGCCCGAGATCGTCGCGGAGGCCACCAAACGGATCATGAAGGCGATCACCGAGTTGGTCGAACAAGTGCGTGGGGAAACCGCGCCAAGCGTGCGTTTTGATCCCGCCACCGCCGGTATTGCGCCGGTCGGCAACCCCAAGAAGGCAAAGAAGGAGCGTGGATCATGACCAAGGTCGCGGTGTTCGGGGCTGGTTCGTGGGGCACTGCGTTCTCAATCGTGCTCGCGGATGCCGGGAACGACGTCACGATCTGGGGTCGACGCGAAGAGGTGTGCGCCACCATCAACGAGACCCGGGAGAACGCCGACTATCTTCCCGGCATCGCACTGCCCGACTCCATCTCCGCCACGCACGACCCGGAGGAGGCCGCCGCTGGCGCCACCGCCGTAGTACTTGCGGTGCCCAGCCAAACCCTGCGCAGCAACCTGAGCGACTGGGCGCCGGTGTTGCCCAGCGACGCGATCTTAGTGTCGCTGATGAAGGGCGTGGAATTGGGCACGCTCAAGCGGATGAGCGAAGTCATTGCCGAGGTCGCGGACGCTCCACTGGGCCGGATCGCGGTCGTGAGCGGCCCCAACCTGTCGAAGGAGATCGCGCGCCGCGAGCCGGCGGCCTCCGTGGTCGCGTGCTCCGACGAGGAGGTTGCGCGCCGGATCCAGGACCTGTGTCACGCGCCCACGTTCCGGCCCTACACCAGCACCGACGTGGTGGGTTGCGAACTGGGCGGGGCCTACAAGAACGTGGTGGCGTTGGGGGTCGGGATGGCGGTCGGCATGGGGTACGGCGACAACTCGACCGCCTCGGTGATCACCCGTGGGCTCGCCGAAACCGCGCGTTTGGCGACCGCACTGGGCGCCAATCCGTTGACCCTGATGGGCCTGGCCGGGCTGGGCGACCTGGTCGCCACCTGCTCCTCTCCTTTGTCGCGCAACCGCACGTTTGGCGAGAAGTTGGGGCACGGGCTGACCACCGAAGAGATCTATGCGTCGACCCGGCAGGTCGCCGAGGGTGCGAAGTCGTGCTCGTCGTTGTTGGCGTTGGCGCGGCAGACGGGGGTCGATGCCCCCATCGCCGAACACGTCGACGCGGTGGTGGCGGGCCGGATGACGGCCGGCGATCTCGTGATGAGCTTCATCAGTCGGGACACCAAGGCAGAAACCGACTAAACGCCGACCCGTCGCAGTTTGACCGCCGACCCGTCGCAGTTTGACGGTTTGTGCACAGGGCTTGGGGAAAACTCGTGAAAGTGCGACAGGTGGGCGGTCAAAGTGCGACAGGTGGGCGTTAGTGGTCGAGGGCTTGGCTGAGGTCGGCCCACAGGTCGTCGACGTGTTCGATGCCCACGGAGAGTCGGACCAGCCCCTCGGGTACGGCGCTCGACTCCGCTTGCCAACGCCGCCGGCGTTCGAACGTCGACTCCACCCCACCCAGTGACGTGGCATGCACCCACAACCGGGTGGCACCGGTGAGGCGATCCCCAGCTTCGGCCCCACCAGCCATCACGATGGACACGATCGCGCCAAAACCGGGGTAGCGCACCTCGGCAATCGCTGGATGGCGGGACAGCCGACGCACCAGTTCGGCAGCATTCGCCTCGGCTCGTTCGACCCGGAGATGCAGGGTGCGCATTCCCCGCAACGTCAGCCACGCCTCCATCGGGCCGGGGATCGCGCCGATCAGGTCGCGTCGGCCCTTGATCGCGGTGTACACATCCTCATCGCGGGTGACGAGCGCGCCCAGTACGACGTCGCTGTGCCCGGCGAGATATTTCGTGGCCGAATGCAAGACCAGATCCGCACCCAAATCGAGGGGTTGCTGGCGCAGCGGGGTGGCGAAGGTGTTGTCCACGACCACCCGCGCGCCGACAGCGTGCGCGGCCGACGCGATGGCCGGGATATTGGCGACCTCCAACAACGGGTTGGTCGGCGACTCGATCCAGACCAACGCGGCGTCCTGCGCCGCTGCGATCACGGCGTCGGTGTCTGCGATGTCAACGAGTACGGCGGTGAGGCGCCCGCGTGCCTCCAGATCAGCGAGCTGCATGGTGACCCCGAGATAGGCGTTGGCCGGTGCGACCACGGCGTTGCCCTGGCCCACCAAATCCAAGACGGTCGAGACCGCGGCGAGCCCCGACGAGAAGGTCAAACAGCGTCCTCCCTCAAGGGCGCCGATCGCCTCCTCCAGCGCCGTCCAGGTCGGGTTGGCATAGCGGCCATACTCCAGGTCGCCCCCAGCAACATAAGTGGACGCCATCGTGATCGGCTCGTTGAGCGGTGCGTCGGGAGTCCGATCGGGGCGCCCCGCCGCAACGACGATGGTGGCCGGGTCAAGTGCGGGCGGGTCGACAGACATGGGGCCCAGCGTAGGCCGGTAGGGTCAGGCCGATGAACGAGCCCACCCCGAGCCCGAGCAAGCGCAAGCCGCGCATCGCCGTCGTCTTCGGTGGACGATCGAGCGAACACGCCATCTCCTGTGTCACGGCGGGCAGTGTGCTGTCGGCCATCGATCGGGAGTCGTACGACGTGGTGCCCATCGGCATCGCGACCGATGGCAGGTGGGTGCTCGAATCAGCTGACGTGTCCCGGCTCCAGATCACGGGGTCCAACCAGTTGCCCAGTGTCGACGGGGAACAAGCCGGAGTGGCGTTTGCCCAAGACGCCCACGGCACCGCGCTGGTGGTCACCGAGCCGGGATCCCCACCTCGTGCCCTGGGCGAGGTCGACGTGGTCTTCCCGCTGTTGCACGGGCCGTGGGGCGAGGACGGCACGATCCAGGGTCTGCTCGAAATGGCGGGCGTCCGCTACGTCGGGGCGGGGGTGTTGGCCTCCGCTGTCAGCATGGATAAGGCGTTCATGAAGGTCGTGCTCGCGGCAGCCGGGCTGCCGGTGATGCCGTCGATCGCGATCACCCGGCGCGAATGGGAGTCCGACCCCGTCGGGTGCCGCGACCGCGCCGCTCGCTTGGGATATCCGCTGTTCGCCAAGCCGGCCCGGGGCGGATCGAGCATTGGCATCTCGAAGATCCACGACGAATCGAACTTGGCCGGGGCCATCGAAGAGGCACAGCGGCACGATCCCAAGGTGCTCATCGAGGTCGCCGCTGAGGGGGCCCGCGAGGTTGAGTGCGGCGTACTCCAATCACTCAGCGGACCTCCCGAAACCAGCGTGCCGGCCGAAATCAGGATCGGTGGTGAGCACGAGTTCTATGACTTCGCGGCCAAATATCTGCCCGAAGAACACACCGAGCTCGACGTGCCGGCGGTGCTCGAAGCGGGAGTCGAGGAGCGGATGCGGGACCTGGCGGCCCGCGCGTTCGAGGCCGTGGGCTGCGAAGGATTGGCCCGGGTCGACTTCTTCGTGATGCCCGACAACTCCTTGGTGGTCAATGAGATCAACACGATGCCGGGGTTCACGCCGACCTCGATGTTCCCGCGCATGTGGGCGGCAACCGGCCTGGACTACCCCGCCCTCATCGAGCGGCTGATCGCCCTCGCCCTCGCGCGGGAGACCGGACTGCGCTGATCGCCCGCCGTCAGATGCAGGGGCGCACCAGTTGCAGGTGCTTCTTGATGGCAGGCGCGAGATCAACCATCGTCGCGGCGACGCCTTCGGGGCGGGCCTGCGCGGGGATCCGCACCTGCACGATGGGGCGTACGCCGATCGTGGTGATCACCGCATCGACAGACTGATCCTCGATCTGTTCGCTCGGGACATACCAGCCGACGCCATCGGCAACGTCGCACGTCGAGAATTCGTCGTACGACGACGGCATCTCGCCGCCGCACAACACCACGATCGCCGGGTCGCCCCACGCCGCCCCGAGCGCGTCGGACGGGCTGACCGGTCGGCGAAGCTCGTCGTTCACGGTGTCGGGCAAACCGTCGATCAGCGCCGAGCAGCGGGTGGCGTCAGCACCGGTTGGCTGCGGCGCGTCGAGCAGCACCTGGTCGGATTGGCACGCGCTGAGCGTGAGCAAGGTGGCCGTCGTCGCCGCGCCTCGACACCAACGGCGGGCGTGCTTCCGCGCGGATGGCTCAGTGATGGGAAGCCGGCTCAGATGTGCACAACCGGGCACGTCAAGGTGCGGGTGATGCCGTCCAAGGTTTGCACTTTGGCGACCACCAGTTTGCCGAGCTCGTCGACGTTGCGGGCTTCGGCGCGCACGATCACGTCGTACGGACCGGTGACGTCTTCGGCCAGCGTGACGCCCTTGACCTGCGCGATCGCCTTGGCCACGTCGGCGGCCTTGCCGACATCGGTCTGGATCAGGATGTAGGCCTGGACGACCATGTGGGGCTCCTCGGTTCGACGACAGACATGTCCGGGTCAACCTACCGTGCTCGCGTGCGTGTCGGTAGCGCGGATCAGACGAGGGCGCCCCGGGTCTGGTGGGATGGGCCGCATGACCTTTGCTTCCGAGGCAACCTTGGCCGATGCCGGCGAGTTCCCCGTGATCGATGCGCTCACCGAGATCTTCGAGCAGGGTGAACATGTCCTGGTCGGGCCCGGCGATGACGCCGCGGTGTTGCGGGTCCGGACCGGCCACGTCGTGGTCTCGACGGACGTCATGGTGGAGGGACGGCATTTCCGGCGCGACTGGTCCACCGCCGCCGATGTCGGCCACCGAGCGGCGGCCCAGAATCTGTCCGACATCGCGGCGATGGGTGGGCGGGCGACCTGGCTGACGATCGGCTTCGCCGCACCCCCCGAGCTGCCCGTCGCGTGGGCCTTGGAGTTCGCCCGGGGATTCGCGGAGGAGGCGGCCACGGTGGGCGCCTGCGTCGTGGGTGGGGATCTCACGTCGGGGGACCAGGTGATGATCGCGGTGACTGCGCTAGGTGCGTGCGAGGTGGCCCCGGTTGTGAGGTCCGGCGCCCAGGCCGGCGATGTCGTCGCGCTCTGTGGGCGCCAGGGGTGGGCGGCCGCAGGATTGGCGGTGCTGACCCGCGGCTTCCGTTCCCCGCGGGTGCTGGTGGAGGCGTATCGGCGCCCACATCCGCCGTACGCCGCCGGGCCGGAGGCGGCCCACGCGGGGGCGACGGCGTTGATCGACATCTCCGATGGCCTGGTTGCCGAGGCGGGTCACGTGGCTGTCGCCTCCGGGGTTGGCATCGCGCTGCATTCCGCTGCGCTGGTGATCGCCGAGCCGCTCCACGCGGTGGCGGCGGCGCTGGGCGTAGATCCGCTGCAATTCATCTTGGGGGGTGGCGATGACCATGCGCTACTGGGGACCTTCCCCGATGTCGCATCGGTGCCAGCGGAGTGGGCCGTGATCGGTGAGGTGATCGAGGGGGCCGGCGTCCTCGTCGATGGCGCGCCGTACGACGGGCCGACCGGCTGGACCCACTTCTAACCGAGTCGGCGCAAACTCACGCACGTTGTCCCGCGAGTCGGCGCAAACTCACGCGGTTTGCCCATCGAGTCGGCGCTAACTCACGCGGAATGCACCAAGGCCCCGCCAAATCCTGACGGGGCCTGTGGAGAACTGGTGAAACTGCGACGGGTCGGCGGTCAAACTGCGACGGGTCGGCGGTCAAACTGCGACGGGTCGGCGGTCAAACTGCGACGGGTCGGCGGTTAGCGGGTGACCTTGCCGGCCTTGAGGCAGCCCGTGCACACGTTGAGGCGCTTGGGGGTGCCGTTGACCGTGGCACGCACGCGCTGGATGTTGGGGTCGAAGCGGCGCTTGGTGATCTTGCGCGACCAGGGTCGGTTGTTGCCAAAGGTTGGCTTCTTGGCGCAGATGTCACAGACGGCAGCCACCGTGCACTCCTGAATGAACTCGAGGTTTAAGGGTCGGATCCCACAGCAACACGCATCAGTTGAGCGACGCGCCAGCGTGTGGGCAACCGAGCAAGAGTATCCGACGTGCCCGGTGCGGGGGAAATCGGAGCGGTGCCACTAATCTGCAGGTCATGCAAGCACCGACCTCAGGCAGCGTCCAGCTGTCCACGGTGCTGCGGTTCATGGATATCGCCACCGATGCGCTCAGCGACGCGCGCGAGGAAATCGACGCGCTCAACGTTTACCCCATCCCCGATGGCGACACCGGCACCAACATGTTCCTCACCGTTTCGGCCGCCCGCGATGCCCTACGCGATCTGGTGGCGGAGCGGCCCGACGTCGATCCCGGTACGGCGCTGGCCACCCTGTCGCGGGGAGCGCTCCTGGGCGCCCGCGGCAATTCGGGGGTGATCTTCAGCCAGATGTTGGGGGCGATCGCCGGACGGATTGCCAGCGCCGGTCGCGATGAACGCAACGCCGAGGTGATGGCGTCGGCGCTTCACGAGGCCACGCAGGCGTCGTACGCCGCGGTCGGAGTGCCGGTCGAAGGGACGATGCTCACTGTGGCCCGCGCGGCGTCGGAAGCCGCGGTTTCCAAGGCGGCCGAGCCGGGCTCGCGAGCCCGCGACGTGTTCGCGGTGGCTGCGGCGGCCGCCCGCGAGGCGCTCGCCCGGACTCCCGAGCAGTTGCAGGTCTTGGCCGACGCCGGGGTGGTGGACGCCGGTGGCCGCGGGGTGAGCGTGGTGCTCGATGCGGCCGAGACGGTCCTCACGGGACGCCGCCCCGCCACGGTCAAACACGCCATCGGCACGCATGTGATCCCGATCCCCAACCCCGGCCACGACCTGAGTCCGCACGGGCCTGCCTATGAGGTGATGTACCTCCTCGACGCAGAGGACGCCACCATCACCGGCCTCCGGGTGGCGCTCGGGGCGCTCGGGGATTCGCTCGTGGTCGTGGGCGGCGGGGGATTGTGGAACGTGCATGTGCACACCAACGACGTGGGCGCGGCCGTGGAAGCCGGGATCGTGGTGGGTCGCCCTCACCGGATCAGGGTCACCCACTTTGCCGAGCAGGTCGCGGCCGCCGCCAGCAAGGTCGCTCATCTGGCCGGTCGCGCCGTAGTCGCGGTGGCCGCCGGTCCGGGTTTGGCGGCTCTCTTCGCCCAGGCCGGCGCCCGGGTCATCGAGAGTGGAGCCTTGCGCCCCTCGGCGGGGATGATTCTGGACGCCATCACCGGCTGTGCCGCGGCCGAAGTCGTGGTGTTGCCCAATGACAAAGACTCGGTCCGAGCGGCCGAGATCGCCGCCCGCACAGCCGAGGAAGACCACGGCGTCCGGGTCGCGGTGATCCCCACCCAGGCTCAGGTGCAGGGGTTGGCGGCGCTCGCGGTGCACGAGCCCGGGCGCACCTTCGACCAGGACGTCTTGGAGATGACGGCCACCGCGCGGCACGCCCGCCATGGTGCGGTCACGGTCGCGGCGCGCCAAGCCATGACGATGGCCGGACCGTGCCAGGTGGGCGACGTCTTGGGAGTGATCGCGGGTGACTTCGCCATCATTGGCGACGATGCCTTCGCGACGGCGTGCGCAGTGCTCGATCGCCTGCTCGGTGGAGGCGGGGAGTTAGTGACGCTGGTGTCCGGCGTCGACGACGAGGACGACTTGGCCTCCCGCTGCGCGTCTTACCTCGAAGCACACCACCCCCATGTCGATGCCATGGTGTACGACGGTGGTCAAGAGCGATACCCGCTGCTGATCTGTGTGGAGTAATTCCGATGATTTCGTTTGATTCGCCCATCGCCATGGTGCTCGGGGACACCTCGGGGCGCCAAGGTGCGGGCAAACACAAGGCCATCGTCGAGGGCCTCGGCCTGCGCACCGTCGGCGATCTCCTTCACCACTTCCCGCGCCGCTATCTCAAGACGGGTGAGTTGAGCACCGTGTCCGATTTGGAGGTGGGCCAGATGTTGACGGTCGTGGGGGAGATCGCCGACGCGCAGGCCAAGACCTATCAGGATCGACGCACCAATCAGCCGGCTTACCGGCTCGAGACGACGCTGCGCACCGATGGTGCCGAGCTGCGGATGACTTTTTTCGCCAAGCGGCAACACATGCTGAGCTTCTGGGCCAAGAAGTACGCCGTCGGTCAACACGGCATCTTCGCGGGACAGGTCGGTCGCTTCGGCGCCCATTGGCAACTCACCAACCCCAAGGCCATCCTGTTCGGCGAAGAGGGCGACGAGGATCCCGACACGTTCGCCGTGCTGCAGGGCGCCAAGGGTCTCTATCCCCTCTATCCGCTCACCAAGGGCGTCGACTCGTGGGATCTGCAGCGGATGATCACCTTCGCCCGCACCGTGATCGACGATCCGGAGGACCTCGTCCCTGCGTCGGTCCGAGCCCGTCACCGCCTGCCGGATGCGCGCACGGCGCTGGATTGGATTCACGTTCCCGAAACCTTCGAACAGGTCGAGGATGCCCGCAGGCACTACCGCTTCAGTGAGGCGTTGGTGACCCAGTTGGTGTTGGCCCGGCGGCGGGCAGAAGTACGTCGCCTGGGCGCGCAGCCGCGCGTCGGGGGCGACGGCGGGTTGGTGTCCCAGTTCGACGAGCGACTGCCCTTCAGCCTGACGGACGGCCAAGTCGAGGTCGGCGACACGTTGTTCGAGGAGTTGGCGCGACCGTGGCCGATGCAACGGTTGCTGCAGGGCGAGGTCGGCTCGGGCAAGACGGTCGTCGCGCTGCGGGCGATGTTGCGGGTCGTCGACTCCGGCGGTCAGGCCGCGTTGCTGGCGCCCACCGAGGTGCTGGCGCACCAACATCATCGCTCGATCACCGCCCTGCTCGGCGACCTGGCGGAGGGCGGGCTGCTCGGCGGCGCCGCGGGGGGTACGACGGTCACGCTGCTCACCGGCTCGCAGAGCACAGCAACCCGCAAGCGGGCGTTGCTCGAGATCGCCTCCGGTGAGGCGGGGATCGTGATCGGCACCCACGCCTTGCTCGAGGACCGGGTCAGCTTTGCCGACCTGGGCCTGGTCGTGATCGACGAACAGCATCGGTTTGGCGTGGATCAGCGGGCCGCGCTGACCGACAAGGGCGCCAGCCCGCCCCACGTCTTGGTGATGACCGCGACGCCGATCCCGCGCACCGTGGCGATGACGGTCTTCGGCGATCTGGAGTTGTCCACGCTGACCGAGCTGCCGGCAGGTCGCGCCGAGATTCAGACGAGCTTGGTGCCGTTGCGCGAACAGCCGAGCTGGATTTCCAGGGTGTGGACCAGGGTCCGCGAGGAGGTCGAAGGCGGCCACCAGGTCTACATCTTGTGCCCGCGGATCGCGGGGGAGACCGACGAGGCCGGGTCGATCGATCTGGTGGACTTCGACGACGACGGCAACCCGGTAGCGCCCCCCGCCAGCCTCGCCTCGGTGGAGCAGACGTTCGCCGACTTGTCGCTGATGGAGCTCAACGGCCTGCGGCTGGCCCAACTCCACGGCAGGCTACCCGCGGAGGAGAAGGATCGGGTGATGCGCTCCTTCGCCGAGGGTTCGCTCGACGTGCTGGTGTGTACGACGGTGATCGAGGTCGGTGTCGACGTGGCGAATGCCACCACGATGGTGATCTTGGACGCGGATCGCTTCGGCGTCTCCCAGTTGCATCAGCTGCGTGGCCGAGTGGGCCGAGGCGGCCTGCCTGGTCTCTGCCTCCTGGTCACCAGCGCGGAGCCCGGGACTCCCGGTCGCGCCCGCCTGGAAGCGGTGGCCGAGACGACCGACGGGTTCGAGTTGTCGCGAGCCGACCTGCGTCTGCGCCGCGAGGGGGACGTGTTGGGCGCCTCCCAATCGGGGCACCGATCCAGCCTGACCAATCTGCGGGTGTTGCGCGACGAAACCACGATCCTGGCCGCTCGCGAGGAGGCCGATCAGCTGCTCGACGCCGATCCGCAGCTAGGCGCCATCCCGGCCCTCCAGTCGGCCGTGGCGGCGCTGGAGCAATCGGTGGCCTCCGACTTCATGGAAAAGTCATGACCCGGATCATCGGGGGCCGCGCCGGCGGACGACGGCTCACCGCGCCGCGCGGCGCCGACACCCGCCCCAGCAGCGATCGGGTGCGCGAGGCGCTGTTCTCCGCGATCGAGGCGTGGTGCGGCTCGTTGACGGGCCTGCGGTTCCTAGACCTGTACGCCGGCTCCGGGGCGGTCGGTCTGGAGGCGTGGTCGCGAGGGGCCGGCGTCGTCACCCTGGTCGAGCAGAATCGGCGCACCTCCGCGCTGATCTCGGCCAATGCCGACAGCATCGGGTTTCCGCAGGCCCACGTCGTGAGTGCCACCGTCAGCGCGACCCTGCAACGAACTCCACGGGCGCCCTACGACTTGGCGTTTCTTGATCCGCCCTATCCACTGGCCGACACCGCGGTGATCGCCGACCTGACAGCGTTGGGTCGCTTCGGCTGGTTGGTCCCCGGCGCCCTGGTCGTGGTGGAGCGTTCCGCCCGGGGCGCGGCCCTCGCTTGGCCGGCGGGTTTCGTGGCCACGCGCGAGAAGAAGTACGGCGACACGATGCTTTGGTACGGTCACGCGAGTCCCACGAACACCGAGCCCGAGGAGTGAACGTGCCGGGAGCCGTAGTCCGCAGGGCCGTGTGCCCCGGGTCGTTCGACCCAGTCACCCTTGGTCACCTGGACATCATCGGCCGGGCCGCCGCGGTCTTCGACGAGGTGATCGTCGCCGTGGGGGCCAACGTCTCCAAGAACGCCCTCTTCAGCGTGGCCGAGCGCATCGAGCTGCTGCAGGCCTGCCTCACCTGGGACAACGTCCGCGTCGTCTCCTTCTCCGGACTGCTCACCCAGTGGTGCGTCGACAACGACGTGCAGGCCATCGTGAAGGGCCTGCGCGCCGCGGGGGACTTCGAATATGAGCGTCCGATGGCGGAGATGAACGCACTCTTGGCGCCCGCGGTCGACACCGTCTTCTTGGCCGCCAGCGCGTCGTACGCCACCGTTTCTTCCTCCCTGATCAAGGAAGTGGCGGGCCTGGGTGGGGACGTGAGCGCCTTCGTTCCCGAGCAGGTGCGGGATCGGTTGATCGCCCGCCTCGCCGAACGTCGTCTCGCGCAAACCGACTGACTCGGTACGTTTTGCCGTTCGGGGCCCCCGACGGTTACGATTCGCAACGATCTGTTGTGCCCTCACCCGGAAGTGATCTTCTGACCAGTCTGGACCCGAGAGCGCCGCTCGTGCTCGATACACGCGAGCTCGGCCGCCGCCCGGGGTCCCAGCTTCAGAGGTCGCTGACGGCGCCGGCACCAGCAGATTTGGGCATTGAAGTGCTCCGTGTCCCCGAGGGTGCGCCGGTCGATCTTGACCTGCGCCTCGAGTCGGTCATGGAGGGGGTGCTAGTCACGGGATCGGCGCAAGCAGATCTCGAGGGCGAGTGCGCGCGGTGCCTGGAGCCGATCACCGACGAGGTGGTCGTGCACTTCCAGGAGCTGTTCGTGTACGACGACCGCGACTGGGGCCACGGAGACGACTCCGACGAAGATGTTCGCCGGCTCGAGGGCGACCTGCTCGACCTCGAACCCCTGTTGCGGGACGCGGTAGTTCTCGAACTACCATTCCAGCCGCTGTGTCAAGACGAGTGCCCCGGATTGTGCATCGAGTGTGGTGTGCGCCTGGCAGACGTTCCTGGGCATGGTCACGAGGCTGCGATCGATCCGCGCTGGGCCACCTTGGCGGCACTCGAGCAGGACGAAGACTGATCAGAGGAGAAATACAGTGGCTGTCCCGAAGCGGAAGATGTCGCGGAGCAACACGCGTCACCGTCGCTCGCAGTGGAAGGCCGTCGCGCCGACCCTGGTGAAGTGTGCCAACCCGGCGTGCGGTGCCCAGCACCTGCCGCACCGCGCGTGCGGTGAGTGCGGCCAGTACGGCGCCCGGTCCGCGCGTCGCCAGGTCCTCTGACACCACCCGGTCCGCTGACCAATTACGGGGAATTGCGCGCAGCGCTTGGGGAGCCCACGTTGGGCCCCGAGCTCCTTGATCGCGCGCTCACACACCGCTCTTTCGCCTACGAGAATGGCGGCCTGCCCACCAACGAGCGCCTGGAGTTCCTCGGCGACTCCGTGCTCGGTGTCGTGGTCACCGAAACGCTCTATCTCGCCCACCCGGATCTCTCCGAAGGGCGCCTGGCCAAGTTGCGTGCCGCGGTGGTCAATGCGCGAGCGCTCGCCGATGTGGCGCGCACCATCGGCTTGGGCAAACACATCAAGCTCGGGCGTGGCGAGGAAACCACGGGCGGCCGGGCCAAGGCGTCGATCCTGTCCGACACGGTCGAGGCCGTCATCGGCGCGATCCACCTCAGCGGCGGCTTCGATGCCTCCGCCGCCGTCGTGCACCGACTCTTCGATCCGCTGATGGATGCCGCCGCAGCCATGGGTGCGGGGCTGGACTGGAAGACGTCCTTGCAGGAATTGTCGGCCCAACACGGTCTCGGCGTGCCCGACTACGTCATCGAAGACGACGGACCCGATCACATGAAGACCTTCACCGCGCAGGTCAGGGTGGGCGAGTCGCTCTACGGCCATGGCGTGGGTCGTTCGAAGAAGGAGGCCGAGCAGGGCGCTGCCGAGACGGCCTACGGGGAAATCCGCGCCGCCTTCACGCCCGACGCCTGACGGCTGACCCGGACGCCTGACGATGCCCGAGCTGCCCGAGGTCGAGGTTGTTCGCGCCGGCCTGGAACGCCACGTGCAAGGCGCCACCGTCGCTGTCGTCGAGGTCCTGCATCCGCGTCCCGTACGCCGCGATCCGCGCGGTCCCGACGGTTTTGCCGCGGCGCTGACAGGTCGTCGAATCGAGGCGGCCCGGCGCCGGGGAAAATACTTCTGGCTGGCGCTCGACAACGGCGATGCGCTGCTCGGTCACCTGGGGATGAGCGGCCAGATGCTCGTGCAACCACCCACCGTCGCCGACGAGAAACATCTCCGGGTCCGGTTTGGGCTGGTGGGGTCCGATCAGGGGCGGGAGCTGCGGTTCGTCGATCAGCGGATGTTCGGGGGACTTTTGGTCTCCACGGGGGGAGCGATCCTCCCCTCGGAAATCGCCCACATCGCCCGCGATCCGCTCGATGCGGAGTTCGACGATGCCGAGTTCGTCCGCCGCACGCGGCGACGTACCTCCTCGATCAAACGCCTCCTCCTGGACCAGAGCCTGATCAGCGGCGTCGGCAACATCTATGCCGACGAGGCCCTCTGGCGCGCCAGGATCCACGGGGATCGGCCCGGAGACAGGCTCAGTCGGGTGCAGGTCATCGCGGTGCTCACCGAGGCGCGCGAGGTGATGGCGGCGGCGTTGCGGGAGGGCGGCACGTCCTTTGACGCGCTCTATGTCAACGTTAACGGGGAGTCCGGCTATTTCGATAGGTCGCTCCATGCCTACGGGCGCGAGGCGGAGCCGTGCGATCGCTGTGCGACCCCGATCAGGCGGATCGCGTTCATGAACCGGTCGTCGTACTTCTGCCCGAAGTGCCAGGTCGGACCCCGCGGCTAGCCCGCTCGTGAAGGCGCGCAGTTTGACCCATATCTCCATCGGTGAGACTCTTGAAGACGCCCCGTTGGTCCCCCGCGCAGTGCGGGTGGTCGCCCGGGTGAGATCTGGAAACGTCGGAAGGTTTGTTCTATGGCTAAGGCGCTGATCGGTTACTTGGACAGCGACCCCCGCACCCCGATCAGGCTCGCCGCCGACAATGCCCGTTTGCGGGCTCGGGTGGGCGAACTCGAGAGCCTCGTGCTTCGGCTTAAAGAGGAGAACGACACACTCGTCTCGGCCAATGCCGCCACTCTGCTGGCCTTGGATGCCCCGTTGAGTGACGTGGTGCAGGAGATGCAACCCGCCTAATCGGCGTGTTGTGCCTGGGCGCGAGAGACCGCCCATAATCGCGTGACCCCACGCGCTGGGAACGGCTAGCCTTCCGGGGCCATGTCCCGAATCCTTGAAGCGGTCCTGCCTGCGCGGTTGGGCCGCCAGTTCCGGATCCTGTTGAGCGCCTCCTGGGTGACCAGTGTGGGCGATGGCATCGGCGTGGCGGCAGGCCCGCTGCTGGTCGTTTCGCAGACTCGGGATCCCCTGCTGGTGGCGATGGCGCCGCTGCTGCAGCAGTTGCCGTGGCTGCTCTTCGGGTTGTACGCCGGCGCCTTGGCCGATCGGCTCGACCGGCGGCGGATCGTGCTCATCGCCAATCTCTCGCGTGCCTGCGTCTTGGCGGTGTTGGTCGCCTTCATCGTCGGGCACCAGGTGAGCATCGCGCTGGTGCTGGGCGTGCTGTTCCTCTATGGCGTGGCAGAGACCTTCACCGACACGACGGCGACAACCCTGACCCCGATGCTGGTCGAGCCCGCCGATCTGGGGATTGCCAACGCGCGACTTTTCGCGGGTCACATCACCATCAACCGGCTCGCCGGCCCCCCGTTGGGGGCGGCGCTGTTCGCGGCGGGCCTGGCGTTGCCGTTCGTCGTGGAACTGGTGTGTGTGCTCTTCGGCGCCGCATTAGTGGCCAGGCTGGCGTTGCCCGACCATGGCTTGGCGCCCGATCAGCGTGCCCACCTCCGGCGCGACATCGCCGACGGGGTGCGCTGGTTGTGGAGTCATCACGCGGTCCGGACGCTGGCCTTGGTGATCGTGTTGTTCAACGTCACCTTTGGCGCCGCCTGGTCGGTGATGGTGCTCTATGCGACCCAGCATCTGGGCATGGGGGCGGTGGGCTTTGGCCTCCTCACCACGGTGGCGGCCGTGGGCGGGCTGGTGGGCACCTCCTCCTATGACTGGTTGGAGCGCCGGGTTTCCCTGGGCACGTTGATGCGGGTCTGCCTCACCTTGGAGGTGTGCGTGCACCTCGGCCTGGCCCTGGCGCCCGCGCCGTGGGTCGCGCTGGTGGTGATGTTCGTATTCGGGGCTTATGAGTTCGTCTGGGGGACGCTGTCGCAGGCGGTCCGGCAGCGCGCCGTACCCCTGGAGTTTCAGGGACGGGTGGCCAGCGTCTATTTGGTCGGCGTCTTCGCCGGGCTGGTGCTCGGCAGTGCCCTCGGCGGGTTGATCGCCCGACAATGGGGGATCACCGCACCCTTCTGGTTTGCCGCCTTCGGCTCGGCCGCAATCCTTGCCACGATCTGGCGCCAACTTCCGCAGATCGCCCACGCTCAGGACGACTTGACGTAGACCGAGACTGCCCAGTCGCTGGTCGCGGTGAACGGGTGCGATTGCCAGGTGCCGAAGCGGTGCTCGCGAGTTAGTCCGGCGGCGGTCGCGTCGTCGTCGAGGTGATCGTGGGTGAAGTCGCGGCCAGTCAAGAAGCCGAACGCCGCTCGGCCACCCGGGCGCAGCACCCCACTGATCCGCTCCAGGATCTGGGCGTGGCTTTCGGGGGCGACGAAGAGCATGACGTTGCCCGCGCAGACCACCAGGTCGTACGCCGCAGGCAGGGCCGCCGCGGTAAGCGCCGCCGGAGTCAGGTGCCACAGATCTAGCGTGGCCAGTGGCAGCGTCGGATAAAACTCACGACCCTTGGCGATCAGAGTCGGGTCGGCGTCAACGCCGACCGCTTCATGCCCGGCCCGAGCCAGAGCCGCGGCGACCCGGCCGACTCCGCAGCCGGCGTCGAGGATGGTCGCACCGCGGTCGGCCAGCGCGTCCACGAAGCGGGCTTCGCCGTCGACGTCTTCGCCGGCTTCGGCGATCCGGCGGAACCGGTGGGCGTAGTCGACGCGCTCCTGTGGGGTGCGGTGTGCGAACCAGGCGGGAGCGGGTGCACTAGTTGCGTGGATTTCCGCGCCAGTCGTGGGAGCCGGGTCTGTTGGGTGATCCAAGGGTTCGTCGCTCACTCGGGAATGGTTGCATGTCCCCATGGATGCACTCGCCGAACTCCTGACTGAACTTCCCGCAGGGGTGGCGTTGACTGATCCGGACGGGGTCGAGAAATACCGTTACGACTGGTCCAGAGACGCCACCGCTGGTCAACCGATGGTGGTGGTGCGCGCCGAAACTGCGGAACAGGTGCAAGCCACGGTCCGCTGGGCCGCTCGGCATCGGATCCCCGTAGTGCCGCGCGGCGCCGGCTCCGGACTCTCGGGCGGCTCGACCGCGCTGGAGGGGTGTGTGGTGCTGTCGCTGGAGCGGATGCGATCCATCGACATCGACACGGAGTGCAGGGTCGCCGTCGTACAGCCCGGGGCCTTCAACGCCGAAGTCAAGGCCGCCGCGGCGCTGCACGGGCTCTGGTATCCGCCCGACCCGTCGTCCTACGAAATCTGCTCCATCGGCGGCAACATCGCGACAAACGCCGGCGGCTTGTGCTGCGTCAAATACGGTGTCACCACCGACTATGTGTTGGGTCTGGACGTCGTGCTCGCCGACGGGACCCTCGTGACACTGGGCGGCAAACGAATCAAGGATGTCGCGGGGCTGTCGCTGCTCAAGCTGTTCGTGGGCAGCGAGGGCACGTTGGGGATCGTCACCCGGGCGGTCTTGCGGTTGATCCCGGCTCAGAGCGCACGCTCCACCCTGGTGGCGTCGTTCCCCACGGTCGGACAGGCCGCTCGAGCGGTGGTGGAGGTCGGACGCACCCAACGCATGTCGATGATGGAGTTGATGGACCAGGCCACCATCAACGCCGTCGAAGACCTCCGGGCCATGGGCTTGGATCGTGCGGCGGGAGCCTTGCTCGTGGCCCAATCCGACGCCCCCGGGGCGGCTCGCCAGATCGAGATCGAAGTGATGGACCGGGTCTGTCAAGAATCAGGGGCAAGCGAGGTCTTCGTCACCGACGACGCCGACGAGGGCGAACTCTTCGTCGAGGCCAGGCGATCGGCCTTCCCCGCGGTCGAGGCCAAGGGCTCCTTGCTCCTCGAAGACGTGGGCGTCCCGGTGCCGAAGTTGCCCGATCTGCTGGCGGCAGTGGCGTCGATTGCCGAGGAGTACTCCGTCGCGATCCCGACGGTCGCCCACGCGGGCGATGGCAACACGCATCCGATCATCGTGTTCGACGCAGCGGATCCCGACTCGACGAGGCGGGCCGAGCTCGCCTTCGACGCGATCTTGGCCGCCGCCATCGCGCTGGGCGGCACCATCACGGGCGAACACGGTGTGGGCCGAGCCAAGCGACGCGCCCTGCCGGACCAGCTCGGCCCCGAGGTGATGGCACTGACGCACAGGGTCAAGAACGCGCTGGACCCGCTGGGCATCTTGAATCCGGGCGCGGGTTTCTAACCGCAGCGGTTAGCCAGCGTCGGGGTCGTCGAAGTTCGGCAGTGCGCGTTCGGCGTACTTCTGCCAGTTCTGATCGAGGGCCTCCATCAGTTGGGTCACCATCAGCGGCGCCAGGTTGACTCGGGCGACCACCTGTCCGGGCATCGTGCCGTCGGATTGGCGAGCAAAGTCCAGGCGCACGAAGTCGATGGTGAATTCATAGGGGGAGTGCGAGACGGCGGCGAAGTTGGCCCACACGCCCCCAGTCATGGACTCGGGAACGGCGATCTGGAAGTTCTTGTGGTCTGCCATGAGGTGAGGTTACGACAACGCGCCCACCCACTAGATTGCAGTCAGTCGAACATCGAGGAGTGGTCTGATGGGCAAGGTGCGGGTGCACAACATCTCGATGTCCGTGGATGGGTATGCCGCAGGCCCCGACCAATCGCTTGAGGCGCCACTCGGAGTTGGCGGCGAAACGCTGCATGAGTGGGCGCTCGCGACGGCGACCATGAGGCGGGTCTTCGGCCTCGATGCCGGAGCGCCGGGCGTGGACGACGACTACATCGTGCGCGGCGAGCAGGGCATTGGCGCGACGATCATGGGACGCAACATGTTCGGGCCGGTGCGGGGCCCATGGCCCCAAGGTGCCGAAGCGGGCGCGGACTGGCGCGGCTGGTGGGGCGAAGAACCGCCCTATCATCACCCGGTCTTCGTGCTCACCCATCACGCGCGAGAGCCCCTCAAGATGATCGGCACCACCTTCCACTTCGTCACCGGTGGCATCGAGGAGGCCTACGCCCGAGCGCGTGAGGCGGCCAACGAGGCCGACGTACGCATCGGGGGTGGGGCTTCCACGATTCAGGCCTATCTGCGGGCGGGCCTTGTCGATGAGCTTCACGTCGCGATTGTGCCCCGCTTGCTCGGCGCCGGGGAGCGGCTCTTCGAGCATCTAGCTGGGGGCCCCGAAGGGCTCGTGTGCACGGAGTTTGTGGCCACATCGGGCGCCGCGCACGCGGTTTTCACGCGGGAGTAGGCCGCGCCGCAGCCCACCGACACGCGCGGGCACATCGCCGTACGCCGCCCTCCTCGCCGTAGGCTGGGAGCGCTGTTCTTCCCCTGCGCCGCCATCTGCGAAGATGCCCCGGCCGCCAGCACCCGTTTTGCAGGCAGTAGTTGCCGACAGCCAAGGTCCGCAGGGAGTGGAGAAACGTGTATCTGAAGAGCCTGACCCTCAAGGGGTTCAAGTCCTTCGCTTCATCGACGACGCTCCAACTCGAGCCCGGCATCACCTGCATCGTGGGCCCCAACGGCTCGGGCAAGTCCAACGTGGTCGACGCGTTGGCCTGGGTGATGGGCGAGCAGGGCGTCAAGTCTCTGCGCGGCGGCAAGATGGAAGACGTCATCTTTGCTGGTACGTCGGGGCGACCGCCGCTAGGCCGGGCCGAGGTGCTGTTGACCATCGACAACTCCGACGGGGCGCTGCCGATCGACTATTCCGAAGTGACCATCTCCCGCACGATGTTTCGCTCGGGTGGCTCCGAATATGCCATCAACGGCCAGTCGTGCCGGTTGCTCGACGTCCAGGAACTGCTGTCGGATTCGGGCATCGGCCGCGAGATGCACGTCATCGTCGGGCAGGGTCAGCTCGACACGATCTTGCACGCCACCCCCGAAGATCGTCGCGGCTTCATCGAAGAAGCAGCCGGAGTGCTCAAGCACCGCAAGCGCAAAGAGAAGGCGCTGCGCAAACTCGACTCGACCGACGGCAATCTCACCCGGTTGAGCGATCTGCTCAGCGAGATCCGACGTCAACTCAAGCCCCTGGGCAGGCAGGCAGAGGTGGCCCGCAGGGCCGCCGAGGTCCAGGCGGACGTCCGCGACGCGCGGGCCCGGCTGCTCGCCCACGACTTGGTCACCGCGCGCACCGCGCTGGATCAGGAAATGGCCGACGAGACGATCCTGGTGGAACGCCGAGAAGAGGTCGAGGCGGCCATCGCGGCAGCGCAGGAGTCCGAGTTGCGCCTCGAAGCGGCCTTGCGGGAGGACCTGCCTGCGTTGTCAGCCGCACAGGAAACCTGGTTTGCGCTGTCGGGCCTTCGCGAACGACTTCGCGGCACCGCCTCGCTGGCAGCCGAGCGGGTGCGCAATGCGGCGGGCACCACCGACATGGAGTTCGAATCCGGCCGCGATCCGCAGACGTTGGAGGCCGAAGCCGAACGGATGCGTGCTCAAGAACAGGCGATCGGCGCCGAGGTCCACGAGCAGCGCACCGCCCTGGAAGCGGCGGTGACCGCTCGGCGGGTGGCCGAGGATGCCGCCGCCGAGGAGGACCGCCGGGTGGCTGGACTGCAGCGTGCCGCGGCCGATCGCCGGGAGGGTTTGGCCCGCCTGCACGGCCAGGTCAATGCGCTCAAGTCGCGTGCTGCCGCAGCCGATGACGAGCTCGGCCGGTTGGCGTTGACGCGAGAAGACGCCGTGTCGCGCAGCGAGCGAGCCCAACGTGACTTCACCTCGCTCGAAACCCGGGTCGCCGGACTCGACGCGGGCGAAGAGGGCCTCGATGCCGAGCACGAGGCCGCCTCGGCGGCCCTGGCCGACATCGAGAATCGGCTGGCGAAGGCGGCCGAGGCCGCGCAGGTCGCCGATCGTGATCGGGGCTCGCTGGCCGCGCGCAAAGACGCGCTCGAGATGGGCCTGAACCGCAAAGACGGGGCGGGCGCGCTCCTCGCCGCCACCGACAAGGTCTCGGGTTTGCTCGGATCGGTTGCAGCATTGTTGTCGGTGCGCGCTGGGTTTGAGGCCGCCGTCGCCGGTGCGCTCGGTACGGCCGCCGACGCGGTCGCCGTACGCGACGATGCGGCCGCGGCGGACGCCATCGCCCACCTCAAGGCGGACGATCTGGGGCGGGCCGGCCTGATCCTGGGCGGCGCCGCGCCCGATGACTCCTCGTGGCCCGGGCTGCCCAACGGCGCGACCTATGCCCTAGACGTCGTGGACGCGCCGGACACGCTGCGCGGCGCGCTCTCGCGGCTGCTGTTCAAGGTCGCTGTGGTGTCCGATCTGGAGGCTGCTCGTGCGCTGGTGCGCGACCTTCCCGACGTGACGGCGGTGACGCGCGAGGGCGATGTGCTGGGCGCTCACTTTGCTTCCGGTGGCTCGGCGCACCAGCCCAGCCTGATCGAAATCCAGGCGGCCCTGGATGAGGCCGATGCGGCCTTGTCCGACGCCGTGAGCGCAGCCGAGCGACTCGGCTTCGAAATGTCGGGGCTCGAGGCCGAACGACTCGAAGCCCACAAGCGGGTCGACGTGTCCCTGGCCAAACTGCACGAATCCGACGCCACCTTGGCGGCCGTCGCCGAAGAGCTCGGCCACTATGCCTCGCAGGCCCGCGCTGCCCGCTCCGAATCCGAGCGGATCGCCCAGGCCATCGCTGACGCCGAAGAGGCACGGGCCCGCGATCTAGCCGGATTGGCGGACCTCGAGGCCAGGCTGGCCGGCGCCCAAGACGCGACCGAGGACGAACCCGACACCAGCGAACGGGAGCGACGCACCGAAGAAGCGCGGGCGGCCCGCCAGGGCGAGATGGACGCTCGTCTCGCGCTGCGCACCGCAGAAGAGCGGGCTCGCGCCCTTCATGGGCGCGCAGACTCCTTGCTTCGTGCCGCCGCCACCGAGCGCGAAACGCGGGCGCGGGCTTTGCAGCGACGCGAGCGATTGGTCCGCGAAGGCCGGGCCGCCGAGGCCGTCGGCATCGCTGTCGAGGTCGTGCTCACCCGCTTGGACGAGTCGATCGACCTGGCTACCCAGGCGCGCAGCGACGTCGAGCGGGCCCGGCAAGGCCGCGAGCAGGAGCTCCTGGCGATTCGGGCGACGCTGCGTGAGCACAATCGCGAACACGACGAGCTGGTCAACTCCGTGCACCGCGACGAAATGGCGCGCACCCAACAGAAGATGCGCATCGAGCAGTTGGAAGAGCGCGCGCTCGACGAGTTGGGCCTGGATGCGGCCGGGTTGGTGACTGACTACGGTCCCGAGCAGTTGGTGCCCTTCGTCGGTGTCCTCGAGGACGGGGAGTCGACCCCGGAGCCGGTGCCCTTCGTGCGCGAGGAACAACAGAAGCGGTTGCGTGCTGCGGAGCGGTCCTTGTCCATGCTCGGGCGGGTCAACCCACTGGCCCTGGAAGAGTTCACGGCTATGGAGGAACGCCACAAGTTCCTCACCGAGCAGCTCGAAGATCTCAAGAAGACCCGGCGCGACCTGCTCGACATCGTCAAGGACGTCGATGCCCGGGTGGAGCAGGTGTTCACCGAGGCGTACGCCGATGTCGAGGTGGCCTTCAAGGCGACCTTCGAGCGGCTCTTCCCCGGCGGCGAAGGGCGCCTCGTGCTGACCGATCCGGGCGACATGCTCAACACCGGGATCGAGGTCGAGGCGCGACCCCCCGGCAAGAAGGTCAAGCGGCTTTCCCTGCTTTCCGGGGGTGAGCGGTCGCTGGTGGCGGTCGCGTTCCTGGTGGCGTTGTTCAAGGCGCGGCCTTCGCCCTTCTACATCCTCGACGAGGTCGAAGCCGCGCTCGACGACACCAACCTGGGGCGCCTGTTGGAGATCTATGAGGAGTTGCGGGCCCACTCGCAGCTGCTGGTGATCACTCACCAGAAGCGCACCATGGAGGTCGGCGACGCGTTGTACGGCGTCACCATGCGTGGCGATGGGGTCTCCGCGGTGATCAGCCAACGGTTGCGCGAAGCCCAGCCCGCCTGACCCAGCCCGCCTGTCCGGCCCCAGGATGTGCAATCCGGGTGCCGACTGTGACAGCGTTGGCCTTGCACGTTGTCGTTTTCCCTCGCTCTTGTCGAAAGTGGTTTGCCGTGTTGCTCATCGCCCTCGCGATGCTGTCCATCCTCATTTTGAGCGGCGCCATCGTCGCCTATGTCGCCTTTCCTCATCGCGGCGAAACGATGCCGGCGGTGCCGTGGTTGGGCGCAGCCCTGGGCAGGGCGCGGCAGGTCCTGCCGACGCAGGACTACCCCGAGGACTTCTACGAGACCGTGGGTCAGCGTCGCCACTAGGCCTACACCGGGGCCCCACCGTCCCCTCCACGTGATTGGATCAGTCCATGGGTGATTGGGTCTATCTGCTCGTCGGCATTGCCGTCATCGGTGTGGTCACCGTGGCCGGATTCCTGCGGCCGGGGCGGCGCCGTACGCCGTCGGCACCCACCGTCGGCACCGACATCATCAGCACTCCCGGCGCTCCGGCGGTCGAGTCCGACACCGACGGCGCTCCCGCTGGCGCGATCACGCTCGAGCGCCCCGAAGGCACCGCCTCCCGACTGGTCCGGCTGCGGCAGCGATTGGCCGGCTCCCAAGGCACGCTCGGGCGTGGACTACTCGGGTTGCTGTCTCGTGAGCGCCTCGACGAGGACACCTGGGAAGCGATTGAAGACACCCTGCTCACCGCCGACATCGGCGTCGCCCCCGCCGCACAGGTGGTCGCCAACCTCCGGACCCGCCTGCGGGTCGAGGGGGGTGCCGCGCCCGATCCCCGAGCGGTCCTCCGCGACGAGTTGCTCACGTTGGTTGACCCCACCATGGATCGCCGCTTGCAGGTCAGCGGGGCCGACGGCAACCCCGGAGTGGTGCTCGTGGTGGGCGTCAACGGAGCAGGCAAGACCACCACGGTCGGCAAGATCGCCCGGATCTTGGTGGCCGAGGACCGCACCGTCGTACTCGGCGCGGCCGACACCTTCCGCGCCGCCGCCGTCGATCAACTCGTCACTTGGGGCGAACGGGTCGGCGTCGAAGTGATTCGCGGACCCGAAGGGGGAGACCCGGCGTCGGTCGCCTTTGAGGCGGTGCGCCAAGGGGTTGAACGCGAGATCGATACGGTCATCGTGGACACCGCCGGCCGACTGCAGAACAAGGCCGGGCTGATGGATGAGCTCGGCAAGGTCAAGCGGGTCATCGAGAAGCAGGCCCCCGTCACCGAGGTGTTGTTGGTCCTCGACGCCACCACGGGGCAGAACGGCCTGATCCAGGCGAGGGTGTTCTCCGAGGTCGTCGATGTCACCGGCATCGTCTTGACCAAACTCGACGGCTCCGCCAAGGGCGGCATCGTGATGGCCGTGCAACGCGAGCTCGGCGTCCCAGTCAAACTGGTCGGCCTCGGTGAAGGACCCGACGATCTCGCGCCCTTTGACGCGGGGGCCTTCGTCGACGCCCTCTTGGGGTAGGCGCTCGGGCCTGGTTGGTCAGGGTTGGTCCGAATAGATCGGGCCCGCAAGTACGGCGCCCAAGCGGTGGAGTGCGCGACCGTCGCCCAGCTCGGAGCGGGACTCGGGATGGGCCGCGTAGAACCTGACGGCGTACACCACAACCGACGGATGATCTTCCATCTGTTCAAGCGGGATGATGAACGCGTTGCGCATCCGTCCGGCCAACCACGTGATGGACCGCAAGACGCGCCAGGCTCGCACTGACTCGGGGTGCATCGTCAGGTTCTCGGCCGCGATCGGGTGTACGGCCACAAGGCGCATCCCTTTCGCGCCGTCGGAGAGTGCCGGCGACCAGAAGTCGACCTCGATGCTCTTGACCTGGTCCCACTCGAGAAACTCCGGCACTTCCCCCTGATCCAGCCCGATCCCTCGCACACAGAGCACAGCGCGCAGCGCATGGTGTCGTCGGTTCCACCATCGAGGGGCCAACAGGAGCAATCCGACCACGGCGGTGCCTGTCGGCGGGACCACGAGCACCAAGACGATCGCTGATGCCCACCCGTGTGCTTGGCTGCGACCCCACAACCCCCAGGTCCACCAGGCAGCTGTCCCGATGGCCATCAAGGCAACCAGTGGCAGGACTCGGTGCAGCCGGGTCGAGCGCAACGCGAAACTGATGCCCGGCCCGGTGTCCATAGCGATGTCTCCGGCGAAGCTCTGCGCCTGCAACCAAGCCCTCGATTCGGCCAGCGCCAGGGTTCCGATCACGACGAGCAGCATCAGACCGGCCATGGAACCCGTCGAAACGAAGATCGCAACGCTGACTTGCCCCAATTCCGCAAATGCGAACAAGGCCGCCACCGCCATTGCGGCGCTCGCGCAGCCGATCGCGAGAATCAGCGTTTGGCTCAGGTAGTTCCGTCCACCGTCGAAACCTTCGACCCAGCGGCGGGTGGGCAGCAGGCTGCGGTCGATGTCATAGGTCACCGCGACATCGTAGGCGCCGCTCAGAGACCACCAAGCGTTCATGTTCACACCGTCGTAACATCCCCGCCCTAGACGTTGCGCGAACGCAACACGGGGCGCCGTACGACGAAATCAGCGGCGATCAGGGTTGGGCTTACAGGGGCCGGAGGGCCGTGCAGACACAGTCGTCGGCGCGGGCAGCCGCCCGCACACCCTGATTCCTGGAGGTTCCGTGGACGGCTACTACACGTGGATGTTGATTTCATCCTCGCTCGTCCTGATGATGACCACGCCCGCACTGGCGTTGTTCTACGGCGGCATGAGTCGCTCAAAGTCGGTGCTCAACATGATGATGATGTCCTATTCCGCGCTTGCGGTGGTGGGCATCGTTTACGTCCTGTGGGGCTGGTCCATGTCGTACGCCGGCGGCGATGTCGCCACGCTGTTCGCCAATCCGTTCACGGCCTTCGGCCTGAAGGGTGTCGGCTTCGAGAGTTATGTGTTCGTCGCGTTCCAGATGACGTTCGCCGTCATCACGGCCGCGCTCATCTCAGGGGCCATCGCCGACCGGGTGAAGTTCTCCGCCTGGCTGGCGTTCGTGCCGCTGTGGATCACCTTGTCCTACTTCCCGCTCTCGCACATGGTGTGGGGCGGCGGGTTCCTCTCGGGGCTCAACGAGAACGGTTTGGCCGCTCGTCTCTACGGTTTTGCCGACGGATTCTCCAAGGTGCTCCCGCAGGACTACGCGGGTGGCACGGTCGTGCACATCAACGCCGGTGTGGCCGGGTTGGTGTTGGTGCTGCTGATCGGCAAGCGGGTCGGCTTCGGCAAGGAGCCGATGAAGCCCCACAACCTCACCCTCACCATGATCGGCGCCGGCCTGCTGTGGTTCGGGTGGTTCGGCTTCAACGTCGGCTCCATCGTCTTCGTTGAGGGCGACGCCGGCGAGAAAGACATCGCGCAGTTCATGACCGAAACCGGCGTGACCTGGCTCAACACGACACTCGCCACCTGTGCGGCCATGCTCGCTTGGCTCCTGATCGAGCGGATCCGCGACGGCAAGGGCACCTCGTTGGGTGCCGCCTCCGGCGTCGTCGCCGGTCTGGTCGCGATCACTCCGGCCTGTGGCGCGGTGGATGTCTATGGTGCGCTCGTTATCGGCTTCGTCGCTGGTGCTGCGTGTGCCTACGCCGTGGGCCTGAAATACAAGTTCGGGTACGACGATTCGCTCGACGTCGTCGGCGTGCACCTCGTCGGTGGTTTGGTCGGCACGATCCTGATCGGACTCGTGTCGACGGCCTCGGCCCCCGGGGCGATCGATGGGCTCTTCTACGGCGGTGGGTTCGGCCCGCTCGTCGTACAAACGCTCACCGCACTGTTCGCCATGCTCTGGTCGGCGGCCGCAACCCTGATCGTCGGGCTCGCCATCAAATACACGATCGGGTGGCGCATCGACCCCGATGACGAGGTTGACGGCATCGACTCCAAGGAGCACGGCGAGTCGGCGTACGACCTGGGGATGTCCGGGGCCCGCCGCGGCCTCGGCACGCTCGCAGGCGTTGGCGCAGGCGCAGGCAAGATCACCGAAGCCAAGGAAGAGGCGAACGCATGAAGCTGATCACCGCGGTCATCAAGCCGCACAAGTGGGAAGACGTTCGAGAGGCCCTCGAGACCTTCGGGGTCACCGGGATGACCGTCTCCGAGGTGTCCGGCTATGGACGCCAGAAGGGCCACACCGAGGTCTATCGGGGAGCGGAGTACGACATCGCTCTCGTGCCCAAGATCCGGATCGAAATCGCGGTGGACGACGCCGATGTGGAAGACATCGTCGGGATCGTCGCCAAGACGGCCCAGACCGGGCGGATCGGGGACGGCAAGGTGTGGGTCTCCCCGATCGAATCGGTGGTCCGGGTGCGCACCGGCGAACGGGACGCAGCGGCCATCTGAAGGTCACCGGTGCCCGCTTCGGTGCGGGGCGGGCGCCGGTGACTATCGCCCGAACTTCCGGTGGAGGGCCGGGCCGTTAATGTGCCCGAAACACAAGTGCCCCCGGGCCGAAACGCGGATCCGACAAGGTGTGGGACCGTGACGATCTCTTCTCTTGCCGCCACTCTCGTGACGCATCCGTTGGCGGCGGCCAGTGCGCTTGACTCGGGTGACACCGCCTGGCTGTTGGTTTCGGCGGCGTTGGTGTTGTTGATGGCTCCCGGGTTGGCCTTGTTCTATGGCGGCATGGTCCGCTCCAAGAGCGTGCTCAACATGATGATGATGACCTTCGGCTCGCTCGCCGTCATCACGGTGCTGTGGGTGCTGGTGGCCTACTCCATCGCCTTTGGCGACGATCTCGGCGGCGGCCTCGTGGGGGACCCGCGCGAGTATGCGGGGCTGGGCCAACTGCTGGGCGAGTCCAGCAACACCGGCACCGTGCCGGTGATCTTGTTTGCGGTGTTTCAGGGGCTGTTCTGCGTCATCACCGGCGCGCTGGTCTCCGGTGCGATCGCCGACCGGGTCCGATTCGGCAGCTGGTTGATCTTCGTCGGCGTCTGGACGGTGTTGGTCTATGCGCCGATCGCGCACTGGGTCTTCGACTTCTCCTCCGGCGATCACGTCGGTGGGTGGCTAGCTAACCGGGTGGGCGTAATCGACTTTGCGGGCGGCACCGCGGTCGAGATCTGCTCTGGAGCCTCCGCGTTGGCGCTGGCCTTGGTGGTGGGCCATCGAGTCGGTTTCGGGCGCGAGGCGATGCGTCCCCACAATCTGACCCTGGTCATGCTGGGCGCCGGGCTGCTGTGGTTCGGGTGGTTCGGTTTCAATGCCGGGTCGGCTCTGGGAGCCAATCAGACCGCGGCCGTCGTGTTCACCACCACGCTGGTCGCCGGGGCCGCCGGGTCGCTCGGCTGGTTGGCTCTCGAACGCTTCCGGGACGGTCACGCCACGTCCCTCGGTGCCGCCTCGGGCATGGTCGCCGGGCTCGTGGCGATCACGCCCTCATGTGGTTCGTTGTCACCCCTGGGCTCCGTGCTGATGGGCGCCGTCGCCGGTGTCGTGTGCGCGTGGGCGGTGGGCCTGAAGTATCGGTTTGGGTATGACGATTCGCTCGACGTCGTGGGCGTGCATCTGGTCGGAGGCATCGTCGGGACCTTGGGGATCGGGCTGATCGGCACGGCTGCCGCTCCGACGGGTGTCGACGGGCTGTTCTATGGCGGCGGCCTGGATCAACTCGGCAAACAGGCGCTGGGCGGGTCGGTCGTGTTGGTGTATGCGTTCGTGATGTCGGGCATCATCGGGATCGCGATCGACAAGTTGCTGGGGTTCCGGATTGACGAGGATCACGAAATCAGCGGCATCGACCTCGTCGTACATGCTGAAACTGCTTATGACCTGCACGCAACGGCTGGTGGCCGCTCGTCAGGACACGGATTGCTGGGCTCGCTGAGCCAGCGGGAGGAGAACCGATGAAGTTGGTCACCGCGGTCATCAAGCCGCACAAGTGGGAAGACGTCCGTGCCGCCCTGGAAACGGTTGGGGTGACGGGCATGACGGTCTCCGAGGTCTCTGGCTATGGACGCCAGAAGGGTCACACCGAGGTCTATCGGGGAGCGGAATACGACATTGCGCTCGTGCCCAAGATCCGGGTCGAGATCGTGGTCGACTCGGCCGACGCCGACGACGTCGTACGCACCATCACCTCCGCCGCCCAGACAGGAAGGATCGGCGACGGCAAAGTATGGGTGACGCCCGTGGAGACCGTGGTGCGGGTGCGCACCGGTGATCGGGACGACGACGCGATCTAGATGACTGCTGAAGGTCGAGCTCGCCGCACGGCCGAGGCCGATGCGCTGTGCGCTGATGCGTACGCCGCGGTCGGGGCGCCACTGATCGGGTGCGCGCTGGTGGCCGTGGGCGGCTATGGACGCGGCGAATTGGCGCCGCAGTCGGATCTCGACCTGGTGCTCGTGCACGACGAGGACTGCGATCTCGGCGACCTCGCCGAGAAGCTCTGGTATCCGCTCTGGGACTCCGGAGCCCGGCTCGATCACTCGACCCGGTCGTTCCCTCAGATGTTGACCGCGGCGAAGGCCGATCTGCGGGTGGCGCTGGGCTTGCTCGATGTCCGCCACCTGTGTGGGGACCCCAACCTGACGCTGCGGCTGCGCACCACGATGCTCGCGGACTGGCGGCGCAGCGCTCGGGAACGTTTGCCGGCCTTGCGCAAGCTGGTGGACTCACGGCACGAAATCGTCGGAGAGCTCGCGCACGCGGCCGTGCCCGACCTCAAGGAGGCCGAGGGCGGGTTGCGTGATGCGACGGCGCTCAAGGCGCTGGTGGCGAGCTGGCTCGTGGATGTCCCCCATGTCGAGCTGGAGCGATCACGGGTGGCGTTGCTCGATGTCCGTGATGTGCATCATCACGCCGCCGGCCGTCCCACGGATCGGATCGCCCCGGAAGCCTGGGACGACCTGGCCGTTGGCTGTGGCTTGGCCGACGCAGCCGCCGCGCAGACCCATGTGCGGGAGATCGGTCGGCGACTCACGCACCTTTCCAGACTGACCTGGCGCCGAGCAGAGTCGGTCCTCGATCGACCCGAGGCATCGGGCCCTCGTCGACCTGCTCTCACCCCACTGGGACAGGGAGTGGCGCTCGCCGCCGGTGAAGTGGTCCTGGACACCTCGGCACGGCCGGATCGTAACCCGCTGCTGCTCCTGCGGGCCGCCGTGGAGGCCGCCGAACGCGATGTCGTGTTGGCGCCCGCCACCGCTGCCCGGCTGGTCCGGGCGGGCTTGCCGCTCCCGGATCCGTGGCCGCGTGAGGCCAGGGATCTGTTGGTCCGCCTCTTAGCCGCCGGCCCGGGGCTCCTGGGCGTGTGGGAGACCTTGGAAGAGACCGGAGCGTTGGAGCGGATCCTCCCCGAATGGGAGCGGATCCGGTTGCTCCCGCATGCCTCGACGATCCACCGGTTCACCGTCGATCGCCACGTCGTCGAGACCTGCATCGAGGCCTCCAGGTTGATCCGCCAGGTCGCGCGCCCCGACGTACTCATGGTGGCAGCGCTGCTGCACGACATCGGCAAGGGAGGGCTGACCGAGCACAGCGTCGCGGGCGAACCCATCGCGCGCGCGGTAGCCGAGCGGTTGGGCTTCGATGCGGAGACCGTGGATCTGATCGCGACGCTGGTGCGCTGGCACTTGCTGCTGACCCAAACAGCCACGACCCGCGACCCAGACGATCCGGCAACGGTGGCCGACATCACGGCTCGGATCACGACTCCCGAGGCGTTGTCCCTCTTGATGGCCTTGTCCGAGGCCGATGCCCGTGCGGCATCGCCTCAGGCCTGGACCACCTGGCGGGCCGGCTTGGTTCGCACGCTGGCCGAGCGCTCGCTCGCCGCCCTCGTCGCGCAAGCGGCCGGGGGGTCCGCACCCCGCTTGGTCAATGACGAACTTCCCGTGCCCGCGGTCGTACGCCGGGATCCTGGCGCGGTCAGCATCGACGTCGAGGTGGCCGCTGGTGGGGCACGCCTGACCGTGGTGTCCGGAGATCGGGTCGGCCTCCTGGCCGATGTGGCCGCGTCGCTCGCCCTCCAGCGGGCCTCCATCCGGAGCGCCCGAGCCTGGAACCAGAGCGAGGTGGCCTTCAGTGTGTGGGAGGTCGCCGACGAGCACCTTGATCCGGCCGTGCTGCGCCAACGTTTCGAGGCGATCGTCGCTGGTCGCACCGACCCGGGCTCCCGATTGCGCGCCGCGCTGAGTGGCACGCTGCCACCGGTGGTCGCCGTCCACCCGGAGGCATCCTCGTCGGCCACCGTGCTGGAGGTCCGAGCCACGGACCGGCCGGGGGTGCTCTACCTCGTCTTGGCGGCCCTAGCCGAGCAGGGAGTCTCGGTGCGCTCCGCCCACGTGGACACGGTCGGGCCGCAAGCAGTCGACGTGCTCTATCTCCAGGAGCTGGGGGCCGGGGCGCTCTCCGAATGCCGCGCGGCCGAAGCCGCCCACGCCGTCCGAGCCGCCCTCACCGATCCGTCGTAGTTTGACCGCCCACCCGTCGCAGTTTCACTGCCGACCCGTCGCAGTTTCACCGTCCTGAACGGCGCACCCGAACTGCGCGAGGCGAGCCATCAGGGTTTCTGATGAGTTTGACCGGCAAGTCGTCCTCGTCGTCGGGGATCCGAGAGATAGGTCCGGCGTCAAAGTTCCGTTTGATCTCGCGTGCGGCCCTCGCCTGCCCTGGGTCGAAAACGTCGATCATGTTGCCCAAACCATCGGAGATGCCGCCGAACCCGGCCCGGCCTCCCGGCTTCGCCAGACTCTGCTGGAATCTGACCAGAGCCCAGGTCGTGAAGGAGATCATGGCCACGCCCAAGACAAACTGCATCACGATCTCCACGTTCCACACGTTACGCGACGCGAGGCGTAGGGCGGTGAAACTGCGACGGGTGGGCGGTGAAACTGCGACGGGTGGGCGGTGAAACTGCGACGGGTGGGCGGTGAAACTGCGACGGGTGGGCGGTGAAACTGCGACGGGTCGGGAGAAGGGTTAGTGCCGGGGGGTGGGCCCCGGTTAGGCTTGGGCTTCAACTCGTTCGAGGTTCCACGGGGTTCTCATGCCCGCGCGGCACCAACCGACCAGCCGAGGACCACCTTTGTTCGCCACCCTCTCCGACCGGCTTGCCGATACGTTCAAGAATCTGCGTGGCAAAGGCAAGTTGTCCGATGCGGATATCGATGCGACTGCGCGCGAGATTCGCATCGCGTTGCTTGAAGCCGACGTCGCCCTACCTGTCGTGAAGCAGTTCACCGACGCCATCAAGGATCGCGCGCGCGGCGAAGAGGTCAGTCAGGCCCTCAACCCCGCCCAACAGATCATCAAGATCGTCAACGAGGAATTGGTCGCGATCCTCGGTGGGGAAACGCGTCGGCTGAGGTACGCCAAGACCGGGCCCACGGTGATCATGCTGGCCGGCCTCCAGGGTGCCGGCAAGACCACGCTGGCCGCCAAGTTGGCCCTGTGGCTCAAGGACCAGGGCAAGACCCCCCTCCTCGTTGCGGCCGATCTCCAGCGGCCCAATGCCGTGAGCCAGCTCGAGGTCAACGGTTCTCGTGTGGGCGTGCCCGTGTTTGCCCCCGCCCCCGGCAATGGCGTCGGTGATCCAGTCTGGGTCGCGCAGGAGTCGCTGGCCCACGCGAAGCGCAAGTTGCACGACGTGATCATTGTCGACACCGCGGGCCGACTGGGCGTCGACGCCGACCTCATGCAACAGGCTGCGGACATTCGTGACGCGGTCAACCCCGATGAGGTTCTGTTCGTGGTCGACGCGATGATCGGTCAAGACGCGGTGACGACGGCGCTGGCCTTCCTCGAAGGCGTGGGGTACGACGGCGTCGTACTCACCAAACTCGACGGTGACGCCCGCGGTGGCGCCGCCCTCTCGATCGCCTCGATCACGGGCAAGCCGGTGATGTTCGCCTCTGCGGGCGAGAAGATGACCGACTTCGACCTGTTCCACCCCGATCGGATGGCATCGCGCATCCTCGGGATGGGCGACATGCTTACGCTGATCGAACAAGCCGAGAAGACCTTCGATCAGGAGGAGGCACTTAAGGCCGCCGACAAGTTGCTCGGCAAGGGGGGCGAGTTCACCCTTGAGGACTTCATGCAGCAGATGCAGCAGGTCCGCAAGCTCGGTTCGATGTCCAAGATCATGGGGATGCTCCCCGGGATGGGGCAATACCGCGATCAGATCGAGAACTTCGACGAGCGCGAAGTCGATCGGCTGCAGGCGATTATCCAGTCCATGACCCCGGCCGAACGGGCCAACCCGAAGATCATCGATGGTTCGCGCCGCGCCCGGATCGCCCGCGGTTCGGGGCGTCAGGTTTCTGATGTCAACAACGTGGTCGACAGGTTCTTTGAGGCGCGCAAGTTGATGCAGTCCTTCGCCCAGGGCGGGATGGCCGGGCTGCCGGGCATGCCGGGTGTGGCGGCTGCCGGTGGCCGTCGCAACAAGGCGAAGGCCAAGCCCGCCAAGGGCCGTCGCGTTTCCGGCAACCCCGCCAAGGCCGCAGCAGCGGAGAAGGCGCGCCTCGAAACCGCCCCCGCCACCAATCCGTTCGGCAACCCCGACGGGGAGGAGATCGACTACGAGAAGGCTGCGGCGGCGCTCGATCTGCCCCAGGACTTCTCGAAGTTCCTCAAGTAGCCCGGCACGGAACAACCAGCCAATGAGTAGCGTGCTCGTCGTCGACGCCGCCAACGTGGTCGGCACCCGGCCCGACGGCTGGTGGCGCGATCGTGCGGGAGCAGCCCGACGCCTTCATGAGGCGCTGATGGTGGCGGACACGTCGTACGACGAAATCGTCGTGGTCCTCGAAGGGGCAGCCAAGGGCGGCGTGAGGCCAGGGCGAGACGGGCATGTTCGGACGGTGCACGCCAAGCGTGGCGGGGACGACACCATCGTGGATGAGGCACGACACGCGTGCGAGACGGGCGCCAGGGTCACCGTCATCACCGCCGACCATATGTTGCGGGCCCGCGTGGAACACGTGGGGGCCGCCGCGATGAGCCCGAGCTGGCTCCTGGCACACCTCGACTGAGCGCAGCGATAGGTTCGGGGTCGTGACGGATGCTCAGAGGTCGCCAGCTTTGAAGTTCTCCGGACCGGTGCTGCCCGACGGCGAGGTTCGGGAGTTCTACGTGCGCGACGGGTTGGTGACCTACGAGGCCCAGCGAGGGGTCGAGGCAGCTGGCCACGGCTGGATCGTTCCCGGTCTCGTGGACGCGCACTGCCACATCGGTCTCGACGATCACGGCGCGATCGGTCAGGAGGAGGCACTCGTCCAGGCCGTAGCGGATCGAGACGGGGGAGCGCTGCTGATTCGTGATGCAGGCTCGGCCGCCGATACCCGCTGGATCCAGGAGCGTGAAGACCTGCCCCGCCTGATCCGGGCCGGGCGCCACATCGCGCGTTCCCGCCGCTACTTGCGCAACTACGCCCACGAGGTCGAGCCCGCCGAGCTGGCGGCGTACGTCGCAGCTGAGGCCGACGCTGGCGACGGCTGGGTCAAACTAGTCGGCGACTGGATCTCGCGCGAAGCAGGGGATCTGGCGCCGTCGTTCGAAGCGCACGACTTTGCCACCGCCATTTCCGTCGCGCACGCGCACGGGGCGAGGGTGACCGCCCACTGCTTCGGCGAGGCGGTGTTGCCGGGACTGATCGAGGCCGGAATCGACTGCATCGAGCACGGCACCGGCCTCTCCGTCGAGCTCATCGAGCGGATGGTGGAAGGAGGCATCGCCTTGGTGCCCACCGTCATGCAGTTGGACAAGTTCCCGGAGTACGCCGCAGCCGGGGCCGAAAGGTTCCCCGCCTATGCGCATCGGATGACGGACCTCTTCGCTCGTCGCAGGGACACCCTGATGGCCGCCTACGACGCCGGCGTGGCCATGTATGCCGGCTCCGACGGGGGCGGAGTCAGCCGCCACGGCAACCTCGCGGGCGAAGTGATTGCCCTGGCCGAGTTGGGGATGCCCGCGGATTATGCGCTCGGGGCGGCCTCGTGGCGCGCGCGCGAGTGGCTGGGCTGGAACGCCGGCCTCGACGAGGGCGCGCCCGCCGACTTCGTGGTGTACGACGCTGATCCCCGTGCCGACTTGCACATTCTGCGGACCCCTCAGCGAGTGGTCTTGCGCGGCAACGTGGTGCGGTGACATCGAGAAAATGACCAGGCACCGGCAGTCGTCGTACGCCACACTGACCCTGTGCTGACGGTGGCGGATTTGAGTCCCATGTTGGGCCTTCGCCTGCGCTCGGGTTCCTTGGAATTGCGCGGGATCGACGACCAGACGTTGCCCGCGCTGTGCGACCTCGCCGAAGGGGGGATCCATGCCCCCGAAACCATGCCCTTCTTGGTCCCCTGGACCGACGCCGCGCCCGGGCATCTTGCCCGCAACGCGGCGCAATACCACTGGCGCAGTCGAGCCGACTTCTCGATCGTCGCTTGGTCCTTGCACCTCGCCGTGTGGCACGAAGGTGTCTTGGTCGGCGCCCAGGGCTTTGAGACCGTCGACTACCTCGTCACCCGGTCGGGCGAGACCGGGTCGTGGCTGGGCAGGGCGTTCCAAGGCCGAGGAATCGGTACGGCGATGCGCCAGGTCATCTGTGCCTTTGCGTTCGACCACCTCGACGCGCACGAGGTGACCTCGGCTGCTTTTGTGGACAACCCGGCCTCCCGGGCGGTCAGCCGCAAGGTGGGCTATCGCCCCAACGGTGAGCGCCGACTCCAACGCAGACCGGGGGAGATGGCCCGCAATCTCGGGCTGGTGTTGACCCCCGATCAGTTTGTGCGAGGGCCACACCCGCTAGAGGTCGATGGGCTCGGGCCGTTTCGCGAGGCGATCGGTCTCGACCAGGCGAGCTGAGGATTTCGGAGCCGTCGTACCCATCTGGCACAATGTCGCGCTGAGTCCTGTGCCGTGTGGACCCTCTCATCCGCACGGTACAGCGCCCACCGAGTTTCCCGACCCGGTTCCCCACCTGGTCCGCGGGATGCTCACCACACACAATTTCTGAGGAGACACCACAAACGTGGCCGTCAAGATTCGTTTGAAGCGCCTGGGCAAGGTCCGGGTCCCGCAATACCGCATCGTCGTGGTCGACTCGCGCAAGAAGCGCGATGGTCGGGTCATCGAGGAGATCGGCAAGTACCACCCCAAGGAGGATCCCTCCTACATCGATGTCGTCTCTGAGCGCGCTCAGTACTGGCTGGGTGTCGGCGCGCAGCCGACCGAGGCCGTCGAGGTGATTTTGAAGATCACCGGTGACTGGCAGACCTTCAGGGGGTTGCCCGGCACCGAGGGCACCCTGAAGGTGAAGGACGCCAAGCGCGACAAGCTGGAGATCTTCAACGAAGCTCTCAAGGACGCCGCCAACGAGCCCAAGGCCGAAGCGGTCACCAAGAAGGCGTCGAAGAAGGCCGAGAAGCCCGCCCCCGTCGCCGAGGAAGCCGCTCCCGTCGAGGCTCCTGTTGCGGCCGTCGAGGCCCCTGCTGAGGCTCCTGTCGAAGCCGCCCCCGTGGAGGCCGTCGAGGCTCCCGCCGAGGCCGCACCCGCTGAGGCTGCCGAGGTTCCCGCCGACGAGACACCCGAGGGTGCCGCCGAGATCGCGGAGGCTGCAGCAGACGCAACCGACGCTGCCGAAGAGGCGTGAGCACGTTGCTCACCGAAGCGTTGGAACATCTGGTCCGCGGCGTCGTCGACAACCCCGACGACGTCACGGTTCGCGACAAGCAGTTGCGTCGCGGTTCGGTGCTCGAGGTGCGCGTTCACCCCGATGACCTCGGCAAGGTGATCGGCCGCAATGGCCGCACCGCCACGGCGTTCCGCACCGTCATCTCTGCCCTCGCGGGCCGCGGCGGCGCGCGCATTGACTTCGTCGATGTCGACCGCCAACGCTGATCCACTCGCACGGCCGATCGGGTGTCACCTCACGGTGGCACCCGATCTGCATTTCGGGTGCGGCGGCCGCGCCTCTACCCTGAACCCGTGGCAGGCATCGAGGTAGTCGTGGGTCGGATCGGCAAGCCGCACGGGCTCCGTGGGGAGGTCACCGTGGATGTGCGCACCGACGAGCCCGAACGGCGCTTTTCTGCAGGTACGACGCTGCGCGCGACGTCGCCTGCCGGCGCGGCAAGCCAACGCTCGAGCCTGACCGTTGCCGCCTCCCGATGGCACCAGGGGGTGCTGTTGGCGACCTTCGAGGAGTTGACGGATCGCACGGCGGCCGAGGGGGCTCGTGGCACGGTCTTGCACGCGACTCTCGGTCCCGATGAGCAACCCGAGGATCCCGACGAGTTCTACGATCACCAGTTGATCGGACTCCAGGCGGTCGATCTCGACGGGGAGTCGCTCGGCGAGGTGACCGCCGTCGTACACGGAGCCGCTCAGGACCTGCTGTCGGTGCGCACCCCCGACGGGCGCGATGCCCTGGTGCCCTTCGTGGCGGCGCTCGTGCCCGAGGTCAGCCTCGAGCAGAACAAGGTCGTCATCGCCGATCGACCTGGTTTGGTCGCGCCCTTCCCGGAAGACTCCTGATGCGCATCGACGTCATCACGATCTTCCCCGACTATCTGGCCCCACTCACGCTCTCGCTCGCGGGAAAGGCACGCGAGGCGGGGTTGCTCGATGTGCGGGTTCACGATCTGCGTGAGTGGGCCGTTGACCGACACCGCACCGTCGATGGGACCCCTGCTGGGGGTGGTGCGGGCATGGTGATGCGCCCCGAGCCGTGGGGCGCCGCCTTCGATGCCTTGGAGTTGGCGGGAGCGACGGTGGTGGTGCCGACGCCGTCCGGGGCCCCGATGACCCAGGAGTTGGCCGAGGATCTGGCCTCGCGCTCACGGCTGATCTTCGCGTGCGGACGCTACGAAGGAATCGACCAGCGGGTGATCGACTATGCCGCGGCTCGGTGTGAGGTGGTCGAGGTGTCTCTCGGCGACTACGTGGTCAATGGCGGCGAGGTCGCAGCCCTGGCGATCATCGAGGCGGTCGGGCGGCTGCTTCCGGGGTTCGTCGGCAACCCGGACTCGCTGGTGGAGGAGTCGCACCAGTCAGGGCTGCTCGAATATCCCGTCTACACCAAGCCTGCCGTGTGGCGCGATCGGGAGATCCCGCCGGTCTTGCTGAGCGGAAACCACGGTGAGATCGCGGCCTGGCGGCACGCCCAGTCGCTGCGGCGGACCACCGAACGACGCCCGGATCTGGCTCACCCCGGACGCACCATCAGTCTCGATGACTTGGCCGATGCGGAGATCCGGCTGGCCCAGCCTGCCGATGCCGGGGAGCTGTTGACTCTGCAGCGGGCCTGTTGGTTGCAGGAGAGCCAGGCCAACCCGGGGGTGCACATTGATGCCCTGCATGAGCCCCTAGCCGAGGTTTCGACGTGGCTCGGGGAGTGGCTGACGCTGGTCGTCCGGCATCACGGCAGGCTGATCGCTGCCGTCCGGGGCGTGGAGCGCGACGGGGTGTGGCACATCGGTCGGCTGATGGTCGCGCCGGACCTGCAGGGGCGCGGGTTGGGCCGCTTCCTGCTGCGCGAGATCGAGGACGCAGCACCGGCCGACGTGGCGGCGTACGAACTTTTCACCGGCGCCGGGAGCGCGGACAATCTCCGGCTCTACAAACGCGCCGGCTATCGGCCCGCCGCCAACGTGGACGCCACTGTTGTCCGGTTGACCAAACGCCGCGCGTGAGAGCGCCGGGTCGGCCGAACTAAAGCTGCTGACCCACGTCGATGCGATTCCCGTCCGGGTCGGCCATCACGAAGGCCACCATCCCGTAGTCCTCGCGACGCAGGCCCTTGATGATCCGCACTCCCGCCTGCACGACGTGGTCGTAGAGCGCCTCGGCGTCGTCAACGATCAAGTGCGCCACGTTGGTGGTGCCGGGGCGATGCGAGGCATCGCGGGTGAGGTGGATCTCAGCGACGTCGCGTTCGACGATGACGAAGCCGGTCGGCGATCCGTTTTCGAAGGTGACTGTCATGCCCAACACGCCGCAATAGAAGCCGATGGCGGAGTCGATGTCGCGGACGCCCAGGCTGGGCGCGGTTCTGCCGAAGGTGACGGGACGCGGTTGCTCGGACATGACGGGTCTCCCGGACGGTGAGAGCCAGGTCGCGGCGGTGCACGACGTACGGCGGAGACGGGGCGGTGCCCTGGAGCCAGCGAGTCTAGCGGCCGCGAAGGACCGGTCCGCCCCCGATTTCTTGCCGCGGCATGGCTCTGGCACAATTCCTCCTTGGTCGTCTATCGGTCGAAGAGGTCTCCGGGCAGTTCAGTCGGAGGGTTCGCGCGAGTTCCTGCCACAGGGGGAGCAGACGCATCGGCCAGCGACAGACGCTCCGCACACCGAACACACCTATTCCGCGGCTGACCTGTGGCACTTGCGAGGAGCTCACCATGTCCCATGTGATTGCCGACATCGGCACCGCCATCAAGCGCGACGATGTGCCCGCTTTCCGCGCCGGCGACACCATCAAGGTCCACGTCAAGGTCGTCGAAGGCAGTCGCTCGCGCGTCCAGGTCTTCCAGGGCGTCGTGATTCGCGTGCACGGATCGGGGATCGGCCGCACCTTCACCGTGCGCAAGGTTTCCTTCGGCGTGGGCGTCGAGCGGACCTTCCCTTTGCACTCTCCGATCTTCGAGACGATCGAGATCGTGACCCGCGGCGACGTACGCCGCGCCAAGCTCTACTACCTGCGCAATCTGCGCGGCAAGGCAGCCAAGATCAAGGAACGCCGCGAGGCCTGAGGTCGATCCGCCCACCGGGTGGTTAGGCTCTGCTGGTGACTTCCGAAGATCGCGACAACGCTGGCGTCATTGACGATCCGGAAGCAACCCCCACCGCGGGCAAATCTGGGAAGAAAGCAGCGCAAGCAGCTGCCGCTGTGGCAAGAGACGATCTTGCTGCTGGGCATTGCCCTCGTGCTGGCGATCGTGATCAAGGCCTTCTTCGTCCAAGCGTTCTACATCCCTTCGGAGTCCATGGAGCCGGGACTGGTCAACAACGACCGGATCTTGGTCCAAAAGGTCTCCTACTGGGGCGGGGGCGGCCCCCAGCGCGGCGACGTGGTGGTCTTCAAGGATCCCGGCGATTGGCTCGGCGGCAACGCTTCGGCCGGCCCTTCGAGCCCGGTCACGAAGGCGATGGCCAAGATCGGCCTCTATCCCCAAGGTGGCCACTTGGTGAAGCGGGTGATCGGCGTCGAAGGCGATGTGATCACCTGCTGCGACGACTCGGGTCGGCTGATGGTCAACGGGGTGCCCCTCGAAGAGGGTGACTATGTCCAAGACGACCCCAACACCGAATGCAACGGCCCGATGACCGGGACCTGCAAGTGGACTGCGGGTCCGGTGCCCGACGGTCACATCTTCGTGATGGGCGACAACCGCGGACACTCGGCAGATTCGACGGTGCACATGTGTGCCCCGAAGGCCAAGCAGTGCGTGCCCGGCGATGAGTTCATTGCCGTGGACCTGGTCGTCGGGAAGGTCTTTGTCCTGCTGTGGCCGCGGGAGAACTTCCGCTGGGTTTCTCGGCCCGATAGTTTCGCGGATGTTCCCGACGCTTCTTGAGTGGCGCGCCGCTGACCCCGTGGAGCACTGCCGATGAGTGAGTTTCCGCGTGGCTTGACCGTACGCCGCGACGCTGGGCTGTATGGCTACGAGCGAGCCCTGCGCCGCGTCGGGATCGAGCCGATCGCCGGCGTTGACGAGGCCGGGCGCGGCGCCTGCGCGGGGCCCCTGGTCGCGGGGGCCGCGATTCTTCCTGCAGGCAAGGCGGGAGTCATCCCGGGGTTGGCCGACTCCAAACTGCTGACCGAGAAGGCTCGCGAGCGCTGTTATGACCACATTCTCAGGCGCGCCCTGGCCTGGGCCGTCGTGGTGATCGAGCCCGAGGAGTGCGATCAACTGGGCATGCACGTGGCCAATGTCGAAGCGTTGCGCCGCGCGGTCGCGCTGCTCGACCTGCGCCCGGCGTACGTCTTGACCGACGGTTTTCCTGTGGACGGCCTGGAGGTCCCGGGCCTCGCGATGTGGAAGGGCGATCGGGTCGCCGGCTGCATCGCTGCCGCGTCGGTGTTGGCCAAGGTGACGCGGGATCGGATCATGGTCGAGCTTGGACGCGGCCTACCCGGCGTACGACTTCAAGACGCACAAGGGCTACATCACCGATGTTCACGCCGAGGCGCTGACGGTGCACGGCCCCGCGCCGGTGCATCGTCGCAGGTTCGTCAACGTGCGGCGGGCCGCGGCGTTGTGCCGGGGGAGTGCGGTGCACAATGAGGGCGCGAACGTCGCCAGCGAGGAGCCCTGATGAGTGCCGAGGATCTCGAGAAGTACGAGACCGAGATGGAGTTGACGCTCTACCGCGAGTACCGCGACGTGGTCTCGATCTTCAAGTACGTCGTCGAGACCGACCGTCGGTTCTATCTGTGCAACCAAGTGGATGTAAAGGCCCGGACCGAGGTCGGCGAAGTCTTCTTCGAGGTGTCGATGACCGACGCCTGGGTGTGGGACATGTACCGTCCCGCGCGCTTCGCCAAGAACGTCAAGGTGCTGACTTTCAAGGACGTCAACGTCGAGGAACTCAGCCCGGCCGACATCGATCCCCCCGAGGCATAACCCGAGTCGGCGCAAACTCACCCACAATTGGGCCCGAGTCGGCGCAAACTCACGCCGAAATTGGGCACGAGCCGGCGCAAACTCACGAGTCATGGAACCCCGACCCCGTGAGTTTGCGCCGACTCGGGGCTATTTGATCAAGCGGACCGGATCGCCCTCGATGCGGGCCGACCAGGTGGTCACGTCGTTCACGGTTCCGGTTCCGAAGGTCACTTGCACCCGGAACCAACAACCACCGGCGATCGTGGAGTTGCAGGTGTAGGAGTTCGGGATCGGCACCTTGATGTGTTGGGACTTGCCGTTCCAGCCGGCTGCGCTCGAGACGCCCGTCACCTGGCAGTTGGACAAGGAGCCGTTCACCCGGCCGCTGCCCACACAACCGCTTAGGGTGAGGGACGACTCGGCTGGGGGCAGCACACGAATCGTTCCGCTCGCGGCTGCGTCACCAGCGTCGAAGAACTCGAAGTCGAGGGTCTTCGACGCCGCAGCCGGCACGACCCGAACCAGGTTGAACGTTGCCGAAGCGGTGTTGGCGTTGACGAACATCGCCATCCGCTCCCAGCCGGCCACCGACACGGCTCCACCGGCCGAGGAGATTGCACGGATCGAGAAGGAGTTGGACCCCGTCCCCGTGACCGCGGTGTTGTCGCCGGTTTGGTTGACCACCGCCATGTTTCCGTTGTAGCCGCCCTTTCCGTCGGGACTCGAGGTGCTGAGCGCGACGTTCGTGCGGATCTGGATGTAGTAGTCGCCCATTTGGGTCGGGGTGAAGGTGCACAGGGTGACCCACTGGTGCAGCACCGCGGCGAGGTTGGCGTTGTAGCTACCGCTGCTCTGTGCTGACTGCATTAACGTTCACCGAGCTTGAGCCGTAGCCCGGATACTGCTTGACGCAACCCGACATCACCGGAGCGTTGGCCGGCACATAGGTGTCGATAGGCGAACGCATCGCAAACGACGTCACCGTCGGAATCTCGGTGGTCCCGCCTGCGGAGTTGGTCAGGTTGCTGTCGCCATTGCAGAACGCGTTGGGCGTGCTGCTCGTCTGATAGCGCGCGATCGCATCCGTTGTGGCATAGGGGTTGAGATTGTTGCTCCCGGGAGTGCCAGGCCGAGACTCGCAGCGTTGACCGGTGTTGACGTACGCCGGGTCGTAGATCTGCACGGTGACCGGAGTTCCCACGGCTGCGGCGCCGATCCGGACGATGTAGAAGTACCCCTGCGGGCGGAACTCGGAGTTCGCCCGCGGGCTGCCCGATCCACAACCGTCGTCGGTGGACGAGCAGTAGCGCGTCATGATCTGGTCACCGTCGACTTTGGAGACATTCGGCCCATGCACCAGCCCCCAGAACTGAGGGGTGGTGGAGCACTTGCGCGCCACCGGGTGGCACCGTGAGCTGGCTGGCCACCGGAGGTGCCCCGGGGCTGCCCAGCGGTTCGTTGCCGAACGTGTTGCACGGGCTCCCCATCGGCGCGGGACCGTTGTAGTCGGCGGTCGCCGAACGCGTGATAGTGGTGAAGCTGTCGCTGAAGGAGGCGGAGATTGCGTTGGGGATGGTGCTGGAGATGGTGACCTTCAACTGAGTCGGCTTCTCGCCCAGGGCAACGGCGACTGTCGTGTTGCCGCCGTTGGGGTATCCGTTGCGAGCCGCCACCGTGCGGGCGGTTGCCGATGCGTTGGCGAAGTCGGTGGGCAGGTAGGTAACGCCTGCCATCGATGCGGCGTCGGCTGCGGCTTGCACGCGCTCGACCTCGACGTACCACCGCGAAACGTCGACAGCCAGCGCCGACAACGGCATCAGCACGGTGGCGCTGAGCAGTGCCACAAGGATCGCGGCATAGCCGGCTTCATCTCGGCGTCGCTTCAAAGACGCCACCCACCGGGCGCTCACGCGTGTGTTCCAGGCATGCAGGACTCGGCCGGTAGCGGCTCGAAGTTCATGATCGTGCGTTCGGTGAGCTCAACCCCGCTGCCGAACACACCGGTGATCCACGGATGGTTGGCGATCATCGCAACCCCGACGGAGTCACGGTTGGCGTGGTTCACGCACGCGTTGATGGTGGTGGAGATCCAGGTGCCACCGCCATAGCGGAACTTGTTGAGGCCTGCGTCCCAGACAAATCGCACGCAGGCGCTGGTGCAGGTCAGGCTGGTGTTGCCCTCCGGAAGCGGATAGCCCCCCGCGTTGGCGTCGTACACGAGGATGTATTCGATGCGGTCCTTGGGCATGGCACTGCCACCCCGTTGGATCGCGTCAGCCGCGGCCTGCGCAAGCGCCGGCGTGTTGGCCGGCGAACACGGAGGCGGGCTGGCGCTGGCCTGACAGACACCGGGCCCGGCACCTGCCGACACGGACGCAACACGACCGCCCACCCGAACGGCGCTTGTCGTCGAGACCGTGTCTCGCATGAGTAAGGACATTTCAATGATCCCGAGAACAAGAAGGAAGAGGACAGGCGTGACGAGGGCAGCCTCGACGGCCACCGCACCCCGCTCTCCCCGTTTGCCGGACCTGAACATCAACGCACCTTTCTCAGCGATATGTCTCCAGCGCGGACGGTAGCCCGCACGTGGCTTGTGCCGTGGGCAAACCGGCATTTGTGCCGCAAACCACACACAGGTAGATCTCGAATCGTCGGTTTCCACAGGTTGACGTCGATTCAGGTCTAGACCTTCTCGGGCAGGGGAGGCTCCTTTCTGGAGGTCCGACGATGAACATTTCTTCCGCCAATGGAAGCGCGACGATGAGCCACAACCAGGCTTTGGGGAGGTACGGCGAGACGCTCGCCGCGCGCCACCTGGTCAGCCAGGGCATGGTGCTCTTGGAGCGCAATTGGCGTTGTCAGGAAGGCGAGATCGACCTGGTCTTGCGCGACGGCGAGGCGCTGGTGGTGTGCGAGGTGAAGACTCGGTCGAACAACAACTTCGGGTCGCCACACGAGGCGGTCACCAGCGTCAAGGTCGCCCGGCTGCGGCGCCTCGCTGCCGCCTGGTTGGCCGCCCACGACGTGCGCCCGATGGGGGTGCGGATCGACTTCGTCGCGATCGTTCGGCCGCGCCGAGGCAACGCGACCGTGGAGCACGTGAGGGGGGTCGGCTGATGCCGTTTGCCACCGCCCACACCATCTCCTTGCACGGGGCCTCGGGGCATCTAATCGATGTGCAGGCTGATGTCTCCACCGGAGTGGTAGGGACGACGATGGTGGGCCGCCCCGATGTCTCGCTCAACGAGGCACGCGACCGCTGTCGGATGGCTGTGCAAAACAGCGGTTTCGACTGGCCCACCACCCGTCGGGTGACGATCTTGCTCTCGCCTGCGGACCTGCTGAAGAGAGGCACTCACTTTGATCTGAGTGTCGCCGTTGCCGTGCTGGCAGCCAACGAGAAGATCCCGCGCGAGGGGCTGCGCGACACGGTCTTCATTGGCGAGCTCACGTTGTCGGGCGGACTGCGCGCCGTCCCCGGGGTGCTTCCCATGGCGCTCGCTGCGGTGGGGCGGGGGATTCGTCGGGTCTTCGTCCCAGAACCACAAGCGAGGGAGGCCGCGATGGTGCCCGGTTTGGCGGTGTTCGGCGTGCGGTCGTTGGGTCAGGTGGTGGCCGAACTCCAGGGGATCGAGGTGCCCGAGGCGGCGCCCGTCGCGGCGATGACCGGCAATCGGCTCCTCTCGTGGCGGGGGCAGGGTCGCCTCGACGACCTGGATCTGGTTGACCTAGTCGGCATGCAGGACGCGAGGTACGCCGTGGAGGTGGCCGCCGCCGGAGGCCATCACGTGATGCTCTCCGGCCCGAAGGGGGCGGGGAAGACCACGCTGGCCGAGCGGATTCCGGGTCTGCTGCCCAACCTGTCGCCCGCGGAGGCTCTCGAACTCACCGCGATCCACTCCCTGGCTGGGGCGCTCGAGCCCGGGGATCCGCTGCTGGTGCGTCCGCCCTTCTTCGCTCCTCACCACGACGCGAGCAAGGCCAGCCTGCTCGGCGGTGGCACGGGCTGGGTTCGCCCCGGGGAGATCAGTCGAGCGCATTGCGGAGTGTTGTTCCTCGATGAGTTTCCACTGTTCAACTCCGATGTCATCGAGGCCCTACGCCAGCCGCTCGAAAACGGCGAGGTCACCATCGCGCGCGGACAGGAGTCGGCCACGTTTCCGGCCCGCGGCATGTTGGTCTTGGCCTGCAATCCATGCCCGTGCGGCGACTACCATCCGAGCGCCCGGGAAAACCGATGCGTGTGCTCGGAGGTGCGTCGTCGCGACTACCGTCGCAAGATGTCGGGGCCACTGACCGATCGGATCGACATCGTCCGACACCTACAGCCCGTCAAACCCCATGAGGCCCGAGACAGGTTTGCCCGGCCCGAGCCTTCCGCGGCGGTCCGCAAGCGAGTAGAGGCCGCGCGACAGCGCCAAGGAGAGCGTTTCGTCGACCAACCGTGGCGACTCAACGCCCACGTCCCTGGTCCCGCGCTGACGCGCGACTGGCCACTGTCGGACTCGGCCCAACGGCTGCTAGAAGATGAGGTCTTTGCCGGTCGCTTGACGCGACGGGGGGTGACCCGGGTGCACCGGATGTCCTGGACGATCGCGGATCTGCGGGGCGTTGCTGCTCCGACGTCGGCGGAGGTGGCGGTGGCGCTGTGTTTGCGTTCCGGTGAACCGCTTCCCCACGACGCGCTGACGTGGAGTCTCGGGCTCCTGGATGGAGCGCCCGCGTGAGCGTGTCCGATGCTCATACCGACCACGGGCACCTCGAGCGGGACCGGCTCGCTCGCGTGGCGCTCAATCACCTGACCGAGCCCGGAGATGAGCGCCTGGCCAATCTGGTCGCCGAGCTGGGGGCCGTCCAGGTCCGTGAACACCTGCTGGCCGAGACCGGTTCGGTGGGGTTGCACACCGACATCGCGCAACGACTGCAAGGGCTCGATGCCGAGCGCGCCCTCGACCGCGCCGCCCGCGCAGGGCATCGGTTCATCATCCCGGGAGACACCGACTGGCCAACCTCGGTCGACGATCTGGCGCACGTGGGCACCGCAGCCAACCGCGGAGGTTCGCCGATTGGACTCTGGGTGCGCGGACCACTGAGCCTGGGCGCACTGGGGAACGCCTTGGCCGTCGTGGGCTCGCGGTCGGCGACGTCCTACGGCACGAGCGTCGCCTCAGAACTTGCGGCCGGTGTAGGACGCGAGGGGTACGCCGTCATCTCGGGCGCCGCGCACGGCATTGATCAGGCGGCGCATCGGGGGTCGCTTGCGGTGAACGCCCCCACGGTTGCGGTGCTCGCCTGCGGGGTCGATCGGGCCTACCCTGCTGCAAATCGAGACCTGTTGGACTACATCGGCAAGCACGGCGCTGTGGTCTCTGAGGCCCCTCCGGGGAGCGCCCCGATGCGGGTGCGGTTCCTCGCCCGCAATCGGCTCATCGCGGCGCTGTCTCGCGGAACGGTGATTGTGGAGGCGGCCATCCGCAGCGGAGCACTCAACACCGCCCACTGGGCGGAGCGGTTGAGTCGGTGCGTAATGGGGGTGCCCGGGCCGGTCACCAGTGCGCCGTCGCAGGGTGTGCACCAACTCATCCGTTCCGGCGCGGCGACGTTGGTTGGTGGGGTCGAAGACGTGCTGGAGTTGCTGGGCGAATCAGGGGACCACCTCGTGACCGTGCCGCGTGCTCCCGAGCGGGTGCGCGATCGATTGAACGTGCGCGAGCAGCAGGTTCTCGATGCCGTGCCCCTGTCCCGAAGCGCCGGAGTTGACTCCGTTGCCCGGGCCGCCGGCATCGGGTTGGTCGAGGTGCAATCGATCCTCGAACGCCTGCGCGGCCGCCAGTTGGTCGTGGCCACCGAGGCGGGGTGGCGCCTGACCGAGGCTTCGCAGGCATGACAAACTCGCCAAGTGCGGCGTTCCAGACTTCACCTTTGCCTCGGCCTCGCGGCCGTGGTGGCTGCCGCATCCGGTTGCCAATCCTCCGCGCAGCCAGGGTCGAACTCGTCGTCAGAGCCTCCGCAGATCAGCACCGAGCCGCCGGCTCCGTCGCCGGCGAAGGATCGTTATCGCGCGCCAGCAGGGCCACTGTTCGCCGAACCAGCCTCCTCGCCGGATCGCAATCCGATCGTGCGTACTCTGGTCGCCAACATCGTGCACACGCCTCCCGGCGAGACGATCCGGATCGTTGCCTACTCGTTTTCGCTGGGCGAGGTGGCCGATCCGCTTATCGCGGCCGCGCGCCGCGGCGTACGCGTCCAGATCGTGGTCGACGGCAGGCATTCTCACGACTTCAAGGCCACCCAGGCGCTCCGCGACGCGCTCGGAGGCAACCGGCACAAGGACTCATTCGTGATCCTCACGCGTCGCTCCTCGCGAGGCACGGTCAGCCACTGCCATCAGAAGTCCTGGTCCTTCTCCAAGACCGGCAAGTCTGATCATGTCGTGATGGTCGGGTCGATGAACCTGAGCACGTTGTCCACAACTCAGCAGTACACCGACGTGTACTCCTTCGTGGACCGACTCGATGTGTGGGCGGCGTTCAGCGAGGTGTTCCGGCAACAGGCTCGGGACCGTCCCATAGCCGACCCGGCGACGTCGCTCGACCTGGCGAGCGACCGGGCCTACTTCTTCCCCGGTTTTGACGGAGTCACCGACCCGATCAAGCGAGAGTTAGCGCTGGTGCCGGCCGCGGAGACCACCTCGATTCGGGTGGCCATGCACGCCTGGCACGGGCCCCGAGGCCGCGAACTCGCGAACATCCTGATCGACAAGTTGCGTGGTGGTGCGCGCGTTGAGGTGTTCGAGGGACGATTTGTCGGAGACCCCTCTCTCGATCTGCTCGAGGAAGCCGGCGCGGTCGTTCGCCCGGGGGTCTTCAGCAGTGGGGAGCACATTCATCAAAAGCTCACCCTGCTCGACTACGTCGTTGACGGCCAGCGACATCGCACCGTGATCACGGGCTCCGACAATTGGGGCGACGCCTCGTTTCGACGCGACGATGTGGTGGTCTCGGTCGATCTGGACCGTCGCGGATTCGAGGCCTACTCTGCTTTCCTGGACATGTTGGTCGCGCGCGGCGCGTCCTGATTGGTCTGTCAGGGTTCCTAGACTCAACGCTATGGAGCGAACGGCACCCACCAGTGGCCCGCCGAGTCCGGTCGAGCCTGGGCTGGATGAGTCCAGCGTGCGGATGCTGGCCGACTACGAGCGTCACCTGAGGGCCGAACGCGACCTCTCCGAGCACTCCATCCGCGCCTACCTCGGAGACCTCGTCGGGTTACTCGAGCACGCTGCGAGGTTGGGGATCGTAGATCCCTCCGAGCTCGATCTGCGGACGTTGCGCAGTTGGCTGGCCAAGCAGCAGGCCCTGGGCATGTCGCGGGCCACCATCGCGCGGCGCGCGACCGCGGTGCGGGTGTTTACGGCGTGGCTGGCGCGTATGGGACGAGCTCCCCACGATGTCGGGGCGTCGTTGGGCTCGCCGAAGGCGGCCAAGACGTTGCCTGCTGTGTTGCGCGCCGACGAAGCCGAGTCCCTGCTCCGCTCCGCGATCGATGACGCCGAGGAGACGCCGTTGGGTCTGCGGGATGTGGCGATCCTGGAGGTGTTGTACGCCACGGGCATTCGGGTCGGTGAGTTAGTGGGGCTGGACCTGACAGATATCGACGGCGAGCGACGCGTGCTGCGAGTGTTGGGCAAGGGCCGCAAGGAGCGGATGGTGCCCTACGGCCAACCCGCGGAGCGCGCCATCGATCGCTGGTTGGTCGCAGGCCGCCCCCTCCTGCACCAGCCTGGGGCAGGCGCCGCCTTGTTCGTGGGCGCCCGAGGCGGTCGGATCGATCAACGGGCCGTCCGGAGCTTGGTCCATCGACGGATCGCCCGCGTGCCCGGCGCACCCGATATCGGTCCCCACGGGCTCAGGCACACGGCCGCGACGCATTTAGTCGAAGGGGGAGCCGATCTGCGCAGCGTCCAGGAACTGCTGGGGCACGCCTCGCTGGCGACCACGCAGCTCTACACCCATGTCACGACCGATCGCCTGCGCCGGGCCTACCAACAGGCGCACCCTCGGGCCTGAGGCCGCCCACCGGGTCGTGTCGCGAGGAGCGGTGAGCGGCAGCAGGCGAACGTCGGTGGCTCCGACGAGCGCCAGGGGGTTGAGATATTCCTCCCCGCGCAACCATCCCCAGTGCAGGCAGGCCCTCGGCAGGCAGTGGGACCCCCCTGGATCGAGCGTGCCGAGCAGGCCCCCTTGCTCGACGAAGGTCCCCACGGCGACGTCGGCATGGACGGGCTCGTACGTCGTACGCGTCGCGCCATGGTTCACCACGATCACTCCGCGGCCGGCCAATTGGCCGGCGAAGGTAACCCGCCCGGGGAGAGCAGCCAGCACCCTCTGACCCGGGAATCCGCCCAGATCGACCCCGCGATGGCCGCGAAGCCAGGGTTGCTCGGGGGGAGCGAAACCATGCACCACAGCGGGGATCGGCGTGAGGGGCCACGAGCCGTGTGGAGTGGGAGCGGAGGTGCCTGGCGCAGCCGGAGGCTTGGCGTCGGCCAGGGCGGGGGACAACGCTAGTCCGGCTGAAAGCACGATGAGGACGAAGAGAACGCGAAGTGACATGTGCCCAGGCTCGCCCGATTCGGCCACGTCTCGGCCGATTCGTCGCTCACGTGTGGAAACCGGGCCGCCGTGCAAAAGTTGTGTACGACGAGTGGCTCGGCGTGTGGGCGGCTGGGCACCCAGCACCCCCAGGGCTGCCGAAGTGGGGCTGCCGAATTGGTGTGGGGGAGTGCGGCTGGACTACGATGCTCCCAGCGGTCTTGATGGGGAACACCTCCGTCGAGTCCGACTTCGCACGCTCACAGACCGCGTTGCGATCGGCAGTTTCTCCGCCGGTCGTTTCACCCGTGGGCGAGTCCTCAGTCCCAGCCTTGGTTGGGTCGGGCTCGCGTGGGCGACAGGGCGACCGGTACCCACCGGCCGCAGCAACTGTAAACAACAGGAGTCAAGCTCCGAAAGCCGGCCAGATGTTGGTCGGTCGCGTCCCTTGGCGCGCGGACAACTCCGTCACACAGGAGAATCACATGGCAGTCGTCACAATGCGCCAGCTTCTTGAGAGCGGCGTCCACTTCGGTCACCAGACCCGTCGTTGGAACCCCAAGATGAAGCGCTTCATCATGACCGAGCGCAACGGCATCTACATCATCGACTTGCAGCAATCGCTCGCCTACATCGATCGGTCCTACGCCTTCGTCAAGGAGACCGTGGCCAAGGGCGGCACGGTCATGTTCGTCGGCACCAAGAAGCAGGCCCAAGAGGCGATCGCCGAGCAGGCCACCCGGGTGGGGATGCCCTACGTCAACCAACGGTGGCTCGGCGGCATGCTCACCAACTTCCAGACGGTGCATCAGCGGATCAACCGGCTCAAGGAACTCGATGAGATCGACTTCGACGATGTCGCCGGAAGCAGCCGCACCAAGAAGGAACTCCTGCAGATGCGCCGCGAGCGCGACAAGCTGAACAAGTCCCTCGGCGGCATCCGCGAGATGTCCCGCACCCCTTCGGCGGTGTGGATCGTGGACACCAACAAGGAGCACCTCGCGGTCGAAGAGGCACGCAAGCTGCACATCCCGATCATTGGCATCTTGGACTCCAACTGCGACCCGGACGTCGTCGACTACCCGATCCCCGGCAACGACGACGCCATTCGCGCCGTCGGTTTGTTGACGCGCGTGGTTGCCGACGCGGTGGCTGAAGGTCTGATCGCACGCTCGGGCGTGAAGACCGGAGACGCCGCGATTGGCGCAGAGGAGCCCCTCGCCGAGTGGGAGCGTGAACTGCTCGAGGGTGATGCCGACAAGGCCCCGGCAACCGAGGCGCCCGTCGTCGAGGAAGCCCCTGCTGCGGAGCCCGTCGCTGGGGAAGCCCCGGTCGCTGGGGAAGCCCCGGTCGCTGAGGAAGCCCCGGTCGCTGAGGAAGCCCCGGTCGCTGGGGAAGCCCCGGTCGTCGAGGAAGCCCCTGCTGCGGAGCCCGTCGCTGAGGAAGCCGCTGCCGTGGAAGAGCCGGCCGCGGAAGCGCCCGTTGCTCTGGCTGAGGTCCCTGCCGTGACGGACGGTGGCTTCGGTGAGGAGTCGGCCGCTCCGGTTGATGATGGCTCGGCGCCTGAGGGCTTCGACATCAAGGGCAACAAGGACTCCATGAAGTTCCACGCCCCGACCAGCCCGTGGTACGGCCGCACCAAGGCAGAGGTGTGGTTCCGCACCGCAGCCGCGGCCGAGGCAGCCGGTTTCGTCAACGCGGAGCAGAAGGCCTGAGCCCGGCTCAGGACCTCCCACTCCAACGATCCAGTTCAAGGTAGGAATCAGATGGCTAACTTCTCCGCCGCCGATGTCAAGAAGCTTCGCGACATGACCGGCTCCGGCATGATGGACTGCAAGAAGGCGCTCGAAGAGGCGGACGGCGACTTTGACGCGGCCGTCGACATCTTGCGCACCAAGGGCCAGGCCAAGATGCAAAAGCGCGCCGACGAGCGCGAGGCAACGGCCGGTTTGGTGGCGGTGTCGGGGGGCTCGTTGATCGAGCTCAACTGCGAGACCGACTTCGTGGCCAAGGGTGAGGAGTTCGTGGCCGTCGCCCAGCAAATCGCCGACGCCGCAGCTGCCGCCCAGGCCGGCGATTCGGATTCGGTCAAGTCGCTTACCTTGGGTGACAAGACGGTCGGTGAGGCCGTGGAAAGCTTGGCCATCACGATCGGCGAAAAGATCCAGCTCGGCCGGGTCGCCTACTTCGACGGACCCGTCGTGGCCTACCTCCACAAGCGAGCAGCGGATCTCCCGCCCGCGGTGGGTGTGCTCGTGGAGTACGCCGGCGACGACACCGAAGCGGCCCGGGGTGCGGCGCTTCAGATCGCCGCCATGCGTCCGCAGTACCTCACCCGCGACGAGGTTCCGGCCGAGATCGTGGCTCACGAGCGCGAGATCGCCGAAGCCACGGCTCGCGAAGAGGGCAAGCCCGAGCAGGCGATCGCCAAGATCACCGAAGGTCGGCTCAACGGCTTCTTCAAGGATGTCGTGTTGTTGGACCAACCGTCCGTGACCGAGAGCAAGTCCACGGTCAAGGCGGTCCTCGACGCCGCGGGCGTGTCCCTACAGCGGTTTGCCCGGTTCGAGGTCGGCGCCTAAGCAAGTAGGGTTCAGCCCAGACTGACGACGAGGAGGCCGGTTCGCGATGATCACTGAGACCATCGGCGGACCGGCCCTTTCGCTTCCCGGCCCCATGTTCGACGTACGAAGGGATTGCCCGTGACCGGCTATCAGCGTGTGCTTCTGAAACTCTCCGGTGAGGTCTTCGGCGGCGGGAAGGTGGGGATCGACCCGGACGTGGTGCAGAAGATCGCGCGCGAAATCGCGGAAGTCTCGCGGGCCGGAGTGCAGATCGCCGTGGTCACGGGCGGCGGCAACTTCTTCCGCGGCGCCGAGTTGCAGCAGCGTGGCATGGACCGGGTGCGAGCCGACTACATGGGCATGTTGGGCATCGTGATGAACTGTCTGGCCCTCCAGGACTTCTTGGAGAAGCTCGGCATTGAAACCCGCGTCCAGACGGCCATCACCATGGGCCAGGTGGCCGAGCCCTACATCCCCCGCCGCGCCATCAGACACATGGAAAAGGGCCGCGTGGTGATCTTCGGCGCCGGCATGGGGATGCCCTTCTTCTCCACCGACACGGTCGCTGTGCAGCGGGCGCTGGAATCCAAGTGTGACGTCGTCCTCGTTGCCAAGAGCGGCGTCGACGGGGTTTACACCGCCGACCCGAAGCACGACCCGACGGCCACCAAACTGGACGAGGTCACCTACGACGACGCCATCAGCATGGGCCTGCGCATCATGGATCAGACGGCATTCGCGCTGTGTGGGGAAAACAAGCTCCCGATGGTCGTGTTTGGCATGGAGCCAGAGGGCAATATCCTGCGGGTAGTGCAGGGTGAGAAGATTGGCACGTTGGTCAGCGCCGGCTGAACGGCACGACAACGTCAGAAACACCGCACCCGACAGGAGCACCCGTGATCAACAGCATCCTCAACGAGGCCGACGAGAAGATGGACAAATCGGTCGAGGCAACCCGTGAGGAGTTCGCCGCTATCCGCGCGGGTCGAGCGCACCCCAGCATGTTCGCCAAGATCACCGCTGACTACTACGGCACCCCGACACCACTGCAGCAGTTGGCGTCATTTACCGCTCCTGAGGCGCGCATCATCATCATTGCGCCGTACGACATGGGCGCCATCGCCGCGATCGAAAAGTCGATCCGCGACTCCGATTTGGGGGTCAACCCCACGAGTGACGGCAAGACCCTGCGCTGCGTGTTCCCGGAGTTGACCGAGGAGCGCCGCAAGGAATTCATCAAGTTGGCGCGCAACAAGTCCGAAGACGGCCGGGTGTCGGTGCGCAACATCCGGCGCCACGCCAAGCAGCAATTGGAGCGGCTCGAGAAGGATGGCGAGGTCGGCAAGGACGAGGTCAATGGCGCCGAGAAGCGCCTCGACTCGGCCACCAAGAAGCACACCGACAAGATCGATGATCTGCTCAAGCACAAGGAAGCGGAGTTGCTCGAAGTCTGAGCTCGCCCATGACCGCCACCTCAACGCCGCCGGCGCCGTCGAATCATGGCCGGGCCGGCCGCAACCTTCCTGCCGCCATCGGCTCCGCTGTCGTCCTCTTGGCCGCCATCGCCGCTTCGTTGATGTTGTGGAAGACGGCCTTCTTGGTGATCGTGGCGGCCGCCGTCGTTGTCGCTATCTGGGAGCTCGGCCAGGGCATGGCGGCCAAGGGGATCGACCTGCCCGAACAGCCGTTGATGCTGGGTGGGGTCACGATGGTCGTGGTGGCCTATTTCTTCGGTGCGCCGGCGTTGGTGACCGCCACCGGCGTGAGCGCGCTGATCGTGATGTTGTGGTTGTTGCGGCGCGGCGTGGACGACTACGTCCTCAACGCGACCGCCTCGGTGTTCACGCTGATCTATGTGCCGTTCCTCGGCTCCTTCGTCGCGTTGCTGCTCCGCGAGGGCGGCACCTCGCCTTCGCCGGCTTGGCTCTCGATCGATGCGGGCGTCAAAGGCATCGTGGCGTTCATCTTGGTGACGATCGCCTCCGACATCGGCGGCTATCTTGCCGGGGTCACGATGGGCAAGCACCCGATGGCTCCGGTGATTTCACCCAAGAAGTCCTGGGAAGGGTTTGCGGGATCGCTCTTCGCCTGTGTGGCAGTCGGGTGGGCGCTCGTGGTCTACCTTCTCGAGGGCCCCGCCTGGGTGGGCGTCGTGTTGGGCCTGATCGCCGTGGTGATGGCGACGCTGGGTGACCTGTGCGAATCCGTCATCAAACGCGACTTGGGTGTTAAGGACATGAGCCAGATCGTGCCCGGCCATGGTGGATTGATGGATCGCCTCGATTCGCTGCTTGCCACGATTGCCCCGGTGTGGCTGTTGCTGCACTACCTCGTCTTCTAGTCCCGGGCGCCTACGATGGGTGCATGGGTGACCAAACGACGAGCGAGGCGCAGGCGTCGGTCGACCCGGCCCCTGACCTCGATCCCGAGAGCGAGACGCTGGAGGAGGCTTCGGCCGCTCCTCTGGACTGGTGGCATCGCGATCACCCCACCTTCACCGCCATCACCGGCTTCTTTACGGGACTGGTGTTGGTGACCGTGCTGCCAGGGCTCTTCGTTGCCGTCATGAGCAAGCTCTTTGGCGAGCGAACGGCGGAAGAGGCCTTCCCGTTCGTCCTGCTCTTCTTGGCTTTGCCGCTGGCCATGATGGCCTTTCCGACCACCCGGCGTTTTGGGAAATATCTTCTCTTCGGGATGGTCACGACATTGCTGGTGATCTTCGGGGTCGGCACGGTCGTGTTTTGGCTGATGATGACCACCTCAACCTGACGCCGAGCGATCGGGATACTGTCAGTCTGATGTCAGAAACCCCGAAGAGCCTGCCACTGGTCTTTGATGAGCCCCGCGGGCGCGTCAAACCCGCCCAACATCTTTCCGACCTCACTCCGCCCGAGCGGGCCGCGGTCGTGGCCGCGTTGGGCTACCCGGGGTTTCGCGCCGCTCAGGTCGCGCGCCACTATTTCACCCGTTTGGTCGACGACCCGGCCGAGATGACTGATCTGCCGGCCGGTCAACGCGACGAGATCGTGGCCGCGCTGTTGCCCGCTTTGATGACCCCGTTGCGGACCCTCGAGGCCGATCGAGGTACGACGCGCAAGACGTTGTGGCGACTCGGGGACGGGTCCCTCGTGGAATCGGTCCTGATGCGCTATCCCGACCGGGTGACGATGTGCGTGTCATCGCAAGCAGGGTGCGGCATGGCCTGCCCCTTCTGTGCCACCGGTCAGGGCGGCCTCCAGCGCAACATGTCGGCGGGCGAGATCGTCGAACAGGTGGTGGCCGGGGCACGCTCCCTCCAGCGCGGTGAGGTGCCGGGTGGTCCCGGACGAGTGTCCAACGTCGTCTTCATGGGGATGGGGGAGCCGCTCGCCAACTATCGCGCCGTGCTGGGCGCCGTACGCCGGATGACGGACCCCTCGCCGGACGGGCTCGGCATGTCCGCGCGCGGCATCACTGTCTCTACGGTGGGCCTGGTGCCGCGGATGCGTCAGTTGGCCGAGGAGGGGATCCCGGTCACCTTGGCCCTCTCGTTGCACGCTCCGGACGATGAGTTGCGCAACGAACTCGTGCCGATCAACACCCGGTGGAGCGTCTCGGAAGCGGTGGAGGCGGCCGCTCACTATTACCTCACCACGAAGCGACGGGTCTCCATCGAATACGCGATGATCCGCGAGATCAATGACCAAGGGTGGCGCGCCGATCTCCTCGGCGATGTCTTGAACGCGCACGGGCGGCCCGGATGGGTGCACGTCAATCTGATCCCGCTCAATCCGACACCGGGTTCGAAGTGGACCGCCTCAGACCCGCGCGACGAACGCGAGTTTGTGCGTCGGATCGAGGCAAAGGGCATCCCCACCACCGTGCGCGACACCCGCGGCAGCGACATCGACGGGGCTTGTGGCCAGTTGGCCGCAACCGAGTGAGCCCGTCAACTCGTCGACAAGACGAGGTCTGCGGCTTCGGCGACCGAGTCGACGAGATGGATTCGGCTCTCCAGCGGGCGGCCGCGGGCCAGCCTCTTGAGCAGCGGCCACCCCGGCAATTCCTCGGTCCAATAATTGTGGCCGACCAAGATCATGTCGGCCACCGAACTTTCGTCGGCGTAGTAGTTCTCGCAGGCATCTTGGAACACCTCTTGTACCGTTCCGGCGGCCCCGGGAAGGAAGACGATCCCGCGTTCGCAGACCTGCAACAAGATGGCCTCTCGGGTGGCGTTGCGGAAGTACTTAGCGATGGCCGTGGCAAACGGGTTGGGGGGCTCGTGGCCGTAATGCCAGGTCGGAATGCCCAAGGTGTCTGCCGTCGTTGGCCACCGATCCAGGACTTCGCGAGCCCGATCCACCCAGGCCGTGACGTCGGGACGGAAGGACGGTGTGGCGGAGAGCGTCGCGATGGCCAGGACCAACGCCTCCTGGGGGTAGCCGGAGAGGCGGGCGCCTAGATTCGCGGCTTCCATGGCTCCGGGGCCCCCGCCAGTGGCCACGACGTAGGCCGAACCGACCGCGTGGCCCAGGCCCGCCGCTTCGGCGTACGCCGGGTCGTTGCGCGCCAGCGCATGGCCGCCCATCACGCCGACCAAGCGGCGCCCGCGGACCCAGTTCGACGAGGGCCTCGTCAAGGGCGTGATCGTGGAGCGCCTGCGCCAGCCGGGCGTCGAGATCGCGGCTGCCGCGCAGCCACGCGTAGGCCTTCGCATCCAGTGAGTCGGGGTAGGTCGGGGTGTCGTACAACTCGGTCGCCGTATAGAGAGCGGACCGATAGCTGGAGATCGGAGCCCCGGGGACATCGGGAAACACCGACCCCCCTCCGCCGCGGACGAGTTCCTCGTCGCCGGGCGCAAACCGGCACCCGAGGAACAGTGCGCCGGCCGGGTTCGCGGCAGCCAGGATGTCCCTGCGCTCCCTCAGATCCAGGGCCTGCAGGTGCCATCCTGACCAGCGCAGGGACCCGGCTGCCACCCGCAGGTCAAATTCGTCCAGGGTCTCGACGACGATGATTCGACCGCGGCGCGCCAACATGTCGGCAGAGACTACTGGGCGCACCGATCCTCTGCCCGCAGCGCGACACGCACGTCCCTAAAACGAGCGCGCCACCAGGTCTGCGAAGAGGTCGTGCTCGTCAACCTCGAGGCCACGAGCGCGAAACCAACTGCACACGTTGGTGCAGTCGCGGAGCAGGAAGTCCATGCCGGAGGGGTTGGCCACCAGATCCACGAGTTGGGGCAGGTCGATGATCACCACCCGATCGCCAGCAGCCAAGATGTTGTAGGCGGAGAGATCGCCATGCACCATGCCGTGGTCCGACATCGTCAACATCGCCTCCCGGAGCTGCTCGAAATAGGAGGCCAACCGCTGTCGGTCCGGCCGGGTTTGGGCTAAGCGGGGCGCGGTTTCGCCTTTGTGGGTGATCCATTCCATCAGGATCTCGGTGCCGTCGATCTGCACGGGATAGGGGACGGGCAGGCCCAACGACCAGAGTCGGCCCAGTGAGTCCCACTCGGCCCAGGCCCATTGTCCCGAGGCTACGGATCGCCCGTAGGTGGTCTTCTTGGCGAGGGCTCGGGTGTCGCGTGATCGTCGCGTACGACGCCCCTCGGTGTAGGTGCTGGCTCGGTGGAAGGTCCGATGTTCCTCGCCTCGATAGCGTTTAGCGGCCATCACGACGCCGGGGTCACCGTCGGGGATGGCGCGTTCGATCAAGAACACGTCGGCCTCTTTGCCGGTCTTGAGGATGCCCAATTCGGTGTCGATGGCCGATTGGGAGGTGATGATCCACGGGGGGCGGGGTTCGGGGCCTCGGCAGAGAGGCTCGACGCTGCGCCACGTGGACCAGCGTTGGGTGTCGGGGTCGAGATCGTCCGAGGCGACGAAGTCGAAGACAAACGACGGCTCGAGATCGGGTTCGTCAGTGGTGTGGTCGAGGGAAGAATCTGAGGACATGGTCGGACTGCTCCAGGAAAGGTGAGGGGATGCCGGTTCGTCGAGGCGACAGGCCAAGGGCTGCTTGGGTCATCTCACGACTCCTTTCCTAGGGAACGAGCAAGGTTCGACAGCATCCTTGCTGACGCTGAGGGTCTTGGACAAGGGGTTTGATCCGCCGTGGCAGGGGCCGAGTCGCGCGTATGCTCGGCGGGTGACCAGACCCCGCAATCGAAGCGCCCCGGCTCTGACGTTGGTGTTGGCCTCGTTGTCTCCGTGGCTGGGAACCGCTGGGGCGGTCCCCTCGGCGGATCCTTCGGAAGCGGCTCACACGACCCCGGGACCCTCGCTTGTGGCCGGTGCCGACGGCATCGGTGATGACTACTTCCCTCTCGACGGCAATGGCGGCTATGACGTCAAGCGCTATCTGATCGAGGTGGGTTATGCATTCGGCACGGGCCGGCTCAGTGGGCGTACGACCCTCACCCTGCGACCGAAGCAGGAGTTGACCTCATTCAATCTCGACTTCTTGTTGCCGGTGTCGCGGGTCACCATCGACGGCACCCCCGCGAGTTTCGACCGCCCCCAGGCGCATGAACTGCGCATCACCCCTGCCACCCCGCTCGCGGCCGGGGCTGCCGTACAAGTGCGCGTGTCGTACGCCGGCCGTCCGGACGACTACGCCTACGCCGGCGAGAGCAACTGGTTGGCCAACGGCCGCGAAGTCGTCACGATGAATCAGCCACACATGGCGCCGTGGTGGTTCCCCGCCAACGATCACCCGCAGGACAAGGCGCGGTTCGAGCTGCACATCACCGTCCCCAACGGCAATCGGGTGATCGCCAACGGTCGCGCGATGGGCCACACCCGCGGAGCAACCAAGACCACCTGGCATTGGAGCGCCGCGGAGCCGATGGTGCCCTACCTCGCCTTCTTCGCCGCCGGCAAATTCGAGGTTGCGTCGGGGTCTCCCGCGGGGGGTACGCCGTGGCTCGTGGCGGTGTCCCAGCAGCTTTCCGCGGCCGGCCGGGACTCCTCGATGCGGCTGATGAAGAAGACCCCGAAGGTGGTCCAGTGGCTTGAGTCGGAGCTCGGCGACTATCCCTTCAACAGCACCGGCGGCGTCGTAACCAGCCTCAACCCCGGCTTCGCCCTTGAGAACCAAACTCGCCCCACCTACCCCGCCGTGGGTGCGGGGGCCGTGGACCTGCTCGTCCATGAGTTGGCGCACCAATGGTTCGGCGACGACGTTGCGGTGCACAACTGGCGCGACATCTGGCTCAACGAGGGTTTCGCGACCTATTTCGAGCTCCGCTACGCCGAGACCCACGGAGGCCAATCGGCTGCTGGCTGGCTGCGTGACACCTATGACTCGACGGGGGCGGGAGCCCAGTTCTGGCAACTCTCCATCGAGGACCCGGGTCCCGATGCGATTTTCGACAACGAGATCTATGTCCGAGGGGCGATGACCCTCCAGGCCCTGCGGAACCGGGTCGGCAACGCCGAGTTTCAGCAGTTGTTGCGGGCCTGGGCGGCCGCCCACACACGCGGTTCGGCCTCGAGCGCGCAGTTCCGGGCGTTCGCGGAGGCGAGGACGGGAGAAGACCTGGCTGGCTTCTTCGATGCCTGGTTGGTGGCGCAGAGTAAGCCCGCCGACACAGCGGAGAACGGGTTGGGTTGACCTCAGCCAGGCGGGCGCAGGCGCACCGACAGGCAGGTGACGCACCCTTCCAACTTCTCAAACTCCGTCAGGTCCACGGCCACGACCCGCAGCCCGCGCGCCTCGAACGAGGATCGGGTGAGCGGCGCCGAGGTTGACATCAACACCGTGTCATCGTCGAGCACGACGACGTGGGCGCCGGGCTCCTCAGGGACCGCCTCAAAGTGCGCCCAGACCTCCGGCGCATCCACGAGGGGCGCGAAGCCAATCACGGTGCCGTCGGGCAGGGCTGTCACGGCGGACTTCAGATGCAGCACCTTGGTGACAGGGACGGCCGTCACCTGAGCACCCAGGGGTGCGAGCAATTCCCGGAGTTGGGAGGCGCCCGCCTCGTTGGTGCGGCCCCCCACTCCGACCCACACCTGCGAGCCGTGTTTGAGCACGTCGCCGCCGTCGAGCGTCCCGGGCGCGGTGATGGAGGCGAGGTGATAGCCCAGCTCGGCCAGGGTGCTCGCGGTTGCCTGCGTTTCGGGCTTGCGTTCATCGGCACCCGGGCGCGTGATCACCGCGAGGCCGCCGTAGATCACGACGGTGTCCTCGACGAAGACCGCGTCGGGGCAACTATCGGCCGGTGGCACTTCGATCAGTTGCCAGCCATGGGCGCGCAACGCCTCGACGTACCCCTCCCATTGGCGCAGCGCGAGGTCGAGATCGATCGGAGTGCGCGCGAGGTGCGTGAGCAGACCTTCGGCCAGGCGCGGACCGGGCCGGCGGACCAGAGCTCGCATCGTGGGGGTCACGGGCGTCATCCTCCCAGGAAGGGCGCCATGACCCGTGCGATCCTGCTGGGTCGTTTGGTGCGCCGCTCTTCCGCGTCCGCGATCGACATTGCCCGTAGCCCGGCATTGATGCCGAGGAATCTGGCGGGTTCGGGCTCCCACGCTCGGGACCGGTGGTTGACCCAGGGCAGGGCGGTGAGTGCGGTTTCTCGGCCAAGAATCAGGTCGCTCAACGTGCGTCCGGCCAGATTGGCCGTGGAGACGCCGTCGCCGACATAACCGCCGGCCCAGGCCAACCCCGTGCGGCGGTCGAGGCCGACGGAGGCCGTCCAGTCCCGGGCAATCCCCAGCGCCCCGCCCCACGCATGGGTGAAGGTCGTGGCGCCCAACATGGGGAACAACTCCACGACCGTCTCGCGAAGCGCTGCGAAGACGCGGGCGTTGTGATCAAACGTGGGGTGGGTGCGCGAGCCGAAGTGGTACGGCGCGCCGCGGCCGCCGAAGACGAGCCGGTCGTCGGCGGTGCGCTGGCCGTAGATGATCAGATGCCGGTGGTCGGAGAAGGTCTCCCGCTGGGCCAACCCGATCTCGTCCCAGAGCGCGGCCGACAGTGGCTCGGTGGCCACGATCAGCGAATAGACCGGAACAACCGCTCGGCGATATCCGGGCAATCGTGCCGTGTAGCCCTCGGTGGCGCGGACGATGTGGGGTGCCCGCAAAGTGCCGGTGCGGGTGCGGATGATCCCCGGCTCGATCGCGGTCGCGGGAGTCTGCTCATAGATCGACACCCCCCCGCTTTCCACCGTGTCGGCCAGGCCTCGGGCCAGGCGGGCGGGATGAATCGCTGCGCAGTGGGGGGTGTAGGTCGCCCCCATCGTCTGGGTCGCCCTGAGGCGCTGGTCGGCTTCGGCGGCGTCGAGCAGTTGGAGATCGTCGGGGTCCTGACCCCACTGCCGTGCGTGGGCCACCTCGGCCTGAGCGCGCTGCCACTGGGTTTGCGTGCGAGCAAGAACGATGGTGCCGCCCTTGGCGTAGTCGGCTCGGATCTGCTCCTGAGAGGTGACCCGCCCCACTTCATCGACGGAGCCCACCATCGCCTGATGTTGGGCCCGGGCGGCATCGCGGCCCGACCCGGGAAGCCTGGCCAACTTCTCCGCCGATGCGGGGAACAGTGCCGAGCACCATCCGCCGTTGCGCCCGGAGGCGCCGTACCCCGCCACTTCCGCCTCGACGACCGCGATCCGCAGAGTCGGATCCGCGCGTAGGAGATAGTAGGCCGACCAGAGCCCGGTGTAGCCGGCACCGACGATGGCCACATCGGCTTCGCGATCGCCCGGCAGCGCTGGCCGCGGGGTCCATTCCAGGTCGGGTGCCGTGTGCCACAGGGACAACTCGGCGTAGCCGATGCTCAGCGCACACCCCAGGAGTAGGTCTGCTTGCGCAACTTGAGATACATGAACGTCTCGGTCGACTCGACCTCGGGAATGGAGCGGATCTTGCGTGAGACGAGATCGAGAAGGTGGTCGTCGCTTTCGCAAACCGCCTCGACGAGCAGGTCGTAGGTGCCGGCGGTGATGACGACGTAGTCGACTTCGGGCAACTCGGCCAACTTGTCGGCGACCTCTTCGAGCGGCCCCCGGACGCGGATTCCGATCATCGCCTGACGCGCAAAGCCCAATTCCAGGGGGTCCGTGACGGCGACCACCTGCATCACGCCCGAATCGGTCAGGCGCTGCACCCGCTGACGTACGGCGGCCTCGGATAGCCCCACCACCTTGCCGATGGCGGCGTACGACTGACGCCCATCGCGCTGCAACTGCTCGATGATGGCCTTCGAAACGTCGTCGAGTGGGGCGCGCGGGCGGTCAACTCTGGGCTTGTTCACGTGTGAAGGGTCTCAGTCCTGCGACCTGGCGTAAAGAACTGAAGGTCGGTACTTTGGCGTTTCGCGCGTAGTGAATTCGTCGCCAAGCGTCCAGGCGCCGACGGATTCCCTTGTTCTCGGCGGGCGTGCATGACACGATCCGAAAGTCACGCATTTTTCCTTCGGAAGGGGAGTCCCAATGACGACACGCTGGAACCCACGCCACAGCGCAGGTTCGGCTGCCGATCAGCTGGCCGCTCACATTGCCCACGAACTCTACGGCCGCTCCGGCCTGACCAGGCGAGGGCTCCTGCGGTCCGCCGGCGTCTCCGCGCTGGCCCTATCCAGTGTCGGCGCGCTGGCGTCTTGCGGAACCTCAGGCACCAAGCAGACCGTCGATACTTGCAAGAGCGAAGACCTCAGCGACACTGAGAAGACGCTGGCCTTTTCCAACTGGCCGCTCTATATCGACGAAGACGGCAAACGTCTTCCGACCCTCGAGGACTTCGAGAAGTCTTCCGGGATCGACGTGACCTACAGCACCGATGTCAACGACAACAACCAGTTCTTCGCCAAGGTGCGCAACCAGTTGGGTGATTGCCAGACGACCGACCGTGACATCTTCGTGCTCACCGACTGGATGGCCGCCCGCGTGATCGGACTCGGCTGGATCCAGAAGCTCGACAAGGCCAACATGCCCAACGTCGAGGCGAACCTGACCGACTCTCTGCGTGAGCCGGCCTGGGATCCGGGCCGAACGATGTCGATTCCCTGGCAAAGCGGCCTGACGGGTATCGCCTACAACGCGAAGTACACCGGCGAGGTGTCCAGCTTCGAGGAGTTGGTCACCCGCGCCGACTTGAAGGGCAAAGTGAGCCTGCTCACCGAGATGGGCGACACGATGGGATTCTTCCTCAAGTTGGTCGGTGCCGATCCCGCCGACTTCAGCGACGACGAGTGGGGCACCGCCCTGGCTAAGTTGGAGGAGGTCACCAAGTCGGGTCAGATCCGCAAGTTCACCGGCAACGAATACACCCGCGACCTCAACAAGGGCGACCTGGTGGCCTGTGAGGCCTGGTCGGGGGATGTCATCGCGATGCAGTTCGACAACCCCGACATCAAGTTCGTCACGCCCACCGAGGGTCTGTCGCTGTGGAGCGACAACATGATGGTGCCCAACAAGGCGACTCACAAGACCAACGCCGAAAAACTGATGGACTACTACTACGACCCCGAAGTGGCGGCTCGGCTGGCCGCCTGGGTCAACTACATCTGCCCGGTCAAGGGTGCCGAGGAAGCCATGGCGAGCGTCGATGAATCGCTGGTCGGCAACCCGCTGATCTTCCCGACGAGTGAGATCCTGGACCAGACCTTCGCGTTCATGGCAACCGATACCAAGACGCGTGAGGCCTTCGACAAGGACTTCAACCAGATCATCGGAGCCTAGGCGAGTGGCCGAGGAGATGACGAACGCGGACAACCCCCCCGGCAGTGACCTCGTACTCGAGGGGGTGACCAAAAGGTTCGCCAGTTTCACCGCCGTCGATGATCTGGACCTGACGGTTCCCCAGGGCGCCTTCTTTGCACTTCTGGGGCCGTCGGGCTGTGGCAAGACCACCACGCTGCGCATGGTTGCGGGGCTCGAAACACCCACCAGCGGCGTCATCCGGTTGGGCGGGATGGACATCAGCCATCTGAAGCCCTATCGACGCCCCGTCAACACGGTGTTCCAGAGTTATGCGCTGTTCCCGCATCTGACGATCTTTGAGAACGTCGCCTTTGGGCTGCGCAGACAGGGCAAGCCCGAGGTGAAGCGACATGTGGACGACATTCTCGAGCTGGTCGAGCTCGGTCAGTACGCCGCCCGCAAGCCGCATCAGCTGTCTGGAGGACAACAGCAGCGAGTCGCCCTGGCGCGGGCGCTGATCAATCGACCGCAGGTCCTGTTGCTCGACGAGCCGCTGGGGGCCTTGGATCTGAAGTTGCGCCGCCAGATGCAGATCGAGCTCAAGCGCATCCAGACCGAAGTCGGCATCACCTTCGTACACGTCACGCACGACCAAGAGGAGGCCATGACCATGGCCGACACCGTGGCCGTGATGAATGCCGGGCTGATCGAGCAGATGGGTGCGCCGAAGGATCTTTACGAGCACCCGCACACGACCTTCGTCGCTAACTTCTTGGGCCAATCCAACCTGGTGCGCGGAACCGTGGTGAGTGGCGATCAGGATTTCGTCAGCGTCGACGTTCGCGGTGCAGCGCTTCGCTGCGTGCGTTCACGGTCCATGGACGCCGCAGGCGATGTCTGGGTGGGAGTCCGACCCGAGAAGGTCTTCTTGGCATCGGCCGACTCCGAGACCGCAGATGGCTCCAACCTCCTGCGTGGTGCGACCGTGACAGACGTGAGCTTCATCGGGGTGAGCACTCAATACCTCGCCAAGATGCCGTGGGGTCAAGAGCTCATGGTGTTCGAACAGAACAGCGGAGCTCGAGACAGCTTCCGCGTCGGTGACGCCGTCGACGTGCATTGGATGCCAGAACACACCTTCCTCCTCGACGCCGATCAGGACGCGGCGGCGGGGGTCGAGACCGAGGAACTCTCGTGAGGTTGCCGGGAGGCGACCCTAGCGACGACGCGGTCGCCGTACCCGTCGAAGACACGCGACAGCGTGGTCTAACCGGCTATCTCCTACTGCTTCCGGCCGCCATCTGGCTCACGATCTTCTTCGTGGTGCCGATGTTCAGTTTGGTCAGCACGTCGCTCTACGACCCTGCGGGGTCGCTCGAAAGCGGCTATTCGATGACCGGTCATATCCAGAACTACACCAACGTGTTGCGGGAATACGACACCCAACTCATTCGGTCTTTCCTCTATGCCCTGATGGCCACCGCTGCGTGTATTGCGCTCGGCTATCCCTTGGCTTATGCCATCGCCTTCAAGGCCGGTCGCTGGAAGAACCTCATGCTGGTGGCCGTGATCGCGCCGTTCTTCACCTCGTTCCTCATCCGCACCCTGTCGTGGCAGCTGATCCTGGGCGATCAGGCCTGGGTGGCCGACGCGCTGCGGTTCGTGCATCTCCTGGGGGAGGACGGGCGACTGCTCGCCACCCCATTTGCGGTCGTGACGGGACTGACGTACAACTTCTTACCCTTCATGGTGCTGCCGCTCTACACCTCGCTGGAGAAGATCGACCCACGGCTGATGGAGGCAGGCGCCGACCTCTACGCCTCGCCGATCACGACCTTCCGCAAAGTGACGCTGCCGCTCTCACTGCCCGGCCTGGTCGCCGGAACCCTGCTCACCTTCATCCCCGCCGCCGGCGACTTCATCAACGCGCAACTACTCGGCAATCCACAAACGACCATGATCGGAAGCGTCATCCAGAAGCTGTTTGACGGTGGTTCCTACCCCGAAGCCTCGGCCCTTTCGGTGATTCTGATGGCCATCATCGTGGTGCTCGTGCTGGTCTACATCAAGCGCGCAGGGACGGAGGATCTCGTATGACGCGCGTCGGAAAGTGGCTCGGCGAACACCTGATCCTGGGTCTGGGTTTGCTCGTCCTGCTCTATATGTTCATGCCGATCTTTGTCGTGATCTTGATGTCGTTCAACGACCCCGCGTCCAAGCAGAGCTACTCCTTCGATGGCTTCACCTGGAACAACTGGCTGAATCCGTGCGAACCCTTCGGCATGTGCGATTCGGTGCTGCTGTCGATCAAGATCGGGCTGGCCGCCACCCTCGGCGCGACGCTGCTCGGGACGCTGATGGCCTTCGCCCTGGTGCGGCATCGGTTCCGCGGCCGGGGTGTTGCCAACGTGTTCACGTTCCTGCCGATGGCCTCGCCCGAGATCGTGATGGGTTCGTCCCTGCTGGCCCTCTTCATCTCCGGCGGCTTGGCGGGTTCGCTCGGCTTCTGGACCATCTTGTTGGCCCACATCATGTTCTGCCTGAGCTTCGTGGTTGTCACCGTTAAAGCGCGCCTAGCGGGGCTCGACCCGCGCATCGAACAGGCCGCGATGGATCTGTATGCCAACGAGTGGCAAACGTTCTGGCGGGTGACCTTCCCACTGGTGTTTCCAGGGATCCTGTCGGCGGCGCTGTTGGCTTTCTCGCTGTCGTTCGACGACTTCATCATCACCAACCTGAACTCCGGCAGCTCGCAAACGTTCCCGATGTTTGTGTGGGGGGCTCAGCTCAAGGGGATCCCACCCCAGATCAATGTCATCGGCTCGGTGATGTTCCTGCTGGCGCTGGGCATGGTGCTCGCCGGTGAGTTCACCTCCCGGCGCCGAGCGCGGAGCTGAGGCGATGGTGCACTCCGTGTCGGCGGCATCGCTGCGTGCCCTGGAGGGTGCCGCGCCCGCCGTACTCTGGCTTGATGATCCGGCTCGACCACCCGCGCTTGAGCCGCTCACTGGCCCGGACCAAGCCGATCTGGTTGTGGTGGGCGGCGGCTACACCGGATTGTGGACCGCGCTGCGCTCTAAGGAACGGTTTCCCGATCGAGACGTGATCATCCTCGAGGCCGGCGAATGTGGCTGGCAGGCCTCCGGGCGCAACGGCGGCTTTGCCGCTGCTTCGCTGACCCACGGGTTTGGCAACGGGCTGTCGCGGTGGCCCGACGAGCTAGCCGAGCTCGACCGGTTGGGGGCCGAGAATCTCGAGGCTATCGGCGACACCATTGCGCGCTATGGGCTCGATTGTGGGTGGGAACGCACTGGCGGCCTCGATGTGGCCACGGCGTCACATCAGGTGGAGGAGTTGGCGGAGTACGGCGAGGCGATGCGCGACGCCGGGCACGACGTACGCCTGCTCGATGGCCCACAAGTGCGCGAGCTGGTGAACTCGCCCACCTATCTTGGCGGCCTGCTCGACACCGCTGGCATGGCGATGGTCGAGCCTGCACGCCTCGCCTGGGGCCTGCGCAAGGCATGCCTTGAGCTCGGCGTACGCATCTACGAGCAAACCCTCGTGACCGGGCTGCACGACGACGGACGCTTCGTGGAGGTCGAGACCGATCACGGGACTGTGCGCTGCGATCGCGTGGCCTTGGCCACCAATGGGTTTCCGCCGTTGCTGCGTCGGCTCCGCCTGATGACCGTGCCCGTCTATGACCATGTGCTGGCTACCGAGCCGCTGTCGGCAGCCCAGCTCGCGGCGATCGGCTGGGAGGGTCGCCAGGGGGTGGGGGACTCGTCGAATCTGTTCCACTACTACCGGCTGACGCGGGACAACCGAATCCTGTGGGGTGGGTACGACGCGGTCTACCACTTCGGCAACAAGATCGCGCCCGAGCTGGAGCAGAACACTGCGACGCATCAGCTGCTGGCTCAGCACTTTTTCGACACGTTCCCCCAATTGGATGGCCTGGGCTTTTCGCACCGGTGGGGTGGCGTGATCGACACCTGCACGCGCTTCGCGGCCTTCTTTGGCACCGCCAAGGATGGGCGGGTGGCCTATGCCATGGGTTACACCGGGTTGGGTGTGGCCGCGACCCGCTTCGGCGCCGAGGTGATGCTGGATCTGCTCCACGGTGAGGAGTCCGAGCGGACTCGGCTCCAGATGGTGCGGGAGCGGCCGCTGCCCTTCCCACCCGAGCCTGCGCGCTCGATCGGCATCAATCTGACCCGCTGGTCCCTTGCCCGCGCCGACGCCAACGGCGGCAAGCGCAACACCTGGCTCCGCTCCCTCGACCGACTCGGCCTCGGATTCGACTCCTAAGTTGAGTTGGGCCCCCCTTCCCGTTGAGTTGGGACTGCCTTCCCGTTGAGTTGGGACTGCCTTCCCGTTGAGTTGGGACTGCCTTCCCGTTGAGTTGGGACTGCTTGCCGAGTTGGGGGAGGTTCGAGCGAACTGGTTTGTGCCCTGACGTGAGGGGTCGTGGATGCCAACGGAACGCAGGGTCGGCCGGGAGGCCCAACTCAACGACCAGGGAGGCCCAACTCAAGGGGAAGGCGGGCCCAACTCAACGGGTTTTAGAGCAGGGTCCAGGCCTTGTCGAGGACGACGCGGAGGATCTGCTCGATCTCGTCGAAGTGGGACTGGTCGCAGATCAGCGGGGGAGCGAGCTGAATAACCGGGTCGCCCCGATCATCGGCGCGGCAGTACAAGCCGGCGTCGTACAACGCCTTGGACAAGAAGCCGCGCAAGAGCCGCTCGGATTCGACCTCGCTGAACGTCTCCTTGGTGGCCTTGTCCTTGACCAATTCGATGCCATAGAAATATCCGGCCCCGCGTACGTCGCCAACGATCGGGAGATCGTTCAGGCGTTCGAGTGTGGAGCGGAACGCGCCCTCGTTGTCCCGAACGTGTTCGTTGATCTTCTCGTTTTCAAAGATGTCGAGATTGGCGAGCGCGACTGCGGTTGACACCGGATGCCCGCCCCACGTGTAGCCGTGCATGAAGGAGTTGTGTCCTTCGAGGAACGGCGCCATCAGCCGATCCGACGCGATCATGGCTCCCAGGGGGGCATAACCCGAGGTGATGCCCTTGGCGCAGGTGATGATGTCGGGCTGGTAGCCGTAACGCTCGGAGGCGAACATGTGGCCAAGGCGGCCAAAAGCACAGATCACTTCGTCGCTGACCAGCAACACGTCGTACTCGTCGCAAATCTCGCGAACCCGCTGGAAGTAGCCGGCCGGTGGCGGGAAACAGCCACCGGAGTTTTGCACCGGTTCGAGGAAGACCGCCGCAACCGTGTCCGGTCCCTCGAACTCGATGGCTTCCGCGATTCGGTTGGCGGCCCAGAGTCCGAAAGCCTCTTCGTCGTCGGTGTGCACGGGCGCGCGATAGAAGTTGGTGTTGGGCACTCGGAACGTGGAGGGCACCAAGGGCTCGAACGGCGCCTTCATCCCCGGAATGCCCGTGATCGACAGGGCACCCTGCGGGGTGCCGTGGTAGGCGATGGAGCGACTGATGACCTTGTGCTTGGTCGGCTGCCCGGTGAGTTTGAAATATTGCTTGGCCAACTTCCACGCCGACTCGACGGCTTCGCCGCCCCCGGTGGTGAAGAAGACCCGGTTCAGATCGCCAGGGGCGTACGCCGCGACCCGCTCGGCGAGCTCGATCGCGCCAGGGTGCGCATAGGACCAGAGCGGGTGAAAGGCCAACGTGGACGCCTGCCTGGCGGCGGCCTCGGCAAGTTCGGTGCGGCCGTGACCCAGTTGATTCACGAAAAGGCCAGCGAGACCATCGAGATAACGCTTGCCCTGTGCGTCGTAGATGTAGGCGCCCTCGCCCTTCACGATGACGGGTACGTCGCCACCCTCGTAGACCGAGTGACGCGAAAAGTGCAGCCACAGGTGGTCTCGGGCTGACTCTTGGAGTCGTTCGTGATCGACCGCATTCATGACCTGGTCAAGTTCCTGTGACATGTCGTCTCGTCTCTTCGCTGTAGTTTCGACCATCGTGCCCGGTCGTGGACCCGACAGCAAGTGAATCCGTGGCGTGGGGCCAGATTTATTGCGGATTTCGTTGCACTATCGCAGCAGGGCTAGGTACTGATAGGAATCGGGCATGAGCCGTTATGGAGCGCAGTTTGGTCCGGACATCACGTTCTTGGGTGTCGATGCCGTAGATCTCGCCGAACCCGAGGGTTATGCCGACGCCGATGTTGTCATCGTGGGTGCCCCTTTTGACGGCGGTACGTCGCATCGTCCGGGCACGCGGTTCGGCCCAATGGCGATCCGGCAATCGTGCTATCTGGCGCATGACGGGTCGCGCCCGCATCTGGCGCTGCGAGTCGATGCGTTGCAAGACATTCGGGTCGTGGACGCCGGTGACGTGGAGATGCCGCCGGGGGAGATTGAGCGCGCACTGGGCAATCTGGAAGAGGCTGTTTTCGCCGTTGCCAGATCCGGGGCTATTCCGCTGGTGCTGGGAGGGGACCACTCCATTGCTTTACCTGACGCGACCGGTGTGGCCCGGCACCGGGGATTCGGCAAGGTGTCGATGATCCACTTCGACGCGCACGCCGACACCGGTGACATCGAGTTCGGTTCGCTCTATGGCCATGGCCAGCCGATGCGCCGCCTCATCGAATCGGGGGCGTTGAGGGGCGATCGCTTCCTGCAGATGGGGCTCCGCGGGTATTGGCCCGGTCCCGAAACCTTGGACTGGATGGCCGAACAGCGGATGCGTTCCTTCGAGATGACCGAGATTGTGTCCCGGGGGCTCGACGCCTGCCTGGACGAGGCGTTCGAGATCTCCCTCGACGAGTGCGACGCCGTGTTCCTCTCGGTGGACATCGACGTGTGCGACCCGAGCCACGCGCCGGGCACGGGGACGCCCGAGCCGGGAGGCCTCTCGTCCCGGCAGCTGCTGGACGCCGTACGCCGAATCTGCCTGGAGTTGCCGGTTGCGGGGATCGACGTGGTGGAGGTTTCGCCGCCGTACGACCATGCTGAGATCACGGCGTTCCTCGCCAACAGAGTTTGTCTGGAAGCCCTGTCTGGATTGGCCGCCCGCAAGGTGGGCATCAGTCACGATCCCGCCGGGCCCCTCCTTGAGGGCAGGGCATGACCACCGTCTTCCGCAACGGGGCCGTCTTCGACGGACGGCGCTATCTCCCCGATCACGCCCTCGTGGTGACCGAGGACCGAGTTGCCGCGGTCGTCCCCGACGCAGAGCTGCATTCGATGGCGCTGATGGGGGCAACGGAGATAGACCTGGCGGGTGGCCTGGTGGCCCCCGGGTTCGTCGATGCGCACGTGCACGCGGTTCAGGGCGGGCTAGAGCGGATTCGCTGCGACCTGTCCGGCCTGTTTACCCGCAATGACTACCTCGCCGCCATTGGTGCCTATGCCCGGGCCAACCCAGACCTCCCGTGGATTTTGGGCGGCGGTTGGTCGATGTCGGCGTTCCCGGGCGGCACCCCCACGGCAGCAGATCTGGACGCAGTGGTTCCCGATCGGCCGGTGTTCTTGCCCAATCGGGACCATCACGGTGCGTGGGTCAACTCGGTCGCGCTCGCCAGGGCCGGCATCGATACGAATACCGCCGACCCAACCGACGGCTACTTCGAGCGCGATGGGTCCGGAAACCCGACGGGCACCGTGCATGAGGGGGCAATGGCGGTCATTGCCGCCCACGTGCCGAGCACGGATCCCGAGGAGTATTTCCGGGCCTTCCTCGCCGGGCAGTCCCATCTCCACTCGATGGGGGTGACCGGCTGGCAGGATGCGATTCTGGGGGACTATGCAGGCATCAATGACCCGTCGGACACCTACCTTCGCGCGGCCCAATCGGGGGAGCTGAAGGGCACCGTGGTGGGGGCGTTGTGGTGGGACCGCAATCGCGGCGCCGAACAAATCAGCGAGCTCGTGGACCGGCGAGCGGCCTACACCCACGGCCGACTGCGGGCGACGAGCGTGAAGATCATGCAAGACGGGGTGGCGGAAAACTTCACGGCGGCCCTCGGTGCGCCGTACCTCGATCGCTGCGGGCACACCACCACCAATCGCGGCCACTCCTTTGTTGAGGGTGAGGCGCTCAAGGGCTACGTCGCGGCGCTGGCGACCGAAGGGTTCCAGGTCCACGTGCATGCCATCGGCGACCGTGGGGTGCGCGAAGCCCTCGACGCGTTCGCGTTTGCACCCAGGACGGGGGATCTGCGGCACCACATTGCACACCTGCAGGTGATCGACCCGATGGATGTGCCTCGCTTCGCCGAACTCGGCGTGACTGCCAACATGCAGGCGCTGTGGGCTTGTCTTGATGAGCAGATGAGCGAGCTGACGATTCCCTTCCTCGGTGAGGAACGCGCCCGCTGGCAATATCCCTTTGCCGCCCTGCACCAGTCGGGGGCCAAACTGGCCGCTGGGAGCGACTGGCCGGTGAGCTCGCCTGATCCGCTGGCAGCCATCCATGTGGCGGTCAATCGCACGGCGTACGCCGAGACCGGGCACGTGGGCACGGAACCGTTCCTGCCCGAACAGGCCCTGGACCTTCGGACAGCGTTCGCCGCCTACACAGCCGGGTCGGCGAGGTTGTGTCATCGTGACGATGCCGGGGTGCTGGGGGCCGGGATGGCGGCGGATCTGGCCGTTCTGGACCGCGACGTCTTCGCTGGCCCGGCTGGCGAGATCGGCGCAGCCAAAATCGCGTCGACCTGGATCGCCGGCCAATCCGTCTATGTCGCGTGAGCTGGCAGCGACTTAGCGCACCTCGTCGGCCTGACTGAGTTCGTCCTCGGGATATTGCTCAAGGTACTTCTCAACCCGTTCCGTCGCGATCGCCTGCCAGAGCTCGGCGGCTTTAGCCTCGTCGATGATGTTGGCGGAGCCGACACCCTCGATGGTCTCGTAGCGGTCCAGCGCGAGAGTCAGATACTGAATGTGCTCTTGCTTCAACCCGCCGAGCCCCAGCGCGAGGTCGCGAATTTCGCTGCTGGACCACCTGGCGTCGACTGCGAGATAGCGCACCACGACATCGAGGGTGTTGCTGAGCGTCGTGGGGTTTCCGATCGTCCCCTCGTCGGTCAACTTAGCGAGTACGGCGCGCAGGAAGTTCTGCTGCCGGGCGACACGATCGAAGTCCCCGTTGGTGAGTCCGTAGCGCATCCGCACGTAGTTGAGGGCGAGTTCCCCCTCGAGGTGGGTCCAGCCTTTGGTCCACTGTTGTTTGCGCTTGGGGTCATAGACATCCTCGGGGACGTAGACCTCCACGCCACCGATGGCGGTGGTGAGGTCCCGAAATCCCTCAAAGTCGATGATCGCCATGTGGTCGATGCGCAGGCCGGTTAGTTCCTCGACGGTTCGCAACGTCGCATAGGGGCCGGCGGCCGAGAACGCGGCATTGATCTTGTTGGCGGGCTGCTGACGCCCCTCGTCGTCGAAGATCGGCACGTAGGAGTCGCGGGGGATCGACACGACCGACGCGGACTTCCTATCGGCCGCGATGTGCAGCAACATCAGACTGTCACTGCGGTAGGCGCCGGGGTCCCAAGAGCCGTCGGCCAGCAACTCCGCGACCGATGGTTTCTCGGACTCAGGGTTGGGATTGTCCGCACCGAGCAGCAAGATGTTCATGGACTTGTTGGGGGCCGACGTCGGTCGACCTTCGTCGAACTTCGCGGGCTCTTCCAGGCGGGGGAGTTTGTCGAGTTTGGCGTTGAGGTTGTAGGCGTAGAACGTACCGGCGCCCAGCAGCGCGGCAACAATCAGCACCAGCGCCCCGGTCCACCGGCGATGACCCCGACGCCACAGGACGAGGGCGGCGAGAAGCAGGAGGGTCAGGGTTGCGGCCACGGCGTACGCCGCGAGTTTGAGGTCGTGCAGCATCAGCCACCACAACCCTGCGGCGATGGCGATCAAGACCGCAATGCCCAGCGGTGTGCCCCAGCGTCGCACGTGCTCTCCCTCGGTCGGTCGACTGCTGGGCCCATCCTGACGCACGGGTGGTTGACGTCCGGGATATCGACGTTCACGGTGGCGGATTCCTCTGATTCCGTCGTAATACGGATCCACCCCTACAGAATCCGTCGGTGGATCGCTAGTCTCGGCGCTAGTTCCGGAGGAGCTCCGGCGCGGCATTCAGACCGATTTCAGGAGTGGCTCGAGATGGCAAGCACGGTGTTCCGAAATGTGATCAACGGCGATTCTGTCGACGCGGCGACGGGGGAGACCTACGACGTGATCGACCCCACCACCGGCGAGGTCTATGCCGGCGCGGCCAAGTCGGGACCGGTGGACGTCGACCGTGCGTTCCGTGCCGCCGACGCCGCCTTCGAGACGTGGGGTGCGACGACCCCGAAGGAACGGCAGTTGGCCCTGCTCAACATCGCAGCAAAGCTCGAGGAGCGCTCACGCGAGTTTGTGGATGTGGAGTCCAAGGACACCGGGAAGCCGATTGGCTTCACCATCGATGAGGAGTTGCCACCGGCAGTCGACCAGCTCAGGTTCTTCGCCGGCGCGGCTCGAGTCCTGGAGGGGCTGTCCGCCGGGGAGTACATGACCGACTACACCTCAATGATTCGCCGGGAACCGATCGGTGTAGTCGGGCAGGTGACGCCCTGGAACTACCCGCTCATGATGATGATTTGGAAGATCGCTCCGGCTCTGGCGGCGGGCAACACGTTGGTGCTCAAGCCCAGTGACACGACGCCGGCTTCTTCGGTGTTGCTCGCTGAGCTGTGCCAGGAGTTCCTGCCGCCCGGGGTACTCAACGTGGTGACGGGTGATCGAGACACCGGCCGCGCCTTGGTCGAACACCCGATTCCTCAGCTGGTGGCGATCACGGGTTCGGTCCGGGCCGGCATGCAGGTTGCTGCGTCGGCGGCGGCGCAGTTGAAGCGGGCGCACCTGGAACTTGGTGGAAAAGCACCGGTGGTCGTGTTCGACGACGCAGACATCGGGGCCGCCGCTGAAGCCATCGCGGCTGCGGGCTACTTCAATGCGGGGCAGGATTGCACTGCGGCGACCCGGGTGCTTGCGGCGCCCGGTGTGCACGCCGAGTTGGTCGCCGCTCTCGCGGAGCAAGCGCGCAACACCAAGACGGGGATGCCAGATGAGGAAGGTGTGCTCTACGGACCCTTGAACAACGAGAATCAACTCGCCCACGTGAGCGGCATGGTCGACCGGTTGCCCGACCACGCGCGGATTGAGTCTGGCGGCAAACGTCAGGGCGAGAGTGGCTACTTCTACGAACCGACGGTGTTGTCCGGCCTGCGCCAGGACGACGAGCAGATCCAAACTGAGATCTTCGGCCCGGTCATCACGGTGCAGCAGTTCGCCGACGAGGGCGAGGCTCTGCGATGGGCGAACGGTGTCGACTACGGACTGGCTTCTTCGGTGTGGACCAAGGACCATGCGCGGGCCCTGAGGATGGCCAAGCGTTTGGACTTCGGCGTGGTCTGGATCAACACGCACATCCCGTTTGTGCCCGAGATGCCGCACGGCGGTTTCAAGCAATCGGGCTACGGCAAGGACCTCTCGATGTACGGCCTGGAGGACTACACGCGCGTCAAGCACGTCATGTCCTACATCGGCGAGTAACGCGAGTCGGCGCAAACTCACGCGGGAAGCCTCGCGAGTCGGCGCAAACTCACCGACCCTGGTGAAACTGCGACGGGTCGGTGGTGAAACGGCGACGGGTCGGCTAGGCGGTTGCCTCGAAGCCTGCGGCGACGACGTCGAATGCCTCATGGAGGAGGGCGTCGCTGATCGAGAGCGGCGGCAAGAAGCGGAAGACATTGCCCCAGGTGCCACACGTCAAGGTGACGACGCCGGCGCGGTGACAGTAGGAGTTGACGGCGGACGCACGGGCCGCGTCGGGGTTGAGCGTCCCCGGCTCGCACAGTTCGATCGCCATCATCGCCCCGCGGCCGCGGATGTCGGCGATGACACCGTGCTTCTCGGCCAGATCCAGCAGCCGTTCGCGCATCAGGTCGCCGATCGCTCGCGCTCGTGCCCCGAGGTCATGAGTCTTCATCTCGGCGATGGCGCCGAGCGCGCCCGCGCAGGCAACCGGGTTGCCGCCGTACGTCCCGCCTAGCCCACCGACGTGCACCGAATCCATGATGTCCGCGCGGCCGGTCACCCCGGCAGGCGGCATGCCCCCCGCGATGCCCTTGGCGGTGGTGATGAGGTCGGGGACGACCCCCTCAAAGTCGCACGCGAACCAGTCGCCGGTGCGGCAGAAGCCGGACTGGATCTCGTCGGCGATGAAGACGATGCCGTTGGCCGTGGCCCAGGCCGCGATCGCCGGAATGAAGCCTTCGGCCGGAGCGATGAAGCCGCCCTCGCCCTGGATCGGCTCGATCGCGATGGCCGCGAGATTGGCGGCGCCCACCTGCTTGTCGAGTACGTCGATAGCGCGCGCCGCAGCCTCCGGGCCGGAGAGTCCATCGCGGAAGGGATAGGACATCGGAGCGCGGTAGACCTCACCGGCGAACGGCCCGAAGCGGTGCTTATAGGGCATGTTCTTGGCCGTCATGGCCATCGTCAGGTTTGTCCGCCCGTGATATGCGTGATCGAAGACGGCCACCGCATCGCGGCCGGTGAACGATCGCGCGATCTTGACGGCGTTCTCGACCGCTTCCGCGCCGGAATTGAACAGCGCTGACTTCTTCGCGTGTTCACCGGGCGTGAGTTCGGCGAGCGCCTCGCACACGTCGACGTAGCCGTCGTACGGCGTCACCATGAAGCAGGTGTGCGTGAACGCAGCCACCTGTTCTTGGACTCGGCGCACTACCTCAGGGGCGGCGTTGCCCACCGAAACCACCGCGATGCCCGAGCCAAGGTCGATGAGCGAGTTGCCGTCGACATCCACGAGTACGCCGCCGCCGGCGGCCGTGATGAAGACCGGCAACGTGGTCCCGATTCCCTCGGCCACGAAGGCCTTCTTGCGAGCAAAGCGCGCGGCGGACTCGGGCCCGGGGATCTCGGTGACGAGGCGTCGTTCCTGGGGCAGCGAAGGCCCCCCGATGGTGGCATGGGTCATGTTCCGCAGCCTAGATGTTGAGCCCAGCCGGGGTCGAGACCGGGGTGGCCTCCGCAGAGTCGAGCTGGCCGAGCCTTCAGATCCGTTCGTCGACGCTCAGCCGCATCTGGTGAGTGAGGGCTCGCGTCGCTGGACGCGGCAAGGCCGGACGGCCAAGGTAGGCCCTATGGCTGGCTACCGCGCGACCTATCAGCGATCCATCGCCGACCCGACTGCGTTCTGGGGGGAGGCCGCGGGGTTGATCGACTGGATCGCTAAGCCCCAGCGGATTCTTGACGACAGCAGACCGCCGTTCTATCGCTGGTTTCCCGAGGCGACCCTCAACACGTGCTACAACGCTTTGGATCGTCACGTCGTCCACGGTGCGGGAGATCGGACCGCGTTGATCTACGACTCTGCGGTCACCGGGACGGTGCGCCACTATTCCTATGCGGAACTGCTTGCCGAAGTGGCGGCCTTCGCTGGGGTTTTGCGCAGCCTCGGGGTGGCCCAGGGCGACCGAGTCGTGATCTATCTGCCGATGATCCCCGAAGCTGTGGTCGCCATGCTGGCCTGTGCGCGGATCGGCGCGATCCACTCGGTCGTGTTCGGGGGATTCGCCCCGCACGAATTGGCGATCAGGATCGACGACGCCCGGCCGCGGGTCGTTGTCACCGCGAGTTGTGGGATCGAGCCGTCGCGGGTGATCGCCTACAAGCCTCTCGTGGACCGAGCCATCGAGTTGGCTACCCACCAACCTGAGGCGGTCATCGTCAAACAGCGCCCCCAGTTGAGCGCGGACCTGACGTCCGAACGTGACGTGGACTGGGATATCGCGATGCGCATCGGGCGCGTGCGGCCGGCGGAGTGCGTGGAGGTTCGAGCCACGGACCCGCTCTACGTGCTCTACACCTCGGGCACGACAGGCAAGCCCAAAGGCATCGTCCGGGACAACGGCGGCCATGCCGTGGCTATGGCCTGGTCGCTGCCGGCGGTCTACGGCTGTGGAGCTGGGGACGTGTGGTGGGCGGCCTCGGATGTGGGCTGGGTGGTCGGCCACTCCTACATCGTCTATGCGCCGCTGATCAATGGCGCGACCACCGTGTTGTTTGAAGGAAAGCCCGTCGGCACCCCGGATGCTGGGGCGTTTTGGCGGGTGATCGCCCAACATCGGGTGCGGGCCTTGTTTACCGCACCGACGGCCATCCGCGCGATCAAGAAGGAGGATCCGAGCGCGACCTTGCTCGATGGCCAGGACGTCAGTTGCCTGGAGACTCTCTTTCTGGCCGGGGAGCGGCTCGACCCCGACACCTATCGCTGGGCAAGCGACATCCTGGGTGTCCCGGTCGTGGACAACTGGTGGCAGACCGAAACTGGATGGCCGATCGCGGCCAACCTGCGTGGTCTCGACCCGGTGCCGATCAAGCCGGGCTCACCGTCGCTGCCCGTTCCGGGGTACGACGTGCGGGTGCTCGATGAGCGGGGTCACGTGGTGCCGCCCAACACGGAAGGGGCGATCTGCCTGCGCTTGCCGATGCCACCGGGCACCCTGCCGACGCTGTGGGGGGATGACGAAAGGTACGTCTCGTCGTACCTGTCCGCCTTTGCTGGCTACTACCTGTCGGGCGACGGGGGTTACCTTGACGACGACGGCTATCTCTATGTGATGGGTCGCACCGACGACGTGATCAACGTCGCGGGTCATCGACTCTCCACGGGATCCATGGAGGCGGTGATCTCCCGTCACCAAGCGGTCGCGGAATGTGCCGTGATTGGCGTGGCCGACTCTCTCAAGGGCCAGGTGCCGCGCGGATTCGTGGTGCTCAAGTCGGGGGTCGAGATAGCGCCCGACCAGTTGCGCGCGGAGTTGGTGACGATGATGCGGGAGGAGATTGGCGCGGTGGCGTCCTTCCGCGAGGTGGAGGTAGTTGGCGGGTTGCCGAAGACGCGGTCGGGCAAGATCCTGCGCAAGACGATGCGAGAGATCGCCGATGGGAAAGAGGCGGCGATTCCGTCGACCATCGAAGACGTCGCGGTCCTGGATGCTCTGCGTCCCATCCTGCGGGGAGAGTGAGCGGCACCTGTCGTTGCGCGGCCCGAACGCGCCGTCAGTGTACGGTCGCTTGTCGTGGCTCGTCGCGATGTTGTTGTCCTTGGTTCCACCGGATCCATCGGCACCCAGGCCCTCGATCTGATCCGCGCCAACCCGGATCGCTACCGGGTGGTTGGGCTGACTGCCGGCGGTGGGCACCCCCAGCTCTTGGCCCAGCAGGTCGCGGAGTTCGCGCCTGCGTTCCACGGCATCGGCGAGGAGGCCTCGACCCAGGCGGCCGCCCTCGGTTGTGATGTGGTGCTCAATGGCATCACGGGAGCCGTTGGTTTGCGGCCGACCCTGGCGGCGTTGGAGGCCGGCAACACGTTGGCGTTGGCCAACAAGGAGTCGTTGATCATCGGGGGGCCGCTCGTCACGAGCCGCGCCTCGGCGGGACAGATCGTGCCGGTGGATTCCGAGCATTCCGCGCTGGCGCAGTGCCTGCGCGGCGGCGCGGCCAGCGAGGTACGCCGCCTCGTGCTCACCGCCTCCGGCGGCCCGTTTCGCGGGTGGGACGCTCGGCAATTGTCCTTGGTCACCCCCGAGCAGGCCCTGGCCCACCCGACCTGGTCGATGGGTCCGGTGATCACGGTCAACTCGGCGACCTTGGTCAACAAGGGACTCGAGGTGATCGAGGCACACCTCCTCTTTGACGTTCCTCTCTCGGCGATCGAGGTAGTGGTTCACCCCACGTCGGTGGTGCATTCGATGGTGGAGTTCGTCGACGGCTCGACCCTGGTGCAGGCCAGCCCGCCGACGATGATGATCCCGATTGCACTGGGGCTGAGTTGGCCCGAGCGGGTGCCCGATGCCGCTGCGCCGGTGGATTGGCGTACGCCGCAGGCGTGGGAATTCGCGCCGCTCGACGAGGAGGCTTTTCCTGCCGTTCGCTGGGCCCGCCTCGCGGGGGAGCGGGGTGGCACCGCGCCGGCGATCTACAACGCCGCGAACGAGGTTTGTGTCGCCCACTTCCTGGCGGGAACGCTGGCCTTTCCCGGCATCATCGCCACGATCGCACGTGTGTTGGGGATGCACGACGTAGGCTTAGACCCAGGCGAACTCACCGTTGACGACGTCCTGGCTGCTGATGCCTGGGCGCGCTCGGCCGCCGAACGCTTCATCGAAACGGAGAGCACCGCCCCATGACAGGACTTCTCTACACGCTCGGAATCGTCGCTTTCTTTGCGGCGATCCTGGCGTCGATTGCGCTTCACGAAGTGGGTCACATGGTCCCGGCGCGATTGTTCGGCGGCAAGGTCACCCAATACTTCGTGGGGTTCGGCCGCACCGTGTGGAGTCGGCGTATCGGTGAAACTGAATACGGCATCAAGGCGATCCCCCTCGGAGGCTTCGTCAAGATCGTGGGGATGTTGCCCCCCAGCCCGGAGGAGGAAGGGGCCGCGGCCCCTTCCGTCGTGAACGGCACCGGAGAGCAGATGATGCGGGTGCGGGGTTCCAGCACCGGCATGTTCACCCAACTCATCTCCGATGCTCGGGCGGCGGAGTGGGAGCACATCACGGCTGCCGACTCCGATCGACTCTTCTACAAGATGAAGTGGTGGCAGAAGGTCATCGTGATGGCGGCCGGACCGTCGGTCAACATCGCCATCGCCTTCTTCATCTTTGCCGGCGTCTTTGCGACGTACGGCAATCCCACCGATATCCGCATCGAACCTGTCGTGCATTCGGTGCTCGACTGCGTGGTCCCCTATGAAGAGGACGGCCGCGCCTGCACGCCCGACGATGTCGTCACCCCGGCGAAGTTGGCCGGTCTGCAATCCGGCGATCGTTTTGTTGAGGTCAACGGGGTTGCTGTCACGGGCTGGGCTCAGGTGCAAAAGCAGATCCGCGGCAACGCTGACGGGGAGGCGGTCATCACCGTTGACCGCGGCGGCGAGTTGGTCACCGTCACCACCAACACCACCGTCACGGCGATGCCGACGTCGTTGACCGACGACACGCTGACCGAAGTTGGCTTCCTGGGGATCGAGCCCGAAGCTGCCCCCGCGACCGGCGGGGTGGGCTACACCCTGAACGAGATGGGCACCCTGACCGTGGAAAGCGGGAAGGCTCTCGCGCGCCTCCCGATGGGGGTCTGGGGGGTCGCCAAGGCGATCGCCGGCGTCGAGGAGCGGGCCGTGGACAGCCCGATCAGCATCTTGGGTGGCGGTCGGATCGCTGGTGAAACAACCGCGCAGGAGGGCCCCAGTGCGGGAGACAAAGCGGTCTTCTTGTTGCTGCTGATCGCGGGCTTCAACTTCTTCATCGGCATGTTCAACTTCATCCCGCTGCTGCCCCTCGATGGCGGCCATATCGCGGGCGCCCTCTATGAAGCGGTTCGCCGCGGAGTCGCCAGGCTGCGCCGCAAGCCCGACCCAGGTTATGTGGACGTAGCCAAGTTGCTGCCGGTCGCCTATGTCGTCGGGTCGGCCATGCTGGTGATGGGCATCGTGCTCATTGTCGGCGACCTGGTGGCGCCACTCCACGTCTCCTAGCGCCCCGGCGCTAGGGGCGCACGAGATGGATCTCGAAGCTGTACCTGCTGGCGGCGTAGAGATGCGTGGCAAACTCCACAATCGTCCCCGTGTCGTCCAACGTTTCGCGCTGCATGGCGAGCAGGGCCGCGCCGCGGGACTCCCGCAGCAGGGTTGCTTCGGCGGCGGTGGCCTGGCGGGCGCCGACCGTCTGGGTCGCTGAGTGCAGGTGTACGCCGCCCCGGCGCAGCAGCGCATAGAGTCCGTGCTGGGCCAGCGCCTCGGCGTCGAAGTTCACCACGCGAGCAGGCAAATAGTTGGTCATCTTGGCAATGGGCTGCTCTCGGGCGCTGCGGAGTCGGACGATCTCGAAGATCGGGTCACCTTCGCTGCAGCCGAGTCGCTCGGCCAGCTCGGCGGTCGCGGCAAGTTCGGCAAACGAGAGCACCGTGGTCGTGGGCGCCTGCCCAGCTCCGGCGAGGTCGTCGTACAAGCTGGTCAGTTCCAGGGGCCGGCGTACCTTCGGTTGTACGACGCGGGTGCCGATGCCGCGGCGGCGGACGATCAGGCCCTTGTCGACCAGGTGCTCCATCGCGCGACGCATCGTGGGCCGCGAGACGCCGAGTTGCTCGGCTAGGTGGATCTCGTTCTCAAGGAGGGTGCCGGGGGGAATCACTCCCGACTCGATCGCGCGCTCATAGTGAACGGCGACCTGGAAGTACAACGGGACCGGACTGTTGCGGTCGATGATCAGTCCCTCGTGGTGTCGGGCACTGTCGACTCGTTCCTTCATGTTCCCCATTGTGTCCGTTAGTCAGGAAACCGGACACTCATGCGCAGCTGTTCGGCCGGGATCTTCGCCGGTGCGTCCAATCCGTTGGCCGGGGTGGGACGAATGACCAGTGATGTTCTCCACCGGGAGAACGCACCCATCGGTTCGGAGGCAAAGATGAGTGAGACAAATCGGCGAAAGTTTCTCGCTGTGGCAGGAGCAGGAGTGGCGGGCAGCGCCGTTGCTGTGATGGGGGGTACGGCGGTCGCGGCCACGGCGCGACGCAAGAGCGGTGCGGCCCAGGAGCGGGTCGTGGCGATGGTGCGTGACCACCGATCCCACGAGGTGGTGCTGTTGGTGGGGGAGCGCGAGGTCGTGGTGAAGGACCCGGACCTGGTCACCCGCATTCTCAACGCAGCGGGAGGAAACTGACCATGTCTTCTCACCGCGAAGCACCAGAGATCTCCAAGGACCCCGTTGCCGATGGCACCGATGTCTATGCGTTCGTCAGCCCGAAGCGGCCCAACTCGGTGACCTTGATTGCGAACTTCATCCCGCTGCAGAAGCCCGATGGCGGACCGAACTTCTATGAGTTCGGCGATGACGTGCGCTACGAGATTCACGTGTCCAACAAGGGCAAGGCCGAGCCCGATGTGACGTACCGCTTCCAATTCCGCACCCAGGTGCGCAACCCCAAGACGTTCCTCTACAACACCGGGCCGATCAACGACATCGGCGACACCACGTGGAACCGGCCGCAGGTCTACACCGTGACGCGGATCAGAGATGGGGTGGAGAAGGTGCTCGGGAAGAACCTGGCCTGTCCGCCCGTCAACGTCGGGAAGCGAAGCACCCCCGACTACGCCAAGCTGTCCCAGCAAGCCGTGCACGACATGGGTGGCCGCAAGGTCTTCGCCGGACAACGTGCGGATGCTTTCCACGTCGACCTGGGCAGCATCTTCGACCTGGGGGCGCTGCGTCCCTTCAACGAGGCGCATCTGATCTCGATGCCGAACATGAACGGTCGCAACGCGGTGCAGTCCTACAACGTGCACTCGATTGCCCTTCAGGTCCCGATCAAAGAGGTCACGCGCAATCGCGACCTGCCCACCGACGCAGCGTCACCTGGAGCCGTGATCGGAGTCTGGGCGACGGCGAGTCGGCGCAAGTCACGCATGTTCGATCGGGCGTCGGGGCGCTTCGTGGGCACCGGCCCGTGGGAGCAGGTCTCGCGTTTGGGCAACCCGTTGTTCAACGAGGTGATCACCCCGATGGCTGAGAAGGACGAGTGGAACGCGCGGCCGCCCAGTGGCGACCATCGCTACGCGAAATACGTCACGAAGCCGGAGTTGGCGGGCCTGCTGCCGGTGCTTTATCCCGGCGTGTTTCCCAACCTGGCGGCCTACACCAAGCCGCGGGCGGACTTGCACGCCATCTTGTTGACGGGCATCCCTACGGGTGTGGTTCCTGGTTTCCAGAACTACACCGGCCCGGTCGAGGCGGACATGTTGCGTCTCAATGTGGCGATCCCGCCGAGTGCCGCACCCAACAAGTTGGGGCTGGTTGCCGGTGATGCCGCGGGATTCCCCAATGGCCGACGAGTGGGTGACGACGTGGTGACCATCGAGTTGCGCGCTGTCGCAGGTCTGACGCTTCCGTTGGTGGATCCGTCGTTCACGCCGGACGGTGCGACCAGCGCCATCGAAGACGGCACGACCAACACCAATGCCCGGGCGAACGCCTACTTCCCCTACCTAGGCATGCCGGGCGGTGGCTACCAAACCGAGCCGGGCACCACGGTTGCGTCATGACCGCGCGGCCTGAGAACCCGTTTGCCGGTCAGGGCGCCGTGCTGTTGGACATCGGCGGAGACGTGGGTGCCCTCGTGGTGGCGATGCCAGCGGCGTTGGATGGCCTTGAGGTTGAGGTCAGGCCGGTCCACGACCACGCACATCCACCCGGCCACCACCACCGACACGTGGCCGTGGTGAATCGACCCGTCGAAGGCGGATGCCTGCCTTCGCTGGTCTACCCCGAGTTGGTTGCGGGGCGCTACAACCTGACCGAGGTGGGTTCGGACGAGGTCAGGTTGCGGGTCGAGGTGACCGGCGGCCAGGTTGCTTTTGCAACCTGGCCGTCCGGCCAGGCATTCGATGTGCAGGAGTCGCGGGTCAACTAGGTCCCCCCTGGGCGGCTGATCAGGGGACGGCGCGGGTTCCGTCCCCGATCAGTGGCTCAGCGCTCGTCGACCATGAGGTCGATGGTGTAGTCGGAAGCCCGATAGCAGTGATCCCCGAACTCGACGGCGCGGCCGTTGGCATCGAAGGCCATCCGGGTCATGGTGAGCAGCGGTTGTGATCCGACGATTTCCAGGTGGCGCCGCTCCCAGGTGGTGGGCATGCGGGCGCCGATGCTCTGTTGGGCAACCACAGGTTTGATGCCGCGCTCGCGAAGCGCGGCGTAGAGCCCGTTCGTCACGAGCTCGTCCTCGCGCAGCCAGGCCAGCTCCGGCGGGAGCCAGTTGTGCATGATGGCGAGTGGCGATCGATCCGCGAGGCGCAGCCGGACGATATGGAGCAACGGCGTTTCGGGGGAGAGATCGAGCGCGGCGGCTGCGCGCTCGTTGACCTGTTCAACAAATTCCAGGACCCGGGTAACGGGTGCTCGCCCATCTCGAGTGAGGTCGTCGTACAAACTTGTTAGTTCGAACTTGCGGTGCACCTTGCGATTGCTGACGGTGGTGCCTAGGCCGCGGCGACGCAACAACAGTCCCTGATCCACCAGCACTTGAATGGCGCGTCGGATGGTCGGGCGCGAGAGTTTGAGCCGCTCGGCGAGCGCGACCTCGTTCTCGAACGCGTCGCCAGGCTGCAGCTCTCCATCGTTGATCGACTTGCTGAACTGCTGGGCCAACTGATGGTAGAGCGGCACGGGCGATGCGCGATCGACCGTGAGGTTCAACTGCAGCGCCGCCATGGGGGCGAGGATAGACCCTCACGTCCTGAGAACCTAAAGTCAGTATGTTATTACAAATTGTTGACTCGGACCCCGGAGTTCGGCATCGTTGCCCCCGCCGCAGATAATTTCGCGACCACCTGTGACCGACGACCGAAGGAACCCCGTGAAAACTATCGAGCACTGGATCTCTGGCACCACGACCGCCGGAGAATCCGATCGCACGGCCCCCGTCTTCAACCCCGCCACCGGCGCCGCCCAGGCAGAGCTCCGGCTGGCCTCGGTGACCGACGTCGAGTCCGCGATCAACGCGGCGTGGGATGCGTTCCCCGCCTGGTCGCAAACCTCGGTGAGCGCGCGTGCCAAGATCCTCTTCGCGTTTCGCGAGCTCGTTAACGCCAATGCGCCGCGGCTAGCAGAGGCGATCACGGACGAACATGGCAAGGTGCTCACGGATGCTCTGGGTGAGGTCCAGCGTGGTCTCGAGGTCGTGGAATACGCGTGTGGGATCCCCAATCTCCTAAAGGGTGACTACTCCGACCAGGTCTCCACAGACGTCGACACCTTCTCCTACCGCGAGGCGCTGGGGGTGTGTGCCGGCATCACGCCGTTCAACTTCCCGGCCATGGTGCCGATGTGGATGTTCCCCGTCGCGATCGCCTGCGGCAACACCTTCGTCCTCAAGCCAAGCGAGCGTGACCCTTCCGCGGCGATGATCATCGCCGAACTGTGGCAACAGGCAGGTCTCCCCGACGGAGTTTTCAATGTGGTGCACGGCGACAAGGTGGCCGTGGACGCGATCTTGGACTCCCCGCGCGTCGCGGCGGTGTCCTTCGTGGGATCGACCCCGATCGCGAAGTACATCTACGAGCGGGGTACGGCGGCGGGCAAGCGGGTGCAGGCCCTCGGTGGCGCCAAGAACCACGCCATCATCCTCCCCGATGCCGACGTGGACTTTGCCGCCGATCACCTCGCGGCGGCCGCCTTCGGCTCCGCGGGCGAGCGCTGCATGGCAATCTCGGCGGCCATCGCCGTCGGGTCCAGCGCAGACGCGATCGTGGAAGCCGTCAGTGACCGGGCGCGCGCCGTCAAGGTCGGCAATGGCCGGGCAGGCTCCAGTGAAATGGGTCCCGTGGTCACCCGCGCAGCTCAGCAGCGCATCCTCGGGCTGATCGATTCGGGCGAGCAGCAGGGCGCCACCATCGCGGTCGACGGCCGCGGGTTCACCGTTGACGGCCATGAAGAAGGCTTCTGGGTCGGTCCGACGGTGATCGACGAGGTCGGGATCGACATGGACGTCTACACCCAGGAGATCTTCGGCCCAGTGTTAAGCGTGGTCCGTTCGGATTCGGTCGACGAGGCAATCGCCTTGATCAATGCCAATCCCTACGGCAACGGGACCGCGATCTTCACCTCCTCGGGGGAGGCGGCACGCCGATTCCAACGTGGCGTCAAGGTCGGCATGATCGGGGTCAACGTGCCCGTGCCCGTGCCGATGGCCTTCTACTCCTTTGGCGGCTGGAAGGACTCGTTGTTCGGGCAGTCCCATGTGCACGGTCCCGAAGGCGTGAACTTCTATACCCGCGCCAAGGTCATCACGGCACGCTGGCCGAAGAGCAGCCACGCCAGTGAGGCCAGTTTCCACTTCCCAACGGCCAAATAGGTCGAGCACTGCTCGAGTGCCCGACCTCTCTTGCTGCATGATCAAACCGGAAGGCACTTGCGTGACGATTGCTCTCGAATTGCTGACCGTCGGCCGCGTCGGCGTGGATCTCTATCCCCAACAGTCGGGTGTGCCGCTCAAGGACGTGGCGACGTTCGAGAAGTTCCTCGGCGGCACGGCCACCAATGTGGCGGTGGGCGCGGCCAGGTTGGGCAGGCGCACCGCGGTGCTGACCAAGGTGGGTCCCGACGGATTTGGGGACTACGTCCGCGAAGCCCTCGTCGACTTCGGTGTGGATCCGGCGTACGTCGGGACCGCCGAAGGCCTGCAGACCCCCGTGGTGTTCTGCGAGCTCAACCCGCCCGAGGACCCACCGCTGGTGTTCTATCGAGCCCCGATTGCCCCAGACCTGACCCTCACCAGCCACGACGTCCCCTGGGAAACGGTGGCCGAGGTCCCCATCTTGTGGGTGACGGGCACCGGCGTGAGCGTGGAGCCCGCCCGAACAACCCAACTGGAGATGTTGGCCCGGCGCGAACGGCCGACACCGGGTTCCGGGCGCTGGACCATTTTGGACCTGGACTGGCGCGAGATGTTCTGGCCCTCGCCCGAGGAAGCACGCGCTGAATACTCCGCCATGCTCGATCACGTCACCGTGACCGTCGGCAATCGCGCCGAGGTAGAGGTGGCGGTGGGCACCTCCGATCCGCACGAGGCGGCGCGCCGCCTCTTGGAACGAGGGGTCGAGTTGGCCCTCGTCAAGATGGGCGCCGACGGGGTTCTCGTCGCGACCGCCGAGGGCGCGACCGTCGTTGCTCCTCACCCGGTGAAGGTGGTGTGCGGCCTCGGCGCCGGAGACGCGTTCGGCGGAGCGCTCGTCCACGGTCTGCTGTCCGGCTGGGCGCCCGCCCGCTGTGCGGAGTATGCCAACGCTGCGGGCGCGGTTGTCGCCTCGCGGCTGGCCTGCGCCGATGCCATGCCAACCGCGGCGGAGCTTGATGCTCTGATCGCCACTCGAGGAGATCATTCGTGACCACGATTGACCCCGTTGTCGACCCCGCGACGAGCGCCGAACCCAGCCGCCCCGAAGAGCCGCGCCTGAGCGAGGAACGTTGGAGCGAGTTGCTTCGACTGCGCACCGAACGGCCAGACGCCGTGGCCGCGGCGTACGCCGCTCGTCGCAGGCCGGGGCGCATCTTGTCCGAACGCGGCACCCTCTTTCTCGTCGCCGCCGACCACCCGGCACGTGGTGCCCTGGCTTCGGGCGGCGACTCGATGGCGATGGCCGATCGGCGCTCACTGCTGGCACGGTTGGTGGCGGCCCTCGAACATCCGGCCGTCGACGGCGTCCTCGGCACTCCCGACGTGGTCGAAGAACTGCTGCTCTTGGGGGCGCTCGAGGACAAGGTCGTGATCGGCTCGATGAATCGCGGTGGCCTCGACGGCGCCATTTGGACGATGGATGACCGGTTCACCGGATATGACGCCGACAGCATCGCCGCCTCTCGTCTCGAGGGCGGAAAGATGCTGCTCCGGATCGATGACCGCGACTCGGGGACGGCCGAAACATTGCAGGGTTGCGCTGAGGCCGTCAGCGGACTTGCCGGCCACGGCCTGGTGGCCATGGTCGAGCCGTTGCCCTATCACCGCGAATCCGATGGGTCCCTGCGGTTGCTCAAGGACCTGCCCTCGTTGGCGCGCGCGGTCACCATCGCCAGCGGTCTCGGCAACTCGAGCGCCTACACCTGGTTGAAGATGCCTTCCTGCGATGACCCGGAGGGTGTGTTCGCGGCGACGACGCTGCCGTGTGTGGTGCTGGGAGGGGTGCCCAGTCCGGACCCCGCTCACGATCTTGAGTCCTGGGGCCGGGCCCTGACCCAGCCCACAGTGCGGGGGCTGGTCATCGGCCGAGCGCTGCTCTATCCCCCCGATGGCGACGTGCGCGGAGCGGTCGACGCTGCCGCCAAGGTGCTCGCAGCGGCCCAGCCGGATTCGCCACGATGACGCTGCACGTTCCAGCGGGCGACCCCGGAACATCCGGGGCGTTCATCGACCTCACGCCGCAGGATGCGGGTTGGGACTGGACCGGCCTGCGGGTGCTCCGGCTCGCGCCGGGCGAGCCCGTGTCGGTCGCGATGGGGGCCTCGGAGATGTTCGTGTTGCCCCTGACGGGGGGCCTCGAGGTTGTGGTTCGCGACGCCGCCGAGGTGGAACTCGCGAGGTATGACCTGATCGGCCGCGACTCGGTCTTTTCCCGGGTCACCGATTTCGCCTACGTAGGCCGCGATGTGGTCGCGGAGTTGCGCAGCGCCGAGGGGGCCGAGGTAGCGCTGCCCTCGTCTCGTTGCCTCAACGCCCTGCCGCCGGCGTACGGCGCCGCCCACGACGTGCCCGTGGAGGTCCGCGGGGCGGGGAACGCGACCCGTCAGGTGACCAACTTCGGGGTCCCCGGGGTGTGGGACCACGCCGACAAGCTGATCTGTTGCGAACTGCTCACTCCCGATGGCAACTGGTCGAGTTATCCACCGCACAAGCACGACGCGTCGCAACCCTGCGAGGTCGTGAACGAGGAGATCTACTACTACCGCATCGCGGGCAGCGACGGGGTGACGCCCAGCAAAGACGGTTTTGGGTTCCACCGGACCTACACCGGACCCGAGCACCTGGCGGCCAGCCTTGCGGAGTTGGACGAAACCATCGAGGTGCGCGACCACGACGTGGTGCTGGTTCCGCACGGCTATCACGGCCCGTGTGTCGCGGCGCCCGGCTACCCGATGTATTACCTCAACGTGATGGCCGGACCCGCCGCCGATCGGGCGTTGGCCTTTTGCGACGACCCGACCCACGGGTGGGTGCGGCAGAGTTGGGCCGAGCAAGAACTGGATCCGAGGTGCCCGCAGACGAGCGCGGATGGTCTGGTTCACGACGCTTCCAGAAGGAGTCAGTCATGAGCGAAACCGTGCGGCTCACCACGGCCCAGGCCCTGGTGCGCTGGATGATGGCCCAGCGCTCCCAGTTGATCGACGGCACGGAGGTGCCGCTGTTTGCGGGTGCGTTCGGGATCTTCGGTCACGGCAACGTGCTGGGGCTCGGCACCGCCTTGCACGAAGTGCGCGAGCAGTTCCCGACCTGGCGCGGTCAAACCGAGCAAGGGATGGCCCTTGCCGCGGTCGCCTATGCAAGGGCCACCGACCGGCGTCAGGTGATGGTCGCCACGTCGTCAGTGGGACCGGGCGCGCTCAACATGGTGACCGCCGCCGGCGTGGCCCACGCCAATCGCCTCCCGGTGCTCTTGTTGCCGGGGGACACCTTCATCGGCCGGGCGCCTGACCCCGTGCTGCAACAGGTGGAGCACTTCGGCGACCCCACGATCTCGGTGAACGACGCCTTCCGCTCGGTGGCGCGCTATTTCGACCGGATCACCAAGCCCGAGCAACTGCTCGCGACCCTGCCCCAGGTCGCCCGAGTGCTCACCGATCCGGCGGATGCCGGACCGGTCGTGATCGCCTTGCCTCAGGACGTCCAGGCCGAGGAGTTCGACTATCCCGTCGAGATGTTCGCCCCCCGACTCCACGTCGTACCCCGCACTCGTCCCGACCGGGACGCCCTCGCCGAGGCTGCCGAGTTGCTCCGGGCGGCCGAGCGGCCGCTCCTCGTCGTGGGCGGCGGGGTGCGCTATTCGGGGGCCGCGGCGCAGGCCATCGCCTTTGCGGAGGTGCATGGGGTGCCAGTCGTTGAGACCGTTGCGGGACGCACGTTGGTCCCGCACCAGAACGCGTTGTACGCCGGGGCGCTCGGCATCATCGGTTCATCCTCGGCCAACAACCTGGCCGCCCAGGCAGACGTCGTGATCGCGGTGGGCACCCGACTCCAGGACTTCACCACGGCGTCGTGGACCGCCTTCGCCTCCGGCGTGCGCATCGTGACGATCAACGCCGCCCGCTTCGACGCCGTTAAACACGGCGCCCAGGCCGTGGTCGGCGACGCGCGGGAAACCCTCGTCGAACTCACCGCGGCCCTGGCCGGCTGGCGGGCCGCCGAGTCTTGGTCGGCGCGGGCGATCGAGGAACGTGTGGTGTGGGATGCCCACATCGACGGGCTGCGCGCTGGCGGTCACACGCCGGACGGATCGTTGACCTACGCCCAGGTAGTGGGGGTCGTCAACGATGCCAGCGGCCCCGACGACTATGTGTTGACCGCATCGGGAGGCATGCCCGGTGAGCTGCACGGGGGTTGGCGCACCGGGGAGGTCGGCGCCGGGCCGACCTCGGGGGCCACCATGGACCTGGAGTACGGCTTCTCCTGCATGGGCTATGAAGTGGTCGCGCCCTGGGGTGCCGCCATGGCCCGGTCGCAGACCCATCCCGGCGGGCTGGTCACGTCGATCTTTGGTGACGGTTCCTACCTCATGCTCAACTCCGAGCTCTATTCCGCTGCCTTCGCGGGCCACCCCTATGTCGCGGTGGTCTGTGACAACGCCGGCTTCGCAGTCATCCACCGGCTCCAAACCAACCAGGGGGCCGACGGCTTCAACAACATGTTGGCCGACTCACGGGGCCCCGGAGCCGACGGCAGCGTGCGCGTGGACTTCGCCGCCCATGCCCGATCGTTGGGCTGCGGTGTGGTCGAGGTTCCCGATGGGGGAGATGTCGAGGCGTTGCGCGCGGCGTACGCCGAGGCGTGTTCGCTTGCGGTGGCAACGCTGCGGCCGGCGGTCGTCGTGTGTCGGGTGCATCACGCCACGTGGACCGAGGCGGGCGCCTGGTGGGAAACCGGCGTTCCGGCGTCACTCTCCGGCCGAGAGGGTTACGCCGAAGGGAAGGCGCAGCAAGTTCGCTGGCTCTGAGCAAGTAGCCTGACTGACATGACGTCGACCGGTCCAGCAATTGGCCCAGCAATTGCTTTGGGCATGCCCGCACTGCCCCCACCCGTGCTCGCTCCGCGACGGACCACCCGCCAGATCAAAGTGGGCAAGGTCGGGGTCGGCAGTGATTCGCCGATTTCGGTCCAGTCGATGACGACCACGCTGACCTCGGATGTCAACACCACCCTGCAACAGATTGCGGAGTTGACCGCGTCAGGGTGTGACATCGTGCGGGTCGCCTGCCCCTCGCAAGACGATGCCGATGCGCTGGCCGAAATCGCTTCGCACTCGCAGATTCCCGTGATCGCGGACATCCACTTCCAGCCGAAGTACGTGTTTGCCGCGATCGACGCGGGCTGCGCCGCCGTCCGAGTCAATCCCGGAAACATTCGCCAGTTCGACGACCAGGTCAAGCAGATCGCGGCGGCCGCCAAGGATCGTGGGACCTCGATCCGGATCGGGGTCAACGCCGGCAGCCTCGACAAGCGCGTCTTCGAGAAGTACGGCAAGGCGACGCCGGAGGCGTTGGTCGAGTCGGCGGTCTGGGAAGCCGGACTTTTTGAGGAACACGACTTCCATGACTTCAAGATCTCGGTCAAACACAACGACCCGGTCGTGATGGTGCGTGCCTATGAGCTGCTGGCCGAGGCCGGGGACTGGCCGTTGCACCTCGGCGTGACCGAGGCGGGACCCGCTTTCCAGGGCACGATCAAGTCGTCCGTTGCTTTCGGATCGCTGCTCTCGCGGGGGATCGGCGACACGATCCGGGTGTCCCTGTCGGCTCCTCCGGTGGAGGAAGTCAAGGTCGGGCTGCAGATCCTCGAATCCCTCAACCTGCGCCCGCGGCGGCTGGAGATCGTTTCTTGTCCCTCCTGCGGTCGGGCTCAGGTCGACGTCTATAAGTTGGCCGATCAGGTCACCGCCGGCCTCGAAGGCCTCGAGGTGCCGTTGCGGGTTGCGGTGATGGGTTGCGTGGTCAACGGGCCGGGCGAAGCACGCGAAGCCGACCTGGGGGTGGCCTCGGGCAACGGCAAGGGCCAAATCTTCGTCAAGGGTGTGGTGATCAAGACCGTGCCCGAGTCTCAGATCGTCGAGACCCTGATCGAGGAGGCGATGCGGCTGGCCGAGGACATGGAGCCGATCGCAGGCAGCGGGGCAGCGGTCTCGGTTTCCTGAGACCACCGCGACCACGTTGGCGCATCCCGAGTCTGGGTTACTAGTGGACCTTGGTACTAGCCTCTGCGTCCGATAGCCGGCCGCGCCCCGATGCGGGCAGGCTGGACCCATGCCGCCCAATAACACGCCCTCGCGCCCGCAAAGCGCTCCAGGGGACGACGCTCGGGCGGCCTGGTGGCTGATGATCAGATTCACCGCAGCAGGAGTCGTGGCACTCGCCGTCCTGGCGGCGGTGATAGCGCTCCTCGCCCGACAGGCGGGCACCCAACAGGCGATCGAGACCGCACGCGAAGTCACGTGGGTCAGCGCCACCGGGATCGCGGGGCCCAGGCTCAGTGATGAGGTGATCGCCGGAGATCCGGCCGCCGTTCAGGCGTTTCATGCTGACATGGAGCAATACGTCATCCAGGGTTCCCTGGTGCGGATCAAAGTCTGGAATGCCAGTGGGCGGGTCGTCTATGCCACCGAGAGCCGCTTGATCGGCAAGACTTTTCCGCTCGACGAGGAGCATCAGGCTGCGCTGCGCGAACGTCGTACCTCCTCAGAAGTGAGCGATCTGGCCTCCGCGGAGAACATCTATGAGATTCCCTTCGAGAAGCTGCTCGAGGTGTATGTCGGGGTGACCGCCGAAAGCGGCGACCCGCTGCTGTTCGAGGCGTATTTCCGCTATGACTTGGTGGCCGAGACCGGTCAGGCACAGTGGCGGAAGTTCGCCCCTCCCGTGTTGGGGGGCCTGGTGATCCTCCAGCTGGTGCAGATTCCGGCTGCCTGGTCGCTGGCCAAGAGGGTACGTCGCCAAGAGTCGGAGGCCCAAGGACTTCTCCGCGCCGCGGTCGACTCCTCCAACGCCGAGCGGCGCCGGATCGCCGCCGATCTGCATGACGGGCTGGTGCAAGGCCTGGTGGGGATGACCTACACCCTCGACGCAGCCAGGCTCGGGCGCCCCGACCAGGAACGAGATCGTGGTTTGATCGCGAGTACGGCGACCGGTATCCGCACCTGCATCGCCCAACTCCGAGCGCTGCTGGTCGACATCTATCCACCCAACCTGTCGGCGGAAGGCTTGAGCGCCGCCCTCTACGAATTGGGGGAAGAGGTGGTGGGCAAGGGAATCCACGTCGAGCTTGAACTCGCCCCGGACATCGATAGGCTCTCGCCCGCCCTCTCCGGAGTGCTCTATCGCGCGGCCCAGGAGACGCTGCGCAACGTCAGCCGCCATAGCCGGGCCACGATGGTGCGGATCAGTGTGCTGATCGAACCTGAGGCAACCACACTGGCGGTCGATGACGACGGGCAGGGTTTTGACGAGGAGCGCCTGGAGAGCCGCGTCGGGCAGGGGCACGTCGGGCTGCGGTCGTTGGCCGATTTGATCGAGAACGCGCACGGCCACCTCACGGTGACGAGCGCGCCTGGCGCCGGCACCCGCACCGAAGTTTCGCTCGCCACCGAGTTTGCAGAGGAGAAGCAATGACCCCGATCACCAAGGCACGGGTGCTGATCGTCGACGATCACGCGATCGTGCGCAACGGTTTGGTCGCCCTGCTTGCGGTGGCCGATGATCTCGAGGTCGTCGGTCAGGCCGAGAACGGCACCGAGGCGCTGGAGCTAGCCGAAAGCCTTGCGCACTGTCGGGGAGGTCCCGATCTCGTGCTAATGGATCTGTCGATGCCCGAATCCGACGGAGTCGAAGCCACCACGGCGCTCAAAGCGACGTTCCCAGGGATCCGCATCCTGGTCTTGACCTCCTTTGCCGAGAACAAGTGGATCGTGAGCGCGATCGACGCCGGAGCCGACGGCTATCTGCTTAAGCACAGCGAGCCCGAGGCTCTGTTGGCCGCCATCCGCAGTGTGCTGGGCGGTGGCTCGCCCCTCGACCCCCGAGTGGCCCGCGCCCTGATGACCAAGGGTCGAGCCGAGAAGCCGACGCCTGAGCCGCTGACCGCGCGTGAAGAACAGGTGCTCCAGATGGTGACCGCGGGCCTGGCGAACAAAGCCATCGCCGAGAGTCTCGGCATCACCGAACGCACCGTTAAGGCGCATCTCACCCACATCTTCGCCCGTCTGGGGGTGCGAGATCGCACCCAGGCTGCACTGTGGGTGGCCCGCAGAGACGCCGAACGCAGCAAGGGGTACTAGTACTTGCGTACGTTGTGCGGGGCCCGGCGGCAGGTGATGCTGGTCGAGTGACGAGCCCCGAAGAAGAAGTCCGAGACCATCGCCGCAGGGTGCTGTTGTCTGCCGGAACCCCGCCGGAGGCGATCCGGAAGTCGCGCAGCGGTCGTCTGGGGCAGGCCGGCATCGTTGCCGGCGCCATCATCGGCGGCGGGGCGCTGCTCTCCACGGTGGCCACCTGGACCGTGGTCTCTTCCGTCGGGGACACCCCGGACCAGACCCTGTGGGTCAAGCCGCCCCAGGTCGAGCGGGTCTCGCCCAGTGGCGACCCCACCGATCGCGACGAGCGAGACGCCGACGACGAGGAAGCCAAGGTCAGCCAATCCTCGCCCAGCTCGTCACCATCGCCCCGAGAAGAAGCTTCGGACGATCACGACTCGAGCGGCCACGGCTCCGGCGGTGACGACGACGATGATGACGACGACGACGATGATGACGACGACTCGAGTGGCCACGGCTCTGGTCACGACTGAGGGGATCGGTCAGCGATCCGAGCCATTAGGCTCGGATCGTGTCGAACCCCCGTCTCGGGGCGCCGAAGTTGCGGGTGCCCCAAATTCGCGTCCTGGGACGTGCCGACCTGGACGTGTTCCTCGGCCTGGCGCAGCGGGATCCCATCGTCAACGCGTTCGTCGACTATCGGGCTCGGACCACCAATCTCGAGCCACGGTGGCTCGGGGGCGAGATGTGGGGGCTGTTTCGCAACGGGGAACTGATAGCGGCCTGCCATGCCGGCGCCAATCTGGTCCCGGTCCAATGCTCACCAGAGGATGCTGAGGTCTTCGGCCGACATGCCGCGACCAAGCGGCGTACGGCGTCCACCATCGTCGGGCCGCACGAAGCGGTCGAAGCTATGTGGCAGGAGCTGGCCCCTCGCTGGGGTGCTGCTCGAGAGATCCGCTGGCGTCAACCCCACCTCGTGATCAGCGGCCCCGCCCAGGTGCCGCCGGACGCGCTGGTCCGGACCACGACGATTCACGACCTCGCCGAGCTCTACCCCGCGTGTGTGGCGATGTACACCGAGGAAGTGGGGGTCTCACCCGAGCACGGCGGAGCCGCCGATCTCTATCGCGCCCGAGTGACCCAACTGATCCAGCGCGGCTGGTCGTTCGCCCGGTTTGACACCGGTCGACTCGTTTTCAAAGCCGAGGTGGCGTGCGTGACGCCGTACGCCGCCCAGATCCAGGGGGTCTGGGTCCCCCCAGATCTGCGTGGTCAGGGCTTGGCCACCGCCGGCATGGCGGCCGTCGTGGCGGCCGTACGCCGCGACATCGCGCCGGCCGTATCGCTTTATGTGAACGAGTGGAACGCCCCCGCCCGCGCCGCCTACGAGCGGGTTGGGTTCGTCGAAACCGCGCGCTTCTCCACCGTCATGTTGTGACGCCCGTGGCGCGACCGTAACTGCCTCGCGCGCCGCTAGCGCTCGCCAGTAGCCTTGCGCCCATGATCCTGCGCATGTCGACCCTGTTCGTCCGCACCCTTCGTGATGATCCGGCAGACGCGGAGGTGCCCAGCCACCGACTTCTCGTGCGGGCGGGCTATATCCGCAGGGTGGCGCCGGGGCTCTACACCTGGTTGCCGCTGGGCTATCGGGTGCTGCGCAAGATCGAGCAGATCATTCGCGACGAAATGGACGCGATGGGCGCTCAGGAAGTGCATTTCCCCGCGCTCTTGCCGCGTGAGCCGTACGACGTGACCGGGCGCTGGATGGAATACGGCGACGGCATCTTTCGGCTCAAGGATCGCAAGGGCAACGACTATCTGTTGGGCCCGACTCACGAAGAGATGTTCACCCTGGTCGTGAAGGACTTGTACTCCTCCTACAAGGATCTGCCCTTGTCGATCTACCAGATCCAGACCAAATATCGCGACGAAGCCCGGCCCCGGGCCGGTCTGCTGCGCGGGCGCGAGTTCGTGATGAAGGACTCTTACTCCTTCGATGTCGACGACGCGGGCTTGGAGCGCTCCTACCAACAGCATCGCGATGCCTATGTCCGGATCTTCGATCGGCTCGGTTTCGACTATGTGATCGTTGCGGCGACGTCGGGAGCGATGGGCGGATCCAAGTCCGAGGAATTCCTCGCTCGCGCCGAGGTGGGGGAGGACACCTACGTTCGCTGCACCTCCTGTGACTACGCCGCCAACGTCGAAGCGGTGCGGGTGCGCCCACCCGCCGCTGCGGCGTACGACGAACTGCCCGCGGCCCACGCCGAGCAGACGCCCAACACGCCGACCATCGACACCCTGGTCGAGCACCTCAACGACGCCTATCCGCGCTCGGATCGGCCCTGGGCGGCGGGGGACACTCTCAAGAACGTGTTGGTGATGCTCAAACACCCCGACGGCACGCGCGAGGCGTTGGCCATCGGCGTCCCCGGGGACCGCGAGGTCGATCAGCGGCGCCTCGAAGGGCAGCTCGAGCCCATCGAGATCGAGCCGATGGACGAGGCAGAATTCGCCCGCCATCCGACACTGGTCAAGGGCTACATCGGGCCTGGTGCGCTCGGCTCGGACAACGCGTCGGGAATTCGCTACGTCGTTGATCCGCGGGTCTCCGCGGGGACGGTGTGGGTGACCGGCGCGGATGTGGCGGGTTCGCATGTGCTCGATCTGGTGGCCGGGAGGGACTTCGTCGCCGACGGCACGATCGAGGCGGCGGACGTGCGCGACGGCGACGCTTGTCCTCAGTGCGCTGCTGGGACGTTGGAGTTGGCCCGCGGGATCGAGATGGGTCACATCTTCCAGCTCGGCCGCAAATACGCCGACGCGCTGGGCCTGCAGGTGCTCGACGAGAACGGCAAGCTGGTCACCGTCACCATGGGGTCCTATGGCATCGGCCCGTCCCGGGCTGTCGCTGCCATCGCCGAAGACACCATCGACGAGTTCGGCCTGTGCTGGCCCCGCGAGGTCTCGCCCGCCGACGTACACATCGTCGCCACCGGCAAAGAAGTCGCCGTTCACGAAGCGGCGGCAGCCTTGGCCGCCGAGTTGGACGCCACGGGGGTGTCGGTGCTGTTCGACGACCGGGTCAAAGTCTCGCCGGGAGTGAAGTTCAAAGACGCCGAATTGATCGGGATCCCTACGATCGTGGTGGTCGGCAAACAACTGAGTGAGGGCCTGATCGAGGTCAAGGACCGAGCCAGCGGCGAACGGGTCGAGGTGCCGCTCGCGGAGGCCGCTGCGCACCTGATGGCCGAGGTACGTCGCTGACGTGGCGGTCGACGCGGTCATCTTCGACTGGGGTGGGACCCTCACCCAGTGGCACGACATCGACTTCCATGCCGAGTCGTTGGCCCTCGCCGAGGCCGTGATCCACGCCGATCCGAAGGCGCCCTTGGCGCCTCCCGAGGTGAGCGGGCGCCTGCACCGCGCGGGCGAAATCATCTGGGGACGGTCTCGCGATCATCAGCAGAGCAGCACGGTGGCCGACCTGTTCAACGAGGCCGGGCTCGACCACGACCCCGACCTGTTGTCGGCGTACCACGACTTCTGGGTGCCGCACACCCGCACTGACACCGAGGTCGCGCCGCTCTTTGCCACCCTGCGTGGGCGTGGCATCAAGGTCGGCGTGTTGTCCAACACGATCTGGCCGCGCGCCTGGCACGAGGAGTTCTTCCGCCGTGACGGTGTCTATGACCTGATCGACGGCGACGTCTACACGAGCGAGATTCCGTGGACCAAGCCCGCGCCGGAGGCCTTCGCCGCCGCTCGGGCAGCGGTGGGGGTCGCCGACCCGGCTCGCTGTGTGTATGTGGGCGACCGCCTCTTCGACGATGTTTGGGGAGCCCAGCAGGCGGGCATGCGGGCGATCCACGTGCCCCACAGCGACTTGCCCAGCAATCAGCTGGGCCACTCGGAGGGTGATCCGGACGCAACGGTTCAGCGGTTGGCAGAGATCGCAGACGTCGTGGCCTCCTGGTAGCCACGGCTTGCCGGGGGCCCCTCGTAAGTAAAGTTGCAAGAAAGTGCAACGCAAAAACCTGAACCGGCATTCTTCTGGCGGATGGTCTCCACGTGCTGCATGCTTTTGCAAGCAGGGTTTTCCACTGAGCTCGGGCCGGTGGGCAAAACCCCAAGGATCTCGCTGACAGATCCTGCGCATCGGTCCGCGACCTTGTGGTCCGGGGGAGATCTCGGGACTTCCTCGGAAGGCAAGATCGCGGACCGCTGTGATTTCAGGCTCCGGTTAGTGGGCCCGTTCGCCCCGATGACCGGGGAGAACCCCACGGGGGTGGCTTCTCCCGCGGTCTCGGGGCAGGATGGGGCGCGAGTTCCCGCAGCCGAGCGGGACGCCTTTGAGGGGGCCCCGGATGCGTCGTTGGCGACTTAGCCGTTTGAGTTTCATCATCACCACCCCCATCGGACTACTCGGTGCGGCGCTCCTCGCGGCGCCAACTGCGTCGGCTGGTCCCGCCCAAGCCGTCGAAGGACTCTGTTTCGTGGCTCCAGGGGCCACGGTGCGCGCGGTGGCGGCGCCGAGCGACTTCCCCCGGCGGAGCGGCGCCGACACCCGTTATGTCGGACCCCGCGATCAGAAGGCGATCGCCGCGCGCACCCGACGTCTCTTGCGGGGACAGGGAGACTCTCGCGCCGCCCTGGCGGCTGTCCCGGTTTATGTGCATGTCATGTTGTCGAGGTCCGGCGTGGGCGATGTGACGCAGGCACAGATCGACGATCAGATCGCCGTCTTGAACACGACGTACGCCGGTGGCGAGGACGCCGCGGCAGCGGACACGGGAGTGTCGTTCACTCTGGCGGGAGTCGATCGCTACTACAACAACAACTGGCACAAGGATCAGCAGTCGACTAAGTATCGCCGGACGACGCGTCAGGGCGGTGCAGATGCGCTCAATGTCTGGCTGGTCGACTTCGACTACCTCGGGATTGCGACCTTCCCGTGGGACTACGCCAAGCGCGGCGCGATCGACGGGATCCGGGTGCACTTCGCCTCGCTGCCCGGTGGCTCGATCCCCAACTACAACCTGGGCGAGACCGCCACTCACGAGGTAGGACACTGGTTGGGGCTCTATCACACGTTCCAGGGTGGGTGCGCCAACCCCAACGACGAGGTCAGCGACACCCCCGCCCAAACCGGCCCGACCTCCGGTTGTCCCGCGGGCCGCGATTCGTGCACGTTGCCCGGGTTGGACCCGATCCACAACTACATGGATTACAGCTACGACACCTGCTACACCGAGTTCACCGCTGGGCAAAGTGATCGGATCGGCACCATGTGGGCGGCCTACCGGGCCTAATTCGCCCGCTTGAGGACTCAGGGTTCCCGGGGTGACCCGGGAACTGGCTGGGGCTGCTCTCCCAGTGCGACCAGGCTTTGGGCTGCCTCGATCAGTGCCGTGATGGCCCACGCGCGCTGGTTGGTGCCCGTCTCGATCAACCAGCCGTAGCCGAGCGCGGATCGCTCCTCGATCTGGTGGGATGCCCGCTGCAACTCGCCGAGTTCGTGGCCTTCGATCGTGATGTCGTACGCCGCGGCAGCGGGCGTCGGCTCGGCGCCCGCCAGGCGTAAGAGTGCGGTGAGGTCGTCTCGTCGGCGCCGATGGGCGGCAACCGCCGCGGCGATCGGCGCTTCGATGGTGGACGGATGCGGCGGCGGCACTGTCGCTAGGCGCCCGCCAAGAACGCCCAAGGCGTAGAGCGCGGCGTGTTCGTTGGCCAGCACCTGTTGCAGCGCAGCCAGGTCGGCTTCGGCTGGTGGTGCTGACTCGGGAAGCGGCGCCGCGACCCGCGGGGGTTGCGGAGTGCGCTGCAGCCGGAACGCCACCTGCGCAGCTCCCGCAGCGGCCCCGGCGAGAACGCGGGAGAGGTGAGGATCGTGTGCGCGTTGGGCGGTGGCGATCAGGTCGTCGCGCAACTGCCGTTCGAACCCGATGACCTCGGCGCGCGAAATTCTTGGAGTTGGCACCTGATGCCAAATCCCTGACTGGCTCAGGCCGCTGACGGCGTCTCTCTGGGCTAAGTGCAAAGCGACGATCCATTGCCACTGTGGTCCGCGTTTGGGGTTGTCCCGCCATGACGCTAGCCAGGGCGGCAATCGCGACGACTGCTTCCTGGACGAGCATTTCGTCCGGGCTACGCTGGCTGTTCGAGGTGGACGGGGTCCCGCGCACCGGATCCTGACGGCGTCGCGGGCGGCGTACGTCCCGATTCGCAGCCCGTGAGCAGTCCGGCCACGCCGACGGAGGCCAGTGCGCGCAAGGCGTGGCGTCGGGTGAGGCCGTTGCCCGCGTCCTGCCACATGGCGCGAGCCTATCTCCGCGGCCCCGCCACCGCGGCCCTACCACCGTGGCCCCATGACCGTGGCCCCAGCACCTTGACTGGGCACGAGATCGCCCGCGCATGGTGAGAACTACCCCCGGCAGCCGGTATCGTGGAGCGCGACAACAGCACAGGAGGTCGCAGCCGTGAGCCCATCACCGAGCCACGCGGTTCACCAGCCCGGCAAGGACGATGTGCCGACCCGGGTGGAGTCCGAGTTGTCCGCCCCCCTGGCTGCCCTCGGGCTTGACCTCGAGGCGGTGGAATACACCCCGGCCGGCAAGCGCAGCGTCCTGCGCATCGCCGTCGACAAAGATGGGGGCATCACCCTCGACGATGTCGCCGATGCCACCCGCGCTATCTCCGAGGTCCTCGACGCCTCACCGGTGCTCGGTGAGCGGCCCTACACGCTGGAAGTGACGTCGCGTGGCGTCGATCGTCCCCTCACACTGGCCCGGCACTGGCGCCGAAACATCGGCCGCCTGGTCAAGATTTCTCTGCTCGAGGGGGAAGACCTGACCGGTCGCATCGCGACCGTCGGCGAAGCCGAGGCAGCCGTCGAAGCAGACGGCGCAACCGTGCCGGTCGTGTTCGCCAACGTCGCCAAAGCCCTGATCCAGATCGAGTTCAACCCGCAGCGCGAGGAGTCCTAATGGATATCGACCTAAGCATTCTCCGGATGCTCGAACGAGAGAAGGAAATCTCCTTCGATGTCCTGGTGGAGGCCATCGAGCAAGCGCTCCTGACGGCCTACCACAAGACACCCGGTGCGCACGAACAGGCGCGGGTCGAGCTGGACCGCAAGAGTGGGCATGTCACGGTGCTAGCCGCGGAGGTCGACGAGGAGGGGAACGTCATCGGGCACGTGGACGACACCCCCGATGGGTTCGGCCGGATCGCCGCGACGACGGCCAAACAGATCATGCTGCAACGCCTGCGTGACGCCGAGGACGACATCCGGTTCGGTGAGTTCTCCGGCAAAGAGGGCGACATTGTGTCGGGAGTGATCCAGCAAGGGCGCAATCCCGACGACGTGATGGTCGATCTCGGCAAACTGGAGGCGCTGTTGCCGCTGGGGGAGCGGGTTGTCGGGGAAACCTATGACCATGGCACCAGGATCAAGTGTCTGGTGGTGTCGGTGCGCAAGGGCATGCGTGGGCCGCAGATCACACTGTCGCGATCTCACCCCAGCCTGGTGAAGAAGCTGTTTGCGCTCGAAGTGCCCGAGATCGCCGACGGCACGGTGGAGATCGCGGCCATCGCCCGAGAGGCCGGACATCGCACCAAGATCGCCGTACGCACCTCTGTGCAGGGGGTCAACGCCAAGGGTTCGTGCATCGGCCCCATGGGCCAGCGAGTGCGCAACGTAATGGCGGAGTTGCACGGCGAGAAGATCGACATCGTGGATTGGTCCGACGATCCCGCCGAACTCGTCGCCCATGCGCTCTCGCCGGCCGCGGTCAACTCTGTCGAGATATTGTCGACCGAGACGCGCTCGGCGCGCGTCGTCGTACCGGACTTCCAGCTCTCCCTTGCCATCGGCAAGGAGGGTCAAAACGCTCGGCTCGCCGCCCGGTTGACGGGCTGGCGGATCGATATCCGCTCCGATGAGGCCGTCGACGGGGAGTAGGCAGGTCCGCGACGCCAGGCGGTTTCGGCTTCCGGGCCTTCGACCGGTAAGGTAACCGTCAGTGGCACGCTCATCGGTTCCCCCTGTCCTTGGTCCGGTTCGGACTTGCATCGGGTGCCGTGGTCGGGCCGCCAAGAGCGAGTTGTTGCGGGTTGTCGCCCTCTCGAGCGCCGAAGGCCACCAGGCCGTGGTGCCCGATCTCGATGGCCGCGCAACCGGGCGGGGAGCCCATCTGCACCCCACCCTGAGTTGTTTCGATCTCGCGACACGACGCCGAGCCTTCGGCCGGGCCCTTCGGGTCCAGGCCGGGATCGACGCCGAGTCGGTGAGGGAACACCTCGCCTCGCTGGAGACCTGACCGATGCCTGACCGACCAGAAACTGGAGCAGCAGCTCATGAGCACTCGATGAGTACTGACCGATGAGTTTGCACCCCCACTAACGGTCCGAATCATCCCCCTTCCGGCCCTCGGAAGATCGGGACTCGGGCCAGAAGGAGCATTGTGGCTAAGACCCGAGTCCACGAACTTGCCAAAGAGTTCGGAGTCGAGAGCAAGTTCGTTCTCGAGAAGCTCAAAGAGATGGGCGAGTTCGTAAAGTCGCCCTCGTCGACGGTGGAACTCCCCGTCGAGATGAAGTTTAAGAAGGAGTACGGCGAGAAGTTGAAGGCCGCAGCTGTGGCCGCCCCCGCCGAGCCAACTCCTGCGAAGACCCCCGCGAAAAAGGCTGTTCCGTCCGCGCCTCCCAAGGCGGTCGAGGTTCCTGCCGAGCCGATCGCGCCGACCCCCGAGGCCGAACCTCCCCGGCGCCCCCGGCGCCGAGCGTGGAATCCTCCACCGACCCCGACACCCCCTTCTCGGCGCCGAGCGCGTCTTCACCCGCTCCTCGCCCGGTCGGCAGGCCAGGTGCTCCGCGACCCGGCAACAACCCCTTCGCCTCGGCGCAGGGGATGGGTCGCCGACCGGCTCCCGCTGCTCCGCCCGAGGCCGCCCCCGCGGCCGACACGCGGATGCCCCGACCCCCGGCGGCTCGCGATGGCGCGCCAGCACGTCCCGGAATGCCGCGCCCCAACCCGGCGATGATGCCGAAGTCTCCGGCCGCCTTCGGCGCCGGACCCAGCGGACGCGGCGGTCCTCCCGGACGCGCCGGTGCGCCCGGTCGTGGCGGCCCGGGTGGTCCCCCCGGGCGCACGGGTGCCCCGGGTCGCGGCGCCCCTGGTGGCGGCGTGGGTGCTGGGGCGCCCAGTCGTGGCGGCGCCCCCGGTGGCGGTTTCTCCGGCCCTCCGGCCGGCGGCGGTCGCCCGGGTGGTCGTCCTGGTTCTGGTGGTCGGGGCACGACGCAGGGTGCGTTCGGTCGCCCCGGCGGTCCCTCGCGTCGAGGACGCAAGAGCAAGCGCCAGCGTCGCCAAGAGTTCGACAACATGGAAGCCCCCACGATTGGTGGGATGCGGGTCCGCAAGGGCAACGGCGAAACCGTCCGCCTGGCCCGTGGGGCTTCGCTGACCGACTTTGCCGACAAGATCGGTGTCGAGCCCGCAGCTTTGGTGCAGATGCTGTTCCACCTGGGCGAGATGGTGACGGCCACGGAGTCGGTCAACGACGAGACGCTCGAACTGTTGGGCGAAGAGCTCAACTATGTCGTCCAGGTCGTCTCGCCTGAAGACGAGGATCGTGAGCTGCTCGAGTCCTTCGACCTGGAGTTCGGTGAAGACGAGGGCGATGAGTCCGACCTGGTCATCCGACCCCCCGTGGTCACCGTCATGGGTCACGTCGACCACGGCAAGACCAAGCTTCTCGACGCGCTCCGCAACGCCAACGTCGTCGACAAGGAAGCCGGCGGCATTACCCAGCACATCGGTGCCTATCAGGTGCACACCCAGGTCGACGGCAACGACCGACGGATCACCTTCATTGACACCCCGGGTCACGAGGCGTTCACGGCGATGCGTGCGCGTGGTGCCCAGGCCACCGATATCGCGGTGCTTGTGGTCGCGGCCGACGACGGCGTGATGCCCCAAACGGTCGAGGCGCTCAACCACGCCAAGGCGGCCGGTGTGCCGATCGTGGTCGCGGTGAACAAGATCGACAAGCCCGACGCCGATCCGACCAAGGTGCGCGGACAGCTGACCGACTACGGCCTGATCCCTGAGGAGTACGGCGGGGACGTCATGTTCGTCGATGTGTCGGCGAAGTCCGAGCTCAACCTCGACAAGTTGCTCGAGGCGATCGTGCTCACCGCGGACGCGTCGCTTGATCTGCGGGCGAACCCCGAACAGGACGCCCAAGGGCTCGTGGTCGAGGCGCACCTGGACCGCGGTCGTGGTCCGGTGGCGACGATCTTGGTCCAACGCGGCACGCTGCGTGTCGGTGACTCGATCGTGGCCGGTCCCGCCCATGGGCGGGTCCGGGCGCTCCTCGACGAGCACGGTGAACTCATGGAGGAGGCCGATCCGTCTCGTCCAGCAATGGTGCTCGGTTTGAGCGCGGTGCCGGGTGCCGGTCAGAACTTCCTCGTCGTCGAGGACGACCGGATGGCTCGCCAGATCGCCGAAAAGCGCGAAGCTCGTGAGCGGGCGGCCATGCAGGCCCAACGCCGCGTGCGTCGTACGCTCGAAGACTTCATGGCCTCGATGGAGAAGGGCGAGAGCCAAGAGCTCAACCTCATCCTCAAGGGCGATGTGTCGGGCTCGGTGGAGGCGTTGGAGGACTCGCTGGCCAAGATCGACGTGGGTGAAGAGGTTTCGCTGCGCGTCATCGATCGCGGTGTCGGTGCGATCACCGAAACCAACGTCATGTTGGCGGCGGCTTCGGACGCGATCATCATCGGCTTCAACGTGCGTCCTCAGGGCAAGGCGACCGAGTTGGCGGACAAGGAAGGTGTCGAGATCCGCTACTACTCGGTTATCTACCAGGCCATCGACGAGATCGAGGCTGCGCTGAAGGGCATGCTCAAGCCGGAGTTCGAGGAGGCCACTTTGGGCCGGGCGGAGATCCGCGAGATCTTCCGGTCGTCCAAACTGGGCAACATCGCCGGCTGCATGGTCACCAGCGGCACCATTCGTCGCAATGCCAAGGCACGGTTGCTGCGTGATGGCGCGGTTGTCGCTGACAACCTCGACCTCTCGTCGCTGCGTCGCGAGCGCGACGATGTGTCGGAGGTGCGCGAGGGCTTCGAGTGCGGTCTTGTGCTGAAGAACTACCAAGACATCAAGATCGACGATGTCGTCGAGTTCTTCGAGATGCGCGAAATCCCCCGCAACTGACGCCGACCCGTCGCAGTTTGACCATCGACCCGTCGCAGTTTCACCGTCCACCTGTGGAGAAAGTGTGAAACTGCGACGGGTCGGCACGAAGGAGAGCACAGAATCATGGCCAACCCCCGGGTGCGCAAGGTTGCCGACCGGATCCAGGTGATCGTCGCCGAGATGCTGGAGCGACGGATCAAGGATCCGCGGCTTGGCTTCGTCACGGTGACAGACGTCCGGGTGACCGGAGACACCCAGCAGGCGACGGTCTTCTACACAGTGTTCGGCGAAGAGGACGACCTGGTGGCGAGCGCTGCTGCGCTGGAGTCGGCCAAAGGGCTGATCCGCTCCGAGGTGGCCAAGCAGTTGGGCATGCGTCATGCGCCGAGTGTGGAATTCATCCACGATGCGCTGCCCGAGACCGCGCGACACCTCGATGACGTGCTCGCCCGGGCCAAGGAGATCGACGAGGCGGTCGCGGCTGCGGCTGCGGGTGCGACGTACGCCGGCGAGGCAGACCCCTACAAGAAGCCTCACCAAGAAGACGCCACCCTCGAGGGTGCGACCGGTCCTGACGTCGTGGTCCCCGCCGAGCCTGGTGACTAGTCCCAACGCTGGCCCCGACTCTGGCCTGGTCATCGTTGACAAGCCGTCCGGGCTGACCTCGCACGACGTCGTGGCGCGGATCCGCCGACTCGCCGGCACCCGCAAGGTCGGTCACGCCGGCACCCTCGACCCGATGGCCACGGGGGTGCTGGTCGTGGGCATCAATCGCGCGACCCGGCTCCTGGGGCATTTGAGCGCAACAGCCAAGACCTATGAAGCCACCATCAGGCTCGGTGGGGCGACGACGACCGACGACGCCGAAGGCGAAGCCCTGGGCGGTTCCACGACCCAGAGCCTCACCGAAGCCCAGGTTCACGAGGCTCTGAGCCACTTCGTGGGCTCGATCGAGCAGCGGCCCAGCGCGGTGTCTGCCATCAAGATCGACGGCAAAAGGGCGCATCAGCGGGTCCGTGAAGGCGAAGCAGTTGTGCTGGCCGCCCGAAAGGTGACCATCCACCAGCTCGACGTGCACCGGATCGAGCGTGACGTGGGGCCAAACGGAGGAGAAGTCCTCGATGTCGAGGTGACGGTTGCGTGTTCGAGCGGCACCTACATCCGAGCGATTGCCCGCGATCTGGGTGAGCGGTTATCCGTAGGAGGCCATCTCACCGCGCTGCGCCGTACCTCCGTAGGTGCCTTCGGGATCGGTCAGGCCCTGACGCTTGAGCAGCTCGCCGACGACTTCTCCGTGGTCTCGCTTGAGGCGGTCGCCCGTGCGAGTTTCGTCGTGTGCGAACTCGACCTCGCTGCAGCCTCGGACGTGCGTGTCGGCCGCCGCTTGGACCTAGCGCTCGAGCCGGGTGCTCCCGTCGCGATGTTTGCCCCCGACGGCGAGTTTCTGGCCCTCTACGAACAAGTGGGCAGTCAGGCAAAAGCGGTGGCCGTCTTCGTTTCTGGATAGTCAGGCGCGTAAGCACCACTTAGGCCCGCATTCTGGTGCTTGGCGCGGGGGACTATCCGCGATGTGGCAGGCTTCCCCGTGTGCGCGTCTGGAGATCCGTGAGTGAAGTTCCGCCCGATCTGGATCGCAGCATCGTCACCGTCGGCAACTTCGATGGGGTCCACCTGGGACATCAACATGTCGTACGCCGCTGCCGCGAGTTGAGCTCCGCCCTGAGCGTCGAGCAGGGGCAAGCGAGGGTGGTTGCGGTCACTTTCGATCCACACCCGTTCGCGGTCTTGCGCCCCGAACATGCCCCGCCCACGCTGACGACCATGGCGGACCGGTTGACGATGCTGGAGGCGGCAGGCGTCGACGATGTCTTGGTCATCGAGTTCGACCGAGACATTGCGCTGTGGACGCCCCTGGAGTTCATCGACCGAATTCTGGTGCAGGCCTTGCACGCTGCCGTTGTCGTCGTGGGTGCCAACTTTCGGTTCGGCCACCGTGCGGCAGGCGATGTCGCGTTATTGCGGGAGGCCGGGACCTCACGCGGCTTCGAGGTCGTCGGCATCGACCTCGACGGGGGTCCGCAGGTGTGGTCCTCGACTTACATCCGCAACTGCCTCGCGACCGGGGATGTCGAGGGCGCCGCAGAGGCGCTCGGTCGCCCGTTCGCGGTGCGCGGCGTGGTGGTCGAGGGCGACAAGCGCGGCCGTGAACTCGGATTCCCGACGGCCAACGTTCCTGCGGGCGTGCTGGCCGCCGCGCCGGTCGACGGGGTATACGCCGGATGGTTGACGCGGCTCGACACCCACGAACGTTTTCCGGCGGCGATTTCGGTGGGCACCAATCCGACCTTTGATGGCCAGCGGGAACGTCGGGTGGAGGCCTACGTCCTGGACCGCACAGACCTGGAGTTGTACGGCGTGGCGGTCGAGGTCGCCTTCGTCGCGCACCTGCGCGGCATGGTGCGCTTCGCGGGAGTCGAGGAACTCGTGAAGGCGATGAACGACGATGTCCGCCGGGCGCGCGAGATGTTGGTCCCATGACGACCAAGGATGCGCGCGAGACCGTTGCGGCGGCCGAGGCGTGGTTCGTCGAGCACGGGTTGCCGTGGTTCGTCGACGCCAACCGCCGCCGGGTGCGCGCCGGACTTACCCGGCCCCGGTTGGCTCGGCTGGGAGCACTCGTGGCCCTGCTCGGCATCGGCATCGGCGTGCTCGTTGGACGAGCGATGGGCGATCCATCAGCGGGAATGGTGGTTGCCTTGTGCGCCGCTGGCGTCGCGCTTGCGGCGTACGCCCTGCAGTTCCTGCATGCGGGCACGGTGCTCAAGTGGGCGGGCCGCCGCACGCTGGGGTCCTTGGGACTGCTCTTCCCGTTGGCCTCGCGGGCTTTGCCGATGTTGCTGCTGTTCATGACGTTCTTGTTCATCAACACCGAGGTCTGGCAGGTTGCCTCTCGCCTGGACGGCGGGGTTATGGTCGCGTCGCTGATGTTGTTCGGAGCCATCGGTGTGGGGTTCTTGCTGGCCCGCCTCCCCGAAGAGCTGGACGTCTTCGACGAAGAGATCAGCCACGAACGTCTCGAGCTCGCCTGCCGAGGTACGCCGCTGGAGGCCACGGTGGCCGGGCTTGAGTTGACAGAAGAGGAGTTGCATCGACACTCAGACGTGCTCGGTCTCGAGCGCGCCAATCTCATCTTGGTGCTGTTGCTTGCCCAGGCCATCCAGGTGCTGTTGTTGTCGACCGCGGTGTGGATGTTCTTCCTGGTGTTTGGCGCGGTGGCGATCGATCGCGACGTCGTGGAGTCGTGGATCGGGGCCGCCCCGACCCCGACGTGGGTGCCGGGAGTGAGCCGTGAGCTGATCCGGGTGGCGACGTTCTTGGCCGGTTTCGCCGGTCTCTACTTCACGGTGTACGCCGTGACGGACGGCACCTATCGCAAGCAGTTCTTCACCCGCATCACGCGCGAACTCGAACGCGCGGTGAGCGTCCGATTGGTCTACCGCAAACTCAAAGACTGACGTGAACTACGGGGCGGACACCGTGACGGGGAGCCCCGTGAGCGCGGCGTTGCCACTCACGTCCAAACGTTCGGGATCGGTCAGATCGTTGATGGAGACCCCCACAACTGAGGTGGCAATCTGTAGTCCGACACCGGGACGCTGATGCCCATAGCCGTGGGGCAACGACACGACGCCTCGCATCAGATCCGTGGAGGCTTTCACCTCGGTCTCGACCCGGCCGACGGCCGACGTGATGGCCACCGTGGCCCCGTCCTCGAGCCCGCGAGCGGCCAGGTCATCGGGGTGCATGAGAAGTTGGTGGCGCGCGGCCCCACGCGTGAGGCGTGGAGAGTTGTGCAGCCAGGAGTTGCAGTCTTGTCGGTGACGTCTGCCGATCAGCACCAACTCGTCAGCGGCAGGAAACTTCGCGTTGCGGAGCCTGTCGAGATCGGCCAGAACCAGGGGAGGGGCGAGCTCCAGGCGTCCGCTGGAGGTCTGCAGCCGACCCGGGAGTTGGCCCGCCTGGAGCGGGCCGAGGTCGACTCCCGAGGGACGAAGTCGGAGCGCGCGCAGCGTCAACCCAGAGGATCCGCGACGCAGAAGCGCCGCCAGGAGGCGGGTGGGGCTCAGCCGCAGGCGGGCCTGCAAGGAAATTCGGCTGCGCAGGGGTCGGGCGACATCGAGGCGAGCCAGGGTCCGAATCGTGACTTCTCGGAAGATCTCCCAGTCGTGACGCGCGCCCGCAGGCTTGTCGATGACCGCTGGGGTGAACCGGGCTGTGTTGCGCACCGCCAGGCTGTTGAACACCAGGTCGTAGTGATCTCGCTCGAGCGCCATCGTGGGCGGCAGGATGACTTCGGCGTGGCGCGTCGTTTCGTTGATATAGGGGTCGATGGAGACCATAAAGCCCAGCCCGTCGAGCGCTCGATCAAGGCCCTGCCCATCCGGCGTCGACAGCACCGGGTTGCCGGCCACCGTGATCAGGGCAGTGATCTGCCCGGTCCCAGCCGTCTCGATCTCTTCGCGCAGCGCGGCGACAGGCAGCTCCCCGGATGTTTCAGGAAGCCCCCGAACCCGGCTCTGCCAGCGATCGAAGTGCCCCCGCCCGATCAGTCCGGACCCCACCAGGTCGATGGCGGGGGTGGTGAACATCGCGCCGCCGACCCGGTCGAGATTGCCGGTGAGCGCATTGAGGCAGTTGATCGCCCACTGACACACGGTGCCGAACTCCTGAGCGGACACACCGATCCTGCCGTAGGCGACCCCCGCTCGTGCCTTGGCGAATTCTTGCGTGAGTCGCCGGATCGTCTCGGCCGGGACGCCGCTGACCCGCGCGGCCGCTTCGGGGCTGAAGTCGGCCACAGCCTCGCGGACGGCGGCGCTGCCATCGGCGTACGCCGTCTCGCGCGCCAGGCCGTCGGCAAACACGACGTGAAGCATGGCTAGCAAAACCCAGGCGTCGGTGCCGGGCCGGATGAACACATGCTCGTCGGCGAGGTAAGCGGTTTCGGTGCGCCGCGGATCCACGACGACCAGGCGCCCGCCACGCCCGGCCAGCTCCTTGAGCCTCCGTGGCAGGTCCGGCGCGGTCATCAGGGAGCCGTGTGAGGCGATCGGGTTGGCGCCAAAGATGAGGAAGTACGACGTGCGGTCGATGTCGGGGACGGGGAGGAGCAACTGGTGGCCGAACATCCAGTGCGCCACGAGTTGGTGGGGGAGCTGATCGACCGACGTGGCGCTGAACCGATTGCGGGTGCCTAGGGCCTTGGCCATGGCCACGCCGTGGGTCATCGCGCCGAGACTGTGCACGTTGGGGTTGCCGAGATAGATGCCGACGGCATCGCGCCCACCCGAATTGATCGTCTCGGCCAGGCGCGTCGCCACCAGATCGAACGCCCCGTCCCACTCGATTTCCTTCCAGGAAACGGACCCGTCACGGTCGGCCACACGACGCACCGGGCGTCGTAGTCGATCGGGGTCGGCATGCAGATCCGCCAACGCCAGGGCCTTGGGACACAGGTGTCCGCGCGACAGCGGATCGTCGGGGTCGCCCCGGATCGCGGTGACGGCGCCGGCCTCGGTCGTGATCAAGAGTCCACAGATGGCTTCGCACAGGTTGCACACGCCATGTTTGGTGATCGGTCCGTGCTCGGCCATGAGGCCATCGTTGCAGAGAACTTTCGGCCGAGGCAGCGACGAACCACCCGCCTCAGGGTGCGAGTGCGGCCACACGACCAACTCCGCGGTTTTGGGCGTCCTGACTGGCGCTGTTAATCTTGCCCAGTTGCCGTGAAACGGCCGCGGATCCAGAGTGCCCGGGTGAACAGGCCCCGGCGCGCCGCGCAACGAGAACCGAGAAGGAGCCCCCATGTCGATTGGTACCGACGCGGAGACCAAGAAGCAGATCATTGCCGAATACGCCACCGCTGAGGGCGACACCGGTTCGCCCGAGGTGCAGATTGCGTTGCTGAGCCACCGCATCAGCCACCTCACCGAACACCTCAAGCAACACAAGCACGATCACCACAGCCGCCGGGGTCTGCTGCTCCTGGTGGGTCAGCGCCGTCGGCTGCTGAACTACCTGCAGAAGACCGAGATCGAACGTTACCGCTCGATCGTCGAGCGACTCGGCCTGCGTCGATGACGTCCGGAGCGGTTGCCCCATGGGGCGGCCGCTCCGCTCTCATTTGCGTTACCTGAGGCACTAGCCTCACGCACAACAACAGAAAACACACCAGGAGCGACCCGCACGTTTGGCACGGTCCTCGGTAGTGGCCTTCGGGTTCGTCACTCGCTAGCAGTGAAAGCCGCGGGCCTCGATCGAAGACCTGCCTCGATCCCGTCGCGACCTAGCTCCGCGAAGAGAAAACAGGGCAAACATCGCCATGTCATCAACAGAACCCATCATTTCAGCCGTCGAGACCGTTCTCGACAACGGTAAGTTCGGCAAGCGGACCATCAAGTTCGAGACCGGTCTCCTCGCGCGTCAGGCGGCCGGCTCGGTCACGGCGTACCTCGACGAAGAGACCATGCTGCTCTCGGCCACGACGGTCGGCAAGCAGCCCAAAGACCACTTCGACTTCTTCCCGTTGACGATCGACGTCGAGGAGCGGATGTACGCCGCGGGGCAGATCCCGGGCTCGTTCTTCCGCAGCGAAGGCCGCCCGGGCGAAGACGCCATCCTCACCTGCCGCCTCATCGACCGGCCGTTGCGCCCGACCTTCAAGAAGGGCCTGCGCAACGAGGTCCAGGTCGTCATCACGGTGATGGCGCTCGATCCCGACCACCCCTATGACGTGCTCGCCATCAATGCGGCCTCCCTGTCGACCCAGTTGTCCGGGCTGCCGTTCTCCGGCCCCGTCGGCGGAGTCCGCGTGGCCCTGATCGAGGGACAGTGGGTCGCCTTCCCGACGCACAGCCAGCTCGAAGGCGCCGTGTTCGACATGGTCGTCGCTGGTCGGGTCACCGACACCGGAGACGTCGCGATCATGATGGTCGAGGCCGAAGCGACCGAGCAGACCTGGACGCTCGTGCAATCCGGCACCCAGGCGCCCACCGAGGACATCGTTGCCTCCGGTCTGGACGCGGCCAAGCCGTTCATCAAGCAGCTGTGCGAGGCCCAGGCCGAGCTGGCCAAGGAAGCCGCCAAGCCGGTCGCCGAATTCCCGATCTTCTTGGACTACCAAGATGACGTGTACGCCGCGGTCGAGGCCGGCGCCAAAGCCGACACGGCCGCCGCGCTGATGATCGAAGGCAAGGCCGACCGGGAGAACCGTCTCGACGAGGTCAAGGCCGCCCTGCTGGAGTCCCTGGGCACGCAGTTCGAAGGCCGCGAGAAGGAATTGGGCGCGGCGTACCGGTCCCTGACCAAGTCGTTGGTGCGCGAGCGCGTGCTGCGCGACAAGGTCCGGATGGACGGTCGTGGCCTGGCCGACATCCGACCGTTGCACGCCGAAGTTGCGGTCATCCCGCGGGTGCACGGCTCCGCGCTGTTCGAGCGCGGCGAGACCCAGATCCTCGGGGTCACCACGCTCAACATGCTCACCTTGGAGCAGAAGCTCGACACCCTGTCGCCGGAGAAGACCCGCCGCTACATGCACAAATACGTCTTCCCGCCCTTCTCGACCGGCGAGACCGGCCGCGTTGGATCGCCCAAGCGGCGCGAGGTTGGCCATGGCGCCTTGGCGCGCCGCGCCTTGCTGCCGGTGCTGCCCCCCCGCGAGGAGTTCCCCTACGCCATCCGCCAGCTCTCCGAGGCGATGGGGTCCAACGGCTCCACCTCGATGGGCTCGGTGTGCGCCTCGACGCTGTCTCTGTTGCAGGCCGGTGTTCCGCTTCGGGCGAGCGTGGCCGGCATCGCGATGGGCCTGATCTCGGGCGAGGTCGACGGAAAGACCGAGTACGTCGCGTTGACCGACATCCTGGGCGCCGAGGACGCGTTCGGTGATATGGACTTCAAGGTCGCCGGCACCAAGGAATTCGTGACCGCCTTGCAGCTCGACACCAAGCTCGACGGCATCCCGGCCGAGGTTTTGGCGGCCGCGCTGACCCAAGCAAGGGACGCGCGGCTGGCGATCCTGGAGGTGATGGCCGAGGCCATCGACGCCCCTGAGGAGATGTCAGTCCATGCGCCGCGGATCATCACCGTGAAGATTCCTGTGGACAAGATCGGTGAGGTGATTGGTCCCAAGGGCAAGGTCATCAACCAGATCCAGGACGACACCGGTGCCCAGCTGTCCATCGAGGATGACGGCACGATCTACATCGGTGCGACCAATGGCGAGTCCGCCGAGGCGGCCCGTCAGGCGGTCAATGCGATCGCTAACCCGACGATGCCCGAGATTGGCGAGCGCTACCTCGGCACGGTGGTGAAGACGACGAACTTCGGCGCCTTCATCTCCCTGCTGCCCGGAAAGGACGGACTGCTGCACATCAGCAAGCTCCGCGCCCTGGCCGGTGGCAAGCGCGTCGACGCCGTCGAAGATGTGTTGTCGGTGGGCCAGAAGGTCCAGGTCCAGATCGCCGAGATCGACGATCGCGGAAAGTTGTCGCTGATCCCGGTCGTGGAGGAGTCTGGCGACGGCGCTGACGCTGCGGCGTCCGAGGGTGCCGAATCCGCAGACGACGAGTGACCAACAGGTGACTTTTCACCAACAGGAACTGGCCCGCCCGGGGGTTGAGTCGGTCGCAGCGCGATCGGCTCCGCCCAGTTTCCCGGGCGGGCCGGCTTCGTTAGTGCGGCGTACGACGCTGCGCAGCGGGCTGCGGATCATCACCGAACAGATGGCCGGTGTGCGCTCGGCCAGCTTCGGGGTGTGGATCGGGGTGGGCTCTCGCGACGAAACCCCCACCCTGCACGGTTGCTCGCACTTCCTCGAACACCTGCTGTTCAAGGGCACCACGACGCGTTCGGCGATGGAGATTTCGGCCGCCCTCGACGCGGTGGGTGGTGAGTTCAATGCGTTCACCGCGAAGGAATACACCTGCTTCCACGCGCGCGTCCTCGATGTCGACCTGCCGATCGCCATCGACGTGCTAGGGGACATGCTCACCGACGCGGTGATTACCCCCGAGGATGTGGAGGCCGAGCGTGAGGTGATTCTCGACGAAATCGCCATGCACGACGATGACCCCGACGACGTCGTACACAATCTCTTTGCGGCCCTGGCCTGGGGGGATTCTCCGCTGGGCCGACCGATTGCCGGGACGATGGAGTCCATTTCGACCCTGACCCGGCAACAGATCATGCGCTTCTACAAGCGCCACTACCAGCCCGCCAACATGGTCGTGTCGGTCGCCGGAAACATCGATCACGACCAAGTGGTTCGCTGGGTCCGCAGGTGGTTCGACCGCAACGACTTCCTGGCCCGGGAGGCGGACCCTCGGCGACGTGCCCCGGTCGCCCGGGCGCGCCGGGTGGCGACCGGCTCGCGTACCGCCGTCCGCCCGTTCGAGCAGGTCAACATCGTGTTGGGCGTGCGCGGTCTCACGCGTAGCGATGACCGCCGGTTCGCCCTCGGCGTGCTCAATACGGCGCTGGGAGGAGGCACCTCGAGTCGGCTGTTCCAGGAGGTGCGTGAGCGGCGCGGGCTGGCCTACTCCGTCTATTCCTTTGCCTCGCATCACATCGATGCGGGTCTGGTGGGGGTTTCGGTTGGCTGCCTGCCGGGCAAGGTCGACCAGGTGTTGGCGACCGTTCGGGGCGAGCTGGCCGCGATTGCGGTGGACGGGATCAGCGCCGAGGAGTTGGCTCGTGGCCAGGGTCAACTACGCGGTGGCTTGGTCCTGGGGCTCGAGGACAGCGCCTCACGGATGTCTCGCCTGGGTAAGGCCGAACTGCTTCACGACGAGTTGTTGAGCGTCGATGAGGTCATCGCCCGGATCGACTCCGTCACCCTCGACGAGGTCCGCAACCTGGCGCACTCGCTCTTTGGCCAGCCCGAGGTGCTGGCGCTGGTCGGTCCGGCGACGCCCTAATTTCAACGGCGGCCGATGAGCCCGACCACGGACGGGGCTTTCTGCTCCACCACGGAGACCCGGAAGCCGCCCTCGGTGAGCGCGGCTGAAGCCTTCTTGACGATGTTGGGGACCAGCTCGGGACGGTTTGCCTCGTAGAACAAGAACACCGCACCGCCGGGCACCAGTCGCTCGTGGAGCAGGGCGATCTCGTCGGGACAGTCGCGTACCCAGAACAGGTTCACGTTGAACGCAAAGACCTTGTGAAGCCTCTTGACCGGCACGCGGAGGGTGGCCAAGTCGATTTGTCTCACGGTGAGTCGCCCGGCGGCGACGAAGGCCGCATTGCGGCGCTTGGTGCGGTCGACTCCAGACTCAGAGCGATCGATCGCAAACAACTTGCCAGACACCAAACGGGAGCAGATCAGCTCGGCCCCGGCGCCTGGCCCGCAGCCGATCTCAAGCACGTGGTCGGCGGGTTGGACGTCCATCAGATCCACAGCCCACCGGATGCGCGCCGGTATCGCTTGTCGTGACATGAGCCCAAGCCTGCCACTTGATGGTCCGGGAGTCAGTCACCGCCACCACAAACAGGGCAACCGGCACTAGATTGAGCGCCGTGACGGACACGATGAAGGTCGGCGTTTTGGGTGCTCGGGGTCGGGTTGGCTCACAAGTGTGCCTCGCGGTCGAGGCCGATCCTGGGTTGCGGCTGGCCGCCGCGCTGGATCTAGGTGACCCGCTGGAGGAGTTGGTACGCGCGGGCGTGGACGCGGTCGTCGACTTCACCCACCCCGATGCGGTGTTGGCCAATCTTGAGTTCTGTATTGCCCACGACCTGCATGCGGTGGTGGGCACGACCGGCTTCGATGACGAACGGCTGGCGCTGGTTCGCGGCTGGCTGGGGTCGCATCCTGACATCGGCGTTCTGATTGCGCCGAACTTCTCGATCGGCGCCGTGCTGATGATGCGCTTCGCCGCGGCCGCTGCCGCGCACTACGAATCCGTGGAGATCATCGAGTTGCACCACCCGGACAAGGCGGACGCGCCGTCGGGGACGGCTCGGCGTACGGCCGAACTCGTCGCCGAGGCCCGAGATGCCGCTTCCTGTGGGCCGATGCCCGACGCGACCTCAACCGCGCTGGACGGCGCTCGGGGGGCGCTCGTGCGAGGAATCCCGGTGCACTCGGTGCGAGTCCGGGGCCTGGTGGCGCATCAGGAGGTGCTCCTCGGCAGCCCGGGGGAGACGCTCACCATCCGACACGATTCCCTGGACCGCTCTTCCTTCACGCCAGGAGTCCTCCTCGCCCTGCGAGCGATCGCCGCCCACCCGGGCCTCACCGTGGGCCTTGAGCACTTCCTCGAAAGTTGAGTTGGGCCTCCCTGCCCGTTGAGTTGGGCCTCCCTGCCCGTTGAGTTGGGCCTCCCTGCCCGTTGAGTTGGGCCTCCAGGGACGTTGAGTTGGGCCTTAGAGGAGTCGCGCAAGCGCTGCCACGAGCGCTGCGCCGAACACCACGACAAGGAACGGCGCGCGCAGGGCCAGTGCGACCACCGCAAACCCGAGCGCCAGCAACCGAGCGTCGATCGTCAACTCGGGGCCGGCGGTCAGCACCTGCACAGCGGCAAGAGCGGCCAGCAGCGCCACCGGAATCAGGTCGGCGACTCGCTCGACCATCGGGTGGTCGAGCACCCGAGACGGCAGCGAAAGGCCGGCAAGTTTGAGCAGATAGCAGCCCACGCTGGCGACGATGATGGCCGTCCACATGGCCGATGGGCTCATCGGTGACTTCCGGGCAGATCCTCGGGGGCGGGGATCTCCGTCGGATCGGCTCGGGTGGACAACACGCCCACGAGGAGGGCGACGACAGCGGCCGCCAACACGGGCAGACCAGCGCGCGTGACGGGCACCAGCGCCAGGGCTACGGCTGCGCCGAGCGCCGCGACGACGCGATTGCGCGGGTCGCGCAGGCGAGGCCACAGCAAGGCGAGGTACGCCGCGCCGACGGCCGCGTCGAGGCCGTAGGTGCGCGGATCACCCATGGCTTCGCCACCCACGGCACCGAGGAAGGTGGCCGCGTTCCACAGGACGAAGATCGAGAGACCCGTCGTGAGGAAGCCAACCCGGGCGGCCTGTTGGCTTGTGCGCGTGACGGCCATCGCCGTGGATTCGTCGATCAGGATGTGCGCCGCGCCAAGACGCTTGACGCCGACCCAGGACAACATCGGGGCCATCCGCAGGCCATAGAGCGTGTTGCGGGTGCCCATCAGCAGCGCCGTTGCTGCGCCAGCCACCGGGCCTCCGCCCGACGCCGTGATCCCGACGAGGGCGAATTGCGACGCGCCGGTGAACATCAGCAGCGACAACACACAGGTCTGCGCGATGGTCAGCCCCGAGGCCGTGGCCAGAGCCCCGAACGACACGCCGTAGGCGCCGGTGGCGATGCCGACGCCGAGCGAATCACGCACGATCCGGCGGCGCTCGACGGCCCATCCTGGGTCACCGAGCTCGGGAACACATGGATCGGAGGAAGGCACTGGCAGACCTTAGACCAAGCTGGTGTGCAACCGGATCTGCTTGACCGTGGTGACCCCGTCTCCGGCTAGGTCCAACTCGCGGTGGGCGCCATCAGCTGCCCAGCCCGCTCCGGTGAGGAAGGACCGGAGATCATCGTCGGAGGCGATCACCCAACACACCGCCCGGGTAAAGCGATCGGCGCGCATGGTGTCGACCGCAGCCTGGACCAAGCGGGAACCATGCCCCTGGCCCCGATCGGTCGGGTCCACAGTGAACTCGCCCAACTCGGCGTCGACGATCGGATCGCTGTCGGGATCGCTCGCCGGGGTCGTGATCACAAATCCGGTGACCCGGTTGCGCTCCAACGCCACCAACGCGCGATTTCGCGCGTCGCTGGGACGCGAGAGTGCGGCGTGCCAGGTGGCGGCCGCGGCGTCCGCGTCTGTGGGGATGGCATCCTCGGGGAGTAGCCCGGCGTACATCTGGGCCCACGCCCGCAGCTGCAAACCCGCGATAGCTGGCGCGTCATCGGCCCAGGCCACCCGGACGGATACGTCGGGCCCGGCCATTCCAGCGGAGTTGCCCTCAGTCATGGGTCGAGTCTCCCAGCGCCGAACGAGCCGTGGCGTGACCGGGTCCTGGCGGGGCAGCGGAATGCGCTCGATTGACAAGATCGGCGCCACCCATGGCCAGCAGCACGCCCACCACGATCGCAGCCCCCCAGCCATCTCGAATGCCGTCACCGAGGAAGGCGAGGCCGACGACGCCGGGAATCGCCGTTTGCCCGACGATCAGCGGCGCCGAGACCGATGACACGGGGGCGCGATCCAGCCCGGTCGAATAGAGCCAGAATCCGAGCAGTCCATAGACGCCCACCGAAGCGGCCGCAATCACGGTCGGGGTGGTGAGCGGCCAGGCCACGCCGCGGACGGCGATCGCCGAGCCGGCGTACGCCAATCCCGAGAGTACGCCGAACGCGACGCCGTTGGTCAGTCCTCCCAGGGTCACCAGACCGGCGATCAGCAAGATGCCCACCCACAGGCCGAGGGCAAACCCCGGCGAGACCTGCACCGCACCCGCCGCCCCCGCGCCCAGCGCGAGCAAGATCAGGCCTGCGACGACCGAGCCAACGGCGACCCATTGCCAAACGTTGACGCGTTCACCGACGCGGACGGCGGCCAGTGCGGTGACGGGGAGCGACAGCGCGACCGTGGCCTGGGCCAGATAGAGGGGGAGCAGCCAGATGGCGACGGCATGGAGCACAAACCCGGCGAGATACGCGGCGACCACCAGGAGCATCAACGGGCTCCCCAGGGCGGACCTGACGAAGGCCGCAAGACCCGCGGTCCGGCTCTCGAGCGAGCGGATGGCATGGGCCTGGACGACGGCCGCGACGCCGAAGAAGACTGCTGCCAGGATCCCGGCAAGGGCGCCGATCAGCATCGGGGGACTCCTCGGGCTGGGACGGGTCGCGGTGAGCGGGGGCTCAGCGGTAGTGCTCGGGCAGGGTTTGGCCGATCTTCGTGATGGCCTTGGGCATCCTGAAGAACCGGACCTGAAGTGAACGCATCATGGCGTAATAGGTGCTGCCGGAGGTGTCTTGGCCGGGGAATCGGGCGGCCAACTCCTTTTTCAGCCGGAATCGAAGGCGAATCATGTCGAAGGTCACCAGGATCAACGTCGAGATGACCAGCATGTTGGAGAAGAGTTGGAGCACCGGGCTGAGGTAGCCCAGCACCATCGAGAGCAGCAGAATCGGCAGCATCAGCTCCATGAAGGACAACCGCGAGTCGACCAGATCACGGATGAATCGTCGAACAGGTCCCTTGTCGCGTGCGGGGAGGTGCCGCTCATCTCCCGTCTTGAGCGCCTGGCGCATCTTCGCGGTGTTCTCGGCTCGATCCACCCGCCCGGCAGCGAGTCGTTCCTTGCGGGTGCGGGGAGTTTTGGCTCGGGCCTTGGCCGCGGCCTCGGCTTCGCGACGCGTGGGCGTCGGTCGGCCCTTGCCACCCGGCTTGGCGATGGTCGCCTCGGCAGCGAGATCGGCGGGGGCTTTGCTTCGACGGAACAACTGGACAGCCTTTGACTAGGAACGGGGAGGTTGCGGCTCAACCTTACCGGCTTAGGCAGGGTCACCCTCGCTCCGCTTGGCGATTGCGCCTAGGGTGATGGCAGTAGTTCACCGTTGGTGACGTTTCACGAGGGAGGGACCCGTTCCCCATGAGTCTTTGGCAGCGCTTTATGTTGATCTTCCGGTCTAAGGCGAGCAAGGCGTTGGACCGTGCCGAGGATCCGCGCGAGACGCTCGATTACAGCTACCAGCGCCAGCAAGAATTGTTGGCCAAGGTACGCCGCGGCGTCGCCGACGTCGCGACCAGCCGCAAGCGGGTCGAGATCCAGGTCAACCAGCTCGAACAGCAGGCCGCCAAGTTGCAGGGCCAGGCCGAGAAGGCGATCGAGATGGGCCGCGAAGACTTGGCCCGGGAGGCCCTCACGCGCAAGTCGGGTCTGACCGCCCAGATCACCGACCTGAAGGCGCAAGAAGCCCAACTGCAGGGCGAAGAGGAGAAGCTCACCCTCGCCCAACAGCGACTCTCCGCCAAGGTGGAGGCGTTCCGCACCAAGAAGGAAACCATCAAGGCCACCTACACCGCGGCGGAGGCTCAGACGCGCATCAACGAAGCGGTCTCGGGCATCAGTGACGAGATGGGTGACGTGGGTCAGGCGATCCAGCGGGCCGAGGACAAGACCGCTCAGATGCAGGCGCGTGCGGGCGCGATCGATGAATTGATCGCTTCGGGTGCCCTCGATGACGTCACCGCGCTGAACGCCGGGGATGACATCACCCGCGAGCTGGAAGCGATGAGTTCACAGTCTGATGTCGAGGCCGAGTTGGCCCGCCTCAAGGGCCAGGCCGCGCCCGCGGCGATCGAGCCCCCTGTCGATGGCGGGGACATCTTGCTGGCCGAGCCGACGCCCGAGGCGATCCCCGCAGACGCGGCCACCCCGGACAGCGCGGAACGCTCGGGGGACAGCTCCGCATGACGCCAGTCTCTGCCGCCAAAGCGTTGAGCTGAGACGTCGATGGCACGCAGTCGCTTTATCAAGGACACCGGGCTGACTCTGCGCATGACCACGGTCATGTTCTTGTTGGGGGCCCTGTTTGTCGCGCTCATCGTGACGCTGATGTACGTCTTCCAATCGGCAGCCGCGCTCATCGGGTTGTTCGGGATCGGGGTGGCGTTCTATCAGTGGTGGTCCTCCGACAAGGTCGCCATGCGGGCGATGCGAGCCCGAGAAGTGACGCCTGAAGAAGCTCCCGAATTGCACGGCATAATCGACCGACTCTGCGCCCTGGCCGATATGCCCAAGCCACGGGTCGGGATCGCGGATTTGGAGATCCCCAACGCCTTCGCCACCGGCCGCTCACCCAACCGCTCTGTGGTGTGTGTGACGACCGGCATCATGGGCAAACTCGACGCCGATGAGCTCGAGGCGGTGTTGGCCCACGAGCTTTCCCACGTGGCGCATCGGGACGTCTTGGTGATGACGGTCGCCTCGTCCGCCGGAATCGTGGCTGGGATGCTCACGCGATCCGCACAATTCGGCAGCTTCGGGGCTGGGCGCAGCCGGGACAACAACGGTGCCGTGCCGGCGTACCTCGTGGCTTTGCTGGTGAGCCTGGTGGTGTACGCCGTGAGCTTCGTGCTGACGCGGATGTTGTCGCGCTATCGCGAACTGTGTGCCGATCGGTCGGGTGCCTACTTGACGATGAAGCCCGCGGCCCTCGCCTCGGCGCTCCAGAAGATCAGCGGCGAGATGGCGGTGATTCCGAGCAAGGACCTGCGGGCCAGTTCGGCGATGAATGCCTTCTTTATCGCCCCCGCCATCAGCGGGGCGACGTTGCGCACGCTCACCTCGACCCACCCGTCGCTGGAGCAGCGGTTGGAACAGCTGGCCAAGATCCAAGCCGAGCTCTCCCGGCCGAGCAACTAGTCAAGGAGCGCTGCTCATGGGTCTGTGGGAGACCATGTCGGGACATCGCAAGATCAAGGGCCCGGAGTTGGACGCCTTGTTTGCCATCCCGAGCGCCGCGATCACCCTCGAAGCGGGCGCCGGTTTTGTGGCGACCGGGGTGGGCTCGGTGTGTTATCGAGGGGCGAGCGGAGCGGCCTTCCACGAAACCCAGAGCGACATCGTCGCGCTGCTCAACGACGATCCCGAGGCACCCGATGTCGAGATCGTGGAGGACGACTTCGGCTTCACCTGGCTGACCGTGCATGGCGACCCGACCGACACCGCGGGCTTGTGCACCGATCTCCACGCCGTCAACACCATGCTCGCGGAGCAGGGATTCGACTCGGGCCTGTTGTGCACGCTGGTGCCCTTTGGAGATCCGGATGGCCGCAGGTTTGGCCTGGTCTATCTCTATCGCTCCGGGACGTTCTACCCGTTTGCCCCTGCGGGCGATCACCAGCGAGACAATCTGCTGGAGTTCCAAGTGCGCGACCTGCTGGCCGGTGAACTCCCCGTCGAAGAGGACCTCACCCGATGGTTGGCCGTGTGGGGAGCCCCCGGGCTCTGAGGCCCGGTCCTGTGGTGGCATTTATGGCAAGGCGTCAGCAACACTCAGGGGCACTGATCGACGAGCTCGGCATCACGATACGTCTGGCGGCTCCATGAATCGGCTCGCGGAATTGACTTTGCTCCTTTCTCTCTTGGTTGCTTGCTCCTCCGATCCGGTTGGCACCGGAGTCAAGGCGATCGAGTCGGTCGATCTTTCGACAACGATTCCGCCACCAGACCCTGACTTGATAGACGACCCGCAGATCGTTTCGGTGGATGGCAAGGATGTTGTCGTCGCATGGCTAGGAAACAGTTGTGCGGTGGACAACGACGGGATGCCAGAGCGAGTCGAGGTCGACTATCAGCAAAGCGAAGTGACGGTGCTTTTCACGTCTCCCACGTGCAGCCAGTCGGACGACTTCGCGATGACCTTCGGCGTACGAGTCACCCTGACGACAGACCCCGGCGACCGGGACGTGGTGGCGAGGTACGCCGGCTAGCTTTGTGGAGTTGGCTATCGCCAGGCAACCTCGACCCCCTTCACGGGGTCAGTCGCGATGCGACTTTCCGGGCAGCTCCAGCATCCGTTGCAGCGCGATCTTGGCGTAGTGCTCGGTGTCCGGATCGACCTCGATCTGGTTGACCACCACACCGTTCACCAACGACTCCATTGCCCAGACGAAGTGGGGCAGGTCGATCCGGTTCATCGTGGCGCAGTAACACACGTTGCGATCGAGGAAGACGATGTTCTTATCGGGATGGGCGTCGGCGAGCCGCTTGACCAGGTTGAGTTCGGTGCCGATCGCCCACGTGCTCCCCGCGGGTGCCGCCTCGATCGTCTTGATGATGAACTCGGTCGAGCCCACCAGGTCGGCCTTCAACACCACCTCGTGGGTGCACTCCGGGTGCACCAGGATGTTGATACCCGGGTGTTTGACGCGCAACTCATCGACCACATCAGGGGAGAACCGCCCGTGCACCGAGCAGTGCCCGCGCCACAAGATGACCTTTGCTGCCCGCAATTCGTCTGCGGTGAGCCCGCCATCGGGCACCAGCGGATTCCAGACGACGCAGTCTTCGAGTGCGTAGCCCATCTTGAGCACGGCGGTGTTGCGACCCAGATGTTGGTCGGGGAGGAACAAGATCTTGGAGTCGGGACCCTTCTGCTCGAATGCCCACTCCAGCGCCACATCGGCGTTGGAGGAGGTGCACACCACCCCGCCGTTGCGTCCGCAGAAGGCCTTGATGTCGGCCGAGGAGTTCATGTAGGTCACGGGTACGACGATGTCGGCGATCCCCGCATCGGTGAGCGCATCCCAGGCGTCCTCCACCTGCGCGAGCCGCGCCATATCGGCCATCGAACAACCCGCGGCGAGATCGGGGAGGATCACCTTCTGCTCGGGGGCGGTGAGGATGTCCGCGGATTCGGCCATGAAGTGCACGCCGCAGAAGACGATGAACTCGGCGTCCGGTCGGGCGGCCGCGTCGCGCGCGAGTTTGAAGGAGTCGCCGGTCACGTCCGCAAACTGGATCACTTCGTCGCGCTGGTAGTGATGTCCCAGGACAAACACGCGCTCACCGAGGGCGGCCTTGGCCGCGCGGGCGCGGGCCACCAAATCGGGATCGGAAGCTGCGGGCAGATCTCCGGGGCACTCCACTCCACGTTCGGTGTCGAGGTCACGGCCCTTGCCGAGCGGCAGCAGCGGAAGATCAATCGTCGTCATGCGGCCATCTTAGGCGGGTATTCAGAGCAAGGCGCCGTGGGGAACGTACGGCGCGGGCGGCGCGAGGTGTCGCACGCCCAGATAGCCGGACTGGTGGATCGACAACCCGGCCGCCAGGGCGACATCCATCAGCCAGGCGTTGTTGGCGCTGATGTGCTTGATGGTGAGGGATTGGGCGGGGTCGCTCCCGGCCAGCGCCTCCCAGACCAGCGCGCTGGCCGTCCGGCGGGTGGTGGCGGCCACGACCACCGGAACCCCAGCGCTATCAACGTAGGCGTAGCCCGATCCGGCCGGCCGGTCAGAGACGATCAGGCGATGCGTGGCCACCAAGAAGTCGTGATCGTCTAGGTGCGCTGCACCTCGCGTGCGCCGATCGAGTGAGTTCAACAGGTCCACGTCACCGCCGTCTCCGTCCCGCACATGACGCACGACCGGCAGGCTGGCGCGGGGGACCGCGCCGTACGCCAGCAGGTGGGGGTGCAGCTCGAACCCCGCCAGCCGATAGCGGCGTACGGCGGCGGGGTCGCCGCTCGCGCACACCAACGCGCGCAGACAACCACGCCCGTGCGTGAGGCTGGCGCCGAGGAGGTGCTGCCCGATGCCGCGGCCCTGGTGCTCAGGCGTCACGGCGTACGACGCCAGAATCCAGAGGGACTCGCGCACCAGTGACACCGAGAAACCCACGATCTCGCCGGATTGCTCCGCCACCCAACAGCCACTCGGATCCGTGCCCAGAAGGTGCCGGGTGCGCCGGATCCAAGCCAACGCCGACCCGGTCGACCGCGGCCCCGGCACGGGCAGGCCGCGGGGAAGGGTTCGGTGGTCGGCGTCGGCATAGCTGAGATCGCTCAGCCGCTCGGCCGCCTCGAGATCCTCAGCGCGGAACGGCCGAATCGAGGCGTCCACCGGGGTAGTCGACATGAGAGCAGATTAGGACGCCCGGCAAGATGGCCTCATGCGTGTGCTGATTGCTCCTGACAAGTTCGCCGGAACGCTGACCGCGGTCGAGGCGGCGACGGCGATCGCCCGAGGCTGGGCACGACATGCGCCTGCTGCGCACCTCGATCTGGCCCCTATGTCGGATGGAGGGCCGGGATTCGTCGATGTCCTGCACGCAGCCCTCGGCGGCGACCTGCTCTCGGTGTCGGTGGCCGGGCCATTGGGGGAGTTGGTGCCGGCGACCATCCTGCGCATCGGCGACACGGCGTACGTCGAAACCGCGCAGGCGTGCGGACTGCACCTGACCCGCGGCGAACGCCCCGAAGAGGCCAGCACCTGGGGCGTGGGAGAGCTCCTCGCCGCGGCCCGGGACAGCGGTGCCACCACCATCGTGGCCGGACTGGGCGGCTCGGGTACGACGGACGGCGGCGCCGGCGCGTTGGGGGCGCTCGGGGCCGTGGCGGTGGGGGCCAACCTCGACGGAGGCCCCCAGGGTTTGGCGGGGATCCATGCCTGCGATGTGGGGCCGGCCGTCGCCGCCCTGCACGGCATCACGCTGATCGCGGCCAGCGACGTGGACAGCCCGCTGACCGGGCTGTTCGGCGCAGCCAAGACGTTCGGGCCGCAGAAGGGGATCGCCGAAGACCGATTGCCGGCGATCGACGGCGTGTTGGAGGAGTGGGCGGCCGTCGTCGATCGCCGGACGGCTCTGTTGCCTGGCGCAGGCGCGGCTGGCGGCCTCGGCTTCGCGCTGCTGGTGTTGGGGGCGACGCGACGCCCGGGCATCGAGTTGGTGGCCGCCGCAGTGGGTTTGGCGGACCGAGCTTCGGCAGCCGATCTGGTGATCACGGGGGAGGGGTCCTTCGACTTCTCCAGTCGGTCCGGCAAGGTGCCCTATGGCGTTGCCGAGATCGCCGAACGCGCCCTGCGGCCCTGTGTCGCCCTCGCCGGGCAGGTGCTGGTCGGATCCCGGGAGATGCGTGCGCTCGGCGTGGAGTCGGCCTATTCGCTCGTCGACCTGGTGGGAGAGGATCGTGCCGTGACCCAGGCGTCGGCGTCGTTGGAGCAGCTGGCCGAGCGGGTCGCCCGAACTTGGTCGCTCCCGGAGGCCGCAGAGGTCGGGGAATAACCCAACCTGTGGGACCATTGCACCCAGTGACACCTACCGCCCAGCCGGGCCCTGACGACTTCCTGGGAGCGACACCATGACCGAACAGGTCGAAACCACCGACGTTCGACGCACCGACCAGATCAACCTCAGCCCCGTCGCGGCCGCCAAGGTTCAGAGCCTGCTCGAGCAAGAGGGTCGCGATGACCTGCAGTTGCGGATCTCCGTCCAGCCGGGCGGCTGCTCGGGGCTTCGCTACCAGTTGTTCTTCGACGAGCGCACCCTCGACGGCGACGTAGTCACCGACTTCGACAGCGTCGCGGTGGTCGTGGACCGGATGAGCGTGCCCTATCTCAACGGCGCGATGATCGACTTCGTCGACAGCATCGAGAAGCAGGGCTTCACCATCGACAATCCCAACGCGACCGGCTCGTGCGCGTGTGGAGATTCGTTCCACTGACCTGAGCCAGGCTCAATCCAAATGCAGATGCAGCGCGTTCGCTAGGGCGACGGCGGCCGCCGAGATGCTGATATCAGCCTTGGTCCTCTCGCGGGGGAAGTCCTCGTAGGCCAGGCTAGGTGCCGATCGGGTGGTGGCCGTTCGTGCGGCGCGCTCCAGGCGCTTGAGGCCAAGTGCTTCGCCGGTCGCCCGGCAATCTGCGGTCAATTCTCGCGGCGTGCCCCATTCGGCGTACGACCCGAGCGCGGGCACCTTCGTGGTCTCCATAGGTTCGACGTTAGTGGCTACCGGCGGGTAGTCCCAGCGCGTGTGGTCGCGTGGCGGGCGGTAGGGTCCGAGCCATGTCGCTGCTGATCGCCGGGTCCATCGCCACCGACCACTTGATGAGTTTCGGCGGACGATTCGCCGACTCGTTGGTCGTCGAGCAGCTCGACAAACTCTCGGTCTCGTTCTTGGTCGATGACCTGGAGATCCGGCGCGGGGGAGTGGCGCCGAACATGTGTTTCGGGCTCGGCAGGCTGGGCCTGCGTCCCGTGCTGGTCGGCGCGGCCGGCGAGGATTTCGCGGACTACCGGTCCTGGCTCGAACGGCACAACGTCGATTGTTCGTCGGTGCACATCTCCTCGACCCGACACACCGCGCGCTTCGTCTGCACCACGGATTCGTCGATGGCGCAGTTTGCCTCCTTCTATCCCGGTGCGATGAGCGAGGCGCGACTCATCGAGCTTGCCCCGATCGCGGCGCGGGTGGGGGATCCCGAATTCGTGCTGATCGCGGCAGATGACCCGGAGGCGATGCGACGACACACCCACGAGTGTCGGCAGCGCGGCTACCCCTTCATCGCCGATCCGAGCCAGCAGCTCGCGTTCAGCGACGGGTCGCTGATCCGCGATCTAGTCGAGGGCGCGGCGCTGCTGTTCTCCAACGAATATGAGTCCCACATGATCGCCGCCAAGACGGGTTGGACGCCCGACGAGATCCGCGATCGGGTGGGCTTTCAGGTCACCACCCTGGGCGCCAACGGAGTCCGCATCCATGGGCGGGACATCGAAACGATCGAGTTGCCCGCCGTTTCGGACGTCGTGGCGATCGAGCCCACCGGGGTGGGGGACGCCTTCCGCGCGGGGTTCCTCGCGGCGATGGCCTGGGGCTTGCCTCATGGACGTGCGGCGCAGGTCGGCTGCGTGCTGGCGGCCTACGTCGTGGAGACGGTCGGCACCCAGGAATACAGCTTCACGCATGCGGAGTTTGCCGCGCGGCTCGGTCGGGAGTACGGCGAGTCCGCCGGCGCGGAAGTGGCGCGGCACCTCGGTGCGTCCGGGTGACCCGGATCAGCTGAGGCGTCGTACGAGATAGCGGGGCGTCCCGTCGTCGGCGGTGTCCGAGCCGACGTACTCCTGCCCCCGCATCCGGCACCACGCCGGCACGTCGACGCGCGCCGCGGGATCGGTGGCGACCACGCCGAGCACCTCGCCCACGACCACCTCTGGGATTCGCCTGGCGAGCTCGATGACGGGCAGCGGACAAGCCAGTCCACGGCAGTCGAGCTCGAGCAGCTCAGCGTCGCTCACAGGCCCACCCGAGACCTGAGTTCGGCGACGAGGGCGGGCAAGGCGAGGAGGAAGCGATCCACCTCGGCTTCGCTCGTGGATCGGCCGAGCGAGAGGCGCACATTGCCGTGCGTGAGGGCGCCCATGGCGGCCAAGACGTGACTCGGCTCGAGCGAGCTGGCGGTGCACGCCGAACCGCTCGCGATGGCGAAGCCGGCGCGGTCGAGCTCGGTCACCAGGGCCTCGCCATCGACGTACAAACACGAGAAGGTGACCAGATGCGGCAGCCGCTCCGACGGGTGCCCGACAACTTCCACATCGGGGACCGTGGCGATCACCGCTTGCCTGATCCGCTCGATCAGTGCGTTTTGCCGGCCCGCGGTTTCGGTGCGTTCGCTCACCACCGCTTGTAGCGCCGCCGCTGCTGCCAGGGCTCCGGGCACGTTCTCGAAACCGGCCGCTCGGGCATCGACGCGTTCGTCACCGGGGAAGGGATTGCGCCACCTAGCGCCCTTGCGGACCAACAACAGGCCGACTCCAGGGGGCCCGCCCCACTTGTGCGCCGAGGCGGTGCCCACGGCCCAGCCCTCTGGCAGCGGCACTCGCCCCACCGCCGCGCACGCGTCCATGAAGACCGGCACGTCACCGGCGCTCTCGGCAATGTCGGCGATGGGTTGGGTCGTCCCCACTTCGTGGTTGGCGGCCTGTACAGCCACAAGGGAGGCGCGCGTGTCGTTGAGTGCGTGTGCCACTGCGGAAGGGGCGACCCGACCCGTCTCGTCGACGCCGATCTCGATCGCCGGGCTGCCGGACCAAGCAACGGCGTGCAGGACCGCTGAATGCTCGATCTGGCTGTGCACGATGGTGTCGCCGTGGCGGGCACGACCGGCCCGGAGGCCGAGTAGTCCTCGGTGCACGGCGTCGGTGCCAGAGGCCGTGAACGTCACTTCGTCGGGTCGCAGCTCCAGTGCTTCGGCGATGGCTTCCCTGGCGTTGTCCAACAGCAGCCGCGCCGTACGTCCCGGGTTGTGCAGGCGCCTCGGATCGGCGTACCCCTGGTCGAGGGCGGCCAGCAGCACGTCCCTGGCAGCCGGATGAAGTGGCTCCGCCGAGGCCGTATCGAGATAGGTGAACGCCCCCTGGTGAGGGGTCGTTGAGGCATTTCCCACACGGTGAACCTACATCGTGCCCCAGCGCGGGAAGTGGGGTCCGATTCCGATAGTGTTCGACTATTCGTGTTGTTCAACAGAGAGGCTCGTTCGTGGGTGTGCAGATCCCCCAGCGTGCCCTTGCCGCGACTCGCAGTTTTGGGGTTCGACGGCTTGCGGCGGGAGTGGTGTTCCTCGGCGGACTGGTGCTCCTCACCGGTTGTTCCGCGGAGACCCGCCACGAGTGGGAAAACGTGGCCATGCCCGACCCCGCCACCGAAGAGGGTGTGCAGATCCTCGAATTCTGGCAGTGGTCGTGGGTCGCCGCGATGGTCACCGGAGTCATTGTCTGGGCGTTGATCTTCTGGGTCATGTGGCGCTATCGCAGGCAGAGTGACGATGAGGTCCCCGTCCAAACCCGCTATAACTTGCCACTCGAGATCTTCTACACGATCGCCCCGATCATCATGGTGGTCGTCTTCTTCAATCAGACGGTGAAGGTCCAAAACGACCTGACCGTGATCAGTGAAAACCCCGATCACGTGGTCCAGGTGGTCGGGCAACAGTGGTCGTGGACGTTCAACTACCTCGATGAGCCGGTGGCCGAGGGCAAGAACGTCTTCGAAGTCGGAGCGGGCAACTACATTCCGACACTGGTGCTGCCCGTGGATGAGTCGGTGCGGTTCGACTTGGTCTCGCCCGACGTCATCCACTCGTTCTGGATCACCGGCTTCCTCTACAAGGAAGACATCGTGCCCGGGCAGACCAACCAGTTCGAGGTCACCCCCAACAAAGTGGGGACCTACCGCGGCAAGTGCGCGGAGTTGTGCGGCACTTCGCACTCGCGGATGCTGTTCAACGTCAAGGTCGTTACTCGCGCCGAATATGACGCCTACCTCAAAGATCAAATCGCGCTGGGCTTCTGGTCGGATGCGCCGCTCAAGGGCAACGAGGAAAGCACGACCCAGGCTGGCCTGGAGACCGACATTCCCGAGGGAGGAACCGAGTGACGACCACCGCCGCCAATCCCGCAGGTCTCCAGAGCGAGCGCAAGCCGCTAGGCCAGCAGGTGGTCCGGCTCCTCACCACCACCGATCACAAGCTGATCGGCAAGATGTACCTCGTCACCTCGTTCTGCTGGTTCCTGGCCGCAGGCGTAATGGCGCTGATCATCCGTTCCGAATTGGCGTTTCCCGACAACCAAATCGTCTCCGACGAGGTCTACAACCAGCTGTTCACCATGCACGGCACCATCATGTTGCTGCTCTTCGCGACGCCGTTGTTCTTTGGTTTCGCCAACGTGATCATGCCGCTGCAGATCGGCGCTCCGGACGTCGCGTTTCCGCGGCTCAACATGCTCAGCTATTGGATGTACCTCTTCGGCGGCCTGATCGCCGCCTCGGGGTTCCTGACTCCCTCCGGGGCGGCCAGTTTCGGTTGGTTCGCCTACACCCCCCTGAGTGACGCCGTACGCTCTCCTGGCGTTGGCGGCGACCTGTGGATCATGGGGCTATGGCTGGCCGGCCTGGGCACCATTCTTGGTGCGGTCAACTTCATCACCACCATCATCTGCATGCGGGCGCCCGGCATGACCATGTTCCGGATGCCGATCTTCACGTGGAATGCGCTCGTGACGAGCCTGTTGGTGCTCATCATCTTCCCCATCCTGGCGGCTGCCCTGCTTGCCCTCGAGGCAGACCGAGCCTTGGGCGCCCACGTGTTCGACACCTCGCATGGCGGGCCCATTCTGTGGCAACACCTGTTCTGGTTCTTCGGTCATCCCGAGGTCTACGTCCTCGCTCTGCCGTTCTTCGGTGTGGTCTCCGAGATTCTGCCGGTGTTCAGCCGCAAGCCGTTGTTTGGGTACGTCGGGCTGGTCGGCGCCACGCTCCTTATCGCCATGCTGTCAGTGGCCGTCTGGGCTCACCACATGTTCGTGACGGGGTCGGTCAATCTGACCTTCTTCTCCGGGATGACGTTCCTGATCGCCGTGCCGACGGGCGTCAAGTTCTTCAACTGGATCGGCACGATGTGGGGCGGATCTCTGTCCTTCGACACCCCGATGCTCTGGACTCTCGGCTTCTTGACCACCTTCTTGTTCGGCGGCCTGACCGGCGTCATCTTGGCGTCCCCGCCGCTGGACTTCCATGTGTCCGATTCCTACTTCGTGGTGGCTCACTTCCACTACGTGGTGTTCGGCACGGTGGTGTTTGCGATGTTCGCCGGGTTCTATTTCTGGTGGCCCAAGTTCACCGGGCGGATGCTCGACGAGCGCCTCGGCAAGCTCCACTTCTGGTTGCTGTTCGTCGGATTCCACACGACATTCCTGGTGCAACACTGGCTCGGAGTCGAGGGCATGCCGCGCCGCTATGCCGACTACTTGCCCGAGGACGGGTTCACGACCCTGAACCAGGTTTCCACTGTCGGCTCGATCCTGCTCGGGTTCTCCACGTTGCCGTTCCTGTACAACGTCTACAAGTCGCGCAACTCGCCCGTGGTCGACGTCGATGATCCTTGGGGCTGGGGCCGATCCCTGGAGTGGGCGACCAGTTGCCCGCCGCCGCGACACAACTTCCACACGCTTCCGCGGATCCGGTCCGAATCACCCGCGTTCGACCTTCATCATCCGGAGGTCGCGGCAATGGAGCATGGCTATGCACATGAGTCTGAGGAGGCGCACCGATGAAGGCCGAAACCTGGATCTTCGGCAGTACCGCCGCGTTCTTCGCACTGGTCACTCCGGCCTACTGGTTCATTGCCGGTGATTGGACCGGCACGACCGCGCTCACCATGACGACCTTGCTCGCGGGGATGATCGCGCTCTACCTCGGGTTTCACGCCCGGGCGATGGAGGACCGTCCCGAGGATCGCAAGGATGCCGAGATCGCAGATGGCGCGGGGGAGTTGGGCTTCTTTCCGCCGTACTCCTGGTGGCCGCTCTGGTGCGCCCTGTGCCTGGCCACCTGCGTGTACGGCGTCGCCATGGGCGCCTGGTGGCTCTTCATCATCGGCGCTGGCCTCGGCGCCGTGGCGCTCTGCGGTTTCGTCTTCGAGTACTACCGCGGCGAATACGCCCACTAACCCCGACCCGTCGCAGTTTGACCGCCGACCCGTCGCAGTTTGACCGCCGACCCGTCGCAGTTTGACCGCCGACCCGTCGCAGTTTGACGGGTTGTCCACAGGCGACAGGTTCCGGGTAGCGGAGGCTACGCACCATCCTTCAAAGTCGGTGGCGTGACCGACATTCATTTGCCGACCTATCCTCCAGGCTGGTTGCTCCCAGCCCCGGAGATGCCCTCAAAGCGGCCCTTCACGAGGTCCGAGGCCCTGGAATTGGGCTTCACCGACCGATTGCTCGCGACTCTGGTGGCGACCCAGCAGCTGTGTCATCCCATCCAGGGCGTCTATCACTCAGCCGACTTGCCAAATTCGATGGGCACGAGGGTCGCGTGCGTGGCGTTGCTCGCTCCCGAGGATGCGGTCGTGACGGACCGCTCAGCGGCCTGGCTCTTGGGAGCTCCTATGGCGCTGGCCCCGAACGACCATCTGATCGTGCCCAAGATCTCGATGTTCCGCCAGCCCGGATATCGCCTTCGCCACGGCTTGGTGGCATGACAGCGGCCACGAGAAACTGCCCGGAGACGGCCACGTAACTGCCCGCTGGCGGACATGAAAATTGCCCGGTGGCGGCCATGAGATCTGCCCGACACGACGTTGTCTGCCTCGCCGCGTCCCGCGGTTGGGGCCCCTCCTCAGGTGCGCTCAGCAGTGCTGAAGCCGCTGATCGCTCCCTGAGGAGGGACTACTTGAAGTCTGCAGAGGAAATCATGGAAATCTTGGAAGCCTACGATCTGACTGGGTCGTTTCGTGACGCCGCCGAACTCGCGGGGTGCTCGCACCACACGGTCGCTGCCCATGTGACGGCGCGCGACGCGGGTCGCCCTACGGGTGCTGCTGTGGCTCGTCCGCAATTGGTCGATGAGTATTTGGTCAAGGTCGAGGAGTGGGTCGAGCAGTCGGCCGGCAAGATCCGCGCCGACAAGGCTCACGACAAGCTGCTCGCGCTCGGGTATGCGGGTTCGGAGCGGACCACGCGTCGTGCGGTCGCGATCGTGAAGAAGGACTACCGGGCTGGTCGCCGACGGGTGCACCGGCCCTGGGTCACCGAGCCTGGCATGTGGCTCCAGTACGACTTCGGTGACGGCACCGACCTATGTGCTGACTGACAACGAGAAGACCGTGACCGTGGAGCATGTCGCGGGGATCGCGGTCCGCAACCCGCAGATGGTCGCCTTCGCCCGGCACTACGCGGTGACGGTGCATACCTGTGAGCCGGCCGACCCGGCCACCAAGGGCGGGTCGGAGTCGACGGTGAAGCTCGCGAAGGCCGACCTGGTGCCCAAGGACACCAACCTGCTGCCTGCCTACGCCAGCTTCGCTGACCTCGAGGCTGCCTGCGAGGTGTTCTGTGCGGAGGTCAACACCCGGGTTCACCGGGTCACCCGCCGGGCCCCGGTACAGATGTTGGCCGAGGAACAGGCCCGTCTTCACCCGGTCCCGGCGCATCCCCACACGGTCGCGTTCGGACTGACCCGCACGGTGCCCTCGTCGATGCCGATGGTTGCTTTCGAGGGCGGGCAGTACTCGGTGCCGCACGCCCTGGTGGGTGAGACGGTGTGGGTGCGCGTCCACGGACGCGGTGTGGATGAGCAGATCGTGATCGTGCACATCGGGCAGGGTGGTCCGGTCGAGGTTGCCCGGCACCGGCGCACGTCCCCGGGCAGCCCGAAGATCACCGAGGAGCACTTCCCGCCCGCACCAGCAGGCGCGCTGGGGCGGCGCCCGAAGCCGAAGAACGCTGCGGACGCGGAGTTCCTCGCCCTCGGTGAGGGCGCCCACATGTGGCTGGGTGAGGCCGCCGCGGCCGGGTCCACGAAGATGCGGGTCAAGATGGGCCAAGCACTCAGCCTGGCGAAGCTGTTCGACCCCGCCGAGGTCGACTGGGCGCTGGGGCATGCCGCTGTCCACGGCCGGTTCGCCGAGGCCGACCTCGCATCGATCCTCGACCACCACGCAGGAGCCCGCGCCCACGCACGCCAGTCCGAGCGCCGCGCAGGTGAGGACCACAGCCTGACTCAGGGCACCAGTGCCTGGGCCGAACTCGGCCAACCCAGAGCGCCCGAGGATGACACCGACGATGTCGACGGCGACGTCGAGGACGGGGTGCTCGCATGACGACCACGGGGACCAAGACGAAGACCACGCCACCAGCACTGGGACTGCCGACGGCGCCAGCACTGCCCGAGGACCTCGAGTCGTTGCTGCGTCGGCTGCGGCTGCCGCACATCCGTCGCCACGCACCCGAGGTGGTCGCGACCGCGAAGGCCCAACGCTGGGAACCGGTCGAGGTCCTCCGGGCACTCTTCGCCGAGGAGGCCATCGGGCGCGAACGCTCCGCGCTTGCGACCCGACGAGCAGCAGCCGGGTTCCCGACGGGGAAGACCTTCGAGGCCTGGACACCCGAGGCGTCCTCGATCCCGGCACCGACCCAGCAAGCACTACGGACCCTGGAGTGGGTCGGACGCCGAGAGAACCTCGTCGTATGCGGCCCGTCGGGGACCGGGAAGACGTTCCTACTCGAAGCCCTGGGCCAGCAAGCGGTCGAGGCCGGGTTGAAGGTCGCCTGGTTCACCCTCGAGGACCTCGGGGTGCTGCTGCGCCGCCACCGCGCGGACGACACCGTCACCAAGGCCATCGCCCGTGTCCTACGAGCAGACTTGGTGGTCGTTGACGATATTGGGCTCTTGCCGGTTGCTCAGGACGCAGCCGAAGGGCTCTACCGCCTGGTCGATGCCGCCTACGAGAAACGATCGGTAGCGATCAGCTCGAACCTGCACCCAGCAGCCTTCGACGAGCTCATGCCCAAGACACTCGCCACCGCGACCGTCGACCGGCTCCTGCACCACGCCCACGTCTGCCAGACCACCGGAGAGAGCGTGCGCCTGACCCAGGCACTCGCCGGTCACGGGGTGAGCCCCTTGAGCTGAGCAAACCGGCCGGTGGCGGCCAGCCCCCTTTGGGCAGATCTCATGGCCGCCACCGGGCACTTCTCGTGACCGTCACCGGGCAGGTTTCATGACCGCCCCTGGGCAGTTCCTACTGGCCCGTGACAGTGGCAAGTGGCGAGCGGTCGTTTGCCGAGGGAGAGGTTTGGGAGATCGGTGGCCTGCGAGTCACTTCGCCGCTCCGGACCGCCTGTGATTTGGGCCGACTCTTGCACAGAGATCAAGCGTTCGCAGGAATGGAAGCTGTGATGAACGCGACTGGCTTGGGTCGTGAAGCCATCGTGGAAGCCGCGCAGTCAAGGCAGCTCAAGGGTCGTCGCGGTATTCGTCAGCTACGCTCCTTGGCCGTTTGGGTCGACGGACGATCGCAGTCGCCGGGCGAAAGCATCCTGCGTTTGCGATGGTTGGATTGCCCCGACCTTCCGCCACCGGTCCCACAATACGAAGTCGCAGGTCCACATGGGGCCTACTTCATCGACCTCGTCGCTGACGGCCTGCTGTATGCAGCGGAGTACGACGGCGCCCAATGGCATGGCCCAGACCGGGCCGAGCATGACCGGGAGCGTCGGGAGTGGCTCCGAGAAACTCGTGGTTACGTGCTCGACGTGTTCACGTCGCGGAACATCCACGGACCGCAACAGGATGCGGAAGGCATTCTTCGCCGAGGCATCGCCCGCGCCCGTCAACGTGAATCTTGGTGAAACTGCGACGGGTGGGTGGTGAAACTGCGACGGGTCGGTGGTGAAACTGCGACGGGTCGGTGGTGAAACTGCGACGGGTGGGTGGTGAAACTGCGACGGGTCAGTGGTGGTCGGGACGGAGGGGGGTGTCCGAGGTTTCCCGCAACTGGTGGCCGTCGAATTGATGACCGTCGATCGGGTGGCCGTCCATCGGTGCCTGGAGCTCGTGCTCGTGCTGCGCGTGATGGTGGCCCTCTTCGATCTCGGCTGCGGTGGGGCGTTGCACGTTGTCGGCGTACATCAACCGGGACATCCTGGCGCGCAGCTTCTGGGAGCGGTTCCCTGGAGCGGCAACCCCGTTGGCGTCCTGCTCGGATTCGACCTCGAAGACGACGTCATCCTCGCGAGCGGTGAGCACGTAGGCACGAGTTTCGCTGATCGGCAGGTGCTTCTCGGAATACCCGCCCTCGGCGGAGCGCATGATGATGCCGGTCTCGTAGCCGTGCAGCACCTTCTCTTTGTCGTGCCGCTGCAAGGAGATGCACCAGCGACGCGTGATGAAGAAGGCCACCACGGGCAACACAAACACCGCGCCGCGCATGAAGTAGGTGATCTGGTTGATGCTGCTGTGGAAGGTCGTGGCCAACAGGTCGTTGCCGCCGGCCATCCACAGCAGCCCATAGAAGGTCATCAGCGCGACCATGGTCGCCGTCCGAGTTGGGGCATTGCGTGGACGTTCGAGCAGGTGATGCTCCCGGTTGTCCTTCGTGATCCAACTCTCCACGAAGGGCAACAGCAGCAAGATCGTGAACATCAGACCCGGCAACACGATGATCGGCAGGAAGACGTTCCAGGCGATCGTGTGACCGAAGGCGTGCGTCTCCCAGCCGGGGAAGATGCGCAGCGCCCCGTCGGGCCAACCCATGTACCAGTCGGGCTGTGAACCCGCGGTCACCTTCGAGGGGTCATAGGGTCCGAACTTCCACACCGGATTGATGCTGAGCAGGCCGCCCATCAAGGCGGTCACGCCGAAGACGATGAAGAAGAACCCTCCCGCCTTCGCGGCGTACACCGGCAGCATGGGGTAGCCGACGACGTTTTCTTCGGTGCGGCCGGGACCGGGCCACTGCGTGTGCTTGTGATACACGAGCAACAACATGTGGGCAGCGACCAACGCGAGCAGGAGGCCAGGAATCAGCAGGATGTGGATGGCGTAAAACCGCGGGATGATCGCCTCGCCGGGAAACTCCCCGCCGAACAAGAAGAACGACATGTACGTGCCGACCACGGGGACCGACTTCATAAACCCGTCGGCGGCGCGGATGCCGGTGCCGGAGAGCAGGTCATCGGGGAGGGAGTAGCCGGTGAACCCCTCCAGGGTCCCCAGCAGGAGCAACAAGCAGCCGATGACCCAGTTGAGCTCGCGGGGCTTGCGGAACGCCCCGGTGAAGAACACCCGCATCATGTGCACGAACATCGAGGCCACGAACAGCATCGCCGCCCAGTGGTGCATCTGCCGCATCAACAGTCCGCCGCGTACGTCGAACGAGATGTCCAGGCTGGAGGCGTAGGCCTGCGACATGTGGATGCCGCGGAGTTGATCGTAGGAGCCGGTGTATTGGACTTCGCCCATGCTCGGGTTGAACCACAGCGTCAAGAAGACACCGGTGAGCAGGAGTACGACGAAACTCCACAGCGCGATCTCGCCCAACATGAAGGACCAGTGATCGGGGAAGACCTTACGGAGGTTCTTCTTCAGACCAGAAGCCAGGCCGAGTCGCTCGTCGGCCCACTTGGCAACGGCAGCGCCCTTGCCGGGCTTGCCCGTGGTCGCCGGCGCGGTCTTGTTGCTCGGGGCGATGGGGGTGGTGTCGATGCTCATTCTGAGTCACGCTCCCAATAACTTGGCCCGACGGGTTCGAGGAAATCGCTCTGGGCGACAAGGTAACCCTCAGCGTCCTTGGACAACGGCAGCTGCGGGAGCGGCCGAGCGGCCGGCCCGAAGACGACCTTGCCGCTGTCGGCCAGATCGAAGGTCGACTGGTGACAGGGGCACAGCAAGTGGTGGGTCGTGCGCTCGTTGAGCGAGATCGGGCAGCCGACGTGGGTGCAGATCTTGGAGTAGCACACGATTCCGTCGACATCCCAGTTGTCGCGATCGGGTCCAGGGGTGATGTCGTCAGGCTCCATCCGGAGCAAGATCACCGAGGCTTTGGACTTGGCGATCTGGAGATCAACACCTTCAAACTCGTCCTCACCCTCCTCGTCGACGGCGAAGATCACTTCGGGCTGGGCATTGACCAGGTCGCCGATCTCGAGCTGGGAGGCCAGAATCGGTGTCCCTTCAACGTCCCGGACCACGCGCATGCCCTTGGTCCACACGGTCTTTTCCAGGCCCGCGCCTGGCTCACCGCTCGCGGCGACCTGGCCCGGAGTTGGTCCCAGGTCGCGCAGCATGACAATGGCGGGCGCCCCCAGCAGTCCCAGCGCGCCGAGCAGCGAGTTGCGCACCAAGGGGCGGCGTGCGATGCCGGACTCTTCGGTGCCCACAGCCAGGGCGGCGGCAAACTCTTCGCGGTCCTCTTCAGAGGACGCCGCAGAGTGCCGGTATTCGACCATCTCATGATCGCCCATCAGCTTTCGAGCCCACTGGATCACGCCGACCCCCAAGAACAGCAGGGCTCCGCCCAGGGTCGACCCGAGAGCGACGTTCGAGGCGCCGAGACCCATGAAGGTGTCGTGGTTGTCGCCAATGGCCAAGGAGACGTAGGCGACCACGAACAAGACGGCACAGATCATCGAGAGGAAGAAAAAGAACGCTACCTGGCGTTCGGCGCGACGTTCGGCACGGGGATCGAGATCGGTAGGCCGCCAGGTGTGGTCCGGCATCCCGGGATCGGCGATGGGGTACGCCGCAGAGTCGGCGGCGCGGGCGGGCTCGAGGGCCCCTTCGTGCCGTGGATCAGTGGCCTCGCCGGCGGCCGGATCGGAGGTGGTTGTGTCGCTCACGCCTGCGCCCTTTCCTTGGTCGAACGGGTCGTGTGGGCGGCGATCCACACCGCGAAACCGACCAGGGCTCCGATGCCCACCAGCCAGGCGAAGAGGCCTTCGGAGACTGGTCCGATGCTGCCGAGGCCGAAGCCGCCGTACTCGGGGTTCTCCTCGAGAGAGTTGAGGTAGGCGACCACATCACGCTTGGACTCGGGGGACAGGTTGCCGTCCGAGAAAACGTCCATGGCCTGGGGTCCGGTCAGCATCGCCTCGATGATGTGGCGATCCTCGACCCCCTTCAGGGATGGGGCGTAGCCGCCCTTGGGCATGGCGCCACCTTCGCCATAGAAGTTGTGGCAGGCCGTGCAGTTGGTCAGGAAGATCTGGCCCCCACGCACCACCGCCGCTTCGCGTTCTTCGTCGGAAAGCCCGTCGAGTGAGTAGTAGTCGTCGGCGTCGGGGATCGCCGGCCCGGGGCCCAGCGAGGCGACGTACGCCGCCAACGCGGAGATCTCCGCGTCGGTGAAGACATGTTCCTTGCGAGGCAATTGCGCTGCGGGCTGAGCGGCGGGCATCCGACCGGTCGCGACCTGGAAGTCGACCGCGGCGGCACCCACCCCGATCAGCGAAGGACCGAGCTGGCCCCCGTCGCTCTTGCGGACACCTTCGGCATTGATGCCGTGACAGGTGGCGCACCCGACGAGGAAGAGCTCGCGGCCCTCGGCGACCAACTCGGTGTTGTTGGTCGCTTGGTCAGCCTGGGCAGGGGCAATGGCGGAGTAGGCCGCGCCCGTGAGCAACAAACCGAAGAGCATCACGACAGGCCCAGCAAGACGCCCGCGGCGATGCCGAGAGATCCGCCCTAAAGACCGGTTCAGAAGTCGCACCTTGGTTCCTATCGGGTTCTGTTGGAGCTAGACGACAGAAGGGGCCTACTTGATGAGATAGATGGTCGCGAACAGTGCCACCCAGACTACGTCCACGAAGTGCCAGTAGTACGAAACGACGATCGCGCTGACGGCTTGCTCATGGGTGAACTTGCGCGCCACAAAAGTTCGGCCCAACACGAACAAGAACGCAATCAGGCCTCCGGTGACGTGGATGCCGTGGAACCCGGTCGCCAGGTAGAACAGCGTGCCGTAGGCCGAACTCGGGATGGTCATCCCTTCGTGTACCAACTCGGCGTACTCGAGCGCCTGCCCGCCGATGAAGATCGCGCCCATGATGTAGGTGAGCACGAACCACTCGCGCAAACCCCAGCCGCCCAGGTTGAACAGGCCGCCTTTGCGCCCGACTTGTCCGCGCTCGGCCGCGAAGACCCCCAACTGGCAGGTCACCGAGGACAGCACCAAGATGACGGTGTTGGCCGTGGAGAAGGGAATGTTGAGGTTCTGAGTCTCCTGCGCCCACAAGTCCGGGCTCACCGAGCGGACCGTGAAATACGCCGCAAACAGGGCCGCGAAGAACATCAGCTCACTGGCGAGCCAGATGATGGTGCCGACACTCACCATGCTCGGTCGGTCGTGATGCCCGTGCAGACGGGACGCAGGTATCGCAGAAGCAGTCGCCACGGACTCATTATGTCGATAGTCCGGGCCGAGGGCACCCCGACCCCCCAGTCCTGGAGAGTCATATTGTTCACACGTGAGCCTCAGGGAGTTGGTGGCGCTGCCGGAACTGCCCCGGTTCACCTGGGGCCATGCCCTGACGTCGTGGTCTTTGGACCCGTTGCTGTTCATCGTGATCGTGTGGGCAGCCGGCTTGTACCTGCTCGGCGTGTGGCAGTTGCGCGCCCGCGGCGACCGGTGGCCGTGGGGTCGGTCCCTGGCGTTCGTTGGGGGCGGGATGGGCGGCTTCGCCCTCGCGACCCAGTCGGGAATTGCGGCCTACGACACGACGCTGCTCAGTGTGCACATGATCCAACACATGATGCTCACGATGTTGGTGCCGCTCGCGATGGCCCTCGGGGCACCCGTCACCCTCGCGCTGCGAACGCTGCCGGCAACGCTGCGTCGGTGGCTGCTGGCGGTGTTGCACTCTCGGGTGGCCGCGGTCCTCACCTTCGCGCCCCTGGTGTTTGGGTTGTACGTCGTGTCGCCGTGGGCGCTCTACTTTTCGGGCTGGTACGACGCCAGCCTTCGCTCGCCCTACGTGCACGAAATGATGCACCTTCACCTGGTCGTCGTGGGCTCTTTGTTCTTCTGGCCGCTCGTCGGGGCCGACCCGGTGCCGGGGCGGGTCTCCTACCCGTTCCGGATGTTGGTGGTGTTGCTGACCCTGCCGTTCCACGCCTTCCTCGGCGTCACCATCATGGGCGCCACCACGTTGTTGGGGGAGGATTGGTACACCTCTTTGCGTGCCGGGCCCATGGGCGCCTGGCTGCCGTCGATCGCGGAGGACCAGAACTTGGCCGGGGGAATCCTCTGGGCCGCCGGTGACCTGATCGGGATCGTGTTGTTCGCGGTGCTCTTTGCCCAGTGGGTGCGCTCGTCCATGCGCGAGGCGGAGCGGGAGGACCGCAGGCTCGATTTGTTGGAGGCGCGAACGCCTGACGGCACCTAGGGCGACCAGCGGTAGCATCACCCCCGTGAACGACGCGACCGCGGCCTCGCCCGCTCCTTTGAAGGTGCTCGTCTATAGCGACGACGTCAACACGCGCCAGCAGGTGATCTTGGCGCTCGGCCGACGCCCCCACCCCGACCTGCCACCGTTGGAGTTCATCGAGGTGGCGACCGAACCGGTCGTGCTCCAGAACATGGATGCCGGCGGCGTTGCGTTGGCCATTCTCGATGGCGAGGCGGTCCCGGCGGGCGGCATGGGCATCGCCAAGCAGCTCAAGGACGAGATCTATCGGTGTCCGCCCGTGCTGGTGCTGACCGGACGTCCGCAGGATGCCTGGCTCGCGACCTGGTCGCGCGCCGAGGCCGCCGTACCCCATCCGCTGGATCCGATCCAGCTCGCCGAAACCGTGGTGTCGCTCCTGCGTGCACGAGTTCCGGCCACCACCTGAGCACGTAGGTCACGCGATGACACACACCTGGCCGGAGGTCTTGTCGACCCTCGTCGGGAGAGCCAACCTCACCTCGGCCCAGACCCAATGGGCGATGGGCCAGGTCCTCGCGGGCGAGGCGACGCCAGCCCAGATCGCCGGGTTCGCGGTCGCCTTGCGGGCCAAGGGCGAAACCATCGCGGAGGTCACCGGCTTGGTCGAGGCGATGTATGCCGCCGCGACGCCGATCAGCATCGAGGGGCGGCTTCTCGACGTCGTGGGGACCGGCGGCGATCGATCCATGTCGGTCAACATCTCGACCATGGCGGCCATCGTGGCGGCGGCAGCCGGGGCCAAAGTGGTCAAGCACGGCAACCGTTCCGCTTCCTCCACGTCCGGCAGCGCCGATGTGCTGGAGGCGTTGGGGGTGCGGTTGGATCTGTCGCCGGCCGCAGTGGCGGCGGTGTGCGAGCAGGTCGGCATCACGTTCTGTTTCGCGGCCGCCTTCCATCCAGCGTTGCGCCATGCCGCCGTCCCACGGCGTGAGTTGGGCATCGCCACGACCTTCAACGTGCTGGGGCCGTTAGCCAACCCGGTGCAGCCCCACGCTCAGGCGATCGGCTGCGCCGATGCTCGGATGGCCCCGGTCATGGCGGGGGTTTTCGCGGCGCGCGGTGTGGATGCCTGGGTGTTCCGCGGGGACGACGGACTCGACGAACTCACCACGACCACGACGTCATCCGTGTGGGTGGTGCGCGCCGGGCAGGTCACCACCACGACCATCGATCCGACCGAGTTCGGCTTCGCGCTCGGCACAACCGAAGGGCTTCGAGGGGGCGACACCGAACACAACGCGGGCGTCGTAGGTCGATTCCTTGACGGCGAGAGCGGCGCCGTACGCGACGCCGTCCTCCTCAATGCCGGAGCGGCCCTGGCGGTGTACGACGGCCCCGGGGCCGACGTGCACGCCGATCTGCGCACTGGCATCGAACGAGCCGCCGCGGCAGTTGACTCGGGGGCCGGCAGCGCGCTGCTCGAGCGCTGGGTGGCCGCGACCCGGTCCGCGTCATAGGTCCAGCACGTAGCTCTCACCTTCGCGACGAAACCCGAGCCTGTCGTAGTACGCCCCCACCATGCCCACGGGAGTGACCACCTTCGTGACACCCAATGTCGACAGCGTGGCGCTGCGGCGCCAGACGAATTCGCCAGGGGAAAGGTCGCGAAACCGGGGAGTGACATAGTCCAGGTCGACCAGGGCGAGGTCGCCCTCGACGTGGAGCAAGACCACCCCGACTGTCTCATCGCCGCGCTGCACTAAGAACGCGTGCCGCCCCCGAAGATCGGCCGACCACGAAAGGCCGGGCTGAAAGCGAGCGATGTCTGGACCGTGGACGCGCAACAGGTGACGCAGATAGGCCTCGTCGGGGGCGACCTCGAGCACCTCGAAGGCCGCCTCGTCGTGGCGGTGGCTCACGAGTTTGGCGATGAACCAGACGTTGATCAGCGCCAGGACCGCATTCATCGCGACCATGGGCCACACCGGGATGAACGCGTTGAAAGCGACCAGCACCACGCTCGCGATCAGGTTCAGGATGCGGAACCGGAGCACCCCGCTCTGGAGCAGCGAGAACACCAACAGTGCGCTGCCGCCCCACCCGAGAACATCGAGCCAGTGGGCTCCCAACCACGTCATGGACGAGAGGCTACTGAGCGGTGACCTGCCACTTGTACGCCGGGAGCGGGTTGCCGGACTGGTCGGTGATCCCCGAGCTCAGCTTGAGGGTGTAGACCTTGCCGCGCACGAGGTTGGCCGTCGGGTTCAGCGTCGCCGTCATGCCGGCGACGCTCAACGTGACCGTTGCAGCCAACTTCTTCTGCCGACCCTTGAGATAGAGCTTCATGGTCTGCCCGTTGACATTGGTCACCGGCTCGCTGAACTTCGCGACGAAGTTGGCGCCCAACTTGGCCGACCGCATCGGAGCGAAGCTGACCACCTTGGGGGCGCTGGCGTCGACGGTGAAGTCGCGCCACTCCGAGTTGCCCATCACGTTGCCGCGGGTGTCGAGCGCCGTGATCCGCCAATTGAGGGTGCCGTCCGGCACCGTCGAGATCGTGGCGTACGCCGTCGCGGTGGTGGTGGTCTTCACGAACTGCGTCGTGGCGGTCCGAACCTCGATCTGGTACTTCGCCGCACCCGGCACCGAGGTCCAGGTAAACAGCGGCCCGTTGGCGAGCTGCTGGGTGTCTGCGGCCGGCTCCAAGAGACTCGGTGCCGCACCCGTGGAGAAGAACCGACCCGTTTGCGACCAGGGCAGCAGGTTGCCGTCGGAGTCCTTGCCCCGCACCCGCCAGACGAAGGCGGCGGCGGAGGCCGGAAGCGGCTGATCCCAGGAGTACGCCGTGGTCGTGACGTCTTTGAAGAACACCCGGTTGGCGGGGGAGAAGGTCGTGTCGTCGTTCTTGTAGACCTCGATGCGGTACGCCGAGTTGAAGGCCTGCGGCTCCCAACGGAAGGCCGCGGTCCCTGACACTGCTTCGTTGTTGATCGGGAAGTTCAGCACGCTGGAGGGGCTGCGCTTCACGAACGAACGCACCGGCGACCAGGTGAGTGACTTGCCGTCTCCGTCCAAGGCCTGAACCCGCCAGTACAACTGACCTTCGGGGTACATGCTGTCGACCGCGGTGTACGTGCTCTGATCCACAACCTGGGTATCCAGGGGAGTGGCGAACGTCGGGCTGTCATCGACCTGGATGCGGTAGTTCTGCGCTGCCTGAGGGGCGGTCTCGCCCGTCTCGGCCCAGGTTGCTGCCGCGTTGGTATCGAAGTAGTCCTGCCACTCGAAGGCGACCTCACCGGTGGCCACATTGGGCTCGGCCGGGTTGCCGTCTTGCTCAGGGGTCTCCAGCACCACTGCGGGGGACAACTTGCGGAAGGCATTTGTCGCCATTCCGGTCGTCGAGATCGGGTTGGGACCGCACTGCGAGATTGCCTTGCACGGGCGTACGAACCAGAAGTACGACTTGCCGGCTTGGCTCTCAGGCAGGGTGGGCTCGGTGTTGGCCACCGTCGGGGCGTAGCGCGTCCCGGTGCTAGCCGGGATCGACGCCTCGACCAGGTTGGTAAAGCTCGCGTCGTTGGACACGTAGACGAGGTAGTGCGACATGCCCGGAATCGGATCCCACGAGAGAGTGGGAGTCGCGGGCACCGCGTCACATTGCGGCCCGGTCACGCCATCGCCATCCAGGTGCGCCGAACAACCGGCGCCAGCGTCGAGCGTCATGCCGTCCAGCGCGATGGACTGGCCCTCGACCGCGGGGAAACCGGTGATGGTGAAGGTGTTCACGTCGCTGCTCGCGATCAGCGTGTCCGTGCTGTCGTAGGCGTTGATGAACCAGATGTAGTCACCGGGAGCGAGCAGTCGCTTGGAGGTGTCGGTGACGGCGGGGTAGGGCAGTTTCTTGTCGAACACGTCCGCCGAGGTCGCCAAGAAGTAGGTCCCGCTCGAAGCGGTGCCCACGCGGATCTTGTAGTACTCCGCGTCCGGATGAGGCTCCCACATGAGCTCGGGGGCCTTGAGGGTCGGGGTCGTGTCGCCGATCGAGGTCAGCGGATCGGCTCCGGTGGTCGGGATGACGCCGGAGACCGAGAACGAGCTCTCGTGGATCAGCGACTTGTGCTTGGCAGCATCCTCGGCCATCACGGTCCAGGAATACACGCCGGGATTGAGCTTCCCGACGCCCACCGGGGTGTACGACGTCGCGTAGGTTTCGGCCGTTTTGACCAAGATGTTCTGGGAGTTGCGGATCTCGATCTTGTACTTCTCCGCGGAGCGGGTGCCCGACCAATGCAAGGTGGGGATGTCGGTCAGTTCTCCGTCAATGGGCGACATGCTGGTGATGAACTGATCGGTCCAGATCACCGCCTGGGTCTCGGAGTAGAGGCCCTGAACACCGGTTTGCGCTCCCGAGCGGAACGGGTAGTCCAACGGGCGCACCCGCCAGTAGGTCACGGCGCCCACGAACGGCACACAGGTCTCTGAGCCACGCGAGGCCCCGGTCGCCGTGGTGTTGCTTGCGGTGTAGGTCGTGCCGGCAGTGATGCACTCCGTGTAGGTGCCTGGTGAGAACGTCGCGTCGGTGCCCATCTGGATCTGGTAGACCGACGCGTGCTGCACGGGGGTCCACTGGAAGTAGGGCTCACCCTCGAACTGTCCGGGGCTGTCCACGGCGCCCACAGGGAACAGTGCGTCGGGGCGATCGGGCCACACGCGGCTGAAGCTGTTTTGGACGGTGGTCCAGGCGGTCGGCTTGCCGGCGAGGTCGACGGCGCGCACCTGCCAGTAGTACTGCGCGTTGTTGTAGGTCACCTTCGGCGAATACGTCGTGCCGAACACCGGGCTGACGTCGTCGATGATGGTGTTGAAATCCGAGTCGCGGGCGACCCGGAGCTCATAGAACTTCGCGCCGGGGACCGGATCCCAGTCCAAGACGACGTCCTCGACCTCGGCATCCGGGCTGTCCTCGGGGCTCACCTGAACGACCGCGTCCAGGGGCAACACGTCGAAGGTTGCGGCTGCTGACGGCTGGGAGACAACACCGGCCGCCTTGGTTGCCTGGACCCGCCACCAATAGTCGCCGGCCTCGAGCGGCAGCGGCCAGACGAGCGAGGTGGTCTGGGTGGACACAGCCTGGGCGCCGATGAAGTCGTCGTCGGTGTCCAACTCGACCGTGTAGGAGGTAGCTCCTTGAATGCCGGTCCACGCCAAGACGGGCGGCTCGGAGGGCTGCGCCAGCTGTACGGCGTCGGGGGTCAGGCTGGTGGGGACGTCGACGGGGGGTTGTTCGAATTCGGACTGGCTCCAGTCGGAGCTGGCACCCGACGAATCGAGGGCGCGGACGCGCCAGTATTGCGTTCCGCCGGCCAAGGTCTTGGTCGGCACGCTGCGCAGATTGGTGCTCTTGACGACAAACTCCGGGCTGCCGAAGGCGCTGTCGTCATCAACTTGTACGTCGTAGCGCGTTGCCCCGGCCACGCTGGACCAGGAGAGCACGGGCGTGGAGGTGGCCGCTAGGTCGGTGGGCGCCAGCAAGGCGGCCGAGGCCGGTGGCGCAACACCACCCACGGAAACGCTCAACGAGACGGCTGCGATGGCCACGACACGCGCAACACCGCGCGCGTGTAGACGGCCGAGGACGTGGTGACGACCACTGGGCACTGGTACTCCCCTGTTTGCCCGGACAGAAACTGAGGTCACGGTATGTGGGCAAGGGGTCGGCCCGCGGCAAAACCGGGAAAATGCCTCAGGTGGCTTTCACCACCAGCCGCGACTCAGTCGAGGCCGACGGCAAACGCCGATTCGAGATCGTGGCGGGAGTAGGCGCGAAACGCGATGTGGGTCTCCGTGGCGACGACTCCGTCGACCTTGTTGATCCGGTCGGCAACGACGACGGCGATGTCGTCGTGGTTGCGGACTCTGACCAACGCGATCAGATCGATCTGCCCTGTCACCGAGTAGACCTCGCTCACTGCTTCGAGGGCGGCGATGGCTTCCGCGACCTCGGGGATCCGGGAGACGTCGGCCTTGACGAACACAATGGCGGTGATCATGGTCGGCACGATACAACTCCCGCGCCGCGTTGGTCCCGGGTCGCCCGGCTAGCGCACCGGCCGATGCGACGGCACCAAGGTTTGGCGATCACCAAAGGGGACCAGGTCGTGATGAGTGGAGCGGGCATCGACCAGGAGGGCGGCGTGTCGGCCGGCCCCGGCCGTCGGACACGTCCAGTTGCCGGAGACGTCGATGAGGCGCACGCCCGGAGCCTCGAGCCAGCGCAGGATCTTCTCCGATTCTTCGGCGCTGGTGGCGGGGACCGGGCCCGGGCCGGGACGCACCATCTCCGCGCTCGCGCGCAGCTCGGCGACGTATTGGTGCGCGTTGCTGCCGGGCGGGATCACTCCCGCTGCCGCCAACCGTCCGTGCCGAATCACGTGCACCGCCCAGCGGCCCCGTTCGTCTCGTTGGGTCGCGACGATCTCACTGCAGCCGGCAAGAGCGCTCAGCCGCTGGGTGCGAAACGCCGCCCTGACGAAACCGGCGAGACGGTCCCGGAGCACCCCTGCGTCTTCAAACCGCTCGGCGGCGGACAGTCCTCCCATCCGCCGTTGCGCCGTGGCGATCAGGAGGGTCGGATCCGTCAGCATGGTCGTGCGCACCCGCTCGACCTCCAGGGAGTAGGCCGTGGGGTCCGCACTCCCATCGCACGGGGAGAGGCATCGCCCCATCTCTGCCAGGACACAGGCCGACCGTGAGGCCTCGTGGGGCAGTCGCCCCGAGCATTGGCGAATGGGGTGGATCTCAAACAACATCGCCAGACACTTCTCAGCCAATCGACGCGAGGAGAGGGGGCCCAGGTAGTCGGCTCCGTCATCGAGCACTCGGCGGACGAGCGACAAGCGCGGCCAGGGCTCGTTGGTGAGCTTGATGAAGTGGGTCTTCTCCGGGAAACGCGAGCGGCGGTTGTAGCGCGGCTTGTGTTCGGCAATCAGCCGCAACTCGCGGACCTCGCCCTCCAGGGCGGTGGCGCATTCGATGGATTCGACGTGGGTGGCCAGGGCCACCATTTCGCCCATCCGAGTGCGGGTTTCGGACGCCGTGAAATAAGTGCGCACGCGGCTGCGCAGATCACGCGAGGTGCCGACGTAGAGCACCTCGTTGCGGGGCCCGCGGAAGAGGTAGACCCCCGGAGCGTGGGGGAGGCCCTTGGCCAGATGTCGTTTGCGCCGTTGAGCGGTGCTCACTTTGGCGGAGAAGGTTTGCACCTCCTCGAGCGTGTGCACGCCCAGACCGCCGAGCCGGGCAAAGAGCCCGTGCAAGACGTCGACGGTGGCTCGGGCATCGGACAGGGCGCGGTGGTTGGGCGTCGTGGCGGAGTTGAAGACTCGTGCCAACGATGCCAGCTTGCAGTTGGGCGCGTCGTCCTTGTTGATGACGCGGCGTGCCAAGAGGGCGGTGTCGACAACCTCGAACGCGGGCCAGGGTCGACCTTGCTGAGCCGCGAAGTGGCGGAGGAATCCAATGTCGAAGGGGGCGTTGTGCGCCACCAGGACCGAACCCGCGGCAAACTCCAAGAACGCCGGCAGCGCCGACTCGATCGGTGGGGCCTCGGCCACCATTGTGTTGGTGATCCCGGTCAGCACCGCGATGAACGCAGGAATCGCGGTGTGGGGGTTGACCAGCGTTTGGAACTCGCCCAGCACCTCGCCGCCCCGCACCTTCACCGCGCCGATCTCGGTGATCATCGAGCCGCCTTCTGCGGAGCCTCCTGTGGTCTCCAGGTCAACCACACAGAAGGTCAGGTCGCGCAGGGGGCGTCCCAACTCATCGAAGGTGCGCTGGACCTCCCAGAGGGGGGCAGCGGCGCTGTGGCTGACCATGAAGGTGACGTTAGGTGCTGCCACCGACAATGCCGGCGGGACTCGCTCAAGAGGCGGCTGGCACTACTCTGGGCCGATGGTTGACCCTCTCGAAACCACCAGTGAGCGTTGGCGCTGTGGTGGTTGCGGAAATCTCACGCGCTTCGACATCACGGTGACTCGGCGTACGACGGAGTTCTGGCACTTCGACTTGGCCGGGGACCACCGGGTGGACGAGACCCAGGTGACCACCGAGGGAATCGAGTCGGTGACCTGTCGTTGGTGCGGACGCAACGATGCGATCGAGGTCATTGCCAAGTCCGGCTAAGGATCGCCCGGAGGGCGCGACGCGCTGATAGATCGTGACTGTCGGTGGTCCCTGGCAAGGTCCGGGCCATGACGACGACAATTGATTGCGACACGTGTGTGGTGCGTGGACCGGCGTGCCACGACTGCGTCGTGACGGTGCTCCTCGGCCCACCTCACGAACTCACCCTTGATGACGAGGTGTGCCACGCCTTGGCAAATCTGGCTGCCGGAGGCCTCGTGCCGCCGCTTCGGATGGTCCAGCCCATCGCCACTCCGGTGATCGAATCGGCGTAGGGAGCGATGGCCGTGTGGCTGATGTGGCAGGTGTTGCCTATGTGAACCACGAGACGGATGAGCATAAGTTTTTCACGATTGTGCACGTCTAGACCGGCTCGGAAGTTGTCGCTCGCGCGGCCACCCGGCTAAGGTCGTTGGCCGAGGCACCTGTGGAAGTGGGTCATACGGATCCGCGCAGGAGCCACGTCGAATTCGATGTTGCGTGGTCGGGGGGACGATCACGACTCGGAGCCGGGGACCCAATCTTCACTGGGGTGAATCACCTGGGGACGCTCGCCTGCGAGCGGACTCAGATGTAGGGCATGTCGTGTCCGAACCCGTCAGCTCACCCGGCAGACGTACGACAACCAAGGGAGAACGCCCGCTCGTGCTACACGGCCGGAAGCGCTTCAAGACTGCCATCGCCGCCCTGGTGACCGCTGCTGCGGTCAGCCTTGTGCCGGCAAACCCCACCTGGGCGGACCCCGACATCGATGATGTCCAGGCCCGCGTGGACCGACTTTTCCACGAGGCCGAACAGGCGTCGGAGCGTTACAACGACGTCCAGTTGGAGCTCGAGGACCTCACCAAGGACCTCGATGCGCTGCAGGCTGACGAGCGGCGGCAAGATCGCCGGTTGGACAGCGTGCAATCTCAGGTCGAGGACTCCATCGTTCGCCAATATCAGGGTGAGGGCCTCTCTGCCGTCGGTGAGGTCGTCGTCTCCGATGACCCCGCGGCGTTCTTGGATCACCTGACGACGATGTCTTCGCTCAACGACCTCCAGTCCAACATGTACGCCGAGTACGCCACCGAGTTGAAGGCGCTCGACATCCGCAGCGAGGCCACCGCGCAGCGCACGGCCGAGGTCGCCGCCGCCCAAAAACGTGCCGCCGCCGAAAAGGCCAAGATCGATGCCGCCCTGGCCGAGGCCGAGGATCTGCTCGACCGCTTGAAGGAAGAGGAGCGGCAGGCGATCTTGTCCCGAGGCGCTGGGAGCACCCGACTGCCCTCGGAGGTGCCAGCGTCCGGACGCGCGGCCGCGGCGGTGGCCTATGCCATGGCCCAGGTCGGCGATGCCTATGTTTACGGCGCTGCCGGACCCAACGCATTTCGACTGTTCCGGTTTGACGATGATGGCCTGGGCCCAGGCGGGCGTGGGCTTGCCGCACTCGTCCGGCGCCCAGTCAGGCTCCGGCATGCGGGTGTCATCGGGCAGTTTGATCCCGGGCGATCTGGTCTTCTATTACAGCCCGATCAGCCACGTCGGGATGTACATCGGCAACGGTCTGATCGTGCACGCGGCCAACCCGGGTGCAGGCGTACGCGTCGCAGGGCTCTACTCGATGCCGTACTCCGGCGCAGTGCGCCCTGGCTGACCCCACGTATCCAAGGACCGGTCACCGACGCTGTCGGGGGGCCGGTCTTTGGTTTTTGGTCGCCGGTTTGTCGCTCGTCTCCTCGCTTCTCACGGGGTGTAGCCCGTCCAGTGAGCCCGCCATGGACTCTCCATCGGCGGCCGGCCGAGCGTTGAGCGCAGCAGAGCTTCGGCAGTTGCTGCAGCACCTCACCCAGGCCTTCTCCTCGGGAAACCCGGAGCGGCTCCATCGACTGGTGGATCACGCGAGCCCGGTCAAAGTCGAGTTAGCTACGGCCTTGGTCAATGCCCAGCAGGTCGGACTCGTCGGCATTGCCTTCGAGGTCGACGAGACCGCGGCTCCCGCGGGTCCTCCCAAGAACGACTCGGCCGGCTGGCAGGGACCGGTGTCGGTGACCTGGCGCCTCGCCGGCTACGACGCCGGACTCGCGCGGGCCGAGGTCGAGCTCGGGGCGCGCATCGTGGACGGGCGGGCGCAGGTGGTCAGCCTGGCCGGGCGGGGTCGTCGGCCGCTGTGGCTGGGTGGTGAGGCGCTCGCCGTACGCCGTCTGCCGCACGCAGCCGTGCTGGCCCCGGCCGGGAGCCCCCAGTTGGACCGGCTCTCGGCTCAGGCAGAGCGAGCAGCGGAAGTCGTACGCCGCGCGGTGCCGTGGTGGCACGGCCGCCTCGTCGTGGAGGTGCCCGGGGACAGCGGGGCCTTGGCAGCTGCCCTTGATGCCGGTCCCGACGAATTCGCCTCCCTCGCGGCGGTGACCAGCACGGTGGACGGGCGACTCTCCGCCTCGTCGCCGATCCATGTGCTCCTCAATCCGGCGGTGTTCGGCACACTCTCTCGGCAGGGGGCCTTGGCCGTCCTAACGCACGAGGCGACGCACGTTGCGACGGCCGCCCCGATTTCAACCAAGGTGCCGCCCTGGCTGGCCGAAGGTTTCGCCGATCATGTCGCCCTGCAGCAATGGAGGGTGTCACCGCGCGAAGCGTCGGCCAACGCGGTGGCGGTGCTGCGGACTGGGGGGCTCGCGCGCCGGTTGCCCGGTGAGGGCGAGTTTGGCGCGGAAGGGCAGGAGTTGCAGGCCGCCTATGAGTCGGCCAGGGTGGCGTGCGAGGTGCTGGTCCTGCGCGCCGGTGGGGACGCCTTGGTGCGCCTCTATGCCGCAGTCGCCGATGGCCAACCACTGGACCGCGCCCTGGAGACGGGATTTGGGTTGACCGAACGCAGGTTGGTCGAGCTGTGGTGGGCCCGGCTGGCACACTTGGCCCGGTGAGGAACCGCGCACGACTGAGTGCGATCGTGGTCGTGGCCCTCTTCGGCGGTGCCTTCTTGATGCTGGCGTGGACCAAAGTCCCGTGGTCCCCGGTGCCTGGTGGCCCCGGGCCGGCAGTCCCCGCCGATTCCATCTTCTCCGCAGCCGAGATCGCGCGGGCCGAGCGTTTCTCTTGGTGGGCCCGGGCCTGGTCCTGGTCGGCTCTGGTTGTGTCCCTCGCGTTCTCAGGGTGGTGGGGATTCAGCGAGTCTGGTCGGCGTACGGCCCTGCGGGTCCGCGGCCCGTGGTGGCTGCGCGTCGTACTCGTGGCCGCATTGGTCACCGGGACCGTGCGGATCGCAACGTCGCCACTGTCGGTCGCCGCTCGACTGAACGCGCGAAACTACGGGCTGTCGCGGCAACCGTGGGGCGAATTCGCGCAAGATCTGCTCCTCGGGTGGGTCGTGGGCTTGATCGGGCTCAGTGTGCTGCTGTTGGTCCTGGTCGGTACGGCGCGGCGCTGGCCGCGCGCTTGGCCCGGGGTGGCCTCCGGCGCCCTGGCGTCCCTGGTCTTGCTGGCTTCCTTCGTCTATCCGGTGTTCGTGGAGCCCCTGTTCAACGACTTCGCGCCGCTTCCCGACGGCGCCCTGCGGACAGGAGTCGTCCGCGTCGCCGAGCAGGAGGGGGTGGTCGTTGAGGAGGTGTTGGTCGCCGACGCCTCGCAGCGCACCACCACGCTCAACGCCTACGTCTCGGGCTTCGGCAGCACGCGCCGGGTGGTGTTGTACGACACGCTGGTGCGGGACCTGCCCGTGGATCAGGCGCTGATCGTGGTGGCCCACGAATTGGCGCATGCCCAACATCAGGATGTGTTGCTCGGCTCCGGTTTGGGGGCGCTGGGCGCGGGGGCGGCGGTGGGACTTTTGGGGCTGTGGCTGTCGGGGTCTGGTTCTCGACGGCGCTCTCTGGCCGAGCCGGCGACGGTCGCGTGGGTCATCGCGCTGATCACCCTCGGGTCCTTGGTGGCGAGTCCCGTCCAGGGGCTGATCAGTCGACGCATCGAGACGCGCGCTGACGTGACCGCGCTGAGGATCACGAACGATCGCGTGGGGTTTGAGGAGATGCAGCGAGAGTTGGCGCTCCGATCCGTGGCGGATCCCACTCCGCCCGAGCTCTCACAGCTTTGGTTTGGCACTCACCCGACGTCACTGCAGCGCATCGCGTTGGCTCGCCGGATCGCTCCCTAGCGCCGAGCGAGAGGGGAGGGGCTGGTCGGGCCCCTGAAGTGGTTGAGGGGCGAAATAGTGGATGGGGAAATGGTTGATGGCCGCGGTCCCTGGTTTCCCGGGGGCCGCGGCCATCGTGTTTGGTGCTGGGGTCAGCAGCCCGCGCCGGAGCCGGAGCCCGAGGAGACCTGGTTGCAGGTGTCCTGGAAGACGGAGCGGATGGTGCCGCCGAAGGCGAAGACCACGACGACGATGAGGGCGGCGATGCCCGCGACGAGCAGACCGTACTCAACGGCCGAGGCGCCGCGCTCGTCCATCTTGGCGAGGCGAGCGTTGAGCATGATGCGCATGTAGTCCAGCATTTGATTTTCTCCTTGGGTTCGATCCCGGTCAGTTGCCCGAGATCGCTTGGTGCGGCTCGGTGATGTCAATCTTGGTTCAGGTTGTGGGGGAATGTGCGGGAATTTCGGTTGAACCGTCTAGTCACTTAGGACTATCTCTGGGTGGCCTTGATGGCCAAGGAACCGGCCCTTGAAGTGGTTGATGGCGAAATCGTGGATGGGGGAAATGGTTGATGGCCGCGGTCCCTGGTTTCCCGGGGGCCGCGGCCATCGTGTTTGGTGCTGGGGTCAGCAGCCCGCGCCGGAGCCGGAGCCCGAGGAGACCTGGTTGCAGGTGTCCTGGAAGACGGAGCGGAGGGTGCCGCCGAAGGCGAAGACCACGACGACGATGAGGGCGGCGATGCCCGCGACGAGCAGACCGTACTCAACGGCCGAGGCGCCGCGCTCGTCCATCTTGGCGAGGCGAGCGTTGAGCATGATGCGCATGTAGTCGAGCATGTGTTTCTCCTTGGGTTCGATCTCGGTGCTGTTACCCGAGATCGCTTTGTGCGGCTCGGTAGTTCGATCTTGGTGCAGGTGACGCCAGAATGTGCGGGAATTTCGGTTGAACCGTCTAGTCACTTCGGACTACTCATCTGGGTGGCCTTGGATGGCCAGGCGCCCGGCTTTCCTGACTTGAGTTGATGGCAGAAACGCTTGGGTCCTGGAAATGGCCGATGGCCGCGGTCCCTGGCTTTTCCAGGGCCGCGGCCATCGTGCGTGAGTCGTTTGGAGCTTGGGTCAGCAGCCCGCGCCGGAGCCGGAGCCCGAGGAGACCTGGTTGCAGGTGTCCTGGAAGACGGAGCGGATGGTGCCGCCGAAGGCGAAGACCACGACGACGATGAGGGCGGCGATGCCCGCGACGAGCAGACCGTACTCAACGGCCGAGGCGCCGCGCTCGTCCATCTTGGCGAGGCGAGCGTTGAGCATGATGCGCATGTAGTCCAGCATGTGTTTCTCCTTGGGTTCGATCTCGGTGTGTTCCCCGAGATCGCCTTGTGCGGCTCGGTAGTCCAATCTTGATGCAGGTGAAGCAGAATGTGAGGGAATTTCGGTTGAACTATCTAGTCACATCGGAATCCACATTCCACTCATCTGGTGGTGACTGCGGATGAGGCGATTCGATTAGCAGGCGCCCGAGCCCCGTTGGCTGTTGATGTTGTCGCAGGTGTCGGTGAAGATCGCGGCGACCTGGTCGCCGAAGGCGAACGTGATGAGCACGATCAGGCCGGCGATGCCTGCGATGAGCAGACCGTATTCCACGGCGGTGGCGCCGCGCTCGTCTCGGCGCGCAAGGCGGCCGATCACAGTGATGAGTGACATGGTTTCTCCTGGCAGTTGAGGGGGCGAAAGCAGCGATGGTCGGCGGCTGGGGGGAGCCCCGGCCTCCGACCATCGTGTTGTGGAGCTGGGGTCAGCAGCCCGCGCCGGAGCCGGAGCCCGAGGAGACCTGGTTGCAGGTGTCCTGGAAGACGGAGCGGATGGTGCCGCCGAAGGCGAAGACCACGACGACGATGAGGGCGGCGATGCCCGCGACGAGCAGACCGTACTCAACGGCCGAGGCGCCGCGCTCGTCCATCTTGGCGAGGCGAGCGTTGAGCATGATGCGCATGTAGTCCAGCATTTGATTTTCTCCTTGGGTTCGATCCCGGTCAGTTGCCCGAGATCGCTTGGTGCGGCTCGGTGATGTCAATCTTGATCCAGGTTGTGGGGGAATGTGCGGGAATTTCGGTTGAACCGTGTAGTCACTTAGGACTATCTCTGGGTGGCCTTGATGGCCAAGGAACCCGCCCTTGAAGTGGTTGATGGCGAAATAGTGGATGGGGGAAATGGTTGATGGCCGCGGTCCCTGGTTTCCCGGGGGCCGCGGCCATCGTGTTTGGTGCTGGGGTCAGCAGCCCGCGCCGGAGCCGGAGCCCGAGGAGACCTGGTTGCAGGTGTCCTGGAAGACGGAGCGGATGGTGCCGCCGAAGGCGAAGACCACGACGACGATGAGGGCGGCGATGCCCGCGACGAGCAGACCGTACTCAACGGCCGAGGCGCCGCGCTCGTCCATCTTGGCGAGGCGAGCGTTGAGCATGATGCGCATGTAGTCCAGCATTTGATTTTCTCCTTGGGTTCGATCCCGGTCAGTTGCCCGAGATCGCTTGGTGCGGCTCGGTGATGTCAATCTTGGTTCAGGTTGTGGGGGAATGTGCGGGAATTTCGGTTGAACCGTCTAGTCACTTAGGACTAGTGGATTCGTGGCCATTCCGGGGCACAAAACTGCGACGACCAGAGCCGAGGTCAAGCCCGTTGCCGCACGCTGGACAACAAGCCGATCCGCATCGCGGTGACCAGCGCCTGGGCTCGATTGGTGGCACCCAACTTCTGGTAGATGCGGCCGATGTGCGACTTGACCGTGGACTCGCTCATGAAAAGTTCGCTCCCGATGGCGCCTGATCCCATGCCATCGGCAAGGAGCAACAACACTTCGTGCTCCCGTTCGGACAGACGCGAGGACTCAGCCGCCCCGCGGCGCATCATCGCGCTCGCGAGTCCACTGCAGAGGAAAGTGCGTGGGGAGGCAGCGGCGTGACGCGTGGCTCGCACCACTTCGCCCGCGGGAGCCTCCTTGCCGACGAAGCCGGAGGCTCCTGCCTCCATGGCCGCAAAGATCTGGTCGTCGCCTGAGTGCATGGTGAGCACCACGAGCCCTAGCTCGGGTTGCTCCTTGCGCAGCCGCCGCACGATGTCCAGTCCCGTTCCGTCGGGCAGTTGCAGGTCGGTCACCACCGCGTCGGGCGCGAGTTCGGCCACCTTCTCGAAAGCTTCGGCAACGGAGCCGGCCTCGCCCACCACTTCGGTGGTCGGGTCCAGGTTGAACGAGGTCGCCAGACCTTTGCGAATCAACTCGTGATCGTCGACCAAGAGCACGCGAACAACGGAGGCGGACATCAGGCCACGCTCACTTTCTGGGGAAGGACGGTGTCGGCCGCCGCGGGATGGTTCTCATCGGCTGCGAGACGCACCGAGACCTCGGTGCCACCCTCAGGTCGATTGCCGATCTGCAGGTGGGCGCCGATCAACCGGGCGCGCTCACCCATGATTTCCATGCCGTGCGAGTCGGGGCGGCGACCCTGGAGCCCTCGGCCGTTGTCGCTGATGATGAGCGCGACCTCAGGGGGGTTGACCAGGCAGGTCACGTTGATCAACGAGGCCTCCGCGTGGCGTACGGCGTTGTTCAACGACTCTTGGGCGATGCGCAGCAACTCGGCCTCGACCTCCGGGCGCAGGCGCGTCGTACCTTCATCGATGGTCACCTTGATCGGGACACCCGACAGTGCGCTCAGGTGACGCGCCAAACCACCGATGGCGGACCCGAGGCTGGCGCTGCCTTCGACGCTCGAGCGCAAGGTGAGCACCGAGCGACGCACCTCTGCCACCACCGTGGTGATCGAATCGCGGAGGAGTTGAAGCTGTTCGGCCTGTGCCGGTGACGCCGGGCTCGCGGCGAGAGCGTCGACCAGATAGCCCATCGAGGCGATGTCTTGGGCCACGCCGTCATGCATTTCGCGGGCCAGCCGGCGCCGCTCGTCGGTAGTGGCCGAATCGCGGAAGGCCGCAAAGAGCAAGGCGGTGTCGAGTCGGGTCGTGGTCGCCGTCAGCCGCTGGGTGTGTTCAGTGATGCGGTCGCGAAGCCCGATCCGATCGGGCAGAAGACCCTGGGCGAGCACTCCCGAAACCACAGCGACGGGGGCGGAGGGTGGCCCCAAAGGGAACGCGAAGTCCTGGCCTTCGATGCGCGTCCGGCCGTCGCGAAGCACTGCCTGGGCGAGCAGATCGCTAGCGTCCAGCTGGGCCCGGGAGTCGGTGATGGTGCGGGTCAAGGGCGTGACCTCGCTGCCCCGCGGCACATGCACGGCCAGGGCGGCGGCGGGGATGCCATCGAGCGTGGCACGCACGATCTCGTTGCCCAGGGAGACCGGGTCGAGACCGGCGCTTAGGCCACCGGAGAGATCGAGAAGTTCGAGGATCAGCGCGCGAGCGTCACGGTAGGGGGTCAAGGCATCGTGTTCGACGCGCGTGGTCGAATGCACGAATCCAGCGACCAAACCCAGCCCCAGCCCGGTGACCGTCCACGTGAAGACGCCCATTCCCTGGCTGCTGTTCAGACCCCCCGCGAAGAGTGTGGACACTCCGACCAGGGCCACCAGTTCGGCGGCGAGCGCCTCGGCGGCTCCGCGGGCGCCGTGGCGCAGACCGGAAAGGAACGGGGGGAGGGCCAGCGCGGCGACCAGACCCGGGGCGATCGGCAGCGCGAAACCTGCGACCACGCCGATCAGGGCCGCCTCAACCAGGTCGAGGGATCCGGTCCAAGTCGTCAGGCGCTGTTGCGCCACGACACCGAGCAGCCAGACAACGGCGAGCCAACCAAGAAACGGAAATGCCTCAGCGTGGCGCTCCCACAGCACCGGCGCGGTAATCGCGAGCAGGGCGAACGCCCGGGCGGCCGTGGCCAACCGGGCGTGTGGACGCCACGCTCCTCCCGTCACCGCTGGAAGTTCGCGAGGATGCTGATCGCGGCGGGGCCCATCACGGCCAGGAAGAGACAGGGCAGGATGCAGAAGATCAAGGGGATCGTGATCTTCACGGGCACCTGCTGCGCCTTTTCCTCGGCGCGCTGGCGACGCTTGGTCCGCATCTCGTGGGACTGCACACGCAGCACCTGGCCGATGGGGATACCAAACGAGTCGGCCTGCACGAGGGCACTGACGAAGCTGCGCAGGTCGGCGAGGTCGGTACGGTCGGCCAACGCCCGCAGGGCATCGCCTCGACCCTGACCGATCTGCATTTCACGCAGTACCCGGGAGAACTCTTCGGCCAGCGGACCCGTCGTGTTGCGTGAGACCTGTTGGATAGCGGCGTCGAAGCCGAGCCCCGACTCCACGCTGATGGTGAGAAGGTCGATCGCGTCCGGAAGGCCCCGTTGGATCTTCTCCTGGCGATCGTAGGAGCGCTGGTAGAGGAACATGTTCGCGCCCATGAAGCCCGCGAGGGTGCCCCCCACGATGATCAGCATCTTGATGATGAAGCTGGGCCCGATGATGAAGGCGAACATGATGGAGAGGATGAACGCGGCGATGCCGCCGACAACCTTGGCAGAGACCACGCGGTCGACCGTCCAGCCGGGAGGGTTCCCGGCCAACTCGAGCCGGCGCTGGATGCGTTCCCCGGTGTCGGCCCCGCTGATTCGTCGACCGAGGCCCACGAACTTCTTCAACAAGGGATCCATCACGCGCTCGGAGAACGACTGATCCAGATCCCGGGTAAGCTCGCTGGGGGCAGCGGTCATCGCCTCAAGAACGGCGATCGACTTGTTGATGCCGGAGGCCTCGGCCTCGCTCCGAGTGGCCATCGAGAGCAACAAGATCGAGGTGCCCACCAGGGCGATCCCAATCACGAAAACGAGAACCATCTCAGACCTCCACCTTGATGAGTCGACTCATCCAGAAGATGCCGACGCTAAGCAACAGAGCCCCACCGCCGAGCATCACCCAGCCCTTGGGGTCGGTGAACATGGGCATGACGTAGTCGCGGTTGACCAACAACAGGTAGGTCAAGAAGGCCGGGGGCAGGCCGCCCAAGACGTACGCCGAAAGCTTGCCCTCGGCAGCTAGCGCGGCGACCTGGCGACGCATGTATTCGCGCTCACGAATCGTGCCGGCCACCGTGTTGAGCAGCTCGGCCAAGTTGCCACCGACCTGTCGCTGGATCTTGATGGCCATCACGACCCAGGCGAAGTCCTTGGACTCGAACCTCTCGGTGATCCCCTCCAGGGCATCCTCTAGGGGGACGCCCAAGCGAGTCTCGACGATGACGCGACGGAATTCGCTCGCGATCGGCTCCGCACCCTCGCGGACGATCGTGTCGACCGACTGGGCCAGCGAGAGACCCGCTTGCAGCGAGCCGGCCATCAGCTGGAGCGTGTCGGGCAACGAGGAGTTGAAGGCCTTGAGGCGGCGGTTCTTCTTGAAGCCGAGGTACATCCAGGGCAAAAAGAAGCCGAGGGCGGTGAAGATGAAGCCGAGCACCAGGTTGCCCTTGCTGATCAGCATGCCGAGCAGTCCCGCCGTGGACAGAATGCCAACGTGGATCAGCAGCCACTCGGGTGCCTTCAGCCCGCTGCCTGCGGCTTCTAGGCGGGCCGAGATCCGAGCCTCGAGAGACTGGTTGTGCCCCAACATCTGGGCGGCCGCGTCCTTGGCCTGGTTGAGGGCGGCCTCGCGGTCGCTTACCTCGGCGCCGGGCTGTTGGATGCCAGTGGTCATCGAGGTGTACGCCGAGACGCGCTCATCCGGCGTCATCTCGGTCGACTTCTTCGCCGGGATCAGGTTGACGAAGATCACGATCAGGCTGGCGCCCAGCAACGCCACGCCGGCGTACATCGCCCACGGGGGAAGCGTGAAGCTGAACCGACTGCTCTTCTGAGGAGCAGCGGTGGAGGTGTCGGGTGTGGGCGCGGAATCGCGCAACGGGACGAAGGCGTCGGCCGTCAACGTGCTGTCTCCCGAGGGGAGGATCACCTCGACGTTGCCCTCGGTTGCCGTGACACTGTCCGGCAGTTCGGCCACGACCAGCACCTGACGGGCCAGTGCGTCGGCCTCAGAAGAGAACGCCTCTTGCAGAGCCGCCGGGTCGGCGCTGATCAACTCGCCCGATCCGGCGTCGGCGATCTTCTTGAGCGGCTCGAGGCCCTTGCCGGTGCGATCGAGGGCGACGACGTCGACCACAATCTGGGCGTCGGCGATCGAGCCGGTGACATCGGCCAACGGCGTCTTGCTGGTGTCGGCACCGTCAGAAAGCACCACGACGGACCGTTGGCCTTCGGCCCCGGCCATGGCGACGGCGGTCACGATGCCGTCATAGAGATGGGTCTCTTTGCGTAGCTCTAAGCCGTCGAGCACGTCGCGAGCTGCGTCTCGGTCCAGCGTTGGCGTGAGTGCCTCGGTGACCTCTCCGGCGAACGTGGTGATGCCGACGTACACATCGTCGGGCACCGTGTCCAAGAACGTCTTGGCCGCGATCTGGGCGGCGGCGAAACGCTCACCCTTCATCGACTTGCTGACGTCGATGGCCAACACGGTGGTGCGCCTGATCGCGCCCTCGCCCGTGGCGGGGGAGGCGGTCGCGGGCACGTCTTCGCCGTCGACCGTGACTTTGACGCCCTTGAGGTCGACCTGCGAGCCGGCCGGAACCGAGACCAGGATCGAGAGGCCGTCATCGGTCGTTTCGACGTGGCCGATGGTGGCCTCGTCGGCCGCTTGGGCCGGAGCGCCAGCGAAAACCAGTCCGGTGAGCGCGAAGCCGGCGAGAGCTGTTGAGGCGAAGCGCCGCAGGTTCATCGGCGTTCCACCGCGAACAACATGGGATCGACGCGCACGTTGGAGTGCTCCATCTTTTCCAGGAACTTCGGCCGCAGACCCGTGGCCTTGAGGGTGCCTCGGGCGTTGCCCTCACGGTCGAATCCGGCGGAGTGGTCATAGACAAAGATGTCCTGGAGGGTGATCACGTCACCTTCCATGCGCTCCACCTCGGTGATGTGGGTGATGTGGCGCGAACCATCCTTGAAGCGGGTCTGATGCACGATCATGTCGACCGCGGAGGCAATCTGCTCGCGGATCGCCTTGATCGGCAGATCCATGCCGGCCATCAGCACCAGCGTCTCCAGGCGCGCGAGCGTGTCGCGGGGACCGTTGGAGTGGACGGTACAGATCGAACCGTCGTGACCGGTGTTCATGGCCTGGAGCATGTCGAGCGCGGAGGCGTCGCGGACCTCACCGACGATGATGCGATCGGGACGCATGCGCAGGCTGTTCTTCACGAGGTCGCGAATGGTGACCGCGCCCTTGCCCTCGATGTTGGACGGGCGAGACTCCAAGCGGACGAGGTGGTCTTGGTGAAGCTGGAGTTCGGCCGCGTCTTCGATGGTGACGATTCGCTCATCGACGGGAATGAAGGAGGACAACACGTTGAGCGTGGTGGTCTTGCCGGCGCCGGTGCTTCCGGACACGATCACATTGAGGCGGCCGCGGACGGTGGCATCGAGGAACTCCGCGGAGGCAGGGTTCAACGAACCGAAACGGATCAAGTCGTGCACCGTCAACGGATCCGCGGAGAACTTACGAATCGTCAGCGAGGACCCGTCGATCGCCAAAGGTGGGATGACGGCGTTGACGCGGCTGCCGTCAGGAAGCCGGGCGTCCACCATCGGGCTGGACTCATCGACGCGACGGCCGACGCGGGACACGATCTTGTCGATGATGCGGCGTAGGTGGTTCTCATCGGCGAACGTCGCGTCCGCGGGGATGAGCTTGCCCTTCGCCTCGAGCCAGATGTTGTCGTGCCCATTGACCATGACCTCGGAAACGTCCGGGTCGAGCAGGTAGGGCTGAATCGGGCCGTACCCCAAGATGTCGTCGCTGATCTCCTGGGTGATCCGCGAACGGTCGCTGGCGCTGAGCGGGCGATCTTGATGGCTGAGTACGTCGAGCAGGGCGGCGCGGACCCGCGACTCCAACTCGTTCTGATCCATGTTCGCGTCGTACAACTGCGGGCCGAGCTCCTTGAGCAGCTGGCCGTGAACGCTGCTCTTGAGTTCGTCGATGCGGTCTTGGGTGTTGACCCCCAAGCTGCGACGCGACGGTTTCGCCGGATCGCCGTTGCTGGACTGGGAGGCCGCAGGGCGCAACTCAGCGAGTCGGCCACCCCCCCCATTGGCCGCCCCGTTGGTCGCGGGAGCGGCTGCAGGCGCCGGCGGGCGAGCGGCGTATGCGCTGGGCGCAGTGCTCACCGGAGCACCGGCGGGTGGTGCCAGTGAAACTGGCGCTGATGCCGGAGGCGCCACCGGGGCACCCAGCGTGGCGTGCACCGGCTCAGGGGCAGCCGCCACTGGGGGAGCCGCTACCGGGGGAGGAGTCGCCGAGTCGACAGGGGCGGGAGACTCTTGAAGTTCTGCTGCCTGGCCAGCGGCCGCGGCAGCGAGGCGATCACGAAGTGTGCTCATCGGCGTTTCCTGCGTCGTCGGTTGTTGCCTTCATCGGACAGTTCTTCTGCTTCGCCGTTGTCTTCGCCCGCCAAGATGGCAGCGAGCGCTCGAACGGCTCGGCTTGAAGCGTGGTCGGGCGCCGACGTCGCGATCGGGCGTCCAGCGTTGGTGGCTGCGGCAATCTCGATTGAGGTCGAGATCTGCGCGGCGACCGGCATCCCCAAGATCGCCTCGACCTTCTCGGCACCGATGCCGACCGCGTCATCGGCCCGGTTGAGCAGCAGATGGCGGCGGTCACGGCCGATGTCGAGCATGTCGAGGGTTTCCAGGGCGACCTTGACGTTCTTCAACGTGGGCACATCCAAGGTGGCCACCATGACGAGTTCGTCGGTCTCATCCAGCGCGGTCAGGGTCTGCTCATCGAACGCCGGAGCGGTGTCGATGACGACATAGTCGAACTTCTCTTTGAGCGCTCGGATCATCCTCGACACCAGCGCCGGAGTGATCCGGTCGTGGGCGTCCGGCAAACTCGGCGCCGCCATCACCATCAACCCGGAGTCATGCCGGGTCAGCAACCCGTCGATGACTCCGTAGTCGAGGGTGTCCTCTCCGCCAATCGCGTGCTCGATCGAGTGCGACGGGAACAGCTGGAGCGTGATCGCGACATCACCGAAAGCGAGGTCGAGATCGAGTACGACGACCTGCCGAGCGCCCCGGTCGGCCAACGTGAGAGCCAAGTTGACCGCCATCGTCGTCTTGCCTACGCCTCCCTTGGGGGAGAAGACCGAGATGACCTTGCCGGAGTGGGCCGGGCCCCCCGGGCCGCGCATGGCGAGCCACAACTGGTGGGCCCGGTCCACCGCGTTGCCCACGGCCGCGAGGTCGTGATGAGCCACGACATCACGGGCGCCGGCATGCATGGAGCGGGTGAGCACCTCGGTGTCCACCGTGTTGCGGACCAGCACGACGCTGGTCGTGGGGCGAGTGAAACGCAGCCCATCGCACAAGGAGAGCGCTTCGTCTAGGGGCAAACTCGGCCCCAGGACGACGACGTACTCATCGCTTCGATGATCGAGCCAAGGCCCGAGGCGATCGGGTGACTCGACACCATGAGCGCCCGCTGGAAGAGCGGCGAGCAGCTGTGCAACGGTGCTGCTATCTGGGTCGACGACGACAGGCATGGAAGTTTCTCTCCGTCAGGCTTAGAGGTAGTAGAGGTTGCCCCACCCGGTGCCCCGGGTGTAACGAGTGATGCTCTTCTCGGTCAGCAACCCGAAGGCCAGGTTCCCGTTCTTCTCGGCGTCGGCGAAGAGGACCTTCTCGGCGTCCTCTTGGGAGACTGCGATCGTGATCAGGGTCTTGGGGACTTCCTGCGTCGTCGCTTGACCGTCGGCGGTCGTCACGGTCTTGGTGGTGGTCGAGGTGGAACCCACGCCGAGGACCAGGACGCGCTTCAACAGCAAGACCACGTTGCCGTTGGGTGGCGCGGTCTTGGGGAGGGCGCGCAAGCGCGCGAGTTCTTGGTCGGTGATGCCGTCGACGTCATACATCGGCCCGAGGTGGTAGATCGCGACCTCAGACCCGGGATTCACGAAGCCGGCCACGCGAGTGGCGTCGGTGAGCTCGACCGAGATGGCCTGCATCCCGTCCGGGATAGCGAGCACGTCAGCGGAACCAGCCTGACCGCCGAACTTGCCCGGGATGATCTGCTCGCCCGGGTAGATCGTGGTGGTGGCCACCAGCCCCTTCAAGGAGTCGGTGTTGGTCAACGCACCCTCGAGCATCTGGTTCTGAGGGACCTGCTCTTCCTTGAGCTTGCCGGCGGCGAGGATCGCGTCGATGGTCTCGCCCGGCTCGATCACCTCCACGGCTTGCAGCACGGGGACCGTGTCGAACTGCTCGGTGGCGCGCTTGTCGGCGCTTCGGACGTACAAGAACACCAAGGCGGTGCCGATAACGGCGACCAAAGTGGCCAGGAGAAGCAGGACGGAACGTCGGTTCATGGTGCGTCTGCACCTTTCCGTGACGGGCGGACCGACGGGCCAGTGCTGCCCCGATTTCGGTCCTAGTGGACTAGTGGTGCGAGTCGCTAGTCGTCCCCGTCTGGGGGCCTTCTCGGCGCCTCTCGGGCTGGACTCTAATGGTCTAGTCCGAGCCGTGTCCTGAAAACGGAAGAACGCGTAGAAGCATCTTTTGCGGAGTGTTACAAGCCCTATCCGGTGAAAGTTTTCGGGGCGCCTGGCGGCCGGATTTGCCCGGCTCAGGGGAGGTAGAGCGCCGCGATCTGGTCCTTGCACTCACGCATCACGACGTTGCGCTTGAGCTTCAGGCTCGGCGTCAATTGCCCACCCTCCTCGGTCCAATCCTCGACCAGGATGGCGAACTTGCGGATCGATTCGGCCTTGGAGACGGCCCTATTGGCGTCTTCGATCGCGGCCCAAATCGTCGCCTGCAAACCTTCGTCGTCAACGTGGTCGCGGAGGTCTCCGCGGAGGTTGTTCTCGGCGGCCCAGTGACCAAACGCGTCACCGTCAACCGTCACGAGCGCGGCGATGAAGGGCCGGCCTTCACCGACCACCATGCATTGGGAGATCAGCGGATGGGCGCGCAGTCGGTCCTCCAACACGGCGGGTGCGACGTTCTTGCCGCCGGCCGTCACGATGATCTCCTTCTTGCGACCGGTGATCCTCACGAACCCGTCGGCATCGATCTCACCTACGTCGCCAGTGTGCAGCCACCCATCGGCCAGACACTCCGCCGTCGCGGCCTCGTTGTTCCAATAGCCGGCGAAGATCTGATCGCCGCGAAAGAGCAGTTCTCCGTCGTCGGCCACGCGCACGGAGGTTCCGGCGAGAGGTCTGCCCACGCTGCCGATCCGGATCCCGTCGGGGCGGTTGACCGTGAGTGCAGCGGTCGTTTCGGTGAGGCCGTAGCCCTCCAGCACGACGAGTCCGATGCCCCGATAGAAGTGCCCCAGACGGTCACCTAACGGGGCCCCGCCCGACACGGCGAATCGACAGGCACCACCCATCGCGTCGCGCAAACGGCGATAGACCAGGGGATCGAACAGGGCATGTTGCGCGCGCAGACGCAACGGTGGGCGCCCGCGATCGAGCGCCTTGGACCAGCCAATGGCGGTCTCGACAGCTCGGTCGAAGATGGCCCCTTTGCCGTCCGCAACGGCATTCTGGGACGCCGTGTTGAAGATCTTCTCGAAGACGCGAGGGACGGCCAACACGAAGGTTGGCCGGAAGGTCTTGAAGTCCGCGACGAGTTGCGAAATGTCGGCAGTGTGGCCCATCCGAACGCCCGCTCGCACACACCCGATTTGAATGACTCGGGCGAAGATGTGCGCCAGTGGCAAGAACAGCAGGGTGGCGGCGCCGTCGTCGAATAGGTCATCCAGGTCGTCGAGGGCCGCGGTCAACTCAAACATGAAGTTGCCGTGCGTCAGCATGCAGCCTTTGGGCCGTCCGGTGGTGCCGGAGGTATAGACCAGTGTGGCTAGGTCGAGCGGAGTTGCCGTCGTACGCCGTGCCTCGAGGTCGGCGTCGGAGATGTCCTCGCCCAGGCGGGTCAGCACCTCGAGGGCGTTGTCGTTGATCGACCAAACATGGCTCAACTCGGTCAACGTCGAACGAACGCTGCTCACCCGCGCGAGGTGCGAGGTGGACTCGACCAGCACCGCCACCGCGCCCGAATCCCGCAGGATCCACTCGACCTGCTCGGCCGAAGAAGTCTCATAGATCGGCACCGTCACCGCTCCGGCAAACCAGATCGCGTAGTCCGCCACGGTCCACTCATAGCGGGTGCGTGACATCAGGCCGATCCGCTCTCCGGGTTCGACTCCCGCGGCCATCAGTCCCTTCGCTACGGAGCTGACCTGGGCCAGGAATTCGGCGGCGGTGATGTCGACCCAGTCGACGCCGTCACGACGGGTGAAGGTCGCGCGTTCGGCGTGTTCGCGAGCGTTGCGGATCACGTCGTCGGTCAGATTGCCGGTGCGCGCTGGCTCGAGCGTCATGGGGGTGGTGAACTCCCGCACGATTCCTCCTGCTCGGTGGGGTCTTGCCGCAGGTTACCGCTGACGGCTCCGGCCATGCTTTCGGGTAGGCTCGCCGGGCAGTGTCCCCACGCGGGCACGAACCGCTTCCGCGCATCCCGATGGGGGGACCAACATGGCCGAACAGACCACGTCCTCGATCGTCATCGACGCTGATCCGGGCACGATTATGGAAGTCATTGGGGACTTCCCGGCGTACCCCTCCTGGGCCAAGGGCGTGCACACCGCAGAGGTGGTGACCCAAGACGAGAACGGGTGGGCCGAACAGGTCTTCTTCGTGCTGGACGTGTCCCCGATCAAGGACGAGTACACCCTGGCCTACTCCTGGGACGGCTATGACGAGGTCACCTGGGAGCTGATCGAGGGCAAGGTGCTTACTCACATGGATGGCGCCTACACCCTGCGGGACCTGGGAAACGGCTCGACGGAAGTGACGTATCGTCTCGCGCTGGACCTTTCCATCCCGCTGATCGGCATGATCAAGCGCAAGGGCGAGAAGATGATCATCGACGCCGCGCTCAAGGGCCTGAAGAACCGCGTCGAAGCACTGTGACCGAGGTGCGCTGACTCGTGCGGATCCTGCTTTTCACTGGCAAGGGCGGTGTCGGGAAATCGACGATCGCCGCCGGCACCGCCGCGCTCGCCGCGCAGTCCGGGCTGCGGACGCTCGTTCTCTCCACGGATGCCGCCCACTCGCTCGCCGATGCGTTTGGGGTCGAGGTCGGGCCCGAGCCGACCCAGATCGGACCCAACCTCTTTGTCCAACAGGTCGACGCCCAACTGCGCTTTCAACAATCGTGGGCCGATATCCAGGGCTACTTGTTGTCGGTGCTCGACGTCGCTGGCATGGATCCGGTGGCGGCCGAGGAATTGACCGTGATCCCCGGCGCCGAGGAAGTTCTGGCGCTCCTCGAACTGCGCATGCACGCAGCCTCGGGGGAGTGGGACGCGATCGTGGTCGATTGCGCTCCGACCGCTGAAACCCTGCGTCTGCTGGCGCTTCCCGAGGCTCTCGGTTGGTATATGACGCGGGTGTTGCCGATGGAGCGTCGCGTGGTCAAGGCGCTCAAACCGGTGCTCACTCGGGTGGCCGGTGTGCCCATGCCCGGAGATTCGGTGTTCGACGCCATCGAACGGTTGCACGGCGAGCTGGACGAGGTGCGGGCGCTGCTTGCCGGCGAGCACGCGTCGGTGCGGCTGGTGCTCACCCCCGAGACGGTCGTGGTGGCCGAAGCGCGTCGTTCCTTCACGACCTTGTCCTTGTTCGGCTATCGGGTCGATGGGGTGGTGGCCAATCGGGTCTTCCCCAGCGAGGGCGCCGATGCGTGGCGCGAGGGCTGGGTCCACGCCCAGGATGCGGTGCTGAAGGACGTCGAGGAGTCCTTCGCCGGCCTGCCGGTGTGGCGCTCGCCGTACCGCTCGGGAGAGCCTGTCGGTTTGGCGACGCTCGTGGAGTTGGCTACCGAGGTCTATGCCGGCACCGATCCGATGGCCGAGCCTGTGGGGGTCGGACCGTTTCGGATCACCCGGTCGGGAAAGCAGAGCGTCCTGCGTCTGGCGCTGCCGTACGCCACCGAGGCCGATGTGGACTTGGCGCGCAACGGCGACGAGTTGGTCGTGACTGTCGGCTCCTATCGCAGACTGCTCACGCTCCCCGCCGGCCTAACGCGACATCGGATCGCCGGAGCCCGGGTCGAAGGTGGCGAATTGCAGGTCCGACTTGAGGAGAGCCCCGCGTGAATGCTCGCGATGGCGGAGATGATGACCGGGACGATGACCGGGACGATGACCGGGACCATGACCGGGACGCCGGCCGGCCGGACGTGGGCTCGCTCGGCTACGAGGCCGTTAAGCTGCTAGGCGCGTTGGGAGACTGGGCCAGGGAGAACGGCGCCGAGTTGGGCGCGACGCTCGAGGAACACCTCGACACCGGTGCGCCTGAGTGCACCTATTGCCCCATCTGCCGCGTCGTCCACGTGTTGCGCAACCCGCCGCCCGAAGTGCGCGACCACCTGGTCACGGCGGCCGGTGCCTTGGTCCAGGCCATGGTGAGCCTGCTCAATGCGCACGACGAACAGCGGCCGGCACAACGTCGACGTACCGTGGAACACATTAATCTCGGGACAGACGACTGGCCGGAAGACCAACCACAGAGCGGTGACGACCTATGAGCCTGGCGATCGGAATCGACGTCGGCGGCACCAAGATCGCTGCCGGCGTCGTCGACTCGTCGGGCCACGTCGTTGAGGAGGTCAGGCTCGAATCTCCAGCCCGCGATGCTGCCGCGATGGAAGCTGCGATCGTCGATATCGTGACCTCGTTGCGCGTCCGGCATGACGTCGAGGCTGTTGGCATCGGTGCAGCAGGTTATGTCGATCGGAGCCGTTCGGTCGTGATGTTTGCGGCCAATCTCGCCTGGCGCGACGTCGACCTGAGGGCATTACTCGAACCGCGCCTCGGGCTGCCCGTCATCGTCGAAAACGATGCGAACGCGGCCGCCTGGGGCGAATTCGTTTACGGCGCCGGCGAAGACGTGGACGATCTCTTGCTCATCAGTGTGGGCACCGGAGTCGGTGGCGGGCTGGTGCTGGGTGGCCGGTTGCACCGCGGCGCCTTCGGGATCGCGGCCGAGGTAGGGCACATGCGCGTGGTGCCCGGGGGCCGCCTGTGCGGGTGCGGGAACCATGGGTGTTTGGAGCAGTACGGCAGCGGCACTGCCTTGGTGCGCACCGTCCGAGAAGAGGCCGCCGCCGGATCGTTGTTGGCCCGCGACCTGGTCGAACGCGCGGGGGGCGACCCGATGGCGATTACGGGCCCGATGATCACCCAGGCGGCTTTGGCCGGTGACAACTACGCCGTCGAACAGTTGGCCGTGTTGGGTGGTTGGCTCGGAGAAGGCATCGCATCCCTGACTGCCGTGCTCGACCCCGCGGTGGCGGTCATCGGCGGCGGAGTCGGGGCGGCCGGGGACCTCTTGTTGGGCCCGATCCGCGACGCCTTCACCCGCGAACTCAGCGGCCGTGGACATCGACCCGTGCTGGAGATCCGACGGGCACTCTTGGGGAATCGTGCCGGGTTGATCGGCGCCGCCGACCTCACCCGGCGCTAGTCCGTCTGGCGGCCGCCCTGGTCTAGACAAGAGGGCCACTTGTCGCAAAATCACGGATTCGTGGGCAAAAGGTGGTCAAGACTCGGGTTCGGGTCTCGGGGTTCATGCGGTGTCGAACCAGGCCTTTGGTTGTTCGGTTGAAACGAAACGCGGTGTAGTTCATGCATTTCAAGCGACGGGGCAGTGAACGAGGCGGGTCGGCGGTCGAGTTCGCCCTGATCTCGGTGGTCTTCTTCACCCTGATCTTCGGCATGGTTCAGTACTCCATGTACTTCTGGTCGACCCAATCGGCGGCCAACGCCGCGCGCGACGCCGCCCGGCGCGGAGCCGTGGGGCAGACCTGCACGGACTTGGCCATCCAGAGTCGGAACAACACCAAACTCGTCGAATCGGCCTACCGGGTGTCCCGGCGCTACTACGCCGCGACCGACCCCAACTTCACGACACCGGTCGCCCCGTCCATCGGCGCCAATGTGCGGGTCGAGATCACCTACCAGTCGGTCGACCTGCACTTCCCGTTCATCCCGTTCATCGACGATGGCGAGGTGCGCGAGGTCGCGGTCGCCAGGGTCGAGAACTACAGCACCGAAACGCCTGCTAATTGGGGGTCCTGCGCATGATCGGCCACATGACGACGGGGAAGGTGCTCGCGCCGGTCCGGGCTCGGTGGCGGGCTCGCCACCACGATGAGCGAGGCGCCTACGCGGTGCTGTTCGCCCTGTTGTCCACGATGTTGTTCGGAGTCGCGGCGCTGAGCGTCGACCTAGGAAACATGTATCAGCGCAAGGCCGAAACCCAGTCCCAGGCCGACCTTTCCGCGCTCGCGGGCGCCCCATCGCTGGCGACCTCGCAGGCCGCCGCGCGATCCCAAGTGGCGGCGTACCTCAATCACAACCGCAAGCAGGGTCAGCAGGTTGTCTCCGCCAGCATGCTGGCGGACGGCGAGCTCAACAACGGCGAGGTCACCTTCCCATCGCGCTACTCCATGCGGGTCACGACAGCGGCGGCAAAGGTGCAATTCGGCCTGTCGGCCGCGCTCACTAAGGTCCAGAGCAGCAACGTGACGGCCTCGGCGACAGTGGGCATCGGCACGCCAGGCTCCGACAAGGTGCTGCCCTTCTACGCAGTGACAGGCAGTGGTTGCGACTACGGCACCCAGGCGCTGAGCGACCCCGCTAACGGACATACGCAGTCGATCGTTCCCACGTTGGTGGCACCGGCAACGAATCCATTGCAGACCAGCAACGCCACGCTCACCAGCGTCATCCCCTGGCAGTTCGCGGTCGGGGCCACCGGCGAAACGACGACCATCACCGGCTCGCAACTCAGCGGTGTCAACCGGGTGGGGTTCTTCCGTGAGCCGAGTGAGTCGCCCAACGTTTTTGAAGAAGCGATCCCGGTCAACGGCAGTTCGGGCACCATCTCGAACGTGCCGGTGCCCAATAATGTCACCGACTATCCCGGTGTCTGGTGGGTGCGGGTCTACCGCAGCGGCAGCAACCCCGGATGGTCCTCGCTGGCCACCGCCCTCCCGATCCGGATCGGAGACGGGCCGATCGATTGCCCAAGCATCGCCAGCGCCGGCAACTTCGGCAGCCTCAAGTTGGCGCGGACGAGCGAGACCTTCCAACTGGATACCTGACAATGTCGCCATGGGCTTGCAGGCTCGCCGCTGACTCTCGGCGTCCAGGTCAATCCCGCCTCGATCCCGTTCTGTACGCCGGGGGGCCCCAACGTGGTCTACACGGCGACGACCGGCAGTCCCACCCTGTATCCCAACACCAACTGCGTCGACACTGACACCGGCCTCACCGCCCAGACCGCGACGCAGGGGCTGATCACCGGGACGTCCAGCGGCTTTGACGGACGGCTGGTGCGTCCGACGACCACGTCGGTGGCGGGCCGCAACTGCGGGGTCGGGCACACCACGACCGAACGGTCGATGCTCGGATTCGGGGTCAACGACGACACGTTGACCTGCTTCATGAACAACCCCTCGATGAAGTTGTCGACCATCGCGTCACCCTCCTATTCGGGGGGCGCTGTCTTGAGTCCCAAGATCTATGAGTCCCCGCGTTTTTGTTATGTGCCCGTGTTGGCGAGCGAGCCCACCACTGGCGGCAGCCAGCACTACTCGGTCGTCGACATGAGGCCCTGCTTCATTACCTCGGAGAGCAACAACTCGTCGTACAACACCCAGCTATTCACCGACGGCTCCGTGTCCTCGACCCAGAACGGACTGACCATTCCGGTCAACAAGGTCACCACGATGCGGGTCTACTTCTTCAACAAGCGGGCGCTGCCCGCAGAGGGGCCCGCACAGCCTGGGGTGATCCTGGATCCCAATGGGCCGATCGTCACCGTGCTGACCGACTGACGCGCTGATCGCGTCCCCATGGACAATGGGGCGCATGACTGACGGCCCCGGGCGGGCGATCGATGATGAAGGCGTCTTTGTCGGCGTCGACGTAGGCGGCACGAAAGTCCTGGCAGGCATCGTCGACATCGACGGTCAGGTGCTCGCCACCGCTGGGCGATCGACCCCCGGGCGCCGCGTCGAGGCCGCCATGGTCGAAGACGCCGTCGTCGAGGCTGTGGTCGACGTGACCGCGGGACGCCGGCTCTTGGGCGTGGGCGTGGCAGCCGCCGGCTTCGTGGACCAGAGCGGTGAGCGGGTGATGTTCGCGCCGCACCTGCCCTGGAGTGGCGAACCGGTTCGCGAACGGCTCTCGGAGCGCTGGGGAACCTCCGTCGTACTCGACAACGACGCGAACTGCGCCGCCGTTGGGGAATGGACGTACGGCGCTGCTCGGGGCACCCGATCGACGCTCATGGTCACGTTGGGGACCGGGATCGGCGGAGCCGTTGTCATCGATGGCAAGGTGCATCGTGGGCTCAACGGCATGGCTGGCGAATTCGGCCACATGCAGGTCGTCCCCGATGGCCACATTTGCGAGTGTGGCCGGCGCGGGTGCTGGGAACAGTATTCAAGCGGCAACGCGTTGGTGCGTTATGCCCGAGGGCTGATTGGCTGGGAGCCCACCATGATGGAGACGTCGTGTGGCGGCAACCCCGATCGCTTGACCGGCCCGATGGTGACCGAGGCCGCCGCGGCGGGAGACATCGCCGCGCGGCACGCCTTCACCGCAGTGGGTGAGTGGCTGGGCATCGGGGTGGCCAACCTGGTGGCCGCCTTTGATCCCGAGTGTGTGGTGGTCGGCGGTGGTGTGTCGGTTGCTGGAGAAAAGTTGCTCGATCCGGCGCGTTCAGCCCTCGCGCTGTCACTGGTGGGGGCCGCGCATCGCGTCATCCCGCCGCTGCACCAGGCAGCCCTGGGGCCACAGGCTGGTCTTGTGGGGGCAGCCGCGTTGGTTCGCGACCAGGTCCGCGCGGAGGGTGGCTCGCACCCGCCTCTCGGGGACTAGACCCGCGCCCCGTCGTCGTACGGGTCCTGGGGGCCGCGGGGCATCACCGCCACGAGGAAGCCGAATCCCGCGATCGCCCAGCCGATAAGGGCGTAAATCAGGATCGTCGGCAGCGGCACCCGAAAGATCGCCACCACGAGAAGCGCAAGCGGGGCGCCGAGCACCCCGATCCAGGCAATGAGCCTGGGCCGGTCCGGTCGTGGGAAGGGCGGAGGCACCTCCGGAACAAAGCGATCATCCCCCGCCGGTGTCCAGAACGCGGAGTCCGACTCACCGGGGAGGCTGGCTGTGAGGGGCTCGCCGTCGGGTGCTGGCCGCTCGGCCGCCATCGGGACGGAGCCATGGGTTGGCTCGGCAGGCAGCTCCGGACGAGTCCCATAGTTGTCGATGATGGACTGCCACACCTCATCTTCGTCAGAGGCAGATTCGTCCCGGTGCGTCACGAGGTCCACCGTAGGTCGCCCGCTTCGGACAAGCCAGCCCACCCCCGCGAGTCGCCGCTAACTCACCAGCTTCGGCCGCGAGTCGGCGCTAACTCACGTGTTTTGGCCGCGAGTCGGCGCTAACTCACGTGTTTTGGCCGCGAGTCGGCGCTAACTCACTGGTTTCTGGTGAAACTGCGACGGGTGGGTGGTGAAACTGCGACAGGTGGGCGGTCAAACTGCGACAGGTGGGCGGTCAAACTGCGACGGGTCGGGGTTAGGCGGTGACCCGGGCGATGAAGGCCGCGGACTCTTCGAAGATGACGGGGGCGTCATTGTCGATGGTGGCGACGTGATAGCTGTTGGGCAGCAGTCGCTCGGTCACGTCGCTGGAGGAGACGCCGCGCAAGATGAGGGGGGCGGACGAGGCGTCAACCACATGATCCTCGACCGAGCGGAACAACAGGACGGGTGTTTTCACGAGGGGCAGGTCCCCACGCAGCACCTTCCACGCCGCCATCATCGACGCGGCCGCCTTGAGCGGGGTCTTGGCATAGCCGTGCTCGTCGACACCGGGCTTCTTGATGTCGTTGGCAACGCCGGGGAAGGCCGGGATCACGTGCTTGAGCACCGGCAACGCCAACACGTCTTTTCGCAACGTGTTCACCGCCGGGTTGACCAGGACGAGCCCGGCGATGCGGTCGGGATTGTCGGCGGCCAGGCGCAGCGCTAGGGCGCCGCCCATCGATAGTCCCGCGACCACCACGACGTCGGACTGAGCGCGCAATTGTTCGAAGGCGCGGGAGACCTCGCCGTACCAGTCGGCCCACGTCGTCTTGTTCATCTCCTGCCAGCTGGTGCCATGGCCGGGCAGACGAGGCACCTCGACGCCGTAGCCGCGCTCGGCCAGCGACAGCGCCCAGGGGCGCATCGAGAAGGGAGAACCGGTGAATCCGTGGCTCAGCAGTACGCCGACCCGGCGCCCACCCGTCTCATCCGGGCGGGCTGAGGCAGCGAAAGGAGCAGCGTGAGGGTCGATGGCCATACGGGCATTGTGCCTCACGCTCGCCAGGCCCGAAACAGGCGTGACCCGCCCACTGGGCGGCCCACCGGCAACGCACTAGGGTTCGACTCGAGGGTGTGAGGAGGTTCTGCCGAGGTGTTCTATTGGTTTTTGAAGTGGGTGGCCATCGGGCCGGTGCTCCGGCTGATCTTTCGACCCGTGGTCGTGGGTGAGGACAACGTTCCCGCCGAGGGTGCCGCGATCTTGGCGAGCAACCACCTGTCGTACGCCGACTGGCTGTTCATGCCGCTTACCCTGACGCGCCGAGTTACGTTCGTGGCGAAGGCGGAGTACTTCAACACCCCGGGCCTGAAGGGTTGGTTCCAGAAGAAGTTCTTCTCGGGCGCCGGCCAGGTGCCCATCGATCGGGGCGGGGCGACGGCCGCCGAAGGCGCCCTTTCCTCCGCAAAGCGAATCCTCGATGCGGGCGACCTGTTCGGGATCTATCCCGAGGGCACCCGCTCGCACGACGGCCGGCTCTATCGCGGCCGCACTGGAGTGGCTCGGCTGGCCCTCGAAACCGGGATCCCGGTCATCCCGGTCGCCGTGGTCGGCACCGATGTCGTCGCGCCCCCAGGCAAGCGCTTCGGCTCGTTTACCCGCCCGGTGGTTCGGTTCGGGGAGCCGTTGGACTTCGCGAGGTACGCCGGGATGGAGAACGACCGCTACATCTTGCGTTCGATCACCGACGAAATCATGTACGAAATCATGCGACTCTCCGGCCAGGAGTACGTCGATATGTATGCCCCCAAGGCCAAGGAACTCGCCAACGCCGCCCGCGATGAAGCGCGCCGCGCCGAGCGCGAAGCCGCCGACGAAGCACGTCGCCTGGAGCAACAGAAGAGGGCGTCCTGAGCGCCGGGCAGGGGGCCCCTCCCGACCTCCCGGGGCAGCCCGCGTCGGTGCATCCCTGGACCGAGCCCGCGGCCATCGCCGTTGAGGATCGCCTCTTCCGTGCGTTGGCGGTGCTGCGGGTGGTGGTCTTGCTGAATGCGATCGCCGTCAACCTGTGGCGCCGCGATAACTTCGAGCACCCCACAGCGGGTGCGGCCGCGATCGCCTTCATGGTGGCGTGGACGGCCGTAGCGATCTGGGCCTATCGCGACGCCGTACGCCGCACCACAGGCTTGTTGCTCGCAGATCTCGCGATCGCCGTGTCCCTGATCGCGCTCTCACCAGTCATCAAGGGCGCCGAGATGATGGCCACGATCCCAGGTTTCTGGGTGATGGGGGCGCTGCTGGCCTGGGCGGTGCATTGGCGGTGGTGGGGCGGAGCCCTCGCGGCCCTGGCCTTGTCGGCGGCTGACCTCGGCGTCCGTTCGGAGTTCACTCAGACCAACTACGGCAACGTGTTTCTGCTCATGTTGGGTGGACCGATCGTCGGCTACATGTGTGAGTCGCTGCAACGGATGGCCGCCGAGCGTGCCCACGCCGAGCGAGCCGCGGCGGCAGCGGGGGAGCGGGCCAGGTTGGCGCGCGCCGTTCACGATGGCGTGCTCCAGGTGCTCGCCCTCGTGCAGCGGCGTGGGGGTGAACTCGGCGGCGACTTTGCGACCCTCGGGGTGATGGCCGGGGAACAGGAGACGGCGTTGCGCTCCTTGATCCGGCAGCAGGACTCTCTCGCGCCGGGTCCTGGAGCGGAGGTCGACCTGTGCCAGGAGCTTCAGCGTCTGGAGACATTGCGTCCCCCGGTGGTCTCCGTGGCCACCCCGGCCGATCCGCTGCTCCTGGCTGCGGAGCGGGTCCACGAGCTTGCCGCGGTGACCCGCGCGTGCCTGGACAACGTGGCGGCCCACGTTGGTCCTGACGCCTCCGCGTGGGTGCTGCTGGATCGGGTCGGTGGAGACATCGTGTTGACGGTGCGCGACGAAGGCCCCGGCATCGCAGCCGGGCGCTTGGCGCAGGCCGCCGCCGAAGGCCGGTTGGGGGTGGCCCAATCGATCCGGGGACGGATCGCGGATGTGGGCGGTGTCGCGGAGCTCACGACGGGCGACTTCGGCACCGAGTGGGAGTTCACCGTGCCGCTAGGCAGGTCGTGAGCGCCCGATGGCACTAGGGTCACCGACGGACACAGGAGAAGCGATGAGTGAGGGCAGCGTTCGGGTGATGGTGGTCGACGACCACCCGATGTGGCGCGATGCGGTCGAACGCGACCTCCAGGCCGCGGGCTTCGACGTCGTGGCGGTCGCGGCCAATGGTGCGGAGGCGTTGGCCAGGTTTCCCGCGGCGCGCCCCCAGGTCGTCGTACTCGATCTGCAGATTCCGGCGCCCGGCGGCGTCGAGGTCACCGCCGAGGTGTTGCGCGTCGATCCGAGCGCCCGGGTGCTGATCTTGTCGGCTTCGGGCGAGCAGGCCGACGTCTTGGACGCGGTCAAGGCAGGCGCGACCGGCTATCTGGTCAAGTCGGCCTCCCGAGAGGAATTAGTGCGTGCGGTGCAGCGGGTGGCTGCCGGCGACACCGTCTTCACGCCAGGACTTGCGGGCCTGGTCCTGGGCGAGTTCCGGCGCCTCCTCGATGGCCCCGCTCCCGTGGATCCCGACGCTCCGGTGTTGACGGAGCGGGAGACCGAGGTGCTCAAGATGGTGGCCAAGGGGATGTCTTACAAACAGATCGCTGAGCGCCTGGTGTTGTCCCACCGCACGGTGCAAAACCACGTGCAGAACACGCTGCGCAAACTGCAGATGCACAACCGCGTGGAGCTGACGAGGTATGCCATCGAGCAAGGTCTCGACGAGGACTGAGCCGTGTCCGCCGACCCGCTCCTCGAGATCGCCGACGGGCTCTACGCCCTCGATCATTCCGAGTTCACCGCTGCCCGCGATGCCCTCGCCAAGGAGTTGCGAACCGACGATCGGGCCCTGTCCGCGCGGGTCAAAGGCCTCCCGAAACCCTCGGTCGCGGCGTGGGTGGTGAACCTGCTCGTACGTCGAGAGGGCGAGCAGGTCGACCAAGTTCTGGCCGTGGGGGCGGCCCTGAGACAGGCACAAGCCGACCTCGCGGGCGAGGAGTTGCGGGCGCTGACTCGGCAACGACGCCAGGTCACCGCGGCGCTCACCACGCGGGCCCGGGCGCTGGCGAAGGAGGCGGGCTATCGCGTCACCGAATCGGTGGCCGAACAGGTGGAGGCCACGCTCACCGCTGCCCTGCTCGACGTCGCGGCAGGTGAGGCGGTGCGCAGCGGGCTGTTGGTGTCCGCGATGGCGACCACCGGCGTGGACCCGGTCGACGTACGCGCCAGCGTCGCGCTGCCCGACGCCCTCGGGTTTGTCGCCTCCGCCGCCCCTGAGGCCCCGGTGCCCCGGTTGCGGGTGGTGCGCGTCGAGCCCGATGTGGCGGCGTACGACGCGGCGCGCGAGGAGGTGACGCAGACACAAGAGCGCGTCTCGGCGGCAACGCAGTCCCTCGACAGCGACCTTGCCCGGGTGCACGAGCTGGAGGCGAGGGCGCTGCAACTTCAGTCCGAGGTTGATGAGTTGCGCCGCAAGATCGCCGAGCTCGAGGACCAGGCGGAAGAGGTGGATGACGAGTTGGCGCAAGCCCAGGTCGCGGCGCAGGAGTCGCAGGAGGCGTTGACGCGTGCGAAGGGTGCTCACGACGAGGCCCAGGCGCGACTGAACGCGCTGCCGTCCCCTTAGCGGGTCAGAGCGCCCAGTTGCGGGATCGGCCCACGGCATTGAGCCAGCGCGCATGATGGGCGTCTGCCTGGGCGCGATCGGTGGCGGGCTCGAAACGTTGCCCGAGCTGCCAGGTCTCGCGGAGTTGCTCTGTGGAGGACCACACGCCCGCGCCGAGACCCGCGAGGAAAGCCGCCCCGATCGAGGTGGTTTCCACCAGACGGGGGCGCTCGACGGGTTGCCCCAGTTGGTCGGCCTGGAGTTGGCACAGGAGATTGTTGGCGGCCGCTCCACCATCGACGCGCAGCGCGGTGGCGCCGACGTCCATCGTGTCGAGCACATCGCGGACCTCGAAGGCGATGGCTTCCAAGGTCGCGCGCACGATGTGGGCCCGCGTGGTGCCCCGGGTGAGGCCGATGAGCAGTCCGCGGGCATGCGGATCCCAGTGGGGCGCTCCCAACCCCGTCAGCGCCGGAACAAACACAACGCCCGCGGAGTCCGCGACGCTGGCGGCGAGCTCCTCGGTGTCGGCCGCCGACTCGATGATGCCCAGGCCGTCTCGCAGCCACTGCACGGCGGCGCCGGTCACGAAGATCGATCCTTCGTTGGCATAGGTGATCTCGCCGGTCGGCGCCCGCCAGGCGGCCGTCGTGAGCAAACCCTGGGCAGAGCGATGGCGCGTCGTCCCGGTGTTGGTCAGCACGAAAGACCCTGTGCCGTAGGTGCACTTGGAGTCACCGACATCAAAGCAGGTCTGTCCGAACAGCGCCGCCTGCTGGTCGCCCGCGACCCCGGTGATCGGCAGGTTGAGCCCGCAGAACGTGCTCGGGTCGGTCTGCCCGATCTCGCCCCAGCTGGCGACCACCTCGGGCAGTGCGTGCGCGGGTACGCCGAACAGGGTGCACATCTCCGGCGACCACGAGCCGCTCTCCAGGTCGAGCAGCAGAGTCCGCGACGCGTTGGACACGTCGGTGACGTGCCAGGTGCCGCGGGTCATCCGCGCGATGAGGTAGGAATCAACCGTGCCGATGGCATAACGACCTGACTCCACCAGCGCCCAGGTGTGCGGCTCGTTTTCGGCCAGCCACCGCAACTTGGTGGCGGAGAAGTAGGGGTCCAGGCGCAATCCGGTGATCTCGGAGACCCTGGCTTCGTGACGTTCGGCGACGAGTCGAGCGCAGATGTCGGCGCTGCGCCGGTCCTGCCACACGATGGCCGGGCGCGGGGAGCCCAGGGTCTCGCGATCCCAGAGCACGACGGTTTCGCGCTGGTTGGTGATGCCGACGGCGCGCAGTTGGCTGGCGTCGTACGACGCGAGGGCCTCCTGCGTGGCGGCGAGGGTGGCCTGCCAGATCTCCTCGGGGTTGTGCTCGACCCACCCCGGTTGGGGGAAGTGCTGGGGAAATTCGCGATAGCCCTTGGCGATGATCGCGCCTTGGACGTTCACGACGACGGCGGTGACACCGGTCGTGCCGGCGTCGATGGCCAGGACGCTCACTGGTGCACCATCCTCAGGTCGGCGGGTTCAGATGACCGGCTGATGCACCCCTGGTCCCCACCGGGCCACCGCCATGGACTCTTGGCACTTGATGCCCGCGATGAGTTATGCGGGGTCCGGTGGCCCAGGACCCTCGGACCGGCTACAGGGCTGTGCGCCAGCGAGCGCCGATCAGTGAGCGACCGGCTGCGGGGTCCCGGGACCACCGGGTGGCTCCCCACTGGTGCAACAGCGAGGAATCCACAATGAGTGTCACTGTTGAAAGCACTCCGGCGCGAGTTTGCGCAGGGGTCGATTGGGCCAAGGACGACCACGCAGTATGCATGGTCGACGCTGATGGCGAGGTCGTTGACCAGACCATGGTTGAGCACACCGCTTCCGGCCTCAAACGGCTCGTCCACCGCCTGCTGTCTGCCGGCGCGACCGAAGTCGGCATCGAGCGCGGCGACGGACCCGTCGTCGAGGCCTTGCTCGCAGCCGGATTGGCCGTGTTCGTCATCGCCCCGAACCAGGTCAAGAACCTGCGCTCCCGCTACGGGTCGGCAGGCAACAAGGACGACCGGTTCGACGCCTACGTGCTGGCAGATGTCGTCCGCACCGACCGTCGCCGCCTGACACCGCTGACTCGCTCCACGCCGGCGACTGTCGCGTTGCGCTCGACCGTTCGGGCTCGTCGCGACCTGGTCCAACATCGTGTTGCTGCGGCCAACCAGCTGCGCGCGCACCTGCAGAGCGTCTTCCCTGGCACGGTCGGCCTGTTCGCTGCCCTCGACTCGCCGATCAGCCTGAGCTTCCTGGAGCGATTCACCACCCAGGACCAAGCCGACTGGTTGACCCCGGCCCGCCTCGGAGCGTGGCTGGCCAAGCAGGGCTACTCCGGCAAGGTCGCTCCCGAAGTTCTGCACCAACGGCTCATCACAGCACCCCGTGGCGGCACCGACAGCAACGCGAACGCTGCGACCACGCTGGCCTTCGTCACGGTGCTGCGCACCCTGAACACTCAGATCACCGCACTGGCGGACTCGATCGCTGAACAGTTCGACGCCCATCCCGACGCGCACATCATGAAGTCGCTGCCCCGATCCGGCACCGTGCGGGCAGCTCGACTCCTGGCCGAGATCGGCGACGCCCGCGGTCGGTTCCCCACACCCGAAGCCCTGACCTGCCTCGCCGGCGTCGCACCCTCGACCCGCCAATCCGGCAAGCTCAAAGCCGTCACCTACCGCTGGGCCGCCGACAAGGAACTGCGCGACGCCGTGTGCGACTTCGCCGGCGACAGCCGCCGAGCGAACCCCTGGGCAGAAGACCTCTACCAACGCGCCCGGGCACGAGGACACGACCACCCCCACGCCGTCCGCATCCTCGGACGGGCCTGGGCACACATCATCTGGCGATGCTGGCAAGACGGCGTCGCCTACGATCCCGATCGCCATAACGCCCTCCAACGCATCCTCAACGAGAACTCCACGAAGGCCGCCTGACGCAGCCGACGTTGACACAGGGCAACTCATCGATCGTCGTCCGACGCGGCGCGCAGCACGTCGAGAATCCGCTGGTCGATCCAGCTCCCATCCGCTGCGACTCGCATTTCGTAGTTCTCCGTGCCGACCCACGAGTTGAGATCTGGATGCCCCAGGTCGCGGGCCAAACCGTCGAGCTCGGCCGCGAGGGCCGCGTCGACGGGCACCTTCTCGTCCTCGGTGGAGGCGGTGAGATAGAGGTCGTTGAGGTCGAGAAGCCGGGCGAGCTCGGTGACCGGGTCGCGATGGTCATCGATGCGCAGGTCGACGGCGATGTCGTCGTGGCCGCCGTACCCCGCCCCCTCGCGGACGACCAGCAGCGCGGCCGACTGTCGCCCGCGCTTGTCGCCACCGGCGAGGTCGCCCGACGTCAATGCCGCCAGCAGCCGGCGGCCGAGGGGCGCCTCAACCTCGGAGGAAAGCCAGGCCGACTCGATGGCAGTGACCACCTCCTCACCGGCGAGCACGTTGCCCTGGATCGCGTAGCCAGGCCCCGATCTGCCCCCGGCCCAATCCAGACAACTGACTCCGGTGTGCGAGGCCGCGTTGCCGTCGACATCGACGATGCCGACCTGCCGGTGGTCGCGCCCTTCGTCCTCCTCGAGGAGCCGCTGGAGCGCGACCGAGGCCGTGGCGCCATCGTCGAGATGGGCCAACGCCAGGCCTTTGTAGGCGACGTTGGCGTCGGCCTGGGTGGCGATCGCGCCGACCCCGGCCACCGCGGCCGGGACGGCCGAGCCCACCGCAAGGAACTTGGAGGCGACGGCGACGCCCCAGGACTCGCCGTCGGCAGATCGCGCCACGATGGAGAAGGTCATGAGCGAAAGGTTAGTGCCGCCGTCGACCACCCGGGAAGCGCGTGCGTGCACCGCGGGTCCCGCGGCAATGGGCTTGTGTTCAAGGCGGGTTGAAGTTGAATGATGGTCCGGTGCTCTCACTCCTCGGCTTTCCCTCCCTCGGACGTCATCGCCGGTTCGTCGCGGCGATCGCGGTGGATGCGATGGGATCCGGGGTGTTCCTGCCGATGTCGTTGCTCTACTTCATCGCCGTTACGCCGCTCACCCTGCTGGAGGTGGGCCTGGCCGTCAGCGTGGGCTCCGCAGCGTCGTTGCCCGCCGGCCTGATGATCGGCGGCGCCGTCGACCGGTGGGGCGCACGGTCGGTGCTGCTGACCGGGAATGCGCTTCAGGCGCTCGGGTTTATGGCCTACCTCTGGACCCAGTCGATGGTCGCTGTGACGTTGTGGACCATGGTGATCGCCGTCGGCCGGTCGGCGTTCTGGGGCTCCTATGGCGCCATCGTGGCGGCCATCTCGTCCCCTGGCGAGCGTGAGCGCTGGTTTGGCTTCCTGGGCGCGTTGCGCAATGTGGGCTTCGCGGTCGGCGGTCTCGCCTCCGGTGTCGCCATCTCCCTTGACTCGCGCGCGGTGTTTGCCGGGGTGGTTGCGGTCAATGCGACGTCGTACGCCGTAGCTTTCGCGTTGCTTCTGGGTGTGCCGGACACGCGTGGGGTCCCCGCCGACACTATGCCCGGGACTTGGCGCGAGGTGCTCGCCGACCGGCCATATCGCTGGTTGGTGCTCACTCAGTTGGGGCATTCGCTGGCGATCATGGTGCTCAACTTCGCGCTCCCGGTCTATGTGGTCGAGGTGTTGGAACTGCCCGGTTGGGTTTCCGGGGCCGTCTTTACCCTGAACACCGTCATGGTCGGGTTTGGCCAAGGTCTGGTGGTCCTCGGTCTCACCGGTCGGGTGCGGTGGCGGATCCTGATCCTGGTCGAGCTCGTCTTTGCCGCCTCGTGGCTGGTGTTCTGGGGGGCCTCGATGTTCTCCGCGTGGTGGGCCATCGGTGTGATCTTGTTGGGTGCCGTCGTCTACACGGCCGCAGAGATGATCGGCGGTCCTGTGTTGGGCGCCCTGGCGGTCGAAGCGGCCCCCGCACATCTGCGCGGACGCTATCTGGCGCTGACCCAGTTGGCGTGGGGGATCGCCGGTGTCATCGCGCCGCTGGCCTTTGCCTGGCTGCTGTCTGGCCGAACCCAGGATCTGTGGGTGGGCCTGCTGGGGTTGAGCGGCCTGACCATAGCGATCACTCGGCGGCTGGGCGGGCAACTGCCGAATGCGGCACAGCCGGTCACCAACGTGGCGCAGGTCGCCTAGGGCTCGCTCGCCCTGATCGGCGCAGGCAAGGCTCACGCCCGAGACTGGCCCGAGACGGCCAATGTGGTTAGGCTCAGGGCGACACGTTGGATCGATCCAAGTCATCACGAACCAGGGAGCTACAAATGCGCGTCGGAGTGCTCACGGGCGGCGGCGATTGCCCCGGACTCAATGCGGTCATTCGGGCTGTGGTCCGCAAGGGAGTGGGGGCACACGGATTCGAGTTCGTTGGCTACCGCGACGGCTGGCGGGGCCCGCTCGAGGGGATCACGATGGAGCTCGGAGTGCCCCAGGTTCGTGGCATCCTGCCGCGGGGCGGCACCATCTTGGGGTCGAGCCGGACCAACCCGTTCAAGATCGAGAACGGCGTCGAACGGATCCAGCAGAACCTCGCGGCGGCCGGTGTCGACGCCCTCGTCGCGATCGGCGGGGAAGACACGCTCGGCGTCGCCACGAAGCTGGCTGACCTGGGCGTCAACGTCGTGGGCGTTCCCAAGACGATCGACAACGACCTGTCCGGCACCGACTTCACGTTCGGCTTCGACACGGCGGTCAATATCGCGACCGAGGCCATCGACCGGCTGCACACCACCGCCGAATCCCACCACCGGGTGCTGGTGGTCGAGGTCATGGGGCGCCACGCAGGGTGGATCGCGTTGCACGCGGGGATCGCAGGCGGCGCCAACATCGTGCTCATTCCGGAGCAGCCCTTCGACATCGACGAGGTCTGTGCCTTTGTCGAGAAGCGCTTCGAAAGCCAATACTCCCCAATCGTGGTGGTCTCCGAAGGGGCCGTGCCCAAGGAGGGTGGCGACATGACCCTCGTGTCGGGGGAGGTCGACGCCTTCGGTCACGTCCGACTGGGTGGCATCGGCGATCGTCTCGCCGGCGAGATCGAACAACGCACTGGCAAGGAAGCGCGAGCGGTGGTGTTGGGGCACATCCAGCGCGGCGGCACACCCACGGCGTTCGATCGCTGGCTGGCCACCCGTTTCGGACTCCACGCGATCGACGCGGTCGCCGACGGCGACTACGGCACGATGATGGCGCTGCGGGGCACCGACATCGTGCGACTCCCGCTCATCGAAGGCACCGGCGAGCTGAAGCTGGTTTCCCCTGACGAGTACGCCGAGGCGCAGGTCTTCTTCGGGTGACCGGCCTCCGAGACGAGTGCGCCTCGGGGGCTTTCGGGGCTGGGGTCCGCGTACCCTTGGCCCCGTGACCATCCCGAGTCTGGAAGCCCTGCATGCGCTTGAGCCTGCCCAGCAGCCCACCTACTCCGACCCGGAGGCGGTTGCCGCGGCCGTCGCCCGGTTGCGCACCATGCCACCCCTGGTTTTTGCCGGTGAATGCGATGACCTCAAGGCTAAGCTGGCAGCGGTGGTGCGCGGAGAGGCGTTCTTGCTTCAGGGCGGAGACTGCGCGGAGACGTTTGCGGGCGTGACGGCGGACAACGTCCGCAACAAACTGCGGGTGCTGTTGCAGATGGCGGTCGTGCTGACCTACGCCGCCTCCGTCCCGGTCGTGAAGCTGGGGCGTCTGGCCGGGCAATACGCCAAACCCCGCTCGTCCGACAACGAAACCCGGGGAGGGATCACCCTTCCCGCCTACCGCGGTGATGCGGTCAACGGGTTCGACTTCACGCCCGAAGCGCGCATCCCCGACCCGCAACGACTGGTCGACGTCTACAACGCTTCGGCTGCCACCCTCAATCTGGTGCGCGCCTTCGTCACTGGCGGCTATGCCGATCTGCGTCAGGTGCACACCTGGAACACCGACTTTGTGCGTGAGTCCCCGATCGGGCAGCGCTACGAGTCGGTCGCCAACGAGATCGAGCGGGCGCTGGTGTTCATGGAAGCGATCGGCGCCAACCCCGACGAATTCCACCGAGTGGACTTCCACTCCTCACATGAAGCCCTGATCTTGGAATACGAACAGGCGCTGACCCGGATCGACTCGCGCACGGAGGCGCCGTACGACGTCTCGGCGCACTTTGTGTGGATCGGTGAGCGCACCCGCCAGCTCGACAAGGCTCATGTGGAGTTGCTCAGCCACATTCGCAACCCGATCGGGGTCAAACTCGGGCCGACCACCACACCCGACGACGCGTTGGCGCTCGCGGCACGGCTCAACCCGGCCAACGAGCAGGGGCGGCTGACCTTCATCACCCGGTTTGGTGCCGGCAAGATCCGCGAGGGTCTGCCGGAGTTGGTCGAGAAAGTGACCGCGGCCGGTGTCGAGGTCGCGTGGGTGTGTGACCCGATGCACGGCAACACGTTCGAGGCGTCCTCGGGCTACAAGACCCGGGCGTTCGACGACGTGATCGAGGAGGTCCAAGGCTTCTTCGACGTGCATCGCGCTCTCGGCACCTGGCCCGGTGGCATCCACGTCGAGCTCACGGGTGACGACGTGACCGAATGTGTGGGCGGCGGCGAAGAATTGGCCGAGATCGATCTGGGCAATCGCTACGAGTCGGTGTGCGATCCACGACTCAACCGGGTGCAATCCCTGGAGTTGTCCTTCCTAGTCGCAGAGATGCTGCGGTCGGTGGACAAGCAACGCTAATGCTCATCGATCTGCGTTCGGACACCGTCACCCAACCGACCGAGGGGATGCGGGCCGCCATGGCTCGCGCCGAGGTCGGTGACGATGTCTACAGCGAGGACCCCACGGTCAACGAACTCCAGGAGCGGATCGCCGACCTGTGTGGTCACCCTGCGGCCCTCTTCACAGCGACGGGATCACTCGCCAACGTCCTGGCCGTGCGCTCGCTGGTCGGGGTGGGGCAGGAGGTGCTCTGCGAATCGTCCGCGCACATTGCGCGCGCGGAGCTGGGCGCCCATGGCGCGTTCACCGGCCTCACCATGCGCACCTGGACCGACCCTCGTGGGCAGGTAGACCTGCCCGCGATCGAGAAACTCTTCGCGCCCGACCTGGGTCCGTTCCTGGTGCGCACCGCGGCAGTCTCGGTCGAGAACACCCACAACTTCGCGGGCGGCGCGGTGCTGCCGCTCGATCAACTGCGTGCGCTCAGAGCGTGGGCCGACAGCGTGGGGGTGAGCCTCCACCTCGACGGTGCACGGATCTGGAATGCCTCCGTCGCGACCGGTGTCCCGGTGCGGGAGTACGCCGCGGTCGCCGACGTGATGGCGGTGTGCCTGTCCAAGGGGCTCGGTGCGCCCGTCGGGTCGCTCCTGGTGGGCTCGGCCGACACGATTGCCGAGGCCCGGATCTGGCGGAAGCGGATGGGGGGTGGGATGCGACAGGCCGGCGTGCTCGCCGCGGCGGGGCTCTATGCACTGGACCATCACGTCGACCGATTGGCCGACGACCATGAGCATGCCCGGATTCTGGCGGAGGCCTGTGGCGTAGACCCGGCTTCGGTGGACACCAACATCGTCGCGGTTACGGTCACAGACGCGCAGTCCATGGTCGCCCGAGCCAAAGAGGTGGGACTAGCCATCTCCGCCGTTGGCCCGAGCGTAGTGCGGCTGGTCACGCACTTGGGACTGGCTCGGGACGACGTGGACCGTGCGGCCCAGGCGCTCAGCGCGCTGATAGGCGAACGCTCGAGCCCGATCGGCAGCGCCCGGAGCTAGCGCCCGAACGCGAGCCACGCGCCGAGGAGCGCGGCCAAGAACAGCCCGGCGAACAGCAATCCCCAGCCAAGCTTGGAAACGTCTCGAGGCGCCGGATCGGCCGCGAACAGGAGTGCCCCGCCGCCGATCGTGCCCTGGATCGCCCCCTGGGGTGCGCGACTATGCCCCGGCAACGGTCGCCGATGTTCGGCGGTCGCCGGGGCCGCGCGCCGCCGACCACCCTGGGTGGGGGGCGAGGTCACGTCGCGCTCCTGGTTGGGCACCTGGTCGGCGTACAACGGATAACGCGCACTCGAAGACGGAGTTGTTGACGGCGTCGCCGGCTGGGCGGGGATCCGCTCGGCCGTGTCACTGTGCAGCACCGGCACCCGCACGGAGGTCGTGTCGCGAGCTGCGGATTCGTTGCCGAGGCTCGGTTGGCCGCAATTCGAGCAGAAACGACCGGCCCCTGTTGGGTGGCCGCAGGCGTTGCAGGTGGACATAGCTCCCCTCCGGAGAACGATTCCGCCAGGGTAGTACGCCGCGGCCCGCCTGCCCATGCCTGGTAGCGCTTCGAGCGGCTACACCACCAGGTGGGTGACCTCAGCCTCGATCCGTCGGCGTGGCAGGAGTTCGACGATCAGCATGGCCAGCACCACGAGCGTGCCACCCAGCAGCATCCGCGTGGTCAGGGATTCGCCCCCCAACAACACGGCGAACCCGGAGGCGAACACCGGCTCCATGGTCATGATGATGGCCGACCGCGTGGCGGGCAGATGTGCTTGCGCCCAGGTCTGCCCCACCATCGTGAGGGCTCCCGCGCACACGGCCATATAGACAACGGAGAACCAGTCGTACGACGTCTGTGGAAGCGTCATGCCACCCGGTGCGGCCGCGATCAGCGCCACCGTCGCGATGATCAGGATCTGCACGATCGACATGCCCACCGCCTCGGTTGGGGTGGACCACGCGCCCAAGCCGACGATGTGCAATGCATACAGCACGGCCGCCACCAGCGTGAGTGCCTCGCCGTACCCCACCGAGAAGCCATCCAGGGTCAACACCCCCAGCCCGGCCGCGGCCAGACCGACGGCGCCCCATGTCACCTTCGTGATGTGGGCCTTCAACAGCAGGGCGGCCAGGAGCGGCGTACAGATGACATACATGCCCGTGATGAAGCCCGACACGCTTGCGGGGGTCTTGGCGAGCCCCGCGGTCTGCAACACCTGGGCAACCGCATAGATGCCGCCGAGCACGATCGCGTGGCGGCGGGCGGCGCCGCTCAGACGAGCCACGGCCCGGGGAGCCACGAGAAACATGACCGCACCCGCCAGGGCAAAGCGGATTGCCAGAAAATCGAGCACGGGCACCCGATCCAGCAGGTCTTTGATCAAGAAGAACGTCGATCCCCAGCAGGCGGTCACCAGCAGGAGCGCGAGCGTCGCCAACAGACGAAGCCGTGGCGTGGTGCTGTCAGGCGGATTGCCCACAAGAGATTGGGTCACGAAAGGGCGAGTTCGAGCGCTAGACGATCAACAACGTGATGGTGCTGCCCTTGGGCAGCTGGGTGCCAGGTCGTGGGTTCGTGTCGACGACATAGTTGAGACCGACGTAGTTGTCGGCTTTCTTGGTTTCGACCTTGAATCCCAACGCCTCCAGCGTCTGGGTCGCTTCTTCGACTCCGGCCGCGACGACCCCGCGCCCCGGAACTTCGACGAGCTCTGGACCCTTGGAGACGACCAAAGTGACGGTCTGCCCCTGGAAAAGAGTGCCCCTGTTGGGATTTTGCGAAATCACGTTGCCGGCCGGAACGGTCTCGGAGAAGGCTTCCTGGCTGTCATCGACGACTAGCAACTTGGCTTCGAGGGCGGCCTTCGCCTCGGCGGCGCTGCGACCGGTCCAGTCGGCGAACTTGATCGGCTCCTTGCCGCGGCTGATGACCAAATCGACGGGAGTGTCGCGTTTCACCCGGGCACCCTGCTTCGGCGCGCTCGAGATCACGCGTCCCTGAGGCACCGTTTCGCTGAAGACACCGGTGGACTTGCCGAAGGTGAGATTGGCCGCGAGGATCTTGTCTTGTGCCTTGTCCTCGGTCAGGCCGATCAGCTTGGGCACGTCGTAGCGTTCCTTGCCCAAGGAGATCAACATGGTCACCGTCGCGCCATCCAGGACCTTGGTCCCCGCGCTCGGATCGGTCTTGATCACTTTGCCCTTGGGGATGGTCTCGGAGTAGGCCTCGTCCATTTCGGCGACCAAGCCTGCGGCCTCGAGTTTGCTGATCGCATTGGCTTCGGTGAGTTCCAGCACGCTGGGGGTCTGGGTATAGCGGGCGAAGCCGAACCACCAGGCGCCCACTCCCGCCGTGACGAGCAGCAGCACCGCGAGTCCCAACAAGAGCGGTCCCTTGCGTGACCGCCTAGGCCCTGCGGGTGCGGCGGGCGGCTTGGGCTCCTTGGGTGTCTTCCGGAGCAGCCGACCTCGTGCCGACGGTGCGGGTTCTTGAGCCAAGGATGGGGACCTGACCGGAACCGTCGCCGGGGGAGCGGTCGCGACTGGAGGCGTGGGAGCAAACTGGGGCCGCTCGATCGCGGTGGTGGGCTCATCGGGAGCCCCCTCGCTCCACGACGGGGCCGACGCGGGCGCCAAGGTCCGCGCGATCAACTCGACGGGGTCGATGTCACGCGGCGCCGCGTGCTGGATGGGCTTGCGAAGAGGTCGCGGTCCGGGAGGCACGGCAACCGCGGCCGCCACCTCAGGCGGAGGCTCGGGCGCCGCCGGCGCGCCGTACTTGAACTGGTGGGGCTCGGGCTCGGCTTCCGGTGCGGGCTCGGGGTCGGGGTCGGCCTCGGGCACCGGTTCGGATTCGGGCTCGACCAGGGGCTCTGGCTCCGACGCCACGGCGGGTTCGGGTTCCAGTTCTGCCTCAGGCTCGAGCTGTGGCTCGGGCTCAGGCTCATCCACGGGCTCGGGCTCAACCACTGGCTCGACTACGGGGTCGAGTTGGGGTTCCAACTCGGATTCGGGCTCCACGTCCGGCTCGGGCTCGGGTTCCACGACCGGCTCGGGCTCGGGCTCCACGACCGGCTCGGGCTCGGGTTCCACGTCCGGCTCATCCACCGACTCTTCGTCGGACAGGGCGACGGCCGGCAGAGGTGCTCGACCGGTGGTGGGCCACAAGTCCTCAGTGAGCTCGGGGTCGTCCAGGACGCCATCTGCCAGGGCCGAGGACACCCGGTGGACCTGATGCAACAAGATCCCCGCATCGGCGGGACGCAGCGTCCGGTCGCGCGACGTGGCGCGGGCGACGAGCGCGTCGACGTACGCCGGCAGCGACGGCACTCGTTCGGAAGGCGGGGGAACGTCCTCGTGCACATGTTTGTAGGCAACCTGAATCGGCGATTCGCCTTCATGTGGTTTGACGCCGGTGAGGAGTTCATAAAGCATCACGCCGGCCGCGTAGACGTCGGCTCGCGGGTCGGCCGAGCCTTCGACGACCAACTCGGGAGCGAGATAGGACACGGTTCCGATCAGCACCCCGCCGGTGGCGGTGTGTTGGGTGTCGGAACTGACGGCCTTGGCGAGCCCGAAGTCGGCAACCTTGACCCGTCCATCGTCGGCGATCAAGACGTTCTCGGGCTTGACGTCGCGGTGGATGAGCCCGGCCCGGTGTGCGGCAGCGAGGGCCGCCAGGATGGGTTCGAAGAACTGCAGTGCTCGCGCCGGAGGCAGTGGTGCTTCGCGACGGATCACATCACGCAGGGTGTGTCCGTAGATGTATTCCATGGCCAAGAAGACGACCCCGTTGTCGGCGCCCTGGTCGAAGACCGCGACCACATTGGGGTGGGACATCCGGGCCGCTGCACGCGCCTCGCGGACAAAGCGCGCCGCAAACTCGTTGTCGTCACCCAGCCCGGCATGCATGACTTTGACGGCAACGACACGGTCCAGTCGGATGTCGGAGGCCTCATAGACACTGGCCATTCCGCCGCGGGCGATCCGAGCCCCGATGCGGTATCTCCCGTCGAGCAAGCGACCGGTCAGGGGGTCGCCAACCTCGACGCGTGCCGGGCCGGACGCCCCGCTTTGCGTGGGGGCACCCTCGTCTGACTGCACTTGTTCGACCTCCGAATGACCGGATGGGGAAGGATCCGGGGTTCCAATCGTACGTACTCCGAGAGCTTGCGTCCCGCACGCTACCCCCTGGCGTGGCGTGGTCCGGGATCGATTTTCCCTCACCGACGCCTCAATGTCACAGTTGGTCCATGACTGAAGCAGAGTCCGCCGAACTTGACCTAAGCGCGCTGGTGGCCGAATGGCTCGATTGGAGCCAGGTCGCAGACGCCTTGGGAGTCACTGTCGGCTCGGTTCGCACCATGATTCGCACCCACGAATTAGCTGCTGCCGTGCCTGCCCCGGGAGTGGGGCAGCGGGTGCCCGCATTGTTCTTAATGGACGGCTTGGTGGTGAAGGGTTTGCCGGGCTTGCTCACCGTGTTGCACGACGGCGGGTACGACGACCGCGGTGCGATCGCTTGGGTGTTCACCGACGCCGATCTCCCGGGGCGCCCCATCGATGCCCTGCGCGAGAATCGCGGTGCCGAGGTCAAGCGCCGCGCCCAGTCGATGGCCTTCTGAGGAGCGCCCCTCCCGACCTGCTGGGTCGCCCACTAGGGTCGACCTCCATGAGACAGCGGTTGATCTACACGGGCTTGTTGCTGGTGGCCGCGGCGGCCATGCTGTGGGGCCCCAAGTTGTGGGACGGGTCGAGTTCGGCGCCCGAAGTCGACACCGACAGTGGACTGTCTGTCATCGCTGTCGCCGACCTCCCCGAAGAGGCGGTGCAAACCCTCGAGTTGATCGATAACGAGGGCCCGTTCCCCTATGAGGAGGACGGGGGAGTGTTTGGCAACAATGAGGGCCTACTGCCCGACCATGAGCGCGGCTACTACCACGAATACACCGTCGAGACGCCCGGCTCACGCAACCGCGGAGCACGGCGCATTGTGGCCGGCTCCGAGGGGGAGTTCTATTGGACCGATGACCACTACCAATCGTTCGAGAGGATCCAGCGATGAGTGGACTCGCAGGCGTGCTCGCCGCCCATAGAGAGCCGGGCATCTACCTCTGGCACGGGGCTTTCTCGCCCGACGATGTCCGGCACACCGTCGAACACGCAGGCTGGAGATTCGCCCACGTGGACGGGTGGCATGGTGACTCGAAGAAAGAATTCTTGGCGGCCATCGGTGAAGCGCTCAACTTCCCCGACTACTACGGACAGAACTTCGACGCCCTCGCCGACTGCCTCCATGACGTGTCCGCCGGCAACGACGCGGGGACGATCTTGCTGTGGGACGGCTGGGGGCCGTTGGCGCGCGGAGATGAGCGGGCCTTCTCGGTCGCGCTGAGCGTCCTGGGCTCGAGAGTCAACGCAGACCGTGGCGGCCGTTTTGTGGTGCTTCTCCGAGGTGGCGGGCCAGAGATTCCCGGCCTCACGAGCCTCGACTGACCCGGTCCGAGGACACCGGGGCGACGCAGTCAGTCGACGCGCTTGGTGGCAGCGGCGGCGAGCTCGAAGAGCGCCCCACGCGCGCGTTCGTTGATCGCGGCCTTCGCGAGCGACTCGGTGGCGAGTCGGGTGAGTTCGTCGATCACGTGCTCCACCTGGGCGTGGGCACCGCAGGCATCGATGATGGCCCGCAAACGAGCCACCCCAGCCTCATCGAGCGGTCGCCCGAGCGCGGCATCCAACTCCGCGGCCGCTGCTGGCGGGGCCGCATCGAGGGACAACGCCACCAACACGGTCCGCTTGCCCTCAACGAGGTCATCGCCAGCCGGCTTCCCGGTGACCGCGGGGTCACCGAAGACGCCCAGCAGGTCGTCGCGCAACTGGAAGGCTTCGCCCAACGGCAGACCAAATCCCGCCATCGCCGCGATGACCTCAGGGGTAGCCCCGGCGAGGGCGAGTCCGATATGCACCGGACGCTCCACCGAGTATTTCGCCGACTTGAAGCGCAGCACCCGCATAGCCGCGTCGACGTCAGCCACGCCCCGTGCCTGGACCGACACATCGAGGAATTGCCCGGCGATGACTTCTGACCGACAGAGGTCGAAGACGTCGAGCGCTGGCGATACCCGGTCGTGAGGGAGGCCGCAGGTGCGCAGCAGTTCGTCGGCCCACGACAACAACAAGTCGCCCAACAAGATGGCCGAGGCGGCGCCGTACTGCTGCGGGTCGCCGGCCCAGGACTGCGCCCGATGGGCGGTGGCAAAGGCCACGTGGGTGGCCGGTCGGCCACGGCGAGTGTCGGAGGCGTCCATGTAGTCGTCGTGGACCAGCGCACTCGCGTGGAGGAGTTCCAGAGCCGCGCAGGCGCGGATCAGCGCGGCGTATTCGGTCTCGTCGTCGGTGGGATTGGCCGCTTGATACCCCCAGAAACAGAAGGCCGCCCGCAGCCTTTTGCCGCCTTGGACACACGCCCGGGCCTCGTCGAGCAGCAACTGGCCGTCGGCGCCCAACGGTGCCAACCGTTCGGCCTGGCGATCGAGGAAGGCGCCGAGGGCGATCCGAATCTCCTCGCGAAACGCAGGGGCATCCCAGGTGGGCCGAAGGGAGTTCACCGGTCGAGCCTAACCAGTGGACGCCGAGGCGTCCGAGCCGACCACCGAACTAGAATCGCGGTCATGGATGAGGGGCGCAACCGGGGCATCGGCGAGTTGATCGCGTCCGGCGAGCGGTCCCTTTCGTTTGAGTTCATGCCACCTCGGGATGCCGCTGGCGCCGAGCAACTCTGGCAGGCCATCCGCGAGCTGGAGCCCTATGCGCCGACCTTCGTCTCGGTGACCTACGGTGCCGGCGGATCCACGCGTGACACCACCGTGGACATCACGGGAAGGATCGCGCGCGAGACCTCGCTGCGCGCCATGGGGCACCTCACCTGTGTGGGTCACACGCGTGCCGAACTGATCGAGATCATCGAGTCGTACGCCGCAGCCGGGGTGCGCAACATCTTGGCCCTGCGCGGCGATCCCAAGGACGGACCTACGGCCACCTGGACCCCCACGGAGGGTGGGCTGAGCTATGCCCGCGAGTTGGTCGAACTTGCCCACGAGGTGGGCTCGTTCAGCGTGGGTGTGGCGGCGTTCCCCGAGGGCCACCCTTCGGCGGAGTCGCGCGAACACGATGCAGAAGTCCTGGTCGCCAAGGCGCGCGCCGGAGCCGACTTTGCGGTGACGCAGTTGTTCTTCGGCGCTCAGGACTACTTCGATCTGGTGGCCCGGGTGCGCGCACATGGGGTCGACATCCCGATCCTTCCGGGGATCATGCCGATCACCAACCTCGGCTCACTGCGTCGGATGGCCGAGCTGTCGGGAGCCAGCATTCCCGAGCCCTTGCTCGCCCGCCTGACCGAGCTGAGCGACCCGGCGCAGGTGCGCGGCGAAGGTGTGGCCATCGCCACCGAGTTGTGCCAAGAACTCCTTGCCGGAGGTGCGCCGGGCCTGCACTTCTTCACCCTCAATCGCTCGCGCGCCACGTTGGAGATCTTCGAGGCGCTGCGCATCACGGTCTGAGTTGGCCCCGGTCCGCGGAGCCGCGGACTACGGTTGAGCCATGAAACGAACTGTGAGCGTGAGTGGTTACGGCGCCGTGCGCGTCGCCCCCGACACCGCGGTGGTCCGCGTGGCTGCAGCCCACCGGGCCGCGGGTGTTGCCGAGGCCTTTGCGGGCGTCGACTCGGCGATCACGGCGATGGGGGAGGTTGCGCGACGGTTCACCGACGCGACCCACATCGGCTCTTCCGATCTGACCGTGTGGCCCGCCTTCGACAACGAGGGCAGAGCGGCGGGCTTCGAGGCCCGTCACGGCTTGGTGATCACGGTCGCCGACCTCACCGCCGCAGGCGCGCTGTTGACCGCGTTGGCCACCGAGGTGGGTGACCGGCTGACGGTCGACGGAGTTTCGCTCGAGGTCGCCGACCCCGGTCCTGCCCAAGCCCTTGCTCGCGAGCGCGCCTTCGCCGACGCGCGACTGCGCGCGGAGCACCTGGCGGGGCTTGGTGGGGCGGCGTTGGGGGAGGTCGTGTCCGTGGTCGAGGGGGTTTCCTTCAATCAGCCGATGGGCGGTGCCGAAACCGGTGTTGCTCTCCGGGCGAGCAAGGACATGGACTTCGAGCCCGGCGAACGATCGCTCGGGGCCGGCCTCACCGTGACGTGGCGGTTGCTTTAGCCAGGCTTAGGCGGGCCCGATCGCTTCGGCCACTTGGGCCGCAGACAACGCGACGAACGCGATCCCTTCCCCGGGCGTGGCATGCGCGCCCGCGGCGTACACGTTGGGCACCGGTGTCGTGGGGCCTAGGCGCCGGGACACGGTCTTGCGGCCCTCCCATTGCACGCCCCACGGCGTCGAGCCCGCCTGGCCCCGTTGCTTCGCGGGAGGTGGGTCGACGCGCAGCAGCACCCGGTCGCGCAGGTCGAGTCCCTGGGCGGCCAGCGCGTCGAGCGGGTCGCCGGTGGGGTTGCCGATCACGCTCACCGAGGTGCGCCCAGCGAGCGTTGGCGTGCTTCTCACGGTGAGGTCGTCGACGCCATGCACCACCACCTGCGGCGGCAGATCAAGGGCGCCGGAGAGGCCCAGGTGAGTCACACCGGGTGGGTGCACGGCGCGCGTCTTGCGGACGTACGCCGCGAGCGCGGGGAGCAGATGTGGGTCAATCGCGCTCACCACCACCTCGGCGTCGAGATCGCCATGTTGGGTGTGCACCCCCACCGCTCGACCCTGGCGCACCACCACGTCGAGCACGGTGGTCGCGGTGGCCACCTCGACCCGGCGGGTCGCCAGTCGCCGGGCGAGCGCGTCCGCCACGGTGCCCATGCCGCCCACGGGAGCCCAGGCGCCGAAGCGCTGCTCCAGGTAGGCCGACAACGCCATCCAGTTCGGCACCCGGCGAGCATCGTGATGATGGCCGACCACCGGGTAAGCCGCCAGCAACCGCAGGCGCGGATCGGGCAGTCGCTTCAACCGAGAGTGCAACGACTCGCGGGATCCCAACCGGGCCGCAACCTCGGGGCTGGCGCTCGGCCCGGCATACGGATGCTCGAGGTAGCCGCGACGAAGCACATCCCAATCGGCGCCCAGCGAATCGACGTACTCCACCCAAGCGCGTCCGAGGCCCGCACCCAACGCATCCACCGCGCGCAGTTGGGCGGAGCGGGAGCCCCCGGGCAACCCGACGCGCGAGCCGTCCGCAAACCGGTGTTCACGGATGACCGGGAGCGGGGCGAGCTCAAGTTCGCTTTCGAGGGGACGCCCGGACTTGCGGAACAGATCACGCAAGGCGGCCGGGAGCAAGGTCGCGTGGGCACCTTGATCCCAGGTGAAGCCGTCCTGTTGGAGCGGGCACAAAGCGCCGCCGAGGCGATCGGATTGCTCGAGGACCGTCACCTGGTGGCCGAGCTTGGCCAGCCGTGCAGCCGAGGCGAGTCCACCGAGTCCGCCACCGATCACCACCACGCGTGCCACGATCGGCCACCCTAGAGGACGCCGCGCAGCGCGGCGTCCTCGCGTTGAATCAGGCGTAGGCCGGGAGCGGGTCCTTCTTCTTCCAACGCCGCCACCCACGCCGGATCAGCTTGGCGACGAAATAGAGCATGATCAGTCCGAGAATCAACAACACCGCGGCGATCGCGGCGGCCGTGCGCGGATGTTCGATGGCGTACCAGACCACGCCGAGCACCGCGACGTCCTCACCGATGCTGGCGGCGATGTTGGACACCGGCTCCGGCGAGGCGTTGATCGCCAGCCGGCCACCCGACTTGACCAGGTGGGACATCAGCGCGGTGCCGCCTCCCACGGTACCCAGGACGGCCTGCTCCAGCGAGCTGGCGTCTCCGGCCAACAGCACCCCGATCACGGCTCCGGCCGTTGGCCGGATCGCGGTGGAGATGGCGTCCCAGGAGGAGTCGATGTAGGGGATCTTGTCGGCGACGAACTCCATGGAGTACATGAAGGCGGCCGCGGCAAGGACATCCCAGCGCGCAAGCACGTTGGGAATCTGGTCGAAGTTGTTGATTCGGTCGGCAATGCCGAGCACCAAGATCACGAGGTAACTGTTGACCCCGCTCGCCCAGCCGCTCGAAAACACCAGAGGTAGTGATTCCACGTGCGAATCATAGAGACCGAGTGAGTACGACGGCGGATGCCGCGCGCTGACGGCTTGGCCAGTCTTGGTCGCGCAACGGTTCGTTCCGAGGGTTCACGGGGGTGCCTTCGGACCGAGCCGTTTGCTGTGGGGCGCCCTGGCTAACCCTCGGCAGAGATCACCCGGAGCAGCGACTCGGCATCGCGCCCGACCACGGTCGTCCCGTCGGTAGCGGTGATGATCGGCCGCTGAAGTGCCCGAGGGTGGGCGGCCAGGGCGTCCAACCAGGCACCGCGGTGCGCTGCCTCTCGGGGCAGATCGATGCCCGCTTCGGCGCATTCTTTGGGTCGGGCGATGTCCCAGGGCTCCAGCCCCAAGCGGGTCACCACGTCGGCCAACTCCGCCGCCGTCGGAGGCTCATCGAGATAGCGACGCACGGTGTAGCCCAAGCCGGCAGCGTCGAGTTCACTGACCGCCGTTCGGCACTTCGAACACGCGGGATTGAGCCAGATCTCCATTAGGCGACCTCGATTTCGGCGGCTCCGGTCAGGACCACGAGTTCGTCGTACGACGAAGAGAAGACCGCGGCGGGATGGCCGGCAGCCGCCCAGACCACGTCGAAGCGTCGCAACCACGAGTCGATATGGGTGGTGACCGGGCGCGGATGCCCGATCGGAGAGACTCCGCCGATGACCTGTCCGGTGTGTTCTCGGACAAACTCGGGCGTTGCCCGACGCAAGGAGCCGACACCGATCGAGGCGGCCACCTTGGCGGTGTCGACCCGGTGGTCACCCGAGGTGAGGATGAGCACGGGCGCTCCTTCGGCATCAAAGAGCAGGCTGTTGGCGATGGCGCCGACTTCGCAGCCCAGGGCTTCAGCGGCGAGTGCAGCCGTGTGCACCGATTCCGGGAGGGTGACGATGGAGCCGACTCCGCCCCGTAGGGTGTGCTCGGCACGGAATCGCGCGATCGCGGGGTGTTCGTGAGACATGGTGAGACTTTAGGCCAGAGGTGCGGCAGCGTTGATCGGGCACCGCGGACGGAGGGAGTGAGATGGATCGACAACTGCCCACGTCGGTCGTCCGCTCCATTTGGCTGCTACGCGCCGCGGTCGCTTGGAGCGGCCTGACGGCGGTGTTGACCTACTTCTTTCGAGACGACCTGATCCGCACCTGGGCGCGGGGCAACAGCGCCGCCCGAGCGATCCTCAATGAGGGTGGGCTCGAAGCGCTCAAAGAGAGCTCGATCAATATTCCCGGGTTCGCCCCCCTGGCGATCGTGCTGTTCGTGGTTTATGCGGCGTTGGCCGGTGTCTTGGTGGCCTTTTTCCGGCGCGGCCATGGGTGGGCTCGGGTGGCGATCAGCGTCACGGTCCTGTTCATTGCCTTCGGGACGGCGGTCGGGTTGGGCCGAGACCTGCCGGCCCTGTTTGTCGCCCTCTCTGCGGTGGCGTTGGTGCTGTACGCCGCGCTGTTGTTCACCTTGTGGCGCAAGGACACCACGGCTTTTCTTCGGTCCGGTTATCGCGAGTCCTGACCACGTCACCAATCTCCCGCCAGCAAATAGTGCCTAGGGATTGACGCACTGTCGGTGGGGGGGTGTACCTTTGCCTTGTTCGAACACCTGTTCGATCAACCTGGCGAAGGCGACCTCGACCCCCGCCTTCGCCAGGGTTCAGGTGGCCGGTTAGTGGCCATCGCCCGGGGTTGATCGGAGGGGTCGGCGGTTGTGGTGAAGGGAGTGGCAGATGAGGAAATACGACGACCCCGTCGAGGTGCGCAAGGGCTGGATTGGTGGGCCCAGCGCCGGCCTGGAGGGTCCCGAACAGTTTCTATGGCGTGGCCGGCTGTGGCAGGTGCGCGCGGTGCTGGCGCATTGGGTGGAGACCGGTCCGTGGTGGCAATCGGTGGGAGTCCAAGCGGTGATCGGAGCCGATGAGGCCGCGTCCTGTCCCGAGATCCCCCACGCAGCGGCGACCTCGAGCGGGCCGATCGCGCCTGACCTCTTGACCGAGCGCGAGATGTGGCGGGTGGAGGCCGGTCGTGGCCGGGAGATCGAAGGTGGTCGCGGGGGAGTCTTCGACCTCTCCTTCGACTGGAGCGACGGCCAATGGCAACTCGTCGGCTGTGCGGACTGAAGGCGGTCATGATGAGCCCTTATGCCCTGCCGGCTACCACTCATTCCTACCTTTCCCGTGCCGCGGAGTCGTTGCAGGAGGCGATCATCGCCCCGGATGTGGCGACCCGATATGCCTGCGCCCATGTGGCCGCGTTGCGCGCCGCTGCTGCCCTGTTGGCGGCTCGGGCTCGGCCGGTTGCTTCACGTCGCCGGCCCCAGAAGAACGCGTGGGTGTTGTTGGCCGAGGTTGCCCCCGAGCTCACCGAATGGGCGAGCTTCTTTGCTGCGGGGGCAGCCAAACGTGCGGCTGCGGAGGCCGGGTCGGTCCGCGCGGTCACCGAACGCGAGGCCGATGATCTGGTGCGCGATGCGGACCGGTTCTTGGGCATCGTCGAATCCAACCTCGGTCTCCTGCGACCCGGGTCCGTAGCGGGGCCGCTGCCCGTGCCGATGCCTCGTGTTTCCTAAATGGATCCGCCCAGTCCTCTTGGGGAGCCGTTCGTCCATCTTCATGTCGCCTCGGGCTACTCCCTGCAGTACGGCGCCACTCATCCCCATACGTTGGTGGAGCGGGCGATTGAGCACGGCATGGACACCCTGGCTCTTACCGATCGCGATGGCACCTATGGTGCGGTGAAGTTCGCGAAGGCCTGCCTGACCGCCGGTGTGAGACCAATCTTGGGGGTCGACCTCGCGATGGCCTCAGACGACCGGGCTCGGGGGCTGCCGACCGATGCGACTCAGGCCGAGTCCCTTCGGTCCAGCCCCGAAAAGGGGAGGGCCAATCCGGTGAGAGGGGGTGCCTTCCGCGAGGATCGCTTGCCCCGGGTGACCTTCTTGGCCCATGCGGGAGGCAGCGGAGGCAAGGCCGGTTGGGCTGCCATCTGCCGCCTGACCTCGGCTCTTCATCTCGATGGCGAACGCGGGCGACCGGTGGGGCGACTGGAACTGCTGGCTCCCTATCTCTCCACGGGGGAGGTGCTGGTGCTGCTGGGCCCGCAGTCGTTGGTGGGGTCGGCCGCGACTCAACGTCGTGACGATTGGGCTCAGCGCGAGCTGGCGCGATGGCGTGAGGTGGTGCCGCGAGAGAACCTCCTGATCGAGCTGGTTTCGCACCGGTTGCCCGGCTACCAGGGTGGCTGGGGTCCCGGCACCTCCACCCACGCCGCGCGGATGGCGGGGATCGCCCGGCAAGCGGGGCTGGGAGTGGTGCTCACCAACGCGGTGCGTTATGCCGACCGCGCCGATGCCCCGACCGTCGATGTCCTCGATGCGGCCCGCCGGTTGGTCGCTCTCGATCGACGTCATGTGGACCGGGGCAATGCCGAAGGCTTCCTCAAGTCGGGCAAGCAGATGCACGAGATTGCCGAAGAGATCTGTCGGCTGTCGGGGTTGGGTGACAGCGAGCGGCAGGCCCGGGGTTTGTTGGCCCAGACCCGAGCCGTCGCCGATCGATGTGCCCTTGACCCGCGAGCCGACCTGGGTCTGGGGGAGATCCATTTTCCGGAGTTCAACATCCGCGCCGGACAGACTCAGGTCTCGGCCGATGTGTCCCTACGAGCCCGCTGTGAGGGTGCGATCGGTTGGCGTTATGGGTCGGCGCCAAGGCAACGGATCTGGAAGCGTCTTGACGACGAGTTGGAGCTGATCCGCCACCTTGGCTACGCGTCGTACTTCCTCACCGTTGGCGACGTCACCGATCTGATCAAACGGATGGGCGTACGTCGCGCGGCTAGGGGATCGGGGGCGGGCAGCCTGGTCAACTATCTCCTCGGGGTCTCGGGAGTGGATCCGATTCGCCACGGTTTGCTCATGGAGCGGTTCTTGTCTCCGCTGCGGCAGTCGTTGCCCGATATCGATATCGATGTGGAGTCGGCGCGTCGGCTTGAGGTCTATGAGGCAATCCTCGACACCTACGGCGGCGAGCGCTGCGTGTGTGTCTCGATGATGGACACCTACCGGGTGCGACACGCGGTGCGCGACGTGGGCGGTGCCTTGGGGATGCCACCCGGTGAGATCGATGCCATCGCCAAGGCTTTTCCACACATTCGCGCTCGCGATGCCCGGATCGCGTTGCGTGAGTTGCCGGAATTGCGTGCCTCTGGGCTCGGCGAAGGTCGGTTGGACCTGATGTTCCGGCTGGTCGAGCGACTCGACGGTTTGCCCCGCCACATAGCCATGCACCCGTGTGGGGTGTTGCTGTCGGATGCGACCTTGCTCGATCGCACGCCGGTGGAGGCCAGTTATGCGGGCTTTCCGATGAGCCAGTTCGACAAGGATGACGTCGAAGACCTCGGTCTCCTCAAGCTCGATGTCCTCGGCATTCGGATGCAGTCCGCGATGGCGCATGCGGTGGCGGAGATCAAGCGAGTCGACGGAGTCGAGGTCGATGTCGATGACGAAGCCCAGGTGCCCTTCGATGACCCTGACACCTACACCTTGATCAGCAGCGCCAAGACCCTCGGGATCTTCCAGATCGAGTCTCCCGGTCAACGCGAGTTGGTGGGCAAATCGGGGATCGAGAGTTTTGCCGACATCATCACCGACATCTCCTTGTTCCGGCCCGGGCCGGTCAAGAGCGACATGATCACGCCCTACCTCAATGCCAAGCAGGGCTGGCGCGCCCCGACGTACCTCCACGAAGACCTGCGACCCATCTTGGGGCAGACCCAGGGGGTGGTGGTCTTCCACGAGCAGGTCATCGAATTGATCGCGCTCTTCACCGGGATCACCTATGCGGAGGCCGACGAAAAACGTCGGGCCTTGGGCAGCGTCGAGGGGATGGCGGAGGTCAAACTGTGGTTCCTGCCGCGGGCCCTGGGTCGCGGCTACTCCCTTGCCGTGGTCGAGAAGATCTGGCAGGTCATGGAGGCCTTTGCCTCCTTCGGGTTCTGCAAGGCCCATGCGGCGGCGTTCGCCCTGCCGACCTATCAATCGGCCTGGCTCAAAACGCATTGGCCGGCACACTTTCTGGCAGGAGTCCTCACCCATGACCCGGGGATGTACCCCAAACGGCTGATCCTCGATGACGCTCGCCACTGCGGGATCGCGATCCTGGGGTTGGATGTCAACGCTTCGGCGAAGAACTACACCGTCGAACAGGTCTGCGATGGCCACGCCATCCGCCTGGCCTTGGCCGAGGTGAAGGGAATCAATCAGGCCGAGGTTGAGCGGATCGAGGCGGCCCGTCCCTACCACTCGCTCACCGACTTTTGGCATCGGGCGAACGTCTCGCGTCCCATCGCCGAACGATTGGTGTTGGCGGGTGGGTTCGACAGCATCTATCGAATCGGGGCCGGCTCTCTCGGCGTACACCGCAGGGGAACGGTGACGCGCAGAGACCTGCTGTTGCAGGTTGCGGAGTTGGATCGACACAACCGGGTGGCCGTGCGTGGCCGGGGGCGAGTCCCTCGAACCCGTCAACGGCCACCCGAACGCGCCGAGACCGCTGGCGCCCGCAACAGTTCCGACCCGATTGATCGGGCGGGGGTGTGGGCCCGGGCCGCCGCTCAATCTCGGGCGACCAATGAGCCGCCTCCCGTTGCCTCGGTCCAACTTGCGCTCGATCTGGGCGACGAGCCCGCGGAAGGAGAGGTGAGTGGGCTCCCGGAGTTGACTGTCCAAGAGAAGTTGTCGGCCGAACTGGAGATCCTGGGGCTCGATGCCAGCGTGCACCTGATGGATTCCTATGCCGAGTTCCTCGCCGCACTCGAGGTGGTGCGCAGCAAAGAGCTGCTCCGGCAGCGCAGCAGAGCGAGCATCCTGGTGGCGGGGGTCAAGGTGGCGACCCAAACACCACCGATCCGATCGGGGCGGCGGGTGATCTTCTTGACCCTCGACGATGCCACGGGGCCGGTGGACGCGACGTTCTTCGAGGACGTCCAGGGCCCCTATGCCGCCACCGTATTTGACTCCTGGCTGTTGGTAGTGCGAGGGGAAGTACGCCGCACCGGTCGGCGCGGGGTGTCGGTGCGGGCCACCGGCTGTTGGGACCTCCAAGAGTTGTTCGCCAGGTGGCGCCGTGGCGGTGTCGCGGCGGTGCGGGAGTTCATGACGGTGGTTCCCGCGGGCTTTGCCGCGCCCACCGGCGCGACCAATCGCCGGGTGTTGGTCCACTCCAGCGGGTTTGCGATGTCGCCCTACTCCGACATCAAACCGGCCGGCGAATCCACCAAGGAGGTTGCCCGAAAGCTTTGGCATCGCAGCCCGGGGAGTCCCGGATGAGATGTCCTTCGATGCGGTGCCCCAGATGGTGCTCCTGCCAGATGCATGGCGCATTAGGGTTGGCCCCATGTCAGGTGGAAACGACCCAGTCCACGAGCGCCCCAGCGAGCGACGCAGCGCGGCCCGCAACTCAGTGGTGTGGACCGAGATCCGTCGGCTGCTTGACGCGCCGGGTGCCTTCTATGAGGAACGTGCTCGGATCATTGATATTGGCGGGGGGACCGGTGGGTTCGCCGTACCCCTTGCCGAGTTGGGGCATCAAGTCACGGTGGTCGACCCCAGCCCCGATGCGTTGGCCGCGCTCGGTCGCCGGGCCATGGAAAGTAGCGTCACCGACCTGGTGGTCGGGATCCAAGGTGATGTCGGCGATCTGGATGACCTGGCAGGCGACGCCGATCTGGTCTTGTGCCATGGGGTCTTGGAAGTGGTCGACGAGCCGATCGCGGCTTTGTCCACCATCGCTGCCGCGCTTCGCCCGGGCGGGGTGCTTAGTTTGCTCGTCGCTCAGCGGCATGCGGCGGTCATCGCCCGGGCGATGGCCGGCCATTTCCAGCAGGCCCGAGCGCTGTTGGACTCGACCGATTCCGGCACTGGTCGTTCGGGACGACGGTTCACCCATGACGAACTCACCCAGTTGGTGTCGTCGTCGGGTCTGCAGATCACGACCGTGCATGCGATCCGAGTGTTTGCCGATCTGGTGCCCGGGTCACTTCTGGACGTGGAGCCGGGCGCCACGGCTGCGCTGGTCGAGTTGGAGCGGGCAGTCGCAGAGCGGCCGGAGTTCTTGGCGCTGGCCACCCAACTACATCTGCTCGCGCGCCGCTGACGTCTTCGCGGCCGGTGCCTCTGGGCCGGTGGGTTAGCCATGGCGATCGATCGCTCGCACTCGTGTCCGATTCTGCACATCGACATGGATGCCTTCTATGCCTCCGTGGCCGTCCGAGATCGCCCGGAGCTGCGTGAGGTTCCGGTGATTGTGGGGGGTGGCCAACGAGGCGTCGTGTTGTCGGCCAACTACCTGGCCCGACAGTACGGCGTCCGCTCGGCGCTGCCGATGACCCGGGCCCGCAGGATGTGCCCCCAGGCGGTGATCATCGCGCCCGACTTCGAAACCTTCGGCCGGGTCTCTGCCTCGGTGATGGAGAACTTCCGCAAAGTCACTCCGGTGGTGGAGGTGCTGTCTCTCGACGAGGCCTTCTTGGATGTCAGCGGCTCGATCAAGCGGCTGGGCTCCCCGCAAGAGATTGCCGAGCGGTTGCGCGCCACCATCCATGACGAGCAGGGGATCACCTGTTCGGTAGGAGTCGCCGCCACGGTGTCGTTGGCCAAGTTGGCGAGTCGCCGCGCCAAGCCGGACGGCGTACTCATCGTTCCCGCTGACGAAGTGACATCGTTCCTACATCCCCTCGATGTCGGAGAGTTATGGGGGGTGGGGGAGAAGACGCAGGCGATGTTGCATCGGCTCGGATTGATCACGATCGGCGATGTCGCCCACACTCCTGAGCGCACGCTGCGCCGGGCAATCGGTGACAACCTAGGCAGCCACCTGCATCGCCTGGCCTGGGGAGCCGATGATCGGCGGGTCGCTTCGCGGCGCGGGCCAGATGAGCCCGATCGTTCGATGGGGGCTGAGCAAACCTTCGCCCGCGACACCGACGATCGTGTGGTGATCGGTCGCGAACTGTTGAGGCTCTCCGCCCGGGTTTCTGGACGAATGCGGGTTGCCGGCGTCGCTGGGCGCACCGTCACGATCCGGGTACGGTTCGCTGACTTCACCACGATCACCCGATCCCGGACCTTGCCCGAGGCCACCGACGTCACCCAGGAGATCTATCGCATGGCCGTCCGGTTGTACGACGGCTTGGGGCTGCAGCGGGCCCGGCTGCGGTTGGTGGGGGTCCGGGTCGAGGGATTAGTGCCCCGGGGGAGCGTCCATCGGCAACTGATGTTGGGCGAGCGCGAACACGGCTGGTCCGATGCCGACCGGGCTGTGGATCGGGCCACGTTTCGGTTTGGTTCGGCGGCTGTACGCCCCGCGGCCTTGCTCGCCGCACCCCCCTAAGGGCCGCCGAATACAGCGATTTTTCCGAGGACGCTACCCGTCCTGCCCAACCCCTGCCTAGACTTGCCATCATCACCCCTATCCGCACTACGTAACCGAGGAGGGACCGTGCCGCTCTCGGAAGAGGAATTGCGACTTCTGGATCAAATGGAGCGCGCCCTCGTCGAAGAGGATCCCAAGTTCGTCTCCACCCTGCGCGGCAACACCTTGGCCCAGTTTGCGCAACGTCGGGCGATCCTGGGCGGGGTGTGTTTCCTGATCGGCATTGCCATCTTGATGACCGGCGCCGTCCTGCAGATAACGCCGCTTGGCATCGCGGGCTTCGTTGTCATGTTGGCCTCCGCCACGATGGGCTTGGCGGCCTGGAAGGGGCGCCCGACTCCGGTCGATGCCCGCGCCGTGGGCGACACGGGATTCAGCGTGATCGAGGGCGGCCGGCGGCCCAAGCGTGCCGCGAAAAGCAAGAGGCCAGCATCTTCGGGATCGTTCATGCAACGCATGGAAGAGCGCTGGCGCCATCGCCGGGATCAAGACGAAGGCGGCTTCTGACCCACGCGGTGCCGATCACCCACCCATGTGATCGATGACCCCGCCGTGGCCGACAACCTCAACTCGGGAGTTGTTCGCGGGCCTGTGTGAGACGCCAGCCCAGCCCAGCCCGAGGACCGAGCGCGGCAACCAGGTGGCCCGTCGTCGCGCCGACGGCGTCGCCCCAGCCTTCAGCCCAGACGTGCACTCCAGGAGATCGGCGCGCAAGGCAGGCAGCGCACCCGGGAGTCGGGCATAGCGGCCGCGCTCCACAGCGGCGACGAGGCGCCGCAACGCCGCCTCCGCGGACGGAGCCAAGCCAGCGCCATGACGGGGGCGCTCCACCTCGGAGGCCTCCTCAACGCTGCCGAAGTGCTCGGCCACCCACACGCCCGTCGCCTGCGGGGACAGCCCGCCTGGCCACGGCAATCCCAGGTCGATAGCGGTGTCGCGCAGCTCGTGCCAGGCAGCTTCGGGGGTGGGGTCGCCGATCAACCGGCGATCGCGTCGCACCCTGCGCAGTAGGCGTGGGGCGAATCCCACCAAACCCACCAGGGCAAGGCCGCCGGCCGTCCCCAGGATCGGCAACCAGCCCACTCCGCCACCTGCGGCGCCCGGCTCGTCTTGCCCCGCGTCGGGTTGGGGGTCAACCGCGGACGAGGACGACCCCCGACTGGGCAACTCGTCGCTGGGAGCCTGCGTCGGTCCGCTGGAGTTGCCGCTCGGTTGGTTGGGCAACGTCTCCCGGGTATAGCCGGGGACGCTTCCAGCGCGCGCGCCTGGGGTGGGCTCGAACCGCACCCACCCGGCACCGGGGAAGAAGAGCTCGGGCCACGCGTGCAGATCCCAAGCGGAGTACTGCCAGGTGCTCGCACCGATCCGTTCGGGCCGGAGGAATCCCACCGCAACCCGTGCTGGAATGCCCAGGCTGCGCGCCATGACCGCCATCGCCGAGGCGAACTGTTCGCAATAGCCCACGCGACCCGTCTCTGCGTCCAGAAAGGCCAGGAGTTCATCGCTCCCGTTGCCCGCATCGGTTTGCAGGTCGTAGGTGAAGCCGCCATCGCGTCGGAACCAGTCTTGCAACGCCACGGCCCGCTGATAGCGGGTGGGTTGTTCGGCGGTGACCTCGATGGCGAGCTCCCGTACGGCGGCCGGCAAGTCCTCGGGCAGGGCGATGAAGTCTTCTCGAACCGAACCGACCGCTGCCGGAGCCGCCGCCAGTTGGGTGGCGGTCAGGTCGAGGCGGACCCCGGTCATCGTGTAGTTGAGCCCCGTGGTCGTGGTGTCGTCGTCGGCGGCCAGGAAGTCCATGGTGCGCACGTCGTAGCGCCAGTTGCCTCCGGCGTCGATCGCCGAGATGGGCGACATCGTGGGTAGCCAGGAGGACTTGAACGCGTCGTCGATCGCCACGGTGTAGTCAAACTCGCGCCGCGGGGTGGCGGCCAGCACGCCGGTGAGCGGTGGCATGGTTCCCGTGGGGCGTTGTTCTTGCGGGATCTCGCGGTTGCCGGAGGTCCACTCGTTGTTGGAGAAGCGATTGAGCACCGAGATGCGTAAGTAGCTGGGCTGCGGGTCGCTGGTTTGCAGCGTGAGGAGTGCGATGTCGTCGCCACGCTGCAGATTGCGACGCAGGTCGGTCATCGGGTTGTCGAGTTTGACGTCGCCGTTGCCCGCCCCGGGCCCATTCCCGAAAACGGCCAACTGGAGCGTCGGGATGTAGGCGGGCAGAATCACGGCTAGCAGCGTCGCAACCGAAGCGATGCCGATGGCGCTGAGGCGTACGGCGCCGCTGCGGCCACCCAGCCGTCCGGTTTCGCTAACGCCGCCCCGGCCGCCGAGCGAGCGCCCCCAGCGAGCGATTTGCTCGTCTTCGTTCAAGAAGAGCATCAGCAAGAATCCCCCCCCGGCGAGCGCGAAGATCCACCACGCGACCTCGCCCCTCAGCAGGCTCACCGGGATGCTGTAGATCGTCAACAGGGGCAATCCCGCCAGGGAGACGCGGCGCCAGGTGCAGGCGCAGGCGTCGACCAGAACGATGCAGGCGGCACCGAGCGGGATCAACAGGGGGTGGATGCCCGCGGCCTCGTCGGGCACCGGGGCGGCGTACACCCGCGAGGTGTTCAACGCGCCGGTGACGGCGTCGGTCAACGCTTCCCACCGTGCACCCAACGGGACGGGTGACCCGGTCAACAGCACGTCCACCAGCGCCCCACCGACGAGCAACTGGCCCACGATCACCGTTGTGGTGGGGAGTTGAAACCAGCGCAAGGCGGTGCCGCTGACCGCGACGACCACGGCGACCAGCAACAGAGGGCGCAGATAGCTGCCGGGGGATTCGCTGAAACCTCCCCACGCGAGGATGGTGAGCCACGTAGTCAGGGCCGCCGCGCAGGCCTGGGCCAGTGCGCTCCCCAACGCCCCGCGCCCGGAGTTCACGACCCGCCCTTCATGCGGTCACCGGAGTCGGATTGGCCAAGCGTCCAAGGTCGAGCCAGACGTTGTCGAGGCGGTCGTGATTGCGCATCGGCACCGCCCGCCAGCCCTGCCGTGACAAGGAGCCCACCACAGCCAGGCTCGGGGTAGCGCCCTGAGGGGCGCCACCGTGGGGAGCCCCACCCCAGCCAGCCACGTCGAGGGCGAGGGCGATCGCGGTGCTGGAGTGCTGGCGCATCCGGCGCAGCACCGGGGAGTCGAGCTCATCGACCGAGCCGAAGACGGCCACCATCAGGCCACCGCGCGAGGAATCTGCCAGCCAGCGGGTGTCGATCGTGGCGCGAGAACTTTCTTGCAACACCGCGAGAGCCTCGAGGAGCGGACCCGAGTTGCGCTCGGAATCTCGAAAGTGCCAGGAGGAATCGGGATCCTCGCCCTCGGCCGTGACCAGCCGAACCGTGAAGCCTCGGTGGCTCAGGTGCAAGGCGACCGAGGCGGCCACCGACACCGCGGTTTCCAACGACGACGCTACGCCGAGTCCGCGATGTGCCCCGGCCCGGTTGTCCAGGAACAGGGTGGCTCGCGACTGCCAGGGCTGTTCCTCGCGGCGCACCATGAGTTCACCGATCCGTGCCGAGCTGCGCCAGTGGACACGGCGCAGGTCGTCGCCACGACGATATTCGCGGACCGTCACGTCCTCGGCACTTCCGGTGGCAAAGGCCCGCGGCCGATTGTCGCCCGATCCGGTCCAGGCGCCACCCAAGGGGATGTTGGGCAAGAGCACCGTGCGCGGCGTGACTGTCAATGGGACGGTGGTGCGAAAGGCCCTCCCGAGTTCGACCAGGCCGAACGGATCGCCCAGCCGCACGGCCATGGGTCCGATGTCGAAACGTCCCCTGATATCGGACCGGACCTGATAGGTCACCTGCCGGCGCCAGCCAAATCCGATGCCCTCGAGTACGAATCTCGGGCGCGTCCCCAAGACATAAGGGACGTGGTCTTCGAGCAGCAAGACGCCGGAAGGAGTCCGGCCTTCGTTGGTGAGGTCGAGCTGCACTTGCGCCGGCTGCCCGGCGGCCACCAGCTGCGGGGACACCGTGCGCACCAGGGCCAAGCGATAGCGGCTCCGCCCGATCACCGCCGCCGCAACCAATGGCGCGCCAGCCAATAAGATCCCCACGCGGGTGAGCGAGGGTTGACCCAGGATGATGGCGCAGGCGATTGCGGTCACTCCGGCCGCGAGGAACGCCCGACCCCGCACTGTCAGTCCCCGTAGGGCGTCACGCATCCGAGGCCCCTAGGTCTCTTGGCGAGAGTGCGTTTGGTGGCTCACGCGCGGTGGCCGTCCGGGACGGGGACTCCCGCGATGAGGCCTTGGAGGATCGTGGTGACTCCGCGACCGCTCATGGAAGCTTCCACGCTGGGCAGCAGCCGGTGCGCCAAGACCGGTTGGGCCAAGATGGTGATGTCGTCGGGGAGCACGAAGTCGCGGCCGGCCATCGCCGCCCGAGCCTTGGCCGCCCGCACCAGGTGCAACGTGGCCCGTGGTGAGGCACCGAGGGTGAGCTCATGCGAACGACGGGTGGCGGTCGTCACGGCGACGGCGTACTGCTGCACGACAGGCGACACATAGACCTGGCCCACGATGCCGACCAGTTTGCGGATCTCGGCGGCATTGGTGACCGGTTCGAGGTCATCCAGTGGATTTCGGCCGGTGTGCGAGCCCAGCATGGCGACCTCGGCCTCGGCGACCGGATAGCCGACGGAGACCCGTGCCATGAAGCGGTCTCGTTGGGCCTCAGGTAGGGCGTAGGTGCCCTCCATCTCGATCGGGTTCTGGGTGGCGATCACCATGAACGGCGCCTCGAGTTGGTAGGTCGCGTTGTCGACGGTGACCTGCTTCTCCTCCATGCATTCCAGGAGCGCTGATTGGGTCTTGGGGGAGGCTCGGTTGATCTCGTCGCCGACGACGATGTTGGCGAAGACGCCACCGGGGCGGAACTCGAATTCGCGGGTGTTCTGGTTGAAGACCGAAACCCCCGTCACGTCGGAGGGCAGCAGGTCGGGGGTGAACTGGATGCGCCGAACCGTGCAGTCGATGCTGCGGGCCAGGGACTTGCTCAGCATGGTCTTGCCGACCCCGGGCACATCCTCGATGAGGAGATGGCCTTCGGCGAGGAGCACGACCAGGGCGGCAGCCACCACATCCGGCTTGCCGGAAATGACCTGCTCGATGTTGCTGCGGATCAGGTCAGTTACCCGGGCCAAGGTCGTGAGGTCCGCGCCTCCTGAACTCGGTGATTCCACGTGCATCCCTTCCTTCGTCAACGGGCACATCACCGGGGCCTAGCCCAGATCATGTGACGTCCACCGTATGCGGTCGCGGCAACCAGGGCCATGGCGCCCGTCGTACGGACCCGAAATCTGGAGCCGGTGCCCAGATTCCCCCCACCTTCCTCCACTCCACAAAAGTCCAGGTCACGGGCGCAACGCCCAGGAATTTGGGTCCAGACATTTCCAGGAATTGATTGACGGTGGGGGAAAGTGGGGTATGGTGGGGCGAAGTGGAGGAAGCAAGTCGAATCGGAGTGGAGGTGCTCGATGTTCGTCGGCACCTATACGCCGAGGCTCGATGACAAGGGCCGGCTGTTTCTGCCAGCGAAGTTTCGAGATCAACTCGAGGACGGGCTGATGGTGACCAGGGGCCAGGAGCGATGCCTGACCGTCTATTCGCTGCCGGAGTTCGACGTCCTCACCGAACGGCTCAAGGAGGCGTCACTGACCAACAAGAACACCCGGGACTACGTCCGGATGTTGGCGTCGGGGGCGTTCAACGAAGTTCCGGACAAGCAGGGGCGGATCACCCTTCCGTCGCTCTTGCGTGACTACGCGTCCCTGACCAAGGACGTCGTGGTAATCGGCTCGATGAACCGCGTCGAGATATGGGACCCGGCGTCGTGGCAGTCCTACCTAGCAGAGCAAGAACAGAAGTTCTCGGATCTGAGCGAAGAGATCATCCCGGGGATCTGATCCCCACCCGAGCCACACCACCACAACACAAGACCGATTCGTCAGGCGAGGCTCGTGCCCGCTCTCCGACGTCATCTGGGGCAACTTCCCCGGCACCAGAGGACGTCACTTTCGAGAGCGGGCAGGGACCTGACCGGACGAATCACCCGGTTCCCACCACAACTTCCCTGGGGTCGAACACCATGCGATGCAGTCCAACCGTGGCACCCGCGCAGCCTCGCCGGGTGCGCCACCTTGCCCGGGAGAGCGCCGCGGTCATGGTGTTCTCCGCCGCGGCTTCGCTCTCGGCTGCGGTGGCAGTCACCCTCCTCGCGAGCTTGGGTCGCTAGGGCGCACCTCATGGTCACCCATCCCCACATTCCGGTCCTCTTGGATCGGGTGGTTGCCCTCCTTGCGCCGGCTCTCGATCGACCCGGTGCCGTCCTCGTCGATGCCACGCTCGGCATGGGTGGTCATTCGGAGGCAGTACTCACCAACTGTGAATTGGCCCGAGTGATCGGTATCGACCGTGATCGCGCCGCGCTGGAGCACGCGTCGAAGCGTCTGTCGGGGTTCGGTGATCGGTTCATCCCCGTGCATGCGGTCTACGACGAGCTCCCTCGGGTCTTGGAGGACCTGGGGCTGGTCGCGATCGAAGGGGTGCTCTTCGACCTCGGAGTCTCCTCGCTCCAACTCGACGTGCGGGAACGCGGGTTCGCCTACGCCCACGATGCTCCGCTGGACATGCGCATGGACAACACCGCGGGACTGACGGCGGCCGAGGTCCTCAACACGTACGACGAGCCGCAGTTGGCGCGGATCTTGCGCGAGTACGGCGAGGAGAAGTTCGCCCGCCGGATCGCCAGGGCCATCGTCAAGGCCCGAGCCGAGGCTCCCTTCACGACTTCCGCCCGCCTCGTCGAGTTGATCTACGCCCAGATCCCGGCGCCCGCGCGACGTACCGGCGGACATCCCGCCAAACGCACCTTCCAAGCCCTGCGCATGGAGGTCAACGGGGAGCTCGACGCCTTGCGCCATGCCATCCCCGCGGCGATCGATGCCCTCAGCGTGGGCGGTCGCGTCATCGTGGAGTCCTACCACTCCCTTGAGGACCGGATCGTCAAACAGGCCTTCGTTGCGGCCACCCGCTCCGAGGTGCCCGAGGACCTGCCGTTCATTCCGATCGGCCACGAGCCGCGGTTGCGCTTGGTCACCCGTGGCGCCGAGAAGGCGACCGACGCCGAGATCGATCAGAACCCGCGGGCGGCGTCGGTGCGGTTGAGAGCAGTCGAGCGGATCGCCCCACGCATCGCTGGTGGCGGCACACAAAGCAGGGGGGTGGCGTGATGAGCAGTCCCGCCGTACAAGTTCGTCAGCGGATGCCCAAGGTCGCCGATGCTGCGCTCGCCAAAGCGCGGCTCCGCGTCGTGCCGCGACGCCCGACGCGCGCCCCCAGGGTGCCGTTCGTGATGTTGGTGTCGCTGCTGCTCGTGGGAGGGGTGGTCGGGCTCCTGCTCTTCAACACCTCGATGCAGCAGGCGTCTTTCACCGCGGCGACCTTGGAAGATCGGGCCGCGATCTTGTCCGCTCGTGAGCAGGGCCTGGCGATGGACTTGGAGAACCTGCGCGATCCCCAGCGGCTGAACGAGCGGGCTCAGGCGATCGGGATGGTGCTTCCCGGAACGACCGGGTTTGTGTTGTTGGAGACCCAAGAGATCGTGGCGCCGCGCCAGGCGCCTAAGGCACTGCTGCCGCGTCTGCACGAGCTGCCTCCCGTCAAGCCGGCGGAGCTTGACCCGGCACCAGTGATCATCCCCGCCGCCGCTGGTGAGCAGTCGGGTGAGCGGGACCGGACTGGACCCAAAAACGGGTCTGGCGACACGGGGTCGACCTCACCTGGCGCGGGCGGGCGGCAAGGTAAGAATGACCACCAGAACCGTGACCGCCAACCTGGTCGCTGACCCATGCCGGTGATCAACGAGTCGGCCCACCTCATCGAACGGGAGATGTGCAGTGCGTGAGGCCCCAGCCCGTGGGCGTGGAGCGCGTGGAGCCAACCGCGCTTCCGCGGGCCAGGGCCGAGCAGCCCCGGTTCGTCGGGGTTCGCCACATCTGCGGCTGAGAGCCGGCTTTGTTGTGATCGCGATGGTGTTGTCCGTCTTCGCGGGTCGGCTGTTCCAATTGCAGGCGCTGGATTCCAAGTCGTACGCCGAGATGGCGGCAGCGGATGGTGCCGTCACGATCCTGCTGCCGGCTGAGCGCGGTGACATCCTCGACCGGTTCGGTGCGCCCTTGGCCGAGTCGATCGAGGGGCTGATGGTGGTAGGCGACCCTTCGGTCACGCGCTACCAGGCCGCGGATATCGCCAAGTTCTTGTCCGCCGAGCTCGACCTTGACTACTTCGACACGTTGGATCGACTGCGGGCCACCGAGAGTCGTTTCAAATACCTTGCTCGCCGCGTGCCCGCGACGAAGGCTCAGGCGGTGATAGACCGGGCCGAAGAGCTGGGGTTCGAGGGGTTGTCGACGCGTCGAGATCCCGCCCGCGACTATCCGGCGGGCGATGTCGGCGCCAACTTGGTGGGCTTCCTGGGTGAGCCAGACCCTCGCAAGGGTCCGCGTCCCCTCGCCGGTGCCGAGCTCAACTTCAACCGGCTGCTGTCCGGAGTCGACGGCACCTCAACCCTGCAGGTCGCCGACGGCGTCCGCATTCCGTTGGGCGACAGCACGGTCGTGGAGGCCGTCGACGGCAAAGACCTGCGCACCACCTTGGACCTGGATCTGCAGTGGATGACCCAACGCATCTTGCGGCAAACGGTGGATTCCGCCGGGGGCGAGTCCGGGGTGGCCATCGTGATGGACACCCAGACCGGCGAGGTGCTCGCACTGGCCGACTATCCGACGTACGACGCCACTCGTCCCCTGGAGTCACGCAAGGCCAATCTCGGCACGCGGGCGATGAGCGATGTCTATGAGCCGGGGTCGGTGCAGAAGGTGCTGACCATGGCGGCCCTCCTGGATGCAGGGCTGGTGACGCCGCACACGAAGATTATGGTTCCTCCGGAGTTGCCCCGTCAGGATCGGGTGATCCACGACTGGTTCACCCACGGGCCGCTGCCCCTGACCCTGGCTGGGGTGCTCGCCAAGTCCTCGAACATCGGCACGGTGTTGGCCGCGGATCAAATGCCGCCGCGACAACTGGGCAACTATCTCGAGGCGTTCGGGCTGGGCGAACGCACCAACATTGGCGTCGCAGGTGAAACTCCCGGGATCTTGCCGACCGGTCCCGCGCTCACCTCCCAAACCAAGGACCGGATCGCCTTCGGTCAATCCCTCTCGGTCAACGCCTTGCAGATGTTGGCGGCGGTCAACTCCATCGCAAACGGCGGGGTGCGCGTACCGCCGAACTTCATCCGGGGCAGCGCGACCACCGACGACGGCGATCTGGTCGGCACCGATACCGCGGTCACTCGTCGGGTGGTCAGCGAGAAGGCCGCCCGCCAGACGGCGTTGATGATGGAGCGGGTCGTGGATCCCGAGGTCGGGGTGGCGCCCGGGGCTGCTGTGCCGGGCTATCGGGTAGCCGGCAAGACCGGCACGGCGCAACGCGTCGGCCCCAAGTGCGGTTGCTATGACGGCACGTTCACCGTGTCTTTCGCGGGCTTCGCTCCCGCCGATGAGCCGCGCCTGACGGTCTACGTCGTCGTGCAGAACCCACGCAACGGTGGGGGCGGCGGATCGGTCGGCGGCCCGGCGTTCAGCCGCATCATGAGTTATGCGCTCGCGCACTATGGCATCGCACCGACCGGCACCGAGCCGTCCAAGATGGCCGTCACCTGGCAAAGTCGGTGACCGTGTCGGCCAATCGAGTGCGGTCATGGTGGGGTTGAGCGCGAGCGATAGCCTCGACCAGTGGTGAGCGCGGAGCAAGTGGCGGCGACTCGTCCGCGGCACCCCTCACCCCTGTCGCTCACGGCGATCACCGATTGGCTGGCGGCGCGGGGGATAGCGCATGAGGTCACCCAGCCAACGACCGAGGCGATCACGGGGGTCTCGCTCAGCTCCCAGCGCATCGTGCCCGGAGATCTCTACGCTGCTTTGCCCGGGTCTCGCGCCCATGGCGCGGACTTTGCTGGCGGCGCCAGGTCCGCGGGCGCCGTGTGTGTGTTGACCGATCCCGAAGGCAGGCCGCGGCTGGGTGCCGAGACTCCGGCGATTCTGGTGTCCCAACCCCGAGCGGTGCTCGGCGAGCTCTCGGCGTTCATCTATGGGCGCCCAGCTGACCGACTGACCCTGATCGGCGTCACCGGCACCCAAGGAAAGACCACGACGAGTCGACTCGCCGAGGGGGGCTTGCTCGGCGCCGGCATTCCGGCCTCGGTCATCGGGACCGTAGGGACGCGTCTGAACGGGCACGATCTGGCAACGACGCTCACCACTCCCGAGGCGCCCGACCTGCAGGCGCTGTTCGCCCGCATGTGCGAGGACCGAGCCACGGCCTGCGTGATGGAGGTCTCCAGCCACGCCCTGGTGATGGGTCGCGTGGATGGGGTGCGTTTCGACGTGGCCGTCTTCACGAATCTCGGCAGGGACCACCTGGATTTCCATCGTGATGTGGAGGACTACTACCAGGCCAAGGCCGCGCTGTTTACACCTGAGCGCGCCCGGGTGGGGCTGGTGAACCTCGACGATCCTCACGGTCGCAGGCTCGCCGAGGAGGCCACCATTCCCGTGCGCACCTTCTCCACTCAAGGAGCGACGGCCGACTGGCGGGTTGAGGATGTCGCTCTAGGTGCCGAGGGATCGACCTTCACCGTGCTTGGTCCCGACGGCGAGAGCTGGCGAGCAGGGGTGCCACTCCCGGGGCAGTTCAACGTGGCCAACGCGCTGGCGGCGATCGCGGCGTGCGCGGAGGCAGGTTTCAACGGTGCCGACGTGGCCGCCGGTGTGGCGTCGGGGAGTGGGGTTCCGGGGCGATTGGAGCGCATCTCCGAAGGTCAAGACTTCGTCGTCGTCGTGGACTATGCCCACAAACCCGACGCGATCAAGGCGGCGCTGGCCACCCTGCGACCGCTGACTGAGGGGGCCCTTGTGGTAGTGCTGGGTGCCGGCGGCGATCGCGACACCGGCAAGCGGGTGATCATGGGCGAGATTGCGGCGAAGGCAGCAGATCTGGTGGTGGTCACCGATGACAACCCCCGTTCCGAGGAGCCCTCGCTCATTCGCGCGGAGATGCTCCGTGGGGCCACCCGAGGCTCGGCCGAAGTTCTGGAAATCGGGGATCGGCGTGCCGCGATTCGCGAAGCGGTGAGGCGCGCGCGGTCGGGGGACGTCGTCCTGATTGCCGGCAAAGGCCACGAGACGGGTCAGGAAATCAAAGGTGTCGTGTATCCCTTTGACGATCGCGTGGTGGCCGCCGAAGAACTGCGGGCGCGATGATCCCGATGAGCCTGGCGGAGATCGCCGACGTGGTCGACGGCACGGTCGTCGGCGACGCCTCCGTCGTGGTCAGCGGAGCGGCTTTCGTGGACAGCCGAACGCCGGTGGCGGGCGGGTTGTTCGTCGCCATCGTCGGCGAGCGCAGCGATGGTCATGCCCATGCCGCCTCGGCCGTCGCGGCAGGGGCCGCCGCCGTGCTCGGCAGCAAGCCCACCCCGGCACCCACCGTCGTCGTGGCCGATCCCGTCCTCGCGTTGGGACTCCTGGCCAGAGCCGTGCTCGATCGGTTGCCTAACGCCACCGTGCTGGCGCTGACGGGGTCGCAAGGCAAGACCGGGACCAAGGACTATCTGGCGGAGGTGTTGGCGGGGTCCGGCCCCACGGTGGCCACGGTAGGCAACAACAACAACGAACTCGGAGTCCCGCTGACGGTGCTGCGAGCCGACTCTGAGACGGCGTACGTCGTGGTGGAGATGGGGGCGCGCGGCATCGGCCACATCACCTACCTCTGTCAGATCGCACCGGCCACGATCGGGGCGGTGTTGAACATTGGCTCGGCGCATCTCGGCGAGTTCGGGTCAGTGGCCGCGATCGCCCAGGCCAAAGGCGAGCTGCTCGAAGCTCTTCCCGCGGGAGGTACGGCGATCCTCAACGCTGATGATCCCGCGAGCGCCGAACTGCGCACCCGCACGGCGGCCTCGGTCTTGACCTTCGGTGAGTTTGGTGAGCTGGGCTGGCGCAACCTGGTGCTCGACGCCGCCGGCCGGGCCTCCTTCGAGCTCACCTATGCCGGGGCCGCGAGTCCGGTCACACTCACCCACGTGGGCGCCCATCAGGTGTCCAACGCCGCCGCGGCCGCGGCCATGGCGATCGCGGCGGGACTGAGCCTGCCGGCCATCGCGCCTGCGTTGACGCTAGTGACCAGCGGTTCACCCTGGCGGATGGAGGTCACGCATCGCGCCGACGGAGTCGTGGTCATCAACGATGCCTATAACGCCAACCCGGCCTCGATGCGGGCGGCGCTCGACGCCTTGGTGGCGGTCGGGCAGTCCCACCGCACCGTCGCGGTCTTGGGTGAGATGCGGGAGTTGGGGGACCAATCCGGTCAAGCGCACGAGCAGGTAGGCGGATTCGTCGCGGCGCTGGGCGTCGACCTGCTGGTGTGTGTGGGCGAGTCGGCCGACGGCATCGGAGCGGGAGCCTTGGCCGACCCGGACTGGCACGGAGAGGTCGTCCGCACGGCGGGGCGCGACCATGCGCTCACCTGGTTGCGCGAGAATGTGCGCGCCGGTGACGTCGTACTCATCAAGGCGTCGCGGGGCGCGGCGCTCGAAATTCTCGCCGCCGGCCTGCTCGACCCCGATCTTGGCCGGACGCTACCCGAAGGAGATTCCCCAGCATGAGAGCGATTCTTTTCGGCGGCGGGTTCGCGCTGCTGATTTCGCTACTCGGCACCCGGGTCGCGATCACGGTCTTGTCGGCCAAGGGTTATGGCCAAGAGGTCCGCGACGACGGCCCCACCAGTCACCACACCAAGCGCGGGACGCCCACCATGGGCGGGCTGGTCATCATCTTGGCGACGGTGTTGGGCTATTTCCTGGCCAAATTGCTCACCGGCACCACGCCGAGCGCCTCCGCCTGGCTCCTGCTGTTCTTATTCGTTGGGATGGGTTTCGTCGGATTCTTGGACGACTTCATCAAGATCGTCAAGCAACGTTCGCTCGGGTTGCGCAGCAAGGCCAAAATGATCGGCCAAACCGTCGTCGCGCTCACCTTCGCCAGCTTGGCGATCTGGCCCGGTCTCGCTGACGACAACGGCCGCACCCCCGCCTCCACCAACATCTCCTTCTTGCGCGACCTCCCCTCGCTGGCGTTGCCAACGTTCCTAGTGATCTTGTTCATCTGGGGCATCGTGGCCGGGTTCAGCAACGGGATGAACCTCACCGACGGACTCGACGGCCTGGCGACTGGGGCTTCGGTGATGGTGTTCGGCGCCTACACCCTGGTCAACATCTGGCAGCGCAACCAGTTCTGTCAGGAACTCCCCAGTGCCAACTGCTACGAGGTGCGCGACCCCCTCGACCTCGCGGTGATCTCGGCGGCGATCACCGGCGCCTGCTTCGGTTTCTTGTGGTGGAACGCCTCGCCTGCCGCGATCTTCATGGGGGATACGGGCTCGCTCGCGCTAGGCGGCAGCCTGGCCGGCCTGGCGGTGCTTACCCGCACCGAGCTGCTGCTCGTAGTGCTGGGTGGGCTGTTCGTGGTCGAGACCTTGTCGGTGATGCTCCAAGTCGGCTTCTTCAAACTGACCAAGGGCAAACGCATCTTCCGGATGGCCCCGCTCCACCATCACTTCGAAATGCTCGGCTGGGAACAGGTCACCGTCGTGGTCCGGTTCTGGATCATCACGGGCCTGTGCGTCGCTGCCGGGCTGGGCATCTTCTACGCCGAATGGGTCGCCGGTTCGTGATTCTGGACCAGTTGGGCCAACGCGACTCGTGGGAGCCGATCTCAGCAGTCGTGGCGGGTTTCGGGGTCTCCGGCTTCGCCGCTGCCGACAATCTGACCCATCTAGGTGCCCACGTGGTGGCTCTGGACGAATCGTCGAGCCCCGACAAGGCCGAGCGCGCTCAACTGTTGGAGGTCTTGGGGGCCGAAATTCGGCTCGGCCAGGGCGTCACTGCCACGCTGCCCAAACGGGTCGACGTCGTGGTCACCTCGCCGGGTTGGCGCCCCGATGCGTCGTTGCTGGCGCAGGCCCGGGCCCGAGAGATACCGATCTGGGGGGAGGTCGAACTCGCCTGGCGATTGCGCGATCCGGAGCGTCCCGCACCCTGGCTCGCCGTGACCGGCACCAACGGGAAAACCACCACCGTCCAGATGCTCGACGCGATCCTGCGGGCGGCCGGTCTGCGCAGCGCGGCGGTGGGCAACGTGGGCCGGCCGATCGTCGAGGCGGTGATGGACCCGATGGCCTATGACGTCCTCGCCGTCGAACTGTCGAGCTTCCAACTCCACTACACCCAGAGCGTGAGCGCGGAGTCGGCCGCCGTTCTCAATGTGGCCGAGGATCACCTGGATTGGTACCCGTCGATGAAGGAGTACGCCGCAGACAAGGGCCGCGTCTATGAACGCGTCCAGCGGGCCTGTGTCTACAACGTCGCCGATCCCGAAACCGAGCGATTGGTGCGCGACGCCGACGTAGAAGAGGGAGCCCGGGCGATCGGGTTCACCCTGGGGCTCCCGGCCGTGGGGCAACTCGGGATCGTCGAAGACATCCTGGCCGATCGGGCCTTTGTTGCCGAACGTCAAACCAGCGCGGCCGAACTCTGCACCATCGCCGATCTCGCCTCCTCGGCCCCGCACTTCATCGCGAACGCCTTGGCGGCCGCTGCGTTGGCGCGGTCTCATGGTGTTGCTCCCGTTGCCGTGCGCGACGGGCTGCGGGCCTTCCAACCGGACGGTCACCGGATCGCGACGGTGGCGTCGGTCTCCGGGGTCGACTGGGTCGACGATTCGAAAGCGACCAATCCCCATGCGGCCCAGTCGTCGCTGTTGGCCTACGACCCCGTGGTCTGGGTGGCCGGGGGGCTGGCCAAGGGCGCGCGCTTCGAGGAGTTGGTGCAGGCCACGCGCGATCGCCTCCGTGCGGTGATTCTGCTGGGGCGAGATCGGCACGTGATCGCGCAGGCGCTGGCGCACCACGCCCCCGAGGTCCCGATCATCGAGATCGCTGACGGGGCCGTGGACCCGATGGCCGAGGTTGTTGCGCTCGCGGCAGCGCGGGCACTGCCTGGTGACACGGTGCTGCTGGCTCCGGGGTGTGCCTCGATGGACATGTTCACCGACTACGCCGCGCGCGGCGACTCCTTCGCCCACGCCGTACGCCGTTTCGCGGCTCAGCAGTAGCTCACGCCGGCCTGGACCGATCCCGCTTCGGCGGGCGACACGCGGCGGATTTGCGGGGTGTTACCGGCCGCTCCGGGGAGACTTAGCCTGGTCGACTTCGACCTCAGGCCAATCGACGACGTGAGGGAGCCCGCGCGTGACGACCGTTGATCCGAACGTGCCGACCACCCTGGCAGGCGCCCGGTCCCACGGCTGGTTCAGGGCCCTGCGGTCGGCGCTGGATCGCCCGCTCACGTCCTATTACATCTTGGTCGTCGCCCCCGCGCTGCTCCTTGTGATCGGGCTGGTGATGGTGCTCAGCGCCTCCAGCGTTGATGCGTTCGAGAAGCACGGGTCGAGCTTCTACTGGGTCAAGCGTCAGTTGATGTGGGTGATCGCGGGACTTCCCGCCGCCTGGATCGCCTCACGCCTGCCGTCGACCGCGATTCGACGTCTCGCCTGGCCGGCTCTCATCGTGTCGGTCACGCTCTTGGTCCTGACATTGAGCCCTCTGGGCAAGACCGTCAACGGCAACCGGGCGTGGCTCGGGGTCGGCTCGTTTGCGCTCCAGCCGTCGGAGATGGCCAAGCTCGGGTTGGTGTTGTGGGCCGCCCACGTTTATGCCAACAAGGAACGCAAACTCGACCGGCTGCACCACATCTTGGTGCCGGTCGTCCCCGGCATGATCCTGGTGGTGGGGCTGGTCCTCAAGCAGCGCGACCTGGGGACGGGGCTGGTGTTGCTCGCCATCATGTTGGCGATGCTGTGGGTGGTGGGCGCCCCCGCCCGATTGTTCGGGCTCGCGTTGTCGATGGTTGCCGTCTCCTCGCTCTACCTGGCCACCATGAGCCCCGAACGCAAGTCGCGGCTGCTCAACTTCACCGACCCGTTCGCCGACTACCACGGCACGGGCTGGCAACCTGCGCACGGGCTCTATGCGTTGTCCTCGGGCCGCTGGTCGGGGCAGGGGATCGGCGCCAGTCAGCAGAAGTGGGGCGGCCTGCCCGAGGCACACACCGACTTCATCTTTGCTGTGCTCGGCGAGGAACTGGGACTGGTCGGCACCCTGCTCGTGGTCGGGTTGTTCCTGGCTATCGCCTTCGCGGCCACAAGGGTTGCGCTGCGAACCGCAGACCCCTTTGTGCGCTACGCCTCCTTCGGCATCATCGCCTGGCTGCTGGGACAGATGATGATCAATGTGGGCATGGTCTTGGCGTTGCTGCCGGTGATCGGCATCCCCCTGCCGCTGGTGTCGTACGGCGGGTCCGCGTTGCTGCCTTCGCTGGTGGCTGTGGGGCTGCTGGTCGGGTTTGCCCGGCGTGAACCCGAGGCGGCGCGGGCGCTCGCGCTGCGCCGCAAGGTGCGCTCGACCGGACTCGCCGCCGGGACCTCCGCGGGGCCGTCCGGCCGCGAACTCTAGGCTGTCTTCGATGCGCATCTTGCTTGCCGGCGGCGGCACCGCTGGCCACACGTCCCCCTTGGTGGCCACCGCCGACGCTCTGCGACGCCTCGATCCCGAAGTGGAGATCACCTGTCTGGGCACCCCGCGTGGCCTGGAGAATCAAGTCATTCCCGCGGCGGGCTATCCACTCGAATTGATCACACCGGTGCCGCTCCCGCGGCGCATCGGGGGCGACCTGGTGCGGGTCCCGGGGCGCCTACGGGCCGCCGTACGCGAGACCTTGGCGGTGTTCGACCGGATCGATCCCGACGTCGTCGTCGGCTACGGCGGGTATGTGTCGATGCCCGCCTATGTCGCCGCGCGAAGACGCGGCCTCCCCGTGGTCGTGCACGAACAGAATTCGCTGCCCGGCCTGGCCAACAAGGTGGGCGCCCGCTTGGCCAAACGGGTGGCCGTGAGTTTTCCCGACACCCCCTTGCCCCGCGCTGAATACGTAGGCCTCCCGATCCGGACCATGATCTCCACCCTCGATCGTGCGGCCAAGCAAGCTGAGGCAAGGGCGTTCTTCGGCCTCGATGCGCAACGCCCGACCCTGCTCGTCACCGGCGGCTCCCAGGGCGCTCGTCATCTGAACGAGGCGGTGTCGGGTGCCGCGGCGCCCTTGGCGGCGGCGGGAGTGCAAGTGCTCCATGTCGCCGGGCCAAAGGGGGAGGCAACTCCCGAACCGAGCGAGGTTCCCTACGTCGTCGTCAATTTCGTCGACCGCATGGACCTGGCGTACGCGGCCGCCGACCTGGTGATTTCGCGCGCGGGCGCCTCATCGGTCACCGAGGCGGCCGCCGTGGGCCTGCCCGCTGTCTTCGTGCCGTTGCCGATCGGCAACGGGGAGCAACCGCTCAACGCCCGGCCAGTCGTCGACGCCGGCGGGGCCTTGCTGCTCTCTGACGCGGCCTTGACTCAGGAATGGGTGGCGGCCACGATCCCTGGGCTTATCTGCGACGTCGACCGAATCTCGGAGATGGGTGCCGCTGCAGCGGCCTTGATTCGACGAGACGCCGATGTGGCCTTGGCGCGGATCATCGTGGCGAGCGCCCGATGAAGATCCCCGTCCCGCAGGTGATCGTCGCGCCCGAAGACCTGGGCACCGTGCACTTCGTGGGCGTCGGCGGAGCGGGTCTCTCGGCGATCGCGCGGATCATGGTGGCTCGCGGGATCGCGGTGAGCGGGAGTGACGGCACGGACTCGGCCACCCTGAGCGCGCTGCGGGAGCTAGGGGTGCGGGTGTTCGTCGGCCACGCCGCCGACCAGGTCGCCGACGCCGACACGCTCATCGTGTCCACCGCCATCCGCGAAGACAACCCGGAAGTCGTGGAGGCACAACGTCGGGGTTTGCGGGTGTGGCCGCGCTCGGCGGGGATGGCTTCGGTGATGCAGGGCAAGCAGGTGGTGGCGGTCGCCGGCACCCACGGCAAGACGACAACGACGTCGCTGCTCACGGTCGCGTTGCAGGCTGCCGGTGCCGACCCCACCTACACCGTTGGTGGTGACCTTGCGCAGACGGGGGCCAATGCTCACGACGGCACCGGAGAACTCTTCGTTGCCGAGGCCGACGAGAGCGACGGGGCCTTCTTGGTCTACGCGCCGTACGCCGCAATCGTCACCAATGTCGAGGCGGACCATCTCGACCACTTTGGCACGGAGCAGGCCTACCAGGCCGCTTTCGCCTCCTTCGTGGAGCGGATCTCGGGTTTCTTGGTGTGCTGCATCGACGATCCCGGTGCGGCGCGGCTGGCGGAGTTGGCGCGGGCCAGGGGACTGACGGTGGTCACGGTGGGGGAGTCCCCGTCGGCGGACTTGAGGGCGGTGCGAGCGCGTTTCGAAGGATCGCGCTCGCGAGCCAGCGTGGTGGCCTCGGGTGTCGACCTGGGCGAGCTGGAACTCGCGATCCCCGGGCGCCACTATCTTCTGGATGCGTTGTGTGCGCTAGCCGTGGGTTTGCGGTTGGGGTACGACTTCGCGGATCTCACCGCCGGGATGGCGGGCTTCACCGGGACCCGACGGCGGATGGAGTTCAAGGGCGCGGCCGGCGGCGTCCGGGTCTATGACAGCTATGCCCACCACCCGAAAGAGATCGCCGGCGACCTGGAGGCCGCTCGTTCCGTGGCCGGCGCGGGGCGATTGATCGTCGCCTTTCAACCGCATCTGGTCTCGCGAACCCGCATCTTCGGGGCGGCGATGGGCGAGGCGCTCGGAGCGGCTGACGAGGTTCTGGTGCTCGATGTCTACCTCGCGCGTGAAATCGCCGATCCCGCGGTAACCGGACAGTTCGTGGCAGACCATGTGCCGCTCCCTGATGACCGAGTGGAATACCTCCCCGACTTTGCGTCGGCCCCGGCCGAGATCGCGAAGCGGGCACACGAGGGCGATCTGGTGCTGACGCTCGGTGCGGGGTCGGTGACCCAGTTGGGCCCAGAGGTGCTCGCACTCCTCGAGGTGGGCAGTGCGCGCTAGCCGGTCCTCGGGACCCCACGAAGCAACGCCCGCCCAGGCGCGTACGGCGCGCCGGTTTGCCCGGCGGCAGTGGGCACGCCGTTTGGGTGCCTGGAAGGTGTTGCTGGGCTTCGCCGTCCTGGCTGGGCTCGTGGGCGGGGCGGTGTGGGTGCTCTATTTCAGTGCCACATTGGCCGCGCGGGGAGCCACGGTGACCGGTGTCGGCTATCTCACCGAGGACCAGGTGGTCACGGCCGCACAGATCCCGATAGGCGAGCCGCTGGTGCGCCTGGACCTGGACGCCGTCGAGTCGCGGGTGCGGGCGTTACCCGCCGTACGTTCGGTCACCGTGACCCGGGCCTGGCCCGACCGTGTGCGCATCGACGTTGTCGAGCGGACACCGGTGGCGGTCGTGGAAGTGGGGGGAGCGATCCGAGGGATGGATCTGGAGGGTGTGTTGTTTCGGGATTACCCCCGGATCCCGAGTGATCTGCCGCTGATCCAGACCGCAACGTTGGCAGATTCCTCGGCACGCAAGGAGGCCGCGCACGTGGTTTCGGCGCTTCCCGTGGCGCTCGCGCGCCGCATCGATCACGTCGAGGTGGAGACGATTGACCGGATCACGTTGGTCTTGCGTGATGGCCGGACGGTGGTGTGGGGGAGTGCCGACGAATCTGATCAAAAGGCGCGCGTCCTGGAAGTGCTGCTCGATCATCGGGCCACGGTCTATGACGTCAGCGTGCCGAGCCAGCCGACGACCAGCGGCTGAGCTTTCCGGAGTCGGAATTTTCCGCGCGGACCGCGTGTCGGGCCACGACTGAGGTCCCGGTCTGCCTATGGTCGTAGCTAACACGAGGTTGACATAACTATAACCCTCAGGCTCAGAGTTAGAGTTTTTCACTGAGTCGTACGGCGACGCCGGGCATCCGTCCGGCTTCGAGAGGGCGGGTCGCACGCCCCGTGACTTCCCCAGGTCCTAATCATCGTTCGGCGCCAGCCGGACCACTGAACCGAGAGGCGCAGAGCCGTGGCAGCAGCGCAGAACTACCTAGCCATCATCAAGGTCGCTGGCATCGGCGGCGGTGGAGTCAACGCCGTCAACCGGATGATCGAGGTGGGCCTGAAGGGCGTCGAATTCATCGCCATCAACACCGACGCGCAAGCGTTGTTGATGAGCGACGCCGACGTCAAACTCGACATTGGTCGCGAACTCACCCGAGGCCTAGGGGCCGGAGCCAATCCCGACGTCGGCACGCGTGCGGCTGAAGACCACGCCGACGAAATCGAAGAAGTGCTCAAAGGCGCCGACATGGTCTTCGTGACCGCTGGCGAGGGCGGCGGCACGGGCACGGGTGGGGCGCCGGTCGTGGCCCGGATCGCGCGTTCGCTCGGCGCTCTGACGATTGGTGTCGTGACTCGACCGTTCGCGTTCGAAGGTCGGCGGCGCGCCAATTCGGCTGAAGAAGGCATCGCGCAACTGCGCGAAGAGGTCGACACCCTCATCGTGATCCCCAACGACCGACTGCTGTCGATCAGCGATCGCAGCGTCTCGGTTCTCGACGCGTTCAAGCAAGCAGACCAGGTTCTGCTCCAAGGCGTCTCGGGCATTACCGATCTGATCACCACGCCCGGTCTGATCAACCTCGACTTTGCCGATGTGAAGTCCGTGATGGCCAATGCGGGCTCCGCGTTGATGGGGATCGGCTCCGCGCGTGGCGAAGACCGCTCGATCGCGGCCGCCGAGATGGCCGTGTCCAGCCCCCTGCTGGAGGCCTCGATCGACGGCGCTCATGGCGTGTTGCTTTCTATCGCTGGCGGTTCGGACCTCGGCCTGTTCGAGATCAACGAAGCCGCGGCGTTGGTTTCCCAGGCAGCACACCCCGACGCCAACATCATCTTCGGTGCCACGATCGACGATGCTCTGGGCGATGAAGTCCGAGTGACGGTGATCGCGGCGGGTTTTGACGGCGGCATGCCCAAGCGCCGTCAAGACGGCAACGTTTTGGGTCGACCGCTGACGCCTAAGCCGCAGAGCCAGGCCGAAACCAAGACGGCCGTTCAGGAGGCCCTCGCGCCCAGCGTGCCCGCACCGGCGATGGCGAGCTCCGAAACGCCCAACATCGAAGCGAACCATCCCGAGCCGGTTGGCGCCGTTGCCACCAAGACCCGCGTCCGCTCGGAGGTCGAATTCTCCGACGACGACCTGGATATCCCCGATTTCTTGAAGTGAGCGTGGAGTCTGCCTTCTGGTTCCGCGACGTTGCCCGCGACCCGAGTTCGGGCCGGGCGGTCGAGGTGGGGTTCACCGACAGGCGACTCGACGTCGGTGACCGGGCGGCTCCCGAGGTGCGCGAGGCTGCGCTCGGCGACGTCGCTCGAGTGACCGCTGCCGAGCCGTGGTTGATGACCCAGGTCCATGGAGACTCAGTGGCGTCGGTCGATGGGTCCGTCGCGCAGGTCGAGGTGCCGGTCGCCGACGCCCTCGTGGCCTCCACAGTGGGCGTGGCGCTGGTGACCCGGTCGGCTGACTGTGTTCCGGTGCTGTTGGGCGCGCCGGGGCAAGGACTCATTGCCGCCGTCCATGCCGGCCGCGAAGGGTTGGCACTCGGGGTGGTGGTCCGAGCGGTCGAACAACTGCGCCAGCGTGGCGCGCTGAGGATCCAGGCCTGGGTCGGTCCCCATGTGTGTGGGCGTTGCTATGAGGTTCCCGAGGCCATGCGGGCGGCGGTCGCCGATTCGGTTCCGGCGGCCTACTCCGTGACCGGGTGGGACACCCCGGCGCTCGATCTTGGCGCGGGGGTGACCGCGCAGTTGCTCGCGGCAGATTGTTGGGTGACCCGCCTGGACCGCTGCACGCGTGAGGATGCCGGCCTGCATTCGCACCGCCGCGACGGAGCCGATGCCGGCCGCCAAGCGGGCGTCATCTGGTTGTCGTCGTGACGCGGTCAGCGGAATTGCGACGCAATCTGGTTGTCGTCCGGGCTCGCATAGCTCGCGCGTGCGCGCAGGCCGGGCGGCCTGAGGAGTCGGTCACCTTGATCGTGGTCACGAAGTTCTTCCCGGCCTCCGATGTTCGGGAGTTGGTCGACCTCGGCGTGCGGCACGTCGGCGAAAATCGACATCAGGAGGCAGCCCGAAAATCGGCCGAGTGCGCGGACCTGCCTCTCACCTGGCATTTCATCGGGGGTTTGCAGAGCAACAAAGCGGCGGCCGTCGCGGCGTACGCCCAGGTGGTGCACACCGTGGACCGCGCCAAACTCGTCGGCCCCCTCGACCGCGGAGCGGGCGAGGGCGGCCGCAACGTGGAAGTTTTGGTGCAGGTGAACCTCGACCACAGTGACGCGTCACAGGCGCCGTCGCTGCGAGCGGGCGCGGCCCCCCAGGACGTGGCCGCGCTAGCCGATCTCGTCGAGGCGGCGCCGCACCTGACCTTGCGCGGTCTGATGACCGTGGCGCCCCTGCGGATCGAGCCCCGCCTGGCCTTCGAAGAATTGGCTCGGGTGGCGAGCGAGTTCAGACGGCAGCATCCGGAGGCAGCGTGGGTCTCTGCCGGCATGAGTGGCGATCTGGAAGCCGCCGTGTTGGCTGGCGCGACACACGTGCGCATTGGCAGCGCGGTCCTCGGTCCGAGGCCCAAGATCCAGTAGTCTCACGAACACGAAGCGTCGCGAATGTGGCGCAAGATTTCCGGAGGACGACAGCCATGAGCGCCATGCGCAAGATCGGTGAATACCTCGGGCTGGTCGAGGACACCGGCCGCTTCGATGACTACGAGGACTACGACGAAGCGCAGCCCACCACCGTCGAATCGGTGTCGGCGCGCGCCCCTCGCGAGCGTCGTCCGGCCGCCGTCGCGGACTTGGCGGAGCGTCGTCCTCGCGCCGCCGCGCCGGTCAGCGTCGTCGCCGAGCTCTCCCGGATCATCACGGTTCATCCGCGCACCTATAACGAGGCACGCACGGTCGGTGAAAACTACCGCGATGGCACCCCTGTGATCATGAACCTTTCCGAGATGGACGACACCGACGCCAAGCGCCTGGTCGACTTCGCTGCTGGGCTGGTGTTTGCTACCCGAGGCACAATTGAGCGGATCACCAACAAGGTGTTCCTGCTCTCACCCCCCAATGTCAGCGTCGCCGCCGAGGACAAGGAACTCATCGCCGAAGGCGGCTTCTTCAACCAGAGTTGAGTGATCCATGCACCCGGTTGGTCAAGTTCTTGAAGCGTTCTTGTGGATCTTTTACGTGTTCGTGTGGATCCGGCTTGTGTTCAGTTGGGTGCAGATGTTCGCCCGGGCCTGGAGCCCTCGGGGCTTAGCCCTGGTGGGGCTCGAGGCCGTCTATACCGTGACGGATCCACCTATCAAGACTGTGCGCCGTGCGATTCCACCGCTGCGCCTGGGGGGCATGGCCCTCGACCTCAGCCTGATGATCGTGCTGTTGGCGGCGTGGTTGTTGCTGGAGTTAAACAGGAGACTCTTCGGGGTATGATCGCTCCGTCGCTCATGCGAGCGCTGGAGACGCTATTGTTTCGCCACAGATGTACATCCCGAGACTATGAATGGGTGAGGTCATGCCTCTAACGCCTGAGGACGTGAGTAACAAACGCTTTACTCCCGTCCGCCTCCGCGAGGGCTACGACATGGGGGAGGTGGATCAGTTCCTTGACGAGGTTGAGGCGACCCTTGCCCAGTTGACCAAGGAAAACGAAGACCTCCGCGCCAAGTTGGTGGCCGCGCAGTCCGGGGCTGGCTTCAGCGCCCCTCCTGCGCCCGTCTCCGCACCCGTGGCGCCGATCGTCGAGGAGCCGGCACCCGTCCCGGCACCGGTGCCTGTGGCAGAGGTGCCGGTTGTGGCGCCTGCCGTCGCCGCGCCGCCTGTGCCTGTGGAGACGCTCCGCGTCGAGACCGTTCCCGACGCATCCAATGCCGCAGCGCGGTTGCTCGAGATCGCCACCCGCAACGCCGATGAGTTGGTGGACAGCGCGAAGGATGAGGCCGACCGGATCGTCGGCGAAGCCCGGACCAAGGCCGAGCGTTTGGAGACCGAATCCAAGACCAAAGCCGATCGCCTCGAGGCCGATGCGCGCACCCGGTCTCAGATGCTCGATTCCGAAACCGCTGATCGCCGCAAGCAACTGTTCGGCGAACTCGAGCGGGAGCGCGAGAAGTTGAATGGCGAGGTGGAGAACCTGCGTTCGTTCGAGCGCGAATACCGCTCGCGCCTCAAGTCGTACTTCTCCCAGCAGTTGGAGTCGCTCAACAACACGCCCGAAGGCTCCCCGATGGTGGGGGATGCTGCGCCAGCGCCCAAGCGCTTGCGTTCGATTCTGGGTGAAGAGGAAGGCTGAGCGCCTTCTGAGGCGTCATGGCGGTCGGTTCCCCAAGGGAACCGGCCGCTTGGCTTATGGCGTGCCGGTTTGAGTCGGCTGCCGCCATTGGCTAGCCTCCCTCACGCTGTGGTGACCACCACAGGCCACAAGCCCGAGGAGGCTGGTTCCACATGAGCCGCAGCACCCGGAAGTCCCTGGCCAGTACGGCGGCCGCGGTGGGCAAGTTGATCGGACGGCGTTCGGTAGACCGCGACAAGGCGCCCGCCCCGGCGAAGAAGGCCGCGCCGGTCAAGAAGGCCGCGCCGGTCAAGAAGGCCGCCCCCGTCAAGAAGGCCGCCCCCGTCAAGAAGGCCGCGCCCGTCAAGAAGGCCGCCCCCGTCAAGAAGGCCGCCCCCGTCAAGAAGGCCGCCCCCGTCAAGAAGGCCGCCCCCGTCAAGAAGGCCGCCCCCGTCAAGAAGGCCGCCCCCGTCAAGAAGGCCGCCCCCGTCAAGAAGGCTCCGGCCCGTGGGGCCGGGTTTGCTTCCTTGGCCGTTCAGCAGGGCGAAGCGGCCTGGACCAAGGCCGAGTTGAACGAGGTGCTGGCCGAGCTTCACGAACACCGTGATCGGCTGGCCAGACTGCTCCACGATCAAGAAGAAGAGCTCGCCGGACTCATGCGAGACGCCGGCGACGGCGCAGGCCACGACCAGGCCGACATGGGGGCCACCAGCTTCGAGCGTGATCAGGAACTGATCGTGGTCAACAACGAGCGAGAAATGCTGGCCCAGATCGACCGGGCTCTTGAGCGGATCGACGACGGCACCTATGGCGTCTGCGAGTCGTGTGGTGAGCCGATCGGCAAGATGCGCGTCATGGCGTTTCCGCGTGCGACACTGTGCATGTCATGCAAGCAGCGCGAGGAACGCCGCTGAATCCCAGCGATCAGCCAGCTCCGGCCACCCCGCAACCCCAGTCCAAGCGCCGCCACCTGGCGGTGTTCGCGGCCGTCGCCCTCGCGGCGTACGCCGTCGACGTGAGTTCGAAGATCTGGGCGGCCGATGCCCTCGAGGGGCGCGCGGACATTCCGGTCCTGGGCGATTTCTTGTCCCTGAGCCTCACTCGCAATCCCGGTGCCGCGTTCAGCGCCGGGACCAGTTACACGTATGTCTTCACGGGGTTGGCGATTCTGGCCGTGCTGGTAGTGCTCTTTCTCAGCCGTCGGATCGGCACGCGTAGTTGGGCCGTTGCGCTGGGGTTGTTGCTGGCCGGTGTGTCCGGCAATCTGACCGATCGCCTCTTCCGGGAGCCGGGGCCGTTCCGCGGACATGTGGTGGACTTTTTCAAGCTGCCCCATTGGCCGATCTTCAACGTGGCAGACATCTGCATCGATGTCGCTGCGGCATTGATCATCCTGCTGTCGTTTCGCGGCATCGCGCTCGACGGCACGCGGCACCACACCGAAGACGGAGACGCCGGATGACCGGGCAGGCCGAACAAAAGGTGGTCTTCGTCCCCGAGGGCCTTGCGGGCGAGCGGGTCGACTCGGCGATGGCGAGGATGTTCGGACTCTCGCGCACCCGGGCCGCAGAGCTCATCGGACAAGGGCTCGTCCAACTTGACGGGCAGGCGGTGGGGAAGAGCGACCGGGTGGTCGCTGGGTCCACTCTGGACGTGACGATTCCCTCCTTGGGCAATCGGGTCGAGGTCGTTCCGGAAGTTGTCGAAGGGATCCAGATCATTCACGACGACGATTCGATCGTGGTGATCGACAAGCCCGTGGGGGTCGCCGTACACCCGTCGCCGGGCTGGTCGGGCCCGACCGTGGTCGGGCATCTTGCCGGGGCGGGATTTCGCATCTCGACAAGCGGCGCGTCCGAACGGCAAGGAATCGTTCAGCGTCTCGACGTGGGCACCTCGGGAGTCATGGTGATCACCAAGTCCGAGCACGGCTATTCGACCTTGAAGAATGCCTTCCGCAATCGCACGGTCGACAAGGTTTATCACGCTCTCGTCCAGGGCCACCCGGATCCGCACGAGGGCACTATCGACGCGCCGATCGGGCGCCACCCTCGAGCCGACTACAAGTTTGCGGTCATGACCGATGGCCGGCATAGCGTGACGCACTATGCGACGCTCGAAGCCCATCGCTACGCGAGCCTTCTCGAAGTACACCTGGAGACCGGGAGGACCCACCAGATCCGGGTCCATCTCGCGGCCCTCAAGCATCCCTGTGTGGGGGACCTGACCTACGGCGGAGACCCGGTGTTGGCCGCGCGGGTCGGGCTCGAACGGCAATGGCTCCATGCCGTGCGCCTGGGTTTTGTACACCCCGATTCGGGGGAGTACGTCGAATACTCCTCCACCTACCCTGACGACCTGGCCGCCGCTCTGGAGACAATTCGGGATGCCCACTGACGAGTTCACGCTGAGGTTGGGCAGCCACCAGGATCTGCCGCGGATCGCCGACCTCTACTTGGCGTCGCGCGCCGCGGCGTACCCCCTGATCCCGGCAGGCATCCACAGCGACGCCGAAACCCGCGCCTGGACGGCCTCCTGGGATCTGGACCAGATGGAGGTGTGGGTCGCGGAAAGCGAGGCGGACCTGCTCGGATTCGCCGCCATCGAAGGCGACTGGCTCAATTCGCTGTACGTCGCACCCGCCGCGCTGGGCCAAGGCATCGGAAGTGCACTGATGGACCTGGTCAAGCAAGCGCGGCCCGAGGGTTTCTGCCTGTGGGTGTTCGCTGCGAACGAACCGGCGCAACGGTTCTACGCCGGTCACGGGTTGGTGGCCCTCGAGAGCACCGACGGGCACGACAACGAGGAGCAGGCGCCGGATGTGCGCCTGGCCTGGCCCGGGGCCGAACCGCTCGCGTTCTATCGCTCGCTGATCGACGGCGTCGATGGGCAGCTTGCCGATCTCCTGGCGCGCCGGGCCGCGCTGACTCGGGCCGTGCACGACCACAAGGCCGCGACAGGAGGACCGGTGCAGCGAGATCCGCAGCGTGAAGGCGAGATCGTGGACGCCATCAGCGCGCGGGCCCCCGAATTGGGCCGCGATCGGGTCGCCCGGATTGTGCACGCGATCATCACCGAGAGCGTTGATGCCGCTCAATCCTGACCTCCGAGCACAGATCGGATCACCTACCTGCCGCCGGTGTCGGTGCGTCGTGCCAGGCTGAGCGCTGCGTCGCGTAGTCTGGCGTCCTTCCCCCCAGATGTCATCGGGTCGCCTTTCTCGATGACGCGATTACGTTGTCCATCTCGACCCGGTTGGGAGCAGTTCGCAGACCATGGCAAGCGCTGGGGTGTCGGGCGATTTCGTGCACCTGCACGTGCACACCGAATACTCCATGCTCGATGGTGCCGCCCGGTTGACAGATCTTTTCGACCGCACCGCCGAGCTCGGCATGAGCGCGATCGCGATGACCGATCACGGCAACGTGTTCGGCGCCTATGACTTCTACGCGAAGGCAAAGGCGGCGGGCATCAAGCCGATCGTGGGCATGGAGGGCTACTTCACGCCCAACACCCCACGCCAGGAGCGCAAGCGCGTCCGGTGGAACGACGGTGGCGATGACGACGTGTCGGGGTCGGGGGCCTACACCCACATGACCTTGCTCGCGGAGACGACCGCAGGCATGCACAACCTGTTTCGGCTTTCCTCGCGCGCCTCACTGGAGGGGTTCTTCTACAACCCTCGTGCCGATCGTGAACTGCTCACCGAATATGCCTCGGGACTGATCGCCACGACCGGCTGCCCCTCGGGGGAGATCCAGACCTGGCTCCGGATCGGTGACTATGCCAAAGCCAGGCAATCGGCTGCCGACTTCCAAGACATCCTGGGCAAGGACAACTACTTCCTCGAGCTGATGGATCACGGTCTCGACATCGAGAACCGGGTGCGCGAGGGGCTTCTCAAGCTCTCCAAGGACCTCGGCATCCCGCCGATCGCCACCAACGATTCCCACTATGTGCATCGTGAGGACGCGGGAGCGCACGAACACCTGCTCTGCGTCTCGTCGGGGTCCACGATGGCCGACCCCAAGCGGTTTCGGTTCAACGGCGACGACTACTACATCAAGTCTCCGACCGAAATGCGTGAGTTGTGGCAACACCGCAACGGACTGAAAGAAGCGTGCGACAACACGCTGCTCATCGCCGAGCGCTGTGAGATCGACTTCACCGAGGGCAACGGCACCTACATGCCGCGTTTCGACTGCCCCGAGGGCGAAGACGAGACGTCGTGGTTCATCAAGGAGGTCGATCGAGGCCTGCTAGCTCGCTACCCCAAAGGCGTGCCCCCGGCGGCTCGGGAGCGCGCCGAGTTTGAGACCGGCGTCATCATCCAGATGGGCTTCCCCAGCTATTTCCTGGTGGTCGCCGACTTCATCAACTGGGCCAAGGACAACGGCATCCGGGTCGGCCCCGGCCGGGGTTCGGGCGCCGGGTCGATCTGCGCCTACGCGCTGCGCATTACCGACCTCGACCCGCTCCAACACGGGCTGATCTTCGAGCGGTTCCTCAATCCCGAACGCCTGTCCATGCCTGACTTCGACATCGATTTCGATGAGCGCCGCCGCAGCGAGGTCATTCGCTATGTGTCGGAGAAGTATGGCGAGGATCGCGTCTCGATGATCGTGACTTACGGCACCATCAAGGCCAAGCAGGCCGTCAAGGACTCCTCGCGGATCTTGGGTTATCCCTTCGCGATGGGGGATCGGATCACCAAGGCGATGCCGGCCGCGGTGATGGGCAAGGACATCCCGCTGAAGGAGATCTTCGATCCCCAGCACAAGAGGTTCGGTGAGGGCGGCGAGTTCCGCGCCCTCTATGACTCCGACAACGATGTGAAGACCGTCGTCGACACCGCCATGGGCATCGAGGGACTCAAGCGCCAGTGGGGGGTCCACGCCGCTGGCGTGATCATGTCGAGCGAGCCGTTGATGGACGTCATCCCGCTCATGCGTCGACCCCAGGACGGCGCGATCATCACCCAGTTTGACTACCCCACCTGCGAAAAGCTCGGGCTGATCAAGATGGACTTCTTGGGGTTGCGCAACCTCACCGTCCTCGACGATGCGCTGATCAACATCACCCGCAATCGTGGCCAAACCCTGGTGCTCGAAGACCTCGCCCTCGACGATGCCGACTCCTACGCCTTGCTGGCCCGCGGCGACACGCTCGGGGTCTTCCAGTTGGACGGCGGGCCGATGCGTTCCCTGCTTCGGCTGATGCGACCCGATAGCTTCGAGGACATCTCGGCGGTGCTGGCGCTCTATCGTCCCGGTCCGATGGGGGCCGACAGCCACACCAACTACGCGCTGCGCAAGAACGGCAAGCAAGAGATCGTGGCGATCCACAGCGAGTTGGCCGAGCCCCTAGCCGAAATCCTGGACACCACCTACGGCCTGATCGTCTATCAAGAGCAAGTGCTGGCCATTGTGCAGAAGGTCGCCGGCTACTCCCTTGGCCAGGCCGACCTGCTCCGCAAGGCGATGGGCAAAAAGAAGCGCGAAATCCTGGACGCGGAGTTTGTGCCGTTCCAGGCGGGGATGCAGGCCAACGGCTACTCCCCGGGAGCCATCAAGGCACTGTGGGACATCTTGGTGCCGTTCTCCGATTACGCCTTCAACAAGGCCCACACCGCGTCGTACGGCATGGTGTCCTACTGGACGGCCTACCTCAAGGCGCACTTCCCGGCCGAATACATGGCGGCGCTGCTGACCTCGGTCAAGGATGACAAGGACAAGTCGGCGATCTACCTCAATGAGTGTCGCCGGATGAAGATCCAGGTGCTCCCGCCCGACGTCAACGAATCGGACGCGACCTTCACCCCGGTCGGTCAAGACGTGCGCTTTGGGTTGACGGCGATTCGCAATGTCGGGGCAAACGTCGTCGACGCGATCGTCAACGCGCGCGCGGAGCATGGTCGCTACACCGACTTCAACGACTTTATGGCCAAGGTCCCGGCGCTCGTGTGCAACAAACGGGTGATCGAGTCACTCGTCAAGGCCGGGGCGTTTGACGAGATGAAGCACAAACGCCGGGCCTTGGTGGCGATCCACGAGATCGCGGTGGACCAATACGTCGACATCAAGCGCAACGAGGCGATCGGTCAGGATTCGCTCTTCGCGGGCCTCGACGACCCCACCGATGGTGGAGTGGGCTTCGGCATCTCCGTGACCATCCCGGATCTCGACGACTGGGACAAGATGACCCTGCTCGGTCATGAGCGCGACATGTTGGGTCTCTATGTCTCGGATCATCCGTTGATGGGACTCGAGCATGTGCTGTCGCAAGGCACCGACTGCACGATCGGGCAGTTGATGCTCGACGAAGAACGCGCCGATGGCTCCACCCTGACGATCAGTGGTCTGGTCACCTCCGTGCAGCGCAAGATGACCAAGCGCGGCGATGCGTGGGCGATGATCACCCTCGAGGATCTCGATGGCGCCATCGACGTACTCCTCTTCCCAAGCGCCTATCAACTGGCCGCCCCACACCTGTCCGAGGACGCAATCTTGACGGTGCGCGGGAGGTTGTCCCGCAGCAAGGATCAGCCCGAGATCCATGGCCAAGAAATAACGGTTCCCGACCTATCGGATGGGCCGTCTGGGCCGGTGGTGATCAGCGTTCCATCGACCAGATGTACGCCGCCCGTCGTCGAGCAGTTGCGTGAAGTCCTCTCCACCCACCCCGGATTGACCGAAGTGCAACTGCGGTTGCTCGCGCGCGAGGCCACGACTGTCATGCGCCTCGACGATCGACTTCGGGTGACCCCGAGCGCGGCGCTCTTCGCGGATCTCAAGCAGCTGCTTGGCCCGGGTTGTCTGGCCGGCTGAGGTGTCCTTGTCGGCGGTCATCTGGCGCTCAAGCGCGGTCCTAGCGGGGTTCTTGGGTGCTGGAGCGGCTGGTGGGGCGCTCTGGGAACGATGGTGGACGCCCACCACCGGCATCGCCTTCGACCACAGATTTGTGCTCGATGGGCCGGGTCTGCAAAACGACTTCGCGTCCACGGGGCTCTATGTGGCTCTAGCGATAACGCTGGGTGGCCTCGTCGGGTTTGGCGCTGGACTGACGGCAAGCCCCTACGAATTGTTGACCCTCGCGCTCGCCGTCGTCGGCGCCGTTGCCGGCGGTTGGTTGATGAACGTGGTGGGCCACTCCCTAGGACCACCCGACGCCGCCGCGCTCGCCAAGACCTTGCCCGACCTCACCCAAATGACTGCCGATCTGAGCGTCGCGATCCCGATCAGGCTGCTCGTCATGCCCATCGGGGCGCTCGTGGGCCTGGTGGCGGGCTATCTGATTGGTCACCGATCCGCGCGTTCGGGGCCCCAACCGGAACCACCTCGCTAGGCTTGTCGTCTGAACCTGCAACCCTGCCAGCAAGGTGCTGCGCAAAGATCTGGGGGAAACCACCGTGTCCAATGACTTTCCGACTCCTGGCTCCTGGCCTGAAGCCCAACCACCGGGAGGGTCTACCCCTCAGGGTTCGGATCCGAACGCTTCCGTTCCGAACGCTTCTGGGCCCAACAGTGGTGGGCAACCCGAATTCCTCGAGCAGGGCAGCGGATTCCCGCTGCCCGGCGACGCAGCAACGGGTTCGGCGGGCACCGGCAAGAAGGCTTTCCTGATCGGTGGCGCGGTCGTCGGTGGACTGGCCTTGGCGGGGGCTGGCACCTGGGCGGCGATCGCGCTTTCCGGTGGCGGGCCGCAGCCGGCGGAGGCGTTGCCGAGCTCGACCCTGGGTTACGTCAGCATCGACCTCGATCCCTCGGCAAGCCAGAAGATCGAGGCGCTCAAGATGCTCAAGAAGTTCCCGGGCTTCGAAGAGGAGGTCGACCTCGACACCCAAGACGACCTTCGGCGCCGACTCTTCGAGGAGATCCAGAAGGACACATCGTGCGAAGACTTGGACTACGACAAGGACATCGAGCCCTGGTTGGGTGATCGGGCGGCCTTCGCCGCCGTTGATGTCGGCGATGGGGAGCCCCTTTTCACCCTGGCCGTTCAGGTCACCGACGACAAGGCCGCCGACAGCGGGATGACCGCGATCAGCAAGTGCGGATCCGATTCGGGCTCCACCGATGAAGGTGGCTGGGTCATCGCTGACGGGTGGGCGCTGATCAGCGACACCGAGGACCATGCCAAGTCCATTGCGGATGCGGCGACCAAGGGCACCCTGGCCGAGGACGAGACCTACCAGAAGTGGACCGAAGAGGTGGGCGACCCCGGAATCATGACGATGTACGCCGCCCCGGCCGCTGCCGAACAACTCGTTGAGTCGCTCGAAAACGCCGACAGCGTTCTAGGCGCCGCCGCCGGTGAAGGCGCGACACTGTTCACCGACGAGATGCGCACGGCGATGAGCGAGTTCGGGGGCATGGCCGGCACGCTGCGCTTCAACGACGGCGCCGTCGAGTTTGAGATGGCCGCCGACACCTCGAAGCAGTCATTGCTCGCGCAGGCCGATGGCGAAGGCGGGGAACTGGTGGCGTCCCTGCCGGAGGACACCCTGGCGGCGGTCGGAATGAGCTTCCCCGATGGCTGGTTTGAGGCCCAACTCGAGATGTTCAGCAAGATGGCAGGCGCCGGCGGAGAAGAAATGTCTGTCGACGACCTGATGGCCGAAATGTCCACCCAAACCGGGTTGGATCTGCCCCAGGATGTCGAGACACTGACTGGCTCGGCGATGACGATGTCGCTCGGCGGGGACTTTGACCTGGAGCAGGTCTCCAATTCTTCCGACCTGTCGGTGTTGCCCGTGGCGGCCAAGGTCAAGGGTGACCCCGAGGCCATCGAGAAGGTGCTCGACAAGTTGCGCGCCCAAATGGGCAGTGAGAGCGATCTGTTGGGGACCGACACCGATGGCGACGTGATCGTGATTGGCCCCAACGCGACCTATCGTGGCGACTTGGCTGATGGCGGAACGCTGGGCGATAGCGCCACCTATCGCGACGTGGTGCGCGAAGCCGATCAGGCAACCGGTGTCTTCTATGTCAACTTCGACACCAACGACTGGCTCGCTGAGATGACCAAGGAAGATCCCGAGGCGGCCAAGAACATCGAACCCCTGTCCGCCTTCGGCATCTCGACCTGGCTGTCCGGGGACGCCACCCACACGGTCCTGCGCCTGACCACCGACTAAACCCGCCCGACGTTGAGTTGGGCCTTACGGGACGTTGAGTTGGGCCTTACGGTCGGCCGATCTCGGCGGTGATTGCTGTGCTGATCGCCGCCAGGTCGGCCGGCCGCATTTCAAGGTCGAGGCCTCGCCGACCCGCGGAGATGAAGACCGTGTCGTGTCCCAGCGCGCTCTGGTCGAGCACGGTCCGGTGCCGGCGTCGTTGCCCGATCGGTGAAATCCCGCCGACGACATAACCGGTCGCCCGTTCGGCCACAGAAGTCTCCGCCATCACCGCCTTGCCCCCGCCCAGGGCGCGAGCGATCGCCTTCAGGTCGAGCTGCCCGGCGACGGGCGCCATCCCCACGGCCAACTCCGCGCCGTACGACACCATCATGGTCTTCAGGACGCGTTCGGGAGGCACGCCCAAGGCCGCCGCTGCTTCCATGCCGTACGACGCCGCGCGCGGATCATGGTCATAGGAGTGCACCACGAACCACACACCAGCGCGCGTCAACTCCGCTATCGCGCGGGTGCCCCGAGGCGCCTTACCCATGGCTCATCAGTTGGGCGACCAACGCGTGCGGGCCACCTCGGTGGCAGGGAGCGATGGCACCACCTGCATGGCCCGAATTTCGCCGCGCAGAAAGTCCGTCACGAGAGCCAACCTGGCGCCCGCCTCGTCGCACTCCAGAAGGGCCTGTCGATCCGACATGGGCAGGGGGGCCGCCGCCGCTAGCGTCCACGACAAGAACTCCGGGTCCCGCGGCAGCGGCTCGGGATGGGGATCCGCTCGCAACCCCGCCACGGCGCGCCGATAGGCCTGGAACGTGTGGGTGGCCAGCCTCGCCGCCTCGTCGGCAGAGTCCACCGCCGTTGGCAGCAACTCCACTTCGGCCACGGGGAATTCACCCGTGGGATCGAGCTCCTGGATCCGAATCCGGTCGCGCGCCACCGCCTCGACATCGAACGAACCGTCTTCATGAGCAGTGACGTCGGTCAGTTGGAGGCGACAGCCGACGCGATACAGCGACTGCGCGCCGTGATCTCCGATTTCATAGCCTTCGCGGATCCCCACCGAGCCGAACAATCGCTGAGCGGGATTGGTTTCCTGCAACAACTCATGGATTAGGCGCCGATAGCGCTCTTCGAAGACAAAGAGCGGCACGACCACCCCGGGAAACAGCACCGTGTTCAGGGGGAACATGGGAAGTCGCGAACTCACACGCAGACCCTAACGTGATAGGTGTTCCCTGGGTGGTCACCGTGCGCGGCAGCCGGTGCGGCACACCTAGAATTGCAGCATGATCCGCCGCATCGACCTTCGTCACGCCGCGTCCGAGTCGGGCAGAGCCGGCGCCGACCACTCGGTTTTGCCTCGCGCGGAGTTCGACGTCGAGGCCGCCCTGGAGGTCGTCCGGCCCATTTGCGATGCCGTGCGCGACCGTGGGGTGGCTGCGATCACGGAGTTCTCCGCCCGTTTCGACGGTGTCGAGCAGCACGACATCGTGGTGCCGCCGGAGGCGCTCGGGGCCGCGTTAACCGGTCTCGATCCCGCCATCAGGGCCGCCCTAGATGAGTCCATTGCCCGCCTTCGGTCGACGTGTCTGGCCGAACGAGGGCAGGACGTGGTCACCGATCTGGCCCCGGGCGCGCGGGTGACGCAGCGTTTGGTCCCGGTGCGCCGCGTGGGGCTCTATGTCCCGGGCGGGCTGGCGCCCTTGGTCTCCAGCGTGATCATGAACGTGATCCCGGCCCAGGTTGCCGGCGTCGAATCGATCGCCCTCACGTCGTCACCGCAGGCGGCGTTTTCGGGGCTGCCTCACCCCACCATTCTCGCCGCTTGCGCGCTCCTCGGCGTGACCGAGGTGTACGCCGTTGGCGGGGCCCAGGCCATTGCTATGTTCGCCTACGGCGCGGGTCCGTGCCGACCGGTGGACCTGGTGACCGGCCCGGGCAACATCTACACGGTCTCCGCCAAGCGTTTGTTGAAGGGGCGCGTGGGCATCGATTCGGAGGCCGGGCCGACCGAGGTCGCCGTACTCGCGGACGACTCCGCCAACGCAACCTACGTCGCGGCAGACCTGATCAGCCAGGCCGAACACGACCCCTTGGCGGCCGCCGTACTCGTGACACCAAGCCTGCGGTTGGCCGACGAGGTCGAGGTCGAGCTCGACAAGCAGGTGGCCCGCACGCGGCACGCCGAACGCGTTCGGGTGTCGCTAGGAGGGCGTCAGTCGGCGATCGTGTTGGTCGACGACCTGGAGCAGGGCTTGGGGGTCATCAACAACTATGCGGCCGAGCACTTGGAGCTGCACACCGAGAACGCCCTCGCTCTCGCCGGTCGGGTGCGCAACGCAGGCGCCATCTTCGTCGGCGACCACAGTCCGGTGTCGTTGGGCGACTATTGCGCCGGGTCCAACCACGTGCTGCCGACGGCCGGCTGCGCTTGCCACTCGTCGGGGCTTTCGGTGAGGTCCTTTCTCAAGGCGGTTCACGTCGTGGACTACACCCGAGCAGCCCTCGCCGAGGTCGCGGCACACGTAACCACATTGGCCGAGGCCGAAGATCTTCCCGCCCACGGCGCGGCCGTTCGCGCGCGCTTCGAGGCCTGAGCGGTGGTCCCCACGACCCAGGATTGGCCTCCGATCCGGCCCGAGTTGCGCTCGATTGAGCCGTACGGCGCCCCGCAGCTCGACGTACCCGTCGCGTTGAATGTCAACGAGAATCCTTATCCGCCCAGCCAGCGCGTTGTTGACGCTGTTAGTCGGGCGGTGGCCGAGGCGACCGCCACCCTCAACCGCTATCCCGATCGCGAGTTCACGGCTCTGCGCAGTGCGCTGGCGGGCTATCTGGGCGGCCTCGACCCGGACCAGATCTGGGCGGCGAACGGGTCCAACGAGGTCATGTTGCATCTGCTCCAGGCTTTTGGCGGACCGGGCCGAACGGCGCTGTCCTTCGCCCCGACGTACTCCATGTATCCCGAATACGCCCGGGACACCCACACCGCCTGGCTGGCCGGGCAACGCGAGAGCGACTTCAGCCTGGACGTCGCCCGGGCGTGTGAGTTGATCCTCGCCGAGCGCCCTTCGGTGGTCTTCGTGCCCTCACCCAACAACCCCACCGGAACGGCCCTGCCACCATCCGCCGTCTCGGCGCTGTGCGAGGCGACGGACTCGGGGTTGGTGGTCGTCGATGAGGCGTACGCCGAGTTCCGCCGCGCCGGGACCCCCAGCGCCATCGAACTCTTGAGCACTCACCGCAACCTGGTCGTCACCCGCACGATGAGCAAGGCGTTTGCCCTCGCTGGCGCCCGCCTCGGCTACTTGGCCGCCGACCCGGCCATCGTGCGCGCGCTGCGGGTGGTGCGCCTGCCCTATCACCTCTCCTCGGTGACCCAAGCGGTGGCGCTGACGGCCCTGCGTCACGCGCCCGAACTCCTCGGCCGAGTCGACGATCTGCGCGCCGAGCGGGATGCCACGGTCACCTGGTTGCGGGCGCAGGGTCATGCTGTGGCAGACAGCGATGCCAACTTTGTCCTGTTCGGAACGTTCGATGACCGGCATCGGATTTGGCAGGGCTTGCTGCACCGCGGCGTCTTGATCCGTGAGACCGGGCCGTCCGGTTGGTTGCGAGTGTCCATCGGAACCGCCGCGGAGATGGCAGCATTCAGGCAGGCATTGGCCGAAGTCATGGAGGAAGAGCGATGAGCCGCACCGCACAACTGGAGCGCGCGACTAAGGAATCCAAGGTCCGGATCGAGGTCGACCTCGACGGCAGCGGCCTGGCCCAGGTGTCGACGGGTGTTGGGTTCTACGACCACATGCTGGCCTCGTTTGCTCGACACTCGCTGGTCGATCTGGTCGTTCAAACCGACGGTGACACCCACATCGATGCCCATCACACGGTCGAAGACACTGCCATCGTGCTCGGGCAGGCGCTGCGCGAAGCACTAGGCGACAAGAGCGGCATCCGCCGCTTCGGCGACGCGTTGGTGCCTCTCGATGAGGCGCTCGTCCAATGCGCGGTCGATGTTTCGGGACGCCCCTACTGTGTGCACCTTGGCGAGCCAGATGCGCAAGCTTTCGTCACGATCGGCGGCGACTATGTGGGTTCTTTGACGCGTCACGTGTTCGAAACTCTCGCCTTCCACGCCCAGATCGCCCTGCATGTGCGCGTGTTGTCGGGTCGCGACCCGCATCACTTAGTGGAGGCCCAGTTCAAGGCCTTCGCACGGGCCTTCCGCGATGCAATCGCCTTTGATTCTCGCGAGACGGGCGTGCCGTCGACCAAAGGATCGCTCTGAGCGTGAAGTCAGTCGCCGTTCTCGACTATGGATCGGGGAACCTTCGTTCGGTCGTACGCGCGCTTGAGCGCGTCGGGGCCCAGGTCACCCTGACTGCTGATCGCGCCGTCGCCGAGGCGACGGACGGTCTGGTGGTGCCGGGGGTGGGTGCGTTTGCGGCCTGCATGAGCGGATTGCGGTCGGTGGCTGGCCCCGAATTGATCGGGCGTCGCCTGGCGGGTGGCCGTCCCGTGCTGGGGATCTGTGTGGGCATGCAGGTGCTGTTCGAACTCGGGGTTGAGCATGGCGTGCACACCGCTGGGTGCGGTGAGTGGCCGGGCACCGTAGAGCGACTTCATGCCCCCGTCGTACCCCACATGGGGTGGAACACGGTGGCGGTCCCGGACCGGTCCGGGTTATTTGAGGGCGTGGAGCACGAGCGGTTCTACTTTGTGCATTCGTACGCCGTGCGGGAGTGGACGCTGGTGACCAACGACCGGACCCGCGCGCCGCTGGTCACCTGGGCGGAGCACGGGGGAGATCGCTTCGTGGCGGCGGTGGAGAATGGGCCGCTGGTGGCGACCCAGTTTCACCCCGAGAAGTCCGGTGACGCCGGAGCGGCCCTGCTCCGCAATTGGGTGATGAGCCTCTAACCGATGGGTGACTGATGTCGTATCTGCAGCTCCTTCCGGCGGTTGACATCGCCGATGGCCAAGCCGTGCAACTCGTGCAGGGCGTGGCGGGCTCCGAGAAGCGCTTTGGGGACCCGATCGAGGCGGCCCTTCGGTGGCAAGAGTCGGGGGCCGAGTGGTTGCACCTGGTCGACCTCGACGCAGCGTTCGGGCGCGGGCACAACCGTGAGCTCCAGGCGCGGATTGTCGAGCTGCTCGACATTGCGGTCGAGATGAGTGGCGGCATTCGCGACGATGAGTCGCTGGCGGCCGCGATGGCGACGGGATGCCGACGGGTCAATCTCGGCACCGCAGCCCTAGAACAGCCGGACTGGTGCGCCCGTGCGATCGCGGATCACGGAGATCGGGTGGCGGTCGGACTTGATGTGCGGGGTCGGACGCTCGCGGCGCGCGGTTGGACGCGCGACGGTGGCGACCTGTTTGAGGTGTTGTCCCGTCTCGATCGCGAAGGTTGTGCGCGTTATGTAGTCACGGACGTGAACAAGGATGGGATGCTCGCCGGGCCCAACTTGGAGTTGCTGCGTTCGGTTTGTGCGGCCACGGATCGACCGGTGGTGGCTTCCGGTGGGGTGACGGAGCTCTCCGATCTCCAAGCGCTTCAGGGCTTGGTGGCCGAGGGAGTCGAGGGTGCGATCATCGGAACGGCTCTCTATGAGGGCCGGTTTACCCTCGAGGATGCCCTTGCTCTCACCCTCCCGAGGCGACCGTGAGCCTCGCCGTACGCGTGATTCCGTGCCTCGACGTCGCCGCCGGCCGGGTCGTCAAGGGCGTCAACTTCAAGGGATTGAGGGACGCGGGCGATCCCGTTGAATTGGCCCGGTCGTACGACGCACAAGGGGCCGATGAGCTGACCTTCCTGGACATCTCTGCCTCCCATGAGGCGCGGGCAACGACGATGGAGATCGTCTCCCGGACCGCCGAAGAGGTGTTCATTCCCTTGACTGTCGGCGGTGGTGTGAGCTCCGTCGCTGATGTTGATCGGCTCTTGCGGGCTGGGGCCGACAAGGTGTCGGTCAACACGGCCGCGCTGCGTCGGCCCGAGTTGATCGCCGAGATTGCTGATCGCTTCGGCAACCAGGTTCTCGTCTTGTCGGTCGACGCGCGGCGAGCCGCGGGGACGGATTCGGGCTTCGAGGTGACCACCCATGGTGGCCGCCAGTCCTTCGGTCTCGACGCGGTCGAGTGGGCGGCCCGCGGTGCCGAACTCGGGGTAGGGGAAATTCTGCTCAATGCCATGGATGCGGACGGCACCCAAGACGGCTTCGACGTGGAGTTGATCGCGGCTGTGCGTGGTGCCGTCTCGGTGCCCGTGATCGCTTCGGGGGGCGCGGGTCGCGTCGAACACTTTGCTCCCGCGATCGCGGCCGGCGCCGATGCCGTGCTCGCGGCCAGCGTCTTCCACTTCGGGAAACTGACGATCGCGGAGGTCAAGACCGCCCTCGCAGGGGCCGGGCTCCCCATCCGCTGAAGCGGCGCTCACTCACTGGTGTGGTGAAACTGCGATGGGTGGGCGTCAGATGCCGAGGTTGGCCACGCGCAGCCGCTCGACGCGATTCGGGGTTCCAAAGAATTCAAGGCCGCGGTGCTGGTCGCGACCAAACAGGAACATCACGAGCTCGGCCGGGAGCCCTTCGACAATCACTGGGTCATCGCCGCTGACAAGCACCGCCGATTCCTTGGTGTCGCTGCGACGCAACTCGACCGATAGGCCGGTCTTCCGCACGAAAGCCTTTCCCGCGGTCGACACAGCACGCCACAGCACCGATTGCGCACTTTCCGGAAGCTCGCGTGGCGCCCAATGGGGCTGGGCTCGCCGCAGGTCCTCGTGGTGCACGAAGAACTCCAGTGTGTTGAGCACCCGATCAACGGCGGGAATCGCCGCCGGCGTGAGTCCCGGGGAGCGGAGGCGATCGACGAGGTCGGCAAATTCCGCGCGGCCAACTCGATCCATACTCCACTTGGTGAGTCCGGCCAGCGGCGGCAACACAATGCCGGGCGCACCCACGAGGCTCCGCTCACGCACCAGCAGATGTACGACGAGGTCCTTGGCCGTCCACGTCCCGCACAAAGTCGGGGCCGTGGCCCCCAATTCGGCTGCGAGATCGCATAGCGCGAGGCGTTCTTGGCGAGCAAACGAGAGTCGAGTCACCCGGCAGAGCCTATGTGCCCTGGCCCAAGCCGACGAAGCGCCGCGGGATTGGGCCACCGCAGCTGCGGCGCAATAGGCTGCCCGGGTGAGTGACGAGTCGGAGAGGGAGGCCCAACTCAACGACCAGGGAGGCCCAACTCAACGACCAGGGAGGCCCAACTCAACGACCAGGGAGGCCCAACTCAACGACCACGGTGGGGGCGGGACGACGCGTGAAGGCTTCGCCGTACTCCTGGTGGGGATCCGCAAGGAGCCCTGGGTGTTTGCCGTGTCGACGCTGGGCAGCGTCCTGTTCGGTGCGTTGACCGTTGCCGACGCTTGGGTGTTGGGCTGGGCCACGGATCGGGTGGTGCTTCCCGCCTTCCGAGACGGCCGGATCGGCCCCGGATTGCTCTGGGCGGTCCTCGGCCTCTTCGTGGCCGTCGCGATTCTGCGCGCAGTCGGGATCGTCGCTCGACGACTGGGCGCGGGCATCATGCAATACCGACTGCAGGCTCACTACCGCCGGGCCGTGACGCGCCAATATCTATCCCTGCCCCTGGCCTGGCATCAGCAGCACCCGACGGGTCAGCTGCTGTCCAACGCCAACTCGGACGTCGAGGCGACGTGGGGGCCCATCGCCCCGCTCCCGATGGCCGTGGGCACCGTGGCGATGATGGCGATCGCGGTCGCGCAGATGCTCGCCGTGGATCTGGTTTTGGCCCTGGTGGGCCTGATGGTCTTTCCCGCGGTCATTGCCGCGAATCTCGCCTATCAGCACTTTGCCTCGCCGCTGATGACGCGGGCCCAGTCATTGCGCGCGGAGGTGAGCGAGATCGCGCACGAGTCGTTCGACGGCGCCCTCGTCGTCAAGACGATGGGCCGAGAGACTGAGGAGACCGCTCGCTTCGCAGAGCGGGCCAACGAACTGCGTGACGTCAACATTCGCGCCGGACGCATCCGCGCCGCCTTCGACCCGACGTTGGCGGCGCTGCCCAACCTGGGCGTGCTGGTGGTGCTCGCCGTCGGAGTGCTCCAGGTGCTCAATGGAGCCGCTGTCGCGGGTGACGTCGTGACGATCGCCTACCTACTCACCATCGTTTCTTTTCCGATCAGGTCGATCGGCTGGCTGCTGGGCGAATTCCCCCGCAGCGTGGTCGGCTTCCGCCGCGTCCGCTCGGTGTTGGAGGCCACCGGAGAGATGACGTACGGCGCCGCCGAGCTGGGCGCGTCGCAGGGCGGCGCACGCCTCGAACTCGAGGGCGTCGACTTCGCCTACGATGCCGACCAACCCGTGCTTGCAGGCATCGACATCATGGTCGCGCCCGGCCACACGGTGGCTCTCGTGGGGGCCACCGCTTCGGGGAAGAGCACGCTCACCACCTTGCTCAGCAGATTGCTCGACCCAGATGGGGGAACGATCCGGATCGACGGGGTGGACGTGCGCACGTTGCGGCGCGGAGAGCTCGCCGAAGCTGTCGCCGTGGTGCCGCAATCCGCCTTCTTGTTCGACGACTCCGTGCGCGGGAATGTCACCCTGGGGGCCGACCTCCCCGACGCTGAGGTGTGGGAGGCCCTGCGCACCGCCCAGGCGGACGGCTTTGTCGCCGCGCTTCCCGATGGGCTGGATGCGATGTTGGGGGAGCGGGGAACCTCGCTGTCCGGCGGGCAGCGGCAGCGCATTTCGCTCGCCCGTGCCTTGGTCCGGCAACCGCGCTTGCTGGTGCTCGACGACGCCACCTCCGCGGTGGACCCCGAGGTTGAGGCGCGCATCCTTGCGGCCCTCAAAGCGCCCGCGGACGGGCATCGGCGGGCAAGCACCCTGGTGGTCGTGGCCTACCGCAAGGCGACGATCTCGCTCGCGGACGAGGTCCTGTTCCTCGAGGGGGGCCGCATCGTCGATCGCGGCACCCACCGCGAGTTGTTGTCGAGCAACTCCGACTATGCCTCGCTGGTCAACGCCTACGAGCAGGAGCACGACGCCCAACTGGTGGCGGCCAACTCCGAGGGTGCCCCAGCAGGCGGCGCGGATGACTGAGTTGGGGGTCGCGTCGACCCAGTTTGAGAGCGGCGAGGACATCTCGGCGTGGCAGACCCTGCGTCGGGGGGTGCACTATTCACCGGAGTTGTCCGAGGGCCTGGCCACAAGCCTGGCCCTGGCGGTGATCGCTTCGCTAGGTCAGGTGATCGTGCCGATCGCCGTCCAGCAAACCCTGGACCGGGGCCTGCGTGGGCCGACGGGTCCCGATGTCGGGTTCACCGTCTGGATGGGCTGTGCGTCGGCCGCCGCCATCCTGCTGACCAGCATTGCGGCGTACCTCATGACGAGTCGCCTGTTCCGGACCTCCGAACGCGGCCTGGCCACCTTGCGGATCAAGGCCTTCCGCCACGTTCACGACCTGCCCCTGCTCACCCAGAACTCCGAACGTCGCGGTGCGCTCGTCTCGCGGGTAACCAGCGATGTGGATCAGGTCAGCCAGTTCTTGGTGTTCGGCGGGCTGTTGTTCGTAGTGAGTGTTGGCCAGATGTTGGTCGCGACGATCGTGATGGCAATCTATAGCTGGCAGCTCACCCTGGTGGTCTGGCTGTGCTTTGCGCCGCTGTTCCTCTCGTTGAAGTTCTTCCAGCGCAAACTCTCGCAGGCCTACGCGACCGTCCGCCAACAGGTCGGGGTGATGCTGTCGGCGATTTCGGAGCCGGTGGTCGGGGCCACGGTTGTTCGCGCGTACGCCGTCGAGGCGCGCACCCAGGCCCGGATCGACAAGGCCGTAGCCGCACACCAGGCGGCGAGCACGCGGGCCCAGGGCTTCACTGCGTTCTCGTTCTCCCTCGGCGGCGTCTGCGCCGGCCTCGCCAACGCGGGGGTGTTGATCGTGGGGATCTGGCTCGGCTTCGCCGACGACATCACTGCAGGTGAGGTGCTGGCCTTCGCCTTCCTAGTCACCTTGTTCGTGGGGCCGGTCCAAATGGGCACCCAGATCCTGACCGAGGCGCAAAGCGCCATCGCCGGCTGGCGTCGAGTCATCGGGATCCTGGAGACACCGGCGGATCTGATCGACCCGGGGGTCGCCGGACGCAACCTGCCCCGCGGCCCGATCGACGTGAGCTTCCAAGGGGTCAGCTTCGCCTACCCCGGGGGGCCGCCGGTCTTGCGTGAGGTCACCTTGGATATCGCCGCAGGGAGCCGCGTCGCCATCGTGGGGGAGACGGGCTCCGGCAAGTCGACGTTTGCCAAGTTGTTGACCCGCCTGATGGATCCCTCGCATGGCACCGTGCTGCTCGACGGCATCGATCTGCGGGAGGTGGCCTACGACTCGCTGAGGAGCGGGGTGGTGCTGGTGCCACAGGAGGGCTTCCTGTTCGACGACACGATCGCGGCCAACGTTCAATATGGGCGGCTCGAGGCCACCGCCGAGGACATGTTGGCCTCGGCCACGGAGTTGGGCTTGGGCGACTGGCTGGCGGCACTGCCGTCCGGGCTCGACACTCGGGTCGGTCAGCGCGGGGAGTCCCTGTCGGCGGGCGAGCGTCAACTGGTGGCCTTGCTCCGCGCGCATCTGGCCGATCCCGACCTGCTGGTGCTCGACGAGGCAACGAGTGCGGTCGATCCGGCGCTCGAGATGCGCATCGGCCGCGCGCTCGAACGCCTGATGTCGGGGCGTACGTCGGTCACCATCGCGCACCGCCTCTCGACCGCGGAGAGTGCCGACGAGGTGATCGTCGTGGATCGAGGCCGGGTGGTGCAGCGCGGTCCCCACACCGACCTGGTGACGGCGACCGGCGTCTATGCCCGACTCCACGCGTCGTGGGTCGCCCAGATGGGCAAGCGATAATGACGGCCGTGACCTCACTCGATCCCGCCATCGCCGCTCGCCTCAAGCGTTCCACTGACGGCCTCGTGCCGGCCGTCGTACAACAGCACGACACGGGCGAAGTGCTGATGCTCGGCTGGATGAACGACGAGGCCCTGGCTCGGACTCTGACCACCGGCCGCGCGACGTACTGGAGTCGTTCGCGCCAGGAATATTGGCGCAAGGGCGACACTTCGGGTCACCGGCAGTGGGTGAAGGGCGTCCGGCTGGATTGCGACGGCGACACGCTGTTGATTCAGGTAGACCAAGAGGGCCCGGCCTGTCACACAGGCGATCGCACCTGCTTCGACGGCGGCGCCTTGCCCGTGTCGTCTGACACCGCATGAGCGACCCGGCCCGCACCTTCGGCCCGGTCGTTGTCGCGGGGCTGGCCACCGCGGGGCTCACCGCCATCGCCACCCGACGTGCCTGGTTTTCGCTCGACTCGATCCAGGCCACCGGCCAACTCCAAGCCGAGCTGAGTCCGGCCCACTCCCCGCTTGCGGCCGCTCTCAGCCTGGTCGTGTTGGCCTTGTGGGGCATCACCCTGATCGCGGCTCGTCGGTTCCGTCGCTGGGTCGGCGCCTGCGCCGCGCTCTGTGCTGCCGGTGTGGTGGTCGCAACGGTGCGCGGATTTTGGACTGTCCCGGAGGCGTTGGGTGCAGCCGCGGCCGAGCGAGGCCTCGAGCCCAGCACCTCGATCTCTGCCTGGTTTTGGGTGGCGGCCCTTGCTGCACTGGCGTCCTTGGGGTGTACGGCGGCCGCGCTGGGGTGGTCGGTCCACTGGCCGGAGTTGAGTTCGCGCTACGAACGCCGCGGCGACACCGCCCCGGACCTCCCCGTGGGCGCGGTCGACGAGCCGAGCAACCTCGATTTGTGGAAGGCGATTGATGAGGGTCGCGACCCAACATCGTGATCGGCCCGAATACACTCAACCGCAACAGCCAGGCACCACCCCCGAGGAGATCAATCACATGTCAGACAGTCACGGGAGCACCCCCGCAGCCTGGACCGCGGTCACCGTGGCCATGGTGGGCTTTTTGGTCGGCGGTGTGGCCCTGATGCTGGTTCCGGTGAACCTGACGATGTTTTGGGTCGGCGTGGCGTTGGCGGTCGCGGCGTTGCCTGTCTTCCTCGTGCTCAGCCGGATGGGGTACGGCGAGTAGCCATGACCGTCCTCGGGCAGGCCGCGACCCAGTTCAGTGGGAGTTCACGACTGCGGCGACTGGCGCGGCCGACCGCGGCCGTCGGAGGGTTGGCCCTGGCCACCTTGGCGCTTCACGTTCGCGATCCACATGTGCAGGGTTCGTGGGGGGTTTGCCCGTCGCTGGCCCTGTTTGGCGTCTACTGCCCTGGCTGCGGAGGGCTTCGCGCGGTGAACAACCTCTCCAACTTCGACCTTGTCGGTGCGGCCTCGTCGAATCTGCTTTTTGTCGCGTTCCTGCCGCTGATCGCCTGGGCGTTTGCCAAGTGGTTTGTCGCAGCCTGGCGTCGCGAGGACTACGCGCCGCGCTGGCTGCAGACTCCGACGTTTCACGTCAGTTTGGCCACGGTGATGGTCGCGTTCATGGTCGTGCGCAACCTGCCCTTCGCGACGTGGCTCGCGCCGTAGGCGAAGCCAGACGTCACAGCAGGGCCGGAGCTATTGCTCCGGCCCTGCTTCGTTGTGAGATCAGTTGAAGTTGGACGTGTAGTTCGTGTCGATCACGCCGGCCACGTTGAGGCCGAGCGCGATGACACCGAGGACGATGCCGATGATGCCGAGGATGAAACCGGCCTGGGCCATACCCGCGCCGGTCTTGGTGCCGTTGGACTCGGCAATCTCCTTCTTGGCGAGATAGCCAGTGATCGCGGCGACGATGGCCAAGATGAAGCAACCGCAGCAGGGGATACCCAAAATGCCGGTGACTAGGGACACGATGGCGAGGGTGGAGTTCTTGGCCGGTCCGGCACCGAGTGGGGACTGACCGTAGCCACCGGGAGGGGCCTGGCCATAACCACCCGGGGGTTGCTGTCCATAGCCGCCGGAGGCGGGCTGCCCATAACTCGGCTGTTGGCCGTAGCCCTCAGGCGGAGGAGGGACCGAGCCCTCGGGGGGCGGCGGAGGTGGGTCGTAGCTCATGGGGTTCCCGTTCCCTTCTGCGCAGCCGAACGGTGGCGTCGACTGCTGTTGCACGGGAGGCTACACACCCGCGGGCCCGGATGGGTGGGGTTCGGTATCGCGTGTCGAGGCGGCCCCCTGAACACCCAGTCGGCCGTGAGAGGCTTTGATCCGATTCCCTGACCCCCGACCTGCCCAGCCAACGGAGGCAAAGCGTGTCCGTCCTCGACGAGATCGTCGCCGATGTGCGCCTGGATCTGGAGGCGCGCACCCGCGCCACCAGCGAAGCGGAGCTGCGCGCCGCCCTGGCCGATCTGGACCCGCCGCGGGACCCGATGCCGGCCCTGCTGGCTCGTGGATCGAGCGTGATCGCCGAGGTGAAGCGGCGCAGCCCCAGCAAAGGCGACCTGGCCCAGATCCCCGATCCTGCGGCGCTCGCCGCGGCGTACGAGCGCGGCGGCGCAGCCGCCATCTCGGTGCTCACCGAAGCGCGCCGCTTCGGGGGGAGTCTGGAGGACCTGCGCGCGGTTCGCGCCGCCGTGGACACCCCCCTCTTGCGCAAGGACTTCATGGTGTCCTCCTATCAACTGCTGGAGGCCCGGGCGGCCGGCGCCGATCTGGTGTTGCTGATCGTGGCGGCACTCGACGACGATCTTCTGCGTCGGTTGTACGACGACGCGGGTGAGCTGGGGCTGACCGTCCTGGTGGAAGTCCATGACGAGCCGGAGACCGAGCGCGCGGTGGAGCTGGGAGCCAAACTGATCGGCGTGAACGCTCGCAATCTCAAGACTCTGGCGGTCGATCGGGCGACGTTTGGCAGGCTCGCCCCGCTTGTGCCCGCGGATCGGGTGCTGGTGGCCGAATCGGGGATCAGCGGCCCCGCCGACGTGGCCGCGTTCGTTGCGCAGGGTGCCGCAGCGGTGTTGGTCGGGGAGGCTCTGGTGCGCGACGGCGACCCGGAAGCCGCCGTACGTTCGATGACAGGATTGGTGGCGTAAACGATGGGGCAACTGCGAGTGCAGTACGGCGCCGATGAGCGTGGCTTCTTCGGCGACTTCGGTGGGCGGTTTATGCCCGAAGCGCTGGTCGCTGCCTTGGACGAACTCACCGACGCCTGGCAGGAGGCCATGGCCGACCCGACCTTCACCGAGGCGTTTACGACCATCCTGCGGGAGTACGCCGGGGTGCCCAGCCAGCTCTACGAGGCGCAGCGTCTCTCCGAGCTCGTCGGCGCCCGGATCCTGCTCAAACGCGAGGACCTCAACCACACCGGCGCGCACAAGATCCGCAACGTCATGGGCCAGGCGCTGCTCACCAAGCGGATGGGCAAGTCGCGCGTCATCGCTGAGACGGGGGCGGGACAGCACGGCGTGGCGAGCGCCACCGCCGCGGCGTACTTCGGACTCGACTGCACCGTCTATATGGGTGCGGTCGACACCGCGCGTCAGGCGCTCAACGTTGCGCGGATGAATCTCCTCGGAGCAACGGTCGTGGAGGTCGACTCGGGCTCGGCCACCCTCAAGGATGCGATCAACGAGGCGCTGCGCGATTGGGTGGCGAGCGTCGACCACACGGCCTACTTGTTCGGTACGGCGGCCGGCCCGCATCCCTTCCCGAGCATGGTGCGCGATTTCACCCGGGGGATCGGGGACGAGGCGCGAGCCCAATGCCTGGAACTCACCGGGCGCCTGCCCGACGCGATCGCCGCGTGCGTGGGGGGAGGGTCCAACGCGATCGGTCTGTTCACCGCCTTCTTGGACGATGAGGAAGTCGCCATCTATGGCTTCGAGGCGGGCGGCGACGGCGTCGCGACGGGCCGGCATGCGGCCACGATCGTGGCCGGGGAGCGGGGCGTCCTGCACGGCGCCCGCACCTATGTGCTTCAGGACGAAGACGGCCAGACGGTCGAGTCGCACTCGATCTCGGCCGGGCTGGACTACCCCGGGGTGGGTCCCCAGCACGCGCACTTGGCGGCCACCGGTCGGGCGCGCTACCTCCCCGTGACCGATGCAGAGGCGATGCAGGCGATGGTCTTGCTGTCGCGCAGCGAGGGGATCATTCCCGCGATCGAGTCGGCGCATGCGATCGCTGGAGCGCTCGACGTGGCGCGTGAGCTGGCCGCGACCCGGGGTCCGGAGGCGACGGTGCTGATCAACTTAAGTGGTCGGGGAGACAAAGACATGGGCACCGCCATCGAATGGTTCGGGCTTGGACAAAACCAGGGTCGCGGGTCGAACGTGGAGGGGGTCCGGTGAGCGTCGCCGCGGCCTTTGCGCGCTCCGCGGCCGAAAACCGTGCCGCCCTGATCGGCTATCTCCCGGCGGGATTCCCTTCGGTTGCAGGCGGGATCGACGCCCTGCGGGTGATGGTCGAAAGCGGTTGCGACGTGATCGAAGTGGGTCTGCCCTACAGCGATCCGGTGATGGATGGGCCCACCATCCAGGCGGCTGCGCAACACGCGCTCGAAGGCGGCGTCCGCACCAGGGATGTCTTCGCGACGGTGGAAGCGGTCGTGGCGCTCGGTGTGCCAGCCGTCGTGATGACCTACTGGAATCCCGTGGAGAGGTACGGCGTCTCCCGGTTCGCCGCTGACCTCGCCCAAGCCGGCGGATCCGGGCTGATCACCCCCGACCTGACTCCCGACAGCGGCCCCGAGTGGATCGCCGCGGCCGACGAGCTCGACCTCGACAAGGTCTTCTTGGTGGCGCCTTCGTCGACCGACGCGCGGCTTGCGATGACCGCCCAGGCGTGTCGCGGTTTCGTCTATGCGACCGCCGTGATGGGAGTGACGGGTGCCCGGGCGGCGAGCAGCGACCTGGCCGAGCCGCTGGTGACCCGGACTCGCGCCCTCACTGACCTGCCTATCGGTGTTGGGCTCGGCGTCAGCACCGGCGCTCAAGCCGCCGAAGTGGCCGCCTTCGCCGACGGAGTGATCGTGGGCTCTGCGTTCGTCCGGGTCTTGCTGGACCACCTAGACGATCCCGCCGCGGGCCCTCGAGCCCTCGCGACGCTCACCGAGGACTTGGCAGCTGGGGTCAGGGGTGCCTGAGCGCACCCTGAGGCGAGGTCGGACCCTGGCCCTGGGGGTGATTCTGGCGGCCTCGCTTGGTGCGTGTGGGGGCGACCCGGAAGGGGTTGCCACCGTCCGCGGCGCGAACGCCGACGGCATGCACGGTGCGGTGATTAATCAGCCGTACGTCGTGCCGTCCGCGCCGTTGCGTGACACCGACGGCGCGGCGTACTCCCTCACCGGCGACACCGGTCGTCCGCTGACCTTGGTCTTCTTCGGCTACACCCACTGTCCCGACACCTGCCAGCTGGTCATGGCCAACATCACCTCGGCCCTCACCCGGCTGGAGGAGGATCAGCGCGAGCTGGTCGACGTCGTCTTCGTGACAACGGATCCGGCGCGCGACGACGAAGCGGCCTTGCGCACCTATCTGGACCGCTACGACCCGAGTTTCGTGGGTCTGACCGGTGATCTGGCTACGATCGTCACGATGGGCGAAGCCGTGGGCGTCTACATCGCGAAAGGCGAGGAGTTGCCTACGGGGGGCTACGAAGTCGACCATGGGACGCCGATCATCGCCATCAACGCCGCGGATCGTGCGCCCATCGTGTGGACCGAAGGCATCTCCGCGGCCAACCTGGCCGAAGACATCATCACGCTGCTGACCAAGGAATCCGAATGAGTGTCGTGCCCTCCCTCAACGTCGTCACGAGTTGGGTCATCCCCAGCCCCTCCCAAGGGGTGTGGCACCTGGGTCCCGTGCCGATTCGCGGCTATGCCCTGTGCATCATCGGCGGCATCTTGGTGGCCATCTGGCTGGGGGAGCGACGCTGGATCGAGCGGGGCGGGCGCGCCAACGAGGTGAGCGACCTGGCGCTTTGGGCGGTGCCCTTCGGGCTGGTTGGCGGTCGGCTCTATCACGTCATCACCGACTGGAAGCCCTACTTCGGTGAGGGTGGAAACCCCTGGGCGTCGCTCTACGTATGGCGCGGTGGCCTGGGCATTTGGGGCGCGGTTGCCCTGGGTGCCATCGGCGTGATGATCGGTGCCCGGCGCAAGGGCATCAAGATGTTGCCGATGCTCGACGCGATCGCTCCTGGGGTGTTGGTGGCGCAGGCGATCGGTCGCTGGGGAAACTGGTTCAACCAGGAGTTGTACGGCAAAGAGACCGACCTGCCGTGGCGGCTGGAGATCGACGTCGTTGACGCCCAGGGCAAGGTCATCGACCACACCTACCATCACCCGGCGTTCCTCTATGAGTGCCTGTGGAACCTCGGCGCGTTCGGCGTCGTGATCTGGGCTGATCGCAGGTTCAAGTTGGGCTATGGCCGGGTGGTGGCGTTGTACGTCATGACCTACACCGTCGGTCGGGCCTGGATCGAGAATCTGCGCGTGGATCCGGTGCAGATGAATGACGTCTTCGGGCTGCGCCTTAACGTGTGGACCTCTATCGTGTTGTTTACGCTCGCGTTCGCCTACTTCGTGTGGGCGACCAAGAACCGTCCCGGTCGCGAGGAGGTCGTCTACGTCGACGGCCTCGATGATGGGGCTGTGGACGCTGCTGAGGACGCCGACGCGGGGGTCGAGGCGAGCGACGACGCGAGCGACGACGCGGGGGGTAAGGCAGAGGAGAAAGTCGATGACAAACCGTAGCTTCACCCGGAGCACCGCAACCTGGATCGCGGCAACTGCCGCACTCGCCTTGGTCCTCGTGACCACAGCCTGTGGGTCCTCCGCCAATCCGGACCCGTCCAAAGAGCCCGGCGGTGCCGGCCCCCAACTTGTCCGAACCAGCCAAGTTAAGCGCCTCGTCGATCCGGTCACCGTGGTGGCTGCGGGCGACATCGCCTGTCGACCCTCAAGCAATCCGTCGTCGGATTCTTGTCAGCAGGCCGCGGTGGCCGACCGCGTGGCCAAGATCGACCCCGACCTGATCTTGGCGTTGGGAGATCTGCAATACGAATCGGGAACGGCCGCCGAGTTTGCGGCGTACGACGACTCGTGGGGTCGCTTCAAGTCGATCACCCAACCCGTCCCCGGAAATCACGAATACAACTCGTCGGGTGCCACCGGCTACTACAACTACTTCGGATTGTCCGCGCCCGGCTATCGGGCGTTCAACGCCGGCTCATGGCGGATCTATGCCCTGAATTCCAACTGTTCGCACATCGACTGCGACGCCGAGCGCACCTGGTTCCGCAACGATCTGGCAGCCAATCCGCATAAGTGTGCGGCGATGATGATGCACTTTCCGCGATTTTCGTCCGGCGTGGAGCACGGATCTGATGAGGACATGATGCCGTTCTGGCGGATCGCCTATCGCAAGAATCTCGACCTCTCCCTTGCGGGACACGACCATGATTACGAGAGGTTTGCTCGTCTCAATCCAGCAGGCGAACTCGCGCCCGGTCGTGGCATCGTGCACTTCGTTTCCGGTCTCGGCGGTCGCGAGCGCAATCCGTTCGGGCCGCTCGTCAAGGGCTCGAAGTTCTCCCAGTCTCGGCGGTTCGGCGTGCTCGTCTTGACGCTTCGCGAGCAGCGGTTTTCTTGGAAGTTTGTCGCCACGGGCGGGCGCACCCTCGACAGCGGAAGCAAGGCCTGCATCTAGCGCCATCGCTGTCTCACGCGTGGGCTTGAGGATTCATTCGGGCCCGGCCCGGTGCTAACCTGATCCTTCCGCGAGGGCCAATGTCGTCCCCTGCCGCGCTCCATGCACTGCCAGTTCGTCCGAAGGTCGGCAACCCACACCCCGTAAGTGCCGGCCAGGGACGCAGACGACGACGGGAGTGTGCTCAATGCACCCTCTGCACCAGTTCCCGCCGCCCCAAGGGCTCTACGACGGGCAGCACGAGCACGACGCGTGCGGCGTTGCCTTCGTGGCCACCCTGACCGGCGTTGCCAGCCACGAAATCGTCGCGAAGGCGCTCACCGCGCTGCGCAACCTCGACCATCGCGGCGCCGCCGGCGCCGAGGTCAACTCCGGCGACGGCGCCGGGATCCTGACACAGGTTCCCGACGAGTTCCTGCGCGCCGTCGTGGACTTCGAGCTGCCCCCACTCCAGTCGTACGCCGTCGGCACCGCCTTCTTGCCCGGCGATGCCGAGCAGGTCGGCAAGACCCGGACCCGCATCGAAGAGTTGGCCGCCGAAGAGGGCCTGGCGGTGCTCGGTTGGCGCAATCTGCCGATCAACCCCGAGTCGCTCGGCCAAACGGCCCGCTCGGTGATGCCGACCTTCTCGCAACTGTTCGTGGCCGGTGCGGGATCGCGGGTGACCGGCATGGCCTTGGAGCGCCGCGCGTTTTGCCTGCGCAAGCGCGCGGAGCAACAAACCGACGTCTACTTCCCCTCACTCTCATCGCGCACCTTGGCCTACAAAGGCATGCTCACGACCGATCAACTGGATCAGGTCTTCCCCGACCTGGTCGACGAGCGCTTCGCCTCTGCCCTGGCCGTGGTGCACTCGCGGTTCTCGACCAACACCTTCCCGAGTTGGCCGTTGGCCCATCCGTTCCGCTACATCGCCCACAACGGTGAGATCAACACGGTCATGGGCAACCGCAATTGGATGCGGGCGCGTGAGGCGTTGCTCAAGTCCGATCTGATTCCGGGCGAGTTGGATCGGCTCTACCCCATCTGCACGCCAGGCGCTTCGGACTCAGCGTCGTTCGACGAAGTGTTGGAACTGCTCCACATGGGGGGTCGCTCCTTGCCCCATTCGGTCTTGATGATGATTCCCGAGGCCTGGGAAAACCACACCGAGATGGATGCCAAACGGCGCGCGTTCTATTCCTTCCACGCCTCCATGATGGAGCCCTGGGACGGGCCGGCCTGTGTCGTCTTCACCGACGGCACCCAGATCGGTGCGGTGCTGGATCGCAACGGGTTGCGACCTTCTCGCTACTGGGTGACCGACGACGGGCTGGTCGTGCTGGCCTCCGAGGTGGGGGTTTTGGACCTCGACCCCGCGCACGTCGTACGCAAAGGGCGCCTGCAACCCGGTCGGATGTTCTTGGTGGACACCGACGAGAACCGGATCGTCGAGGACGAAGAGATCAAGTCGGAGCTCGCCGCCGAGCTTCCGTACGACGAGTGGCTGCACGCCGGCTTGCTGCACCTCGATGACGTCCCCGAGCGCGAACACATCGTGCACACCCACGCCTCGGTCACCCGGCGCCAGCAGATCTTCGGCTACACCGAGGAAGAGCAGCGCCTGATCCTGACTCCGATGGCCAACACCGGCGGCGAGACCATCGGGTCCATGGGCACCGACACACCGTTGGCTGCGCTGTCGACTAAACCCCGGTTGCTCTTCGACTACTTCAGCCAACTCTTCGCTCAGGTCACCAACCCCCCTCTCGACGCGATCCGCGAGGAGTTGGTCACCTCGCTTTACGGCTCGATCGGGCCCGAGGCCAACCTGCTCGATCCCAACCCATCCTCGTGTCGTCAGATCGTGCTGCCCTTCCCGGTGATCTCCAACGACGATCTCACCAAGATCCGCCAGATCAACCGCGACGGCGACATGCCCGGGTTCGTCACGCACGTCTCTCGAGGCCTCTACGACGTCGAAGGGGGTGGCCGGGCACTGGCCGCGCGCATCGATGAGATCTGCGCGGAAGTTTCTGCCGCGATCGCCGAGGGCGCTCGGATCATCGTGTTGTCGGATCGCCACTCCACGGCGGAGTTGGCGCCGATCCCCTCGCTGCTGCTCACCGGGGCAGTGCACCACCACCTGGTTCGGGAGAAGACGCGCACCCAGGTGGGGCTGCTGGTCGAGGCGGGTGATGTGCGCGAGGTCCATCACGTCGCGCTGTTGATCGGGTACGGCGCCGCGGCGGTCAATCCGTACCTGGCGATGGAAAGCGTCGAAGATCTGGCTCGTGACGGCTACTACGTCAAGATCGAGCCCGAAGCGGCGGTCAAGAACCTCATCAAGGCCCTCGGGAAGGGCGTGCTGAAGGTGATGTCCAAGATGGGGGTCTCGACCGTCGCTTCCTACACGGGAGCCCAGATCTTCGAGGCGATCGGACTCTCGCAGACCGTCGTGGACCGCTACTTCACGGGGACCACGTCCAAGCTCGGCGGGATCGAGTTGGACACCATCGCGGAAGAAGTCGCGCAGCGGCACGCCACGGCGTACCCCCGCGGCGGCATCTTGCCGGCGCATCGCGAACTCGAGATCGGCGGCGAATACCAATGGCGCCGTGAAGGCGAGCCACATCTGTTCGATCCGGAGACGGTCTTCCGGCTCCAGCACGCCACCCGAGCGGGCCGCTACGACGTCTTCAAGCAATACACCGCGCGGATCGACGAACAGGCCGAACGCCTGATGACGCTGCGTGGGCTGTTCCGGCTGCGCTCGGCCGACGAGGGCGGCCGGACGGCGATCCCCCTCGACGAGGTCGAGCCGATATCCGAGATCGTCAAGCGGTTCTCCACCGGCGCGATGTCCTACGGCTCGATCAGCCAGGAGGCTCACGAGACGCTCGCAGTCGCGATGAATCGGATCGGCGCCAAGTCGAACACGGGTGAGGGCGGCGAGGACGCCGATCGACTGCACGATCCCGAACGCCGCTCGGCGATCAAGCAGGTTGCGTCGGGGCGTTTCGGCGTCACCTCCGAATATCTCACCAACGCCGACGACCTGCAGATCAAAATGGCCCAGGGCGCCAAGCCGGGGGAGGGTGGGCAACTCCCGGGGCACAAGGTCTATCCCTGGGTCGCCAAGACCAGGCATTCCACGCCGGGGGTGGGGTTGATCAGCCCGCCACCACATCACGACATCTATTCGATCGAGGATCTCGCCCAGCTGATCCACGATCTCAAGAACGCCAACCCGAGCGCTCGCGTGCACGTGAAGCTGGTGTCGGAGGTCGGCGTCGGCACGGTTGCCGCCGGAGTCAGCAAGGCCCATGCCGACGTGGTGCTGATCTCCGGCCACGACGGTGGGACGGGCGCCTCGCCGTTGACGTCGCTCAAGCACGCTGGTGGACCGTGGGAGCTCGGCCTGGCGGAGACGCAACAGACCCTGCTGCTCAACGGGCTGCGCGACCGGATCGTCGTACAAACCGACGGTCAACTCAAGACCGGTCGCGATGTGGTGATTGCGGCCCTGCTGGGGGCCGAGGAGTTCGGCTTTGCCACGGCCCCGCTGGTCGTCTCCGGCTGCATCATGATGCGCGTCTGTCACCTCGACACCTGCCCGGTCGGCGTGGCCACCCAGAACCCGCTGCTGCGAGAGCGTTTCTCGGGGAAGCCGGAGTTCGTCGTCAACTTCTTCGAATACATCGCCGAGGAGGTGCGCGAACTGCTCGCCGAGTTGGGGTTCCGCACGCTTGAAGAGGCGGTGGGCCGCGTTTCTGCGCTCGACGTGACCGCGGCGGTCGACCATTGGAAGGCCTCCGGCCTGGACCTGGCGCCCATCCTGCATGAACCCGAGCTTGCTGGCGGCCTAGCCGACCAGTCCAAGCACTGCACCAAATCCCAGGAGCACGGGTTAGCCAAGGCGTTGGACAACAAGCTGATCGCCCTTGCCGAGCCCGCCCTCGAACGCGGTGAACTGGTGCGGATCCAACTCCCGGTTCGCAACGTCAATCGCACCGTCGGCACGATGCTGGGCCACGAGGTCACGCGGCGCTACCGGGGCGTAGGCCTGCCCGACAACACGATCGACATCACCCTCAACGGCTCGGCCGGTCAGTCGCTCGGGGCCTTCTTGCCCCGCGGGGTCACGCTGCGGCTCGAGGGCGACGCGAACGACTATGTCGGCAAGGGTTTGTCTGGCGGCAGGATCATCGTGCGGCCCGACCGGACGGCGACCTTCGACGCCAGTCAACAGATCATTGCAGGCAACGTCATTGCCTACGGCGCGACGTCGGGTGAGCTGTTCCTGCGCGGTCAGGTGGGGGAGCGGTTCTGCGTCCGCAACTCCGGCGCCACCGCGGTGGTGGAAGGCGTGGGCGACCACGGTTGCGAATACATGACCGGTGGGCGAGTCGTGATCTTGGGGCCGACCGGGCGCAATTTTGCGGCCGGAATGTCGGGGGGTACGGCGCTCGTGCTCGACCTCAACCAGAACCGGGTCAATCGCGAGCTTGTCGAGTTGGGGTCCGTCGAGGGCGAGGCCGCCGAGGAACTCCGGGAGTTGATCGCCAAGCACCGCGACGAGACGGAGTCGACGGTCGCCGAACTGTTGCTGGCGGACTGGCCCGCCAGTTTGGCGCGCTTCACCCAGGTCATGCCCACGGACTATCGGCGCGTGCTGGAAGCCCGGGCGGCGGCCGTTGCCGAGGGTCTGAGCGCCGAGGACATCGACTCCCGCATCATGGAGGTGCTTCATGGCTGATCCCAAGGGCTTTCTGAAGAACGGCCGCGAGCTGGCGCCTCGGCGCCCGGTCGCGGAGCGTCTGCATGACTGGAACGAGGTCTATCCCGACGGGATCGGACGGGCGCTGCTCCCCATCATCGGGCCCCAGTCGGGGCGGTGCATGGACTGCGGCATTCCCTTCTGCCACCAGGGTTGCCCCCTGGGAAACCTGATTCCCGAGTGGAACGACCTGGTCTGGCGCGACGATTGGGAGGGCGCCATCGAGCGCCTTCACGCGACCAACAACTTCCCCGAGTTCACCGGTCGTCTGTGTCCCGCGCCCTGCGAGACGGCCTGCGTGTTGGGCATCAACGCCGATCCGGTCACGATCAAGAACGTGGAGGTCTCGATCATCGACCAGGCGTGGTCGTCGGGCTTCGTGCGGCCCCAACCACCCGAGTGGCTCTCGGGCAAGACGGTCGCGGTCATCGGGTCGGGGCCTGCCGGATTGGCCGCCGCCCAGCAGTTGACGCGCGCCGGACACACAGTTGCGGTCTACGAGCGTGCAGACAAGGTCGGCGGGCTGCTGCGCTACGGCATTCCCGAGTTCAAGATGGAAAAGCAGCATCTGGACCGCAGAGTCGACCAGATGCGCCGCGAGGGCACCGTCTTCCGGGCGGGGGTCGAGGTGGGGGTGGACCTCACTGGCGACAGCCTGCGGGATCGCTACGACGCCATCGTGCTGGCCATGGGCTCGACGGTGGCGCGCGACCTGCCGGTGCCGGGACGAGACCTGTCGGGGATCCATCAGGCGATGGAATTCTTGCCGCAGGCCAATCGGGTGGCGCTCGGCTCCGAGGTGCCCGATCAGATCACGGCCGAGGGCAAACACGTCATCATCATCGGCGGCGGCGACACCGGGGCCGATTGCCTGGGCACGTCGCTGCGTCAAGGGGCTGCCTCCGTGACGCAGTTGGAGATCTTGCCCCGGCCGACCGACGAGCGGCCAAGCGGCCAGCCGTGGCCGACCTATCCAATGACGTTCCGGGTTTCCTCGGCTCACGAGGAGGGCGGGGATCGGGTCTACGCGGTCTCGACCAAGGAATTCGTGGGCGATGCCTCGGGAGCCGTCCAGGCGCTTCGGCTCGTGGAAGTGAGTTTTGAGTCCGGTTCCTTGACCGAGGTTCCCGGCAGCGAGCGCGAGATCCCGGCGCAGTTGGTCCTGTTGGCGATGGGATTCGTGGGACCCGAACGCGCCGGGTTGGTCGACCAACTCGGAGTGGAGTTGGACGAACGCGGCAATGTTGCCCGCAGCGCGACGTACGCCTCCTCGGTGGAGGGCGTGTTTGTCGCCGGTGACGCAGGCAGGGGGCAGTCCCTGATCGTCTGGGCCATTGCCGAAGGTCGCGCCGCAGCTGCGGCTGTGGACACCTATCTCACCGGGTCGAGCACCCTGCCCGTGCCGATCCCGTCCACGGCGCGCCCGCTCAGCGTCTGAGTCGCGGCCTCCGGCGAGAAACCGCGAGAGGCAGAGGCGCGCTCGGTTGTTGGAACGATCAAATTTCGCTAAGGTCGATGGGTGCGAAGAGCCAAAATCGTGTGCACCCTCGGCCCTGCCGTGGCGAGCCCGGACAAGATTCGTGAACTAGTCGATGCCGGCATGGACGTCGCGCGGCTCAACATGAGTCACGGCGCGTACGCCGACCATGAACGCAGCTATCACCTGGTCCGGGAGGCCGCCGACAAAAGCGGTCGCGGGGTGGGCATCTTTGCCGACCTCCAGGGCCCCAAGATTCGCCTGGAGACCTTCGCCGACGGCCCCGTGCAGTTGCAGGAGGGTCAGGCGTGGACGATTACGACCCGAGACGTTCCCGGTGACGCCGTCGCCTGCGGTACGACGTACTCCGGCCTCCCCGGCGACGTCAACGTCGGCGACCCGATCCTGATCGACGACGGCAAGGTGCGCCTGGTCGTCACCGGCGTCGAGGGACACGACGTCCACACCCGCGTCGTCGTGGCCGGCAAGGTCAGCAACCACAAGGGCATCAACCTGCCCGGAGTGGCGGTCTCGGTGCCGGCGCTGTCGGAGAAGGACAAGCAAGATCTGCGGTGGGCGCTGCGGTTGGGGGTCGACTTCATCGCGTTGAGCTTTGTGCGCAGCGCCGACGACGCCGCCGATGTGCGGGCCATCATGGCCGAGGAGGGCGTCCGGGTCCCCGTGATCGCCAAGATCGAGAAGCCGCAGGCGTTGGAGGCGATCGACTCCATCATCGACGCCTTCGACGGCATCATGGTTGCCCGCGGCGATCTGGGCGTGGAGTGCCCGCTTGAGGACGTGCCGGTGCACCAGAAGTTGTTGATCGACAAGGCGCGTCGCAACGCCAAGCCCGTCATCGTGGCGACCCAGATGCTGGAGTCGATGATCACCGCGCCCGCACCGACCCGCGCCGAGGCCTCCGACGTCGCCAACGCCGTCCTCGACGGTGCCGACGCGGTGATGCTCTCGGGTGAGACCAGCGTGGGCGACCACCCGATCGGGGCGGTCAAGACCATGGCCCGCATCATCCGGTCGACCGAGCACCACGGACTGGGGCACATGGCCCAGATCACCTGGACCCCCGTGACTCGGGGCGGGGTGATTGCCAAGGCGGCTGCCCAGGTCGCAGAGTCGGTCGGCGCAAAGTTCCTGGTCGCCTTCACCGCCAGCGGCGACTCCGCCCGGCGCCTGGCGCGCTATCGCGGGCCGATCCCGATCCTCGCCTTCACCACCCAGGCAACGACTCGTTCGCAACTCTCCATGACGTGGGGAGTCGAAACCTTCAAGATGTCCGAGGTCGAGCACACCGATGAGATGGTGCGCCAAGTAGACGAGGCGCTGCTTAATATCGGGCGGCTCGAGGAGGGGGACCAGGTCGTGATCATCGCCGGGAGCCCTCCGGGGATTCCCGGATCCACCAACGCGCTGCGCATTCATCGGATGGGCGATGCGATCAACGAGGTGGCTCCGGCGTACCGCCGCGACGCCTAACCTTCGATGGAGATGGGTGCCGGGTGTGGGATTTGAACCCACAAGCCCTTTCGGGCAGTGGTGTTTGAGACCACCGCGTATGCCGTTCCGCCAACCCGGCTGGATTGCGGGGACAAGACTAACCGAGACGGGGACTCCGAGCACGTCGGGGTCGCGCTAGCCTTCTTCAGTGACTCAGCCGCCGATCGCGACCCCATCCCGCAGACGGGTCGTGATCGCCGAGGACGAGGCGCTGATCCGGATGGATCTGGCGGAGATGCTTGTCGAGGAGGGCTATGACGTGATCGGCCAGGCCGCCGACGGTGGCGAGGCGATCGCGTTGGCCGAACAACTTGAGCCAGATCTGGTGATCCTCGATGTGAAGATGCCTGTCCTCGATGGGATCGCGGCGGCCGAGCGGATCGCTCGCCAGCGACTGGCGCCGGTCGTCATGCTCACGGCCTTTTCTCAACGCGACCTCGTCGAGCGGGCCCGCGATGCCGGCGCGATGGCGTACGTCGTCAAACCGTTCTCGGCCAGCGACCTGGTGCCGGCGATCGAGATGGCGTTGAGCAGGTTCGCCGAGATCAAGGCTTTGGAGACCGAGGTCGCCGATCTCGAGGAGCGGTTGGAGACACGCAAGGCCGTCGAGCGGGCCAAGACCATCCTGCAAGCGCAGTTGGGACTGTCCGAACCGGACGCGTTCCGGTGGATTCAGAAGACGGCCATGGATCTGCGCCTGTCGATGCGTCAGGTCGCCGAAGGGGTCATTACCCACGGTCCCCAGGGCGAAGGATGAGGACTGGACCAGATTGTCGGACAAGGTCACAAATTGGCAACGAGACGGGTTGGATTAGAGGCTTTGGAAGATTTGGCGATAACTTCGTGCTAGCCCGACGGCATAGGTGCCGCCGGCGTTCGCCATGAGTAAGAAACCGGAGGCTTCATGAAGCGCCCCAAGACATACGCGCGGGTCGGTGCAGTCGCACTGATCGGTGCGCTCGCACTCACCAGCTGTGGGTCCGACAACACCGAACCCGACGCCAACGCGTCGGACTCGCCGAGCGAGAGCAGTTCTGCTCCTGCCCCCGAGACCAAGGGTGATGGCGAGCTCGTGCTCGCCACGCTGTTGCCACTCACCGGCGACCTGGCCTTCCTCGGCCCCTCCGAGGTCGCCGGCGTCAAGGTGGCCGTCGAAGAGATCAACGCCGCTGGCGGCGTACTCGGCAAGCCGGTCCGGCTCGAAGAAACCGACTCCGGTGACGGTACGCCCGACATCGCTGGCGCTTCGGTCGATAAGGCTCTCAACGCCGGCGCCGACGCGATCATCGGCGCGGCAGCGTCGTCGGTCTCGCTGAGCGTCATCGACAAGATCACCGGCGCGGGCAAGGTCCAGTTCTCGGGCGCGAACACCTCGCCTGAGCTCGACACCCACCCCGACAACAACCTCTACTTCCGCACCTCGCCTTCCGACGTGCTGCAGGGCGAGGTTCTCGGAAACCTGCTCATCGAAGAGGGTCGCAAGAACGTGGCCATCCTGGCCCGCCAGGACTCCTACGGTGAGGGTCTCGCCAACCGTATCCAAGAGGTTGTCACCGGCCAGGGCGGCAAGGTTGCCACCATGCAGCTCTACGCCGCTGACGCGCAGAACTACACGGCCGAGATCAACAAGGTTGCGGCGTCCAAGCCCGATGCCCTCGTGGTGGTGGCGTTCGATGAGACCAAGAAGCTGGTCCCCGGCTTGATCGCGAAGGGTGTCGGTCCGCAGGACGTTCCGACGTACTTCGTGGATGGCAACACCGCGGACTACTCCAAGGACTTCGCTCCCGGCACGCTCAAGGGTGTCAAGGCGACGTTCCCGACGCCCCCCGAGTTGGACCCGGGCTTCGAGGATCGTCTGCTCGGCGCCGACCCAGATCTGACGGACTTCACCTACGGTCCGCAGAACTACGACGCCGCGATCATGATCGCGCTTGCTGCCGAGGCGGCTGGCGATGATGACGGTGTCGCGATTGGTGCCAAGTTGACCGAGATCTCCTCCGAAGGCACCGAGTGCGGCGACTACGCCTCGTGCCTGGAGCTGGTCCAGGCCGGCGAAGACATCGACTACAACGGTCAGTCCGGTCCTTGCGACCTGAACTCCGTGGGGTCGGTGCTCAAGGCCACGATCGGCATCCAGCAGTACGGCGCGAAGAACACCTACAAGCAGATTGATTCGGTCGCCGGCGTCCTGCCGTGACCCACTGATCTGAGGTAGTTCGCACCACCTAATAACGCGAGGAGCCCCGACCACCGAGGTGGTCGGGGCTCCTCGTTTTCCCGAGTCGGCGCAAACTCACTGGTGTGGTGAAACTGCGACGGGTCGGTGGTGAAACTGCGACGGGTCGGTGGTGAAACTGCGACGGGTCGGTGGTGAAACTGCGACGGGTCGGTGGTGAAACTGCGACGGGTCGGTTAGTGGCTTTGCGCCAGGGTGCCGAGGTAGAGCTCGATCACCTTGGGGTCGGTGGCCAACTGTTGACCCGTCCCCGTGTAGGCGTTGCGGCCCTGGTCCAAGACATAGGCGCGGTCGCAGATCTGGAGGCAGCGGGCGGCATTCTGCTCGACCATGACCACCGAGACTCCAGCGCGGTTGATCTTGCGGGTCTGCACGAACACTTCGTCCTGCATCACGGGGGAGAGGCCGGCGGACGGCTCGTCCAGCAACAGCACGGACGGCTCCATCATCAAGGCGCGACCCATCGCGACCATCTGGCGTTCGCCACCCGACAGCGAACCGGCGCGTTGGTTGCGCCGGTCGTGCAATGCAGGAAACAGCTCGGCGACGAACTTGAAGCGATCCGAGAACGCCGAGGGGCGCTGGAAGCAGCCCATCTCGAGGTTCTCTTGAATCGTGAGCGAGGGGAACACGTTGTTGCTCTGCGGGACGAAGCCGATCCCTGCGGACACCAGCTGGTCGGCACGCTGGTTGGTGATGTCCTCGCCTTTGAGCATGACCTTTCCGGTGTGGATCTTCACGAGTCCGAACAGGGCCTTCAGCAGTGTGGACTTGCCGGCCCCGTTGGGTCCGATGATCCCGACGAGCTCGCCTTCTCGGCAGTAGAGATCGGATCCGTTGAGGATGTTGACTCCGGGCAGGTAGCCGGCGATCAGGTCATCCGCCCGGAGTACGGCGCCCTCGGCGTCCTTGAGGTGGACGCTGCGCTCGGGTGTGAGGGTCGAAGACTCAGACATCGTTCTCTGCTTCCTGGCTGGCTTCCGGGACGTCCGCGGCGCTTTCGCTGCCCGAGTCGGCGTCAAGCACGGTGTCGTGGTGGGCACCAAGGTAGGCATCGATGACCCGTTGGTCGCGCATGACCGAATCGGGTGGTCCTTCCGCGATCACCTTGCCCTGGGCCATCACGATCACCCAATCGGAGATGTCGCGCACCATGTCCATGTCGTGCTCGACGAAAAGCACAGTCCGGCCCTCGTCGCGCAGGGACTTGACGTGACCGAGGAGCGATTGCTTCAGGGCGGGGTTCACGCCGGCCATCGGCTCATCGAGCATCACCAGATCGGGGTCGGCCATCAACGCTCGCGCCATCTCGAGGAGTTTGCGCTGACCGCCTGACAGCGAGCCGGCGAAGTCGGCGCGCTTCTTGTCGAGGAGGAAGCGGGCGAGGAGCATGTCGGCCTTGTTCGTGACCTCGTCCTCCTGGCTCTTCCACAGGGGCCTGAACATCGAAGCAAACATCCGCTCGCCCCGTTGCCCGGTGGCACCGACGCGCATGTTCTCGATCACCGTGAGTTTGGCGAGCACCTTGGTCAACTGGAACGTGCGAACCATGCCCATCCGAGCCACCTTGTAGGCAGGAACTTTGTTGAGCGACTTGCCGTCGTAGGACCACGTCCCGGTGTCGGGGCGATCAAATCCGGTAAGCAAGTTGAAGAACGTGGTCTTGCCGGCTCCGTTGGGTCCGATCAGGGCCGTGATGACGCCAGCCTGGATCTCAACATGTTCGACATCGACCGCTTTCAGGCCACCGAAGGCGCGGGTGATGCCGTCGGCGATCAAGATGGGGTTGGGCTTCTTGGCCCCAGGCTCGTGGGCGACGCCCTCCAGCTGGGCGATGGCCAGGCGAGCCCGCTCACGTCCTTCGCTCGTTGTTGTCTCGACCGTGGTCGGCAAACTCGTGGTGTCACCGGGCATCGATGGCCAACTCCCTTCGGTCTCCGAAGATTCCTTGTGGTCGGAAAATCATCAACAGCATCAGCGCCAACCCCATCACGATGAAACGGACCAGGCTGGCCTGGTTGGAGTCCATGATCGCCGGGTTGATCAGCGGACCGGACGCCGGCGAGGTCGCCTGGCCGAAGAACCCGTCCAGGAAGTTGATCAGGAACCAGAAGATGATCGAACCCACGACCGGCCCCAGGACTCGGGCGGCGCCTCCGAGCAGGAGCACGGTGTAGGCGAAGAAGGTGGTGTCTGTGGCGAACAACCCGGGGTTGAACGCCTGCTTCTGGAGCGCCATCACGATGCCGGCCAGCGTGCCGAACACGCCACCGAGCATCAGCGACTGCATCTTGAAGGTGTAGACGTTCTTGCCCAGTGACCGGATAGCATTTTCGTCCTCACGGATTCCCTTGAGCACCCGGCCCCAGGGGCTGCGCATGAGCAGCCAGACGATGAAGCACGAGACCGCGACGACGCACCAGCCGACGACGACGACCCAGAAGTCATAGGGACGCCATTCGACGACGCCAGGGATGCCCTTGGGGCTGTCGAAGGGGTTGAGCGCCCGAAAGGACGCGTTGAACGTTTGCAGGCCGTCCTGACCGCCAAACCACTCGAGCAACGTCACCGAGCCCAGGGTTTGCCTGATGATCTCGGCCGCCGCGATCGTCACGATCGCCAGATAGTCGGCGCGCAGGCGCAGGGTGGGTATGCCGAGCAGCAGCGCCAGCAGGACGGCCATGAGCAGGGCCACCGCCATGCCCAGCCACAGCGACAATCCCCAGGTCGCCACGAAGGACGCCATCGTGTAGGCGCCTACGGCCATGAAGCCCGCTTGCCCGAAGTTGAGGAGTCCGGTGTAGCCGAAGTGCATGTTCAGGCCGATCGCAGCCAGCGCAAACACCACTGCGTCCGCGCCCAGTCCCTGCTGCAGGGAGTCGGCCATGATGCGTTGCCAATCCATATCTAGTCTCCTAGCCGATCCGCTGGGCTTTGCCGAGGATGCCCTGAGGGCGGACCAACAGCACGAGGATGAGAACGATCAGTGCGCCGACGTACTTGAGCTCCACCGGCACCCACAGGGTGGAGATCTCGATGAACAGACCGATCACGATGGAGCCGACTAGCGCACCCCAGATGGTGCCGAGACCGCCGAGGGTGACGGCTGCGAAGACCAGGAGCAGGATCTTGAACCCCAGTTGGAAGTCGAACCCCTGCGTGAGCCCGAGGAGTACACCCGACAATCCAGCGAGCGCCGCCCCCAACACCCACACACTCGAGATGACCTTGTCCACGTCGATGCCGGAGGAGGCGGCCAACGCGGGGTTGTCGGCAACCGCACGTGTCGCCTTGCCCAACCGCGTGTAGCGCAGCCCAAGCGTGGTGACGATCAACACCACCAGGGCAACAGCCGCCACGATGAGCTGTTTGGGGGTGAGCTCAAGCGGTCCGATTTGCATCGGCTTGGGGGTGGTGAACTGGGAGTACTGCTTGGAGTCACCACCCATGAAGTACTGGTAGATGTTGCGCAAGAAGATCGAGAAGCCGATCGAGACCACCATCATCGCGATCAGGCCGGTGCCCCGATGGCGCAGTGGCCGCCAGAGCAGCCGCTCTTGGGTCCACCCGAAGAGCCCGCCGAAGACGAAGGCCGCGATCACGCCGATGACCAGCGTGGAGTTCTTGCCGGCCAACATGAGTTCTCCGTCCAGCCCATCGAGGAAGAACGCGACCATGGCACCGAAGGTGATCAGCTCGCCGTGGGCGAAGTTCGTGAGCCCGGTGGTGCCGTAGATCATCGAAAGTCCCAGCGCGGCCATGGCCAGCAACAGGGAGAAGACCACGCCACCGGCGAGCAGGTCGATGGCCTGGTCAAGTTTTGTGTCGACCTTAGGGGCGTCATCGATGGGGAAGGTGAAGAACTTGTCGCTCTCGGTGTTGATCGCCGCGGTGAGCTTTTTCTGCTTGGGATCCTGCAACGCCGTGCCCTCGGGGAGGGTGTCGGAGTCGATGGCCACCGAGATCGTGGTGCCCAAGACGTCGATGACGGCGCCCGGCAGCGCAAGGTCGAAGAGGCCGGTGTCGTCGGTCACGCCTTCGACCAAGACCGCGCCCTCGTCGTCCGAGACGGTGATCGTCACGCCTGGCACTGCTTTGTCGCCATCGGCCCGGAGGTCACGCAGACACCCTTGGACGTGAATCGTGTCGTCGTCTCGCTTGGGCGGCTTGACGCATGGTGCGTCGGCGGCGCCGGCTGAACCCGCACCCAGGCCGACCAACAGCATCGCCAGCAGAGGAATGAGAAGTGTCGCTCGCAGAAAACGCACGTGCATCCGGCTCCCGTGGAAGAAATGCATCGACCGGGCTGATCGACGTGGGGACTATAGCGCGACCCTGACGGCCGTTGTCACCCGTGCAGGGACGCTACGACGGCGGTAAGGGTCGGCGCAACGATCAGGGCCGGCAACAGATCGGCAACCGGGATCTCGCGGATCCGCAGCAGGCGCAAACCAACGCCCACGAGCATCAGTCCACCTGTAGCGGTAAGGGCGGCCAACTCGGCCGCGGGCAACGCGCCTCCAACACCGAGCCCCAGCAGGGTCAGCGTCCCCTGGACCACGATGATGGTGATCGCGCTCGCGGCCACCCCCCAGCCAAACGAGGCAGCGAAGGCCAGCGCGGCAAACCCGTCGAGCACCGCCTTGAGCAGCAGTTGCTCCGATCCGTTCCCCAAGCCCTCGTTGAGCGACCCGAGGATGGTCAGGGGACCGGAACAGAACACGAGCGACGAAACGACGAAGCCTTCGACGAACCGTTGCCGATCTGCGCCGGCGTCTGCAGCGAGTTTGCGTTGCAGCCAAGCGCCCACGGCCTCGATCCGCTCCTCGAGGCGCAACAGGGATCCGACGATGCCGCCAACGAGGAGAGAGGCCAACACGATCAGGATCGGAGCGCCCTGCGCCACGTGATCGCGCAAGGCTGGATCGAGTACGGCGGTCGCCGAAAGCGCCGCGATCAACAGCGTCACCAGGCCCAGGGCATCGGTGACGAGGTCGCGGGTCCGCTGCAGCAGCCGATGCCCCAAGAAGACCCCAAGGGAAGCCCCCACCAGCACCGTGGCGACGTTCACCAACGTGCCGAACCCTGGAAACACTGAAGACCTCCTGCGACAACGGGGAGACATGAGCGTAGTCTCGGCCCTGCAGGCGCTGGCCGGGGGAGCATCTGCCGCACTCATCACCAACTCCCGGAGGCCAGGTTGTGACACGTTCGTTGGTGACAATTCGGCCCGCTCAACCCGGCGATGCCCCGCGCCTTGCCGAGTTGTGGAGCGACATTCTGCGCGGCGCCGATCCGGCCGAACAACTGGCGGACGTGGTCTCGATCATCTCCTCGGTGGCGGAGCTCCAGGACGAGTGCCTGGTCGTTGCCGAATACGACGGCGGCGTCGGCGGCGCGGTCTATCTGCGGGCTGCCACGCTGACACCGCTCAACCTCGAGCCGATGGTCCAAGCCGTTTCGCCCCATGTCTTTCCCGAGTTTCGCCGTCGAGGCATTGGCCGGGCTCTGATGGAGGCCGCCGCAGCCTTTGCCGAGGAGCGCGGCATCGCCCACGTGGCCACGGCCTCTTTGAGCGTTTCGCGGGACGCCAACCGCTTTATGGCCCGGCTTGGGTTGGGGCCTCAGGCCGTGTTGCGCGTCGGCACCACCCAGACCCTGAGAGCGCGATTGACGGCCCAGCGACCCGCGCTGCGACCGAGCGGCCGCCAGATCGGCCAGGTGCTGGCGGCGCGCCGTACGCTCCGCAAACGTCACGGTGTCGCCGCCAAGAGTTGAGCGGCCAAGCGTCGAGCCGACTCAACCGGAAACAGGGCCGGAATCAGGGGCCGGGCTTCTCCACCGGGATCAACTGGCAGGTGATCCGGGCTGTGCACAGGCGACGGTCTTGCTCGTCGCTGATCACGATCTCGTACGACGTGCTGGTGCGCCCCAGGTGAAGCGCCGTGGCCACCCCGGTCACGATCCCGGAGCGAGCCGAACGATGGTGGGTCGCGTTGATGTCGACTCCCACCGGGACCCGGGTCGGCCACCCATGGATGGCCGAGCCCACCGAGCCCAGGGATTCGGCGAGCGCCACCGAGGCGCCGCCGTGGAGGAGGCCAAACGGTTGTGTGTTGCCGGCGACCGGCATGGTCGCCACGACTCGTTGCGGACTCACCTCGATCAGCTCGATCTGCAACCTGTCACTCAAGGCGCCCATCCCGTTGGGAAAGGAGCTGAGGAACTGCTCACCGGTCAGTTGGGTGGGCGCGGGGCTGGGGTCCTCGGGATGGTTCATGTCGGCATTCTTGCCGACGATCCGATGGGGGGTGCGCCCGGATAGAGTCGCCCCGTGTCCGATGCCGCCAGCCCACGTCTGCTCCTGCTCGATGGCCACTCGCTGGCCTACCGCGCCTTCTTCGCGCTGCCCGTCGAAAACTTCTCCACGACGACGGGGCAGCACACCAACGCGGTCTACGGCTTCACCTCCATGCTCATCAATGTGTTGCGCGACGAGCGACCGACGCACATCGCGGTCGCCTTCGACATCTCCCGCAAGACCTTCCGGCTCGAGGAATATCCGGAATACAAGGCCAAGCGCAACAAGACCCCCGACGAGTTCGCCAGCCAGCTGCCGCTGATCCAAGAAGTGCTAGACGCGCTGCGCATTCCTTACCTGCAGAAGCTGGGCTACGAAGCCGACGACATCATCGCGACGCTGGTAACCCAGGCCTTAGCCCTAGACATCGAGGTGCTGATTCTGACGGGTGATCGCGACTCGCTTCAGTTGGTGACCGACCAGTCGACGGTCCTCTATCCCATGCGCGGAGTTTCCGAGTTGGCGCGGATGACTCCGTCGGCGGTGGAGGGGAAGTACGGCGTTGCGCCAGCTCGCTATCCGGAGTTGGCCGCACTCGTGGGCGAGGATTCCGACAACCTGCCCGGGATCCCCGGTGTTGGCCCGAAGACAGCGGCTAAGTGGCTGGCCCAGTTTGATGGCCTCGACAACCTGATCACTGCGGCCGACCAAGTGCCGGGCAAGGCCGGCGATAGCCTGCGCGACCATCTCGGGGACGTGATCCGCAATCGTCGGCTCAATGCCCTGGTGCGTGATCTGGACCTCGAGTTGGGCCCCGCAGACCTGGCGATCCGCCCGTGGGATCGCCACGAAGTGCACACGTTGTTTGACGGGTTGGAGTTCCGGGTCCTCCGCGACCGGCTGTTTGAGACGTTGGAGTCCGAGGAAGAGATCGATGATTCGGGCTTCGATCTTGCGGGAACCCGACTGGCGCCCGGGACGGTCGGCGCCTGGTTGGGCACGCATGGTGGGGCGGCTGGGCCTTCCGCGGGTCAGCGGGTGGGGTTGTCGGTGCAGGGCTCGTGGCGGGGTGGGACCGGCGAAGTGCGCTCGCTGGCGCTAGCCGCCACGGATGCGACCGCTGCGTGGATCGACGTGGCCGACCTGACCGTTGAGGATGAGACCGCCCTTCACGACTGGCTGGGCGACCCCTCCGCGGCCAAGGTCATGCACGACGCCAAGGGCCCCATCCTGGCCCTCGCGGCCCGCGGCTGGCGGCTGCGCGGCCTGGTGAGTGACACCGCCCTTGCTGCCTACCTCGTGCGTCCCGATCAGCGTTCCTATGACCTCGCCGACCTGACCCTGCGTTATCTCAAGCGCGAGCTCAAGCAGGACACGGTCGACGATGGCCAACTCAGCTTCGATGCCCTCGACGAGGCCGGAGGGGTGAGCGCCGAAGTCGACATGCTGCATGCGCGTGCCGTGCTCGATCTGGCCGAAGCGCTCGACGTGGCCGTCGACGAGCACGGCGGCACCCGGTTGCTGGCCGACGTGGAACTTCCGTTGGTCGACCTGTTGGCCACCATGGAGCAGACCGGCATCGCGGTCGATATCGATCATCTTGAAGGGCTGGAGGCCCACTTCGCTACCGAGGTCCAGATGGCCGCTGCCGACGCCTATTCGGTCATCGGCAAGGAGATCAACCTCGGTTCCCCCAAGCAGTTGCAGGTCGTGTTGTTCGACGAGCTCGACATGCCCAAGACCAAACGCACCAAGACCGGCTACACCACCGATGCCGAGGCCCTGCAGGTCTTGTTCGAGAAGACCGAACACCCGTTCCTCCTGGCTCTACTGCGCCATCGCGACGTCTCGCGGCTCCGACAAACCCTCGAAGGTTTGCTCAAGACGGTGGCTCCGGATGGTCGGATCCACACGACGTTCAACCAGTTGATCGCCGCCACCGGTCGGCTGTCGAGCACCGATCCCAATCTGCAGAACATCCCCGTCCGCACCGAGGAGGGGCGGCGCATCCGCGAGGGATTCGTGGTGGGCGCCGGCTATGAGTCCCTGATGACGGCCGACTACAGCCAGGTCGAAATGCGGATTATGGCCCACCTCTCCGACGACCAACTGTTGATCGAGGCTTTCCGGTCCGGGCAGGACTTCCATTCGATCACCGCCGCACGGGTCTTTGGGGTGGACGCCAGCGAGGTGACGATCGAGATGCGGGCGAAGATCAAGGCGATGAACTACGGGTTGGCCTACGGCCTGTCGGCGTACGGCCTGTCCCAGCAGTTGCGGATCGAGGCGAGCGAGGCTCGGGGCCTGATGGACGACTATTTCGTCACCTTCGGAGGTGTCCGCGAATATCTCGGCGGCATCGTCGATGAAGCACGCCACAGTGGCTACACCGAGACCATCATGGGGCGGCGGCGCTATCTGCCCGACTTGACCAGCGACAACCGGCAGCGCCGCGAAATGGCGGAGCGGATGGCGCTCAACGCCCCGATTCAAGGGTCGGCGGCCGATCTCATCAAGGTCGCCATGCTGCGCGTCCAAGCCGCGCTCGACGCGGGAGGGCTGAGCTCACGCATGCTGCTCCAGGTGCACGACGAGTTGGTCTTCGAAGTGGCCCCCGGCGAACGTGCGCAGCTGGAAGCGCTCGTCCGGGACGCGATGGGCGGGGCGGCCGAGCTCACCGTGCCCCTCGATGTCTCGGTGGGCACCGGACACAGTTGGCACGAGGCGGCCCACTAACTGCTGAGCGCGGCTTCCTTGTGGGGCTGCTCGTCGAGGCGCTTGAGGATGACCAGACTCGAAACGAGCATCAGCGCCAGCAGGCCGACATCGATCGTGACCACGAGGCGGAGCAGGGCATCGACGGAGTTGAGTTGGAGGCCGGCCGTCACCAACAGAGCCAAGGCGATCCAGACGGCGTAGATCGAACGCTGTCCGCGTCGTGCCAACACCGAATAGACCAGGAGCTGGAGCATCGACAGCGCGGTCCCGAGGACCGCGAAGAGCCACAGTTTGTCCTCAATCGCGACGTACTTGTCTCCACCGACGAAGGTCATCGCGAGGTCGGGCAAGAGCCAGGCGCCTGCCGTGCAAACTGCCCCGAGCAAGCCGACCAGCGTGACGCTCCTGATCAGCGCCTGGCGCCTGGCGTGGGCGGTCGACATGGACGGAAACGCGATCACCACGACGAATTGCGGGAGGAACAACACCGCCTTGGCCAGGATCAGGCCGCCGGCATACAGCCCGGCTTCATGCTCGCTGAGCACGTTTCTGGCGACAATCACGTCCGCGTTGGACAGAGCGAGGAACGCCAACAGCGCCTGGGAGTTGTGCACGATCTCGCCGACGATCACGCGCCCGCGCTGATGATCCGCGATGGCGCCGTGTTCTCGATCGCCACGAAGTGCCCACATGCCCACCAGCACCGGCACGAACGCACTGATGGTGACGCCGGTCATGGCTGCCCACTCGCTGGGTTGCCAGGCGATCATGATGGTGCCGAGAATCAATCGCGGGACTCCACTCGCCACATAGATCCAGGCCAGCGGGGTCCACCTGCGCTCGCCCTGGAGGATGCCTGCCTGGCCTCCCATCACGGTCATCGGCACGGCGATCACGGCCACGAGGGCCGCCGTTGGCCAGCTGTCGAGGCGAAGAATGCGGTCCACGAGGGGAGTCGCGATGAGCAAGATGGTGCCCAGCGTCAGGGCTGCTCGATAGGTGACACGCAGGATCGAGCGTTCGATCTGAGCGACCCGCTCGGGCTCCGCGGCGATCCGGCGCGCGGCGGTTGCTTGGAGTCCGAGTTGCAGTACGCCGATCACCAGGACCGCCGCCATCAGGCTCGCCAGGGCACCGTATGTTTGGGGCCCAAGCATGCGCGCCGCCAGCATGGTGAACGCGTAGGCGGCCACGTTCATCGTGCCCATCGCCACGGGGATGGAGCCGCTTCCGCGCAGAATCGCGGACGGTCTCGTGTTCGGCACGGTGAAGACGGTACTGGGGCCACTGAAGGAATCAGGATTCGGCAAAGGGGAGGGAGTGGCTGAATGCAGCGTCAGGCAGGCCTCAGTCTCGCCTACCTCGTGGCCGAAGCGGTCCTGCGTCGGGAATATCCCGCTGCCGACCCGATGCGCATCGACGCCGCCGCCACGGGCGCCGAAAGCGACCTGGCCCGCATGCCTGATGTGTCTTTGACCTTCGTTCGTGCGGCTGGTCAGGCAACCCAGTTGGCGCTCCGCGCACGCTCCGGCCGACCCTTCGCTCAGCTCAGCGCAGATCGGCGTCGCGACCTTGTCACCGGCCTCGCCCAGGTCGCGGCGCCCGGCATCGGCGAGTATCTCCGCGCCGTGGGGAGCCTGGCACTGTTGAACTTTCACAACCAGGATCCCGAGAACGGCGGGGACGACCGGTGATCCCGGACGTCGTGGTCATCGGTTCTGGGCCGGGGGGCTCGGTGACGGCCAGCGTGGCGGCGCAGGCGGGGCTGTCTGTCGTCGTACTCGAGGAAGGGGACTGGGTCGACGCCGACCGCTATGCCCCCTATTCGCTGGCTCAGATGCGCCATCAGTACCGCGCTGCAGGCCTGACGGCAGCGCTGGGCTTCCCGTCCATTGCGTACGCCGAGGGGCGCGGCGCCGGGGGTGGCAGCGAGGTCAATTCGGGTCTCTATCACCGGCCCTCGGCAGCCCTCCTGAAGGAGTGGTCCGAAGAGTTCGCCATCGACGACCTGTCGGAGCGCTCACTGGAGCCACATGCGCAACGGATTGAGGCTCGCCTCAACGTGAGTTTGGGTCCGGAGCCGGCTCGTCCTTCGGTTCTGGCTCGGGGAGCGGCGAACCTCGGCTGGGCAGGCATGGAGGTTCCGCGTTGGGTGACGCACAGCGAGGCTGTCGACGGTGGCCCACCCACGGCGGTGAAACAGACGATGACCCGGACGTTCCTAGCCGATGCCCTGGCGGCGGGGGCTCAACTGCGCACCGGGGCTCGGGTGGAGCGGCTGGAGATCGTCGGAGACCGGGTCAGCGCGGTGCGGCTGGACACGGGCGAGCTGATCCAGGCCCACCAGGTCGTGGTCTGTGCGGGCACCATCCAGACCGCCGCGCTGTTGTTGCGCAGCGGCGTGCGACACAACGTCGGGTGCGCCTTCTCGGTGCATCCCACGGTCAAGGTGCTCGCCACCGCCGCCGAGGACATCAATCCGGGGACAGATCTGGAGCCCTATCAGGTGACCGAGTTCGCTCCCGCGCTCACCCTGGGTGCCTCCGCGAGTATGCCGGGCATGCTGGCGGTCGCCGCAGCCGATGCCGGCCGTCCTGCGGAGGTCACCAACTGGCGGCAGCAGGCGGTCTACTACGCCGCACTGCGCGGCGAAGGCAGCGGGCGGATTCGCGTGACGGGGCGCTATCGGGATCCGCTGGTCACCTACGCCCTGACGAACACCGACCTGTCGCTTCTGCGTTCGGGGCTCGCACGCCTTCTGGAGTTGCTCCTGGAGGCCGGTATGACCGCGGCCTTGCCCTCGGTGCGCGGTTCCCGGCCCGTCCACAGCTCTGCTGAGGTCGCTGCGGCCAGCGATCTCCTCACCCGGCGTACCGCCGCGCTGATGAGCGTTCATCTGTGCGGGAGCGTGCCGATGGGGGAAGACGCGCGGCGCTGTGCCGCCGATTCGTACGGGAGGATCCCGGGGGTGCGCAACCTCCGCGTCAACGACGCCTCACTGCTGCCCCGGGCGCCGGGGATCAATCCCCAGGGCACGCTGATGGCGGTGGCACTGCGCAACGTCACCGCGATGTTGGAAGGAGACCGATGACTAGAGATCACCTAGCGCCCGCGCCCGAACTCACGATCTTGACGGGCGGGGCCGGTTGGTTCGGCCGGGCTTTCCTCGCTGCGGTAGCGTCCCCCAGCGCCGAACACGGACCGATCGCGCGCACCGGTCCCGTGCGCGCGTTGGTGACCTCTGCCGCCGAGGCTGACCTGGTCCGCGAAGTCCTGCCCCACGCCGAGACCTTTCTCGGTGACGTGACGGACGCCGCCTCGCTGAAACCGCTTTTCGCCGACGCGGCCGGGGCCTCGGTGGTGCACGCCGCAGGTGTCATTCACCCTCACCGGGCCGCTGACTTCGACCGGGTCAATCACGTCGGGACGCTCCACGTCCTTGGGGCGGCCCAGTTGGCTGGCGCGCGGCGTACCGTCCAGGTCTCGTCGAATTCCGCGATGGGCGTCAACCCGACGCCCACCGATGTGTTCCGACAACGCGAGCCCTATCGGCCCTATCTGGGCTATGGCCGGTCCAAGGCCGCCGCCGAACGTGCCGTCCTCGAGGCCAATACGGCGCACGGGATGGAGACGGTGGTGATCCGGCCGCCTTGGTTCTATGGGCCCTGGCAGCCTGAGAGACAGACCCGCTTCTTCACCTTGGTGGCTAGCGGACGGTTCCCGATCCTTGGCAGTGGCGATCAGCGTCGGTCGATGGTCTATGTCGACAACCTGGTGCAGTCCGTGGCTCTGGCGGAGCGGCACCCCGAGGCCCCGGGCCAGGCGTTCTGGGCGGCGGACCAGGACTCCTACTCGTTTGCCGAAATCGTGCACACGGTGCGCGCCGTGCTCAGTCAGGAGGGCTACGCCGTGTCGGCGCGCACTTTGCGGGCACCGGCGATCCTCGGGTCGGTTGCCGAGCGAGCGGATCGGGCCATCCAGCGCTTCGGTGGCTATCACCAAGAGCTGCACGTGCTGGGGGAGTTGCGCCACACCATCGCCTGCGACATCTCGCGCACGCGTGAGGTGTTGGGCTATCGCCCGCACGTCGCCCTGGCCGAGGGGATGCGGCGTTCCTTGGTGTGGTGTCGAGAGCGGGGCATCGACGTGGCACCTCGGGAGGCCTGATGCTGGCGCTGGTGACCGGTGGCAGTGGCTACTTCGGGACCACCGTGGTGCGCACCCTGCTGGAGGCGGGGCGCGAGGTCCGCGTGCTCGACCTGGTGGACACCGACGATCGGCCCCGCGAGGTGGGCTTCGTGGCGGGAGATATCTGCGATCCGACGGCGGTGGCGCGGGCCGTCGAGGGCGTCGCCGAGGTCTATCACAATGTTGCCCAGGTGCCGTTGGCGCGCAACGAGGAGGCCTTCTGGCGGGTCAACGTCGAGGGCACGGGAGTGCTCCTTGAGGCCAGCAGAGCTGCGGGGGTCGGCAAGGTGGTGCACACCTCGTCGTCGGCCGTCTTCGGCATTCCTGCGAGCAACCCGGTCACGCGGGACACGCCGCCGTGCCCCGTCGAGAGTTATGGCCGAGCCAAGCTCGAGGCCGAGACACTGTGCCGCCGCGCCGTAGCCGAGGGCCTCGACGTTTCGATCGTGCGGCCCAGAACCATCGTCGGGCATGGCCGGCTGGGCATCTTCGGCATCTTGTTCGACTGGATCGCCGACGGAGCCGCCGTGCCGGTGCTCGGCAGGGGAGACAACCGCTACCAATTCGTGCACGCCGACGATGTCGCCCAGGCCTGCCTCCTTGCGGCACAGCGCCCGGGACCGGCGACCTTCCACATCGGGGCCGAAGAGTTCGGCACCATGCGCGAAACGTTGGTGGCGTTGTGCGAGTACGCCGGCACGGGGGCGCGGGTGCGTTCGTTGCCCGCTGGCCCCACCTCGCGCGCGATGGCGCTCTCGGCGCGCCTGCACCTGACTCCCTTCGGGCCCTATCACTGGAACATGTATGGCCAGTCGATGTGGTTTGATCTCTCCGACGCCCAGCGCGAGCTCGGCTGGCACGCGCAATGGACCACTGACGCGATGTTCCGCCAGGCCTATGACTGGTTCCTGGAGCATCGGGAGGACCCCGCCGGGGTGAGCGAGCATCGGCGCTCCGCCAAACAGGGTGCACTCCGTCTAGCGAAGCGGCTGCTGCGCTAGTAATAGACCGCCGCTGCAGCGACACCGAGCCACACGAGTGCCAGCACTTGCAAAACCCGGTCGCGGAGCGAGAGTTCAGTGGGTTCGCCCGCAAGCCCGGCGTCGATCGCCATCGCGTAGCGCAACACCGCCAACACGAATGGCGCCATCGACACGACGGGCAGGATCGAGTCCCGTTCGGCGCTCAGATCGAACGCCCACAGGCCGTAGGTCATGATCAGTACCCCAGCCGAGACCGTCCAGACGAAGCGCAGATAGGTCGGGGTGTACGCCGCCAGGGCGGGGCGAAACTCGGCCGGTGCTTCCTCGAGAGACTCGGCGTACCGCTTGCCGGCAGCCATGAACAGCGACCCGAACGCCGCTGCGAGCAAGAACCACTCCGACAACGCGATGTGCGAGGCAACCCCGCCCGCGACGCCGCGAAGCAAGAAGCCGCTCGCCACCAAGGCGATGTCGAGCACCGGTTCGTGCTTGAGCCGCCAGGAATAGAGACCGGTCGCGCAGGCGTAGATCCCCACCACGAGGAGCAGGCTGAGGTTGACCAGTGCGGCGACGCCGAGGGACGCCGCGACTAGCCCGAAGCCCACCACCAAGGCCCGCCTCGGCGACACCTGGCCGGCCGCAACGGGCCGGAGCCGCTTGACGGGGTGTTGCTGATCGGCCGTCAGATCGCAGACGTCGTTGATCAGGTAGTTGCCGGAGGAAGCGAGGCTGAAGGCCACGAAGGCGAGAGCGGTGTTGCCCAACACGGCCGAATCGGTGACTTGGCCCGACATCACGGGGGCCGCGAGGACGAGGAGGTTCTTCACCCACTGACTCGGTCGCAAAGCGCTCACCAACGCAGTGCTGGGGGAGCGCTGAGCCTCGATGCGACCGGTGGGGGACATGGGGGGTAGTTTGCCCCCACTGTGGGGCATTCCCCAGTGCGGCACACCGGCGCGGAAGGAACGGTCCCCCTCGAGATGGCTGAACGACCGACGAGCGCGCAGCTCGGTGTCGATCCCGCGGTGCATCGGGCGCGTGAGGTCGTGGGGTTGTACGGCGACCCCACCGCAAGCTTCGGGATCGGAGTCGAAGTCGAGTTCGAGCGGCCCCTGATTGCACGCGATCTGGAGCTGCTCGCCGCCGCAGAGTGGGCGGCTCGTCCCCACCTGGGTCAGGTGCCGGAGATCGAGCGAGCCGGGTCACAGGAGTGGTCTTCTCGGCGCGCCGACGTGTGTGCTCGCCCCTACGAGCGGCATGGGCCGTTGACCCGAGTCTTGCTGGCCGCGGATCCGACGCGGCTCGTGGTGGCCGCCCATCATGGGGCCGTTGACGGGCTGGGTCTGTTGGGTTTGGTCGGGCTCCTCACCGGCACGTCCATCAGCACCGGCGCACGTGGCATCGCCGACAGACGTTCGGCACATTCGTTCGTCCGCACCAGCGCCCGCCGCGCGCTCGAGGCAGTGTGGCGGCCACCGGTGCGGTTTCCCGGGCATGGCTCGGGCCAGAGTCCAGGGTCCGTGGGTGCGGGCAGTCACGAGGAACTCTCCGACGTGGTGCTTCCCAGCACAGCGGTCGGCACTGCTGACCTGGTCGCGGCGTTGCTGGTCGCGCTCGACGAACGAGCACACGTGGGGCGTCGCAACAGAGTGTTGCTGATCGGCGCCTCGCGTCGTACGACGCCGATCGTGGCCCCGGACCGCGCGACGGCCTACCTGCGACTGACCACGGATCGGCGGCTCGACGCCCACGAGGTCCGCAGCCGCCTGGAGGCGTTGGAGCCGGAGCCGGACTTTCCCGAGACGTCGGCGGCCGGGCTCGGACCGGCCATCACCAGGCTGATGCGCGCCCGGTTGGGGGCGACGGCGTTGGTGAGCAACCTCGGTCTGATCGACGGCCCGGGCCTGCGTCAGGTGATCATGTTCCCGGCGCCGAGCGGACCACGGGCGGTCGCCGTTGGCCTGGCCTCGACCCGACACAGCACCACGGTGAGCCTGCGCACTCGGCGCTCCGAGTTCACTCGGGCCGAGCACGAGCAACTGTTGAGCGATGTGGCGACCGCGTTGGCGGCCGGCTCCGCCTAATAGGGGTCGTACGGCGAATCGTGCCCGACGAGGCGGGCCACCGGGCGCAGTCGCAGGCGGAGCAGGACCTTGATCGCGACATTGCGGAGCCACCACGGCAACTCGCGCACCACGCGCAGCCGGTCCGACCGGCTGGGGTGCCCCACTTCGAACAGCGCGAGGGAGCCGGCGCGGCGCAGATAACGGAGGTCGGACGCGGGGAGCACGCGATGCAGGATGCCCAGCGTGACGCCGATGGAGGAGAAGGCATCGTGCACCAACACCGGCGCCCCTTCGGGCAGGAATTCTCGCCACTTGAGGTCGTCGCTGACCGTCCAATAGTCGTGTTTGCCATCGATGTAGAGCAGATCAATGGGAGCGGTCCATCCCGGCCGGGCGTGGGTGGAGTAGTCCGCCACCTGGTCCACCAGGTCGGACAGGCCGGCCGACTCGAGATTGCGCTCGAACTTCGCCCGGGTCGCGAGGCCACCAAAGAGGCGTCCGTCGACGAAGGGGTCGACCGCGATCACCCGGGAGTCACGGGCGCGAGCCGCGGCGGCCAGGATGATGGTCGAACGGCCCTGGTGGGATCCGATCTCGAGCACGATGGAGCCCTGGGGGAGCGCCGTCGCCTGGTCGAAAAGCAGTCGGGCCTGGGCTCGAGTCAGCCATCCGGGCACCTGGTCGGCCAGCTGCCAGGCGGCGGCAAACCCGTCAGCTTCGACGGGTGGGGGGCTGGGTGCCATGGGTGAAGAGCCGATCTGTGCAGGGAGTCGGGGTCATGCAGAGGTTAGTGTCTGCCGCAATAGACTTCGTGGAGGGTACTTCACGCCCAACGTCCGGGTCGCAAGCGGAAGGAGCGCGTCATTACTTCCGCAGCCGACCCTTCGCGGCCTCTGCACCACTCGCGCCGTCGGCTCACCCCCCAGTTGCGGGCCGCCAACGCGGTGATCTGGCTGGTCCTGATTCTGTTCGGACTGTTGCAGCGAGTGGGGCAGTCGACCTTCGACACCAAGTTCGATCTGACTGCCGATCCGGGCGCGTTCCTGGCCCGTTCTCTGCACCTATGGAACCCCCAGTCGTCCTTCGGTGAGCTCCAGAACCAGGCCTACGGCTATCTCTTCCCGCAGGGTGCGTTCTTCGTAGCGCTGTCGGGGCTCGGCGTCTCCGACTGGGTGGCCCAACGGCTGTGGTCGATCGGCCTGCTGTTGGTCGCCTACGAAGGGGCGCGCCGGCTCTGGCGAGCCCTCTCGCCGGAAGCCAGCGGGTGGACCGGGCTCGTGGCGGGGTTGGCTTTCGCCGCTTCCCCGCGCTTGCTGGGGTTGTCAGGGGTGTTGAGCGCAGAGGTCTTGCCCACAGCGGTCCTGCCGTTCGTGGTGCTGCCCTTGGTGCTTGGCCTGCGCCAGGTCTGGGGCTATCGGTCGGCCGCCCTGTGGTCGGCGGTTGCCGTGCTCTTCCTCGGAGGAGTCAACGCGGTCGAGGACCTCGCGGTGCTTCCGCTTCCCTTCCTCCTGGTGGCTTGGTCCTGGCGCGAGCAGCACGCACGGCTGCTGCTGCGCTGGTGGCTCGGCGCGGTGACCGTGGCCAGCGCGTGGTGGCTGTTGCCGCTGATCGTGCTGGGCAAATACAGCCCACCGTTCCTGGACTACATCGAGACCTCCTCGGCCGTCGTACGCCCGCTCGGGTGGACCAATGCGACCCGTGGTGCCGATCACTGGTTGGCGTTCTTGAACGTCGGTGGACGCCCCTGGTGGCCCGGAGCCTTCGACCTCGCGGCTCTGCCGGCCTTGGTGGCCGCCACCGCGGTGGTGGCCGGCATCGGCGTGATCGGTTTGAGCCGGGCCCGGATGCCGCTGCGCGGACCGCTCGTGGCGAGTGTGTTGCTGGGCTTGGTGTGTTTGACGGTGGCGCGCGACTCGGCGCTTGAAGGGCCGCTGCAGACCTGGGTGCAACACCTCCTCGACGGACCGCTGTCGATGTTGCGCAACGTTCACAAGGTCGATCCACTGATCCGGTTGCCCCTCGCGCTCGGTATCGCCCAAGCCGTGTCGGAGTTGGCGCGGTGGCGGGTGGCGGATCGCCGACGAGGGGTGCTGCGGGTCGCCGCGCTCAGCACCGCACTCGCGATGTTGGCGATCACGGCCTTGCCGATGGTCCAAGGCAGACTGCGCAAACCGGGGTGGGACGAAGTCCCCCAGGCGTGGTCCGAGGCTGCGGCCTATCTGGACGCGCACGACGACGGCTCGCGCACGTTGATCCTGCCCGGCTCGGGATTCGGTCAGCAGTGGTGGGGGTGGACCATCGACGAGCCGTTCCAAGGCGTGGCCAGCACCCCCTGGGTGACGCGCAGCCAAATCCCGCTCACGCCGGGTCCCACGATCCGGATGTTGGACTCCCTCGAGGAGAAGATCACCGATGGGGTGGGCTCGGCCCGGCTGTCCCAGGCGTTGGCCCGCGCGGGGATCGGCTGGGTGCTGGTCAGGCGCGACCTGGACCTCTTCGCCACCAGTGCGCCGCCGCCTGCCCGGGTCGATCTGGCCATCGCGGCGAGCCCGGGGCTGGAGCGCGTCGCGTCTTTCGGGAAGTCGGGTTTTGGTGACGAGGCCCTGATCGATGTCTTTGCGGTTCGGGCACCCCACCCGGTCGTCGAGGCGGTGAGCACCAGGGCCATCAAGACTCTCGCTGGCGGGCCCGAGGACATTCTCAGCGCGCTTGAAGCCGGGACATTGCGCCCGCAGGAGCCGGTCCGGGTGATCGCGCAGCCGTCAGCCGACGATCGGCCCGACATCGTGGCCGACGGCTATCGCCTGCGCGAGCGTCAGTTTGGCCGGCTCCACGATTCGGTCAGCCAGATCATGGCCACGACCGAGCCCTATCGGACCAAACGTCCGGCGCATGACTATCCCGGAGTCGATGGCGTCCCGCGGATCGCCGCGGAATACAGCGGGCTCGCAGCGGTCACGGCGTCCACTTCGGGAGGGTACGTCGACACGCTGGGGCCTGTGCGCCCCGAACGGGGTCCCTATTCGGCGTTTGACGGTGTCGTCGAGACCTATTGGCAGTCCGTGCCCTTCGAGGATCCGACGGACCAATGGGTCGCGGCTCGCCTGGCTGCGCCGTACCCCCTGCGCCGCCTCAGCGTGACGGTGTCGACCGACGGCGTCTTGGGCGTGCCGATCCGCCAGATCGCCGTGACCGCGGGCACCCAGCGGCAGGTGCTCGATGTCGACCCGGAGACCGGCGTGGTCCCCGTGAGACTCTCGGGGCAGCCGGTGAGCAGCGTGCGGATCGACGTCGAACGCGTCGCCGGTGCGACCGGAGTGGTGGCGATCCGCGACGTGGAGCTCGACGGACTGGCTGTCTCCCGACGCCTCGTCGTCCCCGACGTTGAGGCCGGGTCGCAGACCTCGTTCATCTTCCGGGCCCGACCCCACCGCCGAGGTTGCCTGCAGACCCTGTTTGGTCCGAGTTGTGACAGGGAAACCGGACGCGTCTCGGAGGAAGAACGGGGGCTCTTCCGCAGCTTCACGCTCGGCGAATATGGCTCGTGGGCGATCCGCGGAAACCTCACGGCGTTGCCGACGTCGGCAACGCAGAAGTTGTTGGAGCCGTTCCTGATTGGTGAGGCCCGGGTCCGCGCCTCCTCGGTTTATGCGAACGAACCCACGGTCTCCGGTCAGTTGGCCTTCGACAACAACCCGGCCACGTCCTGGGTGGCCGAGCCCGGGGCAGAGGCGCCCCAACTGTTCGTGCAACTACCCGAACGGCGCACCATCACCGGTTTGCGCATCGTGCGTCCGACGGGCAACGCGGTCGGGCCGGCGAGCGCGGTGCTGACTGTCGACGGTCAACAACAGGAGGTCGACCTCGATTCGTCCGCGTTTGGGGTGATCACACCGTTCACGGCGCGCAAGTTCCGGATCACCTTCGCTGGCACCGGCGATGCGCGGGGGACACCGGTCGGGGTCGGTGAGCTGCTCCTCGAAGGTGCTCAAGATCTCGCGCATCCGCTCGATCTCAGTGCGCCGACGGGAGCGATCTGTGGGATCGGTCCCGAGGTCGAGATCGATGGGCGGATCGAGCCGACGGTGGTGACGGGCACCGTTGGCGACGTGATCGCGGGCACGCCCCTCAAACTGAGAACCTGCCACGGACCGGTGTCCCTGACTCCGGGTGAGCACGAGGTCGGCGTCCGGTCGACCGAACAGTTCCAGGTCACCCAGCTGGTCCTGCGCCCCGAATATCCGGTCGCGGGCAACCCGGCCACCCATCGCGAGCTCGACGTACACACCTGGGGTCCCGGGCTGCGCACGCTCGACGTAGCCCCGGGTGAGGAAGCCGTGCTCCGGGTCGCGGAGAACCTCAACGAGGGCTGGTACGCCGAACTCGATGGCCGACGACTGACGCGGGTCACGCTGGACGGCTGGCAGCAGGGCTATCTGCTCCCGGCCGGTGACGGCGGCCAGGTGGTGTTGCGATTCGCCCCCGATCGGGCCTATCGAGGGGCTCTGCTGCTCGGAGGATTGCTCGCCCTGGCCCTCCTCCTCGGCGCCATGTGGAGTCTGCTGCACGATCGTCGGGTCGCAGCCGAGGAGTCCTCGTCCGACGCCGCAGATGCGTCGTTGATCGGGCCATCGGCCGCGGGGCGGCCAGGCCTCGGGCATCGGCGCGCACTCGTCGGGCTGGTGGTCTCTGGTGTGCTCGGTGGACCGGCGGTGCTCGGTGGCTTCGCTGCGGGGCATCTCGCTCGCAAGGTGCTTCCCTCGCCAGGGCTCCTGGCGGGTCTCTTGGTGGGCGTTGCCGGCATCGTCGGCGCGCTCGCAAACCAACCGGTCGGCCGCCATCCCCTGGTGGCCGACCTGATCGCCGGGATGGGAGTTGGCTTGCTGACGCTCGCATGGTGGCCGAGGGGCAAGTCGGCCTCCAGACTTCCCGATGACCCGGAGCCGCACACATCGGGAGCAACCGATGACGACTGAGCACGACTGGTTGAGCGCGTGGCGCCGCGTCTTGCGTCCCTGGTTGTCGCGGGCGGGCTTCGCGGCGGGTTTCCTGATCGTGGTTCAGGCCTGGTGGCGGGGGGTCCTTCTCAGCCGTTCGTTCTTCACTCAGGACGACTTCCTGATGTTGGAACTGGGGCGCGCTCCGGTGTCGATCGACATGATCTCCCAGAACTATTCGGGGCATTTGTTCCCCGGGGGATTCCTCATTGCGGCAGGCCAGGCCAGGCTCGGCTCCTTGGACTGGGGGCTGGCCGTCGCCTCCGTCCTGATCCTGCAGGTCATCGGGGCCGTTCTCGCCTGGTTGGTGCTCACCCAACTGCTGGGCGAGCGGTGGCTGCGCTTGCCCCTCCTCGCGGTCTATCTCTTCAGCCCGCTCACGCTGTGGTCCACGCAGTGGTGGGCGGTGGCGATCCAGTTCCTGCCGGTGTCGGCCTGTCTGTTGTGGGCGGTGTGGGCCTTCCTGGTGGGCCTGCACGACGACCGTCAGATCTTCCCCGTGCAGGTGATTGTGGCTGTGTCGCTGGCCCTGACGTTCCAAGAGCGCGGCCTGCTCATTCCGGTGGTGATCGCCTTCGTGGCGACGGCCTACGAACCAGCGTCGAGCGGTCCCCGCAAGGTGCTCGGTGCGCTCCGACGGCATCGATCGTTGTGGGTCGCCCTCGCCGTGGTGTGCGTGGGGTATCTCTTCACCCATCGTGCCCTGGCACCGATCGCCTCGACGACGGCGGGCTCACGACGCTCGGACGCGGCCTTGGTCGCCAACTTCATGACCCGCAATCTCAATCCCGGCTTGTGGGGTGGGCCGTGGCGCGGAGACGTCCTGGGCAACTCCCTGCTGCTGCCGGCCAACGGGGCAGTCGTGCTGACCGGCTTCCTGACGCTGGGGCTTGCCTGGGTCACGCTGAAGCGTGGCGGATCGCGCGCTCGGTGGGGCTGGCTGCTCTTGGTCAGCTATGCGCTGATGGACGTGAGCCTGCTGTTTGCCGGTCGCACGGCCATGGGGTCGGCGTTCGGCCTCATTCCGCGTTATGCCGCGGACATCGTCCCGGTCGCTATCGTCGCCCTTGCGCTGATCTTGGGGGATTCGGTTCGGGTCGGGGCCGCTGAGCCCTCCGCCCGCCGGTCCAGGGCGCTGGCGAGCGGCGCCCTCACCCTCGCCTATGCCGCGTCCGCGTGGCTGACCACGGACGTGATCGCGCCCTACACCTACAACGAGTCGAGTCGAGCCTTCATCGACCGGATCCGCGCCGACCTCCAGGCAGAGCCGGGCGCGGTGCTCTATGACGGCGCGGTCCCGACCGAAGTGATGATCTCGTGGTTCGGGACCGACGGGCGATTGTCCACCGTGCTCGGGGGAATCCCCGAAGCGCCGGTGTTCGACGTCCCCTCCCCGCAACTGAGGTTGGTGGGACCCGACGGGTCGCTGCACGAAGTCGACTTCGGAGCGACCGTGACCGCCGCGCCGAGCGACGACACGGCGTGCGGCTACCCGATCACCGACGAGGGTGCCGTCGTACCCCTCGCAGCGCCGGTGACCGGTGAGGGGCTGGTCCTGCGGCTCGGCTACTACACCAACGCCGACGGCACCATCACCGTGACCGCTGGGAGCAGCACCCAACTTGTGCCCGTTGCCAAGGGACTGCACATCGTGGACCTGGTAGTGAGTGGTGAGATTCAGGAACTCGAGGTCACCGCGGATGCGCCGGATTGGGTGGTGTGTCTGACCAATGCGACGGTGGGCGTCCCGGTATTGGGCGACCCCACGTGACCCGTTATGCCGGGCGTGGTTGGGTGCCGCCGCTGGTCGCTGCGCTCGTGATGGGGCCGGCGATGTTCGGGCGAGGTTTCATGTTGGTCGGCGACATGGTGTTCGTGCCGGAACAGCCCTGGAAGGCGGCTTGGACAGGAGCCGATGGCGGGGTTCCGCGGGCGGTCCCCGGAGACGCGGCCATCTCCCTGCTGTCGCAGTTGGTCCCGGGGGCAGTGCTCCAGCGCATCATCCTGTTCGCCATCCTGTCGGCCGCGGGCTGGGGGGTGTTGCGCCTGACGCGCGACCTACCGGCCCCGGCGGCGCTGGCCGGGGCGGTGCTGTTTGTCTGGAACCCCTATGTCTACGAACGTCTAGCGATCGGGCACTGGGCGCTCCTGTGCGGGTACGCCGCCCTGCCGTGGGTGGTCGCTGCGGCGCTAACCCTCTCGGCGTCACTCGGTCCCGCTGATCGGGCCTCCCGCTGGCGGAGCCAGCTGGCGAACTGGAGTCGGCTCGTGGTGCCTCTGGGAGTCGCGGGGGTAGCGAGCCCCACGGGCGGGGCGATGACCGGGCTGCTCGCCGTGGGAGTGATGGCAACTGCGTCTGCCGGCTCCTGGGCGCAACGAGTGGTGCGCCTGGGTCAGGGCGCCCTCGTCGTCGGCACGCTCAACCTGCCGTGGATCTTGCCTGGAATCCTCAACGCGTCACCGCTGGCACCGGACGCGGGCGGCGCCGCTGCCTTTGCGGCGGCACCGGACACGGCGTACGGCCTGGCGGTGTCGCTGGTGACCGGGGGTGGCATCTGGAAAGAGTCGGTGCACCCGGTCGATCGCGGCACCGTGGTGCTCGGAGCACTTTCCCTGGTGGTGGCGCTGATAGCGCTGGCTGGGGTGTGGCGCGGGCTGAAGCGAGATCCGCACGACGCCCCAAGGGGTGTGTCGGCGGCGCTGAGGGGCGTCTGGCTGCCTGCCGTAGGGCTGTTCCTGATGACGGTCCTGCTCAGCACTGGCGCGGGACAGTCCGTGGCCGAATGGCTCATCGTCGAGGTGCCCGGAGGCGGATTGTTGCGGGACACCCACAAATGGCTGGGACCGTGGCTGTTGTTGCTCGCGCTCGGACTGAGCCAGGTCGTGGCGGGGTACGCCGGCGGCGGGCGGGCCCAGCGGAAGAGCCCGGTCCCACGCGCCGCCAGCCTGGCCGCGATCGCGGTTCTGCCGATCTTGTGTCTGCCCACCCTGGGGTGGGGGTTGGTGGGCCGACTTTCCCCTGCGGCGTACCCGGCCGACTGGAAGGTCGTGGCCGCCCGCATGCAGGCGTCGGCGCCGACCTCGCTCGGGGTGGAGGATCGGGTGGTGATCTTGCCCTTCACGGTCTACCGGCGCTTCGCGTGGAATCAGGATCGGGCCGTGCTTGACCCGGCGCCCAGGTTCTTCCCGGGGCGAGTGTTGGTCGACGATTCGCTGAGTTTGGGAACCTCGACAGTGCGCGGCGAGTCACCGGAGGCGGAACGGATGCGGTTGGCGATCGCAGCCGGCGAACCACTCGGGCCGGTGCTGAGCGACCTGGGCATTCGTTGGGTCGTGACGGAGCGGGGGACCCCAGGTGGTGGGGTTCTCGAGCCCGGGGCAGGTCGGGTTGAGTTCGACGGAGCGCACCTTCAATTGGTCGAGTTGCCGCAGAGCAGGCCGGCTCGGCTCGCGGAGTTCGGGCGGCTCTACCTGGTCGTGGATGGATTGGTCGGCGCGCTGGTCATCCTTTGCGCGAGTAATGCGCTTCTCGCAAGTATCCGTGCGTATACTGGGCGGGCTCGTACCGGACGTGGGTTCGGTCTGTGACCAGAAGGAAGCAAAATGGGTTTGTTGGTAGCACTGATCACGGGGGCAGTGGCGTCGACGGCGCTGGTGGTCGGTGGTGTGTCCACCTATAACTCCACACAGGAGACCTCGGGGGTCAACCCCGCATCGGTCACCTACGCCGACGAGTGACGAATCTGATGCGTTGCCGCAGCTGCAACGCATCCAACTGCTGATGCCTGGGGGCTCCGGTTACGGGGCCCCTTGTGTATGTCCTTCAGACTTCTTCGGGAAAGAGCCGACGGCACACGACGTCCGTCGTGGTGATCCAGTTGAACGTGTCTGATCGACGGCGAGCCTCCCGCCCCATGTCGGCGCGCAAACGCGCGTCGAGGAGCAGTCGGCGAACCTGCTCGACGAAGTCGTCCAGGTCTTCTGCGAGCACTCCGGTCAACCCATGCACGATCGATTCTCGGACCCCCCCTGCGCTGCGGTACGCCACCGTGGGCACCCCGACGCTGGCCGCCTCGACAATCGAGAGTCCCCACCCCTCTTTGAGCGAAGGCAACACGTGCACCCAGGCTTGGGACAACTCCTCGAACTTCTCCACGTCGTCCACGTGGCCGAGGAAGTCGACGGAGTCGGTGAGCCCGAGTTCTTGACGCAGTTCGAGCAGGGGTTGCGCCCACCATCCAGAGCCGACGACCCGCAGTCGCAGACCCGGGAACTCGGGCCGCAGCCGTTGCACCACCCACAGGGCATGCTCCACCTGCTTGTGCGGCACCAGCCTGCTGACCGTGACGAGGGTCGGGGTGCTGGTCTGCGGTTGTGGGGTGTACGCCGGGATCGGCGGGCTCCCGTTGTGCGCGATGCTCACCGAATCTCCGGCGACGCCCAACTCGGCCAGTTCCTCGCGGGTGATCTCGCTCACTGCTAGGTAGTCGTTGTGCCGATTGGCCGCCACGGCGACGCGCGACTCCATGAACCAGCCGATCCGGGCCAACACCCGCCCGACCACCGGCCACTGCTCACGGTGGACGTGATGCACCAAGACGACGACGCGGGTTCGGGTGAAGAGGGTGGCGAGGAAGGGCATGCCGTTTTGCACTTCGAGGACCGCGTCAGCCCGGCCGAGCCGCCGGGTGAGCAGGAGCAGTGCTGCCCACAGATAGACGGTCAGGTGGCCGCCCCGACGCAGATAGGTCACACCCTCACGGACTTCTCGTTTGCTGGCGCCGTCGTACCGCGCGGAGAACCAGACCACCTCGAACTCGCGCTGGCACAGTTGGTGGGCGACCTGGTGGACGTAGAGCTCCGAGCCACCCGCCTCCGGGTGCCAGGGATCGCGCCAGTTCAAGATCACGACGCGCCGTGCCACCGCGGTCGCGTCGGATTGGGCTGCGTGCACTCCTCGCCCTTTCCGCTCAGTTGTGACGAGGGAGGCTAACATCCACGGGTGCCGCCAGCCCCCGTCTTCGCAGCAACCGGTGACCAGCCCGCTGACGACGTGCGCCGCTCCGTCCGCCTCTTTCGCTCGTTCCTGACCGAGCAACGCGACCCCGACGGGTTCTACAACTTGATCGCGGACGACACCGTGGCCCTGATGAAGCGGCATCTCGACTTCGCTGGCCGAGTCGTCGCCGACTTCGGGGGCGGCCCGGGGTTCTACGCCGGTGCCTTCGAACGCGAGGGCGCCCGGTGTGTGGTGATCGACGCCTCCGCCAGCGAGATGCAGTTGCATGGACGCCGCCCCCGGGTCGCGCTCCAAGGGTTGGTCGAACAGGTGCCGCTGCGCGATGGGGCCGTCGACGTCGCCTTTTCGAGCAACTTGTTGGAGCACGTGCGGGACCTGCCCGCCGCCTGCGACGAAATCGTACGGGTAGTCAAGCCGGGCGGCTTTGTGGTGCTGTCCTACACGATTTGGTGGGGCCCCTGGGGCGGGCACGAGACCTCGCCGTGGCACTACCTCGGCGGCGCCAGAGCGGGCCGACGGTATGCCCGCAAGCATGGAAAAGCGCCGAAGCACACCTTCGGGGAGGACATGTTCGCAGCCACAGTCAGTGAGGGGCTGGATTGGATCGCAAGCCGTCCAGACCTCGACGTACTGGAACTAAGACCGCGCTATCTGCCTCCCAGCGCACGTCACCTGCTTCGGATCCCCGGGCTGCGCGAGGTGGTCACCTGGAACCTGTGGATGGTGTTGCGGCGCAACGATTTGACGACACCCTCCGTTGCCCCGTGACGCTAGCCCAACTGGCTGGTAACCTGCGCAGCGGTCCGGACGAGTGTCCGTTGCCCCGGGAGGAGCAAGCTAGTGCGCAAGTTGGGATTGGTTGTCGTTGGCCTGGGGGCTTTCCTCATTGCCACTGGGTTGTTGGTTCGGATGTACGCCTATCCGACCCTCGCTGTCGCCCCCAAGGGGCAGGAGAGCGTGACGACGCTGGTGGGCCCGGATGCCACGGTCTTCGACACGAGCACCTTCCACGAGATCCAGACCGACCTGACGACCACGGTCGTGACGACCGGGGACGTGGCCGCAGCGGACGAGCAGGGCAATGGCGTCGTGGTGTGGGAGAGCAAGACCTCGACCAAATCCTCTGATGGGGTGATTCGCAGCCGCGACATCGAACGAGTCGCGTTCGACGCGCACACGGCCGAGGCGGTGAACTGCTGCGGTGAGTACCTCGAGGAAGAGGAGGGCACCCGCGTTCCCCTCGAGCACCAGGGCCTGTTGGTCAAGTTCCCGTTCGACACCCAAAAGCAGACCTACGACTTCTGGGACGGCTCCCTGAAGAAGACCGTGCCCATCGAGTACGTCGATACCGAGACTGTCGAGGGCTTGGAGACCTACAAGTTCGTGCACACGATTCCCCCCACTGAGGTGGGCGAGCGCGAGGTGCCGGCGAGTCTTCTCGGTGAGCCCGGTGACGGCAACCTGACGGCGCAGAGCATGTATTCCAACGTGCGCACCTTGTGGGTCGAGCCCAACACCGGCGTGATCATCAATCGCTCCGAGACCCAGAACAACACCATCGCCTACAACGGCGAGGACCGGATCGTGACCAGCAACGTGGTCACCGGCTTCGACGACGCGACGGTCAAGGGCAACGTGGACAAATACGCCCAGAAGGCCACGCTGCTTAACCTGGCCAAGTCGGTGCTGCCCTGGACCTTCGGTCTGCTCGGCCTGCTCGGCATCGTGGGCGGCCTCCTGCTGCATCGGCGGGGCGACTCCAGCGACGAACTTGCCGGCGACGACAGCACCACCGTCCTGGACGCGGTCACCGAAGACTCCTGAGCCTGCCGCTCAGCCGAGACGGGCGACGAAGATCGCGGTGCCCGGCGTCAACCTGCCGCGAAGTGCCGACCAGCCGCCCCACACGCGCTCGTGTCCCTCGGGCCACCGCGGTTCGCGGAGGTCTTCGATGACGAATCCGTTGGATGCCAACAGGCTGACCCAATCGCCGAGCGTTCGGTGGTGCTCCACATAACTGACCCGGTCGGTGGCGTCGTCGACCTCGACATAGGGCGTCCGATCCCAATAGGACTGTGACGCGGTGAGGCCGCCGGGTCCGGGGTCGTCGGGGAACATCCACCGGGTCGGGTGGGTGATCGAAAACGCGAACCGCCCCCCGGTCTTCAACACGCGTGCGGTTTCGCGGATGGCCACGTCGATGTCGGCGACGAACTGGAGCGCGCCGAAGGACGAAAAGACGATGTCGAAGGTGTCATCGCGAAACGGCAGATGGGTGGCGGTGCCGGCCACCGACGGCACAGCAATGCCGGTGTGTTCATCGATCCTGCGGGAGTGCTGCAGTTGCCGCATCGACAGGTCCAGGCCGAAGGTGCGGCCGCCTTGGCTGCGGATCCAGCGGGAACATTGACCCGCCCCTGAGCCGACCTCCAGCACTTCGCGACCATCGACCGGGCCGAGGACCACGAGATCGCCCTCCGTGATGCCTTCAGGGCCCCAGACAAAGCCCACGTCGCCCAGAAACTCACCGTGCGTGGCTTGGTATTCGTCGGCATATCGATCCCAGTCGGGCCCATTGGCCCTGCGCGACTCGACCTCGTCCACCCGTCGGCGTTCGACCCGCACGGGCGGGTAGGGCGCTGGCTCCTCCACGGCCAGGACCCTACCCCCGACGTCCTGTGACAAGATCGCGGCCGTGGACTTTGCCTCGCTGCGACCGCTGCCCGGCGGCTGGTCGGGGGAGACGTTCGTCGCCGAGGCTGCGGGGGAGCGCTGCGTCGTACGCCTTTATGCGCGACCGAGCCACCGCGGCTCCAACGCCCAGGACGTCGACGCCGCGTTGCTCCGGCTGGTGAGTGGTTTGGTTCCGGTCGCCGAGGTGTTGGAGGTACGTCGCGCCGATGAGGTTTCCGGAACGCCGGCGCTGCTCGTGACTTCGTTTCTCCCCGGAGTGCGCGCCGACGTGCTGATGGCCGACCTCGACGAGGCCGGGCTGAACACCCTGGGCAGCCGGTTGGGCGAGGTGCTGGCCACGTTGGGGGGCATGGCCATGTTGACGCCCGGACCGTTCATCGACGGCCAGCTGAGCGTCGGCCGATTCGAGGGAGCCGACGGGCTCGAAGGTTGGGTCGAGCACCACGCGGTCGCACTGGCGTGGCCCGCCCGCGACCTCGCCGCCCTCGCGGCGGTGGCGAAGATGGCCCAGGAACTCCTCGACGAGGTGCGGCGGGTCACTCTGGTGCACAGCGACTTCAACTCCAAGAACGTGCTGGTCGACCCGGACACTTTGCGGGTCGCCGGAATCGTGGATTGGGAGTTCGCCCATGCGGGAAACCCCTACGCCGACCTGGGCAATCTGGTCCGTTTTGATCGCCACCCGGCCTTTGTCGCGGCCGTGTTGGCGGCCTACCAATCGGTCCGTGGGGGCGAGGCCCCCCACACCCTCGACCTAGCCCGGGCAGCCGATCTGTGGGCACTGATCGAGCTCGCCACTCGTCGCCTCGAGAACCCGGTCGCGGCACGGGCCCACGATCTGTTGCGCGCGATCAGTCGCGCCGGCGACCTGCACGCGGCGCTCGGTGCTGCTGACTAGGCCGGTGCCCAGTCCTGGTGCCCGGTCCCGGCGGTTGGACCGCGGAGGGCGCGAGCGCGTAGGCTTACCGTTCGCCAGAGGTCTGCCCGGGTTCCAGACGGAGCGGATTCGAGCTCGCTATCACCCGCCTGAAGTTCGAGGCAACGATCCAACGGTAGTGAAAGGGGCCTCCGGCATGCCCGCACAACTCCATTCATCAAGGAATTTTGTTCCCCTATGACAAGCAGCATCTTGACTCCCTATTCCGAGACCGCGGCCCCTCAGGTGGCCATCAACGACATCGGATCGGAAGAGGACTTCCTCGCCGCTATCGACGAGACGATCAAATACTTCAACGACGGTGACATCGTTTCCGGCACCATCGTCAAGGTCGACCGCGACGAAGTCCTGCTCGACATCGGCTACAAGACCGAAGGGGTGATCCCTTCGCGCGAGTTGTCTATCAAGCACGATGTGGACCCCAACGACGTCGTCAAGGTCGGCGATGAGGTCGAAGCCCTGGTTCTCCAGAAGGAGGACAAGGAAGGGCGCCTGATCCTGTCCAAGAAGCGCGCCCAATACGAACGCGCCTGGGGCACCATCGAGCAGGTCAAGGAAGAAGATGGCGTGGTCGAAGGAACCGTCATCGAGGTCGTTAAGGGCGGCTTGATTCTCGACATCGGTCTGCGCGGCTTCTTGCCCGCCTCCTTGGTGGAAATGCGTCGCGTCCGCGACCTTCAGCCGTACGTCGGGCAGACGCTTGAGGCCAAGATCATCGAACTCGACAAGAACCGCAACAACGTGGTGCTCTCGCGTCGCGCCTGGCTCGAGCAGACCCAGTCCGAGGTTCGACATGGCTTCTTGACCCAGCTCCAGAAGGGCCAGATCCGCAAGGGTGTCGTCTCCTCGATCGTCAACTTCGGTGCGTTCGTGGATCTCGGCGGCGTCGACGGTCTGGTGCACGTCTCGGAGCTCTCGTGGAAGCACATCGATCACCCGAGCGAGGTCGTCACCGTGGGTGACGAGGTCACCGTCGAGGTTCTCGATGTCGACATGGACCGCGAGCGGGTTTCGCTGTCCCTCAAAGCCACTCAGGAAGATCCCTGGCAGCACTTCGCACGCACCCACCAGATGGGTCAGATCGTGCCTGGCAAGGTCACCAAGTTGGTGCCCTTCGGTTCGTTCGTGCGGGTCGAAGAGGGCATCGAGGGCTTGGTGCACATCTCGGAGTTGGCCGAGCGCCACGTCGAGATCCCCGAGCAGGTCGTCCAGGTCAACGACGATGTGATGGTCAAGATCATCGACATCGACCTCGAGCGCCGTCGGATCTCGCTGTCGCTCAAGCAGGCCAACGAGACCGCCACCGCGGTCGATGTCGAGGAATTCGACCCGACGCTCTACGGCATGGCCGCGACGTACGACGACCAGGGCAACTACGTCTACCCCGACGGCTTCGACCCCGACACCGGCGAGTGGCTCGACGGTTTCGACGATCAGCGTGCGGTCTGGGAGCAGCAATACGCTCAGGCCCATGCTCGCTGGGAGGCGCACGTCAAGCAGCAGGCCGAAGCCAAGGTTGCCGAGGAAGAGGCCACCGAGGCGACGTCGTACTCCTCAAGCGCCGAAGAGCCGGCTGCCGATGAGCCCACGGGCGGCTCCTTGGCTTCCGACGAGGCCCTGCAGGCACTGCGCGAAAAGCTCACCGGCGGCAACTGATCGCCCATAGCTCCATGCCCGACGGCCCGTCCCCAACGCAGGGGGCGGGCCGTCGGTGCGTCACAATCTCCCGGTGAGGAGTGCGCGAACGTTTCTGCTGGGCGTGGGCTGCCAAAAGGGCGGCACCACCTGGCTGCACGACTATCTGAGTTCGTCGGCCCAGGTGGACGTGGGCTTCCTCAAGGAATACCACCTGTTCGACATGTTGGATCTGCCCGGCGCCGAGCAGATGCGCGAGACGGTGCTCACCAAGTCACGGCGAGCCCTCAAGGACCTCCAGGCAGGGAGCGCCGCCGATGCGTCGGCCCTGCGCAGAGCGGCCTTCTGGGCGTCCCCCGAGCTCTACTTCGACTACTTCGAGTCCCTGCTCAAGCGCAACGACCAGGTGCTGCTCACGGCCGACATCACGCCGTCGTACGCCGCACTCAGCGCCGAGCGTTTCGCGGCCATCCGTCAGGAGTTTGACGCCCGCGGCGTTGAGGTGCGCGTGGTGTTCTTGCTGCGAGACCCCGTGGAGCGGATCTGGTCGGCGGAGCGGATGTTTCACCGGGTCCACCCCGGCGAGGCGATCGAACCCGTCGAGACGCGAGTGCTGCGCACCTTCGACAACGATTTTCACGAAGTCCGCACCCGCTACCACCACACCATGGAGGCGCTGGAGCAGGCGTTTCCCGCCTCGGCCCTTCACTATGGGTTCTTTGAATCGCTTTTCGAGGAGAGCACCTTGCGTGGGCTCTGCGAGTTCCTCGGGATCGACTTTGTCGCGCCGGACCTCTCCCGCAGATTGAACAGCTCACCCAAGTCGGTCGATCTCACAGAGGCGACCTGTCGGCGGATCGCGTCGCACTACAGCGATGTGTACGACGCGGTCGGGAATCGCTTTGGTCGTGAGTACCTGGCGGGTCTGTGGCCAAGTGCGAGCCTCAGCAGATGAGGGTGGGTCTCACCGGAGGAGTGGCTTCGGGCAAGAGCACGGTCGGCCGACTGCTGACCGACCTCGGTGCGGTGCTGATCGACGCGGACGTGCTTGCGCGCGAAGTGGTAGCGCCGGGCAGCGAAGGGCTTGCGTTGGTGGTGTCCGAGTTTGGACCCGAAGTTTTGGCCGCGGACGGCTCGCTGGATCGGGCCGCGATGGGGGCCCGGATCTTCGCCGACGTCGGTGCCCGGCGCCGATTGGAGGCGATCATCCACCCGCGCGTGCGGCAGCGGGCCGCCGAGATCGAAGCAACTGCGCCGCCCGGCAGCCTCGTGGTCCACGACATTCCGTTGCTGGTCGAAACCGGCCAGCAGGCGGCCTTCGACGCCGTCCTGGTGGTCGACGTGCCGGCGGAGGTACAGATGCAGAGATTGCAGGAACTGCGCGGGCTCGGTGAGGCCGACGCCCAGGCGCGTCTGGCGGCGCAGGCAACCCGTGCCCAAAGGCTTGCCGTGGCGACGTACGTGATCGACAACGCCGAGACGATCGAAGACCTCCGACACCGGGTGACGGCGGTCTTCGAGGATTTGCGCGGCGACCCAGCCGGGACGCTCTAGTCGATCGTCAGGCGGCCAGATCCGGATCGGCGAAGCGGCGGAGTTTGGCGAGAGCCTCGCGCTCCAACTGGCGGACCCGTTCGGCGGAGATCCCGTGCTTGGCGCCGATGTCGGCCAGCTTGTGCTGGCGGCCATCGACCAGCCCGTAGCGAGAGCGGACAATGTCGGCGGCCCGCTCGTCCAGCCGGGAGACCAGCGAATTGAGGCGCTCGCGGGCCTCGACGTCAAGGACGTTCAGATCCGGTCCCGGAGTGGTCTCCTGAGCCATCAGATCGCCGAGGGAGGTGTCCCCGTCCTCGTCGATCGGAGTGTCCAGGCTGACATGCTCGCGACCCCAGGCCATCAGGTCCAACACGCGATCTAGCTCCATGCCGAGCTCGACAGCGATTTCTTGGGGTTCGGGGTCGCGGCCCAACTGCCGCTCGAGGGTACGCCGGGCCCCGCCCACCTGATTGAGCTCCTCCACCACATGCACGGGGAGGCGAACCACCCGGGCCTGCTGCGCGATGCCCCGGGTGATCGCTTGCCGCACCCACCACGTGGCGTACGTCGAGAACTTGTAGCCCTTGGTGTAGTCGAACTTCTCCACCGCCCGGATGAGCCCGGTGTTGCCCTCTTGGATCAAGTCCAGCATCGGCATCTGGGCGCGCCCGTACTTGCGCGCGATGGAGACGACGAGGCGAAGGTTGGCGGTGATGAATCTGTCGACGGCGGCTCGGCCCTCTTCGGCGAGCCATGCGAGTTCCTCTTTGGTGGCCAGGCCTGGGGCTCCGCCCTTGCGGCGGCCGTAGCGGCCGGCGGCGAGGAGCTGCTCGGCCAAGAGGCCGGCTTCAATGGTCTTGGAGAGTTCGACTTCGGTGACTGCATCGAGGAGGGGATTGCGCGCAATCTCGTCGAGGTAAAGCCCGACGCTATCGCGACCCTCGATTTCGCGGGTCCCGCGGGTGGCTGTGCGAGTTGCCATGGGACGTCCTTCCTTCCGCGTGAGCGAGATCGTGCCGATGCTCACGTCTGTCCAACGTCCCGGTGATGCAGGAGATTCCCGCCCGGTCGCGGAGCCTTCACCACCAAGGACGTGCGAAGGCGCCGCCAAGTTGCCGTCGTGACGTAACTCTCAGGGACTTCTCAGGCGGTGTCCAAGGTCACGCCGGTCCGGGCGGCCTTGCGGGCGGCCGCTTCATCGCGCTGCTCAACGAAGCGGGAAGCCGCCGCGTCGAGCTCGGCGACCGCACGAGCGAGTTCCTCCCGGGCCTTCTCACCTTCCTCGTCGAGCCCTTCGAGCTCCCAGACACCCCACTGGCGCAGCAGCGGGGCCACGATGTCGTCGTGATGGATGCGCAAGTCATAGATGCCAGCCTTGGCCATCTGGACCGCCTTGCGGCTGAAGCCGGGAATGATGCTCCCTGGCATCTGGAAGTCCACCACTTCGTCGGTGATCGCGCGCATCGTCTGCCCAGGGGTCAACTCGAGGGCCGCGGCGACGATGTTGCGGTAGAAGATCATGTGCAGGTTTTCGTCCTTGGCCACGCGGGTCAGCAGCTTCTCCGCGATGGGCTCTTGGGTATAGCGGCCGGCGTTGCGGTGCGACACTCGGGTCGCCAACTCCTGGAAGGACACGTAGGCGCAGACGTTGAGAAGGGCTTTATCTTCGGAGTCGTAGCCCACCTCCATCGTTTCCATCCGAGCCCGCTCCAGCTCGTCGGGGTCGACCCCGCGGGTGACCAGGAGATAGTCGCGGATGCAGAACGCGTGCCGTCCTTCCTCCGCTGTCCACCGGTTCACCCAGGTGCCCCAGGCACTATCCCGACCGAAGGCACGCTCGATCTCGCGGTGATAGCTGGGCAGGTTGTCTTCGGTCAGCAGATTGACCTCGAGCGCGGTTCGAGCGATCGGGGAGAGTTGGGATTGCGCCACCGACCACGGTTCGCCCCCGAGGTCCTTGAAGTCCCGGCCCAGGCTCCACGGGACGTACTCGTGGGGCATCCACTCGGTGGCGACGCTCAGGTGGCGGTTGAGGTTTTCCTCGACGGTCGGCTCAAGTTCGGCCAGAAGTTGGGCGCTGGAGAGGGCGGTCATGGGCAGACTCCTCGATAGGTGAGGGCCCCTTCGGTTGACGGGCGCCCTCCTTTAGTACCACCCCGGTCGCCCGCTGTCGACGGACGCCCCGAACCTTCAGCCGGAAAGTCCCATCCGGTCGAGGATCCAAGCGAGGCTGATCGCCCGGTCGTGCCAGGACTTGTAGCGGCCCGACACGCCGCCGTGCCCCGCAGCCATCTCGGTGCGCAACACGAAGTCCTGTCTGCCCACGGCGCGGTCGCGCAGTCGGGCAATCCATTTCGCAGGCTCGACGTACAACACCCGGGTGTCGTTGAGTGAGGTCTCGGCCAGGATGGGCGGATAGTCAAGGGCGCCGACATTGTCGTACGGCGAGTAGTCGCGTAGGTAGGCGTGGACCTCGGGGTCTTGCTCGGGATTGCCCCATTCGTCGTACTCCGGAACCGTCAAGGGCAGGGTGGCGTCGAGCATCGAGTTGAGGGCGTCGACGAAGGGCACGTTGGCCACCAAGCCCGCGAACAATTCGGGGGCCTGGTTGGCGACGGCACCGATCAGCAGACCTCCGGCACTGCCGCCTTCGGCGACGAGGGTCTCCCGGGTGGTCCAGCCGGTGTCCACGAGGTGTCGGGCGCAGGCCACGAAGTCGCCGAAGGTGTTCTGCTTGGCTAGCAGCTTGCCTTCGTCATACCACCTACGGCCCATTTCGCCGCCGCCCCTGACGTGCGCGATGGCGAAGGTGGCTCCGCGATCGAGCAGAGACAGCCTGGCGACGGAGAAGTAGGGGTCGATCGAGATTTCATAGGCGCCATAGCCGTACAACAGAAGGGGAGTGGTGGCCGACGCGAGATCGCGGCGGCGGACGATCGAGATGGGGATCTGCGTCCCATCGGGTGCGCTCGCCCACACCCGCGACTCGGAGTAGTCGTCGGGATCGAAGCCGCCCAAGACGGGAGTACGCCGCAGCAGGGTCAGCTCGCGGGTGCGCACGTCGAAGTCATAGATCGAGGACGGCACCGCCATCGTGGTGTAGCCCAGGCGGACCACCGGGGCATGAAACGAGGGGTTGCCCGAGCTGGCGACGGTGTAGATCTCGTGATCGAATTCGACGAGGTAGTCCTCGGCAATCCCGGCGTCGTCGAGCTCCAGGATGCGCAGCTGGGTGAGCCCACCGCTGCGCTGATGGACCACCAGGTGGCCGGCGAACGCGCTGACGTCCTCAAGTCGCACGGCGGGGTCGTGCGCGACCAGGGGCAGCCAGTCGATCCGGGGAGTGGGCGCGATGGCGCACGAGCCGATCTCGAAATCCGGTCCCGACCCGTTGTGCAGGATCAAGAACCGGTCCTCGCCGCCGATCACGGCGTGTTCGAGGCCGTACTCGATCCCTTCCTCGCGCGGGCAGAAGAGTTGTAAGCCGTCCTCGGGGCGATCGGCGTCGAGGAAGCGATATTCGGTGGTCGTCTTGGAACCGGCCACGATCACCAGGAATCGGTCGGTGCGGCTCCGGCCCAGGCCGACCCAGAAGCGGCCATCTTGCTCGTGGTAGACCAACTCGTCCTCGCCCTGAGAGGTGCCGAGGCGATGGCGCCAGATCCGATCGGGACGCCAGGTGGCGTCCATGGTGGCGTAGTAGACCTCGGTGGAGTCGCGGGTCCAGGTCGTGCCTCCCATCACGTCGGTGAGTTGATCGGGGAGCAGGGTGTCGGTGGAGAGGTCCTTGAAACGGACCGTGTAGCGCTCGTCACCCACGGTGTCGACCGCATAGGCCAGCACTCGTTCGTCGGGGCTTACCGACGACCCGCCGAGGTTGAAGAACTCGTGTCCCTCGGCGAGGGCGTTGTGGTCGAGCAGGAGTTGTTCGCCGGCCAGAGCCGGCTGGTCGGGGGCGCAATCGTGCTCGGGCTTGGGCGGCGTCCAGTCGTCCTCGGACAGGATCGGCACCCGGCAACTCGCGCCGTACTCACGCCCCTCGAAGCTGCGACCGTAGTACCAAAACCCGCGACTGCGCGTCGGCACCGAGAGATCGGTCTCCAAGGTGCGCGCCTTGATCTCCTCGAAGATGGATGCGCGCAGATCAGCCAGGTGCGCCATCCGCTGATCGGCATAGTCGTTCTCCGCCTGGAGGTAGGCCAGGACTTCGGGGTTCTCCCTGTCCCGCAGCCAATCGAATTCGTCGGTCCGGACATCGCCGTGGTGCTCGCTGGTAACGGGGCGTTGGGTGAGGTGCGGAGGCTGCATGAGCGCAGGGTATCCGCCCTGCCCTGGGGGAACGGACGTGCGTGGCGGGAGGCTGATCCCATGACCACGCACGACGCCCGGGCAACGCCCCGCGGGCGGATTGATGTCAACGCCGACCTCGGCGAGGGCGTTACCGATGACGTGGCACTGCGCGACGTCGTGTCCAGCGCCCACGGGGCGTGTGGCTATCAGGGCGCGGGACTGCTGGGCTCGGGACGGCTTCCGGTGCTGGGCACCGTTGACCCTGCCTGGCGGGTACGCCGGGCGCTCGAGGCAGCCGGCTTCGAGGTACGGACCTGCTGACGGTTCTCCACACCTTGCCGCCAAACCTGTGGAGGAGACGGGCATTTCTGTGGAGGGAACAGGCAAGTCTGTGGACGACACGCCGAATCGGGAAAATACTTCGAAAATGCTCGCCGAAACCCTTGCGCCGCATGCCAACCGGGGCGTAGAACTCTCCTTACCAAATCCGTTCGCGGAGGCGGGGATCGGACAGAAGAGAAGATCCAGACGGCGGGTTCGCTTGCCGCACTGGCCCGGTGACGGGGCCCGGTGGGATCGGAAAGTCAGTTCGGTGGATCGGGCGTCACACACCGATCAACCCGAGGGGCTCCTGATGCTCATACCATCTGGAGCCCCTCACCTTATTTCGGCGCCCGCGGACGGAGTTTCCGACGGGGCCGCGCTCGAGGCTGTGCTGGGAGCGTGCCCAGCGTCGTAATCCACCCGGGGCGTGATCTGCTTCAGGATTCGGGGCGGGTCGGCACTCTGAGTTCCGGGTCGTCGATCGGGTAGGACCGCACCGGTCCGGGCCCGGTCTCTCGGGTCTCGAACCGCACGGTCACCACGCCGCGACCCGAACCCCACACCCAGCCCGGCCCCATCTGATCGTGCTCCACATCCATGCCGGGGGACCACGTTCGGCGCAGCACGACCGGGGCCGCTGGCTCGGGCAGGGGCTCCTCGTCCTGGCTTTCGCCGAACAGATCCTCCTGGATCCAGTCGGCCAGGCCGGAGACTCCGACCCCGAGAAGTCGGACGCCCCCCGACGTGTCCAAGTCCGCGAGCAGGGATCGAGCAACCCGGGCGATCGACGTGGCTCGATCCGTGGGGGAGCCCAGCGTGTTGGACCGACTGAGTGTGGTGAAGTCGTGCAGGCGGACCTTGATGGTGACGGTGCGACCCGACAGACCGCTCTTGGCCAACCGCTGGGCGACTTCGGTGGCCTGTCTGGTCAGCAGCCCCTCCATCAGCTTCCGGTCGGTCAAGTCGGTGTCGTAGGTTCCCTCGACGCTGACCGACTTGGTTTCCCGCTCGGCCACGATCGGGCGGCTGTCATCGGCGCGGGCGAGCGCATACAAGCTGAGGCCGTGGGCGTTTCCGACCAGCCGCACCAGCTCCTCAGAGCTGACCGCCTCGAGGTCGGCAACGGTGTGGATCCCCGCCCGTCGCAACCGCTCGGCGGTGGCCGGCCCCACACCGGGGATGACGGTGACGTGCATCGGGCGCAGCAGGTCTCGCTCCGACCCGGGCGGGACGACCACCAGCCCGTCGGGCTTGTCGAGGTCGCTGGCCACCTTGGCGATGAACTTTGAGGTGCCCAGGCCCACGGACGCGGTCAGGCCCTCGGTGACCTCACACACCCTTGCGCGCAGGGACTGGGCAAACGCCGTGACGACGTCGAGTTCGAGTGACGTGAGCTCGGATTGGGCGAGATCCACGAACGCCTCATCGAGCGACAACGGCTCAACCAGGGGGGAGACGGAACGCAAGAGCGTCATCACCGCCTGACTGGCTTCGCGATAGGCGTGAAAACGTCCCGTGAGGAAGGCCGCGTGTGGGCACCGGGCCCTGGCCTCGCGGGTTGACATCGCCGAGCGCACGCCGTACTTCCTGGCCTCATAAGACGCGGTGGCGACCACGCCGCGGCCGCCGACCCCGCCGACGACGACGGGTTTTCCCCGTAGCGAGGGCTTGTCGCGCTGCTCCACGGCCGCAAAGAAGGCATCGAGGTCAAGGTGGAGAACCGACGCCGTGGTGCGCATGTGGGCAACGTACCCGGCCCGTTATGTGTCCGCCGACAGGCTCACCTTGTCGGTTGTCCCCAGGTCCGGAGGGAGTCGGCCTCAGGGTCGTGCGCAGCAGGCAGCGTTGAGTCATGACTTCCAACCCCGCGCCGGTTGCGCTCACCGCACGCAGTCCCGAAGACCTCCTCGCCATGGTTCCGATCGCGCTGGGTTTCCACCCAGTCGATTCGTTGGTGATGTTGACCTTCGGGCAGGCCAACAGCTTCCATGCCCGCATCGATCTGCCCCGAACACGTGCGGAAGAACGGGGCGTCATCGACGCCCTCCTCGCGCCGGTGCTGCGACATCGCGTCAAGTTGGTCGCCGTAATTGCTGTCTGCGCAGAGCCGGGGCCGGTTCTGGGATTCATGAGGAGGCTGAGTGAGCGGCTGGTTTCCGTGGGGACCGAGGTCAAGGAGGCGTTGCACTCCAATGGCCATTCTTGGTCTTGTCTGACACCCCGCGGGTGGACGCCCGCTCGGGAGTACGACGTGTCTGCGCACCCGTTCTTGGCGGAGGCCGTCGTGCGGGGTGAGGTGATCCATCGCTCGCGAACGGATTTGTCACAGACGATCGTGCCGGACTCTGAAGCGGTGCACGTGACGGCGCGCCATCTCGCCAACCTGCGCGGCTGCGTGGCCCACCCCGCCGGAGGTGCCTGGGCCGAGTGGGCGACCGGGCTCGTGGCGCGAGTCGTGGAGGGCGGCGACCCGCTCGGCGCCGACGAAGTCGCGGGCCTGCTCGTCGCTCTCGAGAAGGAGGAGGCGCGCATCCCGGTCTGGTGGATGATGACGCGCGACCGCGCGGAGGCACACATCGATCTGTGGACTCAGGTGGTCCGATCTGCTCCACCGGACTTGGTGGCAATGCCCGCGGGCCTGTTGGGGTTTGCCGCGTGGCTGGCCGGACACGGAGCGTTGGCGTGGTGCGCGGTCGATCGATGCCGAGAGGTGGAGCCCACCAACTCGGTCGCAACCCTGATCGACACGCTGTTGCGCCGCGCCGCCCCGCCTGAGCTCTGGGAGGGATTCCGCGACGAATGGGACGCCGAAGACCCGGAATAGCACCCAGCCCCCGCATTCGGGTGGGGTGCACGCTTTCGCGATGACCTCTAGTGTTCCCACATGGGCGAAGAGGTGGATGCGCAGGAATTCTCGCGAGCCGATCGCACCAGGCATCGCGAGAAGGTACGCCGGTGTCTCGACGTCTTCGAGCGGATGCTGCGCGAAGCGCGTTTCGACACCGACGATCCGATGACCGGCTTGGAGGTTGAGCTCAATCTGGTCGACGAAGCGGGGGATCCCGCCCTCAAGAACGCGCAGGCACTCGAGGCGATCGCCGACCCCGACTTCCAAACGGAGTTGGGTCAGTTCAACATGGAAATCAATGTGCCGCCGGCCAAGCTCAGGGAGGGTGGCCTGACGACCTTCGAAACCAGCCTTCGCCGCAGCCTCAACGACGCCGAGGAGAAGTCGTCCGCGGTCGGGGCACACTTGGTGATGATCGGCATCTTGCCCACGCTCGCGGAGGGGCACATGGCGCCGAGCGCGATCAGTGCCAACCCGCGCTATCGACTGCTCTCCGAGCAGATTCTGGAGGCGCGCGGGGAAGACATCACGATCTCGATCCAGGGGGAGCGCGAGCGCCTCGACACCACCTCCGAGACGATCCTGCCGGAGGCCGCGTGCACGAGCACCCAATTCCACGTCCAGACCTCTCCGGAGAACTTCGCGGACTATTGGAACGCCTCGCAAGCGATCGCGGGCGTCCAGGTCGCCCTCGCCGCCAACTCGCCGTACCTCTTGGGCAAGGAACTCTGGCGCGAGACCCGGATCCCGCTGTTCGAACAGGCAGCCGACACCCGCAGTGAGGAACTGAAAGTCCAGGGTGTGCGGCCGCGCGTGTGGTTCGGGGAACGGTGGATCACCTCGGTGTTCGACCTGTTTGAAGAGAACGTTCGCTACTTTCCGGCGCTCTTGCCGATCACCGACGAAGAGGATCCCGAAGCGGTGTTGGACTCCGGGGGGATCCCGCAACTCCATGAGCTGCGTCTCCACAACGGCACCATCTATCGGTGGAACCGCCCGGTCTACGACATCTCCGGAGGAGTGCCGCACCTACGCGTCGAGAACCGAATTTTGCCCGCAGGCCCCACCGTGATCGACATGATGGCGAACGCGGCGTTCTACTTCGGGCTCGTGCGCTGGCTTGCCGAGCATGATCGTCCGTTGTGGACCCAGATGTCCTTCAGCGCGGCGGAGGAGAACTTCCACACCGCAGCCAGGGACGGGATCGAGGCCCAGTTGTTCTGGCCCGGGGTCGGCCTAGTTCCCGTGACGGAGTTGGTGCTGCGCCGACTGTTGCCCCTGGCCCAGGACGGCCTGGCCTCCTGGGGCGTTGGGGGAGCGGAGCGTGACCGGCTGCTGGGAGTGATCGAGCAGCGCTGCCTGACCGGCCAAAACGGTGCGGAGTGGTTCATCCGCGGGATGCGCAAACGCGAAAGGCTGGAGCGATACGACGCGCTGCGCGCCACACTTGAGGAATATCGCATCAAGATGCACACCAATGAGCCAGTGCACACCTGGGCCTGAGCGACCCTCAGCGGGACCTCAGTCGCTTCCAGCGCCGCGAACACCCGGAGCGGGGGTCGTACCACCCCTGCTTGGTCACCACGGTCATCGTGAACCCCACACCGACTTCTTCGTGGGCGAGGCTGGCCGCAGCCAGCCACTTGGTGTCGAGGTCGTGCCAGGCCGGTGCTCCCGGCCGAGACAGCCACAGCCACGTCTCGCTGGCGACGGGCGGGCTGCCGTGCGGCTGTCGGAGAAGCGCCCGCATGACGTCAACTTCGATGCCTCCGCCGAGCAGGTGGGGGTTCGTTCGGGATCCGACCGTGCTGACCCCATCGACCCCAGTCCAGCGGAGGGGGGCGGTCGCGGATTGTGCGATGTGGAGCTCAGCGGGAAACCTCAGGGTGCGGTGTCGGGTCCTCAAGTCGAGCACCGCTCTGCGCAGCGTCGATTGCACCGCCATCGGCACGGGCTCCTGCAAGATCGGCACCCGCCCAGCGTGCCCCAAGGAGGGCAGTCGGCGATTGAGTCGTCCACAGGGTCCCGCGTTGGTCCCGGATTAGGTACGGTGCATCCGTGGCCGACTTCGGCCGACCGAAACAAGGAGGATGGTCAATGGGGACCGTGGTCGTTGGTTACGTGTCGAAGCCCGAGGGTGAGGCAGCGTTGGACCGAGCCATCGACGAGGCGAAGCTGCGCGGCAGCAAGCTCGTGGTGGTCAACTCGCATCGCGGAGGTGACGAATTCGATGGGGCCGCTTCGCGCAAGGCCGACGAGGCGATGGTCAAGGTCAAGGAGCGGCTCACCGAAGCCGGCATCGAACATGACCTGCGCCAGATGGTGCGGGGCTTTGAGCCAGCAGAGGACCTGATCAGCATCGCGGAGGCCAACGGCGCCGAGCTGATCGTGATCGGGCTCCGGCGCCGCTCACCCGTCGGCAAACTCATCTTGGGCAGCAATGCACAGCGCATTCTGCTCGATGCGCACTGTCCTGTGCTGGCCGTCAAAGCGGCCGACTAGTCCGCGCTCGCCGGTGAGTGTCACTGGCCGGGAGCCGACGCAGAAGACTTTCGGCGCTCATTGGTCGGCGGAGCACCCTGAGAGTTTTGTCGATGACGGCGCAGGCGATTTCGTGGTCACCGGTGACGTCATCAACGTCATGTGGGACCACGGAGTCATCGTGCCGCTCTGGACGGAATGGGAGGGACTGCTCCCTGAGGAGCCTGAGTGGCTGCGAACCGCTCTTGGGCTAAGTGACGCCCTGATCGAGGACCTCACTCAGTGGGGCGAAGCCATGAATCATCTAGACGCCAAACCGCAGCTTCGGGCCGAGGAGGCGTATCGCGATCTCGATCGGGAAGCACGCGAACTCGTCGGTCGACTCCAACAAGAAGTCGGGTCGCGATTCGCCATCACGTATAGGCCGTGGTGACGCGGCCGGTTTCTGAGTGGCTGCGAACCGCTCTTGGGCTAAGTGACGCCATGATCGAGGACCTCACTCAGTGGGGCGAAGCCATGAATCATCTGGACGCCAAACCGCAACTTCGGGCCGAGGAGGCGTATCGCGATCTCGATCGGGAAGCACGCGAACTCGTCGATCGACTCCAACAAGAAGTCGGGTCGCGTTTCACCGTCACGTACACGCCGTGGTGACGCGGCCGGTCTACGGCAAGATAGTGCCCATGGCGATCCATATCACCGGCGACCCGGCCTCAGATCAGGTTCTCTCCGACGATCCTTTTGCGTTGCTGGTCGGGATGATGCTGGACCAGCAAAGTTTCTAACCACTAGGTGAGCAGTGGCTGATCCAGCGTGAAACCGGGAATGTTGACGGGGCTCGTTCGGTATCATCATCGCCGTGCCGACGTCGAAAGAACACATCCTCCGAGAGATCCGTCGCCTGGCGGACGAAAACGGAGGCAAGCCCGTCGGGGTGAGGCGGTTCAGGGACGTCACTGGCATCGGGAAGGCGGCTTGGGAAGGCGGATATTGGGCGCGCTGGGGCGACGCAGTGCGCGAGGCCGGTCACGAAGCAGGCGAGTGGAACACCCAGGCCCACGACGACGAGGACCTGCTCCGGATTCTTGCGGAACTCACCCGTGAATGCGGGCGCATCCCTACCGACGCGGAACTACGCATGCGGAAACGGGCGCACCCCGAGCAGCCTCACGCCGAAGTCTTCCGGAAGAGGTTCGGGGACAAAGCCGTCGTGCACGACAAACTGCTGGCCTTTGCTGACGAAGATCCCGCCTTCGGTGACGTAGCCGAGATGCTGGCGGCCTCCGCGCCCCCGACATCCCGTGCTAAGCCTCCTGCTCAGGTGTCGGATCGCTTCGTTACCGGCGTCGTGTACCTAATTCGCATGGGCGAGTTCCACAAGATCGGCAAGAGCAACGACCCCGGCAGGCGCATGTACGAGTTGGCCCTCCGGCTACCCGAGAAGCATGACGTCGTGCACGTCATCGAGACGGACGACCCGAGCGGCATCGAGGCCTACTGGCACAAGCGGTTCGCGCCACAGCGGGCCAACGGTGAGTGGTTCCGCCTGTCTCCGGGAGACATCGCCGCGTTCCTCCGACGCTCCTACATGTGAGGGTTAAGAAGACCAGCCAACCTTTGCGATCAGCGCCGCCACCACTACTCCGACAATCGTCACGACGAGAGGGTGCGTGGTCGTCACGGAGAGGAATAGTCAAGACCTGTGGATCGGCGTGTCACGCGACTTGCTGATCACCTCCTGATTCGTCGGGTCGTTCGACGAGCTTGCCCTTCTCGAACCGGGCTCCGGCGCGGACCAGGGCGACGAGGTGGGGTGCGTTGACGGCGCGCCACCGCGGCTTGGGCGGCCTCGATGAGCTTGAACGCCATCGCCAGCCCGGCGGCCCTCGAGCCGGGTCCCTTGGTGACCCGCTGCCGCAGCCGGACGGTGGCGAAGGTCGACTCGATCGGGTTCGTGGTCCGCAGATGGATCCAGTGCTCGGCGGGGTAGTCGTAGAACGCGAGCAGCACGTCGAGGTCGTCGGTGATCTTGGCGACCGCCTTGGGCCACTTGGCGCCGTAGACGGTCCTCGAACGCCTGCGGCTGCCTTGAGCGCGTGGTCGTTGTCCTCGGCGTTGTAGATCTCGGCGAGCGCCGCCTTCGCGCCGGGCTGCGCCGACTTCGGCAGCGCGGCGAGAACATTGCCGATCTTGTGGAACCAGCAGCGCTGCTCCGTGGTGTCGGGGAACACCTCGCGCACCGCCTTCCAGAACCCCAGCGCGCCGTCGCCGACCGCGAGCACCGGGGCGCGCATCCCGCGGCGCTTGCAGTCGCGCAGCAGGTCGGCCCACGACTCGGTGGACTCGCGGTACCCGTCGGCCAGCGCGACCAGCTCCTTGGTGCCGTCGGCGCGGACCCCGATCATCACCAGCAGGCACACCTTGTCCTGCTCAGGCGGACGTTGAGGTGGATCCCGTCGACCCACAGGTAGACGTAGTCGGTGCTCGGCCAGCGAGCGCTTGTCGAACGCCGTCGCCTCGTCCTGCCACTGCGTGGTGAGCCGGGTGATCGTCGCTGCCGACAGACCCGCGTCAGAGCCGAGGAACTGGCTCCAACGCCGGCCCGAAGTCGCCGCTGGACAGGCCGTGCAGATACAGCAGCGGCAGCACCTCGGCGATCTGCGGGGACTTGCGCGCCCACGCCGGCAGGATCGCCGAGGAGAACCGCTTCCGCTCCCCGGTCTCCTCGTCGGTGCGCTTGTCGTTGACCCGCGGCGCCCGCACCTCCACCGCACCCGCCGCCGTGGTCACCTCCCGCGTCGTGGTGGTAACCGTTGCGGACCACCAGCCGATGGCCGTGCCTCGTCGACCTCGTCGGCGTGGGCCTCGACATAGGCGGCGACCTCGGCCTGCAACGCCGCCGCGAGCATCTGCCGCGCGCCCTCACGGACGATCTCATCGAGCAACGACGCACCGGCCGCGTTCTCGTTGGATCCCTCGATGTCGTGGACTACCTTGAGCATGGGCGTACCTTCCCGAACCAGCGCTCCAACGCCGGTCCTGATCAGACTATCTGGATTTCAGATCATCCTCGGGAAGGTGCGCCCCTTCACGTCACCAGGCCGAGGGCCATCCACAGGTTCTGATCATTGCTCCGTCACGGACCATGCGCGTGAGTACCAGGCTGGAGCCGTCGCCTCCGGTAAAAGAAACGGCTCCGGCTCGTCCGCACGTAGCGCCTGCGTCACCGCTTGATTCAGTGTCGTGACGACTCCGTTGACCTCAACCTCCGAGCCCCTCAAGACCTCGACTCTGAGGCGGTTTTGGACGAAGGAACAAGAGGCCATCACCCAGACCTTTGCCATCTCTTCATTCGGGCTAATTGCGAAGCGAACACCGATCGGCCTGAAGCCGTTGCTGATAGCCACGGCCTGGGCCTCCTCGACGGTCTCGCGAGTGAAGTTTCCGCTTGCGTGAGTTATCGCGAGGGTCTTGCGCACTTCCAGATCAGACTGCTGGGCGGCTTGCTGGCATGAGTCCTCTATGGCGTGAAGAACACGCCACAACCGATCGTCGGGAGTCACCTCAGCGTAGAAGTGACGGGAGTTCGTGTGCTGCACGACCCAATCTTACGAATTCCCGAACAGGGGCCGCTTAGACACGCCGCCCACCGTGCCTCACGTGCTCCGGGTCGACCCGGCCGAGTAGCCTCTTGGCATTTCGAGAACGGAGTCGAACGCGTCTGTGAGGGCGGTGACGTGGCCGGTCGTACGGCAAGATGGTGCCCATGGCGATCCATATCACCGGCGTACCCGAAGCCTCAGATCAGGTGCTATCCGACGATCCTTTTGCGTTGCTGGTCGGGATGATGCTGGACCAGCAATATCCGATGGAACACGCGTTCCGTGGCCCCGCCAAGCTGCTGGAGCGGTTCGGGACGTTGGATCCAGCCCAGATTGCTGCTGCCAACCCCGAGGAGTTCGCGGCACTGTGTGCCCAGCCGCCCGCCGTACATCGGTTTCCCGGTTCGATGGCGGCCCGCATGCAGGCGCTGGCTGCCATGATCGTCGAGAAGTACGACGGCGACGCGGGCGCGCTGTGGGCGGATGTGGCGACCGGCCCCGAACTGCTGCGCCGAGTCATGGAACTTCCAGGGTTCGGGAAGCAGAAGGCGCAGATCTTCGTGGCCCTGCTAGCCAAACAACTCGACGTGCGGCCCGCCAGGTGGGAAGCCGCGGTCGGCGACTATGCGACGCCGGGCTATCGCTCCGTGGCCGACGTCGTGGATCCGGAGTCCCTCCAGAAGGTGCGCGACTTCAAGAAGGAGAAGAAAGCGGCAGCCAAGGCCGCCCGCGCCGATGTTTCGGGGTGAGTGCAAGCTCGCGACCAAGACCGTGGCACAATATGGGACGCGGCACTTGACGTTACCGGGCCTTGCCGCGCCCCTATGCCCCTGACGAGAGGTGTTCGTGTCCTCGAACGCACGCGCAAAGTTTTCCGCGGAACTGCTCAACCACCCCGCGATCGTGAATCTCATAAGGTCCGCAGGCACGAGCGGTTCGCTGACCCCAGAACAGGTGCGGCACGCGACCGACGAGGCCGGCATCGCGCCGGCACAACTCAAGGGCCTTCTGGGCCACCTGAGTTCCCTCGAGATCCACGTGCACGTGCCTGCGGCGACCGGGCGGGTCGCCGCCGCGGCAACCGCGCGCAAGGCCGCGACAGCCAAAGCTCCGGCCAAGAAGGTCGCAGCTAAGGCGGCCCCCACCAAGGCGGCCGCTACTAAGGCGGCCCCCACCAAGGCGGCCGCTACTACGGCGGCCCCCACGAAGGCGGCCCCGGCAAAGAAAGCAGCGGCCGCGAAGGTCGTAGAATCGCCGGCCAAGGTGGCCGCCAAGAAGGCACCTGCGAAGAAGGCGCCTGCCAAGCCTGCGCCCGCGAGCGAGGAGTCGGTCAAGGCGCCCGCGAAGCGGGTCGCCAAGAAGGCGGCTGCGGCGGCTGACGTTGTCGAGCCGGAAGCGACCCCTGTCGATCTGGGCACCGCGCCCTTGGCGCCGGCGACGATCGGTCCCGATGGCAAGAAGATCCTGCCGGACCTCGACGACGAGCAGTTCGAGAAGGACGTCGAGACCGACCCGAGCATCAAAGAGGACGAGCAGAAAGCATTCGTTGTCTCGGCTGCCGATGACACCGACGAGCCCGAGCAGCAGGTCATGGTGGCCGGTGCCACTGCCGACCCGGTCAAGGACTACCTCAAGCAGATCGGCAAGGTGCCGCTCCTCAACGCGGAGATGGAAGTCGAGCTCGCTAAGCGCATCGAGGCCGGACTCTTCAGCGAGGAGAAGCTCGCCAAGGGCAACAAGGTCAGCGTGAAGGTCCTCGAGGAACTCGAGTGGATTTCCGAGGACGGTCGCCGCGCCAAAAACCACTTGCTCGAAGCCAACCTTCGCCTCGTGGTCTCCCTCGCCAAGCGCTACACCGGCCGCGGCATGCTCTTCTTGGACCTGATCCAGGAAGGCAACCTCGGGTTGATTCGCGCGGTGGAGAAGTTCGACTACACCAAGGGCTACAAGTTCTCCACCTACGCCACGTGGTGGATCCGTCAGGCCATCACGCGCGCCATGGCCGACCAAGCGCGCACGATCCGGATCCCCGTGCACATGGTGGAGGTCATCAACAAGCTCGCGCGCGTGCAGCGGCAGATGCTCCAGGACCTGGGTCGGGAGCCCACTCCGGAGGAATTGGCCAAAGAGCTCGATATGACCCCCGAAAAGGTCATCGAGGTGCAAAAGTACGGCCGCGAGCCGATCTCACTGCACACCCCCCTGGGTGAAGACGGCGACTCGGAGTTCGGTGACCTGATCGAGGACTCCGAAGCGATCGTGCCCGCCGACGCGGTCAGTTTCACGCTCCTCCAAGAGCAGTTGCACGCCGTCTTGGACACCCTGTCCGAGCGCGAAGCAGGGGTCGTCAGCATGCGATTCGGCCTGACCGATGGGCAGCCCAAGACGCTCGACGAGATCGGCAAGGTCTACGGGGTGACCCGGGAGCGCATCCGGCAGATCGAGTCCAAGACGATGTCCAAGCTCCGGCACCCGTCGCGCTCGCAGGTGTTGCGCGACTATCTCGACTGAGTGGGCCCACCCGCGTATCTGCATCATCACTGACGGCTCTTGGTGGGTAACTTCACCCAGAGAGGCATCACGATGCGCGCTCAACTCACGGCAGCAGCCGTCGGCGTACTCCTCCTCGCGAGCGGCACGTCCCCAGCGTCAGCAGAGGCGGGCACGATCACCGATCCGGCCGATGTCGCGCCGTTCTTGAACGATATCCGCCGAGTCTCGGTCGACCACCAGGAGCAGCGAGTGGTGGTCCGCGTCAAGGTGACCGACCTGAGGCGCCATTCGGACGCCGGTCCGGCCTCGCTGTCGTTGTTCCTCGACACTGACGAAACCGAGCCTGGTCCTGAGTTTCGTCTGGCGACGGGACTCTACGCAGGCACCGACTATCAACTGGTCCGGATGCAGGACTGGCAGGTCTCCGGGGAAGCGCTCACGTGCGCGCACCGGGTCCGGCTGGACTTTGCGACAAACGTCGTGGCGCTGCGCGTGGGACACGCCTGCGCGGGCTCCCCGGAACAGGTGAGAGTCGGCGTCCGCACCATCGACCTGTGGGACGGCTCGCACCCCGTGACCGACTGGCTCAAGGGAAAGCGGCACCTGACCCGCTGGTTCACCGCAGGCTGAGTCAGGCTCAGCCGGTCGCCACGAGGGAGACCGAAAGCAGGCACAGCCCGAGTCCCAGAAGTTGGGACCTGGCGATGTGCTCGCGCAACAAGGTCGCCGCGAGCACGACGGTGAACGCGGGATAGAGCGAGGTGACCACCGAGGTGATCGTGAGATAGCTCGACCGCGAAGCGACCATGAACAGGCCCGTGGCGATTCCGGCGAGGACCCCAGGAAGTACGCCGACCAGCTCCCCGACTTGTCGGGGCACCCAGTCACCCCCCAGGCACATGGCGATCACGATGATCACGCCACCGGCCACGAGGGCGTTGAAGGCCAGCGGAAAGTAGCCGGCGCCGTGACCGATCTGGGCCAGACCGACGAACGCCCCACCAAACCCGAGGCCGGCCAGGACTCCGTCGAGTAGTCCCGATGGCCCGGAGTGGGCGTGGATGCTTTCAACCGTGCGGGAGACCAGCCAAATTCCCGGGAGGGCAGCGAGGATGCCCACCCACACCAAAATCGCCGGGCGCTCACCGGTGGCGAAGCCCACCAGCACGGGAAGGGCCGCGGTGCCCACCCCCGACACGGGAGCCACGACCCCCATCCGGCCGCTGGAGAGTCCGCGATAGAGGAACGCCGTACCGAATCCATTGGCGACCCCGGCCAGCAGACCCCAACCGAAGTCACGCCCAGTTGGTTCGCCACCCGCGGCCAGCGCAAACGCGCCGACGGCGATGGCACCGCCCAACTCGGCAATGAGCGCGATCGACCAAGGATTGAAGCGCTTGGAAGTGACGCCGCCGACGAAGTCGGCGAGTCCGTAGGAGAGGGCCGCGATCAGCGACAGGAGAACGGGCATGGCCGGGCTCAGGTCAGCGCGACGCCGACGATCCAGGCGCTCGTCGCCAGGAGTGCCGCGCCAAACTCGATCAAAATGCTGACCCCGATGGCCTTCAGGGCTGCCCTGGTCGAGGGCCACGCGCCCTCGTTCCCGACCCGGACGCGTTCAGCGGCGTATACGCCCAGGGGAAACCCTGCCAGCGCCCCGACGACCGGGATCACGAAGAATCCAATCAGCGCACCGAGCGCGCCAACGAGAAGAGTTCGCGTGGGAACGGTTGCTTTGAGTTTCTTGCCGGGGATGGCGTACTTGATCACTGTCCCGACGACTAGGAAGACGGTGGCCACCCCGGCGACGGTCCACGCGGTTGCCCCACCGATCTCCGCGGCCCAGGCGACCACGGCGACCAAGATGAGCAGGCTGCCGGGGAGCACAGGCACCAAGATGCCGGCCAGGCCGACGAGGATGGCGATCCCGGCGGCAATATCGGGGAGGGTCACCGCGTCACCCTCCCACAAGGTTCCACGGATCTCGAATACGGATGCCGCCCACGCGCGTTGGGCCACACCGCCAGGACAAACAAGGCCCCGGACCAGTGGTCCGGGGCCTCACGTTTGGTGGGTCGATGTTCAGTCGGTGCCACTCGCAGTCGGTGAAACCGACAGCTTGTGCGTCTCGTCATGAACTGCTGCAGCGATCTGGCGGAGCTTGTCGCCGTGCTCGCGGGCGTGGTGGGCGCAGAAGAGCAACTCTCCACCACTTTGGAGCTCAACCCGGAGGTAGGCCTGGGCGCCGCATCGGTCGCAACGGTCGGCAGCACTGAGTGCTGCGGCACTGGGGGCAACGGCAGTGGTCACTGGGGCCTCTTTCCTACTTCTTGCTGGTGTCTGGCTAACGTAGCGCGCCGGGGAAAGATTCCCAGGTGTCACTGCGTCCCACTCGACAGGACTATCCAATCATGCGAGGCGCACTTTCGGACAACTTCACCCACGCCTCGGCAGCATTCCCGTGAAGATTTGCCTAAACCTCACCGTAGTGGGCGTGATCCTGCACAGGCGGCAGGCGAGCCTGCGGCGCCGTACGGCGTGTCGCGGGTAGATTCGTCGGGTAGCCACATATCTGGACCAGCAGGAGCCCCGCGATCGTCGACAACACCTACAACGCCGCCCATCTCCTCGTCTTGGAGGGCCTCGAAGCCGTCCGCAAACGTCCCGGGATGTACATCGGTTCCACCGACACCCGGGGACTGATGCACTGCCTTTGGGAGATCATCGACAACGGAGTCGATGAGGCCTTGGCGGGAGCAGCGTCTCGGATCGAGGTCACCATCCACCCAGACGATTCGGTGGAGGTCCACGACGACGGCCGGGGCATCCCGGTCGACAAGGAGCCCAAGACCGGGCTTCCAGGCGTCGAGGTGATCTTCACCAAGCTGCATGCGGGCGGGAAGTTCGGCGGCGGGTCGTACGTCGCCACGGGAGGCCTGCACGGGGTCGGCGCTTCCGTGGTGAACGCGTTGTCCTCGCGGCTCGATGTGGACGTGGACCGGTCCCCGACCCAGCAAGGGATGTCGTTTCAGCGCGGGACGCCTGGGGTTTTCGCCGAGCCGGGTCCGCACGGTGCGTTCACCCCGGCGTCGGGACTGAGCCGCAAGGGCGGACGCGTTCCCAAGAACCGGGCGGGCACCCGCATCCGTTTTTGGCCGGACCGCCAGATTTTCACCAAGGACGCGACGTTCGTGTTCGCCGAACTGGTGACGCGCGCCCGACAAACCTCGTTCATCGTGCCGGGCCTGGAGTTGGTGATCCGGGATCTGCGGGGCGAGCACCTCGTCGAGGAGAAGTTCCGCCACGACGGCGGCATCGCCGAGTTTGTGGAGTTCCTGGCGGCCGACGAGCCCGTCACGAGCGTCGTACGTCTGCAAGGCGTGGACACCTTCACCGAGACCGTGCCGCTTCTCGATGCCCAGGGGCAGATGACGCCCCAGGAGATCGAGCGTGAGTTGACCGTCGACGTCGCGGTGCGGTGGGGAACCGGCTATGACACCGAGGTGCGCTCGTTTGTCAACGTGATCGCCACGCCCAAGGGCGGCACGCATCTGAGTGGCTTCGAACAGGCCGTGACCCGCACCTTCAACGACGCCATGAGGGCGGCGAAGGTGCTCAAGGTCAACGACCTGGACGTCATCAAGGACGACGTGTTGGAAGGGATGACCGCCGTCGTGGCGGTGCGTCTGGCCGAACCCCAGTTTGAGGGGCAAACCAAGGAGATCCTCGGAACTCCCGCGGCCCGGTCCGTGGTGCGCAAGGTCGTGTCGGCCGAACTCAAGAGGTTTTTGACCTCGACGAAACGGCACGAAAAGGCGCAGGCGCGTCTCCTGATGGACAAGGTGCTCGGGGCGTCCAAGACGAGGATCGCGGCGCGCCAACACAAGGAGACGCAGCGGCGCAAGAATGCGCTGGAGAGTTCGGCGCTGCCCTCCAAACTGGCCGACTGCCGGACCAACGACACCGACCGCTCCGAGTTGTTCATCGTGGAGGGCGACTCCGCGCTCGGCACCGCCAAGTTGGCGCGCAATTCGGAGTTCCAAGCTCTCCTGCCGATCCGGGGCAAGATCTTGAATGTGCAGAAGGCGTCGGTCGGCGACATGCTCAAGAACACCGAATGTGCCTCGATCATCCAGGTAGTGGGGGCAGGCTCAGGGCGCACCTTCGACATCGACGCGACGCGCTATGGCCGGATCATCTTCATGGCCGACGCCGACTCCGATGGAGCCCACATCCGGTGCCTGCTGGCGACGCTGTTCCACAAGTACATGCCCGAGCTGATCGCTCAAAAGCGCGTGTTCTCGGCGGTTCCTCCACTCCACCGCATCGAGATCTCGAGCCCCAAGAAGGGCATGGATAAGTACGTCTACACCTACTCCGACGAGGAGCTGCAGCGCCGCCTGGCCGAGCTGAAGAAGAAGGGCGTCCGCTGGAAAGACCCGGTCCAGCGTTACAAGGGCCTGGGGGAGATGGACGCCGACCAGCTCGCCGAGACCACGATGGATCCGCGGCACCGCACCTTGCGGCGGATCACCCTCGACGACGCGGAGGACGCGGCAAGGGTGTTCGAGCTCCTGATGGGCTCAGAGGTCGCGCCGCGCAAGGAATTCATCGTGCAAGGAGCCTACGAAGTCGACGTTGAGGCACTGGATGCGTGAGGGCTGCTAGCCAGAAGGTCGTTCCAGCGTGGATGCGGGGGCCTGGTGGATCAGGCCCGTGTCGACGTCGTACAAGAAGCCGGCGATCTTGATGGATTCGGGGATCAACGGGTGGGAACGCACGCGCGCCACGTCGGCGGCGAGCGCTTCACCCTGGTCGGCGATCACGTGAAAGGCGTGCCAGGACACGTCCTGACCCGTTGCCTTGCCGATGACGGCTTGCAGTTCCTCTTGGGTGTGCATGGCCATCGCGCAGCGGGTGTGCGGGACGATCAGGATCCGCTCGACGCCGAGCATGTGTACGCCGAGCACGAGGGCCTCAAGCGCCGCTTCGGTAACCCGCCCCCCGGGGTTCCGAAAGATCTTGGCGTCACCGTGTGCCAGGCCGAGCATCCGAAGCGGATCTATCCGCGAGTCCATGCAGGTGACGATCGCGACGCCGGCATGAGCGACACCGTCGAAGTCGCCGAGTTCGAACTCCTTGGCAAACGCCTCGTTGGCCGCGATCAGATCGTCAAAGTCGCCCATAGGGGTCACGCTAGCCAATCGCTGAGGGGCTAGAGCTGCTGGCTGATGGGCTGGGATCGTCGGTCTCCATCGCGGCCTCGATCTCCGGTTCGCACTCGCGCTGCACATAGGAGTTGAGATCGTCCACCGCAGTTTGCTCGTCCGGGGTGACCTTCGGATTGGCCGAATTGCTCGGCTCGAGGGGTCCCTTGGGAAAGTCGTGAGATGACGAGATCAACACGACGAACCCTTGCCGCTGCCTTGCCGAGACGTCCGCCGGTGTCCCGATCGCGGTCATCGCCTGCGCCCAGGCGAAGAGTTCCGCGCCGGTAGTCGAGGTCAGGTTCGTGATCCAGGTGCGACAGAACTCGTCGCGATCGGCACTCTTCGGAGCCCCCTTGACGGCCGACTCGAAGGGGCTGGCGGAACGGACGGGTTCGTCTTCGCCCAAACTGCAGCCGCCCAGGCCGCTGGCACAGAGAATGCTCAAAGCCAGGGTTGCGGCCTTGACGGCCAGCTTTCGAGGTGACTTGGGAGCGCCCACGAGGGATCAGGTTAGCCGACCCAACCTGCCGCCCCCACACTCAGCCCGCGCTGCTGCGGAGCAACTGGGCCGGAGTGAGTCCGCGCGTCCTCGCGGTCCGGAACAGGACGAGCGCCAGTAGGCCAGCTGCCGCGGCGCACAGCGCGGCGCCGAGGAACACGGTCTGTTCCTGGGCGACCCCCGCCTGGCGCAACAGATCCGAGAACGCGTCGCAGCGACTCTTGCCGTCGCAGACCTCCCGAACGGGACGGATGCCTGCCTGCTCGGCGTAATAGCGGCGCAGGCCGATCGTGGTGAGGGCGGAGATCCCGACCAGCATGCCCACCATCCGCGACACCACCACGAGGGCGCTGGCCAGTCCGTGGACGTTGGCAGACGTGCTCGCCAGCACGGCGGCATTGACCGGTGCGAGCGCGAGTCCGAATCCGAGCCCGCCGATCACGAGAGGGATCGTGGTGGTGGCGTGCTTGAGAGCGTTGACGTCCCACCGTGCCATCAACAGGAAGCCACAGGCGGCCAGCGCCATCCCACAGGCCGTCACCACGCCGGCTGGCACGACGCGCGTCAGATACCCCCCCACGATGGCTCCCACCGGGAGTGCAACGAGGAAGCGGACCAACACGAGGGCGGCGTCCAGCTGGGAGTCGGGATAGATCGTGGAGCGAGCAAACAACGGGATGTCGATCAGCGCCGCAATCAGCGAGGCGCCGATGAAGAAGCTCACCAGAAGGGAGCCCCAGGCCGGGGTTGCGGTGAGCGCGCCCCGAGGCACCAGGGGTGAGGCGCTGCGACGCAGGTGGAAGGCGAAAGCGATGGCGGCGATCGCGGCGACGGCGAGGTAGGTCCAGCCGTTCGATGAGAACACCTGGATCTGCGGATCGGCGGTGGCGAAGGCGATGATGATGCCGCCCAAGGCGAGCGCCAGCAGGCTGGCGCCGAGCAGATCGGCCTCCATGATGGCGGTGGCCCAGGAACGTACGTCGACCAACGGTCGCGCGGCCAGGAGGCAGCGGAGCAACAGCAACCCCACGGCGCCGATCGTAATGAGGCCAATCGGGGTCAGCCAGCGGCCATCGCCCGCTACGGGCACAAAGAGCCGGCCCCAAGTGAGGTCGCGGCGCAGCGTCGTGGGCTGGCTGAACACGACGGCCAAACTCACCGCCGACAGGGCGAGCAAACCCAGACCGAGAACGTCGATCCGTCCCGCACGTCTCTTGACCGCTCCCGTGAGGCCCACGGGAGCCAGGGAGCGGAGGGCAGCGGCAAGCACCAGCCCGACGGCAAGGTTGATCGCGAAAATTGCCCGCCAATCCGCGAAGGTCAACACCACCGCCCCAAACAGCGGGCCGATCACGCTGCCCAATTCTTGGACACCGGAGACGATGCCCAGCGGGATGCCGCGGCGGTGCGCAGGGTAGAGATCGGCGACCAGTGCCAGGGTCGCAGGCACCAGCCCACCACCGCCGACTCCCTGCAGAAAACGCCCCGCGACAATGCTGGGCAGGTCGTAAGCGAGTGCGGTGACATAGGAGCCGATCGCGAACAGCACCAACGACAACAACAGCACCGGTACCCTGCCGCGTAGGTCGGCGATCCGGCCGATCAGCGGCAGCATTGCGACGTACCCCAACAAGAAGCCCGAGACGATCGGCGCACCCCGTTGCAGCTCGTCGATCGGGATCCCGACGCTGGCCATCATGTCCGGCAGCGCCAGGACCACGACATAGGTGTCCGCTGCGGCAAACGCGACGGCGACGGCGGCCAGGGCCAGCAGCGTCCTCGATTGGCGGCGTACGTCGTCGCCGGCAGAGTCGACGGCACCAGCCAGGGGGTCTTCGCTCATGAGAACCTTCGCCCTCAGCCCAGGATCATGGAGCCGTGATTTCAGAGGCGGTGCCGTAGTCGTCGAACTTCACGGTGTAGGTCATCGGCCCACTGTCTGCGTAGAACTCGCCTGTCAGCGTCGCCTCGCGGAGTTCGCCCTTGTCGGTGATGGAGTAGGCCGCGTCGAACGAGTCTCCGGTGGCGCTCGGAATCACCAACTTCATCGCCGAGCCAGGGACCGTGCCGGTGTATTCGGTGAGGATCTCGTTGTTGTCGGCTCCACCGCGCACCGAGCTGCCCTTCGTGGGGTCCTCTGTGGCCGCCAGGAGCGAGGAGAAGCCAGTCTCCGGGCTGACCAACCCAGCGGGATCGGGCGCCCCGTAGTCGGCCGGGTCGACATCGGACCAACCGACGGTCAGCGGGATCTGCGCGAAGACCTTGCCATCGACGGCGATCACCGGGACCTGGACCGATTGTCCCGCAAAGATGATCGAGATCGTGCCCTCAAACGCCGGGGCGCTCGTGGCGACACCGGTGGCCTCCGTGATGCCCTGGACGCCATCGGGGAGGTCTTTGGTCGTGAGCGACAGGTGCAAGCCGGTGGTGTCATCGAGCTGGGTTTTGGCCTGCGCGAGCACCTCCTTGGGGGTGGCGGCGTCGCCCTTGTCGTCCGCGTTGCCACAGGCTCCGAACGCGAGCGCGCTCGCGACGATCAGGCCGAGAAAGGCACGGCGCGCTGCCGTGGTCGTGTCAGACATGGCGTCAGCCTGCCACATGCTGACCGGCGCCGAGGGAAGTGCCGATCGGACCGGCACAGCCTGCAATCGCCTGACCGAGCGGAATACCCGAACCGTCGCGCTTCCCGGAGGCTTCGGGTAGCTCGATGGGGGCTCCGCTGGCCGCCGCCGCTCGGGCCGGGGCATGCCCGGCCCAGGCAAAGATCAGGGCGTCCTCGCCCTTCAAGAAGCGGTGGCAGCGGACGCCGCCGGTGGCCCGGCCTTTGGCGGGAAACTCGGTGAAGGGAGCAACCTTCACCGCACCCGACTCGGTGCCCGGGAGCGCCGAAGCTGACCCCGAAGAGGTCACGACGACAGCGTCGGTTGGCTCGACGACCCCGAACCAGGCGACCTGATGTCCGGGGTTGAGCCGGACGCCCGCCATGCCGCCACCCGAACGCCCCTGGGGTCGCACTGCGCCGGCGTCGAAGTGCAACAGCTGGGCGTCGGAGGTGATGAAACACAACGTCTCGACGCCGGTCAGGAGCTCGACCGCACCCACCACTTCGTCGCCCTCCTTGAGCGCGACGACCTCCCACGCATCCTTGTTGGTCAACACCTCCGGGTGCACCCGCTTGACGACACCCTGCTTGGTGCCGAGCGCCAGGCCCGGTCCGTCGGTGCGTAGGGCGGCTAGCGCCAGGGCCCGTTCGCCGGGTTCTAGCGCCAGGAATTCCGATACGGGAGCCGCCCCGGTGAGATGCGGTTCGTTGGCGGTGGCGGGTAGTTGCGGCAGCTCGAGTACGCCGAGCCGCACCAGCCGACCCAGGCTGGTGAGCACGCCGATCGAGCCACGCGCCGTGGTGCGCACGGCGGAGACGACCACATCGTGCTTCGAGCGGGCGCCGCCAGTCCCGGGCAGCTCATCGCTTGAGGACCTGGCCAACAACCCGGTCGAAGAGAGATAGGCAAAGCAGGGGTCGTCGGCAACCTCAAGCGGGGCCGCGGTCGCCGAAACGGAGACGCCCGAGGACTCCAACAACACGGTGCGGCGCGGCGTGCCGAAGGTTTTGGCAACCTCTGCCAACTCCTCGGAGACCACCTGCCACCGACGCGAGTCGTCCGCCAAGATGGCGTCCAATTCGCCGATGGTGGACTCGAGCTCGGACCTTTCCTTCTCCAGATCGATCCGGGAAAACTTGGTGAGCCGCCGCAACGGCATGTCCAAGATGTAGTCGGCCTGGATTTCGCTCAGGTCGAAAACGGCGATCAGGCGCTCCTTTGCGGCGGCCGAATTGTCGGAGGTGCGGATCAACTGAATGACCTCGTCGATGTCGAGGATCGCAATCAACAGGCCGGCGACGATGTGCAGGCGATCCGCGGCTTTCGCCCGTCGGAACGTGGTGCGACGGCGTGCGACGTCAAACCGGTGCTCGAGGAAGACCTCCAAGATCTCCTTCAGTCCGAGTGTGCGTGGCTGACCATCCACCAGCGCGACCGCGTTGATTCCGAAGGTGTCCTCCATCGGGGTCTGCTTGTAGAGCTGCTCCAACAAGGCCTCCGGGTGGAAGCCGTTCTTGACCTCGATGACCAAGCGCAGACCGTGACTGCGGTCGGTGAGATCCTTCATGTCCGCGATGCCTTGCAGCTTTTTGCCCTGGACCAGGGTCTTGATGCGCTCGATGACGCGCTCGGTGCCCACGCCGTAGGGCAACTCCGTGACGACGATGCCCTTGCGTCGATTTGTCACCGACTCGACACGGGCGGTGGCTCGCATCCGGAACGTGCCCCGGCCGGTCTCGTAGGCATCGCGGATGCCGTCCAGGCCCACGATCTTGCCTCCCGTGGGGAGGTCCGGGCCGGGGATGAACCGCATCAGATCATCGACCGTCGCATCGCGGTGTTTAATCAGGTGCCGCAGCGCCTGGACCACCTCGACCAGGTTGTGGGGGGCGATGTTGGTGGCCATGCCCACCGCGATGCCCGTGGTCCCGTTGACGATCAAGTTGGGAATCGCCGCCGGCAGCACCACCGGCTCCAACTCGCGGCTGTCGTAGTTGGGCTTGAAGTCGACGGTGTCCTCGTCGATCGAGGCGGTCATCGCCACCGCCGGCGGCGCCATCCGGCACTCGGTGTAGCGCATGGCGGCCGGGGAATCGTCCGGCGACCCGAAGTTGCCGTGTCCATCGATCGTAGGCACGCGCATCGAGAAATCTTGGGACAGGCGTACCAGGGCGTCGTAGATCGCGCCATCGCCGTGAGGGTGCAGCCGGCCCATCACCTCACCCACGACGCGGGCACTCTTGACGTGGCCGGTCGTGGGTCGCAGGCCCATGTCGTTCATCGTGTAGAGGATCCGGCGTTGCACGGGTTTGAGGCCGTCGCGCGCGTCCGGCAGAGCCCGCGAGTAGATCACCGAATAGGCGTACTCCAAGAAGGACGAACGCATTTCGTCGCTGACATCGACATCGAGGATGTGTTCTTCGAAATCGTCGGGCGGGGGAGTCTTCGTGGTGCTGCGGGCCATGAGGTGATTCTCCCCGGTCGCGCACGCGGTGGGCCGCGGGGCACGCCGTACCGGTGGACAACGATACGTTTCTGTCGTGAGCGACACGGAATCCGACGCCTCAACTCCCGCCAACGCCGGGGGCGCGCCCCGTCACTGGGAGGCCGACGTGTTGTTGCGCGACGGGCGGACCGCTCACCTGCGCCCGATGCGCCCCGATGACGAAGAACTACTCGTGGCGTTCTATGCCCGAGTCTCGGACGAGTCGAAGTACTACCGCTTCTTTGCGCCGATGCCCCAACTCAGCCAGCGCGACCTGCATCGCTTCACCCACGTCGACCAGGTCGACCGGGTGGCACTGGTCTTGCTGCTGGGCAATCAACTCATCGCCGTCGGGCGTTTCGACACCGTGCGACCGGGCGTGGCCGAAGTTGCCTTCCTGGTCGAAGACGCCCACCAGGGCCGCGGCATCGGGCAACTTCTCCTCGAACATCTGGCGCAGGCGGGTCGCGAACGGGGCATCGAGAAGTTCCTCGCCGAAGTGCTGCCCGACAACCAGGCGATGATTCATACCTTCCGCGATGCGGGCTACAACCTCGGGAGCGGGTACGACGACGGCGTGTTGCTGTTCGAGTTTGGAATCGACCCCACCGAGACCGCCATCGGAGTGATGGATGCCCGTGAGCATCGAGCCGTCGCGGCCTCCATCGAGAAGTTCCTCAGTCCTCGCTCGATCGCGGTGATCGGGGCGAGCCGTCGACAAGACACAATCGGGCACGCCCTCGTGCGCAACTTGGTGACCGGCGACTACACCGGACGGGTCTACGTCGTGAACTCCCAAGGAGTCGCGGTGTCCGGACTGCCGGCGTACGCCAGTGTTGGCGACATTCCCGACGCCGTCGATGTCGCTGTGGTGGCTGTGCCGGCCGAGGTCGTGCAAGAGGTCGTCCTGGACTGCGCCGCCAAGGGCGTACATGGGCTCATCGTCATTTCTTCGGGCTTCGCTGAAACCGGCGAGACCGGACGGCAGCGGCAGCGGCGGCTCGTGGGGTTGGCCCGGTCCTATGGCCTGCGCCTGATCGGCCCCAACTGTCTGGGGGTGATCAACACCGACCGGGCGGTTTCGCTGAACGCGTCGTTGTCGCCCCTCATGCCGCCACGCGGGCGGGCCGGGTTTTTCTGTCAGTCGGGGGCGCTGGGTTCGGCCATTTTGGAGAAGGTCAACAATCGGGGGCTCGGCCTGTCGACGTTCGTCAGCGCTGGCAATCGGGCGGACGTGTCGGGAAACGACCTGCTGCAGTATTGGCTGGAAGACGATGCCACCGAGGTGGTGCTGCTCTACCTCGAGTCGATCGGCAACCCTCGGAAGTTCTCCCGTGTTGCGCGGCGGGTGTCGCGCCGCAAACCCGTCATCGCGGTGCGGTCCGGGCGGACCACCCAGGGCGTGCCGATGGGCCATTCGGTACGCCGGATCGCGGCACCGCCCCAAGCGGTCGACGCCATGTTCCGCCAGGCCGGGGTGATCCAGGTCGACACGCTCGACGAGATGTTCGACGTCGCCCAACTCTTGGCTCACCAGCCACTGCCCCGCGGACGACGCGTCGCCGTGGTGGGGAACTCCGACGCCCTCGGCTTGTTGGCCAACGACGCCGCAGCGTCGGTCGGGCTGGTGGTCAACCGATCCGTCGCACTGGGTGCCGACGCGACCGCGGAGGACTTCGAAGATGCGCTTGATGCGGCGATTGACCATCCTGACGTCGACGCAGTCGTCGCGGTCTACATCCCGCCGCTCAACGTGTCCGGCGAGGATGTGGCCAACGTGTTGGCCGCCGTGGGTGAGCAATCGGACAAACCGCTCGTGTCCTCGTTCCTCGGTGCCGAAGGTGTGCCCGAGTTGTTGCGCGTGCCCGATGTGGCCGGACACACCGCCGGTCGCGGATCCGTGCCGTCCTACCCGGGGGTCGAGGCGGCCGTCCGGGCGCTGGCGCGGGTGGTGGAGTACGCCGTGTGGTTGCGCCAACCCGCCGACGAGCCGCAGGAAGCCGCCGATGGCAGGGTCGCGCATGCGGGGAAACGCCTGGTCAACGAGATCCTGATGCATCACCCAGAAGGCAAGGACCTCGACGAGACCGAACGCGCGGCCTTGCTTGCGGCGTACGGCATCGAGGTGTGGGAGGCCAGACCGGTTGCCGACCTGGCGCAGGCGATTGCCGCGGGGGAGGAGCTGGGGTGGAACGTGGTGCTCAAGGCGACTCACGAGCGGCTCCGGAACCGCCCCGATTTGGCGCACGTGTGGCGCAGCATCGATAACGCCCAGGAGATGACCGATGCCTGGGAGACGCTCAGCGCTCTGATCACCTCGCCTGAGGAAGCCGGGTTCGTTGTCCAGCGCAACGCAATGCCCGGTGTGCCGATAGCGATCGCGTCGATGGAGGATCCGCTCTTCGGCCCCGTGGTGTCCTTCGGCATCTCCGGTCCGCTCACCGAGTTGCTGTCCGATAAGGCGTTTCGCATCCCGCCGCTGTCGGCCCACGACGCAGCGGACATGGTGCGTGAGATTAAATCTTCGCCCCTGCTGTTTGGTTATCGGGGAAGCGAAGTGGTCGACGTGGCCGCCGTGGAGAGCCTGATCTTGAGCGTGGCGCAACTCCAGCACGACCTGCCGCAGGTGCGCGGGCTCGACCTGTCCCTGGTGCTGGTGGGGGCCCAAGGAGCCAGCGTGTTGACGACGGCGATTCGGGTCGAGCCGGTCGCCGATGCCCGCTCAGATTGGTTCGTACGCCGGTTGACCGCTCCCGCCGGCGACACCCTCCCCGATTGATGCCCTGGTCGTTGAGTTGGGCCTCCCTTCCCGTTGAGTTGGGCCTCCCTTCCCGTTGAGTTGGGCTTCCCTGGTCCCAGCCGCCGGCCGCCAAACTGGTTCCACCTCCTGTTTCTCAGAAGGAAGTCCGTCCAGATTCGAGGATGAAGCGACCTCCACGCCGTCTGTTCACCCGCCTTGGGCGCGGGCCGGAGTGTTCAACGACCAGGCAGGCCCAACTCAACGGTCGGGCAGGCCCAACTCAACGGGCAGGCAGGCCCAACTCAACGGAAAGCAAATGAATTGGCGCGGGGACCCGTCCGTGGCGGAGACTGACTTCTCGTGACTGATCAGGCGCCAGCCGAAACGAGCGAAAGCGCCAGTTTCAGGGTTCGCGACCTCGATCCCCTAGCCAAGCGGGTGTTGGTGGGGTTTGCCTTTTCGGCGCTGGGCAGCGGGCTTTCGATGCCGTTTCTCTACGTCTACCTAGCGCGGGTGCGCGGGTTCGAGACGGCAACTGTGGGCTGGGTCTTCGCCTGGATGGGCTTCCTGGGCTTTGTCACCTCGCCGATCGGGGGGACCTTGATCGACCGGTACGGTCCGCGACCGGTGATGATCGCCGGGCTTTCGGTGGAGTCCGCAAGTGTGATCTACCTCGGCCACGTCGACAGCGTCATCGAAGGATTCATCGTCGCGTCGGTCATGACCATCGGCACCGTCGGCCTGTGGCCGGCGTCAACCGCGCTGCTGACCCGGTTAGTGCCACCGTCTGCGCGCGAAAACGTCTACGGCATCAACTTCATGCTGCTCAACGCCGGCTTGGGCATCGGCGGGGTGATCAGTTCGGTGATGATCGACACCGATTCCATCGCGAGCTTCCAACGCCTCTACCTGCTCGACGGATTGAGCTACCTGGCCTACATCGTGGTCCTCGTCTCGCTCCCTCGAGGAACCGGATCAGCCCCCAGCCCCGACGAATCCGACGAGCCAGGGCATGCCGATCCGCCATCGTGGGCGGTGGTCCTGCGGGACCGAACGTTGCTGAAGGTCGTGGCCATCTCAGCGTTGGCGATCACCTTCGGGTACGCCCAGATGGAGGCCGGCCTCGCGGCGTACGCTGTCGATGTCGCCGAGGTCCCAGCGAGGTCGCTCGGATGGGCGTACGCCGCTAACACGGGCGCCATCGTGGCCGGCCAACTTGTGACACTGCGCCTGATCAAGGGCCGGCGGCGTACCTCGATGTTGGCCATGTGCGCCGCGGTCTGGTCACTGTCCTGGGTGATCATCGCCTCCTCCGACGTCACCGATGGGTGGCTGGCGATTGCAGCAATCGTCGTGGGGTTGGGCCTGTTCGGCCTCGGAGAAACCCTGTGGGCGCCCGTGGCCCCGGCGATCGTGAACGACCTGGCGCGCGAGGACCTCCGGGGGCGTTACAACGCACTCCAGGGGATGACCTGGACCATCGGTTCCATCGCCGGTCCGGCCCTTGCGGGGATGCTGATCGGCTATGGGCACGCGCACGTGTGGGCCGGCTTCGTCGTCGGCGGGACGGGTCTTGCCGCCGTGCTTTTCCTCAACCTGCGCCGCCACCTCACGGATGCCCAAGATGGACTTTCCGCGGCCGAGCCCAGCGCGCTTTCGGTCCCGTGAAAGACTGCCGCCATGCGCCGCAGCGTCACCGATGATCCCGATCGCACCCTGAGTCTGAGGGAGGCGATTGACCACACGGGCTACTACCCGGAGGTGGTGGCCGACGGCGTCGTCTCCGCCCTTGGAGGGGAGTCGGTGGTGTCTTTCTATCTGCATCACGAACCCACATTCGAACGAGACGAAGTACGCCGCCATCTCACCGTTGCCGTGCTCACGCCGTCGCGGCTGATCCTGGCGCACACCGACGAACACACCGGTGATGATCTGCTGCCGGAGCCCTACACCTCGACTTCCACCGAGGCGATCATGCTCACTTCCGTGCGGTCGGTCGTGGTGACCAGGATGGTGGCAAACCCCACGTCCGGACCTTCGCTCCCCGCCGAGGCCGTGTTGAGCATCGGTTGGGGCGGAGTGCACCGGCTCGACTTGGAGCCAGCGGGATGCAGCGATCCTCAGTGCGAAGCCGATCACGGCTACACCGGCGTGATGGCGGGCGACGACTTCTCGCTCAGAGTCTCGGCTGCCGCGGACGGTCGCGAAGCGGTCGCCGGGTTGCTGTCCTTTGCCGATTCGATTTCTGCGCGGACCCGGGGGGCGTGATCGTTCCCGCGCCACGGGATGCGGATTTCGTCGAACCAGCCTACGGCTCAGGTTCGCTCAGCGATGTCGTGCCGGCGGTCGCCGCCGCACTCGGAGTGACAGGGTTCGCCACCCAGCTCCAACTGCCTCCCGCTGCGTCGTATGTGCTGCTGTTGATCGATGGCCTGGGTGCAGAAGTCCTGCGCCGCCACCCCCGCGAAGCGCCGTACCTCTCCAGTCTCCTTGGGCCCAACCTCCCGGCGTCGCCACTGACGGCCTCGGTGCCGTCGACAACAGCGACGAGCTTGGCGTCGCTGGGCACCGGGTTGCCGCCGGGCGCCCACGGGATGGTCGGCTACACGACTCGGGTGCCCGGCACCAACAGGCTGCTCAACGCGCTGTCCTGGGACAGGCGGGTTGATCCGCTTTCGTGGCAGCCGCGACCCACGGCGTTCGACCGCCTCCGGTCCCTCGGCACCCACGTGACGGTGGTCAACAAGCGGGAATTCGCACAGTCGGGCTTGACCGTCGCTGCGCTGCGCGGGGCGGAGTACGTCGGGGCCGATCGCGGCGGCGAACGGATCGCGGCGACCGTCGCAGCGGCAACCGACGGTTCGCTGACCTACACCTATGACGGTGACCTGGATTGGACGGGGCATAGGTACGGCGTCGACTCGGCACCCTGGCGCGAGCAACTTGCCATGATCGACGCTGGAGCGGCGCGCTTGCGTGATTCCCTGCCTTCGCAGACCAGATTGGCAATCGTTGCCGACCACGGGATGGTGGACAGCCCGGAGCACGATCGCACTGATGTGGATGCGCATGTCGAGCTCCGCGACGGGTTGGCGCTGCTGGGAGGCGAGGCGCGATTCCGGCACGTCTATTGCCGGCCGGGTGCGGCTGGCGATGTTTGCGCAGCCTGGCGTGAGTTTCTGGGCGAGCGAGCCCTCGTGTTGAGTCGCGGGGAGGCCATCACACGCGGCTGGTTCGGATCGGTCGAGGAGCAGTTCGCCCCCCGAATCGGAGACATCGTGGTCGCCTGTCGCGGAACACACGGGGTGTTCTCAAGCTCTCGGTTTGCCGAGGAAACCCGCCTCGTGGGACTGCATGGTTCACTCACGCGCGACGAGATGCTGATCCCGTTGCTGGTCGACTAGCCGAAGGGGAGTGGCTCGGGGGCCAGCGAGACCGCTTTGGCGCGGGCGGCCGTTAGTCGCCGGCGATGATGCTGTCGGCACAAGACTTCGTACGCCACCGTCATCGGGCGATCGAGGACGTCTTCCACGTCGCCAACCACGATGACCTCGCCTTCCACGACCATGATCCCGTCTTCGGTGCGCGCGTTGTGAGTGGCCCGCTTGCCACACCAACACAACGCCTCGACTTGGAGCACATTCATCCGGTCAGCCAATTCGACGAGCCGGGCACTGCCCGGAAACAAGATGCTGCGAAAGTCGGTCAAGATGCCGAAGGCGAAGACGTCGATTTGCAGTTCGTCGACGATTCTGGCGAGCTGATCGATCTGATCGCTGGAATAGAACTGGGCTTCGTCGCAGATCAGGTAGTCGATGCGGCCGCCCTGAGTGAGGGTGTCGACAACGTAACGCCAGAAATCAAAGCCTGCGGGGACCTCGATGGCGGGGTGTGTCAGGCCAAGTCGGCTCGAGAGGGTGGCTTCGCCGGCTCGGTCGTGGGCCGTGAAGATCCGTCCCTCGCGTCCACGTTGGGCGTGGTTGTGATTGGTCTGCAGTGCCAGCGTGCTCTTGCCGGAATCCATGGTCCCGGTGAAGAAATGCAGTTCAGCCACGGGGCGCAATCATGCCATCCCTGCCACCGGGCGGCGACCGTCGGTGATCCACTCCGACCAACTGCCCGGGAACAGCGCAGCGGATATGCCGGCGACCTCCATTGCCAGCACATCGTGGGCCGCTGTCACGCCGGAACCGCAGTAGGCCGCCACCCGGGTGCCGGGGGTAACGCCCGCCTCGGCGTAGGTGTGGGCGAGTTCGGTGGCAGGCGGGAAATAGCCACGATCGTCGAGGTTGCGACTCGTGGGCACGTTGACGGCGCCGGGGATGTGGCCCGCTACGGGGTCGATCGGTTCGACTTCTCCTCGGTAACGTACCGGCGCGCGCGCATCGATGAGTACGTCGAGCGCCGCGAGCGCGTGTGCCTCAACGACGGGCATCGCTCCCGCCCGAGAACGAAAGTCACCGGGCTGCCCGGGCGGGGCATCTCCTACGCTGAGTGTCGCGCCCGTCGTACGCCAGGCCGCGAGGCCGCCGTCGAGCAGACGAACGTTGTTGTGCCCGTAATGGCGCAACAACCACCACGCCCGCGCGGCCGTTTGTCCGAAGGAGTCGTCGTAGACGACGACGGGGGCGTCGTTGCTGACCCCCGCCCGACGCATGGCTGCGGCGAAGTGGTCCGGGTCGGGCAACGGATGTCGCCCGCCTGGTCCCGGGGCGGAGGCCAGGTCAGCCTCGAGGTCGATGAACCTGGCTCCCGAGAGGTGGCCGTCGCGAAACTCATCCAAGCCAGGTGGACCGCCTAATCGCCAGCGGATGTCGAGCAGGGTGACCGAATTGAGGTAGGTCCTGAGTTCGTCGACGTCGAGCAACGCAGTGCCAGTCATGGGGTCATCCTGCCCGAAGGTCCTACGACGTTCGTTCGATGTCGGAACGTCCATCGGCCGTGGTGATCTTGGGGAGTCGAACAACCCCAACTGAGGAGTCACCATGAAGATCCCCGCTCTGATTGCCGCCGCTGCCCTCTGTGGTGGTGTCGCCTTGGCAGCCCCCGCCCACGCCAAGGATGTTGACGTCGCAGGCACTGCCTCGTGCAGCACCGGCATCAAGGCCAAGTTGAAAGCCGGCCCGCGCGATCCCGGCCAGATCAAGAGCAACGTGCAGATCGACGACGCCGGACGGGTGCGGCAAACTTGGACCGTCACCGTCACCGACGGAGCCGAGACGCGGACGGCGACTCTGCGGACTGGTGGCGCCTCAAACTCGATCAACGTGGATTTCTTCACCACCGACAACGCGGGGTCAGATTCCGTGACTTTCACGGCTACCCGTGTTGGCGGCTCCTGCTCTGGGTCGGTGCTGGTTCCCTGACCCGTCGTTCCCATCGCCCAGGCCGCCGACCGTTCGTTGGCGGCCTGGTGCAATTTGGTGAAACTGCGACGGGGTCGGTGTTAGTCGGGGTTGCCGCTGCCGAACATGATCTCGTCCCAACTCGGGACCGAGGCGCGGCCGCGGTTCTTCTTGACTTCGCGCCGGTGGGGGAGTTCACGGGCCGACTCCTCGTCACCATCTGACAGCGCGTGCACGGTCTCGTCGTCCCCCGCCGCGTGCAGTTCTGCGGGAGCGGGGACGGGACTGCGAGGCTCGGGGTTTTGAGCCGCAAACACACGATCCAAGAAGGCATCGGCAGAGGGGCGCGGACTGAGGTCGGGATCCTCCACGACCGTCTCGCGCACCCGGGCGACGGTTTCAGTCAGGTCCTCGGTCGAGATAACGTCGGGGGTTTCGGCGACCAGGTCCAGCGCGTCGTCCCCCAGAGCGAGGGCTTCCCCACCCTCTTCGGTGAGGGCCAACTGCTGCTCGTCGGGCACCGAGTTGAGCCTGCGTTGGCGGACGGTGCTCAGGTCGTCGGTGGCCGGCTCCGCGGGCGCATCCTCGAGCTCTCCGATCAACCAGGTCGCGTCATCATTTTCGGCAACCACGAAGTTGCCGGGAGCGTCGTACGCGAAGCGAGCCGTGCCGCTGCGGCCGGGAGTTTGGAAACCGCCGCTTAGCGTCCAGCGCCCGTCCTCGCGGCGCGCCGCATCCCACTCGACCGACGTCGACGGAACGTTGACCGTCTGCAGGTGGGCGATGACGGCCTCGCCCAGGGTGCGGGCCCCGGTCTCCGTCGAGCGGCGGCGTACGGAAGCCCGCTGCGCCCGCTCGGCCACATGGGCGCGTTCGGCAAGCACCGGTCCGGCGAAGGGCATGATCTTCTCCACGGTGGTGTGCGCGGCGGCGGCCACCGCGTCCGCGCTCTCACCTGCCCTGATCCGGGCTTGGATATCGCGTGGGCGGAGCGTGCTTTCCATCTGGATCTCCAACTGACCGAGGCGGGCATGGTCGCCGCGGACCGCGGCGCGCAAGTGGGCATCGACGTCCAAGGTGAATTCAGCACCGGCCTGATCGACCAGCAGGAGGCGCGACTTATCCCCGCTCAATCCAACGAGCGTGAGATGGTCCATCGTCCAGCTTCCCTCTTGGCTGCTACCGGCAAGCCGAGCCTACGCCAGGGTGGTCGCCCGACCCGGCTCCTGCGGCGGCGCGCCTCGGGTCAGCGCGGGGTGGTTTGGGCGCTCAAGGCGGCAAGGGTTCCTGCGGCCACAGACACCAAGAAGGCGATCGAGGCACCGTGCTTATCGATGAGTACGCCGGACGCTGCAGCGCCGACAGCAACGCCTGCGGCGATCCCCGTGTGGACGACGGCCATGCCCTCGGTGAGCCTGGCGCCCGGGACGGTCTGCTCGGTGAGTGACATGGTCGCGATCAGGGTGGGCGCGACCGCGAAGCCGCCGACGAACAACGCACCCGCCATCACCCAAGCGTTTCCGATGAACGGCAACGGGGCCATAGCCACCGCCAACCCGAGGGTGCCCCACCGCAGTTGGGAAGCGGGTCCCCTGGAAAAGCGGACCGTGCCGGTGATGATGCCCGCGATCAGGCTGCCCGCCGCCCAGAGGGCGAGCAGCGCGCCCGCGTAGCGCTTCACCCCAAGTTCTTCGGTGAAGGCGACCGTGGACACCTCGGCTGAGCCGAAGAGGGCCCCCAACGACAGCGCGACCAGCGCGATGCTCGCCACTCCCGCCCACCGCAGAGGGACCGCAGGACGCCCCAGCGAACCACCACGGGTCGGGGACGGTTGGGTCGCTCGCTGGGCGGCGAAGGCCAGGGTGCCGACAAAGGCCGCGAGGATGGCGGACCCCAGTCCAGCGAGTGGGTGCCATGCGGTGGCGAGCGCCGTCACCAGAATCGGGCCGGTGATGAACACCACTTCATCGAGCACCGATTCGAGCGCATAGGCGGTGTGCACTTCACCCGGATCGGACAACACGTGTGACCAGCGCGCCCGCACACAACCGCCAATCGCGGGCACGGTCGCGCCGGCGATTACGGCCAGGGCGAAGGTGACCGGGCGCGGCCAGGCAAGCTGCACCGAGACCGCCATCAGTCCCAAACTCGCACAGAACACGATGGCTTCCACGGCGAGCACCGGTGCCTGGCCGAGCCGGTCGAGGAGACGGCCCTGGGCGACCGACAAGATGGCGTTGGTCGCGAGGAAGCTCGCGGTGACCGCACCCGCGAAGCCATAGGAGTTCGTCGCGTCGGACACCAACAGGACGATCCCGAGTCCCACCATCGACATCGGCAGGCGCGCCACCATCCCGGTGCCGCTGAACAGCGCGGTTCCGGGTCGGGACAAGATCGTGCGATAGGTCGCAAGCATCCGGGCGAGCGTAGGACGCGCCCATCGGGCGCGCGTGGTCGCCCTCCTACGATGGGCCCATGTCCGCCACAGATCCCCGACCGTACGACGCCGTGCTGCTGGTCTCGTTTGGTGGTCCCGAGGGCCCCGAAGATGTGGTGCCCTTCTTGGAGAACGTCACCCGCGGCCGCGACATCCCGCGCGAGCGACTGGAAGAGGTCGGTCAGCACTACTTCCTGTTTGGCGGCCGGTCACCGATCAATGACCTCAATCGCGCGTTCTTGGCCGCCGTTTCGGAGGACTTCGCCGCTGCGGGGCTCGATCTGCCTCTCTATTGGGGCAATCGCAACTGGGCGCCGTACCTGCCCGAGGTGATCGCGCAGATGCGCGATGACGGCGTACGCCGCGTGGCGGCGTTCGTGACCTCGGCGTATTCGTCGTACTCCTCGTGCCGGCAGTATCGCGAAAACCTGGCAGCAGCCGTGGCCCAGGTGTCGGGCGCCCCGCGGATCGACCGTTTGCGGGGCTACTTCAACCATCCCGGCTTCGTCGAGCCGATGGTCGACGCCACGCTCTCCGCTCTGGCCGACCTTCCCGAGGCGGCCCGCGATGGTGCTCGGTTGGTGTTCGTCACCCATTCGATCCCTCTGTCGATGAACGACGCGAGTGGCCCCCTGGGCGATGCCTACCTGCGGCAACACCGAGTCGTCGCGGCCGAAGTAGCCGATCGTGTCCGGCTGGAGACCGCGCGCCGTCCTGACTACGACCTAGCCTTTTGTTCGCGGTCCGGATCGCCGCGGGTGCCGTGGCTCGAACCCGACGTCAACGACCACCTCGATGTGCTCGCGGCCAAGGGCGTTCCGGGCGCGGTGCTGATCCCCATCGGGTTTGTCTCCGACCACATGGAAGTTGTCTATGACCTCGACACGGAGGCGCTCGCGACCGCCGCTCGGTTGGGGATGCCGGTGGTGCGGGCGGACACCGCGGGGGTGGACCCGCGGTTTGTCGCCGTGGTGCGTGACCTCCTGCTGGAGCGCGCTGCGACGGAGCGTGGCGAGAACGTGGTGCCCGCGGCTGTGGGCACGCTTGCGGCGCTGCCGGACCGGTGTGCCCGAGGGTGTTGCGCCAACCCCGCCGGTGACGTGCCCGCGTTGGGCGGCGCCGAGTGAGCAACCAGGCGACCGAACTGCTTGCGCTCGCCCAGGAGATCGCAGCCGAAGCGGTGTTGTTGGTGCGCTCCCGCTCGGAGGGGGAGGTGGTGGTGGCCGCCACGAAGAGCAGCGAGGTGGACATCGTTACCGAGGCCGATCGGGCCTGCGAAGCGCTCATCGTGGCCTGCCTCGCCGAACGCCGCCCCGACGACGGATTCTTGGGGGAGGAGGGCGCGAGCGCGGTGGGGACCTCCGGGGTGCGTTGGATCCTCGACCCGATCGACGGGACCGTCAACTTCCTCTATGCCATCCCGCAATATGCGGTGTCCATCGCGGCCGAGGTCGACGGCACGGTAGTTGCCGGTGTCGTGGTCAATGGCGCGACTGGCCGCGAGTACGCCGCCGCGGTGGGGCAGGGCGCCACCGGTGACGGGCAACCTTTGCGAGTTCGACCACCGGCGCCGTTGGGGCAACGCTTGATCGGGACCGGTTTCAGCTATGACCCGCACCAGCGATCGATTCAGGGCGCTGCGGTGGCGAGGTTGTTGCCCAACATTCGCGATATCAGGCGGCAAGGGTCGTGTGCGTTGGATCTGTGTCACGTCGCCGAAGGGCGCTTGGACGGCTATGTCGAAGAGGGCGTCAATCTGTGGGACTACGCCGCGGCCGGCCTGATCGCCCGAGAAGCCGGCGCCCTGACCGAGGTGACGGCAGGCGTGGGAGGGCGGCCGGCGATGATCTGTGCACCGACGCACGGTTTCGTCGAGTTCCGGGCTGCCGTCGAGTCAGCGGGGTTCCTCGCGGGGTTTCGGGAATAGCCCGACACTTAATGCTGTTTTGGCGACACGTCGTGGGGGCGGCGTGCGAAGGTATCGGCCGATGGTGCACAATCTGGCGCCGAGCCGCGAAGACCAAGGGTTTCAGGGAGATGCGAAGCAAATATGGCGACCGACTACGACGCACCACGCAAAACTGACGACGATCAGTCCGAAGAAAGTATCGAGGAGCTCAAGGCTCGTCGGCACGACAAAAACTCCGGCAAGGTCGACGAAGACGAGGCCGAGGCGGCCGAATCATTCGAGTTGCCCGGGGCCGACCTGTCGCACGAGGAGTTGGCGGTCGAGGTTAAGCCGCGTCAAGACGATGAGTTCACCTGCATGAGTTGCTTCTTGGTGCATCACCGCAGCCAACTGGCGGACGCCAAGAAACTGATCTGCCGCGACTGCGCCTGAACCAACGCCTGAACCCACGTTTTGCCGGGCCAGGCTCGCTAGCGCAGCGTGCTGTCCGCTTCGAGTTGGGCGGGCAGTTTCCCGGTGGAACGGATGAAGTAGTTCGCCGCGCGACGGGTGGCGAGCATCCGCGCGAGGCCCACGATGGTGCCGCTCGCGATGGCCCAGACGACGGCTTCTTTCAGGTCGACATCGGGATCGGCGGGGTTGGCCGGCGGATTTTTGCCGGTGGCCATTCGCCACGAGGTGTTCAGCGCCTTGCGCGCGAGCGCCGCGGCCCCGAGTGCGGAGCCCAGCGAGAAGACCGACCAAACCTTTGAGCCCGTTGCCATCAATCCTCCACTGATCCGGGTGCGGTGGTCAGCCTAACCCCCGCAGAGACCAGGGCCGCCGCCAGTCGCTCGGGGCGACGCGAGGAGATCAGCCAGTACGGCGTTGGGTCGCCGGGATCGTGCACGCTGACGCGCACCGAACGCTTGAGGTAGGGACGTAGCAACAGGTAGGCGCGGGCATCGGCACGTTGGCCGGCCGCAAGCCGCGTCTCCTCGGGGTCCAGCACCATCGGGTCGGTCAGGTGTTCGACCCCGATTTCGGCCCGACCGGCGCGGAGCTTGCCCCCGTCCACGACGACCTGGCTGCCGCCGTACGACAAGAACAGGGCCGACACCGCGCCGAGCGCGACCGCGGTCACAATGAGGGCTGGCCAGGGCGGGACGGCGACGGCCACCGCGAGAAAGAGCGTCGCCACCAGCATCGTCCCCTGGACCCACCAGCGAAGGGGAACGCTCAGGCGCTCCCGGAACGGCCGCGCGGGCTCACCGGGCATTGCCCGGCCTGGTTGTGGGTCCACGCGGTTACCCTAGCCGCGCCGATGGGGCGATAGGGTCACCAGCCGTGACCCCCGATTCCGAGCCCTCGCTGGAGGTGCACGTACGCCGCCTCGACGCGACGCTGCCCCTGCCGTCGTACGCCCATGATGGCGACGCCGGCGCAGACCTGATCACGACCGTGGATGTCGTGCTCGGACCGGGCGAGCGAGCCCTGATCCCCACTGGGATCGAGATCGCCCTCCCGCTCGGTTTTGTGGCGCTGATTCACCCCCGGTCCGGTCTTGCCGCACGGCACGGTTTGTCAATCGTGAACACTCCCGGCACCGTCGACGCGGGATATCGAGGCGAAATCAAGGTGCTGTTGATCAATCACGACGGGCAGGAGTCCGTCGAACTGCGGCGAGGCGATCGGATCGCGCAACTGGTGATCCAACGGGTGGAGCGGGCCAGGTTCGTTCCCGTCGAGACGCTGCCGACCTCCCAGCGAGGCAGTGGGGGATACGGTTCAACCGGAGGCTTCGCGACCTCCGCGATCGACCCCCCAGGTCAGGAGAGTTAAGTGAAGTTTCGCCGCAAGTCCGGCGTTGAGGCGAGCGAGGCCGTGGGGGAGGCTGAGTTTCTGGATGAGGCCGGCGCGTCCGAGGGCGAAGCCGAAGCTCCGGCTGGTCCGCCGTCGGGGCCCTACGACCTCTCGGAGATGCCCGACGATGGGATCGAGCGGGTCGACCTGGGGTCGTTGCTGATCGGCCCGGCGCCGAAACGCGAAATCAGGCTGCAAGTCGAAGAAGGATCCCAAGTTGTCCAGGCCGCGCTCGTGGCCGGGCCCGACGGGGCCGTTGAATTGCGCGCGTTCGCCGCCCCGCGCAACGGCGACCTCTGGTCCACGGCCCTGGAGCAGATCGCTGCCGAGGCCGCCCAAGTGGGCGGCACGGCGACCGAACGTGAAGGCAGGTTCGGCATCGAGCTGCTCTGTCGCCGTCCGGTTCAGCTGCCCGATGGCACCACGAGCTTGCAGCCTTCACGAGTGGTCGGAATCAACGGGTCGCGCTGGCTGCTGCGCGCCACCTTCTTGGGACGCCCGGCCGTGGATCCGGACAATGCTTCCGACTGGGATGACACGCTGGCGGGGGTCGTGGTCAATCGCGGGCAACACGCGATGCCCGTGGGCGACCCGCTACCGATCACCCTGCCCGCCGACGCACGTCGTGTTCCGCGCGCCGACCGTTAGGCTTAGCCAAATGGTGGGCAAGGGAAAGCTGCGCAAGAGCCTGAGCAGTTGGGCGAGCAGCACCGATCAACACGCCCGAGACCTGCAGGCGTCCTATGCCGAGACGGGTCTCGACAAGATCTGTGATGCTCCCGATCGCGCGCCGGTGCGCCTGTGCGGGACCCTACGCACCGTCACCCTGCGACCGCGTGGAGGAGTCCCGGCGCTCGAAGCGGAGCTCTTCGACGGATCCGGGGCGATCACGGTCGTGTGGTTGGGGCGCCGACGGATCGCTGGGATCACTCCCGGCCGCTCGATCACCGTGCGCGGCCGCATCGGCGTCCAAGACCGACATCGAGTGATGTTCAACCCGCGTTATGAGCTGATGGAATGACCCAGCGCCGATGACCCAACCCTCGTTCGACACCGTCGAGGCCGTGGTCCGACACCAACTGGCCACAGCGCTCGGTGGCAAGCGGGGGATGGCCGAAGCCGCGGTGCCCACCCTCTTGTTCACCTTTGTCTGGCTGGGCACCAAGGACCTCACGTGGGCCCTCGGATGCAGCCTCGCCGCGGCACTCGTGTTGCTCGGGTTGCGTCTGGTGCAGCGCAGCACCATCCAATTTGTGGCCAACGCCATCTTCGGCATCGGGATCGGTTGGCTCTTCGTGCACCTCGCCGCACGGTCCGGGGGCTCCGCCGACGAGCAGGCCTTGGCATTCTTCTTGCCTGGACTGATCTGGAGTTCGGTCTATTCCCTGGGCGTGGCGACCAGCTGTCTGGTGGGGTGGCCGATGGTCGGGTTCATGCTCGGCAGCGTGACCGGTGATCCCACGGCCTGGCACAACGATCGTCAGATCGTGCGCCTGTGCAGCAAGTTGACGTGGGTCTTGGTGCTGCCGGGGATCATCGGCGTGCTCTTGCAAGGGCCGGTGTGGTTGGCCGGGTGGTCGGGCGCGTTGGCCGCGGACAAGGCCGTCCTGGCGCTGGGGACGCTCCGCTTCGGGCTCGGTTGGCCGCTCCGGTTTGCGGCGCTCGCGATGATGACCTGGCTGTTGGCCCGCGATCACACGCCGCTCGTCGAACCGATCGGTTCCTTGGCCGACGCCGAGCCCGACAGCGTGTGAGGGTGAGCCTGAGCCCCGAGCCTGGGGCCCAAGCCTGGGGATCAGCCCGGGTGCAGTCCGGGAGCCAACAGTCGCTCCAACTCTTCCTCTACCTCGGCCGGAACGACGAAGAGCAGCTCGTCACCGGATTCGACCGGCTGCTCGGCGTCGGGACGATAGACCTGTCCGTCGCGCAAGATCGACACGAGCGCACAGTTGTCCGGAAACGGAATCAGCCCGCTCGGCTTGCCGACGTACGGCGAGTCTTCGGGCAGCGTCATCTCGACCAGGTTGGCGTTGCCCTTGCGGAAGGTGAACAGCCGCACCAGATCGCCGACCGTCACCGCCTCCTCGACCAGGGCGGACATGATGCGCGGGGTCGACACGTTGACGTCGACCCCCCAGGCCTCGGTGAAGAGCCACTCGTTGTTGGGGTGATTGACCCGGCCCACGGTGCGGGGCACCCCGAACTCGGTCTTGGCCAACAGGGAGGTCACCAGGTTGGCCTTGTCGTCGCCCGTGGCGGCGATCACCACGTCACACAGACTCAGCTCGGCCTCCTCCAAGGAGGAGAGCTCGCAACTGTCTGCCAACAGCCACTCCGCGTCGGGGACGCGCTCGGGCTTGATGGAGGCGGGGTCCTTGTCGATGAGCAGCACGCGGTGGCCGTTGCCGATCAACTCGCGCGCGATGGATCGGCCGACCGCTCCGGCGCCGGCGATGGCGACTCTCATGTCAGTGCTCCTCCGGGCCGTTAGCCAACACGCCATAGGCGTGGGCGGCGTTTTCCTCACGCATCACCAGGTGCAACAGGTCGCCCTCCTGCAGCATCGTGTCGACGTTGGGCAACATGCCCTCACCGAGTCGATCGATCCAGGCGATCCGACTGCGACTCTGCTCTTGCAGGTGGATGGTGCGGTGTCCGATCCAGGCCTCGGGGACCGGTATCTGGTCCAGGCGCACGGTGCCTGAAGGGTCGCGATAGTCCGGCTCGGCGCCCGCCGGCAGGAGCCGTCGGAGCACCTGATCGGCCGTCCACTTCACCGTGGCCACCGTCGTAATGCCGAGACGTTGATAGACCTCGGCTCGGCCCGGGTCATAGATGCGCGCAACGACCTGTTGGATGCCGAACGTCTCGCGGGCCACGCGCGCGGCGATGATGTTGGAGTTGTCACCGCTTGACACGGCGGCGAAGGCATCGGCCCGGCGGATGCCGGCCTGCTCTAGCACGGCCTGATCAAAGCCGTAGCCGTTGATCTTGTCGCCGTTGAAAGCCGGTCCGAGCCGACGGAACGAGTCGGGCTCGCTGTCGATAATCGAGACGGTGTGATTGCGGTCTTCGAGGCTGCGCGCCAGGGTTGACCCCACCCGACCGCAACCCATGATCACGACATGCACGGGGAAACCGTATCCCAGCCACATCGCGCGCCGCCGGTGGACTAGCCTTGCCGCTCGTGGGCATGGGCGACGTATCCAAGCGAATCCTGCTGGGCCGCAAGCTTCGCAGCTCCCAGTTGGGTGAGACGTTGCTGCCGAAGCGGATCGCGCTTCCGGTGTTTGCCAGTGATGCTTTGTCGTCGGTTGCTTATGCCCCGGACGAGATCTTCATCATGCTGGGCCTGGCTGGCGTCTCGGCCTATCAGTTCTCGTGGAAGATCGGCATCGCCGTGGCCGTGGTGATGATCGCGGTGATCACGTCGTACCGCCAGACCGTTCATGCCTACCCCAGCGGCGGCGGTGATTATGAGGTCGCCATGGTGAACCTCGGGCCCACCGCAGGCGTCACCGTGGCGAGCGCCTTGCTGGTCGACTACGTGCTCACCGTTGCGGTGTCGATCTCCTCCGGAGCGCAGTACGCCGGGGCAGCCGTGCCCGCGATCCATGGGCATGAGGTGTTGGTCGCATCGATTCTCGTCGTGGTGCTCATGGCGATGAACTTGCGCGGGATCAGGGAATCGGGCGGCATGTTCGCGATCCCCACCTATGCCTTCATGGTGGCGATTCTTGGCATGTGTGCCTTCGGATTGCTGCGGCTGGTGTCGGGTACGTTGCCCGACGTGGCGAGCGCCACGTTGGAGATGGAGCCGGCGCCCGGCTACGAACAGGGGCTTACGACGCTGGCGCTGGTGTTCCTGCTGGCGCGTGCCTTTTCGTCCGGGTGTGCCGCCTTGACCGGTGTCGAGGCCATCTCCAACGGCGTACCAGCGTTTCAGAAGCCCAAGAGCAAGAACGCTGCCACCACGCTGTTCCTGCTCGGCCTGATCGCGATCACGATGATGATCAGCGTCATCGTGTTGGCCCACCAGATGGGTCTGAAGTACGTCGACCCCCACGAACTCGAACGGCTTAGTCGGGACGGGACCGCGCTAACGCCGGAGACCTATGACCAGCAGGCCGTCATCGCCCAGATCGCCCGGGCCGTCTTCGACAACTTCTCGCCCGGGTTCTATCTGGTGGTCACGGTCACCGGCGTGATCTTGGTGTTGGCCGCCAACACGGCGTTCAACGGTTTCCCAGTGCTGGGCTCGATCCTGGCGGGCGACGGCTATGCGCCCCGCGCCCTGGGCTCGCGCGGGGATCGTCTGGCCTATAGCAACGGCATCGTGTTCCTCGCGGTGATGGCCATCGTCTTGATCGTGGCCTTCGACGCCCAACCCACCCGATTGATCCAGCTCTACATCGTCGGCGTTTTCGTCTCCTTCAACCTCAGTCAGTTGGGGATGATCCGGCACTGGACGCGGCACCTGCAGCGTGAGACCGACCCGGCCGTGCGAGGGCGGATGATGCGGTCGCGGCTGATCAACACTGTGGGGCTGTGCTTCACCGCGGTTGTGCTGATCATCGTGTTGATCACCAAGTTCCTTGAGGGCGCCTGGATCACGATCTTGGCGATGGCCGTGTTCTTCCTGATCATGCGCGGGATCCGCAAGCACTACGACAGCGTCGAGTTGGAGTTGGCAGCCGACGAGCAGGACAAGGTCCTGCCGACGCGCATCCACGCGATCGTGTTGACCTCCAAGTTGCACAAGCCCACCCTCCGTGCGCTGGCCTTCGCCAAGGCCGCGCGCCCCAACGTATTGGAAGCGGTCTACGTCAGCACCGACCAGGCTGCCACCGATCGCCTCTTGGAGGAGTGGGACGACCGGGGGATCGACATCCCGCTCAAGATCCTGCATTCGCCGTACCGTGAGGTGATCAAGCCGATCGTCGACTATGCGACCGAGATCCGATCGGCCAATCCCCGCGGTGTCGTTGCCGTCTACATCCCGGAGTACGTCGTGGGGCGCTGGTGGGAGCAACTGCTGCACAACCAAACGGCGCTGCGCCTCAAGGCGCGTCTGTTGTTCGCGCCGGGCGTGATGATGATCTCGGTTCCTTATCAGTTGCGCTCGTCCGCACACGTGGCGGAGCGCGAGGACCGTGAGGCGGCCAGGCCACACGCGGGAGACCTGCGGATCGGTCGCGTGGCCGATGCCGATGACGGGCAGCTCCCGGTCAGTAGGCAGGATTGAATCGCGGCGCCCGACCCCGCCAGGCCCGCGGTCGATCTCGGGTCGGTGAACGCTTCACCGTTGAGGTCGGAGCCATCGCGCACGGTGGATTTGCGATCGCCCGACTAGCCGACGAGGGCGGTCGGGTGATCTTCGTGCGGCACGCCATCCCGGGCGAGCGGGTGGTCGCTGAGATCACGGAAGGGACCGAGGGCGACAGTTTCTGGCGGGCCGATGCGGTCGAGGTGCTGACTCCCTCGCAGTTTCGGGTCGCGGCGCCCTGCCCCGTTGCTCGGCCTGGGGGTTGTGGTGGCTGCGACTTCCAGCATGTGACCGTGGGACACCAGCGGGAGTTGAAGGCAGAGGTGGTCCGCGAACAGTTGCGGCGACTGGCAGGTGTGGACCGGGAGGTGGTGGTCGAGTCGGTTGCGGGCGACATCGCCGGTCTTGGTTGGCGGACCCGCGTGCGCTTTGCCGTGACCGAGGATGGTCGCACCGGGATGCGGCAACACCGATCTCAGCGGGTGGTGCCGGTGGAGCGATGCCTGATCACTCGCCCCGATGCTCGTGAGCCGGTGGCGGGCGGTGGCCCGGTGCTCGAGGTGGTGGAAGCTCAGGCGGGCACGCACTCGTTCGAGGTCTCGGCCGATGGTTTCTGGCAGGTCCACCCCGGGGCCCCGTCGACTCTGGTCGACGCCGTGCTCGCCGACGTCGGCGTGCTCCCGGGGGAGCGGGCCTTGGACCTCTATTCGGGGGTCGGGCTCTTTGCCCGCTACCTCGCTGATGGGGTGGGGGAGCAGGGTCGGGTGGTGGCCGTCGAGGGCGACCGGGACGCCGTACGCCATGCCCGGCTGAACCTGGGCGCCACGCCCTGGGCGCGCGTGGTGCCCGGCGCCGTCAACGCGGTCCTGAGCTCAGCGCTCGACGAGCCGTTCGACCTGGTGGTGCTCGATCCGCCGCGGCAAGGCGCCAAGCGCGCCGTCGTGGAGCAGATCGTGGATCGCGCTCCGCGCGCCGTGTCGTACGTCGCCTGCGACCCCGCCGCGCTCGCGCGAGATGTCGCGATCTTTGCCGAGAACGGTTACGACCTGGCCGCCCTGCGGGCCTTCGACCTTTTCCCGATGACGCACCACGTCGAATGCGTCGCACTGCTGGAGAAGACCGGCTCTGACCTGCGGTGATGCGGTTGGCGATGAAGCCGTCGACCTCCGCAGACCCGCCTTGTGGCTCACTTTGGGCTCACTATGCGTCACGGCATGCCCGAGCCGCGCTCCGGAACCCGGGCGCGTCAGGCGTAGCGGGGCGCGAGGGCGTGCAGAAGCGCCCGTAGACGGGCGCGTAGCTCGTCGGTGGACTCGGGGGCCACGCGGAGCCTAGAGGGCGCTGAGCGCGATCTCCTCTAGAGGGAGCAGGTCGCCGGCGGCCGTAGTTGGGCTACTTGGCAGGCGCGGGCCCCTTGTCCGACCCGGAGCCTGGGGCAAGGCGCTCGGTGGCCGCTCGGTAGTCCGGCACCACGAGTTTGCGATTGATGTAGTGCCGCTCAGTCACCGTCTTGGAGGTGTGGCCGAGCTGATTCTTGGCGGCCTCGGCGTCGTAGACCTCGTCGATCTCGGTCGCCACCGTCCGGCGGAAGGAGTGCGGCGTCACGTCCTGAAGGGCAGAGAGCCCGGAGTAGTCATCGAGCAGGCGGATGTGACGAATCCGGCCCTGGATGTTCGTGGGGTAGTGCCAGGTGCCGTTGCGGGTGATGAACACGGCGTCGAGGTCATTGGGCGGTTGCGCGACCTTCCGCCGCCGCAGCAACGCCGCCGCCCAGTCTGGGAGCGCGATGGGGCGGATTGCTGCGTCCGTCTTGCCGTAGTCGACTCGCTGGCCCTTCGAGGTGATCTGGCCGTTGACCATGAGCCACGGGAACCAACCGTCGTCGTCGCGACGCTCAGGCGGAGCGGTCAGCTCGATGTCGGCCCATCGGAGGGCGAGCAGTTCGCCGATTCGCATGCCGGTGGCGACAAGCATCTCGACGATGTCGGGCAGGTCGACGCTCTTCGGTCCGTTGCGTTTCTCCGCGTTCGCCCACTCGCGGATGGCTGCACGCACGGCGTCAAGATCCTGGACGGGGACCGGCTTCTTCTTCTGCCGAGGCACCGGAACCGAGGGGACAGCCGTGGCCGGATTGCCGTTGATGGCCTCGTGGAAGATCGCCAGGTCGAAGGCGCGGACCAGGACACTGCGGATCCGCTTGCGCATGTCGGCTGAGACGCCGGAGCTATCCAGCGCGGCCTGGATGATCACTGGCCGGACGTGACGCAATTGGTAGGCGCCGAGGGGGTGCTCGGTCTTATCGCTGTCCAGGACCCAGCGGACGTGGGAGCGGTAGTACCCCAACGTCTCTTTGCTGGGGCGGCCTTGGGCCTGCTCCAGCTTCTCGAACCAGAGGTCGAGCAGGCGCTGCACGTTGTCGTCGGGGGCGAGGGCGCCATCGCCGAAGGTGCCGGTGTGCTCGACGAAGAACGCCTTGAGATTGCTCTTCGCCTTCGTCTTGGTCTCACCGCTCTTGCGGTACTCGCGGACAACACCGTCGATGTCGCAATAGCGGGCGCGGGCCTGCCACGACCCGCTCGGCAGCTGTTTGCAGCTGATCTCGCCGTAGGTGCCGACGATCAGTCTCTGCCTGGCCACATCTCGCTCCGTGTGGTCGTTGCTCGGGTACGGGTACGGGTACGGGTGCGGACGACGGTGCGCGAGGGCGAGGCGGGCTTCTCCTCGATGGCCTGGGCGGACTCCACCTGCTCTTCGGTGAAGGACTCCTCGTGGGCATCCAGCCACCGGTCGAGCTCGGACAGGCGGTACTTGAGCCGACCACCCGCCTTGACAGCGCGCGGGCCGTAACCGGGGCGGCGAACACGCCAAGTCAGCAGGGTCGCCTTCGGCACGCCGAGATAGCCGCTGGCGTCGTCAGTGTTCAGGAACGGGTCTCGGACCATCGAGACGATGGTGTCTGACGTGCTCATGTCGGTGGACACTTGCTCTCCTTTGTTCGGCATTCACTGCCTAGGTGCACGGGCCCCGCCGACGCGAGCCGGTGGTGCGGAGGTTAGATGCTCGGGACATCGACAGCCCCTCCTTTGGTCGGACGGTGGATAAGCGCGGAGTGCAGGTCGACTCGCGTCGGTCCCGGGGTGGCCATGGGCAGTTCATCCTTGGGGCGCAGTCGCTCGCGGACAGTGTTCACGACTGGGAGATCAGTCGCTGACGAGATCGGGACGAAGCGTTCACGGACCGGCCGGACCAGCTGCCCGCCCCCGCCCACAAGGCGGGGGAGCGTCACACGCTTGAAGAAGGCGCCACGCTCCACCCCGTCCTCGATGACGTCGGCGATGCGGTCGTCGAGTCGGTTGAACAGCAACTGGAACCCTGAGAGGACACGTGGCTCGACGATGGTGTCCTTGGGCAGGGCCTTTAGTCGCGCGACGGCATTCGCGCCTTCGGCCACGGCCAGTCCGCCCTTTCCGAGTAGTCCACCGATCTCGCGTAGCTCCTTCTGTATAGCGGAGTAGGTCTCGGCGCGTTTGGTCCATCGCTCGGCGAGACGTTCGTCGATGCGGGCGGCGTACGGCGCGAGGTGTGCGGAGACGAGGCGTTGGGAATCGACGACCAGTCGAAGGTTGGTCGCGTTGGGCATCGACTTCATCCGGACCACGAGGTTGTGCTGCGCCTGCACTACGCCGAGGATCCCGGGACGCACTGCGCCGGTGATGACCTTCGTCTTCGGTCGCCAGCCGAGGTGATCGACGGCGTGGTCCGGTTGGCCGAGACTCACATCCAGCGCTGCGGCCAGCGAGGCCCAGCCGAGACGAGCGCTCTGGGCGAGCGGTTCCCAACCGGGTGTGTTCTTGTATCGCCGGTCGAGGACGACTAATGCCTGGGTCAGCGCGGCGACATCGCCGACGAGAGCCTGGGCCTGGGGTGTCGTCATCTGCGCGAACACGCGCTCGCCGGTGTCGTGTTCCGCGAGAGCCGCTGAGCGGGCGGCGAGACGCCAGTGGTCCACCATCGGGTTGGCGCTCGGCGTGGCCAGCGCATCCGTTGACGCGGGGCTGGCGGTCGACTGCTGCCTTGCGAGGCCGATCGCCCGCGCCAGCTCGCTGGCCGCGGTCAGATGCGAGCCGCTTGAGCCGACTGACCGGAACGGATTTGGCTGTGCGGGCGGCATGTTGGAGAACGCGACCGGGCTGGCGGCGCGCATCGCCAGGCCCAGCCAAACGAGCACGCTCTGGCGGTAGGTCCGGATCAGTCCGCCGAGCTCCTCGCGAGCCTCGGGCGTGGTCCCACCCAGCCGTTGCTGAACTCGGTGCTGCCGGAGAAGTGCCGCGAACTCTGCACGCATCGCCGCGCCGGTCTCCCCGTACATCAGGTGCCGTCCAATGCGTATGCGTCGTCGAGCATGGCGATGACGAGTTCGACGGTGAGCGAGTCGACGCCGTACTGCTCGAGCTCTTCCAGCGCTGACGTGGCGACGGCGTGCAGAATGGCGCCGTCCTCAGTCAGCCCTTCGGTGTCGGCCGATGGGCATTCGTCCCCGTGGATGCGATCGAGCTCGATGAGGACGTGCTCATATGCCGACGAGGCGTCGATGGTCGATGCCTGGTCGGCGAGCGCAGCGAGGTAGGAGCGCGCTTGCGCCAAGGTCTGTGCGTGGGGGAGAAGCACGATCAACTCCTTACCGGGGTGGAGTGCCACCGTCGCCGATCCCTCGAGTCGCGTCGCTGGTGGTTGCGAAGCCTGTGGAATCCAGGTGCGCGGCGGCGCCCATGGGGCGGATCTGGCTCAGCCGAGCACGGACCGCCTGGCAACGGCCTCGGCGGCCTTCCGCCTTAGGACGTCGGCTCGAACAACCCCCTCGAAGTCGTGTCGACGGTCGGCGATGGAGATCTCGCCGCCGAGTTCCGCGCCCTTCTCGCCGGGCCAGACCGTCTGGCGGGTCGGGCGGTCTCGGTCGAGGCGGGTGCCACAGATCGCGACCCAATCGTGCATCCGATTGCGGGCATCCGCGAAGTCACGCATCCACGCGATCGGTGCCGATGGACTCGCTGTCTCGTGGTAGCAGCCGAGCCAGTGGGTGTGGAGGGCGGAGAGCTCCCAGACGAGCTCGTCGTGGCGGTGCCAGTAAGGCGGAACGATCGACGGTGGCAGCCCGAAGGTGACCTTCAGCCAGGTCACCCAGGCATCCAGGTCGTGCCACTCGCGGTCAGCGTCGTCGGCGCCGAGAAGGTTCCAGTTCAGCGGCTCCGGCGGACGCTCGAGGAGATCGGTCACTCCGCGGCAGTCGTCATCGGGCCCGTCGTACATGCCCATCGTCGACAGCGGCTCAGATCGCGATGGGCGGCGGCTCGGGTACCGGCGTCAGCGAGCGCTCCGGTGCCGCATGGCGGCCGCGCTGCACGAGGTAGTCGGTCTTGTTGACGTTGTGGCCGATCTTCCTGGCGACGAACTCCTCCTTGACCACGCTCGCGGCTTCGCGGCTCTCGACCTCGTACTCGTGGATGTAGCCGCTCGCGACGAACGAGTCGCCCGTGCGGAAGCGGGCGTAGGTCTCGCGCGCGGTGCTTTCGAACGCGACCATGTCGTGGAAGGTCGGCTCGAGCTTCGTGAAGCTCCCGTCGACCTCCTTGCGCCACTGCTCGACGCCAACGCGGAGCCGGCAACACTCGGCGCCCTGCTTGGTGAAGTGGAGCTCCGGCGCTGACGCGACGAAGCCGACCAGGCTCATCTGGGTGGGGATGGACATCGTGACTCCTGAGTCGGGCAGCGCATCTTCCGAGCTGCGTTCAGGAGTTAGGTGCGAGCGCGAGGGCAAGGCCGTGGGGCGGAGCCATATCCGCGGAGTGACACGGCCGCGAAGCCGCAGGCTACTCGCGGCGGGAACGTGAGATCCTTCTACCGTGCTGCGAAGGCACGCCACAGCGCGGCTCGAATTGATCCCGGTAGGACTCGATGCAGTCAAAATACACTCGAATCGGCGGTCGAACTCCGACCGAGCGACTATGCCAAGATTCTCTCGTGCTCCCGTTACAAAGCTCGCTCCGGCCGAAGTTCCGCCCGCCAACGGTCGCTGCGCGACTTGGCGACAGACGCACGGGAGCCCGCAGTTGAAGTCCCTTGCTGACATCTCACCCACTATCTGGGCGACGCTCGACATGGAGCGGCTCCTCAACGATGGTTCGCCAAGTGGCTTCTCCACGAACCGCCCGCGCACTGGTTTCGGCCATGCGGTCGGAGAGGACGCGGCCTTCGATCTGCCGGCCTTTCAGGTACAGGACGGTTGGGAAGCAGTCCGAGTTGGACAGTCCGACTGGTGGCGCGAGAACAACTTGTTCCCAGTGCATCCCGACATGGCCGCAACGTTCAGTCAACTCGTCGGCGCTCCGCCCATCGCCAGTTTTCGGGGCGTGGCGACCTCCAGCGGTCGCACCGTCTACGTCTATGGCGACTGTCCCCCTTCGTTCGCGAAGCTTTCGTACCACGACTTGGTCGGACGCGTGACGCGCCATCTGGGACCCGACCACCTTCGATCCGCGGTCGAGGTCTCGTCACTCATCGACTCCCTGGGATCGGGCGCCCTACACCCTCGCTTTGCGATCTATCGCGAGACAGGAGGTACTGCGCTACTAGGGGACCTCGAAGGTTGGGGTTACGTCAGTAGGGAGCAGGAGCCAAGCCCTCATCACAGAGCCTCGTTCGTCGTGCCCGGGTTTGCCCTGTTTAGTACCCGGTTCGACGGCAGTCCGACCACTCCAATCCTCGAGCAGATTCTCGCTTCACGTGCATCTGAGCTCTGTGATCCGCTGATCTTCTACCGAGAATTCATCGAACCAGCGCTCGAGAGCTATTTTGGGGTCCTTCGGCACGGGGGTCTCCAACTCGAGCCCCATGCGCAGAATCTCGTGTGGCTGTTCACGTCTGAATGGAAGGCTCTGGGAACCGCCTATCGCGACATGGAGTCTGTAGATAAGGACTGGCCGCTCATCGAAGGTCTGGGCCTAACTGACCGCCTGACACCCATGCAGTATAAAACCTTGTATCGCGACGCCTACAACTACACGATCATGCACAGTTTCATGTTTGACTTTAAGTTCGGCGAATACCTTCTTCGGCCGATCTCGGAGTTGTGGGGAAGATACTTCGGCCAAACCGATGGAGCGCCTGTGATCGAACTCATACGCCACCGAGTAGATAAGTTGATACTCGACCTTCCCAAAGGATTCTTTCCCGAAGATTGGTACGACTATCCGTCCGAGGTTCACGAGCGCAACGATGGCGTTCGCCGGCCGTACGTGGCGCACTACCCCCCGACGTTTCGTACCTCAGTTAGTGGTGAGTGAGTGTGTTCAGAATTGCCGTTATTCAGAATCAAAGTGAGAGTCAGCGTTCAAGCTATGCGAACGTCTCCCGAAATCTGAGCCAGAGTATTTCCAAAGTGAAGTTCGAGTTTCATCCATACGATAGTGGCAACATTGGGCGGCTGCTCTCCAGCGTCAGTGACGACTACGCCCTTCGATATGATGCAATCTTCGTGTCCACAAACGCAACGAGCGACAGCGTTCTGTTCGACAAGTTGAACGGTGCGGCCGACGTTTTCGAGGACTTCTTGAACCAGGGCGGGGGCCTGTTCCTCTCCTATCAGAAGAAGCTCTCCTTCGCCGACGGGAGCGCGCCGCGGGAGTTGCCATTCATTCCGGAGAGATATCGTGTCCACATGATTGAGAGGCCGGCAGCAGAGACGGATTCCGGCGTGGGTGACGTTCGGATGGTTCGCCCGCCGGACGCGATGAGTGCTGCAGCCTACCTAGTCGTCAGCAGCCCAAATTCGGTCTCCGCCGAGGACGTGCTTCGCCACTGCAAAGAGAACGATTTCAAGACGCACCTCTACCGCGCCTGTCTGCGACCGTCGAATCCGTCGGTCTATGAGCCAGTGTTGAACGACCCAAGTTATACGGACGATTTCGCTGATCGGAATCTGCTGTTGGTAAACAGAAACTCGGAACACGGAGAGCGAGTGGTAGTCACCACCATTGCGCTGGATTGGGAAGGCCACTTTAAACTCCTGGAGAACATACTCGAGTATATTGCGGCCGGGATTCCGCGCCTTGCCCTCATCGGCCCACGGGGAGGAAACGACGACGAGGAGTTTCGTTTCCTCCGTTCGACTGCCCGAATCGGCGGCGTTCCATTGAGAGAATATTCGGCTCTGGATAGGCCGCCAGGGAAAATGAATGAAATCCACGACGTATATGTAGTCTCCTCAAATTGGGCTGAAGAAGACGTTCTCAGATTCTGGGACGACATAGCGAAACCCTCGCCCCGGGAGTTTGTCGATGCCTCTCAGTTCCGGCGCGTATACCACCTTGGGGGCCTCGGGCGGCAGTCCCTCACGAAGTACGTGAACTTCACACCTCTCGACACGATCATCAATGAGGCATTGCTGTGGCTCGACCACAAGTTCTCGCACGGCTTCTGGGAAGGAGGTTTCTGGAACACCCACGATGTACTGACCGCCTTCGACTCGCTAGGAGTGGATCTCAAGGATTTCTTGCCCTCGACGCTTGGGGACATCCAGAAGCACCTCCGCGATGGCGCCTATGACGCGGTGATGGGTCCGACCTGTGGGGTCCTAGCGCTCTTGAATCGCCTAAGTCGACGCTACGGCGACGTCCTTGACGCGAACGGGTTCGACTTGACCCAACGCACCAGGATCGCGATTTGGATCTGCGAGAGTGCGCGGGATCAGAGTGAGTTGGCCAGGCAAGTCGCCTCCCAGGCACTTTTCGCGCCGGGTGGGGACGCCGTTGTGTCCCAGGTGTCGAAAGAGCTGGGTGACGGTGTGGTTGCGGCCCTGAGGCGTGCGGTCCGGCAGGTCGACTATCTCGCGCCAGAGCGGATAGCCGCCTACTCCAACGCCGATCTAACTCGCCTGCTCGAGCTCGCATCGTCTAGCGAAGGCAACGATGGACTCCGGCTGGCCGCGACGCAACTCTTGGTCGACCGGCAAGACGACACTGGGCGATGGGGCACCTCTAGTGAGACGGGTGCCGTAGTCGCGAGTTTGCTACAGTCCTCCCTCGCTGATGAACCGCAACCGGTATACGACGCCATTCTGCGTGGAGTTGAGGCCATCCAGGCGGATTTCAACGCTTCCACGTCGTCATGGGGCGAGAATGTGCAGCACACGGCGGCCTGCATAAGAGCTCTAGGGCTCTTCAACCGGAGCCAGCATCACGCAAGCCAGGAGGCCCTAGAAGTGGTGGAGTTGCGTAGCTTGGTCGCCAACCGCGCTGCGGTAATCGGCCAGGCTCGGCTGGACCTAGCTGGGCTGTTTGCCCGCGAACAGGAGCGAGAGCTCCAACTGCGTCAGATGGCTCAGCAGGTCGCCGCGGTCGAGCAGGAGCGTGACACGCTTTCCGAGCAGGCATCGCATGAGACGCGGCGAGCCCTTTGGTTCCAGCGGCTAGCCGTCGTCGCTGCGCTGCTTCTGCTTGGTTTCGTGGGCTCGCTGCTAGTTGGCCAGCCGAAGGCCCTTCTGCACATCGTTTCGGGAGCCGGCTCCGTGCTCGGCCTGGTGGTGGGTGCAATCATCGCGGTACCGGTCACGCTCTGGCTCGCGCCGCACCAGAAGCAGGAGAATAGTGATGACTAACTCTGTGAAGGAAGCAGTATGACCAGCACATCTAGAGAGTTGCTCGACTATGAGTTCGCCAGTACTCTCGAGGCGTTCTCGGAAGCGCGCGACCGAGAGGGGTCACCTCTGGCGATGTCGTACGTCGGCGTCGAGCGAGGTGGAGAGCGGCGTTCGGATGACTTCGGTTCTGGCGATCCCGCCGTTGACCTCCGCTCAGTCAGCAAGGTCGTTCTGTCTCTGACCGTGGGCCGCCTCATCGATGATGGCACGAGGGTACGTGGCGAACCGCTTGCGCTATCCACGCCCGTCGCTCCGCTGCTAGAGCGGCACTTCCCGGGGCGCGAGCAGCGGAGCGCGTGGGAGCACGTCGAGTTGCGCCATCTGCTCAGCAACACGATCGGTCACCAGGATGGTTTTCTTTTCCGCAAGGACCTCGCCGATCTCCCAGAGCGTGACTACGTCAGATACGCCCTAAGCGCACCGATCCGACACTCTCCTGGCTCGCACTTTTCCTACTCCAATGTCGGTCCGTATCTGGTGTCAGTCATCCTTCAAGACGCGCTAGGTGCCGCAGTCGGATCACTCGCATCTGAGTACATTCTCGGCCCCTTAGGCATCAACGCGGACTGGCGGAACTACGGTGACTACACGGCAGGGTGTACCGGCTTGATGATGAGCGGAAGCGATCTCCTAAAGGTCGCCGCACTCGTCGCTCACGGCGGCAACCACCTCGGAGAGCAAGTCGTCAGCGGAGGTTGGGTAACCGGTGCAACGACGACACAGGTGCTCTCACCGGGGATGTACGACCCAACCCGCGTATTCCCAAAGTTCTCCTACGGCTTTGGATTCTGGGTCTGCGAGAACGGCAGTTACTACACCGACGGCACAGATGGCCAGTACCTGATTGTCGTCCCTTCGCTTGAACTAATCATCGTCACTACAGGAAGCCAGCCAGACATGAAGCCCATTACTCGTTGCTTGCAGCCACTGCTGCAGGCCCGTTAAGGTGAGGAGCTGCGAGAGATGGCATCTGCAAGCGGAGCCGGGGCTCGAGCGGGATCAGGACTCGCGTCGATCGCTACCAGTCACGTCGTTCGTCGCATCTCTAAAAGTCGAAGCGGGAGGTCGATGAACCTCCGCGAAACCCTTGAGGACCTGGCACCTGCGTTAGCAGCATTGGTGGTCAGCGTCGTGATCCACGAAATGATGAATCGCCGTCGGCGGGCTGAGTCGCTCACCTCGGAACGGCCGTACGCCTAACCTCGGCACGGGCAACCGTTGCTGCCCAGGGTGGCACCGAGCCCACGTCCCTATTAGTGGCGCGATCGAGGCACCAAGCTCGGCCGAACGAGCGCTGGAGTGAGCATGTCATGGAGCGCCTCAGCAGCACCGCACGTGAGGGAGGCGAGCGGGTAATTGCCTTACCTGTGACTGGCAGCCACGTCCTGTTCGATATTCAACTGGCGGTTGGAACTATCGAACTGGCCCCAAGCGCTGGAGGAGCCACCTAGGCGGGAAGCGTGGTCGTTTGGGGCCGTTTCGCTGGGTCATGGAGCCAGACTCGATCGCGCGCGTGTTGGCTGACGACATGGGATCACGCACAGTCACCCTCAGGTAGTCGGCAGACTGTTCTCGCACGGCTTCCGGGAAGACGGCGGAATGCACACTTTCCGCGTCTCCCGGGATGGTGCACGGCTGTTCGGTAGTGGCCAGTCAATCCGCTCGGGGGACCCGGTGGGGGCTCAGTCTGTGCTTGGTTCGCCAGTCCTGAAGGGCCTGTTCGCTCCGCCCCATCTCGTCCGAGAAGTACTCCTCGATGTCACCGTCTCGCTCGACACTAGCGATCTGGTACTCCTCCAATGCGGCTGGTCGGGGAGGAATAGGTTCATTCGTAGGTTGGCTTACGAGCACAGCTCTTGCGTGCTTTACGATGTTGGCTGCGATGTTGTGCGCACTGTCAGGATGCCACCCGATGTCGAGAGGACCGGTAGGTTTCGATCGATACGGGAGGTCGTACGCATTCGGGAGGATGAGAAGCACATCCTTAAGCTCGCTGCGAACCTTGTGTGGAAGCAGGACGACATTCGCCTCTAGCGACGCGACTGCAGCGTTGTGCTCCTGACTTGGGTCATTCGGCTTAGTGCCTTGCGATGGGCTGTATCTCCGCGGCCCATTCGTGCGTCGTCGCAGGTCACGGCCCGGTTGTAGGTCAGAACGGCGGCCACGTTGCGACGAGGTGCCCTGCGTCGCCACGACCGCGCACGACTCCGGAAGCCCGATGTCAGCGGTCGTCAACAACGAACACGCCGCCCACCGGAGGGGCGAGACCCGCTCCAAGTCGGTCAAGGCGACGAAGACGCCAACGAGCTGGCAATCTCTAGCGCCGAAGCCAGTGCATCTCAGCCGGAACGGCCAGACTTAGTGCCTTGCCAAGGCACTTCGCCGCATTATCGTCGCAGGTCAGCGGCTTGCGGCGTCGAGAACCAGTCGCCAGTGACCCAAGTCAGGTCTAGCGACGCGACTGCAGCGTTGTGCTCTTTGCGGGCCAGCCGCACGGCATCATGGTCGGCATCCGAGGCGCTGGGTTGCTCGGTTCGACGGTCCCATGCTGCCAGGGTGGGGATGGCCGTGAGCAGTCTGGACAGATCTTCGAAACATGCCTCGACGGCCTGCCGCACGCGGGCGTCTGTTTGATCTCGCGCCCGATCCGCCCTGCCCACCCTGGACGCCACCAGGGCGTTGATGGTGTTCCCGAGAGCGGGAGCGACTAGGCCCGCAAGGAAGGCCAGCAGAATGGCGCCGGCGCCCCCAATCCAATCGATCACTTCAACCGGCGCTGTTGCGTTGACGGATGACACCGGGACGGCGAGGGTGGCTCGATGAAACGCACTCGTCGTCCCAGGCCGCCAGTTGTGATGCCGTCGGGGTTCGTCGGGTTCCGGTTCCCGCCTGAGGTGATCTTGTTGGCGGTGCGCTGGTACCTGCGGTACGGGTTGTCCTACCGGGACCTGGAGGAGTTGCTCGCCGAACGTGGCATCGAGGTGGACCACGTGACCCAGTACCGGTGGGTGCAGCGGTTCACGCCGCGTTTGATCGACGCGGCCCGCCCGTGTCGGCATCTTGCCGGGGATCGGTGGTTCGTCGACGAGACCTATGTCAAGGTCTCCGGGGTCTGGCGCTATGTGTATCGGGCGGTCGACCAGCACGGGCAGGTCATCGACGTGTACGTGTCCCAGCGTCGGGACATCTCGTCGGCGCGCAGGTTCTTCACTGCGGCCCTGACCGTCCACGGCGACCCCACCGAGGTCATCACCGACCGGGCCCCGGCCCTGGCCAACGTGATCGCAGAACTGACTCCAGCAGCGCTGCACAACACCGGGCAGTACCAGAACAACCGCGTCGAATCCGACCATGGCCGACTCAAGGCCAGGCTCCGGCCGATGCTGGGGTTGAAGACCCATCGAACCGCGGCCGTGGTGATCCGAGGGCACGCCTTCATTCAGAACCTACGTCGCGGCCACTACGAGCTTGCGATCGACGCCTCGCCGGTCGTCCGGCTGGCCACCGCGTTCGACGAACTCCAGCCCGCCGTCTAGCCACCACCGGCCGCTGATCCCGCCTCGGCACGCTCCGCGACCGAACAACGCAACAGAGCCGCGTTGGGCACGTCGAGGTCTTCCGGATGGGCAGTGTGAGAACTTCCATCCTCGGGAGGCCTCGACCCCTATGCGGTCCCCGACGCGCCGAGCACCGCCGCCGGTGACGACATCACACTCGTACACCCTCAACTGTGAAGAGCCCGAATAGGGAGCCGGAGGGCGTTCGGAGGCCGATGACTGTGGCGACACCGAAGCCCGGGTGGCACGCTCCGTGCGTTGGCATGCGGCGCAAGGCCAGGCGCCTGGACCATTCACGCGGACGTGAGGGTTCCGTCATGGCAGACGAAAGTCCCCCAGTTGACCGGGTTGCCCGCGGCGTCTCGAAACACCTCGATCGACTCACCGTCGACGATGAAGTCCGTGGGACTGCCCCCGGTTTGGTTGACACTTTGGGTTTATGGTTCTCAGGCCGCGTCTGCGGCCGTGTAGATCATCTCAAACTCGACCGGGGTGAGCTTGCCCAGGGCCCTCTGTCGCCGGCGGCGGTTGTACTTGGTCTCGATCCAGACCACGATCGCCAGCCGGAGCTCCTCGCGGGTCTCCCAGCGTCTGGTGTCCAGGACGTTCTTTTGCAGCAGCGAGAAGAAGGACTCCATTGCGGCGTTGTCGCCGGCCGAGGCGACGCGGCCCATCGAGCCCTTCAGCCCGTTGTTCTTCAGGATCCGCATGACCTTCTTGGAGCGAAACTGACTGCCTCTGTCGGAGTGAAAAATGGTGCCGACCGGTGAGCGGAGCGCGATCGCGTTGCGCAACGCTGCAGCGGCCAGCGAGGACTTCATGCGCGCATCGATGGAGTAGCCGACGATCTTGTTGGAGTAGCAGTCCTTGATCGCGCACAGGTAGAGCTTCCCCTCGGCCGTCCAGTGCTCGGTGATGTCGGTCAACCAGACCTGGTTGGGGACGGTGGCGGTGAACTTGTGCCGCACTCGGCCCTTCTCGTCGACCACGGCCAGTAGGTCGTCGTGGACCGGCGGCCCAGGCTTGCTGGCCTTACCCTTGCGCCGGTGGTGGGAGGCGAAGATCCCGGCGGTCGAGCACAGCCGCCAGACCCGGTTCTCGCTGGCGGTGATACCGACATCAGCGAGCTCGTCGGTCAGGAACCGGTACCCCAACGTCGGGTCGTCGGCATGGAGCTCCAAGACGACGTTGATCAGATGCGCGTCGTCCCAGTCCCGCTGGCTGACGGGGTCCTTCAGCCACTGGTAGTACCCCTGCCTCGACAGGCCCAACACCCTGCACGCCACCGCGACCGGCACCCTGATCGGGGCACCGGCCGCGGCCATCTCACGGACGAGCGGGAAGACTATTTTCCCGGCAGGTTCGCCTGGGACAGGTACGCCGCCGCACGACGCAGGACCTCGTTCTCCTGCTCCAGGAGCCGGATCCGCTTGTTCGCCTCCCGCAACTCCTTGCGGTCGGCATCGGTCAGGCCGGGACGATGGCCGTCCTCGACGTCGGCCTTCTTCAACCAGCCGTGCAGACAGCCTTCGGAGATCCCGAAGTCCTTCGCGATCTGGTTCAACGGAGCCTGACCCTTGCGGGCCACAGCCACGACATCGTCGCGGAACTCCTTGGGATAGGGCTTGGGCATGCTTGACATCCTTCCGTCGAGGACGAATCCTCACACGTCAGGTGTCAACCAGACTCTGGGCAGACCCCGTGTAGTAGCCTCCGTCGACGTAGCAGCCCGCGAGCCTCGTGACGTGCGAGGTCACGGTTGTGTTGTAGCCGACGTAGTTGGGCGAGTCGGTGCTCCTTCCCTGACGAATCATCAAACCGACGGACAGCTTGTAGATCTGGTTCTGCATCACAACGTTCCTTTGGGCGTAGTCAAGGTTCGATGCGCCACTTCCAAGCGGGTGTCCGTCGTCTTCATCACAGAACCCGGGGCTGCCATTTCGCGAGCCCAAGAAGACCGAGGGGTTTACTGAGAACAGATTGGGGCTGTAGTGATTGTAGTAGAACACGTTGTTCACAATCGTGTTATGGTTCGGCGTCGTGTGACGCACGACCTTTCTCTCTCCGCAGTTGCGGTACAGGTATATACCGCCGTTGGACAGGGCTGAGAAGTAGTTGTCGATGATCACGTTTCCCTCCGAGGCGTCAATCGACAGGACTTCTCGTGGGCTCCATGTGTGGATATAGTTGTTCTTGATGATATTTCTAGAAGACTCTGCGTCTAGATAAATGGCCGCGGCCTCCGCCTCCCCATTGAGCTCAGAGTTTATGAGTGTCGACTCCGTGACTCCGACGCCGAAGAAGACTGGTGTACGGGCCCGAGCGGTGATTGTGAGTCCGTCGAAAACGATGCGCGTGGGGGCTATGGCGCGCATACGGGCGGCGTGTCCAGCCGAGTATGAGGACTTCTTGATGTCTTCGATGTCTTGCATGCCGAGGATGCGGACGGAGCCGATGACCACGCAGTTTCTGATCGCGACATCGGTGGGTCGATTCCATGTCGAGTTGTTGGGGTCGCCTGTGCTCAGCGACTCGACCACGATCATGTCCTCTTTCGCGTTCTCGTCGGAGAGTGCTGGGATGCCCGCGCCGTCGATCGTGGCTCCGTTACAGTCGATAGTCACGCCGGACCCCTGGCTACCCTGCACCCTGAGTCGTTTGGTGATGACCGTCGTGCTAGCCAGAGTCAGGTTGCAGTCCACGACCACATCGGGCTGTGCGACGCTCGCCGGCTCTATCACCTCGGTCATCTTGGTCTCATCGCAGCCCGGTGCCGGTTCGGCCTTCTTCTGAGCTGTGCCGCACCCTGCGAACACGAGGCACGACACCGCGAGGCAGAGTGCAACAAGAGAGCGGAGCGGTGTAGCGGCCGCACTGTCCGCGAGCGAGAGCAGCCTCTCAGCGCGACTATGAGAAGGCGTGGGCTCAGAACGCAAGCATTCTCGAGTCAGGGGATCCACCCGAGTTCCATCCCTGCACTCTCCTGACATTTCCTTCCTTCCTTGCTCGGAAGCCAGCTTCGGTCGATCCCGGCGTCTTTCAGAGTCCTCTGCCTCACCGGAGGGGTGCAAGTGGCTGCCGGTCGGGTGCTTGGCAGGTGGGAGCAAGCGTCGAGTTGGGAGAGCTCGGCCCTCCGCGGAACGATCTCGCAGTCATGGCGCCAGTCTTGCCGCTCGTCGGATGGCGCCCTCGAACACCTTCGGCAGAGCATCCTCAGCGCTTCGAGGAACTGCCCGATCTCTCGCGGCAAGCGTCGTTTCCGACTGGAAACGAGCACTACTTCGTTGGCGGTGGGCTGGTGTCGAAATCAATGTTCCAGCCCGCCTCAATGGTCCGGTCGAGGTCGGAGATATATGTCGGACCTGAGGCTGCCGAGAAGACATCCTCCCCGTACACTCGACTCCAAGATAATGTGCCTACCGTAGTTAGGTTTGTGTGGTCCGTGATCCAGTCGGCGATCTCACGCAGCTCAGCCTGGCACATCGAGCATGGACTGTCCCCGCGTCCCTTGTTCGCGATGTCGACGGCTTGGAGCAGCGGCCGACGAGCCCTGCGAGTCTGCTTGTCCAGCCAGGGACCAAACCTGTCCACAAACCACCTCGCCAGTTGTACTTCGGCGTGAGTGGTGTTGGTAACGCCGGCGCTTAGGCTGGTGCCACTGCTGTCTCCCAAGTTCCAGGCAAGGACTTCGAGGGTGTCGAGACACTTTGACTCCGGTAGGAATACCACGCCTCCCAGTCCCAGCGGTCGCCAGAGTCGGTCCTCTTGAGCGTCGATTCCGACAATGCGGCGACGACCGATTGATTGGCGACCGCTCTCGTACGCGACGTCCCACGAAGCGGTTTTCCACGGATTCGATCTGCGGTACTCCGACACCGGGATCGTGGGCAACCCGTTGTTAAACCAGGTCGCAAATGGCCGAACGCCGGCGTCGGAGCGAAAGCGAATGGTAGCTACCGAGATAATGATGCGCGGTGGAAGGCCCTTGAATCCCGCGGACTCTAGGATCGTGTGAACTAGTCCCTTGAGATCCTCAAATCGGGAGATAGAGACCACTTCGCGTACTCGTCGTTTCCTCTCGGCAAGAGTCGCCGGATCGACCAGGTCGCGGCACGTATTCATAGCCGCCATGGACTGGCAGAGCATGTCGTGTAAGTCTCCTGAGCGCAGGACGGTTCGTTCGATGTACTCGGTCCGTGCTCCAGTGAATGGAACCATGAGCGCGCTCAATCCGGGCACAACTCCGTCGCCGCTCGCCTGCTGAATATGAACTTGAGGGTTAGCCGGGGGGCCGTAACCGGTGATCACTGCATGTTCAAGGGATGCTAGAAGGTGATATCGAACATCCCTCTCCTTCAACCAACTGTCGAGGCATTCGGGTGGCACGAGGCGTCGGCGGAAGTCCCGAAACATCTCCCAGGGACGATCGGGTGAACCGGAGAACAAGAGGGGTTCTCGCCTCACCGTTTCGCGGCCGGGTCGGGTGGCCCGGTGCGGATAATACCGGTAGATGTCTGCGGCGCCATCCTCCAAATCGATCAATGACGGTTGGCTCCCTGGGTCTGAGGTTTGGGGTCTGTTGACGAAGTCCCACGCCGGGAACATCTCGACCAGGCTGGACATGTGGTGCGTGAGTGCTTGCACCTCGAAGGCTTGCACTGCCTCATCCCCAGCGCGCGGGCTCTCGTCAGCAACCTGTGGCAGAGACGGCAACGCTAGTTCTAGGCCTCGCGAAGCGAGCACCCCTTCTGCCTTGACGGCAGTGTCAAAGAGTTTGGGCAGGTAAAGCTGAGATTTGAAGAATGTGAGAAGTCCACTTTGGAACTTTAACGGATTAACGGCGCCGATGTACGACAGATACGACTCCGGCGCACCAAGATGCGGAGTGCCAATCGTGATCAAGCGGCGCACGAGGCGGTGCCCATTGAGCTGTTCGCCCCTTACGCTTCCTCTGCGAATATACGATAGATCTGCTTTGCTCGCCTCTATGAAATAGCGGGCAATGAGTCCGCCCATGCTGTGAGCGATGATCGTGATTTGGTGGTCCGACTGCGGCATTAGAGCTGCAAACTCTTCCGGACTCGAGTTTGGCCACCACTTCTTGCGAATGGTTTGAGCAAGAGCCGTGGCATTGCAGGCGTTCGACAGACGCCAATCATAGGCAAAGACGACGAGATCGACCTTTCGTTGGCTCTGCAGATCTTCAAGCATTCTAATCATTGGCCCGTAAGGGTCTATTACCTTGTCCTGAACTTCATCCACGAACGGTCCCGCGAAGAACTGGATAACGCTGCCAAGTGCTCGGGACGTTAACGTGAACTTCGTTAGTCCATGGTTGCGATTGCTGGGGCCCACTGTGACACCGGATCCGTTGTCGATTCCGTTGCCTTTCGTGAGTCGGTACACCCAACCCTCGGTGTTGAAAAGCCAATGCAACATCCCATACTCTCCCCAGAGAGCGGCAGGGTTGTGGGGTGAATCGCAAGGGTTTGCGTCAACGATGAACTTATCTACCCAAGCATCGACAGCAGCCTCGACGAGGTAGTCTAAGTTGTCACGGCAGCGAGTCGATCCTCCTGACCACCCTTGCATTTGATCGTCAGTCAAGACGGAGCCCATAATTCCGGGGATGAACACCACTCTTGTTCTCATTGAAGCGTCGCGTCAGGCCAGGTCGGAAACGGCTGCGTCAACGGAAATGTCTAGAGCGCTGGTGGGTGTGTATTCATACCATCGACCGATGAGTCGCCCCTTCTCACTGTCCTCGATGGCCTGAGCGTTCTCGCTCTCCGGATTCGCCGGAGGTATTCCGGGATAATTCGTGTTTGCGTAATTCTGTATCTCTTGGGCAATGCGCATGTACGGGTGTTCCTCGCCTAGTCCGCCAGTCTCTACGAATTGTGCAAAATCGACCTCGTATCCCGGCCGGATCGTTAGCACCACCCGAGCGCTGCCAGCGCGTAGGAAATTGCGATGCCGGGGGTCGGGGTGCTGTAGCGATCGCTTAAACTTCCAATTTGCGGGTGAGTCCCAGAAGTAGGGGTACGTGAAATAGAGCATGTTCTCCCATTCGATCGCTTGATGGAGGAACTTGATCATCTCGCCGTACTGGATCACACGTTCCCACCCATCCTCCGTAGGCGAAAGACTCACGAGTGGTTCGGTTTCACTTTGCCCGCCCACATCGGTGGGGGAAGCGGGCTCTCGCGGTGTGAACAGGGTGTCCACATCAGCGGGTGCAAAACTGAAGCTGGGGCCAAAGAGCCACTCAAGTACGCCCTTCATGAGGGCCTCGCGCTCGAGTTCACGCAGGCTCAGTGCGTCTCGGCCCTTCAACTCTTCAAGTAATCGGTCTCGCCGGTCTGAACGTGCCTGCCGCTCCGTGTGGAACTGATCCTCGGCCGCTTCGCGCATGGCTGACCACGCCCGCTGCTGCCAGCGTTCGTACGCGGCTGCCGTCCATGCCAGCGTCAGGTCTACCGTGACTGCCCCAGTCTTGATACTGCGCGCTGAGTAGACGACTGCCAGGCTGCCTGATCTACCGTAAAATTCGTGTAGGTCACTGGTGACGTGGTCGGCGTCTGGTGGATCACGGTGCGAATGTAGCCCGACCAGGCCGAAGTGTGGAACTCGGTTGCCGGTACCCGCGAAGTGCGCGAAGAGAGCGGCCGAGGTTATTTGATAATCTGGTCCGACATCAAGATCGATGGCGACCATCATGGGCTCATCGCCAGCGTCACCCAACCGTTGCTGCATGACGTGGCAGAATTGCAAACTCGTCGGATCCTCGCTGGGCGGTTCGACGCGTGCGTTCCACTGAGCGGCGTACGTCGTCCAGTTTTCTCGCGTTATGTCGGAGGGGAGCAGATCGAATTGGAATTGCTGGTCGATGAGGAAGTTTAGCTCGCGAACTTGCTCGAGGGTCTCCAGTAGGTCAACCCCGGGGCTCGGAATCACCAAGTCGTATGTCATGCGAAGTCCATATCGATAGAGATCGACCTGCCACTTTCGCATGAGTTGGTAATAGTCGATTCGACATTCCTTGGTCTTGCTTGGATTTCTGATCACCCGGACAGATTGATCTTCTGAGCCCACAACGGAATTGACCTCAAAACTCTGTTGATGTTCCTGCCTTACTCGCGACGAGGCCTTCCGGGTTAGCGAGCAGCTCTGTTGCCGGCTTTCTTTCTCGGCGGTCTGGTCCGCGCTAGAGTCACTATAATTTGCAGTGACCGTCGCGCCGTAGCCACTGTATGAGCCTGACAAACTGTAGGCAGCGCTATGCTGACTCTGGGAGTCTGTCGAATGGGCAAGATCCTTTTTCTCTGCAACCCCTTCCTCGCTGAAATTTTCGAAGGAGCCTTTAATGATCGACGTGAATTCTTCAGATTGAACTGACCACTCCTTGTGGCTGATATTTACGGTTTCTCTTGGAGCTAAGGGCACTGAGTACACCAGTTCCCCGCGTTCCATGCCGGCTGGAGTCATTTCAAGTCGCTCGAGGTGCAGGCGCCCGATTGGTTCGACCTTGAATCGCTCAATGAACGCATCCACCACGGCATCCGCCTCGTCCCCGGAGGCCATCACGTCATCAGCCAGGGACGACACGCCTGGTGGTCCATGTGTGGGCGGACCTCCGGGCCAGCGGCGTGCGGCAATGGAGTGACGCAGCTGATCAACCTCCAGTGCCGCCGGGTCCTTCCGATCCAAGGCCCACCTGAAGGCTTGCTCCAGGTTCGAGGACCCCGTAGAAGGTTCCCTCGCGTGGTTGACGCCCGCCGCCGGACTAGGAGCGGCACCAGGCAAGGCCGGCTGATCCGTCGACATCCCCCTATGCCCACTCGAGCCTAGGCGTGTTGGACGGGAAAACCCTGAGGCAAGGTTGGGTGCGCGTCGAGCGCGGAGCACGTCGTTAGGGCGAACAGTGTCACCTGAACGAGCGAGTTGAGGCACCGTACCCATAGGCGTGTCCGGAGACGCCACGCGGAGGGCATGTTCCGTGCCGATTTGATCGAGGGTGCGCCGAATCTCGTTCGCTCTGAGGCGCCGGCGACTGGCGACCATGCGTCCCAGGTCAGACAGTGTTTCGGCACTGACGTGTGCTACGTGGGCTGAAATTTGAGTGTTTCTGTAGCCGCGAGGACTCGCCACGAGGAGTGGGAGAACCTGAGCGAGTTGAACAAGATCTGTATGGCTTTCACGGCCTGACGTGGCAACTTCTCGCAGCCAAGCATCCACCTCTAAACACTCCGACGTGCTCAGGTGCAGCCAGCGCAAGAAGTTGGCCTTTTCCAGCGGCCGCGTGACTTGCTTCTTTTGCTCCTGCTCGTCTGGGTTGTCCTCGGCGCGCAAACTTACGTGAGTCGAGCGACTTATTCGACGTGTTGAGCTTGCCAGCACTGGCACGGTGAACCCCTGTGTGGCTAGTGATAGATGGGCGGCCCGTTAGGGGACCGGGGGAGGCACAATGTCCGTGGGCGCCGGCCCGACCACAGGCTCGGGCGTCGGTGAGGGCTGCGCGAGCGCCATCAACGCTGACCCCCAGACGTAGCAGGTGGTGATCAGGGTCTTCAGCGCCGGATCTCTTCCACCGTCGGGGAAGTCGATGATGGCCGCAATCGCGTCGGCACCTCGAAGCCCCGCCCGTTGGAGACTGGAGAACCCTTCCCTTGTCAATGGCCGCACATCAGTTGCACCCGAAGGACCAACGTCGACCGGTCGAGGGAGTTGACGGCCGATCGCCTCGATGAGCTTGTCTCCGTTCGCATCAGCTGCATAGGGCCAGTCCGTGTTAGGCGCAGACGCAATGCCGAACACAGCCCCGACCCCTGGGCTCCGCAAGATGGGATAGGCCACGGCTTCGGTCACGTTGGCCAGGACGTCGTCACTGCTCCACCGCAATGAGTCCCCCAACAACCCCGTCAGATACTGGCGGAAGGGGCGATGGGCCGATCGAACACGTTCCAAGAGCATCGCGACACCCGTGTCGTAGACGCGTTCCGAGAAGGCGGCCGACGCGTTAATGAGTTCGTTGCGCAGACGAACGAAATCTCCAGCGTCGGCTTCACCACTCGCTTCTCCCGCACCGAAGACTCCGTCATAGATCTGATTTCGTTGCGTGGCTGTCGGGAACTTCTCATCGTTACCGATCCGTGCGTGGAGTTGCGCGAGCTCTTGAACAACCGAGCCTCCGCCACCGCCTGACGCATCGACGCTTGTGTACATGTGCGGTCTATCGAAGAAGTCTTCCGCCACCCGACAGGACAGATCTACCAGGCAGTCCAAGAGACTGTAGAAGTAGATTCCCGCCACTTGGTGAGGTTCGTTGGTCGTCGCAACGAATGACTTCCGGTCCGTGATGGTTGTCATTGGGGCCTCCCTGACGTGCTCTGCCTATGAGCCCCCCGGGAATCCCTCGTGAGTTGACAAGAGCGTCGGCAGAGGTGCGTCACGTTCGAGCGTGGACCTCCATGCCCTCACCGTCAAGTGGCTCATCCCAATCGAGGGTGTATCAGTTGGGGTCTGAAGCCACCGGTTTGGGTATGCCCAGAGTCTGGTTGACACCTTGACGTGTGAGGATTCCTCCTCGCTGGAAGGATGTCGACCATGCCCAAGCTGGCTCTGTTGCGTTGACGGATGACACTGGGGCGGTGAGGGTGGCTCGATGAAGCGCACTCGCCGTCCGGGACCGCCTGTGAGGATGCCATCGGGGTTCATTGGCTTCCGATTTCCGCCCGAGGTGATCTTGCTGGCGGTGCGCTGGTACCTCCGGTATGGGTTGTCCTACCGGGACCTCGAAGAGCTTCTCGCCGAGCGTGGCATCGAGGTCGACCACGTCACGCTCTATCAGTGGGTGCAGCGGTTCACGCCGTTGCTGATCGACGCGGCCCGGCCGGCTCGGCACCTGGCCGGGGATCGGTGGTTCGTCGACGAGACCTACGTCAAGGTCTCCGGGGTCTGGTCCTACGTCTACCGGGCGGTCGACCAGCATGGCCAGGTCATCGACGTGTGCGTCTCGCAGCGTCGGGACATCGCCTCCGCGCGCACGTTCTTCACCGCTGCCCTGGCTGTTCACGGCGACCCGACAGAGGTCATCACCGACCGGGCGCCGGCCTTGGCGAACGTGATCGAGGAGCTGGTTCCTGCCGCCCGTCATGACACCGGCCAGTACCAGAACAACCGGGTCGAGTGCGACCACGGCCGGCTCAAGGCACGGCTCAGGCCGATGCGCGGGGTGAAGACCCATCGAACGGCGAGCGTGGTGATCCGAGGGCACGCCTTCATCCAGAACCTGCGCCGCGGCTACTACGAGCTCGCAGTCGACACCGCCCCGCTGTTCCGGCTGGCCACCGCATTCGACGAACTCAGACCCGCCATCTGACCAGCACACGGGCTCAAGGTCCCGCCTCGGCATGGCCTGCGATCCAACAACGCAACAGAGCCTGCTAAACGACCGAAGCCGGGGGCCCGGTTAGATGTCGTAATAGTGCGTGATCAGGGTTGCTGACCTGCGTAAACGTCCTCACGGGAGGTGCTGGGTACGCACTGGGTACGCATGCACTTCGAGCCCGGCGGTCACGAGTCGTTCCTGTCCGAGTCGGGCCCGTCGCCGACGACTGCAGGGTCGGACTCGGGATCCGAGGCGCCGGCCAACATGGCGTCGATCGTGGATTTCGTACGCTCGGTGGACGACGGCATCAGGTGGGTGTAGGTCCGGAGGGTGAAGCCTGGGTCTGCGTGGCCGAGGTACTCGCTCAGCGCGAGGATCGATTCGCCTGCGTCGAGCAGCGTGCTGGCGTAGAAGTGGCGCAGCGCGTGACATCCGTTCTGACGCTTGACCTCCATCCCTGCGCGCTTGAGTGCCGGCCGCCAGATGGATGGATTGAAGTAGTTCCGGTTGAGCGCACCGGACTCCCGCGTGAAGAGAAGCAGGTCGACGGTCCGTGTAGGGCCGTCCGTGCGGTTCCATGGCAGCGTTACCGTGCGTGGCGGGAAACGGGTCGCGTGCTCGTTGATCCGCTCGAGAACTCCATCGGGAAGCGGCACGGTACGGACCTTGCGGCCCTTCGGGAGTCCGTAGATCATGCGATTGCCGTAGAGGACCTTCACCTGGCGCTTGATCTCGATCTCCCCGATGTTGAGGTCGATGTCGCTGAGGGAGAGCCCGAAGATCTCGCCTTGCCGGAGGCCAAGTCCGACGCCGAGGTCGATCACCAACTTGTAGCGGTCGGGGAGATGTTCACGCACGGCCATGGCCTGCTCCCGCGTCCACGGCTTCAGCTTCCGAGGGTCGGACTTCGGACGCCTGACCGACGGAGCCTTGCACGGGTTGCGGGAGATGAGTCCGTCGTCGACCGCCGCGGTGAAGACCGATGAGACATTGGCGTAGATGACCTTCTGGTAGTTGCCGGACAGTCCAGTCAAGGTCCGCAACCATCCCTGGATCGTCGATGGCTGGAAGTCCGCAAGGTTTCGCGATCCGAAGGCGGGGATTACATGGAGGCGAAACCGGAGCTCGACCATCTCGACGGTGCTCTCTTCAAAGGTCTGAGCAGCAAGCCACTTGGCGGCGTACTCGTCGAAGGGAACCTTCCCTGCGTCAGGGTCGAAGTAGTGGCCCCGCACGAGGTCTGCGGACACGTTCGCAGCGAACCGATCGGCATCCACCTTGCGCGGGAAGGACTTCGCTCTTGCCCGCCCGTCGGGCTCGCGCCACCGCACGCGATAACTGGTCTGCTGTCTGCCCTTGGCGTCCTTGCGGACGCGCCGTTCAACCCACGCCACGGTGATCGACTCCGTGTTCCTCGAGCCACGATCGAACGGTCGCCGGGTCGTAGCGGAGGTGTCGGCCGACGCGGTACGCATCCGGACCGCAGCCGCGATGGCGCCACTGATAGAGCGTCGAGACCGGGATCCCGAGAAACTCGGCCACCTCGTCGGCTGAGAGCAGCCGCTCCATGGCTACGCGCGACCGGGAGACGTTGATCCGGGGGTTAGATGTTCGGGACATCGACAGCCCCTCCTTTGGTCGGACGGTGGATAAGCGCGGAGTGCAGGTCGACTCGCGTCGGTCCCGGGGTGGCCATGGGCAGTTCATCCTTGGGGCGCAGTCGCTCGCGGACAGTGTTCAGGACTGGGAGATCAGTCGCTGACGAGATCGGGACGAAGCGTTCGCGGACCGGGCGGACCAGTCGCCCGCCGCCGCCCGCGAGACGCGGGAGAGTCACGCGGTTGAAGAAGGCGCCACGCTCGAATCCGTGCTCGATGACGTCGGCGATTCGGTCGTCGAGACGGTTGAACAGCAACTGGAATCCGGAGAGGACACGTGGCTCGACGATGGTGTCCTTGGGCAGGGCCTTTAGTCGCGCGACGGCATTCGCGCCTTCGGCCACGGCCAGTCCGCCCTTTCCGAGTAGTCCACCGATCTCGCGTAGCTCCTTCTGTATGGCGGAGTAGGTCTCGGCGCGCTCGGTCCATCGCTCGGCGAGGCGTTCGTCGATGCGGGCGGCGTACGGTGCGAGGCGCGCCGAGACGAGGCGCTGGGAATCGACGACCAGTCGAAGGTTGGTCGCGTTGGGCATCGACTTCATCCGGACCACGAGGTTGTGCTGCGCCTGCAGTACGCCCAGGGCTCCGGGACGGACTGCGCCGGTGATGACCTTCGTCTTCGGTCGCCAGCCGAGGTGATCGACGGCGTAGTCAGGTTGGCGGAGATTCACGTCCAGCGCGGCGGCCAGCGAGGCCCAGCCGAGACGAGCGCTCTGGGCGAGCGGTTCCCAACCGGGTGTGTTCTTGTATCGCCGGTCGAGGACGACTAATGCCTGGGTCAGCGCGGCGACATCGCCGACGAGAGCCTGGGCCTGGGGTGTCGTCATCTGCGCGAACACGCGCTCGCCGGTGTCGTGTTCCGCGAGAGCCGCTGAGCGGGCGGCGAGACGCCAGTGGTCCACCATCGGGTTGGCGCTCGGCGTGGCCAGCGCATCCGTTGACGCGGGGCTGGCGGTCGACTGCTGCCTTGCGAGGCCGATCGCCCGCGCCAGCTCGCTGGCCGCGGTCAGATGCGAGCCGCTTGAGCCGACTGACCGGAACGGATTTGGCTGTGCGGGCGGCATGTTGGAGAACGCGACCGGGCTGGCGGCGCGCATCGCCAGGCCCAGCCAAACGAGCACGCTCTGGCGGTAGGTCCGGATCAGTCCGCCGAGCTCCTCGCGAGCCTCGGGCGTGGTCCCACCCAGCCGTTGCTGAACTCGGTGCTGCCGGAGAAGTGCCGCGAACTCTGCACGCATCGCCGCGCCGGTCTCCCCGTACATCAGGTGCCGTCCAATGCGTATGCGTCGTCGAGCATGGCGATGACGAGTTCGACGGTGAGCGAGTCGACGCCGTACTGCTCGAGCTCTTCCAGCGCTGACGTGGCGACGGCGTGCAGAATGGCGCCGTCCTCAGTCAGCCCTTCGGTGTCGGCCGATGGGCATTCGTCCCCGTGGATGCGATCGAGCTCGATGAGGACGTGCTCATATGCCGACGAGGCGTCGATGGTCGATGCCTGGTCGGCGAGCGCAGCGAGGTAGGAGCGCGCTTGCGCCAAGGTCTGTGCGTGGGGGAGAAGCACGATCAACTCCTTACCGGGGTGGAGTGCCACCGTCGCCGATCCCTCGAGTCGCGTCGCTGGTGGTTGCGAAGCCTGTGGAATCCAGGTGCGCGGCGGCGCCCATGGGGCGGATCTGGCTCAGCCGAGCACGGACCGCCTGGCAACGGCCTCGGCGGCCTTCCGCCTTAGGACGTCGGCTCGAACAACCCCCTCGAAGTCGTGTCGACGGTCGGCGATGGAGATCTCGCCGCCGAGTTCCGCGCCCTTCTCGCCGGGCCAGACCGTCTGGCGGGTCGGGCGGTCTCGGTCGAGGCGGGTGCCACAGATCGCGACCCAATCGTGCATCCGATTGCGGGCATCCGCGAAGTCACGCATCCACGCGATCGGTGCCGATGGACTCGCTGTCTCGTGGTAGCAGCCGAGCCAGTGGGTGTGGAGGGCGGAGAGCTCCCAGACGAGCTCGTCGTGGCGGTGCCAGTAAGGCGGAACGATCGACGGTGGCAGCCCGAAGGTGACCTTCAGCCAGATCACCCAGGCATCCAGGTCGTGCCACTCGCGGTCAGCGTCGTCGGCGCCGAGAAGGTTCCAGTTCAGCGGCTCCGGCGGACGCTCGAGGAGATCGGTCACTCCGCGGCAGTCGTCGTCGGGCTCGTCGTACTTGCCTTTCATCGACAGCGGCTCAGATCGCGATGGGCGGCGGCTCGGGTACCGGCGTCAGCGAGCGCGCCGGTGCCGCATGGCGGCCGCGCTGCACGAGGTAGTCGGTCTTGTTGACGTTGTGGCCGATCTTCCTGGCGACGAACTCCTCTTTGATCACGCTCGCGCCTTCGCGGCTCTCGACCTCGTGCTCGTGGATGTAGCCGCTCGCGACGAACGAGTCACCCTTGCGGAAGCGGGCGTAGGTCTCGCGCGCGGTGCTTTCGAACGCGACCATGTCGTGGAAGGTCGGGTCGAGCTTCGTGAAGCTCCCGTCGACCTCCTTGCGCCACTGCTCGACGCCAACGCGAAGCCGGCAGCACTCGGCGCCCTGCTTGGTGAAGTGGAGCTCCGGCGCTGAAGCGACGAAGCCGACCAGGCTCATCTGGGTGGGGATGGACATTCTGACTCCTGAGTTGGGCAGCGCATCTTTCGAGCTGCGTTCAGGAGTTAGGTGCGAGCGCGAAGACAAGGCCGTGGGGTGGAGCCACATTCGCGATAAGAGCGGCCAAGTGTTGGGTATTCAGGTTGGCCGACGTACGTTGTAGTCGGGTGATCGTCCGATTACCCACCCTGCTTCGCCGATGGTGTCCGCGTGCACCGGTGAACACAGCAGGAAAGCAGCCGCAGCCGGCGCATCGGGTATGGACAGCACATGCACCTCTATCCAGGGTGTGAACGCGGTTGCATCCGGAATCGTTGAAGCAGATGTCTCGACGCAAGACCCAGCAAATCAGGGCAATCCAGCGCGCCACCGGCGCCACGTTCCGCCAGGCCAGCAACGTCCATGCCCAAGCCGTCGCGGCTATCGGGGGCGGTGGCGTCGACGGGCCCGGTCGGCCAGGCAGCCTCGGCTCAACCGGAGGCGGGCGCGGGTCGGGTGACGGGTGGCCTCTGGCTCCGCGCGACCTCGTGGTCGGGAGCGTGATCTCTGCGGTCCGCGGGTTCGTTGGGAACGCGCTGCCCCAAGAAATCGTCCCGGCGCTGTGCGAGTACCTGAGCCTGACTAATGAGTCGGCACCAGTTGAGGTGATGGTGACCAAGGTAGTCGCTGGACCTGTCGAGTTCCCGTACTTGGAGTCGGCTCTTGTTCGCGAGTACGACTACGAGTTGGAGCTCCACGAGGTTGGAGTGGGCTTCGATGCCGATATCGAACTCGTGGGGTTGCCCTCTGCCGTCGCGGCCAGGTTTGGTGGCGGTGGCACCGGTCGCGTCATCGACGACGACGGAACGTGGGCCACTGTCGCGATGGATGCGCTCGAGCTCAGCATCAGTGCGCTGGTGCGCTACGAGTTCGAGAGCACCGACATCCAAGATCTCACGGTGACGCTGCGCGAGGACTGAATTTGCGGGGTCCGGCCGCATCGGGCCGCGGCTGAGGGCCGCTGGGCAGTTGCGCCTGTTAGACGATTGCCTCAGGACCGGTGTCCGGCCAGACTCGGTCCAGGCGTTCGGCGGGATGCTCTCTTTGCGGCTGCTCACCAGCTTGATCGGTGTGGCTCTCTTTCGGTCTGCGTGCCGCCGGACGCCGCGCCGAGGCGTGCCTCCAGAGGGGACTGCCCAGCTCGTAATAGCAATGCCCGCCTCACGATCCCCACGGGCTCACGAGACAGGACGGTGGCATGGGGAAGGTGTACATCGGGGTCGATCCCGGCCGTGAGCACCGGAGCGGTGGTCCGTGGCGCGGTGCACGTCTGCCGGCGAACGCATCCGGCAGAATGCGTTGAGCCACTTTCAGCGAGACCTTGAACTAGGAGCACCGTGACGTCGGACCGACATCAACCGGGTCGGTTGCTGGCAATCGAGCAAGAGCCGGAGCTCGTGGTAACCCTGTCCGCTGTCCCCCCTGGGCCATGTGAGAGTGAAGTCAAGCCAGGCCCGCGCCTCCCGACACGGTCGCTCCTTGATGCGGGCTTGCTTCCGGTCCAGGAGTTATCCGAGTTCGCACACCGCGAAGCCCGACGCCCCCGGCCTATCTACGGCGCGCACAAGTGGTTCGCCCGCCGGCTCGGCACCGCCTTCCGCAGCCTCCTCGTCGCCGCCGCGACTGACGCCGACGGCGACTTTTGGGACGGCTACTACGGTGCCGCCAGTCTCCGCGGCGTCACCGTCCTAGACACGTTCGTCGGTGGAGGCACCGCCCTCGTTGAAGCGCAGCGCCTCGGCGCGACCGTCATCGGCTTCGACGTCGACCCCGTCGCCGCCGCAGTGACCCGCTTCGAGCTGAGTGCCGCCGACCAAGCCGACCCCGAGCAAATCCTCCACACTCTCCAGACCACCGTCGCCGACAAGCTCGCGAAGTACCATCAGGTCGCTGGCGATGGGGCCGATGCGCCCGGCGAGACGGTCGTGCACCACTTCTGGGTCCAGGCAGTGCAGTGCCGGGGTTGCCACGAGACGGTCCACGCCCACCCAACATGGCAGATCGCCGTCGACCGGCCGCCCACTAAGAACCGGGAAAAGGGCAGCGTCAGCAGGACCAGTCAGTACGTGCTTTGTCGGCACTGCAGCGAGATCCTCACCCGCCCAGGCGGCAGGTCGAGGGTCCGGTGCGGAAGTTGCGCGCGTATCACCGTGGTCGCCGACGGGACCGTCATCAACGGCACGATTACCTGCCCGCACTGCACGACCACTGAGCGGCTCATCGACGTCGCGGCCCGGACCCAGCAGCCGCCCCAATGGCACCTGTTCGGCCTGGAGGTCATCACGGCGGGTGGGCCGCGACGTCACAGCATGCAGCAGCGGCGTTTCCGCGTCGCAACCGCCGCCGACCGCGCCCTCGTCGAGGCGGCAGCCATTGCACTCGCCGAGCGCGAGAAGAGCAAGAAGGGCTACATCCCCGCGACCAAGATCCCGACCGACCGCGTCGACGACCGTCTGATCCGGTACGGATACCAGCGCTACCGCGACCTATTCAACCCGCGACAGCTTCTACACCTGTCTTTGCTCGCCGAAGCGATCCTCGAGCTGCCCGACGAGCAACGTGGCGTTGCTGCGCTCGCCTTCTCAAACCACCTCACGACGACCTGCATGCTGACGTCGTACGCGGCAGGATGGCGCCGGCTGGTACCACTATTCTCAATCCGCGCGTACCGGCACGTTCCCCGTCCTGTCGAGGTGAACCCATGGCTCGACGGGACCGGGCGCGGGACCTTCCCGAATGCGTTGCGTCAGGTCGCCGCGGCGATCGCGTACGCCAAAGACCCCCGCGAACTAACCTCCGGCGGCTTTACCCCTGTTTCGGCCGTCGCACCGGACAAGCAGGCCCGGATCCTCTGCCAAAGCTCGGAAGACCTGTCAGGGATCGAGTCGGGATCGGTGGGACTGCTGCTGAGCGACCCTCCGTATCTGGACAACATCGCGTACAGCGAGCTTTCCGACTTCTTTGCACCATGGCTGCGGATGCTGAAGGTCACGACCGGCACCCCCGTAGGCCAGGCCCGCGCGACGAACCTCGCAGCCGGTGACCGCGGCACCGACGCCGCCGCCGAGTTCGCGCGTCGCCTCGGCACCTGCTTCCGGCAGGTCGAACGCGTCCTCGTAAGCGACGGCCGGGTGGTGTTCACCTACCAGCATGCGAGCGCGACCGGCTGGCACTCTCTCGGCCAAGCCTTGGCAACCACAGCGCTGATCCCTGTGAACGTCGTCCCTCTCCAGGGCGACGGAGGCTTTGGGCTGCACGCGCACACGGGCAGCAGCATCTTCGACGCCATCCTGATCCTCCGTCCTCTCGACAAGGAACGCCCGGCCACCACGTTCGACCATGCCGGTCCGCTCCCGACCCTCACAATTTCCCAGCAAGGCGAGACCCAGGCGCGCATGACCTCTGAGAGGTGGGCGAGCGACTTGGCAACGCAGCTTCCGGGGCTGTTCCGCGAGCCTGACAGGATCAACCTGCTTCGCGCGCACCTCGTCGCCGCTGCCCTCACCGAGCGCCAGACGCGAGGAACCCTTGCCGGCAGGTGCAACGGCGACGACGGGCGGCCGCTGCTGCAGGCATTGGACGACCTAGGCCCGTCAGCGGAAGTCCGACCGTCGAACCAGAAAGTTCAGGGAGTCTGAGATGCCGAGGTTGAGCAAGCACACCCTTGGGGCCTTCCTAGCCTCTGGGTGCGACCGACAGCTCGCGCTGTCGCTCGCCGCCGATGCCGCCCCTCTCGCGGGTGGCGTCACCGAAGTTGACCAACTCGGCATGCCACCGAAGCAAGGAGTTCGCCCGGGCATCCAACTGATCACCAAGGCGGGCCGGGATTGGGAGCGGAAAAAGGTCGAGGACCTCGAGGCGACATTCCCAACCGGCACCGTTGTCGGCCGCCCCGTGCTGACGACCAACCAGGCCGGGGCGCAGGTCTTGTCGCACTACACCGTCCAGCAGCTCGCCAGCGTGCTCCCGGCTGCGGCCGCTGGACAGTTCCTCGTTGAGTGCCAGTTCACGATCGAACCGACATTCCGCAGGGAGTTCGGCGCGACGGCCGGCGTGTTGGCCACGCTCGACTTCTCCGAGCTCCGCCCGGACATCATCCAGGTTAGCGACAGGACAACGCGGCCCGAGGGCGATGAAGTCCTGCCCGACGGGACGACAGCCTCGTACGACGCGACCGACCATCGCCTCCGCCTCCGGATAATCGACATCAAGCTAACCGCTGAGCCGTCACCCGGGTACTTCGCCGAGGTCATCTACTACTCCATCGCCCTCGCAGGGTGGCTCAAGGACAACAACCTTCACTCGCAGTACCTCGTGATGACCGAGGCCGCCGTGTGGCCAGGGTCGCACGACGCCGCGGCCGTCACCGTCGCCCAGCAGGCCGCTGCCGCGAACGGCAGTGTCCTGTCGTTGCCTGACCTTCTTGCCACGCTCGAGGAGGACCTCGAAGCCGCGCCGTTCGTCGTGTTCAGCCTGTGGCTAAGGGACTTCTTCGGCGAGACGCTTCCGCGCGTCGTCTCGGCGATGCCACAGTGGCAGACCCTCACCTGGCACGTCGACAACAGCTGCAAGAACTGTGACTGGGTTGGCCAGCAGTGGTTGCTCCCTAACGGACAGCCCGGCTGGCACAACGATCAGTGCATGCCGGAGGCTGCAGCAACGAATCACTTGTCCCGGGTCGCTTTCCTCACCAAGGGCGCCGCCCAGGCCCTCCGCGCGCAGAACGTCACTGACGTCAACGCTCTTGCGAGTCTGCAGCCCGGGCACGGTGCGTTCGACACGCACCAGGGCCTGCGTGCCGGACGCACCATCGTCGGCGCCCGCGCCACGACACTGCAGACGAACGCGCTCCCGCAGGCCGCGGCCGGAGCCGGGACGAGCGCTGTGATGCCAGGCTGGGCCGACGTGAAGATCCGCGTCTCAACGTACTTCGATGTCGGATCGGGCATCACGATCGCTTTCGGCATCGACGCCTACCAGTCCGCGAACCCCCGGTTGGGCACGCAGGCGAACACCTGGCGGACCCAAATCTTCGTCGTCGACCGCAAAGACCTCGGCGACGAACGCGACCGACTGCTCGCCTTCCTCACCGCCCTTGAGCAGATCCTCGCCGCCGTCCAGACGAGCAGCCAACAGGCGACGTACCAGGTGTACTTGTGGGACCAAGCCCAGTACGAGCACCTCACCCGTGTTATCGGCCGACACCTGGACCGAATCCTGGACCCGAACAGTGGCGTGCGGGACCTCGCGTGGTTGTTCCCGCCTGACGAGATCGCCCCTAACCCGACCCTGGCGACACGCCAGAGCCCGGTCACGATCGTTCGCGAGGCCGTCAAGTCGCTCGTCGGCGCTCCGATACCGCACTACTACTCGCTGCTCGAACTCGCCGGCCAGTACCAGCCGAGCTGGCAGAACCCGGCGTTCACCATCAATCCCCACCCGTTGTTCCACGACCCGCTGTCCGACCAGATTCCGTCCGAACGCGCACACGAGATCTGGAGCCGGCTACGTGCCCGCAGTCGCCCCGGCGGCGGCATGTCGCGCGACTACCAGCAGGTAATCGCTGACCTGCGCAGCAACGTCCAACTGCGTCACAGTGCCCTTCGACTCGTCACCGACCGGCTTGGAGAAGACCTCCGCGGCCAGTTGAGGAGCCAGGCGCCCAAGATCGGTGTCGGGCCGTTCGCGAACCAGACAGGTCTCGCCTCAGACTCGCACCTATGGCTTGCGTACGCGAAGCTCAACGCCGAGCTGAGCAAGGTCGAGGCGTACACGAACCGTGCGATGGGCGTCGAAGAGCGTGAGGCCCGCTTCGAGGCAGCCCGGCTCACACGGCGCCTCACGCAGCAGCAGGCAGCCGCATACCTAGGCGGACCCGACCCGCGTCTTGTCAGCGGCGAACGACGCGTGTACGAGATCGGGCCGCTGAGCCGCGAGGCAAAAGTGAAGGACGGCGACATTGGGCGCTGCCTCTCTCCGGCCGCAAATCCGCTGTTCCTCGACACCAGCCTGTCCGCGCTGCAGAACGTCCCGGGGATGCCCAATCTCCAGCAGTATCAAATGCGCTGGCGGCTCGACCAGGCCACCGATTGCAGCGTCGTGACCTTCGACCGCGCGAACGGCATCATCGTCGTAGACCTGCGCAACCCAGGGATCGTCACTGCGCTCGAGAACAACGGACATGACCTCAGCACCGACGTCGTCCTTGACCGCGTCCCGACGGACTTCGTCACCCGCAAGATCGCTGGCGCGCTGCACTACATCGGGAACCCGCCCGTCGCGCAGGCCTCAACATCGCCACTGGCTGCTCGCGCGACGGGACAGAACCGCCGCGCCCGCGGGGCACGTTCGGCGCCTGTGACAAGTGCCGCCGAGGTCCTCTGGTCACCGGGACGCCTCGCGGGTCTTCCGGTCGTTCGCGACATGACGGCAGCCCACGCTGCCCTTGCCGCGTGCAACGGCCTGAACCCGAGTCAGCAGCAGGCCTGGCAGGACGCCCTCACACGACGCCTCACTCTCATCTGGGGGCCGCCCGGCACGGGGAAGAGTCATACCCTCAGGACTATCGTCACCGCCGCCTGCGCCGCCGCGCACAATGCGGGCGAACCGCTGCGCATCCTGGTCGCCGGTGGCACGTACACAGCGGTCGACACCGTTGTCGGCACCAGTCTGGTTAACGCCATCACCAACGCCATGCCGGGTGTAACCGTCGGAATTCACCGCGTCCGGTCCTCGTTGCGCGGCGACCAGCCCGAGCCCGGCGTAGCAGACGAGCCGCTCAACAAGCGCAACCTCAGCCAGAGCGCGCAGGACCTGCTCGACGAGTTGACCGCACCGACCCGGATCACGGTCGTGTCCGCGACGACGCACCAGGCATACAGCCTGACCGAAGCGGCGAACATCCACGCGAACGGTCGAGACGAGCCCGGTGCGGAACTCTTCGACCTCGTCATCATCGACGAGGCCAGCCAGGTTGACGTCGCCAACGCGACCCGGCCACTGATCGCAGCAGCCGCAGATGCCGGATTCATCGTGTGCGGCGACGACCTGCAGATGCCGCCTATCCACGCCGCTGAGCCGCCGCTCGGCCTCGAGGGGATGGTCGGGTCGGTGTACGGCTACCTCGCCGATGTTGGCCAGGTCGCGCCGTCCCCGCTTGAAACGAACTACCGGTCGAACAACGAGATTGTGGAGTTCGTCCGCAGCGCCGGGTACGCCCAGCTCACCGCGCACTCACCCGACCTTCGCCTCAACCTCCTCACCCCCGTCCCGGCCGCCGCGCCGGCAGGCTGGCCGGCAGCGCTGCCGTACGACGCCAGGTACGCCGCGCTCCTCGACGCGGACCAGCCAACGACGGCATTCGTTTACGCCGAAGGCCTCGCAAGTCAGTGGAACGAGTTCGAGGCGCAAACGACCGCCGCCCTCGTCCTGCTCCTGTTCGGCCGCCTCGCCAACCAACTCGACAACGAGATCCCGCCCGGGGCGACACAGCCGCTCCCATCAAGCACGACGCCCTACCCGATCGATACTTTCTTCACCAAGGGCGTTGGCGTCGTCACCCCTCACCGTGCGCAACAAAGCCTGGTCATCGCACGACTCATCGAGGCCTTCCAGGGCGTCCCGGGTATCACCGATGAACTGATCAGGTCCGCAGTCGACACAGTTGAGCGGTACCAAGGGCAGCAGCGCGACGTCATGATCGCGACGATGGCGCTCGGCGACCCAGACTCGATCGCCGACGAGGACGAGTTCCTCTACGGCCTGCGACGCTTCAACGTGATGGCGTCCCGCGCCCGCGCAAAGGTCATCGTGCTCGCGACTCAGGAGGTCGCCATGCACATGCCGACCGAGGTCGAGGTTATGCGCGACTCCGGCCTGCTCAAGAGCTACCTTGGGCGGTTCTGTGGCCAGGAGACAACGATGACCCTGCCGTGGCTGAAGAACGGCGTCGCCGAGACGCAGCCCGGGTTCCACCGATGGCACTGACGAGGCACCGGAACGTCGGCGAAGAGTACTGAGAACATTGCCCAGACTGTTGGCCACCGCGGTGGCTGCGACCAATCCATCAGTTAGGTCTGCCTCGACGGTGCAAACTTCTTGGTCCTTGCGACTCGCGGATTGGGGTAACTGTCGACGCCCAATCTGCTCGATCACTTGTGGAGCTGAAAGGTCGTCGAGGGATCGTGTCTTCTTGACGTCAGCCCGGCGCGGCCATCGACCCTGGAAGGCTGACATTTAACGGCTCCGAGTGCAGGGGCTTTCGTCTCGGCGCAAGGCAATCCAGCGGCCGGACAACTTCATGGCCTGCGCCGGGCCAAGCGTAGGCGGCTCGTCGGGCGGACCACGGGCCCGTAGCCTTCTGCTAGGAACTGAGAGGAGAGGCGCGTGGCCGGAGACGAGAATGAAGTGGTCGATGACACCGAAGGCCGCGACGAATTGGACTTCGACGCGTTGATGGAGGCCCACGACATTGCCGACGAGGAGTCAGGGCACGCCGCCGCTGTAGCTGCACGCGAGCAGATCTTAATCCTGGCGCGCACTGTCTTCCCGCCCGACGGCGGTACGTTCGCGCACATCGTGATCCTTGGATTTGTCGCACGGGCACAGTCGCTACACGATGCAGTTATCGCCTCGGTTCAGGCGAACAACCCGCAGGCCGCATTCACTCTCTTGCGTGCTTACGCCGAGCAGTGCGCGGCGATCCTGTACATGACGGACAACCCCGAGAAGTCCAAGCCACTCGAAGGTGGTGAAGGCTACGGGCCGTCCATCGGCGTCATCACGAACTACGCCCAGAACTCCAAGCGGATGCCGAACTTCCGCGAGGTATATCACCGGCTCAGCCAGTACGCGCATCCCTCCGCGGCAGGCCATTTCGCATCGGTCCAGGTCGGGTCCGACGACTCCTTCAGTTGGCAGTCCGCACCGCGGTTCAAGCGCGACGAGGACAAGCTCATCGCGTACGGCTGGTGCATCGATTTCGCTCGTGCCATCAACACGTTCGGGTTCGAATTCGCGGAGGCCCGGGGCCTCGGAAGCTTTGTCCCGGAGGAACACGTCTCCGCGTGGCCGAATGGGCATGCGCCGTGGTCGTCCGTATAGGGCGCCACCGGCTGCAAACCCGCATCGTTCTGGAATGAAGCCGCCCCGCGGCTGGCTACCGAGATGTCCAGCGTCGGAGATCCGCGACGATCGGCGGGGCGCTTCTGAGTAGCACGAGGCCGGTGCCGAACGGCAGGGTTCGGATCCGCTCCGGTGGCATGACCGAGGCCCGTCGGGTCGATCGTTGGAGCGATCTCTGTCCGTAGTCGCCGATGCTGACCGTGTCAGAGCGTTCCTCGCGTTCGCCGATCAACACCGACAGTTCCTGGAGGTCGCGCGAGGCGGATGCACCGCCGAGCATGACCTTGACGATCGATGCGTCCCAGATCGTGCTTGCGGCGTGGTCGCCCCACTTGTTCCGTGCTTGGGCGAGCGACTGGAGGACTGGCATGGTCGTGATGCCGGTACCGCCACCTTCGGCCATCAGGACGGGTAGGGAGGGGAGCGGCGCGAGGTTGCCGATCTCGTCGAGCGCCATGAGCACCGGTGGATCGAGCCGGGACCCGGGTGACGCTGCAGCGAGGTGCCGTGCGACTTCGGTGAGGTCTTCCATGAACGCTGCGACGAGCGGCCAAGAGGCGCCGGCGCCGGCGCCGGTCGCCAGCAGGTAGAGCGTGCCGTCCTGGGTGAGGAAGCGCCGGGGATCGAACTCGTCGCCTGGCTCAGGGCTCACAGCGTCGAGGACGGCTGGGTCGGCGAGGCAGGAGAGCGCTTGGCTGACCGCCATCCAGATCGAATCTCGGGTTCGCGGGTCGGAGTTGATCATGCCTTCGAGGGAGTCCGACCACCCCGGCGCGGCGGCTGCATTGCTGGCGAGGATTCCGACAGCGTCCGTGGCGGCGGAGGCTGACAGCGACCACTCGAAGAGTGCGCGGGTCGAGAGCTTCTCCAGCGCGGCAGCGTGGAGGAGGGCTTGGAGCGCGGAACGGGCTTTGCCCTCCCAGAAGCCGCCCGATTCCACGCCGCCTGATGACAGGCCGGTTGACGACGCGAGCCCCGACGCACGAATCATCGCGGTCAAGGGCTGTTCGCAGCCGCGGATCGGTGACCAGCGCACACCGTGGCCGTTGACCTCGGGGAGCCCTTCGGTGAGTCGCTGCGGGTCGAAGACGGCCACCGGCCCTCGTTCCTGGCGGGCGCGGATGGTGGCCGCGATGTTGTCTGGTCGGGTCGAGGTCGTGACGACGGTGCCCGGGGCGTCGAGGATCGCGTTGATGACCAGGTGCAGGCCCTTGCCGGAGCGGGGTGGGCCGATGAGGAGGATCGAGTCTTCGACCGATGCCCAGATCTCCCGGCCGCAGCTTCGTCCAAGCATGTAGCCGATGTCGGCCGCTTTCGGGTGTTGGAGGGAGGGCCGCAGAGTCTGCCCGCGCCGCACGAGTGCCTTCTTGGAAGCGCTTGAGTCGATGTCTCGGGCGGTGGCGGTCCCTTGGATTCGGTGAGGGTCGTGGGTCGTGCGGTGACGGATGCGTGCGACGACAACCCAGGTGCACCAGCCCGCGGCAGTTGCGAGGCCCAGGAGGGCGGCAACGACGGCCCAGTACGCAATCGACGAGAGGCCGGATGCATCGAGGGCACGATCAGGGTGACTTGGGTCGGCGACCACACGTAGCCCGCTCGCGATTCCGCCACGCGGTCCGGACGCATTGGTCACGACGGCGGCGACTGTCGCCGCGGCACGTAGGACGATGGCCATGGCGAAGGCTGCGATGAGCCCGACGAGAGCCAGGTTCACTAGCTCGTCGTTGGCGCTTCGAGCGGTCGGTTTCATGCAGACGCCTCGACGCGCGTGGCGTTCAGCGTGGTGAGTCCGAGCATTACGAGTCCGTCCCGGGCCGCGGCGGCGACCGCGGGAGGCAGGTTGAGTGACGCGTTGCCAGCTGAATCGGCCGTCTGACGGACGACGACGTACGCGAGAGCGACCTCCTCGCCCGGCTGGAACCCGGCGCCGACGAGTGCGGTTGTCGGTGCGGCCGACGGGCACGCCTCGGGAGTCGGCGCTGGGAGTTCGGGCGGGAGCGCGATGTCGGCGTACGTCGAGCCGTCCGCTTCGCGCACCTCAACGCGCACAGCGGTGGCGAGATTGGAGGTGATCGCGTCGATGACGCGGTGGAGATCGGCCCGCGTGATCGGTGCGCCCGCGTCGTACGCACGGCCGTCGATGTCGACCAGTGCGGCGCCGTCCGCACCGACGACCACGTGGACCGTGCTCATCACGACTGGGGTGTTCATAGCCCGAGCGCCGTTCCGTCGCGCCGGAGGTCCTTCGCTACGGGAGCCGTCCCGGCGCGGTGGCTGAGCGCTTCGCGGTCGAGCCCGGGTGGGCTGCCGTCGCCCACCTTCTGGGTATCGAGCTGGTCGAGGATCCCCAGCGACGCGCTACGAACCCGCTCGGCCGTCGCCTGGACGACCTCGATGGGACTCTTGCCAGCGACGCTCGCCGCCCACGTCGACACATACGGAACCGTGTACGACGTGGTGTCGAGTCCGTGCACCGCGCCGACCATGAGAGCGATCGACTCTGCTTCCACCTCGGCGATGCCGCGATGCAGGGTCGCGTCCGCAGCCAGTTCGGTGGACAGGGCGTTCTCAGGAGGGGCATGGAGGAGGACATGGCCGAGTTCGTGGGCAAGCGTCTTCACCTGTGCGGCTTCGTCCATGTCCGTGCGGACCGCTACCTCGCGGGAGAGGAAGTCGGTCAGTCCGTTGGCACCACCGATGGTCGCGGCCGAGGAGACGAGGCGGAGCTCGAAGCCGGCTGCGGTGATCTGGTCGGCGAGGCCGTCCCAAAGCCCTGACGGCGCCTCGCCTTGGAGCAACGTCGGGCGGGGGAGCCCTGGCACCGGATCGCCGGTGGTCTGGGAGATGTCCCAGACGTAGGCCGGCTTGACGCCGATCATGCGGGTGCCTGCGTACTCGCCGGACATCGGCTTCTCGCTGCGGGCCAGACGCCGCCAAGAGTTCGGGTCGTCGGGCGTGAACGAGGCGAATCGGCCGGTGACAGGCGCGAGGATGCCGTACCCGTGCTGGCCCTTCGCGACGCTACGTCCCAGCGAGAGCCACTGGTGGAAGCCAGCGACGTACGTCGGGGTCGGCTCAGGCACCCTGCCTTCGTTGTACGCCGCGTAGTGCTGAGCCGCGATCAGCATGGAATTCCCGAAGCTGCGCCCGCGAAACTGTGCCGCGAAGGTCAGGGCACGCTTCCAATCCTCACCGGTCACGAGCGCGGCAACCGACTCCGACAACTGCTCCTGAAGCGCCTCCAACTTGGCTTCGCGCGACGCTCGGCCTCGCACTTGAATGGTCATGACGGCGGACCTCCTGTCATCCGACCGGTTGTGTCGAAGAGGTCGAGTTCGGCGGGGTGCATCTGGTGCTGGACCACGAACGACCGGTGCTTGATCCGCCACAGCCCCTGGCCGGTGCCGAGCGTGGGGATGAGCGACTGTTCGGTGCCTGTCAGCCCGAGCGCGGTAGACGTGGCGCCCAGTTGGTCGGACTCCTGGCGGTAGACGATGCGGGTCTCCGCGTTGGCCAAGAGCGATGAGGCGAGGGCGCGCATTACCGAGCCCTGGTCGCCGACGTTGTCGAGGTCGGTGAGCTTGTGGAAGATCAGCATGTTCGCGATGCCGTAGTGCCGGGCGAGGCGCCAATGGGCGTCCATCCGCCGCAGTAGCGCGGGATGGGACATCAGTCGCCAGGCTTCGTCGTACACGACCCAGCGTTGCCCGCCGGCGGGGTCGAGGAGAGCCGACTCCATCCAAGCGGAGGCGCAGGTCATCAGGACCGAGATCAGAGTGGCGTTCTCAGTGACGCGGGAGAGGTCGAGGGAGATCATCGGCAGGCTGGGGTCGAAGGTCACCGTGGACGGACCGTCGAACAGTCCGGCCAGGTCACCCGCGACGAGCCGTCTGAGCGCGTGGCCGACGAGGCGTCCGTCCTCGGCGAGCCGGCCGTCGGGATCGTCGGCTCGATCCGGGGTGAGGAGCCGGTCCACGACCGTCGGAAGGACTGGCACGTCGGAGCCGCGTACGGTGCGGTCGATGGCGATGTCGACGGCCGTGTGCTCGAGCGGCGTGAGCCTGCGATCGAGAACGGTCTCAGCCAGGGCACCGACGAGGTCGCGTCGGCGGGAGGCAACCTGGTTGGCCCACTGAGCGTCGTCGTATCCAGAGGGGCGGTGGCCCTCGTCGAGAGGATTGAGCCTGTTGGACATCCCGTGGCCGAGGGCGATAGCGCGGCCGCCGACTGCCTCGGTGACGGCGGTGTGCTCACCTTTCGGGTCACCAGGCACGTACACGCGACGACCGAACGGGATCGAGCGTGTGTAGAGGCTCTTGGCTAGGCAGGACTTGCCGGAGCCGACGATGCCGGCGAGAACGAGATTCGGCGCCGTGATCAGTCCGCGGGCGTAGAGGGTCCAAGGGTCGTAGACGAACGAGCTGCCCGAGTAGAGATCCTGGCCGACGAAGACGCCTTCGCTGCCGAGGCCGCCCTCGGCGAGGAACGGGTATGCACCGGCCAGGGTGGCCGATGTGTCCTGGTGCCGCGGGACCCGGAAGCGCCCCGGTGTCCGTAGAGCCGCAGGGCCTGGCTCGCCGGATCGGGGGAGCAGGACGGTCGAACGCTTCTCGCTGGCCAGGTCGTTGGCCTTGCGCTTCGCTTCGGTACGACGAGCTTCGCGGTCCTCGGAGACCCGCGCCCGGGCAGCGGCCTTGCGCAGCTTCCGGTCCTTGCGACGCTCTCGGCCCGGCGAGACGAGGACAGCGGAGTGGAGGCGACCCTCCTGCCAGCCAGTCACAACGACATTCCGCGATCTTGAGTGAGCCGTGGGACTGGCGCGAGCGAGGGGTAGTCGGCGATGTCGTAGGCGATGGTCGCCTCGATCTCGTGCGCTCGGTCCACGCATTCGGCGACCTGATGGATCATCTCGGCCGCGCGATGCAGCTCCCACGATTCCATGTACGACGCGGCGCGCCCTGCGTGAGGATCGCCGTTGATCCACGCCTGTCTGCCGGCCGGACCATCGTGAAACTCGCCCAACTGGTGAAGCGACTGGCTCAGCGACGCGAGCGCCGAGCTGATGGATCCGAGAACGGGATAGATCGAGGTCGGATCCTCGATCGAGCGTGTTGCATGGGCGAGACCGCGGACTGCTTCCCGGAGTTCGTCAGCGTCTGGGACCGGGTCGTTGAAGGTCGGCATCGGTGGCTCCTCGATCGATGGGTTCTCATCGATGAGGTGCGCGTGTTGCTCCGCCGTGTCGTCGCATCAGTTGTCGCCGGTCGACCTACCCTGTGGCGGTGGCCGATCTGACGGAGCCGTGTCCGAACTGCGACACCCTGATGCGCTGGGAGACCTCCCACGAGCGCTGCGACGGTTGCGGCTACATTCGTCCGTGCTGCGAAGGTGCTCCCTGCAACTGATCGGGCTACTCGTCGGCAGCATCGCCGATGTCTCGACGCCGAACGCGGCGGCGCTTGCCGGTCTGGCGAAGCACGGGCCAGGGCTCGCGAACGGCGCGACCGTTGCGACGGTTCTTGTGAGGCTTACAGAGCTGGCAGCCCTTGTGCTGCCGGTGAGGCGAGTGCGCCATGCCGACGACTCCGATCCGTGAACAACACCCGCCACGGCGGGCGGGGTTGGTGCGGGATCGTGGTCACGGATGAAGGCTACGCCAGAGCTCCGACACGCCTCCGGGAATGGAAAACCCCGCAGGCGTCTCGGGTCACCTGCGGGATCTGGCCAGAATGATGCAGCATCCCGTCGGGCCGGTGTTGGTGGAATCCGAGATTCCGTGGCATTGCAGTCGGAAGGACGGATCTGTGGCGCGGTGCCAGCCGCTCAGATGTCGAAGTCATTGTGCGTCGCGACCCGAGCGAGTTCGACCTGTCCGGACGGCAGCATCCAGTAGTGAATGCGTCGCGCCGACGGTGTGTTGACTTGCAGGCTCGCACGCCACGCAACCGCGCCGTCCTCCCGAACCCGGACGGGGTCGTCGCCGCCTGGTCCGGTCCGAAGGCGGTGAACCTCGCGGCTCGGGAGTTGCGAGGCCAGGCCGGTGACGATCTCGAAAGCGACGTCAGCGACCTTCTCCGGCTTGATCCCCGCGAGCCGCTCGAGGGACTCAAGGAATCGCGGCCCGATGAGGAAGCCGCCCAACGGGCGGTCGTGCTGCTCGCTGGGCAGCGTGCGGGTAGCCCATTGCGTGAGTACGAGGTAGCGAAACCCATGCTCAGGATCGGCGAACTGTGGGCGACCACCCGTCGAGGTCCCCGGCTTGCTCGTGCTCGCGGCCTTGCGAAGCCGGGCGCGAGTGGACTTGAGGTCGTTCTCCGCCTTGTTGGACCGTCGCTCAGCCTGGTCGAGCAGGTACCTGAGTTGCTCACGCTCATCGGCGCCCGCGAGGAGTTGGATTTGAAGACTCTTGACTTCGTGCTTCAGGCCGCCGACCTCCGCAGTCAGGCCGTCAACCTTGAGAAGCAGTGTCCTGGTCGATTCGGCCGGTCCGGGAGAGACCGGTGGAATCGATCCCGGGCCCGGGATAGGCCTGTGGCGGTTCCGGTCGAGCATGCCCGGGTTCGGGCGTGCAGCCAGCGGGGCCGGGGGTTCCCCTGGCGCCGGCTCGTCGATCGCGGGTGGTGGTGCCAATGGTGGCATCGGCAGCGACAACGGAGTGACCGTTTGCGGTTCGTCGACGTTGGCGTACTCCGGCTCTTCGGTGAGCCAGGGCGGGCCGCCGGCGAGCAACGAAGGAGCGTCGACGATCGGTTCGCCGTCGTCGACATCGTCAAGAGCTAGTGCCCAGTGCGGGCCCGTGCTGACCACCCGTGCCGGAATCACTTCCCCGACCGTCATGAGGGTCTGGAGATCGTCGGCGGGGTTGGACGTGACATCAGCACGAAGGACCGCCACGACAACTGGTGGCGTCGAGGTCTGCGGGTAGAGGAGAAGCTCGGCCTTGCCGCTGCGCACCTTGGTGACCTTGCTGAGCAGGACGTCCCCAACGGCATACGGAGCGAGTGCGTCGGAGCTGGGGCGAAGGCTCTTCCTGATGTCTACCCGACTGGTGTCGGCGTCGTACCAGCCCTCGATCCGGAGTCCCGCAGTCACAATCCGTTCGATGGGGACGTCCTCGACAGTGAGCTCTTCTGCGATGGCGGCGGGGAACCGATTGCCGACATCGACGAGCGCACGGCCGGCGACCACCATCTTCACCGTGCCGTCGACCTTGCGGAGTTCACGAGTTGGGAGCGACTGGAGGAGACCTGCCGCTGCCGCCATCCGGAACGAGTCGGAGATGAGCTGCTGCGTGGCACGTCGCCCGTCATCTTCGTTGAAGGCGAAGCGCAGTGGGGACTTGGTGAGGTCGGACGCCCATTCGTGGCCGACCGGATACACGCGGCCAGCTCCGCCGTAGACCTGGGTGCCCTCAGCCATGCGGTTTGAGAACTCCCACGTGAACGAGCCCGTTGGCATCAGGTAGACCTCGGCCAGATTGCCCGCTTCGCGCGCGATCTCGTCGATATCGATCCACGGATCGGTGCGTCCAGCCGGAATCGTGACAACAGCGACAGGTCGCCGGCGCGCGTTGCCGTTGAGCAGGTCCGCGAGGGCGCTCGCTGAACGTTCGTCGGCGATGTGCTGGACGGTGGCCACGGAGCCGAGCCTATGGAGTGGGTCCGACATTGATGCCGGATCTGCTTATCTCGGGGCTGGCTGATGCGTAGGCTGCCGAGCGGCAGTTGTCGTCAGATGATCCGAGGAGAACGATGAGCGCGTCTGGGACCCGCACCTGCTCGTGGTGCGGAAGGGAAGGGCACGACAAGCGCTCGTGCACGGTCTCCTCGAACGCAGGCTCATGCAGCGTCTGTGGCTACCACGGCCACGACAAGCGGAACTGTCCGCGCGGCGGGTAGCGGGACTGCACCTGCTGGCGGACGTAGGCCACATTGAGTACGAGCCCAAACGCCGTCTGCAGGGACGACGTACCAAGACGACGTACCAATAGGAGAAGTCGAGATGGACAGAGCAGAGTTGAAAGCGCAGATCGACGAACTGATGCGTCAGTATCAGGACGAAGAGATCGATGGCGAGACCTACCAGCGGGAGATGATGGAGCTGACCACCTCGGCGCAGGACTGATTCCTGAAGCACGTTTGGCGCTTTCAGTTGCCCTACGCGCTCTTCGGGCACGCTGCCGCCAAGCCGTGACTAGATTTCTCGCTTTGGCATGCACAGTGTGTGGACTCGGCGGGCACAACTCGCGGACGTGCGCGTTCGAGTTCGCGGTGCGGCCGGGGACATGCGCCGATTGGTCAGCACGCCTCGTGGACGATGGATAGGCTGCGTGCTTTGCCTCGCTGCGGACGTCTCCGTCGGCCGGGGTAGCGGACAGGTGCTCCGGCGGCTGAGTGAAGGGTTGAACCGTGGGTCTTTTCAGCAAGAAGTCGAATGATGACGAAGAGGAATGGACGACAGAATGCCGGAACTGCGGCGGCACCGCCGTGAGCTCGAACTTCTGTAGCGAGGCATGCAGTTTGGAGCACTGGGAGCAGCAGCAGCGATCGAGTTCGGGTCGGACGTACAACACCAACCCCAACTGTCCTGCTTGCGGAGGCGCCGGGTCATGCAAACTTTGCGAAGATGACGATTAGACCGCTCGACATAGAGGAAGCGCTGCAGCGCTGAACGCTTGGGCCTGCTGGCCCCAGAGCCGCCGGGTCTCACACGATGCTTGAATGGCGGCCTGCTCGATCGCGGCGACAGTGCGCTCGAGCTCATCCGGATCGCCCGCGCTGACCGTGACGAAGCCGGTCGCCCGCAGCACGCCATGGCCGGCCGTCAGGTCCGCCTCCTGCTGGAGAACGTCCTGGTACTCAGCCGTTTGCTGGGCGTCCTCGATCTGGCCGATCTTCTGACGCTGGGCCGCGTCAGAGATGTACTCGGTCTTCTTCTTGCGGATGTCCCGGGCCGCACGGTCCGTGCGCATCGGTGTGTAGAGCAGTGTAAACGTTCGGCGGATCCCCGACGACATGAGGAGCGGCGCGAGGAAGCCGGGGAAGACCAGTGAGCGTGGCCACTCGCTGATCCATAGGACGCAATGGTGCGCCGAGTCGCTGCGGAGGCTGCCCCAGGACTCGGTGACGGCGACCGGGCCTGCGGTTGCCAGTTCGCGGCCGATGTCGCCGTGCCGCTCCAAGGCGCCCGCGACAGCTGGGTCGTATGCCGATCGCAGGATCAGGGCGAGGTCGCCAGGGGTGAGCCAGTCCGAGGGGGAGAGGTCAGCGGACCGAAGGGCAGCGACCATCGTCGCCATCTCCTGGCGCAGTACGGCTGCGGCGCCTCGGTTGCCGCCGCCAGCCGCCCTGATCGCACGGCCTGCGACCTTGAGGTCGAGCGAGATGGAGATCGTCGACGCGTGGCGCTCGCCGGCGGGCCCGGCGCGGTCGACGAGCTCGCCGTACGTCGCCGACGCCCAGGTCTCCGTGCGGCTTCCATGTTGCTCCCACCAGTCGGCCAGGCCCTTGCCGGAGTCGGGGAGTGTCCGCTCCATCACCTGAACCGACGCGATTCGACCAGAACGGCAGGCGGTTGCGAGGACGCGGCCCCAGGAGACGACACGACGCTCCTGCTCGGCGGGGTCGAGCAGCACGAAGGCGGGGTGGGATACGCCGACGATCGCGGTGAGGGTGGCGGCGTGCGGGTCGTGGACCATGACCGCGCCGGTCTCCGGATCGACCCACTGCCGAAGCCGTGCGGCGTCGCCGGGGAGAGCCAGAGTTCCGGCAGGGCGCGGCTTAACCACGCGACGCCGGTATAGCAACTGACCCCCTGTAGAGCGCCACACCCACCGTGCTCCGATCGGTCCCCACTCGATGATCTTCCGCCCACCAACGCCGACGAACCCGAGCACCACGAAGACGAGGATGATCGGGAAGGTCATGATCACGGAGCCCATGTGGAGGCCGAGGATCAGAGTGCCTGCGGCAAGGCTCGCCATCACGAGCTGCGGTCCTGACAGGCCGAGGAGGATCCCGCGCTTGGTGAGGCGGGAGACCTTGATCGGTGTGAGCGACGGGTCGGCGCTGCTCGACGTGCTCACGGCGGATCACTTCCGTCCTGCTGGCTCGGCCAGAGTCGAGTCGGCGACCGGTGGCGGAACCGATGACGGAGCAGAGGACTCGTGCGCCTGGGCTTGTCCGGTCGCCTGGGCGGCGACGAACCCGCCAAGTTTCGGTCCTGCCGCGGCCGCCTCCTTCGCGACGACGGCACCAGCGGCAACGGCCCCGCCCGCCGCGGCCGCGCCTCCGGAAGCCCCGGCAGATCCCGCACTACCTCCACCAGAAGCGGGAGCTGATCCGCCACCTGGCGAACCGGCGACGGCGGGGGAGCCACCACTTGTCGTACCGCCACCTCCGCTGTCGCCCAGGACCTTGGCCGGCTCGCTGCCGATACGCCGCGAGAGCGGGATGGGCATCGGGCGGTTGAGAGCGCCCTTGGCCTCCTGCTCAGCGGACATCGCGTGGTACATGTCGAAGCCCATGAAGGCGATGGCCTTGTAGGTCAGGTACGGCGCGAAGCCGGCCATCAGCATCAGGACGACACCGGCCATCGGCTGGGTGACGGACTCGAGGTCCGCGTCGATCGGTGCGGAGACCTGCGCGGTGGCGAGCAGGAAGATCACCACGAGGACGACCTTCGACAGGATCATCGCGATCACGAATGTCGCCCAGCGGCTGACCCAACTGCGGGTGTGGTCCCAGCTAGATCCGGCGAGTGCGATCGGAGCGAAGACGATCGCGATGAGCAGCAGCGCCTTCCGGATCAGCAGGCTGATCCAGACGACCATCGCTCCCACGATCGCGAGGCTGGCGAGGAAGATCGTCAGGATCGAACCTGCGCCGGGCGCGCTGAGGTTGATGGCACCGAGTCCGGCAGCGAGGACGGCGACCTTGTCGCCCATCTCGTTCATGTTGGTGCCGGCGGCGTTGACGATCCCGATGCACAACTGGTCAGTGATCTCGAGCGCCGTGCCGAGCAGCGCGAGGGCGACGAAGGAGCCGAGAATCGATTTCGCCAGTCCGAGCGCCGCTCTCGACAGCGCAGCGGGCTCGCGGCGAATCATGCCGCCGATGACCTGGAGCATGAAGAAGCCGAGCATCACGAAGACGCCCACGCCGAACATGATGTTGTAGACCTTCGTGTACTCGCCGCTCGTCACGTCGACGTACGTCGTGGTGTCGATCACCTTCCAGACGGACGTGAACATCCACTCAGCGGCACCGCCCATGCCCTGAGCGAGCCAGTCGAACGGCGCGGTGACGACCGCCCCAGCGGCGTCGCCGGCGACGTTGCATACCGAGTGGATCACTGGCACATCGCAGACACCCATGACGATCCCCCCTCAGACCTGCTGGCCGACGTTCCAGAAGAAGTTCACGAGTGTCACCGAAGCGCCGCAGACGATCGCGGCTCCGAGGGCAATGAGTACGCCGAGCTTGCCGCGGCCCGCGAGATGCGGGTTGCTCGAGTTCGCGCCGAGCGCCCACACGATCGCGGAGATGATGAGCGCGAGTACGGCGAGGATCAAGCCGACCGTCATCGAGGCGCCGACGATCTGCTTGAGCTCGCCGATGCCGGGGAGCCCGTTCGAGTTCGGATCGATCTTGATGTCGAGGGGAAGCAGGAGGGCTGGTGCGGGAAGGTTCATCGGAGGGACTCCTGACGTCGCGGGCGGACGTCCTACAGGTGCGGCCCGATGTCCAGCAGCCAGTTGGCCCAGGTGAGCGCGGCGCCGCTCAGGGCTGCCCCACCGATCGCGACGAAGCAGCCGCCCTTGGCCTTCTGGGCGGTGTTCCAGCTACCGGAGCTCGATGCGATGGCCCACGTCGTCGCGGAGACCACGAGCATGAGTACAGCGACGGTCAGGCCGTAGGTCAGCAGAGCGCCGACGATGGAGCGAAGGTCGCCCGCACCGCCGACGGCTCCAAAGTCAGGGCCCACGTCCGTGCTGATCTGGCTTATCGCGCTCATGACATTCAGGTGCACCATCGATCGCACTGGACGAGGTCGGAGGTCCGTCCCTCCGCGTACGCTCCGCTCATGCAGCCGATTCCGCTTGCAGCGCTCCTTCCCGCGGACTTCGACCCGGCGACGTGCAAGCTGCACTGCGCAGTCTTCAACGGGAAGAACTACCCCATCGATGTTCTCGCCAACGACCCTGAGGAGTGGCAGCGCTGGAACTCGTGGCGCGGCGACAAGAACGACTTCAACCGGCAGTTCATCTTCTCTCTCGCGCAGGATCGCCATGACCCGACGCTGTGGCTCTTCGGCGGGATCTGGGAGGTCATGGCCCGGCGTCCTGAGCCGAGGACCTACTCCTACGACGTCATCCCGCGCGAAGACCTGATGGGTTCCTTCGTCCGCCGTCTCTACGTCAGGTTGCACCTAGCAGGGCGTCAGCGGCGTCGGACGATGGAGTCGTGCCTTGACGAGATGACCGTGTCCTCGATCCTCGAGGAGGCGTTCGTCGGTGATCCCTTCCCGGGCCACGATCGCATCAACCACACGCTCGCCGATCTCCAGGTCATCGTGGGTCAGCAGCGACCTGATTGGCGGATCGCCCTCGAGCACATGAAGGGTGTCTACGTCATCCACGACCAGACGACCGGCGCTCGGTACGTCGGGTCGGCCTACGGTGATACCGGGATCTGGCAGCGCTGGAGCACGTACGCCGCGACTCTCCACGGGAACAACGTCGGTCTCAAGGAACTCCTGGACGAAAAGGGTGCGGACTACTTCTGCGCCAACATGAAGTTCGCCCTGCTCGAGTTTTGGTCGATGCGTACCGACGACGATCACGTCTTGGAGCGCGAGTCGTACTGGAAGGAAGTCCTTCACGCTCGCTCGCTTGGCCACAACAAGAACTGATGTCGTTCTGTCGCTCCTTCGCCGTACGGTCAGGGGTATGACTCCTGACAAGCTGCGGTGTGCGGAGGCCGCCCTCCGCACGGTTCCAGAGGAGTACCTCGCCGTCACGCCTGAGGTCGTTGCTGTCGTCGACAACGGCCACTCCTTCCACCGTGGCATGCACGTCGGGTGGGCCTGGGCCGAAACTCGCCGGGGCCGGTTCCTCGACCTTCTCTCTGAGCACCGCATGGCTGGAATGAGCGCCGAGCGGTTCCACGCAGACGGGACCTCTGAGCACCTGGAGACGCCTGCCTCGATGCATCAGGTGACGGGTGACGCAGCGAAGGATGCCGACACCGAGCGGCGCTTCTTCGAGCGAAACCGAGCCGCGTACGAGTGGCTGCGTGCGCGAGTGCTCCTGCCGCCCGAGGGCGCGAACCTCGGCTCTCAGGACATCCACGAGTTTCTGCTCAAAGGCGGTGCCGACGGGCCGACCTCGTAGTCAGCCCAGACGTCGGATGGTCATGACCTCGCCAGCGAACTCGCCGATCGTGCCGTAGCGGACGACATCGCCGGTCCGTGGCGCGTGCAGGATCCGATCGCCACCGACGTAGATCGCGACATGGTGGGGGCCGCCAGCGCCCGAGTAACTGAAGAAGATCAAGTCACCGGGCTGCTTGTCAGCCCAGGCGATGCCTTGTCCGAGGCGGATCTGGTCGCCGGAGTAGTGGGGGAGCCGGATGCGACCGCCAGAGGCTTGGTACGCGGCGTACAGAACGAGTCCGGAGCAATCGAAGCCTCCGGCGGTCGGGCCGTAGAAGTCGCCACCTCCCCAGACATACGGCTTGCCGAGTTGCGACGCGGCGGCCTTGATCAGGTCTCCCGCGAAGCCGGGTGGGAGGTTGGCCGGAAGGTCGTCGCCCCCCTGCGTGCACGCGAGTGCGGTGTTCAGGGAGACGCCGCTAAGTGTCGCCAGGACTTTCTCGGCGACCGGTTGGTTGACGGCGTACCTATCGGGATACGCGGAGACCTGGACAGCCTGAGCGGCGGCACCCGGGTCCATCGTCTGCCAATCGTCGATGTCGATCAGCCCACGCGGGGAACCGTGGTTCGGTCCGTTCGGGCCGCCGTAGAAGGCACGGGACGACCAGACGGGGTCCATCAGGTTCTCGACGGTGCCCCAGCCCGCGGCGGGTCTCTGCTGGAAGATGCCGACGGAATCATGGTCGCTGCCATCGCCGTCGTTCGGGATACCGCCGGAACCGGGGTAGGCGCCGACGTTCGAGAGGACCCTGAGCGAGGACTCGGTGAGGGCTGTCATCACCGCGATCAGTTGGCCGCGGGCGGGGATGTTCCCGCTCGTGCCGGCGGCGATGATCGTCGCGGCTCGGGTGAGCTGTTGCTGGTTGAGAGTCACGGTCTCGCCGTTGGCGTTCACAGCACTCATGGCCTCAGGCACAGGGCCGGACACGCCCACGCTGCTAGCCGCGGCGTCGTCCCAGAGGCACCCGCCTGAGCCCGCGGCAGCCGGGCTGATCAGGGTTGCGACACCGAGAACTGCGGCCCCGGGAGCGAGCAGCACGGCGGCGGCCGCGCCGGCTACGAACACCTTCATGCCCACCGTGCGCTCACCTCAACGGGTTATCGAGTTGCGAGAGCCGAAGGACGTGGCACTGGTCGAACGACGGCTTGCAGGCGACGAAGACGGTGAACGAGACCGGATACGACGACTTGGCGGTCTCGCCGTTCCAGATGCCAGTCCGGTGGCGGGTGCCTGTGACGGTCACCGCTGTCGTTCCCGGACGAAGGTGACCGTGGGCCTGCTCTACCGCCGCAGCCCAGGAATCCGGGACGTACGCGTCCTTGATCTCGATCGTCTGGACGACCTCCATCGCGCCGAGGTCGAGCCACTGCTCGATCGTCGGCAGATACGTGGCGGCGTCGTCGAGGAGCCCGGGCGTCTCTTCGCCCGATGGGTCTGCGTCGGCCAACACCGCGGCGGCGTAATCGGTCGGGAGAAAGCCAGCACTGGTGTCCCAGTCGAACAGCGAGGCGGCGACCGCGTGGGCGTACTCGATCGGGTCATCGGTCCGGGGGAGCGAGCGATCCTGGAGCGTCACTGCCGGCTCGGGCTGCGCGACGGCGACGTCCTCGTGATCGGAAGGTGCCGGCGATGTCGCGGCGGTCGTGCCAGCGGGACCCCGAACCAGCCCGTAGACGCCGACTCCGACTGTGACGACGAGCAGTGCAGAAGCGGGGAGAAGTAGGACCTGGCGGCCGGTGAGGTTGCGCATCATGACTCCGGGAGGGGGTGGGGCGGACTACCAGGAGGTGTGACGGTCAGGCCGACGCGGCCGCCGTACGGGCGATACGCAACTCGTTACGGAGCGCGACCGTCTCGGATACGACTCGCTCGAAACGCGCCCACTCGTCGTCCTTGAGCGCACGGGCGAGCTCGTCGACGTCGTACAGCTCGGTCCAGCCCTCGAGTTCGGACCACATCAGGGTGAAGGACCGGGGACTGCGATGGCGGGGTGCGCGCTTGGCCTTGTTCCGGAGGGCGCGGAGGCGTTTGGCGTTCTCGTCCTCTTGGACGCGCTTGAGGGCTTCGGCACCGAGCCGGGTGACCTCGTCCTGTTCTGCCTGGGTGGATGGCGGCGGGTTGCTCGCCAACTCGATGGCAGCCTTCACCCGCTTGTACGCCGGGGAGACCGGTGCGCCGTCCTCGATCTCGTTGAGCATGTTGGCGGCGAACTCGCGCACGGACTCGCCGAACGATTCATCTTGGGCGATCGACTCGATCCAGTTGGTCTGTTCGAGGCGTTGCCAGCCGTCTTTGCCGGTCAGCTTTCGCGCTGCGCGGGTTCGGGAGTCACCGCACGGCTCCGTGGATTCCCCGGAGCCGGAGGCTCCACCATCGCGCCCTGCCCCGCCGAACTGGGTGGCGGCCATGCGACGCAGTCCTTCCTCCTTCTCGAGCATCTTGATCTCCGCGTACAGGCGTGCGGTCTCCACCGGCGAGAGCGGTTTGCGCTGTTCGTTCTCGTCCTGCTGGGCGAGCAGGTGCGAGAGTTGATCGGAGATGCCGGAGCGGACCCACACACTCAAGGTGCGCCGGCCGAGCCGGCGCAACGCCTCCAGTCGCCGCCAGCCGCAGATCAGCACGCCGTCGGGGGTGACGGTGACGGGCTGTAGGAGACCGACCTCCTCGATCGACTTCATCAAAGCGGTCAGTTCGCCGGGGTCTTTACGGTGGCGTACGCCGACGGTGATCGAGTCGATCTGGCGCTCGAGTTCGATGTGGCCCTTGTCAGACATCGATCCTCCTCGCTACGTGCGGCGCGGCGTCTCGGATCTCCACGACGAGGCCGTCATCGGCAAGCAAGTCGACGACCGACCAGTCGCACACGAGCATGGCGAGGATGCCGAGCCCAGCCCTTGTTCCGGCCGTGGCCCGATCCGGGTTGCCGAGAACGATCCGGAGGATGGTTGCCCAGGAGGCACGGTCGAGGTCCAGCGCGGCACGGCCGGCCTGATCCCGCCTGAGGTAGGCGTGGGCGACGTGGCGGTCACCGGTCTCCATCAGCCGTGTCGAGATGTAGTCGAGCGCGCAGGTCGCGCTGTTGGGCGGCCAGCCCAGGGCGATGAACATGCTGATCACCAGATTGAGCGCCTCGGATGCCGTGGTCGGCCGCGCTTCGCCGGGCGTCGTCGGAGGTGCTACAGAAGCCGTGGAAGCAGGGGAGGGTGCGCGGCTCTGGGCGAGGAGTTCCATGTAGCCGGTCTCGTCTTCGCCGAAGCGTCGCGCGTCGTGATGCTGCATGGCCTCGGACCGTCGTGCCTTGGCGTTGGAGCACAGCAGCCCAGCGGCTCGTTCCTCGGCGATCAGGCTGACCTGTACGGCGCGGGTGATGACCGCCCACGGGTCGTCGGCGCAGCGAACGGCGCGGGTGCGCATGGCCTCGAAGGCGGCGTACGCCGAGTCTTCGGGTTCGCAGCGGTGCGTGCGGGCGAGGGAGCTGTACTTCCGGATCGTGTACGCCATCAGCCGCTCGGCCTCGGGGTCCTGTCGCCAGCCCCAGTAGCCGTGGCTGTCGCGTTCATGGAGCCGGATGAGGACGGTGCGCAGCCCCTCCGGGGTCGTGAATGAGGCGGTCACAGCCCGAGTCCCTCCTGTCGGGGCGCGGGCGTCTCGGGCGACCTGGCGGGCTCCAGGCGGTGGAGGCTGCGGGTCGCCGTGGCGGGAGTACGGCGAGCGCGACGGACGAGTTCCGCCTGCAGATCGATCCCGCGACCAATCATCGGCGCGGCGTACGTCGCCAACTCGGTCGGGCGCACCCAGGAAATCTGCTTCGACCTGGGTGTCGACGGCGGAGCTGCTGCGAGCGAGGGATCGCGGTGGTGCGCGAGCTGGCTGATCTCCGCCTCGGTCGGCGCGGTGTTCGGCGGATCCGGGCGGTAGCCGTGGCGGCGGTATTCGGTGTACGTGTTCACAGATGGATCCCTTCACTCGCTGGGGTAGGGCCCGGGCTGCTCACAGGGCCGAGCCGGGTGGCGTGGTGGGCCGCTGAGTTGATCGTCGTCTCGATCTCTCGGTCGCCGAGTCCGGCGTACTGGGCGGCCGGCGTCAGCCAGCTGGCGATCTCCGCCGGGGTGAAGTTGTTCTCTGACATCCGGCACGACGCCCAGAAGAGAGCCCGGTTGCGGCCACCCTCGGCGGTGAACGCGACCGTCCGCGCAAGGGCCGGCGGATGGCATCCGGGACCAGCGAGTGCAGCCGGCGGCCTATGGCCGGTCGGTTCGCGGGGGGGCTCGAGGAACTGCCGCAGTTTGAGGGCGTCGACGGACCTCGCGGACTGGGTCGTGACGGCGATGACGTCATACGTCCGCATGGCGCCGTCGACCTCGATGCGCGACGGGGGAGCGATCACGTACCCGCCGTCGCCGCGGAAGTCGACCTGAGCCGACGGAACCTGCCACGAGCGCTGCTCGACCTCGGCGCCGGTCGGGTAGTAGGCGTGGACGCCGCCGGACGGGGTGCGGACCAGCCAGCCCCAGTGGTCGCCGATTCCCTCGGAGCGGGCGCGCTCGAAAGCCTGGAATCCGCTTCCGCTGGAGTGAACGTCGACGTCGACGACGAGTACGCCGGTCCGGGCTCCGGTCGGGAGGCCGATGTTCGCGTTCGGGTGGCGCTGCCACCAGGCGTGGACCACGCGAGCTGACGAAGTCGCGTCGTGGAATCCGTTCGGTGTCAGCGGCTGCTTACCGCCAGGGACGCATGGGAAGACCGGGATGCCGAGGTTCGCGTAACGGAGCGCTGCCCCAGCAAGCGTCGGCTCTTCGGCGACTCGTCGCATCGTTGAGACCGACCACATCGGGACCGGGTTGTTGGGGTCGAACATGCCCACGACGATGCGCCGTCAGGTATCCCGAAGTCGTGGATACCTGCCCGGATCTGGGAGGGGATACCTGCGTTTGCGCAGGTCAACAGGTATCCCTAAGTAGTTCTGGCTTCGGGGGGCCTAGGAGCCTGGAACGTGATCGGTGGCGGCTACGCTGGTCAGACTGACGATGAGCACGGGGTGGCCCACCCGTCGTGCGGCGCTGATCATGGTGCGGCTCGGGAGATTCCGGCGGCGGTACGACTCGAAACTCGTTGAGGTTGTATAGGTCGAGGGCACCGGCTCGAGAGCAGGTCCGATGGGCCGTAGGTGCACACTCCGCAGGCTGCGCCGATCCACCGGCTCCCGCAGTCCTTGGTCGACCGGAGTAGCGATCCATAAACTGCTACCAGCAAGTCCCGTCGCCGCACGGCGACGTCGACGACAACGGGGGGATGAATGGTTAGCAGGGTGATCCTTAGCGGCATGCACAGCGGGGCCAACCCCTCTCCCGGGCTGGGGATCGCCCGGTCTCTGCGCATGGCCGGTGTGGACCTGGAACTGGTCGGCCTTGACTACTCGCCGGAGAGCTCCGGACTGCACTCGTCGCTGCTCGATTCGCGCGTGGTCCTGCCCGGCTGGAAAGAGATCGACTTGGATGTGTGGGCCAAACAGGTCGGGGAGCTCGTGGGACCCAACGATCTATACGTCTCCTCACTCGACCTGGAAGTGCGCCTGATCGCCCAGGCGTTCGGCGAGAGGCCTGAGTTCCTCTCACCCTCCCAGCGCGTGCTCGAGCAAGTCGCGAAGCCCCCGCATGCGGCAGCGGCCGCACTCGAGATGGCATCAGCCACGTCGCTGACCTACGACGGCAACGACGACGAGGCCGACGACTTCATCCGCAACAGCCGGGCAGGGGTGTGGGTCAAGGGGCAGCACTACGAGGCGGTCAGGGCCACCTCCCTTGGACAAGCCCTCGTCGCGGGTCGGCGGATCGAAGGGCTATGGGGCGGGCCATGGCACATCGAGCGACATGTGCCCGGACAAGAGGCGGGCGTCGCGTTTGCGGCTCGCGAGGGGGTCCTTCTCGGCGCCGTTCTCATGCGCAAGTCGGTGTTAACCGCCGATGGCAAGACCTGGGCCGGTGCTGTCTCACCGCTCGATGACCGATTCCTGTCTCGAATACGGGCCTGGGTCGGCGACTGCGGCTGGCACGGCGGCGGAGAGCTGGAGCTCATCGAGCACTGGGACCGCTCGCTCACACTGATGGAGATCAACCCAAGGTTCCCGGCCTGGATCCACGGCGCGAGCCTCACGGTCGCCAACCTCCCCTTAGCGCTGGTCACCGGGCAGGAGGCGCGAACCTCGGGCGCGGGCTCGTTCACGCGCGTCGTCGAGGAGCTGCGGATCGACGCCTCCGTAGGCGCCCCCGCTTTCCCTTGGTCCTCCAGTGAGTACGCCTCGGCCGCGGCCAAGCACCCGTCAGGCATGCCTGACATCGCCCGGCGGGCATTGGTCGCCGGGTCGTCGGAGGACACCGCGCCGCACTCACGCCGTGGGCTGAGTGCACCGCGCGCGCGGCACGACGTTGAGGTCCATACGCCGGCCCTGCGAATCGACCCCGCCGCTCTGATCGAGCAGCTCGGCTCGGTCCGGACTTCGATGTCAGCAGGACGAGACGTGCGGTTCTGCTACAGCGTCAAGACCAACCCGGACCCCCGCCTAATCTCGGCGGCACTCGATGCCGACATGCTCGTCGAGGCCATCTCCCAGGACGAACTGATGCTTGCCCGGTCGGTCGGAGCCCCGCCCTCGCGCCTGGTGCTGAACGGCCCGGCCAAGTGGTGGCCCGCCCCAGACGAACCGGTCCGTACGCACGCGATCTTCATCGACTCGGTTCCCGAGTTCGAGGTTCTGGCCGAACTGCTCGACACTGGCGTCCAGATCGAGACCCAGGTCCTCGGCCTGCGCCTGGCTCGTCGGGCGATGGGCAGCCGCTTCGGCGTCAGCGTCGACCAGGGCGATGACCTCGTCGAGGCCTCGCGCCTGCTGCGGTCCATGTGCGAACGCCTTGAGTGCCGCTGGGGCGTGCACTTTCACACCACCGAGAGCGTTGTCGGAGTGGACCGCTGGGTCGAGGACTGCGCAGCGTCCCTGCGCGGAGCGAACCTCCTAACGACGGCATTGGGTGAGGGCCCCGCCCTGGTGGATTTTGGGGGCGGGTGGCACACCCGCGACCTCGGCGAACTGTCGGGCGCGGTGGCGCGGGTCGTTGAGCAGGTGCGGGGCGAGGTCGACGTGGACGTGCCGTGGCTCTTCGAGCTCGGAAAGTCCCTGCTCGAGCCGTGCGGCACGTTGCTTACCCGGGTGATCGTCGCCCCGAACTCGCGTGGCGACGTAGTGGTCGACGCGGGACTGTCCGATCTGCCTGAGGGTCCCTACTGGCCCCACCCGGTCATGACGGTCGCCTCCGACGGCACGCAGCGGCCCGTTGCCGGTGGCACGGGGAGGATCCTTGGCAGGACGTGCATGGAGCGCGACGTGCTCGCGGTCGACCTCGACCTAGCCGATTTGCGGTGCGGCGACCTGATCGCGATCGGACGGGCCGGAGGCTACGACGCTTCCATGGCCTACCCATTCGGACGCGGACGGCGCTTCGAGGTGATCGCCGATGCATGAAGTCCTTTACGAGGACCTGCGGCGTTACTCCACGGTGCCCGTCTCACTGATCGCCTCCCACCAGGGGACCTGCTGCCTCTCGGCACGACTGAGGTTGACGACAGCCATCGACCGAGGCAGCGTCGAGACCTCACTGGCAGCAATTCCGTCGGTGGTCGTCTGGGACGCGGTCGAGTGGCCCGCGCACTGGTGCGCCCTCGTCAGGGATGAGGACGAGTTCGTCGGCGACTGCGGGGTCCACGCGGCTCTCGCCGCGCTCGTGCTGGCAAGACACGGCATCGACCACGCTCGCGCGCAGATCGCGATCGCAGCCGGAGGGCAGCGCTCGGAGCACTGGCGGGCACGGTGGCTCTCGGCGGGCGTGCGCCCGGACTGGATCGGTGACTCGAGCGTCTACCACGAGGTCATCCGTGTCCAGGACCGGTACTGGGACCCGTCGGAGGCGCGATGGTTCGACGGAGCGGGCTCGTGGCTGGTCTCGGGGCGTGTCGCCGCGTGCCGGGACTTCAGTGGTCAGTGGGCGACCGGCCCGACCGTTTGGCCCCACGGGTCCCTCGAACCCGCACGAGACGGTGCATCGTGACCGGTGGCCTCGACATCGACGCGACCCTCCGGTGGCGCTACGGCGTGTTCCCGCGCATCGGGCTGTGGGCATGGACTTTGCTCTGCCTGCCGCTCGGCCTCGCTGCCCTGACACTGGTGGGGGTGGCCAACAGATACGACGCATTCTCCTACGGTCGCCACGCTGCATTCGTCCGTTGGCTAGTGCCTTGGCGCCTGAGTGCCGCGGCCGCGCTGCTGCCTCTGGTCGCGCTCAGCCCGTTCCTACTGAGCCGCTCGGCGTCTCACATGACGTGGGCGACCCAACTCCTCGTCGTCGCCGCGGGACTGGTCCTGGCGGAGGTATACAGCGTGTGCCTTCACCGGGAGTCGTACATCGCTGCCTTTGAACCGTGGTTCATCGCGACGGATCGGGCCGTCCTCGGAAAACCGGCCCTGCGGGCCAGCGACCGACGCCTGCACTACCTCGTGCGCACTCAGACGCTCTACGTACTGCCGCTCTTCTTCGCATCAGTCCTAGTCGACGGCGGCGACCCCCCTGCTGCCTGGGTCCTGTTCTTCGCCTTCTTGATCAAGTTCGTCGTGCCCGCGTGGGTCGATTACGAGGCGTACTTTCACTGGGACATGCACTGCGCCATCCTCGGGATGAGGGACGGCGGATACTTGACTCGCCTGTGGCGCGGTGTATGCGAGTGCCTACTCGGCCCGGCCGTGGGGTCGCTGCCCTACATCTACTCGACCGAACATTTGCTCATCCACCACCCCCAAAACGCGGGACCCGGCGACGTGCACTCTCCGCTCCCATACAGGCGGACCAGTGTTATCGAATTCACCCACTACCTGTGCAAGACGGTGATCGTCTTAGCCACGGTCGTCGGCGTCGCGACAAACCGGCGGGTTCGAGGGCGTCCTCGCCGGCGCCTGTTGCTCGGAGTCGGGCTTGTCTGGCTCGTGGCCGTCGCGGCCTTGGTGTTGAACCGGCCGCTAGGCACCTGGATCGTTGGCGCTGTGGTGTTCCGCGGTGCTAACACCGCGATCGCCCAGTACGTGTGGCACGGACTGCATGACGGATCCGGGCGGGCACACCCGATGTCGAGCACGATCAACTGGGTGGCGCCGCCGGTGACAGCGGGGGTAGTGGCTCACGGCGACGAAGGCATCCAGGCAGAGAAGTCAAGGCCGGAGGTGCACGCCGCGCCTGGCGACCTCGTGCACCCGACCTCCTCGTTGCGCGAGTATGTGCCTAACCCAGGATCGGACTGGGCCTTCTACGACAACTACCACCTCATCCACCACCTGCACCCGCGCGCGCACTTTGAGGACTACCCGCGCCTGCTGGAGTCCGAGGCGACTCGCATCGCGGACTTCGGTAGTCCTGTCATCACCCTTGACCGGTACGAATCCTTCTTCTCCAACCTCATGAAGCGGGACCTCGCGGCAGTAGCTCCGGGCTACCAGACGGGCGACGACTTAGAGACCCGCTGCCGCGTCCTCGCTGATCGCCTCGAACCGTGGGACGCCTCACGCAGCGCCATCTCAGCGGTATCGGAGTCGGCAATCGGTAGCCGCTTCGACTCCGCGCTCTCGCGCGCGTGGCGCACGTGGAGCAAGTGAACAGCTCGCGCGAGGATGCAGAAGCAGGAAACCGACGCTCCAATACGACGCCGTCGCCCCGATCCGCGTGAACACATTCAGGAGAGGTCTCGGGCACACTCTCGCTGTCGACGACCGGATCGGCTCCGCCGTGGCGCTTAACTACATCCGTCCTGACGAGATGCTCGACGGGCAGGAACTCGACCGGCTCGCCGTACCCGTCTCGAAGGCAGGGTCATCCTCAACGACCCGTTTCAGCGAGGAACCGCCGTCGAGGGTCAGGTTGCTAGGCGATGTCACCCAATGGGTGGATCTTGAGATGGTCAGCGGGTTGTCACTGGTCGCTGCGTCGGGCCATCCGCACGACCGGAGTGCGGCGCGCGACCGCGCTTCCTCGCGTGGAAATCAGCTGGTGCGGCGTCGGCCCGTGGTGGAGGGACGCTTTCGTTCGACGACCTCCGCGGTTCGAGGCGGCAGTTGGATCGGCCCGAGTTCATCGTCGGTTCGGTTGAAGACATCGTTCCGCATCCGCGCGTCGGCTCCTTCGGCGTCGCCGGTGGCGCGCTCGACCTCGGCGCGATCGAGGGTTGCGATGTCGTCGTATGGCGCTGCTGCGATGGCGACCTGAGACGCGAAATCAGCCAGGTCGAGGTCGCCTTCAGCCAGTGCATGGGTGGTGACGATGTGTCCGACGTCCACGATCGCTGCGGTCATGATGTGGTCGAGGCGGTCGCCTTCGAGGAGCCAGCTCCAGCCGTCCTTGCGGAGGTCGGTGAATGGTTCGCCGCTGATCAGGTGCAGCGCGGAGACCAGGTCGGGCATGCCCTCGGCGCCGCGACTCTGGCCGCGGGCGCGGAGCCGGCGGAAGAGGTCGAGATCGGTGAGGACGCCGTCCAGGGCGTAGGTCGCGGGAACGCCGTCCTGATGGGTCTGCTGAGCCCGCGGTAGGTACGGCTTGCCGGACCGGTTCTGACCGAGCCACCGCCTGATCACGCTCAGGTCCGAGCGGGCTTTCTGCGGGCGGATGCAGAGGTCCTTCGCGAGCTGGTCTGCGGAGACTCCCTTCGGGTGTAGCGCGAGGTAGGCCAGGAACTCGCTGTAGTACGGCCGCCGGTGCGCGGTTGCTGTTGCGTCGCCCATCGTTCTGACCGCGATTGGTCCGAGCAGCGTGAGCTTCGGCGCGACGAGCACCGGTGAATCCCAGCGGGCCAGGTCCTCGTCCAGGTCGGGGTCGGCAACTCGTACTGACTGCGCAGCTTCTGGAGTCGCGACGGGCGCGAGTGCCTCGACGTCCTCGACGGTCGCGGCCGCCCGGTCGGCGTAGACGTGGGTGTCGAGAGGCAGGAGCGAATTGGCCCCGGCCGGTTCGGCGTCAGGACGTGACGCGGTGAGGCGGTCAACGAGGGCTCCGGCGCTGTTCGAGGTGGATGCGACGTTGCCGACGCCCGGCATCGGCACGACCTCGGCTTCACGGGTGAGATCAACGAGTACGGCGCACGCCTTCGCCTCGGCAGATGTCAGTCCCGAGGCCGCGAGATCGAGTCGCAAGGACTCGACCGTGAGGCGGCCGTCGGGGGTCAGGTGGAGGTCGACGGACGCAAATGATGCCTGCGCAGCGACGGCAACCAGCGCCATGCCGGGCCGTCCCGGGAATCCGGTGATGGCCCCGGCGAGACGTGTCACTTCTGGGCCGGTATCGACGGCCGAGATGATCGCAGCGTGGAACTCGTCCGGCTCTCTCTTCGGGCTCGCGGACACGACGTCGCTTGCCAAGGCGTCGATGAAGGCAGCGTCGCCCGGATCCTGAATGTGGACGAAATCGCGGTCGATGGCGGCGAACTCCGCGCCGACACCGAGCACGTGGACATGGACCGGCGACGCCCACGGATTGACGACGAGTTCTGCGACGAGGTGACGGGCCAACGCGGCGCCTCGGCCGCTGTCGCCAGTGATGGCGACCGCGCCGAGCTCCTCCAGATTCAACATGACGAGTGAGCCGTCGTCCGCCCGACCGACGCTGACCAGCATCGGGTACGGCGAGAGCGCATCCTCAGGAGACGCAGGTACGTCGGCGATGGTCACCTGCCACCTCGTGGCATCGCCCGTCCACGGCGCGGCTGGTTCCGCCGGCTCGGCGAGCGTCAATGCGATCAGATCCGCTGACACCTCGACCGACCTCACGCGTGGAACCGGGTTGAGGCTTCGGAGTGCGGCGTCGAGTTCCTCGATCCGGTGGGCGGTCGCGGACCCCGTCACCTGTATCGACTTCTCCGCCGCACGCAGTTCCTCCGGCGGAGGCGCGATGAGCGTGCCGGGACGGCGGTAGCGAAGCTGGGTCCTACGGTGCTGACGCAAGACCAGCCAGAGCGAGCCGGCGAGAAGCGCACCCGCACCGGCCAGTCCAGGGAACAGCCAGCCTGGGACGACTTGGTCCTCCGCAGTTTCGTGGTTGACCTGCGCCGGCGCGGGATCGGGCACTTCCGGAACAGGTATGACATCGGCAGGGGGAGTCGTCTCAGGGGCGATCGGCACCTGGACGTGCTTGGGCTTCGTGGGCTTGTGCGGATCTGTGTGTCCCGGGATGGTGAGGCGCCAGCCAGGGAGGATCAGGTCCGGGTCGCTGAGGCGGGCGCCGTTCGCCTGCACGGTGTCGCTGGACGCTTCGAATATCGAGGGGTAGGCGTCGACGTCGCCGAGCTCATCCTCGGCGATCTCGGCGAGCGTGTCGCCGGGCTGGACGAGGTAGTCACCCTCGGGCGCAGTCTCGGTGACGGGCACTTTCAGGACGGTGCCCGGCAGCAGGAAGTCGGGACGCCCGTTCAGGACCGCTTCGTTGAGGTCGACGAGTTCGACGTACCTCATCCCGTCGCCGAGGCGTTCCTCGGCGATCTTCCAGAGGCTGTCGCCGCGCTTGACCGTGTAGCGCTCCGTGGTCGGTTCCTTCTTCGTCGACGCAACATGGTGCGTGGTCAGTTCCGACGCCGCTGGCTCAGCTGCCGGAGGTGCAGCATCCGGTAGGGGAGTCGCGGTGACCGCTGCCTCGGCCTTAATCTCGGGTAGGAACGCGGTCGCGGCCGGGATAGCGACGAACAGAAGTGCTGCGGCGGCGACGAGACGGTCAGCCGCCAGCTGAGGCACGACGAGTCCCGGAAGCCGTGGTGCGCGGATGCCTCGGATCTGGGACACAATCGAGGCGATCAGCTGGCACGTGAAGATCGCCCATGCGATCCAACAGACCGCGGTGATGACTTCCATCGCGAGGCTGCCGTCGTCAGGTGCGGTGAGTCGCGACCACGCGAACGCGCCAGGGTTGGGGATCGCGTTGATAGCGAGAAGCACCGCGGGCACGCCGACCATGAATCCGACGAGAGCAGCCGTCGCTGCCAATCCACGGAGGCGGATCGTGAGAGTCATTGCTGGCTACCTCCGATGGTGCGGATTAGGCGTGCGGTCGCAGTGCCGGTGACATCGAGGCGATTGATGCCGATCAGGCCGAGGAACTGTGGGTCGTAGCGGTCGTGGACGGTCACGGTGATGGTGTTTCCGTTGTGGATCGAGACGGTGCCGTCGACTCCGGCAACGTCGAGGTAACGCTGAGCCGCTGCGCGGGCGGCGGCCGGATCGATCGTTAGTTGGCGCCCTTGGATGGCTGCTGCGCCCTCGACCTCCTCGCCGCCGGCTCGAGCGGCCTGGGCCGCCACGTCGTGGGCGCGTTCGTGGGCGTGGACCTGACCGCCGAGGTCGACCGCGAGGCCGACGAGGAAGATCATCACGAAGCTGGCCACTGCCAGCCACACGGTGATGGATCCACGTTCGTCGTGTCGGCGGTTCATCGTTCGCGCCAGGTGTCGATCGGGCTGGACATCGTGCTGGTCAGTACCCGTGACCCAGGAACTCCAGGCACGGCAAGATCCGACAGGTCGAGGCGGCAGGAGACGGTGACGTCGACCGAGCCGGGTACGCCGGGTGCCTTGTTGAAATCGGACGTGTCCACCGCGACGTCCACCTGGGTGCAGCCGAGATGCTGGTTTGTGACGCTTGCAGTCGCTGCCTCCCGTGCGTCGGTCCGTGCGGTCTGGGCATCCCGAGCGAGAGACGCCGAGCGGGCGCCGTCGGCGGCAGCGGACTGGAGAGCTTGATGGGTGCTCGCCGTACGCCCGCCGAAGATGATCAGGCCGACGAATAGGGCGAACGCAGGCACGCCGATCGCGGCCTCGATCGCAGCTGAACCGCGCTCGTCTCGCCGGATCATGGAACACCCGCTGTGGTGGGATCGGTGAGGCGTTCAACCGGCACCGTGGCGGTCTGCGTGATCCGGACGTGCCAGCCGGGGATGACGCTCAGGCTGAACCCGGTGACGGTCACGGTTGCCGTGGTGCCGGTCCGGCTCGCGGTGGTCGAGGTGTTCGTGAGCACGTCGTCGCCGCCCGCTTCGTTGATGAAGTTGTTGGCCGCTGCGGTGCCGTCTGCCTCGCGCCCGTGCTCGGCGCCGGCGGCCCGAGCGCCTTCCTGCGCGGCCGCAATCGCCGTCGTACGGGCGTGGTAGAAGAGCGCTGCCTGCATCCCCAGGAACATGACCGCGAAGAGTGCGGGCAGCAGGATCACGAGCTCGATCGAAACCGAGCCCCGTTGGTCGTGCCGCCGGGAGCGGCTACTTGATGTTGCCGGCCTGAGTTTTGACATAGGCCGTGATTGCCGCGACGACGACGCCCACGATTGCGATGACCGCGACCGCCCAGAGGACGTGCTCGGTGGTCACCGAGCCGCGTTCGCTGCGAGCTGCGCGGCGCAGGTCGTCGTACTTGTGGAGTGCTGCGATCTGCAGCACGACGAGGGCTTTCAACATTGCGATCCTCCTGGTGTGTCCTTCCGTTTCACGAGGCCGTGAACATGCGAAGCAATGAGGGGGCGACGAGCAGCGCCATGAAGATAACGCCGAGCAGGGAGCCGGGGATGGTCATCCGTTCGCCGACGGCGTTGGCCTGGGCGATCTCGTCGCTGAGCATCGCCGTGCGCATGGCTGCGGAGCGGGCGCGCAGTGTGGCGTACACACCCGCTCCTTCCTCTCCGGAGAGTCGCATGATGTCGGCGAAGTCGTCGAGCTCGGGTAGTCCGAGCTCCTCTGCCAAGGTGTGCAGCGCGTCCCAGGGCGGCAGGCCGGACCAGCGCGATCGGATGAGTTCTTCGGAGAGCCGGGTGAAGACCCACGAGTCGCCGACCTCGGCTGCGGCCTCCATTGCCTGTCGTACGCCGATGCCGTTGTTGCGTTCGAGCGCGACCAGATCGATGTAGGCGCCGAGCGCGCGGGCGAATTCGAGCCTAGCCTTGGTGGCGTCGTCGATTGCGTTGTAGTTCGGCAGGAAGAACATGCCCGCGGCCAGTCCGATCGAGGCGAGCGCCGGGATCTGCAGCGGCAGGCCGAGGCCGAGCGAGTTGAACAGCAGTGTCAGACCCGGCGGGATCACGAGGCCGAGCCAGGCGAACGTCAGCTTCTCGCCGTAGAACTGGGCTGATCGAGATCCGCAGTAGCGCCAGTTCGCGGGTCGGCGTACGGACCCAGAGGCCGGGAGGCAGGACACGCAGCCCCCACAGGCCGAGACGCTCCTTGCCGGTGTGCGCAATCGCTGCGGTCGTGCTCGATTGCCTCCGGGCGGCGGAGACTCGGTCGAGTGCGTCGGCCAGATCCGGTTCGACGGGTAGCAGTCTTGCGACGAGCAGAGTCAGGCCGAGCCCGATGAGTCCGCCGGAGACGATCGCCAATTGAAGTCCGGTCATCATGGCGCGACCGTCGCTTCGGATCGTGTGTCGAGGAATCGGGGCAGCGGCTTCCCCGTGGCCATGCGGCGCATCCAGATCAGCGTCGCGACGTACGCCGAGAGCAGCACGACGAGGATCACCTGACCGATGGGGCTGCTGTACGGCTCGACGTAGCTCCCGGAGAGGGCGAGTACGACGAGCACGCTGGCGCTGATCAGCGTGACCCAACGTGCTGTCGACGCGTGGCTTGGCGCGGTCGGCCTCGACCTGGCGGCGAGCGCGCACGTCGGCGGCGACCGACTCGGCGAGCCCTTCGAGCACGCTGGCGAGTCCGGCGCCTCGTCGGCGGGCGGCGAGGATGAGGTTCGCGGCGATGAGATCGCCGGTGGCGTCGTCGAGTTCGTCGGCAAACGCGCGGAGGGCAGCCTCGGTGTCCCACCGGGCACGCAGGCGGGTGACGAGTCGTCTCGACCTCGGCGCGGAGGGGTGCCGGTGTCGATCGGAGCGTGGTGACCAGCGCCTGCTCGAGACCGATGCCTACGGTGAGGACTCCCGAGAGCGATCGGGTCCATTCCTCCATCGCCTCCAGCCGGTTGATCTGGGTGGCGGCCGGAGGAGCGGCCAGAAGGATCGGGAGACCGATCGCCGCGACCGGGGCGATAACGAGCGCAAGGACCCAGCCGGTGACGACCCAACCGAGCACGCCGAACCCGAGACCGGCGAGGAGAAGCATCCGGTTGCGAGGGGTGATCGAGATCCGGCTACGAGTTGGCTTGCTCCTGGAGACGACCGGTGCCGGTCGGAGACCGATGACGATGCCGAGGATTCCGACGGCGATCAGACCGCCCGCGAGGCTCGCGACGAGAAGGCTCACGGCGTACCTCCCAACGGCTGTGTGGAGAGATAGCCCGCCAGATCGAACCCATGCCGCGCGAGCGCCCGATATTCGTCGGGCAGGACGTCAGGAACCGCCACGCCGGAAGCACCGGGGCTGAAAACGTGAGTCGTCGCGTAGCCAGGCTCCTTCTCACCGGGGGTCAGGGCGATGACCTCCGCGACTCGGCGGGTGCGTCGCGCTCCGCCTGGAACGGGCGCGGTCTCCATGCTCAATTGGACGATCAGGTCGACGGTCGCGGCGAGCTTGCTGGTCGCAAGCCCTTGGGTGACGTGCGGCCCGGCTTCCATCGCGCAAGTCACGAGCTTGCGGACCGCGGCGACGGCATCGGCGGCGTGCGTGGTGGAGATCGAGCCAGTCCCGGACTCCATCGCCTTGATCATCGCCCAGATCTCCTTGCCCCGGACCTCACCGACGATCTGCCGGGACAGGTTGAATCGGAAGGAGTCGACCAGCGCCTCGTCGAGGGTGAACTCGCCGGCCTGGCGACCATCGGGACCGCGCTCGCCGGACCCTGGCCGGGACTCCCAGGCGTGAACGATCTTGTGCCGACCGAGCTCGTGAAGGTGTAGTTCGTACTCGGTCTCGAAGGTGCCGATCGCTTCCAGCGCGTCGATCTCCGAGCAGAGGGCGCGGACGAGTGTCGTCTTGCCCGCCCCCTGGGCACCCGCGACGACGATCGACTTCCTAGCTCGGACTGATGCTCGCAGGAACGAAGCGGCGACCGGCGTCAGCATCTCCCTGCCCACCAGCTCGTCGAGGGTGACCTGCATCAGTCGGTGACGGCGTATCACCACGGACGGCCGCGGTGTCACCCAGGCGGCAGCAGCGAGCCGGGCGCCACCGTCGAGCCGGAGGTGGAGGCGGGGCTGAGCCTCGGAGAACGATCGCGCGTTGACTTCGCTCCGAGAAGCAAGGAAGACGAGGAAGTCGACAAGTTCCTGATCGGAGTCGGCCACGGACGGGCCGTCGATGAGAGTGCCGTCGACCAGTTCGAGCTGCACGTTGTCGTAGCCGACGATGATGATGTTCTCGATGCGTTCGTCGTCGACCAGCGGCTGGAGGCGGCCGAGCCGAAAGAGCGAGTCGAAGACGGCCTGCGCTGTCGCCTGCTGTCGCGCCGGATTCCACGCGCCCTGACCGGCATTGGCCGCGTCGGCCATGGCCGACTCAATGAGATCGAGGACGATCGACCGTCCGAGCTCCTGCTGAGCGGCCCTGTCGAGGCGACTGCGATCGGACGCGATGACCTGACTCAACTGTTCCGAGGCCCGGGCGCGGAGCGTCGAGACGATCGCCCAGTCGATGTCGGTGCTGACAGACGGGGGTGCCGGGGTCGGGGCGCCGAGCCCGTTTGTTGTTGGCGTCGCACCGTTGGTCGGCTGGTTGAAGAGCGGCAGGTTGGACAGCTCGCCGTACTCGCTCATGTAGCGGGACGCTTCACTCATCGTGCTGACTCCTCGACGAGGGCGAACCGGCCGCGGGCGACCTCTGCCTGGATGGACTGGGCTGCCGCCTGGAGGCTGCGGACGTAGGGGCCGGTCTCGAAGTGACGCGGTGGAGTCGCGCCGCGGTGATAGACCGCCGCGGCCTCAGGGTCGTCCGGAAGGTCGGCGACAACCGGCATCCCGAGCACCTTGGAGACTTCAGTATCGCGATACGGCCGCCCCTCTCCGATCAGCAACAGTCCCGCGCGCCGCCAACCAGTCGCGGGTTGGCGGACCGCCTCGGCCCACGACCGAGCCGCCGAGATCGAGGGCAGGGTCGCTCGTGTCAGCAGCAACGTCAGGTCGGCGGCTTCCAGCAGCGGCTGCGGCGACCCGGTCAGGCCGAGCCGACCCGCATCCACGATGACGTCCTGCCCGCTCACCTCGAGTTCGCTCAGCGCAGCGGCTAGCGGCTCCCAGACGTCGCGTAGTGCGGGCGCCTGCGCGTGTGTGCGCGTCCCAGCGACGAGCGACACGTTCGGACTCAGCGGTCGTACGACATCCCGGAGCGCATCAGCCACGCCGAGCGGAGACAGCGCCAGCTCGATCAACCCCACGTCGTAGGGCGTCGTGCCCTTCAAGAAACCCGCAAGGATCCCGGAGCCTCCAGTTGGGTCGGCCTCGATGAGGAGCAGCGGGCGCGGCCAGCAGAACGCCAGCCCGACCGCCGTCGTGGTGACGCCAGGGGAGCCGGACGCGGAGGTCAGGCAGACGACGGCCATCACTGAACCCCGGAGTCGAGGACGAGAGCGACATGGCCGGTTGCTGCGCGGGCGGCGAGGACGCTTGCGTCCGCGTACGGGACCAAGACGTTGACCACGGTGTTGCCGGTGGTCTCGTCGAAGGCGGTGTCGACGACCTCGGCGACGGTGAACTGTGGTGTGCCCGTCGACGCCTCGCCGCTCTCGCCGGGTGTAACGATGATCCTGACCTTGTCGCCGCCGTGCATCGGCAGCGCGGGCGCCTGCGCAGGGGTGAGTGAAATCCCGACAATGGACTGTCCCTGCGGCGGGAGCGGTGCATCGCTCGTCGACTCGGTCGTCAACAGCCCGCCGGCGGAGATGTCGAGTGCGGCGCGTCGGCCGACGACGTCGTCGTACGCCGAAGCAGGGAGGGGAGTCAGCGCGGGGTCGCCGCTGATCCGAATCCGCTCGATGTCGCCGGCTTGGATCACCTCGCCACGATGGATTGTGTCGCGCGCTGCGAGGACCTCCTGCGTGTTGGTCGTCGCGCTCCAGGCCCAGGCGCCGAGCAGGCAGCCGAGCGCAGTGACGACCACGGCGATGACCACCAGAGCCGGACGCCTTCGCAGCTTGACCGGGGGAGTGACTGTCGGACCGGGATCCGGCGTGGCGGTGCGGGGGCCGGGCTTCCGGTCCTCTCGGGCAGTCGTTGTCATCTCGTCGTACCCCCCGCGCGTCGCTCGTCAGTTCACGAGCACCTGCGCCTCGCCGATCCTGATCTGGGTCGAGCGGTTGAGGCCGTCGAGGCGGATCGTCCCGGTCTGACCGGCGCCCGCCCAGGTGATGACCCAACTCGACGTCGCGGTGACGGTGTAGGCGTCATCGGTCTCGCGCACGCTCGAGAGCTTGTAGGTGTGGCCGCAGTCGGGGGAGTTCTTCCGCCCGTACTCCGGCTTGTACGGCGTTCCCGCCGTGTCGCAGACGACCTCGGTGCCGTCGCCCATGTCCCACGTGACGTGGAGGACTCTTGCCGTCGCCGTGATCGTGATGCCGCCCGCCGAAGCACTCTCGGTGATCGGCCCGAAGGTGTGATCGTTGGGAGCCTCCGCCCACATCCACACCGGCATGCCGACCAGACCGATGCTGTCCGGTCCGGCTTCCGGTGCGATACCGATGTTGATCGCGGAGAGGTGCATCTGTTCGATCGCTACCTGCGCCACCTCGCGCGGTGTCGGTCCGGCGCCAGAGGTGGGCGGGGGATCCTGGGTCCAGATAGTGATGAGAAGGCCGGTCTGCGGTTGGTAGCAGTTGTAGACCGCACCATCGCTGGGCTCGTGTCCCTGCCACATCGGGTCGCCGGCCGGCGGTGGGGGCTCGACCGGACTGATGTAGCAGTGGTAGCTGTTCGACCAGTAACCCTCGGGCGCTGAGCAGGGGACCGGTCCTGGCGGCGGCTTCGTGATGCCTTGACTCGTGCCGTCCCAGTAGCAGGCCGCACCGCTCCCGGTGTCTTGCGGCCCGTCGTCGCCCGGCGTGCCAGGTGTCCCCGGGTTGCCGGGGACCTGGATCCACAGCAGACACTCGCCCGTCGCAGGGTCGGTTTGCCCGCAGACAGTGCCGTCGGCGTACGAGGGGGCGTGGACGAGGGCGGCAAGGCCGGCGGTGGCGAGGGCAGTCAGCAGGAGGCGAATCAGGATGCCGCGCATGGCGTCTTCTCGATGTCCTGGCCAGTCGCCACTCGCCAGCCGCCGGTCGGATTGGCGGCGTACTCGTAGTTCGCGACGGTGTAGCGCGTCCACCCGGTGTCCGGGCGGTTGGGGGAGACGATCGAATCGCCTCTCTTGTCGAGCACGTCGACCTTGCTGACGTCCCAGCAGACGTCGATGGCGACCGTCGGCACCTTGCCGGCGTCGGGGTCGGAGTTATTTAGGTTGACTGACTGAACCTTGAGTTCGCTGATCGCCGTCGTACCGGTCTGACGCTGCCCCTCGCCGCGTTGACGACGTATCAGCGTCTCGACGGCGTTGAGCTGCGCGCCGGTCGCGACCGCCTTCAACTGCTTGAGGCCCGTGGCCGGCTCGCTGCGGAGGTCATCGACCACCGTGAAGTAGTTCCGCACAGCCGAGGTTGCCTCGGCGGTCGCTGCGTCGGACGGCGAGGTCGGAGTCGTGCTCGTCGTCGGTGCGGTCGGCGATGCCGACGAGGGCTCTGAGTTCGGCGGAGGATCCGTGTCGCTTGCGCCACAGGAGGAGACCGCGGCCAACATCAGGGTGCCGGTCGCCCAGGAGATCAACCCGAGTCGAATCTTCATAGCCGCTTGTCCTGTTTCCTCTCGCCGTTGGGCTCAAGGTGCAGACGACCACCCCGCGGGCGGTGCGTGCATCGTCTGAGCCTCATCGTAAGCCTGATTCTGAGTTCCGGACCATGGCTTCTTTGCCGGAGCTTCAGGGGTCAGGTGCTCGGCCTCTCCCAACTTCACCTTTCTCGAACCCCTCTCCCTCTTCTCCTCCACCTTTCCTCTCCTCAGCCCTCACCCCTGCACCCCCTTTCCCTCGCCACCACACCGTCCTCATCCCTTCGCCATCTCTCTTCCTTCCTCCTTCCACCCCACCCCTTCCTGCCATCCACACGGGGTGCAGATCGCGGGGTCTGTGGAGAAGGACGCGCACCTGAGGCCTGTGGAACGGAAACGGCCGTGACGGTCTCGATGCGCAGGATGTCCGCGGGCAGCGGCTACCAGTACCTGCTGCGGAGCGTCGCCGTCGGTGACGGAAATCGAGTGCTGTCGACACCGCTGACCCGCTACTACTCGGCGGTGGGTACGCCGCCCGGCCGCTGGCTGGGGTCCGGTGTGGGCGCCTTCGGCACTGGCCAGATCAAGCCCGGGATGCAGGTCACCGAAGAACAACTGGCGCTGCTGATCGGGATGGGCCGCGATCCGGTGACAGGCGAGCAGCTCGGCCGCGCGTACCCGACGTACAAGCGCCTGGCCGATCGGATCGGCGAGCGCGTCGCGTCACTCGATCCCGAGATGACGCAGGAGGACTGCGCGGCCGAGACGGCCAGGATCGAAGCCGAGGAGATCGCGGTCGGGATGCGCCATGCCGTAGCCGGTTTCGACCTCACGTTCAGTGTCCCGAAGTCGGTGTCGGTGCTCTGGGGCGTCGCGGACGCGACCACGCAGGAGCGCATCGCTGACGCTCACCATGCCACCGTCGCCGATGTCATTGCCTTCTTCGAACGGGAGGTTGCCGCGACCCGAGCCGGCTTCTCGGACAGGGACGGCGCTGTCGCCCAGGTCAGCGTCGCTGGCATCGCGGCGGTTGCGTACGACCACTTCGACTCGCGCGCCGGCGACCCGCAGGTGCACACTCATGTGATCGTGGCCAACAAGGTCTTGACGGTGATGGACCGCCGTTGGCGGAGCCTGGACGGCCGCACGGTGTTTGCGTCACGGACCGGGCTCTCAGCGCTGTACGACGCTCTACTCGCAGACCGCCTGGCCCGGGATCTGGGCATCGAGTGGGAGCTCCGCCAGCGCGGCGCTGACCGCAATCCGCAGTGGGAGATCGCCGGAGTCGGCGATGACCTGATCACGGAGTTCTCCAGCCGCACACGCGAGATCGAACTCAAGAAAGCGGAACTCATCACCGAGTACGTCGCCCATCACGGGCGGATGCCTTCAGCGAAGACGATCGTCGAGCTGCGAGCCCAGGCGACGCTCGCCACCCGGCCGCCGAAGGAGATCCGCTCGCTTGCAGACCTGACTGGTGACTGGCGGAAGCGGGCCTCCGACAAGGTCGGAACCGAAGCGACGGCGTGGACGGCGACGCTTCTGGGTCCGGCGGCGCAGCCACTTGCGGTCGACGACGTACCGCTGGCAGCTGTCGAAGCGATCGGAGCCGACGTGGTCGCAGCCGTCAGCGTAAAGCGGGCAGTGTGGAATCACTGGAACCTCATGGCGGAGGCGTCGAAGCAGACGATGGATCTGCGGTTCGCCACGCCCGAGGACCGCGAGGCAATCGTCGCCGTGGTCGTGGATGCCGCCCAGTTGAAATCAGTCATGCTCACGCCACCCGAACTGGCGATCAGCCCGGCTCGATTTCAGAGGGAGGATGGAACCAGCCTGTTCCGGCCACGCCATAGCGCGAAGTACTCCTCGACGGCGATCATCGACGCGGAGGCTCGGCTGCTCGACCTCGCGGAGTCGCTGTCGGCCCCGACGGTCCGGCCGCGGACGTTCGCTCGTGTCATCGAACGGTCGGCGCGCCCATTGAGTCGCCAGCAGCGTGTGGCGCTGGAAAGCATCACAACCTCCGGCCGCGAGGTCGACCTGCTGGTGGGACCGGCGGGTGCCGGCAAGACGACCGCAATGCGCGCCCTCCGCTCGGCCTGGATCGTCGACCACGGGCAAGGCAGCGTCGTGGGACTGGCGCCGTCGGCCGCAGCCGCCCAGGCATTGGCCGACGACCTCGCGATCGCCTGTGACAACACAGCGAAGTGGCTTCACGAGTACGACCACGGCCGGGCCGAGCTCCGAGCTGGGCAACTCGTGATCGTCGACGAAGCGACGCTGGCGGGCACGAGGATCCTCGACAGGATCACCGGCATCGCGGCTGGCGCCGGGGCGAAGGTGCTGCTCGTCGGAGATCCACGTCAACTCCAGTCCGTCGAGGCCGGGGGAGCGTTCGCGCTCCTCGTTGACCGGCGACCCAACACACCGCAGTTGACCGAGATCCACCGCTTCTCCCACGAGTGGGAGAAGGACGCATCGCTCGCGTTGAGCCGCGGCGACGTCGAGGTCATCTCCACCTACGCCAGGCATCACCGGATCCGCGAAGGGCTGACCGACCAGATGCTCGATGTTGCCTACGAGGCCTGGCGAGCTGACAGCAGCGGAGGGCTGGCAAGCATTCTGGTGACCGAGTCGTCCCACGCCGTACGTGCTCTCAACGAGCGAGCACGCGCCGACAGGCTCCTGCTCGACGGTGCGGTCGATAGTCGCGAGGTCCACCTCGCCGACGGCAGCCAAGCTTCGGTGGGCGATGTCGTAATTACCCGGCGCAACGACCGCACGCTCCGGACGACGTCGGGCAATTGGGTCAAGAACGGCGATCGCTGGCGCATCACCGACATCCGTCGCGACAGCACGGTCGTGATCAGTCGCCTCGATACTCGTCGCACGGGGCGGACCGTGCTGTCGGCCGAGTACGTCGCCCAGCACCTCGACCTCGGGTACGCCGTCACGGCCCACCGCGCCCAGGGCATCACCGTCGGCACGTCCCACGTCGTCGTCACTCCATCGACCTCAAGGGAGAACCTCTACGTCGCGATGACCCGCGGCCGGGAGTCGAACATCGCGTACGTCGCCCTCGATCAGCCCGACGACAGTCACTCGACGCCCGAACCAGATGACGTCAGTGCCCGGACGGTGCTCTTCGGCGTCCTGCAGCACAGCGCCGCAAGCCTGTCGGCACACCAGACGATCGAAGCCGAGTACGAGCTCCACGGAGGAATCGACCGCATAGCCGCCGAACTCGAAACCATCGCAGCGGAGGCCCAGCGCGATCGGTTCGTTGGCCTCCTGCGGCGATCAGGCCTGACTGCCGAGCAGCAGTCCGCGGTCGTCGAGTCGCCCGCCTTCGGCCCACTAGCCGCAGCCCTACGACGAGCCGAGGCTTACCACCACGACCTCGAGCGACTCATGCCGCGAGTCGTGGGCCAACACGGTCTCGACGACGCCGAAGACGTCGCTGCGGTGCTCCGGTATCGCCTGGAGAAGCTGGCGGACTCGAGCCCGCGTGGCAGCCGACTGCGCCCCCGGATGATCGCCGGGCTCATCCCCGAGCCGCTCGGATCAATGAGCGAGGAAGACCGTCAGGCAATCGCCGAGCGCAAGCACCTCATCGAAGCGCGGGCGGCGGCGCTCATCGAGGAAGCGGTGCGAACCGGCGAGCCGTGGGTACGCAGGCTCGGTGCGCGCCCAGCCACTGGCGCCGGGCGCGAACTCTGGCTCGGAGCGGCCACCACTGTGGCTGCTTACCGCGACCGCTACCGGATCACCTCGTACCTGCCAGTCGGCGGGGGAGCGGCGAGTGACTCGCAACGCACCGAACGCTTGCGTGCCCAGCGCGCAGTACGGGAGGCGACAAGGTTCGTCGCCGCCGAGTACCCGGAGCCGCGTGCGGCGACGGTTGGTGTCGAGGCCGTCTCGACGCCATAGGGGTGCTTCCGGGCGCGAATCTCCACAGGGTCGCGCTTTTGCATGCGTGGGGTGTGCCGAGTGTCGTACGACGGCGTAGTCAGTCCTGTCCAAGGAGGTCACCGATGTTCTTGCTCCTGATGGTCCCCGTGGTTGTACTTGTAGCCGCCGTTCACCGCCTACTTCAGATGTACGCGCCCTCGAACCTCGTCGCCGCCCACGTTCGGAGGCAGCGACCACGCCTTGGAACCGCCCTTCGACTGGGTGCGATGGCAGCCGGCCTCATCCTTGGTGCCCATCTCCTCGCCAGGTGGGCTGCGACCGGTGGACCAGGTTGGCTGAATCTGGTCGTCTTCATCGCGATCTGGGACGCGATCAAGTTCGCGCTCTTGACGATCGCGGTGATCGTTCGTCGTGTTGGAGTAGCGCTTCGAGTGGCCACTCATCACCGGCGTTCGCTCGTTGCTCCGTAGCATTGGGGCCGTGTCTGACGACCTCTCCCTCTTCGGCGATGACGCCCCAAGCGTTCCGGTGAAGCCAGCCCCCACCGTGACGACCATTTCCGACTGGCAGATCGACCTTCTTCGCAAGGCATTGGATGCACGCGGCCTGGCGATAATGGCTGATCGCCAGCACGCCATCGAGTCAGCGGCGGTCGAGTCCACGGTCGTGGTGGATGAAGGGGCCACCGCGTGATCCGGTGGCTGCACTCTAGGCAGTGAGTGCGGCGGGTGTCAGGTCCTCCTTTTGCTCGGTGGTCTCCTCGCCCGCGATGAGGGCGATGCGGGAGCGGGCGAGGACGTCGAGGCCGAGGTAGCGGCGGCCTTCGGCCCATTCGTCGTGTTGCTCGGCCAGGACGGCGCCGACGAGGCGGATCGACGGAGTCGCGGTCGGGGAAGATCCCGACGACGTCGGTGCGGCGGCGGATCTCGCGGTTGAGCCGCTCGTTGGGGTTGTTGGACCAGATCTGGCGCCAGATCTCCTTGGGGAACGCGGTGAACGCGAGGATGTCGGCGCGGGCGTCCTCGAGGTGCTCGGCGACCGCGGGGAGCTTCTCGGCCAGGGCGTCGATGACGCGGTCGAACTGGGCGTGCACGGCCTTGGCGTCGGGCTGGTCGTAGATCGAGTGCAGCATCGCCTTGACCCAGCCCCACGACGACTTCGGGGTGGCCGACATCAGGTTCGCGGCGTAGTGGGTGCGGCACCGTTGCCAGGCGGCGCCGGGCAGGGTCGCGCCGATCGCGGCGACCAGCCCGCGCGTGGGCGTCGGAGGTGACCAGCTTGACCCCGGTCAGGCCGCGGGCGGTCAGGTCCGCGGAAGAGCGTCAGCCAGCCGGCCTCGGACTCGGCGGAGCAGATGTCGACGCCGAGGATCTCGCGGTGCCCGTCGGCGTTGACGCCGGTCGCGACCAGGACGTGGGCGTTGACGACCCGGCCGCCCTCGCGGACCTTCATCGTCAGCGCGTCGGCGGCCACGAACGTGTACGGGCCCGGCGTCCAGCGGTCGGGTGCGGAAGTCCTCGACGTGCGCGTCGAGCTCCTTGGCCATCACGCGAGACCTGCGACTTCGACAGCCTGGTGATGCCCGAGGGTCTCGACGAGCTTCTCCATCCGCCGGGTCGAGACCCCGAGCAGGTAGCAGGTCGCGACCACCGTGGTCAGCGCCCGCTCGGCCCGGCGGCGGCGCTCGAGCAGCCAGTCGGGGAAGTACGAGCCCTCCCGCAGCTTGGGGATCGCGACCTCCATCGTGCCGGCGCGGGTGTCGAAGTCCCGGGTGCCGGTAGCCGTTGCGGGAGTTGGTCCGCTCCGTGGACGCGCTCGCCGTACGGGGCGCCGCAGATCGCGTCGGCCTCGGCCGACATCAACGCCTGCACGAACGTGGACAGCATCGTTCCGCAGCAGGTCGGGCTCGGCGCGCTGGAGGTGCTCGGCCATGAACGCGGGCAGGTCAATAGAGTTGGGGTCGACGGTCATCGTGGTGTCTCCTTCAGTCGTGCTTTCGCAGGTCTTCTGAAGGATCACGCGGTGGCCGTCGCTATGTCAGGACGCCACGCTCAGGACGGGCCCGTCGTACACCACGCCCATGGACTCAACTTCAGCGGCCGGGCGGGCGGTCGAGTCGCTGCGAGCTCTGACTCATGACGAGGCCATGCGGGTTCTCACTCAACTGGGTCAGGCCCCAGCATCCGATCGACGCACAACTTCAACCTGGGATGACCGCGAAGAGGACACTTGGATCGACCGCCTTTGACGTCGGCCTCTGACACATCGATCCACAGATCAGCGCGTCTGGGTGCAATGGAGGTAGTTCTTACCCGTTCGGAGTATCGCCTGGCCCGCTCCATCCGAGCAGGCGCCTGGTGTTGCTGGTCAGAGGCTTTCCCGAGGCGTCGCGTTCAAGGTCGGGTTCGCGGAGCGCTTGCCACCCAGCGTCGAAACCGAACTTGGTGGCCTGGGCCGCGGGATTCTGAATCCGGTGGAGGACCGCGGCGTCATCGTCCTCGGCGTGCTCCACGACGTACAGCCAGTAGTCGTCTCCAGATACCCGGTTGTCTTCAAGCTGCGTAGCGGACATCCACACGCCGAATCCAGTCCATGCGCCGCCGATCGACTTGACTTCGATGCGTCGAACCACCTCGCCTTCGTCATCCCTTGAGAGCACGTCGAAGCCGGGGTTGTTGTGGGCCTGCTCTTCGGGAACTCGGCCACAGGACAGCTCGTAGATAAGGACCCGGGCGACCCCAGCCTCATCGACGGCGGACCGTTCGGGTGCCTCGTCGCCGGCTTGGTTGAACTCGCGTTCATCCTCGTCGAATGAGACGAACGACGCCATGTGCGCTCGCCGTTGCCCGGTGCCTGATCGTGTTCGCGCTTTGGATTTGGTGCGATGCGGTTTCCCTGGTGGGGTGCCGTGCTCGAGCGTTCGGTCACTTTCGTCCGCCGGGGCCGGGATCTCGTCTGACGCAGCATCACTATCGCGGGTTTGGGTGGCAGCCGGATTCGGTTCTGATTCGTCGGTCCAGCGCTCCGAGTCATCAAAGTCGACCTCGACGGCCGACTGGCTCTCGACTGGCTGCCACGTCGTCGCATCGAGGTCGCGCACACCGTAGTCATCCAGCGCACTCATGGCATCCGTAAGACTCGGCGCGGCCAAGACCTCGGTGATTGACGGAGCCAAGGAGCTGGCGTCGAGATCTGGGGCAATACAGAGAGCGATTTCACGGGCCACGTGTCGACTCGGCTTGTCTTCACGCACGATCAGGCGGTGATCCTCGACAAAGTAGATGGCTTCGGTCGGTCGCGGGGGATCAACGTGATGTTGATGGGCAAACCTGGTCACGTACTCAACCGCGAGCTCAGGCATGAGGTCGATGCGCAGGTCTGCAAGCCGGTCGAGGTCTATGTCGATTCCGTCGGTCCGTTGAGCTTCGGCGAGGCGCTCCAGCGCGGACAACCGATCTCGGATCCTCGACGGCAGGTCCGCTGCTTCGTCGTATCTGAGTGCGGAGTCCACATGAGGAGTGATGACCTCCTCGGCTGCACGGACACCCGCGGCCGCGAGCGCGCGGTGGGTCGTCTTTTCTCGCCGGACAAGGTTGTCTCTGATCAGCCGGATTCCCTCTGCGAGGCGCCGGCCGTCAGCGAACAGGAGCGTCGTGGGCATCTCGAGAATGTCCCGCGGGCCGACTGCGCTCTTGATGGCACCAAGACGCGCCAATGCTTCGCCTGCGGAACCGACGACCTCATCTAGAAGTTCCCAGCAGCGGTGGACGACGCGCTTGTCCTCTTCACCTAGGCGGTCGTTGCTGGCAGCTCGGCTGATGCCTCGCAGCGTCTGCTCGATCTGGTCCGGCGATGGCGCTTCGTTCACCCGTACGCGGTCATAAAACGCTTGATACTCACGGCCTGTCGGGGACAGCACCTGCGCCCATGAGCCGAACCCCGGATCTGACCAGAACACTTTGGTCGGCTCGACGAACTCGCCTTGGGCGACCTGAATGCATGGGACGTTGTGGAGGGCAGTGACGAGGTACTCCTCCTTCGCCTGCCCAAGCGCTCTGTATACCTCGGGGTTCATGGTGAGCCCACGCTCGGCGCAATGACGAAGGTGAGCGACGACCATGGCCGTTGTCGGTGTGCTTTGGACGCCCAGCCAGTCGAGGACCTTCGTCAGGCGCTGCTGGTCCTCTCTGGCGACGGCCAGCTTCTTGCCCTGGGACTCGAACAGGTACCTCTGGAAGATGGCGAAGACCTCATCAGGGCGACCGCGTACGCCGCCTTCGCACGGAAGCCAGGCTGAAGCGCGAAGTTGGTTCAGGCTAGCTGGCGGGATTTCGGACTCTGGTGGATTTGGCAATGCATTGAGGACAGCGAGCGCAACATCGACGTTTGGCTGTGCAGCCTCCTCGCCGAGGCGTTGAACTGCCTCGTTCAATACGGCGTGACTGGGTTGGTCAGCGACGCCTAGCCAGGTGAGAGCGCTCCGCAGATGGTCCCCGAGGAGTGTTGTGTCGGCGATGGGTGCGTCCGGGGCGATCAGGCTCAGCGCTCGGTTGGGAAGGTGCACGTCGGGTCCGACCCGCATGATGCCGTCAGTGCATGGCACGAGCGGGGTTCGACGGAGAAGATCCCGTGCGCCTTGCGCCTCAAGCTCCGGGCGGTGCCTGTGGACGATCTCCAGGACGCCCGCAGCCAACGCTGTGGTCAGATCGCCATCGGCTGCGAACGGCGCGACGTGCCTGGTCAGGTACTCCGACGCGTCGAGTTCCTTGGCACCGAGGAGACGTAGCAAGTCGGTGTGTCCGGCGATCTTGTCTTGATCCACCAGATCGGCGACCCCGAGAACATCAGCAAAGTCGGACGGGAGCGACAGGTCGTTGAGCGGTCGAAGCTCGCCTGACGCACTCGGGAAGATCGGCAGGGAACAAACTCGTGCCCGCAAGGGCTCACTCACGAGGGCAGCACGGTGGTTTGCAAGCCACTCCAAAACGAGGTCGGGAGCAACAAAGAGTGCCTCCGAGGCGGACTCAAAAATTTCGATCGCGCGGCCCGGAGTGATGTCGTCGCATAGTTCGACCAGGGCGGGGCAGAGTGCCGCGAGCCGAGGCTCGTCAAGGATCCTGAGTTCGGGATCTAGCAGCTCAAACAGTGCACGGTCGTCGCCATGGAGCCTTGAGACCGAGTCTGCGACCGCGAACGAGCCATCGATGCAGGGCACGATCGCCACCTCGCCAGCTCCTGCGTCAACCAGTATCGACTTACCTCGATCTTGGAGGTTGTCCAGCAAGCGGAGGATGACCTCGACGTCGTTGGCGGTGAAGTCGGTTGTGTCAGTGGGTGTCCAGGCTTCGACAAGATCCGCATCCTGGAGGGCGTCGACGATGTGCGCGGTGTTGAGCTGACGGATCCCATACTCCGTGTACGTGATCCGCTGAATCAGCGGCCGGAGATCGGGATCGATGACCGAAAGGCCGAGCTTCTTTAGTGCGTCTGCGGCGTCGTACTCAACCTCCTTGAGCGGCACGACGGTGCCCCCGGGAACAACCGAAGTGCCGTCGGCGAGTAGGACGATCTTTGCCCGCGGGACCGACGCCTTCGCCTGCTCGAAGAAGGCGCTGAACGCCTCTGGGAACTGGCCAGTCTTCTGGATCGCTCGATTGACAAGTTCCGCGTCGACGACGTAGGCCCACGCCACTCGGTGCCCGAGCGCACTTGCGATCGTCTCCAGCTGCTCGGCCATGATCCGGGCAGCGGTGTCGATCAGCAGGTCGTTCCAACGCCCCCGAAAACCCGCCCCGTCAAACTCGATGCCCTTCCGGTCCTGCCGAGGGAAGAACGTCCCATTGATGTGCCCACTCCAACCGCTCGGTGTCTCGGTTGGCAGATCCGCGTAGATCCGACCAACGACCTCGCCATCCATAGGCACCGCCACCTGGACGAGATCCGATCGCGAGCGGCCTTGGTCGAACCGCTCCTTGAGTTCGCCCGAGCCCGCTGCGTTGTCGGCCAGAAGGAGCCACTCGCTTCGGTTATCGTCTGTCGACAGAACAACGCGATCTCCATCCGGAGCGCGCGTGACGATGGTGGGAACACCGGCGACGACCACATCTAGGCGCTCGACGTGCTCAAGAAACACGAGTGCGGGGCCGGCGGCCGCGACCATCTCGTCTGTTAGCTCCGAGATCTCGTCGTCGCCGAGCGCGGACGCACCGAGCTCAGTCCGCAGCGCCGTCTGCTGCCGCGCCCATGGAAGATAGAAGGTCGTTCCGGCTGTCGCGTGGTCACGCCCACATGCCCGGCGACAGATTTCGATACGGTCGTCCTCGGCACGGGACTCATCGAGGACCAGGTGACTGCCGCCGGTCACCAGCTCTGGGTGGTCGGTGACCTGATAGACCGCAGTGAAGCCCACGCCGAACGCACCGGTCGTGGCATCGTCGTCTGCCTTGTGCCGGCCGGCGACTTGTCTGAACGAGTGAAGGTCGCAGCTGCGCTGTCCGTCCCTGACCTTCCATGGACATTGCCGAAGCTCCTGGCGGCCGCAGTCGGTGAAGACGGCTGAGTTCCACACCGTTAGTTCGCGATCGGTGGCGGTGAAGCGAACCTGACTCGCCCGGGCGTCGTTCGCGTTCTGTGTCAACTCGTGCAGCAGGGTTCCGCCACCGCCGAGGTCTTTGAGCACGTTCGCGAGATTGCCGAGGTGATCAGACGACCTGGAGAGGCTGGTCAAGCCTTCAAGTCCATTGGTCATCCGAGTCGTCCCTCATCCCCTCGGGGCAAAGGCTAGTGGGACCAGGCGCGGACCGCAGGCGAATCTGCCTCGCTCGGTTCTGTCGGTGGTGCCGTGCATTGTGTGGTGTGTCCACTCTCGGGACCGCGTCGACGAAGGAGTCCCGACCATGGCATCACACGCTCGTCGCCCTCTCGCACGCTGCCCGGGCGGCGGAAAGCGCCGGTTCCGCGACCAGACCGAGGCTGTGGAGGCATTCCACCGCGCTGTGGCGGCCCGCCGGTTGGCCAATCGGGGGCGCACCGAGACCCGCAGAAAAGAGTGTCGCGCCTACCCATGCCGGGCCTGCCAGGGCTGGAACCTGACGTCCTCGGAGACCGCGGGTTATCGGTCGCTCGCCCCATCGATCTGATGGGCCTGCGTCACCAGAAGGGACCCGCGAGGCGCGCGATCTCACTAGGGTGGGACTTCAAAGGAGTCGACAGGAATGGGTACGCATGACGGGGACGATTGACAATCCCATCCTTAACACGCCTTACGAGCAACCCGATCGCCACTACCTCATCGGCCCTCAAGGTCCGACAGGAGAGATCCGGGATGGCCGGCGACCGAGCGAGTCGTTCATTCCGATCGCGCTCAGCCGGAAGGGCAAGAAGGGCGGAGACGGCTCCGAACAGGAGGGCTTCGACTTCGACGCGACGCATGAACGCCGCGAGAAGAACAGCCTGATCAACGACATCCGCCGCGACGTTGATAGGTGGCGCCGCGACGGTCAGTACCCCGGCGTGACCCCAATCTCCCGCAAGCTACTCCAGCACTGGGCCGACCCGATCCGGGAGAATCGGGTCATCTTCGCTCAACGTGAGGCGGCCGAGACGGCGATCTTTCTCACCGAAGTCGCGGGCCGCAAGGAATGGCCGACGGACTGGCGCAAGCGCCTCGAGCCGGAGAACGAAGTCCACAACAACGGACTGCCACGCGCCGCCCTAAAGATGGCTACCGGGTCTGGCAAGACCATCGTGATGGCCATGCTCATCGCGTGGCAGACCCTGAACAAGCAGTACGCGCCCCGTGACGCCCGCTTCACCAACCGGTTCCTGATTGTCGCGCCTGGCATCACCATCCGCGACCGACTCCGCGTTCTCTTTCCCGAAGACGGCGAGAACTACTACGACCTGCGCGACCTGGTCCCCTCGGACCTCAAGGGCGGGCTCGACAGTGCGCGCATCGTGATCACCAACTATCACTCGTTCATGCTCAGGGACGCCAAGGAGATCAAGGGGATCGCCAAGAACACGCGGCTCCTCCTCAAGGGCGACAAGAAGGACGACCCTTTCAAGGAAACGCCCCAGGCGATGGTCAGCCGCGTGCTTCGGGACTTGGGCAGTGACAAGCAGCAGATCATGGTGCTCAACGACGAGGCCCATCACTGCTACCTCGCACGCCCCATTCAGACTGGCGAGAAGGTAGCGAAGGAACAGGCAGAGGAGAACGAGAAGGCAGGCGTCTGGTTCTCGGGACTGCATGCGATCGCGAAGGACAAGAACGTCGGCATCAAGCAGATTTGGGATCTTTCGGCGACGCCGTTCTATTTGTCTGGCAGCGGATACAACGAGGGCTACATCTTCCCGTGGACCGTCAGCGACTTCTCCTTGATGGATGCGATCGAGGCCGGCATCGTGAAGGTCCCTAGGACCCCGGTGGACGACGACGCTGACGAAGACCTCGTCACTTACTTGCGGCTGTGGGACTACGTCGGACAGCTCCTCCCGAAGCGCGCAGCCAAGGACACGGTTAAGGACTGGCTGCCGCCGAAGGAGCTCGAGGGCGCGCTGCGGAGCCTGTACCGCAGCTACGAGAAGGCCTATCGGCATTGGGAGACCGAGCTCAGGCAGTACGACGAGACCCCGCCCGTCTTCATTGTCGTGTGTCCCAACACCGTGGTGAGCAAGCTGGTCTACGACTGGATCGCTGGGGAGGCGATCGTCGAGGACGGCGAGGTCCTCGCGCATAAGGCAGGCAATCTGCCGCTGTTCAGCAACGTCGTCGATGGCCAGCCCGTCGTGCGTCCTTTCAGCATCCTTATCGACTCAGCGCAGCTTGAGTCAGGCGAGGCGCTCAAGGACGACTTCAAAAAGGCAGCCGGCCTCGAAGTAGCCAAGTTCAAAGCCGAGTTCCGCCAGCGCAACCCCGGCGCTGATGCCGAGAAGCTCACCGATGAAGACCTCCTCCGCGAGGTCATGAACACCGTCGGAAAGAAGGGCAAGCTCGGCGCAGACGTCCGCTGCGTCGTCAGTGTCTCGATGCTCACCGAAGGCTGGGACGCCAACACGGTGACCCACATCCTCGGAGTCCGAGCCTTTGGCAGTCAGTTGCTGTGCGAGCAGGTTGTTGGCCGAGGTTTGCGGCGCCGCAACTATGCGACCAACGACGAGGGGTACTTCGAACCGGAGTACGCCAACGTCTACGGCATCCCATTCCAGTTCATCTCGAGCGACAAGCCCATCGTCGACCCGGTACCGCCCAAGCCTTCGATCGAAGTTTGTGCACTCGAAGGGCGCGAGCACCTGCGGATCAGCTTCCCGAGGCTCGACGGATATCGGGTCGAGCTTCCCGACGAGGACATCTGGCTCGACCTGGAGAATGCTCCGGTTTTCGAGATCGGCCCCAACACGGTGCCGACCTGGGTCGAGATGGGTGGCGTCGTCGGGGAGCGAGAGCTCGAGGGAGGCGATCCGACGAAGTACCGCCCACAGCAGGTCGCGTTTGCCCTGGCCAAGCGCATCCTCGACGAGCAATTCACGACCGCAGGAGACAAGCGGCCCTGGCTCTTCCCGAAGCTCGTGCAGATCTGCCAGGACTGGATTGAGCAGCGCGTCGAACTCAAGGGTGACTACAGCCTGGGATACCTGATGACGATCACGGAGGCGCGGGTGCTGGCCGCCGAGCAGGTGTGGAACGCCATTACTCGGCACGTGGGGAATCGTCGCGAGCGACTGCGGCCGATGATCAACCGCTTCGATCCCGAGGGTTCCACCGGCGCGGTCGGCTTCATCACTCGGAAGCGAGTGGTCACAACCGAGAAGTCCGAGGTCTCTCACGTCACCCTCGACGGCAAGGATGGCAATACCTGGGAGCAGCTCATGGCCAGCGAGCTTGAGCTGAACAAGAACGTGCACGCGTTCGTCAAGAATGATCACCTGGGCTTCTCAATCCCGTACGTCCACAAGGGGCGCAGCCACTCCTACATCCCAGATTTCCTGGTGCGGCTGGTCAAGCACGACGAGTCTGACGTGGAGCGCACTCTGATCATCGAGGTGTCCGGCAGCCAGAAGAGCCCCGGGCCGACCCAACAGAAGGCGACCACTGCCCGCGACTCCTGGTGCACCGCGGTCAACAACCACGGCGGTTACGGGCGCTGGGGCTACATCGAGATGACCGACCCCAACAGCTTCAAGGTTCGGATCAGCGATGCGATCCAAGCCTTGTACGACGACGCGCCGATCATCGGCGACCCTGAACTTCTCGACTTCACCGAGACTGGCAGCGATAGGAGCGCTCGTGGCGCGTAACGCCTCTAAAGGCCCGACCCCCGTCAATTCGATCACCCACGACGAGAAGCGGACCAACATCCCCACCGCCGACGCGATCGATTTTCACGACAGCCCGGTGCTCGAGGAGATCCGCCAGGTCCGCTACGCCCGGGACGAGTCGCTCGACCCACAACTAGTGTGGCGAGGCAAGTACCCTTCTGCCGCCGAGGCCGATGGGTACAGCGACGACCTAGTCACTGACGCGCCGCCGATCTACATCCAGGAGAAGATCGATCCCCGAGTGCTGATCGAGAATCTCCGTCGTACCGCGTCGCGCCCGGAGGAAGAGCCCGAGCTCACCCTGTTTGAGTCCTTTGATGGACTCGACGATCTGCAGCAAGTCGAGTTCTACGAGCACGACGCAAACTGGTCGAACCGCATGATCCTTGGCGACAGCCTGCAGGTCATGGCCTCACTCGCCGAACGGGAAAAGCTCCGCGGCAAGGTCCAGATGGTCTACATAGACCCGCCTTATGGCATCAAGTTCAACTCCAACTGGCAGGTTTCGACCAAGTCGCGGGACGTGTCCGACGGAAAGATGGCCGACGCCGCGCGCGAGGCCGAGCAGATCAAGGCCTTCCGGGACACCTGGCAACTTGGAATCAACTCGTATTTGTCGTACTTGCGCGATCGGTTACTTGCGGCGCGCGATCTGCTTGCAGCCACAGGCTCATGTTTTGTCCAGATTGGTGACGAGAACTCGCATTTGGTCCGCGCGCTGTTGGACGAGGTTTTCGGCTCCGCCAACTTCTTCAGTCAAATCACGTTCCTAAAGACGAGTAGTTCGACCTCGGAGTTCGGCGGCACCGCCGACACGGTGCTCTGGTACGCCAAGGACCGCGACTTGGTCAAGTACCGCCAGCTGTACATGCAAAAGAGCACAGGGGGCGTGGGTGGATCGGGCTACACGCGAGTCGAACTCCCAGACGGGACTCGAAGGCCGCTGACGAGGCAGGAGGTTGCTGACAACAGTCTTCTACCGGACGGTGCCCGAGTCTTCGCCGGTGACAACCTGACAAGTCAATCAATGGGGCGTGCCAAAGGAGAGGGAGCCGCATCCTGGTTCACGGTCAGCATCGGCGGACGTGAGTACGACCCTGGGTCGAAGGCTCGCTGGAAGACCAACGAGGAGGGGATGGAGCGGTTGCTAGCTGCTGGACGCGTTCTCCCCACCACTGGCAAGAACCTGGCGTACCTGCGCTACCTTGATGACTTCCCGGCAGTCCCGTTGGCGAACGTGTGGACGGACACCCTGGGGCAGAACCAGTTCGGTGGCGACAAGGTCTACGTGGTTCAAACCGCGCTGCCAGTGACGCAAAGATGCATGCTGATGTGCACGGATCCTGGCGACTTGGTGATCGATCCAACGTGCGGTTCGGGCACAACCGCGTACGTGGCGGAGCAGTGGGCGCGTCGTTGGATCACAGTCGATACGTCAAGAGTCGCGCTAGCGCTCGCGCGGCAGCGGATCATGGGGTCGAGGTTCCCTTGGTACTTGCTGGCTGACTCCGTGGAGGGCGGCAAGAAGGAGCAGTCGCTCACAGCAAACGTGCTCCCACGATCTTCCTACTCGAATGACATTCGACAAGGGTTCGTATATGAGCGAGTGCCGCACATCATGCTCAAGTCGATTGCGACCAACCCTGACATAAAGGCGGGCCTGACCCGAGCTCAAGTCGAGGCTGTGATCAAGCGTCACGCGGAGTTCGAACTTCTGTACGACAAGCCGTTCGAAGACTCCAAGAGGGTCCGAGTCGCTGGGCCTTTCACGGTCGAGTCCTTGAGCCCGCACCGCGCTCTGTCTTTCAAGGACTGGGAGGAGCCGGTCTCCGAGACCGAAGCAGCCAAGGAGGCCGATGCTCCGAACTTCGAGCAGACGATCCTGGAGAACCTTGCGAAGGCCGGCATCCAGAACGGCACCAAGGCCGAGCGGATCAAGTTCGCCGCGTTCGAGACCTACGCCGGCTCTTACATCCAGGCCATCGGCGAACAAGTCCCGTCCGGCGATCACGCCAAGCCCGCTCGGGTAGCGATTGCAGTCGGGCCTCAGTACGGCACCGTCAGCTCGTCGTATGTCAAGAACGCAGCTAAGGAAGCAATCCGGGCTGACGGCGTTGACCTTCTGTGCATTCTCGGCTTTGCGTTTGACCCGAACGTCACGAACGTAACGGAGTCCGACGGCGTGACCGTTGAGGCGTCGGACGAGGGCTTCGCCCAGGTCGAGGGTGCACGGCTGCTGGGCAAGCTGCCGGTTCTGATGGTGCGGATGAATGCTGATCTGCTCATGGGTGAGGAACTCAAGAAGACAGGCGCCGGCAACCTCTTCACGGTCTTCGGTGAACCAGACATCGACATCAGCAAGACCCCTGACGGCTACGTCGTCGATCTCAAGGGCGTCGACATCTACGACCCGACGACAGGCGAAGTGCGGAGCAACGACACCAGCCAGATCGCGATCTGGATGATCGACACCGACTACAACGGCGAGTCGTTCTTCGTTCGGCATTGCTACTTCACCGGTGGCAACGACCCCTACAAGCGGCTCAAGACCGCGCTCAAGGCCGACGTCGACGAGGAGGCCTGGGAGTCGATGTACCAGACAGTCTCGCGGCCCTTCCCGGCGCCTTCCGAGGGCAACAAGATCGCGGTGAAGGTCATCAACGACTACGGCGACGAAGTCATGAAGGTCTTCGAGGTATGAAGCTCACGCATGTCCGGATCAAGGACTTCCGCAGTTTCGTTGGTGAGCACGAGTTCGACCTGTCGTCCGGGGTCAACTACTTCGTAGGACCCAACAACAGTGGAAAGTCGAACATGTTGAGGGCCATCGAGTTGGCCCTCGATCCAGACGCTGAGTACGTGGCCGACCGTGATCGGCCAGCCTCGACTGTCGGCGTTGGTCAGCCCCGCGTCACTCGGATCACTCTCACGTTCCACGTCGGGACCACGCCACCGGAGTCGACACTTCTGCGGCGAGCGAAGAAGTACGAGCAGGCCGTGAGGAAGGGCAAGGGCGGCAAGACATACGCGGACGATCGCGAGGTGAGGATCGTAGCGTCGTTTGCGGGCGGGGTCAGGCAGACAACGTTCGGAGTCCGAGGGGCGGGGGCCACGTCTCTTCCGGCCGACAGTGATGAACACCGTAAGTTGGAGGAGCAGTTCCGGAACGTAGTTCGGTTCGCGGTGATCCACAGTGGTGAGGATCTAGAGTCACTGCTGAGAGGAAAGTTCCGCGAGATCCTTCAGTTGGTTATTGGCGATCACCTTGGTGAGGCGCTTAGCGCAGCCGAAGACGCGCGTAGTAAGTACCTGGAACACCTTCAGACCAAGTTGCTGGAGCCACTCAGACAGCAGGTGCGCGACCGGGTCTCGATCATCTTTCCGGAGGTTACTCTGGCCGAACTCGTTCCGGATGTCCCGACAGTTGAGCGAACGCTCTCCTCTGTCGACGTTCGCTTGGGCGACGTCATTACAACCGGGCTTGCCGACAAGGGCACTGGCGTTCGCGGCGGTGTGCTCGTGGCAATGCTGCAGTATCTGGCGGAGCAAAGTAAGCGGTCCCTGGTACTAGCGGTCGAGGAACCGGAGGCGTTCCTGCATCCGGGCGCACAGGAAGCGATTCGGGATGAGCTAGGGGCGCTGGCCAAGCGGATCGATGTCACTCTGCTCGTAACGACCCACTCGCCGTATGTGATCTCCCGCGACCCTGCATCCTTTGTCACGGAAGTCGGTAAGAACGCCGACGGTGCAACGAGTCGCATACGCAGTGCTTCCGGCGACAGCAGCCACGCACACGTACTCGGGTCCTTGTACCGAGATGCTGGTATGGCGACCGTGCTCGATCGCTCCCTCGCGATCCCAGGAGACTGCAGAGGAGTGATCATCACTGAGGGGTACACGGACGCAGTCTTCATCCGGGCCGCATGTGCGGCCGCGGGTCGCCCCGACCTGATGGAGGGCCTGCACGTTATTGAGGCAGGTGGAGCCAAGCGGATCATTGTCCAAGCGGTCCTAGCCCGATCCGCGACTGAGCTGCCGGTCGTTGCACTGCTCGACTTTGATGACAACGGCAAGCGGGCACAGAGCCAACTCGAAGACTTCGGCTGGTCAAAGACTCGAGAGATCTTGAGTCTCGGCACGTGGGCCGGCAAGTGCACTCACGGGCACCCGGTCGAGATCGAGGATCTGATTCCTCAAAGCGTGTCAGTGAAGATCGTCGCGGCGCTCGGCGAATCCGAGGCTGTGACGGCCAAACGAGGGTGTTCGGGCGCCTGGCACTATGAGTTCAGCGATGCTTGGAAGCAGCGAGCGCTCGAGGATTTGCCGAAGATCATGAAGGCGGGGGACGCCGACGACCTTATTTGGCTCGCCGAACAGTTGAACGATCGCCTGGACAAGGTTCAGGCGGCGAAGGAGTCCGCCGCAGCGCATCTGGTCGCCAAGGCCGCGAAATGACCGACTACACGAGCGCTCAGGCCGAAGCCATTGGCTGCCTCGATGAGCCACTGCAGATCATTGCGTGTGCCGGCTCTGGCAAGACCCAGGTCATCTCCCAACGCGTTGCCGAGATCCTGAAGCAGCCCGGCGTCGAGCCGCGGAACGTCATCGCCTTCACATTCACTGAGAAGGCGGCGGCTGAACTCAAGGAGCGCATCCATACGGTGCTGGAAGCCGAGGGCGTCAGCACGCAGGGCATGGCGGAGATGTACCTCGGGACGATGCACGGCTACGCCCTTGATCTGGTGCAACGACTAGTACCCGAGACCTTCAAGTTTTCGGTCCTGACCGACATCACGAACCGGCTCTTCATCGACCGCAACAGCCGCAAGTCGGGTCTCGCCGAATGTCCGACTCTCTCGGCGGGGACGCCACGGTTGCGCAGATTCGTGCACTCGAAGCTCTACATGCAGGCGACCAGCGTGCTCAGGGAAGACACCGTCGACGAGTCACTCGTTCCGGCCGGCGTTCTCAAGTCGCACTGGGACTACATGAATCTCCTCTATGACAACTCGTACTTCGACTTCACCGAGATGATCAACCTTGCAGTGCAATTCCTGGAGGGTGACCCTGACGAGGACGACGCAGCGCGACTGGTTCAGAAACACATCAGCGATGACATTCGCTACGTCGTCGTCGACGAGTACCAAGACGTCAACCCGCTCCAGGAGCGCCTGGTCAGGGGTATGACGCAGTTCGGCGCCAACCTGTGCGTGGTCGGCGACGATGACCAAACGATTTACCAGTGGCGGGGGAGCGAAGTCGGCAACATCGTGACCTTCAAGGACCGGTACACAGGGGTCCGACAGGTCACTTTGGACGACAACTTTCGATCAAGCGAGGGTGTCGTCGAAGTTGGTCGATCGGTAGCCGAGCTCATCCCAATCGTCGCGCGCCTCCCGAAGGCGATGGTCGCGTCCGGGCACCAAGACTTCGCCCGCGGTGACCTCCTCGCGGTCGAGTTCCCCGATCCCGAGGCCGAGGCTGGGTGGATCTGCGACCGCCTTCAGGCGATGCGCGGGGTCGCGTTCACGGACAGGCCTGACGCCGAGCCCCGAGGACTTTCATGGTCCGACTGTGCCGTGCTCTTTCGCTCGGTAGCTCGGGACGCTGGCCCCCTCGTTGACGAGATGAGAAGCAGGCAGATCCCATATGTCATCAAGGGTCTGAATCGTCTCTTTGACAGCCCGGAGATCCATGCGATCGTCGGGGTCTTCCGCTATGTCGTGGCTGAGATCGACGCAGCGGCACTCCGCAGCCTTTTTGAGGACGCCAACTTGGTCCCAGTCATCGGCGATTGGGCTGCAGCGATGAGGGTCTTGAACGAGGGCCGCGACTTCGATCGCGGGGAAAGGTGGGGCGTCTACAACATCCAGCGGCTCTACCTCGAGTTCCTCGAAGCGCTGCGGCTTCGCGAGGACACAGTGCCGGGGGACCCCGCTCGCGCTGAACTTGTCTTCTACCAACTCGGGAAGTTCAGCCAGGCAATTTCGGACTTCGAGGCGATCTACTTCAACACTGACCCCGCCCAGAAGTACAAGGCGTTCGCCGCTTGGCTGGAGTTTCAAGCACCCGATTACTACGCCGACGCCGATGCCGACGTGGGGTATGCCGCGCCTGACGCCGTCGTCATTTCGACGGTCCACCAAGCCAAGGGCATGCAGTGGCCAGTCGTGTTCGTCCCGTGCCTTCGCAGCAACCGATTTCCCGCGAAGCGTCAGGGCGGTCTCGGCCTGTTCCACGTCATTCCTGATACTGCGGTTGCGGGTCCGGATCGCTACAGGGGAACCGTCGAGGACGAGACTCGCCTGTTCTACGTTGCGGTGACCCGTGCGCAGAAATACCTCTTCGTGTCGTACTCCCCGGTTCCGGGCAATCGCCTGTATGGGCGGCGGTCTGCGTTCTTCGATCACTGCGCCCGGCAGACATGGTTCCTAACCCGGGACCCGGGAGCGCAGGGCCCATCGCTGGTGCCGCATGCGAAGCAAGAGATCCCGAACGTCACGTTGTCGTTCTCGGAGTTGAAATACCTCTTCGAATGCCCTTATCAGTTCAAGCTCAGGTTCCTTTACGGCTTCAACCCGCCGCTGCACGAAGCGCTTGGGTACGGGAAAGGACTCCACGACGCTCTCGCCGAGGCACATAAGCGCGCACTGGAGGGTGACCTGCTGACTGCAGCTGCGGCCGAGGAACTAGTGGACCGACACCTGCATGCGCCTTACGCCTATCCAGCGTTGAAGGCGACGTTGAGAGCTGCTGCCATCAAGGCTGTGGAGCGGTATCTCAATGAGCACGGCGCCGACCTCGAACGCACCGTCCACAGCGAAAAGCAGATCCAAGTGCACGTCGCTCCGGGCATCACGGTAGACGGCAGGATCGACTTGGTCAGGCGCCTCGACAGTGATGAGTTGGCCATAGTCGACTTCAAGTCCACCGCTCGTGCTCAGGACGAGGACGTCACCCGGGATCAGTTGCACGTCTACGCAGTTGGGTATGAAGAGCTCACCGGCGAGCGCGCTGATCTGATCGAAGTGCTCAACCTCGACGAGCAGGGCAAGACGATCCGCGAACTCGTCGAGGATCCGCTCCTCACTGCTGTTCGAGGGCGCATCAAGGACGCGGGGGATTCGCTCCGCGAGAACGACCTGCCGAGGCTCCCGGTCTGGGAGGACAAGTGCACGAAGTGCGACCTTGCCGAACTATGCCGTGAGGTCCCCGCGGAGGACCGGAAGGCCCGCCGCGCCGCATCTGGGAGGTAACAGCCCAAAGTGTGGTGAGGGCTGTGCCAGTCTCGGACGAGAAGTTGGTTGAGTTTGCGTAGTTGGCCCGCTTCGGCTGTGCGGGTCAGGAGCCAGCGGATCCGGTCGACAGGGTGTGCCGATCGTCCTTGCTCGTGGTTGAAGATGTACGGCTCCTCGCCGCGAGTGTCGGTGGCGTCACGTAGCGTGCGTGGCGTCGGGGGTAAGCAAACGGCTGGACGACTGCGCGAGCGTCGTTGAGCCGTTGTCGTCACATTGGTCGACAGCGCGGTGCCCCTCGCGAACAATGGACGGAGGGTGTGCCTGTGGCACAGAACAGCGGCGCTGACTACACGCAGGATCGTGTTGTCGAAGCGGGCGAGCCTCCGACTGAAGCCAGCCCTCCCGACACGGCTGACACTGCTGAGAGGCTGGCGCTCTACCGGTACGTCACGGCCGAGAACGCTGCCGAGTACCTGCAGCTGATGCGACTGTTCACCGAGACTCTCCTCAACGACCTGTCCGCGGCTGAAGCGCACGAGGCTCTGCTTCGAACCGTGCCCGGCACGGCGCTGTCCGTCGAAGACATCGAGCACCGCTGCCGGCAGCTGGTGACGTGGGGCAACCTCGTCCCTTCCGTCCGTGACGCCCGCGTCGCCACGGTCAGCGAGTGGCTTCGGTCCCGCTCCCGATACCAGGCGTCAAAGCTCGGCGGGCGGGTACACCGCCAGGTCGACGATGTTCTTCGTGCCTCCGCCGGTGCCCGCGAGATTGCTCGCGAACTCCTTGGCGGCACCGTCCAGACTCTCGAACGCATCCTTGCCTACCTCGACGCCACGCCGGTCGACGGTGACGCCCTCGCGGGCGACGTGACCACCGTGTTCAACAACCAGCGACTGTTCGCCGAGTCCGCGACGGACTTCTACGCTTTCGTCCAGGGCCGCATTTCGCGCTACGACCTCGGAGGCCCCGAGTACGCCGCGTTCAAAACGATGCTCCTCACCTACGTCGACCTAATCTCTGCCGATGTGGCCCGCCACGCGCCCGCGGTTGCAGCGCTCCTCGAGCAGATCGAGGAGCGGCTCGACATGGTGCTCGCCACCCTCGACTCGCTCCCTGGCCTTACCGGTGACGAGCAGGCTGAACGGTCGCCGGGCAGGACCCGCGCAGACTGGGAGGAGCTGACCGCCTGGTACACGGGTCGCCGGGGCCGGTCCGGGCCTACGCAGCTGCGTGCAGCAGCCGATCAGGCCCTGGGCCAACTCATCGCGAACGCGAAGCGGATGCTCGCCGCCGCCGGCACAGGTGTATCGCGCCGCGCGGACCTGCTGCGCCTCGCCGTCTGGTTCGACGAAGCGGATACGGCAAATGCACACCGCATCTTCGACGCGGCGTTTGGGGCGTACCCGGCACGGCACCTTCTAGGCGGCCCCGACGAGGACTCCGGGCGTGCCGGCGCCACGACGACGTGGTGGGACAGCGACCCTGTCGACGTGCCGCTGTCGCTACGAGAGCGCGGCGACCGCACCGCACGAGGCCGAGCGTCCCGAGTTCCCGACCCAGGGTTGGACCGCGAGCGGCTCCTCGCCGAGGCGCAGGCCGAAGCTGAACATAAGCGCGCAGCAGCAGCGGAGCTCGCTGCCGCAGCCAACCTCAACGGCGCACACCTATCGCCGGCAGCTCGCGAGCTCCTCCTCGACCGGCTGGCCGACCTGATCGCAATCGACCAGGTCCTGGACGGACCGGCGACTTCGACGGACACCGACGTGAATCTCATCATCACCGCCACCCCGGTCGCCGGCACGAACACCGTCGTCCACTGCTCGGACGGCAACCTCACCGTGCACGACCTCGAACTGCGCGCCGACCTGGCCGACACCGGCGCGAACACCGTCACCGACGGACCCGAAGGGGTCGGCAACCACGTGTGGACGGAGACCACGGCATGAGCACGTCCGAAGGCCGCTCGACTCTGACGTCGACCACCAGTGAGCACGCCGCCGCAGAACGTCGGGCCGCCGCACGAGCGCTGCTGTCCACCCCCATCCTCGCTGCAGCGCAGCATGCTGAGGACCTCACCTTGGTCCGACGGCACAAGGTCGCGCTCCGGCAGACGTTCCAGACGCTCCTCGGGTACCCGCTCGTCGTCGAACCGACGTTCGCCCGACTGGTGAAGGCGGTCCCGCCCGTCGACGTGCCCGCCCGCGGTGCGCGGCGCGCGAACGGCGGCGAGTTCACCCCCCGCGCCTACACGTACCTCGCGCTCGTGTGCGCCGGCCTGATGGCTCCCCGTGCGGGTGAGCAGGTTCTCCTTTCGGCCCTCGTCGAGCAGCTTCGGGCCGACGCGGCGACTGCCGGCATCACGATGGAGGAGACCCTCGGGGAACGACGAGCCCTGGTCGTCGCCATCGACCAGCTCATCGAATGGGGTGTCCTGGTCGAGACCGACGGCAGCGTCGCAGGGTGGGGTGAGCGCCGCGAAGAGGCGCTCCTGACCGTCAACCAGTCCCTCCTGCCGCACGTTGTTGCTCGTCCGCTCGCTGGGATGGACGGCCCGCAGGACATGTGGGCAGTCGACCCGGCCGAGCGTGAGCAGCCTCGACCCGCGTTGCGTCGCCGGCTGACCGAGCATCCACTCACCCGACGCGAGGCGCTCACCGAGGCCGAGGCCGACGCCCTGTCGCGTGAAAGGCGCGACGTTGCCAGGGCCCTCGACGACGCGTTCGGCCTGACGCTCGAGGTTCGGCTCGAGGGCGCGTTGGCCTACGACCCGGACGATGAGCTGACCGACGTCGAGTTCCCTGGCCAGGGCACGGTCCGCCAGGCCGCCCTCCTCCTTCTGGACGCGCTGGTGGACACGTTGAACCCCGCGGCCGGCACGAGTGCACTGGTCAACGGCGTCCCGGTTCCCGGTGTCCTCGCGTCGTGGGAGGTGGTCGCCGAGAACATCGAGGTCCTCTCCGACCAGAACGCGAAGGCCTGGCGTGCTGAAGTTGCAAGCGACCTGCGCAGGCTGACCGACGAAGTGGTTGAGGTCCTGTCGGCGGTGTCGCTCGCGACGGCCACCGACGACGGGCTCGTACTCCATCCAGCCTGCAGCCGATACCGGCCCGAACCTGTCCGCACGGCGACCCGCACGCGAGCCCAACGCCGCCTCGCCGACGACGGCGGGCCAATCGACGCCGCAGACGAACCCCTTTTCGCCGACTCCGGCCCCGGCGCGGACACCGTCGTAGAACCGCAAAACCAGGAGGAGTCGTGACCCTCACGCAGACCCTCAGCGAGGGGCTCGAGACCGCGGACCAGACCCCGCCGAAGCACCACCCGTACCGGTGGCGCATGAACCGCGCCGGGCTGGTCGACGTCTGGTACTACTACGACACCGAGTTCGACCTCTCCGGCGGCCGGCTCGTCTTGCGCGGAACGAACGGATCCGGCAAGAGCCGGGCCCTCGAACTACTCCTGCCGTTCGTACTCGACGGCGACCGCCGCAAGATGGACGCAACCGGGTCCGGCAAGGTCAGCCTCGTCGAGCTGATGAAGGCAGGGGCAGAAGACCGCACCACGCGGGCCGGCTACGTGTGGCTCGAGCTGGCCCGCACAGTGGACCCCACTGACCCAGCCGATGTCGAGCTCCACGAGTCCGGGATGACCGAGCAGTACACGACCGTCGGCGCGCACATCCGGTTCTCCCGTTCGACGGGAGAAGCCAAGGTCCACTACTTCACCACCGACCTGCGTGTCGGGCACGACCTAGAGCTCCTATCGCCGACACGAGAGACGCTTTCGCGGGACAAGCTCGCCGACCTCATCGGTGCCGACCGCATCACGACGTCACCGGGCACCCACCGCGACCGCGTCCGTGGGACCGTCTTCACCCTGACCGGCGACTCGGGTGCTGAACGGTACGCCGGACTGCTCCAGCTGCTTCACACGCTACGTTCACCCGACGTCGGCAACCGCATCGAGGAAGGTCGCCTTCCCCAAATCCTGTCCGACGCGCTGCCGCCGTTGGACGAACGTGCGCTCAACGCGGCCGGCGAGCAGCTCGACGGGCTGTCCGAGACCCGTCTCGCACAAGGCCGGCTCGAAGCTGCCCTAGCTCACGTGAACACGTTCTTCGGCACCTACCGTCGCTACGCAGCGACCGCGGTCTCAGACAGCGCCGAGAACACCACGAAGGCTGCGTCGGCCGCTGACGCAGCGGTCAAGGACGCCAAGGACCGCGCCACCGTTCACGCCGAGCTCGACAAAGCACGTGGCGAGAACAAGGCCCGCATGGGTGAACTCGACGAGACGATCGCCGACCTGACCGGAACCATCGCCGGCATCAAGCAGTCCTCCGCGTACGCCGACGCCCGCGATCTCGATGAGCGCGAGAAGAAGGTCCAGGCCCTCGGCTCGGCTGCGGACGCCGCGCTTGTCACCGCCGAGCGCGCACGCGGCGCGGAGGTTCGTGAGGTCCGCACCACCGACGAGGCAGCAGCGAAGGCGGTCAGCACTAGTGCGCGGGCCGCAGCAGCCGCCGAGAGGGCCCGCGCGAAGGTTGACGCCGCTGGCGTCTCTGGTGGGCTCCCGGCGAGCATCGCCGCTAAGACCGCTCCGGCCAGCGTCCTCACCGAGCCGGTGCGCCTCAGTCGGGACGGTGACCCGACCGCGCTGGACCGTCCGGTCCCGGTCCAGCTCTCCGTCACCCCAGACGACCTCGGCAGCGCGGTCGAGCAGGTGCGGCTGGTGCAGGTCAGCGCAACCGAACGTGGTCGCCAGGCTGCGGGGCGTCTGGGTATGGCGAAGGCGCTCGACGTGCAGCGCGGGAAGGTCGAGGCGGGTGAGCGGCGCGCCGAGGAAGCCGACCAGCGGGCTGGTGAAGCCGAAGAGGTCGAGCTTGAGCGTCAGTCCGAGCTCATGACGTCCGCCGAGTCGTACGCGGACCGGTGGCGCGACTGGGTCTCTTCCGAAGCGACGTTCGCTGCGTTCGGCGCAGAGCCCGACCTGGCCGGCACACGCATCGACGAGGTTCTCGCCGACGCATCTGTTCTCATCGGCGACCTGAGCGAAGACGACCTGACCGAGCTGGACCACGTCGCAGGGTCGCTTGCCGATCCGGTGCGCGAACGACACACGCACACCCTCGCCGAGCTCGACGCCGCCGACCAGGTCGACAACGCGGTCCACGACAACCTGATGGCAGAACGTGCCCAGCTGGAGTCCGCGGTCGACCCGAGCCCGACCACGCCGACCTGGGTCCGGCCACGTCGCGACGACTCCGTCCCGCTGTGGCGAGCCATCGATTTCGGCGACGAACTCGATGCGACTGACCGAGCCGGCCTCGAAGGAGCGCTCCTAGCCTCCGGACTCCTTCTCGCCGACCTGCACCCAGACGGGACCCTGCACGCCGAAGACGGACAGCTGCTCCTCACCCCGACCGGTCCGGTTGACGAAACCCCAGTGACAGGCAAGCTGGTCGCCGACCCGGCGAGCCCGATGCCAGTCGACGTCGTCGAAGCGATCCTTTCGCGCATCGGGTTCGGTGACCGCCGCGGAGACGGGGCCACGTCGCCCAGCGGGGTGTGGGTGGCTCCAGACGGGTCGTGGGGCTCAGGTCCGCTGACCGGCCGACACCTGCCCGCCGTGGCCCGCCACATCGGCGCTACCGCCCGCGCAGAGGCGCGAAGGGTGCGCCTGGCAGCCATCGAGGTCGAGCTCGCCCAGCTCACGGACGCCGCCGAGGTTCGGGCCACTGCCCGGGCCGAGGCTCGCGCTGCCCGGGACCGGCTCAGCGCCGCGACCCGCGACGCTCCACGGACGCAGGCTGTCTCCTCCGCCAAGGTCCGCGCGACCGACGCGACCAACCGAGCCGCGAAGGAACGGTCGCGAGCCCACGACGCTGCAACGCAAGCAGCCGAGATGCGCACGGCCTGGTCCCGTGAGGTCGGCGAACACCGCGCGATCTGCTCCGAGTTCAGCCTTCCGCACACCGCCGACGACCTACAGGTCGTCGGGCAGGCCACCGGCGAAGCGGAGACGGTATGCCGTGACCTGAGCAACCTGCTCGGCCAGCTCATCAGCGCGGTCGCCGACCACACGCAGGCCGTCGGAAAGGCCAGCGACCGCACCGGCGAACGGGTCGAGGACGAGTCGCGCGCCGCGACGGAGTGGACCATCTGGCATCGAGAGGCGTCCGAACTCGAGTCGGTCCGTTCCAGCATTGGGCAGGAGGCGGCTGCAGCGAAGGCCGAGCTGCGCGAATGCGAGACCACCCGCAAGACCCTCGAAGGTGAGCTGGAGTCCGCACGGAACCTCGACTCCCGTTTGGGTGTCGAGGTCGGTGCCGCCGAAGCTGAGGCTCGCGCTTCAGCCAAACGAGTTACAACAACCCAGGCGGACCTTGTCGCCGCGTTCGACCAGTTCCGTCGACGGCTGGCGATGCCGGGCATCGCAGGAGCAGCATTCGCCGAGTCGCCGGAGACCATCGAGCTGTCCGAGGTCACCTCGGCCGGTGTACGCAAGGCAGTGACCCGCGTATCAGCCGGCCTGCGCCGACACAGCCAAGGCGCCGATGAGAACACGCTTTTCGGTCCGCAGCGCACGCTGGAGCGAGACCTGTCAGGGTCCTACGACGTCATCACCGAGGTCCGCGACGGCGTCCGTCTCGTCGAACTGTCTGACGCGACCGGACGACGCAGCATCGCCGACGCCGCCGCCGAGCTCGCCCGGACCGTCGAAGAGGGCCGAAACGCGCTCAGTGAGCGTGAACGGAGCGTCTTCACCGAGTTCGTCCTCGGCGGAGTCGCCGACGAGCTTCGCCGCCGACTGGACCAGGCCGACGCGCTCATCGCAGCGATGAATGCGTCGCTGGCCACCATCCGCACCTCGCACGGCATCGGGGTCAAGCTGCGCTGGAAGGTATCGGAGAGCTCCGACCCGGCCGTCGTGCGCATCAAGGAGCTCGTGTCCACCGCCGGTGCGGTGAGGTCCGCCGACCAGACCGCCGAACTGACCGAGCTCCTCAAGGACCGCGTCAACGAGGCGTTCGAGCTCGATGAGTCCGCGGGCTACGCGATCCATCTGCGCGACGCACTGGACTACAGGTCCTGGCACACAGTCGAGGTCATCATTCTCGGTCCAAAGCCGGGCCAGGAGCGACGCATTAGCCGCAAGGCGCGACTCTCGCAGGGCGAGACCCGGTTCGTGTCCTACGTGGCCCTGTTCGCTGCCATCGACGCCTACCTGTCCGGTCTGCCCGACACCGGGCGCGCGCTGCGGCTGCTGCTACTGGACGACGCGTTCGCCAAGGTCGACAACCGCACCATCGGTGAGCTCATGGGGCTGCTGGTACGGCTCGACGTCGACTTCGCGATGACCGGGCACGCCTTGTGGGGCGACTATCCCCAGGTGCCGGCGCTGGATTGTTACGAAGTCCGCCGAGTCGAAGGCTCGGCCGCTGTGACGACCCACGTCCGTTGGGACGGACACACCCGACACCTCCGGGCAGCGCCGCGATGACCGACCCTGTCCTCCCGCCGGCGACACGCGATTACCTGCTCCACCCCGACCTGGCGCCCCTGTGGGATGCCGTTCGCGGCAGGCTCGAACGAAACGGCATCCAGGTCACCGGCACTGTGACGGTCACCCTGGACGAACAGGGCGTCGACTATCTCCGCGGCCTCCTCGGCCGGCGCGTGACCAGCCCCGCCCGTGTGCGTCTCGCAGACGTGGACGCGGCGCTGCGGCGGTCCGCCGCAGCAGCTGGGCTGGTCACGGTCATCGAGGCGCTCAGTGGACCGCTCGTGGACCGCAAGGCCGCCCGTGTGGCTCGGACTGAGGCGCGGGCCAGCGCAGCCGCCCTGCTGGACGCTGCGCTCGCCGACGCAGGGGTCGGTGATCAGGAGTGGGTGCCCGGGTTCGTTGAGGGAGCCCGTCTCGCCGGCATCCTCACCAAGGCCGGAGATGGCGCCGGTGCCGCTGTCTTGCACGCGGGTGCCGTCCTGGCCGAGCTCGCCGCAGCCGGTGCCCTTGACCCATCCAGCTCAGCGTCCGAGCGTCCAGCCGGCTGGGGCTTGGCCGAACTGGCGACCAAGTGCACCGGCGACGCGCACGGCCTCGACTCGGGACGCGTCGCCGCCGCCCTCGTGCTGCGTGCCGCCGCCGCCGCTCATGGTCTCTATCCGCCGGAGTCGGCGGCTGAGGTCCGGAACCTGTGGACCCTCCTCGGGGTGGTGCCCGATGAGCTTTCCGGAACGGTGCTGGTCTGGTCGCTACGGCCACCGGGCGACGACCCCTGGGCGGTCATGATGCGGGCCCGAGCCGACCTCGGCCTAGTCACCCACCTGACGTTGCATGAACTGAAGGGCGCCGCCGCCACGCTGGCCTGGACGGTCGCTGGGACGACCGTGTCGGTCTGCGAGAACCCGCAGGTCCTCCAAGCGGCTGCACGAGCAGGAGCGACCGGCGCCCTGGTGTGCACCTCCGGCAACCCCGCGAGCGCCGGCTGGGGTCTACTCCGCGGCCTAGTCAAGCAAGGCGCACTGGTCCGTTACCACGGCGACTTCGACTGGCCCGGGACCGCGATCGCCGGACGCATCCTGGCTGCGGGGGCGCAGCCGTGGCGCATGAGCGCCGCCGACTACGAGGACGCTGTCGCGGCGGCTAGCTCGGCTGACAAGCTGCCGCTCGCAGGGACCCCAGGTCCGACACCGTGGGACCCGCAACTCGCGGTAAACATGTCGCGCATCGGAGTTGCGGTCCATGAGGAGGCCCTCCTGAACGTGCTGCTCGCCGACCTCTAGAAGCATCACCCCGGTCGCTGTTGCGGCTGGCAGACCGCGTCTACTCCGTGGACCCGTGGACGGTCGCTCCCGCGCGTCGGTGCGGTCGCGTACGCGGGTGAAGAGTATTTCTGACTGCACAGAGGACCTTTGCTGAGTTGACGTGCCCTAGCCTGGCCGGCCGTGTAGCGCCCTTGGTCGTCGAGCGCGACCCGGGGGAGTGGCCGGTATCGCGGCAGGTAGCTCGCTTTGGTCGGGTGTGGAGGCTCAGAGCGGGCTTCTTCGATGGCGCGCTTTGGGCTCACTTTGGGCTTGCACTACAGGGATCGAGCAGGTGGGGGAGCAGGCTGATTCGGAAGTGTCACATCCAGGCCACGTGATACCCAGTCCCGGCGCTCCGCCTCAGCAACTCTGACGCCGTCACATCGTGATGGCGACCTTGCCGCGGATGGCGCCGCCCTCGAGGCGCCGCACCGCATAGGTCGCACGCTCGAGCGGGTAGCAGCGGTCCAGGGCAGGCATGAGCTGTCCGGACTCGACGAGCCGGGCGAGCCGCTCGTAGTCGGTGGGGTGACCCGGCGCTTGCCAGGTAGCGATCATCGGGAACGGTCAGGCCATCCTTGACAGGAGTTCGGCCAGAGAAGGAGCCCTGGCCCAAGCTTCATCCTGTTGCGCCTGTCCACGCCGCGCTGATGTTTGCTCGCGGCCGGCGAGCCATGCCAACAGCGAAGCGTCATCGGTTCCGGCCAGCATCGCCGCCGCGTCACGGCTCGTACAGGTAGCACGCACCCGCGTTGTGCAGGTACAGGCGCCGGCTCGCCTCCAGGGACACGGAGCGCTTCCCCTTGGGTGTCCATTCGATTACGAACTCAGGCTCGAGCTCCTCGACCCAGGGCCCCTTCGACGTCAGCGACAGTACGAGGGCGCTCTCGCTCGGCAATGTTGACTCCAGCACCGCCTTCTCGAGAAAGGCGTCGCTCAAGTTCTTGATGTTGGTGTACAGGCTTGGGCCGGCGACGACTCGGCACGGCAGCCCCAGGTCCACCGCCCAGGCGCGTAGGTTCTTCCAGGTGGGTGGCGGCGTCGTGGGCGCGGGCGACGGCTTGCCAGCCGCCGCGGCGAGCTCGGCGAGGATCGAGCGGACGTACGCCGCCGCGGTATCCGCCCCGAACCGCTCAACCTCTTCCTCAACTTGCGCCTTATCTGTACCCACCGGCTGGAGGTCCAGGGAGCGGCACAGTCGGAGCGCAGTCTCCGGTGTTTTCCCCGGTCCGACGAGGTCGTCGCCGGGGCCGGGCCAGTCCGGATCAGGGAGGCGCACGTTCAGCGCACTTTCGCGGGGATCCACCCGAAGCACGGAAGACAGCTTCTGCGCCGCCACGCCCTTGTTGAACGCCTTGCGGATCGCCGGCATCAACTTCACCATGGCGTTGGTCACTCGGTCTTGGTCAGCCACGTCACGACTCCTCGGGTCCGGAAGAAAGCGCCTTCACTAGCAGCACGAACCGCGGGTGCGCGTGGAGTTTCTCGAGGTCGGGATCTTTCGCCAGCCAAGCACCGGCGAGTTCCTCCGCGCCGGGCCGGGTCAGCGCGGTCTCGAGCCACGTGATCGCCTCGCCCACGTCGTCAGGTTGCAAGGCGTAGTAGCAGGCGAGGTTGTAGCTGACGTGCCAACCCGAGCGGGAATCGGAGGCGTACTGCTTGGCTCGCCACTGGGCGTACCAGTCCCATTTGAACGCCTTTACAGTCAACGCCGCAGCTCGCAAGGTGGCTCTGGCCTGTCCGCGCCGCCCGTACTTTGCGGCGATGTTGTGGAGCCCTCCGATGGCGTCGCGCTGGTCGCGTCGAAAGCAGCGGAACGCCGTGCGCGGGATGCCGAGTCTGCGGTACCCCAGCTTGAACAGCTCCTGTGCCTGTTCCTTGAGGTCCGCGCGCTGCTGTTCCGCCATCGCAGAAGCATCGCAGCGCGCCGAGACGCCTGCTCGCTGGGCCGCTCGGTTTAGCAGTTCAACGGCGGCGGCTCGCCGACTGTAGGGCAGTTCACTCCACGGCGCGTCGCAGCGCGAGAGGGCGGCCTGCGTCGCCGCCAGGCGGTAGACGGAGATGTGGTCCGTGGGGTCGACGACCACCGCCCGCGCGTACAGTTCTGCTGCGTCCGCGTACTCCTCGGCAAGCGAAAGCTGGTCGGCGAGTTTGTGGAGCACCAGGCTGCTGGCCGGCGCTTCGCGAAGCGCCGATCGCAGCGCCGCGATGGTGGGTTCGCTCGCTGTGTCGTACGCCGCGAACGCATGCGCGGTCGCCGGCGACCACCGCGCCCATAGCGGCAGCCGAGGGCTGGCGGAGAGCACGGTCGCCGAGGCCCAGTAGCCCGCCACACGGCAGGCCTCCGCCCCGGACTCGTCTGCGAGCTCCTTCGAATTCACTGCCCTCCCCGTCGCGGCGTCGGCGACGACGACGAAGACTCGCCAGCGCTTGTCACCTGGCAGGGGGGCGAGGACTTGCGCGGTGACCGTGCTTCCGCGTGGCGAGCTCAGTACCTTCTTGAGCGCCGTGATGACGGCCGCCACGATCTTGCTGGGGTCGGCGGCTGTCACGACGCCCTCGAGGTCGGTGAGGGGAGAAGACGTGTGCGACCCGGGGGTGGAACCCGGCTCACGGAGGTTCTTGGTCAGAGCAGTGACAAACACCGCCTGCTGCGCCTCTTTCGCCGGCTGCTTCCCTTTGTCGGACTCCTGGAGGTCGACGCCATGGAACGTGACGCTGACCGGCCCCGCGACCATGGAGGCACTCCGACGCTCGATCAGCCACCAACCGCCGAGCAATAGCACCGCGAGCGCGACCCAGAACCACTTGTTTGGCTCCGGTGAACCCGGGAGCCCGTCCAGGGCAGCGGACCCGGCAGCGGTGCCTCCCTGCTTCACAAAGCTGACCCAATCGGTGCCTTCTTCCGCTTCACCCCGCGCCGCGCGCTCCGCCGCGTCGTCCGCCGCTGTGGCTGCCTTCTCTGCAGCGGCCTTGTTGTCGTCGGTGGGCTCCAGGTCGCTGCGATAGGCCGCGGTTAAGGTGCGGGCCTCCGTGAGCTCAACTTCGGTGACCAGGCGTTGCTTGTCGCCGCACGCCTGGCCGTCGAGGGCCGCTACCGTCGCAGGCCCGTCATCCTCGACCGGATCGAGGCCGGCGAGATCCACACCTTCGAGCGCGGTCAGCGCTTGGGCGGAGCTGACCGCCGTGTCCGCGGCGGTCACAAGCGCGGCGTCCGCCCGCGACGCGGCGTTCGGCCGGTACGCCGCATCCAGCCCCGCATGCGCCTCATTAATCCCGGCGTCGGCCCCGGAGTCCAGCGCGACCACTAGCCGCTGCGCAGCCACCACCAGGCCCAGAGCCACATCATCAGCTGTGACCGCCTTGCGGAGGGTGGCTCGCGTCTCCGCGGCGGTGGTATCTGCTGCCTCGACCAGCTCCGTCTTCTTTTCGTCCAGGTCGCTGGCGTCAGCGGTGAGCTTGTGCACCTCGTCGCAGCGCACGTCCTTAAGGTTCTCGGACCCCAGGCGGATCAGCAGTGCGGCAAGCGCGACGATGGCAAGCACCGCGAACCAGCGGAGCGAGACGCGCAGCCACTCGGTCGACGCCAGAGCCGCCGCGGCCAGCGCCACCGCAACCGCCCACCAAAACGCCCCGCTCGTGGCGCCGTCCCACCAGAGCGCCAAGCCTGCCGGCACGGCGAGCGCCGTCGCGGCAAGCGCCGCGGTGGTGATGCCGGACCACAGGTCAGCGTGGCTGCGCCGCGCAAGCAGCCGCCAGACAACCAGAACAGTGGTCCCGACGGCGACGGTTTGGGCTTGGTGGTCACCGGCCCAGTCGAGCACGTCACCCACCCAGTCGAACACGTCACCGACCCCCACCGAGCACGTCACGGTCGAGGCAGGCGGTGTCCCGCGTGGCTAGTGTCCGCACCCCCATGACGCCTCCGCTGTGTCAGGAATGTCCTGACCGTAGCGGCTAACCGGCCAATCCGCGACGGATCGCGTCGCCCCACCAAAGGAAGTTGGAGCCGGCTAGGGCGAGCCGCTGTCTACTCAGCTCCGGCACGAGTCGGCTCATTGGTTAAGTGCGCTTGTCACCATCATGGCGCCACCGGGCGGAGACCGAGCTTCAACGCCACGTCGCCTGTGTCCACAACAGAGAGTCCAGGAGTCGCGCCTTAAACTGTTTGGTGCGCTGTATCCGCTGGAGTTGTCGCGTGCCTCCCCGTCGTCGCGCCGGCTACCAGCCCGACGAACTGTCCGAGCAGATGCAGGACGCCATCGCCGCGGAGGCAGCCCGCCTGGACGCTCTCGGCGACGACCTTCGCCACCATCCGCGCCCACCAGCGAGGTGTTCAAACGCGCTCGAAGATGCCATCCTCGAAAGCAAACTGCGTCTGCGCGCCAAGCAGTCGCGCCGCCCGTCCAACGAGCCGGTGAGACCGGTGCGCTAGGCGGGCAGCGCGGCCGTGTGGCGTGAACGCCGGGGGTCCGCGAAGCCGCTGGCACAGCAGTTCTGGTCAACCCCGGGAGGAACCGATGAGGGACGATCTTCGCGCCCAGCAGATGCAGCGAGTGGTGGAGCTCCTCGTGAAGGGGCACAGCGCCAAGGTCGAAGAGCTCGGCAAGCTGGTTGAGGAGCTGCTCCAGGAGATCAGAGACCGTATCGGGGCCGAGGTGCCCCTCCCGCCCGTCGGCGACCCGCCCATGCTCCCGATTGTGCGCAAGATCAAGGCGATTCAGGACGATCCTGGAACGTCGGAGGCGGTGAAGCTGGACGTGGGGAGGACGTGGCATCTCAGACTTGCGATGACGGACTTGATCAGCAAAGTCCAGGACCTCGTCATCTCCATCAGGCACGAGGCGCGCACGGCAGACGAGGACACGGTGCGTCGACTTGTCCGCACCCTGTCCGAGTCCGGTCAGCCGGGCAAGGTCTTGCACGACGGCCTGGTCGAGATTGATCCGTGGTGGTCAGAGGAGAGGCCAGACGCTCGGCCCGAGTTGTCTGCGGGAGGCGACGGGCCGAGCGGCCACGATGAGTTCGTCTGAGCGCAACCTGCGACGAAGCCCCCGTCGGCCGCGATGGCCGACGGGGCTTCGCGTGCTCAGCCGGCGTGCTCGTCGACGTCGGCACCGACTTCCTGACGCGCTCGTTGCTGTCGCTTGTGAACCTCGGAGCAGCCTTCTTCGCTGGCGCACTTTGGGCGCGCTTTGAATCGCGGGTGATCGCAGAGAGATACCGACGCGACGAGTACCGCTGGCGATGAATCTGCAGGTCAGCGGCTAGTTTGATCTGATGCACGCAGTCATCGGCAAAGGATCGCGCTCACGCTCATCACCATCGGCGTCTTCCCGATGACGCATCACGTCGAATGCGTGGCTTTGCTGGTCCCCAGACGCCTTGGCCCGCACCACGATTCATGATATATCTTGACGTCAAGAGATCTTGGACAAGGAGACAGCGATGACCAGTCAGGACAGTTTCGGCGCCAAAACCATGCTTGCGGTGGGCGAGAGGTCTTATGAGATCTTCCGCCTCGACGCGGTCAACGGTGACGGTCGCGACGTCGCTTCGCTGCCGTTTTCGCTCAAGGTCCTTCTGGAAAACCTGCTCCGCACCGAAGACGGTGCCGACATCACCGCCGACGACATTCGCGCGCTGGCCGACTGGGACGCCGACGCCCAGCCCACCAAAGAAATCCAGTTCACGCCCGCCCGCGTGATCATGCAGGACTTCACCGGTGTTCCCTGCGTCGTGGACCTGGCCACCATGCGCGAGGCGATGGCCGACCTCGGGGGAGACCCGAGCAAGATCAACCCGCTTGCCCCCGCGGAGATGGTGATCGACCACTCCGTCATCGCCGATGTGTTCGGCTCGCCCGAGGCGTTTGAGCGCAACGTCGAAATCGAATACGAGCGCAACCGCGAGCGCTATCAGTTCCTGCGCTGGGGACAGGGTGCCTTCGCCGACTTCAAGGTCGTGCCCCCCGGCACCGGGATCGTGCATCAGGTCAACATCGAGCACCTGGCTCGCACCGTCTTCACCCGAGAGATCACCGATGCCAACGGTGACCACCTCGTGCAGGCCTACCCCGACACCTGTGTTGGCACCGACTCTCACACCACGATGGTCAACGGAATCGGCGTCGTCGGATGGGGAGTGGGCGGGATTGAAGCCGAGGCCGCGATGCTCGGGCAACCCGTCTCCATGCTCATCCCGCGCGTCGTCGGTTTCAAGTTGAGCGGCGACCTGCCCGAGGGCACCACGGCGACCGATCTTGTCTTGACCATCACCGAGATGTTGCGCAAACACGGGGTGGTCGGCAAGTTCGTGGAGTTCTACGGCCCCGGCGTTTCTGCGCTGCCGTTGGCCAACCGCGCCACCATCGGCAACATGTCGCCGGAGTTCGGCTCAACGATCGCGGTCTTCCCGATCGATGAGCAGACCATCGACTACCTCCGATTGACCGGACGCTCCGAGGAGCAACTCGCCCTCGTCGAGACCTACGCCAAGGCCCAAGGGCTCTGGCATGACCCCGCCGCCGAGCCGCGGTTCTCCGAGCGGCTCGAGCTCGACATGAGCTCGGTCGTGCCTTCGTTGGCCGGCCCCAAGCGTCCCCAGGACCGGGTCGCGCTCACCGATGCCGCCACCGCTTTCGCCGCCGAGCTCCCCAACTATGCCAGCGACCCCGAGTCCGTGGTCCCGGTCACGCTGGCCGGCGGCACCACGTTCGAGCTCGCCCATGGGGCCGTGACCATCGCGGCCATCACGTCATGCACCAACACCTCCAATCCGTCGGTGATGATCGGTGCCGCGCTGCTGGCCAAGAAGGCCGTCGAGCTCGGGTTGCAGAGCAAGCCGTGGGTCAAGACGACGCTCGCTCCGGGCTCCAAGGTCGTCTCCGACTATTACGAGCGCGCCGGCCTCACGCCGTACCTCAACAAACTCGGCTTCAACCTCGTGGGCTACGGCTGCACCACCTGCATCGGCAACTCCGGGCCACTCATTCCGGAGGTGTCCGCTGCGGTCCAGGCCGCCGATCTGGCCGTGGTGTCGGTGCTGTCGGGCAACCGCAACTTCGAGGGCCGGATCAATCCCGACATCAAGATGAACTACCTCGCGTCGCCGCCGCTCGTGGTCGCCTACGCGCTCGCGGGCTCGATGACCGTCGATCTGTTCAAGGACCCGCTCGGGCAAGACACCGCAGGCAACGACATCTTCCTCAAGGACATCTGGCCCTCCCCGCTGGAGGTGGAAGAGACGATCGCGAGCGCGATCACCTCGGAGATGTTCGCGCACGACTACGCGGACGTGTTCGCCGGCGACGCTCGCTGGCAGGCACTGCCCACCCCGGAGGGCAACACGTTTGCCTGGGACGAGGCTTCGACGTACGTCCGGAAGGCGCCGTACTTCGAAGGCATGCCGGAGGAGCCGACGCCGGTCACCGACATCGCCGATGCGCGGGTGCTGCTCATGCTGGGTGACTCGGTCACCACCGATCACATCAGCCCCGCCGGTGCGATCAAGAAGGACTCACCCGCTGGGCGCTATCTCATCGAGCACGGTGTTGAGCAGCGCGACTTCAACTCCTATGGCTCGCGGCGCGGCAATCACGAGGTGATGATCCGCGGAACGTTTGCCAACATCCGCCTGCGCAACCAGCTCGCCCCGGGCACCGAAGGCGGGTTCACCCGCGACTTCACCGCGGCCGAGCAGCCGGTGACGTCGGTCTACGAAGCAGCGCAGGCGTACGCCGCCGCCGGCACGCCGTTGGTGGTGTTGGCGGGCAAGGAATATGGCTCGGGATCCTCCCGCGACTGGGCCGCGAAGGGGACAGCACTCTTGGGGGTCAGGGCCGTGATTGCGGAGTCCTATGAGCGCATCCACCGTTCGAACCTGATCGGGATGGGCGTGTTGCCCCTGCAATATCCCGAAGGCCAAACGGCTGAGTCGCTGGGGCTGACGGGGGAGGAGACCTTCTCCTTTACGGGCGTGACCGACCTCAACGAGGGGCGAACCCCGAAGACGGTTCGCGTCGTCGCGGGTGAGGTGTCCTTCGATGCGGTGGTGCGCATCGATACCCCAGGTGAGGCCAACTACTACCGCAACGGCGGGATCATGCAATACGTCCTGCGCAACCTGCGCCGCGGCTGAGTTTCGCCATCGTCAGCTGGGTCGGCCTTCCCTGGGAGGTCGTGGTCGCCCTCGCGGCCAGTCTGATCGTGGGCGCAGCCGTGCAGGGCACGATCGGCCTGGGGCTGGGCCTCGTGGCGGCACCGGTGGCCGGCTTGGTCGCGCCCCAGCTTGTGCCGGAGTTGCTGCTCTGGCTGGCGGTGACCATGGCGCTCGTGACGTTGGTGACCGAACACCGCGGAGTGCACTGGTGGGGCATCAAGTGGGCCCTTCCCGCGCGACTGGTGGGCACCGGGCTGGGGGTCGCGCTGGTGTCCGCGCTGACCTCCCGAGAGCTCGGGATCGCCGTCGGAGTGATGGTGTTGGTCAGTGTTGTCCTGACCGTGCGGACGGCTTCACTGCCGATCAATCGGCTCACCTTGCCGGTGGCCGGATTTGTCTCCGGGGTGACCGGGACGGCGACTTCGATCGGGGGTCCGCCGCTGGCCCTCCTCTATCAACACCGTCCGGCTGAGACCGTGCGGCCGACACTCGCGGCGTATTTCGTGTTGGGCGCCGCCATGAGCCTGGTCGGACTCGGCTGGACCGGCCAACTCGACGCCCGGGTCTTCCGGCTGGCGCTCGTCTTGTCCCCGACTTTGGTCGTCGGCTGGCTGCTCTCACTGCCGCTGCGCAGCCGCCTGTCGGGACCCGGCGTACGCCGCGGAATCCTCGCCCTTTGCGCTGCTTCGGCGACGATTCTGATCGTGCGTTCGGCGATGGGGTAGCTCCCAGTTGGTGGGTGTGTCCTGGGTCACAAGGGGGCTCTGCTGCGGTGTCTGGGAGATCACGTGTGACCTGACAGGCAAACGGTGGCGCTGGCCCTGCCTGGGGCGAGATGGTTGAGACGTCAACCAGCCGGGAAATCCGGCCAGACATCTGGAGGAAACCATGAACACCATGACCACCACCCCGATGACCGATAGCCCCCCGGTCCACACCCAAGAGGAAGTCGTGACGCACCATGTCGCCAGGCAGGCCTTGGCTGCCCTCCGCGTGATGTTCGGCTTGACGTTCTTGTGGGCATTCTTTGACAAGTTGCTCGCCCTCGGTTACCACACCGGCTGGACGACCAACCCCGAGACTGGCGCTGAGACACTGGATCGCTTCGGTGACGCAGCCTGGATCAACGGCGGCAGCCCCACCTTCGGCTTCTTGAAGTTCGGCGCGGATGGTCCCTTCAAGGACTTCTACAACAGCATCGCCGGCGATGCTTGGGCCGACTGGCTGTTCATGCTTGGCTTGCTGGGCATCGGCACCGCGTTGACGTTCGGCTTTGCGATGCGCCTCACCGCAGTGTTTGGCGCTGTCCTGTATGTGATGATGTGGACCGTCGCGCTGCTTCCCGACAACAACCCAGTCCTCGATGATCATCTGCTCGGTGCGGTCAGCCTGATCGTGTTGGCGCTCACCCTGGCCGGTGACACCTGGGGCGTCGGCAAGGCCTGGGCCAAGTTGCACATCGTGCGCAAGAACCCGATCCTCCGATAGCCGACCCGTCGCAGTTTGACCACCGACCCGTCGCAGTTTCACCGAAATCGGTGAAAAGCGACGGGTCGGTGGTGAAAAAGCGACGGGTCGAGTGTCAATTTGCGACGGGTCGGGGGTGAAAATGCGACGGGTCGAGGAGGCGGTGGGCCAGGTCGAGGTGGAACCGCACTGACAGGGTCAGGTCGTCGACATGGACGCGCTCGTTGGCGTTGTGATAACCCGAGTCCAAGACCTCGGCTGGCGTCGTACGAAACGGGCTGAAGCCGTACGCCGCGGTGCCCGACGCGGCCCGCAGGAACGAGGAGTCGGTGAACCCGGTGCACAGGACCGGAACCACCGAGGAGCCGGGATCCTCCTCGGCAAGGAAGGCGGCGATCGCCGCGGGGATAACTCCGTCCACGGACGAACTGCTCCCCGGAACAGTGGGCTCCGGGAAGCTGAGCGCATAGGGAGTCTCGCTCCCCAGCCTTGCCCGGATGGACTCTTCGACCTGGTCGGGAGTGGTCCCGGGGAGGATTCGGCAGTCCAATTCGACCCAGGCGCGAGCGGGCATCACATTGCGGGCGGCCGAACCACCCAGCATGGTCGGTGCCATCGTGGTTCCACTGAGCGGCGGCAACGAGTGGCGCAGCATGGGGTGCAACGAGCAGGCCCGCTCGAGATCGCGTGAGAGGTCGCCCGAAGGCGACCCGAGGAGCACCTTGAGCGTGTGGTGCAACAACGGTGAGTCCTGGGGGGTCGCCAGGCCCTGGCCGATGAGGGCCAGGAGTCGGCCGAGGTGCGGCACGGCGTTGTCGCCGATCGTCGGCATGGAGGCATGTCCGGCCTCACCGAGAGCATCGATCCGCACGGGTTGGGTGCCCTTCTCGCCGACCGAAAGCGCGTGCATCGTGCGCCCGTCCGCCAGCACCAGCCGTTGACCGCCGCCCTCGTTGATGGCCAGATCCGGCCGGATGTCCGGGCGTGCCTCGAGCAGCCAGCGCATCCCCACATCGGCGGCGCCGTCCTCCTCGTCGGCGACCAGGATCAGCCAAAGGTCGCCTTGGGGTGCAAAACCGGAGCGAGCCAGGTGCGCCATGGCGACGGTGCGCGCGGCGACCTCGTTCTTCATGTCGATCGCGCCACGTCCGAAGAGATAGCCGTGGTCGTCTACGACGGCTGCGAAGGGAGGATGAGTCCAATCTCGGGGATCAGCGGGCACGACGTCGGTGTGCCCGACGAAGGCCAGGGAGGCGGCGTCGCCTCGGCCCGGGATTCGGGCGACCAGATTGGCCCGGGCGGGATCCTTGGCGACCAATTCGCACGCCACCCCGGCCGCGCCCAGATAGTCGGCGAGATAGTGGGCGGCTGCGGTTTCGTTGCCGTTGGTCGTGTCGATCCGGATCAGGTCGCGTGCGACGCGCAGAACCTCGTCCGCCAGTTCTGCAGGTGCCACAGACGCCGCGGTCACGACGACACCTCGGCCAGTCCCAACCGGTCGAGCAGCCAGGCATAGATCTCTGCCTCATAGGCGAGGTGACCGAACCGTCCGGAGGGGCCCACATGCGCCCCGGCACCGGTTTCACAACGAAACAAGCAGCGTGGCGACCATTCGGGATCTCCAGCGCGGAGGGTGGCCACCCACTTGGCCGGCTCGCGCACCATCACGCGCGGATCGTGGACCGCGCCCGTGACCAGCAGGTCGGGGCGGGACCCGGCGGGCGGCGGGTTCTGGATCGGGTCATAGGCACACATCCAGTCGAACTCCTCGCGGACGCGTGGATCGCCCCACTCCTCCCGCTCGGTGATCGTGAGGGGGGTGGCTTCGTCGAACATCGTCGTGACGACATCGACGAACGGCACTTCGGCGACGACCGCGCACCAGCGTTGGGGCCATTGGCTGAACACGACACCCTGCAACAACCCGCCGGCGCTGAGGCCGCGGGTGGCAATCCGGTTGGGGTCCACCAGTCCCTCGGCTGCGAGTCCGTCGGCCACGGCAACGTGATCATCGAAGGTGTGCTGCTTGTGGCGGAGTTTCCCGTCGAGATACCAGTGCCGCCCGTTTTCGCCCCCGCCTCGCAGGTGAGCAAACACGAACACCCCACCGCGGTCCAGGAAGCTCGGCAGGGCTGGGTCCCACTCCGGCTCGAACACCACCTCATAGGAGCCATAGCCGTAGACCAGCGCGGGGGCGCTCCCGTCGAGAGGCGTGTCGCGATGGCGTACGACGGTCGCGGGGACCGGCGTACCGTCGGCCGATGCAAAGGCGTGACGATGTGTGAGGTAGCACGCGGGGTCATGGCCCGGCGCCTCCTCACGGCGTACGTCGCTGACCTCGCCCGAATCCCAGTCGACGACGGACCAGATGGCGGGTTCGATGTAGGACTCATCGACCAATGTGACGGTGGGCGAGTCATAGTCCGGCGTGCGGTAGAGGTAAACCTCCCCTCCCGGGAAGCGTGATTGAAGGTCGCGACCCGGGCCGGCCAGATCGTCGTGGGTGAGCAACCGCAGGACGTGGGTCCCCTCGGTGCGCAGGGTCAGCAGGACCCCGCCGGCAAACGCGTGGGCCTGCTCCAGCCGGTCCGCCGGACTCTCCGGACGGGCTTCGCGCCACGTGGTCCAGTCCTGATCGGCGTCGCGCGGCATCGGCGCCGTCACCAGCCGAAATTCCACTGCGTTGTCGTTGGTGACGATCACCAGGTCATCGAGGTCGGCCCCGCGCCGGTGATCGGCGCGGTAGCGCACGCCGGCGCGTCGCCCACCGATCGAGCGTGGTGGTGCGTCGGGTTGGCGCGTGTCGATCGCCCAGCCCTCGCTGGTTGTATTGCTCTCACTCCAGACCAAGATGACCTCACCGGATCGCGACGCACGCAGGTTCACCTCGAACCGCTCGTCGGGCTCAACCAGCACCAATTGGTCCTGGTCGGGCGCAGTGCCAAGCCGATGCCGCCACACTTGGTAGGGCCGGTAGGCGGTGTCGTGGACGGTGTAGAAATACGAGGCGGAGTCCGCGCTCCACGCGCCCCCGTAATAGGTGCGGGCAATCGATTCGGGAAGGTCCAGCCCAGTGCGCAGATCACGGAACCGCAGCGCGAACACCTCGTCTCCGGTGCTGTCGACGGAGTAGGCGAGCAGGTTTTCGTCGGGGCTGACGAGGGTGATCCCCAGATCGAGATAGCCCGATTCGTCTACCAAGGAGCCAAAGTCGAGGACCAGCTCGGCCGCACGATTTCCGTCGTCGGAAGCGAGAGGAACGCCAGTTTCATTCGTGGTCCGGGTCGCAAACTTGCGATTTTCGCGCATCAGTTGTGCGTAGTCCCTTCCCGTGAGGTGCTGGGTGTAGTAGGAAAAACGCGTACGGTGCCACGCCACAGATACATCGGTCGGTGCCAGCAGCGATTCCATCTCGGTCCGCAGCGTCGCGACAAGGGGTAACAGATGGGCAACCGAAGCGTCGTACCAACCACGTTCGGCTTGAAGGTGAGCAAGGACCTCGGGGGAGTCGGCCTCGCCCAGCCAATGAAACGGGTCGGGGCGAAGAACGCCGTGCTCGACGTGGTCATGGGTCTGCTGTCGGGTGGTGGGCGGTTGGGGCGAAGTGGTCACGGGCGTCAACGTACTCGCGTGCGCCTGGTGGCGGCAGGGGCTGTGGCCCTGGCGTCCCTCACGCCCGCCCTCGCGCTGGGGGGTTCGGCGAGCGGCGCGGCCGATGAGCCGGTGACCTTCACCGTGGCGGTGCAAAACGATGTTGACTCGTTCAATCCTTTCTTGGGCATCGAGGCCACGTCGTTCGAGATGTGGGCGCTGACCTACGACTACCTGATCACCTACTCGATGGCCGACATGTCGCCGGAGCCCGGTCTGGCTACGGAGTGGGGAACCTCAGATGACGGGCTGACCTGGACGTTCACCATCACCGACCAGGCGACCTGGTCGGACGGGGAACCCCTCACCGCGGCGGACGTCGCCTACACCTACAACCGGATCATCGACGGCGGTCCCGAAAAGGCCACTTGGGGCTCTTACCTGACGGGAGTCACCGAGATCACGGCTCCCGATGCGACCACGCTGGTGCTGACGTTGAAAAAGCCGAGCGCCGTGCTGCCGCTGTTGCCGATCCCGATCGTGCCGGAGCACATTTGGAAGGACATCACCGAGGACGAGGTCAAGTCCTATCCCGCGGAGCCGACCGACGGCCAACCCGTGGTGGGTTCGGGGCCGTTCCGGTTGGTGGAAGGTACGGCCGGGGGCTTCACCTACCGCTTCGAGGCCAATCCCGACTATTGGCGGGGTGCGCCGCACATTGATGAAGTGATCTTCCGCGTCTTCAAGTCCCAGGATCCGGCGATCCAAGCGCTTATCAAGGGCGAGGTCGACTTTGTCGAAGACATTACCGCGGTCCAGGTCAAGGCGTTGGAGGGTCGCGACGGCATCACCGCGATCAACGGCGACTCGCCCGGCTTCGACGAGATCGCCTTCAACACCGGGTCGATCGACACCAAGACGGGTGCGCCCAAGGGCGATCCGAACCCCGCAGTCCTGGATCCCGCGTTCCGCCACGCGTTGGGCTATTCGCTGGACCTCGACACGATCATCGAGCGTGTCTATCAGGGGGCGGGCATCCCCGGCTCGTCGATCATTCCGCCGGCGTACGCCGACTTCCGCTGGGAGCCGCCGACCGAGGACGCCTTCACCTATGACCCCGAGCGCGCCGCGCAACTGCTCGACGAGGCGGGCTACGTCATGGGGGACGACGGCTTCCGCACCCAGAAGGACGGCACGCCGATCGGCAAGCTGCGCCTGTTCGCCCGCTCGGAGTCGCCGACCTCGCTGGACACGATGAACTTCTTCTCGGAGTGGCTGGCCGACATCGGCATCGACTCCGAGATCGTCGCGATGGAGTCGAGCAAGCTCACGGGCGTGATTCTCGATGGAGACTTCGACATCTTCCAGTGGGGGTGGTACGTGGAGCCGGACCCTTCGTCGATGCTGAGCTATCTGACCTGCGGCCAGTTCGATGGCTGGTCGGACTCGTGGTACTGCAATGAGGAGTACGACGCGCTGTTCGAGCAGCAGCAGACCGAGCTCGATGACACCGCTCGTCAGGAGCAGGTCAAGCGGATGCAGGAGATCCTGTTCCGCGATTCGCCCTACCTCGTCACGGCTTACAACACCGTCGGCGAGGCAGTGCGCTCGGACCGCTTCGTGTGCATGCGACAGCAGCCCGACCCTGGTGGGATTTGGATCTTCCAGTACGGCGTCTACAACTACCTCAACATGCGCCCGGTGGCGCAGGCCGATCAATGCGAAGGGGGCGCGGGCGTCACGACGGCCACGAAGGCTGGCTCCGATGGGAGCGTCGGCTCGGGCGTGCTCATTGCCGGCGGCGTCGCCCTCTTGGCGGCGCTCGGGATCGGTGGGGTGGTGTTGTTGCGGCGGCGCTCGACGGTCGAGGATCGCGAGTGAGCCTCACGGCGACCAGCGAAGTTGCCGCAACAACGGCCGGTCCGGGCCGCGGTAGTTATGGGCGGTACGTCGCGCGCAAGGTCGTTGGCGCGTTTGCCAGCTTGTGTTTCATGCTGGTCGTCAACTTCTTCTTGTTCCGGGTGTTGCCGGGCGATCCGGCGCGCACGCTGGGACGGGGTCGCTTCACCAGCGCCGAACAGCTGGACGAGTTCAATCGCACCTATCGACTCGACGAGCCTCTGTGGCAGCAGTTCTTCACGTTCCTGAAGAACACCGCCTCGGGCGACCTGGGGTATTCGTTGAAATATCGCGTCCCGGTCTCGGATTTGATCCTCGATCGCATTGGCTTGACCCTGCTCTTGGTGGGCTCAGCCACCGTGCTCGCCACGGTCTTGGGGGTGTGGCTGGGCATCAACCAGGCCTGGAAGCGGGGGAGCTTTTTCGACAAGTCGACCACCGGGGGGACGCTCACCCTGTATTCCATGCCGGAGTGGTGGTTGGGTCTGATTTTGATTGTGGTGTTCTCGACCGGACCGGGCCCCTTGCCCGCCTTGTTCCCCGTTAACGGGCTGCACTCCGACGGAGTCGAACCGGGGTCTTTCCTGGGCGTGCTCGACACCGCCTGGCACCTCACCTTGCCGGTGATCACCCTGACGCTGGCCTATCTCGCCGACTATTCGTTGATCATGCGCAGTTCGCTGTTGGACGAGATCGGTGAGGACTACCTCACGACGGCACGGGCCAAAGGGCTCCGCGACGTGAATGTGCGCAACCAACACGCGGTCCGCAACGCGCTGCTGCCCACCACGACCTTGATCGCGTTGAGCATGGGCTTCGTGTTGTCGGGGGCGATCACGATCGAGACGGTCTTTTCGATCGAAGGTTTGGGGCTCTTGGCCACGGAGGCCCTGCAGACGCCGGACTATTGGGTTTTGCAGGGGACGTTCTTGGTCGCGTCGGCGGCCGTGATCGCGGCCAACCTGGTCGCGAACCTCATTTACGGCCTGCTCGATCCGAGAGTGCGCACATGACCACGACTCCAGTGATCACCGCGCGCGGCCTCGCGCGGCAGCGCCGTCTCGCTGCCTGGCGCCGTGGTTGGGCCGACTTCCGCCGGCATCGCTCGGGACTGGTCGGGTTGTCCATCCTGGGTTTCTTCGTCGTCGTCGCCCTGGCCGCGCCGTTGCTGGCGGACGCCGAAGGTCTGCAGGTCACCCGGGCCACCGGCGGGGTGCTCGAAGCGCCCTCGTCGCAGTTCTGGCTCGGCACCGACGACAACGGGCGGTCGGTGCTGACCTTGCTGATCTGGGGTTCGCGGGTCTCCCTCTTCGTGGGCTTGTTCGCGACCCTGATCTCCATGGTGTTGGGCACCGTGATCGGCCTGGTGTCGGGCTATTTCCCGGGCCGCATCGGTGCGGTGTTCTCCCGGCTCACCGAATGGTTCTTGGTGATCCCGTTCCTGCCGTTGGCGATCGTCTTGGCAACGGTGTTGGGGCGTTCGTTGGTCAACATTGCGCTGGTCATCGGCGTGACCTCGTGGCCGGGCACGGCCTTGCTGATCCGCAGCCAGACGTTGTCCATCAAGGAGCGGCCTTACCTCGAGCGCGCCAAGGTGCTCGGAGCTGGCCGGTGGCATCAGATCAGCCACCACATCCTGCCGAACGTGGTGCCCTTGGTTTTCGCCAACACCACGCTGACCGTTGCCATCGCCATCCTGTCCGAAACCACGCTCAGTTTTCTGGGATTGGGCGATCCGACCCGAATCTCCTGGGGGACCATGCTGGACGATGCTTACAGCGTCGGCGCGGTGACCACCGGTTCCTGGTGGTTCCTCATCCCGCCGGGGGTCTGCGTGGTGTTGGTCGTGTTGGCGTTCACGCTCGTCGGGCAGGCGCTCGAAGAGGTCCTCAACCCGCGGTTGAGGGCGCGCTCATGATGATCGCCGGGGCGGCCTCGCTCCCGGAGTTGCTGCGCTTCGACGACGTCGGGGTGACCTATCGGGGCGACGGCGGGGACGTGCCCGCCGTACGCTCGGTGAGCCTGTCGGTCGCCCGTGGCGAGATCGTGGGGCTGGCGGGGGAGTCGGGCTGTGGCAAGTCGACGCTGGCCAGCACCATCTTGCGCCTACAGCCCGCCTCGGCGAAGGTCACCGGCCGCGTGCTGGTCGAGGGCGAAGACGTCCAGACAATGAAGTGGGGTGCGCTACGCGCCCTCCGGTGGGCGGGGGCCTCGATCATCTTCCAGGGCGCCCTGCACTCGCTCAACCCGGTGCAACGCATCGGCGATCAGTTGGCCGAGCCGATCCGAGTCCATGAGGAGGGGATCGACCCATCGGCCCTCGCCTCGCGGGTCGAAGCACTGCTCGACCAGGTGGGGCTGGCTCCCAATCGCGCGCGCTCCTATCCTCACCAACTCTCCGGCGGACAACGCCAGCGCGTGATGATCGCGATGGCGCTCGCCTGTCGTCCGTCCCTGATCGTCGCTGATGAGCCCACCACCGCCCTCGATGTGATGGTGCAGGCCCAGGTTCTCGGTGTGATGTCGGACCTGGTCAAGCGGCTCGATGTCGGGATGATGCTGATCAGCCACGACCTTTCGGTGTTGGCCGACCTGTGTGACCGGATCGTCGTGATGTACGCCGGCCGCGTCGTCGAGCAGGGCCCGGCCAAGGAGGTCTTCGACAGCCCGCTGCATCCGTACGCCGCCGCGTTGAGCGCCGCGTTCCCGAAGGTGGGGGATCCGGCGGCCCGATATGCGCCGGCTGGTCTGCCTGGCGACCCACCCGATCCGCGCAACCTGGCAACCGGCTGCGCCTTCGCCCCGCGGTGTGTCCGCGCCATCGCGGCCTGCGCTGATGCGGTCCCGCCCTTGCTGGAGATCTCGCCCACCCGGTCCGCCGCCTGCATTCGTTTGGCGGACTCATGACCACCACCACGTCCCTCGATGCCGGCGTGCTGGAGGCCCGCGGTGTCGCGGTCCATTTCGCGGCGCGTTCGGGCTCGGTGGCCCGCGCGTTGGATGGCGCGGACCTGATGGTTCGGCCCGGCGAGATCGTGGCATTGGTGGGGGAGTCCGGCTCGGGCAAGACCACGTTGGCCCGTGCGCTCCTCGGCCTCGAACACCCCACCCAGGGCGAAGTTCGCTTTAACGGAGCCCCCCTCGACTACTCCACCCGGGGTTTGCGCGCCCTGCGGCGCAACGTGCAGATGGTGCTTCAGGATCCGGCCGGAGCGCTCAATCCGCGCCACACCGTCTATGAGTCGGTGGCCGAGGGGGTGCGTCTCCACAAGCTGGTGACAACCGATGCGCAAGGTCACACCGAGACCGAACTGGTGGCCCATGCCCTCGCCTCGGCCGGGCTCCGTCCCCCGGAGGACCTGTTCCTGCGCTATCCGCACGAACTTTCCGGCGGGCAACGCCAGCGCGTCTTGATCGCGGGGGCGTTGGCGCTCAATCCCGACCTGCTCATCGCCGATGAGCCCGTCTCGAGCCTGGACGCCTCGATTCGGGGCGAGGTGTTGGCCCTGTTCTTGGCGCTGCGTGAAGAGCGCGGGCTGGGCGTGCTCGTGGTCACCCATGACCTGGGGTTGGCCTGGAACATCGCCGATCGGATCGCGGTGATGTACCTCGGCCGCATCGTCGAGGCAGGAGCAACCGAGGACGTGTTGTCCGCGCCGCGCCATCCCTACACCCAGGCCCTGCTCTCCGTCGTGCCCGAAATGAAGTCGTTGACCCCCGTGGTGCTGAAGGGGGAGATTCCCGATCCGAGCAGCATTCCGGGGGGCTGCCGGTTCCACCCGCGGTGTCCGGCGCTATTGGACGGCCGCGCCGAGGCCGCCGGCGTGACCGGGGCCTGCACGGGCACGCCGTTGCCGGTGTTGCCGGCCAGCACCACGGGACATCAGGTGGCCTGCCACTTGGCGGAGATCGCGTGAGTGAGCTGCAGGCTGCCCTGCCCAAGGAGATGTACGTCGACGCGGCCGCGTGGGGACGGGAGCGCGAGCAGGTGATGACGCGCGAGTGGACCTGCGTGGGACGCCGCGTCGATTTGGGCCTCTCCGAGCCGGAACGGGTGCTGGTCCTCGACGTTCTCGGCGAGTCGGTGTTGGTGACGAGCGACGGCGACGGCGGCCTCCACGCGGCGTACAACGTGTGTCGCCACCGCGGAGCGCAACTGGTGGCGCCGAGCGCCGTCCAAGACGATCGGCCCCGCGCGTGCGAGGTCGCCGCGCTGCGCTGCCCCTATCACTCGTGGACCTATGCGTTGTCGGGCGAACTGTTGCGCGCTCCGCACACCGATGGTCTGGACCGCAGTGCGTTTTCCCTTCACCCGGTGGCGGTGGCGGAGTGGGCCGGCTTTGTGTTCGTGCGCCTGACGGCGGTGGCGGACACGCCGCTCATGGGAGCGCTGAGCGAGGCGGTCCAACGCCCGGCGCGCACCCTGGTCAACTATGACCTCGGCTCACTGGTGACGGCTCGGACGCTGACCTACGATGTGGCGGCCAACTGGAAGGTCATCGCGGAGAACTACAACGAGTGCTATCACTGCGGCCCGGTTCATCCCGAGCTCACGCGCCTGGTGCCGGTGTTCGGTGGCGGGGGGCTCGACATCGACTGGGACGCCGGGGTGCCTCATCGCGAGGGCGCCTGGACGTTCACGCTGTCGGGCACCTCGGAGCGTGCTCCTTTCCCGGGGCTGGACCCCGACGAACGGGTGCGGCACAAGGGAGAGCTGGTCTATCCCAATCTGATGCTGTCCTGTTCGGCCGAACACGTCGCCGCCTTCATCCTCACTCCGCTAGCGGTTGATCGCACCCGGATCGAATGCCTGTTGCTCTTTCACCCCGATGCCGTCGCCGACCCGGGCTTCGATCCGAGTGATGCCGCCGAGTTGTGGGACCTGGTCAACAAGCAAGATTGGGCGATCTGCGAGTCGGTCCAGCGGGGGATGTCGTCGCGCGCCTACCAGCACGGCTGGTTTGCTCCGATGGAGGACGACAGTGCGGACATCCGCCGCTGGTTGTTGCCCAGGCTGGGGGATGGGTTGGGGGATCGGTTGGGGGATTCGTGAGTCACGTCGACCACATCGTCGTCGGGCTGGGGGCGCTGGGCTCCGCGACGGCCTATCAACTGGCCCGGCGCGGGCATTCGGTCCTCGGGCTGGAGCGCTTCGAGTTGGGCCACACGCGCGGCGCCTCCCATGACACCAGCCGGATCCTGCGGCACAGCTATCACACGCCGGCTTACGTCGCGCTTACCTGCGAGGCGTACGACGACTGGGCGGCTCTCGAAGCGGACTCGGGGGAGTCGCTGGTCACGGTGGTCGGAGGACTGGACCTCTTCCCTCCGGGTGCGGCCATCGGGATGGACGACTACGTCGCCAGCCTGACCGAGGTGGGGATCGATTTCGAGCTCCTCTCGGTCGCTGCCATCGCCGAGCGGTGGCCGCAGTTTCGACTGCCCCCAGGCACAATCGGGCTCTATCAGCCGCGGGGCGCGATCGTGCCCGCCGGTCGCGGAACGCGCGTGCTCCAGCAGCGGGCTAGGGCGTACGGCGCGACTCTGCGCGATCTCAGCCCCGTGACGTCGATCCGCGATCTGGGCGACACCGTCGAGGTGGTCGCCGGGGACGCGACGTACACCTGCACCTCGGCGGTGGTCTGCGCTGACGCCTGGACGAACCAGTTGTTGGCCGACTTGGACGTGCAGGTCCCGCTGACCGTCACCCGGGAGCAGGCGACGTATTTCTCGCCGCAGGACCCGGAGCCGTTCGCGCCCGGGCGACTGCCGCTCTGGATCTGGATGGACGAGCCGTCCTACTACGGCTTCCCCACCTATGGAGAAGCCACCATCAAGGCGGCCCAGGATTGTGGTGGGCCGGTGGCCGACCCGGACCGGCGCACGGACGCGGTCGATCCGACGATGCAGGCGGCCCTGGCCGGACACCTTGCAGCGATGCTGCCCGGATCGGGCCCCGCCGTGCGTTCCCTGCGCTGCCACTACACCTTGACCCCCGACCGCGATTTCCTGATCGACGCCGTGCCCGGCCACCCCCAGGTCTTCGTCGGGCTGGGGGCTGCGCATGGCTTCAAGTTCACCCCGACGTTCGGCCGGATCCTGGCTGATCTCGCCACCCTGGGGCACACCACCTCGAACATCGAGGCGTTCGGCTTCGATCGGCCGGCGCTGACCGATCCGAGCTTCGAGCCCAACTGGATGGTCTAAAGCGGGCAAACTCGGCTCATCCGGCTTGCCAGCCCTCTCGATTCAGCCCCCGTCGAGGACCAGGTCGGCTCGCTCGCGGGTGTGGTTTGCCTCGAAGTGGCGCTGTTCGGCCAGCATCCAGGTCTCCCAATGCTCACGCATTGCCTCGCCGTCGCGCTCCAACCCGCGAGTGAGTCGCAACTCTGGCGGGGTCTCGACCCAGACCAACGTCGTGATCAGGTCGGCATAGTCGAGGGCGCCGGCTAAGACACCTTCGACAATCAGCAGATCGACGGGGGGCACGGTGTGTCGTTCGGCCCACCTCTCGGCCACCCAATCCCAGCGTTGATAGGTCGCGGGCGCACCTACCTTCAGGGGCTCCAAGAGCGCGGACACGCGAGCCGCCACTCCATCGAGGCCAGACCACCCTTGGTAGAGGTCGTCTTGGTGCACCAGTTCGGCGGTGAGGGAGCGCGCGCGAGCCAGGGCGAGTACGCCGCCGGCAAGCGTGGTCTTGCCCGATCCGGCGGGACCGTCGATGCACAACAACCGCCCCGCGCCCAAGGTGCACGGGCGGGCGAGCACGTGATCGAGCACCTCGCCGATGGTGGCATCCGCGAACCCAGACTCCGGCTCAGAAGACAAGGCCCAGGCCCCGATAGGTCGACGCGGGCGCTTCGAAAGTCGCCCCCATCAACAGCTGCACCTGGGCGACCCGGTCGAAGAATTCACCCGGCTTGGCGGGACGGAACCACACCAGGTCCCCAACCCGCAGAAGCGCGGCCGGATGGCCCGTGAGCGGCGTCTGGGTCTCCCCAGCCCCTTCGAGATCGGTCAGATGCAGTCCGGGCGGGGCCCAGGGCACGGGCAGCCGATCGGCACCGACCGGACCAGACGCAACAAACCCGCCTCCGTGCACGGTGGCGATCTCCGGAGACGGCCTTCGGGTGACGGTTAATCCGCAGTAGGCGGCCGGTTGCAGCGCAGAGACAGGACCCCCTTCGAGCAGGCTGGGCCCGAAAAGCCCCGACCCCGCAGCAACCTCGGTCACGACAGGATCGGCGGCTTCCTCAACGATCGAGTCGGAGCCTCCGGCATTCCAAAACTCCAACTCCACCATGGCCCCCAGCGCCTGCGCGATCTCGCTGCGCCGCACCGCCAACTGCGCTTGGGCTGCGGACTCCAGCTTGCGCCGGACAAGCGAGCGGGCCTGCCGCCCGAGGTGCAAGTCCGGGAAGCCACCGGTCGCGGCGTAGGTCATCGCACCCACCAGGCGGAAACCCCTGCGCGCCTCGACCTCGGCCGCCAACGCGACGACCTGGGCTGCGTCGTACAGCGGGGAGCGCTTGACCCCCGCATGCTGGCGTCCCATCCGCAGGCCGGCATCGATGTCGATCGCGACGCGGATGGGCACCGCCTTGGACGCTCGGAGCGCGTCGACCAGGTCGAGATGGACACGGCTGTCGACCATCAGCGTGATCACCGCGGCCGCCGAAGGTGACGAGGCGAGTTTGCTCAACGCGGCAGCGTCGACACTCGGGTAGGCCACCACGATGTCGTTGCTGAGGCGCTCCTCGTGCAGCCACAGAGCTTCGGCCACGCTGCCCGCGAGCAGACCCCGGAACCCGTCGTGTTGCGCCGCCCGGGTGATCAGATCGGGGATACCGAGCGACCTGGTGACGAGCCGAATCGGCTTGCCCTGCGCGGCCGCGACCAACGCTGCCACGTTGGCGTCGAACGCCTCCAGATCGACCACGCCGATCGGGGCGGCAAAAGCAGGCGTCGCGCTCGCAACCGCAGCCTTGAGGCGCGCCCAGAGGCGGTTGCGCTCGACAAACGCGTGTGCCATTTAGGTGATGCCCCGGTTGCGCAGGATGTCCTCGATTTCGGCGATCTCGGTGTCCACATCGGCGGGCTGCGCCGAGGAGGTCCCGCGGCTGGTGAGCGATGGACGGTCCCCGGGCGCTTCACGGGGCGGGCCTAGCCGTCGTGCGAGCACGAACAATCCAGCAGCAACGGCGAACAAGAGCAATCCCACCCACACGGTGGGCCGAAACACGAAGCCCGTCGCCCACAGCGCCACCGCGTCAAGCATCCGCATCACCAGGGTGAGGGTGCCGGTGAAGAGGGCGGCAAACGGCAGGATCATCAAACCCACTCCGCGCACCGCCGAGGCGTGACGCCCGCGGCGCCAGGAGAAGAACGTCCAGACGCCGGCGAACGTGGTCAGCGAGATCGCCAGCGCCCACAAGATGGGGGAGTAGAAGTAGTAGCCCACAGTGCAAAGGGTGGCACACCGCGGCGCCAAAGCCGGATGCGAAGATCAGGCGCGTGTCTGCACTCCGCAAACCCTCCGACGACCGCGGCGAGCCGGACCCTGCGGTGGTCGCTGCCTTGGCGGCGTTTGAGGAGGATCCAGGGGCATACGCCGCGGCACTGGCGACTTTGTCCGCGAGCCGCGTGCTCGTGCCGGTGGTCGCAATCCTCGTCGAGGCCGACGTGGACCGGGACGGACTCGTCCACGAGAAGAGCAGCGAGATGGCGGCAGTGCTGTTGACCGGCCGCGATGGTCGCCTAGCGCTGCTGGCGTTCACGGGATTGACGGCGATGGCTGGTTGGGATCCCGCGGCTCGCCCGGTGCCGGTGTCGCTCGTCGAGGCCGCGCGCACGGCGTTGGCCGACAACGCCGTTGCCTTGGTCATCGATGTGGCAGGCCCGGTGCGGTTCGTGATCGAGGAGAGCGAACTGACCAGGTTGGCGACGAGTTCTGGGGATTCGGCGCCGTCGGAATGATCCGCTATCATTCGACGTTGACCGATCAGTCGCCCTCCTCGTGGGGATGACCGATCTCCCAAGCGGAGAACAGCGTTATCGTCTCCCACCCGCATCGATCGCCGCCACCGGCCACCAGGCCTGGGCACAGATCGTCGGGTCCGGTCCCGAAGAGTGCAGATCGGCCACTGGCCGAGAGGCAGCCTTCGGACGCGTGGCCTCCCGATCGGGTGGCGGCGTGTCACGACTGGCCTTCGCTTGGACAAGCGAAGGCCGTTTTGCATTTCGGAGCGAATGCAACAGGGCCCTCGGACACGCACAACCCAGGAGGACACATCAGCACCGAGCTACGCATCAACGATCGGATTCGGGTTCCCGAGGTCCGGCTCGTCGGACCCAACGGCGAAACCGTCGGCATCGTGTCGACCAACGAGGCACTCAAGCTTGCCCAAGAGGCGGACCTGGACCTCGTCGAGGTTGCCCCCATGGCTCGCCCGCCGGTCTGCAAGCTCATGGACTACGGGAAGTTCAAGTACGAAAACGCACAAAAGGCCCGTGAGGCGCGCCGCAATCAGACGAACGTGATCATCAAGGAGATGAAGCTTCGTCCGAAGATCGACGCCCACGACTACGAGACCAAGAAGGGTCACGTCGTCCGCTTCTTGCGGGCCGGCGACAAGGTCAAGATCACGATCATGTTCCGTGGTCGCGAGCAGCACCGCCCCGAGTTGGGCTTCCGGCTGCTCCAGCGGCTGGCCGAGGACGTGACCGAGCTGGGCTTTGTCGAGTCATCCCCCAAGCAAGACGGACGCAACATGATCATGGTGTTGGGTCCGCACAAGAAGAAGGCGGAAGCCAAGGTCGAACTCAAGGCCGAGAAGGAGACCAAGGCCGCAGAGCGCGCCGCGGTTGAGGCCGAGGAGCGTGCCGAGCGCACCGCAGCAGCGGTGATCCACCCCGCTGCTCAGAAGAAGGAGCGGGGTCGTTCCGAAAACCTTGACCCCGAGATCGAAGCCTGACCTTCCACTAGCCGCACGAAACAGAAAGCAGAAATACGATGCCGAAGAACAAGCCCCATTCGGGTGCCAGCAAGCGTTTCCGGGTTACCGGTTCGGGCAAGATTCGTCGCCAGAAGGCGGGATTGCGGCACAACCTGGAGAAGCAGTCCTCAGGCGTGAAGCGCCGCCTGTCGGGCACGACCGAGGTGGCCAAGGCCGACGTGCCACGCGCCAAGAAGCTGCTTGGTCTGTGATCCACCGGGGCCGACGCCCCACAGCGGTCGCGACGCACGTGGCAGCGACCGCCGTACCCCCCGACTTTGTGTAACCAACACTGTGAGCAACAAGGAGTAAGACCATGGCACGCGTCAAGCGGGCAGTAAACGCGCAGAAGAAGCGTCGTACCACTCTGGAGCGCGCCAGCGGCTACCGCGGCCAGCGCTCGCGGCTTTACCGCAAGGCCAAGGAGCAGGTCACCCACTCGCTGGTCTACAGCTACAACGACCGTCGCAAGAACAAGGGCAACTTCCGGCGCTTGTGGATCCAACGCATCAACGCTGCCGCTCGCGCGCAGGGGATGACCTACAACCGCTTCATCCAGGGCCTGAGCCTGGCCGGTGTCGAGGTCGACCGCAAGATCCTGGCTGAGTTGGCCGTCAACGACGCGCCCGCCTTCGCCGCTTTGGTCGAGACGGCTAAGGCCGCGCTGCCCGAAGACGTCAACGCTCCTGCCGCTTCCTGACTGCGTCGCCGGCGCGCGACGACTAAGGAACTGCTGACGTGGCGAGCTTTCGTGTCGACCCCATCCCGCTGACCAGCGGGAATACCCGGGTCAAACAGGCACGCAAGCTCGCCCGTCGTGCTTTTCGGGCCGAACACCGGTTGTTCCTGGCCGAAGGCCCCAACGCCGTCGAGGCCGCGCTCGGTGTGCCCGGCTGCGTGGTCGAGGTGTTTGCCCTCCCCGACACGCCGTACGACGCACTGCGCGCCACGGCCGGCGATCGTTGGACCACAATCGATGAGGCCGCCTTGAGCTCGCTCTCCGACGCGGTCCACCCCCAAGGCGTCGTCGCGGTTTGTGGATTTGTGGATCGCCCGCTCCACCACCTCCTGGCCGATCGCCAGCCCACGGATCGCGGATTGCTGGTCCTGTGCGCCGAGGTGCGGGATCCCGGCAATGCCGGCGCGATCATCCGCGTGGCCGACGCGGCCGGCGCCGGCGCCGTCGTCCTCGCCGGCGAATCGGTGGATGCCTACAACGCCAAGACCGTGCGCGCCACTGCGGGAAGTTTGTTCCAGGTGCCGCTTGCCACGAACGTTTCAGCCGAAGAGGCCGTACGCCGCGCGCAGGAGGCGGGCCTGACGGTGTTGGCCGCCGATGGCTCCGGGGAGGTCGACCTCTTCGAGGCGGACGAACTCTTGGCCCGGCCGACCGCGTGGTTGTTCGGCAACGAGGCCCACGGGCTCGCCCCCGACCTGGCGGCGTTGGCGGATCACCGGGTGCGGATCCCGATCCGCGGGCGAGCCGAGAGCCTGAACCTTTCCACGGCGGCCGCGGTGTGTCTCTACGCCAGCGCCCGTGCGCAGTCCTGAAGCCTCGCCGACGTCGCTTGCCGGGACTGGATCACGATTTGATCGTGATCGTGTAGCTGGTGAGGCTGGAGCCTTCCGAGTCGATCGCGGTCACCAATACGTCGTACTTCTCCGACAAGAAGGCCCCCGAACTCTCGCCCAGCTCCAGGGACTCGTCGAGCGAAAAGCCTGCACCGGTCAGGCGTTCGGCGGCCTGAGTGAAGACATCTTTGGCGCTCGCCTCGGAGGTGATCTGCAGGAGGTAGCCCTCGCCAGCGACTTCGATCGCATTGGAGACCTCGCCGTCGATGAGCGGCAGGTCGCTGCGCGGGAAGCCGTCCGGGAGTGGATCGCCGGTGAGGGTGCCCGTTGCCTGATCGGACGAGGTGTCTTCGTTGCCACCACAGGCGCTGACTCCGATGGCCAGACCCAACAGCAGCACGATCGCGACGACACAACGCACAGGGGAACGCGACATGGGACTCCTCGGGGCTGAAGGTTCGCCGACATTCAACCACCCAAAGGTGCGCTCGACCGCTCCCGCCGTCAGTAGGGTGGGCGCGTGTCCACCGACCCCGTGCCTTCCGAGCCCATCGCCGCGGTCGACGCGCTTCCCGATGGTGTCGTGCTCGCCGACGATCGTGGCGTCGTGGTGCTCGTCAATGTGGCCGCGCGGCAGTTGCTCGGGCTGGGACCCGAGACCGGCGCGGGGGACCACCTGAGCGAGGTGTTGACGCTGAAGAACAGCGACGGACAAGACTGGTGCGCCTGCAACACGCCGTACGCCGGCCTGCGGTCCCGCACCGGGATCCCCGAACAGTCCTGGCTGCTGCCCGACGGGCAAGAGGTCCTCGTGACCGCGGCGATCAACCGGGACAGCCCGCGCGGGCCGACCTCCGCGGTCGCCATCTGCCTGCGCTCCGGGCGCGGTCGAGCCCGGCTTGATCGCGAAAGGTCCGATCTGGTGGCGACGGTGGCCCACGAGCTCAGATCACCCCTGACCGGTGTGAAGGGTTTCGTCCAGGCCCTGCTCAACCGATGGGAGAAGCTGAACGACGAGCAGAAGAAGTTGATGCTCACCACGGTCAACGCCGATGCCGACCGGCTCAGCCGCCTGATCGCCGAATTGCTCGACGTCGCTCGGATCGACACGGGTCGGCTCTCGCTCTACCCGCGGCCCGTGGAAGCGACCACGCTGGTGCAGCGCGTGGTCGACTCGGTGCAGGCCGGGACGGCCCGCCGGATCGACTATCGCAAACCCGAGGACTTTCCGCTGATCAGCGCCGACCCCGACAAGTTCACCCAAGTCATCACCAACTTGGTGGAAAACGCCGTCCGCCATGGTGACGGGACGGTGACGGTGACCACCGACGTGCGCCCCCACGACCAGGCCCACGCCATGGTGTCGATCACGGTCGACGATGAAGGCGAAGGGATCTCGCCCGACATCCGGCGCCGGGTGTTCACGAAATTCTGGACGGGCGGGGTCACGGGGGGATCTGGATTGGGGATGTACATCGTCAACGGGCTCACCCGCGCTCACGGTGGCACCGTCGAGATCGACGAGGCCCCGGGCGGTGGTGCGAGGGTGCATCTGACCTGGCCGGTGGCCCCCGACGATGACTGAAACGACGGTGCTGACGAGTCACCGGTCGGCAATCTGCACAGAACCTTCACGAGTCGCCCGCACCATCTGACGCCCCGCTTGCCTAGGGTCGCTTCTATGACCCAGGCCGACTCCACCCCGTCCGCCCCACGGCGCCGCCTCTTGGTGGTCGAAGACGACCCGGTGATCAATGACAGCGTGACCAGGCGGCTGGAGGCCGAGGGTTATCAGGTCGCCCAGTCCTGGGATGGACCCGGAGCCGTCGCGGCCTGTGCGCAGTTTGCACCGGACCTGGTGCTGCTGGACGTGATGCTGCCGGGGTACGACGGGCTCGAGGTCTGCCGCCGGATCCAGCGGGACCATCCGGTGCCGGTGCTCATGTTGACCGCTCGCGACGACGAGGCGGACATCCTCGCCGGACTCGCCGTGGGGGCCGACGACTACCTGACCAAGCCGTTCGGGATGCGCGAACTCGTCGCCCGGGTGGCTGCGTTGTTGCGCCGGGTGGAGCGTGCGGTGGAGCTCACGGCTCGGAGCCCGGCCGTACATCGCGTGGGCGACCTCGTCGTGGACACGGGGAGTCGGCGGGTGAGCGTGGGCGAGGACGACGTACGCGTGACGCCGACCGAGTTCGACCTCCTGGTGTGCTTGGCCGCCGCTCCGGGACAGGTGTTGACCCGCGAACGCCTGCTGGCCGAGGTGTGGGACTGGCCGGGAGCCTCAGGCACGAGGACGGTGGACAGCCACGTGAAGGCCTTGCGCGCCAAGATCGGACCCGCCCGGGTGCGTACGGTGCACGGCGTTGGTTATGCGTTGGAGGCCCGATGAGCGCGCACCCGCCCCTGGGCCGGGTGACGTCGATCAAGGTGAAGTTGGGGCTCTTGGTGGCCGTGAGTGTCGCGGTGTCCGCCATCTTGGCCACCGTCGGCGCTCGGGGCGGCGTACCTCCGTGGCTAAGCATTCCGGTGACCATCGCGCTCGCGCTGGGCGTGACCCAGTTGCTCGCCGTCGGCATGACTTCGCCCCTGCGCCAGATGACCGAAGCGGCCCGACGCATGGCGCGGGGCGACTACTCCACCCGAGTCGAGACCGCCACCCACGACGAGGTCGGCCAACTGGCCACCGCGTTCAACACGATGGCACGGGATTTGGCCAGCGCCGACCGCGAGCGACGCGAACTGATCGCCAACGTCTCCCACGAGTTGCGCACTCCGCTAGCCGGGGTGAGCGCCCGCTTGGAGAACCTGGTTGACGGGATCGAAGCGGCGGAGCCCGAGGTGCTCACCGAGTTGTTGGGACAGGCTCGCCGGCTGAGCGTCTTGGTGGCAGATCTGCTGGATCTTTCCCGGCTCGACGCGGGAGTTACGCCGCTGGCGCTGTCCGGGGTCCCCGTGGCCGAGGTCCTCCAACAGGTGGTGCGTGACGTCAACGTGTGCGGGCGGGCGCTCACGTACGACGTGCGGGTGACCCCACCCGATCTAGTCGTGTGGGCCGACCCGAGCCGGCTGTCCCAGTTGTTGACCAACCTGGTCACCAACGCCACCCGACACAGCCCGGCTGAGGGCACCGTGGCCGTGTCGGCGGCCGTCCAGCCGGGCGATCCCGGGCGCTGGACGGTTGAGGTCGCGGACTCCGGCCCCGGGCTGTCGCCCGAACACCGAGAGCGGGTGTTCGAGCGATTCGGCACCCTGGCCGGGCACGAGGGTGGTGGCACCGGACTTGGCTTGGCGATCGCTCGGTGGATCGCCGAACTTCACGGCGGAACGCTGCGCTTCGTTGATCCGCCCGCGGGACAGGCCGGAGCGCTGATTCGGCTCGATCTGCCCGTCTCGCCACGATCCCCAGCAGGTCCCCCCGCGGTTGCCCAGGAGGTGCACGTGTCCGCACCCGGATCGTCGATCCAAGCCCCAACGCCGACCGGAAAGCCGGTGTCGATCGGGATCCCAGGCCCGACCGGTTACCCGGTGCCCCAGGAGTCGGGCTTTGATGCGGTGTTCGGCAGGTTCTGGCCGGAGCGTCAGCTGCCGCGGCGTCGTGATGTGGTGGCGGCCGCCGCCGGCACCGGCATCTTGGCCGGATTGGTCATCCCCCATCACTCCGCCGGATTGGGGGTGTTCCTCGTGTTGGTCGCGGCCGGAATCACGGCACTTTTTGCGGCCAAGCATCGACGGGATCCCTTCACGCTGGGTTGCGCCGGACTCAGCGCGGTGCTCGCCTCGACCGTCCTGCTTCGCGATGCACTGTGGGTGGTGACCCTGTGTCTCCTCGCGGGGGCCGCTCTGCTCGTGATCGGCCTGACCCGAGGGCGCACCGTCGCGGCCTTTATCCTCGCAGGGATTTGTTGGCCACTGGCGGGGCTACGGGGCCTGCCCTGGCTGGGCGGCAGCGTGCGCGGTCTTGCTGGGCGTGGGACGGCGCCGGCGTTGCTGCGCACGGCGGCGTTGTCCGTGGTGGGGGTGCTCGTGTTCGGCCTGTTGTTCGCCTCAGCCGACGCGTTGTTCGCCCAGTGGCTGGACAACGTGACCCCCAGTTGGACGGTGGATTCTCTGGTCTTCCGGATCTTCTTGGCGGTCGCCGTCGCGGGGGTGGCCCTGACTGCGGCGTACCTCGGTCTGAACCCGCCCGACCTGGAATCCGACACGCGCGGGGTTCGCCGACCCGTCCAGCAACGCTGGGAGTGGCTTACCCCCGTGCTCCTGATCGACGGGGTGTTTGTGCTGTTCCTGATCGCGCAACTGGCGGCCGTCTTCGGCGGCGACGCCTATGTGCAACGGACGACCGGGCTCACCTATGCGGACTACGTGCACCAGGGATTTGGCCAACTCACGATCGCGACCGCGCTCACGCTGCTGGTCGTGTGGGCCGCGAACCGCAAAGCGGCCATCGGCACGGCCGTCGACCGATGGTGGTTGCGGGGTTCGCTCGGCCTGCTCTGCGCGCTCACGCTCGTGGTCGTCGCCTCGGCCCTGCACCGCATGCAGGTCTACCAGGACGCCTACGGTTTCACCCGCCTGCGTCTGCTTGTCGATGTGTTCGAGGGCTGGCTCGGGTTCGTGGTGCTGGCGGTGCTGGCGGCGGGGATCCGGCTCGCCGGCACCTGGCTGCCGCGGCTCGCCGTACTCAGTGCGGCGGCGGCTCTCGCCGGTCTGGCCCTGGCCAACCCGGATGCGTTGATCGCCCGGCAGAACTTGGACAGGTACGCCGCCACAGACAAGGTGGATTGGGTCTATCTCCAGGGTCTTTCTGCGGATGCCGTGCCCGCGACCGCGGACCTGCCCGCTGACGAGCGAGCCTGCGCGGTCGGCTCGACCTGGCGCGAGGAGGACTCGTGGCTGTCGTGGAACCTGGGTCGGGCCCGGGCGCGTGAGGCACTCCAGGACATGCCCCAGGGATTGGTGGGCGACAACTGCCCCGAGGGCGCTCGCCCGGTCGACCAGCAGCGCTGATCTCGGGCCCCCACCGATCGCAAACGAACGTCTCGCCGGAATACCGGTTGGCCGGATGCATCCTGGTGTTCCTAGACTTGGCCCGCTTCGCGTTCGCCAGCCGCCGGAAAGGCATCCATGTCAGGGCCCAACACAAACTACGACCCCGTCGAAGTCACCCCCCTGCGCGCCGAGGAAGTCGAGGTGATGCGCGAGGCGGCGCTGGCGGCCTTCGCTGCGGCGACCGACCTGGAGGAACTGAAGCAGGCTCGTCTCGATCACGCGGGGGATCGCTCACCGTTGGCCCTGGCCAATCGTGAGATTGGGGCCCTTCCGCCCCAGGCCCGCAAGGACGCAGGTCAACGCGTCGGGCAGGCCCGGGGCGCCGTCAACCAGGCGCTCGCCGCTCGCACCCTCGTCCTGGAGGCCGAAGACGAAGAACGCATGCTGCTCACCGAGACCGTCGACGTGACGCTCCCCGTGGACCGCTTTCCCCGTGGATCGCGGCATCCCATCACCACCGCCTCAGAGCTCATCGCCGACGTGTTCGTCGCGATGGGCTGGGAGGTCGCCGAAGGCCCGATCGTCGAGGCGGAGTGGCTCAACTTCGACGCTCTCAACCTCGGCCCCGACCATCCCGCACGCACCATGCAGGACACCTTCTGGGTCGAGCCTGCCGAACACGCCGTGGTGCTCCGCACGCATACCTCGCCCGTCCAGGCGCGGACGATGCTGACCCGCACTCCGCCCATCTATGTGGTGTGCCCCGGGCGGGTCTTCCGCACCGACGAGTACGACGCCACGCACTCGCCGATGTTCCATCAGGTCGAGGGCCTCGTCGTCGACGAAGGCATCACCATGGCCCACCTCAAGGGCACCTTGGACCACTTCGCGACGGCCATGTTCGGCCCGGGCATCAACACCCGCTTCCGGCCGTCGTACTTCCCCTTCACCGAGCCCAGCGCCGAAGTCGATCTGCGCTGCTTTGTATGTCGAGGCGTCGAGCCCGACGTAGCGAGTTGCCGCACGTGTCGGGGGGAGGGCTGGATCGAGTGGGGCGGCTGCGGCGTGGTGAACCCTCGGGTGCTGGTCGCCTGCGGAGTGGACCCCGACCGCTACACGGGCTTCGCGTTCGGCATGGGCATCGACCGGACGCTGATGTTCCGGCACGGACTGGCCGACCTGCGTGACCTGTTCGAAGGCGATGTCCGGTTTTCGTCGGCCTTCGGAACGGAGATCTGATGCGCGCCCCGCTGTCCTGGATCCGCGACTATGTGGCGTTGCCGCCCGAGGTGTCGACCACCGAACTGGCCCACAGGCTGACCGCACTTGGGCTGAAGTTGGAGTCCTTGGAGCAAGCCGGTGCCGACCTGCGCGGACCGCTGGTCGTCGGACGCGTGCTCACCATGGCGCCGGAGCCGCAAACCAACGGCAAGACGATCAACTGGTGCACCGTCGACGTGGGCAAGGCCAACGGCACCGGAGAACCCCAAGGCATCGTGTGTGGGGCGCACAACTTCGCGCCCGGTGACCTCGTGGTGGTGATTCTTCCCGGGGGAGTGCTGCCCGGTCCGTTCGAAATCTCTGCGCGCAAGACCTACGGGCACATATCGGCCGGCATGATCTGCTCGGCTCGCGAACTGGGCCTGGGCGAGGATCACGACGGGATCATCGTGCTTCCGGCTGCTGCCGGAGCCCCGGGCGACGATGCCTTCGACCTGCTCCACCTGCGTGACGAGGTCATCGAGTTCGAGATCAACCCGGATCGGGCCTACGCCCTGTCGTTGCGCGGGGTCGCGCGCGAGGCCGCGCTGGCCTACTCCGCGCCGTACGTCGATCCCGCGCTGCGGGCCACCTCCGAGCCCAACGGCGACGGCTACCCGGTGCTGGTCGACGACCCGCACGGGTGCCCGGTGTTTGTGGCCCGGATGGTCTCCGGGTTTGACCCGACCGCGGCGACTCCGGCGTGGATGGCGCGACGGATTCAGTTGGCGGGGATGCGCCCGATTTCACTGGCCGTCGACGTCACCAACTACGTCATGCTCGAGTTGGGCCATCCCATTCATGGGTACGACGCGGACAAGCTCGCTGGGCCACTCCGCGTGCGGCGCGCAGTCGCAGGCGAACGGCTCACCACGCTCGACGGGGTCAAACGCACCTTGCACCTCGAAGACTTGCTGGTGTGCGACGACTCCGGGCCGATCGGGCTGGGCGGCGTGATGGGCGGCGAAACCACGGAGATGTCGGCCACCACGACGCACGTGTTGATCGAGGTGGCCTCGTGGGATCCGGTATCGATGTTTCGGACCGGAAAGCGCCACAAACTCACTTCGGAGGCCGGAAAGCGCAACGAGCGCGGGGTGGACCCGACGATTCCCGAGGCCGCCGCAGACCGCGTAGCCGAACTGCTTGTTCGCTTCGGTGGCGGGCTGATCGAGCCCGGCGTGACCAAGGTCGGCCAGGCTCCCGTGGCGGCCACCATCGCGATCGAGGCCGGTTTGCCCGGACGGGTCACCGGCATGGCGATCTCGGCGGAGACCACGATCGAGTGCCTGGAGGCCATCGGGTGTGAGGTCGCGGTCGCGGCCGAAACCCTGACCGCGCGGGTGCCGCCTTGGCGGCCCGACCTCAGCGACCCGTTCGATCTGGTCGAGGAAGTCGCCCGGATCGTGGGGTATGACCAGGTTCCGTCGGTGCTGCCGGCGGCCCGGATCGGTACGGGTTTGACCCGTGAGCAGCGCCTGCGCCGACGCATTGGCCGCACCGTGGCCGGGGCCGGCTGCGTCGAAGTGATCAGCTTCCCGTTTGTGGGGCCCGCCGACCTGGACGCGCTGATGCTCCCCGAGGGCGATGAGCGGCGACGGTTGATCGGGTTGGCCAATCCGTTGTCCGCCGAAGAGCCCTGGATGACGGCGACGCTGCTGCCGGGATTGCTCAAGGCGGCCGCACGCAACGCCGGTCGCGGGGCACCCGATGTTGCGCTGTTCGAAACCGCCACGGTCACGCTCCCGCGCGGTGCGGGGCCGGCGCCCATCCCGCCGGTCGAGCGGCGGCCGACGGCTGAGGAGTTCGCGGCCCTCAATGCGGCGGTTCCGGATCAGCCTTTGCACCTTGCTGTCGTGCTATCGGGCGAGCGCGAACGCTCCGGCTGGTGGGGCGCGGGTCGATCTGCGAGTTGGCAGGATGCCGTGGCGATGGTGCGCGAGGTCGCGGCGGCGTTGTGCGTCGAGGTCGTCGTACGTCCCGCGGCGCTGGCGCCGTGGCACCCGGGTCGGTGTGCCGAATTCGTCGTCGGTGACTCGGTGGTCGGTCACGCCGGAGAGTTGCACCCCACGGTGTGTCGCAACTTCGCGTTGCCCGCGCGTACGGCGGCGGCCGAGGTTGACCTCGGGCCCTTCTTGGCGTCGGCAGTGGACGTGGTGCAGGGCCCGGCGTTTTCGTCGTTCCCCGTGGCTCGGGAGGATGTCGCGCTCGTCGTCGACACGTCGGTGAGCGCTGCGGAGCTCGAATCGGCCCTTCGGCAGGGGGCGGGTGAGCTCCTTGAGTCGATCCGACTCTTCGATGTCTACACCGGCGACCAGGTCGGTGAGGGCAAGAAGTCGCTCGCCTTCCGATTGCGGTTCCGAGCCCCGGATCGCACCCTCACGGACGAAGAGACGGGCGCCGTGCGCGATGCGGCGATCGCGGAGGCCTCCGCCCGTTTCGCCGCGGTGCAACGCTGACGCCAACCCCGACACTGCGAGCGGCGCGGAACTCCAGTTGATGGGGTTGTGCACGGTGGCCCGAAAGCGGTCGTAGATGCCGCGATCGCCGTGCACGCTGATCGCGTCGTCGTCGCCGCGGCGCCACAGCCAGGCGTCGAGCGCGGCAGCGGGGCCTTTGATGGTCGCGTCGGGCTCGGTCCCTGGGTCAGGTACGACGTGGATGTCGTCTTCGTCGTAGGAGACGTCGTCGCCGGGATCGGTGCCGGTAAAGCGGCCCAACTGCACCCACGTGACGTCCGCGGTGTCCGAGCAGGTCACCGTCAGGTAGTGGGGGAGCGGGCTGAACGTTCCCCAGTCGGGGGTGCCGCCGTACATCACGTCGAGCACCTCCAGCACGCCGTCCGCCGCGAGGGTCGCGTCGAGGGGAGTCACGCTGTGCGCGGTGAGCTCGGCATCGAGGCGATGGATCAGAGCCTCATGGGCCTGGCGGCGGAAGGTGAAGCCGACGGACTGTTCGCGTGACCACGACCACGCCGGGGCGATGGGATCAGCGCTTGCCAACGCCTGCGCGAGCCCTGCCGAGGCGTCATCGAACCCGCTCAAGAGCTCCCCGAAGCTTGCCGGTCGCGCCGCTTCGACATAGTCATCGGGACCTAGGGGTCGGTTCGTGATGATGTAAGTCCAGAAGTGATGCACGGTGGTGAGGTGCCACACGAGGTCACTGGCGTCCCAGGCGGGACACGTCGGGACGGAGGCGAGCGGATCGCAGTGCGTGAGCACGTCTCGGAACCGTGCGGACTCGGTGCGCAGGTGAGTGAGGTAGTCGGAATCAGTGAGGGACGCCATGGTTTGAAACTAGCGCCGTACGCCGTCCGACGGCACCCCCTTCGGAGCAAGGGGGTCGAGGTGCGGGAACATACAGGAGAATGTATAGTCATGCAGATGAGTGAATTCACGGTGGCGGTCGCCGGCGCGAGTGGGTACGCCGGGGGCGAGGTGCTCCGACTGCTCCTGAGCCACCCGCACGCGCGCATCGGGGCCCTGACCGGCGCTTCGAATGCCGGGCAGACCCTGGGTTCGCTGCAACCTCACCTCGTCCCGTTGGCCGATCGCATCCTCGCCCCGACCTCGGTGGAGACGTTGGCCGACCACGATGTCGTGGTGCTCGCGTTGCCCCATGGCGAGTCGGCCGCGATCGCGAAGGCTCTCGGTGACGAGGTGCTGGTGATCGATTGTGGCGCCGACTTCCGACTCAGCGACGGCGCGTTGTGGCGCCAGTTTTATGGCGGCGCGCATGCCGGGACCTGGCCCTATGGGCTGCCCGAACTGCCCGGACAACGTGCGCGCCTCCAGGGAGCGACCAGGATCGCGGTTCCGGGGTGTTATCCCACGATCTCGTCGCTGGCGCTCGTCCCCGCACTGGCGGCCGGGCTGATCGTTCCCGATGTGGTCGTCGTCGCCGCGAGCGGGACGTCGGGGGCCGGCAAGTCCGCCAAGCCACACCTGCTCGGGAGCGAGATCATGGGCAACGTCTCGGCGTACGGCGTCGGCGGCATTCATCGGCACACGCCCGAGATCATGCAGAACCTCCAAGCGGTCACGGGTGACCCGGTCAGCGTGAGTTTCACACCGCTGCTCGTCCCGATGTCGCGGGGGATCCTCGCTACCTGCTCGGCCCCCATCGCCGCCGAGCTGACGACCGAACACGCTCACGACGCCTATGCCGCGGCGTACGCCGATGAAACCTTTGTGCGGGTGTTGCCCCTCGGGCAATGGCCCCAAACCAAGTCCGTGTTCGGGTCGAACTCGGTCCACCTCCAAGTCGCGGTGGATCAATCCGCCCGGCGGCTGGTGGTGGTCGGGGCGATCGACAACCTGACCAAGGGCACCGCCGGCGCCGCCGTGCAGTGCCTCAACCTTGCTCTGGGCTTCGACGAAGCCCTGGGGCTGTCCACCGTAGGAGTGGCACCATGACCGCCCAGCCGCGTCAGTTCACCTTGCAGCGTTTTCCCGAGACCCTGGCCATCGTCAGGTTTCCCCCGGGTGGCGACATTCCTTCGTGGGCGGAGTCGTCCTCGATCTTTTCGATCACCGCGACCGCCACGGAAACGTCGGTCGTGTGTGCGGCCCGCAGCGTGCCGACCAAGGCGCGCCACGAGAAGCCGTTCACCGCGTTTTGCGTCGCAGGCCAACTCGACTTCTCGCTCACCGGGGTGTTGAGCGAATTGCTGGCACCCCTGGCCGAGGCCGAGATCAGCGTGTTCACCATCTCGACGTTCGACACCGACTGGATCCTGATCCGCACACCGGACGCAGACAAAGCGACAACCGAGTGGCGACGACGAGGCCACGAAGTTGCCCTCGCCGTTCCGCACACTCCCCCTCGAAAGGGTCGCTGATGACCATCACTGCACCCGCCGGCTTCGTCGCATCAGGCGTGGCCGCCGGACTGAAGAGCTCCGGTGCTCCTGATCTCGCCCTCCTCGTGAACACCGGTCCGCGGTTTGATTCGGCGTCGGTGTTCACGGCCAATCGTTGCCAGGCCAACCCGGTGCTCTGGAGCCGCGAAGTCGTCAAGGACGGCGTCGTGCGCGCCGTCGTGCTCAACTCCGGAGGGGCCAACTGCTACACCGGACCCGACGGCTTCGCCACCACGCACGCGGTGGCCGAGCGAGTCGCCGAGCGCTGTGGCATCGGCGCCATCGACGTCGTGGTCTGTTCGACGGGGCTGATCGGCCTGGCCAACGACCGTCAAGCGTTGCTCGACGGCATCGACCAGGCGTACGCCGCCCTCGACGTGTCCGGCGGCGCACGGGCCGCGACCGCGATCATGACGACCGACTCGGTGAGCAAGCAGGTTCATGTGGAAGGCCCGGGTTGGTCGATCGGCGGGATGGCCAAAGGTGCCGGGATGTTGGCCCCGCAACTGGCCACGATGCTCGTCGTCATCACCACCGACGCGGTGGTCCCGGCCGCGGATCTCGACGTGGCTCTGCGGGCCGCAACCCGGGTGAGTTTTGATCGCCTGGACTCCGATGGCTGCATGTCCACCAATGACACGGTGACGCTGCTGGCCAGCGGGGCGAGCGGCATCGCCCCGGGTCTCAACGAGTTCACTGAAGCCCTCACCCAGGCGTGCAGCGACTTGGCGATGCAGCTCCTCCGCGACGCCGAGGGTGCCGATCACGAGATCGCGATCACGGTGCTCCATGCGGCCACCGAGGACGACGCGGTCGAGGTGGCCCGGAGTGTGGCCCGGAGCAACCTGTTCAAGGCTGCGGTCTTCGGCTGCGATGCCAACTGGGGTCGGGTGCTCGCCAGCGTCGGCACGACGGCCGCGGCGTTCGATCCGGCCGACCTGGACGTCGCCATCAACGGGGTCTGGGTGTGTCGCACTTCGACTCCGGCAGCCGATCCTGCCGTGGTGGACCTGAAGCCGCGCGAGGTCACGGTCACCATCGACCTCAAGGCAGGAAGTGAGCGTGCCACCGTGTGGACCAACGACCTCACGCACGCCTACGTCCACGAGAACAGCGCCTATTCCTCATGAGTGACAACCTGCCCACCACCGGCCACGTCAAGGCGGCGACTCTCGCCGCGGCCCTCCCGTGGCTGAAGACCTATCACGACAAGATCATCGTGGTGAAGTACGGCGGCAACGCCATGACCGACGACGGTCTCAAGCGCGCCTTCGCCGAGGACATCGCCTTCTTGCGATTCGCGGGTTTCAAGCCGGTCGTGGTGCACGGCGGTGGGCCGCAGATCTCCTCCATGCTGGACCGCTTGGGCATCGAGTCCGAGTTTCGTGGGGGACTCAGGGTGACCACCCCCGAGGCGATGGACGTGGTGCGGATGGTCTTGGTGGGCCAGGTGCAGCGTGAGCTGGTGGGCCTGATCAATCAACACGGGCCGCTGGCGGTCGGGCTCTCGGGTGAGGACGCCGGACTCTTCACCGCGCGCGCCACCGGAACGGTGATCGACGGCGAAGAAGTCGACCTGGGTCTGGTCGGCGAGGTGGCCCGGGTGCGCCCCGAATCGGTGATCGATCTCATCGAGGCCGGCCGGATCCCGGTCGTTTCCAGCGTCGCCCCGGATGCCACGGGTCAGGTCCTCAACGTCAACGCCGACACCGCGGCGGCAGCGCTCGCGGTCGCGCTGGGCGCCGAAAAGTTGCTGGTCCTCACCGACGTGGAGGGGCTCTATCGCGACTGGCCAGAGAGCCAAGACGTGATCGGTGAGATCAGCCCCGAGTCGTTGGCCGAGCTGATGCCCAGTTTGGCGTCCGGCATGGTCCCCAAGATGGCTGCGTGTCTGTCGGCTGTGACCCAAGGCGTGCCCCGGGCCACAGTGGTCGACGGCCGCGAGCCACACGCCGTACTCCTCGAGATCTTCACCGACGAGGGCGTCGGCACCCAGGTTTTGCCCGGGGTCGCGACCAAGATCCGCAAGGCCAGGGAGGACAGGTGACCACGGTGCAGCAGTCGAGCTGGGCCCAGCGCTATCCCGCGGCGCTGATGAATACGTTCGGACCGCCTCGACTCGTGCTGGCTCGCGGGCGCGGCAGCCGGGTGTGGGACGTCGACGGCCGCGAATATCTCGATCTCTTCGCCGGCATCGCCGTCAACGCCCTCGGGCATGCTCACCCCGCTCTGCTCGAGGCCGTGACGCGACAACTAGGGGAGTTGGGCCACATCTCCAACTTCTTCGCGAGCCGCCCGCAGATCGAGTTGGCCGAGCGCCTTCTGGGATTGCTCGGCGAGCCGGGCCGGGTGTTCTTTACCAACTCCGGCACCGAGGCCAACGAGACCGCGTTCAAACTCACCCGGCGCACCGGCCGCACGCACCTCGTCGCAACTCAGGGCGCGTTCCATGGCAGGAGCATGGGAGCCCTCGCGCTCACCAGCAAGGAGTCCTATCGGGCGCCGTTCGAGCCGCTGCCGGGCGAGGTGACCTTCGTGCCGTACGGCGATCCGGTCGCGCTGGCCGCGGCGGTGACCGACCAGACCGCGGCGATCGTGCTCGAACCCATCCAGGGTGAAGCCGGAGTGGTGGTGCCTCCCCGGGCCTATCTCGCCGCGGCTCGCCGGATCGCCGACGAGCATGGCTCTCTCCTGTGGTTGGACGAAGTCCAGACGGGAATCGGTCGCACGGGAGCGTGGTTCGCGCACCAGAATCTGGCGGTGACCGATCCCGTCGTCCCCGACCTCGTCACACTCGCGAAAGGGTTGGGTGGCGGCCTCCCGATCGGTGCCTGTGTTGCGTTGGGGGCTGCCGGGGAGTTGCTCGAGCCCGGCCATCACGGCAGCACGTTCGGAGGCAATCCCGTGGCCTGCGCCGCCGGATTGACCGTGTTATCGGTGATCGAGACCGACGGGTTGATGGAGTGTGCGGTCACCCGAGGGGCCCAACTGACGCGGGCGTTGCGGGCCGAACCCGGCGTGACCGCGGTGCAGGGCGCGGGCCTGCTGGTGGGGGCCCAACTCGGAGGTGACCACGCGGCGACGATCGTCTCCACGGCCCAACAGGCCGGCTTCCTGCTGAACAACACCGGACCTAGCCGGTTGCGCTTCGCCCCCGCGTTGGTCGTTTCGGAGGAGGAGATCAGCTCCTTCGGCAACGCTTGGTCCGACCTGCTCGCCAACGCACAGGAGAGTGACACATGATTCGCCATTTCCTCGCTGATGATGACCTCTCGCCTGCCGAGCAGGCTGAGGTGCTCGCGTTGGCTGCGGCGATGAAGCAGGCGCCGTACGACTTTCCGGTCCTGGCCGGACCCAAAACGGTGGCCACGATCTATGACAAGCCGACCCTGCGCACCCAGTCGTCCTTTGCCGCGGGCATCGCCGAACTCGCCGGTCACCCCATGTTCGTGGAGGGGTCGCTGGCCGGCATCGGCGTCCGGGAATCCGTCGACGACATCGCGCGGGTGTTGGGGCGCCAGGCGAGCGTGATCGTCTGGCGGACCTACGCGCAGGCCCACGTGCAATCGATGGCCGACCACGCGGGGGTCCCGGTCATCAACGCGCTCACCGATGACTTTCACCCGTGCCAACTCCTGGCGGATCTGCAAACCATTGCCGAACACAAGGGCGCGTTGCCCGGGCTCACCGTCGCGTTTGTGGGCGACGGGGCCTGCAACATGGGCAACTCGTGGCTGCTGGCGGGGGCGACGGCGGGTCTGCACGTGCGCGTGAGTTCGCCTGAGACCCACGAGCCTGGCGAGGCGATGGTGCGCCGCGCGGCCGCCATCGCCGAAACCACCGGGGGTTCGGCCAGGCTGGTCCGCGATCCGCGCGCCGCCGTGGCGGGTGCTGACGTGGTGGTGACGGACACGTGGGTTTCGATGGGCAAGGAGTCCGAGTCGAGCGAGCGCGTCGCGGCGTTCGCGGCCTACTCCGTCACAGCCGAGTTGGTGGCCCTGGCCGCTCCGGACGCGATCGTCATGCATTGCCTGCCGGCCTATCGCGGGATGGAGATCTCTGCCGAGGTCCTCGATGGCCCGCAGAGTGTGGTGTGGGACGAGGCGGAGAACAGACGGCACGCACAGAAGGCCATGATCGCCTGGCTGTTGGCACGGTCGGGTGAGCGGTCATGAACGACACGGCGCTGAGCCCGCACACCAAGAACGCCCGCCAGCAACGCATCATCGACCTGGTGACACATCGCGAGATTCGTTCCCAAACCGAGCTCGCCGGACTCCTCGCCGATCATGGCGTCCAAGTCACCCAGGCGACCCTGTCGCGGGATCTGGTGGAGTTGGACGCGGT
>CAWFBY010000003.1:980000-1345839 GCA_963814245.1 uncultured Actinomycetota bacterium
CAGACCATCAGCTAAGGCCCCTAAGCGGTGACTAAGTGGAAAAGGATGTGGAGTCGCAGTGACAACCAGGAGGTTGGCTTGGAAGCAGCCACCCTTGAAAGAGTGCGTAATAGCTCACTGGTCAAGTGATTCCGCGCCGACAATGTAGCGGGGCTCAAGTCATCCGCCGAAGCTATGGCATTCATGCGCGTACTAAGCCTTCGTGGTTCAGGTGTGTGGATGGGTAGGGGAGCGTCGTGTCGCCGGTGAAGCAGCAGAGTGATCTAGTTGTGGAGGCGACACGAGTGAGAATGCAGGCATGAGTAGCGAAAGATGAGTGAGAAACTCATCCGCCGAATGATCAAGGGTTCCAGGGTCAAGCTAATCTGCCCTGGGTAAGTCGGGACCTAAGGCGAGGCCGACAGGCGTAGTCGATGGACAACGGGTTGATATTCCCGTACCGGCAAAGTAGCGCCCATGACGAGGTCCGGGATGCTAACCATCCAAAGCCATCGGAAAACTGTTCACCTTCGGGTGGGTGGTGCTGGTGGTGGAGCGTGGGATCCGACCGGGTAGTAGTCAAGCGATGGGGTGACGCAGGAAGGTAGCCCAACCGTGGCGATGGTTGTCCACGGGTAAGGATGTAGGACGAATCATAGGCAAATCCGTGGTTCATATGTCTGAGATCTGATGCCGAGCCGTTAGGCGAAGTGGGTGATCCTATGCTGTCGAGAAAAACCTCTAGCGAGCTATGCGCCGCCCGTACCCCAAACCGACTCAGGTGATCAGGTAGAGAATACTAAGGCGATCGAGCAAACCATGGTTAAGGAACTCGGCAAAATGCCCCCGTAACTTCGGGAGAAGGGGGGCCCGGACCGTGAACCCACTTGCTGGGGGATGCGGGAAGGGCCGCAGAGACCAGGCCCAAGCGACTGTTTACTAAAAACACAGGTCCGTGCGAAGTTGTAAGACGATGTATACGGACTGACTCCTGCCCGGTGCTGGAAGGTTAAGGGGACCGGTTAACCACCTTTGGGTGGTGAAGCTGAGAACTTAAGCCCCAGTAAACGGCGGTGGTAACTATAACCATCCTAAGGTAGCGAAATTCCTTGTCGGGTAAGTTCCGACCTGCACGAATGGAGTAACGACTTGGGCGCTGTCTCAACCATGGACTCGGCGAAATTGCACTACGAGTAAAGATGCTCGTTACGCGCGGCAGGACGGAAAGACCCCGGGACCTTTACTATAGTTTGGTATTGGTGTTTGGTTCGGCTTGTGTAGGATAGGTGGGAGACTGTGAAACCTCGACGCCAGTTGGGGTGGAGTCAACGTTGAAATACCACTCTGGTCGTACTAGATATCTAACCTAGGACCCTTATCGGGTTCAGGGACAGTGCCTGATGGGTAGTTTAACTGGGGCGGTTGCCTCCTAAAATGTAACGGAGGCGCTCAAAGGTTCCCTCAGCCTGGTTGGCAATCAGGTGACGAGTGTAAGTGCACAAGGGAGCTTGACTGTGAGACAGACATGTCGAGCAGGGACGAAAGTCGGAACTAGTGATCCGGCGCCAGCATGTGGAAGCGGCGTCGCTCAACGGATAAAAGGTACCCCGGGGATAACAGGCTGATCTTCCCCAAGAGTCCATATCGACGGGATGGTTTGGCACCTCGATGTCGGCTCGTCGCATCCTGGGGCTGGAGTAGGTCCCAAGGGTTGGGCTGTTCGCCCATTAAAGCGGCACGCGAGCTGGGTTTAGAACGTCGTGAGACAGTTCGGTCCCTATCCGCCGCGCGCGCAGGAAACTTGAGAAAAGCTGTCCCTAGTACGAGAGGACCGGGATGGACGAACCTCTGGTGTGCCAGTTGTCCCGCCAGGGGCACCGCTGGTTAGCTACGTTCGGACGTGATAACCGCTGAATGCATCTAAGCGGGAAGCACATTTCAAGATAAGGTTTCCCACCCGTAAGGGGTAAGGCCCCCCACAGACCATGGGGTTGATAGGCCGGAGGTGTACAGCAGCAATGCCCAGCCGACCGGTACTAATAGGCCGAGGGCTTGTCACACACCCAACACCCCTAAACAAGCCATGCCATTAAAGACATGACCCGCGTCCACTATACAAAATCTGAAACAACACAACCCACCCCCAACCCCCCCCAACACACCGGGGAACAGGTCGGGAGACAGGGCACAACAAGTGAATGTTTCACCACGTTACGGCGGCCATAGCGACAGGGAAACACCCGGACCCATCCCGAACCCGGAAGTTAAGCCAGCCAGCGCCGATGGTACTGCAACCGAGAGGCTGTGGGAGAGTAGGACGCCGCCGAACAAACACCCCGTAGAGGCCACCCCACCAGGTGGCCTCTACCCCATTTCGGATGTGTTGGATGGCGACATTTCCGTGCACAGACCAGGCGAACTGCGGCGCTATCCACAGCGATCGCGAGGGCCCCAGCGGGGGCGTGCCGCTTCGGGCACGCTAGCCGCAGGAGGTGATGGCGGTGGAGACATCAACAACAGGCGCGGCTGTTCTTGAGGGGATGGTCAACGAAGTAACCCTGGTCGGGCGCGTGTCCCAAGATCCCGTGGAGCGAGTGCTCCCGAGCGGGGACGTCTTGTGGACCTTTCGCGTGGTGGTGCCACGGGAGGTAACCGCGCGGGGGAGTGTGGACGCCTTGGACTGCTCGGTGTGGGGCGGGCGAGCCCGGAGATCCGTGATGAGCTGGCGGGCTGGGGACATCGTAGAGGTGCGCGGAGCCCTGCGGCGGAGATTCTTCCGGGCCGGCCCTAGTTCGGCTTCCCGCGTAGAGGTCGAGGTGTCGGCGGCAAAGGTCCTTCGTCGGGCAGCCAGCGCATAAGCACCCCCACGCCGGGCTTGGGTTGGAAGGAGGTGGCCTTTTCTGGTAACACGCGATCGTGGGTGACCGCTTGGCGAATGTGATCGAAGTCGATGGCGGGCAGGAGCACGGCCACTCCCGGCTGCCCTAAGGCGGGCTGGCTGAGCGCGTCCGCGGCCGTGTGATGGTGCGTGATCCGGATGGGCGGGGTGGTCAGGAGCGGGAGGACCCGCGTGTGCAGCATCCCGACGGCCGTGTCGCCAGCGGGCACCTCGATCGTCAGCGTGGCCCATCCCTGCCCGTCGAAGAGCGCCAGCACGTTCGGCCCCAATGACCCGACGGCGATCGCCTCAGAACGGCCGTGCACCTGCAGGCCAATTCGCTCGGCGGCCACGCGAAGGTCCTCGATCCGCACCCCTTGGAGCACCCGATGAATGGCGCCGATGAACAACGGGGTGTCACCTTGGTCGACGATCATCGCGAGCCCGCGATCCCATGCGGTGCCCGGGTAGGCCCGTTGCAGCTGCAAGTAGGCGCCATAGCGGTGATGTCCGTCGGCGATGACCAGTTGGGCCCCGCTGAGTTCGGCATCGATGGCCGCGAGAGTCGTCGGACTCGTGACCCGCCACACCTGATGCTGCACGCCCTGGCGGTCAACGAACCGAAGCGGGACGTTGCGCCGTACGTCGGTGAGCAGGGCTCGGAGTCTCGGCGCGTGGTGCTGGACAAGAAGGATGGGGGCCGGGTTGATTCCGATCTGTGCCATCCGCTCGGTCATTTCTATGACTTGCTCGGGGTGCGCAGCCTCGTGCGGGAAGACTGCGCGGTCTCCCAGTCCGGCTGCTCGAGAGGAGAGGTCGAGCGCACCCACCAGGCCACGGATCGTGATCGCGTTGGTGGTGTACTCGTGCAGATAGAGCGACGCCTCCTGGTCGTGGGTCAGCCACCCTGCTTTCTCCCAGGCGGCGAGCCGCTCGCCGACGTCGCGATAGGGTCGCGCCAGCAGTCTGGTGGACTCCGGCACTCCGAGGCGGGTTGGTGCCAAGGTGACGCCCCGAAAGGGGTGCAGGCGCAGCGGGTTGGCGACATGCGCCGTCGCTGCTGCCTGGGGAACGTCCACCTGGTGCATCGTAGGACCTATACCCAACGACTCAGGAGGCGCGTTGCTCGGCTCATCGTTACAGCCACTGCACACTGTCTACGACGTGGCGATGCTGGACCTCGACGGCGTGGTCTACGTCAGTGGACATGCCATCGAGGGCGCCCCGGAGGCTATTGCCGCAGCCCGGGCGGCGGGCCTGCGGATCGCTTTCGTCACCAACAACGCCTCGCGCACACCGGACAAGGTTGCGGCCAACCTGGTGCGCCTGGGAGTGCCAGCCTGGCGCGACGATGTGGTGACCTCGGCCCAGGCGGCCGCACGCATCCTGGCCGCCAAACTCCCACCCGAGAGCCCGGTACTGATGTTGGGCTCCGAGGGGTTGGCGAAGGCCCTGATCGACGAGGCGTTGGTGCCGATCCGGTCGCTCGATGAAGGCGACGTGGTCGCGGTGGTGACGGGCTACGGGCCCGACGTGCTCTGGCGCGACATCATGCGAGCGGCAGTGCGGATTCGTGAGGGCCTGTGGTGGGTGGCCTCCAATACCGACCTGTCCATCCCCACCTCGTTTGGGACGGCGCCGGGACACGGCGTACTCGTGCGCATGCTCGAGGAGTTCACCGGCGTTGCTCCCGAGGTCGCGGGGAAGCCGCAGCGCCCGTTGCTCGACGAGACAATTCGGCGGGTGAGCGCGAACAAACCACTCATGGTCGGCGATCGCCTGGATACGGATATCGAAGGCGCCCACAACGCGGGCGTCGACTCCCTCCTCGTTCGCACTGGGGTCAGCGATCTCGCGGCGCTGGTGGCAGCGCCACCGGCGCTGCGGCCGACCTACCTGGCAGCCGGGCTGCAAGGTCTGATGCACCCACACCCCGCGCCCGAGGCGACGGCAACGGGGTTCGCGTGCGGTGGCTGGGAAGCCACGGTCGCCGAGGATCGCCTGGTGGTGAGCGGCGTCGGAACTCCCGACGACTGGTGGCGGGCGAGTGTCTCGGCCGCTTGGCAACATCTCGATCGTGGGGCCACCCCGGTGGACCTTGCCGGTGTCGTCCCGCCGGACGCGGACCTGCCCCGAGCGGATAATCTCCCTGCATGACAGTCCCGCAGTCGGACCCGCTCGACGAGCCGAACCTGTTGCCCGCACAGACCGGCAACCCGCGTGTTGACGCAGTGTTGGAATCCCTCGAGGGCCTTGATGATCTGCCGGTGGTCGACCAGGTCGCGGTGTTCGACAAGGCACATGAGGAACTGCGCGCCGCCCTGGACGCGCCGGCCGAGACGAGCGACGCACCGGATCAGTCGGCTCAGCCTCCGGGTGCCTGAGCGCTGATGGCTGTGCGGCGCCTGCGGCTCGACGCAGAGTTGGTACGCCGCGGGTTGGCGCGATCGCGTGAGCACGCGTGCGAACTCGTGGCAGAGCGTCGGGTCAAGGTGGCCGGCGCCCTGGCCAGCAAGCCCGCGACGAGCGTCACGACCGATGTCGCGATCGTGGTCCTCGCGAACGATTCCGCGCCCGACTATGTGTCGCGCGGCGGCCACAAGTTGGCTGGGGCGCTCGCGGTGTTCGAGCCCCTGGGTCTCACGGTGGCCAGACGACGCTGTCTGGACGCCGGGGCGTCCACGGGCGGCTTCACCGATGTCCTGCTGCGACTCGGTGCGCGCGAAGTGGTGGCCGTCGACGTCGGCTATGGCCAGTTGGCCTGGCCGGTGCGCCAAGATCCGCGGGTGACAGTGCACGACCGCACGAATGTTCGTGACCTGACCAGTGAACTCATCGGTGGCCCGGTCGACTTCGTGGTCGGCGATCTGTCGTTCATCTCCTTGAGGTTGGTGCTCGACGCGCTCGTGGGGGTCACCGACCCGGCCGGCGATCTGGCGCTGATGGTGAAACCTCAATTCGAAGTGGGCAAGGACCGAGTCGGAAAGGGCGGAGTGGTCCGCGACCTTGCGCTGCGAACCTCGGCCGTCTTCGCGGTGGCCGCTGCGGCGGCCGATCGAGGTTGGGGAGCCCGAGCGGTGACCACGAGTCCACTTCCGGGGCCCGCAGGGAATGTGGAGTACTTCCTGTGGCTGCGCGGCGGCCCCCCGAGCATCGGCGAGCCCGATATCCACCGCGAGGTCGTGGCTAGCGCCGCTCTGGGGGTGGCGGGTGAGAAGGTTGACCCGTGACCGAACAGGCGGAGCCGCAACGCAGGGTCCTGCTCGTTGCCCACACGGGTCGCGAGGAGGTGCGCACCCTGGCGCGAGACTTCGCCTCGACGCTAACCAAACACGGGTTGTCGGTGCGCTTGATGGCCAGCGATGCCGCGGACTTAGGCCTAGTGCCGGCGGACTTCGACCCGCCCTTGGAGCTGACGAGTTCTGACACCGCTGCCGGTGCCGATTGTGAGTTGGCCGTCGTGCTCGGCGGGGACGGCACGATCCTGCGTGCGGCGGAGTTGACCCGCGCCAGCGGCACACCGCTCTTGGGGGTCAACCTCGGCCATGTCGGGTTCTTGGCGGAGGCCGAGCGTGAGGATGTCGATCTGACGATCGACGCCATCGTCCATCGTCGTTACACCGTCGAAGAGCGCCTGACTCTCGACGTTGCGGTGCTGCACGGCGACACGTTGGTTGCCCGGACCTTCGCCCTCAACGAGGCCAGTGTCGAAAAGTCGGCGCGAGAGCGGATGATCGAGGTCGTCGTCGAGATCGACGGGCGGCCGCTCTCCCGGTGGGGCTGCGACGGGGTCGTCTGTGCCACTCCCACTGGGTCCACGGCCTACAACTTTTCGGCGGGCGGCCCGGTCGTGTGGCCGACCGTCGCCGCGCTGTTGATCGTGCCGCTCAGCGCGCATGCCCTCTTTGCGCGCCCCATGGTCGTGGCTCCCGACTCGGTGTTGGCGGTGGAGGTCCTCGACGGCACCGACGTGGCCGGCGTGTTGTGGTGTGACGGTCGCCGCACGGTGGACCTGCCACCGGGCGCCCGGATCGAAGTACGCCGCGGCACCGAGCCGGTGCGCCTCGCTCGACTGCATCAAGCACCCTTCACCGATCGCTTGGTAGCGAAGTTCGGGCTCCCCGTCTCCGGGTGGCGTGGTGCGGCCGAAGACCGGCACCGGGCTCCCGCAGCGGGGGGTGCGCCCGATGCTTGAGGAGATCCGGATTTCCTCGCTGGGGGTGATCGAGAGTTCGACCCTCGAGCTTGGCCCGGGATTGACCGTGATCACCGGTGAGACCGGCGCCGGGAAGACCATGGTGGTCACCGCGCTTGGCCTGCTCCTCGGCGGTCGCGGGGACAGTGGCGCGGTTCGCCTGGGCTCGAAGAGCGCTCGGGTGGAAGGTGTGGTCCGCACCGACTCCCTCCCCGGTTTCGCGGACGCCGTGGAAGCCGCGGGCGGCGTCGTCGAAGACGATCGGGTGGTCCTGGCCCGCAATGTCACGAGCGAAGGGCGCACGCGGGGTTTCATCGGGGGCGCGAGCGTGCCGGTTGCCCAGTTGGCCGAGCTGGCCGAGCCGCTGGTGGCCGTCCATGGCCAGTCCGATCAACATCGACTGTTGCGTCCCGCAGCCCAGCGAGAAGCGCTGGATCGGTTCGGGGGAGCGGAGCTGGCCGACGTGCTGGCGTCATACGCCGCAGTCCACGCCCAGCTCATGGAGACCGAGCGCGAGTTGATCGACGTTCGCTCCAGCGCACTGGAGCGGGCCCGCGAAGCCGATCTGTTGCGTTTCGGTCTGGCCGAGATTGCGGCACTGAGCCCCGAGCCCGGCGAGGATCTGGCCCTCGGCGCGGAGGAGTCTCGCCTCGGCTTCGCCGACACGCTCAGGGCTGCCGCCGAACAAGCGCGCGAGGCCTTGTCGAGCGACCAAGGTGCCCCCGACGCGCTGGGGGCCGCCGCGGCGGCCCGCACCTTTCTCGAAAGCGTTCGTGATCACGATCCCGAGGCAGCGGAGTTGGCGACTCGCCTGGGCGAGCTCACCTACTTGTTGTCCGATCTCGGCGCCGATGTCGCGTCGTACGCCGCCCGCCTGGACTCCGATCCGGCCCGGCTCGCCGCGGTTTCCGAGCGCCGATCGGCGCTGACGGGGCTGACCCGCAAATACGGGCAAAGCATCGACGAAGTGTTGACGTGGGCCCAGTCCAGCAGCCAACGCTTACTCGACCTGGACGGCACCGACGAGCGGGTGGATCAGCTGGGTGTTGTCCGCCAACGGCTGCGCGCCGAATTGGCGGACTTGGGCGGCGCATTGTCGGCGGCACGCACGGCTGCGGCAGATCGGCTCTCGGCTCAGGTGACCGCGGAGTTGTCGCAGCTCGCCATGCCCGATGCCCGGCTCACCATCACCGTGGGGCAACACGTTGCTTCGGCCGCCCCCGACGATGACACCGGTGGCCCGTTGCGCGTGGGCGAGCGCTGGCTGCGGTTCAGCTCCACCGGCCTGGATGAGGTGGAGTTTCTGCTCGCCGCAAACACGGGTTCGGAGTTGCGGCCACTCGCCAAGGGAGCTTCAGGGGGCGAGTTGTCTCGGGTGATGTTGGCCCTCGAGGTGTCGCTGGCGGACACCAGCCCGGTGCCCACCTTCGTTTTCGACGAAGTCGATGCCGGCGTGGGTGGCCGCGCGGCGATCGAGGTCGGTCGCCGGTTGGCGGTGCTTGCCAGGAGCGCGCAGGTGCTCGTCGTGACGCACCTTCCACAAGTCGCGGCGTACGCCGATCACCACGTGGTCGTGGAGAAGTCGTCCGACGGCACGGTGACCACCTCAGGGCTGACGACGCTCGATGACGAGGCGCGGGTGCGCGAACTGTCCAGGATGCTGGCCGGAGTAGACCAATCCGACAGCGGGCTGGCTCACGCCCGGGAGTTGTTGGCGGCCGCACGCGTCGTCAAGTGACGCCGCCCCATCGCAGGCACGATCACCAGGAGCCACCAGAAATGTCTGCCGGGATGCGTGCGTCGATTGACGGCGAACCCGCTCACCTCCGGTAGGCTAGAACCCCGTGAAGGTCGCCGCTCCCACCAAGCACGTATTCGTCACCGGAGGCGTCGCCTCCTCGCTCGGGAAGGGCCTCACGGCCTCCAGCCTGGGCAGCCTGCTGAAGTCGCGCGGGCTCCGGGTCACGATGCAAAAACTGGATCCCTATCTCAATGTCGATCCCGGCACGATGAACCCCTTCCAACACGGTGAGGTCTTCGTCACCAATGACGGGGCCGAGACAGACCTCGACATCGGCCACTACGAACGCTTTCTCGACACCGACCTCAATCAGATCGCCAACGTCACCACGGGTCAGGTCTACTCATCGGTGATCGCCAAGGAGCGTCGCGGCGACTACCTCGGTGACACGGTGCAGGTGATTCCGCACATCACCAACGAAATCAAGGACCGGATCCGGGCCATGGGCCGACCGAGCGAGGACGGCCTCCCCGTTGACGTGGTGATCACCGAGATCGGCGGCACGGTCGGCGATATCGAATCGCTGCCCTTTCTCGAGGCGGCCCGACAGGTGCGCCACGACATCGGCCGCGACAACTGCTTCTTCCTGCACGTCTCGCTCGTGCCATGGATCGGGCCATCGGGGGAGTTGAAGACCAAACCCACCCAACACTCCGTGGCGGCTTTGCGATCGATCGGCATCCAACCGGACGCCATCGTGTGTCGGGCCGATCGCGAGCTGCCGTCGGGCATCAAGCGCAAGATCTCGCTGATGTGCGACGTGGACGAGGAAGCCGTAGTGACGGCCGCGGACGCCCCGTCGATCTATGACATCCCGAAGGTGCTGCACCGTGAAGGTCTGGACGCCTATGTCGTACGACGACTGGGGCTGCCCTTCCGCGACGTTGATTGGACCGTCTGGGATGACCTGTTGCGGCGCGTGCACCACCCCAAGGAGGAGGTGACGGTTGGCCTGGTCGGGAAATACATCGACCTGCCCGACGCCTACCTCTCGGTGGTCGAGGCATTGCGCGCCGGGGGCTTCGCGCACACCGCCAAGGTGCACGTGCGTTGGATCGCCTCCGATGAGTGCGCGACCCCGGCCGGGGCGCGGCAACACCTCGAAGACGTCGATGCGGTGTGTGTGCCGGGCGGATTCGGCATTCGGGGGATCGAGGGCAAACTCGGGGCGCTGACCTACGCTCGCACCCACGGCATCCCGACCTTGGGGCTGTGCCTGGGTCTCCAGTGCATGGTCATCGAATATGCCCGTTCGGAGGCGGGACTCCTTGAGGCGGCCTCCACAGAGTTTGACCCGGACGTGGCCGAGCCGGTGATCGCGACGATGGAGGAGCAGAAGTCCTTTGTCGCGGGCAAGGGCGACCTGGGTGGCACCATGCGCCTGGGGCTCTATCCAGCGGAGTTGGCACCCGGATCGATCGTGCGTGAGGTTTATGGCGAAGCCACCATTCAGGAGCGGCATCGCCATCGTTACGAAGTCAACAACGCCTATCGCGAGCAGCTGGCGAAGGCCGGACTGGTGTTTTCGGGCACCAACCCCGACTTGGACTTGGTCGAGTTCGTGGAGCTGCCACGCGACGTGCACCCCTACTACGTCGCCACCCAGGCGCACCCCGAGTTGCGTTCCCGGCCGACCCGACCGCACCCGCTGTTCGCGGGTCTGATCGGTGCCGCAATCGAGCGACAGAAGGAACTGCGCTTCCCGATCGACGAGTCGGGATTGCGCCGCAAGGACGACGAGGCCACCGGCTCCGTTGCGCCTGTGGCTGGTTGAGCGGCCCGATGAGCGGCCGCCGGTGGCAGACCGGCCCGAGTCGTGGCCGGTGCGCTCCAGCCGCGACCTGCACCGCGACCACTGGGTGATGGCCTTGCGCGAGGACGTGGTGGTCCGTCCCGGTGCGCCCGCGGAAGAGGGGCCGTTCACTCGTCTCGTGCTGGAGCATCCGGGGGCCGTGGTGGTGCTGGCCGTGGACGACGACGAACGGGTGTTCTGCTTACACCAATACCGCCACGCCGCTCAGTGCCGGTTCATCGAAATCCCGGCCGGCATCTGCGACGAGGCGGGTGAGGACTTGCTCGCTACGGCCCGACGAGAGTTGGCGGAGGAAGCCGGACTCGCGGCGAACCGGTGGCGGCCTCTGCTCTCGACGTACGCCTCGCCGGGGATCACCAGCGAGCGGATCCACATCTTTGTGGCGCAAGACCTGCACCCGGTGGGCCGCGGGGAGTTTCAACTCGAACACGAGGAAGCGGACATGGACACCCTCTGGGTGCCCTTCAGAGACCTCTATGACGCGGTGCTCGAAGGTCGCGTCACCGACGCTCCGGTTGCCCTGGCGGTGCTCGCATTTGCGGCCAGGGGTTGGAGTAAGTTGTAGCCGCGCCACGACGAGGTGGCGCGCGAATCAGGAGGACTTGCGTTGAAGGTCGGCGTTCCCAAGGAAGTCAAGAACCACGAATACCGCGTCGCGATCACCCCGGCAGGGGTGCACGAGCTTGTGGTCCACGGCCACGAAGTATTTGTGCAATCCGATGCTGGTGTGGGCTCCTCGATTACCGACGACGAATACGTTGCGGCCGGTGCCACCATCCTGGGCGCCGCCGATGAGGTGTGGCAGACCGGCGACATGATCCTCAAGGTCAAGGAGCCCATCGCGGAGGAATACCCCCGCATGCGGGAGGGACAGCTGCTGTTCACCTACCTCCATCTGGCCGCCGACAAGCCGCTGACCGAGGAGCTCCTCAAGCGTGGGGTGACCGCGATCGCCTACGAGACCGTGCAGACTCCCGACGGCGCGTTGCCGCTGTTGGCTCCCATGTCCGAGGTTGCGGGCCGGCTCGCCCCCCAGGTTGGTTCCCACACGCTAATGCGGGCCCAGGGTGGACGCGGCGTCCTGATGGGCGGCGTCTCGGGTGTGTACGCCGCGAAGGTCGTCGTGATCGGCGCCGGCGTGTCCGGAATGAACGCCGCGGTGATCGCCCTGGGCATGCAGGCCGAGGTGCTGTTGCTCGACCTGAACATCGAGCGACTGCGCCAGGCGGACCGGATCTATCAAGGGCACATGCAGACCGTCGCCTCCAACCGCTATGAGATCGAGAGGGCCTGTCTGGATGCCGACATGGTCATCGGAGCGGTATTGGTGCCGGGTGCCAAGGCCCCGACTCTGGTGAGCAATGACCTGGTCGCCAAGATGAAGCCGGGAGCGGTGCTCGTCGACATCTCCATCGACCAGGGCGGCTGCTTTGAGGACTCCCGCCCGACTACCCATGCGGACCCGACCTACAAGGTGCACGACACGGTGTTCTATTGCGTGGCCAATATGCCTGGCGCGGTGCCGCATACCTCGACCTATGCCCTGACCAACGTCACGCTGCCCTACGCGCTGGCGCTGGCCAGCAAGGGCTGGAAGCGCGCCTGCCAGGACGATCACAGTCTGGCGCTGGGCCTCAACACCCAGGCCGGTCTCCTCACCAACGCGCCGGTCGGCGAGGCCGTCAACCTGGCGTCGGTGTCGCTGGAGTCGGTGCTGTCCTGAGTGGTCTCCACCGACCGGACTCCTGATGAGCGGACCCCGGGAGACCTGACCCGGGCCATCCGCACCTACCTCGACCATCTCGCGGTCGAGCGGGGGTTGGCGACCAACACGTTGTCCTCCTATCGCCGAGACTTGCGGCGGTACGACGGCTTCGCCGCGGGGCTCGGCGTCGATTCCCTCGCTGAGGTGTCCGAGGCGACCGTCACCGCTTTTCTGAGTCACTTGCGTGAGGGCGATCCGGATCATCCCGCGCTCAGCGCCACGTCGGCGGCTCGGACCATCGTCGCGGTGCGTGGGTTTCACAAGTTCGCCGTACGCGATGGGTTGACGATCGTGGACCCGGCTGCGGCCGTTAAGCCTCCGGCAGCCACCAAACGCTTGCCGAAGGCACTTCCGCTGTCCGATGTCGAAGCCATCTTGGAGGCGGCCGGTGCGCCAGGGACGACCCTTGCGTTGCGTGATCGGGCGCTGCTCGAGGTGCTCTACGGCACGGGAGCCCGGATCTCGGAGGCCGTGGGTCTCGACGTCGATGACCTCGATCTCGTGGATGGCACCGTCCTGTTGCGGGGCAAGGGAAACAAGGAGCGACTGGTGCCGGTGGGCTCCTTCGCCCGCGAAGCGGTGACCCAATATCTGGTGCGGGGTCGTCCCGAACTGGTTGCGACCGGCCGAGGAACGCCGGCGTTGTTCCTTAACGCGCGCGGGGGACGCCTGTCCCGGCAAAGCGCGTGGACCGTGCTGACCAGGACCGGTCAGCGGGCGGGGGTGACGCGCGAGGTATCGCCACACACGCTGAGGCACTCGTTTGCCACGCACCTGCTCGACGGTGGTGCCGATGTCCGGGTGGTCCAGGAATTGTTGGGCCACGCCTCGGTCACCACCACCCAGGTCTACACCTTGGTCACGGTCGACAATCTGCGCGAGGTTTTCGCGACCGCTCACCCGCGGGCCCAGGCCTGAGGTCGTGCCCCACCTGCACGCCCGCGGGGGCAGCACCGAGGACGAGGTGTACGCCGACTTCACGTCCTGGGTGGGGGACCAGCGGCTCACGCTCTATCCCCATCAGGACGAGGCGATCATCGAGATCCTGGGCGGCAGCAACGTCATCTTGGCCACGCCGACCGGCTCGGGGAAGTCCCTGGTGGCCACGGCGGCGCACCTCGCGGCCTTGTCATCGGATCGGGTGAGCTTCTACACCGCGCCGATCAAGGCCCTGGTGAGCGAGAAGTTCTTCGCGCTGTGCGCCGTGTTCGGAGCCGACCAGGTAGGGATGCTCACGGGTGATGCTTCGGTCAATCCCCAGGCGCCGATCATTGCCTGCACGGCGGAGGTGTTGGCCAACATCGCGCTCCGCGAGGGCGCGGGCGCCGACGTTGGGTTGGTCGTGATGGATGAATTCCATTTCTATGCCGAGCCCGACCGCGGCTGGGCCTGGCAGGTCCCCCTCCTGGAGTTGACCGGGGCCCAGTTTGTGTTGATGTCGGCGACGTTGGGCGACGTCACGGAGTTGGCCGCAGACTTATCGCGGCGCACGTCGCGGCCGACGGCGATCGTCGATCGGGCGGAGCGACCCGTCCCACTCAGTTTCACCTGGGCGCTGACGCCGCTTCCTGAGACGTTGGAAGAACTGGTCACCACGGGACAGGCACCGGTCTATGTCGTCCACTTCACGCAGGTCGCCGCGGTCGAGCAGGCAACCGCACTGCTGAGCCTGATCAGGCTCAGTCGAGAGGACAAGGGCGCGATCGCCGATCAGGTCGGGGCGTTTCGGTTCGGCGCGGGCTTCGGCAAGACCCTGTCGAAGTTGCTGCGCAACGGCATCGGGGTGCACCACGCGGGCATGCTGCCGAAATATCGTCGGTTGGTGGAGACCCTCGCCCAGGCCGGATTGTTGCGGGTCATCTGCGGCACCGACACCCTCGGCGTGGGCATCAACGTGCCGATCCGCACCGTCTTGTTCACGGGCCTGGCGAAGTTCGACGGCAATCGGCAACGCATCTTGCGGACGCGGGAGTTTCATCAGATCGCGGGGCGGGCCGGGCGCGCTGGGTTCGATACGGCGGGGTACGTCGTCGTACAGGCTCCCGAGCACGTGATCGACAACGAACGCGCGCTGGCCAAGGCGGGCGATGACCCCAAAAAGTTGCGCAAGGTGCAACGCAAGAAGCCGCCCGAGGGCAGCGTCGTGTGGTCCGAGCAGACCTTCGACAAGTTGATGACCGGCGTCATCGAGCCGCTCCCGTCGCGGATGCGGGTGGACAACTCGATGTTGATCAACGTGTTAGCTCGTGAGGAGGACGCCTTCACGGTGCTGCGCGGCCTGGTGACCGACAACCACGAGCCGCGCCGTCAACAGTTGCGCCTGGCCCGTCGAGCCCTGCGCTTGGGACGCAGCCTGATCCATAGCGGGGTCGTCACGCGGTTGGGCCAACCCGACGAGTTCGGGCGTCACCACGTGCTGACCGTCGATCTGCCCGACGACTTCGCGCTCAATCAGCCGCTGTCGCACTTCGCGCTCGCCGCGCTGGACCTGCTCGATCCCGCCGGGCCCGACTATGTGCTCGAGGTGGTCTCGGTCATCGAAGCAGTGCTCGAAGCCCCCCGACAGGTGCTGTCCGCCCAGCAGTTCATCGCGCGGGGGGAGGCAGTGGCGGCGATGAAGGCCGAGGGCATCGAGTACGACGAGCGGATGGTCTTGCTTGATGAGGTGACCTGGCCCAAGCCACTTCGCGAACTGTTGGACGTGGCCTATGGGCTGTATCGCCAGCGCCATCCCTGGCTGCCCGAGGACGCCTTGTCACCTAAGTCGGTCGTGCGGGAGATGTGGGAGTTGTCGCTGAGTTTCACCGACTTTGTGGGGCGCTATCAGCTGGCGCGCTCGGAAGGACTGGTGTTGCGCTACCTCTCGGACGCCTATCGCACCCTGCGTCAAACGGTGCCGGAGCAGCACCGGACCCCGGAACTGGACGAGTTGATCGAGTGGCTGGGGGAGACCGTGCGGCAGACCGACTCCTCGTTGCTCGACGAGTGGGAGGCACTGACCGATCCCGAACGGGTTGTCTCGGAGGTGGCCGCAGCACCGCCACCCAGGCCGCTCTCGCGCCAAGAGCGCCCCTTCTCGGTGATGCTGCGCAACGCGATGTTCGCCCGGGTCACCTTGTGCGCTCGCGATGATTTGGACGCACTCATGCGCCTCGAGCGCGGCAACGCGGACCGCGTCGAACCCGCTCGCCAGGTGCTGATGACACGATCACGCTGGGACGAGGCTCTGGAGGCGTATTTCGCCGATCACGATGAGATTGCCACGGACGCGGCCGCTCGAGGGCCGGGCCTGCTGGACATCGGCCCCGAGGAACGGGGGCCACTACCGGGGAGCGACCTCGACGACGAGGATCTCGGCCGGATCCGACGAATCCGGCAAACGATCGCCGATCCAGCCGGGCATCACGACTGGGTAATCGAGGCCACGGTCGATGCAGACGCGACCGACGACGTGGGCGAGCTGGTGTTGCTGACCACGGCCTTCCGGCGGCTCTGATGCCCGAAGAGACCACCGTCCCCTTGCCGCTGTTCGGCATCGAACGCTCCGCCCCGGGCCGCTTGAGCCTGATGGCCTGCCCCCGTCGGGGTGCGCGGCTGGGTGCCGATTTGGCACGACTTCGGGGCTTGGGGGTGAGCCTGATCGTGAGCCTGCTTGCCGACGACGAGCAGGCCCGGTTAGGCCTGGCCGGCGAGCGCGGCGAAGCTCGTCTCCTCGGGATCGACCTGCTCCGACTGCCGACTCCGGATTTGGGTGTTCCCCAGCGGGAGCCAGCGCGGAGGCTGGCTGGGGAGGTGACCCGTCGGCTCGGCGCCGGGGCACATGTCGTGGTGCACTGCCGGATGGGCATCGGCCGGTCGTCGACCTTCGCTGCTCTGGTCCTCATCGAGGAAGGCCTCTCGCCCGACGAAGCCTGGTTGCGCATCGGCCAAGCCCGTGGGGTCGCGGTCCCCGAAACAGCTGGACAACGCGCCCTGGTCGCCGACCTCGGCGGGCGCTGAAACCGCCCCGCGTCGTACACAGGCTTCTCCACAGGCAGGGGGTGGGGTGTGCAGTTGAGGGGGGAGGAGTGCACAGTCCATCAACAGATTTCGATCAGCTCGGGGACTTACGGCAGTTCGCCTTGTTCGAAGTCGGAAGACAGGCATACCTTTGGCCTGCTTGGTGAGATGTCGCCGAGTCGACAAATCGAGTCAGACGCCATCGGGGGTCTCCGGCCGAGCGGAGGAGCAAGCATGAGCGGTGGCGGAAAATACCCCGGACAGCCTGGATTGTCTGGCAGCAACGCACCAGAGATGCCACCGATGATTCCGATCCCTTCCCCAACCCTGGGAGTCGAAACCCGCGTGAACGACCCTCTTCCCTTCCCTGCACCCGTCGAAGAACCCGTCGTGCTCGGCCCGACCGGCCGGCCGATGCCGTTCCTGCCCGAACCCACCACGCTGACCGGCCATGGACCGGCGCGCGTGGTGTCGATGTGCAATCAGAAGGGCGGGGTCGGCAAAACCACGACCACGATCAACCTGGGCGCCTCGCTGGCGGAGTACGGCCGCAAGGTGCTGCTGGTGGACTTCGACCCGCAAGGGTCACTCTCGGTGGGCCTGGGGTTGAACCCGCACGAGATGGAGGTCAGCATCTACAACCTGCTGATGCAGCGAGACATCGCGATCCAAGACGTCATCGTGCCGACCGGCGTCGAAGGGATGGATCTCCTACCCTCCAACATCGATCTGTCGGCAGCCGAGGTCCAGTTGGTCCACGAGGTCGCCCGCGAGCAGACCCTGGCCCGGGTGCTGGCCCCCGCGCTGGCGGACTACGACCTGATTTTGATCGACTGTCAGCCCTCGTTGGGGCTGCTGACCGTCAACGCGCTGACCGCCTCGGACGGCGTAATCGTGCCCCTGGAGTGCGAATACTTCGCCCTGCGCGGCGTAGCCCTGCTCAAGACGACCATCGACAAGGTGCGCGAGCGGCTCAATCCCAAACTGGAGATCGACGGCATTCTGGGCACCATGTTCGATGGACGCACGCTCCACGGGCGCGAGGTGATGGAACGCCTCGTGCACGCCTGGGGAGACAAGGTGTTCCACACGGTGATCCGGCGGACGGTGAAGTTCTCCGACTCGACGGTCGCCGGCGAGCCGATCACGTCGTACGCCTCCAACTCCGCCGGGGCCGATTCCTACCGCCAGTTGGCCAAGGAGGTGCTGGCTCGGTGAGTCGCCGGGTAAGCCTTCCCGCGGCCGACGACTTGTTCCGGCCCACCAACGAGCAACCAGATCCCGACCAGGCCGTCGTCCGGGCGGTCCCCGACGAGGCGGCCTCGGCGCCGGGTCAGCCCCGCCGACCAAGTGGGCGCGTGCGCCACGACGAGAAGGTGACGGTCTATGTCACCTCAGCGGAGTTATTGCACCTCGAACAGACGCGGCTGCAGTTGCGCGCCCAGCATGGCTTGGCCGTCGATCGAGGTCGGCTGGTCCGCGAGGCCCTCACGCTGGTGCTGGCAGAGTTCGAGGAAGCTGGCGACGACAGCGCGCTGGTGCGCCGGTTGACCGAGGGATGACCGATCTGACCCAGGTCGCTCCCGGGGCGGCACCCGAGGTCGCCGACGCGACCCCGATCTTTGCGGTGCACCTGGACAACTTCGAGGGACCCTTCGATCTTCTGCTCAACCTGATCGCCAAGCACAAGCTGGACATCACTGAGGTGTCCCTGTCGACGGTCACCGACGAGTTCATTGCCCACGTCAAGGCGGCCGGCGCTGGAGGCGATCTGGAGCAGACGACCTCCTTCCTGGTGGTGGCCTCGACCCTGCTCGACCTCAAGGCAGCGCGCTTGTTGCCCCAAGGTGATGTGGAGGACGAGGAAGATCTCGCGCTGCTCGAGGCTCGCGACCTGTTGTTTGCCCGGTTGATGCAATATCGCGCCTTCAAGCAGGTGGCCGGAATCTTGGCGCAGCGTCTGGCGGACGAGACGCGCCGTCATCCGCGTGCGGTCGGTCTGGAGGAGCGCTTTGCCACCCTCTTGCCGGAGGTTCTGATCGGCATCGGGCTCCAACAGTTTGCCGCCCTAGCTGCGCGGGCTTTGGAGCCCAAAGCGATCCTCGAGTTGTCCCTGCAACACATCCATGCCGCCCGGGTCAGCGTCCGAGAGCAGGCCCAACTCGTGGTGGACCGGCTGCGGCGCTCCGGGACGATGACCTTCCGCGCGCTTTGCGGTGACTCGCCTGACACGCTGACGACGGTCGCCCGTTTCTTGGCCCTGCTGGAGCTCTTCCGCGAGGGTGCGGTGGGGTTCGACCAAGTGACGCCGCTCGGTGAGCTCACCGTGCGGTGGACGGGCGCCGAGGAGGGCGACATCGAAATCGACGACGAATTCGACGGATCTCCGAGCCAGGATCCCGCGGAAAGCCCGGCCGACTCCCCGGCCGACCCCGCTGACCCAGCAGCCGACGAGGGTCAGCCCACCGATCAACCTGTCCAGCAGGCAGCCGACATTGCCGGGGACAGCCCCGCTGAGGAGACAACGTGAGTGACCTGACCCCCGAAACGGCTGAGCCCGAGGCCACCAGCGAAGACAGCCACCTAGCGGTCCCCGTCGCTGCGTTGCGACCGTCGTTGGAGGCCCTACTGATGCTGGCCGATCAGCCCATGGATCAGGTGACGTTGGCCTCGGCGGTGGGCTATCCCGTCGGGGAGGTCATCGCGGCCCTGGAAGCGCTCGCAGGTGAATACACCGATCAAGGACGTGGCTTCGAGTTGCGCAATGTGGCGGGTGGCTGGCGCTACTACACGCGGGAGGAGTACGCCGCGGTCGTGGAGGCCTTCGTCCTCGATGGGCAGCAGGCCCGCCTCACGCAGGCCGCCCTTGAGACACTCGCTGTGGTGGCCTACAAGCAACCGGTGTCGCGGGCGCGGGTCTCAGCCATCCGCGGAGTGAATGTCGACGGGGTGATGCGCACGTTGCTCACCCGAGGCCTGGTCGAAGAGGCCGGCCACGACGGCGAGCATGGTGCCACGCTCTATCGCTCCACGGCCTACTTTCTCGAGCGGATCGGCGTGACGTCGATCGATGAGCTGCCCGAGCTGGCGCCGTACCTCCCTGAGATGGACGACCTCGAAGACGAGTTGGCGGCGATGGCCGAGTCGGGGGGCGGCCCCGGCACTCCCGTCGAGGCAGCCCCGGAGACCGCGTCCCCTGAGCCTGAGCGTGCGGCTTCGGGGCCGGGGGAGACTCCGTGAAGCCAGGGAAACCGATCCCCAACAACATGACCCCGGAGCTGCTGGATGACGAAGGGCTGATCCGGCTGCAGAAGCTCCTGGCTCAGTCAGGGGTGGCCTCCCGGCGACGCTGTGAGGAGTTGATGCTGGCCGGGGTCGTGGAAGTGGACGGCGAGGTCGTGACCCGGCTCGGCACCAAGGTCGACCCAAGGACGGCGACGATTCGCGTGGAGGGCAAGCGCCTGCCGCCCGTGTCCGCGCACGTCTATCTGGCGGTGAACAAGCCGCGGGGTGTGGTCTCAACGATGGCCGATCCCGAAGGGCGCAAGACCCTGCAAGACTTGGTCGCCGACCGGCCCGAACGGCTCTTCCACGTGGGTCGCCTGGACACCGATACGTCTGGGTTGATCCTGTTGACCAACGATGGTGACTTTGCCAATCGCATCGCCCACCCCTCCTTCGAGGTCGACAAGACCTACGTCGCCGAGGTGGAGGGCGCCGTGCAATCTTCGACCTTGACCGCGCTACGCACCGGCGTAACCCTCGACGACGGCCCGGCCGCGGTGTCACACGTGAAGGTCGTGAGTCGCGGTGAAGGGGCGGCCCGCGATCGGACGATCGTCGAGTTGGTCATCCATGAAGGCCGCAACCGGATCGTGCGCCGGCTGTTGGAGCACCTGGGACACCCGGTGCGGCGGCTGACGCGCACCGCCATCGGCCCGGTGCGACTCCTTGGAGTGGCTCCCGGGGGAGTGCGGGAGTTGACCAACGATGAGCTCGGGACGTTGCTGGACAGCGCCGGTTTGTAACGCCCGGGCGGTCTAGGCTGTGCGCGACAGCAGCCCGGAGACACCGGACGGAAGAAAAGAGGCAGGCCGTGGCCGTGCGAGCGGTGCGGGGCGCGACCCAGTTGGACCACGACACCCGCGAGCACATGTTGGAGCGGGTCGCCGAAATGGTGATCGATGTGATGGTTTCCAACGGGCTCGATGTCGATGACTTCATCTCGGTCATCTTCACGGCGACCTCCGACCTGGTGTCGGAGTTTCCGGCGTACGCCGCGCGGCGGCTGGGCTTCGGCGAAGTGCCCCTGGTGTGTGCCCGGGAACTAGAAATCGCGGGGGCTCTGCCTCGGGTGGTGCGGATGCTGGCGCACATCGAGACCGACCTACCGCGGGCCGAGATCACCCACTGCTATCTCCATGGCGCGGCGACGCTGCGCAGTGATCTCACCCGGGTGCGCTCGGTCCCCGATGAGGAGCCCTCGTGACGCTCCAGGGCCCCGTGCTCATCGTCGGCGCGGGGCTCGTCGGCACCTCGATTGGGCTCGCCTGTCGCGCCGCAGAGGTCGAGGTCATCCTGACCGACGCGTCGGCCGAGAACGTTCGCACCGCCTCGGGGCTCGGCGCCGGTCGCGCCCCGCAGTCCGGAGACTCTCCGCAACTCGTGGTGGTGGCGGTACCGCCGGACCACCTCGGTGCGGCCGTCATCGAGGCGCTCCGGGGAACCGAGGCCGTCGTCACCGACGTGGGCAGCATCAAGACCCGGCCGCTGGCCGAGGTAACCGCTGCGGTGTCCGCAGCTGAGCTGGCGCGCTATGTCGGCAGCCATCCGATGGCTGGCAGCGAGCGCTCGGGCCCCCTGGCGGCCAGTGCTGCCCTCTTTGACGCCCGCCCGTGGGCGATCACCCCGCACGCTGGCAGTGCGGATCAGACGATCGCCGTTGTGGCCGAACTGGTGCGCCTGTGTGGCGCCGTACCCGTCCGGCTGACTCCCGAGGAACACGACCGAGCGGTGGCCCGGACCTCCCACGTTCCCCAGTTGTTGGCGGTGCTGATGGCGGCGCGGTTGGTGGGCGCACCTGCCGACCACCTGGCCTTGTCCGGCCAAGGCGTGCGTGATGTGACCCGGATTGCTGGGAGTGACCCCGCACTCTGGCAGCAGATCGTGCGCGGCAATTCCGCCGCCGTGCTCGATGTCTTGACCGAGGTGAGCCAGCAATTGGAGACGCTCATCAAGGCCGTCGCCACGGGTGAGCGAGACACGCTGGAGGCTTTGTTAGCCCAAGGAGTCGCCGGCACCCGCGCCATCCCCGGGAAGCACGGCGGACCGGTGCGCCCGACGATGTCGGTCTATGTATCCGTGCCCGACCATCCTGGGGAGTTGGCGCGACTGTTTGCCGACGCCGGGGCCAGCGAGGTCAACATCGAGGATGTGCACATCGACCACGATCCCGGCCGACCGACCGGCTTGGTGGAGTTGGTCGTCGACGAGCAGCGAGCAGAGCACCTGCTGGCGTCTCTGGAATCTCGGGGATGGGTCACTCACCGGTAGGCTGGCGTGCGCCCGCGGCCGGTTGGTCGACATCTGGGCACCCAACATGTGCAGTGGAGGCAGCGAACCCGTGAGCAGTACGCCGCGCGACCTGGTCGTCGCGATTGACGGACCCTCGGGATCGGGCAAGTCCAGCACATCGCGCGGCGTTGCAGCGCGCCTCGAACTGCGTTACCTCGACACCGGCGCGATGTTTCGGGCGATGACGTGGTGGCTGCTCCAGGCGGGCGTTGATGTGCACGACGGGGCTGCGGTTGCCGCCCGGGCGTCGGAACCCGTGATTGTCTCGGGCACGAACCCTCTGGCTCCGACCATCACCGTCGATGGCGTCGATGTGAGCCTCGAAATTCGGGCGGATGACGTGACGGCGGCGGTAAGTCCCGTCAGTGCGGTTCCCGCAGTCCGTGCTCGCCTGCTGGAGCTGCAGCGCGCTGTTATCGAGCGGTGCCTCGATGAATGGGGTGGGATCGTGGTCGAGGGCCGCGACATCGGGTCGGTTGTCGCCCCCGCTGCGGCAGTGAAGGTCTATCTGACGGCCGACCCACAAGCGCGGGCCGAACGACGTGCCGCTGAGCAAGGTGGCGCCGATGTGGCGGGCACCCAGGAGTCGTTGCTCAGTCGGGATCGCATCGACTCGGGGCGCGCGACCGCTCCGCTCGTGATGGCTGAAGGGGCGGTGCACCTCGACACCACGGCGCACTCGCTGGACGAAGTGATCGACCAGGTGGTCGCCCTCGTCGCAGCCTCGGATCAAGGAGAGTCATGACCGAATCCCTCACCCCCGACACTGGCGATGGGCTTGAGCAGTTGGGCCCGGTGCCGATCTTGGCCGTGGTGGGCCGGCCTAACGTCGGCAAGTCGACCCTGGTCAACCGGATCATCGGACGCCGGGAAGCGGTCGTGGAGGACCGGCCCGGGGTGACCCGAGATCGCGTGTCCTACGACGCCAACTGGAACGGCCGGGCCTTTACCGTCGTCGACACCGGCGGTTGGGATCCCGACGCGCGCGGACTGGCGGAGCGGATCAAGGAGCAAGCCGAAATCGCGGTCACCTTGGCGGACGCCGTGCTCTTCGTGGTCGACGCCGGAGTCGGGATCACCGATGCCGACGAGTCGGTTGTCAAGGTGCTACGCAAGTCGGGCAAGCCGGTCGTATTGGCCGCCAACAAGGTCGACGACCAGCGCACCGAAGCGGAGGCGTTCGGGCTGTGGAATCTTGGCTTGGGGGAGCCCTATCCCGTCTCAGCGCTGCACGGTCGTGGCTCCGGCGACCTGCTGGACGCCGTACTCGCTGCGCTTCCCCAGACGCCTCCCGAGAGGTTTGGCGAGGTGGGTGGCCCGCGCCGGATTGCGATCGTCGGCAAGCCCAACGTGGGGAAGTCCTCGTTGCTCAACAAGTTGGCCGGCTCCGAACGTGTCGTCGTGGACAACGTCGCCGGCACCACGGTCGATCCGGTCGATGAGCTGATCGAGTTGGGTGGGCGCACGTGGCGCTTCATTGACACCGCAGGCATCCGCAAGCGGGTGAAGGAGGCGTCGGGGCACGAGTACTACGCATCACTGCGGACCACCACCGCGATCGACCGTGCCGAGGTCGCCGTGCTCGTCATCGATGGCGGGCAGTCGATCTCGGAGCAGGACATGCGCATCATCCAAACGATTCGCGAAGCGGGCCGGGCACTGGTGATCGCCTTCAACAAGTGGGACCTGGTGGATGAGGAGCGGCGCTATTACCTCGAACGGGAGATCGAGCGCGATCTGGTGCAGGTGCAGTGGGCGCCCCGGATCAACGTGACGGCTCGCACCGGCTGGCATGTGGATCGACTGGTCCCGGCGTTGGACAAGGCCATCGAGGGCTGGGAGACGCGCATCTCGACCGGCTCGCTGAACGCCTTCCTGGGCCGGCTCGTGGCCGAACACCCGCACCCCGTACGAAGCGGCAAGCAGCCCAAGATCCTGTTCGGCACCCAGGCCACCACGGCGCCTCCGACGTTTGTGCTGTTTACCAGCGGCAAGTTGGATGCGTCCTACGAGCGCTTCATCGAACGGCGGCTGCGCGAGGAATTCGGGTTTGTCGGCACTCCGATCCTGTTGCAGCAGCGACCCCGCGAAAAGCGGAAGAAGTAGCCATGAACGATCGCGCGGACTTTTGGGAGCACGTCTACTCCACGCGACCGGCCGACGGGGTCAGCTGGTTCGAGCCGATGCCAGAGACGTCGCTGCGGCTCGTGCTGGCCCAAGGCACTCCCGACTCCGTCATCGATGTCGGAGCGGGCACCTCGACCCTCGCCGACGAACTCCTGACGCGGGGGGTCCCGCACGTCACCGCACTCGATCTGTCGCTGCGTGCGTTGTCGTTGGTGCACCACCGGCTCGAGGAATTGGCCTCGCGCTTCACCACGGTGGTGGGCGATGTGCTCACCTGGACCCCCGACGAGACCTACGACGTGTGGCACGACCGAGCGGTGTTCCACTTCCTGACCGACCCGGCTGAGCAGGCGGCGTACGTCGCCCAGATCCACCGCGCGCTTGCCCCCGGCGGGCTCCTGGTGGTCGGGACCTTCGCCGAAGATGGTCCACAGATTTGCTCGGGTTTGCCGACCTCCCGCTATGACGCCGAATCGTTGGTGGCGACCCTGGGAGCGGGGTTCGAGACGTTGCTGACCGAGCGCAGCGAGCATCGGACTCCCGATGGTGAGATCGAACCTTTCACCTGGGTCGTGTTGCGGGCCCAGATGTCGGACTAGGGCCGCCCCTGCGGTAAGGTTCACACCGCTCTCGTCGGCCGCTTGTGGCGGCGAGGGCATCGGGCTGTGGCGCAGTTTGGTAGCGCACTTGACTGGGGGTCAAGGGGTCGCAGGTTCAAATCCTGTCAGCCCGACAATTTATAGTGTCTCCGGACAGCTGACCCGCGACGCGCAGGGTGAGGGTGCCGGCCTCAGGCCTGGCAGAGCGTCATAACCGGGGCTTCCGAGGCGCGGGTGGTCTAGTTTCGGGCGATCTCGCTCCGAACCGATCGCGTGCACCCCGGTCCAGTCCAGGCATGCGTCGACGTGCGGGACGCGTTCGGCGGGCTACGCTTCTGCTTCGATCAGGACGCCGGGATGGTGCGTCCCTAACGGGGAAGGTCGTCATGACCGAGAATTTTGAGCAACTTCCGGACCTTCCGAGTGAGGGTCCTGTCGCCCAGGCCGAAGTGCAGCCCATCGAACGGGTGGGACGCGGGCTCGCGATCGCAGCCCTCGTGGTTGGGCTGGGCGTCGTGCTCACGGTGGTGATTTGGCGGTTCGGCTTCGTCGCTTCCATCAGCAGCTTGATCTTGGCTGCCGGCGCCACCTATGCCTACACCTGGGCCGCCGGGGCTGCGCCGCGCAAGGGGGCGCTGCCACTCATCGTGTTCATTGTGTTGGGCGTCGTCGTCGGATTCTTGGCCATGATCGCGAGCGATGCGCTCGAGGCGTACGACGAGCTCGGTGTGGTCGGCCTGTCCGAGTGGGCGTGGGTCCGCCAGATGGTGTTCAACGCCGAGGTGCTGCGCAGCTATGCGGGAGACATGTTGTTCTACTTCGGATTTGCTGCGCTCGGCATCTTCGGAACGCTGCGCGGCCTGATCAGCGCCGACAAAAGGCACTGATCTGGGCGGCGTACGACACCGCGATCTCTCCTCGAGCGACCTCGGCTGACAGCCGATTGCGACTGCTACCGTCGACCCGACGACCGCCAGTGAGAGCGAGGAGCGCCGTGCCCGACACCCCAACCGAAACCAGCGAACTCGAAACTTTCGGGCTCTTCATCCACGGACGCCAGGTCGATGCGCTCTCCGGGAAGACCTTCGAGTCACAGAACCCGTTCGCCGGTCGCCCTTGGGCGGTGGTGGCCGACGGGGGTCCTGAGGACGTGGACCGGGCGGTGGTCTCGAGTCGGGCCGCGTTCGAGGAGACCTGGCGCCCGATGTCGGGCTTCGAGCGAGCTGCCGTTCTGCGCCGAGTCGCCGATGGCATCACCGCCAACGCGGAGCGGCTCGCGCTCCTGGAGGTGCGCGACTCAGGCAAATTGATGCGCGAGATGCGGGCCCAGCTCTTAGGCATGGGCACCTGGTACACCTACTTCTCGGGGCTCGCCGACAAGCTCGAGGGTCGCACCGTGCCGGCCATCAATCCGTCGACGTACTTTGGCTACACCTTGCGAGAGCCGGTGGGGGTGATTGGCGCGATCACCCCATGGAACAGTCCGCTGCTCCTGCTCACCTTCAAGCTCGCGCCCCTGCTGGCTGCGGGTTGCACGTGCGTGGTCAAGCCATCGGAGCACGCACCCGCATCGACCGTGGCCTTTGCCGAGGTGCTCCATGAAGCCGGTCTGCCCGCCGGGGTGCTCAACGTGGTGACCGGCTGGGATCGCTCCACGGGGAAGGCCCTGGCCGCCCACCGAGGCGTCGACAAGGTGGCGTTCACCGGCAGCACCGCGACCGGTGCCCAGGTCGCCCAAGCCGCGGTCGCCAACATCAACCGGGTGACCCTCGAGCTAGGCGGCAAGTCACCCCAAGTGGTCTTCCCGGACGCTGACCTGGACGCCGCAGCCAATGGCCTGGTGGCCGGTGTCTTCGCGGCCACCGGTCAGACCTGCATGGCCGGTTCGCGACTGATCGTCCACGAAGACGTCCGAGACGAGCTCGTCGCCAAGGTCGTGGCCCGGGCCGCCACGATCAAGCAAGGCGATCCCACCGAGGCTGACACCGAGATGGGGCCGGTGGCCAACCGACCGCAATACGACAAGGTGCTCGGCTACCTCCAAGGCGCCCGAGACGAAGGCTGGACCATCGCCACAGGCGGCGGGGCCAACGCGGAGCTTGGCGGGCTCTTCGTGCGGCCGACGGTGGTGCTCGCCGAACACGACGCGACCATCGCCCGCGAAGAGGTCTTCGGCCCCGTGCTGACCGCCTACACCTTTCGCGATGAGGAGGAGGCGGTCAGGCTCGCCAACGACACGCCGTACGGTCTCGCTGGAGCGGTCTGGACCAAGGACGTTCATCGTGCGCACCGGATGGCCGCGGCGATTCGGGCAGGCACGGTGTGGATCAACGCCTACCGCGTGGTCGCCCCCAACATGCCCTTTGGCGGGTTCGGGCTCTCCGGAATTGGCCGGGAAAACGGCTCCGGCGCCGTGGACGAGTATCTGGAACACAAGTCGGTGTTCGTGGAACTCACCGGTGGAACCAGGGATCCCTTCCGGCTCGGCTAAGGACCGCTTGCGAGGTGAGTCCGTCGCCGACCGCCCTAGTCGCGTTCGGCGAGCGTCTGCATGGCCTGGATCGGGCCCACCGACGCCAGCAACGCACTGACCTCGGTGAACACACTCCGGAATCGGGCGCTCGTGCGCAGTTCCTCGGGAAAGACCTCGCCGAAGTCGAGAAAGGCAACGGGGTCGGGTTGGGCCGCGGCGGCGTAGTCGCGCGGCCGGTCCCCAGCGGCGTCGAAGGATTGTTGGTCACGCGGGACCGTGGCGAGATACCTCAGCCAGCCAGCGAGGGCCAAGGCCGAGCAGTGGACGGGACCGTCGAGCTGCAACTGACGAACGATCGTGGGGATCAGGAACGTCGGGAACTTCGCGGTCCCGTCGATGCACAGCCGCGCGATCTGATCGCGGACCCCAGTGTTGGCGAACCGCTCCAGGACGACATCGATATAGTCGTCGCGCGGATAGCCGGGGATCTCGGTGAGGGTCGGCAGGGCCTCGGTGCGCAGCAACCGGTTGAGATAGGTGAGTACGACGGGGGTCGACATCGCCTCGTCGACGTACTCGATCCCCGCAAGTGCGCAGAGATAGGCCATGCACGAATGCCCCGCATTGAGAAAACGCAACTTGTAGAGCTCCCACGCGTGCACATCGTCGGTGAATAGCGCGCCCACCGACTCCCACGCCGGCCTGCCGTCGATGAAGCGGTCCTCGATGACCCATTGGCGGAAGGGTTCCGCCACGACCGGCCACCCATCGTGAATGCCGAGGGTGGTCTCCAGCCAATCGCGATCCGACCGCGCGGTCACCGGGGTGATCCGATCGACCATCGAATTGGGGAAGGTGCAGGCCGACGTCATCCACTCGACCAGTGGTTGGGACGCCCGCGCGGCCGCCGAGACAAAGGCGGCCTGGGCGACGTCACCGTTGCCGGGGAGGTTGTCGCAACTCAAGATCGTTAGCCCACTGAGCCCAGCCCGACGACGCGCGGCCAGACCCGCCACCAAGATGTCGACCGTCGTGCGCTGTCCCAACGCAGGCTCGGCGTAGCCGGACTCGGTGATGGTCAGTGACAGGATCGCCGTCTCGGGATCAGCGATCGCGGCGTGCGCCAAGGTCTCATCCTCGCTCGCGAGCACGAAATCGACGATGCTGCCGATCACCATGGCGCGGGAGTCGGCGGCGCCCTTCTCCGTGAGCGTGTAGAGGTAGTCCTGGCTGGCCAAGGTTTCGGCCATCTGCCTGTCTCCAGGCAGCAAACCCAGGCCGCGGATTCCCCAATCCGACCCCTGGGCGGCAAGCTCATGTGTGTAGAGCGCAAGGTGTGCGCGGCTGAATCCGCCAACGCCAACATGGAGGATGCGCGGCCGTAAGCGGGTGCGGTCGTAGCCCGGAACTGGGACCCCTCGCGCCGAGATCTGAGCCAGGCTCGCCCCGGTCAGGGGGGTGTTTTCGGGAGTGGTCACGGGTGAACCCAACCGTTCCCATGCACCAGAGTCAAGACACACATGCTCGCGGAATCGATGTCCTCGGAGACTGTCTGGTGTGGCCTTCTGGCCGCTGGTTGACCGAGTCGCGGGCGCCCATTCGGGCATGATTTCCGGGATTTCGGGCAACCCAATATTTCGGATTCATTTACTTTTGCGCCTGCCACACGCGTGATTGGTGACCCAAGGTCTCGAAGTGGTCATAAATCGGGCGCCAAACTAACCCCGTTCGGACTACCGCGGATGCCCGAACGGGTGAACACTGCTACCTGTGACAGCAGTCACAAGTTGGGAAAGTTCTTGGAAACTTCTGTCAGGGAGGAGGGCTCATGGAGGCAGCCGATCGTCGCCTACAGATCCTCGCCCTGGCGCGGAGTGACGGGCGGGTGCACGTCGGAAGCCTGGCCGAGGCGTTGCACGTGGCACCTGAAACCGTACGCCGCGACCTGCGGCAGTTGGCGGATCGCGGCATGCTGCACCGAGTCCACGGCGGGGCCCACCCGGTGGAGAGCGTTGGGTATGAGAGCAACGTCGCCCACCGCTCCACCTCTCTCATCTCCGAGAAGTCCCGCATCGCGGCCGCCGCCGCCGCTCGGCTAGATGGCGCGGAGTCTGTGTTCATCGATGAAGGCACCACCCCGGAGCTGGTTGCTGGAGCCATCGTCAAGGCTATGCATCCCGGTGACACCTTGACCGTCGTAACTTCGTCGCTGCCTGCCGCCAGCACTCTCGCGCAGAGCCAAGGGGTGAGTGTGGTGCTCTTGGGGGGGCGCCTGCGTGGCCACACCATGGGGACAGTGGGGCACTGGACGACAGGCATGCTCCAAGAACTCGTCATCGACCTCGCCTTTCTGGGCGCTAACGGCATCTCCCGTCAACACGGTCTCACCACTCCCGATCCCGCGGTGGCCGCGGTGAAGGCCCAAGTTGTGCGGAGCGCCCGGCGCAGCATCTTTGTCGGAACCCACACGAAGTTCGGGGTCGCAAGTTTTTGCCGTTTTGCAGAGGTTGCTGACATGGAGGCTCTCATCACCGACACCGCTGTCAGCGCAACCGAGGCGAACCGGTTCAGCGTCATGGGTCCGGAGGTGGTGCGCGCATAACCGAGCCAGTCGCCCATCCGCTCCAGACCCCACAAACCGTAGTGCTTACTCAACCGCAGAATCACAACCACACATGGAGGAAACCGTGACCAGTAGGTCAACCAGAACAGGATCGATGATTGCGGGCCTTGCTGCCTTCAGCATGGTCCTCGCAGCCTGTGGAGGAGGCTCGTCGGATGACGAGACTCCCTCCACCGATGGCGGCAAGAAGGTGCTGAACGTAGCCATCGTCGGCAACCCGCAGATGGAGGACATCGCCAAGCTCACCCCCGAGCTGTTCACCAAGGAAACCGGCATCGAGGTGAAGTACTCCATCCTCGGTGAAGGCGACCTTCGTGAGGTGACCACGCGCGACGTCGCCAGCGGCGGACAGCAGTTCGACGTGATGATGATCGGCATGTACGAGGCCCCGCAGTTCGGGCAGTCGGGCTTCCTGACCGATCTGACCCCGCTGGCGACCGCGGACACGTCCTACCAGATCGACGACCTGATCCCCTCGGTTCGGGGCGGACTTTCGGTCGGCGAATCGATGTACGCCGCGCCGTTCTACGCCGAGTCTTCGTTCCTGATGTACCGCAAGGACATCTTGAAGAAGGCGGGTCTCACCATGCCGGCCGCGCCGACGTGGGACGAAGTTGCCGAGATCGCCAAGGCCGTCAACACCGACGACATGGCCGGAATCTGCCTCCGTGGCAAGCCCGGCTGGGGTGACCTGGGTGCGTCGTTCACCACCGTCTTGAACACCTTCGGTGGCACCTGGTGGGCCGCCAACGACGACGGCTCCATCGGGGAGGCACAGGTTGATCAGCCGGAGTTCAAGGAAGCGCTTTCCTTCTACGTCGACCTGATCGGCGCAGCGGGCGAGAGCGACGCGGCCAACGCGTCGTACAACGAATGCACCAAGGCGATGCAGGACGGCAAGGCCGCCATGTGGTACGACGCCACGGTTGCCGCTTCCAACCTCGAAGGCGACAACAGCCCGATCAAGGGCAAGCTCGGCTACGCGCTGGCTCCGACCAACAAGACCGAGGCTTCGGGCTGGTTGTGGAGTTGGGCGCTGGCGATCCCGAAGACGACGACTGATGTCGATTCGGCGTGGAAGTACATCTCGTTCGCCACGGGTCCGAACTACGGTCCGACCGCTGGTCCGCTCATCGCCGGTGGTTGGGCGGCGATCCCGCCCGGCACCCGTACGTCGACCTACGCGATTCCGGAATACAAGGAAGCAGCCGCTGCCTTCGCCCAGCCCACGCTGGACGCGATGGCCGCAGCACCGATCGACAACCCCGGCACGACACCGCGTCCCGGACTCCCCGGAGTTCAGTACGTCGGTGTGCCCGAGTTCCAGGACGTGGGCAACCAGTGCACGGAGTTGTTCTCGAGTGTGATCGCTGGGCAGACCGACATTGATGAGGCACTGGCTGACTGCCAGACCATTGCCTCGGCGGTGTCCACAGGCTGAGCGAGGTGACTTCGTCGGTGGGGAGAGCTCGGGCTCTCCCCACCGAGGAGCCAAAACTGGAGCGAGAGGAGTGCTGACATCAGCGACAAGAAGACCACTGGCAAGGCCATCGCGGGGTCGGTGTGGATGCGCAGGTTGCCCCTGCTGCCGGCACTGATCTTCACCATCGCGGTGACACAGATCCCGTTCTTGATGAGCATCTGGTACAGCCTGACCGACTGGAAGATCATCCCGCCGACACCCAAGAAGTTCGTCGGCCTCGATAACTACACCCGACTGGTCTCCGAGGAGGAGCGTTTCTTCCGCGACGCCGCCCTCGTGACGGTGCAGATGACCGTGAGCGCCGTGATCGTTTCGTTGATCCTCGGCACGCTCTTGGCCATCCTGCTGGACCGCAAGTTTGTGGGACAGGGACTGGTGCGCACACTCATCATCACCCCCTTCCTGATCATGCCCGTTGTGGCCGGGCTGCTGTGGAAGCTACAGATGTTCAACGAGTCCTATGGCGTGCTCAACTGGTTGCTCAACCACCTGGGGGTGGACTCGGTCGAGTTCGTGTCCCAGCATCCGACAGCCTCGATCGTCACCGTCCTGGTCTGGCAATGGACGCCCTTCATGATGCTCATCGTCTTGGCGGGTCTGCAGGGTCAGCCGCCGGATGTGCTCGAGGCCGCGAAGGTCGATGGCGCCACGTCGCTGGGAGTATTCCGCCAGATCACGCTGCGCCACCTGCGCCCCTACTTCGAGTTGGGACTTCTGCTCGGCACCATCTACATCGTCCAGGCGTTCGACCACGTTGCCGTCATGACAGGCGGCGGTCCGGGGTCCACCAACATTCCGTACTTTGTCTACCAGCGCTCGATCGGCGGTGGCTGGCTGTTCGGCAGGGCCTCCGCCTACTCCATCGTGGTCGTGATCGCAGCACTCATCATCGCCAACCTGTCGCTGCGCCTGGTGTCTTCGTTGCTTGAGGGAGAGGACGTCGTCTGATGGCTCGCAAAGGTTCGACTCGAGGCATCGGCGAAAGCCGAGCCCTCAATGCCGTGATGGGGGTGCTCGCGTGGATGTGCGGGCTGATCTTCTTCTTCCCGATCCTGTGGCTGGTGCTCAGCAGTTTCAAGGAGGAACTCGACGCTGTCGGCGACCCGCAGCTCTTCTTCACGCCTTCGCTGGATCGTTATGACGAGGTGACCGCGTCGTTCGCCGGGATCTTGCCGTTCGGCACCGCCTTCGCCAACTCCATGTCGGTCGTCATCGTGTCCACCCTGGTGGTGTTGGCGATGGCCATCCCCGCGGCTTACGCGCTGGCGATCAAGCCGATCCCGAAGTGGCGAGATGTGCTGCTGTTCTTCATCTCCACCAAGTTCTTGCCGCTGGTCGCCTCGATCCTCCCGATCTACATCCTGGCCCGCGACCTGCAACTACTCGGCACTCGCACCGCCCTGGTCATCCTTTATACGGCCATGAACCTTCCGTTGGCCGTGTGGATGCTGCGGTCGTTCTTTCAGGAGATCCCAAGGGAACTCATCGAGGCGTCGGAAATCGATGGGGCTCGCTTGTGGGGTCAGCTGAAGACGGTCATCTTGCCGATCGCGGTGCCTGGCATCGCCGCCACGGCGCTGCTCTGCATGATCTTCGCCTGGAACGAATACTTCTTCGCGCTGCAGCTCAACTCCGCAAACGCGCAGACGATCCCGATCTGGGTGACCACCAACATCTCTGAGAAAGAGAACTTCCTAGCCAAGCTCTCCGCTGCCTCCGTTCTCGCCAGCATCCCGGTCGTCCTGGCCGGGTGGGCTGCGCAGAAGCGGATGATCCGCGGGCTCGCCATGGGAGCAATCAAGTGACCCAACAAACGTTAGTGAGGCACTAAGTGGCATCGGTCAAATTCCTGGAGGCAACCCGGCTCTATCCCGGGAGCACCAAGCCGGCGGTTGAGTCGCTGACCTTGGACATCCCGGACGGAGAGTTGCTCGTGCTGGTCGGCCCCTCGGGGTCCGGCAAGTCGACGGCGCTACGCATGCTGGCCGGGCTTGAGCCGCTCGATGGGGGACAGGTCTTCATCGGAGACCGAGACGTGTCCCAGATGCGGCCGCGAGATCGAGACATCGCCATGGTGTTCCAAAACTATGCTCTCTATCCGCAGCTCTCGGTGGCAGAGAACATGGGTTTCGCGCTCAAGCAGGCCAAGGTGCCCAAGAGCGAGCGCATCGAGCGGGTCAATGAGGCGGCCCGGATCCTCGATCTCGAGCCCTACCTCGATCGCAAGCCGAAGAACCTGTCCGGTGGGCAGCGGCAACGCGTCGCCATGGGGCGGGCGATCGTACGCCGCCCGCAGGTCTATCTGATGGACGAGCCGCTCTCGAACCTCGACGCCAAGCTGCGCGTGGCGACCCGCACCGAGCTGGTGGAGCTGCAGGCTCGCCTGGCCGTCACCACCGTGTATGTCACCCATGATCAGGTCGAGGCGATGACCATGGGCCATCGCGTCGCCGTGCTCAAGGATGGCGAGCTGCAACAGTGTGATGCTCCCGGCACGCTTTATCACGAGCCCTCGAACCTTTTCGTGGCCGGCTTCATTGGGAGTCCGGCGATGAACCTGGTGAAGATCGAGGCGAGCGAGACGGGGCAGCGTTTCAGCGGCGCCCTGATCCACGTGGGCGACGGGGGTGCCATATCGGGCCCGGCGGTGCTCGGCTTCCGCCCCGAAGCCGTGCGGCTGGGCAGCGGGCCGGTCACGGGACGAGTTCGGGTCGTCGAAGACCTTGGCTCCGAAGTGTTCGTGCACCTGATCGTCGAGCATCAGGGGACCTCGATCCCAGTGGTGGCCAAGGTAGCGGCGCCGTTCTCGGCCACGGCAGGCCAGGAGATGGCACTCGACATCAGCGGCCGCGGTCACCTGTTCGATCCGGAGGGGCCACGACTACGCTCGGGCCCCATGCATCTGAAGCCCTGATCACGCCCACATGGCCGAGGTGGAGGTAGGAAGTGCCCGCACCAGCGCGCAGTCTTGAGAACACCGTGATTGCGATCACCGGTGCCGGTGGTGGCATCGGTGGCGCAACGGCAAGGCTGGCGCTAGAAGCGGGCGCACGTGTCGCCCTCAGCGATCTGGACGAGGAGAAACTGCAACCTCTCGCAGACGAGTGGGGCCCCGACAAGGTCGCCACGGTGGGCGGTGACATTCGGGACGAGGAAGCCTCGGCCGCGCTCGTGCGGCGCGCCGTGGAGTCGTTCGGTCGTCTCGACAGCGCGATCGCGAACGCCGGGATCGGCTTCTACGGCGGGCTGATGGACTACAACGCCGAACAAGTCCGACTCATGGTCGAGGTGAACCTGCTCGGCAGCATCTGGCTGGCCCGGGCCGCGGTGCCACAGTTTCGCGAGCAAGGGGACGGCGGCGACCTGGTGATCATCGGATCGGTTGCCGGCCAATTGATCGGGGGCGGCAAGGAAGCGGTGTACGCCGCCACCAAAGGGGCCCAGATCAATCTCGGGTTTTCGCTGGACCGCGAACTGCGCCGCGAGGGCATCCGGACAACGGTGATCGCGCCGGCGGGAGTCAACACACCCTTCGCCGCAGGTGATGGCAGGTTCGGGGCCGGCGACCCGGCTGATGGACCCTTCATGGAGCCCGGCGACATCGCGGGTGCGATTCTCTACACGCTGTCTCAGCCCCGGCGGATGCGCACCGAGCTGTGGTCCATGTGGAGTTTGGCCGAAGAACACTGACCGAAGGGGTGCGTGCATCATGGGCTCCGTGACGTTGGTAGCCGGGGTGGATTCCTCCACGCAGTCCTGCAAAGTCGTCGTGCGCGACGCAGAAACCGGCCACCTCGTCCGCACCGGGACCGCGAGACACCCTGACGGCACCGAAGTCGATCCGGAGGCCTGGTGGGACGCGTTCCAGATCGCCGCGGAAGCAGCGGGCGGCTTGGCTGACGTCAGCGCCATCGCAGTGGGTGGGCAGCAGCACGGCCTGGTCTGCCTGGATGCCCGGGGGCAGGTGATCCGCCCCGCGCTCTTGTGGAATGACACACGCTCCGCGCCCGCCGCGGAAGCGCTGGTCGTCGAGGCGGGCGACGGCGAGCGAGAGCGCGGTGCCCACGTATGGGCGCAGGCGGTGGGGAGCGTCCCGGTTGCGGCCTTCACCGTCACCAAGTTGCGCTGGCTGGCCGATCACGAGCCGGAGTCCGTACGCCGGCTCGCGGCCGTAGCTCTGCCGCACGACTGGTTGACCTGGCGAATCGCCGGCGCCACCTCGCTGGACACCTTGACGACGGATCGCTCCGACGCGAGCGGGACCGGCTATTTCGACGCCCGTCGGTCCAGTTATCGGCGAGATCTTCTCGCGGCAGCACTGCGTGATGAGGCCCTCGCGGACAGACTCGTCCTTCCGGAGGTCGTCGCACCCGGGTGGTCCGCGGGCAGGGGAGATGGATCGCGCGGGTGGAGCCACCTGCGGCTTGGTTCGGGTTGCGGCGACAACGCTGGCGCGGCCCTCGGGCTCGGTCTGACTCCGGGGCAGACCATGGTGTCCCTCGGCACGTCGGGCGTCGTCGCGTCGGTGTCCGAGCTGTCGTGCCATGACGCGAGCGGCCTGGTCGCGGGGTTTGCCGATGCCACGGGTCGTTTTCTTCCACTGGCGTGCACCTTGAACGGGTCCCACGTGCTCGACGCCGCCCGTGGCCTCCTCGGGGTCAGCCACGACGAGCTGAGCGCGCTGGCCTTGGTTGCGCAGCCCGGCTCGGGCGGATTGGTGCAGGTGCCCTACTTGCAAGGCGAACGCACCCCCAACCTGCCCCATGCGACGGGCACGATGCGTGGCATGACCCTCGCGTCGCTGACCCGCGAGAATCTCGCGCGGGCCGCCGTCGAAGGCTTGTTGTGCCTTCTTGCCGACGGCCTTGAGGCGATCCGCCGCCAAGGAGTGCGGATCGACCAGGTGTCCCTCGTGGGAGGCGGAGCACGGTCGCGCGCGGTGCGAGAGATTGCCCCGGCGATCTTCGGGGTGCCGGTGGTGGTCCCGCGGACCAGCGAGTATGTTGCCGACGGCGCGGCGCGGCAAGCAGCTTGGCTGCTCGCGGCAAGCCCGGTGCCCCCCTCCTGGAGCGACCCCGGGGCCGAGACGTTCACCGCCGAACCCGATCCAGAAGTGCTGGCCCGCTATCGTGCTGCCGCACATCTGGAACAACCTTCCTAGGAGCGCCATGCATTCGATCGGACACGTCTCGTCGCTGCTTCGCTATCCCGTGAAGTCGATGCTGGGGGAGTCGCTTACGACAGCGGACGTCGTGGCTCACGGGTTCCCCGCCGATCGCGGGTTGGCGTTCGTCGATGAGCAGACGGCCAAGGTTGTCAGCGCCAAGTTGCCGGCCAAGTGGCGCACGATGCTGCAGTGTTCGGCCGCTGTGCAGGGATATGCCGCGACCATCACCCTGCCTGACGGGAGCAGCGTTGGCGTCGACGATCCGCGAGTCGACGACCTGATGTCGGAATTGCTGGGCGTGCGGGTTGCGCTGCAGGAGACGCGCCGAAGGGGTGCCTGCGTCGAACGCGCGGTCCCCGAAGAAGTCATCGACAAGGGGCTCGATGCCGAGGTCGAGTTCACCATGCTCGAGTTGGCCGAGGCCAGCCCCGCTGGGAGTTTCGTCGACTATGCGCCGTTGCACCTGATCACGTCGGCAACCTTGGCTGCTGTCTCGGCGGCGGCCGGCCATGAGATCCCCGCCCTGCGCTATCGGCCGAACCTCGTGATTGAGCTGGATCCGGCGCTGACCGGCTTCGTCGAAAATGAGTGGGTCGGGTCCAGCGTCCGGATCGGCAGTTCGGTGGTGCTGCGGATCGTGTTGCCCACCCCGCGCTGCGCCGTACCCACCCTGGCTCATGGGGCCGCTCCCGTGGACCACGAGGCGGTGCGCGCACTGCTGGAGGTCAACCGAATCCCGGTTGAGGGTTTCGGCGTGCTGCCCAGCGCCGGCGTCTACGCCGAAGTCGTCGCCATGGGTCACATCGCCGTGGGCGATGCGGTGAGCCTCGTCTAGCAACTGCGCGACTCCGCTCACCCCCACTCACAGGATCATCACAGACTGCGGCCAGTCCCCGGCTAGTGGGCGCGGTCAACCGGCCATCGGGGCCGGATGGGCGCCGATGTGGAAAAGCGTCCCGCAGCCCTTGCGGTGCCAGGCCCTCGCGGAGATACGTTGGAAACCACGATCAATCCCCATCTCGCGCGGAGGTTCTCCATGACCACACGGCTCGATCCGACCTTTCACGCGTCCCCAGCCCTAGCGATGCAGGCCCCGGTCGAGACCCTGGCCTACGCGCTCATGCTGAGTCCGGACGCCTCGCAGCCCGACGGTTTGGCGGTGGTCGACGTCAATCCGGAGTCCACCGAGTTCGGCAAGATCGTGCACCAAGTGATCATGCCCAATCGGGGGGACGAGTTCCACCACTTCGGCTGGAACGCCTGCTCCTCCGCACTTTCACCGCTGACCGGCCACGCGTTCTTGGAGCGGCGTTACCTCATCATCCCGGGCATTCGGTCCTCGCGGATCTACATCGTGGACGTCAAGGGCGGGCCGACAGCAGCCAGGTTGCACAAGGTGATCGAACCGGAAGAGATCTTTGCCAAGACCGGCTATTCGCGCCCGCACACCGTGCACTGCGGACCCGAGGGGATCTACGTGTCGACCCTGGGCGGTGGGGGCGCGGACGGCACCGACGGTCCACCCGGAATCTTCATCATGGATTGCGAAACGTTCGAGGTCATTGGCCGCTGGGAGATCGATCGCGGAGGCCAGGACAAGCACTATGACTTCTGGTGGAACTTGCCCCGCGACTACATGGTCTCCTCGGAGTGGGCGCTGCCCCCGCAATTCGAGAACGGCATCGTGCCCGAGGACCTGCTGTCGAACAAGTACGGACACAAGATCCACTTCTGGGATCTGCGCGCCCGCAAGATCAGCCAGACCATCGACCTTGGCGAGAATCACCAGATGGCACTGGAGATCCGGCCAGCCCACGACCCGGTGCGGGAATACGGCTTTTGTGGTGTCGTGGTCGACACGACCAACCTCGAGGGGTCGATCTTCACGTGGTGGCGTGAGGGTGGGGAGTTCCACGCGAAGAAGACGATCACCATCCCCGCCGAACCCGCCGATCCAGCGGACCTGCCCCCGCTGTTGCAGGGCTTCGCCGCCGTGCCGCCCCTGGTGACCGACATCGACTTGTCGTTGGACGATCAGTACCTCTATGTGGCCTGTTGGGGCACCGGCGAGTTGCGCCAGTACGACGTCAGCGACCCGATGAATCCGACGTTGGCCGGCTCGGTCCACATCGGCGGCATCACGCGGCGTACGCCGCACCCGAGCGGGCAGGCGTTCGGTGGCGGGCCCCAGATGCTGGAGATCAGCCGGGATGGAAAACGCGTCTATTGGACCAATTCGCTCTATTCCACCTGGGACGACCAGTTTTATCCGGACGGGGTCCCGGGCGCCATGGTCAAGGCCGATGTGGCCGAGGGGGGTGGCTTGAGTTTGGACCCGAATTTCTGGGTCGAGTTCCCTGAGGGCTACCGCTCCCATCAGATTCGGCTCGAAGGCGGCGATTGCTCGACAGACAGCTTCTGCTACCCGTCCGTGTGACGGTGTCGACCACGCTTTCGCAGGAGGCAATGTGGTGGGCGGTCGTAGTCTCAGGGCTCTACCACGGACTGAACCCGGCGATGGGCTGGCCCTTGGCGGTGTCGTCGGCTCTCATGGAGCGCAGTCGCCAGCACCTCGTTTTCGCGTTGGGTGCACTGGCTGCCGGGCACTTTGTGGCGATGCTGGCCATCTTGTTGCCCTTCTCGCTGCTCACCGGTTTAACCGCCTGGGCGCGGGAGATCCGGCTCGTGGCATCGCTGTTGGTGATCGCAGCCGGCGTCTATCTGCTCGTGCGGCGCCGCCATCCACGTGCCCTGGCCCGGGTGCCGCCGCATCGGCTCGCCCTGTGGTCGTTTCTGGCCGCCACTGCTCACGGAGCGGGGTTGATGTTGCTGCCGTTCTACTTGGGCACCGACCCCCATCACGCAAGTGGAGCGGGCCACGGTGGGTTGTCGGCGGCCTTTGAGGACGGGTTGGCCCCGGCCTTTGTGGTCGCCGGCGCGCACACGGCGGCCATGGTGGTCGCCGGTGGCGCGATGGCGATCGCGGTCTATGCCTGGCTGGGCCTGAAGTTCATTGCGAAAACGTGGCTCAACCTGGACATCGTCTGGGCCGCCAGCCTGGTCCTGGTCGGCCTGCTGTCGTTTGCCGCAGCCGCCGTGGCCTAGTCACTAGGTGGCGATCTGGTCGGCCGCCTGCGCGAGGAGTTCGACGATGCGGGCGCCGTAGGTGGCATCGACCTCGTGGGACTGGCCCGAAAGGGCCGCCGCGATGAGTTCACGGGCGGCCAGCGCGAGAGCAACCTCTTGGCTGCCCGCCGGACGCTCCGGCATCTGGACGATCCCCTGCTCGCCCCACAAGCTCAGCTCATAAGACGCCGCCGCGGGCGGTGCGAATTGCGTCATCGTTGCGGTGCTGAGTTGGCCTGCTTCATGATGCAGCACCAAGGAGACGAGGTCGCCTGCGCCCGCCTCCGCGGAAACCGACGAGATCGGACCCAGCGTCGCGATCAAGTTGGACAACGCGTGAGGCCCGGTGTCCCACAAGGCACCCAACTCTTGGCGCCAGGGGGAGGCCCCGAAGGGATTGCCGGGTTCTTGAAGGGCGCTGAACCACCGCGCCCAGCCTCCGCGCCAGCCGTCTTCGTGGCTGATCTGAGTCAGCCACGACCGCACCTCGACCACGAAGCGGTCGGTGAAGAAGACAACCGAAGCGGCGCGGTTCGCGCTCGCCGCGGCCACCAATTCGTGAGCCTTGTCCGGGCTGAGGGCGATCGGCTTGTCCAAGAGGAGGTGTTTGCCGGCTTGGGCCGCTCGGATAGCAAGCTCCGCCTGGACGTCCGGGGGGACCGAGAAGGCCACCGCCTCCACGTCCCCAAGCATCGCGTCGTAGTCGGCGTACGCCCGCACGCCCAAGGCAGCGGCGAGCGAGTCGGTCTTGGCGGCGTCGCGGCCCCACACGCCGACAAACTCCACGTCTTCGGCCAGATGCAGGCCCGGGCCCACGGTCATCGTCGCCCACGGGCCGGTGCCGACCAATCCGAATCTCATGGTCGACAGGCTAGCGACCCAACGCCCGCGGCGACGCGAGTCTCAGCGCACGATGGAGTGGGTGATCGAGCGGCTTCGCCCCAGGAAGTAGATCCCGGCCAGGGTTTCGAAGCGGTCGCTCGGATTGCGGCGCAAGGTCGACCACGTGATCGAGAGGGTGCCACTCCTGTCGTTGCTGACGTAGAAGATCGCCCCGCCTCCCTCGTTGGCGTGGTTGTCGGTCATTTTTGTGCCGGCGAGGGTGAGCGTGAAGTCGTTGCCGTCGGTGTAGATCGTCCCACCCGATCCGCCTCCGCGGGTGCCCGCCCGCGGTGGGTTGGCGCCCTGGCCCACCGCGAAGTTGTCGGTGAAGGTGCTGTTCAGGATCGTCCAGGAGACGCCGATGCTGCTCAGCGCGCCACCATTGCTGCACCGCCCACCGGTGAAGCTGCTGCCCACGACGTACACCGGCAGGTTCCGAAACTGCGACGACGCGCGCACGGCGGCCCCACCCAGATCCGGTCCGTGCCGATCGCACCGATTTTTCACAAACTCCGAGTTCACGATCTTCAGGCGCCCACCACGGGCAAAGATCGCTCCGCCGCCACCACCTTCGTAGGTCTGCCCGGTGGAGTTGCCCCGAGCGAAGCGCAGATTCTGTACGACGAGTCGAGGGTTCGCCTGGTTCTGGCAGTGGTCGGTCGTCCAGATCTGATCGGGATCACAAGTGTTGAGGTAGAGGATCCGGCGCTCGCCGGCCCCGCTGAGGGTGACGAGCCCTTCGCCGTCCAAGACGACACGGCGGCTGGTGTTGAGCACCTTCGCGGTCGCCTTCATGGTGATGGTGATCGGGTCCGGACCGCAGCGGAAACGGATCACCCCGCCCGCGCGCACGGCGCGGACCACGGCTGCGGAGGTGCAACTCTGTGCAGATCCGGTGCCCACCCAGCGATCCGGGTGCGCGGTGTTCACGGCCTGTGCGGCGTCTGGCACGGCAACCGGACGTACGCCGCGTTCCTCGGCACCGCTCGACGGGGGCGCAGCTGCCACTGACAGGGAGGCCAGCAGGATCGCGAGGATGGCCGTTTTCATGACTTCCTTTGCTGAGGCTTTGCGGGCGGGCCGGTCAGGCGGGGGGAATGGCCGCCAAAAACCGTGGTGAATTTGACCGTACCGACCCATGATGGACCCATGCAAAGGAGGCCCACACCATGAACGCCCGTGTCGTGACGCTCTACAACGCCTCCTTCGAGCCGTTGGGACGCGTGTCGTTCCAACATGCCGTACGCATGTTGTTTCGCGAGGTGGCGGTGGTCCACGAGTCCTTGGAGGACCGGATGATCGGCCCGCACCCATGGCCGACGGCGGTGCGCCTGGTGAGGTACGTCAAGATGCACTGGATGTACCGGCCCGCGGGCTATTCGCGAGACGGTGTGCTGAAGCGAGACGGGCACCGATGTGCCTATTGCGGTGGACGGGCCAACACCCTGGACCACATCGTTCCGGCTTCGCGGGGTGGCACCTGGTCATGGCTCAACACCGTCGCGGCATGTGGTCCGTGCAACAGCCGGAAGGCCAACCGCACGCCCGCGGAGGCGGGCATGCGGTTGCGTCTCACGCCCTACCACCCAACCAGGGCACAGGTCGCGGGCTGGCGATAAGCCGAGGGGGACCGCCTAGGCGTGGGTGACACACAACGCGTAGGCGGTCACCGTCTTGCCTGCTCCGCTGTCGTTGTAGCCGATGACCCGCCACCCGTCGTCGGGGATGGTGTCGGCGTCGCTGCCATCGATCGGGAAGCTGGCCGCAAGGTGTGCTTCGGCGATGGGGCCGCTGAGCTTGGCGCCACCGCCGATGACGTGGCGGCCAGGCGCGCACAACGCGGTCACCGTGGACGCGTGCCCCGAGGTCATGGTGCTCCCCGTTCGGGACACCTTGGCGACGTCACCGGCTCGACGACATTGCACCGAGGTGGACATCCCGCCGATGCCCCCGATGACGTCATTGATCCGCACCTTCCAGGTGTTGTTCTTGGCCGGATAGCTGGAGTTGATCCAACTGCCGCTGGTCGCGATGAACCCACCGCCACCGATCAACGTCCACCCTGAGGGACAGTTCGCCGAGCCACTGCGAGCGGGCCCCGAAGCATCAGGGGTGATGACGGAGCGGTACTTAACAGCGGCCTTGGTGCAGATGGCGTGGCCGGTGAGACTGCGACCGGGCACCGACCACACCACGCTCTCCCACCAGTCATCGGTGACGAAGTCGTCCGGGACCTCAAAAGGACTGTCCAAGTCCATGGCACGGTGGGTAGAGATGTGATTGTCAGCCTGATTCCCGGCGATCTTGGACCCGCCCGCGGTCGTGTGCCAGGTCGAGGTGTGCGGGCCACAGGCCATCCAGGCGGCGTCGTACGGCGTTCCGTAGTGACCGGAGCTACCAACGGCCAACGTTTCGGAGAGGTATTTCAGTCCTGCGACGCTGCCTAGCGCGGTTTCGCCGCCCACCGGATCGGTCGGCCCCCCGGCCGTGGCTGGGGTGGCAAGCGCGAGGCTGGCGGGTAGGACGACTAACAGGAGACGGAAGGCGAGTCGCAACATGTGCTGACCATAGAGCGGCGCGCGGTCCCGCGAAAGAGCTCCGGCCGCGACAGGGGTCTATTGCCCCTGCATCACGCCGACGCGCTCGCGGGTGAAGTTGGGAAAAACGGTGGCGGTGCTGGCGCTGAATCGCGAGGCAACGACCTCAGCGAGCACGCTGCGATAGTCAGTCGTCACTAGGAGATCCGAGTCCAGTTGGTTGGTGATCTGTGGCCAATTCGCGTAGTAATTCCCGCCCTTGACTCCCGCACCCGCCAAGAACATGGCACCGCCAAAGCCGTGGTCTAGTCCGACGTTGTTGTTTTCCTTCACCCGGCGTCCAAACTCGCTGAGCGCGACCAGGGTGACCTTGTCGGCCAGGCCCCCGATGTCCTCGAAGAACGCCGCGATCGCCTTGGCAAACTCTTCGGTATTGCGAATCATCGCGCCGTAGTCCAGCGTGCCGAGGCCCGCGTGCATGTCCCAGTTGCCCTGATCGATGGTGAGCACCTCGACCCCGGCGTCGCCGCGCACGATGCGCGCGGCGCCAGCCATCGCATTGCCCAGGTCGCCCTTGGGGTAGGTGGCGCCGTTCCGGGGCGCGGCGGCAGCCTGCCGGATGGGCCCGAAGTCGCGAACGGCCTTGAACGTAGCGTCTGCGGCGACGCCGAGCGCGGTGCCTTCGTCGTCCCAGAGGGTGTGGAGAGACTTCAGGCGTCCGTCTCGTCGCGAGCCCTTGTCGTCCCCGGCGATGCGGACCTCATCCACCTTGGCCAGCGACATGAATTGCTCGGGACCGAACAGCGACGAGGGGGGCGAGTCCTGTCCCACGTTGACCGCTTGAACGGGAGAGGCGATGGCGTCGGTGCCCACGAGGCGGTTCAACCAGCCGATCCGCGTGCTGGAGCCAGGGTTGGCGTCCTCGAGTTCTTCCATGGCCGCGAAGTGCGAGCGGCTGGGGGCCGGCAACCCGGTTGCGTGCACCGGCGCCAGCCTGCCCGCGTTCCACAGGGGCATCAGGGGGCGCAGCGAGGGATGCAGTCCGAAGAACCCGTCTTTGCCGAGGAGTTGGCCCTGGGGGATTGCGATCTTGGGTCGTGCGGCGTAATACACCGGGTCGCCGTACGGCACCACCAAGGACATCCCGTCAGCGGCGCCACGCATCGACAACACCACCAAAACAGAGGGGGCCGGTGCGAGGGAGGCGGCAGCGGCGCTCTGCAGCACGGCCTCGCCGAAGACGGTCGTGGTGCCAGCGAGCAGAGCGGTCCGAAAGAGCCCGCGGCGGGACAATCCGGCCAATTCCTGGCAGCAGGGCGTGGGGTCGTCGTGGCTCATGGCAATCACCGAGTCAGATGGGCGGGGGAGTCGAGCAGGGTGGTCAACAAGCGCGGCATGTCCCACTTCACGAGTCGGTGATCGCGCACGATCTTCTCCGAAGGCGGCAGGTCGACGGCTTCGCAGCACGCCTGCAACAAGGTGGCCGTCGAACGCCGCTGCAGCAGGGTGATGCTGAGGTAGTCGACCAGGACATCGAGGCGCATCGGGTACGACGGCACCCAGGATGCTCGCGACCGGTAGGTGATGCCGAGTTTGGGATACCACCCGCCGCTGACGCTGTAGTGAGTCTGGAACGAGGCGATCATCCGCGACGGCGAGGCCCAGGCCTGATTGGTGATAGGGGCTCCGTCCGGTCGTGGCCACGCGAAGGGGACGAGTCCCATGCTCCCCGCCTGCCAGAGCATCGCGTGGGCGGCGAACTTGTCGCGGTCGGACCGGGACAGGTCGGGCTTGCGAACTTTGATCCCCAAGACTCGGTAGGTCGCCACGAGATCCTCACCCGGATCGCGAACCTTCGCGCCGACTGCCCCGGCGAACTCGGGGGAATCGACCAACGCGTTGAGCACGGCCACGATGTCGGTGCCGGATGAGAGATAGACAGCGGCCAGAGCCTCAACGAGCCCCTGGGGCGGGTCGTCCTGAACGAACTTGATGGCGAGCTTGCGCGCGATTCTGGTGGCGGTCGAGGGGTGGTTCGCAAGATAAGAGACATATCTCCGGGTCAAGTCCCGGCCGTCCTTGACGGTGTTGGGATCGGAGAAGCCGAGGACGTTGACGGTGCCAGTCCAGTGATCGCCGGGCCGGTAGGAGGTGTCCCAGGTGTCGAGGTTCACACGCCACCCCGTCAGGATGCGCGCGGAGTTCTTCACGTCGGACTCGGTGTAGTGAGCACCGAGACCGACGGAGTGCAGTTCGAGCAACTCCCGCCCAAGATTTTCGTTCGGGCTCGTGGCCGTGGAAATGGCGTTGTCGAGGTAGATCAGCATCGACGGGTGAGTCACGGCCGCGAAGAGGAGATCTTCATAGGTCCCGAGCGCACGACGACGGATCATCTCCCCGTAGTCCTTGCGGAAGGTGAAGTGCGATTCGCCCGTCGTGGGGACGTTGAGATGGTTCTCCCAGAACTCCGTCATCACTTCGGAGACATGTCGGTTGGATCGGATGCGCCGATTCAACAGCCACCGTTGGTAGTTCTGGGCCCACTTCCAACCGGTCTCGGTCCCATCCTTGCTCCGCGCCCAGAGCCGCGCCGCGTCGTACCCCAACGAAGGCCACCACGAGTTGAGCTCTTCGGCAGCCGCATCACCGATGGTGCCGGGGTTGAGCTGCCGCTGGAACCAGGCACGTGCCCCACCCTGATCGCGGATCTGTTTGGCGAGCTGGGGAGTGATGCCATAGGAGAAGCGGCTGACGAGGTGTCGATCGGCGGTGGAAAGGAGCGGCGCCCCGACATACTTGCGCGGCGTGTAGGTCACGGCAGCAGCTGGCTCGGCGGCCAGGATCGCGGCCCCGGCCGTGGCGGCCCCGGCGCCGGCAATCAGGCCGCGACGAGACGGCTGAGCAAGCTGGGTCACGGGTGGTCTCCACGGCAGGAATTCGAAGGGACGGTGCCCGAGTGAGGCCGGGCCACCGGTTGGGATGCTAGGACCGGCCTGGGGGGCCTGTTCGCCGAATGCGAAGCACTGGTCTAGTGGTCCAGACATTCGGTTTCGGCCCGTGTGGCTGGCCGAATCGACCGGCGAAGTTTGATCGCTACAGTGGTGCCTCACCCAGCCCCGACGAAGGACCCGACGACTCGCCCATGGACGGCTCTCAATATTGCTGTACCCCAGGAATGGGCTAACTCGATGACTGCGGCACTGCTCCTCGTCCTGTCACTCCTGCTCATCGCCGCCTCCGGGCTTTTCGTGGCCGCGGAGTTTTCCTTCGTGACAGTCGACCGCGCCGTGGTCGACCGCGACGCGGCCCAAGGTGATTCGACGGCCGCAGGGGTGCAGAAGGCACTCCGCGGGCTGTCCACCCAGCTCTCGGGTGCCCAGGTGGGGATCACCATCACGAATTTGGCGATCGGGTTTCTTGCGGAGCCCGCGATCGCGGGCCTGATTGAGGACCCCCTGGCGAATCTCGGCGTGCCCACCTCGGCGGTCTCGCCCCTGGCCGTCGGCATGGGGCTGTTCATCAGCAGTCTGCTCACGATTCTGTTTGGCGAGTTGATTCCCAAGAATCTCGCCATCGCCCGGCCCATGGAGACGGCGCGCGCCACCCAGCGGTTTCAACGCACGTTCACGACGGTGATGGGCTGGCCGATCAGGCTGCTGAACGGTTCGGCCAACGCCATCGTGCGCAGGCTGGGCATCGAACCCCAAGAAGAGCTGCGCTCGGCGCGCAGCTCGACCGAGCTCGCGAGCCTGATCGCGCGCTCTGCTGTCCACGGCACCTTCGATGCCGAAACAGCCGAGCTGATCGAACGGTCGGTCGAGTTCGGCTCGCGCACCGCAGGCGAGATCATGACGCCGCGGGTGCGCACCCACACCCTCGAAGAGGGTGATCGCGCGAGCGCGATCATCGAGATGGCCCGCCAGACCGGACACTCGCGGTTCCCCGTCCTGGATGCCGACGATGCGGTGGTCGGCACGGTGCACGTCAAACACGCGGTGGCGTTGCCCGTGCCGGAGCGGGCCACCACCCGGATCAAGCACATCATGGTCAAACCGATCCTGGTGCCCGACTCGTTGCGGTTGGACCCGCTTCTGGCCCTCCTGCGAGAAGACGGGTTCCAACTGGCCGCCGTGCTCGATGAGTACGGCGGGCACGCCGGCATCGTCACCCTGGAGGACGTGGTCGAAGAGATCGTCGGAGACATCGCCGATGAGCACGACGCCCTCCATGCGCGCGCCCGCGCCCGCCAGGACGGCTCGTGGTCGCTCTCGGGGTTGTTGCGTCCCGACGAGGTGGAAGACATCACCGGGATCCAGCTGCCCGAACACGAGGACTACGACACCATCGCCGGACTCGTCTTGCGGGTTTTGGGTCGCGTCGCTCGCGTGGGTGACGTGGCGATCATCCCTCTGGCGGACGAGTGGGTGGCGTCTGACGACGACGCCCCGCAGCGTCGTACGGCACAGTTGAGCGTGGAGAAGATGGACGGACTCCGGATCGACCGGCTGCGCCTGGTCGTCACCTCGCAGGTTGAGTCATGAGTCCGGGAGGAGCCATCGCGCTCTCCATCCTCCTGCTCCTGGGCAACGCCTTCTTCGTGGGCGCGGAGTTTGCGCTGATCTCTGCTCGGCGCAGCCAGATCGAGCCGCGAGCACAGGCCGGATCGCCCTTCGCGCGGACCACCCTGAAGGCGATGGAGAACATCTCGCTCGTCATCGGTGTCAACCAACTCGGGATCACCGTCTGCAGCTTGGTCTTGGGTGCGGTGAGCGAGCCGGCGATCGCGCATGTGGTCGAGCCGGGGCTCGAGGCTGTTCACCTGCCACTCGGTTTGGTGCACCCGATCGCCTTCACCATCGCGCTGCTCATCGTGGTGTATCTCCATGTCGTGCTGGGGGAGATGGTCCCTAAGAACATCGCGCTCGCCGGCCCCGATCGCGCCGCACTGGTGCTCGGACCGCCGATCTGGGCCATCGTGACCGTGTTCCGTCCGCTGATCGTCGTCATCAACGGGCTCGCCAGCCTGGTCTTGCGGCTCTTTCACGTGCAACTCAAGGATGAGGTGTCCTCGACCTACACCCGCGAAGAGGTCGCGGCCCTGGTCGAGGAATCGCGGGGGGAGGGGTTGCTCGCCGACCATGAGTACGACCGGTTGACCGGCGCCCTGGGGTTCACCGAGAAGACCGTGGATTCGGTGATCATGCCGACCGAGACGATCTCCAGCATCGGCCGAGGTTCCACCGCAGCCGAGGTCGAAGAGCTCTGTGCCGCCACCGGTTACAGCCGGTTCCCCGTCGCGGACGACGACGGAGACTTGGTCGGCTATCTCCACATCAAGGACGTGTTGGAGTACGACGAGGAGCGCCGCAACCGAGCGATCCATGACAAGTGGATCCGGCCGTTCGCTCCGGTGCGATCCGGTGACCTCCTCCGAGATGCGCTGGCGACCCTGCAGCGTCGGGGTGCGCACATGGCGCGGGTGGTCGACGAAGAGGGTCGCGTGCTGGGGTTGGTCACCCTCGAAGACGTGATCGAGGAGCTCATTGGCCAGATTAGGGACGCCGCGCACCAGGACGACGGTGCGTGAGCACGCGGCATGCGAAAGGTTGTCGAATCGCTGGATATGGTGTGACTACTCGTCCGACCATTCTTGAACGGCAGGCCCATCGTGCGTGACACGCAGGCACGGTCCCCACGTGTGTGGACCGTGCCCAACGTTCTGAGCATGGTGCGCCTCCTCGGCGTACCCGTGTTCTTGTACTTGGTGTTGGGGCCCGAAGCCGATGGCTGGGCGCTGGGCTTGTTGATGGTGTCCGGAGTCACCGATTTCCTCGACGGCTATCTGGCCCGCAAACTCGACCAGCGCTCATCGCTGGGAGAAATCCTGGATCCGGTGGCCGATCGCCTCTACATCTTGGCGGTGGTCATCGGACTGGGCCTGCGCGACATCATCCCGTGGTGGGTCGCGATCGTGCTTCCCCTGCGGGACCTCCTGTTGTGGACGCTGGTGCCGTTCTTGCGGACCCGGGGCTATAGCGCGCTGCCGGTCCACTTTCTGGGGAAGGCAGCGACCTTCAATTTGTTGTACGCCTTCCCGCTGCTACTTCTCGGCGACGGTTCTGGCGTCGTTGCGACGTTGGCGCAGGTGATCGGTTGGGCGTTCGCGATCTGGGGGATCGGGTTGTACTGGTGGGCCGGGGTGCTCTACGCCTGGCAGGTCTACAAGCTGTTGTCCGAGTCCGACCGGCGTACGGCGGGCCCCGATGCCTGACCTGTCCTATTCTCCGCTGCCCGAACACGTCACGATGCCCCTGCTGGAGCGGGTCACCCAACAATCCCTCGACCAGGACTACGTCTACGTTGCCCAACGCCGGGCGTCCGCCGGTGACGACGGGCCGCTGCGCCGCTCGCCCTGGTGGGCGGCTGCGGGAGTGCTCACGGTGTTCGGCCTCCTCGTCAGCACGGCGGCCGTCCAACGCTCCCGCAACGCTGAGGTCGATGAGACCAGTCGCAGCGCCTTGGTGGAGCAGGTCACCCAGCGGCGTGAGGCCCTGGCCGAGGCGCAGGCCAAACTGGCGTCGTTGCAGTCCGAGAACCTCCGACTCGAAGAGGAGCTGGCAGCACTGTCGACTGAGCAAGACCAAGCGGTGGCAGACGTGTCCGCGCTGCAAACCCAGACCGGGTTTGCTGCCGTGACGGGCGCAGGCATTCGGGTGCTGGTCGATGATTCGCCCAGCGGCATCGCGCGAGAAGTGGTGCGTGACACCGACCTCGCCCTGCTGGTCGACGCGCTGTGGGGAGTCGGCGCGGACGCGATCTCGATCAATGGCCAGCGGCTCACCGCGCTCAGCTCGATCCGCAACGTCAACGTGGCGATCCACGTCAATGGACAACCCCTGGCGCCGCCGTACGTCGTCGACGCCATCGGCAACCCGCGCACCCTGCAAGCCGACCTCGTCACGAGCACGCGTGGACGAACCTTCTTCGACCTCGCCGACGCGTTGTCGCTGGAATGGGAGATGAGCAATCAGCCGGAGTTGACCTTGCCGGCCGCGCCGGCGCCGAGCCTGCGTTCGGTGGGAAGACCGGAGATCGTGGACAATGGCCTTGGGAGAACGGGCGAGGGGGTGAATCCATGATCGCGATAGTGGGGCTCGTCGTCGGCGTCGTGCTGGGGCTGGTCTTTACCCCTGACGTGCCCTTAGGCCTCCAGGCCTACTTGCCGATCGCCGTGGTGGCCGCCCTGGACGCGGTCTTCGGCGGTTTGCGGGCGCTCTTGGATGGCATCTTCGATGACCGCGTGTTCGTGGTTTCGTTCCTGAGCAATGTGGTGATCGCGGCCACGATCGTCTACCTCGGCGACAAGTTAGGTGTCGGGGGTCAGCTGTCTACTGGCGTGATCGTGGTGTTGGGGATCCGCATCTTCTCCAACGTCTCGGCGATTAGAAGGCACTTGCTCCGTGCCTGAGGCCCCGGACGAGAAAGCGGAACCCATCGAGCCGACCTCGCGCAGTCGGCTGTGGGAGGCGATGTTGCGCCCGTCTCGGGGCCAGGTGGTCGTGGGCGTGTTGTTGGCCGCGCTCGGCTATGCCGCCGTGACCCAAGTCCGCGTGACCGAGCTCGACAACAGCTACGCCGGCTACCGGGAGCAAGACCTGATCAACGTCTTGAACACCACCACCAATGCCGCCCAGCGTGCCGAATCCGAGATCGCTCGCCTGGAGCGCGCCCGTGAAGACCTCCAAAGCAACACCCGCAAACGACAAACCGCCATCAGTCAGGCCACCCAGACCGCCGAAACGCTGCAGATTCTCGCCGGCGAGGTGCCCGTGACCGGTCCGGGGCTGCGCATCACCATCACCGAGCAGTCGGGAGCGGTCGACATCGATTCCCTCCTCGACACCGTCCAAGAACTCAGGACAGCCGGTGCCGAAGCGATGGAATTCAACGATCAGGTGCGCGTGGTGGCCCAGACGGCGTTCGCCGACGGGATCGGCGGCATTTCCGTGGACGGCACGCTGCTGGCCTCGCCCTACACCATCGAGGTCATTGGTGACCCGGCGACGCTTGAGGGGGCGTTGTCCTTTCCCCAGGGTCCCGCCGCACAGTTGCGGGACGACGGAGCGATCGTGGAGGTTGCCCGGCAGACGAGTCTTCAGTTGGGCAGCGTTCGTTCGGGCAGTGGCGGGGAACAGGCCACCAAGTCCAGGAAGTAGTCTCAGGCGTTGTCACCGACGATCCCTTCGCCGCAAAGGAGTCCCGCATCGTGTACCCCGCAGACTTGAGCTACACCGCTGAGCACGAATGGATTCGCAACCCCGGCGAGACCGCCGGGTCTGTCCGAGTCGGCATCACCCACTTTGCCCAAGACGCACTCGGGGACATCGTCTATGTCTCACTTCCCGAGGTGGGGGACACCGTAATCGCCGGAGCAACGTGTGGCGAACTCGAATCCACCAAATCCGTGAGCGATGTCTACGCGCCGGTTTCGGGGGAGGTCGTAGCGCGCAACGAATCACTGGACGCGATGCCCGAGCTCGTCAACACCGATCCCTACGGCGCCGGCTGGCTCTTTGAGGTCCTGCCAGACCAAGGCGAGACAACCTCGGGTGCCATGGATGCGGCGGCCTACGAGGCGACGCTCGCGGAGTAGCCACGTCTGGGAGCTCGGCGGGTCGTCTCAAGCAGAGGCGCGCGGAGGAAATCCAGGCTTCGGGCCAGGCCGCTGCTGGTAGGTTCAAGACAGACCATCAACCTCAGGGGTTGCTTGAGGGTTCGGCGCAGGCCAGAACGCAGTTTGTTGAAGGAGTGATCGATGCCTTTCTGTACCTCGTGCGGGCGAGCGAACCCCGAGGACGCGCGGTTCTGTTCGCAGTGCGGCACGCCCCTGGTGAACGCAGAGCCCACACCCTCCGATGTCCAGCCCGAAGCTCCCATCGACGCCACGGCCACGATCACCTTCGGTGCACCCGAGAAGGTCGAGACCTCGGATCGAGCGCTCAGCCCGATCGATGCCGCAGCAGTCGATGCGCTCCCCGCGGGCCATGCGCTGCTGGTCGTCCAGCGTGGCCCGGGTGCCGGCAATCGTTTCCTTTTGGACCTGGACCTGGTGTCGGCCGGAAGACACCCAGAGAGCGAGATCTTCCTCGACGACGTCACCGTTTCGCGGCGGCACGCTGAGTTCCATCGAGATGGGGCGAACTTCACCGTTCGCGATGTGGGCAGCCTCAACGGGACCTACGTCAACCGAGATCGGATCGATCAGGTGCCACTCTCAGACGGCGACGAGGTGCAGATCGGCAAGTATCGCCTGGTGTTCTACTCCGGACATGTGAGCGGTTGAGCGTGTCCCCAAGCGCCGTGCCGTCGTCCCGGGCAAGGATGAACATCGGCCAGGTTCTGGAGTTGCTGCGCGCCGACTTTCCCGGTGTCACGATTCCCAAGATTCGATTCTTGGAAGACAAAGGCCTGATCAAGCCGGAACGTACGCCGGCCGGCTACCGCAAGTTCTGTCAGGACGACATCGTGCGGCTCGGCTACATCCTGAAGATGCAGCGCGATCACTACTTGCCGCTCCGCGTGATCGGCGAGCACCTGGACGCGATGGACCGTGGCTTGGAGCCGCCGCCGATCGAGGCCGTCGTGCCGACGGTCCCCTCGGTGGCCTTGTCCTCGGACGGGCTGCCGAGCCCGGAGTCCTTTGCTCGTCGCAGCGACGTGCGGGTGTCGCGGCGTGAGCTGTTGAAGATCGCCGAGATCAGCGAAGACTTGTTGGCCCAACTTGAGCAGTTCGGGCTCGTCACACCGATTGCGGGCACCGCACACTTCGATAGCGACGCCTTGGTCGTCGCTCGTACGGCAAGGGAGTTGTCCGCGTTCGGATTCGAACCCCGCCACCTGCGGGCCTTCAAAACCGCGGCCGATCGCGAGGTCGGCCTCGTCGAACAAGTGGTTGCACCCCTGCGTCACGGACGCGATGCGGCCGCCGCCGCCCGCGCCGATGATGCGGTGAGCCAGATCGCGGCACTGTCGGTCCGATTGCATGCCACGCTCGTGAAGAGTGGGCTGGCCGGTTCCTGAGCCAACCCCGTCGCAACCCTCGGAGTAGGGTGAGGAATGTGCGCGAAGTCGACGTCATCGGTGTCCGAGTAGAGATGCCTTCCAACCAGCCGATCGTCTTGCTGCGGGAGGTGTCGGGGGATCGCTATCTCCCCATCTGGATCGGTGCGGTGGAGGCCACCGCGATCGCTTTCGCGCAGCAGGGGGTGGTGCCTCCTCGGCCGTTGACCCACGATCTCCTCAAAGATGTATTGGACGCGACGGGCAATCCGCTCCAGGAGGTCCAGATCACCGACGTCAAGGATGGGGTCTTCTACGCCACCTTGGTGTTTGGCTCGGGCGTTGAAGTGGGAGCGCGACCTTCGGACTCGATCGCTTTGGCGTTGCGCACGGGGACTCGGATCGTATGCGCTGAGGGTGTCCTCGACGAGGCCGGCCTGGAGGTTCCCGACGAGCAAGAGGACGAAGTCGAGAAGTTCCGGGAATTTCTTGACCATGTCACTCCTGAAGATTTTGAAGCGCCTTAGGCGCAACTCTCACCCTCAACCTTAACTTGAGGGTTGCGACACGCCGTCGAACACGTTGACCGCGGCACATTGCGGGCTTACCTTGAAGTGTCTTCGTTGTAACTCCACCGTTGTGGTTGTGGCCTCTCCCTGCGAGCAGATGCCCGATCCGACGTCCTTCCCCCCGGGAGTTACGCACAATGGAGTAGATCGACGGAGGGTCGATGTGGTTGTGAACGAGAACGAGAAGAAGTCCAACCCGAGCGCGGGCGTTGAGGCCAGTGAGCGGGCGCAGGAGCAGGGTTTGCTCTTCAACGACGACGTCTCGCCACTGCCCAACGACACCGGTTACCGCGGTCCCACTGCGTGCAACGCCGCCGGGATCACCTATCGCCAACTCGACTATTGGGCCCGCACCGGCCTGGTTGAGCCGACCGTCCGCGGCGCGAAGGGGTCGGGCTCACAACGGCTCTATTCGTTCCGCGACATCTTGATCCTCAAGGTCATCAAGCGACTTCTCGATGCCGGGATCTCCCTGCAACAGATCCGGTCGGCGGTTCAGTTCCTGCGCGAACGCGGCACCGACGACCTCACCCGAGTCACGTTGATGAGCGACGGCGCCTCGGTCTACGAATGCACCAGCAACGACGAGGTCATCGACTTGCTGCAAGGCGGCCAAGGTGTGTTCGGCATCGCCATCGGTGGCGTGTGGCGCGAGATCGAGGGCACGCTGGCCGCGCTGCCCTCAGAGCGCACCGCCGAGGACGAACAACCCACCGTCGATGGCGACGAATTGGCGGCCCGCAGAGCGGCACGCCAAACCGGCTAACCCGATCCGCGGTGATAGGTTTGAGCCGCTGACAATCCCGCGCGGGAGAGTCTTTTCACGAGCGACTCGATGGTTTGTGACGTCCGTGGCCAGCGCCGAAGGGGCAATCCCTCCCCGGAACCTCTCAGGCAACCGAACCGCGCGGATCAGGCAACTCTGAAGTTCGTTCGCGGACGACAGAGGGGGAGGCGACCTAGCCGCATCACGTGAGGAAGCCACCCATGCCAGATTCGCCAGCGCCGTTCGTCGCCCGCCACATCGGGATGTCCGACGCAGACATCGCCCACATGTTGTCGGTCGTTGGCCATGAGTCGCTCGAAGCCTTCATGCACGCCGCGGTCCCCAGCGGCATCCTCTCCGTCGACGACCTACCGCTGCCCGCGCCGCTGACTGAGGAGGCGGCGGCGCGCGAATTGCGGACCCTGGCGACGGCCAATCGACCGGGAGAGTCCATGATCGGGCTCGGCTATCACCCCACGATCACTCCCGCCGTCATCCGGCGCAACCTGCTCGAAGACCCGAGCTGGTACACCGCCTACACGCCGTACCAACCCGAGATCTCTCAGGGACGTCTCGAAGCGCTGCTGAACTTCCAAACGCTGGTGGCCGACCTGACCGGCCTGACAACGGCCAACGCGTCCTTGCTCGACGAGGCCACAGCAGCCGCCGAAGCGATGACGCTCGTACGCCGCGCGAAGCGCACGAACGAGGGGCCCTTCATCGTCGACGCGGACGCGTTGCCCCAGACCATCGAGGTGATCCGCACGCGAGCCCTCGCGATGGGCATCGAGGTGGTGGTCGCCGACATGAGCAAGGGATTGCCGGAGGGATCGCCGTGCGGCGTTCTCGTGCAATATCCCGGGGCTTCCGGTCGAATCCTCGATCCACGAGCCATCATCGCTGCCGCCCACGAGCGAAACGCGTTGGCCGTGATCGCCGCTGACCCGTTGAGTCTCACCCTGTTGGAGGCGCCCGGGTCCTGGGGCGCGGACGTGGTGGTCGGGAGTTCGCAGCGGTTCGGCGTCCCGCTGTTCTATGGAGGCCCACACGCGGGCTTCATCGCCGTCGCTGCCGGCCTCGAACGGCACTTGCCCGGTCGGTTGGTCGGCGTCTCCGTCGATGCCTCCGGTGCCCCCGCCTATCGCCTGGCTCTGCAGACGCGTGAACAGCACATCCGGCGGGACAAGGCGACCTCCAACATCTGCACGGCGCAGGTGCTGCTTGCCGTGGCCGCTGGGATGTATGCCGTCTACCACGGCCCTGAGGGGCTGCGCGCCATCGCGCTGCGCGTGCATCGGTACGCCGCGTTGCTGGCCCGTGCGCTCGGCAACGCCGGATTCGAGGTCACGAACCCGTCCTTCTTCGACACCCTGACCATCGCGACACCCGGGCAGGCGGAAGAGATTGTGGCGCAGGCACGGCGTCTGGGCATCCACCTTCGCCTCGTCGACGCCGATCATGTGGGCCTGTCGACCTCCGAAGTCACGACACGGTCGACGATCACCAGCGTGCTGAAGGCCTTCGGGGTGCCGACCGCGGTGGCCGACGGCGGAGTGGATCTGGAAGAGACCGATCGGATCTCGGCGTCCGGGCTGCCTGCAGATCTGCGCCGCAGCACGGACTTCCTGACCCACCCGGTGTTCCACGATCACCGCAGCGAAACCCAGATGCTGCGCTACCTACGACGCCTCTCGGCCCGCGACTACGCCCTAGACCGCGGGATGATTCCACTCGGGTCGTGCACGATGAAGCTCAATGCGACCACCGAGATGGAGCCCATCAGCCTGCCCGGCTTTGCTGATCTCCATCCGTTCGTGCCGGCCGCCGACGCGTCCGGGTATCACCAGCTTGTGGGCGATCTCGAGAGTTGGTTGGCCCTCATCACGGGCTATGACGCAGTCTCGATCCAGCCCAATGCGGGTTCGCAGGGGGAGTTGGCCGGGCTGTTGGCGATCCGCGCCTACCACCAGGCCAACGGCGAACCCGAACGCACCGTTTGCCTGATCCCGTCTTCGGCACACGGCACCAACGCGGCCTCGGCCGTGATGGCCGGGATGCGGGTGGTCGTGGTGGCAGCCGCCGAAAACGGTTCCGTCGACCTTGCCGATCTCCGGGCGCGCTGCGAGGAGAACTCCACTCAGTTGGCCGCCATTATGGTGACCTACCCCTCCACACACGGGGTCTATGAGGACACGATCAGTGAGCTCTGTGCCACGGTTCACGATCACGGCGGGCAGGTCTACGTCGACGGGGCGAACCTCAACGCGCTGCTTGGCTATGCCCGACCCGGGAAGTTCGGTGGCGATGTCTCGCATCTCAATCTCCACAAGACCTTCTGCATCCCGCACGGCGGTGGCGGACCGGGTGTCGGCCCGATCGGCGTACGCGCCCATCTGGCGCCGCACCTCCCCAGTCACTCCATGCACCCCGAGCTCGGGCGACGAGCCGGGGTGGGTCCGGTTAGTGCCGCGCCCTACGGCTCAGCAGGGATTCTGCCGATCTCCTGGGCCTATGTGCGGATGATGGGCTTCCAAGGCCTCGCCCGAGCCACCGCGGTCGCCGTGCTGTCGGCGAACTACGTCGCGACCCGCTTGGACAAACACTTCCCGGTCCTTTATCGGGGCGCGGGAGATCTGGTCGCCCATGAATGCATTCTCGATGTGCGCCCCCTGACCAAGGAGACGGGCGTCACCGTCGACGACGTGGCAAAACGACTGATCGACTACGGTTTCCACGCGCCGACGATGTCGTTTCCGGTGCCGGGCACGCTGATGGTGGAGCCAACCGAGTCGGAGGACCTGGGTGAAGTGGATCGCTTCTGCGACGCGATGATCGCCATCCGCGAGGAGATAGACCGAGTTGGTAGCGGTGATTGGTCCGTGGAGGATTCGCCCTTGCGGCACGCACCCCACACCGCGAGTGCTCTGGTAGGGGAGTGGGAGCGCGGCTATCCGCGAGAGTTGGGTGTTTTCCCCGCCGGAGTCGACCCGGACAAATACTGGCCCCCCGTCGGGCGCATCGATCAGGCATACGGCGACCGGCATCTGGTGTGCTCGTGCCCGCCACCCGAGGCCTTCGCCCAGTGACGGGCCGATGACCCTCGACCGGCTCGCGCCGACCACCGCGCACCGACTCTCCGTTGCCCTCGCCCAGGCTCAGGTGGCAGGCAAACTGCCGAGCATCACCGCGGGGATCGTTCGAGACGGGGAGCCACTCTGGTTCGGATCCGCGGGGACCTACTTCGGCGAAGACACAGCCGAAGCGGACCCGGCAGCCGTGCAGTATCGCGTTGGCTCCATCACCAAGACCTTCACGGCGGTCTTGGTGCTTGCGTTGGCTCGCGACGGACTGCTTGACCTGAACGCGCCGGCGGCCGAGGTCGTCGGGCCGGTCCCGTTTGCGGACAGGTCCCTCCGATCGCTGCTGGCCCATCACGGGGGACTGCCATCGGAGCCGGCGGGAGCGTGGTGGGAAGCCGCGCCAGGTCGCGACTGGGATCACCTGATGGCCGCCCAGGCTACGGCGGCAGAGGTGTACAGCCCGGGGGAGCGATTCCACTATTCCAATCTCGCCTATGCACTGTTGGGACGTGTGGTTGAGCACGTCACAGGCGAGACATGGTGGAGCAACGTCGCCACGCGGATTGTGGTTCCCTTGGGGCTGCGCCGTACGACGTACCTCCCGGAGGCACCCTCGGCAACCGGCTACGCCGTTCACCCCTATGCGCGGACCCTGCACGAGGAGCCGGCCACCGACACCGGGGCGATGGCTCCGGCTGGGCAACTGTGGTCCACAGCCGCAGACCTGGCGACCTATGCCACGTTTCTGCTCACGGGGCACCCGGACGTGCTCGACCCCGTCGAGCTGGATTCGGCCGCGCATCCGCAGGCCGGGATGTCACGGACCGGCTTGGCCTATGCCCATGGCTTGGGGTTCATGCTGGTGCCGGGTGGCGCCACGGGAGGCTCCAACTTCTTGTTCGGTCACACCGGGTCGATGCCGGGGTTCCGCGCGGCCTGCTTCGTGGATCGCGACCGTCAAGCGGGGGCGGTCGTGCTCGCGAATGGGACGGTCGGTCTGGATCCCGCGGCGCTGGCCCGCGACCTGCTCGATGTGCTCCAAGAACACGAGCCGGCGCTACCCCGTGCGTGGGAGCCCACCCATCGCGTTCCCGAGGAGTTCGCGGACCTCCTCGGGGTGTGGCATTGGGGCACCACCCCATTCGTTTTCGAGCTGGACGGTGCTCTGCTGAACGCTCGGCGCGACGGCTTTGCGAAGTACAATTTTGGTATCCGGGAGGGACGGATCGTGGGCACCAGCGGCTATCACGACGGCGAGGAACTCGTTGCCTTGCGCGACGAGAACAACGCCGTGATCCGGCTGGAGGTCGCGACCTTCGTCTTCACCCGGGAGCCGGTCTCGTCCTAGGAGGTGGCGACATGAGAACTGCCGCCGAGAACCGCTTCGCTCCTGCTTCTTCGCTACGTCACGCCTGGTGGTCGCTGCTGTTGTTTCCCCTGTCCTTCGCCCTGGCGATGCTGGTCGGCGAAGGCATCGCTGCGGCGTTCGGTCACCCGACACCGTCGATGGACACCACGCCCTGGTGGGTGATCTCGGCTGCCTTCCTCGGGGCGGCCGCGGTGTTCGCGGCACCTCTGCTGGTGGTGGCTCAGTTGTGCCGGCGAGCCGCCGCGTTCGATCCCACCCGGGCGAAGGTGCCGCTGTGGACGGCTGTGGCGGTCGTGGTCTGCTTCGTCGGGCTCAATCTGGCGAGTGGGATCGCGCAGTTGGTTTTCCGCTGAGCGGCCGCTCGTACGCCGCGCGGGTCGCGGAGCGGTAGTGTCGCGCTCATGACGTCCCCAGCCTGGCTTGGCATCGGTGCCCAGCGCTCTGGAACCACGTGGTTCACCGACCTGTTGTGCCAGCACCCGCAGGTCGACGTGGGCACTAACGGGAAGAAGGAGCAGCACCTCCTGCACAAGGTGGGCGACGATCGGGCGCCGCTGGAGGAATACCTCGATCTCTTTCCCGACGACGGGATCAAGCGTGGGGAGTGGACGCCGCAATACTTCCGGCACGCCTCTGCGCCCCCGACTGCTGCCCGCCACCTGGGGTCGGACATTCCCATTCTCGTCCTCTTGCGAGATCCCGTGGAGCGCTTCCTCTCGGCGATGCGGTTGGGGGCCACGCGCGGCTATTCCCCCTGGCCCTACCCCGTGCCGATCACGGTGCAGACTTGGAGCGGCTTCTATGCCGATCAACTGGACATGTGGGCGCACTTCGTGGGGCGCGATCGGATGAACGTGATGGTCTATGAGGACGTGCGCAAACAACCTCAGGCGGCCGTCGACCGGGTGTGGACCCGGTTGGGCCTCACCCCGATCACGGTGCCCTCCGATGAGGTAGCGCGCCCGTCCAAGTCGAGCAGCAAGGCCGAGTGGACGCCGCCCGAAGGCCTCGAGGAGTCCCTTACGGTGCTGTATCGCCCGCAGGTGCTCAGGTTGGTCGAGGACTGGGGCCTCAACGTAAGCGATTGGCGCAGGTTCGACTAGAGCGGTGGGCTAGCCGTGCACCACAACGGTGGCCGTCGATCCGGCGCGCGACTTGGTGACGCTGACCTGTGCCGGGATCCGGTCACGCATCTCCGGAACATGGCTCACCACGCCGACGACGCGGCCGCCGTCTCGCAGCGAGTCGAGAACGTCCATGACGTCGTCCAGGGTGTCTGCGTCCAGGGCACCGAAGCCCTCGTCCACGAACAGCGTGTCCAGGTCGTTGCCCCCCGCCTCCTGAGTTATGACGTCGGCCAGGCCCAAGGCGAGAGCCAGCGACACCACGAAGGACTCGCCCCCAGAAAGCGTCGCCGGGTCGCGCGATTCGCCGGACCAGTCGTCTCGCACCAGCAGACTCAGCCCACCGCGAGTCTCCCCAGCCCCGCGCAGCGCGGTGTGTTCGAGGGTGTAGCGATGGTCACTCATCCGGTCGAGCCGTTCGTTGGCGGCCGCCACCACCTGGCTCAGGCGGTAGGAGAGGACGTACGCCGAGAGCCGCATCTGGAGTCGGTTATCGGGACTCTTCCCGTCCACGAGCGCAGACAACGCGGTGACCTGATCGAGCTCACCGAGCATCGGTGTCCAGCGACTGAGCGCCACCAACAGGGCTTCGGCCAGCGAGTCCAACCGTTGGCAGCGCGCGCGGGCTAGTTGCGCTCGAGTGTCGGCCTGCCGGAGCGCGGAGATCGCACCCTCGTGGGCAACCACGAGACGCTCGAGATCGGGGGCCGGTTGCCTGTCTGCGGCCACCAGCAGCGGGTCATCGAGGATCACCTGAAGCGCGCTCAGGCTGCGTTCGTGGTCTCGGAGCCGGGTTTCCCAGGACTCCAACTGCGCGGGATCGGCCTGGGCCGGGTCCACGACGGCGACGGTGGCGAATCCGGCTGCCAAGGCAGCGTCACGCAGGGCTGCTTCGGTGGCCAGAACGTGGCTGCGGGACACCTGCGCGTCGCGCTCCGCGGCCAACAACTGTCCCGACAACTCCGCGAGGCGGTCGTGCAACTCGGCTTGCTCGGGCAGGGTGCGATCGCTACCGGTGAGCACTTGGTCCACCTGCGCCTGGATCTCTGCGGCTTCGGCGACGGCGAGGTCGAGCCTGGCCCGATGTGTAGCCAGCCCTGCTGCCAACCGGTCGCGGGCGAGGAGTGCCGTCGCGTGCTCCGCATCGCAGTGAGCGAGAGCCTTGGTCAGCTCGGGGAGGGTGGCCGCGAGGGCTTCCGCGCTCGTGAGCCTGGACCGCGCCTCGTCGAGTTGCGTGTGGAGCTGAGTTTGGGCCAGCCCTGCGGTTTGCGCCGCCGCCGTCGCCCGGCGTGTTTGCAGGTCACGGACCAGCGCGTCGTGGGCCAGCCGCTCGGCCTCCGCATCGTCGACGAGGCGTCGGGCCTGTTTCTGCGCTTGGGCATCGGGAGCGCCGGCAGCCGACGTGGCGAGTTGAGGGTGGCTCGCCGAGCCGCAGACCGGGCAACATGCACCCACCGCGATCTGGCTCGCCAACTCGGCAGCCATGCCGGCCAAGCGCTGCTCGGAAAGAGAGATCCACGCCTCCTTGAGGGTCTGACTGCGATCGATGACCTCGCGGCGGGCTTCCTCAGCCTCGAGCAACTGTGTGTCGAGCTGAGCCAGCTCCATCGACGCCACCAGGCGATCGCTCGCGGTGGCGAACTCAGCGGTCAATTGCGGGAGAGATTGGGAGGCGCGGGAGGCCGCACCGTGTTGATCACGCAGCCCGCTGCTGCGTCGCGGATGGTTGGCGCACGTTGCCTCGAGAGCGGTCGCCTGGAGTTCGAGCGACTGAGCGGCCTCGCGATCCACGGCGATGGATCCGCGCAGCTTGGCCAACTGAGCGGCGCGCGGGAGCAGCGCCCGAGTTTGGGCGCCAGCCGTCAGTGCGTGCCGGTGGAGGCGTTCTGGCCGATCCAGCAGCGCGGCGAGCTCCGGCTCACCTGACGCCAGCGTCGCCAGCGCGGTACGGGCGGACTCCACCAGCCCGCGGGCTGCAGTGTCGGCTTCGCGGGCCGCACGTTGGGCCGCTTGGGCGGGCGCGAGCCTGGCCGCGCGTTGGGCTGAGGAGACTCGGGCACGGAGGGCCACGACCTTCTCTGTGTCGGCGGCCAGGGCGGCGAGCTCCGCCTTCGCGGAGGCAAACCGGCGTTGTTGGTCGGCGAGAATCTGGGCGCGTGTGACCTGGGCCTGGAGCTCGGTCGCGGAGGCTGTGGCAGCCATCAGCATCGCCTCCGCTTTGTGGTGTTGGGCCGTTGCGGTCTCGACGAGACTCTTCACCCAGCCCGTCACCTCACCCGCGCGAGCAGGGGGGCCTAGTTCGTTGATCTGCCACTGCTCCGGGAGCGTGGCCGCTGCGGCCTCGCTGGCGCGGCTCACCAGGTCGGCGACGAGCTGATGCTCAGTGCGTGAGTCGGCGTTGAGCCGGAGTCGGGCATCACGCAGCCAGCGTTCGACGGCTTCGAATCGGCCGGTGCGAAACAACTGGTGCAGCAGCTGGTGGCGATCCTGGGAGCGTGCGCGCAGAAAGGTCTGGAACCGGCCCTGAGGCAACATCGCCACCTGGGTGAACTGCCCGAGGTTCATCCCGACCAGCTGGGCGACCAGGTGCCCGGCCTCGTCGATCCGCGACGTGAGCAGGGTCCAGGAGCCGTCGAGGCGTTCGCTGAGCGTGACCGACGCCTGCTGCGGGGTGGTGCCGGCGCCGCGCTTCTTGGGTCGCTCCCAGGCCGGCGAGCGATGGATCTGGAACCGGCGGCCCGAGAGCGTGCACTCCAACGACACGCGCGGCGGCACACCCTCGGGTGCCTGGTCGGCGCGAAGTCGCTTGGCAGCGGAGCGGTCTCCCGGAACGTCGCCGTAGAGCGCGAAACAGATGGCGTCGAGCACGCTGGTCTTGCCGGCCCCCGTGGGGCCGCTGAGCAGGAACAGGCCCGCGTCGGACAAGGTGTCGAAGTCGAGGTCGATCCGTTCGGGGAAGGGTCCGAAGGCGCACGCTTCGAGGCGATGCAACTTCATCGGGCGTCCTCGAGGAGTACGTCGGCATCGGCGTCTTTGCCGCAGGCATCGCAGGCGGCGTTGAGCCAGCTCGCTTCGTCGGCCGTGGCGGCTACGCCGCGCAGATCGGCGACAAAATCGAGGGTGATCTCAAAGTCAGACTTGCCGTGAGTCGTGGCGCCGGGAACGGCGGACAGGGGCGTTCGGTGGGTCGGCTCGAAGTGGAGGATCAACGCCCCCGGGAACCGTCGCCTGAGTCGTTCCATCGCGTGCGGTGGACGCAGGTCATCGGTGAGCGTTGCCTCCACCCAATCTCCCTCGGCGCCACTCAGGCGTGGGTCGAGGAGCAGGTCGTCCAGGGTCCCGTTGATCCGGCTGAGCCCACGGGGGACGGGTGCCTCGAGGAAGGTGGCGCCGGTCAGCCCCTCGGGGCCGAGGTCGACCAGCCAGCTCCCCTTGGTGTGGGTGGCCTCCGAAAAGGAAAAGGCGAGCGGCGAGCCGCTGTAGCGCACCCGCTCCTCGAGGACCTGAGCGCCATGGAGGTGTCCGAGGGCGACGTAGTCGATGCCGGAGAACAGCGCTGTCGGGACCAGCGAAATCCCGCCGACGGAGATGTCGCGTTCGGAGTCGCTGGGGGCCGCGCCGGCCACGAACGCGTGTGCCATCACCACCGAACGAGCGCCCGGAGGTTGGGTGGCCAGACCGAGCCGGACGCGGCGCATGGCTTCGGTCAGCGCCGCTTCGTGGGACCGGCCAGCGAGGGACCAACGATCCCGCGCGGCGTCGGGATCGAGGTAGGGGAGCGGATAGATCGCGACGGGACCGTAACTGTCCTCGAGGATGACCGGGTCGCCCGCGCCCATGGCCTGCGTGCGGATGAACACCCCCGCAAAATCGATGAGGCGTGAACCGAAGCCGAGTCGGTGGACGGAGTCGTGGTTGCCGCTCGTGACCACGACGGCGGCCCGCGAAGCGGCCAGGCGGGCGAAGGTTTCGTCCGCCAGCGCGACAGCGTCCACCTGGGGCAGGGCACGGTCGTAGACGTCGCCCGACACCAGGACCACGTCGACCCGTTCGGTGTCGACGACCTCGATCAGATGGTCGACGAAGGCAGCATGGTGCGCGAGAAGAGATTCCCGATGAAACGACCGGCCAAGGTGCCAGTCGGAGGTGTGAAGAATGCGCACAAGACGAACTTAGGTTCAGCCACCGACACTCCGCTGGAGCCCACGCCGATGGAGCGCATCAGGCGTAGCGGACGCACCGATCCGGCGAGGTGAAACCGTAGAGCGTCAGGCCGGCCTCGGTGGCCAGTCGGACTCCCAGGCTGGACGGTGCGCCGACCGCAACCAGCGAGCCGATCCCGGCGGCCACGGCCTTTTGGACCAGTTCGAAGCCGGCCCGGCCGCTGACCACCAGGCAGGCCTCGGCGGTGGGCAGACCTTGCAGTGCACGAGCGCCCGTGACCTTGTCGACGGCGTTGTGCCGCCCCACATCTTCGCGGACCGTCAAGGGTTCTCCGGACGCCGTAAACAGACCCGCCGCGTGGACCCCGCCCGTCAGCGCAAACAGCGATTGTTCCTGGCGCAACAACCCGGGAAGGCCGCGCACGACCTGGGGGGTGGGGAGGTCGGCGGCCCAGGCGTCCGCTCGCGGGGTGTCGAAGACGGCAGCGATGGAGTCCTTGCCGCACACCCCACACGCCGATCCGCCGCCGAAACCGCCGTGCCGCTCCCCGGGGTCGTGCAGCGGCTTCTCGGAGAGGCTGAGCGTGACGACGTTGAACTCCTGTTCGGCGTCGAGGTTGGCGTCCGTGCAGTAGGCCACCGTGCCGATGTCGGCCGGTCGGGTCAAGCCCTCATGCACGGCATAGCCCGCCGCTAACTCAAAGTCGTTGCCGGGGGTGCGCATAGTGACCCAGATGCGCCGGGCGGCCGCACCGGGCCAGGCCAGCCTGATCTCGAGCGGTTCTTCGGTCGCCACCCGGTCTTCACGTGTTCGGGTGTGGTCCTCGCGGGACTCCTCCACCCGGATGCGAACCGTTGGCCCCGGCCTCCGGCGTACGTCGGTCATGGGCGCACCGACAGCCGAGCGGTGGCCAATCTGCGAGCCAGTTCGTCGGTCTGGTCGACTAGGACGCGTCGCAGCGACGCTTCGAGATCCTCACGGTCCAGGAGTTGCCGAGCTTGCGCGAGGGTGCTCTCCTTGACCGAGGTGAGGGGGAAGAACAACGCGCCGGCCTCGGCCAGCACCCAACCCGTGCGCACCTCCACCGTGGCTGGCAGCAGCTCAAAGTAGCGGCCGACAAAAGGATCGGTGAGCTCCTCTTGACCGCGCCGCCACAGCCCCTGTGCGGCAGCTTCCAGGTCATAGTTGGCGGCGTCGATCTCGCCCGTGAAGTGGGCCCAAGCGAAGGCCTTCGCTTCCGCGTCGGGCAAAGCGCAGACCGCTTGGATGTGCGCGACCCGCGACACGGCCGTCGGCTCCTGGGCGAGCTGCCTGGACAGTTCATTGCGATCGACGAAGCCGAGCGAGGCTTGGCGCGTCAATGTCCTCCAGCGCAGGTCGAGATCGAGCGTCAAGCCGGACGGCAGGTCCTCGGACGCGAGCCACCTGGAGAGTTCGGCGCGGTCCTGCGAGGTGGCGATCGCGGTTTGGAAGGCGGCCAACTGAAGCACGGAACCGGCCTCCGCGGTGAGCAGGCGAGCGAGGATCGCCTCGTGTAGCACGGCGAGCCGGCCAGCCGGATCGCTCGAGAGGTCGACTGCGCGCGGGAGCAGTCGGGGGATCGCATAGGAAAACACGTCGTCACTGGGCTCGGTGGGCACCCCCGCCACAGCGACGGCGAGCACTTCCTCGGGGGGAGCGACGGAATCGTGAAGCAGGCTGGCCAACGCGTTCCAGATGCCGGCCCGCAAGTCCGGGTCGGAGGTGCCGGGAAACACGCGCGTCAGTGCCCCCAGGCTCGTGCTATCCAGGTGCGGGACCGCCCAGGTGTCTTCGAACGGGTCGAGGACGACGCACGCGTCGGGTGGCACCGCACACGAGGCGGTGTCGTTCTCCACGGTGATGGGCAGGGTGGTCCACTCGTCCCCGGAGGACACCGCCACCCGGAACTGGTGGTGGCGAGTCGAAGGGTGTTCGGTGGGCGTCGTACGACGCACGAGGCCGGCAGCGCGATCATGCGCGATGGTGTCCACTCCGGCGGTGCGCAGCCAGTCGGCCACGAAGCCGGACAGATCGCCGGCGCCCGCGCGTTCCCAACTCGCGAAAAGATCGTGCATCGTCGCGTTGCCGAACTCGTGGCTGCGGAAGTGGTCGATCGCTCCGGCTAGGAAAACCGGGTCCGAAACATGGGTATTGAGTTGCTTGAGAATCGCGGCTCCCTTGGCATAGGAGATGCCGTCGAAGTCCTGTAACGCGCTCGCAGCGTCGACCGCGCCGTTGCCTGCAACCGGGTGGGTGCTGGGTCGACGATCGGCCACCAACCCCCACTGCCGACGCGCATAGGCATTGAAGGCATGGGCGTCGGTGAACTCGGTCACGTCAGCCGTGACTCGCGACCCCATGTATTCCGCGAACGACTCGTTGAGCCACAAGTCGTCCCACCACACGGGCGTAGTGATGTTGCCGAACCACATATGGGCCATCTCGTGGGCCACAGTGGTGGCGCGGGCGATCCGGTCTCCACGGGTCGGTTTGCTGGTGAAGATCAGCGGATCGCGGAAGGTGACGCACCCGGGGTTCTCCATCGCCCCGGCATTGAACTCCGGAACAAAGGCCTGGTGGTAGTTGCCGAAGGGATAGCGGATCCCGAAGAGGCGGTGAAACTCATCGAAGCACTGCTTGGTCACGGTGAAGATCTCGGCGGCGTCTGCTTCGAGATTGCGGGCCAGGCTGGCCCGGGCCGACAGGCCTAGCGGGATGCCGTCGTGTTGCTCGTGGAGCAGGTGATAGGGCCCGGCCACCAGCGTGACTAGGTACGTCGACAACGGCGGTGTGGTGTCGAAGGTCCACTCGCCCGGCTCGACCTCGCGGCCGGGGGAGTTGCCGATCACCTGCCATCCCTGGGGCGCGCGCACGGCAAAGGTGTAGACCGCCTTGAGGTCGGGTTGGTCGAAGCACGCGAAGATGCTGGGTGCGGCGTCCATGAACGACATCCCGTAGACATAGTGCAGACCATCGGCCGGATCTACGCTGCGGTGCAGACCCTCGCCGTCGTTTCGAAAGGGCATCGTGGCCTCGATCACCAGGTGGTTGAGACCCTCGTCCGGCTCGAGCGGGAAGCGTCCAGCGGCCAGCGTGTCGGGGTCCAGGGCCCGGCCGTTGAGCTCGATGCGGTGCAGGGCGACCGGCTTGAGGTCCACCCACGTCCTACCGCCCGAGGCCGAAAACGCGATGATCGTTCGCGACTCGAAGGTGGCTTCGCCTGCGTCAAGGTCGAGGCGAATGTCATAGGAGTCGATGGTGAGGCTGGCGGCCCGGGCCGCGGCCTCGTCCCGGCGCAAAGAGTGGGTGGTCGTCACGGTGGCAACTCTAGGCGAGGACGGGTCTGTGGGAGGTGAGGCACAATGGGGTGATGGAGTGGTTGATCGGCGTAGCGGTCGCCGCCTTCCCGTGCACGTTGGCCTATCTGGCCTACACGGGCCGGGCGCAGGTGCGCAGTTGCTGCTCGGTGGATCCTCGCCGCGACCTGCGGATGCGAGGGGCCTACGACGCCGAGGACGAGTCGCCCAGCTGACCGTTTGCCGCGCTGGCGTCGTACTCTCGATGGCCATAACGCTCCCACCAACGACGCAAGGGCGCCGGCGCCCACCAGTTCAAACCGCCGAGCAGGCGCATCGTCGCCGGGACGAGTAGCGCCCGCACGACCGTGGCGTCGAGGAGTACGGCGACCAGCATGCCGAGACCGAGCATCTTGATAAACACGATGCCCGAGGTGGAGAAGCCGCCGATGACGACCGCGAGCAGCAGAGCGGCACTCGTGATGATGCGTCCGGTGTGCTGCAGCCCCGAGGCCACCGAGTGGAGATTGTCATGGCTGCGGTCCCATTCTTCGCGCACCCGCGAGAGCAAGAACACCTCGTAGTCCATGGAGAGTCCAAAGAGGACCGCGAGCATCAAGATGGGCTGGGTCACGTCAAGAAAGCCCTGCGAGGTGAAACCCAGAAGGTCCGAGAAGTGCCCTTCCTGAAACACCCAGGTGACCGCACCGAAGGACGCACCGATCGAGACGGTGTTCATCAGGATCGCCTTGAGGGGGAGTACGACGGAGCCAAAGGCGATGAACAGCAGCATGAACATGATCCCGGCCACCAGGCCGGCCATCGTGGGCAACGTAGCGAAGATCGAGTCGATCAAGTCGACGGTGTCCGCGGCACCACCACCGACCAGCGACGACTTCTCGGTGTCGAGACCGCGCAACTCACGAACGACGTCTTGTGAGTCCTCCGATTGCGAATTGCCCGACCACGTGGCTTGGAGCAGGGTGATCGGCTCGTCGTGGTCGGTCGCCTGCGAGAGGATTCCCGTGCTGGTGATGGCGGGCACCGCTTCGACCTGGCTCACCAAGTCCGTGACCTGGGCCGCGTTGCCGGTGGCCACGATGAGGGCGCTGGACTGTTCTCCGCCGAAGTTCGCGTCCGTGAAGTCGGCTGCCACCCGGCTGGGGGCGTCCTCGGGGAGAACGTGGACATCGACCCCGCCCCACTTGGCTCCGAGTAGGGGGGCGGCCAGCACGATCAGGCCGACGACGATGGGGATCAGCACGGCGAAAGGGCGTCGCATCACCGCGCGGGCGATCTGTGCCCAGCGATCACGGCGTTGGGTGTGACGACCACCCGCGCGGCGCTTGAACCTGCCCCATTCGATGCGATGTCCGAGGACGGCGAGCATGGCCGGCAGCACCGTAAGGGAGGCGATCATGGCGACCAACACGGCCGCCATTCCGCCGTAGCCCATCGACTTGAGAAAGGTCTGCGGGAAGAGCATCAGGCTCGACAACGAGGCCGCCACGATGATGCCCGAGAAGAAGACGGTCCGACCGGCGGTGGCCATGGTCGTGGCCATCGCCCGCATCAACTCCTCGCGGGTGGCCCGTGGTCCCGACGCCGCCGCGGCGTACTCCTCCCGGAACCGGCTCACGACAAAGAGCGCATAGTCGATCGCGAGGCCCATCCCCATCAGGGTGATCACGTTGATGGCGAAGACCGACACCTCGGTGACGGTGGTGATCACACGGACCACAGCGAAGGCCCCAAACACCGCGACGGTGCCCACGAGGGTGGGCATCAGGGCCGCGGCCAGGCTGCCGAAGATGAGCAGGCTGAGCACGAAGACAATGGGCAACGCGATCGACTCCGCGCGGGCGATGTCTTCGCTCACTTGATCGTTGACGTCCACGAAGACCGCGAAGAGGCCACCCTTGTGAGTCTTCAGCCCGCGCACGGAGAGGTCCGGTTCGATGTCGCGGTAAGTCTCGAGACGATCCGCTTCGTCGTTCCCCGGGAGGGTGATCAGGATCCGGGTGGCGTGCCCGTCTGCGCTGACCAGGCTCGGCGCGGGGTTTTCGTAGTAGCTGCGGACCAACACCCCCTCATGTGCGCGGGTCGCGGCCACCGCCCTAGCCACACGATCGCGAAACTCGGGGTCGTCCACGGTCCAGCGATCACTGGAATACACGACCATCGCGTCGACCGGCTGATCGGGGAAGGACTCCCGAAGCATCCGCTCGACCTGGGCAGATTCGGAGTCGGGGTCGGAGAAGCCCCCGTTGCTCAGCGACCCGAAGGTGCCTAGCCCATAGATCGCGCAACCCGCGACCACGCCGGCCGCCAGGATCAGGACGCGCCACGGATAACGGCCCACGAGGGCACCCCAGCGAAACACGGTGTGGCCTTAACGCGTGAGTCGGCTCGGGGTCACAGCATGGCCGCGGCAGCCACGAGCACGGGGTCGAGCGACTCGTCCTCGATGGTGGCCAACTCCTTGAGATGGCGCCTCATCCTCGGGTCCCAGAAGCGACGAATATGGTCCGCAACCTTGGCAATGGCCACCTCGCGCGGCAGATGCACGAATTGCCGCACGATGTCGTTGCCGAGGCGGGCCTCGGGCGGAATCGTGTAGGTCATGGTCGACCCGCCAACTGCTCCGAGAGTCCGGCGTCGACGGCTTCCTGATCGGTCATCAGGTGGGCGTTGGCTACGCGTACGTCGACGGCCGTCACCTTGTATTCGGGACAGTTGGTCGCCCAATCGGAGTTGTCGGTGGTGACGACGTTGGCTCCGGTCACCGGGTGGTGGAAGGTTGTGTAGACCACGCCGGCCGGGATCCGTTCCGAAACGACCGCGCGCAGCGTCGTACTACCGATGCGGCTCGCAAGCTCGACGAGGTCACCCGAGCTGATCCCGCGCACCTGCGCATCCGCCGGGTGGATCTCCAAGACATCTTCGGGGTGCCAGGTGTTGTTGGATGTACGCCGAGTCTGGGCGCCCACGTTGTATTGACTCAGGATGCGCCCCGTGGTCAAGATCAGCGGGAATCGGCGGGTGGACCGCTCGGTCGTCGGCACATAAACGGTCTGCACCAAGTTGCCCAGCCCGCGCACGAACGAGCCGACATGCATGGTCGGCGTGCCGTGCGGCGCCGCGTCGTTCACCGGCCACTGCATCGAGCCTTCGGCGTCCAGACGGGCAAAGGACACGCCCGCAAAGGTCGGGGTGGTGGCGGCGATCTCCTCCATGATCTGTGCGGAGCTCTCGTAGTCCATCGCGAAGCCCATGGCTCGCGCGATGTCGCAGGTGATCTGCCATTCGTCCTTGCCCTGCTTGGGGGCGAAGACGGGACGAACGCGATTGATCCGTCTCTCGGCATTGGTGAAGGTGCCGTCCTTCTCGAGGAAGGAGGTTCCGGGCAAGAAGACGTGGGCGAACCGCGCCGTTTCGTTGAGGAAGAGATCCTGGACCACCACCAGATCCATGGCGCGCAATGCGGCCTCGACGTGCTGGGTGTTGGGATCCGATTGGGCGATGTCCTCGCCCTGGACGTACAACCCCCGAAACGACCCGCCGATGGCCGAGTCGAACATGTTGGGGATGCGTAGGCCGGGTTCGGGATCGAGGGTCCGGCCCCAAAGATCTTCATAGATCTTGCGGACGTCGTCTCGGCCGACGTGACGATAGCCAGGGAACTCATGGGGGAAGGACCCCATGTCGCAGGACCCCTGCACGTTGTTCTGGCCGCGGAGTGGATTGACGCCAACGCCCTCGCGGCCGATGTTGCCGGTGATCATGGCCAGATTGGCCATACCCATGACCATGGTCGAGCCCTGGCTGTGTTCGGTGACGCCGAGGCCGTAGTAGATGGCGGCGTTGGGTGCCTGCGCGAAGAGCCGTGCGGCGGCCCGGAGGTCGTCGGGCGCGACGCCGGTGGCTGCCTGGGTGGTCTCGGGGGAGTTGACGGGATCCAGGATGAACGCGATGTAGTCGTCGACGTTCTCGCAACGCTCCCGGATGAAGGGCTCGTCAATCAGCCCCTCCGTCACGATCACATGGGCCATCGCGTTGACGAAGGCCACGTTCGAACCCGGCAACACGGGCAGGTGATAAGCGGCCTCGACGTGGGGGCTGCGCACAAGTTCGATGCGTCGGGGGTCGGCCACGATGATCTGGGCGCCTTCGCGCAGGCGCCGTTTCATCCGCGAGGCGAAGACCGGGTGGGCGTCGGTGGGGTTGGCGCCGATCAGCAGTACGACGTCGGCCTGCTCGATCGAGCGGAAGTCCTGGGTGCCGGCGGAGGTGCCAAAGGTCTGGCTAAGCCCGTAGCCCGTGGGGGAGTGGCAGACCCGCGCGCAGGTGTCGATGTTGTTGTTGCCGAACGCCGCGCGGACCATCTTCTGGACGACGTAGACCTCTTCGTTGGTGCACCGCGAGGAAGAGATCCCGCCGATCGCGCCGACGCCATGTTCGGTCTGCAAGGCAGCGAACCCCGAGGCAACGCGTTCGATGGCTTCGTCCCAGGTCACCTGGCGCCATTCGTCATCGATGGAGTCGCGCACCAAGGGGTGCAGCTGGCGGTCGCGATGGGCTGCATAGCCGTAGGCGAACCGGCCCTTGACGCAGCTATGTCCTTCGTTGGCGCCCCCCTCCTTGCTGGGGATCATCCGGACTACCCTGGAGTCGTCACCGACGCCTTGGACCTCAGCCCGGAAGGAGCAGCCGACCCCGCAGTAGGCGCAGGTGGTCTCCACTGAACGGGTGGGCATCCCGAGCTCGACCAGGGACTTCTCTTCCAGAGCTGAGGTCGGACACGCCTGGACGCAGGCACCACACGAGACACATTCGGAGGCCATGAAGTCCGTGCCGCCCGGGGTGATCCGCGATTCGAATCCACGCCCCTCGACAGTCAACGCAAAGGTGCCCTGGGTCTCGCTACAGGCCCGCACGCATCGTGAGCAGACGATGCAGGCCGCTGGGTCGTAGTTGAAGTAGGGGTTGGAGTCGTCGACGGGTGATTCGGTGGTGTGATTGGCGCCGAGCCCGTAGCGCACCTCTGCGGCACCGACGGTCACGGCCAACTCCTGCATCTCGCAGTTGCCGCGGGAGCACCCCGCACAATCCGCAGGGTGGTCGGAGAGATAGAGCTCCATCACGTTGCGACGTAAGTCGCGCACTTGCTCGGTTTCGGTGTCCACGACCATGCCGTCCACGCACGGGGTCGTGCACGAGGCGGGGGTGCCGCGGCCCCCCTCCACCTCCACCAGACACATCCGGCATGAACCGAACGCGTTCAAAGAGTCGGTGGCGCAGAGTTTGGGGATGGGTACGCCGACCAGGGCCGCCGCCCGCATCACCGAGGTGCCGGCGGGCACGTCGACGGCCCGGCCGTTGATGGTGACCGAGACCTCGGTCGTGCCGACGACCGGGGGAGTGCCGAGATCGACCGGGGGTACATAGGTGTCGGTCATGGGGACACTCCTGAGCTGGTTGGGGAATCCTGGAGGGCGAAGTCTTCGGGCCAGTGGCGGATCGCGCTTTGGACGGGCATCGGGGTGAGTCCACCCATCGCGCACAGCGAACCTTTGGTCATCGTGTCGCACAGATCGTCGATGAGCGTGAGGTTCCTGGAAACATCGATGCCCGCCATGATCCGATCGAGGGTCTCCACCCCACGCACGGATCCGATCCGGCACGGCGTGCACTTTCCGCAGGATTCGGCGGCACAGAACTCCATGGCGAAGCGCGCCATCTTGGCCATGTCGACCGTGTCGTCGAACACCACGATGCCGCCATGGCCCAGCATCGCCTGGGCGGCGGCGAGCGCCTCATAATCCATCGGCACGTCAAACTCTGAAGGAGGGAGGTAGGCCCCGAGCGGACCCCCGACCTGCACGGCCCGCACGGGTCGCCCGGTCCGGGTGCCCGCGGCGTACCGCTCGATCAGCGTGCGCAGGGTGACGCCAAAGGCCAACTCGACGATGCCGCCGCGCCGCACGTTGCCCCCGAGTTGGAACACTTGGGTGCCCAGGGAGCGGCCAACGCCGAGGGCGGCGTACGCCTCGCCTCCATCGGCAAGAATCATCGGCACGGTGCACAGCGACAAGACGTTGCCTACGACGGTCGGTTGCCCGAAAAGGCCGGAGATGGCGGGGATGGGCGGCTTGGCGCGAACCTCACCTCGCTTGCCCTCCAGGCTCTCGAGCATCGACGACTCTTCGCCACAGATATAGGCACCCGCGCCGACTCGCACGTGCAGGTCGAAACGCATCGGGGACCCGCAGACGCTGGCCCCGAGATAACCATGCGTGTACGCCGTGTCGATGGCCCGGCGCAATGTTGCTACGGCATGGGGATATTCGGAGCGCACGTAGACATAGCCCTCGGTGGCGCCGACCGCGTGGGCGGCGATGATCATGCCCTCGATCAGCGTGAACGGGTCGCCTTCGACGATCATCCGGTCAGCGAAAGTGCCTGAGTCGCCCTCGTCGAAATTGCAGCACACGAACTTCTGCTCCGAGTGCTGATCGAGGACGGTCTTCCACTTGATGCCGGCCGGGAATCCCGCACCGCCGCGTCCGCGCAGCCCAGAGGTGGTGACTTCGGCAACGACGTCGGCCGGTGCCATAGACAGCGCCCGAGTCAGCCCGAGCCATCCGCCATGGGCCGCGTAGTCGGCGATGGAGGAAGGCTCGACGATCCCGACCCGGGCAAAGGTGACCCGCTGTTGATCCACGAGCCACGGGTGCTGGTCAACGACGCCGAGGCAGCGCTCGGTGTCCGTCAAGTCCCCAGCCAGGAGGGGCGCAACGTCGGCGACGGTGATGTTGGCATAGCCCACCCGCTCGCCGGCAACCTCGACCTCGACAAGCGGCTCTGCCCACAGGAGTCCGCGAGAGCCGTTGCGGCGGACCTCGACTCCCGGGGAGTCCACCAAGGCCTGCGCGACGGCGTCGGCACCCACCGAGATAGCGGCCGCGTCACACGGAACGAAGACCACGGTCATCGCGACCACCCGGGGACCAGGCTGTCCAGGCGAGCTTCGTCGAGCAACCCATGCAGGGCGCCGTCAATCAGGCCCGCCGGGCCGAGCGCGCAGTTGCCCAGGCAAAACACTTCGTCGACTTCGACGTCGGCCGTTCCCTTCGCGCGCGTCGCAGCGGTCGCGAACAACTGCTGCGATCCGACCGATTGACACGCCTCGCCGCGACACAACATCACGGTGTGCGCGGGGGGCGGGAACGTGCGGAAGTCCTTGTAGAAGGACACCACTCCGTGCACGTCCGCGAGCGACAGGTTGAGCACGTCCGCCAAGACCCCGAGGTCCTCACGGTCGACAAATCCCCACTCGTCCATGACCTCGTGCAGGATCGGCAGCAGCGCTCCACGTTCGTCCGCGTGCTGTTCAGCGATCGCGCGAACCCGCACCGAACGTGGGCGCTCAGAGGCGTTTGTCATGGGTTCCTGACTGTGTTGGGGGAGACGTGGCACCTACCTCGCAGTCTAGTCGTGGTGCGGCCGATCCGACCGCGGCCCCCGGTGCGTCGTACCCACGCGATTGACGAGGCAACTAAGTACCCGGCCTCGTGAGGCAACCAAACGGATAGGTCTAACGTCAGACTCAATAGCGGGGGGTACTCCCTCGCCGAACCACGACAACGGGAGAGTGAGTTCCTTGAGCCACCACACACGTCGGGCCGCCCGGTCCCTGATCGCGCTGACCGCCATCGCGGCCGCCGCGCTGGCCGGCACCTCGCTAGCACCAACCTCCGCGCAATCGCTACCACCAACCGGCGATTGCGCGGTCCCCTTTGCGGTCGCCGATCTCGCGAAGGGTCAACCTGTCAATGGTCTGACCGTGAGCTCGGGCACCACTCCCGAAGCCTTCACCGGAGAGGTCTTGGGGGTCCTCAATGACGGCATCGCCCCCGGACTCGACATGGTGATGGTCACCCTGACCTCGCCCGAGATCGATCGTGCGGGGGTCTGGGCAGGAATGTCCGGTTCCCCGGTCTACGCGGCCGACGGCAAGTTGATCGGGGCGGTGGCTTATGGCCTCGCCTGGGGTCACTCGCCGGTTGCGGGCGTGACTCCGTTCGCTGAGATGGACGATTACGTGGGGGCCCCAGCGGCCCGCATCAAGGTGTCGGACGCCGTGGCCCGCACGATTGCGGCAGCCACCGACGTCACGGCCAGGGAAGCGTCCGCTGGGTTCACACAGTTGCCCATGCCCCAAAGCGTGTCGGGGGTTCGAGCGGCTCGCCTGTCCAAGACGCGAGGTCGCGCCTACCTCGACAAGAACGCCCACGCAATGGGCGCAGCCTCGGCGCCGGGCGTCGGTCCGGGTGTCGAAACGATCGTGGCGGGCGGCAACTTGGCGCTCTCTGCGGCGTACGGCGATGTCACCCTCGCAGCCGTCGGAACCGCCACCTCGGTGTGTGGGGATCGAGTCGTCGGCTTCGGACACCCCGCCACTTTCGCGGGCAAGTTGACCGCCGGTCTGCACCCCGCCGACGCGATCTATGTGCAGGAAGACCTGATCACCTCGTTCAAGGTGGCCAACGTCGGCGCACCGGTGGGCACGATCACCGATGATCATTTGACGGGAATCACCGGATCCCTCGGTCCACTGCCAACTACGAGCGGCGTCTCGTCCACGGTGACCTATGGGTCTCGCAACCGGACCGGCAGCTCGGAAGTTTCGATCCCGCGCTACATCGCGACCACGACGTTCTACGAGAGCGTGGGGAACCACGAACGCGTCCTTGATGGCGACTTCGCGGGTTCGGAGTTGGCCACCTGGGTGATCAGTGGACACCGCGCTGATGGCAGCACCTTCACCGTGAATGCCGGCGACCGTTATGTCTCGTCCAGCTCGATCATCGGCGAGGCCATTTGGGACGCCCCGGACATGGTGTGGCTGGTGTCCCAGTTCCCGGGCGTGGTTGTCGACGATGTCGCGATGACCGCCGATGTGACCGACGACGTCAACATGTGGACCGTGTCGGCCGTTCAGTACCGGTCCGGTGGCAGTTGGAAGACGGTCCCAGCGCGGGGCAAGGTCCCGGCTGTCGCGGGCAAGACACTGAAGCTGCGAGCCGTGGTGGTCGACGGGACCGATAAGGCCTACCTTCCCGTTTCTGTCGCGATCCCGGCCAAACTTGCCGGTGGCAGGGGGGATCTGCAGCTGACGGGCGGCGGCTCCTTGTGGTCGGACTTCTTCGGTGCCGAGACCCTGGATGAGTTCCTGAAGAGCGTCGATGGCGCGGTTCGCAACGACGAGGTCGTCGCAGAGATCTTCGCCGACTCGCCGAACGGCTTCTTCTCGAAGCAGGTCGCGTCGGACCCGAGTGAGCGAGTGGTCGAAGGCCGCAAGCGGTTCACTCTGGTGATCAAGTAGGTTCCCGCCGAAGTCCCGGTGCCCACCTGGGTGCCGGGACTTCGGCACGTCTGGGCTGACGGGCTTCGGGTGGGTTAGCGTCGCGTCATGGACCCCGACCTCACCGTGCGACGGCTCCCCGAGAAACAGGTGCACGAAACGGCTGTGTTGCACGCGATCATCGACGAGGCGTTGCTCGCGCATGTGGCCGTCGTACGAGACGGCTTGCCGTTGGTGCTGCCGTTCGCGTGCGCGAGAGACGGCGAGCACCTGGTGCTGCACGGCTCAACCGGGGGCGGATTGTTGAGACTGGCGTCGGGGGACAACGTGACCGTCGCCATCACGCATCTGGACGGCCTGGTTTTCGCCAGGTCCCTGTTTGAAAGCTCCATGCACTATCGCAGCGCCGTCGTGTTCGGCCCGGCCGACGTGCTGGAGGGCGAAGACAAGGTCAGCGCGCTTGCGCTCCTGTCCGAGCATTTGATGCCGGGGCGAGACCTTGAGGTGCGGGGAAACTCGCGCAAAGAGTACGCCGCCACACTGGTGTTGCGGGTCTCGCTGGCGCGGGCCAGCGTGAAGGTCAGCGACGGTCCTGCCGACGAACCAGGAGATGGCGAATCACGCGAGGTCTGGGCCGGGGTGCTGCCCCTCAGCCTGGTCGCAGGAGCGCCGCTTGCGGCTCAGGATGTGCCGGCGGAGGTGCCGACGCCTCAGTCGGTCTTCCGGGCGGCCGCGCGGGCGTCGAGCCCGACGTGACGGCTAGTTGACGGTGACGCCCGTAATCGTGACGGGGGTCTTGGGGTGCCCGTCCCCGGGTCCGTTGGCGTCATCGGTGCCGGCTTCGGCAATGCCTTGAACCGTGGTGACGCTGGCGTCGTCGATGTGGCCGAAGACGGTGTAGGCGGGGGAGAGCTGGCTGTCGCCGTACACGACGAAGAACTGTGAGCCGTTCGTGTTCGGGCCTGCGTTGGCCATCGCCAGCGTCCCGGCGACGTAGGTCTCGGTGCCCGTGAGTTCGTCGGCGAACGAATAGCCCGGACCTCCGCGACCACTTCCGGTGGGATCTCCGCATTGGAGGACCAGGATGCCGGCAGTGGTCAACCGGTGGCAGTCGGTGTCATCGAAGTAGCCCTGTTCGGCCAACGACAGGAAGGAGTTCACGGTGCATGGCGTCGCGTCCGCATCCAGCTCGGCGGTGAGGTCGCCTTCGCTCGTCGCGATCGTCACCGTCAAGGTGCCTGTCGCGGCGGCCTCGGGGGCCGGTGCGTCAACGGGCTTAGCCGGCTCGCTCCCGTCGGCGGGATAGTCACACGCGACACCCGGAGCCTCGGGCGTGGCCGCAGCGCTGGTGTCCTTGGTCGGGGCGGGATCGGTGGCCACGTCGTCCGCATTTTCGCTGGAGCAGGCGCTCAGGCTGAGGGTCAGGAGGGCAAACACCGCGGCGAGCTGGTTCTTCGACATGGGGGCGATCGTAACTGTTCCGTGGGGAGGCACGCCTTGTGGGGCAGTCGCCGACCAGGTGTGAGGATGTGCCCATGGAGGAGAATCCGGAGATCGGCAAGTGGGTCGTCGCTGGCGGGATCCGCACGAACTACCTCCACGCAGGGGAGGGGCCCCCGGTCCTGTTGATTCACGGCTCGGGCCCGGGAGTCTCGGCGTGGGTCAACTGGCGACTTAATCTCGAAGCCCTTGCTGCTCACCACACGGTCTATGCGCCCGATGTCGTGGGCTTCGGGTTCACGGACCGGCCGGAGGGATTCATCTATGACGCGGACTCGTGGAAGGCCCACCTCGTGGGGTTCGTGGACGCGCTGGGCCTGGAGAAGTTCAGCGTCGTTGGGAACAGTTTTGGCGGGGGCATGGCGTTGGCGCTCGCCGCGGGGCTGCCCGATCGCGTCGACAAGTTGGTGTTGATGGGCGCGGTGGGGGTGCGCTTCGACATCACCGAGGGACTGGACCGCGTGTGGGGCTATGAACCCTCGGAGGCGGCGATGCGCGGCCTCATCGATCTGTTTGCCTTTGATCCGGACCTCGTGAGCGACGAAATTGTGCAGGCTCGCTATCAAGCGTCGATTCGACCGGGGTTTCAAGAATCGTTCGCCGCCATGTTCCCGGCACCACGTCAGGCAGCCCTGGACGGAATCAGCCTTGCCGACGAAGTCATCCAGAGCTTGCCCCACGAGACGCTGATTTTGCACGGCCGCGATGATCGGGTGATTCCGGTGGCCAATGCGCTGCGGTTGCTGGAGTTGATCGACCGCAGCGAGTGTCATCTCTTCGGTCGGTGCGGGCATTGGACGCAGATCGAGTACGCCGAGCAGTTCAACAGCCTGGTCAGCGACTTCCTGGCTCGCTAGCAGACATGCTCAAAACTTGCCCCTAGGAGCGCCGATCCTACGCCGCCCTCGGCGACCCCGCTACCGGGCCGGCAGGATCGCCTAAGAGAACCTTCGCTCACGGGGGCTCTTGGTCCAGCGGCGGCACGACGAGGAGACAGGCGCCTGGCTCGGCGAACGGTGTGAGGGCGCTCCCGGTCGGGTCGGCGCCGTACTCGGCGAGCGCGCCGCGCACGATGCCGTGGTGCACGGCGCACACGACGTCGCGGTGTCGGTGGGCCGCCTCCAGAAGGGGGCACCGGGTGAGCCGTACGTCGGCGGGGTGCTGGGGCTTGGACTCGGGGGCGAAGCCCAGGTCGTCGAGGAGCCGGAGGACATGGTCGCGGGCGGCCACAGGTGAGACCGGCACGGCTCCGCGGCTACGGGCGAGTTCGCGGCCCCACTCCTCTCCGGCTGCCGCGGCGACCAGGCCGGGGTTCTCGCTCGTACGGGCGAGGGTGGCGGCCAGCACCGCGGCAAGCCCGGCATACTCCGACTGCGCCGGGTCCTCGTCGGTGAGCTCGTAGAGCCAGGCCGGCCGGCCGCGACCCGACGGCTCCGCCCGGAGGCGCCGGACCAAGCCACGGGTCACCAGCGCGGCGAGGTGCTCGCGGAGCGTGTTCTCGTGCAGCCCGGTCACCGCGACCAGGCTGGCCAGGGAAACCGGCTCTGGCTGCTCACTGAGCCGCTCCACAAGGTCCGCACGCGATGACGACAACGGTGAGGCGCCGCGTGCAGTTCGCGGGCCAAGCCGCCGGGTGCTACCCCAACTATTTTCCACGGAATAGAGTGTAGTAAATATGAGAGCGACGGCGCCAACCGGGAGCCCGTTGTCCTGGCCACCACAGGACCGTGGACCCGGTGGCCGGAGAGTCGAGGGTGGACATCCGGGGCTTAAGTGGCGAAGGTGAAAGGAAGAAACTGACATGTCTGGAGCACTAGTGACCAAGACGCGGGATCGGCAGGGGACGAGCAGTTCCCCCGCGCTGATGCTGGCCTTCGCGACGATCGGGTTCGCGATCAACTTTTGGGCCTGGGCCCTGATCAGCCCGCTTGGCCCGTTGTTTCGCGACCAGGGCGTGCTCGGTGAGTTGAGCGAGTCCGACATCGCCCTGCTGGTCGCCGTGCCTGTCATCGTTGGTTCGCTAGGTCGGATCCTGGTGGGTGCGCTGACCGATCGTTACGGGGGGCGGGTGATGTTCCCGCTGGTCTCGGCCGCCACCATCGTGCCGATCCTCTTCATCGCCTTCGTGGCCCTGGACTCCTACGTTCTGCTGTTGGTCGGCGGGTTCTTCCTCGGCATCGCAGGCACGGCCTTCGCGGTCGGCGTCCCGTTTGTTAACGCCTGGTTCCCTCCCGAGAAAAGGGGCCTGGCGATCGGAGTCTTCGGCGCCGGCATGGGTGGTACCGCGATCAGCGCGCTCACCACGGTCAAGCTCTTCACGAACGTGGGGGAGAAGTCGCCATTCCTGATCACCGCCGCAGTACTGGCCCTCTACGCGGTCGTCTCCTGGGTGGTGCTGCGGGACGCCCCGGGACGCACCGTACCGACGACCAGCCTGGCGAGCAGGCTCGCGGCCAATGCGCGACTGCCGATCACGTGGCAGGCCTGCATCCTGTACGCCGTCGCTTTCGGTGGCTACGTCGCCTTCTCGGTCTACCTACCCGCCTACCTAAAGACCGCGCACGGGCTTACCCCTGCTGACGCGGCGAACCGGATGGCCGGGTTTGTCGTGGTTGCCGTGCTGATGCGACCCCTCGGCGGCTGGCTCTCTGACCGGTTCGGCCCGTTACCCGTGTTGTCGGTCGGGTATGGCGTGGTCGCAGTTTGCGCCGCGATCTCGGCCGGTACCCCGCCCTTGGACGGCATCGGCACCATGGCATTCCTTGCGATGGCCGCTGCGCTCGGATCAGGCAGCGGTGCCACCTTCGCCCTGATCGCCAAGGTGACCGACCCCTCTCGGGTGGGCGGCGTGACCGGCTTGGTGGGTGCTGCGGGGGGTCTCGGGGGATTCGTGCCGCCGCTCATCATGGGCTATGTCTACGGCCGCAACGACTCATATGCGATCGGGCTGTGGATGCTATCTGTGACCGCGGCACTCACGTTGATGCTGACCCTGACTGTGGTCCGACGGACTGAAGCCGCGCACGACAAGGCTGTGTTGCAAGCGAGCACAGACCCTCGGTAACACCTCTCGAAGCCTCCAACCGACGTCAGGATGACTCCATGAGCACTGAGGTACAGCCCGAAGGACGAGACGAGGGCCGAGAGATCGGCATCGACGGAGGGTTCAGTCAAGCAATGGTGAGCACCAGGCGCTTCTTCACCAAGGGTGCTGTCTCGGATGATCTGCGCACGCTCACCAAGAAGGGGGGGCGTCAAGCGGACGACTTCTACCGAGACCGCTGGAGTCACGACAAAGTGGTGCGCTCAACCCACGGCGTGAACTGCACCGGGTCGTGCTCGTGGAAGGTCTACGTCAAAGACGGGATCATCACCTGGGAAACCCAGCAGACCGACTACCCGTCGGTCGGCCCGGACTCCCCGGAGTACGAGCCACGTGGTTGCCCGCGTGGCGCGGCGTTCTCGTGGTACACCTACTCGCCCACCCGGGTCCGCTACCCGTACGTACGCGCGGTCCTGCTCCAGATGTTCCGTGAGGCAAAGTCCCAGCACGACGGTGACCCGGTCAAGGCGTGGGCTCACATCGTCGACAACCCTCGGCGTGCCAAGGCCTACAAGTCCGCACGCGGTAAGGGCGGACTGGTCCGGGCAAGCTGGGACGAGGCCACCGAGATGGTGGCCGCGGCCTACGTGCACACGATCAGGAAGTGGGGCCCCGACCGGGTAGCGGGGTTCTCGCCGATCCCGGCGATGTCGATGGTCAGCCATGCTTCGGGCGCCCGGTTCACGTCCCTGCTCGGTGGCTCGATGCTGTCGTTCTATGACTGGTACGCCGATCTCCCGGTCGCGTCGCCTCAGGTGTTCGGCGACCAGACCGACGTGCCTGAGTCGGGCGACTGGTGGGACGCTGGATACCTCATCATGTGGGGATCCAACGTTCCGGTCACCCGGACCCCCGACGCGCATTGGATGACGGAGGCACGCTACCGCGGCCAGAAGGTGGTCGCGGTCTCGCCCGACTACGCCGATAACGTGAAGTTCGCTGACGAATGGCTGGCGATCAAGCCGGGCACCGACGGTGCGCTGGCGATGTCGATGGGTCACGTGATCCTCAAGGAGTTCTTCGTCGACCGGACCACCCCCTACTTCGACGGATACATCAAGAAGTACACCGACCTGCCCTTCCTGGTCACGCTCGACGAGGTCACCGGTGGGGAGCCGCGCACCTACCGGGCCGGCAAGTTCCTCACCGCCGCCGACCTCCCGGAGCATGCAGAGGAGGAGCACGCCCACTTCAAGACCGTCCTAATCGACGATCGGACCGGCAAACTGACGGTCCCCAATGGCTGCCTGGGGGATCGGTTCTCTGACACGGGGGTCGGGAAGTGGAACCTCGACCTCGGGGACGTCGACCCCCGGCTGACTCTCCTCGCAGGCGGGGTCGAGACGGTCGCCGTCGAGCTGCCGCGCTTCGACAACGTCGACGGAACCCCGGGGTCGCTACCTCGGGCGGTGCCCGTGCGCCGCCTCGGTCACAGACTGGTCACGACGGTGTTCGACCTCATGCTGGCTCAATACGGCGTCGGCCGCGATGGCCTGTCGGACGGCTACGCCACCTCCTACGACGACGCATCCTCGCCGTACACCCCGGCCTGGCAGGAGGCGATCACCGGAGTTCCGGCCTCGGCCGCCGCCCGCATCGGGCGCGAGTTCGCCGCCAACGCGGAGGAGTCGAACGGGCGCTCGATGATCCTCATGGGCGCGGGAACGAATCACTGGTTCCACTCAGACACCATCTACCGCGGGTTCCTCGGGCTCACCACGCTGACCGGCTGCCAGGGCGTCAACGGCGGTGGCTGGGCGCACTACGTCGGGCAGGAGAAGTGCCGGCCGGTGACCGGGTGGGCGCAGCTCGCGTTCGGCCTGGACTGGAAGCGGCCACCGCGGCAGATGATCCACACTGCCTACTGGTACCTCCACACCGACCAGTTCCGCTACGACACGTTCAGCGCCGACACCGTCTCGGCGGCGACCGGCAGCGGAAAGTTGGCTGGGATGAGCACCGCCGACGTGATCGCCAAGAGCGCACGGATGGGCTGGATGCCGTCGTACCCCACCTTCAACCGCAACCCGCTCGACCTCGCCGACGAGGCGGCGGCGGCCGGAACTCCGGTCGCCGTGCACGTCGTGGACCAGCTGAAGTCGGGCGACCTGAGGTTCGCCGCCGAGGACCCGGACTCGCCGGAGAACTTCCCCCGGGTGCTCGCGATCTGGCGGGCGAACCTGCTCGGCTCCTCGGGCAAGGGCAACGAGTACTTCCTCAAGCACCTGCTCGGCACCGACAACTCGCTGCGAGCCACCGAGGCTGCCGAGAGCCAGCGACCGCAGGAGGTGGACTGGCACGACAGCGCCCCGGAGGGCAAGCTCGACTTGCTGCTCACCTTGGACTTCCGCCAAACCAGCACCACGATCTTCTCCGACGTCGTGCTGCCTGCCGCCACGTGGTACGAGAAACACGACCTCAACACCACCGACATGCATCCGTTCATCCACTCGTTCAATCCCGCGATCGCGCCGCCGTGGCAGACCCGTACCGACTGGGATGCCTGGCAGACCATCGCAACCAAGTTCAGCGAGCTCGCCGCGGGAAGGCTCGACACCCGGCGAGACGTCGTCGCGGTCCCGCTGCTGCACGACACGCCGGACGCAATGGCCAACCCGCACGGGATCGTGCGCGACTGGAAGCAGGGCGATTGCGAGCCGGTCCCCGGGGTGACGATGCCGAAGATCGTCGAGGTCGAGCGCGACTACACCGCGGTCGGCGCTCAGATGCAGGCCTTGGGGCCGCTGCTCGACAAACTGGGCACGACCACCAAGGGTGTGACCTACGACGTGACCGCCTCGATCGACTACCTGCTGCACAAGAACGGGGCCGTGCGTGGGGGGCCGGCGGATGGACGCCCGTCCCTCAAGCGAGACGTCCACGCCTGCGAGGCGATCCTGGCCCTCTCGGGCACCACCAACGGCCATCTCGCGACTCAGGGCTTCAAGACCCTGGAGAAGCGCACCGGTCTCCTCCTGCACGACTTGGCCGCCGAGCACGAAGGCAAACAGATCACCTTCGCCGACACCCAGGCGGCGCCGGTGCCCGTGATCACATCTCCGGAGTGGTCCGGCTCGGAGACCGGGGGTCGCCGCTATTCGCCGTTCACCATCAACGTGGAGCGGCTCAAGCCGTGGCACACGCTGACCGGACGCCAGCACTTCTACCTCGACCACGACTGGATGACCGAGCTCGGCGAGGGACTGCCGGTCTACCGGCCACCGCTGAACATGGGCGCGCTGTTCGGTGAGCCAGACGTCGGGTCGATGGGTGAGCTGGGGGTCACGGTTCGCTATCTCACCCCGCACAACAAGTGGTCCATCCACTCTGAGTACCAAGACAACCTGTTCATGCTCTCGCTGTCTCGCGGCGGCCAGACGATTTGGATGAGCGACAAGGACGCCGCCAAGGTCGGTGTCGCGGACAACGACTGGATCGAGGCCGTCAACCGCAACGGGGTCGTGGTGGCCCGCGCGATCGTCTCCCACCGGATGCCCGAGGGGACCGTCTACATGCACCACGCGCAGGACCGGCTGATCGACGTACCCATCGCCGAAACTTCGGGCAAGCGCGGCGGCATCCACAACTCGCTGACCCGGATTCTGGTCAAGCCGAGCCACCTGATCGGCGGCTACGCCCAACTGTCGTTCGCGTTCAACTACCTCGGTCCGACCGGCAACCAGCGCGACGAGGTTACCGTCATCCGCAAGCGATCCCAGGAGGTGACCTACTAATGAAGGTCATGGCCCAGATGGCGATGGTGATGAACCTCGACAAGTGCATCGGCTGCCACACCTGCTCGGTGACGTGCAAGCAGGCGTGGACCAACCGCACCGGCACCGAGTACGTCTGGTTCAACAACGTCGAGACCCGACCCGGCCAGGGCTACCCGCGCCGATACGAGGACCAGGAGGAGTGGCAGGGCGGCTGGACGCTCAACAGGCGAGGCCGTCTCAAGCTCAAGGCCGGAGGGCGGCTGAAGAAGCTCGCCACGATCTTCTCCAACCCCAAGCTGCCCTCGATTCACGACTACTACGAGCCGTGGACCTACGACTACGCAACACTCACCGACGCGCCCGCCCAGGAGCACACGCCGGTGGCGCGCCCGAAGTCGCTGATCTCTGGCAAGGACATGAAGATCGAGTGGTCGGCCAACTGGGACGACAACCTCGGTGGGTCGGCGTCGACCGAGAAACACGACCCGATGCTGGCGAAGATCGCCGAGAAGGTGAAGTTCGAGTTCGAGCAGACGTTCATGTTCTACCTGCCACGGATCTGCGAGCACTGCCTCAACCCGTCGTGCGCCGCTTCGTGCCCTTCCGGTGCGATCTACAAGCGCGCCGAAGATGGCATCGTGCTCGTCGATCAGGACCGATGCCGAGGCTGGCGGATGTGCGTATCCGGCTGTCCCTACAAGAAGGTCTACTTCAACCACCGCACGGGCAAGGCCGAGAAGTGCACTTTCTGTTTCCCGCGGATCGAAGTGGGGCTGCCGACGGTGTGCGCGGAGACCTGCGTCGGTCGGCTGCGCTACATCGGCCTAGTGCTCTACGACGCCGACCGCGTGCTCGAGGCGGCCACGGTGCCCGAGGAACACCACCTGTACGAGGCCCAGCGCTCGGTGCTGTTGGACCCCAATGACCCCGAGGTGGTGCGCGCCGCCGAGCGCGACGGCATCCCGCGAGACTGGATCGTGGCCGCCCAGCGCTCACCCATCCATGCGCTGATCAACGTCTTCAAGGTGGCGCTGCCGCTACACCCGGAGTACCGCACGATGCCGATGGTCTGGTATATCCCACCGTTGTCGCCGGTCATTGACGTGGTCCGCGACACCGGCGAGGACGCCGAGGCCACCGACAACCTTTTCGCGGCCATCGACGCACTGCGGATCCCGGTCGAGTACCTCGCCGAACTCTTCACCGCCGGAGACACGGTCCCAGTGGACGGAGTTCTCAAGAAGCTCGCCGCGATGCGCTCCTACATGCGCGACATCAACCTGGGTCGCGAACCGGACGCCTCTATACCCGCCGCCGTCGGCATGAGCGAGGAGGAGATGTACGACATGTACCGCCTGCTCGCGATCGCGAAGTACGACGAGCGCTACGTCATCCCCTCGGCGCACGCCGAGCAGGCGCACTCCCTCGAGGAGATCGCCACCGAGTGCTCGGTATCGGACTACGGGGGCGGCAACCCGGAGATCTTCGGCGAGGGTTCGGGCAGCCTGACCCCGCTGGCGGTCGAGAATTTTCGGATGCTCCGGGACCGCCAGACTTCTGACACGATCGCCTCGCCCGCCGACGTGTCCGGGCGGGTGAACCTGTTCAACTGGGACGGCAAGAGCGCCCCGGACGGGATGTTCCCGCCGAAGGATCCCGAGCAGGGAGGCAGGCAGTGAAGGGGGCGCGAACGCTGTCGCGTCAGCCCGCGCCGCTGAGCGCCGAGCAGTTGACGATCGCTTGGCAGTCGGCGTCGCTGCTGCTCGACTACCCCTCACTGGAATTGCTCGGCCACGTCGAACTGGTGCGCTCGGCGGTCCGCGCGCTGCCTGAGCGGTTGGGGTCACCCCTGAGTGAGTTCGCCGACCACGTTGAGCGCACCACGTTGAACGATCTTCAGGCCGAGTACGTCGAGACGTTCGACACACGGCGCCGCTGCAACCTGTTTTTGACCTACTTCGCGCACGGCGACACTCGCAAGCGCGGGATGGCGCTGCTGCGGTTCAAGCGTGTCTACCTCCAGGCCGGCTTCGAGGTGACCGACGCGGAGCTGCCCGATCACCTGTGCGTAGTGCTGGAGTTCGCCGCGACCGGCGACCAGGCCTCCGGGCGGCAGTTGATGCTGGACCACCGGGCCGGGCTGGAGTTGCTGCGAATGTCGCTGCGCGACCTGGGCTCGCCCTGGGCCGGGGTGGTCGAGGCCGTGACCGGGACGCTGCCCCCGTTACGCGGCGACGAGGTGGAGGCAGTTCGTCGACTCGCCGCAGAGGGTCCGCCTGAGGAGGAGGTCGGCCTTACGCCGTACGCCTCACCCGGCTTCGACCCAGGCCCGGCTGTTCCCGACCCGGCGATCCCGCTTCCGATGCCGTCCTTCCCAGGAGCCCGATGACCATGGACACCTTCTTGTGGGTGATTATCCCGTACGTCTGCCTGTCAACCTTCGTGGTCGGTCATTGGTGGCGCTACAGCTACGACAAGTTCGGCTGGACCACCCGGTCCTCCCAGCTGTACGAGGACCGCCTGCTGCGGCTCGGGTCGCCGCTGTTCCACTTCGGCATGCTCGGGGTCGTCGGCGGACACATCGTCGGCCTCCTGGTCCCGAAGTCGTGGACGGACGCGGTCGGGATCAGCAACGAGGCCTACCACGTGGTGGCGGTCGGCGGCGGAATGGTGGCCGGCTTCATGACCCTGGTCGGCATCGTGATCCTGATCTACCGGCGCCGCACTGTCGGTCCAGTTTTCTCAGCGACCACAGTGATGGACAAGGTGATGTACGCCTTCTTGGCGATTGCCATCGTGCTGGGCATGTGGAACACCATCGCCGGGTCGATCCTCACCATTGGCGGGGACTACAACTACCGCGAAGGCGTCTCGGTTTGGTACCGCTCCTTTCTCGCCTTCCAACCCGATGCGTCGTTAATGGCCGATGCTCCGATCGGTTTCCAAATGCACGCGTTAGTCGCGTTCGGGCTGTTCGCGCTGTGGCCCTTCACCCGACTGGTGCACGTGTTCAGTGCGCCGCTGGGCTACCTCACTCGGCCCTACATCGTCTACCGCAGCCGTGACGACCAACTCGGCAGCCATCGACCCCGACGTGGGTGGGACCGTATTTCCCGCTGAGCGGCTGTCGGTCGCTCGGGGGATCCGCTGTGGACGAAGCGGTCGCGGGGGAGGGCACTGACAGTGACTCTCTGCTAATTTGCACGGGCAGCCGCGCGAAACGTTGCGGCATTCGTCCGGGCGAAAGGCAGCAACTCGTGAAAATCTCAACCTCACTGTTGGCGGCGATGGCGTTGGTCGGCGCCTCTCTGGCGGCAGGACCAGCGACGGCCGGCGGAGCGGCCGCAGTCCCCATCGTCGTGACCGGTTTCGACCGGCCCGAATCGGTGCTCCACGACACGGTGCACGACGTCTACTTGGTTTCGAACATCACCAACGGGCCGCGCGACGAAGACAACACGGGGTTCATTTCGAGACTTGATCCTGACGGGACCATCCTCGACCTGCACTGGATCTCCGGGGGAGTCGACGGGGTCACGCTCAACGCCCCGAAGGGCACCACGATCGCGAATGGTGTGTTGTACGTCGCCGACATCGACCACATTCGCATGTTCGATGCTTCGACGGGCGCACCGCGGGACAGCGTGGCGGTTCCAGGGGCGACGTTCCTCAATGACGTGACGAGTGACCGCAAGGGCAACGTCTACGTCAGCGACATCGGTTTCACCACGGTGCCCGCGTTCGGTCCCAGCGGAACCGATGCGGTTCACCGACTCACGCCTGCTGGCGATCTCACCGTGGTCGCGGCTGGGAACGAACTGCTCAATCACCCCAACGGTTTGGCCGTGGGGGCGAATCGGAAACTGCGGGTTGTCACCTACGACCCGTTCAACGGAACTCAGGAGTTGTTCTCCCTCGATCGCTCCGGGCACAAGAGCAAGGTGGTAACGCTGCCCACTGGCTTGCTGGATGGCGTCGTGGCACTCAACGGAGGCCGGACGCTGGTTTCAAGTTGGGTGGACTTCACCAATGCCTCGGCCGGTGTCATCTATCTCGTGGGGTCAAACGGTGACATTACGACGGTGGCGAGCGGCTTCCAGAATCCGTCCGATATCGGCTATGACGCCAAACGACACCGCGTGCTCATCCCCGAACTCCCAGATCCGGGCACGGGCGGCCGTGTGAGCATCGTGGCCCTGCCCCGCCACTAGATATCGGCAACCCGAACCCATTCGAGCGGCCGATCGTCTCGCGTGAGCGGGCCCTCAAGAATCTGGAGGTACGAGTAGGAGACGGGAACCTCCACCAGCTGATCGATCGCCTCGTCGAGGTCAGGCAACGGTCCCTCACCGATGACCTCGATCACAAGCCAAGCTTCATCGCGCTGACGATGGTTGACAGCGACGAGGGGCCAATCGAGTTCCTGGGGGTTCTGAGATATCAACAGCGAAGCGACGCGCAACGACTGATCCGAGTCCGGAACCGTCGCCCCACCCGTTGGCTGCTCCGTCCGTGTAGCCGGCTCTGAAGCAGTCTGATGTCCTCCCGACAATCAGGGCGCACACCGCGACGTAGATGACGCCGGCAATGGCTACACGCCCCACCTCGCCCTTGGTCCCTGTGATCATGCTTATCCCTTGCCTAGGTGGGGGGAGGGGCTTCGAGCACGGTCCGTTGATTCACCTGGGGCATGCCGTGGAAACCAGGCCGTATTGACATAATGTCACTTATCGGCCATTTGTCCAGTGTTGCACCTGAGGTCGTCGCTTGCCCGGCATCACGGGGAGGCGAGCTCGAAAACGTTGTCGTCCTCCGCGCTTACGAAGGTGTCTTCGGCCGATCCTTGGTAGCGCCGCGTGTCGACGGCGGCGTGGGACGACAGGCGGCGGACAAGGAGTGGCTGAAAACGGTCGACACACCGCGCCGGGATCGTGATGGACAGGATGTTCGTCTGGAAGTCAATCTTGGCTTTGCTCCCCCGGCAAGGCCGCCCGATCCCCGCGTCCTCGCTCGTGATTCCTTGGACATTGAGCGACCTCTGCCACTCGGCGGTGTCAGCAAAGCGGGACTCTTCCCAGCTGACGTCGTACTCGAAACTGCTCTGCTCGCTGCCAAGTCCAAACGCCACCCCCCAACTCGGGTTAGCTCGCGGACGGATATCGCGGTATTCCACCTCAATGGTGAATCCATCCGCTGTGCGGCGCAGGTCAGCACCCACCAGATCCACGTTTGCCCATGAGGAGAATTCCTGGCGCCCATCACCCGAGGCAGGGTCACGAGTGGCATCTTTCAGGACCAGATGTCATGGCGGGTCCTCGGGCCGTGCCGTCACCTCGTCCTGCGAACACCCTGCGCAACCCGAGAGAACCGCCAATGTCACCGTGCAGACAGTCGGACGCGGCCTTCATATCCGCCATCGATGCCAGGGGTTCCTATGGTGGGGTCCGATGCCTACGTTCCTACGTACGCCGCCAAGTGTTGCCCAGTGATCGTCGCCTGACCCTGCACGAGGTCGCTGGGGGTGCCCTCGAAGACGACCCGGCCGCCGTCATGCCCCGCTCCGGGGCCAAGATCGATGATCCAATCGGCGTGGGCCATCACCGCTTGGTGGTGTTCGATCACGATCACAGACTTGCCCGAATCAACGAGCCCGTCCAGGAGCCCCAGCAACTGCTCCACGTCGGCGAGGTGGAGACCGCTGGTCGGTTCATCGAGGATGTAGACGCCACCCTTCTTGCCCAAGTGCATCGCAAGCTTGAGGCGCTGCCGCTCCCCTCCCGACAGCGTGGGCAGCGGCTGCCCCAGCGTGAGATAGCCGAGGCCAACCTCGCGGAGCGCGCTCAGGATCTGGTGTGCCGCAGGAGTCTTGCCCTCGCCCTGCTCGAAGAACACCTCAGCCTCCGCGACCGGCATCGCCAGGACCTCGCTGATGTCCTTCCCGCCGAGCTTGTGTTCCAGGACCGATGCCTGAAACCGCTTGCCCTCGCACTCCTCGCAGGGCGTGGCGACACCGGCCATCATCGCCAGGTCGGTGTAGATCACCCCCGCCCCGTTGCACGCCGGACACGCGCCCTCGGAGTTGGCGCTGAACAGCGCCGGCTTCACGCCATTGACCTTGGCGAAGGTCTTGCGGATCGGGTCCAGCAAACCCGTGTACGTCGCGGGGTTGCTGCGCCGGGAACCCTTGATCGCGGACTGGTCGACCGAGACCACTCCCTCGCGCCCCGAAACCGAACCGTGGATCAGGGAACTCTTGCCAGATCCGGCAACACCCGTCACGACCACGAGGACGCCGAGGGGAATATCGACATCGACTTGCTGAAGGTTGTGGGTTGTCGCGCCGCGCACCTCCAGGACCCCGGTCGCGGACCGCACCGTGGACTTGAGCGAGGCTCGGTCGTCAAGGTGGCGACCGGTGGTGGTTTCGCTGGCCCGCAGTTCGGCCACCGTCCCTTCGAACACCACCTCACCACCGCGGGTGCCCGCTCCGGGCCCCAGATCGACGACGTGTTCGGCGATCGCGATCGCTTCGGGCTTGTGCTCGACGACCAGCACGGTGTTTCCCTTGTCACGCAGTTGCAGGAGCAACTCGTTCATCCGTGCAATGTCGTGGGGGTGCAGCCCAATGGTCGGCTCATCGAAGATGTAGGTGACGTCGGTCAGCGAGGAACCCAGGTGACGGATCATCTTCGTACGCTGCGCCTCCCCACCAGAAAGCGTCCCGGCGGGGCGATCCAAGCTGAGATAGCCGAGCCCGATTTCCACAAACGAGTCGAGAGTCTGGCCCAGTGCCACCAGCAGCGGCCCCACGGACGGCTCGTCGAGTCCGCGGACCCATTCGGCAAGGTCGCTGATCTGCATGGCGCAGGTGTCGGCGATGTTGACGCCGTTGATCTTCGAGGACCGGGCGCCCTCACTGAGCCGAGTGCCCGCGCACTCAGGGCAGGTGTCGAAGGTGATGGCGCGCTCCACGAACGCGCGGATATGCGGTTGCATCGCGTCGACATCTTTGGACAGCATCGACTTTTGAATCTTCGGGATGATCCCCTCATAGGTGAGGTTGATGCCGTCGACCTTGATCTTCGTGGGCTCTTTGTGGAGCAGGTCGTGCAGTTCCTTCTTGGTGAACTGCTTGATCGGCTTGTCCGGGTCGAAGAACCCGCAGCCACCGAAGATCCGGCCATACCATCCCTCCATGCTGTAGCCAGGGATCGTCAACGCTCCCCCGTTGAGCGACCGGCTGTCGTCGTACAACGCGGTGAGGTCGATATCGGTGACCGAACCCCGTCCCTCGCAGCCAGGGCACATGCCGCCGGTGATGCTGAAGCTGCGTCGTTCCTTAGTCGTGGTGCCACCCCGCTCAAAGGTGACCGCGCCGGCACCGGAGATCGACGCGACATTGAAGGAGAACGCCTGTGCGGAGCCGATGTGTGGTGTGCCGAGTCGACTGAAGAGAATGCGCAGCATCGCGTTGGCGTCGGTGGCGGTTCCGACGGTCGAGCGCGCATCGCCGCCCATCCGCTCCTGACCCACGATGATCGCCGTCGTCAGACCATCGAGTACGTCGACGTCGGGCCGCGCCAAGGTCGGCATGAACCCTTGGACGAAGGCGCTGTAGGTCTCGTTGATAAGGCGCTGGGACTCTGCCGCGATCGTGCCGAACACCAGGGAGCTCTTCCCCGAACCCGACACGCCGGTGAACACCGTCAAGCGCCGCTTGGGGATCTCAATGCTCACATCTTTGAGGTTGTTCACCCGGGCTCCGTGCACCCGGATCAGATCATGGCTGTCCGCGACATGGGTGGTTGCTGCCGCTGGGGGTGGGGTTGCTCGTGTCATCGGTCTCCCTTGCTCGCGTGGCTCGATCTAACCAGGCCTGAGCTCCGAGCGCTCGCGCCGCTCCCCCAGCATCGGGCGGGGGTAGCGTTCGGCCCATGAGCCTGCGCGATCACCTGTCGCCGCTGGGGGTCCCGGGCTTTCGCTACTTCTTCGCAGGCGAACTGATCAACACCGCCGGCTCGTCGATGGCCGGCATCGCGATGGCGTTCGCGGTCCTCGAGATCAGCGACTCTGCTTCGGCGCTGGGCGTGGTTGTCGCCGCCTGGACCGTGCCGATGGTCACCTTGATGATGTTCGGCGGTGCCGTGGCGGACCGCCTCCCCCGAGTAGTCGTCTTGCGTGGGTGCAATCTCCTTCAGGGACTACTCCAGGCTTCGGCCGCAGTCCTGGTGATTACCGGAGCCGCGGAGATCTGGCACCTGGTGATTGTGCAACTCATCAGCGGAACCGTGTTCGCCGTCAGCTATCCCGCCTTTCACGGCATGGTGCCGATCCTGTTGCCACCGCCAGAACGCAAGTCCGCCTACCTGTTGCTGAGCCAATCCGAGAGTCTGCTGAGCATTGTCGGGCCAGCCGTCTCCGGCGTCTTGGTGGCGACGATCGGCGCCGGTTGGGCTCTGGGGTTCGACGCGTTGACCTTCCTGGTTGCGGCGGCGTTTCTGGGCGTCGTACGCCTCCCCCTCGGCGATCGCCCCGAGCGCCAGTCGAGCGTGCTCGGGGATCTCGTGGCCGGCTGGTCCTTTGTCCGGGGTCTGGGGTGGGTGCTCCCCGTCGCTTGTTGCTCCCTGGTCTTCAATGCGTTGATCAGCGGCTCGATCGGAGTGCTGGGGCCGGTGATCGCCGCCGACACCATCGGCAGCCAGGGCTGGGGGTTCGCCCGCGCAGGCGAAGCCGTGGGTGTGTTTGTTGCTGCGATCGTGCTGGCCCGCAGCACCATCCGGCGACCGTTGCGGGCCTGCGTCGCGGGTTTCACCCTCAGCGCCTTGCCGATGTTGGTGCTCGGCACACGGGTGAGCACCGTTGGCCTCGGCGTTGCATTCATCGTCGCGGGGGCCGGCCTGGCTGTTATCGGTCTCGCCTGGAACCTCACCGTGCAAGAGAAGGTGTCCGAGGAGATGTTGTCACGGGTGATGGCTATCGATGGCTTCTTCTCGTTTGTCGCCATGCCCATTGGACAGTTGCTGGTGGGACCACTCGCCGCTGCCTATGGCAGCCGCAACGTGGAGTTGGGCAGCGTGGTCCTCTGCCTGGTCGTGGGACTGGTCGGCGCCACGCGGCCGGTGATCTACCGCTTGCGCCTGGACGAGCCACAGGTCACCTAGTGCCGCGGATTTGAAGTAGTTGGATGGTTGGCCTTGGCGAGGACCTGTTCGGCGGTTTTGGTCCAGACGAAGGGGTGGGCGCGGTCGTTCCAGGCGTCGATGTAGGCGCGGATCTTGGTGTTGAGGTCCTTGACGGACTTGAAGACGCCGCGGCGGATGGCTTGGCGTTCGACGATGCCGAACCAGACCTCCACCAGGTTCATCCACGAGGCGTGGGTCGGGGTGAAGTGCACGACGAACCTGGGGTTGCGCGCGAGCCAGGCCTTCACGTTCGGGTGCTTGTGTGCGGCGTAGTTGTCCATCACCAGGTGCAGCTCGACCGGCTGGCCATCGGCGTCGAGGGCGTCGCGGTGGGCCCGCTCGACCTGCTTGAGGAACGCCAGGAACTCCTGGTGACGGTGCCGCGGCTTCAGGGCCGCGGTCACCTCGCCGGTCGCGATGTCCAGCGCCGCGAACAACGTCGTGGTGCCGTGCCGGTAGTAGTCGTGGGAGCGGCGCTCGATGCGTCCCTCCTGCATGGGCAGGATCGGCGTGGTCCGGTCCAACGCCTGGATCTGGGACTTCTCATCCACGCACAGCACGATCGCGTTCTGTGGCGGGGCCAGGTACAGCCCGCAGATGTCGGTGACCTTCCCGACCAGCTCCGGATCGGTGGAGAACCTAAACGACTCCGCCTTCCACGGCTTGATCCCATAGGCCCGCCACGCCCGAGCAACCGAGGTGTTGGAGATCCCCAGCCGATCGGCCAACAGCCGGGTCGACCAGTGGGTCACCCCGAGCTTCTTCGGTGGCGGCTTCAACGTCTCCGCCACGATCGCGCGATGGTCCAGCACCCGCGGCCGGCCCGGACGCGGCGCGTTCGCCAGGCCCGCGATCCCGCGCTCGGCATAGCGACCACGCCAGTTCAACACCGTGGTCACCGTCGCATCCGTCAGTTCAGCGATCCGGGTGTTCGCCTCACCCTCGGCGGCCAGCAACACGATCCGCGCACGCTTGGCCGCGCTCGCCCCGAACCGGTCAGACCGAGTCCACCCCTCCAGCACCTCACGGTCACCCTCACGAAGAACCAGAGCAGGGGCAGGGTGGTTGGCCATGCCCCATGATTTCAGACCCCATACCCTCTAGATCTTTACGACACGCGGCACTAGTTTCCTAGTCACCACCTGGGCTCGGACCGTAGGCTGCTTCGATGACCTTTCGCACGCTGCTGGTGTCCCTGCTGGTCGCGCTGGTTGCCCTGACAGCCATGGCCCCGTCACCAGCCCACGCGCACCCCGAACAGCGCGTTGCGCCCCCGTCGGCGAGGGCGGCGCTGGACCTGCCTCCCGCATTGGCGAAAGTTCTGGTGCTCGTCAACAAGGCGCGCAAAGCTCACGACCGCAGGCCGCTCAAAGCAACGGCCTGTCTGACCAACGAGGTCGCTCAGCCGTGGGCGCGCCACATGGCTGACACCGAGAACATGGTCCACCAGGACCTCAATGTCATCTTCGAGAAGTGCGAAGGGCTGAGCTCGGCTGGCGAGAACATCGCCGCGGGCTACACCACCGCGTCCGCCGTGATGAACGGGTGGATGCACTCCCCCGGCCACCGGCGCAACATCTTGAGGCGCAGCTTCACCAAGATCGGACTGGGCGTCGCGCGCAGCGCTGATGGCAACCGCTATTGGGTCCAAGACTTTGGCGGATAGGCCGCTCGGAATGGACGTATCTCATATTTGAGATAACGTGGACCTCATGACGGAGGACTACAAAAACCGGATTGGCAACCTGATCCGGGACGCCCGCAAGCATCGTGGCCTGACCCAACACCAACTTGCCGAGCTCCTCGCCACAAGTCAAAGTGCGATCAACCGCATCGAGAAGGGCCATCAGAACCTCTCCCTGGAGATGCTGGCCAGGATCGGCGCCGCCCTCGACTCCGAGATCGTCGCGCTGGGTGCGGGACCTACTCATCTGCGAGTCACCGGGCCCACCACCTTGTCGGGAAGCATCGACGTCAAGACCTCCAAGAATGCCGGAGTGGCGCTGCTGTGTGCCTCCTTGCTCAATCGCGGCAAAACCAAGCTGCGCAAGGTGGCCCGGATCGAAGAGGTCAACCGGCTCCTCGAGGTGCTCAGCAGCCTCGGCGTACAAACCCGATGGCTCAACAGCGACAACGACCTTGAGATCATCCCGCCCGAAGTACTGGACCTCCAGGACATCGATGAGGACGCCGCGCGCCGCACCCGGTCCGTGCTGATGTTCTTGGGTCCGCTGATGCACCGAGCCGACTCGTTCGAATTGCCGTACGCCGGCGGCTGCAACCTCGGCACCCGCACCATCCAACCTCACATGTCCGCGCTGCGCCCCTTCGGCCTCGAGGTCACAGCCACTGACGGGAGCTACCACGCCAGCGTCAACCGTGAGGTTTCCCCGCAACGGCCCATCGTGTTGACCGAGCGGGGCGACACCGTCACTGAAAACGCACTCATGGCGGCCGCGCTGCATCCGGGCACCACGATCATTCGCAACGCCTCCTCCAACTACATGGTGCAAGACCTGTGCTTCTTTCTTCAGAAGCTCGGAGTCGAGGTCGAGGGCATCGGCACGACCACTTTGCGCGTTACGGGCTGCACAGAGATCAATGTCGATGTCGACTACGCGCCCAGCGAAGACCCGATCGAGGCGATGTCGTTGTTGGCCGCCGCGATCATCACCGAGTCGTCCATCACCATCAAGCGGGTGCCCATCGAGTTCCTGGAAATCGAACTGGCACTCCTGGAGGAGATGGGCTTCGAATACACCCGGTCCGAGGAATACCTCGCCCGCAACGAACACACCCGCCTGGTCGACATCACGACCCAACCATCCACATTGCATGCGCCCTTGGACAAGATCCACCCGATGCCCTTCCCCGGGCTCAACATCGACAATCTGCCGTTCTTTGCGGTCATCGCGGCCGTCGCGCACGGACAGACACTCTTGCACGACTGGGTCTATGAGAATCGCGCGATCTACCTCGTCGAACTCAACAAGCTGGGCGGCCAGGTCAAGTTGCTCGATCCGCATCGGGTGATGATCGAGGGGCCGACGCACTTCTCGGGTGCCGAGATCGTGTGTCCCCCGGCGCTGCGTCCGGCGGTCGTGATCTTGTTGGCGATGCTCGCGTCCAAGGGCACCTCGGTGCTGCGTTCGACGTACGTCATCCACCGCGGCTATGAAGATCTGGCCGAGCGACTCAACTTGTTGGGTGCCAACATCGAGCCGTTCCGCGACATCTAAGCGCCGCGCAGGTCCGTCCAGCGGCTAGTCAAACAAGGTCTCAATCCACGCTCGCGCGCGCTTCGGCGCGACGGGTGGGGCCGTCATCTCCCCGGTAATGCGCGGCAGTTGAGCGGTGTCTTGGACCGAACGTGCGTGCCAGTCGGTTTCCGCCTCGATGAGCGTGCCCAGATCGGCCCGTTCAAGGAACACGCCGTGCCCCTCCGGACACTGATGTACCTCCGAGTACGCGCGCATGCGCAGCGTCATCTCGGTGCCACACTTCGGACAGTTGAGCGTTTCCATGACGCGAAGGTACTCCCGCTCGCGGCTGACGTGAGTACGCGCGCCGTGGTCAACACTGTCCAATTGCCAGACCCTGGGTCTGCGGAGGTGTTTACTGCTCCTGGCTCTTCGGCTGTCGTAGGACGTCTCGTCGTGTCGATAGCAATCGAGAGTCGCTCAACGAGATACTCAAGACCGAGCTCGGCGCGTGCCGGCAATGGAGGAAACGATGGAACCCAGCGACGCCAACCTTCCCCTCGCGGGTGCTTCGCAAGGCATCGCCGATCTGCGTCCCTTAGTGCGGATGAAGGAGCAGAAGGCGTGGTACTGGTACGACTGGGCGAACTCCGCCTACGTCACCACGATCGCCACGGTGCTGCTCTCCCCCTACCTGATCTCCGTGGCAGAGATGGATGCCTGTGGCAAGGTCACTGACGACAACTTCAAGTGCACCACCGACCTCAGCGTGCTGGGGTTGTCGGTTTCGCCCGGGTCGCTCGTGTTCTACGTGATCACGTTGTCGACGATCGTGTCGGCGCTGATCCTGCCGATCGTGGGCGCTGCGGCCGACCGATCGGCCAAGAAGAAGAACATCATGGCGGGTTTCGCGTGGGCGGGTAGCCTCGCGGCTGCTGGTCTCTTCCTCGTGTCCGGCACCAACTGGCAACTGGGGGTCATCCTCCTCTTTGTCGCCAACATCTGTCTCGGGGCGTCCCTTGTGGTTTATGACGCCATCCTGTGTGAGATCGCCCTTCCGGACGAGCGGGATCGCGTCTCGTCGCGGGGGTGGGCCCTCGGCTATCTCGGCGGCGGCCTCCTGCTCGCCGCGAACCTGGGCCTGGTCACCTTTGCGGAATCCGTCGGGCTGAGCACCGGGATGGCCGTGCGGATCAGCATGCTCTCGGCTGCGATCTGGTGGGCCGCCTTCACGATCATTCCCTACCGTGGCATCCGCAATCGCGAACCGGTCGCGGTGTTGCACGAGCCGGGTCGCCTAGTCAGGCAGAGCTTCGGGCAACTCGGTGCAACGCTCAAGGACATGAGGAAGTACCCGGCCACCCTCACCTTCCTGTTGGCCTACCTCTTCTACAACGACGGCATCCAGACCGTCATCACGTCGTCTTCGGTGTACGGCGAGAAGGAGCTCGGCTTCGAGACAACCGTGCTGATCGCCACCATCCTGCTGGTGCAGTTCGTGGCGTTCGGCGGGGCGCTGCTCTTTGGGCGGCTGGCGCGCACGATCGGGACCCACAAAGTCATCCTTGGCGGGCTTGGGGTGTGGATGATGGTCGTGGTCGTCGCCTACTTCATCCCCGCGAAGAACGTGCCTTTCTTCCTCGCGATGGCCGTCGGCATCGGCCTTGTGCTGGGTGGCACTCAGGCCCTCTCCAGGTCCTTCTTCAGCCAGCTCATTCCCAAGGGGAGGGAAGCCGAGTACTTCTCGCTCTATCAAGCGGGCGAGCGCGGCACCAGCTGGTTGGGCACGTTGGTGTTCGGCCTCGTGCATCAGTGGACCGATTCCTACCGCCCAGCAATCTTCGCGCTCATACTGTTCTTCGTCGTCGGCATGGTCCTATTGGCTCGGGTCGACCCGAAGAAGGGCATTGCGGAAGCGGGGAATGTCGTTCCCGAGGTGGTGTGAGCAGCCTTCGAAGGTGGCCCGGGTCACCCCACGGGGGTCGAGGGGAATCATGTGGAGGCCCGAACCGTTGAAAGAATCGAAGTCCTAGCGCGAGATCGCGTCATAAGGGACAGCCCTGTGCGTCTCATCCGCGTAATCGGGGGACACACTTTCAACGGGAGGTGCTCATGGCAGAGCGGACACTGCGTGGTGCGCGGCTAGGCGGCCAGAGCTTTGAAGACGAGCGCGGCATCGAGTTCGCGGCTCGACAGCAGGTTGGTTACGAGTGCCCCCAAGGGCACGCATTTGAGATCACCATGTCGATTGAGGCCGAAGTGCCGGCGATCTGGGAGTGTGCACGCTGCGGCGCCGACGCGCTCAGCACTGCCGGCATCACGCCCGATCTGAAGGTCGAGAAGCCTGCTCGCACCCACTGGGACATGCTGCTCGAACGACGCAGCGTGACCGAGCTCGAAGACATTCTCAAGGAGCGACTCGAGTTGCTGCGTGGCGGCGAGATTGGCCCGGCGCACCTCCACCGGGCCAACGCCAAGAAGCGCAAGGTTGGCTAAGCGGCCCTAGTCGTCATCACTGACGACCTCGCCCTGAACCACGGTTCCCCCGGGACCGGAATCGGGGCGGGGTCGTTGTGCTGTCGGATCGATGACGACCATTCGCCGAGCGACGACTTTGGTGAGCAGCCGGCGCGCTACGGGACGCGTGAACGGCAAGATGAGCAGCATTCCGACGATGTCGGTCACAAATCCCGGGGTGAGCATCAGGGTGCCACCGACCAAGATCAGCGCCCCGTCGGCGAGTTCGCGGGCGGGCATCCGCCCGCTGCCGAGGGCCTCGTTGAGGGCCTGCCACGCTCGCGCGCCCTCACGTTTGATCAGCCAGCCGCCAACGATGCTGTCCACCACCAAGAGCGCGATGGTCCACCACGGACCGATCCGGGAGCCCACGAAAAGGATGGCGCTGAGCTCCACAATCGGCACGACCACAAAGGCCACCACCAGCGCCCAGGGCGCGATTTGGCGTCGCACGGTCACGTGGTCCGCTTGAGCAGCTGCTCGACCTGACGACGCCGTTCGGCCAGGCCCCAGATCGTGATCCGCTTCAAGGACTCGGAGGCGACCGATCCACTCATCTTGGAGTCGCCGCGGATCCGCTCGATGAACTCGATCGGAACCTCCGAGACGCGCAGCCCTTGTTGCACCGCTCTGAACGCGAGGTCGGTCTGAAAGACGTAGCCCATGGACTGGACACTTGGCAGATCGATGGCCTCGAGCGTCGTGCGTCGAAAGAGGCGGAAGCCGGCCGTGGCGTCGCGCACCTTGAGACCGAGCAGCAACCGGATATAGAGATTGCCGCCGCGGGAGAGCAATTCGCGCGACCGGGGCCAATTCACGACCGAGCCGCCCCGGACCCAGCGCGCACCGATCACCAGATCGGCCGTCTGGAGCGCGGTCAGCAACTTGTGCAGTTCCTCGGGCTGGTGTGAGCCGTCTGCATCCATCTCCCCGACGACGTCGTACCCAGCTTCGAGCGCCACGCTGAAGCCGTTGAGGTACGCCGCGCCCAAGCCTGCCTTCTGCGTGCGATGCACCACCCGAATCGCCGCATCGGCCGCGGCAAGATCGTCGGCGATCTTGCCTGTGCCATCCGGTGAATTGTCGTCCACGATCATCACGTCCACGCCGGGCTGGGCGGTGCGCAGTCGCTCCACGATCCAGGCGAGGTTCGCAGCTTCGTTGTAGGTCGGGATGACCATCACCACTCGGCCGAGTCCATCAACGCTCATTAAGTGGACCTCTTCTCAACGGACTGAGCCTCAACGCGCTGAGCCGGTGAGCTCTGGCAGTGACTCCGGCGTCGTCGCGTCGTTGGCGGCAAGCTGACGACGACGACGATACGGGATCAGGGCGATCAGCAGGCAACAACCGGTCAACCCCACACACGCTCGCCCGACCCACGGTCCAAGTGCAACGCCCGGCGTGACTATTGACGAGAGCGGAAGCTCCGCACTCAGCACCGCGGTCGTGCGCGGGTCGGCCTCGAGGACGACGTCTCCTCGAGCGTCGATCACGCCGCTCACCCCATTGGTGGCGGCCACGGCTACGCCACGCTGGGTTTCCAGCGCGCGCAGCCGAGTGATCGCGAATTGCTGACGGATCTGACTGGTGTGGATGAACATGGCATTGCTGGTCTGCACGACGAGGAGCTCGCCACCGGCCTTGATCTGTTCGCGGATCCCGTCGTCATAGGCCACGTCGAAACAGATCGCGTCGGCAACCGGCACCCCTGCGATCTCAAGGGGTTGCGTGCGTCGGCCACTCAACATGTCTCTGGGGATCAGGTCGAGGCGCCCGAAGTTGCGGGTGAACACCTTGTCGCGCCACGGGATGTATTCGCCGAAGGGCACGGGATGGCGTTTGGTGTAGCGGTCCCCCGCCCCAGACTCGGGGTTCCACACGATCCCTTGATTGAGCACGCTGCTGGGGTCCTCCGCATTAACCATGGCACCCACGAGAATAGGCACGTCGATCGCGGTGGACGCGGCTTCGATATCGGCGGTGATCCCGGGGTCCATGAAGGGGTCCACGGCGGTCGAGTTCTCCGGCCACAGCACAAAGTCCGGCGCCGGCTCGAGGCCCGAATCGACCCGGGTCGCGAGCTGTTGGGTGGCCTCTACGTGATTGCGCGTGACCTGACGGTGGTCGAGGAGAATGTCCGATCCGTCGCCGGGCACGTTCCCCTGGACGACGGCGAGGCGGACCGAGCCCTCGGGTCGGGTCGTGTACGGCGCCAAGGCAGGCAGCCACACGGCCGCCGTGATCGCGGCTGCAGTGACTAGAGCGAGCCACGGCCTACTGCGCAGGGTCAGGGCCACCCAGGCCAAGGAAGTGCCCAAGAGGGCCCACAGCAGGCTCACGCCGGCCGCCCCGAGGTAGGGCATTGCTTCGGCAAGAGGGGTGTCGATCGAGGCGAAGGCCAGGCGCCCCCAGGGCATGCCGCCAAGTGGCCAAGAACTGCGCCACGCCTCAACCGCGACCCAGGCGCAGGCCACCCAGAGCGGCCAGGCTCTCAGACGCAACAAGAGCACCACGAGCGGTCCCAGCACAGCGAAGAAGGCGGCCTCCAGACTCGAGAGGGTCAGCCACGCGTCCACCCCCACGGCGCGCATCCACCATTGGAGGACGAACTCAAACCCGATGCCGAACGCGAGCCCGGGCAGCCAGGCACGACGTAGCGACAGCTGCCGGACGGTCACTACGAAGCCAGCTAGAGCAAAGGGGATCACGATCGGGGCGGCGACCGGCTCGAAGGCCAAAGCAAGCGTGACTCCGGCGGCGAAGGCGGCGAGGCAGCGCAGGAGCACGTCGCAAACCTACCGAAGTGCCATGCAGGAGGTGGCCCACGGGAGGGGTCAACACGCTTCGGACCAACTCGATCGCAACCGGATGCCGCCATCGAGTTGTTGTCTAAGGCGTCGCGACCCCTCCCGTGTTCGCCCCTCGTCGAGCGTCAGCGACACCCACGCATCGACCAGGATAGGTTGGTGGCTCCAACCTTCTGTTCGACGTCACAGGCCTCGGCCACATCGATGAAGTGCATGGACGAACCCCGGAACTTTCTCTCTTTCCCGCGCCAGTGTCAACGGGCCGCTCACCTGCGCAAACGCGGAAAGGCGCAGGTCAACGGGGGGTCAAACGAGAGAAAAAAGTTGGGAGAACTTTCTACGACTCGGCGTGTCGTGTTCGACACGCCGACGAGCGGGTCACTCGTCTGGCGTGGGACGCGGAGGAACGACGACGGTGCCCCGTGCGGTGGTGGCCAGGACGGGCACTGCGAGGTGTTGCGCGGCCCCCGGCTGGTCGCTGGACGGGGTCCCGCGGGCGACGACGCGCACCTCGAAGTCGAGCACCCGGGACCGGGAACCCACCTTGACGATTTCGGCGGAGATCTCCAGCACATCACCGGCTCGGACGGGCGCGACAAACTGGACATCGTCGTACGACGCAAACAGGCCCTCGTCGTCGTCGGTCAGGATGCACAGCTCGGTCGCGACATCGCCAAAGAGACCCAGCGAGTAGGCCCCGTCCACGAGGTTCCCCGCATAGTGAGCGTGAGAGTAGGGCACATAGCGTCGATGCACGACGCGGGTGCCAATCACTGCGGTCATGATGACCTCCGATCGGTTGCCAGTCGATGGACGAGGAAACTGGCGACCTCACCTGGCGTCGTGCCCCGCCCGAAGATCCGGTCCACTCCCAGCTCTTCTGTCATGCCCTCGTCAAAGCGAGGCCCGCCCACGACTAGAAGCGGGCGACGGCTTGCGGGGTAAGCCTCACGGAACGCCGCGGACATCTCCCGGGTGTTCAGCAGGTGGGCATCGCGTTGGGTCACCACCTGCGACACGAGAACCGCATCGGCCTTCTCCACGCGGGCGCTCTCGACCAGTTGCGGCACGGACACCTGAGCTCCGAGATTGACCACCTTGACCTCACGGTAGTACTCCAGCCCCTTTTCGCCCGCGAAACCCTTGATGTTGAGGATCGCGTCGATACCCACGGTGTGGGCGTCGGTGCCGATGCAGGCTCCCACGACGACGAGCCGACGACGTAGGCTCCGCTTGATCGCGGCGTTGGCCTCCTTGGGCGTCAAGAGCGGATAGTCGCGCTCCACGACGACCACCTGGGACAGGTCCACCAAGTGATTGACGCGGCCATAGACCACAAAGAACGTGAACGACTCCCCCATCGGCTTGCTGTGGACCACCAACGCAGGGTCCAGGCCCATCTTGTTCGCCAATTGCAGGGCCGCGCCGTCTGCGGCTTTCGAGTGCGGGACAGGGAGGGTGAAGGACACCTGCACCATGCCGTCGCCTCGCGTGTCGCCGTACGGCCGAACGATCGTCGAGTCCGAGCTCATGGCCGCGCCTCCAAGATCTCGCTCGCCGGGTTGTAGTAGTCGTCGTCCTTGCGGGCCACGCCGTCAAGCCCCCTCCCGCGGTCGGGCGGCCGCTTCATCAAACCAAACGTCCCGTCCGCGATGGCGGCCAGCAACGGCGGGTCGCCCGCCTCGTCGGTGTCCGTGGCGATCGCGGTGAGCAACTCGATCGTCTCAGCGAGCACCGTGCGGGCGCGGGTCTCGATGAAGCCGCCCTTGGCCGGGCGGAAGTCTTCGTGCAGGCTGCCAGCAGCATTCATGACATAGCGAACGTTCTGCAATGCCAAGTCGCGATCGGACAACCACGGTGTCACGACGGCCTCGGTCATCATGCCGACCAGGAGGATCCCTTGACCGGTGAGGGCGCCCACCAGGTTGAAGAAGCCGTCCAACAGATAGCCGCGGAAGACATCGCCGGTCATGTGCCGGGTAGGCGGCATCCACTTCAGGGGTGCCTCGGGGAAGAGATCCCGGGCCAACATCGCATGTGCCAGTTCCAGCCTGAACGAATCGGGCACGTCAGGGTCGATCTCAAACGCGTGACCAAGGCCCAGTTGCCAGTCCTCGAGTCCGGCCTCCTTGGCGAAGTACTCGTTCAGCAATTGACTCGTGGTGACCGTGTGGGCCGCATCGACCGCGTCGGCCGTCGTCAGATAGTTGTCTTCACCGGTGTTGATGATGATCCCCGCCCGGGCGTGGATCTGCCGGCTGAATCGTTGGTCGACAAACGTGCGGATCGGATTGATATCGCGGAACAAGATGCCGTACATCGAGTCGTTCAGCATCATGTCGAGGCGCTCAAGCCCAGCCATCGCCGCCATCTCGGGCATACACAAGCCCGACGCGTAGTTCGTCAACCGCACATAGCGCCCCAGTTCGACGCTGGTCTCGTCCAAGGCGGCCCGCATCAAACGGAAGTTCTCTTGGGTCGCGTAGGTGCCGGCGAATCCCTCGCGGGTCGCGCCTTCGGGCACGTAGTCCAGCAGCGACTGCCCGGTGGACCGGATCACCGCAATGACGTCGGCGCCCGCTCGGGCCGCAGCCTGGGCCTGGGGAATGTCCTCGTAGATGTCACCGGTGGCCACGATCAGATAGATCCACGGCTTGCTCGGAGCATCTCCGATGCGCTTGACCAGACGCTCCCGCTCGCGTCGGCGTTGATCGATGGTGCGGATCCCCGCAGCGACCGCGCGCTTGGCGCCTTGCCGCGCACGGCGGGCGTCTGCGCCACTGGGCACCTCGAACCGCACGTCGCCGTTGGCCGCATGTTGCGCCACTTGGGCAAGATCCAGGTCCGGCCTCACCGCGAGCGCGTGCCAGAGCGGCAGTGAGACTCCATGAGTCAGCCCCACGTCGGCCCGCACACAGTCGACGAGCCGGTTCACCCACGGAATCCCGTCGGCGTCGGCGCCGGTCAGGCCTGCCAGACGCAGGGTGGCCCGTTCCACCGACACGGTGGTGTGTGCGCGAGCCACGTCGACGATCGGGCTGCCCACCCGCGCAGCGAGCGAGCGGGCCTGGGCGACGGTGCCAGCGTCCAACTCGAGCTTTCCGATCGTTGCGCTCACTGCGTCACCTGTCCCGCGCTCAATTCGGGTTCGAGTCGTCGTTCGAACAGCGCGCGGGCGCCCGCCGAGCTGCGCAGCAGGTCCAAGGCGTACGCCGCGTGGCCGGGCAGGTATCCGTTGCCGATCAGCATGGTGACATCGGCCGCCAGGCCTTCGGCGCCCAAGGCGGCGGCCGAGAAGGACGTCGCCATGGAGAAGAAGATGACCGTTCCACCGTCGGCGGTCGCCAAGATCGAGCCGCCCTCGCAGCCCGGGACGTCGACGCACACCACGGTAAGGTCGGCCGGTCCCCCGGCCGCTGTCACCGCGTCGCGCAGGGCGATCGGGTCGCGCGCATCGGCGATCACAACGTGATCGGCGAGGGCGGCGCCGGTGAGCAACGTGGCCTCGGCCTGGTGGGGCACGACTCCGATCACGGCCGCGGCACCGGCGTCTCGGGCGGCGGCCAGACTCAGGGACCCGGACTTGCCCGCTCCCCCGATCACCGCCACGACGGGCGCCTGGCCGCGCTCGACGTACTGCTTGACGACGCGGGCGGTGAGCGCGGGCGCTCCACACACGTCCATCACCGAAAGGGCCAGATCGGGAGCTAGATCGTCAGGCAAAACCGCCGCAATCGAACGCCCAAACAAGACCGCGTAGCCGCTGCACGGCACCTGCTCGCCAAGCCCGTCCCAGGCGCGCAATTGATCCTCGATGACCAACGGCGTCAGGGTCAGCGAGACGAGGGTGGCCACGCGGTCACCGACGTCGAGCCCGAGCGGCGATTGTGGCCCGACCTCCTCGACCGTGCCGACCAGCATCCCGCCTGAGCCGGTCTCTGGGTTCTGCATCTTGCCCCGGGTCTTTACGATGGCCAGGACTGCCTCGCGAATGGCCGCGCCGTAAACGTGTCCGCGTTCGTCGGTGTGGGTGCGCTCCAACTGTCGGTACGACGCCGCGTCAAGGTTGAGCTTGTCGACGCGAATCCGCACCTCGTCGGGCCACAATTCTCGTCGGGTGTCGAGCGTCACCGCCGCCTGCGGCAGGACCACCCCATCGTCAAGGACGCGATGCAGTCCCGTCGGATCGCTTTGCGCAGCATTCACCGCGGGTCCTCCATTCGAATGCACTCTAGGCCGGAAATTCTACGGCGATGTATTGGACTTGCAGGATGTTCTCCGCATACTCTGTCAGAGTTGCCGGGCGCGCCACAACCGACGCGGCGCGTCCTTCCTACGCCACCTTCCGGAGCACCCATGAGCATCGCGACCGCCTTCGGTCCCGACAACGGTCAGCCCTACGCCTACGTTGGGCGTCCCCTGGTCGAGCCCGATTGGACTCGCTTCCCAGACTGGGTTGAGGTGACGTCCGCCGATTGGGAGTCCGTCCAGTGGCAACGCGCCCACTGCGTGAAGAACATCAAGCAGCTACGCGAGCTGTTCGGAGATCTCCTCGACGACAGCGTCTATGCCGACCTCGAACGAGATCAGGCCGAGCGCGCGACGATGTCGATGTTGGTGCCCCCGCAGATGTTGAACACGATGATGCCCGACGAGGTGCCGTCGGGTCCGGGCTCGTTGACCGAGGCGTTTTTGGCCGACCCGGTCCGCCGCTACATGATCCCCGTCTTCTCCGACCGGCGCACCGATTGGGCCTCTCACCCACACGCCACGCGGGATTCCCTCCACGAACACGACATGTGGGTCGCCGAAGGCCTGACGCACCGCTATCCGACCAAAGTCCTGGCCGAACTCCTCCCGACGTGCCCGCAATACTGCGGGCACTGCACACGCATGGATCTGGTGGGCAACTCCACCCCCGTGATCGAGAAGCTGAAGTTCACCGCCAAACCCGCCGAACGCCTCGACGACATGCTCGGCTACTTGCGCCGCACGCCCTCAGTGCGTGACGTCGTGGTCTCCGGTGGAGACGTGGCCAACATGCCCTGGCCGCGACTGGAGGCGTTCCTCAGCGAACTACTCACCATCGAGAACATTCGCGATATTCGCCTGGCCACCAAGGCGCTGATGGCCCTCCCCCAACATTGGCTGCAGCCGGAGGTGGTCGATGGGATGGGTCGCGTCGCGGCCGTGGCCAAGGAACGTGGCACCTCGATCGCGATCCACACGCACGTCAACCACGCCAACTCGGTCACTCCGCTGGTGGCCAAGGCCACCCGCGCCATGCTGGACACCGGCATTCGCGATGTGCGCAACCAGGGTGTGCTGATGGACGGGGTCAACGCTGACCCCCACCAGCTGCTGGATCTGTGTTTTGCGCTGCTCGATGGCGCGCAGATCATGCCCTACTACTTCTACATGTGCGACATGATCCCGTTCTCGGAACACTGGCGAGTCTCAGTCGCCGACGCGCAGCGACTCCAACACCACATCATGGGCTATCTCCCGGGCTTCGCCACGCCGCGAATCGTGTGCGACGTCCCCTTCGTGGGCAAGAGGTGGGTGCACCAGCTGGCGTCGTACGACACCGAGCGCGGGATTTCCTACTGGACCAAGAACTACCGCACCTCCATCGAGGCCGACGACGCCGAGGCGCTCACGCGCACCTACGAGTACTACGACCCGATCCACACGTTGCCCGCAGCGGGGCAGGCGTGGTGGGAGAAGCACGGGCGACTCGACGAGTCGGCGCTCAAGGCCGCCGAGGTGGCCGAGGCATCGCGCCGGATGGCAGCACTCCAGGCCTACTAAGCGCCGAGCCCTTGGTCACCCGGTGACGGGACGGTTTTCGTAGGGCGTCGACAACACGATCGTGGTGCGCGTGGACACGTTGGCCACCGACCGGATGCGCGCCAAGAGGTCCTCCAACCGGGCTGGTGTCGGGACCCGCACCTTCAAGATGTACGACGCGTCCCCGGCCACCGACCAACACGATTCGATCTCCGGGATGTCGCGCATCCGCTTGGGATAGTCATCGGGCTCTGAGGGATCGATGGGCGTGACCGAGACGAAGGCGGTGAGCGGAAGCCCGATCTGCTCGTGGTCGATCGTGGCGCCGTACCCCATGATCAAGCCGCGCTTCTCGAGCCGTTTGACCCGCTGGTGCACGGCCGAAGTGGACAGTCCGGTGGCTTTCCCGAGATCGGTAAATGACATGCGGCCGTCTGCGGCGAGCAACGTCAAAATGAGGCGATCAGTCTCTTCCACATGCGCAGCCTAGCCCTCACCGGACATGCGAGGATCTATTCTGTGAACCAGCCTCAGACTTCCACCGGCCGCATCATGTTGCTCGACACCGCGTCACTCTATTTCCGCGCCTTCTTCGGAGTGCCCGATTCGATGCGCTCCCCCGACGGGACCCCGATCAACGCGGTTCGCGGGCTGCTCGACTTCATTTCACGGTTGGTCGGTGAGTATCAGCCGACTCATCTCGTGTGTGCCTGGGACAACGATTGGCGGCCGGCGTGGCGGGTCGACCTGATCCCGTCCTACAAGGCGCATCGGGTGGTGCGGGAAGTGCCGGGCCTCCAGCCCGACATCGAAGAGGTTCCGGACCCCCTCGAGACTCAAATCCCGATCATTCTCGAGGTGCTCGCCGCGCTCGGGATAGCCGTGATCGGCGCCGACGGCTATGAAGCCGACGACGTGATCGGAACGTTGGCCACGGGGGCGGCGCACCGCGTCGACATCGTCACTGGCGACCGTGACTTGTTCCAGCTTGTCGATGACGAGGCGGGTGTGCGCGTGCTCTACATCGCGCGCGGCGTCAGCAAACACGAACGTGTCACCGCGTCGGTAGTACGCGAAAAGTACGACGTCGAACCCGGGCAGTACGCCGACTTCGCCACGCTGCGCGGCGACGCCTCCGACGGCTTGCCCGGGGTGGCGGGGGTCGGCGAGAAGACGGCAGCGGCCATGCTGAAGACCTACGGCGACATCGCCGGGATCCTGGCAGCGGTCGACGACCCGGGATCCTCGCTCGGTCCTGGCCCGCGGGGCAAGATCCGCGCCGCCGCCGACTATCTGGCGGTGGCCCCCGAGGTGGTTGCGGTCGCCCGAAACCTCGACCTGGGCAGCACCGAGACGATCCTGCCGACCACACCGGTTGATCCAGAGGAGCTCGTCGCCCTGAGCGAACGCTGGGGCCTGGAATCGCCCCTCGCCCGGCTGGTCACGGTGCTCACCGACGTGTCCGAGGCTCACTCGGCCAAGGATGAGTAAGCCACGACCCCCCGACGCAACCGGCGTACGGCGTCGCGCGCCACGTTGCGCAAGGCCGAGTCCCCCGCAGCGTCGGCCACCTGCCCGGTCAGGTCGATGAGTTGCTTCATCCAGCGGACGAAGTCTCCGGCTGCCAGGTCGGTGTCCCCGAGCACCTCGTCGAGGTCATCACCTTCGGCCCAGCGCCACGCCAGCCGCGTAAGGCCCGGGTCCTGCTCCCGAAGGAAGTCCAGCCGGTGGGACTCCTCCAAGGTGGTGAGTTCGACACCGATCGCCCGCATCTGGTCGAGGGCGGCCCCCATAGCGCCGCCCGGCACCCTGGGAAGTGCCTCCTCGGTGCGTCGCGCCTCGAAGACGAGGGCCGCCAGCACCCCGGCGAGCTCCGGCGCCGTGAGGTCGTCCCAGATGCCCCGCCGCAAACACTCCGCGGCCACCAGGTCCATTTCGGAATACAGCCGCATCAGGTGGCTGCCAAGCTGGGTGACTCCGTCGGCGTCGAGATAGTCCAACTCGGTCAGCAGATCGCAGACTCGATCGAAGGTGCGGGCAACGGTGTTCGTGCGCTGCTCGACCCGGCGCTTCAGGGTGGCGGTGTCACGGTCGAGCTTGAACCAGCGTTCTGCCCACCGTGCGTGATCCTCTCGTTCCGGGCACCCATGGCACGGATGATCCTTGAGCTGACGGCGCAAACCGTCGACCTCGGCCGACACCCCGCTCACGCCGTCGCCCCTCGCGGTGACGCGCTCTCTCGGCGCGGCAAAACCATGGGTGCGCTCCCGCAGTGCAGAGACCAGATCTCGACGAGCCTGGGGGTTGCGCGCATTGAAGTTCTTCGGCACCCGCAGGCGGGACAAGGCCGTCACCGGAACCGCAAAGTCAGGGACCGCCAGCCTGCGCGATTGACGGTCTGCCGTAACCACCTGTGGCCGAGGCTCATCGCCGCCCGTGCCGGGATCGATGACGACGGCGTAGCCCGCAAACTTGCCTGAGGGCACCAAGATCACGTCACCGTGGCGCAAGGCTTGGAGGGACGCCACCACCTCCTCACGACGGTCGGCCCGTCGCGCTCGCGCAGCGCCCTTCTCGGCGTCGGAGATCCGATGACGCAGCCCCGCATAGGCCATGAAGTCGCCGCGATCGCAGGCGGCCGCTTCGCGATAGCCCGCCATCGCGTCCTCGGCCTTACGGACTTGGCGGGCCAGCCCCACCACCGCCTTGTCGGCCTGGAATTGCGCGAAGGACAACTCCAGGAGTTCGCGGGCGCGCTCGCGGCCGAATTGGTGCACGAGGTTGACGGCCATGTTGTACGACGGCAGAAAGGACGATCGCAGCGGATAAGTGCGGGTGGAGGCCAACCCGGCCAGTTCCCGGGGGTTGGTGCCTTGCTGCCACAGCACCACCGCGTGGCCCTCCACGTCGAGGCCGCGTCGGCCGGCGCGGCCGGTCAGCTGGGTGTACTCCCCTGGTGTGATGTCTGCGTGGACCTCGCCGTTGAACTTGGTCAACTTCTCGATCACGACGGTGCGGGCGGGCATGTTGATGCCCAACGCAAGGGTCTCGGTGGCGAAGACGACCTTGCAGAGCCCCCGAATGAAAAGTTGTTCCACGCATTCTTTGAAGATCGGCAACATGCCCGCATGGTGCGCCGCGATGCCACGCTCGAGGGCGTCGAGGAACTCGTGGAAACCGAGCACCCGACGATCCTCCTCGGGCAACGGGGCGCAGCGTTCCAGCACAAACTCGGTGATCGTCTCGCGTTCGGCTGGGGAGGTGAGGCGCAGGTTCGCCTGCAAACACTGGGCCACCGCAGCGCTGCAACCGGCGCGGCTGAAGATGAAGACGATCGCTGGCAGCAGCCCGTCTCGATCGAGCCGATCGATCACCTCGACCCGGCTCGGAATCCACACCCGTCGGCCGTTGCCGACGGGCCGACCAGCGCGGGCTTGCCCGCCCCCACTCTGAACGGCCTGGCTACGACCGGCCCGGCCCTTGGGGGCGCGCCGATCGCGCATCTTGGACGAGGCCCAATCATCGCGCGCCAGCCGGACCAACTGATCGTTGACCGGCGCCCCTTCCCGGACGAACCCCGCGGCCGCGTCCACGTCGGAGGAGGCGAACAGGTCGACCAACTTGCGACCGACCATCACGTGCTGAAACAGCGGCACCGGCCGGCGTTCCTCGACGATCGTGTCGGTGTCGCCACGCACCGTCGCCAACCATTCGCCGAACTCCTCGGCGTTGGACACCGTGGCCGATAGAGACACCAACGTGACAGATTCCGGGAGGTGGATGATCACCTCTTCCCACACCGCGCCGCGCATCCGATCGGCCAGGTAGTGAACCTCGTCCATCACCACGAAGCCCAAACCCAGCAGGCTGCGAGACCCGGCGTACAACATGTTGCGTAGCACCTCGGTGGTCATCACCACGACGGGTGCGTCGCCATTGACGCTGTTGTCTCCGGTGAGCAGTCCCACCTGGTCGGGTCCGTGCAAGGCCACCAGATCGTTGTATTTCTGATTGGACAACGCCTTGATCGGGGTCGTGTAGAAGCACTTGCGCCTTGTCTCCAGCGCGAGATGCACCGCAAATTCGCCGACGATGGTCTTTCCTGAACCCGTGGGTGCGGCCACCAACACCCCGCGCCCGTCTTCGATGGTGTGGCAGGCGCGGACCTGAAACTCGTCGAGGGTGAAGGCTTGCCGACCCGCGAAGTCCGAGAACACCGGATGCGCCGACGCCGCTCGGTAGGCGGCGTACTTCTGGGCGGGCGAGAGATCCTCAGTCATGCGAACACGGTGAGCGCTCTAGGGGCGCACTCGATGGTCAGCGGCAACGCTCCAAAGCGTTCGCCATCGGCATAGGACACGATGCCCGTGCACGCAACGGTCACCCTCGCGACGCGGTGGTGCTCGTAGGCCGGGTGGGTCACATGGGTGCCCTTGAAGAGCTTGGGATAGGTGCGGATCAGACCTATCCGGCTCATCGGCTTGATGATCACCACGTCTAAGAGCCCGTCATCGAGCAGCGCTCCCTCGGTAATGCGCAGCCCTCCCCCGAACGATGGTCCGTTGCCGACCGCGACCAGCATGGCCTCGAGCGTACGGCGGGCGCCGTCGAGTTCGAGCTCGTAGGACAGCGGTGAGAAGGTGCGCAACTCAACGGCGGTGGCCACGTTGTAGCGCATCTGGCCCGAGGGCCACGTCATCGCGTTGGCGCGCTCGTTGACGATGGCGTCAAAACCCGCTGCGAGCACGGTGACGAAGTACTTCGAGCCGCTGCGGGCTAGGTCGATGGTGCGGGTGCGTCCGGCGATCACCCGGTCTGCGGCCGACGCCGGGTCTGTGCGCGGCAAGTCCAGATAGCGGGCCACGTCGTTGCCCGTGCCGGCCGGGATGATGCCCAAAGTGGTCGAGGTGCCCCCGACCGCCTGGGCCCCGATGTGCACCATGCCGTCCCCACCGCACACCACCAGGGACTCGACCCCGTCCGCCACGCACTGCCTGGCCAACTCCAAGGCTTCGTCGGCGTCCCCACCCATCAGGTTGCGCACCATGAACCCGGCGGCGCGGAGCCGCGGCAGGACGATGTCGCGGGAGCGCAGTCCCCGCCCTCGCCCTGAGGTCGGGTTGGTGAGAAGGGCGATCTCGCGGTTCCCGGTCACGCGCTGACCCTATCTGCCGATGGACCAGTTCCGTGCGCTGTCGGCACCGACGCGAAGGAGCGCCGAGTAGTTGTCCGCAGGCGCCCCCACCGCATGCGCGAGCCTGGCTAGGGCGGAGAGCACCAGTTGGGCTGGTACGTCGCGACTGGGGAGTGCCAGGGTCGTGCGACCGTCGACCGCGACGATCAGAACCTGCTCATGGCGCCAGGCCTGGTGACAACGCGTGCGCAGCTCATCGGTTGCGACGGCCACGGGGTAGGCCTCGTCGACGGCAAGCAGATCACAGGGAAGCGAACTGCCCTCGCTGCCGGAGAGAGTGCCCCGGATCTGATGATGCCCGGTGATCGCGTGCTCAGGTGTCCAGGTGACCGGCCCCTCCCCCAACCAAGAAGGCAGGTCGAAGGGATCGACATCGCTGACGACGCTCACAGCGGTGAGACTTGATCGTCGTCCCAATTGGCGGTGGACTCCAGCCCCCGACCCCGCACCTTGTCCACCGTCCGCGCCACGATCTCGGCGAGGAGGAACAGCGTCAACATCGGCAGGGCCAGCATCAACATCGAGAAGGGGTCGGTGGACGGGGTGGCGATCGCGGCGAAGACGAAGGTGGCCATGATGATCCACGAGCGGTAGCGGCCCAAGGTCTTGCCCGACACGACGCCGGCGAGATTGAGCATGATCACAAAAACGGGGATCTCGAACGAGATGCCGAACACCAACAGCATCCGGGAGAAGAACCCGAAGTAGGCCCCGAAATCGACGAGGTTCTGGAGTTGCGTGGGCGTGAAGCCGATGAGGACCTCGAGTCCCTTCGGCAACACGTAGTAGCCGACAGCGACCCCGGCCAGGAACAGTGGTCCGGCCACCACCACAAAGATCCGAGTCCAGCGACGTTCCTGCTGATGCAGCCCCGGAAGAATGAAGGCCCACAGTTGGTAGAGCCAGATGGGGCTGCTCAAGATGAGGCCCGCGGCACCGGCCATCTTAAGATTCAGTAGCAGGCCCGCGGCTTGCCCCTGAATCACCCCCTTGGTGTCGACCTTGCCGGCGAGCTTGAGCGAGGCTTGCTCATAGGGACGGTAGATCAGTTCGAAGAGTTGGTCGTAGAAGTAGAGGCCCAGTCCCATCGCGATCACGAACGCGACAAACGACTTGATCAGCCGGGCCCGCAACTCTCGAAAGTGGTCCGAAAGCGCCATCCGCCCATCGGCACCCATCGGGTGTCGAGGTTTGCCACGGAAGACCTCGACGACGCCCTTCAGCGACACGACCTCGTCCGTCAGGTGGTGGTGTCGCCGTTGCGCTCCCGCGCTTCGCGCGTCAGTCGCTCCGTCTCTGCCTGCCGTGCCTCGATCTCACGCTCTGCGGCGGTCTGCGCCTCGTCTTCGTCGTCATCGAGAAGCCCCTTGGTCTCGGCCTTGAAGATGCGCAGCGCCCGGCCACTGCCGCGGGCCAGCTCTGGCAACTTCGTGGCGCCGAAGAGCAACACCAAAATGACGAGAACGATCATCATTTCCTGCGCCCCGAGGCCCATCAAAAGCGGAGTGAACATGCTCGATCCTCACGGAAGACGACTGAAGTCTTCATCCTACGGGGTAGCGGCATACAACTGCAGCGTCGCCGCCGCGGTCGACCTGAACGAGTCGGCGAACTCGGCGGGCGACACGACTGTGGCGTGTGGTGCGAGGCGGAGCAAGAGTCGCTCGAGCCAGCGGGGGTCGCTCACCTCCAGGGTGACCTGAAGGCTGCCGTCACGGAAGCGGCGTACGTCCTCGACCGGGTAGTACTCCGGCACCCACCGGGCAGCGGGCGCAAGCCGCAAGACGACGGTCGTGGTGCGCTCAGCGGGAGCGAACAGCCCATCGGAGAGGCTTCGCGGCCCCCACACCGTTGTGGCCACCTCACGATCGGTCACCTCCACCGAGCTGATCCGATCGAGTCGGAACCAGCGGGGGGCCTCCGCGCTGTGACACCAGGCATCGAGGTAGGCAAAGCCGTTTTGGGTGATCACCGCGTGGGGATCGACGATCCGCTCGGACTCCTCGTCTCGCGACGGGACGAAGTAGGTCAACCGGACCTGGTGCTTGGCTGTTATGGCCCCGTCGAGGGTGGCCCGCAAGGCCTGATGGCGATCGACATCCTCCCCGACATCGATCTGGGGTGCCACCGACCCCTGCGCCGCCGCGGTCTCGAGTTTGGCGAGGGTTCGATCCACCACGCCGCGGGTGGCATCGAGAGCACCCGTGCGTACGGCGCGCAGCGCAACGATCAACGCGGAGGCCTCGGTGGGGGTCAGCCGCAGCGGGCGCACCAGATAGTCGGCGTTGGAGACGCGGATCACCCCATCTCCCTCGGGGGACTCCAGTGCATCGAGATCAACGTCGATCAAGTCATCCGGATAGCCTCCCGGGAGCCCGCACATCAAGAGCACGCGCAAGTCGCGAAGCAGTTGATCGGCGGGTACGCCGAGGGCCTTGGCGGCTTCGTCCAGGTGCACCTCTCCGCGACGATGGAGGTAGGGCACCAGGGCAAGCAACCGGGCGACCTGCTCCTTGGCGCCCCCCACGGGCGCCGTCATGACGTCCCTCCAGCGACAACCGCCGTCAAGCGGCCCACAACCGCCTCGCGGAGACTCCCCGGAGCCACGACGAAGGCGTCCGCTCCGTGGGCGAGCACCTCGTCGGCGACGTCACCGTTGGCGATGGTGAGTCGGTCCCAACTGGTCGCCGAGTCGGGACCGGCGACGTCGGCCTCGATGGCGTGGGCGCGCCTGCGGAGTTGGTGCCCGGAGCCCGTGCGAACCAAAACCACTGCCGTTTCGGTGAGAGCGCGACTGGGCGCGAGGCGCCGGGCGACATCGCGCACATCGGTGCCCGGGGGCACCTCGAACGACCCCGCCGGGCCGTCGCGACGTGGTTCACCCGTGACCCGCGAGAGTCGAAACACGCGCTCCTCGCCCCGATCGGTGTCCAGGCCCACGGCATACCAACGCCCCGAATAGCGGACCACACCCCAGGGTTGGAGATGTCGCGTGGCCGTCGGCTGCCCGGCTCTGGCGTAGTCGAAGGTCAACGGTGCACGCTCATGCGTGGCCTGCCAGAAGGCATCAAACGCCGGCTCGTCGGCGGCCAGGCGCGGCTGCACTAGATCCAACGCCGACACATCAACCGGGAGCCCGGCCGCCGTCAACTTGCGCACCGCCTCCGTGGTGGCCTCGGCCAGCCGCGCATGTTCCCAAACCTTCGCAGCCAGGCCGATCACCGATGCCTCGTCGGCTTCGAGGGTGATGTCGGGCAACGCGAACTCGTCCGGGCGGATGAGATAGCCCATCTCGTCATCGAAGTAGGCATCCACGCTGGCAACCTCCACGGGCACGCCCAGGCTGCGCAACTCTTCCTTGTCGCGTTCAAACATCTTCTCGAACGCCTCGGTGCTCGAGGTGGGGTAGAGGATCTCGCGGATCCGGTCCTTGCTGACCGGACGGCGCTGCACCAGAAGCATGATCAGCAGGTTGAGCAGCCGTTCACTCTTCTGGACGCTCATGACGCGTCAGGCAACCGCGAGCACGTCCACGATGAAATACATCGTGTCGGTCCCCTTGATGCCGACATCGGGTTGCCCGTCCTCGCCGTACCCCTTGTCGGGTGGAACCTGCAAGATCACGCGACTGCCGACGTTGACCCCGATCAGGCCCTCGTCCCAACCGGCGACGACGTTCCCCTGGCCGATCACGAAGTCGAACGGCGCGCCGCGCGAGTAGGACTCGTCGAAGGGCGCATCGGCACCCGGCACCTGTCCGAGATAGTTGACGTAGAGGTGGTCGCCCTTGGCGACAGCGTCACCAACGCCTGCGATCAAGGTGGTCCGCAGCAATTTTCCGGCCGGCTTGGGCACGTCTGCGAAGTTCAAACCGGTGGGCAGCTCGTCGCTCACCACCACCTCGGGCGCCCACAACGCGGGCTTGCGGTCTCCGCCCTGTGGTCCGGAGGCCAACTCGCCGACGACGTCGACGATGAACACGACGGTGTCCTTGTTGCCCAGCCCCATCTGAGGGTTGCCCTGTTCACCGAAAGCATCCTTCGGCGGCGCCGCGATCAGCAAGCGAGAGCCGATGGTGGCGCCCTCGATGGCGTCGGAGATCGCCGGGATCGTGGATTCGCCGACGTTGATCACCTGCGGCTTTTCGGCGAAGCTGCTGTAGGCGACCGCCCTCGAGGTGCCGTTGCCCACCCAGATCTGAGCCAACACGTTGTCACCGGCTGCGACCTCGTCGCCGTCGCCGGCGACCACCACTTCCGAGGTCACCTTGGTCACCGACAACTCCGAACTCCACTTGACCTTGGGTTCGGAGCCCACTTCACCGGACACGGCAACCGCCGTATCGAGGCCCGGCGTGGCGGGTCCGTCGACCGTGTTGTCGTCGCCCTTCGAGGAGCCGCACGACGAAACGGCGAGCGTGAGAGCCAGACCGGCCAAAGCCAGGACCGACCGGGAAGAACGACGAAACATGGGGTCACCTTCTGCAGAGAGCGTGATACGGCTCGGTCACCCTATCCGGCCTAGCCCAATCGGGCCGACAGCAACCTCACATGCCGTCGATGAGTCGCTGGACGCGTTCGTCGTAGGCCCGGAAGGGGTCCTTGCACAGCACGGTTCGCTGGGCCTGGTCGTTGAGCTTGAGATGGACCCAGTCGACGGTGAAGTCTCGTCGTCGCTCCTGCGCCTTGCGGATGAAGTCTCCGCGCAAGCGCGCTCGCGTCGTCTGGGGCGGCACGGTCTTGGCCTCAAAGATCTTCAAGTCGGTGCTCACTCGGGCGACGGCGCCGCGCTTCTCAAGCAGGTAGTAAAGACCGCGCCCACGGTGGATGTCGTGGTAAGCCAGATCGAGCTGGGCGACCCGAGGATGGCCCATCGGGAGACCGTTGGCCGCGCGGTAGCGCTCGATGAGTTTGAGTTTGATCACCCAATCGATCTCGCGCTCCACCAGGCCCAGGTCATCGGACTCGACAGCCTTGAGGCAGCGCTCCCACAGATCCAGAGCCCGAGCGATCAACGGCGTCGAGATGCCCCGCCGGTCCACGAAGTCGTGGGCCTTGGAGAGGTATTCCGCCTGGATGTCGAGGGCGCTGGCTTCGCGCCCGTTGACTAGGCGCACCTTGCGCCGCCCGGTCAGGTCGTGGGAGATCTCGCGGATAGCGCGGATGGGGTTCTCCATCGTGAGATCGCGCATCACGACCCCCTCTTCGATCATCCGCAGCACCAGATCACAACTGGCCACCTTGAGCATGGTCGTGGTCTCGCTCATGTTGGAATCGCCCACGATGACGTGCAGGCGGCGATACTTCTCCGCGTCCGCATGCGGCTCGTCGCGGGTGTTGATGATCGGTCGGCTGCGGGTGGTGGCGCTCGACACGCCCTCCCAGATGTGTTCGGCGCGTTGCGAGACGGCGTACGACGCGCCCCGAGGGGTCTGGGTGACCTTGCCGGCCCCCACCATCACCTGGCGGGTCACCAGAAAAGGGATCAAAACGTCAGCGAGACGGCTGAACTCTCCGGCCCGAGTGACGAGATAGTTCTCATGGCACCCGTAGGAGTTGCCAGCGGAGTCGGTGTTGTTCTTGAACAGATAGATGTCGCCCGCGATGCCCTCGTCGTGCAGTCGCCGCTCGGCGTCAACCAGCAAACCCTCGAGCACGCGTTCGCCGGCTTTGTCGTGGGTGACCAACTCGACAATGTCGTCGCACTCCGGGGTGGCGTATTCGGGATGACTCCCCACGTCGAGATAGAGCCGCGCACCGTTGCGGAGGAACACGTTGGAGGAGCGGCCCCACGACACCACCTTGCGAAACAGGTAGCGCGCCACCTCATCGGGGCTCAGCCGACGCTGCCCCTTGAACGTGCAGGTAACGCCGTACTCGTTTTCGATCCCGAAGATGCGACGGTCCACTCGGTCACCTTAGACCCGCCGTCACAAGAGACCGAGGTAATCCAGCGCAAGGTAGGTCTGTTCCGTGGCGCCGAGTCGGCCAGTGCGCACCTGGCTGCGCACCTCCGCAATGGTGTGCAACACCACCCGACAGTCCTCGAACTCGTCAAGGTCGGGCTCCCCAGAGAGTACGGCGCGGCGCGCGACCGCGACGTGCCGCTCATTGGTGGCGCTGTTGGGCGACGTGGCCGCGATCACCACGAGCGAGTCGGCGATGTAGCCGGTTTCCTCGCGCAGTTCGCGCGCGGCCGCCTCGGCGACGCTCTCCCCCGGGTCGATGAGTCCCCCGGGAAGCGAGACCACCTGCCGGTCGGGGCCGGGCCGATACTGCTCGACGAGGACCACCTGCCCATCGTCGGTGAGCGCAAACACAGCCACGCTGGCCGGCGCATCCAGCAGATCCCAGGTGGTCTCGCGACCGTCGGGGAGCCGGAGCCTGCGATGCACGATCCGGACGAACCCGTCGTAGGCCACCCGGTCGTCGCCGACCCGGGCCCAGGGTTCATTCACTCGCGGCGTCCTCGGTGGCTTCTTCGGTCTCCTCGGCCTCGGCAGCCGTTTCGGGGCCCCGTTCGCCCAGGAGGGTGGCCAGGCGCTCGCCGAGAATGCGGACGAACTTGCGAGGTTGGGCCCGGGTCCGGTCCAGAATCGCCACCTCCAAGTCGTCAATCGGGAGCACCCGATCGGCCGACTCGGTGTGACCCAACGCCGCCACCGCCAGGCGCAACGCCGTCGCCAGATCCGCGTTCGTGACGTAGTTGTCCTTGAGATGGCCAGCGACCACGTCTGCCGCCCCGCCCATCACGGCGTAGCCCTGCTCATCCGCGACCTGACCGTCGTAGGTAAGCCGATAGAGCTGGTCCTCGGCGGCCGCGTCGCCGATCTCGGCCACAAAGAGTTCGACCTCATAGGGCTTCTCGCCACCGCTGGAGAAGATGGTGCCGAGCGTCTGGGCATAGGCGTTGGCCAGACCCCGGCCCGTCACATCTCTCCGGTCATAGGCATAGCCACGCATGTCGGCCAGGCGAACTCCGGCGATCCGCAGGTTCTCGAACTCGTTATAGCGACCCACAGCAGCGAAGGCGATCCGGTCATAGATTTCGGAGACCTTGTGGAGCGCCTGAGAGGGGTTCTCCGACACAAACAGCACGCCGTCGGCGTACTGCACGGCCACCACGGAGCGGCCGCGGGCGATGCCCTTGCGGGCGAAGTCCGCGCGATCCTTCATCAGTTGTTCGGGCGAGACGTAGAAGGGCATGCTCATAACGCTCTCCTCACGCCAACGCGGCCGCGGGGCCGTCCGGTCGGGCCATCCGGCCCGCGATCACTTGGTCGGCGATGGTAGCGACGTCCTCTTCGGGGATCCGACGGCCGCCCTCGGCCGTGATCACCAAAATGACCGGGAAGATGCGACGAGTCAGGTCGGGTCCACCGGTTGCCGAGTCGTCGTCGGCGGCGTCGTACAACGCCTGAACGGTCGCCATCATGCACTCGTCGGCGCTCAGATTGTCGCGATAGAGCTTCTTGAGCGAGCCCCGGGCGAACAACGAGCCGGACCCCACCGAATGGAAGGCGGTCTCTTCATAACGCCCCCCGGTGACGTCGTAGGAGAAGATCCGGCCCTGGCCGGCGAGCAGGTCATAACCAGCGAACAGCGGCACCACCGCGAGTCCCTGCATGGCCATGCCCAGGTTTCCCCTGATGAGCGCGGCGAGGCGGTTGGCCTTGCCGTCCATGGACAGCGTGGTGCCCTCGATCTTTTCGTAGTGTTCCAACTCGGTTTGGAACAGCCGCACCATCTCGACCGCCAGCCCCGCGGTGCCGGCAATGCCGACTGCGGAGTATTCATCGGCGGGAAAGACCTTCTGGATGTCGCGCTGGGCGATGATATTGCCCATCGTGGCTCGTCGGTCGCCGGCCATCATGACCCCTCCGGGGAAGGTGGCCGCGACGATCGTGGTGCCGTGCGGGGCAAACTCCGCCGCGTTTCCGGGAGGCAGGCTGCGCCGTGCGGGCAGCAGATCGGGTGAATGAGTGGCCAGGAAGTCCGCAAAGGAAGACGTGCCTGGAGTGAGGTACGACGCCGGAAGGCGTGGCCCGTCGGTCACGGCCTACTCCCCGCCCTTTTGGATGAACGACTTGACGAAGTCCTCGGCGTTGGACTCCAACACCTCGTCAATCTCGTCAAGGATGGCGTCGACATCGTCATCGAGTGCCTCCTTGCGCTCGGCGATGTCGGACTCGGTGCTCACCTCCGGAGACTCATCGGCCTCTCCGGACCTGCGTGGTTGCTTCTGTTCTTGAACCATGGGGCCGACCTTATCCGGTGAGTGCGTCAACCAACTCCTGAGCCGTCTCACAGGAGTCCAGGAGCGTCCCCACGTTTGCCTTCGTCCCCCGCAGCGGATCGACGGTCGGCACCCGCTGCAACGAGTCGCGTCCGGGCAGGTCGAAGATCACCGAATCCCAGGAAGCCGCCGCAATCTGTGCGGCGTACTTCTCCAGGCAGCGGCCGCGGAAATAGGCCCGGGTGTCTTCGGGCGGGTCGTGCATGGCGACTTCGACGGCGGCGGCGTCGACGAGGCGCTCCATGCGACCGCCCGCCACCAGGCGGTGATAGAGGCCCTTTTCGGGGCGCAGGTCGCTGTATTGCAGGTCGATCAGCTGCAGTTTGGCGTTGTCCCAGGCCAATCCGTCACGGTCTCGATAGCGCTCGAGCAGTTGCCACTTCGCCACCCAGTCAAGCTCTTTGGCACACGACAGCGGATCCCGCTCGAGACGATCCAGGATCGAGCCCCAGCGGCCCAAGACATCTGCGGTCTGTGCGTCCACATCCTGCCCAAACCGGTCCTCGACGTATTTGCGCGCCAGGTCGAGATATTCGAGTTGGAGCTGCACCGCGGTGAGGGTGCGCCCGTCCGTCAGGGTCAGGAGATGGCGCAAGGTCGGGTCGTGCGAGACCGCCCGCAGTCCCGCGACCGAGCCGTTGACGGAGAGGTCGCGGGTGATGAACTGGTCTTCGATCATGGCCAACACCAGGGCCGTCGTTCCCGCCTTCAAATAGAGAGAGACCTCCGAGAGGTTCGCATCCCCGATGATGACGTGCAGGCGTCGGTGTTTGTCGGGGTCAGCATGCGGCTCGTCACGGGTGTTGATGATGGGTCGCTTGAGCGTGGTCTCTAGCCCCACTTCGACCTCGAAGTAGTCGGCCCGTTGGCTGATCTGAAAGCCGTGTTCGTGCCCGTCCTGACCGATGCCCACCCGACCCGCCCCACAGACCACCTGCCGACTGACGAAAAACGGCGTGAGGTGCTTGACGATGTCCCCGAACGGCGTCGAGCGGCGCATTAGGTAGTTCTCGTGGGCGCCGTACGACGCGCCCTTGTTGTCGGTGTTGTTCTTGTAAAGCAGGATCACCCCGGCCCCCGGGGTCTGGCTGGCCAGTCGGGCGGCATCGAGCATCACCAACTCCCCCGCCTTCTCCCAGCGCACCACATCGAGCGGGTTGGTGACCTCCGGGCTGGAGTACTCCGGATGGGCGTGGTCGACGTAGAGGCGCGCACCGTTGGTCAAGATCACATTGGCCAGACCGAGATCCTCGTCGGTGAGCAGGGTTTGGTCGGCCATCGAGCGCGCGAGGTCGAATCCGCGCGCGTCGCGCAGCGGTGTCTCCTCCTCGAAGTCCCAACGCGCCCGACGCGTGTGCAGCGCTGCCGACGCGTAGGCGTTGACCACGTGCGAAGAAGCCACCATCGGGTTGGCCAGGGGTTGCCCCTGCACCGAGATGCCGTATTCGATCTCGGTGCCCATCACTCGGCGTACGCTCATCGCGGCCTGCCCATGAGCGCCAGCCTACGCGGCAAGTCCGGTCGTGCCGGGACGCGGCTAGCCTGTCGGAATGAGGCTCTGGGATGAATGGGCGTTGCCCCGACTGACCGATCGGACCCTGGACACCGAGCAGATACACGCTCTGCGCCACGAAGTGTGCCTCGGGTTGCGAGGCAAGGTCGTGGAGCTTGGCTTTGGCAGCGGCCCGAACATCGGGCACTACCCCCGCGAGGTGGCGTCGGTGGCGGCGGTCGAGCCTTCCGATGCGGGATGGCGGTTGTCGGCACGGCGTCGTGCCACTACCTCCTTGACGATCGACCGGGTCGGCCTCGACGGAGCCGCACTGAGCCAAGAGACGGCCAGCGCCGATGCCGTCTTGAGCACGTTCACGCTGTGCACGATCCCGGCCGTGGAGCGGGCGTTGGCGGAAGTACGACGCATCCTGGTGCCGGGGGGCCGGTTCCATTTCCTAGAGCACGGGTTGGCGCCCGATCCGGGCGTCGAGCGTTGGCAACGCAGGCTCGAGCCGCTCCAGCGGCGGGTCGCCGGCGGCTGCCACCTCACCCGAGAGATCACCGACCTGGTGGTGGCGGCGGGATTCGAGGTCGAACAAGGACGCACGCAGGCGCTGCCGGGACCGCGCGTTGCCCAGCCGTGGGGCTTTCTCTACCTCGGGGTGGCAGTTCGCTAGGGCCCTCCCGAACTCGTGAACCGGATGGGATTCATCATCGACTCTGCCGCTGCGCGGTTCGTGGCCGCGTCACGTGAAATGTCATGCTGCCCGGTGCGGTCGCGCCCCGTGTGAATCACAAACCAGAGCCCGGTGACACCGCCCATCCCCGCCAAAAGCCATTGCCACCATGCCATATGACTGCCTTTCGTCCCTCGGGCCCGAAGCCGACTACATCCTAGAGATATTGCCCGGTGTTGGCCACCGTGTCGATGGAACGACCTGGTTCGGTGCCTTGCTTGCCGGTGATCAGGGTGCGAATGAAGACGATCCGCTCGCCCTTCTTGCCGGAGATCCGGGCCCAGTCATCGGGGTTGGTGGTGTTGGGGAGGTCTTCGTTCTCCTTGAACTCGTCGAGGCAGGCTTGCAGCATGTGTTGCACCCGCAGCCCCAACTGATCGTGGTCGAGCAGGTCCTTGATCGCCATCTTCTTGGCCCGGTCGACGATGTTCTGGATCATCGCCCCCGAGTTGAAGTCCTTGAAGTAGAGAACCTCCTTGTCGCCGTTGGCATAGGTCACTTCGAGGAACCTGTTGTCTTCGGACTCGGTGTACATGCGCTCCACGGTGGCGGTGATCATCCCAGCAACGCAGGCGTCACGGTCGCCGCCAAATTCGTCGAGGTCGTCGACATGGAGCGGCAGATCGGCGGTGAGATATTTGCTGAAGATGTCGCGGGCCGACTCCGCGTCGGGCCGCTCGATCTTGATCTTGACGTCGAGTCGACCCGGGCGAAGGATCGCCGGATCGATCATGTCCTCCCGGTTCGAGGCGCCGATGACCAACACGTTCTCCAGCGCCTCCACCCCGTCGATCTCGCTGAGCAGCTGCGGGACGATGGTGTTTTCGACATCGGAGGAGACACCCGATCCGCGGGTCCGGAAGAGCGAGTCCATCTCGTCGAAGAACACGATGACGGGCGTGCCGTGGCTCGCCTTCTCGCGCGCTCTCTGGAAGACCAATCGGATGTGACGCTCGGTTTCCCCGACATATTTGTTGAGCAGTTCGGGTCCCTTGATGTTGAGGAAGTAGGACTTGCCCTCTTGCCCGGTCTTGGCCGCAACTTTCTTGGCCAACGAGTTGGCGACGGCCTTCGCGATCAGCGTCTTGCCGCAACCGGGGGGTCCGTAGAGCAGCACGCCCTTGGGGGGCTTGAGCTTGTGCTGCTTGAACAGATCGGGATGAAGGTAGGGCAGTTCGACGGCGTCCCGGATCTGCTCGATCTGACTGATCAGACCGCCGATCGAGCTGTAGTCGATGTCCGGCACCTCTTCGAGGACGAGCTCCTCGACCTCGGACTTCGGCACCCGCTCGTAGACATAACCGGCCCGCGAGTCCAGGAGCAACGAGTCACCCGCGCGCAGGGTCTGGTCGCGTAGCGGCGCGGCAAGGCGTACGACGCGCTCCTCGTCGGCATTGGCGATCACCAGGGCCCGTGCGCCATCGGCGAGCAGCTCCTTGAACATCACCACCTCGCCGATCTCCTCGAAACTCATGGCTGCGACCACGTTGAGCGCCTCGTTGAGCATGACTTCCTGGCCGCGCTGGAGCTCGTCGATCGCCACGGCCGGGCTGACGTTGACACGAAGTTTGCGGCCGCCGGTGAACACATCGACCGAGTCGTCGTCGTTGCGCGCCAAGAAGGTGCCGAAGCCCGCTGGTGGCTGAGCGAGGCGGTCAACCTCCTCCTTGAGCTTGGTGATCTGATCTCGTGCTTCGCGCAGCGTTTGGGCGAGGCGTTCGTTTTGAGTGGTCAGCGCAGCAAGCGAGCGCTGGGTGTCGGCGAGGCGCAACTCGAGTCCCCGCGAATGGGCGGGGGCGTCGCTCAGCCGTTGGCGGAGTTCAGTGACCTCGGCCTCGAGGAAACTCACTTGGGCATGCAAGTCACTGCCGTTGGGCGTATCCGACGTCGACATGGTCTGACCTCCTCGCTCTTGTGACACTACCTGCGTGGGGCACGATGCGCGGAACAACCGGCCGGATCATTCGTCGGAAGACTGCTCGGGCATCCCCGCCGGGCGAGGCCCGGAGTAGTCCACGCCGTAGGCCCCAGGAGCCGGGCGACGCTTCTTGAGCGGAGCACGCTCCCCCGGTGTCATCCGCCGGGCCACCACCAAGAAGGCCGTATGCCCGATCATCTTGTGCCCCGGACGCACCGCTAGACCTTCGACATGCCAATCACGCACCAAGGACTCCCAGGCATGCGGTTCGGTGAACCCGCCATGGGCACGCAGGGTCTCGACCACCCGGCTCAGCTGGGTCGTGGTGGCCACGTAGACACAGATCAGGCCGCCGGGGGTGAGCGCTTCGGCGACCGCCTCGACGCACTCCCAGGGCGCCAGCATGTCCAAAATGACGCGATCGGCTTGTTCGCCCGAGCTCGTGAGTTCCTCGGCCAGGTCCCCGACCGTCAACCGCCATGCAGGGTGGTCTCCACCGAAGAACTGCGTCACATTGCGCCGGGCCACGTCCGCGAACTCTTCTCGGCGTTCAAAGGACGAAACGCAGCCTTGCGGGCCGACGGCGCGCAGCAGAGAACAGGTCAGCGCCCCTGAACCGACTCCCGCCTCGATCACCCGGGCACCCGGAAAAATGTCGGCCAAGGACACGATCTGAGCGCTGTCCTTGGGATAGATCACTGCAGCGCCCCGCGGCATCGACACAACGAACTCCGAGAGCAACGGACGAAACACCAGATATTCGCCACCGGCCGAGGACGTGATCGCGAAACCCTCGGTCCGGCCGATCAGATCGTCGTGCTCTAGGTGCCCTCGGTTGGAGAAGAACCGCTTGCCCGGAACCAATTCGAAGTTGTGACGACGTCCCTTGGTGTCCGTCAGGCGCACCCACTCCCCTGCCCGCAGCGGCCCGCGATGGACGCCGGACCACGCAGCGCGCGGCACATCGGTCGGCTCGGGGGCGGTCTCCACGTCGTCGGGCATGTGGCAGACCCTAACCAAGCCAACGGTGGCGAGAATCGGTGCCCAATCAGCTGGACGCGCGGAAGGCCCGGTCAACGTCGACCGTGGCCAAGACCCCGAAGATCGATCCGTCTTCTTCAACGAGGAGGTATTCCTCGGCGGGTCGCCTGCTGATCGCGACGATGAGGTCCTCGCCGGCGATATCAGCGGGCAGGCTCATTCCCTCATCGAGCGTGCGCGCCACCGCGGCCACCGCGACCCAGGGCCGTCGATCCTCGGGCGTTGCCAGGAGTGCCGACTCGTTGACGACACCGACCGGGCGGCCCGAACCGGTGACCGTGATGATGCCCCCGGCCTGAGCGTCCTGCGCGCGGCGTACGGCTTCGGCAACGGGCAAGTCTTCGGGCACCGACAAAGTACGCCGGGCCAGGGTGCGACCCACGAGCCGCGGAAGTTTGCGCCGCAACCGCGCCGAGGAGAGCGCCGCGCTGGCTCCCGACCACATGAACCCAGAGACGATGAAGGCGATCACATAGTCGACCGGGCTCGCCGGCGAGCCGAGGAGACGCCCCTGGGCGAACGGCCAGGCGAGGGCAGCGACGGCGACGACCCGTCCGCCCCAAGCTGCGATGACGGTGCCGCGATGCACGTTGCCCGAGACACCCCACACGATGGCTTTGAGGACCCTGCCTCCGTCCAGCGGCAACCCCGGGATCAGGTTGAGCAGACCGACCACGAAGTTGGCACCGACCAGCCCGGTGACCGCCAAGGAAAGCAACCCGTCGGGCACCAGATGCGACAGCAGCCAAGCCCCTAGGGCGACCGCGAGCGAGGCCAGCGGCCCAACCACAGCGATCAGGAACTCTTGGCGTGCGGTGCGGGCTTCCCCGTCGATGGCGGTGAAACCCCCGAGGAAGTGAATCGTGATGGATCGGACGGGGAAGCCATAGTGCCGGGCCATCGCCGCGTGGGCACCTTCGTGCAGGAGCACCGAGAGGTAGAGCAGCACCGCGAAGGCGAGCCCGGCGACGAAGCGCCAGCCGCCAAGCCCCGGTTGAGCGCGACCAATCGGCTCGGCCAGGCCAAGCGCCAACAGACCGGCGATCACGAACCAGGAGCGCGCCACGAGCACGTCAGCCCCGGCAAAGCGGCCGATCCGGAGCGTGCCCGGAGGTCGCTCGGAAGCGACCGAAGGCTCGTTGCGTTGATCGGGTGACGACACGTCCCGAGGCTATCCGAAGTTGACCGTCGTCCGGGTGTCGGCGCGGTCGCCTATCGTGGCCCTCATGGTCACTGCATCGCGGACGTCCTCGCCCGCAGAAGTGCATTCCACGCCGGTCGACGGGGTCGAAGTGATCGGCGCGCTCTCTCCCAGTCGGGCCGCCGACTTCGTGACCTGCCCCCTGCTTTATCGGTTCCGCACCATCGACAGACTCCCCGAGCCTCCGTCCTCGGACGCCATACGTGGCACCTTGGTGCACAAGGTGCTCGAAGACCTCTTCGATCTGGCTGCCGACCAGCGCACACCCGAGCGCGCCCGAGACATGCTGCTCCCGGCCTGGGAGCGGCTCCTAGACGACGATCCGGAGGTTGCGACCATGCTCGGCGACGTAGGCGCCGACTTCGAAACCTGGTTCACCTCGTGCCGCGAGGTCCTTGATCGCTACTTCACATTGGAGGACCCGACCCGTCTCGAGCCCGCCGAGCGCGAGTTGTACGTCGAGACGGTGCTGGAATCGCGGCTGCTCCTCAGAGGCTTTGTGGATCGGCTGGACGCCAGCCCAGACGGTCTGCTCCGCGTAGTCGACTACAAGACCGGTCGCTCACCCGGCCCGGGTTACGAGGCGAAGGCGCTCTTTCAGATGCGGTTCTACGCCTTAGTCCTCTGGCGCAGTCGAGGCGTGGTGCCCGCCATGTTGCAGTTGATCTATCTCGGCAACGCCGAAATGATGCGCTACATCCCCGACGAGGCCGATCTGCTGGCCACCGAGCGACGCGTGGAGGCGATCTGGGCGGCGATCACTCGCGCCTCCCAGGAGGGCGACTGGCGTCCCAACCCGAGCCGGATGTGTGATTGGTGTGCGCACCAGTCCATCTGCCCGACGTACGGCGGCACGCCGCCGCCGCTTCCGGTTGCCGCCCCTCAGACTCCGTGACGTTCGGCCCACAGGGCCGCCTGGGTGCGATCGAGCACGCCGATGCGGGCGAACACCGACGTGAGGTGAGCCTTGACGGTGCGCTCAGTGATCCCCAACTTGCGGGCGATCTGCTTGTTGGCCATCCCCTGGCGCACCAGCCCCAGCACCTCGGTCTCGCGCGGGGTCAGATCCGCCGAACCGTTCGGGCCGGACGACCGAGCGGTGAGCAGTTCCCGGGCTGCTCGAGGATGGATGGGCGACTCACCTCGGGTGACGGCGCGGATGCCGGACAGCACATCGTCGGGGTCGGCATCCTTGAGCAGGTAGCCCACGGCGCCTGCGTCGAGCGCGGCGACGATGCGTTCTCCGTCGGAATAGGAAGTCAGCACCAGCACCTGGGCCAGTTCCTCGGCCACGATGGTCTTGGTGGCGGCGACGCCGTCGACCTTCGGCATTTGCAGATCCATCAGGACGACGTCGGGACGCAACTCCCGAGCGAGCTCGATGGCCTCCGCGCCGTCGGCACCCATGCCGACCACCTCGATGTCGTCCACTCCGGCCAAGAGTTGTTCGAGGCCAGCTCTGACCACTGCGTGGTCATCGACCACCATCACTCGGATCATTTCTTCGACACCTCCATATGCACCGTGGTGCCATCACCAGGGCTAGAACGGATTTCTAAGAAGCCGCCCGAGTCCGCGACCAAACTTGTGAGGCCTTTGAGTCCGAAGTGATCGGACTTGGACACCGATTCCGGGGCGAAACCATGACCGTCATCGACCACATCGAGACGAATCAACTCCGCTGTGCCCGTCACCGTCACGGACAACGTCGTGGGGTCGGCATGGCGGGTGGCGTTGCGCACGGACTCCTGGGCGACCCGCCAAACGAGGGCTGCCATGGCATCTGAGGTCCCCGCGACATCCCCCACAGAGACCGACGTGGCGATGCCCGCCGATTCGGCCGGAGCGGTGAGATCCTGAAGCGCGGCCGCCAGCCCATCCGCGTGCAGCTCGGGGGGATGGATCTCCACCAGCAGGCTGCGCAGAGCACGCAGGCTCCCCCGCAGCGAGGCTCCGGCGCGCTCGAGTTTTGCGCGTTCCGTAGGGGCCAACTCCGGGTCCCGGGCGACCGCGGAGAGGGAGAACGCAGTCCCGGCGAGGTCTTGGACGACACCGTCGTGCAGATCCCTGGCGATCCGCCGTCGTTCAGCGCTGGACGCATCGATGGCCGAGTTGAGGAGGCGTTCGCGCTCTCGAGCGGCACTGGTCAGGCGCCCGGTCAGCACCCAGATCATTGGGGTTGCGACGGCGAGGAGCGCCAAGAGCGAAGCGATGGTGATCCGTTGGAAGGGCACGAAGACCTCGCTGCGCCGCTTCTCGATGTCCGCAACGGAGTAATAGGCCTCGAAGAGCAGCGGATCGCCTTCGGGTGAATGAATCTGTGTGTAGACCTCGACCAGACCACCCGAGTTGCGTTCAAAGCGGTTTTCGGGCTTGGAGAGGTCTGAGACTTCCGCTTCGATGCCGCCGTTGTGGAGGATCTCCAACTCGTCCTCGTCCAAGGGGTATTTGCTGCCGATGAGTTCCGTGCTGTCGGAGTAGAGGATTTCCCCGTCCGCCGCCCAGATCTTGATCCGCCGAACCTCCCCCACCAAGAGCCGGTCCAACACGTCCTGATCCAGCCTGTCCACCGCACTGGCTTTGCCGTCCACGAGTCCGGGGCGGATGGCGGGCTCGGCCACAGACCTGGCGAGCACTCGGGTGTTGTAGCGGGCGTCCGCGAGCGCCTCGCGATTGGCGGCGCTGCTGGCGAAACTCGTGGTCGCGAACGCGATGCCCGTGAACATCATCAACCCGATCGCAAGGAACTGCACCACAGGGTTCCTGAGGAAACTCACTTCGACGCCCTTCTCGAGTTGAAGCCCAGGATAGGTGGTGCAGGAGATGCGAAGTCGACGAAGTGACTAAAAGTTGAGCGTGCCTTTGCAGACTTGTCCGGAGGCGTTGTGCACCGCGCGAAAGACGAAGGAGTCGGTGCCGGCGAGGTTGACCATCAGGCGCTCCACATCGAAAGACCCACTGGGGGCAACCGTGGTCGCCTGGCCCTGATAGGAGACCGTCCCGTTGTGCTTGATCTTCCAGTTCCACACCTGGCCATTGCGGTTGCTGTCTACCTCTCCTTCGAATTCGATCCGACCGTCGTCGGTCTTGGCCTTGACTTTCCAGTCGGCGCTTCCGGTGCAACTTCCGGTGCGAATGATGCGATCGTCCCCAGCTTGGGCGGGCGCTGCTGACAAGACACACAGGGCGCTTGCGAGCGCGACAAGGACGCTGACGGTATGACGAACTGACATGGCTTTCCTTCAACTGGCGTGGCTGACGACACTAGTGTGCGACACGCTGGGTCTCAGAGACCATAGTTCGCTGGTACTAGGACCACCCACCCGGAAGGGTCCACGGCGTTAGCTTCACCAACGAGTCGGCGAACATTAACCCGGGCACGGGAGCGACCTCGACGTGATTGGGCACCACCAACACGGCGCAGCCGGCGGCCATCGCGCTGGTTGCTCCCGTGGTCGAGTCCTCGATCGCCAAACAGCGCGACGGATCCACGCCCAGAGCCCGCGCCGCGGTGAGATAGGGCTCGGGATGCGGTTTGCCATGCGCGACCTTGTCGCCGGTGATCGTGGCACCGAAGGTGTCGGGGGGCAGCGCCGCAACGACGGTGTTGACCAGTCGCGTGTAGGACATCGTGACCAGGGCGTTGGGCACGCCGGCGAGTCCCAAGTCCGCGAGCAACTCTCGAGCACCCGCCATCCAGGGGACCTCATCTGTCACCTGTCGCACGACCCGATCCAAGAGGTACTCCACGATGTCGGCAGGGCTCATCGTCAAACCCATGCGCTCGCGGATATAGGAGGCCGAATCGGTCAGGTCGTGGCCCACCAACTGCAGGGCGTCTGCGTGCGTCCAGGTGGCCCCGTGATCGTTGGCGAGCGCGAACTCTGCCGCGATCCAATAGGGCTCGGAGTCCACGAGGGTGCCGTCCATGTCCCAGAGCACCGCGTCGGGAAGGCTCATCTCAGTCCTCCGGGTCGTAGCCGAGATTCGCCGAGAGCCAGCGTTCTGCCTCCGCCAAGCTCCACCCCTTGCGACGGGCGTAGTCCGCGACCTGATCGCGCGCGAGACGCCCCACCACGAAGTACTGGGCCTCGGGATGCGCGAAGTACCACCCCGACACACTCGCGCCGGGCCACATCGCCATCGACTCGGTCAAGGTGATCCCGGTCGACTGCTCGACGTCGAGCAACTCCCACAACTCTGCTTTTGCGGTGTGGTCCGGGCACGCTGGATAACCCGGGGCCGGCCGAATGCCGCTGTAGCGCTCATGCAGGAGATCGTGAGCGGTGGCGGACTCATCGGGGGCATAACCCCAGAACTCGGTCCGCACGCGCTCATGAAGTCGCTCGGCGAAGGCCTCGGCCAGTCGATCGGCGAGCGCCTCCAACATGATCGCCGAATAGTCGTCGAGGGCCACCTTGAAATCCTTGACCTTGGCATCCAAGCCCAGCCCAGCGGTCACCGCGAACGCGCCCAAATGGTCGACCAGTCCGCTCTCGGACGGAGCCACGAAGTCGGCCAGCGACTTGTTGGGCACGCCGGCTCGGTGTTCACCCTGCTGCCGAAGTTGCGGGATCGCCAGGCCTCCGTCGCGATCGGGCCCCTGGTCGACCACCAGATCATCGCCGTCGGCATTGGCCGGGAAGATGCCGAAGACGCCCCGCGCCTGAATCCACCCCTCCGCCTCGATCCGGTCCAGCATGGCCTGCGCGTCGTCGTACAACTTGCGCGCCGTCTCCCCCGACACCGGGTGGTTGAGCAGATCGGGGAACTTCCCCTTCATCTCCCACGCGTTAAAGAAGGGCTGCCAATCGATATAGGGGCGCAGCTCGGCGATGTTTTGATCCAGCACGACTCGCTGTCCGGCTTGCCGAGGCGCCGGCGGCAACTGGCTCCAGTCCAGCTGTGGCTTTCTGGCGCGCGCCTCCTCGAGGCTCACCATGGGCCGGTCAGTCTTGGTCGCATGCCTGGCCCGCAGCGCGTCGTAGTCGGCGGTGACCTCCGCCAACAGGCCCGGCCGGAGGGCGTCGTTGAGGAGTGAGGCAGCCACCGGCACCGAACGTGATGCGTCCTTGACCCAGACGACTGCTCCGTCATAGCGGGGATCCACCTTGACCGCGGTGTGCGCTCGACTGGTCGTGGCCCCTCCCACGAGCAACGGAATCTCCATCCCTTGGCGTTTCATTTCGGAAGCCACCGTGACCATCTCGTCGAGGGAGGGGGTGATCAGGCCGGAGAGGCCGATCAGATCCGCCTCATGCTCGACGGCCGCCGCGAGGATCTTCTGAGCTGGCACCATCACGCCCAGGTCGATCACTTCGTAGTTGTTGCACTGCAACACCACCCCCACGATGTTCTTGCCGATGTCATGCACGTCCCCCTTGACCGTGGCCATCACGATCGTGCCCGCGGTGCTCTTGGCCTGGGACAGGCTGGGGTCCTGCAGCTTCTCTGCCTCGATGAAGGGGATCAGGTGCGCCACGGCCCGCTTCATCACGCGCGCCGACTTCACCACCTGCGGGAGGAACATCTTTCCCGCGCCAAACAGGTCACCGACGACATTCATGCCATCCATCAACGGACCTTCGATCACCTCGATCGGTCGGCCGCCTCGCGCCGCGATCTCGCGTCGCAGCTCCTCGGTGTCTGCCTCGATGAAGGCGTCGATCCCCTTGACCAGGGAATGCGTGATCCGCTCCGACACCGGCTCGTCCCGCCAGACGTCGCGCACCTCCTCGGCATTGCCAGCCTCGATGTTGTGGCGCTCGGCGACTTCCAGGAGACGTTCGGCGGCGTCCGGGCGACGATTGAGTACGACGTCCTCGATGCGGTCGCGCAACTCTGCGTCAACCTCGTCGTAGACGGCCAGCGCCCCGGCGTTGACGATGCCCAAGTCGAGCCCGGCGCGAATGGCGTGGAACAAGAAGACGGCGTGGATCGCTTCGCGCACCGGATTGTTGCCCCGGAAGGAGAAGCTCACGTTGGAGATGCCGCCGGAGACCAGAGCGCCCGGCAGATTGGCCTTGATCCAGCGGGTCGCCTCGATGAAGTCGATGCCGTAGGTCGCGTGTTCCTCGATGCCCGTCGCCACCGCGAAGACGTTGGGGTCGAAGATGATGTCCTCGGGAGGAAATCCGACCTCCTCGGTGAGCAGTGCGTAGGCCCGCTCGCAGATTCGCTGGCGACGCTCCAGTGAATCGGCTTGACCGTCCTCGTCGAAGGCCATCACGACGACCGCTGCGCCGTACTTGCGGCACAGCCTTGCGTGTTCGAGGAAGGCCGCCTCGCCCTCCTTCATCGAGATGGAGTTGACGATCGCCTTGCCCTGGACGCACTTGAGCCCGGCCTCGATAACCTCCCACTTTGAGGAGTCGATCATGATCGGGACGCGGGAGATGTCAGGCTCCGCCGCGATGAGCTTCAAGAAACGCTCCATTGCCGCGACCCCGTCGATCATCCCCTCGTCCATGTTGACGTCGATGACCTGTGCGCCGCTTTGCACCTGCTGTGCGGCCACGGCTAGCGCGGCGTCGTAGTTCCCATCTTTGATCAGAGTGCGGAAGCGGGCCGATCCGGTGATGTTGGTGCGCTCGCCGACGTTGACGAACAGCGACTCCTCAGTGATGTTGAGCGGCTCGAGCCCGGACAGGCGCATCGCCTGGGCGGGTTGAGCGAGCGGGCGTGGTGCCATCGTTGCGACGGCCTCAGCGAGGCGTTGCACATGGGTCGGAGTCGTGCCGCAACAGCCGCCGACGAGGTTGACCAAACCGCTGGCGGCGAACTCCTCGAGCATCGCGGCGAACTGCTCCGGCGTGTCGTCGTACTCGCCGAATTCGTTGGGCAGGCCGTTGTTCGGGTGGGTGGACACGTGGCAATCCGCCAGGCGGCTCAGCTCCGCGACATAAGGTCGAATGTCCTCGGCACCTAGGGCGCAGTTCAACCCGATCGCGAGCGGCCGAGCATGCCTGACCGAACTCCAGAACGCCTCGGTGACCTGGCCCGAGAGCGTCCGGCCCGACGCATCGGTGATGGTCCCGGAGACGATGACCGGCCACCGCCGCTGACATTGCTCAAAAAGGGTTTCGACCGCGAAGATCGCCGCTTTGGCGTTCAGCGTGTCGAAGATGGTTTCGATCATCAAGATGTCGCTGCCCCCGGCCACGAGGGCGTGTGCCTGCTCGAGATAGGACGCCACGAGTTCGTCGAAGTCCACGTTGCGTGCACCCGGATCGTTGACGTCTGGCGAGATGGAGGCAGTGCGGTTGGTCGGTCCCAGAGCTCCCGCCACAAACCGCGGACGGTCCGGCGTCGAGAAGGCGTCGCAGGCGGCGCGAGCGAGTTGAGCGGCCGCGAGGTTCAGCTCGGCACAGAAGTCCTCCAACCCGTAGTCGGCTTGAGAGATGCGAGAGCCCGTGAAGGTGTTGGTCGACACGATGTCGGCGCCCGCGTCGAGATAGGAGCGGTGGATCTCCGCGACAATGTCGGGCTGGGTCAAGGTCAACACATCGGAGTTGCCCTTGAGGTCATGCGACCAGTCCGGGAAGCGCTCCCCCCGATAGTCGGCCTCCGACAGTTGATAGCCCTGAAGCATGGTCCCCATCGCTCCGTCGATGATTAGAATGCGTTGTGAGAGCAGCTCGTTGAGCTGCTCACTGGCATCTGGACGGAACGTGTCGGACACGGGGTTTCATCACCTTCTGCGTTGCGAATTGGGCAAAGATTCAGCGTAGGCAGTCCGTCCAACAAGTGGACAGCATTCCCGCATGGTGACACTCGCGCGCCGACGCGAGAAATCGCGGAAGCCGCCGAGGACCTCGGCACTAGGCTGGGCGCCGTGATCGAGATCGATGACGTGCCCGGCCTGGTGAGTCCCATCGTGATTGCCGCGTTTGAAGGCTGGAACGACGCCGCCGACGCCGCCTCCTCGGTGGTCGACCACCTGATGTCAGTGTGGAGCGCCCGCGTGGTCGGAGCCATCGACCCCGAAGACTTCTATGACTTTCAGGTGAACCGGCCGATCGTGGGCGGCGACGAGATGGGCCATCGACGCATTACCTGGCCCTCCACCCAGATCGCGGTGGCCTCTCCCCCGGATCTGGCCAGAGACGTCATCTTGATTCGAGGCATCGAGCCCAACATGCGGTGGCGCCAGTTCACCGCCGAACTGCTGGCGGCCTGCGATGACCTCGGGGGCGAGTTGGTGGTGACCCTGGGTGCGTTGCTGGCGGATTCTCCACACACCCGGCCCATTCCGGTCACCGGTACGGCGACCGAGCCCGATCTAGTCGACCGGCTCAAACTCGAGCAGTCCACCTACGAAGGGCCGACTGGCATCGTCGGAGTCTTCCAGGACGCGTGCGCCCGACTCGATATCCCGGGGGTCTCCTATTGGGCGGCGGTCCCGCACTATGTCGCGCAGCCTCCGTGCCCCAAGGCAACCCTCGCGCTGATCGGCGCGCTCGAGGATCTCCTGGAGACCAGCATTCCGCTGGGGGACCTGCCCGAGGATGCGCGCGCCTGGGAACGCGGTGTCGACGAATTGGCCGAGGAAGACGAAGACATTGCCGACTATGTCCGCGCCCTGGAGGAAACTCGGGACACGACTGAGCTGCCCGAGGCCTCGGGGGAAGCGATCGCGCGGGAGTTCGAGCGCTATCTCAAGCGCAAAGAGGGCGAAGACTGAGCGCCCATCGCCGGGCGTGGCCGGGCCGGTTTCGGCGCTAGATGGCCAAGCCCAACGCCGCGTCGAGCAGGTCACGCATCGTCCGACCAGCGGTGCGATCAAACTCGGCGGATCCGGCCAGGGTTTGCTCCACCCAAGCTTGAATCAGCGCTACCGCGGTCGGCGCGTTCAGATCGTTCGCCAGAGCCTCGAGCACGCCGCTGATGGTCGCGGCGGCGGGCGCCGCCTCGTGTGTCTCCAGCGCAACGGCCCACTGGGCCAATCTGGCCTCGGCAGACGCGATTTCGCTGTCGTGCCACTCCCAGTCGTCGCGATAGTGATGCCCCAACAGCGCCAAGCGGATCGCCATGGGATCGACGCCGCTGGCGCGCAGGACCGACACGAACACGAGATTGCCTCGTGACTTCGACATCTTCTCGCCGTCGTAGGCGACCATCCCCGCGTGCACGTAGGCGCTGGCGAAGGGGCTGCCCGCATTGGCCACGACCGACTGTGAGGCGCACATTTCGTGGTGAGGAAACGCAAGGTCGCTACCCCCGCCTTGCACATCGAAGGCGACGCCGAGGTGCTGTTCCGCGATCGCGGTGCACTCGATGTGCCAGCCCGGTCGCCCCCGTCCCAGGGGGCTCTCCCAGGCGGGTTCGCCGGGGCGCTCGCCGCGCCAGACCAGGCAATCCAACGGCTCGTGCTTGCCTGCGCGCTGGGGATCGCCTCCGCGTTGCTCGAAGATCTCCACCATGGCCTGGGGATCGAGCCCGGAGACGCCACCGAATCCCGGGTCTTGTTGCACCGAGAAATACCAATCTTGCTCCACCGGATAGACGGCTCCGAGGGCCCTCAGCCGCTCGATGTAGTCATTCACCAGCGGGATCGATTCGACCGCACCGACGTAGAAGTCGGGGGGTAGCACCCGCAGTGCCGTCATGTCGGTGCGAAACAGCTCGGTCTCGCGCTCTGCCAAGGCAACCCAGTCGACGCCCGTGGCCTCCGCCCGCTCGAGAAGAGGGTCGTCCACGTCGGTCACGTTCTGGACGTAGAGCACACGGTGGCCCGCATTGCGCCACGCCCGGTTGAGCAGATCGAAGGCGACGTACGTCGCGGCGTGACCGAGGTGCGTGGCGTCGTACGGGGTAATGCCGCACACATACATCCTGGCCGACTCTCCGGGGGTGCTGAGTTGGACCCGCCCGGTGGCCGTGTTGTGCAAGGACACCGCGGGAGCCACCTGCGACAACAGGGGCAACGTGAGGGTGGGCCAGGCGCGCATGCTGCGCAGCCTAACCAAGACCGGCTAGATGGGCGGCCATGGGATCGCGGGCCACCGATCTCCGGGAATCGGCAAACTGCCCTCGGCCAGGAGTGCCGTGCAGCGCTGCGTGAGTGCGGCGACCTCGGCGGCCGTGATCAGTTGCCGCAGTTGCTTCCCCAACTCGGCCTGCACCGCCAGGGCCAATCTCTCGACGTCGGCAACCTCTTCCGGTGTTAGCGGCTCCCCCAGCCACCCCCACAACACGGTGCGTAACTTGTCCTCCACGTGGAAGGTCAGGCCGTGGTCGACCCCAAAGCGATGCCCATCGTGCATGGCGAGGACATGCCCGCCCTTGCGATCGGCGTTGTTGACGATCACGTCGAACACCGCCATCCGGCGCAGGGCCAGGGTGTCCTCGTGCACCAGCGAAACGTCTCGATCGTCCCCGTCCAGCCCGTCAAAAACCCGATGCCAACCGACGGGGATCGCACCCGCCGGCACGATGTCCACAGCGCTGACATCGGGGGCGGGCTCTTGCCACAACTGCACCATGCCGGTGCCGTGCGGCCCCTCACGCAAGAAGGTGAAGGGGACGACGTTCCAGCCCAGGAACTCCGACACGACCCACGAGGCAACCTCGCGTTGAGCCAGAGTGCCCTGGGGGAAGTCCCACAGCGGGCGCTCGCCCGCGACCGGCTTGTAGACCACTGCCAACTCTCCGATGACGCCGAAGAAGGTGGCATTCGACGCCGGGAGGATGCGGCCCTGCAAGGCCAACTCTCCCTTCAGGGCGTCGGGTTCGTCGATCACGGCGAGCTGCGCCGGAATCCGTTGGCGCGCACGCACAAGTGCCCCTCTGCAGACATGGGATAGCCACAGAAAGGGCAATTGGGTCTGCCCGCATTGACCACCAGGGACGCGCGGTGGGCGAAGGCCCGAGCCGCCCCCGGCGTCAGCCGGACCAGCATCAACTCCGCAGGTTCGGCCTCGGGGCTCGGTTCGGTGAGTTCGTCGGTGATCAGATCGGTCTCATCGGTCGCGAAGACCTCGATCACGATCTTGTTCTCCCCCGGATCCCAGGAGAGCGTCATCGTTCCGGCTCGGAACTCCTCCTCGATGGGCTGGTCCAGCGGCGCATCGTCGTGACTGGCCAGCGGGGCGATCGCGGGGATCAGGGACTCACCCTCCGCGGCGCTCACCAACTCATCGAGCAGCCCGTCGATACGCTCGGCCAGGGCGGCCACCTGCTGCTTCTCCAACGCCACGCTGACCATCCGGGTCCCAGTCCGCGCCTGGAGGAAGAAGGTGCGGGCGCCGGGTTCGCCGACCGTGCCCACGACGAAACGGTCGGGGGGATCAAACTCGTGAATGACCGGCATGAGACAAACCCTATGCGGCGTTAGGAATTCGGTCCGGCGCCCCCGCCGATCGGGGCTCCGCGCTTGAGCTTCTTGTGCCCAGACCCCGACAACCACCCGAGAGAACCCTCATGGGTGTTGAGTCCCAAGACGTAAGGCCGGTCCGCGGTGTAGCGAACGATGGAGATGGAGGCGGGATCGACGTGCAGTCGCTGAAAGTGATCCAGGTGGGTTCCCAACGCGTCGGCCAGGATCGCCTTGATCACGTCCCCGTGGCTCACCGCCACCCAGACGGCGCCAACGCCGGCTTCCCGCTCGATCGCGGCATCGTGTTCTCGGATGGCCGTCACCGCCCTCGACTGGAGGTTGGCCATCGCCTCACCGCCGGGAAAGACCACGCTCGCCGGTTGCCCCTGGACCTGCTTCCACAGGGGTTCCTTGGCGAGATCCTTGAGCAATCGGCCCTGCCAATCGCCGTAGTCACATTCGGTCAGCCTGGAGTCGATCGACACCGTGGGCGTCGTACCGTTGGCGGCGCTCCTTGATGCGGCAATCGCGCGGGCGGTTTCCCGGCAGCGGGTGAGCGGACTGGAGACGATCGCCTGGAGGTCAAGCGCGGCGATCCTGGCACCAGCAACGTCGGCTTGGACCACGCCCGCCTCGTCCAGGTGAACGCCGGGAGTCCTGCCCGCCAAAAGGCCGGAGGAGTTCGCTGTCGTTCGCCCATGTCGTACCAAGAGCACCGTGGCCATAGACGGACTCTAACGACCCCGAGCGGTTATCCTCGCAGCGTGATCATCGATAGCGCGGCCTACCGAGACGGCCTGCGCATCGCCGTTGACTGCACCCCCAGCGACGTCCGGCGCATGCGCGCGGAGGGCATGGGCCCCGGCGAATTCGTCTGGATCGGCATCCATGAGCCCTCAGCGGAAGAGCTCGAGGAGGTCGCGGAGGCCTTCGATCTGCACCCGCTGGCGGTCGAAGATGCGGTGAACGCGCACCAGCGGCCCAAGCTGGAGTTGTATGGCGATTCGATGTTCCTGACGCTCAAGACGCTGTGGTACGTCGACGCCGACGACGCGGTTGAGACCGGTGAAATAAACCTGTTCATGGGTCACGATTTCGTGGTGACCGTGCGACACGGTGAGGGCTCCGAGCTCACCGCTGCGCGCGCTCGCCTGGAGTCCCAGATCAGCGTGCTGAATCACGGCCCGTCGGCAGTCATCCACGCGGTGTGCGACCTGGTCGTCGATGGCTATGAGGCCGTCGCTTCCGAGCTCGAGGTCGACGTCGACGAGGTCGAATCCTCGGTGTTCTCCCAGGAGCGGACTCGCGATTCGGCGCGGATCTACACCCTCAAGCGGGAGATCGCCGAGATCCGTCGCGCCGTACTCCCGCTCCGGGACCCCATGCGGCGTCTTGCCTCCGGTCAGGTGCCCGGGGTGGCGGAGGATTCAACGCCCTTCTTCCGCGACGTCGCCGACCACTTGGTGCGCTTGTCCGAGACGATCGACTCCCTCGACCTCCTCCTCTCCGCGGCCTTCGAGGCGCACCTTGCTGCCATCTCGGTGCAACAGAACGAAGACATGCGCAAGATCTCCGCGGCGGTGGGCTTGGTGGCCCTGCCCACGTTGATCGCGGGCATCTATGGCATGAACTTCGACCACATGCCCGAGCTGCACTGGATGATGGGTTATCCCATGGCCCTCGCGATCATGGCCATCTCGTCACTGGTGCTGTGGATCAGCTTCAAACGGTCGGACTGGTTGTGACCTGCACCTAGGTCGCGGAGATGGCACCCGACGCCAACAGGGTGAGCAGGCCCGCTCCCAACAAGACGCGGTAGGGAATGAACCAGTCGATCGAGTGGTGGGCCACGAACTTCAACAGCCAGGCCACCGAGGCATAGGCGACCACGAAACTCACGGCTGTGCCGACGGCCGTTGGCCCCCAGCCAATGTCGCTGCCCGCGACTTCCTTGAGTTCATACAGCCCGGCCGCGGTGAGGGCGGGGATCGACAAGAAGAAGCTCAGTCGAGTCGCGGTCACCCGATCAAGTCCGCGAAGCAGACCGGCCGAGATCGTGGCGCCCGAGCGAGAGACTCCCGGCACCAGCGCGAGACACTGCACCAGTCCAATCACCATCACGTCGCCCAGCGTGAGTTGTCGCTCCGTGCGAGCCTGGGTGGCGTTGCGCTCGGCCCACCACATCACCGCGCTCCACGCGATGAGGGCACCCCCGACCCACCACAGGGACCGCAAGGGCCCCGAGATCACGTTTCGGCCCAGGAAGCCGATCACTCCGATAGGCAACGACCCCAAGATGACAAACCATCCCAGCCGATGGTCGAGGGAACCCCGATACTCCGGACGCACCAGTCCCTTGGTCCACGCCGTGGCAATCCGAGAGATGTCGCCGAAGAAGTAGATTAAGACAGCCGCGATCGCACCCACCTGGATGACAGCCGTGTACGCCGTGATCGCGGGATCGTCGACCGGGAGCCCCAACGCCTTTTCGACGATCGTGAGGTGGCCGGTGCTTGAGACGGGGAGGAACTCGGTCAGCCCTTCGACGATGCCGAGAATGACGGCTTCTAGGTAGTTCATCGACGCCTTTCGACGCATGGGTCGGCAGAGGGGGTGTGGCGGTGGCCGCGGCCAAGCGTACGCAGATGGACTGACGGCGAGCCGTGGGGGCGCGCCCAACGTCGGCTGGTTAGTCTCACCCCATGCAGCTGCGCAGCGTAGGCCGCACCGGTCTCCAGGTTTCCCGGCTTGGCTTGGGCACGATGACCTGGGGCCGCGATACCGACGAGCACGAGGCCCGCGACCAACTGGTTGCTTTCGTCGAGGCTGGTGGCACGCTGCTCGACACCGCCTCGGGCTACACCGATGGCGCCGCCGAGTCCCTGCTCGGGGCCTTGATCGGCGACGTCGTGCACCGCGACGACGTGGTGATCGCTACCAAGGCCGGGATCTCACGGCGCACCGGCGTCCGCGTCACCAACGCTTCGCGTCGCAACCTGGTGGACACCTTGGACGCCTCACTCAAACGGCTCCGGGTCGACCGTGTGGATCTGTGGCAAGTTCATACGTGGGTCGATGACACCCCGCTCGAAGAGACGCTGAGCGCGCTGGACTACGCAGTGACTTCGGGGCGCGCGGCGTACGTCGGCATCTCGAACTACGCGGGGTGGCAGACCGCTCAGGCTGCGACCTGGCAGCGAGCCGTGCCCGGCCGCGCTCCCCTGGCGTCCACCCAAGTGGAGTACTCCCTGCTGAATCGTCGGATTGAGCACGAGGTGTTGCCGGCGGCCGCGGCCAACGGCCTGGGCGTGCTCCCCTGGTCACCGTTGGGTCGTGGGGTGCTCACCGGCAAATACCGGCAGGGCACGCCGTCCGACTCGCGGGCGGCCTCCCCCGACTTCGACGCCTTCGTGGGGGCCTATCTCAACCCCGCCAGCGCGGCTGTCGTCGAGGCGGTGGTCCGGGCGGCCGAAGGGCTCGGTTGGTCGCCGCTGGCGGTCGCCCTGGCCTGGGTGCGGGATCGACCCGGTGTTACGGCCCCGATTGTGGGCGCGCGTACGGCGCAGCAGTTGCGCGCCGCGCTGGAAGTGGAGCAGTTGACCCTGCCCCCCGAGATCGCGGCCGCGTTGACAGACGTGTCCCAGGCCTGACCATGGCTCCCCGAACCGACCGCCGCGCGCCAGCCCGTGGCGTGGAGTGGGAGTTTGAGCGACTGACGTTGCCCCGCGACTACTCTCGCAGCTATGTCACTCGGCTGCTCGTGGAGCGTGCCGAACACGGAGGCTGGGAGTTGGACCGCGTCCGGATCTCCGCGGACGGCACCCGTCGTGTCGTGCTGCGGCGCAAGATCATCCGGCAGTTGCGACCCGAATTTGCGGTAGTGCCGCGCGTCTGAACGGGAGCGGCCTACGCCAGATCCAGGAATCGATCGAAAACTCGGGCCCCGAACTCCAAGGCATCGGTCGGCACCCGTTCGTCGACTCCGTGGAAGAGCGCGGTGAAATCCAACTCCGGCGGAAGCCGCAAGGGAGCGCAGCCGTAGGTGCGGATCCCGAGGCGCCCGAAATACTTCGCATCCGTCCCACCACTCATGAGGTACGGCGCCACGAGGGCCCCCGGGTCTTCCTCGAGCAGCGCCGCGGTCATGGCGTCCACAACGCGGCCGTCGTACGGCATCTCCCAGGCGGGCTGGGTGATCAACGTGTCGATCGTGATCCCCTCACCGCACAACTGCGCCAACGTGGCATAAAACTCCTCCTCGTAGCCGGGCAGGAACCGGCCGTCGATCTGCGCCGACGCCTCGCTGGGGATGACGTTCGACTTGTAGCCGGCCGCCAACATGGTGGGATTGCTGGTGTTGCGCAGTACCGCCCCCAGCATGCGTGCGGCCCCGCCGAACTCCTCAACCAACGCTTCCGCGTTGTGGGGCGTGGCCTCGGTGCCAGCCAGTTCGGCCACGCTCGCCAAGAGCACCTCCATGGTGGGGGTCAACCTCACCGGCCATTCGTAGCTCCCAATCCGGCTCACCGCCTGAGCGAGCTTCGTCACGGCGTTGTCACTGTTGAGCATCGAGCCGTGACCCGCTCGTCCACGGGCGGTCAACTTGAGCCAGGCCATGCCCTTTTCCGCGGACTCGATGAGATAGACCCTGCGGTCGCGGACCGTGACACTGAAGCCGCCGACTTCCCCCACCGCCTCGGTGCAGCCCTCGAGAAGTTCGCGTCTCCGCTCGACCAGCGGCAGCGCCCCCACACTCCCACCGGCCTCCTCGTCGGCGGTGAAGCACAAGACGATCTCTCGCTCGGGGACTCGCCCGGCCCGGGCACGCGCGCGCACGGTGGCCAACACCATGGCATCGAAGTCCTTCATGTCCACGGCTCCGCGGCCCCAGACATAGCCGTCGTGAATCTCTCCCGCGAAGGGGTGAATCTGCCAGTCATCGGCCGCTGCGGGCACCACATCGAGGTGGCCGTGGACGAGCAAAGCTCCGCGGTCGGCCGTCGCCTGGCTCAGCGCCCCGCCCCACCGCGCGACGACGGTCGCGCGGCCCGGGGCGAACTCGATGAGCTCGGAGTCGATGCCCACTTCATCCAGCAGTCCGACGACATGCTCGGCCGCCAACCGCTCTCCGGGGCCGCTGTCGTCGCCAAAATTCGAGGTGTCAATCCGGATCAAGTCGCTGCAGAGCGCGACTACCTCCGTGGCGGGGTCATAGCTCGGATTGGCGGCTGGCCCGGCTAGCGATTGCATGGGGTCATCTTGACACCTCAACAGAGGTGTCCCGATGCGGTCCGGAGGTCGGAGTTTTGCTACAGTTCCTGCGCACTCGTCCGGGTGGCGGAATTGGCAGACGCGCTAGCTTGAGGTGCTAGTGCCCGTATTAGGGCGTGGGGGTTCAAGTCCCCCCTCGGACACGAAAGCCCCAGGTCGATGACCTGGGGCTTTGTCGTTTTTCTCGCGCGCCTGGCTGTGCTGAGGGTGCACCCCCCAGCCCACCAGGTCAGGCCTCCGTCAACGCTCCGTTGTCGGCCAAGATCTCCACAGATCGCCGCGGTGACGGCACCTCAACGGAGTTCATCTCCTCCCAGCAACTGGCGCAGTAGGCCACCTGGCGGAAGGCCACCGACCGGATCCGCGCATGCGCGCGATTGATCGTGGCATAGCAAAAAGAACATGTGCAGGTCCCCATGACCGCCCCTTTAGTGTTGCGAACAAACTGCTGATCCTTAGTCAACGTCAGCCTGACGCCGGGGTCAATGGGCCGCGCGGCTTCGTTTGGCAAAGCCTTGGTCTAGACCAAGGCGCCGTAGTCTTGTCGCTCGGTCATCAGCACTCCAGGAGAACATGTGGAACCGCACCAGCGCCCACCCTTCAGCGTGGGTTTCGTGACCGGGGCGACTCCCGACAAGTGGGCCGGCATCTGGCGTTCCCGGATGCAGCGGGTTCCACTTGAGCTCGTGCCACTGGCCGAAGCCGAGCAGGAAGCGGGCATCCGGTCCGGAAGCCTCGACATGGCCCTGGTCCGATTGCCGATCGACCGGGAGGGGCTGCACTGCATCAGGTTGTACGACGAGGTGCCCGTCGTTGTCGCGAGTGTGGACCACGTGGTGGCGGCGTTCGACGAGGTGACCCTCGCCGACTTGGCCGACGAGCAATTCGTGCGTCCAGCCCCCGACGGGCTCGAACTGACCGCGGTGCAGCTGGAATTCGGCGACCTGAGCGAGAAGGACGCCATCGACGTCGTCGCCAGCGGCACCGGCGTGGTCGTCGTACCCATGTCGATCGCGCGCCTGCATCATCGCAAGGATGTCGTCCACCGGGTCGTGGCAGACGCGCCCGAGACCAGCGTCGGGCTCGCGTGGCGCACCGACCACGACAACGAATTCGTGCAGACCTTCATCGGGATCGTTCGGGGTCGCAGTGAGCGATCCTCGAGGAGTTGAGCACGCGATGACGCCAGGGATGGAAACACCCCACTTCGAACCCGCACAGCGCGCGACGCTCCCGCAGACGGTGCGGGCTGGTTTTGTCGAGCGAAGTGGTGCGTCACCGACCGTCGTCACGCGGGCTCCTGGGCGGGTCAACCTGATCGGTGAACACACCGACTACAACGCGGGCCTGTGCTTGCCGGTGGCGCTCGCGCATGCGACGTACGCCGCAGCCGGACCCGTTCCCGGGCACGAGTGGGTGATCACGACCGACTTCTCGGACACGCCGTGGCAAGGGACGCTCGATGACGCCGGGCCAGGGCGCGTGTCCGGCTGGGCGGCGTACGCCGCTGGCACCCTGTGGGCCCTCGTGGACGCGGGTTTCCAGATCCCTCCGCTCCGGATTCATCTGTCCAGTTCCGTCCCGGTGGGAGCTGGCCTCTCGAGTTCGGCCGCCATCGAATGCGCCGTCGCGACGGCCGCGCTCGCGATCGCCGAACCGGGGAGGCCCTGGGATGACGCGGTGCGGGAAGCGATCGTCACGGCCGCCATCCGGGCCGAAACCGACGTGGCGCAGGCGCCGACGGGCGGCATGGACCAGTCGATTGCGATGTTCGGAAGCCGCGATCAGGCGTTGCTCTTGGACTTTGCTCGGCACAGCCGGACCCCTGTCGAACTTGGCTTCGCGGAGGCTGACCTGGTCCTCCTCGTCATCGACACCCGGGTGAGTCACGCCCTCAACGATGGGGCGTACGCCGAGCGGCGCGCGCAGTGCGAGCAGGCGGCCCGCGAACTCGGGCTCACCTCGCTGCGCGCAGCCACACCTGACGCGGTCGATTCGCTCTCCAGTCCCCTGCTCGCGCGCCGGGCGCGCCACGTCGTGTCCGAAAACGGCCGTGTCGAGTCCGTCGTGGAGAAACTCCGAACACGTTCGTGGCCGCGCCTGGGCGAACTTCTCTCTGCTTCGCACGCGTCGCTTCGTGACGACTTCGAGGTGTCGTGTCGCGAACTCGACCTCGCGGTCGAGGTCGCCCTGGCGCACGGCTCGCTCGGCGCCCGGATGACGGGCGGCGGCTTCGGAGGCGCGGCGCTGGCGCTGCTGCAGCGAGGCACCGTGGACCAGGTGGCCAACGCCATCACCGCGGCTTTCCAACACGACAGCCTCTCCACGCCCCGCTTTCTGGTCGCGGAGGCGTCAGCCGGGGCCGGTCTCGCCTAAGAGTGGCGATCGTGCGCGCAGGCCGCGATCGCGCAGTTCCATCTCGGCCAGCGCGCGCACGACGCGCGAATCCTTGGCTCGCCAGGCACCAGCCGGATCGTCATGAATCCGGGCCAACACGTGCATGGGCTGCCGCACCAGGGCGCGCATCGCGAATAGGTCAAGATCCTTGGCCGAGTCGATGAAACGCGCCCCGGCGGTTGCTTCACGGATGAAACGCCATCGCCAGGGCAGATAGAAGGCCGAGACGACAAGGATCGGGATTAGCGCAATCGAGAGCCCGAGCCAGAAGGCGAGACGCTCGACGGCCCGCACTTCGGCGCGACCCGAGGCGGCGAGGTCCTTCGAGGCAGCGGCTGCCTTGTCGAAGGGGGCAGCCGCGCCTGCGCCCACGAGTGGCAGGTCGTCGAGGTAGGCCCCCGCCTCCCCCAGACCGTCGGCCATGGTGGTCGCGGATTCATCGACCTGGCGTCCGGGCGCAGCCAATGCCATGGTTCCGTCGTGGACGATCAGGGCTATCCAGACCCACGCGGCGAGCCACGCCAGGAACAACAGGTCGGTGAGGAGTTGACGGGTGCGTCGCAGGGCCGTGTCGGCGTACATCTTCATGCGCCCATCCGATCAGTCCGCAGGGCCCGCGTCGAGAGGAGGCCCGGGTCGTGGGGAGGCCCTCGTACTCATCTGGACCAGGTAACAGCGCGGATCTTGGCCGCCGCCTCGACGGGCGAAGGTTGGCCCCATGAGCACACCGATCCATCCCAAGAACACCAACGGCCTCTACCTCCAGGCGGGCATCGCGTTCGGGGTCGCCCTGCTGACCATGATCTTCGGCATCTATGTGATGCCGGGCGACATCTGGGTCCGCGCATTTCTCGGTCTCGGCACCGTCTTCTTGACCAGTTCGTCGTTCACGCTCGCCAAGTGTGTGCGCGACGCGCAGGAGGAGGAGTACGCCGCAGCTCGACTGGATCGAGCTCGGATGGAGCTGCTGCACACCGAGCACGGTCCCTTCGAGCCCCCCATCTGACCTAGAATCCGCGCATGCCCGTGCGCTCGATCCTTCCCACCGGCGGCACCGTACGTCCGATCACCAGGTGGGGAACCGCCGTGATGCACCGACCGCAACTCCTCGTCACCGACTTCGACGAGGAGTTGCGTACGCTGGTGGCCGACATGGCAGCCACGATGTACGCCGCCGAAGGCGTCGGTCTGGCGGCGTGTCAGATCGGTGTCGACGCGGCGGTGGTGATCTTCGACTGTCCCGATGATGCAGGCGTCTCCGTCCAGGGGATTGTCTGCAATCCCGTGTTGACCTTGCCCGAGGGACGCGACCGACGCCTTGATGAAGACGAAGAGGGCTGCCTGTCCTTCCCCGGCGCCTTTGTTGCGTGCGCTCGCCCGGAAACAGCGACCGTGACGGGCGTGGGGCTGCAAGGAGAGCCGGTCACGTTCACCGGCGACGGGCTCCTGGCGCGCTGTCTGCAACACGAGACCGATCACACCCTCGGAACGGTGTTCGGTGACCGGTTGCCCACGAAGGCGCGCAAGCGCCTGCAGAAGGAACACGACAAGGCTGCCGAGGACTTCCCTCCCGGGTGGCCGGCACCCCCCCAAACCTGATCTCGAGTCGGCGCAAACTCACACTAAAACACCCCCGAGCCGGCGCAAACTCAGCATCATCAGGCTTGCCCAACATGAGTTTGCGCCGACTCGCCGCCGATTTCAGGTGAGTTAGCGCCGACTCGCGATGTAGCAGGCGACCGCCGTGGCGGCCGCCACGTTGAGGGAGTCGATGCCGTCCGCCATCGGGATCACCGCGCGCTGGTCTGCCGCTTCCTGCCACGCGGCGGAGAGTCCGTGGCCCTCCGACCCGAGCAGCAAGGCGACCTTGTCGACTCCGGCTACGGCCGCTTCGATCGGTACGGCGTCGGCGGCCAGCGTGAGAGCAATGGTGGTGAAACCGAGCTCGGAGAGCCGGCTCGGCGCATCACCCCAGTCGGGCAGTCTGGTCCAAGGGAGGTTGAAGACGGCGCCCATGGCCACCTTGATCGATCGTCGATACAGCGGGTCGGCGCACCGCGGGGCGAGCAGCACCGCATCGAACCCCAGGGCGGCCCCGCTGCGAAAGATCGCTCCCACGTTGGTGTGATCGACAATGTCCTCGAGCACCAAGATCGAGCGAGCGTCGGCAAGCACCTGCGACACGCTCGGCAACGCGCGCCGCTCAAGCGAGGCGAGGGCGCCGCGATGCACGTGGAAGCCCGTGACGCGTTCGGCGAGGGACTCCGCAAGCACGAAGCAGGGCGCGCCCGTGGTGGCCAACACGTCGCCGAGGGACTCGACCCAGCGTGGCGCCATCAGGAACGAGCGGGCGGCGTACCCCGCTTCGATCGCCCGCCGCACCACCTTCTCCCCCTCGGCCAGGAACAAGCCCTGTTCGGCCTCGAGGTGTTTTCGCAATTCGACGTCGCGCAGATCCCGATAGTCGGCCAGCCGCGGATCATCGACGTCGGCGATCTCGATCAACTCAGCCATGGATGCCCGTGACCTGCGCACGGGCCAGCGCCACCACCTCGCCGACGACGATGACCGCTGGCGGGTGTACGCCGGAGCGCGCGAGTTCGCCACCCAACTCGCCTAACGTGGTCCACAGCGCGCGTTCTCCGGGCATGGTGCCTTCCACCAAAACGGCGACGGGAGTGACGACGTCCCGGCCGCCCGCGACCAGCGACTCAGCGATGGCCGGCGCGTTCTCCACGGCCATCAAGAGCACCAGGGTGCCGCGTAGCGCCGCCAGGGCGGACCATTCGACCAGCGAGTCGGGGTGGCCCGGCGGCAGGTGCCCGGAGACCACGACGAACTCATGGGCCACCCCCCGATGCGTCACAGGGATGCCGGCCATGGCGGGCACGGCGATGGCGGAGCTGAGGCCGGGCACCACGTCGACGGCCACGCCCGCTTCGGCGCAGGCAATGAGCTCTTCAAACCCGCGTCCGAAGACATAATTGTCGCCGCCCTTAAAGCGCACGACCCGCTTCCCGGCTCGCGCCCGGTCGATGAGGACCCGGTTGATCTCTTCCTGCCGCGCCGAACGCCCGCGTGGCAACTTCGAGACATCGATGAGTTCCACGTGTGGCCCCAGAGTGTCCAGCAACTCCCGGGGCGCGAGTCGGTCGGTGACCACCACATCGGCGGAGGCCAACGCGTGCCGCGCGGCGACGGTGACCAGATCCGGATCTCCGGGGCCGCCGCCGACCAGCACGACCGCAGGTGTCCGATCGTGCGCCCCCGAACTGGCCAATTGTCCCTCGCGCAGGGCGGTCAAGATCGCGTCCCGCACGGCCGCGGAACGCCGTGGCTCGCGGTTGCCGAGCACCGCCACCGTGAGGCCGTCATGGCGCCCCACCGCGGGAGTCCAGGCGCTGGCGGCGAGTCCGTCGTCGCTGCGCACGCAGAAGATGCGGTGTGCCTCGGCTTCCGCAGACACGGCCTCGTTGACGACGCGATCGTCGGTAGCGGCAATGACATACCAAGCGCCGGCCAAGTCGCCGTCGGCATAGCGCCGACGCTCCCACGCGATCTCGCCCAGCATCCCCTCGATCGCCGGAGTCACCTCGGGTGACACGACCGTGACGACCGCTCCGGCAGCGAGGAGTGTCGGCACCCGACGCTGGGCCACATTTCCACCCCCGACCACCACAACCCGCCGCCCCGAGAGCCGCAATCCGGCAGGGTACGGCGGGTGGTCGCCGAGGCTTTCGCGCGTCGTGCTCATCGACTCAGTGTGACTGGCCCTGGGTCCGGGTCGCGGCTAAGGTCCGAGGCATGAGCATCGAACGCCCCGTCGCCCCCAACCCCTACGACTTGCTGCCCGTAGTCCCCGCCTTCAGCGTCACCAGCGCCGACATCGTCGATGGAGCTCCCCTCAAGGATGATCAGGTGGCAGCGCTCGGCAACACCTCTCCGGAGCTCACCTGGAGCGGAGCCCCCGAGGGCACCCGGTCTTTCGTCGTCACCTGTTTCGACCCCGACGCACCGACGCCGAGCGGCTTTTGGCACTGGGTGCTCGTGGATCTGCCGCCCGACTGCACCTCCCTGCCCACCGGCGCAGCCGCGGGATCGCTGCCGGGTGCCGCCTTCCACTGCCGCAACGACGGCGGCCCCAAGGGCTTCATGGGCGCCGCGCCGCCACCGGGAGACCAGGTGCATCGCTACTTCTTCGTCGTGCACGCCGTGTCGGAGGACTCGCTCGGAGTGGACTCCGACGCCTCGGCCGCTGTGGTTTCGTTCAATCTCGCCTTCAAAACGCTGGGCCGCGCCGTACTTCACGGCACCTACCGGCACTGACCGGAGTGGTCTACCTCGGTATCGCGACCCGAACGTTTCGGCGCTACTCGACCTACACGGGCGCGACCTTGGCAGGCGCCTTCACCAACAGTGCCTTCGGATTCATCGTCTGCTTCGTCTATCTCGCCGTGTGGCACGAGAATCCGAGCGCGGGAGGCTACGACGCAAAGGACGCGATCACCTATGTGTGGCTCGGGCAAGCGATGATCATGACGATGGCGATCTTCGGCGCCGGCTCTCCCGACGATCTCACCGAACGGGTGCGCTCGGGCGATGTGGCGATCGACTTCTATCGCCCGATCGGCATCCTGGGGTGGTATCTCGCCGCCGACCTGGGCCGTGCGGCGTACCACCTGATCAGCCGCGGCACTCTCCCCACGCTCGTCGGCCAACTCGTCTTCGGCCTGCGTTGGCCGCCTTCATGGCAGGCCTGGCTCGGCTTCGCCGCGGCCCTGACGATCGGGGTCACGGTGAGTTTCGCGCTGCGCTTCCTCGTGGCGCTGAGCACGTTCTGGCTCTTGGACAGCACCGGAGTGCGCACCTTGGCGATCACCGCCGCGACATTCTTCAGTGGCCTCGCGGTGCCGCTCGTGCTCTTCCCCGGCTGGACGGGCGCAGCCGCTCGGGCGCTGCCTTGGGCGAGCCTCCTGCAAGTGCCGGCCGACATCTGGCTCGGGCAACGCGTCGGCGGCGACATCCTGGGTGGGCTGGCCTTCGAGGCCGCGTGGATGATCGGACTGCTTGTGATCTGCGCTGCCGTGCTGCGCCGAGCGGAGCGACGCGTGGTGGTGCAGGGTGGGTGACTGGGTGCGCCAATACGTGCAGATCTCCCGGATGTGGATCAAGTCGTCGATGGCCTACCCCGCGTCCTTCTGGATGCTCACGGTTGGCGGGTTCTTGATCACCGGGATCGACTTCATCGGGATCTGGATGCTCTTCCAAAACATCGACACCCTGGGGGGATTCACTCTGGAGCAGGTCGCTTTTCTGTACGGCGGGACCGGCGTCGCGTTGGCGATCGCCGACCTTCTCGTGGGCCGGATCGAACGGCTGGGGTCGATGGTCCGACTGGGCAAACTCGACGTCATGATGGTGCGCCCGGTGCCCTTGATCGTGCAGGTGTGCGCCGATGAGTTCGCTCTGCGCCGACTGGCCCGCGTCGCCCAGTCCGCTTTGGTGCTCGGTTGGGCCTCCGTCTCAGTGCACTGGACCGCTCCGAAGGTGGCCGTCACCGGCTCCATGCTCGTTTCCGGGTCGGTGATCTTCGTGGCCATCTTCATCGGGTTCGCCAGCATCCAATTTTGGTCCGCGGACACGGCTGAAGTCGCCAATGCCTTCACCTATGGCGGCAATCAGATCAGCCAGTTTCCTCTGACGGTGTTTCCTTCCGAGGTGGTCAAGGCACTCACGTTCGGGCTGCCGTTGGCCTTCGTCAACTGGTATCCCTCCCTCTATGTCCTGGGGATCGAGGATCCGTTCGGCTATCCCCCGGTTACCCGGTTCCTCTCGCCTCTGGCAGCGCTCCTGACGGCCGTCGTTGCCGCGGTGGCCTGGCGCTCCGGCGTACGCCACTATCGCTCAACGGGAAGCTGACATGACCTTGATCGAGGTGGCAGGACTCGGGCGCACCTTCCACGTGCGCGGCGGGCCGGATGTGCAGGCGGTGCAGAACATCTCGTTCTCGGTCGCAGCCGGGGAGATGGTGGGCTACATCGGGCCCAACGGCGCCGGCAAGTCCACCACGATCAAGATGTTGACCGGGATCCTGGTGCCGACCTCGGGGCAGATCCTGGTCTGTGGCCTGGACCCTAGCCGCAATCGACGCGCGCTCGCCGGCCGGATGGGGGTGGTCTTCGGCCAGCGCACCACCTTGTGGTGGGACCTGCCGCTGCGCGACTCCTTCGAGCTGTTGGCCAAGATCTACAAGATCCCCCGGCCGCGCTTTGAGGCCAACCTGGCGAAGTATGTCGAGTTGCTGGACCTCGGCGACCTCCTGGCGACCCCCGTCCGCCAACTCTCGCTCGGCCAGCGGATGCGCGGAGACATCACGGCGGCGCTCCTGCACGACCCGGAGATCCTCTATCTGGACGAGCCCACGATCGGGCTGGACGTCATCTCCAAGGGCCGACTCCGGGAGTTCCTACGCGCGCTCAACACCGAACGAGGCACGACCTTGCTGCTCACCACCCACGATCTGCATGACATTGAGGCGTTGTGTGACCGGGTGATCGTCATCGACCACGGCGCCCTCGTCTTCGACGGGACCCTGGACGCGCTCCACCTCGAGGGTGGCTCGACTCGGACCCTGGTGGTCGATCTGGTCGACGAGGCCCCGCCCATCGAGGTGCCCGGCGCTGTCGTGACCCGAGTCGATGGCCCCCGGCAATGGTTGTCCTTCCCGGCGGACGCGAGTGCTGCCCCGATCGTGGCCGCCGTCGCGGCGGCGTACGACGTTGCGGATCTGTCCCTGCGCGAACCCGACATCGAGGACGTCATCTCCGACCTCTACCGCCGACCACCCAGCCACCGCTAACTCAGTGGCGCCCTGAGGGAGAGCCGGGCCGCGACGAAGTCGCCCGCCACATCGATCCCGAAACCATCCTGGGTCAGCCACTCTTGGGTGACCGGCCGATCGTGGCGCAGGTAGGCCAGACCGACGCACGAGCCCACGGTGGCGCCGTACGCCGCACTGGTGACCTGCCCGATGCCGTGCCCCTCCCGCATCAGGAGCTCACCACCCCACAACATGGCAGCTGGGTTCTGCACCACAAAGGAGACGAGCCGCCGCCGATCGGAAGCAGTGGGATGGGCCTCGCGTCGCCGTTCGAGCGCATCCCGCCCCAGGAACGGGATCGACGTCTTCACCTTGGTCGCGAACACCAGCCCGGCTTCGACCGGGCCGTAGTCGGGCGAGAGCTCGCGCCCGAAGGCGCGATAACCCTTCTCAAGCCGCAACGACTCGATGGCGTAATAGCCCGCGTCGCGCAGGTCGAGTCCGGCGCTGTGGGCCCACAGGTGTTCGTAGACGTTGGCGGCAAACTCGACGGGGATCAACAGTTCCCAGCCGAGTTCGCCCACATAGGTCATCCGGGTGGCCCGAACCGTCGCCATGCCGAGGGACAGTTCCCGGCTGGTGGCGAAAGGGAACGCCTCCTCCGACAGGTCGGCGTCGGTGCACCGCGAGAGCAACTCTCGCGAGCGCGGGCCCATCACGCCCAGCACGGCGTACGCCGTGGTCACGTCCCGGATCTCGACCCGTTGCTCCGCCCCGACATTGCGTCGCAGCCAGTCGAGGTCACGCACGGTGGTCGCCGAACTGCTCACCAACAAGAACCCATCCGAGGCGGTCCGTGTGACCGTGAGATCGGACTCGTAGGTGCCCCGCGCGTTGAGCAAAGGTGTGTAGACGCAGGTCCCGATCGGAACGTCGATGTCATTGCCGCACAACCACTGGAGCAACTCCACCGCGTCAGGCCCGGTGACGGCATATTTGGAGAACGAGGTCTGATCGAAGATCGCGACCGCCTCCCGGCAGGCACGTTGTTCGGCGATCGACCAGGGCAGCCACGAGGGTTGTCCCCAGGAATAGTCGAGGTTGGCCGCGAGACCGTCAGGAGCAAAGAAGTTGGGACGCTCCCACCCCATCCGGGATCCGAATCCTGCCCCGCGGGCGGCGAGGCGATCATGAAGCGGGGAGCACCGAAACGGGCGGGCCGACACGAGTTCGCGGTTGGGCCAGGGGATGTCATAGTGGAGTCCCAGGACCTCCACCACCCGCTCTCGCAGCCAGCGGTGGTTGCCGTTGAACGGCGCAAACCGGCGTACGTCGACCGCGAGGAGGTCGGAGGTCGCCTCGCCCGCGAGGATCCACTCGGCCAGCGCTCGTCCCGCGCCGCCGGCGGAGGCGATGCCGACAGAGTTGAACCCCGCGCCAACGAAGTAGCCGTGCAAACCGGGAGCCTCACCCAGAATGAACTGGTTGTCTGGGGTGAAACTCTCAGGGCCGTTATAGAACTTCCGGATGCCCGTGTGTTCGAGCCCGGGGATCCTGATCAGCGCCTCGTTCATCAGCACCGAGAAGTGATCCCAATCCTCTTCCAACAGCGCGAACTCAAACGGATAGGGGATCCGATCCGGCGCCACCCAGGGTTTGGCAGTGGGCTCAAACCCGCCCACGACGAGGCCGCCCACTTCCTCTTTGAAGTAGGTGTAGCCGTCGGGATCGCGCAGGATGGGCAGATCGGGATGCAGACCGGGCAGTTGGTCGGTGACCACATAGAAGTGTTCGGCCGAGTGCAGGGGGATGGTCACGCCGACCAGGTCGCCCAGCGCTTTGGCCCACTGACCGGCGCAGTTGACCACCACCTCCGCCTCGATCGCCCCGGCATCGGTGACCACCCCGGTCACGCGTCGGGAGGACCCTTCGCCAGCCGTGTTGAAGCCGATGACCCGCACGCCCTCGGCTACCCGCACGCCCCGTTGTCGGGCACCTTTGGCCAGGGCTTGGGTGAGATCGGTTGGGTTGACCTTGCCGTCACCGGGCAACCAGATGCCGCCCACCAGGTCGTCGGTGCACATCGCCGGCCACCGCTCCCCCGCCTCGGAGGGGGTGAGCAGGTGACATTCGAGGTCGTACGCCGCTGCGTTGGCCGCTGTACGCCGCAACGCGGTCATCCGATCAGCGGTGCGAGCCACAATTACGCCACCGACGGGGCGATAACCGGTCGCCAACCCGGTCTCGGCTTCGAGTTCGGCATAGAGCTTCGCGGAGTATTGCACCAGGCGCGTCCCGCTCTCGGTTGCCCGCAACGGACCGACCAGTCCAGCAGCGTGCCAGGTGGTGCCCCCCGACAGTCGCCCCTGCTCAACCAGGAGCACGTCGGTCCAGCCGAGCGCGGCAAGGTGATAGGCGGTTGAGGTGCCGATGACTCCCCCGCCGACGATCACGACCTGGGCGCGGGTGGGCAGGTCAAGCATCTGGGGCCGCCACCTGGGCGAGGAGCTGGGCGAAGTGCGGGCTCCTGAACGTCCGGTCCGCCTTCTCGAATCGGTGTCGACCCCAGGCGTCGAAGTCAAAGCCGATCGGGCTGGTGGCGGCCTGGATGAAGCCCCATAGCGACCAGCCATATTCGCTGCAGAGCGATTGCAGTTGCACGCGGGCCAGGTCGGCCGGGCGGAGCACTCCAAAGTAGGCCTCGACCCACGCCTGAGTGACGTCCGAGGTGAACTCGCATTCGGTGGCGGTGTTTCCCAATTCGAAACACGGGTCGGTGTTGCCGGAATACTCGTAGTCGATGAGCCACACGCGCTCTCCATCGTCGATGAAGTTGCCGGCTAGCAGGTCGTTGTTGCAGGGCACCGTGGCCCTTGGCCGAGCCGCGAGCGCGCGGCGTACGTCAGCGAACGCCTCCAGATGCTGTTCGTAGCCCGACGGAAGGGTGAAGCCGCGCTCCTTGACCACCGCCAGATAGCCGGCCTGGCGGCGGAACATGTCGAAGTCGCCCGCAAACCGAGGTCCCGCGTGCAGCCGGCGGCAGGCTGCCGCAGCGCGCCGCAGGACGTCCGGCTCGGTGAACGAGGAGTCACTCAGCGTCGTGCCGGTCACAAAGTCGATGACGAGGGCCCCGAGGTCGGGCCGATAGTCGATGACCTGGGGGGCCACCCCGGCTCGTGCGGCAGCCAGGGAATTGTGATGCTCGGCATCGCGATCAATGTCCAACAACCCGGCATCGGCCGAGGAACACCGCACCACCACCGCCGCACCCGAGCCGAGGGTGACCTTGAGGTTGCGGTTGGTCAGGCCACCGGACAACTCCTCGACCAGAGTCCGGCCGGCGAGCACCGGAATCTGGTCGAGGAGTGCGTCAAGATGAGGATCATTCACCGCTAGATCTGCTCGAGAGCCTCGATCTCGGCCTCATCGACAAAGTGCTTCGGTCCCGTAAACCACTTCTTCGCCGACAGATGCCAGAACAACCAGAGCAGGATCAAGGAGCCGAACAGCACGATCGGCGTGTAGTTGACGAACCGCCACTCGAGGTCATCGGTGAAGAACACCCCGGCGCCAGACGTGGGAAGCAACGCGTAGATCGAGGTGACGACGATCTCAGCGAGCGCGATCGGCGCCAACCACTTCCACTTGTTCCCGAGGTTCCAGGAACCCTGGTTGAACGAGTCACCCATCTTCCAGCGATAGAAGATCGGGACCGCGAACGAGAGGTAGAGTCCAACGACCCCAATCGAGACCACCGCGAAGAACGCGATAGGTGAGGGAACCGGCGCTTCGGGCGTGCCGACATTGACCGAGACCAGGGCGGGCAATGTCAGCAAGGCCGCGACGGTGGTGGCCAAGCCAATCGCCTTCGCAGGCACCTTCTTGGAGTTGAGTGACGACCAGTGCTTGGACCCCGGCACCGCACCGTCGCGGCTGAATGCGAAGAGCATCCGCGAGGTCGAAGTCAGGCAGGCGCACGTGCAGAAGAACTGGCCGACGCTGGAGATGAACAACACCAGGCCCGCAGTCTTGGTTCCGAGGGCCGAGTCGAACAGCACCGGCAAGAAGCCGAAGGCTGCCGTGACCTCGGCCTCGTCCTGAACGGCGTAGAGGAACGACAGCAGCAGGATCCAGCCACCGATGGCGGAGTAGAAGATCGATTGCCAGATACCCCGGGCGGCGCTGTTGGCCGCGCCCTGCGTTTCCTCCGACAAGTGTGCCGAGGCGTCGTAGCCGGTGATCGTGTACTGCGTCAGAATGGCGGAGATGGGGAGCACGGCCAACAGAAAGCCCCAGCCGGACGTGGACGCCGAGACGAACCCGTTGTTGTTCACGGTGTGCGTCCAGACCATCTCGCTGCTTGCGTGATTGTCAGGGACGATCCACAAGATGGCAACCACGATCGCGGCCCCGAAGACGTGCCACCACACTGAAATGTTGTTCAGCACGGCCAACAGATGACTGGAGAAGATGTTCACCAACGCAGCGAGCCCCAGGATCACCAGGAACAAGACAAAGACACGACCCAGCGAGTAGCCGTCGGCCCAACGCGTCGAAAAGTGCGACAGCGTGATGTCGAGGAAGGTCGCGCACCCGTAAGAGACGGACGCAACGATGGCGATCAGGCCGATCAGGTTGAGCCAGCCGGTCCAATAGCCCGCCTGCACTCCGCCCAGTTTGCTCGCCCACCAGTAGATGCCACCAGAGGTGGGGTAGGCCGAGACTAGTTCGGACAGGCACAAACCTATGATCAAGATGAACACGGAAACGATCGGCCAACCCCAGGCAATGGCGGCAGGTCCACCGTTGTTCCAGCCCAGGCCGAACGTCGTGAAGCAGCCCGCCAGGATCGAGATGATCGAGAACGAGATCGCGAAGTTGGAGAACCCAGACCAAGAGCGTTCCAGCTCTTGGCGGTATCCCAGCTTGGCTAGGTGTTTCTCGTCGTCCGAGAGATGCAGGGCGTGATGGCCCTCGTGCAGAGGTTCGTGAGCTTCGGGCATGTGCACTCCAGAGGTTTCGGGCAACGGTCTTTTCGGAGGCTAGACCCGCGAAGTTCCACACGTCCAGTGGCGCGCGCAAAATGGTTTGAACTCAGACCATTGACAGTTTCGAGAAAACGTCATGAGACTGTCGATTGTGACCGCCGTACCGCACCCCGTGCCTCACGCTCTCTTGGGCGAGGCGTTGCTGCGGCCGGTCCGGGGTCACCACGCGTTCGAGGCCTGTGTCGAACAGTTGGGTACGGCGATCCGGCTCGGCGTCTACCCCTTGGGAGCCACTCTGCCATCCGAACGCGAGTTGGCCGAGCGGCTCAGCGTGTCGCGGGCCACTCTGCGGGAGGCGATGGCGGCGCTCCGCGAAGCCGGGCTCATCGAGACTCGTCGTGGTCGACGCGGAGGTGCGTTTGTCACCCTCAAACCCAAGACCCCCGCTGCCCGCATGGCGGCCAGCACCACCGCCGAACAGCGAGCCGAATGGCGCGACGCCCTCATCTTTCGACGCATGGTCGAGCCCGGTGCGGCCTATCAAGCGGCAGCGGCCGACCTTTCGGAAACGCAGCGCGGCCGACTGCTCGCCGTACATGCATCCGTGGCCGCGTCGAAAAGCCGGGCCGAACACCGCCTCGCGGACTCCCGCTTCCATCTAACGATCGCGGCGCTCACCGAGTCCGGCCGCACGATCGAGGCCGTGCAATCCGTGCAATCGAGTTTGCACGACATGTTGAGCGCGATTCCGGTCCTCGAAACCAACATTGCCCACTCGCACGGCCAACACCACGACGTGGTTGAGGCGATTCTCGCGGGCCATCGCGAACGCGCCCGAGAGGTCATGGAAGATCATTGCGACGACACCGCCGCGCTGTTGCGAGGACTCGTCGGTTGACCATCTGCCCGCACCGCACCCAACTTCATCTCTCGTCCACGCTAGGAGAGCGTCACCGATGACCGCACCCAACAATCGCTATCTCACGCTCCACGATCTGCGGCAACGCGTCGACGCCGGCGACATCGACACCGTCGTGGTCGCCTTCACCGACATGCAAGGGCGACTGCAAGGCAAACGCCTCCACGCGCGCTACTTCCTCGATGTGGCGCTCGAGTCCGGCACGGAGGGCTGCAACTACCTCCTTGCGGTCGACGTGGACATGAACACCGTTGGTGGCTATGCGATCTCGTCGTGGGAACGCGGCTATGGCGACATGGAGTTCGTCCCCGACTTCGACACGCTTCGCCTGTTGCCCCACCTACCGGGCTCCGCGATGGTGCAGTGCGACCTGGTTTGGCTCGACCACTCCCCCGTCGCCCAAGACCCGCGAGCGGTCCTGAAGCGGCAACTCGACCGGGTCTCCGCCATGGGCATGGTGGCGCTCGCCGGTACCGAACTCGAGTTCATCGCGTTCCACACCTCTTATGAGGATGCCCACCACCTGGACTACCGAGATCTCGCGCCGGTCAACCAATACAACGTGGACTACTCGATCCTGGGCACGGCGCGGGTCGAGCCACTGCTGCGCGACATCCGCAATCACATGTACGCCGCCGGCATGGATGTCGAAGGGGCTAAGGGCGAGTGCAACTTCGGCCAACACGAGGTGGGGTTCCTGTACGCCGACGCGCTCGTCTCCGCCGACAACCACAGCGTCTACAAGACCGCCGCCAAGGAGATCGCCTCGCTCCATGACAAGTCGTTGACCTTCATGGCGAAATACAACGAACGCGAGGGCAACTCCTGTCACATCCACCTGTCACTACGCGGCAAGGACGGCTCGGTGGTGTTTTGGGAGGGCGCCGAACGCACGCCCCTCTACAACCACTTCATCGCCGGGGTGCTGGCGACGATGCGCGACTTCACCCTGCTCTACGCGCCCAACGTGAACTCCTACAAGCGGTTCGCGGCCGGCTCGTTTGCGCCCACCACGATCGCGTGGGGTTTGGACAACCGCACGTGCGCCGTCCGGCTGGTCGGGAAGGGCAAAAGCGCCCGCATGGAAAACCGGGTGCCCGGCGGGGATGTCAATCCCTACCTTGCGTTGGCCGCGATGCTGGCCGGTGGGCTGCATGGCATAGAGAACGAGCTGCCGTTGGAGGACGCGCTCGTGGGCAGCGCCTACGACTCAGACAAGGCAAAGGTGCCGACGACCCTGCGCGAAGCGCGCGAGGTCTTCCACGCCTCCGCGGCGGCCCGGGCCGCGCTGGGCGACGAGGTAGTCGACCACTACGTCAACATGGCTGACGTCGAACTGGCCGCCTTCGATGCCGCTGTCACCGACTGGGAACTTCACCGTAGCTTCGAGAGGATGTAAGCGGTTGTCCGCCTCGTCACACACCCTGATCAGCCCGGTGACGGGCTCGCCGGTCGCCGAAGTGCCTTCGGCCGACCTCGCGCAGACCGATGCCGCCATCGCCCGCGCTCACGACGCGTTTCCTGCCTGGCGCGACGTCGCGCCAGGTGAGCGGGCCAGGCTGCTGCGCAACTTCGCGTCGGTCGTCGACGCGCACCTCGAGGAGTTGGCGCAACTGGAGGTGGCCAATTCTGGCCACACCATCGGAAACGCTCGATGGGAGGCCGGCAACGTCCGCGACTGCCTGAACTACTACTCCGCCGCTCCGGAACGACTCTTCGGGCGACAGATTCCCGTGCCTGGCGGCGTCGATGTGACTTTCCACGAGCCGCTCGGCGTGGTTTCGGTCATCGTCCCCTGGAACTTCCCGATGCCGATCGCAGCCTGGGGTTTCGCCCCGGCACTGGCCGCCGGGAACACGGTCGTGCTCAAGCCCGCGGAGCTCACCCCCCTGACGGCGATCCGGTTGGGCGAGTTGGCGCTCGAAGCGGGGCTCCCGGACGGGGTGTTCACGGTCATCCCCGGCAAAGGCTCGGTCGTGGGTGCCCGATTTGTCACCCACCCCATGGTGCGCAAGGTCTGCTTCACCGGCTCCACCCACGTGGGCAAACAGATCATGGCGGGCTGCGCCGACCAAGTGAAACGCGTGACGCTCGAGTTGGGCGGCAAGAGCTCCAACATCGTGTTCGCCGACACCGACATCGCCGCCGCGGCCGCTGCCGCGCCGTACGCCGTCTTCGACAACGCCGGCCAGGACTGCTGCGCCCGGTCCCGGATTTTGGTCCAGCGCTCGGCGTACGACGAATTTGTAGGCCGCCTCGAAACCGCCGTGCGGGCCCTGCGGGTGATGGACCCGGCCGACCACCTCAGCGAAATGGGTCCCCTCGTGTCCGAGGCGCAACGCGACTCGGTGCGCGGCTATATCGAGGGCGCCACGGTGGCCTTCGCTGGCTCGGCCCCCGACGGCCCGGGCTGGTGGCTGCCGCCGACCGTGATCGAAAGTGCCTCCACCAGCGAGGCCGTGTGGCGCGAAGAGATCTTCGGCCCGGTCGTAGCCGTGATGGCCTTCGACACCGAGGACGACGCCATCGCGCTCGCGAACGACACCGAATACGGCCTTTCCGGGTCCATCTTCACCCACGACCTCGGCCGGGCGCTGCGCGTCGCGCGTGCTGTGGAGGCGGGGAACCTCTCGGTCAACAGCCACTCGTCGGTGCGCTACTGGACGCCGTTCGGTGGTTACAAGCAATCCGGGCTCGGCCGCGAGCTTGGCCCGGACGCACCCAACGCCTTCACCGAAGAGAAGAACGTGTTCCTGGCTCACTGACGGGTCGCTGAACACGCCTAGCCATCGACGCATCGAGAGGGAACATCACCATGTCAGGACGACTTGCAGGCAAGGTTGCCGTCATCACCGGAGGGTGCTCCGGGATCGGACTGGCCACCGTCCGACGGTTCATCGAGGAAGGTGCCCGCGTTGTCATCGGCGACATCGATGACGGCCGGGGCGCAGAGCTGGTTGCAGAGTTGGGCGGAGCGCAGCACGCCACCTATTGCCACGTCGACGTGACGTCCAAAGACGAAGTGGACGCGCTCTTCCGCACTGCCAAGGACACCTACGGCTCGGTCGACATTGCCTTCAACAACGCCGGCATCTCGCCTCCGCAGGACGATTCGATCCTGAACACCGACCTGGATGCCTGGCGGCTCGTGCAGGAAGTGAACCTGACCAGCGTCTATCTGTGTTGCAAGGCCGCGCTGCCCTACATGCTTGAACAGAAGTCCGGTTCCATCATCAACACCGCCTCGTTCGTCGCGGTGATGGGCGCCGCAACCTCGCAGATCTCCTATTCGGCCTCCAAGGGTGGCGTGTTGTCGATGACCCGCGAGCTTGGCGTGCAGTTCGCCCGCGAGGGGATCCGGGTCAACGCTCTGTGCCCGGGACCGGTGAACACTCCCCTGCTGCAGGAACTCTTCGCCACCGACGCCGAACGCGCGGCGCGCCGCTTGGTCCACGTGCCGATGGGCCGGTTCGGTGAACCGGAGGAGATGGCCAACGCGGTGCTGTTCCTGGCCTCCGACGAGTCGAGCTTCATGACCGCCAGCACGTTCTTGGTGGACGGCGGGATCTCCGGCGCTTACGTCACCCCGCTGTGAGGCCACTCGTCGGCCTCAGCACCTACCGCGAGGTCGCTGCGTGGGGGGTTTGGCACGAGCGGGCGGACGTATTGCACAGCGCGTACGCCGACCAGGTGGCTGCCGCCGGAGGGCAGCCGGTGCTGTTGCCCCCCATCGAGCATGTGCCGGAGGCCGCCGCCGCACTGGTGTCGCGGCTTGACGCGCTGCTGATCAGCGGCGGCGCAGATGTGGATCCGGGGCGGTACGCCGCCACGCCCCACGAACGCACCGCCGGCTGGCGCACGGATCGCGACGCCTGGGAGTTGAGCCTGCTGACCGCCGCGGAGACCGTCGGTCTGCCCGTGCTCGGGGTGTGTCGCGGCATGCAATTGATGGCGGTCCACGCGGGCGGCACTTTGCATCAGCACACGCCTGACCTCGTGGGCCACGACGAACACTCGCCCGGCGGCGCGGCGTACGGCCAAATCGAGGTGCACACCGCCGCAAATAGCCTCCTGCAATCGATCGTGGGTCAGTCAGTTTCCGTCCCGTGCCACCACCATCAGTCGGTGGCCGATCATCCGGGGTTTCGCGCCGCCGCCCACGCGGCCGACGGCACGCTTGAAGCGATAGAGCGGCCCGGACACCGTTTTTGCGTCGCGGTGCAGTGGCATCCCGAGGCGGGTCAGGACGATTCGCTTTTGCGGGCATTGGTGAACGCCGCGCTCGCCAACTGACACACTGCCCTCATGGATGAGGTCGACGTTCTTGGCGCGCCGTACACCGTCGAGACGCTCGTGCTCAAGCCGGATGGCGAAGGGGCTGTGGAGGCCAATCTGGTGCGCCGCCAGGCTCCTGGGGGCGGGCGCGCCGCGGTCATGCATGTCCATGGCTTTGCCGACTACTTCTTCCACACCGACTATGCGCAGTGGTGGGTCGACCGGGGCTTCGACTTCTACGCCATCGACCTGCGCAAGCATGGTCGCTCCCTGCGCGAGCATCACACGCCGGGCTACGTCGACGATCTCCGCGAATACTTTGAGGAACTCGACCTTGCCTGGGAGCTGATCACCGGGCGGGACAGCCATCGCCAGGTCGTCCTCAGCGCCCACTCCACGGGTGGGCTGACGGCCAGCCTGTGGGTGAACGAGCGACGGCTCGATGCCGCTGGTCTGGTCCTGAACGCACCGTGGATCGACATGCACGGGCCCTTTTGGCAGCGGCTCGGAACCCGGGTCGCCAAGCAAGTCGGTTCCTATCAGCCGCGACGCGAGATCCCCAGGAGTGTGTCCGGTGTCTATGGCAGGACCCTGCACCGGGAGTACGACGGCGAATGGGACTACAACCTCGACTGGAAACCACTGGCCTCGTGGCCGGTGTACGCCGGTTGGTTGCGGGCGATCCGCCGAGGTCATGCAGAACTGCATGCCGGGATCGAGGTCGGCTGCCCGGCGCTGGTGCTGACCTCCGATGCCACCCTGCGAGGTAAACCCGCGGGAGACGACGTACACACCCACGACGTCGTGCTCGACGTACAACAAATCCGCCGCTGGTCCACCTCCCTGGGCTCCCACGTCACCGTGATCGCCATCCCCCAGGCCCGCCACGACGTCTTCCTCTCCCGCTCCGCCCCCCGTGAGACTGCCTACGAGCAACTGGGCCGCTGGCTCGCCGCCTTCGTTGAGTTGGGCCTCCCTTCCCGTTGAGTTGGGCCTCCCTTCCCGTTGAGTTGGGCTCGCCATCCCGTTGAGTTGGGCCCCTCCTGCCGATTTCTGCCAGCAAGGCCTGCCTGAACGGCTCGGGAGGCCCGACTCAAGGGACGGTGGCGGACCCGGGATACTTCCAACAACCATTGGGCTCGACCCAACTCGCACAAAGGAGCAAGAATGACTGAGCAACCCCCCGCTGGCTACGGCTACGAGCCCGCTCGCCCTGCCGTCGGCCGCCCTGGCGAACTGCTAGACCGCTTTCTCGCTCGCCTTATCGACGGCATCCTCCTAGGCATCGTGGGCTACGTCATCGCCTCTGTGCTGGTTGTGGGCACGATCATGGGGGCGCGTAGCGGAATCGCCGGCCAGGGATCGACCTTCGCCACAACGGCCGTGGCTTCCATCGTGACAACCCTGATCTACCTGGGCTACTTCGCCTTCATGGAGTCCACTCGTGGCCAGACCGTCGGCAAGATGTTGATGAAACTCAAGACAGTTGGGCCAACGGGTGCCAATCCGACCCTGGAGCAGGCCATCCGGCGCAATATCTTCATGGCCACCAGCCTGCTCGGAGTCATCCCAGTGCTGGGCTTCTTGGCTGGGCCCCTCGGCCTCGTCGCGGCGATTCTGATCGCTGTCGGAATCAACAGCGACACCGTCAATCGACAGGCGTGGCACGACCACTTCGCAGGCGGCACCCGGGTCCTGAAGATCAGCTGAGGCCGAGCCCGTCGAGTCGGGCCAGCCGGTCGTCTCGGCGTCAGCGCAGCCCAACTCAACGGCCAGGGGAGCCCAACTCAACGGGAAGGGAGGCCCAACTCAACGGATCGGGTGGGGGGGGTTAGCCGCGCAGGAATACCGCGAGGGCGATCACGCCGACCGCCACGATGACGGTGCGGAGGACGGGATCGGGGAGGCGGCGTCCGTACGCCGAGCCCAGTTGCGCCCCCACGACTGAGCCGACAGCGATGAGCGCTGCGATGAGCCAATCAACATCGCCCACCAGGGCAAAGACCACCCCGGCCACCGTGTTGACGAACGCCGCCAGCATGTTCTTCAGGGCGTTCACTCGCTGCAGAGTCTCGGGAAGTCCGGCCCCCATCAGCGCGATCAGCAATACCCCCTGAGCGGCGCCGAAGTAGCCGCCGTACACCCCACACGCGAACACCCCCGGCCACACCCACCACGCACCCAGCGCAGGGAGTCCACCGACATCTCGGTGTCGGTGTTGCACCCACTGCTGGATCGGTTTCTGCGCAATCACGAGCAGCAGCCCCAAGCCGACCAGCATCGGCACGATCGCCGCGAACGTCGCGTCGGGCAGGGTGAGCAGCAACACGGCCCCCAGCAACGCCCCCAACACCGAGCCGCTGGCGAGGCGAACGATGCGCTGCCGCTGACCGCTCAGCTCGCGTCGATAACCCCACGCCGCCGAAAACGATCCCGGGATCAGGCCCAAAGTGTTGGAGATGTTCGCCGTGATCGGGGGTACGCCGAAGGCAAGCAGCGTCGGAAAGGTGATCAGCGTCCCCGATCCGACGATCGCGTTGATCCCCCCAGCAGCCATTCCCGCGACCAGCACCGCGACCATCTCGAGCGGGCTCATCCTCGCTCCTTAGCCCGCATCCGCGGTCAGGTCGTCGGTGGTGTCCCGGATGGAGGCGGTTCCGCCTGGGGATCGTCGGGAGCGGCAACATGGCGAGCCTCCGCGATCGCTGCAGCGACATCGTCATGAGCCTTGGCCAAGGCCTCGGCCGCCGCCGAACCATGAGGCAACTGGGGCTCCGTGGGGCCAAGATCGACGCGCACCCGCGGGCCGGGACTATCGGCCGGTATGCCCTGCAACTGCGACATCGTCGACCCGAGACCCTCCAGCGCCTTGCCGAACTCCGACGGCACGATCCACACCTTGTTGGCGTCGCCGGCCGCGATCTTCGGCATCATCTGGAGATATTGATAGGCCAACAGCGACTGGTCGGGTTGCCCGTCGTGGATCGCCTGGAACACCGTCTGGATCGCCTGGCCTTCGCCCTGTGCGCGCAGGATTGCCGCCTCGCGATCGGCCTGAGCACGCAGGATCGCCGACTCGCGGGCGCCCTCCGCCGACAAGATGGCAGCCTGCTTATCACCCTCGGCGGTCAGAATCGCGGATTGGCGCTGACCCTCTGCGGTCAAGATGACCGCGCGCTTATCGCGGTCCGCGCGCATCTGCTTCTCCATCGAGTCCTTGATCGACGGCGGCGGATCAATCCCCTTGATCTCGACCCGGTTGACCCGGATCCCCCACTTGCCGGTCGCCTCATCGAGCACACCGCGCAGCCCGTTGTTGATCTCCTCGCGACTGGTCAGGGTCTGCTCGAGGTCCATGCCACCCACGATGTTCCGCAGCGTCGTCATGGTGAGTTGCTCGACGGCTTGTATGTAGTTGGCGATTTCGTACGTCGCCGCGACGGGGTCGGTGACCTGGAAATAGATCACCGTGTCGATCGAGACCACCAGGTTGTCTTCGGTGATCACCGGCTGGGGCGGGAAGCTCACGACCTGTTCCCGAAGGTCAATGATGTAGCGCACCCGGTCGATGAAGGGAGTGACCACGTTGAGCCCCGCGGGCAAGGTTTGCTTGTATTTGCCGAACCGCTCGACGATGCCGGCGCGCGCCTGCGGAATGATCCGCACCGTCTTCGCCAACAAGATGATGACAAAGAAGAACAACATCAGGAACAGCACAAGAACTGGAAGCGGCGGCATGCGCGCTCCTCTCCTCTGGGGGGTGGGTGATCAGGGTCCTAGCGTGCCGATGGGGTGAACCATCACGGTGGCTCCGCGAATCTCGAGTACTTCGACCGTCTCGCCAGCCGCGATCTGCAACGTGTCGTCGTAGGGCTGTGCCGACCAAACCTCTCCGGCCAACTTGACTCGTCCCGGGTGCATGGACGAAATGTCCTCCGTGACCAGCGCGTGCCGACCGACCAACTTGCCATGGCCCAAGCTGAGCTCTGGCCCGTTGTGCAGTCGTTTGACCATCGACGGACGCACCAAGGCCAACGCGGCGACCGACGTGCCGGCTGCGGCCAGCAGTTGCAGCGCGACCGGTGCATCCAGGAGTGCGGCAACCATGCCGACCCCCGCGCCTGCAGCCAACATGATGAGGATCAAATCCAGGCTGACCAACTCTGCGACGCCGAGCAGGATCATCAGACCCAGCCACACCTGCCAGAGGTGTCCGCTCGCCCATTCTGCAAAGTCCATGTCCAGACCTTATCTGGGTGTCCATCCGCCCAAACGTCAACCGCGCTCTGTTTAACCCTCGCCGCGGTGGCGCGCGCTGCGACGTGCGGTCCAACGCCCGTCCTTGCAGGTGACATGAAGCGGCATTCCGAAGGCCGCCGAAAGGTGCTGTGGCGTGAGCACCTGGTCGATTGCCCCGGCACTGAGCACCCGCCCTCCGCGCAGCAACATCGCGTGGGTGAAACCGGGCGGAATCTCCTCGACATGATGAGACACCAACACCATGGCCGGTGCGGTCGGGTCCAGGGCCAGGCGTGACAATGTCGCGATCAGATCCTCGCGACCGCCGAGATCCAGTCCTGCCGCCGGCTCGTCCAGCAGCAGCAACTCGGGGTCGGTCATCAACGCTCGGGCAATCTGGACGCGCTTTCGTTCACCCTCAGAAAGCGTGCCGAAGGTGCGATTCTGGAGCTCACCAACGCCGAGTTCCAAGAGCAGACGTCGGGCACGCCCATGGTCCAGCTCGGCGTAGTCTTCCCGCCAGCGGCCGACCACGGCGTACGCCGCCGACACGACCACGTCCTGGACGAGTTCGTGTCGAGGAATGCGATCCGCCAGCGCGGCGCTCGTCACCCCGATCCGAGGCCGCAACTCGAAGACATCCACGGCGCCGAGGACCTCGTCCAAAACGCCGGCGACCCCCGCCGTGGGATGAAGGTGCGCGCTCGCGACTTGCAGCAAGGTTGTTTTGCCTGCTCCGTTGGGGCCGAGCACCACCCACCGCTCATCGGCGCGTACGGCCCAGTCGATGTGCTGAAGCAAGGTGGCCTCACCGCGCCGGATGGTGACATCGGCAAACTCGAGGACCACGGGCATGGCCTCACCCTATCGAGCCACGGAGCCGATCTTGACGCCTGACAGGCCGGCGTCGAAAGAGAGATCCTGCCGGCCCGGTTGAGACTGGTGAACCTCCACCGCGAGCACGTTCGCGCCGACCCGAAGTGCCGCGACGGGGAGCGAGAATGTGCGCGACTTGTTCTCCGCGCCCGCGCCACGATTCCTCGTTGCTCGCGTCGTGGGCAGCGGCGCCCCCGCGGGCATGTTGTCCCGGGCGACTTCGATCCCGTTGACATAGACCACGGCGCCATCGTCGGCCAGCAAGCGCAATTCGAGTCCGTCGGGCAGCACGCCCAGGGTGAAGGTCTTGCGGAAGTAGGCGACGTTGGTCTCAGCGATCTGCGTGGCTTCGTCGCCATCGCCGTAGCCGAGTTGTGCCCTGCCCCGTGGCCAACGCGCATCATCGAAGCCCGGCTTCACCCATTGGCGAGACCCGACAACTCGGTCCCGGTAGCGCCAGCGCGCTCCCTCGGCAATCTCAACCGTGGTCGTGACCTTGTCGGTGTGGAAGATGGCCAAACCCTGGGACGCGACTCCGCCGACCACACTGAAGGCGCCGCCAATCACGACTCCCAGGGGCGACACGTCGATGGCATACACCCCCCAGAACTGATCGATCTGCGGCCGGAAGTCGGGGTCCAACGCGCCTGTGGTCGCGTCGGCCACGAGGAGTTTGAGGCCGAAGTCGCCGGCGAACCCTTCATGAAAGCCGAAGTAGACCAACCCCCGGTCAAAGCGAACGGCTTGGACATCCCCTTCGGTTTCGTGGGACCAAAGCAGCGCTCCGGTGGCCGCGTCCCACCCCCGTGCCGCGTTCGTGAAGGCCGCCCCAGCGCCGTACACCTGGGTGCCGTCCTCAGAAACGTCCAGGCCGACGGTGATCGAAGCTTGGTCAAAGACGACGGGGGTGGCTTCGCCGGAGCCCGCATCGACGGCGGCGACCCCCGACCGAGCGGCCACGCCTACCTCGGTGAAGGTGCCGGCGACGTAGAGCGGTCCGGTGGAGGCCGCCGCCAGCGCCTGCACGGTGCCGTTGGGCGCGGCCACGAACGACTGGTCTAGCGCACCGGTGGACTGCGAGACCATCGCCAACCTGGCCCGCGACACACCGTTGACGAAACCGAAGTTGCCGCCAAGAAAGACCGCGTCCGCTTGTACGGCGAGCGCGCGGACGGAGTTGTTGGCGGAAGCGACGAACCCGGGATCGACGGCCCCCGAGATGGCACTGAGCTTCGCCAGTCTGGAATGCGCCTCGCCACCAACGGTGAGGAAGGATCCACCCACCCAAACCGCGTCGCCGACGCTCGTGAGGGCGAAGACCGGCCCATCCGTGTCTGCCTGCCACGCTGTCAACGGCAAGCCGCTGACCAGGTCAAACGCCGCCAGATTCGTTCGCGGGATGGTTTGGCCCGACGGGCCGACGACCGTGGTGAACACTCCCCCAACGACCACGGTCGAGCCGACGATCTCGGTCGCCAACACCGTGCCGTCGACATGCCAGTCGGTGTCGGGTGTCGAGTCCACGGCCGGATCGGCGTACGCCGGCGGCCCGCCCGCGAAGATCGCCAGACTCACCAGGGCAAGCGACAGCCAGCGCGGCAGCAAAGAAGGCACCCGCAGAGTCTGAACGACTTTGCTTTCCGATGTGCCCGCCGTGCCGCGCGACTACGCGGGGAAGCCCGCCAACCGTGCGTTGAAGGTGAGATCGACGGCTCCCGCATTCGACGATTGATGAACCTCGACGGCGATCACGTTCGTGCCCAGGGTGAGCAATCCCGGATCGAGAGTGAAGGTGCGCAGCAGGTTTTCCTCGGCTCCAGAGCGACTGACCACCGACCGGGTGGTGTTGGTGATCGCGCCGGCGGGCATGTTGTCGCGCACGATTTCCACGCCGTTGAGGTAGACCACCGCACCGTCGTCCGCGGCCAGCAGGAGGTCCAGGGTTCCGGGAACCTCCGTGACCTCGAAACTGCTCCGGAAGTACGCCGCGAGGTGTCGCGCCGTGTCGGGGCCCGCGTTCAACAGGGTGGTTTCGTCGCCGTCGCCGTAGCCCAGTTGCGGCCTACCTGAGGGCCACGACGAGTCGTCGAAACCGACACTCTCCCAGTCGGGCGACCGCACGCCCTGATCGGCGAAGCGCCAGTTGGTGGAGGAGTCAAGGAACACGATGGGCACCGGCAGATCCGCGGCAAAGATCGCGAATCCTTGCCGCGCCTGACCGCTGACCGCCGAGAAGTCACCACCGATCACCACGGCCTCGGCAGAGGCTGCGATCGCAAAGACGCCCCAGAAGTTCCCGATCACCGGCCGGAAGTTCGGATCCAGGGCACCCGTCAGGGCGTCCGCCGCGAGGACCTTGACGGTCGGGTCCGCGGCGAAGCCATCGTGGAAGCCGAAGTAGACGGTGCCGTTGAAGTAGCGCACCACCTGGACGTCGCCGTCTGCCCGCGCCCGCCAGACGCGCGCTCCACTGACGGTGTTCCAGGCCGTGGCGGCGTTGCCGGAGGCCGCGACGGCGCCGTACAGCAGCGCCCCGTCGGGTGAGATATCCAGGCCCACGGTTGTGGTGGCCGATCCGAACACGGTTGCATCGGTGGCGCCCGTGGATCCGTCCAGGGCCGCCACCCCGCTACGCGGAAGCCCATTGACCTGGGTGAAAGCACCGGAGGCATAGACCTCGTCGCTGGTGGGCGAGGCAGTCAACCCGTGGACCGTGCCGTCCAGCACCGCGACGAAGGACGTGTCGAGTCGGCCCCGATCTGCGCTCACTTTGCCGATCCGCAACCTGGTGGCGCCGTTGATGGCGCCGAAGTTCCCGCCCAAGAAGAGCGAAGGACCGCGCAACGCCAGCGCCCGCACTGCGTTGGTGGCCGAGGCTGTGAACAAGGGATCGATCGCTCCCGACAGGGCGTCCACCTTGGCGATCCGGTTTTTCCCGACACCGGCGAGGTTGCGGAAGTTGCCTCCCACCCACACCGAGGCGCCGTCGGTCACCAACGCGCGCACCGTCGCGTCGGCGTCGGCTCGCCAGCCCGCCAGGGGTTCTCCGGTGCTGAGCGAAAACCCCGCAAGATTGGCCCGCGGCAGGGTCGCTCCTGAGGGGGATAGGGCGTTCGCGAAGGTCCCGCCAACGACGACGACGTCGCCCACGATGACCGTCGCGTTGACCACCCCGTCGACTCGCCACGAGGGCTCGGGGGTCGTATCGACCAGGACCGTGGCCGAGGCGGGGACCGCCAGAGCGACGATCGTGCACATATATGCAAGGACTGCGGCGATCCCGAGTGCGCCGGCTCTTTGAGGATTCGCCAGCATGCTTCGAGCATGGCGCATTTTGCCGCGGACAACTATCACCCGGTCCAGACATTTACCTTTCGCGGATTTTGTGCTGTATCCGACTGGTGGCATTGCCCGGACCGAGCCGCTGATCAGGGATAGCCTCGACTTGCGATGATCGATTCCACCCTTGACCACGGTGCGCCCCGCACCCTTCTCATCACGCTCACCGGCAAAGACCGCCCCGGCGTGACCTCCGCGGTCTTCGCCACCTTGGCCCAAGCTGGCGTCGAAGTGGTGGATATCGAGCAGATCGTGCTCCGCCGTCGACTCGTTCTCGGTGTTCTGGTGACCGCGCCTCGCGACTGGAAGCGGCTTCGCGAATCCATCGAGGCGACCGCCGAATCCCTGGGCATGCAGGTTGAGGTCGATCGCGGTGTCGGCGACAACCGGGCGCGCAAGGATGGCCGGTCGCACGTAACGGTCATCGGGTTGCCGCTCAAGGCCGGCGCGTTCGCGGCCGTCGCCGGACGAATCGCCGACAACGGTGCCAACATCGACCGGATCGTGCGGATGGCCCGCTATCCGGTGACCGCGATCGACCTGCATGTTTCGGGCGCCAACCCAGAGCGGCTTCGCGAAGTGTTGGCGATCGAAGCGGCCAAGCAAGGCATCGACATTGCCGTCCAGCCCGCCAGTCTCTTGCGGCGCGGGATGCGTCTGATCGTGATGGATGTGGACTCCACGCTGATTCAGGGTGAGGTCATCGAGATGCTGGCCGCCGAGGCTGGCTGCGAACCGGAGGTCGCTCGCATCACCGAAGCTGCGATGCGCGGGGAGCTGGATTTCGAGGAATCGCTGCGCAAGCGTGTCTCGCTGCTCGCGGGGCTGGAGGAGGCAGCACTTGATCGCGTGTACGACGCCATCGTGCTGACGCCCGGAGCCCGGACCATGGTCCGAACCTTGCGCCGGCTCGGCTATCGGTTCGCCATCGTCTCGGGCGGCTTCAGCCAGATCACCGATCGGTTGGCCCACGACCTACAGATTCACTATGCCCGAGCCAACGAGCTGGAAATCATTGACGGGCGACTCACCGGGCAGATCATCGGACCCGTCGTCGATCGGGCCGGCAAGGCCGACGCGCTGCGCCACTTCGCTTCGGTCGTGGGTGTTCCTCACGAGTCGGTCATTGCGATCGGTGACGGCGCCAACGATCTGGACATGCTCAACGCTGCCGGACTCGGGATTGCCTACAACGCCAAGCCCGTCGTACGCGATGCCGCTCACACGGCCGTCAACGTCCCCTACCTCGACGCGATCATGTATCTCCTGGGCATCTCCCGCGAGGAGATCGAGGCCGCAGACGCGGATGCGGGTTTTGTCACGCCTGCGCCTCCGCTTTAAGAGCCCCAGCTCTACGCGCGGCCGACGTGAAATCCCGTGATCCGCGCCATCGCCCAGTCCAGGTCGGCCCACGCGCCGTCGAACTCGAAGACGGCCAGAGCGCAGGTCGGGAAACCTTGAGACATCTCGCCGCCGGCTGCGGGGTCCCCTTCCCCGCTGTCGAGCAGGTGGGCGAGGGTGGCGATGGTGGGGTTGTGGCCGACCACGATCAGGGTTGCCACCACTTCTGCGGTGCCGCGAATCAGGTCCAGCGCCGACTCGGGTCCGGCCGCATAAAGTGCCCGGTCGAAGTCCGGTTTGACGGCCCAAGCGGCGGCCTGCGCGACGCTCTGCCAGGTCGCCCGGGTGCGCTCAGCGGCGCTGACCAGAGCCGCCTGCGGGGTCAGACCCGCGCGGGCCAGCCAGTCGCCTGCGGCAGCGGCGTCGGCGTTTCCGCGCGCGGACAGCGCACGCTCGTAGTCGGTGCGTCCAGCCTGCTCGGCTTTGGCGTGCCGCATCACGACCAGCTGTCGGTGTCCCCCGTCGGCTGACGTGGGGGCAAGGTTGTCGGTTGGCTCGTGCACAGGGCAACTCTCGCACCGGCTAGCCTGCCTGTCATGCCTAGGGGACCCCTGTTCGTGATCGGCGGAGCCGAAGACAAGTTGCGCAAACGCACGATCTTGCGGGAGTTCGTGGCGGCGTGCGGCGGGGAGCAGGCACGCATCGCCCTGATTCCGACGGCGTCCTCGCTCGAGGACGAGGTGGTCGACGTCTACGACACCCTGTTTCGCAAGCTGGGAGCCCACGAGGTCACCGCCGTGCGCCCACAACATCGCCAGGACGCCCACGATCCGGCCCTGGCCGACGTCGTACGGCGTGCCACCGGCGTCTTCATGACCGGGGGGAACCAACTCAAGCTTTCTTCGACGATCTGCGGAACGCCCCTCGGCGAGGCGATCCAGGTCGCCCACCAGAACGGCACGGTGATCGGTGGGACCTCCGCCGGAGCCAGCATCCAGTCCTCGCACATGGTCGCGTTCGGAGTGGGGGGTGCCACCCCCAAGCAGCGGATGACCCAGGTCGCGGCGGGCTTGGGCCTCCTCGATTCGGCGGTGATCGACCAGCACTTCGACCAGCGCAATCGTTATGGGCGGCTGTTGATGATCGTCTCGCAATCGCCCCAACTGCTGGGCATCGGAGTCGACGAGGACACCGCCGCTGTGATCGCACCCGAGGAAGGGCGCGATGTGCTGCGGGTCGTTGGGCGTGGGTGCGTCACCATCTTCGATCCGGCGCGGCTCGTCACGAGTGCGCACGACGCGCCCCGCTCGTCCCCGTTGCTGGCGAGCGGCGTGGTCCTACACGTTTTGCCCGCGGGGGCCACCTTCGATCTGGCCGCCCGGCAGTTCCTCACGCATGTGCCACCCGACGCCAAGTCCGCGGCCACCGAGCCCGCCCCGTCCACGGACATTCGCAGCCTCGCCCGCGACATCGCCGCCGCGGATGCCTCACCCAGCGCTCTGCGGCGCCGACAGGCGCGGACCCGCGCGCAACGCGCCCGAAAAGCCTCTCGCAGCAGCGCAAAACCAACTGTCACCGATCAGGACGGAACCCCGGCATGAGTGAGCGACCCTCTCCCGACCTGGCCATTCTCGAGACTCGCGTTTATCGAGGCGCCAACATCTGGTCCTACGACAAGGCCATCCACCTCGTCGTCGACCTCGGCTCCCTCGAGCTGTTCCCGACGGATCGCCTGCCCGGCTTCACCGACAACTTGTTGACGGCACTTCCCGGCCTTCGTGAACACTCGTGCTCCCGGGGGCGTCGTGGCGGCTTCGTCGAGCGCCTGGAGGAGGGGACGTGGCTGGGGCACGTCGCCGAACACGCGGCACTGGCGCTCCAGCAAGTCGTGGGCCACGACATCCGACGGGGCAAGACTCGCCAGGTCAAGGGGCATCCTGGCCGCTACAACGTGATCTTCGGGTACGTCGATGAGCAGGTGGGCTTGGCGGCCTCTCGCCTCGCCGTACGACTGGTCAATCACCTCGTCAAGGCAGATCCCGACTTTGACCTGGACGGCGAGTTGGAGACCTTCATCCTGCGCGCCGAACGCACCGCCTTCGGGCCGTCGACTCAAGCCATCTTGGACGAAGCGATGTCGCGGGACATCCCGTGGATCCGACTCAACAAATACTCCCTCGTGCAACTGGGGCAGGGCGTGCACGCCAAACGGATCCGCGCGACGATGACCTCCGCGACCTCGGCGATCGCTGTGGACATCGCCTCCGACAAGGACCTGACCACGCGACTCCTCGGGGCGGCCGGACTCCCGGTGCCGCGCCAAGAGTCGGTGCGCACGGCGGATCAGGCCGTGAGCATGGCCGAACGGATCGGCTACCCGGTCGTCGTCAAGCCGCTCGACGGCAATCATGGTCGCGGCGTGTGTTTGAACCTCGGCGATGCGGAGGCGGTGCGCGAGGCCTTCCCCATCGCGGAAGACCAGTCCCGACGCGGCGTGGTCATCGTGGAGTCGTTTGTGACCGGCAAGGACTACCGCTGCCTCATCATCGACGGCAGACTGGCCGCCGTTGCCGAACGCGTGCCGGCCCACGTGGTCGGCGACGGAGCGCGCACCGTCGCCGACCTGGTCGAGGAAACGAACGCCGACCCCCGGCGGGGAGTCGGTCACGAAAAGGTGCTGACTCGGATCAAACTCGACCAAGCGGCCATCGGCCTGATCGCGACTCAAGGCCACACCATTGACTCCATCCCGGCAGCCGGCGAGACGGTCAAACTCACCCTCACGGGCAACATGTCCACGGGCGGCATCTCCATCGATCGCACCTTTGAGGCACACCCGGAGAACGTCGAGATCGCCGAAGAGGCGGCCCGGATGATCGGCCTCGACATTGCCGGCATCGACTTCATCTGCCCCGACATCACCGAGCCGGTGCGCGAGACCGGTGGCGCGATCTGCGAGGTGAATGCCGCCCCGGGCTTCCGCATGCACACCCATCCGACCGTCGGCGAACCTCAATTCATCTCCAAGCCGGTCGTCGACATGTTGTTCCCACCGGGTGCCCCGTCGCGGATCCCGATCGTGGCCGTGACCGGCACCAACGGCAAGACCACGACGGCACGGATGATCTCCCACATCTTCAAGGGCATGGGCCGCAAGGTCGGAATGACGTCCACCGATGGGGTCGTCATCGACGAGCGACTCCTGATCCGCTCGGATGCCTCAGGGCCTCGATCGGCCCGGATGGTGTTGCAGAACCCGCGCGTTGACTTCGCGGTTTTCGAGGTCGCTCGCGGGGGCATCCTGCGCGAGGGCCTGGGTTACGAACGCAACGACGTGGCAGTGGTGCTCAACGTGCAACCCGACCACTTGGGGCTGCGCGGGATTGACACGGTCGAACAACTCGCGGACGTCAAGGCGGTGCTGGTCGAGGCGGTGCCGCGCGATGGCCATGCGGTGCTCAACGCCGACGATCCGCTGGTGCACGCGATGCGGCGACGCTGCTCGGGCCAGGTCGTGTGGTTCTCGATGGACGAACCCGGGTCGGAGACCCGCGAGATGATCGACGCCCACTGTCGCCGCGGCGGCAAGGCCTTGGTTCTGAACCCCTCCGAGCGGGGCGAGATGATCGTGGTCAAACACGGGCGTCGGGAGATGCAGCTGGCCTGGACCCATCTGCTGCCCGCCACCTTCAAGGGTCGGGCCCGGATGAACGTCCAGAACGCCCTCGCCGCGGCCGCCGCGGCGTTCGCGGCCGGGGCTCCGCTGCATGACATCCGCCAGGGTCTGCGCACCTTCTCCACCAACTACTACCTCGCCCCGGGGCGACTCAACGAGGTCGAGGTCAACGGCATCAACGTCATCGTCGACTACTGCCACAACGCTCCGGGCATGAAGATGCTGGGCGACTTCGTCGACCGGGTGGGCGAGACCCTGACGTCGAGTCACGAGCTGGGAAAGCCCTCCCGCATCGGCCTCATCGCGACCGCGGGAGACCGCCGCGACGAGGATATGCGCGAGCTGGGCTCGATCGCGGCGCAGCACTTCGATGTGCTCATCGTCCGTGAAGACGAGTCGCTCCGCGGCCGCGAACGCGGGGCGGTAGGCGATCTGGTCGCCGAAGGCGTACGCGCGGGCATCGCCGCCGGAGGGCGCTGCAAACAGGTGGAGGTGGTCGTCGATGAGATCGAGGCCGTCCGCCACGCGATGGCGCGGGCCAATGCCGGCGACCTCGTGGTCATCTGTGTCGACAAACATGCCGAGGTGATGGCCGAGCTGGAAACCTGGTCACACCAGGCCCAAGCCGGCTCCTCGGTCAGTTCGTCGATGCCGGCGGCAGATCCCGACTATTCGCCGCACGCACCTTCCTAGTCAGCGTCGCGGGCTCGTCGACTGTGGCACCGTGCTCGGCGAGCCAGGCGTAGGCCTCCTGTCGTTCGGCGTGGCACATCAGGCCCACCACGTCGCCAGGCTGGGCGCGCTCCACCAGACCCGCCAGGGCCAACACCTCGGTGTCGAACGCCTCGCCCAGGGTCACCCCCACGCGCTCCGCTCCGCGCCGCAGCAGTTGCTCCAGGTCATCTCGAGTCCGGCCGCGCAGATAGCGTTCCTTGTGGGCGATCACGACCTCGTCGCAGTCCCGCGCGGCGATCTCGCCGAGGAGTTCGAGAAGGTCATCTTGGCGATCACCCACGGCGCCGAGGGCAAGCAGCAGCCGCGCGCCGGGGCGGCGTACGCCATTCATGATCTCGATCATGGCCTGAAGTCCCGCTTCGTTGTGGGCTAGGTCGAGCACCACGGTGCGGCCATCGAGCGAGAAGAAGTTCATCCGTCCCGGGTTGTGGACGGGATCCGGGCGGAACGTGGCGAGGCCTCGTTTGACGTCCGCCAGGTCGATCCCGATCGCAAGAGCCGCCGAGGTTGCTGCCAAGGCGTTCTCCACATTGAAGCGAGAGAGCCCCGAGAGCGTCATCGGCACCTCCACGAGTTCGATGACGGGTTCGGGGTCGCGGCCCGGGCTCAGGACGCACACCCAGCCGTCGATCACCGTGGTGGCTCGGCCACCGCTGTCCAAGGCCTCGCGAACACCCGGCGCCTCGGGGTCGCGCGAAAACACCCAATGCTGGGCGCGCACCTGACTCGTCATCGCCATCACCCTCGGATCGTCGGCGTTGAGGATGGCCCAACCGTCTTTGCGCGTGATCCGAGCGACCACCGACTTCACCTCGGCCAGCTGGTCCAAGGTGTCGATTCCTTGTAGTCCGAGATGGTCCGCCGTGACATTGGTGACCACCGAGACGTCGTTGCGCGTGACTCCGATCCCCTTCAACAAGATCCCGCCGCGGGCAGTCTCCGTCACCGCCAACTCGACCTCCGGCCGGGCCAACACCCGCCCGGCTCCACTGGGCCCCGAATAGTCGCCTTCCTCGATGAGCTCGCCGTCGACGTAGATGCCGTCGGTGCTCGACCAACCCACCACGAGACCGCGTTCACGGGCGATGTGAGCGATCATCCGGCTCGTCGTGGTCTTGCCGTTGGTGCCGGTCACCGCGACGATGGGGATGGTGGGGACGATCGTCGTGGGCCCCTCCCCCGGCTCGGCTCGTCGTACGGCGTCCACGGCCCCCGCGATGGCCTCCGCCGGGGTGCTCCCCGGCAAGGCGTCGAGCACGCTCGCCACCGCCTCACCCAGAGCTGTGGCAGCCCCTCGGTGGCGCCATGGGAAGGCCACCACCAGGTGCTGGGGGTCGTGGGTGGGACGCACCCGCACCGCGAGGCGCGACGTACCTGACCCCGAAGCGATGGCCCGCACCAGTCGCGCCACGGCGCGTGCCGCAAAGCGCTGCCGGAAGCCCGAATCTGCGACCCCCGGACGCGCCCGGCGCAACCCGACGCCGGCCGCGAAGGCCTGGGCAGTGGACTCCGACGCGTGGGCGAGCACCCCGATGTCGAGGGTGAGCTTGATCGTCGCCCGCGGAAAGTAGAGATTCGGCCCTTCCAGGACCCGCAACTCCAGCAGTGAGGTCACCGTGGCAGGTTACGCGTCAGGCACCCATGGCGTGGAAACCGCCATCCACATGGATGATTTCGCCGGTCGTCGCCGGGAAGAAGTCCGAGAGCAGCGCACACACGGCCTTGGCCGTGGGCTCCTGGTCGGACTCGTCCCAGCCCAGCGGGGCCCGGGTCGACCACATGGCTTCCAAGTCCCCAAACCCGGGGATCGCTTTGGCGGCCAGTGTCTTGAGCGGCCCTGCGGAGACGAGATTGACCCTGATCCCTTCCGGGCCCAGGTCACGGGCGAGATAGCGCGAGCACGACTCAAGACCCGCCTTCGCCACACCCATCCAGTCATACGCCGGCCACGCCACGGTGGCGTCGAAGGTCAACCCGACGATGGAGCCGCCGCGACCCATCAGCGGCTGGGTGGCCACCGCCAACGACTTCAATGAATACGCCGAAACCTGGACGGCCTGGGCCACGTCCTCCCACGGACCCTGGAGGAATTGCCCCCCGAGCAGCGTGTTGGGGTTGCCGTAGGCGATCGAATGCACCACACCGTCCAGCCCGTCGACATGCTCACGCACCAACCCGGGCAGACGTTCGAGGTGTTCGGGATCCGTCACGTCCAACTCCAAAACCGGCGGCTCCACCGGGAGCCGTTTGGCGATCCTCCGGGTGATCCCCAGAGCCCGACCAAAGTTGGAAATCAGCACCGTGGCGCCTTGCTCCTGGGCGACCTTGGCCACCGAGAAGCCGATCGAACTGTCCATGGTGACTCCGGCGACCAGGATTCGCTTGCCAGCCAAGATGCCCATCTTCACGCCTTTCCCTAAAGACTTCATTGCCGGGGACTTATTGTCGGGAGCCAGATTGTCGGGAGATTGATTTTCAGTGGCCCATGCCGAGGCCGCCGTCGACCGGGATCACCGCTCCGGTGACGTACCCCGCGCCGTCGGAGGCCAGCCAAGTGACGGCAGCGGCAATCTCCTCCGGGGCGGCGTAGCGACCGAGCGGGACCTGATCGCGGATCGCGCCCTTCTGTTCATCGCTGAGCGCGTCGGTCATGTCGGTCTCCACAAATCCCGGAGCGACGACGTTCGCGGTGATGGAGCGTGAGCCGAGTTCGCGGGCGAGAGAGCGTGACATCCCCACGAGCCCCGCCTTGGAGGCGGCGTAGTTGACCTGCCCGGCCGATCCCAGCAATCCCACGACCGAGGAGATGAAGATCAGCCGGCCGCGTCGCAGCCGCAACATCCCCTTGGCAGCGCGCTTGGCGACCCGAAAGGCCCCGGTCAGATTGGTGTCGATCACCTCGGACCAGTCGTTCTCCGACATCCGCAGCACCAGGGTGTCTTTGGTGATCCCCGCGTTGGCGACCAGGATCTCGACGGGTCCGTGCGCCGCCTCGACGGCGGCGAACGCGGCGTCGACCGACTCCGCATCAGTCACGTCGCAACGCACGTCCAGCGCGCCGCTGGGGCCACCCCCGTTGCGGGTGGTCACCGCCACCCGGTCGCCCTGGGCCAGGAATGCCTCGGCGATGGCCCGCCCGATGCCGCGATTGCCACCGGTCACGAGCACGGAGCGTCCAGGCGGGTCGGCCCGTTCAGTCATGGCCTGTTCAGTCATGGCCCGTTCACTCATGCTCTGGCTCACACGCACCGACGCTAGCGATTACCGTGCAGTAGTCGAAACTCCGACTCGCGCTCATTCGTCCTCCAACCGGAACCCGACCTTGATGCCGACCTGGAAGTGCTCGACCGCCCCGTCCTTGACCTGGCCCCTGATTTGCGTGACTTCGAACCAGTCCAGATGCCGCAGGGTGCGTCCGGCTCGCTCGACGCCGTTCTTGATCGCCTGATCGATGCCGTCGGGCGACGTGCCGACTATTTCGGTGACGCGGTACGTGCGGTTGGACATGGGTGACCTCCGGTGGCGGGTTGGCTTGATGGTAGCGACGTACGATGGACACCATGCCCCGCCCCCACGCCGTGCGACGCGACGAGGCGGTGCGCATCACCACCGCTGCGCCGAGTCCCGGCGCGGACACCGCCGCTCGACAGCGTCGCTATCTGTGGTCCATGGCTCTGCGCACGTTTTGCTTCGTCGGGGCCGTCGCGGTGGGTTCGGGTTGGTTGAGATGGGTGCTGATCGCAGGTGCCGTCTTCTTGCCGTACGTCGCAGTCATCGCCGCCAATGCGGTCGCTCCCCGCGGCGGCGAGTTGGATTTGCCGCCGATCAGCGGCTCCTCCCCCGCACTTTCTGGGCCCGAAGCCGAGAAGACGCCATTGCCCTGAAAGTTTCGTTGTCGAGAGCCGCGTGATCGTGCAAGAATCAAGTGGTGAACCCGGTCTCCCCCGTCTGGGTTCGCCTTTGGTGCCGGACAGCTCCCCCCGTGGCTGTCCGGCACCTTCCTCTTGGTGCCGACAACCAGACGTGAGGCCGGGCGGCCGGGCTGAGTCAGCCAACTGAGTCAGCTCACTGAGTCAGCCGCTAGCCCCCGATAGCCGACATCGGCCGCGTGGGCTGCAGAAACGTGGGGTCATCGATGCCGTGCCCGGCTCGTTTGCCGCGCATCGCGATCACCCAGCGCGCGGCGATCTCGTCGTCTGTGGCGCCCGCCCTGAGCGCAGCCCGCAGATCCGATTCCTCGCGCGCGAACAGGCAGTTGCGCACTTGCCCGTCGGCGGTGAGGCGGACCCGGTCACAATCCCCGCAGAACGGCCGCGTCACCGACGCGATCACGCCTACGGTCGCCGGCCCACCATCGACGGTGAACAGCTCGGCCGGCGCACTTCCCCGCGGCTCAACAGCTGGCGTCAACACGAACGCGCTCTCCAAAGCGGCCAGAATCTCCTCCGCCACCACCATGTCGTCGCGGCTCCAGTTGTGCTGCGCGTCGAGCGGCATCTGCTCGATGAAACGCAGGTCATAGCCCTCGGCGATCGCCCAGCGCAACAACTCGGGGGCCTGGTCGTCGTTGACACCGCGCATCAGCACGGCGTTGACCTTGACCGGGCCGAGGCCCGCCTCGCGGGCGGCCGCGAGGCCGGCGAGGACATCGGCCAACCGATCGCGGCGGGTGATCTGGGCGAAGGAGTCCTGACGGATGCTGTCGAGGCTCACGTTGACGCGGTTGAGGCCGGCTTCGGCCAACGCTTGTGCCGTGCGGGCCAGCCCGAGGGCATTGGTCGTCAACGACAATTCCAGGTCGGGACCCAACTCCCGCGTACGCCGAACGATGTCGACCAGGCCGCGGCGTACGAGCGGCTCACCCCCGGTGAACCGCACCTCGGTGATCCCCAGCAAAGTGGCGCCGATCCCGATCAGCCGCACCACTTCGTCGTCGCTCAGCACCGAGTCGTCCGGCAGCCATTCCAAACCTTCCGCGGGCATGCAGTAAGAGCAGCGCAAGTTGCAGCGGTCGGTCAGGGACACCCGGAGGTCTCGGGCCACGCGGCCGAAGGAGTCGGCTAACTCATAGGTCGTCACCCCCGCAGTGTAGGCGCATCACTCACCCGGACAGGACTTCTGTCCGACCGTCCGGTTAGCCTCGTCTTCGTGCGATCTCTTCGGTTCCTCCTGAGCCGTCGCTGGATAGTTTTCGCCCTCGTCGTCACCGCGCTCGTCTATCTTGCCTGGGCGCTCGGTCAGTGGCAGTTCCATCGACTCGACGAGCGTCAGCAGCGCAACCAGAACACCGAACGCAACGAGACGTCCCAGCCTGTTCCGGCCGACGGTGTGCTGGCCGTGGATCAAGCCGTGCGGGAACAAGACGAGTGGCGCTTGGTCACTCTCGTGGGCACCTATGACGTCGACCAGACCGTGGTCGTGCGCTATCGCACCTACAAAGGCACCTCGGGAGTCGATGTCGTGGTGCCGTTGGTCGACGAGACCGGGACGGCGCTGCTGGTGGATCGGGGGTGGCTGCAGAGCAACAACGTCGGCAGGCGGCCCGACGACATCCCGCCACCCCCAGCCGGGCTGGTGCGGGTCACAGGCTGGGTGCGTGCCGACGCCACGGGCGACAGCACGCAGGTCACCGCCGACGGGTCTACGCGCGCGATTTCCAGCGTCACCATCGGGGACCACCTCGGTCGCGAGGTGTACGGCGGCTTCGTCAGCCTGGCCGGCGAGGATCCCGATCCCGAAGCACCGCTCAGAAAGGCCACCCCTCCCGAACTCGGAAACGGTCCGCACTTCTTCTATGGCCTCCAGTGGTGGTTTTTCGCCCTGCTAGCCATCGTTGGGTTCTGCTACCTCGCCTGGGAAGAGTGGCGCGAATCGAGTCGTGCGGGTTAGAACGAGCGCGCCATGCCGCCGTCGACGGGCAGCATGACGCCGGTGAGGTACGACGCAACCGGGGAGAGCAGGAACGCCGCCACCCGCCCAAATTCCTCGGGGTCGCCGTACCTCCCCATCGGAATGGCCGCACACGCCGCGGCTTTGGAGGCTTCGGGATCGCCACCCATCCGATCGATCTCCTCGAGTCGCTCGGTCGCGATCCGCCCCGGCAACAGGCCGTTCACGCGGACTCCGGCGGAGCCCAACTCGTCGGCAAGGTTCTTGGCCATCATCGCCAACCCCGGCCGCAGGCCATTGGAGATCGCCAGCCCCGCCACGGGTGACTTCACGCTCGAGGACAGCACCAGCGCGAGCGCGCCGCCTGGTTTCAGCTCGGCCGCAATCTCGCGGCAGAGCCGAACTCCCCCCAGGAAGACGGTCTCGAAGCCCGCCGTCCAGGCGTCATCCGACACGTTCATCACGGTGCCCGGCGGGGGCCCGCCCACGCTGATCAGCGCGCCGTCGACGCGGCCACCGAACTCCTGCGCGGCGGCCAAGAGCCGCCCCGGCGTGGCCGGATCCGCGTTGTCGGCCAGGACCGTGGTCGCGAGCGGACCCAACCTGGCAGCAGCGGCATCCAGCCGGTCCTGGCGACGTCCAGAAATGACCACTCTGGCGCCTTCGGCGACGAGCGCCGTAGCGCTGGCTCCGCCCAAACCGGCGGTGCCGCCGGTAACGATGTAGACACGATCAGCGAGTTGCAAATCCATGCCGGGAGGTTATCGCCCCTATCTTTGGAGACCGTCAATGGACCCCTTCATGGGATGGTCGAGACGGACGCTTCCGGCACGGCGAACTGGGTCGCATAGAGGTCGGCATAAAGCCCGCCCGCGTCGACCAAAGACGCATGGTTTCCGGTCTCGACGATGCGCCCCCGATCGAGCACGACGATCAGGTCGGCGGCGCGCACGGTCGACAGTCGGTGTGCGATCACCAGCGATGTACGTCCCGCGAGGGCCGCGTCCAAGGCGCGCTGCACCGCCGCCTCCGACTCGCTGTCGAGATGCGCGGTCGCCTCATCGAGTACGACGATCGGCGGGGCCTTGAGCAGGAGTCTCGCGATCGCCAGACGCTGCCGTTCTCCTCCGGACAAGCGATACCCACGATCGCCCACCACGGTGTCGAGTCCATCGGGAAGGCTGCGCACCAAGCCCGCGACCTGAGCCGCGGCCAGCGCCTCCCACATCTGGTCGTCGCTGGCGCCGGGCGCAGCGAAGGCCAGGTTGGCGCGGATCGTGTCGTGGAACATGTGTGCGTCCTGGGTGACATAGCCGACTGCGTCCTCCAAGGACTGCAGCGTCACCTCCCGGACATCGTGTCCACCAACGCGCACCGACCCCGACGTGGCGTCGTACAACCTCGCGACCAAGTGCGTCAGCGTGGTCTTGCCTGCGCCCGAGGGGCCGACGACGGCGATCATCTGACCGGGCTCGGCGACAAGATTGATGTCGATCAGGACCGGCTCGCTCACTCGTGCCTCGGGGCGCGCCACCACCTCCAACGAAGCCAGCGAAACCTCGTCGGCTTGGGGGTAGGTGAAGCCGACTCCGACAAATTCCACCCGGGCCGCGTCGGCGGGGAGCACCACAGCGTCCGGCCGCTCGTTGATGAGCGAGGGCAGATCGAGCACCTCAAAGACGCGCTCAAAACTCACCAGGGCGGTCATCACGTCAATCCGCACATTGGACAATCCCTGCAGGGGGCCCAGGAGGCGCAGCAGCAGAGTTGCCAGGGCAAGCATGGTCCCGACGGTCAGGGCGCCGCTGATCGCGAGGCGACCGCCGACGCCGTACACCAGCGCCGTCGCCAACGCTGGAACGGTCATCATGGTGGCGACAAAGACCCGGGTGATGAGCGAGATCCGGATGCCCAGATCACGCACGTTTCCCGCCTTCTGCGCGAACAGGGCGTCCTCTTCGTCGCGCCGACCAAAGAGCTTAAGCAACATCGCGCCGCCGACGTTGAATCGCTCGGTCATGGCGTTGCCCATGTCGGCGTTGCCGTCCATCTGCTGGCGGCTCAACCCCGCGAGGCGACCGCTCACCCAGCGCGAGGTCAAGAACGCGACCGGGAACAAGGCCAGGCAGAGCAGGGTCACCTGCCAACTCAGGGCCACCATGGCGATGCCGACCACGACCACAGAGATGGCGTTGGAGACCGTGCTCGATAGGGTTGAGGTGAACGCGCGCTGGGCGCCGATCACGTCGTTATTGAGCCGCGAGACCAGGGCGCCCGTTTGAGTGCGGGTGAAGAAGGCCAAGGACTGGCGCTGCACATGGGCAAACACCTGGGTCCTGAGGTCGAAGATCAAGCCCTCGCCGATGCGTGAGGAGAGATAGCCGATCGCCACCGATAACAGGGCGTTGAAGATCGCCGTGGCGGCCATGATCAACGCCAGACCGGTGACCAGGGCGACGTTCTGCTTGAGTACGCCGTCGTCGACGATGCGTTGCACCAGCAGTGGCGTCACCACCACCAACAGAGCGTCAACGACGGTGAGAGCAAGGAACGCCGAGATCGGGCGCCGATGAGGTCTCGCGAAGGTGACCACCCGGCGGATGGTGCCGCGATCGAGCCGGGACTTCAGGGCGCTGCGGTCCGATCGCAAATGGCGCCAGGCCGGCCCCATCCCTTGCATTCCGGACACGTGTTCTCCTCATCGATCGCTGCATCGCCGCAACGTCGTACGCCGTGCGATTGTTCCCCTACGGGTGGGCGGCCGAGGCTAAGCGAGGGCGATCAGGTCGCCGTAATCCTCGGTCCACAGGTCTTCGACACCGTCGGGCAAGATCAACACCCGGTCTGGTTCTAGCGCCTGGACCGCTCCTTCGTCGTGAGTCACCAAGACGATCGCACCCTGATAGGTCCTGATGGCCGCTAGGACCTCTTCGCGTGATGCTGGATCCAGGTTGTTGGTCGGTTCGTCCAGGAGGAGCACGTTGGCGCTCGACACGACCAGGATGGCCAGAGCCAGCCGTGTTTTCTCTCCTCCGGACAACACCCCGGCAGGCTTGTCCGCGTCGTCGCCCGAGAAAAGGAAGGACCCGAGCACCGAGCGGGCCTCGGTGTCGGTGAGTTGCGGTGCATTGGCATGCAGGTTCGCCAGCACACTCCGGGAGGTGTCGAGGGTTTCGTGCTCCTGGGCGTAATAGCCGAGCTTGAGACCGTGACCTGGTACGACGCGGCCCGTGTCGGGGCGGTCCACCCCGGCCAGGATCCGCAACAGCGTGGTCTTCCCGGCGCCATTGAGTCCGAGAATGACCACGCGCGATCCCCGGTCGATGGCCAGATCGACATCGGTGAACACTTCGAGGGAGCCGTAGGACTTGGACAGCTCTGCCGCGGTCAGCGGAGTTTTGCCACACGGCGCGGGTGCAGGGAACGAGATCTTGGCCACGCGATCCGCTCGCCGCTCCGACTCGACTCCGGCCATCAGCCGTTCGGCGCGTTTGATCATCGACTGGGCAGCCTGGGCCTTGGTCGCCTTGGCGCGCATCTTGTTGGCCTGGTCCATCAGGGTGGTTGCTTTGCGCTCGGCATTCGCACGCTCGCGCTTGCGACGTCGCTCGTCGTTCTCGCGCTGGGTGAGATAAGACTTCCAGCCCATGTTGTAGACGTCGATCTCGCCCCGGTTGGCGTCAAGGTGCAGCACTTTGTTGACGGTGTGCTCGAGCAGGTCCGTGTCGTGACTGATCACGACCAGACCTCCCTTGTGGGCTTTGAGGAATTCACGCAGCCAGCCGACCGAGTCCGCATCCAAGTGGTTGGTGGGTTCGTCAAGCAGGAGAGTGTCCGCTCCGGAGAAGAGGATCCGGGCAAGCTCAACGCGACGACGCTGCCCGCCTGAGAGAGTCTTGAGTTGCTGGCCGAGGATGCGGTCCTCGATCCCCAAACTCGCCGCGATCCGGGCGGCTTCGGACTCGGCGGCATAGCCGCCACCGGCCTGCAGCTCGGCCTCGGCTCGCGTGTAGCGGCGCATCGCGCGCTCTCGGATGTTCGGATCGTCGCTGCCCATCTGGTCTTCGGCCTCGCGCAGGCGGCGTACGGCGTCGTCTAGACCCCGCGCCGACAGGATGCGCTCGCGGGCCACCTGTTCGGGGTCTCCTGACCGCGGATCCTGGGGCAGATAGCCCACTTCGCCCGTGCTGTGGACGCTGCCTTCGGCGGGCAGCAATTCGCCGGCCAGGATCTTGGTGAGGGTGGTTTTGCCAGCCCCGTTGCGCCCCACGAGGCCCACTTTGTCACCGGCCGCGACGCGGAACGTCACGTTTTCCATCAAAAGACGCGCACCGACTCGGACGTGCAGATGTTGGGCGGTGATCATGAGGGTCGTTACTCTACTGCGGGGGAAGACCCCCGGTTCACGCAGGAAGGCACCCACATGCGCTTCAACCCAAAGGCCCGTCTCGACACCGGCCGTGTTTCTGACTCCGGCGGCAGGGGCGGCGGGATGGGGCCCATGCGTCTGCCCATCCCGGGTGGCGGCGGTGGGATGGCCAGCGGCGGAATCGGCGGTGTCATCATCGTGGTCCTCGTATTGGTCCTGTCGATGTGCGGCGGCGTGGACCTCACCGGTGGCAGTCCCGACGCATCCGGCGGATTTGATCAAAGCCGGATGGCCGAGCAGGACACCGACCGCTATGCCAACTGCAAGACCGGCGCGGACGCCGAGACCGACGTGGACTGCTCGCGCATCGCCGTGGAGAACTCTCTGTATGACTACTGGTCAGCCACCTTGACCGAAGCAACCGGCAAGCCGTTCAGTCCGGCGACCATGCAGACCTTCAGTGGCGCGGTCAACACCCAGTGCGGGCAGGCCACCTCGCAGGTGGGGCCGTTCTATTGCCCGCCAGACCAGACGATCTATCTCGACACGTCTTTCTTCGAGCAGGTGCTCCAGGGTGCCCTCGGCGGTCCCAGCGGTGCGTTCGTAGAGCCGTACGTCATCGGCCACGAATACGGCCACCACATCCAGAATCTGCTGGGCACCATGGGTCGGGTCCGCACCCAGCAGGGGCCTCGCAGTGACGCCGTACGACTCGAACTGCAGGCCGACTGCTATGCCGGCTTGTGGACCCGCGCGGCGACCCGCACGCAAGACAGCGCGGGCGAGGTGTTGATCACCGAGATCACCGAGCAAGACGTGCGTGAGGCGATTGCGGCCGCCGAGGCAGTTGGCGACGACCGGATCCAGCAGAAGACCCAGGGTCAGGTAACTCAGGAATCCTGGACCCACGGCTCAGCGGCCTCGCGGGTCAAATGGTTCCAGACCGGCTTCAATTCCGGTGACATCAACTCGTGCGACACCTGGGCGGTCGAAACCCCTTAGCCGACCCGTCGCAGTTTGACCGCCGACCCGTCGCAGTTTGACCGCCGACCCGTCGCAGTTTGACCGCCGACCCGTCGCAGTTTCACCACAACCAGTGAGTTTGCGCCGACTCGCGATATTTCCCACGTGAGTTTGCGCCGACTCGCGTCAGGCGTTTTGGGGTGCGGTGACTGGCTCGACGTTGTCCCAGTCGCTGAAGGTGACCATGCCCCAGCTGGTGTCAGTGTCGCCGATCTGGGTGATGCGCCAACTCCCGTCGGCGAGCACCATGACCGGTACGCCGCGCTTGGATGTGCGGTCGGGGACAACCATCCGATAAGCGGGGCCGGCGTCCAGCCACACGGTGTTCACCGAGGACTTGTTCAACGAATCGAGATCGTTTGCCGTCACCAGGACCCGATCGCGCCACAGGCCCGCCACAGTGAAGTTCGAGAAGGTTTCCGCCGCCGCCGAGGCAGGAGCCTTGACCCAGCGTCCGCGAGCCGGGGCCCTGCCCCCCGCCAACACGGCAGCCAGCTTGCCCGATCCGGTCACGTAGAGCTGCTCCCCGACGATCCGGTAGCGCACCGAACCGCCAGGCATCGTCATCTCCCCGGCGGTGAACGAGCCGTTTACCGAGCCCGCCAACTCGAGGTTCGCGGTCTGGCCAGACATCGGGAACTGCACCGTCATCCGAACCGTGTCGGCGTCCTGGAACGCCTTGTCGAGGTTCTTCGCCAGGGCAACAGAGGACGGGGCCGGCTGCTCCTTGGGCGGCGGCTTGACCTTGGGGGTCGATCCCAACTCAGAAATGACGCCACAGCCGCCGACCCCAACGAGCAAGACCAGACCAAGCACAAGGCTGATCAGACGTTGCACTGTTGCGAGCATGAGGGGCGCTCCTGGGCGAGGTTTGGATCCGGTTGGAGGTGGAGGCGAACCGCCACAGGCTACGTTCGCCCCAGGCGCCCTCGCCGCCGATCTGACCAACCCAAACCACCGGGCTAGAGCAGTGCCTCAATCTGGGGAAATTGGCGTTGCAGAGCGCGCAAATGTGGTGCGACGCTCGGGTGCCGGTACTTGCCCGCCAGGGCGCCGTCACCCCCCGCGACGCGAGCCAACGCCCACTCGGCACGACTCAACACGGTGTAGACGGCGCTGACGCGCGCACCCAACTCCACCTGTTCGCGACTGGCCCGGCCGGGAGGCAAGGCGGAGTGGTACGCCGACACGAGATGTTCGAAGTCCTCACGTGCCGAGAGCGCGAAGTAGCCCAGGTCCACGCCCACCGGCGCCAGCCCCAGTGACCCCCAGTCGATCGCCACAATCCGCTCCCCGTCGCGGCCGGGGAGATTCTTGGGCACTGGGTCGCCGTGCTGAGCGACCTGGGGCAGTTCCTCAAGCCTGCCGAGAAACACGGCCCGGCGAGACCACAAGTAGTCAGCGACGTCGGCAACGGTTGTGCGCGCGAGGGTCGGCCAGCCCCCCGCACGTTCCACGCTGGCTAGCCGTGTCGCGAGGTGGTCGCGTGCTAACCAGGGCGCGTTGGGCGGGGTCCACCCGGCAAACCGGCCGAGTGCCGTGGCCGTGAACAGCCCTGAATGCGAGACCTCGTCCATCGCCTCGGTCATGATGGTGACGCCCTCAACGTCCTCTTCGACGGCCAACACGGGAGCGCTACACAGCCCGGGCGTGTCGCGAAGCAGCTGCTCGCTCGCCAACTCAACTTCGCGCCGCCAATAGGCAGGATGGCGCGGATGGGACAGTTCGGGAGGGTCGTGGGGGCCGGGCGCCGTCAGGCGCTTGATCACCTGGGCCCGACCACCCGTATCTCTGCGCCACACGCCGTACGTCGACGGGCCGGCCGCACCGGGCAACTGCCGCCACCCAGGCTCCGGGTGCCACATGACAAGGGAGGCTAGCCGATGTCCCGACGCGAGAAGCGACCCCACGCGGCAACCAGGCCAAGCGCCGCCACCGCGGTCAGCGCCAGCTCGGGGGGCCACGCGAACGTGGCCACTGGCATCCGAGGCACATGGGTGAAGGGCGCCAGATCGACCAACCAGGAGGGGAGCCCCAGGAGCGTGCCGAACTCCCCCAACACCACGAAGAGCACCAGCAGCGCCCAGGCCAGGTTGGCGCGGCGCGCATGCCACGCCCAGGCCAGCGCCGTGCCGGCGATGATCACCCACGCTGCCGGCAGTTGGGCCAGCGCCGCCGGCAGGAGTCGGCGCAAGCTCGACCCCACGCCTCCCACCTGCAATCCGAACGTGAGTGCCAGGCTGGAACCGGTCACCAATGCCAGCCACGTGGTCCCGAGCAGCGCCTGCCCTAGGGCTGCACCAAAGACGCGACGACGGGTCGCGCCGGAGGCCAGGAGTTGGTCGAACCGCCCCCGCGTCTCGTCCTCGGCGTACCGCGTCATGGCACTGATGGCGTACGCCGAAAGCAAGGCCCCCATGATGGAGATCTCCACCGCCAGGAAGGTGTCGCGCACGAGCCCAACCCCGCCGAGTTTCTCGATCATCTCCCGAGCCGAGGCCGATTGGACCATCGAATCGACATCGGGCGCGACCGCACCCAGCAACGCGCCCATCAGGGCCAAACCGACCGTCCAGAGCGCGATGTTGGTGCGGTCGAGTCGTCGATAAAGCGCCACCACGCCGCCAAAGCCAGGCGCCCCAGAGTCGTCACCAGGACGGGCAGCAAACAGGCCACTCCCCAGATCCCGCCGTTGCCGCAAGGAGAGGGCGACCCCCGTGAGAGTCAACGCGGTCAGCAGCGGGAGGGCCAGCACCCACCACCGGTTGTCGGTGTAGGCCTCCACTTTGAGCAGCCACCCAAACGGAGACAGCCAGGTCAGCCACGACTGCGAGACATCTCCGACGGCGCGCACGAAATAGGCGGCGCCGAGCAGCGTGGCAACCACCCCGGCGCCGGTGCGGGCGCTGGCCGACAGCTGGGCGGCCACGGCAGCCAGTGAGGCTGAGACCAGACCGATGCCGGTCCAGCCCAGTCCGAACGCCAGGGATCCTGTCCCGTCGTTGCCGGCCAACTGGTTGGCGATCGCAGTGGCCAGGCCCACCACAACAGAGAAGCACGCCCCGACCAGGAGAGCGGCGGCCAAGGGAGCCGATCGCCCGATGGCACCGGCACCCAACAACTCGGCCCTGCCCGACTCCTCATCGAGTTGCGTGTGGCGGCGTACGACGAGCGCGGCGAGGAAGGCCACGAACAGGCCCCCGACCACGACCATTTTGAACACCGACACCGCCGCCAGGCTGGTCTCATCGGCGATCGGCCCATACATCGCCACGAGCGCCGCCGAACCATTGATTCCGCCGGCCGCGGCCGCGACCGCCTCCGGGGTGCCATACAACTCACGGGTGGCCTGCACCGAGGCGGCCGACATCCCGACGAGCCCCGCGGTCCACACGGGCAGCAACACTCGGTCCCGATGCAGCGCCAACCGCATCAGCCGCCAGGTGCCCGTGTAGGAGCTCATCGCGCCTCGGACACACCAGCAGGGTCGCGATAGGCGGACAAGAAGACCTCTTCGAGGGAGGCGGGCGTGCTCTCCAAACTCAGCACGCCAACGCCCGCGAGCGCCGCCAACAGGCCCTGCAGGTCTTTATCCGCGACGCGACAGGTGACCGTGTCTCCGCGCACCTCGAGGTCATAGAGACCGGGGATCCGGGAGAGATCAGGCGGCGCGGCCCGGAGTACGGCGCGCACCTGGTTGTTGCGCAGGTGCCGCAACCGTTCCACGCTGCCGCGCTCGACCACGCGACCGTCGCGCACGATGGTCACCTGGTCGCAGACAGCGGCCACTTCGGACAGGATGTGACTGGAGAGCAGCACCGTGCGGCCGGCCTCTTTCGCCTCGTGTAGGCACTCGCGAAAGAGCCCCTCCATGAGCGGGTCGAGCCCCGAGGTGGGTTCATCAAGCACCAGCAGGGGCGAATCGTCGGCCAGCGCGGCAATCAGGGCCACCTTCTGGCGATTTCCTTTGGAGTAGGCCCGACAGCGCTTCTCCGGGTCCAGTTCGAATCTCTCCACCAATTCGTCGCGGCGCGTCGCACCGGGTGTTTTGCCGCGGGTGCGCAGCAAGAAGTCGATGGTCTCGCCGCCCGACAGGTTGGGCCACAGCGACACGTCGCCCGGCACGTAGGCGAGTTTGCGGTGTATCTCGACGTTGTCGCGCCACGGATCCGCACCAAAGACCCGAACCACCCCGTGATCGGCGCGCACCAGCCCCAACAGGATCCGGATCGTCGTTGATTTTCCCGCCCCGTTGGGGCCCAGAAAGCCATGAATGTGACCCTGGTCCACGGTGAGATCGAGGCCGTCGAGGGCCAGCGTGTGACCGAATCGCTTCACCAATCCCGAGACTTCGACGACCGGATCAGCGCTCACGACTTCAGCGTATTCCTCCCCCTCAACCCGCGTTGTGGACCTCCACCCGCACGCATTGTGCCGACGCGATGGCCAGATCCAACGCGCGTCGCCGCGGGTCCGGCAACGGCAGCCATGGAGGGACGATGGTGAGGTGCGCCAGGCGCCGGTCCTGCAGGACTTCGTCAAGGGCCGCGTGGTCCCCACCGGTAACGACCGGCATCGGCCCGGTCGCCGTCAGCACCCGTGCCGCGTGGTCGGCCGCAGCCTCAAACGCGACCCGAGCCTGGTTGTCGCGGCGCCGCGCGAACCGTTGCTGACTTTGCCCGCCGGCCTTGGTGCGACCTTGCACGTGCCTCCGGCCGATCTTGTGGTCCAGCAGGTCGCCGTGCGCGAGCCTGGCCACCGCAAATCCACCCTTGCGCACCAAGAGCACGCCCCACTCCGCCGGGAGGGACACGGCCGCGCAAAACTCCTCCGGGTCCGGACGTGCGTCGTACGACGCCCCGAAGGGCAGTCTCAACTCAAAGGTGGACCCGTCCGCCGAGGCCCCCACAAGTGCCCCCTGCTCGACCCGGAACGGGGTCGCCCCATGCGACCGGGTGAAGTTCTCCAGCCAGCGCTCCACTCGACCAGCGGGCAACAGCACGTCGGTCATGGCGTAGTCAAGGGGCGGTTAGACGTTGAAACCCAACGCCCGCAACTGTTCGCGGCCGTCTTCGGTAATCTTGTCGGGACCCCACGGTGGCATCCAGACCCAGTTGATCGCGACCTCCTTCACGAGTCCTTCCAGGGCGGCATGCGTTTGGTCCTGGATGACGTCGGTCAACGGGCAGGCCGCCGAGGTCAGGGTCATGTCGAGCACGACGTTGCTGGACTCGTCGAGGTGGACGTCGTACAACAAACCCAGGTCGACGACGTTGATGCCGAGCTCGGGGTCAACGACGTCCTTCATCGCCTCGGTGACGTCATCGACCGTCGCCGGGGCGGAAATCCCGGCATTGATCGCCTCGGCATCCACGGTAGGCAGATCGGTGGGGGTGTCGGTCACGTCTGATTCTCCTTGACTTCTTGGTGATGTGACGCCGTGGCTGTGGCGTCTTTCCAGGCCATCCAGGCGAGGAGCGCGCACTTGACCCGTGCGGGGAACTTGGCGACCCCCGCGAAGGCGACGCCGTCCTCAAGCAGCTCCTCGTCAGGGTCGACCTGGCCCTTGCCTTGCATGAGTTGCAGGAAGTTTTCGTGGATCGCCAGCGCCTCGGTGAGGTCCTTGCCGATCAACAGGTCGGCCATCACCGAGGCAGAGGCCTGCGAGATCGAACACCCGACGGAGTCGTAGGACACGTCTTGGACGCGGTCCCCCTCCAGATGCACGCGTAGCGTCACCTCGTCCCCACAGGTGGGGTTCACGTGGTGAACCTCGGCTTCGTAGGGCTCGCGCAGGCCCTTGTGCTGGGGATTCTTGTAGTGGTCCAGGATGATTTCCTGGTAAAGCGAGTCGAGCTCGGCAGACATCCTCACCCCACCTTGAAGTAGGAGCGGGTGTAGTTCAGTCCGTCGATGAGCGCGTCGATCTCGCCCGGCGTCGTGTAGAGGTACGACGACATCCGGGTCGAGGACTGCACCCCGAATCTGGCGTGGGCGGGCTTGGCGCAGTGATGACCTGCGCGTACGGCGATGCCCCGGGTGTCGAGCACGGTGGCCACATCGTGCGGATGAACACCGTCCAACTCGAAGGACACAGCTCCCCCACGGTCAGCCGCGGCCAAGGGACCGAGCACCTTCAGACCAGGCACCGTCGCCAGGCCATCGAGCGCGTAGGCGGTGATGGCCTGTTCGTGGGCATGGATCTTGTCCAGACCGATGTGTGCGAGGTAGTCGAGCGCCGCGCCGAGGCCAACCGCCTCGACGATGGGCGGGGTGCCCGCTTCGAACTTGTGCGGAATCGGAGCGTACGTCGAGCGCTGCATTGTGACTGTCTCGATCATCTCGCCACCCCCGAGGAAGGGCGGCAACTGGTCGAGGATCGCGCGCTTGCCCCACAGCACGCCAATGCCGGTCGGGCCGACCGTCTTGTGCCCGGTGAACGCCAACAGATCCGCTCCCGACGCCACCACGTCGATCGGGAGTTGCGGCGCCGCCTGTGAGGCATCGACCACGACGATGGCCCCTACCGCGTGGCCCCGGGCGGCGATGGCCGCCACCGGGTTGATCGTGCCCAGCATGTTGGACACCCACGTCAGCGCGACCACCTTGGTGCGTTCGTTAAGCAGGTCGTCGATCGTGCTCAGATCGAGCTGCCCCTCGTCGGTGAGCCCGAACCAGCGAAGCGTGGCGCCGGTGCGTTGGGCCAGCAACTGCCAGGGCACGATGTTGGAGTGGTGCTCCATCTCGGTGATCAAGATCTCGTCTCCGGGGCCGACGGCCAGTTCCCCGGGCCAGGCCAGCGTGTTGGCCACTAGGTTGAGGGCCTCGGAGGCGTTCTTGGTGAAGATCACTTCGTCGCGCGACGGGGCAGCAATGAACGTGGCCACCTTGTCGCGGGCCGCCTCGAACGCGAACGAGGACTCGGCGCCCAACTGGTGCATCGCTCGCGCCACGTTGGCATTGTGTCGCTCGAGATGGTCGACCATCGTGTCGATCACGATCTGCGGCTTTTGAGAGGTGTTGGCACTGTCGAGGTAGATCAACTCCTGACCGCCGCTGAGGACCCGCGAAAGGATCGGAAAGTCCTTGCGGATCACGGTCAATTCGGGCAATAGTCCCTCGATCATGCTCACTCCTTTCGCAGTCGTTCCCAACGCACCCCAGCGCGGAGCTAGACGGCGGCCTTGACGTATTTGTCGTAACCCTCGGCCTCGAGCTGATCGGCCAACTCGGGGCCGCCTTCTTCAGCGATCCGGCCGTTGACGAAGACGTGCACGAAGTCGGGCGTGATGTAGCGCAGGATCCGGGTGTAGTGGGTGATCAACAAGACACCCTTGTCGCCCTTGGCAGAGAAGCGGTTCACGCCTTCGGACACGACCTTGAGGGCGTCGATGTCCAACCCGGAGTCGGTCTCGTCCAGCACCGCGACCAACGGGTCGAGCAGCTCCAACTGAGCGACTTCGTGACGCTTCTTCTCGCCACCAGAAAAGCCCTCGTTGACATTGCGTTGGGAGAAGGTCGGATCGAGTCCGGCCTGGGTCATCGCGGCGTTGACGTCCTTGATCCAGGTGCGCAGCTTGGGGGCCTCGCCGTCGATGGCGGTTTTGGCGGTCCGCAAGAAGTTGGCCACCGAAACTCCCGGGATCTCCACGGGATACTGCATCGCCAAGAAGAGCCCGGCGCGCGCCCGCTCATCGACCGACATCCCCAGGACGTCGTTGCCGTCCAACGTGACGGTCCCGGCGGTGACGGTGTACTTCGGATGGCCAGCGATGGAATAGGCCAACGTGGACTTGCCGGACCCGTTGGGGCCCATGATCGCGTGCGTCTCGCCGTCGCGAATGGTCAGCGTGACGCCCTTGAGGATCTCCTTGGGGCCGTCCTCGGTTTCGACGGAGACGTGCAGATCCTTGATTTCCAGCGTGCTCATGGTGCGCTCTCTCTTCCGCTTCAGGGTTGCGAAACGCCGTTAAGCGCCTCGGTTGGGTCGACGTACAAATCGTTGCCACGGACCTCGATGGCGTATGTCGCGACGGGCTCGGTCGCGGGCAGCCCGATGGGCTTGCCGGTGCGCAGGTCGAACCGCGATCCGTGCAGCCAGCATTCGATCGCGCAGTCTTCGACCTCTCCTTCGGAGAGAGCCACGGAAGCATGCGAACACAGGTCGGCGGCGGCGAAGAATTCGCCCTCGGAGCGTGCGACGACGACGTCGCGACCGCCCACCTCGACCGCCAATGCGGTGTCATCGGGCACCTCGTCAACCGAGGCCACGCGTTCGAAGGCCATCAGTTGCCCACCTTCAACACGTTCTTGGCCAACTCCGACTCCACCGTGGCCCGCAGATGGTCCTCGAGGCTCGGCACGTCGATGCGTCGAATCAGGTCGTTGAAGAAGCCGTGCACGACCAACCGCCGCGCCTCCGCCTCCTCGATCCCCCGCGAACGGAGATAGAACAGTTGCTCGTCGTCGAAGCGCCCCGTCGCAGACGCGTGACCCGCGCCCTCGATTTCGCCCGTCTCGATCTCCAGGTTCGGCACCGAGTCGGCCTGGCACCCGTCGGTCAGCACCAGGTTGCGGTTTTCCTCGAAGGTCTCGATGCCTTCGGCCACCTTGCGGATCAACACATTCCCGATCCAGACGGCGTGGGCACCCTGGCCCTGCAGCGCGCCCTTGTAGACCACATGACTGCGGGTCTTCGGGGCGGTGTGGTCGACAAAAAGCCGGTGTTCGATGTGTTGCCCGTCGTCGGCGAAGTAGAGCCCTAACATCTCCACCGCGCCACCGGGGCCGGCGTACTCCGCCGTCGTGTCGTTGCGCAGCAGATCTCCTCCGAAGGAGACCGCCACGTGCTTCAGGGTGGCGTCGCGACCGACCCGAGCGTGTTGCGTGGAGTGATGTACGGCGTCGTCGGCCCAGTCTTGCACCGTGACGATCGTTAGGTTGGCTCCGTCGCCGACCACCAACTCGACGTTTTCGGCGAGGGTCGCCGAGCCCAGGAACTGCACCACGACCGTGGCCCGGGCGAAGGCTCCGACCCGGATGACGAGGTGACCGGCGCAGGCGCGTTCGGTGCCCAGGCCCGTCACGGTCAGCGAAATCACCTCATCGAGCTCGGCTTCGCTGGGCACATCGACCAGATAGACACTCTGCGCGGCCGACCAGGCCCGCGCGCTGACCCGATCGCGAGGGATCAGTCCGGACGAACCGCGCGCCTCGTGGCTGAGCGGCACCGCACCGACGCTGACCCCGGCGGGGGCAGTGACGGCGACCGTGTAGTCGACACCGGCGACCCCATCAAGCGGACCGTCCTGGTGAAGGCCCCGGAGCCGCTTCAGCGGGGTAAACCGCCAGACTTCCTCACGCCCCGTCGGGACCGCGTGATCGGCGACGTCGAAGGATCCTGCGGGGTGAAGGTGACTGGAGACTTGGTCCATCTCCAGCGCTTGTGCAATCGCCGTCACCCAACGGCCCCTTCCATTTGAAGTTCGATCAAACGGTTCAACTCGAGCGCGTACTCCATGGGGAGTTCCTTCGCGATCGGCTCCACGAAACCGCGCACGATCATGGCCATCGCTTCGTCCTGCTCCATGCCGCGGCTCATGAGGTAAAACAGCTGGTCTTCACTGACCTTCGACACGCTTGCCTCATGACCCATGGATACGTCGTCCTCGCGGATATCGACGTAGGGGTAGGTGTCTGACCGGCTGATCTGGTCGACCAGGAGGGCGTCACAGAGCACGTTGGACTTCGATCCGTGCGCCCCTTCGTTGATCTGGATCAAGCCGCGGTACGACGTCCGTCCCCCGCCGCGAGCCACCGACTTGGAAAGAATCGACGAGGAGGTGTTGGGCGCCGCGTGCACCATCTTGGCCCCGGCGTCTTGATGCTGCCCCTCGCCGGCGAACGCGATCGAAAGCGTCTCGCCCTTGGCGTGTTCGCCCATCAGGTAGATCGCGGGGTATTTCATCGTGACCTTGGAGCCGATGTTGCCGTCGACCCATTCCATCGTGGCGCCGGCCTCGCAGACCGCACGCTTGGTTACCAGGTTGTAGACGTTGTTCGACCAGTTCTGGATGGTCGTGTAGCGGCACCGCCCGCCCTTCTTCACGATGATCTCGACCACTGCGGAGTGGAGCGAGTCGGAAGAGTAGATCGGGGCGGTGCAGCCTTCGACGTAGTGCACGTAGGCGCCTTCGTCGACGATGATGAGAGTGCGCTCGAACTGGCCCATATTCTCGGTGTTGATCCGAAAGTAGGCCTGCAGCGGGATGTCCACGTGCACCCCCGGAGGCACATAGATGAACGAGCCGCCCGACCACACACTGGTGTTGAGCGCCGCAAACTTGTTGTCGCCGACCGGGATGATGGTGCCGAAGTACTCCTTGAAGAGCTCCTCCTGCTCGCGCAGGGCGGTGTCTGTGTCGAGGAACAACACGCCCTTTTCCTCCAGATCCTCTCGGATCGAGTGGTAGACGACCTCGGATTCGTATTGCGCCGCAACGCCGGCCACCAGGCGCTGCTTCTCCGCCTCGGGGATGCCCAACTTGTCGTAGGTGTTCTTGATGTCTTCGGGCAGGTCCTCCCAGGTTTGGGCCTGCTTCTCGCTGGATCGGACGAAGTACTTGATGTTGTCGAAGTCGATGCCGGACAGGTCCGCACCCCACGTCGGCATCGGCTTACGCCCAAACAGCGCGAGACCCTTCAACCGAAGATCGAGCATCCACTGCGGTTCGTTCTTGAGCGCGGAGATGCCGCGGACAACGTCTTCGGTGAGGCCCCGTTTGGCGGTTGCCCCAGCGGTGTCGGGGTCGTGCCAACCGAATTCGTAGCGACCGATCCCTTCGAGGCCCGGGTTGAGCTCGTCGATCGTGGTCATGATGAGGCTCCGTTCTTGTTGTCGCCGGTTGAGCCGTGGGTGGCCGAGACCGGAATGCAGGTGGTGCACACGCCATCGCCGTGGGCAATGGTCGCCAAGCGTTGAACATGAGTGCCCAAGACACGGCCGATGGCCTCGGTCTCGGCCTCACACAGTTGGGGAAACTCGTGGGCTACGTGAGCCACCGGGCAATGCTGCTGGCACAGTTGGTCGCCCGCGATAGGCAGGCCCTGGACCGTGGCGGCGTAGCCCTCGGCGCTGAACACCCGCGCCAACGCCTCGGCGGGCGACAAGGTCGGCTCGGCGGCAAGCACTTCGGCATAGTCACGCTCGATGAAACCCACGCGACGTCGGGCGAAAGCGACGACGGCTTCGTCTCCCTGGGTCTCGGCCAAGAACCGCAGCGCCTGCACCGCGAGGTCGTCGTACTGCTGATCAAAGCGATCCCGCCCATGATCGGTCAGCCGAAAAACTTTGGCCGGCCGGCCCCGACCGCGGCTGCCATAGACCCGCTGCAGATCAGCCTCGACAGCCTGCTCTTCAACCAGATGATCCAAGTGGCGGCGCACTGCTGCGGCAGTCAAACCCACCCGAGCCGCCAGATCAGCGGCGGTCGAAGGGCCGTTCTCGAGGATCGACCGAGCTACCCGCACCCGCGTCGAGGCATCGCCGCGGACAGCGGCAGAAGGGTCGTCGAGGAATTGCACAACACCAGTGTGACGTTAATAGGCCGAAGGGTTCAAGTAAGGCTTCCCTAACCAGCGGCGCGCGGACCGGCCCCTTAGGCTCGATTCATGCACGGGTCAATTTTGGGAACCGAAGTGCGCCGGGTCGAAGACCCGGCCCTGTTGCGAGGCGATTCCACCTTCGTGGACAACCTTCGACTGAGCGATCAGACCTTTGCCGTCTTCGCGCGCAGCCCCCATCCACACGCCATCATCACCCGTCTGGACACCCGTGCTGCCGAAGCGGCGGCGGGAGTGATCGGCGTCTTCACCGGGGCGACCTTCGCCGGGCAGGTGGCACCGTCCTTCTTCACCCCCAACGAACAGTGCCGCCGGCCCTTGCTCACCGCTGACCGGGTGCGTTTCGTTGGCGAACCCATCGCCGTTGTGGTGGCCGAGACACGCGCCCAGGCACAGGATGCGCTCGAGCTGATCGAGGTCGACTATGACCCGCTCCCGGCGGTGACCGACATGGAAGCTGCCCTCGATGCCACGGCTCCGCTGCAGTTTCCGGGCCTGGGATCCAACATCGCGCGAGGGTTCCGCGACCGCGATGAGAGCGACCCGTTCGCCGGTGCCGACCACATCGTGCGGCTCAGGCTGGAAAACCAGCGGATCGCCACGGCGCCGATCGAGGGCCATGCCATCGTTGCCGCCCCCGAACAAGACGCGGTGACGGTGTGGGTTTCGACCCAACATCCGCATCTGACGCGCGACCTCATCGTCGAGCTCACCGGTCTGCCGCAGGACAAGGTGCGCGTAATCGCACCCCACGTCGGCGGCGCCTTCGGCGGCAAGGCTGGCATCGGCGCCGAACACGGGGTCGTCGTGGCGGCGGCGCGCCTTCTCGGCCGCCCGGTCGGCTGGACCGAAACCCGCAGCGAAGCCATGCTCTCGATGCACGGCCGGGGCCAGGTGCAGTACGCCGAACTCGGCGTCACCAGCGCAGGGAAGATCGTCGGCCTGCGGGCCCGAGTGATCGGGGACTGTGGCGCCTATGCCGGTTTCGGTGGCTCCTTTGCGCTGGGACCGACGTACACGATGGCTCAGGGTCCCTACGAGATTCCCCAGTTGCGCTACGACGCGATCGCCGTGCTGACCAACACCGCGCCGGTCGGGGCCTTCCGAGGCGCCGGGCGACCCGAGGCTTCGGCGCTCCTGGAACGGCTGCTCGACGTGACAGCCGCCGAACTCGGGCTGCGCCCCGAAGAGCTGCGACGCCGCAACCTGCTCGCTCCGGATGCGTTTCCCTATCGCACCCGCACGGGCGCGACCTATGACGTCGGCGACTACGCCCGCGCCCTCGACGAGGCGCTGCGGATCGCCGATGTCGACACGCTGCGGGTCGAGCAGGAACGACGACGCGCAGCCGGCGACGTGCGGGCACTCGGCATCGGGATTTCGACGTACGTCGAAATCACCGGGTTCGGCGGGGACGAATTCGGCTCGGTCGAGATCCACCCGGACGGCAGTGCCACCGTCAAGGCCGGCACTTCGGCGCACGGACAGGGCCACGCGACCTCGTTTGCGATGATCGCCTCCGATGCCTTGGGCATCCCGGTCGATCGGATCGGCTATCTGCAGTCCGACACCGCCCAGGTGCGCAGCGGCGGGGGCACGGGAGGCTCCCGTTCGCTGCAACTGGGCGGTAGCGCCGTGCTTGCCGCAGCCCGGGCGGTGCATGATCGGGCGCGGGCGCTGGCCGCGCAATTGCTGGAGGCACCCGCGGACGATGTCGTGATCGTGGACGGCGGGTTCGGCGTGGCCGGGGTGCCCTCAGCCCGCGTGGACTGGGCTCAGTTGGTGGTAGAGAGTCTCCGCCAGGGCAGCCCACTGGCGGCCCAACTCGACGTCACCCTGACCGGCGCTACGTTCCCCTTCGGAGCCCACGTCAGCGTGGTCGAGGTCGACACCGAAACCGGCCTGGTCACCCCGTTGCGACACATTGCCGTCGACGATTGCGGCCGGGTGCTCAACCCGTTACTCGTGGCCGGTCAGCAGCACGGTGGAGTCGCCCAGGGCATGTCGCAGGCCCTGTGGGAGGGGTTCGTCTATGACGTGAACGGCACTCCCCTGACGTCCACGTTCGCCGATTACACGCTGCCCAGCGCGGCCGACACGATCATGTTCGAGGTCTCGGGGACGCAGACGCCCACGCCGCTCAACGAACTCGGCGCCAAGGGGATCGGCGAATCCGGCACGATCGGATCGACTCCAGCCGTGCACAACGCAGTGCTGGACGCGATCGGCCACTTCGGCGTACGTCACCTCGACATGCCCTGCACCCCCGAGCGGGTGTGGACCGCGCTGCGGGCAGCCAAGGAAGGGACACTCCCCACACTGTGGCGCAGCCCTCCCGAGGCCTTCGCTGGCCTCGAGCCGAGGCGCCCGGATCGTGACGAAAGCGTCGACGTCTGAGTCTGTGCGACAGACCTGAGGAGGCCAGTGGATAGCCTGCAGTTGACCCACACACTTGATCGGAGGCTCCTCGCCATGTCGTCGCAGTCAGGTCAACCGCCCACTGAATCGCCACGACACAACGCGTGGGGTGACGAGAGCGAGGCGGTGCACCAGGCGGTCGACTGGGCCACCAGCCGGGTGGCCCGGGCCAGCGACCCCAAGTCGACGGCGCGCGCCAGCGAAGACCTCACCGCTGCCATCGGCCCCACGGTCACGCCGTCCGGCATCGGCGCCCCCGAGGCGATGCGCATCTTCACCGAGATCCTCGAGCCGGCCACGCGCGCCCAGGATGATCCGATGAACCTGGCCTACATTCCCTCCGCTCCGACCCGGGCCGCGGTCGCCTTCGATCTGGTCACCTCCGCCGCGAACATCTATGGCGGACTCTGGGAGGGCGGCGCGGGCGCCATCTGGGCCGAGAACCAAGCGCTCGACTGGCTGATCGGTTTGCTCGGCTGGGGTGAACATGCAGCCGGTTGTTTCGTCTCGGGGGGCACGGTCGGCAATCTCTCCGCGCTGTCGGCGGCACGCCATCGAGCCCTGACGCGACGCGGCGCTAAGCCCTCGGCCGGCTGGGTCGTGGCATGCTCGCAGGGAGCCCACTCGTCCGTGGGCGCGGCGGCACGCATTTTGGACGTCGAAGTCGTGGAAGTGCCCGAAGACGAGAGCGGCCATCTGACTGCCGCGGCACTTCGGGAATCGGTGACCGAACCCGATCGTCTCTTCGCTGTGGTGGCCTCGGCCGGCACCACCAACGCCGGAGTCATCGACGAACTCGACGCCATCGCAAGCTATTGCGCCGAGGTGGGCGCGTGGCTCCACGTGGACGGCGCGTACGGCGGCGCGGGGATCGCGTCGCCCCGATTGCGGCCGCTCTACGCCGGCATCGAGCGAGCGGACAGCTTTATCGTCGACCCACACAAGTGGCTGTTTGCGCCGTACGACAGTTGCGCGCTGCTCTATCAGGATGCCCGGGCGGCCTCCGCCGCGCATTCACAGCATGCGAGCTACCTCGACACCGTGGACCGCACCGCCCCCAATCCGAGTGACCTCGCCATTCACCTCTCCCGGCGAGCTCGGGGATTGCCACTGTGGTTCAGCCTGGCGACGCACGGCGCCGATCGCTACGCCGCGGCGATCGACCGCACCTTCGACACCGCTCATGAGGTCGCGCGGGCCATCGAGGCCATGCCCCACTTGCGCCTGTTGCATGCTCCCGAGCTCACCGTGATTCTCTTCGACCGGCCCGGGTGGGACGCCGCAGCGCTGCGTCGTTGGTCGGAGGCGATGGCCAAGTCCGGTCAGATCCTGTGCATCCCCACCTCGTGGCATGGCGAGCCGGTGCTCCGGCTGGCTTTCGTCAATCCCGCCACCGATCCCCGTGCGGTCATCGAACTCCTCGCAACCACGCTGGCCAGCGAGTCCTATCCGGTGCCCCCGACGGCGGGGACGGACCCGAGTTCCTAGACTGACCTGGTGCCCCCTAGCCCCGCTGTCGTCGTCGACGACCTGGTGATGAGGTATGGGTCGAAGGTTGCGGTGGACCACCTCAGCCTGCGCGTCGAAGCACAGACGATCACGGCGATCCTGGGACGCAACGGCGCGGGCAAGACCACCCTGCTCGAAACCTGTGAGGGCTATCGGCGCCCACAGTTGGGCTCGGTCCAGGTGTTGGGCCTGAGTCCGATCAAGGACCGGAGGGTCCTGCTGCCCCGGATCGGCGTCATGCTCCAACACGGCGGTGCCTGGTCGGGAGTCACCGCGATGGAGATGGTCCGCCATCTGGCCAAACTGCATGCCCATCCGCTCGACGTACCCGCCTTGGCGGAGCGACTCCACCTGGCGGATTGCGGGAAGACTCCGTTCCGGCGCCTTTCGGGAGGCCAGAAGCAGCGGCTCGCCCTCGCGTTGGCGATCGTCGGACGACCGGAGTTGGTCTTTGTGGACGAGCCGACCTCCAGCATGGATCCCCATGCCCGTCGCGACACGTGGGACCTGCTCCGCGAACTGCGCGCCGACGGTGTCACGGTGGTCCTCACCACCCATCACCTCGATGAGGCCGAACGCTTGGCCGACCAGGTGCACATCATCGACGCCGGCCGCCTCGTGGCGACCGGCTCCCCGTCGGAGTTGACCGGCGACGGGCTGCGCAGCCTGGAGACGGTCTTCCTCGACCTCACCACCCCGGGAGCACCGCAGTGACCGCCGCCTTTGCCCCTCGCCCCGGCGCCGCACCCTTGGCCCAGCAGGTGCGCGCGCAAGCGTCGATGGAAATCCGGCTCATGCTGCGCAACGCCGAGCACCTTCTGCTCGCCATCGTGATCCCCGTCGTCGTCCTCGTGGGTGCCGTCACCGGCAGTCGCCGGCTGGGCCTGTCGTACTCACAGCCCGTCGTGGATGTGTTCACGCCGGGCGTCTTCGCGCTGGCAGTGTTGTCGACGGCGTTCACCTCGGTCGCGATCTCGACGGGCTTCGAACGCAGCTATGGCGTGATCAAGCGTCTGGGGAGTTCCCCGCTGCCCCGACACGGCCTCCTCCTCGGCAAAACGCTCGCCGTGTTGGCGATCTTGGGGTTGCAGTTGGTCGTGCTCAGTGGGGTCGCCTGGGGTCTCGGGTGGGCGCCCCACGGCGGCTGGTTTGCGGCCCTGATCCTGCTCGTGGTGGGCACCACGGCTTGCGCTTCCTGGGGTCTGTTCCTGGCGGGGACGCTGCGCGCCGAAGCCACTCTGGCGGCCGCTAATCTCGTGTACTTGCTGCTGATGGCGGCGGGCGGCTTGGTGCTGCCGAGTTCGACGTACGGCGGCTGGGGTCGGTTCGTGCACTGGTTGCCCTCGGGTGCCCTGGGTGACGGATTGCGATCAGCGTTGCTCGATGGGGTCATGGACTGGGGCGGCCTGGCCATCTTGACCGGGTGGGCGCTCGTTGGCGCTGTGTTGACCGCGAGGACGTTCGCATGGGAGTGACCGGCCTCAGCGCGCCGTGGTTGCGTCGCCTCGGCTGGGCCTCGCTGATCGCCAATGGCCTGTTGATCGTGACGGGTGGCGCGGTGCGCCTCACTGGCTCTGGGCTGGGCTGCCCGACCTGGCCCCGGTGCACCGACGACGCGTTCACGCCGTACGGCGCGCTCGACATCCACTCAGCGATCGAGTTCGGCAACCGCCTCCTCACGTTTGTGTTGGTCGCCATCGCCATCGCGACCTACGTCGCCAGCCTCCGCTCGGGCCGCCGCGACCTGACCCGCCTGGCGTTGGTGATGGCCCTCGGCATCCCCGCCCAAGCGCTCATCGGTGGCATCACCGTGTTGACCGATCTCAACCCCTGGGTCGTGTCGTTCCACTTGTTGTGCTCACTGGCGATCATCAGCGTCGCCGTGACCTACCTGGAGCGGCTCGACCAGCCTGCCCCCACGTTGCCTCGACGGGGCCCGCTGATGACGCTCGCCTGGTTGACCTTCGGGTGCCTATGGGCGGTGTTGTACGTCGGCACGGTAGTCACCGGAGCCGGCCCGCACGCCGGGGACGCGGACGCTCCGCGCAACGGACTCGATCCTCTGTCGGTGAGCCAGATCCATGCCGATCTGGTGTTCCTGTTGCTCGGCCTGACCCTGGGATTGCTGCTCGGCACCCTTCTCGACGGACGCGCAGCCCACGCCGTCCGCGCGGTGACCATGGTGCTGGTCGTGGAGTTGGGCCAAGGCCTGATCGGCTTCGTGCAGTACTTCACGGATCTGCCCATCGTGTTGGTGGGCGTGCACTTGGCGGGAGCAGGCTTCCTCACCGCCGCTTCGACGTGGATGCTGCTGTCGATCCGCAGAAATATCGACGACGACTCGCCCGCACCCCCGTGCTCAGGCTCGCCGTCGTCACTCTAAAGACGCGCCCACTCGATGATTGGTTGCCTGTGGGCGGAACATTTTTTCAGAACCGCAACAACGGGTCGACCGCGACGGACACAAATAGCAGCGCCAGGTAGAGGTTGGAGATGTGGAACAGCCGCATCGGTGCGATCTCGGCCAGTGCCTCCGAGCGACTGGCCCGGCCCCACATCCGATGTGCCTCGACCAAGAACACGGCGCCGAGCAACACCGCCACGCAGGGATAGACCCACCCGGTGTGGGCGACCGGAACGAACAGCAGGGACGTAGCAACGGTCGCCCAGGTGTACAACACGATCTGCCGTCCCACCTCGCGTGGCGCGGCGATGACGGGCAACATCGGCACGTCCACCCCGGCATAGTCCTCGCGATAGCGCAGCGCGAGCGCCCAGGTGTGGGGCGGAGTCCAGAAGAAGACGATCAGGAAGAGCACCATCGGGGGCCAGGCCACCTCGCCGGTCACTGCGGTCCAACCGATCAGTGCCGGGAAACAGCCCGCTAGCCCGCCCCAGACGATGTTCTGGGTGGTCCGGCGCTTGAGGATCATCGTGTAGACCACGAGATAGAAGGCCTCTGCGCCGAGCGCGAGGAACGCAGACAGCCAATTGACACCGATCGCCAAGACGGCCGTGGCGATGATCCCCAAGACCACTCCGAAGACCAGCGCGGACCTGGGCGAGACGAGGTGCCTGGGAAGCGCCCGTCGCCGCGTGCGACGCATCTGCTCGTCGATGTCGCGGTCGTAGACACAGTTGAGGGCCGACGCGGATCCCGCCGACAGCGTGCCGCCGATCACCGTCGCCACGACGAGGCGAAGGTCGGGCACCCCCCGAGCCGCGAAGAACATCACTGGCACGGTGGTCAGAAGCAGCAACTCGATGACGCGAGGTTTGGTTAGTCCGACGTACGCCGCGATGACATCGCGCAGGCTGGCCGGTGGCCCGTCAGTCACCACGGGCGCGACACCGGTGGGATGGGGCGTGCCGCCGGTCGCCGCTTCGTCCGCGGACCGGTGGCGGACGTACGTCACAGAGAAACCTCAGGGAATCGGTGCGCCCACAGTTTGGGCACAAAGGGCGAGACGGGAATTTGGGTGTGGGGCACGTCGAGTCTAACGCCCGACATGAGTAGGCTCAGGCCTGCCTGTCACCGACATGTTTCGTTCGAAAGGATCCTCGTGAGCACAAAGTCCACCTCTCTGGACTGGACCGAGATTGATGAGCAAGCCGTCGACACCGCGAGGGTCCTGGCGATGGACGCGATTCAGAAGGTGGGCAACGGTCATCCGGGCACAGCCATGAGTCTGGCACCCGCGGCGTACTTGCTGTTCCAGAAGGTCATGCGCCACAACCCCGGGGATCCCACCTGGGCTGGTCGCGACCGCTTCGTCCTGTCGGCGGGACACTCGTCGATCACCTTGTATACCCAGTTGTTTCTCGGCGGGTTCGGCCTCGAACTCGATGATCTGCGGTCGCTGCGCACGTGGGGCTCGCTCACCCCCGGTCACCCCGAGTTCGGGCACACGGCGGGGGTCGAAACCACCACCGGTCCGCTCGGTCAGGGCGTGGCGAACGCCGTGGGGATGGCGATGGCTGCGCGCCGCGAGCGAGGTCTCTTCGATCCCGAGGCGGCTCCGGGGACCAGTCCTTTCGATCACCACATCTATGCGATCTGTGGCGATGGCGATCTGCAAGAAGGAGTGTCCGCGGAGGCCGCATCGCTGGGTGGTCACCAGGAGTTGGGCAACCTGACGGTGATCTACGACCTCAACCGGATCAGCATCGAAGGTGACACCGATATCTCCTTCACCGAAGATGTCGGCAAGCGCTTCGCGGCTTACGGCTGGGACGTCCACCACGTCAAATGGACCAAGGACCCGGCCAAGGGCGACAGCTATCGCGAAGATGTCCCCGAGCTCTACGCGGCTTTGGAGCGCGCCCGGACGGTCACCAACAAGCCCAGCCTGGTGGTGCTCCACACGATCATCGGATGGCCGGCCCCTACCAAGCAGAACACCTACGCCGCGCACGGCTCCGCCCTCGGCGCCGCAGAGGTCGCGGCCGCGAAGGAAATCTTGGGTTTCGACCCGGCCAAGAGCTTCGACGTCCGTCGTGACGTGTTGACCCACACCCGAAGCCTCAAGGCCCGCGGGAAGACGCAACAGCGTGAGTGGAATGCCGAGTTCAAGGCCTGGGCCAAGGCCAATAAAGCGGGCAAGGCGCTCTTCGACCGGATGGCAACGCGCACGCTGCCCGAGGGCTGGACCAGATCCTTGCCGAAGTTCGGTGTCGACCCCAAGGGAATGGCCACACGGGTCGCGTCCGGGGCTGTTCTCAACGCCATTGGTGAGGCCTTGCCCGAACTCTGGGGAGGATCGGCCGATCTCGCGGGATCCAACAACACCACGATCGAGGGAGCACCCTCCTTCACCCCGGCGCGGCGCCAGACCAAGGACTGGGCGGGATCGCCGGCTGGCCGGACCCTGCACTTCGGCATCCGCGAACACGCCATGGGATCGATCATGAACGGCATCGCCCTCCACGGGGGCACCCGCGTCTATGGCGGCACGTTCCTGGTGTTCTCCGACTACATGCGGCCCGCCGTACGTTTGGCGGCGCTGATGAAGTTGCCCGTCATCTACGTCTGGACGCACGATTCCATCGGATTGGGTGAAGACGGGCCGACCCATCAGCCGGTCGAACATCTCGCGGCGCTTCGGGCGATCCCGGGGCTCGATGTGGTGCGCCCGGCCGACGCCGCGGAGACCGCCGTGTGCTGGCGCAAGATCCTCGAGAACACCGATCGCCCGGCCGGCCTAGCGCTGTCGCGGCAGAACGTCCCCACCTGGCCACACGGCAAGGAGGGGTTTGCGGCGGCGTCAGGGGCCGCTCGGGGCGGCTACACGCTGCTCGATGCTGAGGGTGGCACACCCGATGTGCTCTTGATCGCGACCGGCTCCGAGGTCCAGTTGGCCGTCGAGGCCCGCGCAACCCTGGCGCATCGCGGCATCGGTGCGCGGGTCGTTTCGATGCCGTGTCGGGAGTGGTTTGACGAGCAACCACGCTCCTATCGCGACCGGGTCCTGCCCCCGAACGTGCGGGCCCGGGTGAGTGTCGAGGCCGGCATCGCCCAAGGGTGGCGCGACCTCGTCGGTGATGCGGGGCGCACCATCTCGCTCGAACACTTCGGTGGCTCCGCCGACTTTGCGACGTTGTATCGCGAGTTCGGGATCACCTCGGCGGCCGTCGCGAAGGCCGCCGCTGACAGCATCAAGGCCGTTCGCTAACTCTCGCTCCTCGGAAGGGACAAGCAGATGTCGCAAGCGCTCCAACAATTGGCCGAGGCGGGAGTCTCGATCTGGCTCGATGATCTGTCCCGAGAACGCATCGAGACCGGCAATCTGGCCGACTTGGTGGCCACCTCCCACGTCGTGGGGGTCACCACGAACCCCTCGATCTTCCAGGCCGCCCTGAGTGACGGCGAACGTTATGACGCCCAGGTGCGCGAGTTGGCGGCCACCGGTGCGGACGTCAATGCCACCGTGTTCGCGCTGACCACCACCGACGTACGCAACGCCTGCGACGTGCTGCGACCCGTCTTCGACCGCACGGGCGGCGTGGACGGTCGGGTCTCGATCGAGGTCGCCCCCGACCTGGCCGATGACACGGCCGCCACGATCGTGGCCGCGCGTCAATTGTGGGCGGAGGTGGATCGGCCCAACCTGCTGATCAAAATCCCCGGCACTGAGGCCGGCTGCCCGGCCATCACCGAGGTGTTGGCCAGCGGCATCAGCGTCAACGTCACGTTGATCTTTGGGCTCGAGCAATATGCCCACGTGATGGACGCCTATCTTGCCGGCATCCAGGGGGCACACGCGGCGGGTCACGACCCCTCATCGATTCACTCGGTCGCGTCCTTCTTTGTCTCCCGGGTCGACACCGAGATCGACGCCCGCATCTCGGCCGGGGGGCTCGATCCGGCACTCGCCGGACGCGCCGGCATCGCCAACGCACGGCTGGCGTTCGAGGCCTATGAGCAGTTCTTCGCCCGCCCGGAGTGGGTCGCGCTGGAGGCCGTCGGAGCCAACCGGCAACGCCCGTTGTGGGCCTCGACGGGCGTGAAGAACCCGGAGTACGACGACACGATGTACGTCGTCGACCTCGTCGCCGCCGACACCGTCAACACGATGCCCGAGAAGACTCTGGAGGCGGTCGCCGATCACGGAGTCATCCGCGGCGATCAGATCCGCCCCCACTATGCCGGCGCTCGGGCCACCATGGCGGAGCTCGCTGCTGCGGGGATCGACTACGACGACGTGATCGCGTTGCTGATCGTCCAGGGAGTCGACAAGTTCGTGTCTGCGTGGAACGACCTGTTGCGCGCCGTACAAACCAGTCTGGAGGCCGCGCGATGACCGCCGACCCAACGCACGTCCAGGTCAACACCCCCGACGCGGCCGCCTTCGACGCCGCCGTCGAAGCGCTGGTGAGCGACCGGGTTGCCTCGCGCATCGCCGCGCGCGATCACACGTTGTGGGGTGTTGAGGCGGAAGCGGAGTCGGCCAAGCGTCTCGCGTGGGTCGATCTGGCGCAGAGTTCCCGGGAGCTGATTCCGCAGATCCTGGCGCTCAAGGAACGACTCAACGCCTCCGGGCTGCACCACGTGGTGCTCTGTGGCATGGGTGGCTCGTCGTTGGCCCCCGAGGTCATCTGTGCGGCGGCCGGTGTCGAGCTGACCGTCTTGGACTCCTCGGACCCCGACTATGTCCGTGCCGCGCTCGCCCACCGACTCGCCGAATCTATCGTTGTGGTGTCCAGCAAGTCCGGGGGCACAGTCGAAACCGATAGCCAGCGGCGCGCCTTCGAGCAGGCGTTCATCGACTCTGGCCACGACTCCTCCGACCACATCGTCGTCGTGACCGACCCCGACTCGCCGCTTGACGGCGCCGCACGAGCCGCGGGTTACACCGTCTTCCATGCCGACCCCGAGGTCGGCGGTCGCTACTCCGCCCTCACCGCCTTCGGCCTTGTCCCTAGTGGCCTCGCTGGCGCCGACATCGGCCGCCTTCTCGATGAAGCAGAGGCCGCCCAGGCGGCCCTCTCCGCGGACTCTGCGGCCAATCCGGGGCTGCGCCTAGGCGCACTCCTGGGCCGGGCCAACGCTGCCGGCGCCGACAAGATGGTGCTCGCGGACAACGGGTCCGGGCAGCCCGGCTTCGGCGACTGGGCCGAGCAACTCGTCGCCGAATCCACCGGCAAGAACGGGCGCGGCATCTTGCCCGTCGTCGTCGAGGGCTTGAGCGCGCCGCACTACGCACCGAGTGGAGCCGACGAGGTGTTGATCGCCCTGGGCGAACCCGCGTCGGTCGTTCCCGCCTCGGGCTTCTCCGCTGCCGTCGCCGCACCGTTGGGCGCCGCGATGCTCCTGTGGGAGTACGCCACGGTCGTGGCCGGCCGACTGATCGGGATCAACCCTTTCGACCAGCCAGATGTCGAGAGTGCGAAGGCAGCGGCTCGCTCCTTGCTCGACGGGAGCGGGGCGGCGCCGTCCCCGGCGTTCGTCGAGGGCCCGGTCGAGGTCTATGCGACCGACGGTTTGCTGTCCGCCGATGCGATGACCGTGGTCTCCGCGGTGGACGCACTGCTGGCACAGCTGGACATCGACACCGGCTATCTCGCAGTGATGGCCTATCTCGACCGTGCGGCCGATCGCGACCTGGCCGCCACCCGCTCCGCGCTGGGGCGGCGCACCGGCCGACCCGTCACCTTTGGGTGGGGCCCGCGCTTCCTGCATTCGACCGGCCAGTATCACAAGGGAGGCGCCCCCACCGGGGTGTTCCTCCAGATCACCACCGAACCTCACCAAGACCTCGAGATCCCCGGACTCCCCTTCACCTTCGGCGGCTTCATTGCCGCCCAGGCGATTGGCGATGCCGCCGTGCTCGCGGGTCACGGGCGCCCGGTGCTGCGCCTCCATCTCGCCGACCACGACGCTGGCTTGGCCGTCGTACGCCGGGTGCTCGGCCGGTGATCGAGCACCACAACCCGCTCCGAGATCCCCAGGATCGGCGACTCCCCCGCATCGCCGGCCCGTGCGGCATGGTCTTGTTCGGGGTCACCGGTGACCTGTCGCGCAAAAAGGTGATGCCGGCGATCTATGACCTGGCCAATCGTGGGCTGTTGCCTCCCGGCTTCTCGCTTGTGGGCTTTGCCCGGCGCGACTGGGCCGACCAGGACTTCGCCCAGATCGTCCATGATTCGGTCCGCGAGCATGCGCGCACGGAGTTTCGCGAAGAGGTGTGGCAACAACTCGCGGAGGGCTTCCGGTTCGTGCCGGGCGACTTCTCCGACGACGTGGCGTTCGAGCACTTGCGCCGCACCATCGAGGAGCTCGACGTCTCGCGCGGCACCGGCGGCAACCACGCGTTCTATCTTTCGATCCCGCCGCGGTTCTTTGGCGACGTCGTACAACAGCTCCACGAACACGGTCTGGCCGAGCCGCACGGCGATGCGTGGCGCCGGGTCGTGGTGGAGAAGCCGTTCGGTCGGGATCTGGCCAGTGCCCGCGAACTCAATGACATCCTGGGTCAGGTCTTCCCGAGTGGGTCGGTGTTCCGGATCGATCACTACCTCGGCAAGGAGACGGTGCAGAACATCTTGGCCATGCGTTTCGCCAACGCGCTGTTCGAGCCCCTTTGGAACGCCAACTATGTCGACCACGTGCAGATCACGATGGCGGAAGACATTGGCATCGGCGGCCGCGCCGGCTATTACGACGGCATCGGCGCAGCCCGCGACGTGATTCAGAATCACCTCCTCCAGCTGATGGCGTTGGTCGCGATGGAGGAGCCCACGTCCTTCGACGCGGAGAGCCTGCGGATCGAGAAACTGAAGGTTCTGGCCTCGGTCACCCTGCCGAAGCGGCTCGACCTCGCCACCGCTCGCGGGCAGTACTCCCCCGGCTGGGCCGGCGGCGTCAAAGTGGCGGGCTACCTCCAGGAGGAGGGCATATCGCCCACCTCCACCACCGAAACTTTCGCGGCGATCAAGCTCAACGTGGAGAACCGACGCTGGGCCGGCGTCCCCTTCTATCTCCGGGCGGGCAAACGATTGGGCCGCCGCGTCACCGAGGTCGCCGTCGTCTTCAAGCGAGCGCCGCACCTGCCGTTCGCCGCCTCGTCCACCGAGGAGCTCACCCAAAACGCGCTTGTGGTGCGGGTGCAGCCGGATGAAGGGCTCACCCTTCGGTTTGGCTCCAAAGTGCCCGGGACCGCCATGGAGATTCGCGACGTCAACATGGACTTCGCCTACGGCGGGTCGTTCACCGAAGCCTCCCCGGAGGCCTACGAACGACTCATCTTGGACGTCCTCCTCGGCGATCCACCGCTGTTCCCGCGACACGAGGAGGTTGAGTTGTCCTGGAACATCCTCGATCCGATTCTTGACCACTGGGCTCGCAAGGGGCACCCCGAGGCCTACGCCTCGGGTTCGTGGGGTCCCGCGAGCGCGGATCAGATGCTGGCGCGTGACGGTCGGGGGTGGAGACGCCCGTGACGCTGTCGATGATCGAATTGACCGACACCAATTCGGCCGCGATCGCCGCCGAGTTCGTGCGCGCGCGCACCCGTGCAGGCAGCCCAGCCATGGGCATGGTGCTGACGATGATCATCGTCGTCGAGGAAGAGGGCGCCCACGAGGCGATGGCCGCCGCGCAGGCCGCCTCCCATGAGCACCCCGCTCGCGTGTTGGGGGTCATCCTCGGCTCGGCGCGAGGAGCCGCTCACGTGCACGCCCAGGTGGGGATCGGCAACGGGTGGACGGGCGAAACCGCTCTTATCCGTCTGTCCGGCGAGGTGGTCAAACACCCCGAGTCGGTCGTCTTGCCCCTGTTGTTGCCCGATTCCCCCGTCGCCGTGTGGTGGCCTTCGGATCATCCCGCCGACCCGGCCAACGACCCGATCGGACGGTTGGGCCAGCGCCGGATCACCGATGCCGCGTTCGTGTCGCGCGGCAAGGTGCGGGCTTTGCACGCCCAATGCGCGGCGTACGCCAAGGGGAACACCGACCTCGCCTGGACGCGCGTCACTCCGTGGCGGGCGTTGCTGGCTGCCGCTCTGGACCAGCAACCGTTGCGCGTCACCAGTGTCGTCGTTCGCGCCGAACGGATCAGTCCGAGCGCCGACCTGTTGATCGCCTGGTTGAGCGACCGGCTCAAGGTCCCGGCAACGCGGTTGAACTCCGCTGGCCCCGGCATCACCGAAGTGACGATGAACACCGCCGAAGGTCCAATCGCGATCACCCGCACCGACGGCAAGCTGGCCACGTTCACCTCGCCGGGTCAGCCCGATCGGCCCGTTGCCCTCAAGCGCCGGGACCTGCCCGAGTTGTTGGCCGAGGAGTTGCGGCGGCTCGATGAGGATGACGTGTACGCCGCGACGGCTCGGAAGTTGGTCAAGCTGGCCGCGAAACCGTCATCGTGACGACCAGGCTCGACGTTTCGCCCGATGCAGAGGCGCTGGCGGCCCGCGTCGCGGAGTGTCTGGTGACGCGCTTGGGTGACCTGCAGGAGGCCGGACGAACTCCGCACGTGGTCCTCACGGGAGGCTCGATCTCGGCGGTGATCTATGCCCACGTCGCCTCGCTAGCGCGCGACGCGGGGGTCGATTGGACCAACGTGGTCTTCTGGTGGGGAGACGAACGCTTCGTGGCGTCCGACAGTCCCGACCGCAACGCTGGGCAGGCCCGGGCCGCACTGCTGAATGTGGTGGGGGTTCCAGAGGGCAATATCCACGAGATGGCTTCTGTGTGCGCAGCGGCCGATGTCGACGCGGGTGCGGCGGCGTACGCCGAGGAACTTGCCGAGTTGGTCCCCGGCGACTTTGATCTGGTGCTTCTCGGCATGGGGCCCGACGGGCATGTGGCCTCGCTGTTTCCCGGGTTTGCCCAACTGGGGGCCGAGGCTTTCGTGGTCGGTGTGACCGGCTCCCCCAAACCCCCTCCCGAACGAATCACCCTGACCTTCCCGCGGCTGAACCAGACGCACAGCCTCTGGCTCGTAGTGAGCGGTGCTGAGAAGGCTCCGGCCGTCTCAGCGGCACTCGCCGGGGCTGCGTCGCAGGCGCTGTCCCCCCTCCCGGGCGATCCCGTCCCGGGCGGTCCCCTCCCCGTGCTGCCCCCCGCCTCCCGAGTCCAGGGGCGCGTAGAAACCGTGTGGTTCCTAGACCAACCCGCGAGTCGGCGCTAACTCACCCAGATATTCCTGCGAGTCGGCGCTAACTCGCGCGCCTCCGGCGTCACCTTCCGGAGCCGCCGAGTCGCCGTCGCGCCTCGACAATTCCAGCTTGCAGGAGCTCTTCGCAGTTCTGGCGAGGGCCGTGGACGTTGGTCCGATCTACAACGATGATGTACCAGTCATAGTTCTCGGCCAGGAGATTGCGTCGCCGCCGATCATGGCGAACCTGGTCTGGTGAAGAGTGCCACTCGACCCCGTCGTACTCCGCCGCAAACTTCGCGCTCTCAAGTCCTAGGTCCAGGCGGGCGATGACCAGACCGTTGTCGAGAACTTCAAGTTGTGGCTCTGGTGCCGGCAACCCTGCTTCTAGCCAGCGTAGGCGCAGCACGGATTCACCGGGAGACTCGGCTCGTCCGTCGCTCAAAGGCGCAAGATGACGCAGTTGCCTGACTCCTCGGTGCCCCCGGAACCGCTCAATCCCTTCGAGTAGTTCGTCCCGGGAGAAGGATCCATGACGCAGCATTGAGTCCAGATGCCGAAGATCTCCTTCATCAGTTCCTCGGCCAACACGCCGTTCTCCCGGTTGTGGACGTGGGCGCCGACGATGTAGCGGGAGTAGATGTCGATCATCACGTAGGCGTCGTAGTAGATGCCCTTGGCTGGTCCGGCCAGTTTGGTGATGTCCCAGGTGTAGACCTGCCCTGGTCCGGTCGCGACCAGCTCGGGCACCGCCCGGGTTGGGTGCCGGGCCAGCCGCCTGCGTTCCTTGACCTGGCTCGCTTCGGCCAAGATCCGATACATGGTGGTAGGCGAACACAGGTACTGGCCCCGGGCAAGCAGGCTGGCGTAGACCTGCAACGGGGGCTGGTCGACGAACTCGGCGCTGTTGAGGACCTCCAGCACGCGGGTCCGCTCAGCCAGGGACAGCTTGTTCGCCGGCACCACAGTCCGGGGTGTCGGGTCGGTCGCAGACACCGAGGCGGTGCGGGTCGCGGTCGCCCTCGACACCCCCGTCAACACCGCCGCCAGCCTGGTCGTGACCCCGGCCGCGGTGAGTTGGCGGTAGGTGCCCATCAGCGCTTCCTGCGTGGCTGCTCGGTCGCGCTCTCGGAGATCTGCTCCAAGAGCGCGTGTGCTTTTCCCATGATGTCCAACGCGATCTCGGTGGTGGCCAACTTCCGCTCGCTCTCGGCCAGTTGGCGACGCAGCCGGGCGAGCTCGGCCTGCTCGGCGTTCGGCCGACCAACCTTCGCGCCAGGCCCCCTGCCCTCCAACAGGCCCGCGTCGCGGAGCCGACGCCATTCGGAGATCAACGAGGAGTACAAACCCTCGCGACGTAGATAGGCACCGCCCACAGACTCCGCACAGGCCACCTCGTAGTCCTCGAGGTGCTGCAGTTTCTGGGCCGGTGTGAACGACCGGCGACGCGACGGGCCACCGGCACGAGGAGAACTCATGGTCCCATCGTGAACGATGCTGGTCGGGCTCGAAAGAACTGAACTGGACATGGATGAATCGATCCTGAATCTCGCCCTGCGGCCTGCGAACGCTCGATCCCTGCGCTGCAATCGACCCAAGTCCAAGGCGGTGCGCAGGGGTGTGGTGACCAAGATCCCGTTGATCTGGGTGAGGTCAGTTTCAATGAAGTGCCGCTCGCCGCTCTGGCTCAGGCCATTGCGCAAGCGTCCGCGCCCAGCAGGCAGGAAGATCGAAATCGGCTGTAATTCAAGGTGCTCGTTGGGTGCCAGAACCATATTGGCGCCGACAAGCCAGGCGGCGTGGCGATCGCACACCACGCTGTCCGTGTCAAGGGCCAGTAGGAACTGCCCAGGGGCGGTCATGAAACCTGCCCGGTGACGGTCACGAGAAGTGCCCGGTGGCGGCCATGAGATCTGCCCAAAGGGGGCTGGCCGCCACCGGCCGGTTTGCTCAGCTCAAGGGGCTCACCCCGTGACCGGCGAGTGCCTGGGTCAGGCGCACGCTCTCTCCGGTGGTCTGGCAGACGTGGGCGTGGTGCAGGAGCCGGTCGACGGTCGCGGTGGCGAGTGTCTTGGGCATGAGCTCGTCGAAGGCTGCTGGGTGCAGGTTCGAGCTGATCGCTACCGATCGTTTCTCGTAGGCGGCATCGACCAGGCGGTAGAGCCCTTCGGCTGCGTCCTGAGCAACCGGCAAGAGCCCAATATCGTCAACGACCACCAAGTCTGCTCGTAGGACACGGGCGATGGCCTTGGTGACGGTGTCGTCCGCGCGGTGGCGGCGCAGCAGCACCCCGAGGTCCTCGAGGGTGAACCAGGCGACCTTCAACCCGGCCTCGACCGCTTGCTGGCCCAGGGCTTCGAGTAGGAACGTCTTCCCGGTCCCCGACGGGCCGCATACGACGAGGTTCTCTCGGCGTCCGACCCACTCCAGGGTCCGTAGTGCTTGCTGGGTCGGTGCCGGGATCGAGGACGCCTCGGGTGTCCAGGCCTCGAAGGTCTTCCCCGTCGGGAACCCGGCTGCTGCTCGTCGGGTCGCAAGCGCGGAGCGTTCGCGCCCGATGGCCTCCTCGGCGAAGAGTGCCCGGAGGACCTCGACCGGTTCCCAGCGTTGGGCCTTCGCGGTCGCGACCACCTCGGGTGCGTGGCGACGGATGTGCGGCAGCCGCAGCCGACGCAGCAACGACTCGAGGTCCTCGGGCAGTGCTGGCGCCGTCGGCAGTCCCAGTGCTGGTGGCGTGGTCTTCGTCTTGGTCCCCGTGGTCGTCATGCGAGCACCCCGTCCTCGACGTCGCCGTCGACATCGTCGGTGTCATCCTCGGGCGCTCTGGGTTGGCCGAGTTCGGCCCAGGCACTGGTGCCTTGAGTCAGGCTGTGGTCCTCACCTGCGCGGCGCTCGGACTGGCGTGCGTGGGCGCGGGCTCCTGCGTGGTGGTCGAGGATCGATGCGAGGTCGGCCTCGGCGAACCGGCCGTGGACAGCGGCATGCCCCAGCGCCCAGTCGACCTCGGCGGGGTCGAACAGCTTCGCCAGGCTGAGTGCTTGGCCCATCTTGACCCGCATCTTCGTGGACCCGGCCGCGGCGGCCTCACCCAGCCACATGTGGGCGCCCTCACCGAGGGCGAGGAACTCCGCGTCCGCAGCGTTCTTCGGCTTCGGGCGCCGCCCCAGCGCGCCTGCTGGTGCGGGCGGGAAGTGCTCCTCGGTGATCTTCGGGCTGCCCGGGGACGCGCGCCGGTGCCGGGCAACCTCGACCGGACCACCCTGCCCGATGTGCACGATCACGATCTGCTCATCCACACCGCGTCCGTGGACGCGCACCCACACCGTCTCACCCACCAGGGCGTGCGGCACCGAGTACTGCCCGCCCTCGAAAGCAACCATCGGCATCGACGAGGGCACCGTGCGGGTCAGTCCGAACGCGACCGTGTGGGGATGCGCCGGGACCGGGTGAAGACGGGCCTGTTCCTCGGCCAACATCTGTACCGGGGCCCGGCGGGTGACCCGGTGAACCCGGGTGTTGACCTCCGCACAGAACACCTCGCAGGCAGCCTCGAGGTCAGCGAAGCTGGCGTAGGCAGGCAGCAGGTTGGTGTCCTTGGGCACCAGGTCGGCCTTCGCGAGCTTCACCGTCGACTCCGACCCGCCCTTGGTGGCCGGGTCGGCCGGCTCACAGGTATGCACCGTCACCGCGTAGTGCCGGGCGAAGGCGACCATCTGCGGGTTGCGGACCGCGATCCCCGCGACATGCTCCACGGTCACGGTCTTCTCGTTGTCAGTCAGCACATAGGTCGGTGCCCCACCCAGGCGGCGCAGCGTCACGTCCAGGGCGGCGAACACGCTCGGCATCGTCTTGTCGCGGATCGCGAGGACGACTCGGAACCTCGACCACGCCAGCCAGGCGCAGAACAACGTCGTCTTGACACCGTCGATGACCGGGCCGTCACCGAAGTCGTACTGGAGCCACATGCCAGGCTCGGTGACCCAGGGCCGGTGCACCCGTCGGCGACCAGCCCGGTAGTCCTTCTTCACGATCGCGACCGCACGACGCGTGGTCCGCTCCGAACCCGCATACCCGAGCGCGAGCAGCTTGTCGTGAGCCTTGTCGGCGCGGATCTTGCCGGCCGACTGCTCGACCCACTCCTCGACCTTGACCAAATACTCATCGACCAATTGCGGACGAGCCACAGCAGCACCCGTAGGGCGACCCGCGTCGCGCGCCGTCACATGGGCAGCGACCGTGTGGTGCGAGCACCCCGCGAGTTCGGCGGCGTCACGAAACGACCCAGTCAGATCGTAGGCTTCCAAGATTTCCATGATTTCCTCTGCAGACTTCAAGTAGTCCCTCCTCAGGGAGCGATCAGCGGCTTCAGCACTGCTGAGCGCACCTGAGGAGGGGCCCCAACCGCGGGACGCGGCGAGGCAGACAACGTCGTGTCGGGCAGATCTCATGGCCGCCACCGGGCAATTTTCATGTCCGCCAGCGGGCAGTTACGTGGCCGTCTCCGGGCAGTTTCTCGTGGCCGCTGTCAGTCCGGGGGAACGACCAAAGACAGTGCCTCGGCGCGCAAAGCCACCGATTCACCCGCCTGTTGGGCAATGTGCACGCCCTTGATCTGGGTTCGAATCATTCCTGCGTCGCGCAAGACCTTGAGTTGAGAGAGCGAAAGCCCCCCATCAGCGGCCATGGCAGTGGTGAAGGGCCTGTCCAAGGGCATCGGAAAGTCGACGTCGAGGATGGCCGCGTTGAGCCAGTGTTTGAGTGTCATCGCGCCAGCGTGCCCAATCGGGACACGCGTGGCCCGCCCACATCTAGACGCTGTGGACAGGTCGCCACGAGCACCCCACTGTGAGCCGAATCCGGCGGAGTTTGTGCCGACTCGGGGGGAATTCGGGTGAGTTAGCGCCGACTCGAGGGGAGATTTTGTGAGTTAGCGCCGACTCGCGTTAGAAGATGATGTCGCCCGACTTACGGCGGCTGCGGAGTTGTTGGATGGCCTCGTCGAGGATATCGGCCGCTTCCTCGTCGGAACGGCGCTCCTTTACGTAGGCCAGGTGCGTCTTGTAGGGCTCGATCTTGGGCGCCGGCGGCGGATTGTCGCTGTCGAGCGATGCGGGCAGGCCGCACTTGGGGCAATCCCATGAATCGGGCACCGCCGCCTCGATCGCAAACGTGACCACCGAACGGTGCTCGTGCGAGCAGAAATACGTGACGGCTTGTCGTGGCGCCGATTCACCGCGCTCGGCTTCACCCATCGGTCCGGCGCCAACACGGCTACCGCGGATTGCGTTTCCTCCACCAGCCACGCAACAAGTCCTTTCTCAGAAAGCACAACTAGGACGCGAACACGAACAGAGTCAAACCTTGTACGCCAGCATCAGGCCCAGGGCCAGAATGCAAGAGATCCACACGATGCCGATCCCGACCGTCAGCCGGTCCAGGTTGCGCTCGGCGATCGACGAGCCACCCAAGGAACTGGAGACACCGCCGCCGAACATGTCTGAGAGGCCGCCCCCGCGGCCCTTATGGAGAAGCACCAGAACGATCAGGAGCGCACTGGTGACCATGAGCAAGATGGTGAACAAGAGGGTCACGATCGGTAAGCCTACGTCACTGGTCGCCGGTCACAGGACCGGCATCTCGTAGAACCGGCAGATGCCGCCGAACTCGTCGGCCTGGAGGCTCGCGCCACCCACCAAACAACCGTCGACGTCGGCCTTTTCCATGATGCCGGCGACATTGGCGGCCTTGACCGAACCGCCATACAGGACGCGCACTCCGTCGGCCGCTTCGTTGCCCAGGGTCTCGCGGATGCGGGACCGGATCGCCGCGCACACCTCTTGGGCGTCGTCGGGGGTCGCCACCTCGCCGGTGCCAATCGCCCACACGGGTTCGTAGGCGACAACCAGCTTGGCCACCTGCTCGGCCGAGAACCCAGCCAGCGAACCATCGACCTGAGCAAGCGTGTAGGGCACATGTTCGCCGGCCTGGCGGATCGCGAGGCCCTCGCCCACGCACACGATGGGCGTCATCCCTGCGGCAGCGGACTTGTGCGCCTTGGCATTGACGAACTCGTCGCTTTCGGCGTGATATTCACGTCGCTCGGAGTGCCCCACGACCACATAGGAGCAGCCGAGCTTGGCGAGCATGGCGGCCGAGATCTCGCCGGTGTAGGCCCCCGAGTCCTGCGTCGAGACGTCCTGGGCGGCGTACTTGATGGACAGCCGGTCGCCGTCCACGAGCGTCTGCACCGACCGGATGTCGGTGAACGGCGGGACCACCACAACCTCGGCCTTGGCGTAGTCATGGCGCTTGTCTGAGAGCGTCCAGGCGAGCTTTTGGACCAAGACGACGGCCTCTTGGTGGTTGAGATTCATCTTCCAGTTTCCCGCCATGAGCGGGGTACGTGCGGCTGCCATCAGGCTCCTTGAGATTCGAGTACGGCGATTCCGGGCAATTCCTTGCCTTCCAGGTATTCCAGGCTTGCCCCGCCGCCCGTCGAGATGTGACCGAAGGCTTGCACGTCGAAACCGAGGAGGCGTACAGCCGCGGCCGAGTCGCCTCCGCCCACCACGGTCAACCCGTCCACCTTGGTGAGCGCCTGCGCCACGGCACGCGTGCCGCCCGCGAAGGCAGGGGTCTCGAAGACACCCATCGGTCCGTTCCAGAACACGGTCCGGGCATCCGCCAAGGCCGCAGCGAAGGCCGCCGCCGAAGCGGGGCCGATGTCGAGCCCGAGGGACGCCGCGGGGATTTCAGAAGCAGCAACCACCAGCGGCTGCGGCTCGCGGCCCGCGGACGGGAAAGCGCTGTCAACGACGATGTCGGTTGGCAAGACGATGTCGACACCGGATTCGGCAGCGCGGGTGAGGTAGGCCCGACAGGTGTCGAGTTGATCCTCCTCGAGAAGGCTGTTGCCGACCTCGTAGCCCTGCGCTTTGAGGAAGGTAAACACCATTCCGCCACCGATCAACAGGCGATCGGCTTTCCCGAGCAGGTTGTCGATGACGCCCAGTTTGTCCGAAACCTTGGAACCGCCCAGGACGACGACATAGGGCCGCTCGGGATCCACGGTCAACCGACGCAGGACGCCGATCTCCTTGGCCACCAGCCCGCCCCTCGCCGACGGCAACCGCAACGCGACGTCGTACACCGACGCCTGCTTGCGGTGCACCACCCCGAACCCGTCCGACACAAACGCATCCGCCAATGCCGCCAACTGATCGGCGAAGGCGCCACGGAGGCCGTCATCCTTGCTGGTTTCGCCCTCGTTGAAGCGCACGTTCTCCAAGACCGCGACGTCACCGTCGCCCAGAGCGGCGGCGACCGCCTGCGCGCTGGGCCCCACGGTGTCGGTGGCGAACGCGACCGGCGCCTCGAGGAGTTCCCCGAGGCGCGCGGCCACCGGAGCCAAGGTGTACGCCGAGTCAGGGACACCCTTGGGCCGGCCGAGGTGCGCGACCACAAGCACCCGCGCCCCGGCCGCCCGAAGCTGGTCGATGGTCGGAACGCTGGCCCTGATCCGCCCGTCGTCGGTGATCCGGCCACCCTCGAGCGGCACGTTGAGATCGGACCGGACCAGCACTCGTTTTCCGCGCAGGTCTCCCAGCGAGGCGATGTCCGACACCGTCGACCTCAGAGGGTGGCGCCGACGTGCAGCACCAGATCGATCAGCCGATTGGAGTAGCCCCACTCGTTGTCATACCAACCCACGACCTTGACCTGGTTTCCGATGACCTTGGTCAGCCCCGAGTCGAAGATGCACGACGCGGGATCGGTGACGATGTCGGCGGACACGATCGGGTCCTCGGTGTACTTCAAGAAGCCCTTGAGCGGGCCTTCAGCGGCAGCCTTGATGATGGCGTTGACCTCTTCGACTGACGTCTCGCGGCCGGCTTCGAACGTGAGGTCGGTCGCCGAGCCTGTCGGCGTGGGAACCCGCAGCGCGTAGCCGTCCAAACGCCCCTTCAATTCCGGCATGACCAGGCCGATCGCCTTCGCCGCACCGGTGGAGGTGGGGATGATCGACAACGCGGCAGCGCGGGCGCGACGCAGGTCGCTGTGCGGGCCGTCGAGGAGATTCTGATCCTGAGTGTAAGCGTGGATCGTGGTCATCAAGCCCTTCACGATGCCCAACTCGTCGTGCAACGGCTTGGCCATCGGCGCCAGACAGTTGGTCGTGCACGAGGCGTTGGAGATGACGTGATGGTTGGCCGGGTCGTAGTCGAGATGGTTGACGCCCATCACAAACGTGGCGTCCTCGTTCTTGGCGGGCGCCGAGATGATGACCTTGCGGGCGCCGCCATCGATGTGAGCGCGAGCCTTGGTGGCGTCGGTGAAGATGCCGGTCGATTCGATCACGATGTCCGCGCCCACCTCGCCCCAGGCGATGGCGGCCGGATCGCGTTCTTCGAAGACGCGGATGGTCTTGCCGCCCACGGTGATCGATGAGGCATCGGAGGTCACGTCGTCGCGAAGCACCCCCAACACGGAGTCGTACTTCAACAGGTGGGCAATGCTCTTGTTGTCCATGAGGTCGTTGGCTGCGACGACTTCGATGTCGGCGCCCGAGGCCTGCACGGCGCGGAAGAAGTTGCGGCCGATGCGACCAAAGCCGTTGATACCTACGCGAACAGTCACGGTGACTCCAATCAACTGGGGATGACAGCGCGGACCCGGATCCGGGACCCCTGTCGTTGAGCCAAAACCCTATCGCGGTGCTTTCCCATCGCCGAAATTGTCCGACGTACGTGCAAGTAACCGGTGGTTAGGCGTCTTCGGCCAGCATTTCGGGAGTCAGCGAAGACTCGGTGTCGGGGATGCCCAACTCTTCGGCGCGCTTGTCGGCCATCGCCAAAAGTCGACGGATCCGGCCCGCGATGGCGTCCTTGGTGAGAGCCGGATCGTGGAGTTGTCCGAGTTCTTCCAACGACGCTTGCTTGTGTTGGAGGCGGAGGTCTCCGGCGATCTTGAGGTGATCGGGCACCTCGTCGGCCAGGATCTCCAGCGCTCGTTCGACGCGGGCTCCGGCCGCCACCGCGGCCCGGGCGGACCGCCGCAGATTGGCGTCATCGAAGTTGGCCAGCCGGTTGGCGGTGGCGCGCACTTCGCGGCGCATCCGACGCTCTTCCCACGCCATCAGCGACTCGTGAGCACCGAGACGCGTCAGCAGCGCCCCGATCGCGTCGCCGTCGCGGATCACGACCCGGTCGACCCCGCGCACCTCGCGGGCTTTGCCTTGAATGCCCAGTCGCCGCGCCACGCCGACCAGAGCCAACGCCGCCTCGGGACCCGGACAGGTGACCTCCATTGCGGAGGAGCGGCCGGGTTCGGTCAGCGATCCGTGGGCGAGGAAGGCTCCCCGCCACGCGGCGACGGCATCACAGCCACCGCCCGAAACCACGTGAGGGGGCAGCCCACGGACGGGCCTGCCTCGGCCGTCGAGCAGTCCGGTCTGGCGCGCCAAAGCCTCACCGTCTTTGACCACCCGAACGAGATAGCGGCTGCCTTTGCGCAAACCGTTGCTGGCTACCACCACGACGTCGGATTGGTGACCGAACACATCGGCAATGTCGCGGCGCAGTCGGCGGGCGGCCGCCCCGGTGTCGAGCTCGGCTTCGACCACGATCTTGCCGCTCACAATGTGGAGTCCGCCCGCAAAACGGAGCATGGAGGCCACTTCGGCCTTGCGGCAACATGTCTTGGTGATGGCCGTGGCAGCCAACTCTGCCTTCACCTGGGCCGTCATCGCCATGCGCGCATCTTCGCATGCCCGTCAATCACCGGTCACACCCCCAAGGATCCCGGCGTACGCCGCGGACAGGCGGGCGTGGTCATGGCGGGGGCTGCCGTCGTCTCGGGCAACGTCCGCCACCACGAGCCGAGCGCCCAGCGCAGCGGCCCAGCGCGTCAGTGCCTCCCGATCCACCACCGAGGTCGGATCGGCCAGCACCGTGTGCACCCGCAGGTCCGGGGCGTGTTCTTGGAGTGCGGCGAGATGGTCCTCGGGTCCATAGCCCGTCGTCTCGCCCTCCTGACCCTCAAGGTTGAGACTCACCACGACCCTCCCCTGGGCCTGCACCAACGCCTCCCGCAACCCCGGGACCATCAAGTGGGGAATCACCGAGGTGTACCAGGACCCCGGACCCAGCACGATCCAGTCGGCCTCCCGCACGGCGGCGATGGCCTCGGGGCAGGCGGCGGGATCCGGCGGGACCAGGGAAATCGAGGAGATCGTGCCCGTCGTGGTCGCGACCTGCACCTGCCCACACACCGTCTGGCTCGCGCTCGGGTCCCGCGGGTCGAGCCCGACCACGTCGGCATGGATATCCATGGGGGTGGTCGCCATCGGCAACACCCGCCCGCGCACCCCCAACAACTGGCCGATCCAGCCCAACCCTTCGACCGGGTCGCCGAACATCTCCCACAACGCCACCATCAGCATGTTGCCGACCACGTGCCCGCCGAGTTCGCCCTCTCCGCCGAACCGATGCTGCACCACGCGCGCCCAGGTTTGGCCCCAGGCATCGTCGCCACACAGCGCCGCCAGTGCCATCCGGAGATCGCCGGGGGGCAGCACCCCGAATTCGTCGCGCAGACGACCCGAGGAACCTCCGTTGTCTGCCACGGTCACGACCGCGGTGAGGTCATCGACGATGAGTCGCAGCGCCGACAGGGAGGCGTGCAGGCCGTGGCCACCGCCCAGAGCGACCACCTTGGGCGCAGGGGTGAGTGGCATCGCTACTCCCGACCGAGGTCGCGATGTTCGGCGCGTGCGTCAAAGCCCAACTCGACCAGGCGCGCGGTGATCTCCTCGGTCATCGCAACGCTGCGGTGTTTGCCGCCGGTGCAGCCGATCGCCACCGTCATGAACCGTTTGCCTTCAGCGAGGTAGCCCGCCGCCGTCGTCTCGATCAGGTGCACGTATTGCTCGAGGAAGGTCGCGGCACTCGGCTGCCCCAGGACGTACGCCGAAACGGCGGCGTCCTGCCCCGATTTGGCACGCAGCTCGGGCACCCAGAAGGGGTTGGGCAAGAACCGCATGTCGGCAACGAAATCGGCGTCGACGGGAATGCCGTACTTGAAACCGAAGCTGACGACCGTCACCTTGAGTCGCACGGTCTCGGGAGTCCCGAAGGCTTCGGCGATCCGGTCGGTCAGTTGGTGCACGTTGAGGTTGGAGGTGTCGATCACCAGGTCGGCATCGCCGCGCAGTTCACTGAGCACCACACGTTCGCGTTGCAGCCCGTCGAGCAGTCTGCCGCTGCCCTGCATCGGATGGGGCCGCCGAGCCGCCTCTTGCCGGCGCACGAGCACATCGTCGCTCGCCTCGAGGAACACCAGGGTCGTGCGCCGCCCCGTTGCCCCCTGGGCAAGGTTGGCGCTCAAGGAGTCGAAGAACGAACCGGAACGCACGTCGACGACCAGCGCGATCGCCTGCTGCACGCCTCGGCTTTCGTCCACCAGGCGTACGACGTCACGCACCAAGCTGGGCGGGAGATTGTCGACCACGTAGAAGCCAAGGTCCTCCAACTCCTTTGCCGCCGTGCTCCGGCCGGCGCCGGTCATGCCGGTCACGACGACCAACTCACCCCGTGGTGCCGCGGGGGTTTGCGCTGCCGACATCAACTCTCCTCGATCTCTCCGGTGGCGGTGTTGATGGACACAGTCTGTCCCGAACCGGTGTCGCGCTGGACCGCTTCGACGATTGCCGCCGCGGTGCGCTCACCGATCCCCGGCACGAGCGCGATCTCAGTGACCGTGGCCGTGCGCAACTTGCGGAGCGATCCGAAGTGCTTGACCAGCGTCTTGCGGCGGACCTCGCCCAGGCCGGGAACCTCGTCGAGCAGACTTTCCACCATGGTCTTGGAGCGCCGCGAACGATGGTGGGTGATAGCAAACCGGTGTGCCTCGTCCCGGATGCGCTGGAGCAGGTAGAGCCCTTCGGAGCTGCGCCCCAAGATGACCGGGTCCGCCTGAGCGGGCAACCACACCTCTTCGAGGCGTTTGGCCAGGCCACACACGGGGATGTCATGGATGCCCAGCTCCACCAGCGCCCGCTGCGCGGCGGCGACTTGAGGCGGCCCACCGTCAACGACGACGAGCCCCGGCGCATAGGCGAACTTGCGGGGCCGGCCAGTGTTGGGGTCCACCAGCAGCGGGCCGACGGGTTCGGCCAGGTTTCCGGCGTCCTGGGCAGCCACCTGCGAGGCGGCCTCTTTGGATTGTTCATCGAGCAGGCGCCGAAAACGCCGCGTGATCACCTCCGCCATTGACGCCACATCGTTTTGCCCGTCGACGCCCTTGATGACGAAGCGTCGATATTCACTCTTGCGTGCGAGCCCGTCCTCGAAGACCACCATCGAGGCCACCACCTCGGTGCCTTGCAGGTTGGAGACGTCGTAACACTCGATGCGCAGCGGGACGTCGTCGAGTTCGAGGGCGGTCTGGATCTCTTCCAAGGCGCGGTTGCGGGTGGTCAGGTCGCTGGCCCGCTTGGTCTTGTGCAGCGCTAACGCGTGTTCGGCGTTGCGCCCGACCGTCTCTTGGAGGGTGCGCTTGTCGCCCCGCTGGGGCACGCGGATCGCGACCTTGCTCCCCCGCAGCCCACTCAGCAACTCCTCCATCGTGGCCACGTCCGGCGGGAGCGCCGGCACCAGCACCTCGCGAGGGATCACGTCGGAGTCATCGGCATAAAGCTGCAACAGGAAGTCCTCGACCAGATCAGCCGTGGCCACCTCTTCCACCCGGTCGGCGACCCAACCGCGCTGCCCGCGGATGCGGCCGCCGCGGACATAGAAGATCTGGACGGCGACCTCCAGGGGGTCTTCGGCGAGCGCGATCACATCGGCGTCCGTGCCGTCGCCGAGCACCACTGCTTGGCGCTCCAGGGCCCGGTTGAGCGCCCCCAGATCGTCTCGCAGGCGCGCCGCTTGCTCGAAGTCTTCTGCCTCCGAGGCGGCGTACATCCGCTTCTCCACGCGGCGCACGAACGCCGTGGTATTCCCAGCCATGAAGTCACAGAAGTCATCGACGATGGCTCGATGGTCTTCCGCGCTGATGGAGCCGACGCAGGGGGCCGAGCACTTGTCGATGTAGCCCAACAGGCACGGGCGGCCGATCTGGGTGGAGCGTTTGAAGACGCCAGCACTGCACGAGCGCATCGGAAACACCCGAAGCAGCAGATCGACGGTTTCCCGGATCGCCCAGGCATGTCCGTAGGGTCCGAAATAGCGCGTCCCCTTCTTCTTCGAGCCGCGTCCGACCATCACCCGCGGGAACTCCTCGCCGACGGTGACGGCCAACCACGGATAGGACTTGTCGTCGCGATATTTGACGTTGAAGCGGGGGTCGAATTCCTTGATCCAGGAGTATTCCAACTGCAGAGCCTCGACCTCGGTGCGCACCACCGTCCAGTCGACGCTGGCCGCCGTGGTCACCATGCTGGCGGTGCGTTGATGCATCCCCCCGATGTCCTGGAAGTACGACGACAGGCGGGCCCGCAGGTTCTTGGCCTTGCCAACGTAGATCACCCGGCCGCGGGAGTCTCGGAACCGATAGACCCCCGGTTGGGTCGGGATCGTGCCCGGCTTGGGGCGATAAGACGACGGCCCTTGGGTGGCGCGGGCGGTCGGTCGATCGGGCACGGATCCAACCCTACGGGCCAGCGGGGACAACTCTGGCCGCGCGCGCTCGGTTCAGACGGGTCACAGCCGGAGTGTTCTGGTCGCCACGGTGACCTCCGCCAACACGTCAGACAGCACGTCCACCCCGATGCCCGGACCCTGAGGCACCGCAACGTGGCCGTCTTCGAGCACGAACGGAGCAGTGAGATCGGTGGCGAAGTAGCGGTCCGAGGCGGACGTGTCACCGGGCAGGGTGAACCCGGGCAGCGCCGCGAGGGCCAGGTTGGCCGCGCGCCCGATGCCGGTTTCGAGCATGCCGCCGCACCACACGGGGATGCCGTTGGCCAGTGCCACATCGTGAATGCTGCGGGCTTCGAGATAGCCACCGACGCGGGCGGGTTTGATGTTGATCACCGAGCAGGCACCAAGAGCGATCGCGGTCGCCGCATCCCGCGCCGAGGCGATGGACTCGTCGAGGCAGATCGGCGTGCGCACCAGGCGGGCCAGGCTGGCGTGACCACGAATGTCGTCTTCGGGGAGCGGTTGCTCGATGAGCAGCAGGTCGAAGGGGTCCAGCTTGGCGAGTTGTCGCGCATCGGCCAACGTGTACGCCGCGTTCGCGTCCACTTGCAGCAGCAACTCGTCGCCGTACGCCTCGCGCACCCGGCGTACCGGCTCCACGTCCCAGCCGGGCTCGATCTTGAGCTTGATCCGCAGGTAGCCCTGCTCGAGATAGCGGTCGACGTGGTCGAGCAGTTCCTCGATGCTGTCCATGATCCCGACCGAAACCCCGGCGGGAACCCGTGAACGCACCGCCCCGAGATATCTGCCGAAGGAGGTGTTGGCCGCCTTCAACTCGGCGTCGAGAACGGCGGTTTCCAAGACGTGCTTGGCCATCGGATGGCCCGAAACCGGCTCGAGTGCGGTCTTGACCCGGGTCGCACACAGGTCCTCGCCCAGAGCGACGAGGCGGGGCAGCAACTGATCCTGGAGCACTATTTCTGCGCCGGCCAAGAATTCCGAGCTGTACAGCGGATCCGGCTCCGCGGCGCATTCTGCCCAACCTTCGATTCCGCCGTCGGTCACCAGCCGGACAACGAAGGTTTCGCGGTCGTGGGAGGTGCCGTACGACGTGCGAAAAGGCGTGACGAGAGGGATCTTGACGGTCCGCAGTTCCAGCGCGGCGATCTTCATTGACTCTCCTTCTCCAGGCGATACCAACCTGAGCGTGAGGCTCCGACTGCGACGAAGCCTCCACCCAGTGCGTCCTGGAGGTGCCTTCGGGTGAAGTCTCGCCAGTCGGTCGCCTCCGCGGGCGCCACTCTGCGCAGGGCCACGATGTCGGCCGGCACTCGGCACCAGCGGACCCGTTCCGCGACGGCGTACGCAGGCGCACCGTCAGGCCCCACCTCGTCCAGGTCGGAGACGTCGGGTTCGATGCAGTCTGCCGGTGCGCCGTTGGCGGCCCGATCAGCGGCGAGCGAACCCAACTCCCAGGTGGCGACGAGCCGGTCCGCGACATCCACCCCATTAATGTCGTCCGACATCCGCCCGTAGAACTCCGGCTCGTAGCGTGCTGCCCGCGCCCCCAGTTTGGTGAGGTTGAAGCGCGCGTTGCGCCCGACCAAGGGGTCAAAGGTCCAGCGCATAGTGTCGATCCCGCGCGCGAGCGCCCAGGCCCGCTGGTGCTGTTTCAATGCAAAACCGATGCCGCTATCGCCCGTCCACGGGCTGACCCCCGCGATGAACGAATAGCAGGCCGCCGCCTCGGCGCGGCCGAGAACTGCCGCGCCCACCAGTGCTCCCGACGAGTCCAGCGCTCCCGAAACGAGACCTCCCGCATGGGCCAGGCTCCGCAGCATTTCGCTCGGGACTGGCACCCCCTCCGCGTTGAGTCCCCACACGCGAGCGAAGAGCGATGAGATCTCGCGCATGGCGCCAATGTCTTCGACCACCTCGATTCGCACCCCGGCGAGCTGCGCGGCAACAGCAGCTGCGGCCCCGGGATCGCCGGGCGGTTCGACACCCATGGGCAGAAGTCTCTCAGGCCCTGATCCGGTCAGCTCAGCGAGATGGAGTCTCCCTCGACCGTGATGGCCGCGCTCTCCAACGGCGACGGGGCGGGCCCACTCACGACCGAGCCGTCGACGAGCGAAAACTTGCTTGCGTGGCATTCGCAATCGATGGTGTCGGTGATCTTGGTGACAGGGCAGCCCTGGTGACTGCAGGCGGTCGAAAACGCCTTGAACTCCCCCGCTGTCGGCTGGGTGATTACGACCTTGGCGTCGGTGAAGATCGCGCCGCCGCCTTCGGGGATGTCCGCGGTCTTGGCGATCACGCCTGAGGTGGGCGGCTCGGATGCAGCCGAGGTCGGGGTGTCGGACCCACCACATGCCGCGAGGAACGTCCCGCCGAGCCCTGCAGTGGCGGCCGCACCCAGTGCGTTGCGTCGAGTCATGCCAGATTGGGTCACGAGTGCTCCTCAGTGAGTTTCGGGTGAGCCAACCTTAGCCACGGGCCGTGACTTTCCGTGGCCGCGGCGATTGCCCTTTGGTACTACGACCACCCGCCAATAGCGCTGCCAAGAACCGGCCCGTGTGGCTCTCGGGATTGTCGGCGACGGCCTCGGGCGTACCTTCGGCGATGACGAGCCCGCCGCGGGAGCCGCCTTCGGGACCCATGTCGATCAGCCAGTCAGCGGTCTTGATCACGTCGAGGTTGTGCTCGATGACCAGGACGGTGTTGCCCTGGTCCACCAGCCGTCCCAACACGAGCAGCAGTTTGCGGATGTCCTCGAAGTGCAGCCCCGTGGTGGGCTCGTCCAACACATAGACGGTGCGCCCGGTCGATCGCTTCTGCAACTCCGACGACAGCTTCACCCGCTGCGCCTCACCGCCGGATAACGTGGTCGCGGGCTGCCCCAGGCGCACATAGCCAAGGCCGACCTCGCACAGTGTCTTCATGTGCCTGGCAATGGGTGGCACCGCCGCGAAGAAGTCGGCCGCTTCTTCGATCGGCATGTCGAGCACCTCGGCGATGGTCTTGCCCTTGTAGTGCACCTCAAGCGTCTCGCGGTTGTAGCGCGCTCCGTGACACACCTCGCAAGGCACATAGACGTCAGGCAGGAAGTTCATCTCGATCTTGATCGTGCCGTCGCCGGCACACGCCTCGCAGCGGCCGCCCTTGACGTTGAAGGAGAACCGGCCCTGAAGATATCCCCGCATCTTGGCTTCGGGGGTGGACGCGAAGAGCTTGCGGACGTGATCGAAAACTCCGGTGTAGGTGGCCGGATTGGACCGCGGAGTGCGCCCGATCGGCGACTGGTCGACGTGAATCACCTTGTCGACGTGCTCGACACCGGTGATCTTGGTGTGTCTGCCAGGGACTGCCCGCGCGTTGTAGATCTGTTTGGCCAGGGAGCTGTAGAGGATGTCGTTGACCAGCGTGGACTTCCCTGACCCCGAGACTCCCGTCACCGCGACGAACACTCCTAACGGGAACGACACGGTCACGTCGCGAAGGTTGTGTTCGCGGGCCCCGTGCACGGTCAACTCACGGCCCTTCGTGCGCGGACGGCGTACGACGGGCAAGGGGATTTCGCGCCGGCCGGAGAGGTACTGCCCGGTGAGCGAGTCGCGATGCTTGAGCAGCCCGCTGACCGAACCGCTGTGCACGACCTGGCCGCCGTGTTCTCCGGCGCCCGGCCCGATGTCGACCACCCAGTCGGCGGTTCGGATCGTGTCCTCGTCGTGTTCGACGACGATCAGGGTGTTGCCCAGGTCGCGGAGCCTGATCAGGGTCTCGATCAGGCGCTGGTTGTCTCGCTGGTGGAGTCCGATGGAGGGTTCGTCGAGCACATAGAGGACGCCCACGAGCCCGGCGCCGATTTGCGTGGCCAACCGGATCCGCTGGGCTTCGCCCCCGGAGAGCGACCCCGATGGCCGATCGAGCGAGAGGTAGTCCAGGCCGACGTCGAGCAAGAAGTTGAGCCGCTCCTGGATTTCCTTGAGCACACGCTCGCCGATTTGTCGTTCGCGAGCGCTCATGTCCAGATCGGCGAGGAAGTCCGCCGATTCGTTGATCGGCAGCGCGCACACCTGGGCGATGTTGAGCCCCGGACCGCCCGAGCCGGGCGACAGCGTCACCGAGGTGGACACCGGCTTTAGGCGGGTCCCCCCACACGCGGGACACGGCACCTCGCGCATGAAGCCCTCGAAGCGCTCCCGACTGGTGTCGGATTCGGCTTCGCGGTGGCGCCGCTCGATGTAGGTGCGCACCCCCTCGAACTGCGCGTCGTAGGCCCGCTGCCTGCCATAACGGTTGGTGGTGACGACGTGCACCTTGGTGGGATGCCCGTTGAGGATCGACTTTTGGGCGCGCGGCGTCAGCTTGTCCCACGGGGTATTGAGGTCGAACCCCAACTCTTCACCCAGGGCATGCATGAGTCGCAGGAAATAGTCGGCCACGTGGGCCCCGGTCCACGGCGAGATCGCCCCCTCGCCGAGGGTCGCTGCGGGGTTGGGGACGACCAGGTCTGGGTCCACCTCCATCCGGGTGCCGAGCCCGTGGCACGCAGGGCAAGCACCGAACGGCGAGTTGAACGAAAACGACCGGGGTTCGAGCTCGTCGGTGTCGATGGCGTGCTCGTTGGGGCAGGCCATCCGCTCGGAGAAGCGGACCTCGCGGCCGGGGTCCTTTGCGGGCAGATCGACGAAGTCGAAGGTGACCAGTCCGCCGGCCAACCCCAGGGCGGTTTCGACGGAATCGGTGAGCCGCCGTTTGGAGGACGGCTTGACCGCCAGCCGGTCGATCACCACCTCGATGGTGTGCTTCTTTTGCTTGTCCAGGGTGGGCGGCGCGTCGAGGGTGTGAGTCTCGCCGTTGACGCGGGCGCGCGAGAAACCCTGGGCCTGCAACTGCCGGAACAACTCGACGTACTCCCCCTTGCGACCGCGGATGACCGGGGCCAGCACCTGAAACTTGCGGCCCTCCTCCAGGGCGAGCACCCGGTCGACGATCTGCTGTGGCGTCTGTCGTTCGATTGGTGACCCGCAGGTGGGGCAATGCGGGCGTCCTGCGCGGGCGTAGAGCAGACGCAGGTAGTCATAGACCTCGGTGATGGTGCCGACCGTGGAGCGCGGGTTTTTCGACGTCGACTTCTGATCGATGGAAACCGCGGGCGACAGGCCCTCGATGAAGTCCACGTCGGGCTTGTCCATCTGGCCGAGGAACTGACGGGCGTACGCCGACAGCGACTCCACGTAGCGGCGCTGACCTTCGGCGAAAATGGTGTCGAACGCCAGCGAGGATTTCCCGGATCCGGACAACCCCGTGAAGACGATCAAGGCGTCGCGTGGCAGATCAAGCGAGACGTCTTTGAGGTTGTGTTCCCGGGCGCCCCGGATAATCAATTGGTCTGCCACGCCACTGCTTCCTCGTGATGAGTTGATGGAGCGGGCCCCAAATCCGGCCCAGATTCCACCCTATCTGACTCGTTCGAACGTTTGTTCGCAAGACGCGCCCGGGGTTTGGGCGCTTGAATAGCGCTATGAGCGAGTCACAGACCCACCCACTTGATACCGACCTTGCCACGACGTTGCGGGCCGTTGAGGCCGCCACCGAACGCTACCTCGCCACGGTGGCGAGACTCCAAGACGCCGACTTCGCGACCCCCTCGGTCCTCCCCGGGTGGAGCGTCGCCCACGTCATCTCTCACGTGGCGTCCAATGCCACGGGGATCAGCGCAAGCGTGATCTCGGCCAGCCACGGCGAACCCGTCGCGGTCTACGCGACGAACGCGGCTCGTGACGCCGAGATCGACGAGCGCGCCGCGCTGCCCGTGAGCGAACTGCGCGCCCTTAACGCCTCGTCTTGCGACGACCTCAGTGCCGCCATCGCGGCCTGTCCGGCGGATCGGCTCGAGGTGCTGTTGCCCCGAGTGGTGGATGGCCCGGCGTGGTCGGTGCTCGACTGGATGGGCGCTCGGTGGCGTGAGGTGGAGATCCACCACACCGACATGGGCGTCGGCTACACCCACCAGGAGTGGACCGACGACTTCGTGGACTATCTGTTCAAGGTGGCGGCCTTCGATCGCGAACCCGAGGTCTCCTTGACGCTGCGCTCTCCCGAGGGCGATGCGCGGGTGGGGGGTGGCGGAGCCGTGATCGAAGGCAGCCGCCGGGACCTATTGTGGTGGCTCATCGGCCGCGGCGACGGCGTCGGCGTGACCGGCGATCTCCCTGCGTTGGCTCCGTGGAACCGCCGGACCCGCTATTAGGGTGAGCCCCATGACCTACACCGGAAACGTGGCGCCGGGCGGCGCAGCCGACACTCTCGAGCTCGACGCCCTGACGATCACCAAGCTCGCGGTTGACGACAAGATGTCGAACAACTGCTACCTGCTGACGTGTCGCGCCACGGGCGAACAAGTGCTCATCGACGCGGCAGACGAAGCGCCCCGGCTCTTGGAGTTGATCGGCGAACGGGGCGTTACCGCGGTGATCACGACGCACCAGCATTGGGATCATCACCGCGCCCTGCCCGAGGTCGTGGCGGCGTACGACGCGGCAGTCATCGCCGGCTCCCCCGACGCCGAGGCGATCACCGAGCAAACAGGGGTGGCCGTCACCCGGCCCGTCGAGCACGGCGATTCGGTCGCAGTCGGTGATTGCTCCTTGGAGGTCATCGCGATCGCCGGCCACACCCCCGGGTCGATCGCGTTGCTCTATCGCGATCCAACCGGACACCCGCATCTGTTCACCGGCGACTCGTTGTTCCCGGGCGGGGTCGGAGCCACGTTCGGCAACTCAGCGGCGTTTGCCCAACTCGTGGACGAGGTCGAGGCCAAGGTGTTCGGCACCCTCCCCGACGACACCCATTTCTATCCCGGCCACGGCAGCGACGGCCAAATCGGCAACGAGCGGGCCTCCGTGCCCGAATGGCGAGCACGCGGGTGGTGACCTGGTCGTGAGGGCCTTGAGTGCCACTGCTGCTACGCCCCTGGGCGTCAGCAGCAGGCTGCACCACTTGCAGCGAGCTCACGACCGGCACCGCCCGGGGAATCCTCGGCAGTGCAGCAACCCGAGCCCTGATCTGTGGCTGCGGCCTCGCCGCTGAACGTCACGCTGTCTTCGAGCACGGTGTAGATCTCCCAGCGCTCGCCATCGGGGGCGCCTTGGACCCAGAACTTGTCCTGCTTGGCATAGCAACACGTGGTGTCGCGCTCCTCGACGGAGGCGAAGCCCGCTTCGCTGAGGCGCGTGAGCTCGGCGTCGACCGTCGAGACATCGGCGACCTCGACGCCCAGGTGGTTGATCGATCCCCCGTTGCCGGGGTTCTCGATCAGGACGAGTTTGAGGGGCGGCTCCACTACCGCGAAGTTCGCGTAGCCGGGCTTCGTCTTGGCCGGCGAGGTGCCGAACAACGCGGAGTAGAAGGCGATCGACTCGTCGAGGTTTTCGACATTGAGCGCTAGCTGGATGCGTGACATGGGGCTCCTCCTGGACATTGATGAATATCGATGTCTAATCTTGCGCCAAACATCGACCGATGTCAATATAGATACATGCCTAAGTCTCTGATCGAGTTGAGCCCCGCCCAGACGGTCGCGTGTTGTGCGCCACTGACCTCGACCGCGATCAGCACGGAGCAAGCCGAGCGGATCGCTCCGCTGCTCAGGGCCTTGGCCGACCCCGTACGCCTGCGTCTGCTCTCGCTCGTGGCGGCACATGCTGGCGGGGAAGCGTGCGTGTGCGATCTGGGTGACGCCTTCGACCTCTCCCAGCCCACGATCAGCCACCACCTCAAGGTGCTGCACGAGTCGGGGCTCTTGGAGCGGGAGAAACGCGGGGTGTGGGTCTACTACCGCGTCGAACGGCGAGCCCTCGCCGACCTCGCCACACTGATCGGTGGCGGTCTCAGCCGTGCAGCCACATCCACTTGAAGCCCGCAATGTAGGCCGCGCCCACCTCGGGACGCTTGATTTGCACGATCACGTCGTCGCGACCCTGTGCCCGATCGCTCCAGTTGTGCGAGCCCGTCCACACGCGAACCGTGTCGAGGTGGCCGGCGTAGTTGCCCCAGATGACCATCATCTTTTGATGGGTGTGGATGCCCCGATGGGTGCCGTTGGTCAGCGCCGCCCCGGCTGACTCGACGATGGTGCGCACCGCCGGGCCGGTCCCGACGCCATAGAACAACCGCACCTTGCAGCCCGCCCGGGCCAGCGCCGCCACATCTCTGGCGACGAGCTTCCCGCGTTCCCCGTTCCACGCATGCGCCGCGATGAAGAGCTTCGTGCGAATGATCCGTTCGGGGTTGGCTGCATCCGGGTCGATAAGTCCCTTGGCCGTCTCACATTGGACCTTCCCGAGCGCCGTACGGATCGGATCGGGTTGGACGGCGAAGTTCACCGGCGTCAGCATGACCTGATCCTGTGAGACGAAGCGCCGCACATAGGGACTCTCGACGGGTCTGTCGTACTTCATCTGGGTGAACCAGCCGACGTAGGCGTTGAAGTACGCCGCGTCCCCCGCGACGGTGTAGAGATCGCTCCACTGATCCTCGGCATTGTGTCGCGTCATGTTGTTCGAGCCGACCATGGTGACGAACCGGTGCCCGCCGCCCACCCCGCTAAAGGAGAAATACTTCGCGTGCATCTCCCCCTCGGTCCCTCGGCAACTCGCCTTGCAGAACACCGCAAAAGAGCGAGCCTCCGGATCGCGACCGAGGACAGAGCGCAGCCGGGTCATCGGCGGATAGATCTCGCGGCTGGAGAAAATCAACTTCACGTGGACGCCGCGGTGGTAGGCGGCGAGCAACGCATCAGCCGCGCGTTTGTCGGCAAACGAAAACACCGCAAACCGGATCGTCTGGCCCGATGGCACGCTGTTGATGGTGCGCACGATGTGATTGAAGAGCCGACGTTGCGCGGCCTCGTCGCCCAACGGGTTGTTGAACAGTGCCCCAGTGGTGGGCAGATACGAGTCGACCGCACCGCTCTCCGCGGAGGCGGGCGAAACAGCGGCAGAGAGCCCGCCCACGAAAAAGACGACAACGGTGGTCGCTCGCATCAGCGAGCGCAGAAAAGACGTCACGATCAGTGCTCCTTGAGGCAGCCGGGGAAGGCCTGTCGGGGCGTTAACACCACCGTGAGACGAGGTAGGACACACCTCGATCAGACAACTGGCGTCACTTTGGTCACTCTATTTGACACCTTGATTGCACCCGATCGTGGAAGCAGCGCCGCGAGGATCGCGCATTTCTGGGACGACCCCGGTCTGTCGTGACAACGATTCGCTCGCCATACTGTGGCCCGTGCCCCCCGCCACAGCCCTCGAGCGACGCATCGCCCAGTGGCGCCCGGACCTCGTTGCCGCCTTGGCTGCGCTCTATCCGGATCCAGAAGGCGTGGCAGATCGGTTGATCGACCTTGCCCGCCGCGCTGCCAAGGAACGACCGGCCGAGTTGCAGGACTTGGACGACCGGCGCCTCGCGGCGCCGGATTGGTTTCAGCGGCCCGACGCGCTGGGTTACGCGGCGTACGCCGATCGGTTCGGAGGCACCCTCGCCGGAGTCGCCGACCATGTTGACCATCTCCGACGCCTGGGCGTGACCTACCTGCACTTGATGCCGTTGCTCCTACCCCGCCAGGCGCCCAACGACGGGGGCTATGCCGTGCAGGACTACCGCACGGTGCGGCCCGACCTCGGCACCAACGACAGCCTGCGTGACCTCGCGACGACGTTGCGCGGTCATGGCATCAGCCTGTGTCTGGATCTCGTGCTCAACCATGTCGCCCGCGAACACGCCTGGGCAGCCGCGGCCCGGGCGGGAGATCGGGAGAAGTGCAACTACTTCCTGACCTTCCCCGATCGCGAGTTGCCCGACGCCTACGAACGCACCCTGCCCGAGGTCTTTCCCTCGTTCGCCCCCGGGAACTTCACCTGGGATGAGGACCTGAGTGCCTGGGTGTGGACCACCTTCAACGACTATCAATGGGACCTCAACTGGGCGAACCCCAGCGTGCTCTGCGAGTTTGCCGACACGATCTTGTTCTTGGCCAACCACGGCGTCGAGGTGTTCCGGCTGGACGCGATCGCCTTCCTGTGGAAGCGCCTCGGGACCTCGTGTCAAAACCAGCGCGAGGTCCACGACATCACTCAGGCGCTCCATACCGTGACGAAAATGGCCGCACCGGCAGTGCTGTTCAAGGCCGAGGCGATCGTCGGACCCGCCGATCTCCCTGCCTATCTGGGCGTCGGCGCCCATGCGGGCAAAGTCAGCGACCTCGCCTACAACAACACGCTGATGGTGCAGAGCTGGTCCATGCTGGCTGCGCAGAGCGTGACCCTGGCCACGCGTGCGTTGCAGGGCCTGCCCCAGCCACCTAGCACGACCTCATGGATCACCTACCAGCGTTGCCACGACGACATCGGCTGGGCGATCGACGACGGGGATGCGGCCGCGACCGGGGTCAGCGGCCACGGACACCGGAAGTTCCTCTCCGACTGGTATTCCGGAGATTTCCCCGGCTCCTGGGCCCGCGGCCTGGTCTTCCAGGAGAACTCGGAGACCGGGGATCGTCGCATTTCAGGTTCGCTGGCCTCACTCGCCGGTCTGGAGGCCGGCGACCCACAGGCTGTCGACCGGATCCTTCTCATGCACGCCATCAGCCTGGGGTACGGCGGGCTGCCGGTCATCTGGATGGGTGACGAGATCGGGCTGCTCAACGACCACGAATGGGCGCGCGAACCCGCTCATGCCGCGGACAACCGATGGGTGCATCGCCAGCGGATGCCGTGGCCGGCACAAGCCGATCCGCCGGATCCGCACGGGATCTATGCGGGCTTGCGGCACCGCATCGCCGTGCGAGCCGGGCTGCCCCAGCTGCACGCCTCCGCGCCGACCGAGGTCTGGGATCCTCGTGATCCAGGCGTGTTGCTCGTCGTACGCCGCCACCCCGAAGGACACCTCTTGGGCGCCTACAACGTGACTTCCGAGGAACGCGCGGTGCCCTCAGAGGTGTTCGCCTGGTTGGGTCTGGACGCCGCCAACGTGCACGACCACATCTCGGGCGCGCGTCCCGAAGCGGCTGCGGATGGAGTCGTCGTGCCGGCGTACGCCGCGCAGTGGCTCACCGCGCCTCTATCCTGAGCCCGTGATCGAGCTCCGCACTCCCGCCCAGATCGAACAGATGCGCCCAGCCGGGCGATTCGTTGCCGATGTCCTCACCCAACTCAGCAAGGCCGTGGACGTGGGCGTCAACTTGCTCGAACTCGACCGGTTGGCGCACGACCTGATCCGAGCACGCGGTGCGGAGTCGTGCTACATCGACTATCACCCGTCGTTCGGCGCCTCCCCTTTCGGGCATGTGTTGTGTACGTCGGTCAACGACGCGGTCCTGCACGGACTCCCCCACGACTACTCCTTGGCCGACGGCGACCTGGTGAGCCTGGACTTCGCCGCCTCCGTTGACGGATGGGTGTCCGACTCGGCCGTCAGTGTGGTGGTGGGCACGCCGCGTCCGGAGGATTTGCGACTGATCGAGGTGGCCAACGCCGCCCTCGAAGCGGGGATAGCCGCAGCAGCCGTCGGCAACCGAATCGGGGACATCTCCCACGCCATCGGTTCGATCGCCCACGCAGAAGGGCTCGGCGTCAACCTCCAGTTCGGTGGCCACGGAGTCGGTCGCACCATGCACGGCGAGCCGCATGTGCCCAACGATGGCCGCGCCGGCCGTGGCTTCCCCCTCAAGCCCGGACTGGTGATTGCGATCGAACCCTGGTTCCTGCACACCACCGACGAGATCTTCATCGACGCCGACGGCTGGACGATCAAGAGCGTCGATGGCTCTCGGGGGGCGCACGCGGAGCACACGATCGCGATCACCGACGACGGGCCCCTGATCTTGACCGAGCGCTGACGAGAGATAATTCTCAGTTAGGGATGTTCCGCCGGTCGGACGGTTGCCATTCTGGCCACGAACCATAAGTGTGGTTCCGTCAGACCGGACAACCGAAGGGCAGAACTCGTGCGATCCACGATCACTAGTCACAGCAAGCGGGCGCTCACCGCGATTCTTCTGGTGTGCATCACCGCCGGCACCGCCGGAGGCCACGCACTCGCCAACGCATCCCCGGCACCGACCGGCAGCAAGCCGGGCGCCGAAGAACGTGTCAGCCAACCGGAGGCGCGTGGGTTCTACGACATCAGCCGCCCCTCCTCGGGCGCCGCTCGCGCCGCCGAGTTCAGAGTCGTTGCCAAGGCAGCCGCGCGTCCCGCGACGAAGGCCCTGCAACGCGCCCTCGGGGACACCGCGTTGGTCGATATCGACGGCGTGACCGGTACGCCGCGCCTGGTGGCCAAACTCGACGGCTATCTCACCCCAGCGAGCAGCGCCTCGCCCAAGTCCATCGCCTTGGGCTTCGTCACGGCCAACCTTGACGGTTTTGGCTTGGCCCCCGAGGACATGGCGACCTTCGTGTTCCGCGACGACTATAGGGACGTCAACGGCACCCACCACCTCTCCTGGGAGCAAGTCTTTGGCACCGACACCGTGTTCGGGCGCGGACTCCAGGCTTCGGTCAACAAGAACGGCCGCCTGTTGACAATCGGGGGCGCACCGGTGCCGAGTGCCCTGATTCCGGCCGCGCGCACGGCGACCATCAGCAGCAGCAAGGCGATCAGCTTGGCGCGCCGGGACCTCGGCGAAGCAAACGTCCGGCCGGGCGCGCGTGACTCCGCGTCGCGCGTCCTCCTGGTCACCCGCGGCAAGACCTACCTGGGTTGGCGCACCGTCACGATGTCGGCCAATGAACCGGCCGTCAGCGTGCATGACGCGACCAATGGCCGGTTGCTCTACCGTCGCCCGCTGGGTTCGGAGGAGCGCACCGAACGCGCAGCCCCTCAGAGCACTGGTGTCGCCTTCGAATACTTCCCCAAGGCGGAGCACGGCGGGACCTACATCAATGTGAACTTCACCAAGAAGGGGTGGCTCAGCGGCACCGCCACCAGGTTGCGGGGCAACAACGCACACGCCTACTCCGACGTCAACGACAACAACCAGGCCGGCGTGAGCGAAGAAGTGGGGCCCAAGTCGGGCCACGCGTGGAACTACAAGCTCAAGCCGTTCCACCTGGGCAACATCTCCTTCTGCGACAACCCCTACCCCTGCTCGTGGAACCCGAACAAACCGTTCTCGTGGAAGACCAACCGCAAGCAGAACACCACCCAGGTCTTCTTCTTCGTGAACAACTTCCACGACTACCTGCTCAAGGCGCCGATCGGCTTCACTGAGGACGCCGGCAACTTCGAGATGAAGAACTCCAGCGGCAAGGGCAAGGGGGGCGATGGCGTCGACACGCAGACCATGGACGGCGCAAACACCGCCTCTGGCCTGCCCGATGGTTCACACATCGACAACGCCAACATGGCAACGCCGCCGGACGGTCAGGCGCCGACCATGCAGATGTACCTCCAGCATGCGCCGGGCACGTCGTACCCCGATGAAGATCCCTTCCCGGCCAACAACACTGGGGACCAGGGCGACACGGTCTATCACGAGTACACCCACGGCCTGTCCAACCGACTGGTCATCGATCCGGGCGGCTTCTCCTCCTTGGGTGGCGTGCAGGCCGGCTCGATGGGCGAGGCGTGGAGCGACTGGTACGCCTTCCATTACCTGGTCCAAAAGGGTCTGCACATCGACAAGCCCACCAAGGTGGACGTGCGACTCGGGACGTACGACGGTGCCGGGCAGGCACTGGTGCGCACCGAGGCGATGGACTGCAAGGTGGGCTCGACCAGTGCCAAGTGCCCCGGCGCGTTGACGGGTCACCAGGGTGGCTACACCTACGCCGACTACGCCAAGATCATCGGCGGGCCCGAGGTGCATGCCGATGGTGAGATCTGGGGTCAGACTCTCTGGGATCTGCGCGACAAGCTCGGCGGCAACGTTTCCGCCGCGCTCATCACCCGGGCCATGGAGATCGCGCCGTACGACCCGTCGTTCCTCGACATGCGCAACGCGATCTTGATGTCCGACACCGCCTTGTTCGGCGGCTCGCATCACAACTCCATCTGGGGCGTGTTCGCCAAGCGTGGCATGGGCTTCTATGCCGGGTCTCTGGGTGGCGGTGACGCCGCTCCCGCGGCCGACTTCCGCAAGCCCCCGCTCACCATCTCCACGGGCATGATCACCGGAACGGTGACCGATGTGGACTCGGGAGCTCCGGTGGCCGGCGTGCCGGTCACCCTCGCTTTCCAGGGTGGCAACAGCACGGTCAACCCGACCGCGATCACGGCGGGCGACGGCACCTATTCCTTGGGTCCCGTCCCGGTGGGCGACTACAAGAAGTTGGTGGTTTCTGGCGCAGGCTATGAGACCTCGATCAAGACGGTCACCGTCATCGGTGCCGGCGCGGTGAAGGACTTCGACGTACGCCGCGACTGGGCCGCCAAGAGTGGTGGGGCCAGCATCGCCAGCTTCAGCCCGCCGGACTTCGGACCGTTTGGCTGTGGCCCGGACGAGGCCATCGACCTCAGCCTGGCCACGGGCTGGGGCAGCACCACGGGCGATGTCGACGGGAACCCCACCAACGTGATGGTCCCCAAGTCGATCGTGGTCGAGCTGCCGCAGGCCATCAATGTCACCCAGATCGCGGTCGATCCGTCCGCAACCTGTGGAGATGGCGGCAGTGCCTCGCTGGGTCAATACACGATCGAACTATCCACGAATGGCACGACGTGGACGATGGCCAGTCAGGGCACCTTCGTGGTCGCGGATCGTGGTCAACTCAATCCGTTGACCCCGACCGGTGGGGCCACGGGGGCGAACTTCCTGAGGTTGACGATGTTGGGCAACCAGACGCCCGACTTCACCAACAACTGTCCCCTCGGCGCGTTCTCTGGATGCTCGTTCACCGACCTTTCCGAGATCGCGGTGTACGGCACGCCTACGCCCTAGCAGTTTCAGCATGGCGTGGCCCGGCGGTGGCACGAACTTGCCGCCGGGCCCCGCCTATGGCGACCGGGATGGGAGTCGACTAGGTTGCCAGAGCAGTGCATGTGCTGTTTGGGCCAGGACAGACCTCGCCCTTGGTATGAGAGGTGTCAGATGAAGATTTCCCGCTTTTCCGCACTCCCCGCGGTCATGATCGTGGCCGCGATAAGTCTGGCTGCATGCGCTCCCCCGGCCGATGACAACGGGAGCGACACCACGACCGACACCGGAGTGGCCGCCGAAAAAGCAGCCTCCGCCGAGGACTTCGGCGGCATGGAGGGCCTCGTGAAGGCCGCCCAAGCCGAAGGCGAACTCAACGTCATCGCGCTGCCGCCCGACTGGGCCAACTACGGCGAGATCATTTCCGCCTTCGAAGCGAAGTACGACATCAAGGTCAACTCGGACCAGCCCGATGTCGGCTCGCAAGACGAAATCAACGCCGCCAACCAACTTAAGGGCACCGACCGTGCGCCGGACGTTTTCGATCTCGGTCAGGCTGTGGCGCTCGCCAACACGACGCTGTATGCGCCGTACAAGGTCGAAACCTGGGACACCATCCCCGACCAGTTCAAGGACCCCGACGGCGCCTGGGTCAACGACTACGGGGGCTACATGGCGATCGGCTGGGATTCCGCGAAGGTCCCCGACATCACCTCGGTTGCCGACCTCCTCAAGAGCGACTACAAGGGCAAGGTGGCCCTCAACGGGGATCCGACCACCTCGGGCGCCGCTTTCTCCGGCGTTTTGATGGCATCGATCGCCAATGGTGGCTCGGCCGACGACATCGCTCCCGGCGTGGAGTTCGTCTCCAAGTTGAAGCAGGCAGGCAACTTCCTTCCGGTGGACCCCGACTCCGCAACGATCGAATCGGGCCAAACCCCCGTCGTGATCGACTGGGACTACCTCGGTGGCGCTGCAGCGGCCAACGTGCCGACCTGGAAGATGATCGTCCCCGAGGATGCCACCTTGGCTGGCTACTACTTCCAGGCGATCAATGCCGACGCCCCGCATCCCGCGGCGGCCCGGTTGTGGCAGGAGTTCCTCTACAGCGATGAGGGCCAGAACCTGTGGCTCAAGGGTGGCGCACGCCCGGTCCGCGCCGACGCGATGGCCGAGGCCGGGACCATCGACACCGCCTTATGGGACGCGCTTCCGCCGATCACCGGCACCCCGGTGATTCCGACGAACGACCAGACCACCAAGGCCGCTGAGTATCTGACCGAAAACTGGGCGGACGCGATCAAGTAGGCCATGGCTTCCGCACCAGGAACGGGCTCTAGCAAGAAGCGTGGGTCGGGTCGACGGGTTTCCGTCGGCCCGGCCCTCGCGCTCTTGCCGTTCTTTGCGTTCGCCTTTGTCTTTCTGATCGTTCCGACCCTCACGGTCGTCCTGGGAGCCTTCCAGGTCGACGGTCGCTTCTCGCTCGACGAATCTGGATTTCCTCCGCACTGCCGCCGCCCGCGACGCTTTCGTCGGATCACTGATCGTTTCGGGGGCGAGCGCCCTGATCGGCGCCACGGTCGGGGCGATCCTCAGCTACATCGTTGCCGCCCTACCGCCGAACAACGTGGTCCGGAAGACCATCGTCGCGCTTGAGTGGGGTCCTCGCGCAGTTCGGAGGCGTAACCTTGGCGTTCGCCTTCATCGCGACCTACTCCTTCAGCGGAGTCGTCACGCTGGCGCTGGACAATGCGTTCGGGTGGAACATCTACGGCAACGGCTGGCTTTATGACCTGCCCGGGCTGACGTTGGTCTACACCTACTTCCAGATCCCGTTGATGGTCATCGTCTTCCTCCCCGCGGTCGAAGGTTTGCGGCCGCAGTGGCGCGAGGCGGCGATCAGCTTGGGAGCGACCGGGCGGCAGTACTGGACTCAGGTAGCCATCCCGCTGCTGCGTCCGGCCTTCTTGGGTTCCTTGCTGTTGCTCTTTGCCAATGCGTTCGCGGCCTACGCCACCGCCGCCGCGTTGACGGCCTTTCCCCTATTGGTTCCGCTGCAGATCCGCTCGGCATTCAGCAGCGAGGTCTCCCTGGGGAACTTCGGTCAGGCCTATGCGCTGGCACTCGAGATGATCGTTGTCGTCGCGGTCGTGATGGCGGCGTATGCCGTCTTGCTGCGCCGCACCTCACGGTGGCTGCAGTGACGCCGTCGTGGACCGGCCGCATCACCCGCGGTCTGTTTCTCCTGCTCGTCGCGGCGTTCTTCTTTGTGCCCCTGCTCTCGATGCTCGACTTCAGCACTCGCGACCTAGGCAATCCGGGGGCGCGCACCGCCGCCGCGTGGCGACTGATCGTCCAGGACGAAGACCTGTTCGGGGCGATCCTGACCTCACTGTGGCTCGCTCTTGCCACGGTCCTGGTGATGCTCGTGCTGCTCGTCCCGACGATGATCTGGGTCAGGTTGCGGGTGCCGTGGGCCCATCGGCTGCTGGAATTCGTGTGCCTGTTGCCGTTGGCGATTCCCGCGCTGGTGATCGTGGTGGGGATCAGGAATGTGATGTTGTGGGTCACCTACTTCCTCGGCGATACGCCCTTCGCGTTGACCTTCCCCTACGTGATCTTGACGCTGCCCTTTGCGTTCCGGGCCATCGACTCCGCACTCTCGAGCGTTGACGCGACCACGCTGTCCGAGGCTGCGCGGTCTCTCGGCGCGGGTTGGGGCACCGTCATCGTGCGCATCATCTTGCCCAACATCGTCAACGGGCTGCTCGCCGCCGCGTTCATCTCGATCGCCCTGGTGCTGGGCGAATACACCTTCGCCTCGCTCTTGCACTACGACACGTTGCCCACCCAGATCGTGGTGATGAGCAAGGCCGCGGCCCAGACGTCCGTCGCGGCTTCACTGGCCATGATCGTCTTCGCCTCGAGTTTGCTTCTGGGGCTCTCCTTCCTCACCCGCGACCGTCGTACGTCGAAAGGCACCTCGTGATCAGTGGGATCGCTCAACCAGGCGACGTCGGCCGCTCCGTGCAACTCAAGGGCCTAACCCGGGTTTACGGCAACGTGCGCGCGCTCGACGGGCTCGACCTTGCTCTGGCACCCGGCGAACTCGTTGCCCTCCTCGGGCCCAGCGGCTGCGGCAAGACGACAGCGCTGCGCATCCTCGCCGGCCTCGACCAGCCGACAGCTGGCGTCGTCGAGGTCGACGGCGCCGACATCACGCGAGTGCCCGCCAACAAGCGGGACATGGGCATGGTGTTCCAGGCCTACAGCCTCTTTCCCCACATGACGGTGCGCGAGAACGTAGCGTTCGGCCTCAAGTTGCGGGGGCGAGACACCAGCTCTCGCCACCAGCGGGCCGACGACATGCTCGAATTGGTGGGGTTGACCGAACACGGCTCGCGGTTTGCCCATCAACTCTCCGGTGGCCAACAACAACGCGTAGCGCTCGCCCGGGCGCTCGCAATCGAGCCATCGGTGTTGTTGCTGGACGAGCCCCTGTCCGCGCTCGATGCCAAGGTGCGGGTCCAACTGCGCGACGAGATCCGGCGCGTGCAGCTCGAAGTGGGAACCACAACGCTCTTCGTCACCCATGATCAGGAAGAGGCGCTCGCAATCGCCGATCGGGTCGGCGTGATGAATCAAGGCAAGCTCGATCAGGTCGCACCGCCGGCCGACCTTTACGACCGCCCGGCGACGCAGTTTGTCGCAGAGTTTGTCGGGCTCAGCAACCGGGTCCGAGCCTCCGCCTCCACGGGCAAGGCGGTCGTGCTGGGCGTCGAGGTCCCGACCATTGCCGGCTCCCTACCCTCCGGCGACGGCGTGGCCTTGGTCCGCCCTGAATCGCTGACCATCAGCGCCGACGGCAACCACAACGCGACCGTGACTTCGATCAACTTCCTCGGTCCAACTTCTCGGGTCTATGTGGAGGCCGAAGGTCACGGCATGTTGATGGCGGCCGTGTCGAGCCGATTGGCCACGTCGTTGCGGCCGGGTCAGCGGGTCGCCGTCCGGGTCGAACCGGCGCCCCTCTTGGTCGTCAACGGGACGATCGATGGTGGCGCGAATGCCTGAGCGTCTTGGCGCGGTGCGAGCCCGTTTGACCGGGGTGGTCGCAATCCTGGCTGCCGTGCTGATGCTCCTGGCGGCGACGACTTCCCCAAGCGCGGGCTCTCCAGTTTCGAGAGAGGCTCTCGCTGTCCCCACCAGTGTCTCGGTCTGCGCCGATGCCGCACCCGGGCGGGTTCGCTGTCTGGCCCAGGTGCGCACAGACGAAGACGCGAGGCCCCGCGTGCGGCATACGAAGCGCGGGTTAGTCCTCGTCCCCGGTGGCTATGGTCCAGCCGACCTGCGCAGTGCCTATCAAATCCCCCGGTTCGGGGCGCGCAGCACGGTGGCAATCGTGATCGCCTTCGACGTCCCCAACGCCGAAGCAGACCTGGCGGAATACCGGCGCACTTATGGGCTGCCCCCGTGCACCAGTGCCTCAGGGTGTTTCCGCAAGGTCAACCAGTTGGGCGCAACCAGTCCACTGCCTCCCCCAGACCCTTCGTGGGCCCTCGAAGCATCGCTCGACCTCGACATGGTGTCCGCGGCTTGTCCGCGCTGCAACCTGCTCCTCGTGGAGGCAGAGACCAACGACATGTCCGCGATGGCCAACGCCACCTTGACGGCAACCAACTTGGGGGCCGATGTGGTCTCGCACAGTTACGGCATCGACGAGCATCCCTACATCAAGTTTCTCATGCAGTTCTATTCCGGGGCGTCCACAGTGCACGTCGCGGCGTCCGGCGACTGGGGAATGCGGCCGGCGTTCGCTCCCGCCGTCCTGCGTGGCGTTCTCGCTGTGGGAGGAACCTCGCTCGAACGCACCGCCGCCAACACCCGAGGCTGGCGGGAGGACGTGTGGTCCGGCACCGGCAGCAGCTGCTCGGCCTGGGTGCACAAGCCCGTCTATCAACACGACAAACGGTGCCGGATGCGCACCTCCACAGATCTTTCCGCCGTGGCCGATCCCGCCACCGGCGTCGCGGTCTACGACACCTATGAGAACCCCTACAGTCCGACCGGGTGGGTGGTTCTGGGTGGCACCAGCGCATCGGCCCCGCTCATCGCTGGCATGATCGGACTTTCCGGAAGCGCTTCCACCTTCAAGACCAGTCGCATCTATCAGCGGCCTGGACTCTTTTATGACGTGGTGGGTGGGAGCAACGGCACGTGCGGCGGTGACTACCTCTGCACAGGTTTGCCAGGTTATGACGCGCCCAGTGGTGTGGGGACGCCCCACGGGATCAGGGGATTCACTCCATGAGCACCAACGTTCGACGCCGAAGCAGGACACTGGTGGGGTCCTTGGTGGTGGCACTCTGCGGCATTTCGGCCGCCACCTCGACGTCGTCGCAGGCGGCACCAACCCCGCCCTCGGCCAGCTCTGAGGCAACACCAACGGTGACGCAAAATCCGCCGCCGCAGAGTGTCGTCGTCGGGCTACTGAGTGGCGAGCGCGTCCTGATCGGCCCAGGCGAGGGGCTTCAGCGACAATTGACCCCGATGCCCCCGCCCGGCACCTCAATCGCAACTCCGATGCGCGTCCTGCGTCTCCCCGGACACACCTACGCGGTTCCGACCGCACTGGCACCTGTGGTCGGCAACATCTTGGACCTCTCGCTGTTCGACCTCGACCAGCTTGCCCGCCACCCCGACCGTCCGCTGGGGGTGCGTCTGACCTTCCGTCCTCATGCCAAGACTGCGACCGTGCCGGGAGTCGTGATCACCGCACGCAACGGCCGCACCGCCACGGGGGTGGTGACCCCCAGGTCGAGTCTGCAACTGCACCGCGCTCTGCGCTCCACGAGCAGCCGTGCGCTTTTTCGCAACCTATCCCGACTCACCACCCTGCCGGTGCTGGGCGCCCGACCGTCCAACGTGGGACCCCAACCCAGCCAGGGCATCCGCCGACGCTTTCCGATGCGCACCCTGACCCTGCGGGTCAGGAATGCGTCGGGGGGGCCCTTCGACTGGGGCTGGAATAACGCTTTTGGCGGGATCGTGAACGTCGACAACGCCAAGCGATTCTCTGGCACGCTCAGCTTCAACTTGCACGGCGTGGCCAAGGTCAGCGTGCCAGACGGGCACTACTACATCGATATCTCGGTCTACGACGCCAACGAGCCAGGCGTGACCCGAGAAGTCATCCGCAACACGGTGACCGTGCGCGCCGACCGCACGGTGATCCTCGATGCCGCCAAGGCGACAGTGCAGATCACTGGGACCGCAGATCAGCCGACGGTTGGCCGGATGTGGGGCATGGCTTACGGCCGCACCGATGCACCCCGCAAAGGCGGCGCCGGTGGCCTTCTGATCGGCAGCCCTGACTACCCCGTGTTTGTCACGCCGTTCAAGGCCAGCAACTTTGGTACGGCGCTGTTGGGGGCTTTCGCCCAACTGGTCCCCAGCGTGAACTCCGAAGCCTGGAGTTATGACCTGTTCGAATTCCTGGGCGACCACATCGGCCCTTCGCCGATCGTGCTCACGGGTGATCGCAGTCAACTGGAAACCGTTCATGATCGGCTCTATTCCCCCATTGCCGGCACGCAAGGCAGTTTCGCTAGAACCCTCGGGAACACTGACACCGTCATCATGAGCGTGCCCCTCCTGGTCCGGACACCCGGCGAACACACGTCCTACGTCTCCACCTCGCCCGGCGTTCAATTCGGTGGCGGCTATCTTGCGCCGCACAATTCATCCGGCCCGTGGCCCCCACAGCAACTCGGCCAACTCCGTGACGCGGTGCCCGGCGCCACGTCGAGCGTGGACTGGGGCAAGGGGCCGACGCACATCAGCTGGCCCGAATATGACATCGGCCCGTTCACTGAATGCGCCGCATGCGCTTCCGCCGCAGGCAATCTCACCTTGTTCAGCTTCCCCTACGGCGACTCCGACCCGAGTCACGTTGGTTGGCCCTATCCGCTGGACACCAACCAGGGAGGCAACTGGACGGCAACCAACGGCGGAGTGCTCCTTGCCCAGGGGTTGGGGTCACCGAGCATCTGGGGCGGCTTCACGACCGTGTTCGGGAGCAACATCGCGATCGATGCCACCACCTACGGGGCCATCGTCGGGTCGGCCACCCCCAGCGTCGTCACGTCACACTGGGAGGTGCCCGTGTCCACGATCAGCCAAGCCGCCCCGGCGCATTGGTGGTGTTGGCCCTTCCCCTTCGGGGGAGGTGGGTGCACGGTGATTCCGTTCATTCGGGTTGACTACGACCTTCCCCTCAGCTGGGACAATTCGGCACCGTCGGGCCCGTTTGCCGGCAAGATCAGGATCAGCCAAATCGACCGCACCCAACCCGTGACGGGATTGAGTTGCTCGATCGCGGCTTCCTACGATGGCGGGACAAGCTGGTCAACCGCGCCAACGGTCAGTGACGGGACCACTACCTGCGATTTCACCCTGCAACTTCCCCCCGCGACTGGCGCCCCCCACGATGTCGCGCTACGGGTGAGCGCCTCCGACGCGGCCGGCCGAGTAGTGACGGAAACGATCACGGCGGCGTTCACCGTCGCCCCGTGACCATGGGCGCCACTTAGTGTCGCGACAAGGTGCTGGTGTACTTCCCCTCGAAGAACAACAGCGCATGGGGAATGTCGCTGACGTCGAGGTCGAGGACGCGACCGATCACGACAAAATGGTCACCGGCCCCGTGGACCGCCTCGACCGAGCAGTCGACAAAGCCCAGCACCCCCTCGAAGAGGGGCGAGCCGGTGACAGGGCTGGCCCGCCAGTCGATCTCCGCGAACTTGTCGGTGCCTCGGGCAGCCATCCGCTCGGAGAGATCTGCCTGATCGTCGGCGAGGAGATTGACGCAGAACCTGCCGGCCGCGTGCATCAGCGGCCAGGCGCGGGACGTCTTGGCTGGGCAGAAGAGCACCAACGGTGGGTCCAGTGACACCGACGCGAACGATTGGGCCGTCATCCCCACGGGTCGGCCCTCGGCGACAGCGGTGACCACAGTGACCCCGGTGGCGAAACGGCCCAGCACGTCCTTGAATCGGCGGGCCTGCGCCTCGTCCTGGGCATCAACGGCCAACGCTTCACCGGGTCGCATCTCGAACTCGATGGGTCGGTGGATCGCGGACATAAGCGGAGTCTGCCACGCGACTCGCCGCGCGACCGCTTTGGCATGATCAGGCCATGACACTGATGGACGGCTGGGCCTGCCAACCGCACAGCCACGACGGGGCGACGTACGACACCTATCGGCGCGGCACCGGCCCGGGGGTGGTGATCATCCATGAAGTCCCCGGGTTGAGCACCGAGGTTGTCGCCTTCGCCGACGAAGTGGTGGCGGCTGGCTACACCGTGGTGTTGCCGCATCTGTTTGGCGACATCCCCGCGCCAACAACCGCCGCAGGCATGTCCAAAGTGTTGGCCCGATTGTGTGTCAACAAGGAGTTCACCAAGCTCTCCGTGGGGGCTACCTCCCCCATCACCGGCTGGCTTCGGGGCTTGGCCCGGGAGCTTCACGAGGAGTTGGGTGGACGCGGGGTCGGCGCGCTGGGCATGTGCTTCACCGGTGGATTTGCCCTTGCCCTGATGGTCGATCCCTGGATCACCGCCCCCGTCCTCGCCCAGCCGTCCCTCCCCTTTGCCCTCGGCGCCCGACGAGCTGCCGATCTCAACCTCAGCCCTGAAGACCTCGCGTGTGTCAAGGCGCGCGCCATTGCGGGCCAACAGGTGCTGGGGCTGCGCTACCGCTCCGACAAGGCGGTGGGAACCCGGTTCGACACCTTGACCCGGGAGTTAGGCCCCGCCTTCATCCGCGTCGACCTGGAGGGCAAGGGTCATTCCACGCTCACCGCCCACCGTCACCAGCGGGCCGTCGATGCTGTCCTGGAGTTTCTCGCCGCCAACTTGGTGGCAGCACCTTGAGCGAGGACCGCGAGCGGGGTGCGATGCCCGTCGACCTCTTCGCACTCGCCCAGGACGCCATCGGCTTCATGCCGACCGCCGAAGGCATCATGTTGCACCAGGCCGCTAGGGTCTGCCTCCCCCTCGGGCCGGTGCTGGAGATCGGCACCTATTGCGGCAAGTCGGCGATCTACCTCGGCGCGGCGGCTCGGGAGGTGGGTGGCACCGTGTTCACCGTCGACCACCACCGCGGGTCGGAAGAGAACCAGCCGGGCTGGGAACACCACGATCCCACCCTGGTCGACCCTCTCGTTGGCTTAATCGACACCTTGCCCTGGTTTCGTTCGGCCCTGACCAAAGCTGGGCTGGAGCGCGAGGTGGTCGCGATAGTCGGCGAATCGGCCATCATCTCCGCGTGGTGGCGCACGCCTCTCTCGATGGTGTTCATCGACGGAGGTCACGCCACGGAGCACGCCACGAAGGACTATCTCGGGTGGGCTCCGTGGGTGCAGGCCGGCGGGGTGCTGGCGATTCACGACGTCTTCCCCGACCCGGCGGATGGCGGGCGGCCGCCGTACGACATCTTCGTGCGGGCGCTCGCCGGGGGCCAGTTCACCGAGTGGCAGGAAGAGGGTTCTCTGCGGCTGCTACGACGCGTCGGTGGGTCTGCCGGGGATCCGGTCGACTGAATCGCAACCGCACTGCAGGCCGATCTCGGGCAAGGAGGGCACCATGCTTGCCCCCGTCATGATGTCGGCGCCCGGGGTCAGATGGCGGAGCGCGTCCACAGCCAAGATCACCGCCGCAGCGGTGTAGGTCGTCTGCTCGACCGGCCAGTTGACCATCTCGGGATAGACCACCCCGGTCCAATAGCTTCCGTCGGGTAGCCGCAGGTGGCCCACGTCGCCGATCAGCGTCTCAGCCCCGATCCGGTCTCCGAGCGCAACCAAGGTCATCGCCAATTCGGCTGTCTCGGCGCCGGTCACCCAGGGGTTGGTGTCGACGCACAGGATGCCGAGCCCTGGGCGGACAAACCGTTCCCACTCGAGGTCGAGTCGGGCCTGGGCCGACACGGGGTCGCGCAAGGCGCCGCCGAGGATGGGGTAATACCAGTCCATCGAGAACTCTCGTTTGTCCAAAAACCCCGATTCATGGCTGCGGATCGCATGGCCCAACCGGCCCCCGGCCAACTCCCACTCAGGCTGGGGATCGCCCATCAGTGCTGCCAGAGAAACCCCGGCCCGCAGGGACTGATAGATCGAGGACGAACCAGCCAGGAGTGCGTCGCCCGGAGCAGACCCGGACCAGGCAATGCCACCGAACGGCAGCTGCAGCGAGACCACGAGGTCCAGCCCGCGGCGTACGGCGGGCCAAGAGCTGCGGACGAACGCGCGATCCTGACGCACCAACCAGTGATGCCATAGGCCAACGGCGAGGTACGCCGAGGCGTTGGTGTCGGTGCTGGCGTCGGTGACCTTGCTTGCCACGAACTTCATCGGCCAGGAGCCGTCACCACGTTGCGTGGCCAACACCCAGGCATAGGCCCGCTCAGCCGCCGCCACCTCTCCCGCTGCGACCAGGGCCATCGCCGCCTCGACATGGTTCCAGATGTCGGTGTGCGCGCCAGGAGTGAACGGGATCGCGCCGCTGGGTTCCTGCATCGCCACGATCGAGCGTGCCGTCTGCGCGAGGTCGGCCGCGTCCGGAACGCGCCGAGGTGGCACCACCTCAGCCACGAGCGGTGCCATCGGTTGAAGGCTGCTCCGGCTTGCGGAAATAGAGCACCAGCGACTTGCCGATGACCGGGTTGAGCGCGCGCTCGGCATACCTAGTGGTGCGCGGATGTTTCATGATGTCCCAGACGAGCAACCGGTGGTAGGCGCGGACCAGGGGGTGTTGGTCGTTCGAGACACCCACCGCGCACTTGAGCCACCAGTACGGCGCGTGCAGGCCGTGCGCATAGTCCCGGCCGAGGGGCTGCAAGCCCAGGTTGGTGGCCTTGGAGAGGAGCTCTTCCTCGGTATAGATCCGAATGTGCCCCCCCGGAATGTCGTGATATTCCCGGGACAACTTCCAGCAGATCACTTCGGGAAACCAGCGTGGGACCGTGAGCGCCACGGTGCCGCCGGGACGCACCACCCGCACCAACTCGGTCAGCGCGCCGATGTCGTCGGGAATATGTTCGAGGATCTCGGCCGCCACGACGCGGTCGAACTCCGCATCGGCGAAGGGCAACGCCAACGCGTCGCCTTGCCTGGTCTGGGCCAGGCCCCCGGTGGCAACCTCGCCCGCCTCCGCCATGGCGGCGAAGAGGTCACGGACGGCCACCAACTCCTCGGCGTCTTGATCGAAGGCCACCACGTCGGCTCCACGCCGATACATCTCGAAGGCGTGGCGCCCGGCTCCGCAACCGAGATCCAACACCCGCTCACCTGAACGGAGCCCGAGCCGATCGAAGTCGACGGTCAGCATCGGGCCCCGCGCTTCTTCTGTCGTTCGAATTCGGCGATCGTCTCGCCATAAGCCTGCGCCACGGCCGCGGCCACCGCTCGCCAACTGAAGAGCTGCCGCGCCCGCGCCTGCCCCGCGCGACCCATCGCCGTACGACGCTCCGGATCGTCGAGGAGAGCACCCAATGCCGCGGCCAACTCGCCGGCATCGCCGGGGGTGACCAGGTCGGCGCACTCCCCATCGGGGCCCACCACCTCGGGGATGGCGCCGGCCCGTGAGACCACGAGCGGGGTGCCGCACGCCATCAACTCGGCTGTGGGCAACGAGAAGCCCTCATAGAGCGAAGGTACGCAGCCGATCTCGGCGGACCCCATCAGCTTCACTAGCTCGGCGTCGGAGAGGCCATGAACCAACTGCACGTGATCCCCGAGGCCCAGGCTCTCGATGAGCTGTTCCGTGCGGCCACCCGGGACCGGCGCACTCACCAGGACGAGGGTGACCTCCCGTTCAGTGCGCAACTTGGCGACCGCCTCGAGCAGGGTGGAAATGCCTTTCATCGGCGCATCCGCGCTGGCCATTGCCAGCAGGCGACCCGGCACCCGAGGTGCCTGGTGCGGCTGGAACGTGTCATCGACACCGAGGTGGATGACTGACACACGGTCAGGGTTGATGCGGAAGTCGCGGACCACATCGCGCTTGGAGGCCTCCGAGGGCGTCAGGATGCGGCGAACCCGACGCGCCACGCGTCCCTGCATCCGCACGAAGCCATACCAACGGCGGACCTGGAGGCGCTTCCTCCAGCCCTCGGCGTCGGCGAGCTCGATGCGGCGATCGAAGGTGATTGGGTGATGGATCGTGGCGATCAGCGGCAGGTCCAGCTGTTTCTCGATGTCGAGCAGGCCGGTGCCCAGGCTCTGATTGTCGTGCACGATGTCGAAGTCGCCACGTCGGGCGCGCAACAACCGGAGGACCCGGGTTGCGAAGGTCTTGGGCTCGGGGAAGCCCGCGGCCGACATGGTGAGGAACTCCTCGACATCGACGAGGTCGCGAAACTCCGAGCGGGACGGCACTCTAAACGGATCTGCCTCTCGATAGAGATCAAGACTCGGGACCTTCGTCAGCCGCACTCCCGGATCCAACACCGGATAGGGCTGCCCGGAGAACACCTCCACGTCATGCCCGAGAGCCACCAGCTCGCGGCTCAGATGGCGCACATAGACGCCTTGCCCGCCACAGTGTTGCTTGCTGCGGTAGGACAGCAGTGCGATCCGCACGGGGTCGCTCACTTTGGGAGGCTCACTTTCGTCGAGGGTGAGGCACCGATTCAACCCGACGATCGGGCGTTGTGTTCCACCGGGGACCCGGCCCCGACGAGGTCCGGCCGCGCCGGAGGTCCGTCAGGAACCTTCGCTGGAGTGGCCCGGGAACACATGGGCCGCCGGATCGATCACGACGGCCGCGTTATTCACGGCGGTGGCGGCCTCGCCGAAGCCGACCGCGATCAGGCGCACCTTGCCCGCATATTCGGTGATGTCGCCGGCGGCGAAGACCCGCTCGAGATTCGTGCGCATCGCGCCGTTCACGACCACGTGTCGCTTGTCCGTCTCAAGTCCCCAGGTCTGCAAAGCACCCAGGTCAGCAATAAATCCCAGGGCCGCGACGACAGCTTGGGCGGGCAACTCATAGGGCTCCGCGCCATCCGCGGTGATCTCCACGGCGGTCAACGAGTCGTCGCCGAGGAAGCGGGTGACCTGAGCCTTGGTGACGAGGTTGACGCTGCTGGCGCGCACCTGGTCAACGGTGCGTTGATGGGCCCGGAATGCGTCGCGGCGGTGGACGAGGGTGACCGACTTGGCCATCGGCTCGAGGTGCAGCGCCCAGTCGAAGGCGCTGTCGCCCCCGCCCACGATGACGACATCCTTCCCGACGTACGGCTCGAAAGAAGGCACGAAGAACTCCATCCCCCGCCCCAACCAACCCTCCCCGGCGGGCAAAGGTCGCGGGCTGAACTTCCCGATGCCTGCAGTGATCAACACCGCCTTGGCGTTGATCCGCGTCCCGTCATCGAGGCCCACGACCACGGCCTCAGTGCCGTGTTCGAGGGTTTGTGCCGTGCGGTTGAGGAAATACGCCGGCGCGGCAGTCGCTGCCTGGGCCACGAGCCCAGCCACGAGTTCTCGCCCTGTGATGGTGGGAAATCCCGCGACGTCGAGGATCGCCTTTTCGGGATACATCGCGGTGATTTGGCCGCCCAACTCGGGCAGCGAGTCGACCACGGCAACCGTGAGCCCGCGGAAACCCGCGTAGTAGGCGGCGTACAAACCGGTCGGACCCGCACCGATGATCACAAGATCGGTCACGACGTCTCCTGGTGCGCTGCTATCGATGGCCACGGGCCGATCCTTGCGCGGACCACAGCGGGGCACAAGCGGCAAACGGGAATGGCTTCCCTAAGATGCGGGGATGGCCGAGCACCAGGACAGTCGCGCGAGCGAACAAGTGTGGGCCGCCTTCCCCCATGACCCCCGTCGCGACGCGCACGCGCACCTGCGGGCCACCGATGCGGATCGCGATCGGGTTCAAGAGGTGGTCGCTGCGGCATACGCCGATGGGCGCCTGGATCGGGCGGAGTTCGACGAGCGCCTCCATGCGGTCGCCACCGCCCGCACCCTCGGCGAACTCCCCGACCTGCTCACCGATCTCCTTGCTGGGCCAGCGTCCACGTCGGCCGGCCAACTGGCTGTTCGCGCTAGCTCGGGGTCCAGCCCCGTCCCCGTTCAAGAGGCGGCGCTAGAGGCTTATCGCGATGAGCGCAGCCGCGCCGTGTGGAGCTTCATCACGGTCTCGGCCATCACCTGGCTGGTGTGGTCGCAAACCTCCGGCACTGGTTCGTTTCCGTGGCCCGCGGTCGTGAGCGTCGTGCTCGGACTGCGCGCGCTGCGCACGGCGACCCGCAAGAATGCCATCGTGGCCGACCACACCCGCCGCTTGGAACGCAAGGCCCTGGAAGCGCCTGAGGAGGACAGATGAGCCGCGCCTTGGCCGCCCTGCGAGATCACCCCTCAGCCACACTGCTCGGAGCACAGCTGCTGAGCCTGATTGCCTATCCCTTTCTCAACGACTCGACCGTGGGTCGCTCGTTTGTGGGCGTGGTGGGAATGCTCATCCTCCTGCTCGCGCTCTGGGCGGTGCGGCGTACCCCGGCGCTGAACTGGGTGGCTGGCCTCTTGGCCGCCCCAGCCATGGTGCTCACCGTGATCGAAGCGATGTGGCCCAACAACGACGCGGTGATCTTGACCTCGGCGGCGTTGCATGCGCCGTTCTACTTCTACGTGTCCTGGGCGATGATCCGCTATGTCTTCGCAGACACACGGGTGACGCGCGACGAACTGTTTGCGACCGGAGCGGCGTTCACCGTGGTGGCCTGGGGCTTCGCCTACGTGTACGCCGCCGTGCAGGTCATCTGGCCCGGGTCGTTCGTCGGTGCCGGCGGCGTGGACCAGCACCACTGGTTCGACCTGCTCTTCTTGTCGTTCACGACGTTGACCAGCGTGGGTCTTTCAGACATCTTGCCGATGAGTGCTCATGCACGTAGTGCGGTGATGCTTGAGGAGGTCGCTGGGGTGATGTACATCGCCCTCGTGGTCGCCCGGCTGGTGGGTATGACTTCGGCTCGATCATGAACAGGGTCGCTGTCTTGATCGTGGCGCTGGTCGCGTTGCTCAGTTGCGCCGCGTGCCAAGGCAATTCCCATCCAGGCAGTCCTTCGGCAACCCGGGCGGTGCCGACGGTGCCTCCAGGATATGAATTGCCGGAAGGAATGCGATGGCTGGGGGTGGGTCAGGTCGTGCTGGCCGTGCCGCGCTCTTGGGGTCGTGCGAACAGTGAGTGCCTCCCGGGCGAGGCGCCTTACGTGTACTTCGACGGGGCCCAGTGTCCGCACGTGCAGGTCCCCGACAACGGCCCAGACGCTGTTCGCTTGCAAACAGACAGGGCTCACCGGATCTCGAGCGTCGGCCTCGGCCGGGCCGATTGGGCGGCCCGCAGCTACTACTTCGACGAATCGGCCAGGGATCGAGAAGATCCGCGCGTCACGGGCAACTCGGGCTGCGCGCCGTACGCCGCAAAACAGGCAAATCGCATCAAGTGGGATTGCTTCGACACCTTCACGCTCGATGAGTCTGACGTGGGGGTCATGGTGCGCGTCTACGTCGAAGGGCCACGAAGCACCGCTTTTGACAAAGCCGAGCTTGAGGTGCTGAGGTTTCGCCGGTCCATCAAGGTGCTGCCGGAGGGATACACAACCGTGCCGTACGTCGACTACGGTGTCTCCGCCAAGACAGCGCTCCGAGTCCTCAAGACCGCCGGGTTGACAGCGCAAATGCCCGATGTGAACTTCCCCTACTACATCACCGGCACCGAGCCGGCCGCCGGCGAAATCGTCGCAACCGGCAGCCGTATTGACCTGATGATTGGCGACGGCTAACCGGACAGACCTCGGGCGCCCCCGATCACCGCGCGCCAGCCTCCATCATCTGCCGCAGCTCCTTTTTGAGATCACGGATCTCGTCTCGGAGGCGGGCGGCCACCTCGAACTGCAACTCGGCGGCGGCGTGCTTCATCTGGTCGGTGAGTTGCTGAATCAACTCGGCCAGGTCCGCGCTGGGCAGGCCGGCCAGGTCGGGGGCATGACCACTGTTCCTCAGTTTGGACAACCCGGGAACCGGCGCCTTCTTGCTCCGCGGGTCAAGATGTTGCCAAGTGGCCAGCAGCTCTTCGGTGTTTTCGTCCTCGCGGGCCAACATCTCGGTGATGTCCGCGATCTTCTTGCGCAACGGCTGCGGGTCCACGCCATGCGCGGTGTTGTAGGCCACTTGTTTGGCGCGCCGACGATTGGTCTCATCGATCGCCGCCTCCATCGAGGGGGTGATCTTGTCGGCATACATGTGTACCTGACCCGACACGTTGCGCGCCGCGCGCCCAATCGTCTGGATCAGCGACTTGTCGGAGCGCAGGAAGCCTTCCTTGTCGGCGTCCAGGATGGCCACGAGGGACACCTCGGGCAGGTCGAGGCCTTCACGGAGCAAGTTGATCCCGACGAGCACGTCGTATTCGCCCAGGCGCAGGTCACGCAGCAGCTCGATCCGTTTCAGGGTGTCGACCTCTGAGTGCAGATAGCGCGTGCGCACCCCCGCTTCGAGCAGGTAGTCGGTGAGGTCCTCGGACATCTTCTTGGTCAAGGTGGTCACCAGCACCCGCTCATTGCGCTCGGTGCGGGTGCGGATCTCGTGGATCAGGTCATCGATCTGGCCCTTGGTCGGCTTGATGATCACCTCGGGGTCGATCAGTCCCGTGGGACGGATGATCTGCTCGACGGTGTTGTCGCGGCCCCCCACTTTGTCGAGCTCGTAGTTGCCCGGGGTGGCGGAGAGATAGATGGTTTGGCCGATCCGGTCCAGGAACTCCTCGAACTTCAAGGGGCGGTTGTCCATCGCGCTCGGCAACCTGAAGCCGTGGTCGACCAGGTTGCGTTTGCGCGACATGTCGCCTTCATACATCCCGCCAACCTGCGGCACGGCCACGTGAGACTCGTCGACCACCAACAAGAAGTCCTCGGGGAAGTAGTCCAGCAGGCAGTTGGGCGCGCTCCCCCGCTCGCGGCCGTCGATGTGCATCGAATAGTTCTCGATGCCCGAACACGAGCCCACCTGTCGCATCATCTCGATGTCGTAGGTCGTGCGCATCCGCAGCCGCTGCGCCTCCAAGAGCTTGCCCTGGCGCTCGAAGGTGGCCAACTGGTCGACGAGCTCGGTTTCGATGCCCGCGATCGCGCGCTCCATCCGCTCCGGACCCGCGACATAGTGAGTCGCGGGAAACACATACAGCTCGCTGTCCTCGGTCACGACCTCGCCGGTCACGGGGTGCAAGGTCATCAGTCGCTCGATCTCGTCGCCGAAGAACTCGATGCGGACCGCGTGTTCCTCATAGACCGGGAAGATCTCCAACGTGTCTCCGCGCACTCGGAAGGTGCCACGGGTGAACGTCATGTCGTTGCGGGTGTATTGGATCTCCACCAGCCTGCGCAGCACCGAGTCGCGGTCGTGCTCCTCCCCCACTTTGAGCCGCAACATGCGGTCGACGTACTCCTGGGGGGTGCCCAGGCCGTAGATGCACGAGACGGTGGAGACGACGATCACGTCGCGCCTGGTGAGCAGCGAGTTGGTCGCCGAATGACGCAGCCGCTCGACCTCTTCGTTGATCGAGGAGTCCTTCTCGATGTAGGTGTCGGTTTGCGGAACGTAGGCCTCGGGTTGGTAGTAGTCGTAATAGGAGACGAAGTATTCGACTGCGTTGCGCGGAAAGAGCTGGCGCAACTCGTTGGCAAACTGCGCCGCCAACGTTTTGTTGGGCTGGAGCACGAGCAGCGGGCGTTGCACCTGCTCGGCCACCCACGCAACCGTCGCGGTCTTGCCGGTGCCGGTGGCGCCCAGCAACACGACGTCCTTCTCCCCTCCGCGGAGTCGCTCGGTGATCTCGGCAATGGCGGCCGGTTGATCACCGGATGGGCGATAGTCGGAGATCACCTCGAAGGGCGCCACGCGGCGTTCGAGATCGGTCACTGGTCGCATGGCGGTCAGCCTACGGCCGACCACCGACAGCGGCCCGAAGAGCGCACTAAGGCGCCCCGATCACCCTGGTTTCAGGACCAGGGTCACGCGTTTGCTGCTCCGATAGTCGTTGACTCCCCGCGCCCCGGGATGGGCGTCCAACAGGGCTGGCCAGTCGGTCTCCCGCGCGATTTCGAAGCCGTAGGCTCCGGCCAGCATCGCGATCGCAGGCACGGTCGGCCGACCTGTCAGCACCCGATCGCCCACGGTGAAAGCGTCGGCCACGGCGTTGCCTTCGCGAGCCACCGACTCGTCGGCCAGCCGGATCAGGGCTCGCTCTCGACCCGGCATCACCTCGGTGTCGAGGATCACCGCTTGTGGTGCGCACTCGCGGAGTCGCAGCATCAGCTCCGGATAGCGCAACGTGTGGTAGAGAAATCCGAGGCACAAGATCACGTCGAACTGATGGTCCTCGCGGGCCAAGACGTCGAAGACGTCGAAGACGTCGCCGGTGATCAAGGTGTAGCGCTCGGGCGAAACGTCGTACGCCGCCAGCGTCTCCGCAGCATTTGCCACCAACTCCGGCCGCGCTTCGATGGAAGTGACCTGGGCAGCCCCCGCCGCGAGGGCAGCCATCGTCCAGCGCCCGTCGTGGCTGGCGATATCCAACACGCGCGCGTCACGCACCAGGGCGGCGTTGTCACCGATGATGGCCTGGTGGCGAAGGTTGAGCCGGTCCAGCGCAGCGGAGGTCTGGCTGGTCTCCTGAAACCGCGGATAGTCGTCGAAGAAGCCCGCAACCCCGGCGGGGGCCGACTCGCCGCGTTTGCGCCCGAAGATCACCTGTCGACCATACACACAGGCCACGCGCGCCTGAGCCCGCGAACCGTCGCCCGTGGTGTGAAACTCGAATCCGAGAGTCGACCTAGGGAGCGCACACGGTTACCGCCCGGCGGTCTCCGCGTGACGCTTAGTTCTTGAATTGGCGGTCATCTTGCGGATCCCCATGAAGCCCGTGACGAGGACAAGTCCTAGCCAGACCACTACCTCCAACCCGCCCAGCATGAAGCCGACCGACCCCAGAATGTAGGGCAGGCAAACCGCAAGGATGAAGCCCGCAGCGTAGCCAACATTTGCTATCATGTTCCGATCGCGCTCCACTTGTATGTGCCGTCTGAGTGCGCCTCGATTGTGTTCGAGGGATACGAACTAGCGATACATCCGTACTTGAGGACGCAGTTCTCAAAGTGCCCCTGGCGATAGTGTTTGTATCCGCTTCGTGAATATCCAGAAACCCAGGTGAAAAACCCGGCGTCGTATTGAACCTCGCCTCGCCAATACTGTTGACTCCCGACACTCTCGAGACGATAGTGATCGAATTGAGAGGTGATGGTGCGCGTGGATCGCGTCCAGCACCACGAAGTCACGGTGATGTACTTGTAAGCCGTTGAACCAAGGAGGTTCTTCGCGACGTTCGTCACGGTCACACCGATACAGCCACTTGCCAACGATTTCCCGCCTGAACCTGAGGCACTCGGGACACCAGCGATCAAACTTGGAGAGATGGCGCGGATGTGCGTCGAGATAACTCGTCCATTCGGCGTCGTAATAACGGCTGCCACTGTCCCCGAAAACACCAAACCCTCCCCAGTCGCGTCGCCAACGGCGTTAGACGTGGACGCCTCGTCAGTCAATATTGACGAGGCCTCGCTCGTCGGAGGGAACGCCATTCCAACTCCAACAAGTGCGAGAGCGGAAATTCCAATTCTTGAAAGCATTTGCGACCTTCTTCCCGTGATTCACGCAATGTATCATCAAACCGAGAATTGTCAATGGGGGTCACTCGCTCGTTGAGGCGAGACGTTCATACGCGCCGGGTTGCGCCAGGTCCGGAACGTGCAAGCCTGACCCGCCGGTCGGCACTTGTTCAGGGCCTGGGCCGTTCGCGGAGTTGGACTCGGCTCCGTTCGCGCCGAAGCCTCGTGGGAACCGTCGCGAGAAAGCCAACGTCCTAGAGACCGACCGAGAGGACCGAAACCATGAGACGACTGATCACCCTGCTCGCCACTCTAGGCATCTTGGCTGCACTGACCACAGCATGCGGCGACGAAGGCGGCACCGCCAGCGACCCGGGCACCCCCGACCTCGACGGCAGCTGGGTCCTGGCGGCTGGCTCCCACGACGGCAAGCCCTTCGTGCTGAGCGACGGCGCCTTGATCACGATGCTCATCGACGGCGACCAAGTTTCGGGGGTCGCCGCCTGCAACAACTACGGCGGTCCGATCGCCATCACCGCCGACGGTGTGAAGGTGGGCGCCTTGGCGATGACGGAGATGGCCTGTGACGAGCCGCGGATGAACCTCGAAACGGCCTTCCTGGCCGCGCTGGCTGCGGTCACCGACGCGGACCTTTCCGCAGACTCTCTGACCCTCACGGGCGCGGACACCACGCTTGACTTCGACGAGGCCGTCGTGCCCGCGGCCGCCCCCATGGTGGGCACCACCTGGCACCTGGACTCCCTAATCGACGGAGATTCGGTTTCCTCAATCATGGGCGAGGGCACACTCACCTTCGATGAGCAGGGAAAACTCACGGGCTCCACCGGTTGCCGCAACTTCCGTGGCACCTGGAAGGCGGAAGGTGACGAGGTGACCCCGTCCTCGCTGGCCACGACCCGGCAACGCTGCCCGGCAGATCTGCAGGGCCAAGACGACCACGTCCTCGCGGTGTTGGGGTCGCGATTCACCGCGCTAGCCGACGGGCAGATCCTCACCATCACCGGCGCCGACGGGTTAGGGCTCACCTACCGCGCAGGCAAGTGAGTGCGCGGCGCCATCCGCGGCCCTCGTCGCGGGCGACGTGATCCGGTCTTGGCGATGAGTTGTACGGCGCGGGCCCGCTGCGGGCGGTAAGGCTCCAACACTGCCCGCAGTTGGTCATCGTCGATGTCGTGCCCGAACAGGGCCCAACCGACCTCCTTGGCCAGGTGGTAGTCCCCGAAGCTCACCGCATCGACATCGCCCATCGCGCGCGCCCGCACCTCGGCGCTGGTCCACTCCCCCACCCCCGGCAGCGACCTGAGGCGGTTGTCAGCCTCGTCGCTGGTCAGAGTCACGGCCAACAGTCGTTCGAGGGACTCCGCGACCCGAGCCACCGCAACCAGAGTGCGCGAGCGGGCCGGGTCGATGTGCATCGACAACCACTCCCAGGAGGGGACCCTGCGCACCACGTCGGGTTCCGGCGGGATCCACAGGTCGGGCATGCCGTCCGGGCCTGGTGCCCGCGTCCCGAAGCGGCGTACCAGAGCCCGATAGCCGGCGAACGCCTCCTGACCCGTCACCTTCTGCTCGATCACCGCGGGCACCAGCGCTTCGAACACCCGCTGGGTCCGGCCGATGCGTGCCTGCGGGTAGCGCCGCCAGGCCTCGGCGACCAGGGGATGGTGTGGCACGAACTCCGACGGGTCGTCGGCAGCCCCGAGCAAGTCCGGCAGCCCGTCGAGCGCCCACTCAGCACCGGACCCCCAGGCGGAGCCCGACACCATTCCGTCGGCCGGCGCAACGCTGATCTGCAGCGTCGCGGGACCGGCCGGCGTACGCATCCCCAACCACCAATCGCCGCCGGGAGTCACCCGAAACGTGGGGTCACCGGCGCCTCTGCGCAACGGTCCCAGCAGCTCCGCAACGGGGCACGCCCAGCCAGGCTGCCACTCGCGCTGGAGGGGACCGGAGGCATGCACAAACCACAAGGTATCGAAGAACACAACACCCGTTCGCTCATAAGTTGTCCAGACCAGCGAGCGGATTGCAGCGGTGATCATGGCTTTTAGCGGTGCTGGGTGTCACCCTTTCCACATGAACACGCGCTTTGTCGACACCGACGTCTTTGCCGCAGAGCTTCCTCGCCAGCGCATCCCCGCCGGCGAGATCCTCGACGGCTTCCCAACCGCCGGTGCGCGCAAGATCGCGACCCTCGGCACGGCCGAGGTCGGCATCTACGAAATGTCGCCCGGGATGGCCCGCGACGTCGAGTGTGACGAGGTGTTCGTGGTGCTCTCCGGTCGCGGCTCGGTCGAGTTCGAAGATGGCGAGTGCGTCCCGCTCGCTGCAGGCACCGTGGTCCGACTCAACGCGGGCGACAAGACGATCTGGCACATCTCCGAGACGCTGCGCAAGGTCTACATCGCCAACTGACCTTGGTCCTCGACCGGCGCGCTTTGTCGACGTCGGCGATGGGGCATAGTTAGCGACTGTGCCGTCCCCAGAGTCGCCCCATGAATCCAGCCAGCGCGAGTTGGAGCCCGGGATCCGGCGCGACTTCAGCAAGCACTTGTCGTACGGCGCCTATCTGCGCCTCGATCTGCTGTTGTCCGCCCAACAACCCTTGAGCGACCCGCCCCAACACGACGAGTTGCTGTTCATCGTTCAACACCAGACATCCGAACTGTGGCTGAAGTTGATGGTGCACGAACTCCGCTCGGCCCGGGCCCTGCTGCGCACCGACGCCTTGTCTCCCGCGCTCAAGCGGATGGCCCGGATCAAACACATCCAGCACACCCTGACCGACCAATGGTCGGTGCTGGCCACGTTGACACCCAGCGAATATGCGGAAATCCGTCCTTTCCTGGCGACGAGTTCGGGGTTTCAGTCCGCGCAATATCGCGAGGTCGAGTTCTTGCTCGGGAACAAGAACGCCGAGATGGTCGCCGTCTTCGCGCACGACCCCGCCGCTCGTGCGGCACTCGCCGAGTTGCTGCACGAGCCGAGCCTCTATGACGAGTTTCTGGCTCACCTGGCGCGGGCGGGCTATGCCGTGCCCGCTGAGCTGTTGTCTCGCGATTGGTCGCAGCCCCACCAGGCCAACGCGATGCTGGTCGACACCTTTGCTGGTGTCTACGCCGCGCCCGCCGAGCACTGGGGCGTCTATGAGACCTGCGAGGAGTTGGTGGACCTTGAGGACAACTTCCAACAGTGGCGGTTCCGGCACTTGCAGGTGGTACAGCGCACCATCGGGCACCGCACTGGCACCGGCGGGTCCTCGGGGGTCGACTTCCTGCGGAAGGCGCTGGATCTGACGTTCTTCCCGGAGCTGTTCGAGGTGCGGACCCGCATCGGCGGGTGAGGTCAGACTTCGATCGTCGTCACGATCGCGGTCACCGACGGGGTCGTCGGTGTTGAGGAGAACCCGAACCGACAAGCTGGGTCGAGGGGGGCCAACTCGCCCAGCGACTCACCATCCAGCATGCCCCGGGCGAAGGTGATGAGCCGCGCCTCGGTGGCGCCGTACCACTCTCGGCGTTCCTGACCCGCCGTTCCTTTCGTGCGTACGCCGCGAAACAGCGCCCGCGCGACCGGATCAGTGACCACGCACCAGGCTGGGCTGGTCGCCACGACGTGGGGCACCATCCGCAGCAGCCATCCGGTCGCGGAGCGCCGACCGATCCGGAAGTCAAGCGACACAGAAGGGGTGCGCACCTGCCACCACATCCCCCGCCCGACGTCACCGCAACGGGCTCGACGCGCAACTCATCGAAGGTGTAGGTGGCGGACACGAAGTCGCGAACCTCGCGCTGGGGGCGATCAGGAGCCGATGCCCGTCCGGCCGCTCGATCATCAGATCGGCGAACGCGCCCAGGGGGCTGCGCTCCCAGCAACCGACCACTAAACGGGTCCCGGACGTCGAGCCCAGCCCTGCGATGTAGCCTTCGAAGCGGATGCGGGTCCGCTCATCCCCAGCTGACCCAACACTCATGAGTCGGATCCTCCCCCATCCGAGCGCTGTCAGAGCACAATGGCGACCATGCTGCTGCTCGACGTCGTCGAAACCTCCGCCACCGTAGCCGCCACGCGCTCGCGCACGGCCAAGGTCGCGGCACTGGCAGACTGCCTGGCGCAGGCACCCGACACCGAACGGCAGGCGATCACCGCGTTTCCTGGGTGGCGCGCTGCTGCAGCGTCGCACCGGGCTGGGTTGGCGCGGAGTGAGCAGCCTGCCCGCACCCGCACGGGTCGCCGAATCTGACCGTCACCGAGGTCAACGAGACCTTCGAGGGCCTGGCGCAGCTCTCTGGGGCCGGATCCGCGAAGGAACGAGCCGCGCGAGTCGCCACGCTGTTTGGCCGCGCCACGGTCGCGGAGCAGGAGTGGTTGCGCGGAGTCGTCACGGGCGGCGTACGCCAAGGTGCGCTCGACGCGTTAGTCCAGGAGGCGCTGGCGAAGGCCACCGGCATCGACCTCGCGGTCGTACGCCGCGCGGCGATGTTGGCGGGGGGCACGGTGCCCATCGTGGACGCGGCCTTCACGCGGCGGCGCGTCAGCGCTGCAGGCGGTCCAGCTCGAAGTCGGTCGTCCGGTGCTGCCGATGCTGGCATCGAGCGCCCCCGATGTCGAGGCGGCCTTCGCCAAGCTGGGCGCCGGGCCGGTCATCCTCGACACCAAACTCGACGGCATCCGGCTCCAGGTCCACCGCTCAGGCGACGAAGTGGTCGTGGTGACGAGGAGCCTCGACGACATCACCGACCGGTTGCCTGAAGTGGTGCGGTTAGCCCGCTCGTTGCCGTCGACGAGGTTCGTCTTGGATGGCGAGGCCCTGATGCTCGCGGCGGACGGTCGACCGAGCGCGTTTCAGGACACCGCAGCGCGTACGGCGTCCGGAGAGGCGCCCGAACGCGGCCGCCGCGATCTCGGCGTACTTCTTCGATGCCTTGCACATCGACAGCGTCGACCTGATCGACAGGCCCGCGACCGAGCGACTCGCGGCGCTGGATCGGTTGGTCCCCGCCGCTTTCCGCACACCGCGCCTCGTCACGGCCGAAGCCGCGGCTGGCCAAGACGTTCTTCGACGAGATCATGGCGGCGGGACATGAAGGTGTCGTGATCAAGAGTCCGGTGGCGGCGTACGACGCCGGGCGGCGTGGCGCCGCGTGGGTGAAGGTGAAACCCGTGCACACCCTCGACCTGGTGGTGCTCGCGGTCGAGTGGGGCAGCGGTCGGCGGCGCGGCTGGCTCTCCAACCTGCATCTCGGCGCTCGTGATCCCGCCTCAGGTGAGTTTGTGATGTTCGGCAAGACGTTCAAGGGAATGACCGACGAGATGTTGGTCTGGCAGACCGGACGGTTCCAGGAGTTGCAGGTGTCCGACGACGGCTGGGTCGTCACCGTCCGACCCGAGCAGGTCGTCGAGATCGCATTCGACGGGGTGCAGCGATCCACGCGCTACCCGGGCGGCGTTGCGCTTCGTTTTGCCGGGTCGTGCGCTATCGGGACGACAAGAAGCCAGCCGAGGCCGACACGATTGCATCCGTCCGCGGCTTCCGCAGCGGAGGTCAAGAGTGACGTGCCCCACGCGAGCCCGTCGGTGATTCGGACAAGCGCCTTGGAGTCCGCTCACACGATTGGCCACACTGCGCGAGATCCCAGCCACGCAGCCGTCAGTCCAGGGGCAATTCCGCTTCGGACGGCAAGTCCGGTTCCCGATCCACTTCGGGCACGTCACTCTGGGGTGTCTCCGAGTCCAGGCCGCCGAACTCGTCGGGACCATCTTGCGAAGACTGCGCGGTGGACACGAGGGCAGGATCAACGTCGGTGACAACTTCGACCTCGCGCATCTTCGGAGGGGCCGCCGTCCATGGCTTGAGGTGTTGCACCACGTCTGCATAAAAGGAGTCGATCAGGTCGAGCATTGAGTCGATGAAAGAAGCCCGTCCGCGCCCGGACCTCGCGCCCATGGCCACGGTCCGTGCGACGCGGAACGAACGGATATCGCGCTTCGGATCAAGGATGATCGTTCCAGGGTTCTCGCGAACCGTGCTCAGCAACTCTGCTCGCCCCCGCGCCCCTGGAGTTAGCGACAAATGCCTCGATTCGAGTATCAGCCGGTGCGTTCTTCAATTGCCGAACTAGCCAACCGATCCGGGTGGTGGCCCGTCCATCACGGGGCGCATCGATGTCGATGTGGGCGGTGACCTTTCCCGACCGGAGGTTGCCGACACGTAGAGCGGACTGATCGTGTTGGGAATCCTGATCACGCCGGAGAGATCACCGCTTGCAACCAGCGAATCGAGCAGTGACTGCCGCGCGAAGATGCGGCTCAGCGACCACTATTCCGAGTCAGGAGTGGCACCAGCCACCTCGGTGCCGAGTTGTCGACCAAGTTTGAGGCTCGCGAAGCGCAACAAGGCGTCGAACCTTGCCGTCACATCCGGGATGGTCTTGTCCGTCGTTCTCAGGGTTCCTGCTTCAATTGAGTTGCGAACCGAGACCCAGTTGGGACCCATGTCCTCAAACTCCAATGCCCCCGAGCGAGGGTGCTCCAGGTAGCGGATCAGTTCACCGAGGATCCAGGCCTCGCTCCGGGTCAGAGGCACCGCGATACTCCTTCTGCATTACGGCAGCGGCCAGTAGGTAAGACCACGACCAGTGGTGGACCTCGACCTTCCGCAACTTGCGCTTGTCCAGCTTTTCGGATGCTGACAAGCAATTGCCGGGATCTCGATCGAGATCGTGATGACCGCGTTGGATCCTTGCTCACGGGCGATGTCCAGGTAGCCCTCGACCTGTTCGGCGATCAGCAAGTTCCGTCCCGTCTTAACCTCCACGAGGGCAGTCCATGGCTTCCCACCGCGAGTAAGGCGGGTGGGCCATCGGGTCTAAGGGCCTACTGACCGAGAAGGAACGGGACCTCGATATAGGTTGCCGGAATGCCAGCGGGTGCCGAGTAGGCCCGAGCAGAGTCTGGCTGAACTCCTATCGGGGCACCCACGCCTACGGTAAATCAGATGATGTCGGCTTACGGCTTCGTTCCGAACATGCCAAGGTCGTTTGGACAGAATTGATTGCGCGCTCGCCCAGCTCTGCCGGCGTTGGTCGAGTATGTGAGTGGAAGCCGTCTCGGTGATTCCTCCCCCCGGGTGATTCCAGGCGCACCAAGTGACCCTTAGTTCGCCTGGATTCATCCCGGTCACGATCGGCGTGGGTCACAAGCAGCCGCGCTTCGGCGTCAGCGTCCATGCCGATGCCGGGGCGTCGCTGGTTCACTGTCGGGCGCTTCGGCGCGCATCCAGTCCCAGGTGTCGCTGACGGTGGCTTCCATCGCGCGACACCGCTAGACCGGCGGCATGTGCGGCGCCGACGTCGCCATCGTGGAGGGCACCCAACTCGCCGGTCGGGGGCAACCAGATGGGCAATTCCGTCCAGGGCGCGACGTCCGCGGCCTCGACTGTCTCGGGATCAACCCAGACCAGCTCGACAGCGCCCCCGGTGACCCGGGCGCATTCATCCATCAGGGCCCCCATCGTGGTGTGGCCAGGCTGGCTCACCGTGTTGAAGGCCCCGCCCACCCCGCGGCCCCCAGCGTCCAGCACCCAGGTCGCCAGATCGCGCGCGTCGACGTACTGAAGCGGACGATCCCGAGGTCCCGGCACCGGGAGTCGTCCACCGCTGGCCATCCGATTGAGCCAGTAGGGCAAGCGGCCGACACGTTCGTAGGGACCGAGGATCAGCCCTGCCCGGGCCAGCAGCACCGGCCCGTCAAAGGACTGGGCGGCCAATTCGCCCCCGCGCTTGGCCTCCGCATAGTCCTCTGAGGACTCGCTCGCAGGGTCCGCCTCGACCACGGGCGCCGACTCGTCGGCCCCGCTCGGGATCGGCCAGGCATACACCGATCGCGAGGACACATAGGTGTAGTGCGCGGCGCGACTAGAGAGCAACCGAGCGGCGTTGCCCACCACAGCGGGTGCGCCCGACCAGGTGTCGACCACCGCGTCCCAGGCGTCCTGGCCGAGCGCGGCGGCGAACTCCTCACCGTTGGTTCGGTCGGCGTGCAAGGCCTGCGCGCCGGCGGCCGAAGCTCCACTCACCCCCCGGGTGAGCGTGGTGACCTCATCGCCGCGGACCAGGGCCGCCTCAACGACGGCGCGGCCGACATGGTGCGTCCCGCCCAGAACCAGAAGTTTCATGAAACCGATGGTCGCGGGTTTGCCCGGCCAACTCCAGGTCGTTCACCCACGGCTGAACGTGCGGCGACTGGACCCGTCAGAGCTAGCGCGGATTCCCGAACGCCAAGGTCGTGACGCTACGGGCGGCGACCGTGGGCTTGGGCGCGCGCCGCTGCGAGAAGACGGCAGCCTCGGGATCCCACACCCCGAGGTCGGTCTTGAGATTGCCGTCCCAGTCGCCCACGACCGGCAGATCTCCCGGCTCGCCGAACGGAACCTTGGCGGTCCACTCGAAGCCATCTGCGCCGACGAGGCGCAACGTGTAGGTCGCGGTCGCCTGGTCATAGACCGCCAGGTCGGTCACCCCATTGCCATCCCAGTCGCCGGTGAGCGCCACATCGTTGGCATCGCCCAGCAGGATGGTGGTGACCGATCCATTGGCGGCCCGGAGTTTGAAGGCGCCCTTGGCGGGGCGGCGTACGCCGATCTCCCAGGTGCCGTCGCCGTCCCAGTCCCCCGCGACAGGCTTGTCGCCGACCGCGCCGTACGCAATCTTCGTGACGCCCACAGGAGTGACCAGGCTGAAGGTTTTGGTGGCCGGAGAGAGTACGCCGACATTGGCGCGGCCGTCTCCGTCCCAGTCGCCGAGCACCGGCTCATCGGTGGACGTGCCGAAAGTGATCACCTTGGGGTCGCGCTTGGTGCGGTGCACGATGAAAGTCGAGGCCGAAGCGCGGCGATAGACCACGACCTCCCACGTGAGGCCGCCGACCATGTTGGCGGCCAAGGGGACATCGACGCAGTTCTGCGAGGTAAGGGTGCTGCCATAGACGAACTTCGTGCCATGGAACCAGGCCTCGATGTCGGCCTTGTTCACCCGCTCTTCGAAATGCAAATGGGGACCAGTGCTGTTGCCCGTGGTCCCGACATAGCCGATCACGGACCCCTGATCCACCGCCTGGCCGGCCTTGACGGCCAGCCCCGATAGGTGGGCATAGATGGTCGACTCGGTGCCCTCGTGGTCGATGGTGACCCATTTGCCATAGCCGCCGTTGTCCACGGCGTCGGCAACCGAGACGACGCCCGAAGCCGCGGCGACCACGGGATCGCCATCGTCGTCGGTGCGATTCCAATCGATGGCCTTGGCCGTCGGGCTGTGGCTCGAACGCGTGGTGCCTGTCCACGACTGACCACAGGGGAACGGCATTTCGAAATCGCTGTCAGGAGCGGCGAACGCCGGTACGGTCGTAGCCAACACCGCGAACACACCGCCAGCAACAACACTCGTTCGGGCTATCACGCGAAGAAGCGGGCTCATGCCAGAGATCACCTTTGGGCCGGGGGCGACGCCAGCGCTGGGCCGCGCGACACTTGTGTCCCACTAACCCTCAGACGTCACAGAAGTCCCAACCGTAACCGCATCGCGGCGTGTCTGTCACGGTTTTGCCCAGGAACGTGCTAGCCCTGCGGCCGCATTCTGATCAGGCCCTCTTGAGCCACCGTGGCGGCCAACGCGCCGTCATCTCCGAAAACTCGAGCCAACGCCAGGCCGCGCGCCCCCGACGCGGACGGCGACCATTGGTCGTAGAGCCACCAGTGGTCGGCTCGCAAGGGACGATGGAACCAGATCGCGTGATCGAGCGACGCCGCCTGCAAACCCGGCGACCCCAACGTCACTCCGTGCGGGACCAACGCGGCCCCGAGCAGGGTCAGGTCGCTGGCATAGGTGAATGCCGCGGTGTGCACCGCCGGGTCGGCTGGCAGCTCACCCCGCACCCGCACCCACAACTGGGCACGTGCGGGATGGCGCGGATCCTCGGGCAGGCCGATGGCGGAGTTTCCCAAATAGCGGATCTCCAGCGACGAGAACTCCCGCGCCAAGTCTCGGCCGGCAGCCCCTCCCCTCGCCCGCAACAGCTCCATGAAGTCCAAGCCGCGCTCCGGAGGCGACACCTCCGGCATCGGGTCCTGATGTTCGAAACCGTCTTCGGCCAACTGAAAGTTGGCGGTCATGAAGAAGATCGGCCGACCGTGCTGCCGAGCAAGCACCCGCCGGGTGCCGAAGGACCGACCGTCGCGCAGCACCTCCACCTCATATTCGAGGGCGGCCGACGTGTCGCCCGGGCGCAGGAAGTAGGCGTGCAAAGAGTGCACCGCAAAGTCGGAATCGATGGTGCGGGTGCCCGCGACCAAGGCCTGCGCCGCCACCTGCCCGCCGAAGACTCGTTGCCGATCCGTCTCAGGCTGCAGCCCCCGAAACGTCAGCTGGGACAACGGTTCGAGGTCGAGCAGATGGGCAAGGTCACTCGTGGTGGCCACCCTCACTCCTCTCGCGACGGATCGCCATCCGGCTGGTCGAGACCGGCCAGGAACTGCTCAAACTGGCGCCCGATCTCTTCCCCCGTCGGCAGCGGCTCGTCGGCCGCGAGCAGGTTCGCCCCCGATTCCTCCGCCTCGCGGAAGGCGTCGTACTGCTGCTCGAGGCCGCTGACCACCTCGCGCACCTCATCGTTGCTTGACAGGTAGCCCTCGATTTCGGCTTCGCGATCGCTGGCCTCGGATCGCAGTGCGGAGAGGTCCACCACAAGCCGTCCACCGATCTCGATCTGTTCGAGGAGAGCGATGGCCGCCGGAGGATAGTCCAGTTGAGCGAGGTAGTGCGGCACGTGGGCCACGTAGCCCAACGCGGCGTACCCCCGCTCCCCCAGCCGCACTTCCAAGAGCGCTTGCGCACTGGAGGGGATCCGCAATTCACCGCGCCAGGCGCTGTTTCCGGTGAGCAACTCGGGGTCGTTGGCATGGGGAGTCACCGAGATGGGTCGCGTGTGGGGCACGGCCATCGGCACCGCCCCCATGCCCACCACTCGGGTCACGCCCAGTCGCTCGACCACGTCGCCGACGGCGTCACAAAACGCCTCCCAGCGGTTATCGGGCTCGGGACCACGCATGAGGAGGTAGGGCGTCTGGTCGCTGTCGCGGTGGAGCCGCACGACCAGGCGCGGAGCGTCGTACTGCTCGTAGTGATCGCGCACGAACGTCATCGCCGGCCGGCGCGCCCGATAGTCGTGAAACTGGTCGACATCGAAGGTGGCAACCACCTTGCCGTCAGAGAGCTCCTCGAGGTGATTGGCCGCGATCACCGAGGCGGAGCCGGCATCTAAGAATCCGTGTAAGGCAACGATCAGGCTGAGGTCATCGCCGGGGACGAGGTCGGGAATCTCATCAACGATGTGGACCAACCGCGACTTCTTGCTCACGCGCGCCTTCCCTAGTGCAGAACTGGTGAACCCCCACGGACCGGGGGAAGCACGAGTCTGCCACGATCCGGGTGACGAGACGCACAGCGATCCGGGGATGCGCTGGTTGTTACTGGAGGGTAACGTGTCCTCCGGCTAGCACCGCCGAGCCGGGCAGCCGTCGCCCCAGAAGGCTTCATTCGGAAGTTTTGGACCTCATCGCCTAGGAGAACTCGTGCCCCGACAGTTGCGAGAGGTCGTCTTCGTGGACGGCGTACGCACCCCTTTTGGCAAGGCCAAGGGACAGTACGCCGAGACGCGCGCCGACGACCTGGTCATCAAGTGCATCCGCGAACTCATCCGCCGCAACCCCTCGCTTCCTCCGGAGCGGGTCGACGAGGTAGCGGTCGCGGCGACCACGCAGATCGGTGACCAGGGGCTCACGATCGGGCGCACCGCAGCATTGCTGTCCGGGCTCCCCCAGAGTGTGCCGGGCTTCGCCATCGACCGAATGTGTGCCGGCGCGATGACGGCCGTCACGACCACCGCGTCGGGGATCGCCTTCGGCGCCTATGACGTGGCCATCGCGGGCGGCGTCGAGCACATGGGCCGTCACCCGATGGGCGAAGGCGTCGATCCCAACCCCCGCATTTTGTCCGAACGGCTCGTGGATCCCGACGCCTTGGTGATGGGCAAGACCGCCGAAAACCTCCACGATCGCTATCCCACGATCACCAAGCAGCGCGTGGACGCCTACTCCGTGCGCTCACAGCAGAAGGCCGCTGCCGCCTATGCCGCGGGCGCCATCCAGCCCGACCTGGTGCCGGTGGCGACGCGCTCCGCCGAGACCGGTTGGGGACTGGCGACCGCCGACGAGCCGATGCGACCCGAAACCACACTGGACTCGCTCGCGAGTTTGAAGACGCCGTTCCGGCCACACGGGATGGTGACTGCCGGCAACGCCGCCGGCATCAACGACGGCGCCACCGCGTGCCTTCTCGCCGATGAGGAAACCGCGCGCGAACTGGGTCTGCCCGTGAAGATGCGGCTGGTGTCCTATGCGTTTGTTGGGGTGGAGCCCGAAGTCATGGGCGCGGGTCCGATCCCCGCGACCGCAAAGGCCCTGGCCCAGGCGGGACTATCGATCGATGACATCGGCGCCTTCGAGGTGAACGAGGCGTTCGCCGTCCAGGTCCTGGCCTTCCTCGAGCACTATGGCTTGGCTGACGATGATCCCCGAGTCAACCCCTACGGCGGCGCGATCGCGATGGGGCACCCCTTGGCCTCGTCGGGCGTGCGTCTGATGACCCAACTCGCACGCACCTTCGGCGAGCACCCCGAGGTCCGCTATGGCCTGACCACGATGTGCATCGGCATCGGCATGGGCGGCACAGTCATTTGGGAAAACCCACACTGGGACGGAGCCACCGCATGAGCATCGAGAGCCTGCTTTCCCGCGCCGAGGCGATCAGCAGCGACGCAGAGGTCCTGACCGCTGCCCATCTGCGGCGCATCACCCTCCCGGGGGGTGCTGGGGTGATGGGCCTGATCACCCTCGACAACGGTCTTGATCACACCCGACCGAACACGTTCGGCCCCCGCGGTCTGGTGGCCCTCAACGCCACGATCGACGCCGCTCTCGCGGATCCCGAGATCACCTCCATCGGGGTCACCGGTAAGCCCTTTATCCTCGCCGCCGGTGCCGACCTGACGGCGATTGCGGGCGGCGGAGCGGACGCCGTGCGGATCGTTGCAGAATTGGGCCATGCCGTCTTTCGCAAGCTGACCGACGGCGGAAAGCCCTCCTTCGGCTTCATCAACGGTCTGGCCCTGGGTGGGGGGCTCGAGATCGCCCTGCACTGCACCTACCGGACCGTGATGGACACGGCGGCGGCCGTGGGCCTGCCCGAGGTGATGCTGGGTCTGATTCCGGGCTGGGGTGGCGCATTCATCGTGCCCAACCTGATTGGCCCGGCAGGCGCCGTAAGCGTGATCATCGAAAACCCGCTCAACCAGGGACGAACCCTGACCGGAGCCCAAGCCTTCGAGCTCGGCCTGGCAGACGCGTGCTTCTCCGGCGCCGACTATCTGGAGCAGTCGTTCGTCTGGGCCGCCGACGTGTTGTCCGGGCGGGTGACCCCCGCGCGCGCCGAGATCGACCGCGGCCAGCCGTGGGATGACGCGGTGGCGGCGGGTCGCGCCGTTGCCGATGCCAAAACCGGGGGCGCCTCTCCTGCTGCCTACCGTGCGCTTGACCTCATCGCAGCGGCCAAGACAGCGACCCGCGAGGAAGCCTTCGCGGCTGAAGACCAGGCCCTTGATGATCTGTCCAAGACCGGCGAGTTGCTCTCCAGCCTCTACTCCTTCGACTTGGTCCAAAAGCGCGCCAAGCGCCCTGTGGGAGCTCCAGATCGGGCACTGGCCCGACCGGTGACCAAGGTGGGCATCGTCGGCGCGGGCCTGATGGCGAGTCAGTTGGCGTTGCTGTTCGTACGCCGCCTCGAGGTCCCGGTCGTCCTCACCGATCTCGACCAAGAGCGCGTCGACAAGGGCGTCGGCTATTTGCGGGCGGAGGTCGAGAAACTCCACGCCAAGGGACGACTCAGCCGTGACCGCGCCAATCGCTACCTTGCTCTCGTGACGGGATCGGTGGATGCGGAGGCGGCCTTCGCCGAGGCTGACTTTGTCATCGAAGCGGTCTTCGAGGAGATGGCGGTGAAGAAGCAGGTCTTCGCCGACGTCGAGAAGGTGGTCTCCCCCGAATGCGTCCTGGCGACCAACACCTCGAGTCTTTCCATAACCGAGATGGCCGCCGATCTTGAACACCCCGAACGGGTCGTCGGCTTCCACTTCTTCAATCCGGTGGCAGTGATGCCGTTGCTCGAGATTGTGCGCGGCGAGCGCACCGATGACCCGACCTTGGCGACCGCCTTCGCCACCGGTCGAGCCCTGAAGAAGACCGCCCTGTTGGTCAAGGACAGCCCTTCATTCATCGTCAACCGGTTGCTGGGTCGCTTCATGGGAGAGGTTGCCAAAATCGTTGACGCGGGCACCCCGGTCACCGTGGCAGACGCCGCCTTTGCGGGCATCGCGCCGATGCCGCCGTTTATGTTGCTGTCCCTCGTCGGGCCGGCAATCGCCCTGCACAACAACGAATCGCTCGCCAAGGCGTTCCCGGAGCGGTTCTATGTTTCACCGTCGCTTCAACGCGTGGTCGGGGCCGGCAAGTCCGGCTACTACGGGCCCGATGGGGCCATCGATCCCGAGGTCACCGCACTCCTGGAGCAACCGGCGGAGCCGGTCGTGCTGAGCGCTCCTGAGGTCCGCGAGCAGACCCTGTCCGCGCTGGCCGACGAGGCGCATCGCATGTTGGACGAAGGTGTGGTGGCTGCTCCCCAGGATCTCGATCTCGCGATGATCATGGGCGCAGGATTCTCCTTCTGGAATGGTGGACTCACCATGCTGCTCGACATCAGCGGCATCAGCGAGCGGGCCACCGGGCGGCGGTTCCACTGAACCTTTCCTCGCCCCTAGTGCGTCCTAGAGAGTGAGCCGACCGACCGGGTCGGCAAGGACGGGGCGACGATGCCACGAAGAGACCCGAGGGCGTTTGCCGACTTTGTCGCAGCCCGGTCAGGGGCGCTGCACCGCGCGGCGTACCTCATGGTGGGCGACGAGCAATTGGCCCAAGACCTACTCCAAGAGGCGCTGACCAAGACGTACGTCGCCTGGCCGCGGCTGCGCGATCTCGGGGCCGCCGAGGCCTACACCCGCAAGGCGATCACCACGACCGCGATCAGCTGGTTTCGCCGGAAGAGGTGGTCGGAGAAGCCCACGGATTCCCTTCCCGAGGGCCAGGCCGCCGGCCATGACCACTCCGTGGCTCAGCGCGAGTGGGTCTGGCGGGCGCTGCTGGACTTGCCCGTGCGCCAGCGCGCGGCCATCGTGCTTCGCTACTACGAAGATCTCACTGAGGCGCAGACCGCCCAGGCGATGGGTTGCGCCGTCGGCACCGTGAAGAGCCAGGTTTCGTCCGGCCTCACCAAACTCCGCGCCCAACTCGGCGATGACGTCGAGTTGTTGCCTGCACGCCAAATCGAGGTGACACCATGACTGCTCTGCTTCACGACGTGATGACCGACCGCGCTGCCGCGCTACCGCCGGCCGTCCTCAACCCGGACCGCATCGTCGCGGATGCAAACCGCCGCGTTCACCGCCGGCGTACGGCGATCATCGGCGCCGGCGCGGTTGCCGCCCTCGGACTCGGCGCCGCGGGCCAGGCATTCTGGCCCTCCGGGGGCGCAGACAAAGCGAAAGACGACAGCGTCGCGGCCACGAGCGAGTCGGACGCTAACGTCTGGGCCTCGGACAGGATCATCCATAACGGCGACACCGCCATCGATGTTGGTCACAAAGTGCACACCTTCGTGCAAACCCCTCAGGGTTATGTCTTCACCGATCCGGCCGGCACGGTGTGGTCCTGGACCAGCGAGGGGGTCGACGAGATTGGACAGGCTTCCCCAAACGCCAATGGAGGGCCGGTGCTCGTACGCGACGAAGGGCTGGTTGCCTGGCTTGATAGCCAGACGGGGTCAAACGTGATCATGCTTTACGACCAGACCCAGGAAGCGACTACTCCCCTCGTCACCCTACCCACGGACGCCCGAGCCGAATTCGGACCCGAAATCGTCGCGATCGACGAAAGCGACCTCTATGCAGTGGATGGCGGCGGAGTCATCAAGATTGACGTGCGCACGGGCGAGGTCTCGGCACGAGCGCCCGGCGTGAAGTTCTCGCTATCGGACGTGGAACAGGGTTGGCTCGCCCATGACACTCCCGCAGGGGGCGGCCAACTCGCTATCACCCGGGAGATGAGCCAAACCGAACCAACCGTCGATCTCTTTGCACCCGCCGACCTATCGCCGGCCGCCACGTACGTGATGAGTGAAAACGGCGACGACTTCAAGGTGGTGAAGGTCTCGACAGGAGAAGACCGTTCTCCGGCCGCTAAGGCCGACTACTTCTTCTTCACTGGCTATCAATGGGTGGATGACGACACCTACATGGCCCTGGGCCTTGCCGAAGACTTTGAGCAGAATCCCGGCGACCTACTGACCTGCGAGGTCAGCTCAGGTGAGTGCACGATGAGTGTGCCCGGGGTTGTTGACTACGGACACTTTGAGGTGCCGATAGGCGAGCACCTCGGGGACTAGTGCCTAGGAGGCAGCAGAGATGCGGTGGCTCTGGTCGCGCAGGTTGCGCTGCAGGATGGATCGGATCTCGGCGGAGTCGGCGGAATCCACCCCGTCCAGGGCGGCCAAGAGATCGCTCACCTCGGCCGGCGTCGAATAGGTGCTGAGCTCGCGCTCCAACGTGCGGTGCGCCAGGCGGGCGGCCTTGCGCTCACGAAGTTCGTCCACGGCGGCGGACCAGCGAGCCTGAGCCTCAGCAGCGGCGAAGGGGGTCTTGGACCAGCGTTCTGTGATGTTCATGTGTCCAGTCTGCGCGAGATCAATCCATGCGTCCAATGACGCTTGCGATGGCTATACATGCACTATGGTTATGGATATGGACACCGAGGCGCTGCGCTGGTTTCAGTTGGTCGCCGACGGCGTGACCGTGACCGAGGTCAGCGAGTTGTTCATGGTCAGCCAGCCCGGGGTTTCTCGGGCTCTGACCAGGATCGAGAAGGAGGTCGGCACTCCCCTGCTTCAGCGCTCGGGGCGGGTGCTGCGACTCACTCACGCCGGCGCGATCTTCAAACGTCACGTGGACGGCCTGATCCACGAGCTCGATGACGGCCTCGCAGCGGTGAGCCAACTGGTCGACCCAGAGACCGGCACGGTGCGTGTGGCTTTCCAACTCTCGCTCGGCAACTGGCTGATCCCCCAGGTGGTGCGTTCGTTTCACAGCGATCATCCACTCGTCGACTTTCGGCTCGAGCAATCGCATGACTCGCTGGGTTCATCACTGCTCTCAGGGGGCCGGGTGGACGTCGAGTTCACGTCGCGCCGGTCAAGCAACCCACTGGTGCGATGGCGCAGGCTCTTCAGCGAGCCGCTCTACCTCGCCGTACCCCCCACTCACCCGGCCACCAAGTCCGCGCTCGGCCAGCCCGTCGCGTTGGACAGCGTCGCCGCCGACGACTTTGTGATGCTGCGCCCCGAGTGGGAGCTGCGACACCTCACCGACGAGCTCTGCGCCTCAGCGGGATTCACGCCACGCACGGTCTATGAAGGCGACGATCTGCAAACCATGATCGCCATGGTGGCCGCCGGACTGGGCGTCGCCGTCGTGCCTGCGATGGGCAATGACCCAGGTCGACGCGCCCCCAATCGGGCAACCCTGCTTGCCTTGAGGGATGTCCGCGCAGCGCGAGACATTGGCCTCGCCTGGTCGGCCGAGCGACGCCTGCTCCCGGCCGCCGAGTCGTTCCGACGACACATCCTGGACAGGGATTGGGCCGTCTCAAGTTAGCCTGGGCCGAACTCCTCCACCATCAGTCCCGCGCCCTCTTGGGCGAGTTGATCGGGGGTCACCCCGAACTTCTTCCGCACCACCTTGCGCACTTCGGCGGCTCCCCTGGCGTCGGCAGCGTTGAGGGCATCCAACAGTGCGTACGGCGCCTCGTCGTCCGCCTCGGTCCGAGCGAGCCACTCCAGCGCCGCCGTGGCCGTGCCATAGCTCACCCCCCAATCGCCGTCGAAGAACCAGGCATCGATGGGCATCTCACTGATCTCGTCTTTTCGGGCCGCGTTCACGGCGCTGGCCCACATGGTGAAGCCGAGTTCGGGGGCGTTGGCGGCATACTGCGCCAGACCTTCGCGGACCCACACCGGTGCCCGCTCATCGCGGCGACCGATCGCGACATGAGCAAACTCGTGACGTACGACGTCCAGCAGGTCGGCGTACTCCCGATCGAGCATCACCGGGGCGAGCAGCACCCGCCGGTTGGTGAACTGATAACGGGCGCCACGCATAGGAAAGGCGATCCCGCCGAGGTTCCCAACCTCGGCTCCGTCGATCCCCTCATAGCGAAACATCGCGGTGCGGGACGGAGCGAACAGCACCACATGCTCGTTCCAGGCATAGGGAACCTCGGCCACAATGTCCGCGAGCGCCTGGGCCGAGACCGAGGCCAACTCGTCAAGGTGCGTGCTCGAGCCATCGTCGGTGATCACGATCACCTGATCACTGACGGAGAACTGCACACCCGGCAACGTCCAGGGGGCAAAGCTGACCTGGCTGCGCGGCACGGACTCGCGCGCCACCAGCCAGCCCCGCCCCTTGCGCACGAACGTGAACGCGTGATCGCTCGGGACCGGGGCCGGATCGAACCCGTCGAGTTGGACCAGCATCGTTGCGTCAGCTCGATAGCGCTGGCCATCGCCGAAGGCGACCGGACTGCTCAGGTCATACCGCACCGAACCCACGGGCAACTCCTGCAGAGCATCGAACCACGACAGCTGCTTGCTCCGGTTGGCTCCGGCAGCAAGTTGGCTGGCGAAGCCCTCGCGGTCACCGGCCGCGATCGCCTTGGCTCGTTCCTTCATCAGGCGGGTCAGGGCCGCGACGTCACGACGCGCACGGGCGGTCGCTTTCGCGGTGGAAGTCGACGACGAACTTGCCGACGCCTCAGCACCAGGCGTTGAGTCTACGTCGGAGCGATCACTAGACGCCGAGCAGCCTGCCATGAGGACCGCGGCCGCCACGAGCAGCTGCGGTCTCATCCGGCGGTGTCGACCTCGACCTCGGTGGCCCGTTCCCGCGCCTCGGGGTCCTCGGGAACCGCCATCGCCTCCACGATCTCGCGGGCAATGACTTGCGCACTCAGCCCCACGCGCTCCAGGATCGCGGCCCGTTTGGCATGTCCTAAGAACTCCTGCGGAACGCCCAACAGCCGAAACGGCGTCGTGACGCCGGCGTCGTTGAGCGTTTGCAGGAGTACGGCGCCACAGCCGCCGATGCGACCGTTGTCCTCGATGCTGACGACCAGGTCGTGCTGACGGGCGAGCTCGACGATCGCGGGGTCCACCGGCTTGACCCAGCGCGGATCCACGACCGTCACCCCGATTCCTTGAGCGACCAGCCGGCCGGCCACATCGACCGCTGTGGTGGCCATCGACCCGACGCCCACGATGAGCACGTCATGGGTCCCGTTGCGCACCAAGATGTCCGCCCCGCCGGCCTTGGCGATGGCGGGCACGTCGTCGGGTGGCGGGCCCTTGGGAAAGCGCACCACCGTGGGCGCGTCGTCGACGTTGACCGCCTCGTTGAGCAGCTCGCGCAACCGTGCGGCATCGCGCGGCGCCGCGAGGCGCAGGCCCGGCACCACCTGGAGCATGGACATGTCCCACATGCCGTTGTGGCTGGCCCCGTCGTCTCCGGTGATCCCCGAACGGTCGAGCACGAACGTGACGCCGCACTTGTGCAGCGCGACATCCATCAGCACCTGATCGAAGGCGCGATTCAGGAAGGTCGCATAGAGGGCCACCACGGGATGGAGGCCGCCCATCGCCAGGCCCGCCGCCGAGGTCGCCGCGTGCTGCTCGGCGATGCCCACATCGAAGGTGCGCTCCGGGAAGTGCGATTCAAACAAGTGCAGCCCGACCGGATGCATCATCGCCGCCGTGATCGCCACGACGTCTTGGCGGCGTTGACCGATGTGCACCATTTCGTCGGCAAACACGTCGGTCCAGATCCGACCCTTGGGCTTCTCTTCGCCGGTTTCGAGGTCAAACGGACCGGGTGAGTGGAACTGATCGGCGGCGTGTTGCTCGGCGGCGTCGTACCCAAAGCCCTTCCGAGTAATCGCGTGCACGATGACGGGCCCACCAAACCGTTTGGCCTGGGCCAGCACCTGCTCCATGGCGGCTCGATCATGGCCGTCCACGGGGCCGACGTACTTCAGGCCGAGATCCTCGAAGAGACCCTGGGGAGCCAGCGCGTCCTTCATCCCCTTCTTCATGGCGTGCAACACGTCGTAGGCCGCGGGGCCAACGCCAGGCACCGCGGTCAGCCGCTTCTTGACCACATCGAGGACCTGCTCGTAGCGCGGATTGGTGCGCAAGGTGGTCAGCGCGTTGGCCAAGCCACCGACCGTCGGGGTGTAGGAACGACCGTTGTCGTTGACGACGATGACCAGGCGGCTGCTTTTGGCGATCGCAATGTTGTTCAGCGCCTCCCAGGCCATCCCGCCGGTGAGCGCGCCGTCGCCGATCACCGCCACGACATGGCGGTCCTCGCCCCGGATCGCGTAGGCCTTGGCCAACCCATCGGCATAGGACAGCGCCGTGGAGGCGTGCGAGTTTTCGACGATGTCGTGCATCGACTCGGCCTGGCTGGGATAGCCCGAGACGCCACCCTCCTGGCGCAGCTTCTCGAAACCGGCGGCCCGGCCCGTGAGCAGTTTGTGCACGTAAGCCTGATGACCGGTGTCGAAAACCACCCGATCGGTCGGGCTGTCGAAGACTCGATGGATGGCCATGGTCAACTCGACAACGCCCAGGTTGGGGCCCAGATGTCCCCCCGTGCGGGAGCAGGTGTCCACCATGAAGTCGCGGATCTCGCTGCCGAGCGCGGTCAACTCGGCGTCGGAGAGTCCCTGCAGATCTCGCGGGCCGGTGATCGACTCGAGGTAGCCCATGATCCTCCGCCCCTCATCTTCGACTCGGTGGTTACCCACGGGTTCGCGGGCCAGCACCCGAGTCTAACCGCGCTCAGGCGAGCAGGCCCCGGTAGGTCGCGGAGTCCAGGAAGGCCGGCACGATCAGCGAGGCCGAGGCCGTCAGATCCAGGCCGCGAGCCACCTCGGGTGACACGAAGACGATCTGCCTGCCTTCGCCCACGACGATGTCGGCGTCGGTCAGGTTGCTCGCGCAGATGAAAACCTGCATCCGTCCGTGTCGGGCGTACGCCGCGTGGAAAACCGCAAACTCCCGCCAGAATTCCAGGTCCCCCGGCGTCAACTGCACGCCGGTCTCTTCGGCCAACTCGCGATAGGCGCCGGCCTCGAAACTCTCCCCCTGATCGAGATGTCCGCCCACCAAACCCCACTTCAGAGGGTCCAGCACCGGGAATTCATCGCGCTCTTGAAGCAGGAGGCGTCCGTCGGAATCGACCAGCAGCACACCCGCGAACAACTCCACCTCGCCACCATCCCACCTGGGGCCCTGCGCGATCACAGACGCGCCACGAAGCGGCGGCCCCGCAGCGCCTCCTCGACGAGTCCAGTGGCCCGCCGCAAGGCCGACAACCGGGCCTCCTCGGCCTGCCAGGTCTCCACCGCAGCCTCGATCACGTCCAGAGCGGCAACCTCACGCAACTCCGAACGCGCCTCGCTCAGTCCGCGGCGGGTCGCCAACTGGAGCGCTTCCACGTGCAGCACGGCAAAGCGCGCCAGGACCACCACATGGCGCCGCAGGGCGGGATAACTGCGGTATTCAGGGGGACAGATGTCGAGCAGCCAGTTGGTGGCGGTGTGCTCCCAGCCGGGCGCGCCGGGCGGGCGCACCGGCTTGGGCCACCCCGGGTGGAGCAACGCAACTGGTCATGGGAACAGCATACGCCTGATTCGAACATGTGTTCTAGTCAACTGGTCCGTCAAGGAACGCTTTCACCAGGCGACCCAAGGTCGGCAGGTGGTAGCCACCCTCCTGAACGTGCACGGTCGGCAGGCCAACCTCTCTCACCAGGGCGCCGGCACGGGCGAACCCCGCCTCAGTCACTTGCAGCGGGCTCTCGGGATCCGCGGCCGCCGCATCGACCCCCAGGGAGACCACGAGGGCCGTGCAGCCGGTTTCAGCGAGCCAGTCCACGAGCTGCGACACACCATCGACCCACGGATCGTCGGGGCAGCCCTCGGGCAGCGGAAGATTGCGATTGGCGCCCTCCCCCGCGCCCGCGCCGCGCTCATCGGCGTACCCGAAGAAGTGCGGGAACCAGCCCGCCCCCGGATCCACGTGCACCGACGCGTAGGCGACCTCGGGGCGCTCCCAAAAGATGGCCTGGGTGCCGTTGCCGTGATGAGCATCGACGTCGAGGATCCCGACGCGAGAGTGCCCGCCTGCCAACAGCCCCTCGGCCGCCACCGCGGCGTTGTTGAGATAGCAGGAGCCGCCATAGCCGCTGCGGGTCGCATGGTGCCCGGGCGGGCGACACAGTGCGTACGCCGCAGCGGCGCCAGCGGTGACCAGGTCCACTGCACCGAGCGCGCAGTCGACGGCGGCTCGAGCGGCCTCCCAGGAGCCGGGACCGACCAGGGTCATCGTGTCGTAGCAGTACACCCCCGCCTGGGCATGCAGCGCCGCGGGCCACCGGGGCGTCATCCCCTGGGTGAGCGCGGGCGTCGGGAAGACATAGGGAACGGCGCGATCCTGACCCACGAGGCTCTCATAGGGTCCCTCACACCAGCGTCGATGCAGCCCCTCGAGATGTGCGAGATAGGCCGGATCGTGGACCGCCCGCAGCAGCGCATCGTCGTGCGCGGAGGCCTCCACCAACCGATGGCCGGCCAGCTCGGACACCACGGCGTCGACCCGTTCGGGAGTTTCGGTGCCGGGGGTCGGCACCCCCACCCACACTTCGCGCCGCGGATCGTGCAGCCGAGTCGTGGGCGACCACACCACCGGAATCAGGTTGTCCATGGCAGCAGCATTCCACTCCGCGCCGTTCGCGCAGATGAGGCAGGATGTCGCCATGCCACGCGCCCGCGACCTAGGGATCCGCATCGGGGTCCTCCCGACTGGCCCCACCAACTCGATCCTCGATGTCGCAGGGGTAGGCGTCGGACACGCCACCGTACGCCGCGACGAGGCCGCCCCGCCCGAAGGCCGGGGCACGGCCCGCACCGGGGTGACCGCGATCGTGGTGGCGGACGACGCGTTTTCCCGGCCAGTTCCCGCAGGTGGGGCGGTCCTCAACGGAGCCGGCGAATGCACAGGATTCATCACCGCCGCCGAATGGGGAGCCGCCGAAACTCCGGTCTTTCTGACCTCCACGATGCAACTGGGTCGCGTCTACGACTCGGCCTGCCGGATCGCACTCGAACGCGAAGCAGCAGTTGCCGACGACGTCGTCATTCCCGTGGTGGCCGAGTGTGATGACTCCTTCCTCAACGACTGCCGCCGGATGCAGGTCGAGCACGACGACGTGGTGGCCGCGCATGAGGCCGCCTTGGCGTCCCGGGGCTCGCTGGTGCCGCCTGCCGAGGGAGCGGTTGGCTCGGGGACGGGGATGTCGTGTTTCGATTTCAAGGGAGGGATCGGTACGGCGTCGCGGGTCACCGCCGAGGGGCACGTCGTGGGGGTGCTCCTGATGACCAACTTTGGCGTTCGTGCCGACTGCGTGGCGGCGGGAGTGCCGATCGGACGTTTGCTGCCAGCGAGCGACAGTGGCCCCCAGGTGCCTGCCGGATCGTGCATCGGCATCGTGATCACCGACGCCCCCGTCGACGGCGCCGGGTGCGCCCGGCTGGCCCGACGGGTGGGTCTGGGTCTGGCGCGCACGGGCTCGGTCGCGCACCACGGGAGCGGCGAGATCTTCATGGCCTTCGGCACCGGCCTGCGCCTGGACCGCGACGGCCGCCACAATGGGACGGCGCTGGTCACCGGGCGCGCCCTCGATCCACTCTTCTCTGCGGTCGTCGAAGCCACCGAGGAATCGGTGTTGAACTCGATGTTCTGCGCGGAGACCACCGTCGGTCGTGCCGGCAACACGAGCCACTCGATCAACAGTCCCGAAGTGCTTGCGCTGTTGAATTCGGTGCGGTCATGACCGGGAGCCAGCGCGAGGTCCGGATGCGCATGGCGGATGGGGTGGAGTTGGCCGCCACGTTGTTCCTGCCATCCCCTGAGGTGGGTCCCCAGCCCTGTCTGCTTGAGGCGCTCCCCTATCGAAAAGACGACCTCACCGCGTCGTACGCCGAAAGCTATGTGGGGTTGCGCGACCGGCATCAGTACGCCGTGTGCCGCCTCGATCTGCGCGGCACCGGCTCGTCCACGGGTGATGCCACCGATGAATATCCAGCCGAGGAGCAGCGCGACCTGGTCGAGGTGATCGCCTGGCTGGCGGCCCAGGACTGGTGCGACGGGCAGGTGGGGATGTGGGGCACGTCCTATTCCGGGTTCAACTCCCTGCAGCTCGCCTGTGAGCGACCGCCGGCCTTGAAGGCGATCTGCGCGATCTACGCGACCGATGATCGCTGGACCGACGACGTGCACTGGCGGGGTGGGGCGCTGCGGTTGGTGGATCTGGTCGACTATTGCCACTACATGACCGCGATGTGTGTGTTGCCACCCGTGCCCACCGTGTTCGGTGAGGGGTGGGAGGCCGAGTGGCGGCGTCGGCTCGAGACCAACGAGCCCTGGGTGTTGACGTGGCTGCGCGAAAACCGGCACGGGCCCTATTGGAATCATGGATCGGTGCGCCTCGATGGCAGCACACAAGGCTATGACCGGATTGCCTGCCCCGTGCTCCTCATCGCCGGGTGGGCCGATGGTTATCGCAACAACTCGTTCCGGACTATCGCCGCGTTGGCCGATGCGGGCGTGCCGCACCGACTCCTGGCTGGTCCGTGGGCGCATGCCGACGCGACGACGGCGATGCCCGGCCCGCGGATCAATCTGGAAACCGAACTCGCCGCTTGGTTCGGTCACTGGTTTCGCGGCGAGGGCGACCATGTGGATGGCTGCGACGTCTTCGTGCGCTGGTCAACGCGCCCTGCTCCGGCTCTCGATCTTCACCAGGGTCGGTGGCTGCGGCTGCCGTCGCGGCCACCGGTTCACCCGGTGCTCCATGATCTCGAAGGTCCCCGGGCACTCGTGGTCGCCCCCGACGTCGGGACCGCCGCTTGGATCGACTGCGCGGGTCACCTTCCGTGGGGCCAGTCCGATGACCAGAGGGGTGACGACGCCCGCTCCTTGACGTGGGACCTGACCCCTCCGGCTGCCCCTGTTGTGGGGCACCCGCGCGTACGCCTTTGTGTGTCGACCGATCAGCCGCACGCGTCCCTCTCCGTCAAGTTGTGTGATGTCTTCCCCGACGGCACCTCAGCTCTGGTGTCCCGGGGCACGCTCGATCTGACCTATCGCAACGGCGTCCACGCCGAGCCCGAATTGTTGGTGCCAGGGCAGACCTACGACGTTGAGGTAGAGTTGGATGCCTGCGCCTACGAGTGGGCTCCCGGACATGTCGCGCGCATCAGCGTCGCCGGTGCCGATTGGCCGAACACCATCGCTCCCCCGGCACCGGTCACGCTCAGCATGCATGGAGTGCTCGAGTTGCCCGTTTTGGTGGGGGAGCACGGCTCCCCCGCGTTTGCGGCCGGCGCCGAACACTCCTCCGAGTCGCTTGAGGGCGTGGGCTGGGAGATCCGCCACGACGTGCTGGCGCGGACCACCTCGGCGATCACCCGTCAGGTCTCCGACTATGCCACGCCGTACGACGGTCGCGCCCGCGAGACCTACCTCGGCGAGGTCAGTGTGCACCGGGACACCTTCGCGCAGTCTGCCCACGCCGACACGACCTATGAAGTGTCCTGGCCGGGCATCGACATCACCGTCCGTTCGGTGATGGACGTGGCGATCGCTGAGGCCGGCTATGAGGTGTCTATCGAAACGGTCGCCACCCGTGACGGGGCCGAGGTCAGCCGACGGTCGTGGAGCGAGCACGTGCCACGCTGAGCATCTGGTTGCCCCACCCCGCCCAAGCCCATCGCCAAGCGGCACGTTCGCTGTCCAACATGACGAGAGTATCCGCAATCGAAACGACGCGTCACCTTCTGGGCAGCCAGCGCGCTCATCCCTCGCAGTCGAACTCCTCGACCGGCACCGGGCGCGCCAGTAGCCCCGCCAGGGGCGGGGTATGGGGCGTGGTGGTCAGTGGTCGGGAGGATCGGGATCGGGGCCTGAGTTGCCCCGCCCTACCCGCTTCTCGCCAGTCACATCCTGGCTGCCGGTGTGGTCACGCAGGAACTGAAATCCATGCGGACTCGTCCACAGATAGGACCCCGGCTCGAGGACTAGATATCGCCACGCGGTGTGGGTCTTCAACCGATGATGCCGTCGACAGAGCGGTGCCACGTTGCACCCACACGTGGGACCACCCCGACTATGCGGCACCACATGATCACCGTCGCACCCATGCTCCCCCACGCGACACGAACGTGCCGGACGGGTGCACCACGGAAACACGCACGACCCATCGCGCACCACCGACAGCTCCATGACTCGAGCCGGGATCTCGTATTGATCCACGCGGACATGCTCGGCCAGATCAATGACCGGCTTCACCACCACCTGGGTATGGCTCGCCCCACACCACGCGCGCACCTGGTCAACCCCGATTGGTGAGCGGGTGTTCTCCACGCGGGCCACGCCCCCCGCACCCGTCAGCGCCTCCTCGGCCAGATGCACATAGAGCACCACCTGGCGGGCAGGCTTGTTTCGGCTCGACTGCGTCGTGATCACGTCGCCCTCGGCGGCACCAGTGAAGTCCAACGCCAACTGACGACGTGCCAACTCACCGACCGCGACCGCCCGCCGCACGTCCAGCGAGTCACCCGACCCCAACGACCCCAACTGGGACGCGGTCACCGAGATCGCCTTGTCGAAGTCCAACGCGTCGGCTAGATCTAACTCCGCGGCCACCTCCACGGTCCCCGCAAACGACACCTGATCGGCAAAGACGTGGACTCGGCGACGATCAGCCGCCCGGTCCGCCTCGGCCGCCACCACCTCTGGCATGAAGCGCGCCCGGGCGACCTCCACCAGTCGATCCAACTGTGCGACTCCGACGCGATGCGCAAACCCATGGACCTGGTCGTCGACAAAGCTGGCGGCCTCACGAGTCAGGCCGTGCGTCAACCCCGCCACCCGGCGCGCCCGCCAGACCGGCACCGTCCCCTGCATCACCTGGCGCCACAACTTCGGCAAGCGATAGCGCAACTCCATCGCTTCGCCCACCAGGCCACGACCGGCACCTGGCGACATCCCCAAGGCCGCACCAAACTCGTCGACACAGTCCTCAGCCACCCAGGGAGCGCCCTCCCCCGCCAACAGCACCCCCGACAGGCGTCCCCGCTCCACATGCTGCGCCGCATCGGTCATCGAGTCGACAGAATGCATGGCCGCCCAGTCCACCGCCGACCGCAACACGCCCACTTCATGCGCGTCGGCGGCGACTCGATGGCCCCGGGCAGCAGCCAAGACCGCGGCCGCGGACCCGGGCACGGCACCCGATCCACCCTGCGCCGAACCATCTTGCCCCGTCGTCTTCATACCCCAACCCAAGCACCCGGCGCCGACATTTCGGCCCCCAAAACCGCCTTATCCCCAGCCCCAACATCACGGTCCGATAACACTCTCGACCGCCACCGCGACGCCGTCTTCCGCGCGGATCCGGGCACCCAGTTCGGCCGCCCGGGCACGCAACTTCCCGGCCGACGGCGCTGTCAGTTCCCCCAGCACCGACGCCAACCGAGGCGCGTCCAGCTGATGTCGCCGCAGTGGCTTCGCGCCCACTCCCAGCTCCCACACCCGGCGACCCCAGAGCGGCTGATCGCCGATGTGCGCAACCACTCCGGACGGCACCCCGGCGCGCAACGCAGCCGCAGTGGTGCCAGCTCCACCGTGGTGAATGACCGCCGCGCATCGGGGAAAGAGCCAATCGTGCGGCACCTCGTCGACCAGGAGTACGCCGTCCGGCAGGTCCGCGGACTGCAGGCGGGCGCCACCGCGGTGCACCACCCCACGCAAGCCCGAAGCGGCGAGAGCGTCCACGATGGCCTCGAGAGTTCCGGCGGGGTCGTGAGTGGACATGCTGCCGAACCCCACGTAGACCGGCGGAGGGCCGTGCCCGAGAAATTCACTCAGCTCGGCCGAAGGCCGCCACCCCGGAGCTCGGTCGAGATACCAATATCCCGTGACCAGGTGCCCGGAGGGCCAATCAGCCGGCTGTGGCAGCACCTTCGGGCTCACCCCCACCACGGTCGGTGTGTCCCGGTAGATCTGGGTGAACGCCCGGCGCCCGACCAGCGGGACGCCCAGCTGGCGGCGTACCTCAGCGCCCGCCGAAGCAAAGGCGCCAGCCATGAGCCAGCTGATGGCGTGCCCTTGCCAACGATTCAGCACGCTCGAAGACCGGGGTCGAACGGCGTGCAGCCCCGCCGCACCCTCTCGCGAGGGACCCACGGGCGCCAGCAGCGCGATCACATGGCGACCTCCCCCCGAGCGCACCACGGCGTCCACCCCGTCGGCCGTAAGCACCCCGCTCACGAACAGATCGGCCTGGCCAGCCAGGGCAGCCACCTCGTGCGCAATCGCCACCCCCCACGTCGCCACCATCTCGCGCAGCAGCCGCAACTCGACCCACGGCCGATGGCTGCTGTGGCCGAGCCACGACCGCCCTAAATCGGAGTCGATCAGATCAGCGACGGCGATCGAAAAGCCGTGAAACCCCAGGCCCGCGCCCTCAACCAGGCCACGGAAGTCGCTGGTTGCAGCCACGGACACCTCGTGTCCGGCCCCGGCAAGGCCTCGGGCGAGCGCCACCAGCGGCTGCACATCGCCGCGGGAGCCCGACGCGACGACGATGATCTTCACGGGTTGAGCAACGTCCGCAATTGGCGTACGGCGCGGCGCGCGCTGGCCCCGTCCGACCCCTGGATCCCCATCGCCGACAAGGCGGTGCCGTCGGCCAAGTCCAGGGTGGCCCACGGCGCCCCCGATGGGAGGCTGACCGCCAGGACTTCGGGCCAGGCAAGCTCACGACGTCGATAGCCGTTCACCACGATCAACCGGTCGTCGGTCGCCTGGACTTTGCAGCGCATCAGCGCATGCAGGGCCACCACGGTGCCCAGGCCCAGGGCCACCAAGGTCACCCGCTCGGCAGGGGTGATCGCGGCCCGCACGGCCGGGTCGAAGGTGCGCCAGGCGACCACACACACCACCAGCAAGGCCAGACCGAAGACCCAGCCCGCCACGCGGACGCCTGTGGGGCGCCACGTGATCGGCAGCGTGAGGGGCTCAGAGTCGGCAGGCATGGATGTCGGTCAGGAGGATCCCGCGGGCCCCGATGTCGAACAATTCGTCCATCAGCCGCTGAGCACCGTCGCGGGGAACCATGGCCCGCACGGCGACCCAGCCCTCGCGATGCAACGGGGAGACGGTGGGGCTTTCGATGCCCGGAGTCAGCGCAACCGCGGCGGCAACGCTGTCCTTGCGGATGTCGTAGTCCATCATCACGTAGGTCCGGGCCACCAGCACGCCCTCGACCCGGCGCCGGAACACCTCGAATCCTGGCGGAGGCGGGGTGCCCGCGCGGGTGATGAGCACCGCCTCGGAGTCCAAAATGACCTCACCAAAAGTTTCCAGCCCGGCCGCGCGCAGCGTGGTACCGGTCTCGACGACGTCGGCAATGACGTCCGCCACGCCCAACTGGATGGAGGTTTCGACGGCCCCATCCAGTCGGGTCACGGTCGCCTCGATGCCGCGCGACTCGAGGAACGAAGCCACGATCCCCGTGTAGGACGTCGCGATCCGCTTGCCGGCAACCTGGTCGAGCTCGGTGAACGCACCCACCGGACCCGCAAACCTGAACCGCGAACGGCCGAAGCCCAGCGCCAACTCTTCCTCGGCCTTGGCGCCTGAGTCGAGCAATAGGTCGCGACCGGTGATCCCGATGTCGAGGGTGCCTTCTCCGACATAGAGCGCGATGTCGCGAGGCCGCAGATAGAAGAACTCGACCCCGTTTTCGGCGTCGTTGAGGGTCAACTCTTTGGTGTCGTGGCGTTGGCGATAGCCGGACTCGCGGAGGATCTCAGCGGCGGCCAAGGACAGCGACCCCTTGTTGGGTACGGCGATGCGCAGCGGCGTCGGCTCGGTGGTGGCGTTGGTCATGGCTCCTACAGGTGGGCGTAGACGTCATCGAGGGTGAGGCCGCTCGCGAGCATCATCACTTGGGCGTGGTAGAGCAACTGGCTGAGTTCTTCGGCGACTCGCTCGGGGCCTTCGTATTCGGCGGCCATCCATGACTCGGCGGCCTCCTCGACGAGCTTCTTGCCGATGGCATGCACCCCGGCTTCCAGCTGCTTGACGGTGCCGGAACCCTCAGGCCGGGCGCGGTCGAGCTCACTCAACTCGACCCACAACTCCTCGAACGTCTTCACGGGGAGCAAGCCTAGGCGCTGACCGGAGTCATCGCCGCCGTGGTCCAGCCCTCGAAGGTCCCGTCGGTGAGCTATTCGAGATAGCCACGTCGCACTCGGCGCAACGTCTGGGCCGTGACGAGGGCGGCACTGGTGGCTTCGTAGCCCTTGTCTTCGTGGGAGTCACCGAGCCCCGCCCGGTCCATGGCCTGTTCCTCGTTGTCGCAGGTGAGCAGCCCGAAGCCCACCGCGGTGTGGTGATCCAACGCGACTCGGGTCAGCCCCTGGGTCGCTGCCGAACACACATAGTCGAAGTGCGGCGTACCTCCGCGGATCACCACCCCCAGCGCAACCACGGCGTCATACCCCTGCGCCGCCAACGACTCGGCGACGACGGGCAACTCGAACGCACCCGGCACCCGGACCAACACGGGGGCCTCGATGCGATAGTCCTTCATCGCGCGCAGGGCCCCTTCGATCAGCCCGTTCATCACCAGTTCGTGCCAACTCGCCGCGACGATGGCGGCGCGCAGGTCATGACAATCGAGGGGCCTCTGGTCGGGTGCTCCGGCTCCACTCATCGCAGATCTCCCTTCAGATGCGGCAGGTCGTGGCCCATCCGGTCGCGTTTGGTGCGTAGGTAAGCCAGATTGTGGTCGTTGGGGTGGGGTGTCAACGGCATCGTCTCCACCACCGGCACCCCGAAGTCCTCGAGGCTGGTGGTCTTGGCCGGATTGTTGGTCATCAGCCGCACCCGTTCCACGCCCAGATCGCGCAAGATCTGGGTCGCGGTGCCGTAGTGCCGAGCGTCGGCGGGCAGCCCAAGATCGAGATTGGCGTCGACGGTGTCCCGGCCGGCGTCCTGCAGCGCATAGGCCTGGAGTTTGGCCGCGAGCCCGATCCCTCGGCCCTCGTGCCCGCGCAGATAGACGACCACTCCGCTGCCTTCCTTGACGATGCGTTCGAGGGCCTCCTCGAGTTGCGGACCGCAGTCGCAGCGCCGGCTGCCGAACACGTCCCCGGTGAGACACTCCGAATGCACCCGCGTGAGCACCGGCTCTGCGCCGCTCACGTCGCCGTAGACCAGCGCGATGTGCTCGCTGTCGTCGGTCATCACCCGATAGCCGTACGCCGTGAAGTCGCCGAAGTTGGTGGGCAGTCGGGTTTCGGCGATCCGCACCGCGTCCATCTCGTGACGCCGCCGATAGCGCACGAGATCCTCGATCGAGATCATCGCCAGGCCATGTTCGTCGGCAAACGCACGCAACTGGGGGGCACGCTTCATCGTGCCGTCGTCGTTGACGACCTCCACCAACACCCCGGCTGGGGTCAGGCCCGCCAGGCGGGCGAGATCGACGGCCGCTTCGGTGTGCCCGCGGCGTACCAACACACCACCCTCGCGATAGCGCAACGGGAACACATGGCCGGGGCGGGTGATCTCCCACGGCTCCGTCGCCGAGTCGGCGAGAACTCGCACCGTGTGTGCCCGATCCGCGGCGGAGATCCCGGTGGAGACACCGTCGCGAGCATCGACGGAGATGGTGTAAGCCGTGCGCAACCGATCCTTGTTGTGTGGCGTCATCAACGGAATCTCGAGCCGATCGAGCATCGCGGCCGGCATCGGCACACAGATCACGCCACTGGAGAAGCGGATCGTGAACGCCATCAGGTCGGGGGTCGCCTTCGAGGCTGCGAAGATGATGTCGCCCTCGTTTTCACGGTCCTCGTCATCGACCACGACCACGGCCTTGCCGTCGGCAATGTCGGCGATCGCGCGTTCGACCGAATCAAGGCGCACGGTCTCGGTCATCGGATCACCTCCGCTTTCGCTGGTTTGGGCTGTGGGGACAGGTCCTCGATCGCTGAGGAGGGTCGGGCGGCGGCGAGCAGGCGCTCGACGTACTTGGCCAAGACGTCCACCTCGAGATTCACCCGATCGCCGGGTTTGCGCGCGCCGAGCGTCGTGCGCGCCAGAGTCTCGGGGATCAGACTCACCGTGAACGCGTTCGCGCCGGCTTCGACCACGGTCAAACTCACCCCGTCGACCGTGATCGAGCCCTTGTCGACGACATAGCGCGACAACTCGCCAGGCAGTTCGATCTCGACCACGTCCCAGTGCTCACTGGGTTGGCGCGACAACACCGCACCCACTCCGTCAACGTGGCCCTGGACGACGTGGCCACCGAGCCGAGTAGCCATCGTGACCGCCCGCTCGAGGTTGACCCGGTCGCCGGGAGTCAACGCGCCCAGACTGGTCTTCGCCAGCGTCTCGGCCATCACGTCGGCGGTCCAGGTCGTCTCGTCCCTGCTCGCCACGGTGAGACAGCAGCCGTTGACGGAGATGGAATCCCCCAACTTCGCATCGGTCAGCACCGTGCTGGCAGCAACGGTGAGGCGTACGGCGTCGGGCTGAGCCTCGATCGCGGCGACCGCGCCCAACTCTTCGACTATTCCGGTGAACATCAGGGCCTCGCTCGTGGGACTGGTGGGGTGAGGGTGATTCGCAGATTGGTGTCGGGTCCGGTCCCGATGGTGGCCGTGTCCGTGATCTGAAAGCGCAAGGCGTCGGCCATCGTGTCTATTCCCAAGGGGGCCACCGCGTTGGCCCCGCTGCCGAGCAGGCTCGGGGCGACATACGCGACCACCTCATCGACCAGCCCCCCCGTGAGGAAGGCGGCGGCAAGGGTCGGACCACCCTCGAAGAAGACGTGTTGTCGATCCCGAGCGAAGAGTTCCTGCAACGCGACGAGGGGGTCGCGGGTGAGCAGCCGCACGGTTTCGGCTCGATCGTTGAAGACCCGGCGGTCCGAAGGCAAGTCGCGCAATCCCATGACCGCTCGCAACGGTTGTTGGGCAACGGGTTGGTCATCCTCGTCGCGAACCGTGAGCTCAGGGTCGTCGACAGCGACGGTGTTGGTGCCGACCAGCATCGTGTCGCACAGGGAACGCAGGCGATGGCTGTCGCGCCGGGCGGGCGCCGAGCTCACCCAGCGACTGGTCCCGTCGGTCGCCGCGCTGCGCCCATCCAGCGTGGTGGCGAACTTCCAGGTGACGAAGGGCCGCCGATGTTCGACAGCGAAGGACCACGCGTGATTGAGGGCCCGTGCCTCGTCGGCGAGGAGGCCCCCGTGCACCTGGACTCCCTGAGCCAGCAACGCCGCTCCGCCCCCGGAGGCGACCGGATTGCGGTCATCCTGACCGAACACGACTCGGGCTACGCCTGCTTCGACGAGGGCTTGGGCGCAGGGTCCGGTGCGCCCCGCGTGATTGCAGGGTTCCAGAGTCACGATCGCGGTCGCGCCGCGCGCGAGCGGTCCCGCTTCGGCGAGCGCGGCCGCTTCGGCGTGGGGCGTGCCGGCTCCACGATGAAATCCTTCGGCGACCACGGCCCCCGACGCATCGACGATCACGCAGCCAACCCGAGGGTTGGGTCCCAGAGGCACTCCTGCTGAGCCCGCCAAGGCGAGCGCGCGGCGCATCGCCCGCACCTCCACGTCGGTGAAACTCAACTTGGCCCCTCATGTCCGATCACGGACTCCGGGGTCGGCTGGGTCTGCATCGCGCGCCGACACGCGGCGCACGACCAACTCCCAGCGTGCTCTTCTCATCCGGACTTTGACCGTCGGTCCAGGAGTTCCACCTGGTCAACCGATCACTGGACGTGAGCGGGTCGCGGACTATCACCGCCGGTGCGGAGTTCCACCGCCCCCAGAGCACGCGAGTTTGGTTTAGAAACTCGTCACCGAGATTCTGTCACAGGCCCGCTCAATGCGGTGAGGCGCTCTCGGCGGCTCCGCGCAGCGCCGCCACCATGGCGTCCGGGTCGCTGGCCGAATAGACCGCCGATCCGGCAACGAACACGTCCGCTCCCGCCTCGGCACAGCGCTCGATCGTCTCCAGGGAAACTCCACCGTCGACCTGGAGCCAGCACTCGACCCCGCGCGCTTCGATCAACGCCCGCGTCCGACGGATCTTGGGCAGCACCAGGTCCAGGAACTTCTGACCACCGAAACCGGGCTCGACCGTCATCAACAGCACCATGTCGAGTTCGGCGAGTAGGTCTTCATAGGGCTCGATCGGCGTCGCCGGCTTGAGCGCCATGCTGGCGCGCGCGCCCAACGACCTGATCTCGCGGGCCAATCGGACCGGCGCCTGCGTCGCCTCGACGTGGAACGTGACCGACTTGCAGCCTGCCTCGACATAGGCGGGCGCCTCACGATCGGCGTTCTCGATCATCAGATGAGCATCCAACGGCACGCGACTGGTCGCCGCCAAGGCCGCCACCATGGCCGGGCCGAACGTCAGATTGGGGACGAAGTGGTTGTCCATCACGTCGATGTGGATCCAGTCGGCCCCGGGAATGCGCGCCATTTCGGCGCTGAGTTGGCCGAAGTCGGCATTGAGGATGCTCGGTGTTATCTGGATGCCCACGACCCGAATCTTAGGGTGTCGACTCCTCGGGTTCCTCCGGTATCGACTTGCCGTCTCGCTCGTCGCGCTCGGCCCAAGCCAACAGGGGTGCGATATCGAACGGATGGGCGTCGATATCGCCATGAAGATCGCCGAGGGCCGCGAAACGCTCGGGCAGGGTGAAGATCGTGAAGTCATGCGGATCGGCGGCGTCGATCTCGTCCCAACGCACGGGCGCGGACACACGTGCGTCGGGTACTCCGCGGACGGAGTACGCCGCCGCGATGGTGTGGTCACGGGCATTCTGGTTGTAGTCCACAAACAGGTGCTCGGGATCTCGGTCCTTGCGCCACCACGCCGTCGTGACGTCCCTCGGGGCGCGCCGCTCCACTTCCCGCGCAAACGCCAGCGCGCCTCGGCGTACGTCCTTGAAGCCGTGGTCAGGTGGAATCCGCACGTAGATGTGCAGCCCCGAACCGCCGCTGGTCTTGGGATAGCCGACGGCTCCGAGCTCGTCGAGGACCTCGTGTGCCACGTGGGCGACCCGCTTCACCGTGGCAAAGTCACAGGCCGGCCCGGGGTCGAGGTCGATGCGCCATTCGTCGGGGCTCTCGGTGTCCGCGCTGCGACTGTTCCACGGATGGAACTCGACCGTGGACATCTGCACCGCCCAGATGACGCTGGCCAACTCGGTGACGCACAGTTCGTCCGCGGTGCGGTTCCAGCGCGGGAAGTGCAGTTGCACCGTGCTGACCCATGGCGGCGCCCCGGCAGGCAGCCGCTTCTGATGCACCTTCGGGCCGGCCAGCCCCTTGGGAAAGCGGTGCAACATGCAGGGCCGCTCGTAGAGCGCGTTCACGATGCCGTCGCCGACGCTGAGGTAGTACTCCACCAAGTCGAGCTTCGTGGCGCGGCTCTCCGGGAAATAGATCCGATCGGGGTTCGACACGCGCACCACCTTGTCGTCGACCTCGATCTCGACGGCGGGTGTCTTTGCGGCGGGCATGTGCTGAAACTTAGTACGTCGGCGTCCCGGCGTAACGTGTCGCCGCATGAGGTTCGATCAGCCCCCGGTGGTGCGGGTGAGCCGCAACCCCGACTCGCGGCTCAGCCCACGTCAGTGGCCACTCCCCATCCCCGCCGTGGCGCATCTCATCGACCGGGGCATCGACCTTGCGCCCGGCGTCACGTTCCTCGTCGGCGAGAACGGGTCCGGAAAGTCGACCCTGGTCGAGGCGATCGCGATGGCCTGCGGCCTGTCCCCCGAGGACGGCAGCGCCCTGGGACACCACGCCACGCGGGCCACCGAATCTCCGTTGGCTGCCTCCCTCACACTGCAACGCGGATTGGGCGCAGCGCGATGGGGCTTCTTCCTGCGCGCAGAGACCATGCACGGGTGTTACACGGTTTCTGGAGCACAACCCTGGAGTTGATCGCCGTCTTGCAGCGGGTAGGCGCCCAAGGCGGTCAGGTCCTCTGCGCGACCCACTCGCCCGTGCTGGCGGCGCTGCCTGGCGCACACATTTGGGAAGTGGGTGACTGGGGCCTGCGCGAAACAGCCTGGGACGACCTTCAACTGGTGGATCATTGGCGCCGCTATCTCCAGACCCCCGACGCCTATTTGCGACATCTCAGCGACGACTGAGCACCGCCACAAACATGGCGTCGGTGCCGTGTCGGTGCGGCCAAAGTTGGATGGTGCCCGGCAGGGAGCCCGCACAGTCGGGAACCCCCGCAAACAGCTCTCCGGCGTCTTCGAGAGCAAGGTCGTCGCGTTCGTCAAGGATCGCCGAGACTACCTCCACCGTCTCGCTCACCATCGGCGAACATGTGGCATAGACGATGACGCCGCCCGGGCGGACCAACTGGGCTGCGGACCTGAGCAAGGCCCGTTGGAGGGGGATCAGGTCGGCAACGTCGGCGGGCGTACGTCGCCAGCGCGACTCCGGACGACGGCGCAAGGCCCCAAGCCCCGAGCAGGGCGCGTCCACCAATACGCGATCAAATGATGCCGGCGGCCAGGGTGGCATCGTTCCGTCGGCCACGACCACGGCCTCGACCCCCGGCGAGCCGCGCAGGGTGCGACGTACGAGCTCGGCGCGGTGTTCTTGTTTCTCGGACGCGACCAGGCGGGCGCCCCGCTCGGCGGCCAGCCCCGCCAGGAGCGCGGCCTTGCCGCCAGGCCCCGCACATAAGTCCAGCCAGCGCAGATCGGGCCCCACGAGGGGCGCCGTGGCCAGGGCGATGGCCACCAACTGTGACCCCTCGTCCTGAACTCCAGCTCGGCCCTGCGCGACGGCCGCAACCTGCCCGGGATCGCCGCTCTCTAGGGTCACGCCGTAGGGCGAAAAGGGCGTCGCCTCCCCGGGCAGTTCGGCCCGCTCGCAGCGTCCGGGACGGGCGACCAACACCACCTGGGGAGCCTGATTGTTGGCGGCCAGGAGAGCAGACAATTCATCGTCCCCCACGGCTCGACGCAACTCCTGCACCACCCACCGAGGGTGACTATGCGCGATCGAGGCGAACCCGTCCGGGTCGCCGACCGGGTCGGGTGCGACCAAGCGCACCCAGGCGGCCAGGTCGTGCTCACTGACCCGCCGCAGCACCGCATTGGTGAAACCTGCCGGCCCTTGACCGATCCGGGCGCGCACCAGATCGACGCTGGTGCTGATTGCCGCATGGGCCGGCACCCGCATCGACAAAAGCTGATGGGCCCCCAGCCGCAGCGCGTCGAGCACCTTGGCTTCGACCTTGCCGAGAGGCCGGTCCACACACGCCGCGAGCACCGCTTCGTAGGTGCCGAGTCGGCGCAAAGTCCCCGACGCCAACTCGGTGGCGAAAGCCGCATCTCGGCCCGTGAGGTCGTGCAGGCGCAGCACCTGGGGCAACACCAGGTTGGTGTAGGCGTCGTCCACCCGGACGGCCTTGAGGACGTCGTACGCCGCCAGCCGGGCCGGATCTGCCTGCGGTCGCGCTCGGGGCGGCGCGCCTCCTGGGCGGCTACCTCGGCGTCGCGGATCAGCCATCGGCGAAGTATCGCTTCACCAGGGACTGCGGGGCCACGCTCGCCCAGGCCTCGGTGAGGATCTCGGTGAGTTCGGCAACGGTCAACTCGCCCAGACGTGACTCTTGGACCAGGACGGCGTTGTAGCCACGAAAGTGATCGATGGTGAAGCACGGCGTCGCCGGGTCTTGGACGAGTGCTTCCTTGACCGTTTGATCGGGAACCGTGATCACCAGCAGGTCCTCGAACCTCTCTCCCGTGTCCGGGTCGATGGCGTTCTTGTTGGGCGCCCGGTAGAGCACGAAGCCGCGGCCCTTGGGCCCCTTCGGCACCTTGTAGGTCGGACGGTCCCCCCAGGAGATGCCCAACTCGACCTCTGGGAGGCTGCGACAAATCCGATCGATATCCGCGGGTGACGCTGGGCGCGCTTGGTCGTTCATCCGCCCAGCCTCTCGCCCGGTGTCATGCGCAGTCCACGCGCCCAGTCTGGCGCAGGCATCGCCTTCTTGCCGACCGCCTGGACTAGCCCGAGCCGCACGGGCGTACTGCCCGTGCCCACCAGCACCGACCGCTTGCCCACGGCCATCTCTCCCGGGGCCAACTCCCCCTGAGGCGGATCGCCAGTCGGGGTGTTGTCGAGCGGCTGGATCTTGAGCCGTTCGCCCGCATGAGTCGTCCAGGCGCCTGGAGCCGGCGTGCAGGCCCGGATCAGCCGATCGATGGCCGCTGCTGGGCTGGTCCAGTCGAGCTCAGCCTCAGCCACGGTGATCTTGGGTGCCAGCGACAGGCCGTCGAGCGGTTGCGGCCACGCCTGGAGGCTGCCGTCTTCGATCCCGTCGAGCGTCGCGACCAACAACTCGGCACCCCCCTCGGCCAACCGGCCGAGCAACTCACCTGCGGTGTCGGTGGCGCGAATGCGTTCGGTCATCACGCCGTACGTCGGCCCCGCGTCGAGCGCCTCGACGATCCGGAACGTGGTCGCCCCCGTCACCTCATCGCCAGCCCAGATCGCCCGCTGCACGGGAGCCGCGCCGCGCCACGCTGGCAGGCACGAAAAGTGCAGGTTCACCCAGCCCTCGCGCGGGATGTCCAGTGCCGCCTGCGGAAGCATCGCACCGTAGGCGACGACAGGGCAGCAATCGGGCTCGAGCGCTCGGAGAGCCGCCAGAAAGGCAGGGTCTCCGGGGCGGCCCGGCTTGAGCACGGGCAACCCCAAATCCACCGCTAACGCCGCCACCGGAGACTCGGCGAGCACCCGCCCTCGGCCCGCGGGGGCATCCGGGCGGGTGACGACCCCGACGACCTCGTGTCGCGATGCGGCGATTGCTGCCAAGGAGGGCAGCGCCACCTCGGGCGTGCCCGCGAAAACCAGGCGCATCAGAGGCCGAAGCCGAAGGTGTTGTGCGGCGACACCTTGATCGTGGGGGTTTCGATGCCAAACCAGTCTGCTGCCCGGATCTCCTTCATCGCCGCCTTGCGAGAGTCCTGATCGAGCCTGTCGATGAACAACACGCCATCGAGGTGGTCGGTCTCGTGTTGCAACGCCCTGGCCAGCAGTTGGGAGCCCTCGATGACCACGGGCTCGCCGTACATGTTGAAACCCTTGGCCACGACGGACAGCGCGCGCTTGCAGTCGAAGACCAGGTCGGGCAGGGAGAGGCAACCCTCGGGTCCGTCCTGGGTCTCCTCGGAAAGGTCGAGGGAGGGATTGACCAGGTGTCCGAGCTCGCCTTCCACACGCCAGGTGAAGACGCGCAGGCCAACGCCGATCTGCGGGGCGGCCAGGCCTGCGCCGGGCGCGTCGACCATCGTGTCGGTGAGGTCTTCGACCAGGCGGCGCAGCTCGCGGTCGAAGGTCACCACTTCGATGGCGGGTTTGCGTAGCACCGGGTCACCAAACAGGCGGATGGGTTGGACGGACAAGCGTTGCTCCTGAAAGCTGGTGAACGGGTGGCGGGATCACAGGCGAGTCTAGAGAGTGGCCGGATCCACCTGAATCCGCACCGGGTCGAGTTTGCGGGCCGACCTGAGCCGCTGCAACTCCCCGAGTGAGCGCGACAGCGCGCCGCCTTGGGCTCGGGGCACCCGGATTACCACGCGCCACTCGCCGTCGTCTCCGTGTGGCACCGGACCCAGGACATCCGCGTCGGCCGGCAAGTTGGCAACGGTCACGGCGTCGTCGAGTGCGCCTGCCGACCCGGTCAGCGTCGCCAGTCGCGCCGCCGGTGGCATCCGCGCTTCACGCCGCTCGGCAATCTCACGCTCCGCGAACCCCGCGGGGTCCCACCGAACCAGTGCCTGGAGCGCGGGCTCACCCGGATCACCCACCGCCACGACCCGGCCTCCCGGACGCACCAAAGCCGCAGCGTTGATCCAACGACGCAACGACTCCTCGGCCGTCCGGAGCTCCGACCGGGCCAAAGACAACCAGGTGTCAAGCAGGACGACGGCCCCATAACCTCCCTCGGCGACCGGCTCGGCACCGGGCGTCGCGACCACAATCTCGCGTTGCGGCCCGACCGAGGCCACCACGTGATCACCGCTGGAACGCACGATGATCGTGCTTGGGAACGTGCGACCAAGCTCCTCGGCGGTGCGGGTGTTGCCCACGACGGGCGCGCGGAGTCCTCGGTGTCCACACGTGGGGCAGCGCCACCCCTCGTGTGCGGTCCCACACCACAAGCACGCCGGCGGCGCGGTCGCCGAGGTGAGGCGAAGCGGCCCTTGGCAATGCGTGCACCTCGCGGCCTGCCGACAGCGCTCACAGGCCACGCTGGGGGCATAGCCGGCCCGCGGCGTCTGGACCAGGACCGGGCCCGACTCGAGACCGTCGCGGATCGCATGGTGGGCTGCGGTGGGCAGCCGCGCGCCGCGCGCATAGGGGTCGCGGGCCAGCTCCTGTTCGGTGGCACCTGCCACCTGCACCGTGAGCCGCGAGCGCACGAGCGGACGCGGCGCGATCACCTCGTGAGCCCAGCCGGTGCGGACCAGATAGGCGGCCTCCACGCTGCGTGCGAAGGAGCCGACGAGGGCGGCGGTGCCCTGGATCTCGGCTCGCAGGAGCAACGTTTCGCGGGTGTGGGGATAGGGCGCCCGCGGCTCACTGTGCAGGTCGTCCCCGTCATCCCAGATGACCACCAAGCCAAGATTGTGGACGGGCGCGAAGGAGGCCGATCGGGTGCCGATGACGATCCGCCGGCTCCCGCGCGTGACAGCGAGGAAGTCTCGATAGCGCGCGCGCGGGCCGCTGTCGGCGCCCAGCACGACGTGATGATCGGGGCCTAATGCTCGGGTGATCGCCTCGGTGACGCGCATCGCGTCGTGGTGGTCGGGGGTGCACACCAAGACGCCTTGGCCTGCGGCGTACGCCGCGACCACGGCGCCCGCGACCAGCGCAGGCCAATCCGTGCCGGGCGCGGGGGTCCACACTGCACGAGGTAGCTGCCGATTGCCCAGGGCGTCGAGGAACGCCTCACCGCCGGCATAGTCGGACCAGCCGGCGGCCTCCGATGGCGGGTCGGAGAGGGCGGGCGCCGCTGGAAGAGCGGGCTGCTTCTCCGTGGCCGCGTGGCGTGGTGGGATCGCCAGCCGCAGCACGTCGGAGCGCGCTCCGGCGTAGCGCTCCGCGATCGCCCCTGTCAGCTCGGCAATCTCGGGGGCAAGGACAGGCTCGGGGCTCACGACACGTCGCAAGGGGGTCAGCCGTCCGGTGTGCTCGGAGCTCGCGACGCGCGCCAACACGAAGGCATCGACGTCCTGGCCAGCGAACCGCACCTTCACCCGGGCACCCGGAACCGCCGTGTCGGCCATGGTTGCGGGCACCGCGTAGTCGAAGGGTCGATCCAGATGGGCTAGCGCCACGTCGACCAACACGCTGGCCACGGGATCGATCTCGGCCAAGGCCTGACCCGCAGAACTCGCGGCCGCCCTGGTGCGAGTGGCGCGCACCGACGCCCGCAACCCCGGCACCCCAGGCAGCACGGCCTGGGGGTCGGCGTTTGCGGCGGCCTTCTCGGTCATAGCCCGAGTTGTATCAGGCGCCGCGGACAACGTCGTACGATGTCGTGGCGCTGCGCCGCGGTCAGACCGAAACGGCTGCCCGCAACGCGTCGGCGCGATCGGTGCGTTCCCAAGTGAACTCCGGCAACTCTCGGCCGAAGTGTCCATAGGCGGCGGTCATGGCGTAGATCGGGCGCAGCAGGTCGAGTTGTTCGATGATCGCGGCCGGGCGAAGGTCGAAGACGTTCAACACGGCGGCCTGGATCTCTTCGTCCGGGACGGTGCCCGTGCCGAAGGTTTCGATGAACACGCCCACTGGATGGGCCTTGCCGATCGCGAAAGCCACCTGCGCCTCACAGCGGCGCGCCAGGCCGGACGCGACGACGTTCTTGGCCACCCAACGCATGGCGTACGCCGCGGACCGGTCGACCTTGGACGGGTCTTTCCCGGAGAACGCTCCACCCCCATGGCGGGCCATGCCGCCGTAGGTGTCCACGATGATTTTGCGGCCGGTCACCCCGGCGTCGCCCATTGGGCCGCCCACCACAAACCGGCCGGTGGGGTTGACCAGGAGGCGGTAGCCCTCCGACGGGATCGTGAACATCGCCAACACCGGGTCGATCACGTGCTTCTTCACGTCGGGCTCGAGGGTGTCTTCCAACTGCACGTCTTCGGCGTGCTGAGTCGAGAGCACGACCGTATCGATGCGCACCGGCCTGTTGTCGGCGTCGTACTCGATGGTCACCTGTGTCTTGCCGTCGGGGCGCAGGTAGGGCAGCGTCCCGTCCTTGCGGACTTCGGTGAGGCGCTGCGCGAGGCGGTGGGCGATCATGATCGGCAGCGGCATCAGCTCGGGGGTGTCATCGCACGCGTAACCGAACATCAGCCCCTGGTCGCCCGCGCCCTGACGGTCCAGCGCGTCGGTGGAATGGTCGTGCCTCTCTTCATAGGCGTCGTCGACGCCCTGAGCGATGTCGGCGGACTGTGCTCCGATAGCCACCTGCACACCACAGGAGGCGCCATCAAAACCCTTGTCGGAGGAGTCGTAGCCGATCTCCAGCACCTTGTCGCGGACCAGTTGCGCCACCGGGGCATAGGCCTCCGTCGTCACTTCGCCCGCCACCACGACCAGACCCGTGGTCAGCAGGGTCTCCACCGCGACCCGGCTCCGCGGATCGCGCTCGAGCAGATAGTCCAAGACTGTGTCGCTGATCTGATCGGCGATCTTGTCGGGATGCCCTTCGGTCACCGATTCAGAGGTAAAGAGGCGTCCAGCCACGTTGGTTCCCACTCCCATTTTCGGCGTGTTTTGGCGAAGCGCACTCTATCCCCAGCTGGTCGCCAGGCCCTCATCCAGCCGAGCCTGCACTCAGCCGAGGCGCGCCCGCACGCGGTCCCAGATCACGTTCGCGAGGTGCTCCTTGGTGTCTACGGGCACGTCCGTGCGGGTCCCATCCGACTCCAAGATGACGGCCTCGTTGCGCGGGCTGCCAAAAACGGCTCCGCCCGAAACGTCGTTGACGACCAGCAGGTCGCAGCCCTTGCGGGCCAGCTTGGTGGTCGCCAACTCCAACACCGATCCGGAGGCGTCGCCAGTCTCCGCCGCAAAGCCCACGACGATCTGCCCGAGCTTGGCCCGGTCGGCCGCAATCTCGGCCAAAATGTCGGGGTTCTGGGTCAGCTCGATGCTCGGGGACCGCCCGTCTGCTGATTTCTTGATCTTGGCCTCGCTCACTGTGGTCGGCCGGAAATCGGCCGGGGCTGCGGCCATCACAACAGCGTCGGCGTCGCGGGCAGCGGCCAGCACCGCATCGCGCAGTTGCGCCGTGGTTTCCACGCGGATCAACGCGACGCCCGCCGGGTCGGGGAGGGCGACGTTGGCCGAGATCAGCGTCACGGTGGCGCCGCGCAACGCAGCAGTCCGCGCCAACGCATAGCCCTGGAGACCCGAGGAGCGATTGCCGATGAACCGCACGGGGTCGAGATACTCCCGTGTGCCACCGGCCGAGACCACCACGTGGCGACCCGCCAAGTCCGCGGGGGGTGCCTCGGCGCCGAGCAGGCCCGTCACGATGTCAAAGATGGCGGCGGGTTCGGGCAATCTGCCCTTGCCCGAGTCGGCGCCCGTCAAGCGGCCTTCGGCCGGCTCGACGACGGTTGCGCCACGCGCGCGCAAGGTGGCCACATTCGCAACGGTTGCAGGGTGCTCCCACATCTCGGTATGCATCGCCGGAGCAAACACCACGGGGCATCGCGCCGTGAGCAGGGTGTTGGTCAACAGATCGTCCGCGAGACCCGCTGCCGCCTTCGCGAGCAGATCCGCGGTCGCGGGAGCGACAACGACCAGGTCGGCCGATTGCCCGATCCGCACGTGCGGCACCTCGTGGACGTCGGTCCACACCTCGGAGCTGACCGGTTTGCCGGAGAGCGCGGCCCAGGTGGCGGCCCCGACAAACTCCAGGGCCGCAGCCGTCGGCACCACCGTGACGTCGTGGCCGGCTTCGGTGAGGCGTCGCAGCAGCTCGCAGGACTTGTACGCCGCAATGCCGCCGGAGACGCCCAGCACCACAAGCGGACGGGTCATCGACCGATCAGATCAGGAAATGGCGCTGAACGGGTCAGCGGCGCCGCCGAAGGAGGCGTCGAGGGCCGCCTGGGTGCGTGCTTCTTCTTCGGCGGCCAGAGTCGCGGGATCGACGTCTTCGCAGGTCAAGAGGTCTTCGTTGATCTCGCGCAGCGCGATGGACAGCGGCTTCTCTTGCACATGGGTGTCAACCAACGGGCCGACGTACTCCAAGAGGCCTTCGCCCAGCTGGGAGTAGTAGGCGTTGATCTGCCGAGCGCGCTTGGCGCTGTAGAGCACCAACTTGTATTTGCTGTCCGTCTTGGTGAGCAGGTCGTCGATCGAGGGGTTGGTGACGCCCTCGGCGGCGGTGTTGGGGCCAGACACGAATGTTGCCTCACAAGTCATTGAAGGATGCGCCCTGGCGGGTGTGGCCGGGCGCAGTCATCAAGGTTACCAACTCCAGGGCCGCAGCGTGAACTTCGTGGTTCACGATGGTGACATCGAACTCAGGCTCGGCGGCCAGCTCATCGACCGCTGTCTGCAGCCGACGCTCGCGCTCTTCGGGTGATTCGGTGCCTCTTCCCACCAAACGGCGCACCAATTCTTCCCACGACGGCGGCTTGAGGAACACGAACAGCGCCTCCGGCATCGTCTCGCGCACTTGTCGGGCGCCCTGCAGGTCGATCTCCAACATGGCCGGTCGGCCGGCCGCCAACGCCGCCTCAACGGGAGCCCGCGGGGTGCCGTATTTCGCGGCACCATGCACGACCGCCCATTCCAGGAGCTGGCCCGCCTCGATCATCTCGTCGAAGTCGGCTTCGCTCACGAACCAGTAGTGCACACCGTCGACCTCGCCGGGTCGGGGCGGCCGGGTCGTGGCCGACACCGAGATCCACACGTCGGGATGGCTGGCCCGCACCTCCGCCGCGATCGTGCCCTTGCCGACGGCGGTGGGCCCGGCCAGGACCACCAGCCGGGACGGGCGGCCCGCTTCGGGGGTTGCCGGTTCTGCGCCGCCAGGCGCCGTGCCGCCAGGTTTTGGGGCTGGCTCAGCCACGAGGAAGCGTCCTCTGTGGTGTCACGAGGGGTCGAACTCGCGCTCCAGCGCGGCAACCTGCTTGGCCCCGAGACCTCGCACCCGGCGGCTTTCGGCGATTCCGAGCCGGGCCATCACCTGGCGCGCACGCACCTTGCCGAGCCCCGGCATCGACTGGAGCAGCTCCACCACGCGCATCTTGCCAATCACCTCGTTGGCCTGACCTTCGCGCAAAACGTCGGTGATGGAGGCGCCGGAGTTCTTCAGTCTGTTCTTCACCTCGGCCCGTTCCCGCCGGGAGGCAGCGGCCTTGACCAGCGCCGCCTGACGCTGCTCGGGGGTGAGCGGGGGCAGTGCCACAGGCTTCCTCGTCTCCGTGCTGCTGCGAACGAACGCGCCAACCCTAGTTTGAAGTCTTTGCTTGCTGCAATTGCACGCCTTGATTGAGCAGCCGCAATTCCGCATTCACCCGTCGGGCCGCCGCTCCCAGCGCAACCGGGTCGGGCCCATGACGCAAGATTTCCCTGCTCGAGCTCGGCAACACGTTGCCGACTGCCGCGCCGAAGATCCGGGTGAGGTCGGCCGCGGTGCCACCTTGGGCGCCATAGCCTGGAGCCAGGATCGGGCCATTGATGTCGAAGTTCTCGGACGAGTCACCGATCGTGGCGCCGACGACTGCGCCGTAAGACCCCATCGGCACGGCCTCGGCGTTGAGGGTGCGCAAGTGGTCCAGGATCACTCCGGCAACGCTGCGCTCGCCCACCCGCGCGTGCTGCACCTCGGGGCCCTCCTTGTTGGAGGTGAGCGCCAGCACGAAGACACCCGCGTCGTGACGGTGCGCGGTTTCGATGAACGGCAACAGCGAGCCGAACCCCAGATAGGGACTGACGGTGATCGCGTCCGCCGCCAGGGCGGAGGCCGGATCGAGATAGGCGTCGGCGTAGGCCTGGCTGGTCGACCCGATGTCGCCGCGCTTGACGTCCAAAAGGACCAGCGCCCCGGCGGCTCGCGACTCGGCGATGACCCGCTCCAGCACCGCCACTCCCCTGCTACCGAAACGTTCATAGAAGGCGCTCTGCGGCTTGATGACCGACACGTACGGCGCCAGCCCCTGCACCGCCGTGAGGGCAAACCGCTCGAGGCCGGCCACCGTGTCGGTGTGTCCCCACTCCGCCATCAGCGTGGTGTGCGGGTCGATTCCGGCGCACAACGGGCCGCGCTCGAGGACTGCGGTTCGCAGTCGCGCTCCGAAACTCATCGCTCCACTCCTTGGGCATGGTCCAGTCCCGACACGATGCGCGTTGGCCATCGCGGACCCTCATAGATGAACGCTGTGTAACCCTGCAGCAGGGTCGCCCCCGCGTCCAGTCTGGCGCGCGCATCGGCCACCGTGGTGATGCCGCCGACGGAGATCAACGCCATTTCCTCCCCCACGCTCGCGCGCAGGAGACGAAGCACTTCAAGCGACCTCGCGCGGAGCGGCGGTCCCGACAGTCCCCCGGCACCGATCGCCGCCACGCGCGCCGCAGGAGTGGCGAGGCCGACACGCCCGATTGTCGTGTTTGTTGCGATGACGCCCGCCAGCCCGCTCGCTGCGGCGAGTTCAGCGACGGCACGCACGTCCTGGTCGGCTAGGTCCGGCGCGATCTTGACCAGCAGCGGCACGGGTTGCGTCGTCACGGCATCGGCGCGACGGCGTACGGCAGCGAGCAAGGGCTCAAGCCTCTCCACCGATTGCAGATTGCGCAGACCCGGCGTGTTGGGTGAGGACACGTTGATGACCAGATAGTCGGCGTAGGGCGCCAAGAGACCCGCGCTCTTCTCGTAGTCGACCTGGACCGATGCCTGATCCTCGTCCGGCACCACCTTGGTCTTGCCGATGTTCACCCCGACAATGACGCGAGTCGGCGCAAACTCACGTTGCTTGCGTACCTCGCGCGCGGCCAGCCGTCGCGCCACCACCTCCGCGCCGTGATTATTGAAACCCATCCGATTGATGATCGCGCGATCCTCCCGCAACCGAAACAGCCGCGGCTTTGGATTTCCGGGCTGTGGTTCGCCGGTTACCGTGCCGATCTCAACGTGGCCGAAACCTAGTGCGGCCAGTGCGTCGATGCCGACCGCGTTCTTGTCGAAACCAGCCGCCAACCCAAGAACGTGGGGGAAAGTGAGCCCCATCGCGCTGACTTTGCGCCGACTCAGCGTGTCTTTCTCGTGAGTTTGCGCCGACTCGGGGCGATCTTCTCGTGAGTTTGCGCCGGGTCGGCGGGTGAGGCGGGTGAGGGGGGTTGCCGCGCGCAGCGCGCGGAAGCCCAACTCGTGGGCACGCTCGGGGTCGATCCGCGTCAGGACCGTGTCGAAGAGCCGTGAGTAGGCCGTCATCGCGGCTGCCAGCCCGACGTCATGGGCGACCCCGCGCGTCTCGATGACGGGCCCAGTCCTGGAGCGACCTGACGTCAATGCTGCCCGCGAGCATCGCCTCGATGCCTTGGACTGCGGCTCCGAGTCCCTGAACCGTGGTGATGCACGGCACGTTGCCCATCACGGCTGCGGTCCGGATCTCATAGCCATCGATGCGCGGGGAGCCACCGCTTGCCGAGCCGTGGGGAGTGTTGACGATGAGGTCGATCGAGCCCTCGGCAATCAGTTGGATCGTGGTCGGTTCCCCGGCCGGACCCACCCCTTCGAAGTGCTTGCGCACCACCGTGGCGGGGATGCCGTTGCGGCGCAACACATCGGCGGTCCCTTGCGTCGCGACCACCTCGAAACCCAGGTCGGAGAGTCGCTTGATCGGGAAGATCATGGTCCGTTTGTCGCGATTGGCCATCGACACGAACACCCGGCCGGAGGTGGGCAGCGGTCCGTACGCCGCCGCCTGCGACTTGGCGTACGCCGTCCCAAAGACAGCGTCGAAGCCCATCACCTCGCCGGTCGAGCGCATCTCCGGCCCCAGCACCGTGTCCACGGTCTTGCCGTCGGGGGTCTTGAAGCGGTTGAACGGCATCACGGCCTCCTTGACCGCGATCGGCGAATCCGCGGGCAGGTCACCGCCGTCGCCCACGGCCGCCAACACGCCGGCGGTGCGCAGCGCGGCGATCGACTCGCCCAGCATCACCCGCGCCGCGGCCTTGGCAAGGGAAACACCCGTCGCCTTCGAGACGAAGGGCACCGTGCGTGAGGCGCGCGGGTTGGCCTCCAGCACGTAGAGCACATCGGATCCCAACGCGAACTGGATGTTGATCAGCCCCCGCACCCCGACCCCGCGCGCAATCGCCTCGGTCGCCTGGCGGATCCGCGCGATCTCGGCTGCGCCGAGGGTGATCGGCGGCAGTGCACACGCGGAGTCACCGGAGTGGATCCCGGCCTCCTCGATGTGCTCCATCACGCCGCCCAGATAGAGCTCCGTGCCGTCGAAGAGTGCGTCCACGTCGATCTCGACCGCATCGTCGATAAACCGATCGACGAGCACCGGATGATCGGGGCTGATCGCGGTCGCACGCTCGATGTAGCCACCCAACGCGTCATCGTCATAGACGATCTCCATCCCGCGACCACCCAGGACATAGGACGGACGCACGAGCACCGGATAGCCGATCTCAGCGGCGATCGCCCGGGCTTCGTCGTACGACGACGCCATGCCGTGCTTGGGCGCCGGCAACCCGGCGGCAAGCAGCACCTGGCCGAAGGCGCCACGCTCTTCGGCGAGGTGGATCGCGCCGGGCGAGGTGCCCACGATCGGCACCCCGGCGTCTTCCAAACCCTGCGCCAAGCCCAGCGGAGTCTGCCCGCCGAGCTGACAGATCACGCCGGCGATCGGTCCCGCGAGCGATTCGGCGTGATAGACCTCCAGCACGTCCTCGAGGGTCAGCGGCTCGAAATACAGTCGGTCGGAGGTGTCATAGTCGGTGGAGACGGTCTCCGGGTTGCAGTTGACCATGATCGTCTCGTAGCCCGCCTCGCTCAACGCCTGCGAAGCGTGCACACACGAATAGTCAAACTCGATGCCCTGCCCGATCCGGTTCGGCCCGGAGCCCAAAATGATCACGGCAGGTCGTTCGCGCGGCGTCACTTCGCTCTCCTCGTCATAGGAGGAGTAGTGGTACGGCGTGGTCGCCGCGAACTCTGCCGAGCAGGTGTCCACCGTCTTATAGACGGGTCGAACCCCCAGCGCTTGGCGGACGCCGCGGACGATGTCTTCGCGCATCTCCCGGATCTGCGCCACCTGAGCATCGGAGAACCCATGCCGCTTGGCCAGGCGCAACGTCCGCTCGTCCAGGCGCTCGGCGGAACGCACCCGCTCGGCCACCTCGTGAAGCAAGAACAGTTGGTCGACGAACCACGGATCGATGAAGGTCGCCGCAAACACCTGCTCAGGGGTGGCCCCCAGGCGGATCGCGTCCATAACCTTGCGCAGCCGCCCGTCACGGGGCAGCGCGATCTCCTCGAGCAATGCCTCCAGCGTGGGCTCAGCGGTGCCCGGCAGCATGGCGAAGTCGAAGACCGCAGTCTTGCTTTCCAAGGACCGCAGCGCCTTTTGTAGCGCCTCGGTGAAGTTGCGCCCGATTGCCATCGCCTCACCGACCGACTTCATGTGGGTAGTCAGCGTCGGATCGGCACCGGGGAACTTCTCGAAGGCGAACCGGGGCACCTTGACCACGACGTAATCGAGCGTCGGCTCGAAGGAAGCCGGGGTCTCCCGGGTAATGTCGTTAGCGAATCTCGTCGAGCGTGTAGCCGATCGCCACTTTGGCGGCGATCTTGGCGATCGGGAAACCCGTGGCTTTGGACGCCAGCGCCGAGGACCGGGAGACGCGCGGGTTCATCTCGATCACGACGACGCGGCCATCAGCTCGGGTTGACCGCGAATTGAATGTTGCAGCCACCGGTGTCCACGCCGACGGAGCTGATGATGCCGATGGAGAGGTCGCGCAGGTGCTGATATTCGCGATCCGTCAGGGTCATCGCCGGGGCCACGGTGATCGAATCGCCGGTGTGCACGCCCATCGGATCGAGGTTCTCGATCGAGCAGACGATGACCACGTTGTCGGCCTGGTCGCGCATCACCTCCAGCTCATATTCCTTCCACCCGATGATCGACTCTTCGAGCAGCACTTCGGTGGTGGGACTCGCGGCCAGGCCGGAGCCGGCGATCTGACGCAGATCGGCCTCGTTGTAGGCCATGCCGGACCCGGAACCGCCCATCGTGAACGAGGGGCGCACCACCATCGGATAGCCCAACTCAGCGGCCGCGCCCAGGCAGTCGGCGAGGCTGTGCGCGATCACCGAGCGTGCGACCTCGCCGCCGAGTTCTTCGACAATGCGTTTGAAGGACTCGCGGTTTTCGCCCCGCTCGATCGCTTCGATCGACGCGCCGATCAGCTCGACGTCGTACTTCTCCAAGACGCCGGACGCGGCCAGGGACATGGCCGTGTTGAGGGCGGTCTGGCCGCCGAGGGTGGCGAGCAGCGCATCGGGGCGTTCTTTGGCGATCACCTTCTCGACGAACTCCGGCGTGATCGGCTCGACGTAGGTCGCATCCGCGAACTCGGGGTCCGTCATGATGGTCGCCGGGTTGGAGTTGACCAGGATCACGCGCAGGCCTTCGGCCTTCAGCACGCGACAGGCCTGGGTCCCGGAATAGTCGAACTCACAGGCCTGTCCGATCACGATCGGCCCCGAGCCGATCACCAGCACGCTGTGGATATCGCTCCGCTTCGGCATCAGAGACCCCCCTCCCTCGCGGTTGAGTCGTCCATGAGCGACGCGAACCGATCGAAGAGGTACGCCGCATCGTGCGGCCCGGCCGCCGCTTCGGGGTGATACTGCACCGAGAACGCCGTGAGTCTTCCCGCGGCATCGCGCAGTTCGAGACCCTCGACCACGTCGTCGTTGAGGCACACGTGGGACACCGTCGCGGCGCCGTAGGGCGTCTGCGTGATGCGCTCTCGGGGTGCGTCGACCGCGAACCCGTGGTTGTGGGCGGTGACCTCGACCTTGCCCGTGGTCTTGTCCATCACCGGCTGGTTGATCCCGCGGTGGCCATATTTCAACTTGTAGGTGTCGAACCCGAGCGCGCGACCGAACAGTTGGTTGCCGAAGCAGATCCCGAAGTAGGGCAACCCGCGGGTCAGGGCGGCTTGCAGCAACTGGATCTGGCCCGTTGTCGCGGACGGATCACCGGGCCCGTTGGAGAAGAACAGTCCGTCGGGGCCGCCCTCGGCAGAATTGACGGCCAACACGTCGTCGAGGGTCGCGACGGCCGGAAGCACGTGGGTCTCGATGCCACGCTCGGCCAGCATCCGAGGAGTGTTCGTCTTGATGCCGAGGTCGATCGCGGCCACGGTGAAGCGCCGCTCCCCCAGGGCAGGCACGACGTACGACGTCGTCGTCGAGACCTCGGCGGACAGGTTCGCCCCGGCCATCTCACCCGAGGCGAGCACCCGCTCCAAGAGAGCAGCGGGATCCGATTCCAGGCTCGAGATGCCGACCCGCATCGCCCCGCGCTCGCGCAAGTGATGGGTCAGGGCCCGGGTGTCGACTCCGCTGATCCCGACCACGTTCTGGGCCTCCAGCGTGTCGTCGAGGGTGCGCTGCGAACGCCAGTTGGAGGGCACTCGGGCTGGGTCGCGCACGACATAGCCGGCGACCCAGATCCGCGTCGACTCCGGATCCTCGTCGTTCATCCCGGTGTTTCCGATGTGCGGCGCGGTCATCACCACGACCTGGCGGTGGTAGGACGGGTCGGTCAACGTCTCCTGATAGCCGGTCATTCCGGTCGCGAACACCGCCTCGCCGAAGGTCTCGCCCTGGGCGCCGTAGGAGTCGCCACGAAATGTACGACCGTCCTCAAGGACCAGGATGGCGGGGGTTGGATCCGAGGGGGTTGGATCAAGCCGGTCACGGCGATCGGTGGGGGCATGCGAGGGCACGCCGTACCTCCTTCTCCGCCTCACAGGACGGATCGTTAAAGGATGTGTCGAGCAGGCCCGACCCTATCAGCGACGCGGGTTGGGCCCGGGGACGGCCCACCGGGTGACCGTCAGCGGCGTTCACCTGCGCTTTCGGGGTCGTCGAACCACGGATTGATGACTTTGACACCAAGACCGTCGAACCCGGCCACATCCACGCGTCGCCAAGGCAGCATCGTGGTCTTTGGCGATTGCCGCGATAAGTCCATCCAGTTGGCCGAGTGGTCGACCTAGACTGCGGCGGGCCGCGATCATCTCTGCGTACGTCGCGGCTTGGGCCGCTTGCACGGGCAAACAATCTCCAAGGACGCCCAGTGCTCGCTCCACGCCAGCCAGCAACTGACTCTTCCGCGTTCCGTCCGGCAGGACCGCGACGCCTGCGAGTAGTTCGGCACGAGTGATGACCGTCGTCACGGGTGTCTCACGCAGCCCGCGCATCCAGGTCAACACTCGACGATCTGCCTGGGGGCCCCTCAGCAACTCGGAGAGGACGTTGGTGTCGAGGATGATCATGAGGTCGCGCTGGGCACGACCTCGGGAAGGGCCACCATTCGCTCAGCGCCGCTCCTGGCGGGAATGTCAAGGTCGACGCCACCAACCTCGTTGCCCAAGTCAACGAGTTGTTCGACCCAACTCAAGTCCACCCTCCGAGGTTGGTCGAGTGCACGTAGCAGGATTTCTCGAGCCTCGGCTTCCATCGACCGCCCATGCGTCGCCGCCCGCATCCGCAGTCGTTGTTTGGCGTCCTCGGGCAGCTTCCGGATGGTGATAGCAGTCATGCAACAACGATATCACTGTTGCACGCGCCTCGACGCCTATGCTGGCATTCCGCGGACATACTCTGAGAAGGAGGTCCGATATGGTGTGGCGGGCGTTCGCAACGATCCTGGCGGCGATCTCACTCCTGGTAGTTCCCCCTCCGGCCATTGCTGGCCCCATCACAAAAGTGCCCAGCGGGGCGACCCCGACATGCACCATCAAGGGGACGCCAGACGCGGACATCCTCGATGGCACGGCCCGACGTGACGTCATTTGTGGCTTGGGGGGCGATGACGTTATCAGGGCCTCGGGTGGTGACGATGTTGTCCTCGGCGGGCAGGGCGACGATGTCATCTACGGCGGTGGCGACTACGACGAACTCGTAGGCGGTGCCGGGGCCGACAGACTCTTCGGGGGCGTGGGAAGCGACAGGCTGTTTGGCGGTCGAGGGAGCGACCGACTGATGGGGAATCCTCGCTCCTATGCCTTGCACCGCCACTCTTCGGTACATCTCGACACCTTTGACGGTGGCCCGGGACGCAATCACTGCTCACTTCTCAGCGACGATCGCTTCATCCGCTGTGGGTCAGACGAAAGTCCTCCCCAGGTTGTTGAATGGCGAGTCTCTAAGGTCCGCGTCGATGCAACAAGCCACGATCGGCATGTCTATCTCCTCGTGCACGTGCGAGACGACGTGGCTGCGACGAACTTGTCGGCAAGCGTTGAAGGCACGTCCCAAGGAGGCAGCCCGAGATTGGTGTCTTGGCATTCAGATCACTTGGACAACGTGTGGTATCGAGTGACGATTGTAGTTCCTCGTTACACCCCCGCCAGGTGGTTACCCGCGACCATCGCGGTTGGTGACTCCGCGGGGCGCACCACGAACGCCTATCTCGGTGATGTCGTTGAGGTCATCGATACAAACCCCGACCTTGCCTTGCCCTCGCTGGAGCTCCTGCGGCTGAGCCCGACAGCAGATGTTTCAGATTCCGACGCCGTCGTCACGGCAACCTTCCGTGCCACGGACAATCTGTCCGGCGTCGAATCCCCCGTCGTAAATTCTCTCGGACGACTTCAGGATGGCCAGTTAGATGAGCTACACATCGGAGTCGGCGCAGAACTGAAGTCGGGTTTGATCCCAACTCAGGCTCCTCAGGTGAGTCTCCCGTCCAACACGGTGGGCTTGCCCCGCAGGAAGGTCGCGATGACCTGCCCCGGCAGCTCCATGCCGGCGTACGGCGTGTTGCGCGAAAGCGAGACCGAGGCCGTGGCATCGACCACCCGGCGTACGCCCGGGTCATAGAGCACCACGTTGGCGGGCGCCCCGACCGCCAAAGGCTGCCCGTGTTCGGTGACCCGGCCGATCCGTGCCGGCGCATAGGACATCCGCTCGGCCACGCCCGTCCAGTCCAACAGACCGGTGTCGACCATGGTTTCCTGCACGATCGACAACGCGGTCTCAAGCCCGAGCATGCCGAACGCGGCAGCGGCCCACTCGCAATCCTTGTCCTCGTGGGGGTGCGGAGCGTGGTCGGTGGCCACGATGTCGATGGTCCCGTCTGCCAGTCCTGCACGAACCGCCGCCGTGTCGGCCGCGGTGCGCAAGGGCGGGTTGACCTTATAGATCGGGTCGTAGGTCGCCGCCAGTTCGTCCGTCAGCAGAAGGTGATGCGGGCACGCTTCCGCGGTGACGTTCCACCCAGCCGCTTTGGCTTGACGCACGATCTCCACTGAGCCGGACGTCGAGACATGACACACATGCAGACGTGACCCCACGTGGGCGGCCAGCAGGCAGTCGCGGGCGATGATCGCCTCTTCCGCGACGGCGGGCCAGCCGGTCAGCCCCAGCTTGCCCGAGAGGTCGCCTTCGTTCATTTGGGCGTCCTCGGTGAGGCGAGGGTCTTGGGCATGCTGGGCGATGACCCCGTCGAACGCCTTGACGTATTCCAGGGCCCGCCTCATCAACAGGGGATCGCTCACGCACTTGCCGTCGTCGGAGAACACCCGCACCCGTGCGGCAGAGTCGGCCATCGCGCCCAACTCCGCCAATCTTTCCCCGGCGAGCCCGACGGTGACGGCGCCCACGGGATAGACGTCGCAATAGCCGGCCTCGCGCCCCAACCGCCACACCTGCTCGACCACGCCGGCAGTGTCGGCAACGGGCTCGGTGTTGGCCATGGCATGCACGGCGGTGAAGCCGCCGAGCGCAGCGGCCTGGGTGCCCGACTCGACAGTCTCGGCGTCTTCACGTCCAGGCTCGCGCAAGTGGGTGTGTAGGTCCACCAGGCCGGGCAGGGCGATCAGACCCGCCGCGTCGATGATCTGAGTGCTCCCAGCGGTGAGCCCGGAGGCAAGATCGGCGCCCACGGCGGCGATAACGCCGTCCTCGAGGAGAAGGTCGGTCGGATCGCCACCCAGGGGGGCGGCTCCGTGGATGAGATAACTGGTCACGCCTCTGCTCCTTCGAGCACATCGGTCGGGTCGGCGACATCGCTGCCGCTCAACAGGAGATAGAGGACTGCCATCCGCACGGCCACGCCGTTGGTGACTTGCTCGACGATGACCGAGCGGGCGGAGTCAGCGACATCCGCCGTAATCTCCATGCCGCGCACCATCGGGCCCGGATGCATCACGATCGTGTGGTCCTGCAGCGTGGCCATCCGTCGTCCGTCGAGCCCGTAGCGGCGCGAATATTCGCGGGCCGTGGGGAAGAACGCGGCGTTCATCCGCTCACGTTGCACCCGCAGCATCATCACTGCATCGGCCTTCGGCAGCACGGAGTCCAGGTCGTACGACGTGTCCACGGGCCACGTCTCGACGCCCACCGGCAACAGCGTCGGCGGCGCGACGAGGGTTACCTCGGCGCCGAGGGTCTTCAGCAGGAGCGCGTTGGATCGCGCGACGCGCGAGTGCAGCACGTCTCCCACGAGGGCGATGCGCTGGCCGTCGAGGGTGCCGCCGTTGGCGGGGCCGAGGTGGCGCCACATCGTGAACGCGTCGAGAAGCGCCTGGGTGGGGTGCTCGTGGGTCCCATCCCCCGCGTTCACCACCGACGAACGCACCCAGCCGGAGTTAGCCAGTCGGTGCGGAGCGCCCGAAGCGTGGTGTCGGATCACGACGGCGTCGGCGCCCATCGCCTCCAGGGTCAGGGCCGTGTCCTTCAGCGACTCGCCCTTGGACAGGCTGGATCCCTTCGCCGCGAAGTTGATGACGTCGGCCGACAGCCGTTTGGCGGCCGCCTCGAAGGAGATCCTGGTGCGGGTCGAGTCCTCGAAGAACAGGTTGACGACCGTGCGCCCGCGCAGCGCGGGGAGCTTCTTGATGGGTCGATCGGCGAGCGAGCGCATCTCTTCAGCGGTGGTGAGAACGAGCTCGGCGTCCTCACGAGTGAGGTCGGCGGCGCTCGAGAGATGCCGCTTCATGCCCCCACCACCCCTTCGATGGTGACCGCGTCTTCGGCGTCGATGCCCGCCAGGGTGACCCGAACCCGTTCGACGAGGGAGGTTGGCAGGTTCTTGCCGACGAAGTCAGCGCGGATCGGCAACTCTCGATGCCCGCGATCCACGAGTACGGCGAGGCGCACCGCCTGCGGTCGGCCCAGGTCGTTGAGCGCATCGAGGGCGGCCCGGATGGTGCGTCCAGAGAAGAGCACATCGTCGACCAACACGACGACCTTGCCGTCGACGCCATCGGCCGGAATCTCGGTGGGGAGCAAGGCCCGTGCCGGCTTCATCCGAAGGTCATCGCGATACATGGTCACGTCAAGGGAGCCCACGGGGACCGCATGGCCCTCGACCGCCGCGATGCGCTCGGCGATGCGCTTGGCCAGTGGGACCCCACGACTGGGAATGCCCAGCAGGACGAGGTCTTGGGCGCCCTTGTTGCGTTCGAGGATCTCGTGGGCGATCCGGGTCAGGGCCCGAGTGATATCGGTGACGTCGAGGACAACTCGGCCCTCGAAGGGTTCGACTCCGGACTTCTCCGGGTCGGCTGACTCAGGTAGGGCAGGCATTGCGTGCCGGACCTCCTTCTCCGCCTCTCGGGACGGCTCGTTAAAGGATGTCGATCGAGGCTGACCCTAACACTCCCGGTCCCCCGCAACCCCGGGTCAGTGCCTAGGCTGTCGGAATGGCTCACGGAACCCACGACTATGCCGAGGATCCACGCAACGAACACATCTGGATCTGGGTCAACGGCACTCTCAAACCTCGCGCGGAGGCGGTGGTCTCGGTCTTCGATTCGGGCTTCGTGCTCGGTGACGGCGTCTGGGAAGGATTGCGCATCCACGGCGGACACCCTGCGTTCCTCGAGCGGCATTTGGAGCGCCTGTTCCAAGGCGCTGCGGCCTTGATGTTGGACATCGGTCTGACCCGGGACGAACTGACGGAGGCCATCTACGCCACGCTGGCAGCCAACGACATGACCGACGGCGTTCATGTCCGGTTGATGGTGACTCGCGGCGTCAAGCGGACGCCGTACCAAGACCCTCGACTGACGGTGGGGCCTTCCACCGTCGTGATCATCGCCGAGCACAAGGAGCCGATGCCGGCCACCGTCCGCGACGGGATCACGCTGTTCACGACCCACGTGCGGCGAGCCACGCCCGACACGTTGGACCCCAAGCTCAACGCGCACAGCAAACTCAACGACATCACGGCGTGCATTCAGGCCTACACCGCCGGCGCCGACGAGGCGCTCATGCTCGATCCGCACGGGTTTGTAGCCACCTGCAATTCGACCCACTTCTTCATCGTGGTCGGGACGCCCACGCATCCAGAGGTGTGGACCTCGGACGGCCGCTTCTGCCTCGGCGGCATCACCCGGGCCACGGTGCTCGATGTGTGTCGGTCGGCCGGCATCGTCGCTCGAGAAACCACCTTCAGCCTGACCGAGGTCTATTCCGCCAGTGAGGCCTTCGTGACCGGCACCTTCGCCGGGCTGGTGCCGGTGCGCAGCGTGGACGGACGCACGATCGGGACCGGCCGGCGCGGGCCCGTCGTGCATCGCTTGCAGGAGCTGTACGCCGCGCACGTGGCCGCCGACGTGAGCGGCCGGGTGGCCCCGTGACCACGGTCCGCCTCGCCATGTGGTCGGGGCCGCGCAACATCTCGACGGCGATGATGCGTTCCTTTGAGAACCGACCCGATGCCGTGGTCGTTGACGAGCCGCTCTATGCGTCCTACCTCGCCCGCACCGGGCTTCAGCATCCCGCCCGCGAAGAGGTGATCGCCTCCCAGCCCGCCGATCTCGAGACTGCCGTAGCCGGGTTGCTCGCGGATCTGCCGCCGGGTCGGACGCTGCACTATGCCAAGCACATGACCCATCACCTGCCCTGGGAAGCCGACGCCACGACCCTGGATTTCGCCTGGATCGAGCAGTTTCGCAATGTCTTGCTGATCCGCGATCCGGCCGAAGTGGTGGCGTCCTATGTGCGCTCGCGCGAGGCGTGCGAGCCGGCCGACATCGGGCTGATGCAACAGGTCGCAGTTAACGACTGGTTGGTGGCGGCCGGCGCCGAACCGCCCGTCATCGATGCCCGCGACTTCCTGCTCGATCCAGAGACTCATCTGCGCTGGCTCTGCGATTGGCTTGACATCTCGTTCAGCACTGGGATGTTGTCGTGGCCGGCCGGACCTCGCGACACCGACGGCGTGTGGGCGCCACATTGGTACGACGCCGTCTGGGCCTCCACCGGCTTCGAACCCTGGCGTCCCCGAGCCGTCGACCTTTCCGCTCACGATGCGCGGGTCGTTGCCGCGTGCCAGCCGGCGTACGACCAGCTCAGCGCCCAGCGGCTCGTGCTTTAGCCAGCCTCGGGCTCGCTGGCGGGGTCTGCCTGCGCCTGGGGCTCGGCGCCGGATTCGGCGCCGGATTCGGGGGCCACGTCGGGCGTCGGCGCGACCAGGAGCCCCTTGTCGCGCAACAGATTGCCGAGCACGCCGTTGACGAACGACGGGGAGTCGTCGGTGGAGAGCTCCTTGACGAGGGCCACGGCCTCGGTGACGGCGACGGCGTCGGGCACGTCCTCGACGTAGAACAGCTCAAAGACGCCCACGCGCAGAACGTTGCGATCAACTGCGGGCATCCGCTCCAAGGTCCACCCCTGGGAGTAGTTCGCCAACAGTTCGTCGATGCGCGGCTGGTGCTCGACCACGCCGCGGACCAGGAACGAGGTGTAGTCGTTGGTGGGGCCTTCACCGTCCGCGATGGCCTGATCGAGGACTTCGAGTGGGGAGTCGGCGCGCAACTCACACGCGTAGAGGTGATTGAGCGCCCGCTTGCGGGCCTTGGAGCGGGCCGCCATTAGCGCGAACCGCCGCGCGGTCGGACCGTCACTGGGAGACGCGCCCCAGGTAGGAGGAGTCCCGGGTGTCGACCTTGACCCGCTCACCGTTGGTGATGAACAACGGGACCTGGATGGTGTGTCCGGTTTCGACGGTCGCCGGCTTGGTGCCGCCCGTCGAACGATCGCCTTGGAGGCCGGGCTCGGTGTAGGTCACCTCGAGCTCGACCGAAGCCGGCAGCTCGATGTAGAGCACCCGACCCTCGTTGGTGGCCACGATGGCTTCCTGATTCTCGAGCAGGAAGTTGCTCGCGTCGCCGACGATCTCTGGCGCGATCTCGGTTTGGTCATAGCTCTGCACGTCCATGAAGACGTAGGAGGTGCCGTCGTTGTAGAGGTATTGCATCGTGCGCTTGTCGACGCTGGCGACATCGACCTTGACGTCGGCGTTGAACGTCTTGTCGACCGTCTTGCCCGACTCGACGTTCTTGAGCTTGGTGCGCACCACGGCGCCACCCTTGCCTGGCTTGTGGTGCTGGAACCAGATGACCTGCCAAAGCTGGCCGTCGAGGTTGAGAACCATGCCGTTCTTGAGGTCGTTGGTCGTTGCCATGGGCGCGATGCTGCCTAACGTCGTCGAGGTCGGGACCGGTGCGGGAGTTGGTACGCCGCGCACCGGCCGCCGATTCTATCGGGCAGGCTCTGGCCTCGCCTATTCGAACGACCAGGCCACCTCGACCCGCACCGCAAGATCGGACTCGCCGGCCCGGATCGGCACCGCGGCGTCGCGTGCAATGGAGGCCGCCCGAAGTTCGTACATCGGCTGGGGACTCGGCGCCTGGACACTGACCTCTTTGATGCTCAAGACCTTGCCCAGCGTCTGGCCGGTGGCGGCGGCGTACTGTTCGGCCTTCGCCGTGGCCTGCTCAACGGCGGCGTCGCGGGCTTCGGCGATCACCGCATCCGTGTCCCCGATGCTGAGCGAGATCCCGCGGATCCGCACGCTGTTGCCACCCGCTCCCACGGCAGCACTGATGGCCTTGCCGGCCTTGCTGAGATCGGTGACCACGACACGGGCGCTTTGGGTCACGCGATAACCGGTCAGGATGGGAGCCGAGTTGTTCGGGTAGGCGTATTCGGGGTTCATCGAGAGGCCGGTGGTGCGCACGTCAGCCTCTTTGACGCCGAATTCCTCAAGCGTGGCGAGGACCCGCTTCATGGTGGCGCTGGAAGCGCCGAGCGCGGCGTCGAGGTCGGCCTGCTTGATGGTGACCGCGAGGGTGAAGGAGACCTGATCGGGCACGGCCGTTGCCTCACCTTTGCCGATCATCCGGATCACACCCGCACCCGCCTCGGCCGCAGGTGTGTCCTCCGCCGCTGCGGCGCTGGTGGGGTCATTGCCACCGCTCGAACCCCACACGTACGCAGCCACGAGGCCTAGCAAGACCAGACCCGCCAGCACCAAACTCTTCACGCTTACGACCAATTTGCCGTCCACGACCGTCCCCTTTCGTTGGTTGGTTTGGCGCGACGCCATGGCGAAGTTCTCGCCATGGGTCGCTCAGGGTCGGACGGGCAGGAGCAGAGAACGGTTCCGGCTCAGTTGGTCCAGAAGGAGAGCGTGCCGCCCGGGGTGACGCGGTGAGTGCCGCCGTAGGGATCGGTCCAGATGTAGTCGCCATCGGGGGCACGCGAATAGCGCCAACGACCGTGGGTCTTCAACCGATGGTGGCGTCGACAGAGCGGGGCAAGTCCGTCCGGGCTGGTTTGACCAGGAGGTCCGGGAGCGGTCTCGTCACCGGGGTCGTAGGGAATGATGTGGTCGAGGTCGCAGGCCCGCGAATCGCGTGCGCAGCCAGGGAAGACGCAATGCGGATCGCGCAAGATGACCAATTCCCGCATCCAGGCAGGTGGGTCGTGTCGATCCACCCCATCGAGGCGACCTCGGTCGACCACCGGCACGATCGTCACCTGCGAGTGGCCTACCCACTCACGAATCTTGCCGATCGTGGCGGGTCCGAGGCGTTCGACGGCGCCGACTGCCATCAGATCGTCGAGTTCGTGAAGGTCGAGATGCACATAGAGCCGCGTCTTCGCAGACGGCTCCGGCGCGCCCGCGCGGCGGCCCGGGTCGGAGAATTCGCCGGCCGCTAGATCGAGCGCCCGCAGGTTGAGCGAGGCCTGGCGATCCGCGATCACGCCCAGGGCTTTCGCCTTGCGGGCACCCAGTGGGTCGCTGTCACCCAGCGCGCCCAGAACCCCAGCCTCGTGACACACCAGGTCATAGAACTTCCGCAGGTCCAGCGTGTCTCCGCTGGCCGACAGATCGCTCGTGCCATCGAAGCCCGTGGCCCGGCGCTCCTCGAGGCGGACGTCCCAGGCATGCTTGCCGCGCCGCTCACGCGCCTCGACCTGGTCGGGGTGGAAGTTCGCCACGGCCTGGGCGACTGACGCCTCGATGACAGTCCAACCCAGGTCGCTGACGCTCAGTCGCTCGTCGACGTAGGCAGCAGCCTCGTGCGAGAGCGTGTGGGTGAGCTGGGCGATCCGGCGAGCCGTCCACGCGGAGATGTCGAGCGCATCAACCCGCGCCCACAGCTTGGGCAGGCGATGGACCAGGTCCAAGACGTCGGCCAGCAACCCGGCAGCAGAGGGCGGACTCACACCCCAGGCCGCGGCCAACGGCTCCGGGGCGAAGGCAGCCACCAAGGGAGTGCCCTCGCCGCCAAGCGACTCCGCGCCCGCCAGCCCGGACAGACTCGGCCCCACGGGTGTCTCCACTCCGGACTCCTCGGTCGCCGGATGCAGAACGCACCACTGGTAGGCCAGGCGGAGTTTGTTGCGGGTCTCGATGCGTTCGCGATGGTTGACCGCCTTGGCGAGCTCAAGCAAGCTAGCGGCCCCGAGGTCCTCGACCTCGACCACATCGCCTCGTGCATCGATCTCCAACATAACGACAACTCAACCAGGGAGCACCGACATTGATGACCGAGAAATGCCGGTTATCCACCGACCGCAAATAACGGTCTGATAACGAAAGTTGAGGCCCGTCGCGCGGACCAGATCTGGCTTTGGTGAAACACGATTTCGCCCCTCCCCGCGTCGGCGCCAACTCAGGTGTTGTGGGCGCCCGCCAGGAATTCCAAGGCCTGCCGATAGCCGTCGATCCCCTGGCCCGCGATGGTGAGTGCCGCGTGGGGTTCGACAACGGAGGTGTGCCGGAACACCTCGGGACGCTGCTTGGGATCGGAGATATGCACCTCCACGAGGGGTGCGGATAGCTGTGCGCAGGCGTCGAAGATGGCGAGTGAGTAGTGCGTCCAGGCCGCGGCGTTCAACACGATCGGTGTTGCTTCGTCGGCGGCGGTGTTGAGCCAATCGAGGAGTTCCCCCTCGTGATTGGTCTGCCGCATCTCCACCTCGAGGCCAAGTTCGGCGCCCCACTCACGGCATGCGCCGGCCAGTTCGGCGTACGTCGTGGTGCCGTAGATCTCCGGTTGACGCCGACCAAGCCGGCCAAGGTTGGGCCCATTGAGCACCAGCACCTTCATTGGCTGTCCTCTCCTTCGATCACTTCGCTGAGGGCGTCGTACGCCGCCTCAAGGACAGCTTCGTCGGGGGCAGTCAACACCCGTGGCCGGGCGATGTCATCAAGCACCACAAACCGCAGGCTGTCCCCCCGCGACTTCTTGTCGATCGCCATCGCCACACGCAGGTCGGCAAAGGACGCCCCCGCATAACTGGTCGGCAAACCCACGCGGCCAAATGTCGAGCGATGACGAGCGGCCACCTCGGCGGGCAGGATTCCCGCCCGCGCGGCCAGTTCGGCCACGAACACACAGCCAATCGCGACGGCCTCGCCATGGCGCAGCGCGTAGTTCTCGGCGCGCTCGATCGCGTGCGCGAGCGTGTGCCCATAGTTGAGCACTTCACGTCCCGGGTGACCTGCCACACCACCGGTCTCGCGCAGGTCGCCCACCACCACGTCGATCTTGACCGCGATGGCCCGCTCGATCAGCTCGCGCAGCACGGCCGAATCCGGAGTCAGCGCTGCCGGGTCGGCGGCCTCGACCAGGTCCAAAATCACTGGGTCGGCGATGAAACCACACTTGATCACCTCGCCCAAGCCGGACACAAGCTCGGCCCGAGGCAGAGTGTCCAGCATCGTCAAGTCGCAGAGCACCCCGGCCGGCTCATGGAAGGAGCCGACCAGGTTCTTGCCCGCACCGGTGTTGATCCCGGTCTTGCCACCCACCGCGGCATCCACCATGGCCAACAAAGTGGTCGGCACGTGCACGACCCGCACCCCGCGCAGCCACGTCGCCGCGACGAATCCTCCGAGGTCGGTGGTCGCACCCCCACCTACGGTCACCACCGCGTCGGAACGGGTGAATCCCGCCTCCCCCAACGCCTCCCAGCAATCCGCGGCAACCGACGCGGTCTTGGCGCCTTCGCCCTCAGGCAGGCCCAGGGCTAGCACGTCGTAGGCAGGCAGCAAGGCATCGAAGACCGGTTGTACGATCTCGGCCAACTCTGCGGCATGCAGCAACGCCACGCGGCGTACGTCCGGACCCAGGATCTCCGGGAGCCGACCGGCCAGGTCGCGACCAACCACCACGTCATACGGCGCCGCCCCCGCCACCGGGAGCACCCGCACCTGCGCGCCGGTCATCGCGACACCCCGGGCGACGGATCGAGTCGCTGGGCAATCTCGCTGGCCACCTCATCGGCGGAGCGACCGCCGGTCTCCACGGCAAACGTGGCCAATGATTCATAGATCGGCGCTCGCTCTTCGAGCACGGCCTTGATGCGCGAGCGCACATTGCCCAACAGCAGGGGCCGCGAGGTCCCCAGGCCAACTCGCTTGACGGCATCGGCGAGGCCCACGCGCAAGAACACCACGGTGTGCCCGGCCAACAGGGCGCGGGTGCGTTTGTTGAGCACGGCTCCACCGCCCAGAGACAACACCCCGTCGTGGGTCGCCAACGCGTCGGCGACCGCTGCCGCTTCGCGTTCACGGAAGTGTGCCTCCCCCGAATCCACGAAGATGTCGGAGATCGAGCGCCCCTCCGCAAACTCCACGTCCGCGTCGGTGTCGCGCACCGCAACGTCCCACAGGTCACCCAACAGCCGGGCGACGGTCGATTTCCCTGCCCCCATCACGCCGATCAGGACGACCTTCGGGCGATGGGCCACCCGAGGCCGTCCCGCGATCCCGGCCGGATCCTCGCTCACGCGAACCTCAGAGACGCCAGATAGGACTCCACGTTGCGTCGCGTCTCCGCCAACGAGTCGCCACCGAACTTCTCGACGACCGCGTCCGCCAGCACCAATGCCACCATCGCTTCGGCCACGATGCCGGCCGCCGGCACCGCGCACACGTCAGAGCGCTGGTGATGGGCCACCGCAGCCTCCCCCGTCGCCACATCCACCGTGCGCAGGGCGCGCGGCACCGTGGCGATCGGCTTCATCGCCGCCCGCACGCGCAACGCTTCGCCAGTCGACATCCCGCCTTCGGTGCCACCTGAGCGGCCCGACGTACGCCGCAATCCGCCGTCGGTCGCCACGATCTCGTCGTGGGCCAGCGAGCCGGGGGTCGCTGCCAAGGCGAAACCATCGCCGACCTCGACACCCTTGATCGCCTGGATGCCCATCAGAGCGCCGGCGAGACGCGAGTCCAAACGGCGATCCCAGTGCACGTGCGAGCCCAAACCGGGAGGGAGCCCCCACACGACCACCTCAACGACTCCACCCAGCGTGTCGCCGTCCTTGTGCGCCTGGTCGATTGCCGCCACCATCGCGGCCGAAGCTTCCGCGTCCAAGCAACGCACCGGATCGGCGTCGAGTCGTTCCACATCGTCGGGCCCGGGGACCGAACCGGCCGGGGCTGGAACGCCGCCCAACTCGACCACGTGGGAAACCACGTGAGCCCCGATGCTCTGCTCCAAGAAGTTGCTCGCCACCCGACCCAGGGCCACCCGCGCGGCGGTCTCGCGAGCCGATGCACGCTCCAGGATCGGTCGGGCCTCGGTGAAGTCGTACTTCTGCATCCCCACGAGGTCGGCATGCCCGGGGCGCGGCCGCGTCAACGCCGCGTTGCGGGCGAGCGCGTCCAACTCCGCTTGATCCACGGGGTCGGCCGACATCACCTGCTCCCACTTGGGCCACTCCGAGTTGCCCACCTCGATCGCGACAGGTCCGCCTTGGGTCTCGCCGTGGCGTACGCCGCCCAGGATCCGCACCGCGTCCGCTTCAAACTTCATTCGAGCGCCCCGGCCATAGCCCAGACGCCGACGCGCGAGAGCGTCATCGATGTCGGCGGTCGTGACCTGGACGTGGGCCGGCAATCCTTCGAGGATCGCGACCAGAGAGGGGCCGTGGGACTCGCCCGCGGTGAGCCAACGCAGCATGGGTTCAGTCTTTCATGGGGTGGGCGCGCCAGACGGCCGGTCAGCCACCTGCGAGACGCGTCGCGATCGGCGTACCCCACACAACACCGAGGAGCGCACCGATGATCATAAACGGCCCGAAGGGGAAGCTCGTCTTGAGCAGGGCGCGATCCCAGCGCGCCAGCGCCAACACCAGACCCGGAAGCCCGAAGATCAGGAACCCGGCATAGATCCCCACCAGCAGCGGCGCCCAGCCCAGGCTGCCGAGCGCCAACCCGAGAACGCCGGAGAGGCGTACGTCGCCATACCCCATGCCGCGCGGATAGATGGCCCAGAGCAGGAAGAACACTCCCCCGGCGATCAGCCAGCCCAGGCCCGCACGGATCAGATCGGAGGTGTCCCGGGTGGCGATCCAGGCGATCATCAGGCCCACCAACACGATCACGTAGCCCGGAGTGATGAGCCTGGTGGGCAACAGCTGGGTGCGGAAGTCGATCGCCGACAGCGCCACCATGAGCGGCACCAACGGCACGAGATAGATCAGCGGCCACGACCACCCCAGAGCCGCGCCCAGCAACCCCCCTGCCAGGGCGGAGGCCGCAGCGCAGATGAACGCGAGGTGGGGCCGACGGGCGATGTCGGCGTAGAGCTCTTTGGGTGCCTGGACGGGCGCCGGCGGCTTCGCCGGCTGCTCGTCGGTCGCCGGGTCAGCGTCGGGAGACGGCTCTTCCGGGCTCGGCTCGGGGACGCGGCCGATCAGGGTCGGAACGAGCACTCCCGCCAAGCCAGACAGTCCCGCGACCGCCATCGCGGCGTCCGCGTTCCACTCCACCGTTAGGTCCTTTCCGCCAAAGCAACCGCGCCAGCATCTCGCATCGCGTCGATGGGCGCTGGAAGTTCGGTGAACATCTCGAACTGCAGCACGGCCTGGTGCACCAGCAGATCGAGACCGTTGACGAGTGGCCGATCGGCCGCCCATCGGGCCAGCGGCGTTGGCCACGGATCGTAGAGCGCCTCGAAGACCACCCCCACGCGCTGCAGCGAATCGACCAAGGACTCTTGGGGCAACGCCGGAATGGTCGACGCCAACAGGTCCGCATCGACCGGCTCGCCGAGCGAGCGCACGCGTACGTCGAGCACCGCCGGATAGCGAGCCGCCGCCGCCATCGTGTCCGCCACCCGGGTCTGGTCACGCACATAGATCTCGAAGTGCCGACAGCCTAACTCGGCCGCGGCCTGCAACAGCGCCGCAGCGGTTGCGCCACCACCCCAGATCGCGGTGCGCTCCACGCCCTCCACGTCGGCGCGGCGGAGCGCTGCGACCGCACCGGCCACGTCGGTGTTGTCTCCGAGTGGCCCGGCGGTCGAGAGCACCACGGTGTTCACCGAGCCCGCGAGCTGGGCCCGCTTGGTGGTGTTGTCGATCAGCTCAAACGCCTCGCGCTTGAGGGGCATCGTCAAGGACAGCCCGCGCCAGGTCGGGTCGAGCCCCGCCAGGAAGCCCGCGAGGCCCCCGGCCGCAACCCGGTGCGCGTCGTACTCCCAATCGAGGCCGAGGGCGGCGTACCCGGCCCGATGCAGCACCGGCGAGAGCGTGTGGGCGATGGGGTCACCGAGCACCCCGCAGCGCCTCACGACCGGGACCCCGCGTGGCCCGGCCGTGCCGTTGATCGCACCGCTAGCACCGCTCGGACTGGGTTCGGCAGTACTCCTCGAACTCGTCGACATTCACGTTGTGCTCCGCGAGCGTCTCCGCAAACTTCGTCTCGCCGGTCTTGAGGTTCACCGTCACGTAGTAGAACCACGGTCCGTCCTCGGGCGACGCCGCGGCCTTCATTGCGTCTTCCCCGGGTGCCGAGATCGGCCCCGGCGGAAGTCCTTCGTATAGGTAGGTGTTGTAGGGCGAATCGATCGCTCGCTGCTCGTCGGTCGTGGTCGCCCCGAGGTTCTCCCCGTGCGCGTAGTTGACCGTCGCGTCGAGTTGCAGCAGATAGAACGTCTCTCCAGACGTCTCCAACCGGTTGTAGATCACCCGGGACACCATCGGCATGTATTTCCCACGAGCCTCGGCTTGGATCAGGCTGGCCACCACCATCAACTCCGCGGGCGTATAGCCGAGACTGGCTGCGTTGCCTTCAAGGTCGACCTGGTCAGCGGCGACCTTCCAGCGATCCACCATCGCGCGCAGGATGTCCTCGGGCTTGTCGTTGGGCCCCACGTCGTAGGTCGAGGGGAAGAGGTAGCCCTCCGGATTGCCCTTGGCGTACGCCGGCAGGCCGAGCGTGTTGGGCTTCTCCAACACCTTGGCGAACTTGTCCCGGGAGAAGTCGGTCTTGTCTCCCAGGATGTCGAGGATCTGCTCGAGGCGCAGCCCTTCGGGAATGGTCACCGTGTTTCGGATCAAGTTGTCCGGGTCGATCAAGATCGCCAGCGCTTCGACGGCCGGCATCTCCTTCTGCAGTTGATAGGTGCCCACCTGAATGCCCCGCGATTCGGGCTCAGCCGCGGCCGCATCGGTGAAAGCCTGCACCGACTTGACGACTCCCGCCTCTTTCAACGCGCGTCCGATGGCGGCAGCGGTATCCCCCTCGTGGACCTCGAAGAGCACCTTGCCTTGCCCCGGGCCAGCGAAGTCCCCAGGGGAGACCAACTGCTCCTTCAACAACGAAACGCCCTTCATCACGCCGAAGGCGCCACCGCCCACCACGACCAAGAGCGCGATCAGGACCGCGAGGCAGCCAGGAACGCTGCGTCCCTTCTTGCGGCGCCCACCTTCGATGTAGGGGTCGTCGGCATAGGTGTCCGAAGCGTCGTCGGAGCCCAACAACGTGGGTTCCGCCTCGCCCCGACCCGGCTCAAACTCACTCATCCATCGACCTCGACGATCTCTCCTGGCGGGGCGCCGCTGCCCCGCTCGGTGTCCAATGCCTGCTGCAAGATCACCACGGCCGCGGCCTGATCGACAACTGCCCGCCGATCGCGGCCCTTGCGGCCCCGCTCGCGCAACATCGACTCGGCCGACACCGTCGTCAACCGTTCGTCGCATAGCCGGACCGGCACCGGCGCGACCTCCGCAGCCAACTGAGCGGCAAATTCCCGCACCCGAGCAGCCGCCGGGCCCTCGCCACCCGAGAGCGATCTAGGCAGTCCCACCACGACCTCCATGGCCTCGAACTCATCGCGCAGAGCCACGAGTCGCGCCAGGTCACCCGCACCGCGGTTGACCGTCTCCACGGGCGTCGCCAAGAACCCCGACGGGTCACTGCGGGCGACGCCGATCCGCGCCTCACCGGGGTCAAGCCCAAGGCGTACGCCGAACCGCACGCTCACCCCTGACCACTGGTCTGCGCGACCTCCGCGCTCACCAGCGCGAGCGCTTCGTCGATCCTGCTGGCGTCGGTGCCGCCACCCTGGGCCACGTCGTCCTTGCCGCCACCCTTGCCGCCGAGCAAGGGCCCGATGGCGCGCATCAGGTCGTTGGCCGAGATCCCGACCCGACGGGCCTCGTCGTTGACCGCCACGACCGCCGCGACCTTCACCTCCGGAGCGTCACCCGAGGTGCCGATCATGGCCACGACTCCGGGCTGGCCGGGGGCGAGGCGACCCCGCACATCCAAGGCCAGCGTGCGGACATCGCCGCCCGACGCGCCGAGCACGTGGTGGGCCACCACGTGCACGCCCGCGGTCAACGTCGCCGCCGCCGCAAGCTCTCCTCCGCCGGCCAGCAGTTGGGTCAGGCGAACCTTCTCGATCTCCTTCTCCGCGATGCGGAGCTTTTCGACGATGTCGTGGACGCGCTCGGGCAGCTGTTCGGGGCGCACCTTGAGCGCCTCCGACAACTGCGCGACGAGCACATGTTCGCGGGCCAGGAAGCGATAAGCGTCCCCGCCGACGAGCGCCTCGACGCGGCGTACGCCCGAGCCGATGGAGGCCTCGCCGAGTAGTTTGATCACGCCGAGTTGGCCGGATCGACCGGCATGGGTGCCCCCACACAGCTCGCGGGCCCAGTCTCCGACCGAGACCACCCGGACCTGGTCGCCATACTTCTCACCGAACAGCGCCATCGCCCCGGACTTGACGGCCTCGGCCTGGCTCATCACCTCGGCGCGCACATCGAGATCATCGAGGATCACGTCGTTGACCCGAGCCTCGACGTCACGCATCACCGAGGGTGGCACCGCGCCGGTCGCGGAAAAGTCGAACCGGAAACGCCCGGGTGCGTTCTCGGAGCCGGCCTGCGTCGCGGTCTCCCCCAGCGCCTCGCGGAAAGCCTTGTGCACCATGTGGGTCGCGGTGTGCGCGCGCGAGATGGAGCGACGGCGCTCCAGATCAACGGCGGCGTGGGCGCCCAACCCCAGCGTGACCTCGCCCGACAGCACCGTGGCTTGATGCACCACCAGTCCGTTGATCGGCGACTGCACATCGGTGATCTCCACGCGCGCACCGTTGGCCAGTTCGATGACGCCCCGATCGGCCAGTTGGCCACCGCCCTCGGCATAGAAGGGCGTCCGATCCAACACCAGCTCGACCTGCTCACCGGCCTGCGCCGAGGTCACCACGCCGCTGGTCGAGACGATGCCGCGCACGCTCGACTCGGAAACCACTTCGTCATAGCCGGTGAATTCCACCGCGCGGCCCAGGTCGTCGGCGATGGCGCGATAGGCCGAGGCATCGCGATGCACCCCCTTCTTGGACTTGGCATCGGCTTTGGCCCGATCGCGCTGCTCGGTCATCAGGCGGCGGAAGCCCTCTTGGTCGACCTGCAGTCCTTGCTCGGCCGCCATTTCCAGGGTCAGATCGATCGGGAAGCCATAGGTGTCGTGCAGCGCAAACGCCTGGTCTCCCGACAGCGTCTTTCCGCCCGCGTCGCGGACCTTGGTCGTCGCCAGTTCGAAGATCTGCGTTCCCGCTCGCAGGGTTTGGCGGAAGGCGTCCTCTTCGGCATAGGCCACCGTCGAGATCCGCTCCCAGTCGCGGTGTAATTCCGCGTAGGTCTGCGCCATGGCGTTGCGGCTCATCGGCAACAGCTCGGGTAGCGCGCGGTCCTCATAACCCAGCAGCCGCATGGAGCGTACGGCGCGCCGGAGGAGGCGACGCAGCACATAGCCGCGCCCCTCGTTGGCCGGAGTCACCCCATCGCCGATCAGCATCATCGCGGAGCGCACATGGTCGGCCACCACCCGGAACCGCACATCGTCCTCGTGACCCTGGTGGCCACCGGCTCCATAGCGGCGGCCGGTGAGCTCTTCGGCGCGCTGGATCACCGGGAACATCACGTCGATCTCATACATGTTGTCCTTGTCCTGCAACAAGAACGCGACCCGCTCCAGCCCCATGCCAGTGTCGATGTTCTGTTTGGGGAGCGGACCCACGATGTCGAAGTCTTCTTTGCTGCGCACCGCGCTCAACTCGTCCTGCATGAAGACGAGGTTCCAGATCTCGAGGTAGCGATCCTCGAGCTCGGTCGGCATCGAGACTCGGGAGGTGGTGGTGAACTCGCCGTCGGGGCCATAGGCCTGGCCGCGGTCATAGAGGATCTCAGAGCAGGGGCCACCCGGGCCGGGCACCCCCATCGACCAGTAGTTCTCCTTGGGGCCCAGCTTGACGATGCGCTGCTCGGGCAGCCCGGTGACCTTCATCCACAACCGCAAGGCCTCGTCGTCCCCTTGCAGGATGGAGGGCCAGAGCCGGTCCTCGGCGAGCCCCCAGCCCCCATCGGTGAGCGATTTGGTGACGAGATCCCAGGCCAGCTCGATGGCCCCCTCTTTGAAGTAGTCGCCGAAGGAGAAGTTGCCGCACATCTCGAAGAAGGTGCCGTGCCGGGTGGTCTTGCCGACGTCCTCGATGTCGGGGGTTCGCACACACTTCTGCACGCTGGTGGCCCGCTTGAACGGGGGCGTTTCCTGGCCCAGGAAGTAGGGCTTGAAGGGCACCATCCCGGCGTTGACGAACAACAGATTGGGATCATCGAGCAGCAGCGATGCCGAGGGTACGGCGCGATGCCCGGCCGCCTCGAAGTGCGCCACAAACCGGCGGCGGATCTCCGCGGTGTCCATCACTTCAGGCCTCTCTCGTCGGATCGTCGGGGCAACTCCCCGCGGTGGTGGTTCTCCACGCCTCTATCAGGCAGCAGGCCCAACTGCTCGCGCAACTGGGTTTCGCGTTCCTGGCGTCCGGTTGCGACCTCTTGGCCGAAGACGCGAGCCGCGGCGGCAACACCCTGAGCCCGATCCCGGAGACCATCGGGAGTGAAGGCCTCGGCGACGCGGCGAGCCCGATTCATCGCATACAGCCCCGCGCCCGCTCCGGCGATGAACGCCAGGCCCCGGCCCGCGACCAGCCTCATGCGGCGTCCTCGCGGCGCTGTCCGCGCAGATAGCGGCGCGCTTCCCGCAGCTCGGCGCGTCGGGACTTGCGGGAGCGTTTCACCTCGCGACGCATCGCGTGGCGCATCCGGAACCGTGCCTCGGGCGTCCAGGCGCGGCGTACGCCGTGTGCCCAACCTGCCGCCTTGACCACCGTTTCGCGCACCACCAGATCCGCAAAGAGACGTCCCTCGATCCGCCCGGGAACCACGACCGCACCACGCGCTGGAGCGTCGTCGCGATCCTCGCCCAGTTGGGTGATCACCAGCGCCTGGGTCGGGACTTGGCTCAGGACGCCCCGGTCGAGGGTGCGCTCCAGCTCCGCCACGCGTTGGGTAAGGGCATCCGCCTCCGCCCGAGCCGCGGCAACCTCACGCCGCGAGCGCGCGCGGCCCGCCAACGCCAGGCCGAGGGCCGCCACGACGGCGACCCCGAGCGCGGCGATCACCGTGGGATAGATCCAGTCCTGCATCACAACGCCGAACCCTATCCTCCCGAGTCGAGCGCCTGGCCGCGGATCAGGCGTCGGATCCGCTCCCAGCGTTCCTTGACGGCCGCCTCGGCACCCAAGGCGGTCGGCTGGTAGTACGCCGCATCCGCGAGCACGTCGGGTGCATACTGCTGCTCGGCCACCCCGAACGGCTCGTCGTGACTGTATTTGTAGGTCGTGCCGTGTCCCAGCGACTTCGCACCTGGATAGTGGGCATCGCGCAGATGGGCCGGCACGGTGCCGATGCGCCCGGCCCGGACATCCCCGACCGCTGCTTCGATGGCGGTGATCACGGCATTCGACTTTGGCGCGATGGCCAAGGCGATGGTGGCCTGGGCCAGGTTGAGCCGGGCCTCGGGCATGCCGATCAGCTGCACGGCCTGGGCGGCCGCGACCGCCGTGGTGAGGGCCGTGGGGTCGGCCAACCCGATGTCTTCGCTGGCCAACACGATGAGGCGGCGGGCGATGAACCGCGGATCTTCGCCCGCCTCCATCATCCGCGCGAGATAGTGCAGCGCGGCGTCCACGTCGGAGCCACGCACCGACTTGATGAAAGCGCTGATCACGTCATAGTGCTGATCACCCGCCCGGTCATAGCGCACCGCGGCACGATCTGCGGCCGTCTCCGCGGTCGCGAGGTTGATCACCGTCGCGGACGTGGAGCGGGCCGCCCCGGCCGCCGCCTCGAGATAGGTCAGCGCCCGACGCGCATCCCCTCCGGCGAGCCGGATCAGGTGGTCGGCGGCGTCGGGCTCCAGGGTGTAGGTGTGGCCAAGGCCCCGCTCGTCGGTCAAGGCCTGCTCGATCACCTCCCGAATGTCGGCGTCGGTGAGCGACTCCAGGCGAAGCAACAGACTGCGCGACAACAATGGCGAGATCACCGAGAAGTTGGGGTTCTCCGTGGTCGCCGCCACGAGCGTCACCCAGCGGTTCTCGACCCCCGGCAGCAACGCGTCTTGCTGCGCTTTGGTGAACCGATGCACCTCATCGACAAACAGCACCGTTTCCGGGCCGCCGCCGATCAGCTCCGAGCGCGCAGCGGCAATCGCTTCACGGACTTCCTTGACCCCTGCCGACACGGCTGAGACCTCAACGAAGCGCCGGTCGGTGTGGTTGCTGACGATCGAGGCGATGGTGGTCTTCCCAGTGCCGGGGGGTCCCCACAGGAGGAGCGAAATCGCCTGATCGCCCTCGACCAGCTGGCGCAGCGGCGAGCCTGCGGCACGCAGTTGGGGTTGGCCGACCAACTCGTCGAGAGTTCGCGGGCGCATCCGCACCGCCAGCGGCGCCGAAGCAAACGTGTTGCTTGCCAGCGACCCATCCGAGACGCTGGAGCGCCGCCCAGGGAGATCAAAAAGGCCGTCCACGCACGAAACCTTAGTCGGCCGGGAACGGCCGAACCGCCATCACGCCCGAGTGACGGAGGCTGTCTTCAGGTCATACCAGTCGTCGGCATACCCGGGCTGGTCGATTTGGGTCGCCGGGACAGCGTTGGCCACGGGGTTTCCGACATCATCGACACCGAGGAGACCAGCAGTCGCGGGACGTTCGGGTTGCTTGCCCAATTCGCCCGGGAAATGGCAGGCGACCTTATGTCGCGGGCCGATCTGCAGCAGCGGGGGCTCGACCCGAGCGCAGATGTCCTTGGCGATGAAGCAGCGGGTCCGGAAACGACACCCCGACGGCGGATTGATCGGGCTCGGCACGTCTCCCTCGAGCATGATCCGCTCGCGACGTCCGCCGATCGCGGCCTGCTTGACGTCGGGTACGGCGGAGAGCAGCGCTTGCGTGTAGGGGTGATGCGGGCGCAGATAGAGCGTTTCGCGATCGCCAATCTCCACAATCTTGCCGAGATACATCACCGCGACTTCGGGACAGAAGTGACGTACGACGGCCAGGTCGTGGGCGATGAACAAGAAGGCGATCCCAAATTCCTTCTGCAGATCCTGGAGCAGGTTGATCACCTGAGCCTGGATCGAGACATCGAGGGCCGAGACCGGCTCGTCGGCCACCAGCAACTTGGGGTTGAGGGTCAGTGCTCGGGCGATGCCGATGCGCTGGCGTTGGCCGCCGGAGAACTCGTTGGGATAGCGGTTGTAGTGCTCGGGGTTGAGCCCGACCACTTCGAGCAACTCCTGCACCCGCGTGAGGACCTGGTTCTTGGGGACGATCTTGTGCACCTCGAGCGGTGCACCCACGATCGAGCCCACGGTGTGTCGGGGGTTCAGCGAGGTGTAGGGGTCTTGAAAGATCATCTGCAGTTCGCGGCGCAGCGGCTTGAATTCGCGTTGGGACATCTTGGCGATGTCGTGCCCGTCGAACCGCATCGAGCCCGACGTGGGGTTGTAGAGCCGGGTGATCAGGCGCCCGGTCGTGGACTTGCCACAGCCCGACTCCCCCACCAGCCCGAGGGAGCCACCCTTGGGCACCTCGAACGAAATCCCATCGACGGCCTGGACATGGCCGACCGTGCGTCGGATCACCCCCGAGGACTTCACCGGGAAATACATCCGCAGCTTGTCGACGGTGAGCACGGGTTCGGCGGTGGGATCGAGCGGCGTGGCGGTATGGCCGACCTGCTCATGCTCGGTCATCAGATCTCCTTGGCCAGGTCGGGCGCGATCTGCGGCAAGATTTCGGTGTGATAGATCGCCTCGGCGTCCTTGAGGTGACAGCGCTTGAGATGTGCATCCCCGACCGTCGCCGGGAGCAACTCAGGCATCTGGGTGATGCACAGGTCGCCGCCCACCTTGTCCAGATGCACGCAGCGCGGGTTGAAGGCACAACCCGGAGGTGGTTGGAGCAGGCTGGGTGGGTTGCCCGGGATCGGAATCAAGCGAGCATCGATGTCGGCCGAAACATCGGGAATGCTCGACAACAGCCCCCAGGTGTAGGGCATCTCGGGGTGGGTCAAGATCTGCTTGGTGGTGCCGAATTCGACTGCGCGGCCGGCGTACATCACCAACACATCGTTGGCCATCTCGGCGATCACGCCCAGGTCGTGGGTGATGATCACGACGGCGGAGTTGAACTCGCGCTGCAGGTCGTTGAGCAGGTCCAGGATCTGGGCCTGCACGGTCACATCGAGGGCGGTGGTGGGCTCGTCGGCGAAGATCAGTGACGGGTCGTTGATCAGGCCCATGGCGATCATGGCGCGCTGCCGCATGCCCCCGGAGAACTGGTGCGGGAAGTCATCCACCCGCTTGTCGGGCTGTGGGATCCCCACCCGGTCCAACATCTCGATGGCCTTGCGACGGGCATCCCGCTTGCTGGCCTTGGGGTGATGCACCAGGTAGCCCTCGGCCAACTGTGCGCCGATCTTGAAGAACGGATGCAGAGCAGCGAGCGCGTCTTGGAAGATCATCGAGGCGCGGTTGCCGCGCAGCTTGCGCATTTGTTCCTCGCCCAGCCCGACCACTTCGGTGCCGCCGACGCGAATCGACCCGGTGATCGTGGTCGCCTTGGCGTTGTGCAATCCCATCACCGCGAGACTCGACACGGACTTGCCGCTGCCGGATTCGCCGACGATCCCGAGGGTTTCACCCTTCTTGACCTGGTAGGAGAGTTCGTTGACGGCGGTCAACCGACCGTCCTCTGTCGGGAAGCTGACCGTCAGGTTCTCGACGACCAGATAGGGCTCGTCATCGCCAGTCTTTCCTTCGAGCCCCTCCACCGCAGTCACGAGAGCCTCACTCTCGGGTCGAGCACGGCGTACACGACATCCACCAGAATGTTGCTCAAGATGATGACGACAGCGCCGAAGAGTGCCGTGGCAGCGACCACATTCAGGTCCTTGTCACCGACGGCCTTCACCCCCCACCAGCCGATGCCATAGATCTGGAAGATCTTCTCGGTGAAGACCGTCCCAGCCAACAGGGCTCCGAGGTCGAGCCCGAAGATCGTCACGACTCGGCACCATGGCGGCCCGCAGAGCGTGCTTGTAGACGACCGTGCGTCTGGGTAGTCCCTTGGACTTGGCGGTGCGGATGTAGTCCTCGCTCAAGGTCTCCACCATGGACCCGCGGGCGAACCTCGTGTAGGAAGTGCAGCCGAAAATCCCGAGTGCGATCCAGGCAAGCAACAGCCCGAAGAACCACTTCGCGGGGCCCTCTTTGAACGGTGAGAAGTAGCCGGTGTCGCTGATCAGCGGCATCTCGTAGATGACGGTGAGGTAGAGCCACATCAGCAGCGCGAACAGGTAGTAGGGAATTGATGAGAGGAACAGGAAACTCGAGACCAAGGCTTTGTCCCCGACGCTGCCCCGTCGTTGCGCGGCCGCGACACCAATGGGGACGCCCAGCACGAGGTAGAGGAACGCGCCGCCCATCGCGACCGAAAGGGTGGCAGGCAATCTCTCCTTCATCTCTTCGAAAACCGGTCGATTGGTCTGGAAGGAGAATCCCAGGCAGGGTGCGGGGCACTCGAGGGGGATCGAGCCGAACTGCATCTTCACGTCCGACGAAGATCCCCTGAGCCCACTTGCCGTACTCGGACGCAATCGGGTTCTCGTAGCCGAGATTCTTCGAGAACTGTGCCAACTTCTCGGGGCTGCAGCGAGCACCAAGTTGGTTGTTGCAGATCGGCCGTGCGGGGTCCGAGGGGCCGTACCAGAAGAGCGCGAACACCGCCATCGACACCAGCACCACGACCACCATGCCGGACAGCAATCGTTTGACGACATAGGCGAACATCGAGACCTCCGGCAATAGCCATCACGGACGTGAGGTGAGCCACAGCGGGCTCATGCATGGTTCGGAATACAAAACTGAGGGTGCGGTGGGGACCAACCCAAAGGGAGGGTCCCCACCGCGGTGCTCAGGGTGTCTTCACACCCGTTGCGTGTGCGTCAAACGTCACTGGGTGACGAAGACGTCCTTGTAGTACGGCGCGCCCATGGTCGGGTCGCCATTGAAGCCGCCGATCTTCTCACCATAGGTGAGCATCTCGTTGCGGAACGCGGTCGGGATCATCGGGAAGTACTCCGTGGAGATCTTCTTGTCCAATGCGCCCCAGGCCGCGGCCTGATCCTCAAGCGGCAGGCTGGTGATGCCGTCCATCTCCTCGTCGATCGCCGGCTCGGAGAAGAACGAGGTGTTGTAGGGTCCACCGGTCTTGAGCAACGGCGGGACCATCGTGAGACCCGACGGCCAGTCGGAGCACCAGTTGACGCCACGGAGGTTGAGCTTCTTGTTGATCTTGTCGTCCGGGTTCAACCAGATGTCGTACGGCGAGACCTCGACCGGGATGCCGGTCAACTTGAAGCCAGCCGCCTTCATGCCCTCGACCAGGACCTTCTGCGCGTCCACGGCCAGAGGGTCGGGCTCGAAGAAGACGTTGGTCAACTCGTAGTCACCAGTGACACCGGCGTCGGCGAGCAACGCCTTGGCCTTCTCGGGCTGGTAGGTGAACTGCTCACCCTCAACGAAGTACTCCTCCTTGCCCGACATGCCGGGAGGCATGATCGAGTTGGCGGGCACCCGGGTCACACCGGGAACCTCGCCACCCGCGGTCCAGATGTCCTCGTAAGGAATCGCGTAGGCAATGGCTTTGCGGATGTTGATGTCGGTGATCTTGGTGTAGTCCGGCGACATGTAACTGACGCACTGAGCCGACTGCTTGACCATCCGGTCACCCAACTTGTCCAGGTATTCCTGGTAGTTGGTGGAGTTGATGCCCAGCGCGATCGCGCTCTGCGAATCGGTGTTGCCGCTCAGCATGATCTGGTCGACCTGGTTGGGGTCCTGGGTGAGCTTGATGACGAAGCCATCGGCGTACTGGTGCCGGGCCGGGTCGGTGGCCGGATCCCACTGGTCGTTCTTGACCAGGACGAGTCTCTTCACCGGAGCGGAACGACTCGATCTTGTAGGGGCCATTGGACAGCGGCTTCTTGCCATAGGCCGGCGGCTTGCTGGCGTCGCCGAGTGGCGCGGGACCCATCGCCATGAACGCGCCCCAATAGGCCATGTCGGGCTGCGGCTTGGCCATCTTGATGGTCACGTCGCTTGCCGTCGACGACGATGCCGCCGTATTCCTTGCCCTTGTCGGTGTAGGGACCCTTGTAGGTTTCACCGTCGAGGAAGAAGTGCGTGGAGTATTCGGTGCCAGGACCGCCGGGGAACGTGGTCCGAGTCGAGCGAGCGCTGGATGCCCCAGGCGACTTCTTCGGCCGTGATCGGTGCGCCGGTCTCCCACTTGACGTCGTCGCGAATGGTGAAGGTCCACTCGGTGAAGTCGTCGTTGGCGCGACCGAGGTCGGTGGCCAGGTCGGGCACCAGAGACATCTCGCCGGTCTCGGGGTTGCGGGCGTACTGAGTCAGCGAACGGTGCGTGAGCGCCTGCTGCAGCGAGTTGCCGAGCACCGACCAGCCATCGGTCGGGTCCATCGATGTCGGGCCGGGGTCGCTCGGCACATAGACGGTGATCGTGCCACCGGCCACCGCGCCTTCGATCTCGGGCGCGGGGCCCTTGGCGTCGGGATTGAGCGCAACGCCGGTAATGGCTTTTTCGAAATCATCGCCCTTCGTGTCGGATGCGTTGTCGCCATTCGAGCCGCCGCAGGCAGCAAGAGCGAACATGGCGGCACCGACGAGCGCCGCGAACGGTTTGCTCCGTCTCATCTGCTTGTCCAGCCTTTCTATTGTTCGTGCCCCGCCTCATGGCGCGGGCAACGTGTGGGTCCGTCAGCGACGGGTCTTGGGGTCGAGGGCGTCGCGGATCGCGTCGCCCAACAGATTGAGGGCCAGCACCAGCAACACGATGCCGATCAGTGGCTCCCACAGGTAAAGGGGGTAGCGCTGGAAATAGTCGGTCGCCTTCTCCACGGTCTTCCCCCAGGAGGCGCCTTCCACACCGATGCCGAGGAATGCCAGGCCAGCCTCGAACGCGACGAACGCGGGAAGCAGCAACGACACGGAGATGACGATCGGTGCCACCAGATTCGGAAGGAGTTCCTTGATCAAGATCCGCGACGTCGGCATGCCCGAGCACGCGGGCAGCCTGCACAAATTCGCGCTCCCGTAACGACAAGACCTCACCTCGAATCGATCCGCGCCATGCCCATCCAACCGAACAAGGAAAGGATCGCGACAAGGCTCCAGAACTTCACCGTCTTGTACAACTCCGGATCCGTGGAGGCAAACCGCTCGTTGATGATCGGAGCAAGGCTCAGCGCGGCCAGCAGAAACGGGATGGTCAAGAAGAAGTCGGTGACGAACGAGATGACCTTGTCCACGAAGCCACCGAGGAAACCTGAGATGAGGCCAAGCGTGATGCCGATAATGGAGGCAACCACCGTCGCCATCGTGGCGATCGATCAGCGAGGTACGGCAGCCGTACAGCCAATAGGCGAGGTTGTCGTCTGCGCTGCGCGGCGCGATGCCGAACGGGTGCTCGGGGTCAAAGCCATGGAGCGGCGGTCCCTTCTTGGGCAGCCCACCGTTGAAGGAGTCGACATATTGGGATGGCAATCGGGTCGCCAGCGAAACATTGAAGAAGCCGGCGATGACGTCCGCGAAGATCGCGATCAGGATGAAGAACAGGACGGTCAGGCCACAGACCACCGCGATCTTGTCGCGGCGCAGGCGCCCCCAAGCGATCTGCAGCGGGGACTTGCCTTCGATGGATTGAGACTTCGCCTTCTTCGGCTCGCCGGGTTCGGGCATCGACGGTTCATCGGGCCGGGTGGCCACGGTGTCAGGACCGACGGATGTCGACATCTGCTTCCCATCGTGTTGCGGCTACGGTCAGCGACTCCCGCAACGTGTGTTGCGTGATGTGCGCCGATGTGGACTCTAGGCGACTCACACCACCTGGGCGATCACCGGAGCGTAACGATCTGGTGACGAGATCCGTGGTTTGGCCCACATCATGCGGCAAATCAGCCTTCTGGCCGAACGTCTTGCGTCTTCACGGCGTCAACTCCGGCTTCCTTGCGCTGTTGAGCCGTAATTGGCGCCGGTGCTGCGGTCAGCGGGTCGAAGCCTCCTCCGGACTTGGGGAAGGCGATGACGTCCCTGATCGACTCGGTGTGCGCCAACAACGCGACGATCCGATCCCATCCGAACGCGATGCCGCCATGCGGTGGCGCACCGAAAGCGAAGGCATCCAAAAGGAACCCGAACTTCTCGCTCGCCTCCTCCTCGGCGATGCCCATCACCGAAAACACCCGGCGCTGGATGTCGTCGCGATGGATCCGGATCGAGCCACCGCCGATTTCGTTGCCGTTGCAGACGATGTCGTAGGCCCACGCCAGAGCGGCACCCGGATCCTGGTCGAAGGTATCCAGATCCTGGGGTGAGGTGAAGGCGTGATGGACCGCGGTCCACGCCCCGCCCCCGACCGCCACCTCTCCGGCCGCGGTCGCCTCGTCCGCGGGCTCGAACAGCGGGGCGTCAACCACCCAGACAAAGCTCCACGCGGCCTCGTCGATCAATCCGCCCCGTCGTCCGATCTCGAGCCGGGCCGCTCCCAACAGGGCGCGGCTGGACTTCACCGGTCCGGCAGCGAAGAACACGCAGTCACCGGGGCTGGCACCAACTCGGGCCGCGAGACCGGCGCGTTCGGTCTCCGACAGATTCTTGGCAACCGGCCCGCCCAACTCCCCGTCCTCGAGCACCAGCACATAGGCAAGGCCCTTGGCTCCACGTTGTTTGGCCCACTCCTGCCACGCATCCAACTGCTTGCGGGGCTGGCTGGCCCCACCGGGCATCACCACGGCACCCACATAGGGCGCCTGGAAGACCCGGAACGGTGTGTCGGCGAAGTAGTCGGTGCATTCGACCAACTCCAGGCCCATCCGCAGATCGGGCTTGTCGGAGCCGAAACGCGCCATCGCCTCGGCGTACGTCATCCGCGGCAGCGGGGCGGGCACCTGATAGCCAACCAACGACCACAACGAACTGAGCACGTCCTCGGCGACGGCGATCACGTCGTCTTGATCGACGAAGCTCATTTCGATGTCGAGCTGGGTGAATTCCGGCTGCCGGTCGGCCCGGAAGTCTTCATCGCGATAGCAGCGTGCGATCTGGAAGTAGCGTTCCATCCCGGCCACCATCAACAGTTGCTTGAACAGCTGCGGGCTCTGCGGCAGGGCATACCAACTGCCCGGCTGGAGCCGAGCGGGGACCAAGAAGTCGCGCGCCCCTTCGGGCGTCGAGCGGGTCAGCGTGGGCGTTTCGACTTCCACGAAGTCGTGGCGATCGAGCACATCGCGGGCGGCCTTGTTGACCTTGCTGCGCAGGCGGATTGCCGCGTTGGGGCCACTGCGTCGCAGGTCGAGATAGCGATGCTTGAGCCGGGCCTCCTCACCGACGTCGACATGGTCGTCGATCGGGAAAGGCAGCGGGGCCGACGCGCTCAACACCTCGACCTCGTCGGCGATCACCTCGATCTCGCCCGAGGGCAGATTGGGGTTTGCGTTGCCCTCGGGGCGCACCGAGACGGTGCCGACCACCCGGAGGCAATATTCGTTGCGCAGGCTGTGCGCCACTTCTTCGCGGACCACAACTTGGACGACGCCGCTCGCTTCGCGCAGGTCGAGAAAGGCCACCCCTCCATGGTCTCGGCGACGGGCCACCCACCCCGCCAGGGTCACGGTTTGGCCGGCGTGCTCGGCGCGCAGGGCGCCGGCATCGTGGGTGCGCATCACTGAATTTCTCCTTGGGGGGTTACCAGGTGGGTCGTCACCACGTGGGGCCGAGCATCGAGGGCGGGTGGGGTCCAACTCGTGGGGTCGGCGAGTTGTTGCTCGCCAGTGCGGATGTCCTTGACCTGGTCGCCCTCACGTCCGGGGAACCACACGAACGGGATGCCCCGCCGCTCGGCGTACCTGATCTGCTTGCCGAACTTCTGGGCGCTCGGAGCCACTTCGCAGGCGATGTCGCGGGCTCGCAAGCCAGCCGCCACGGCGTTGCTGGCCGGTCGCGAATCCTCGTCGGTGACGGCGATCAGCACCGCGCTGGGAACCGGACGGCTCCCCGCGAGTACGCCGTCGGCGAGCAGCGGGATGACGGTACGCGAGACCCCGAACGACACGCCCACTCCCGGGTAGGTCGTCTTGCCGTCGGTCGCGAGCGCGTCATAGCGGCCGCCGCCGCCGACGGACTTGAGCCGCTCGTAGCCGCTCATGAAGATCTCGACGACGGTGCCGGTGTAATAGTCCAGGCCGCGGGCGATCCGCAGATTTGCTTCCACCGAGACCGAGCCATGAGCTCCCGCGGAGCAACCCTCGATGACGGCCGCCAACTCGCTGAGCCCGACCTCGAGCAGGTCATCGCGAACGCCGAGAGCACGCACCCGGTCCACAAAGGAGAGATCGGGCACCCGAATGGTAGCCAACTCAAGGCACAAGCCAGCCTGCTCGGGAGTCGCCCCGACCCTGTCGACCAACAACTGTGCGACCTGCTCGGCGGGCAGCTTGTCGAGCTTGTCAATGACCCGGATCGCCTCGGTGACATCGCCAAGCCCCAGGCCGCGATAGAAGCCCTGGATGAGCTTGCGGTTGTTGAACTGGAAGGACAGCGGTGGCAGCGGCAGGGCGGCGAGCGCGGCCACCATCACCCCCATCACCTCTACGTCGTGGTGGAAGGGCAGTTCGTCTCGACCAACGATGTCGATGTCGGCCTGCGTGAACTGGCGATAGCGACCTTCCTGAGGCCGCTCCCCTCGCCAAGCGGGCTGGATCTGAAAACGCCGGAACGGGAATTCGAGGTGCCCCGCGTGCTCGAGCACATAGCGCGCAAAAGGGACGGTGAGATCGAAGTGCATCCCCAGCCCGGTGTCGTCGAGTGCGTCTTCGGACTGAAGACGACGCAGGACGTAGATCTCCTTGTCGATTTCGCCGCCCTTGGCCAACCGATCGAGCGGTTCGACGGCTCGGGTTTCGATGTTGGCGAAGCCGTGCAACTCGAAGGTTTGCGAGAGCTTGGCGATGACGTCGCGTTCGACCACCCGCTGCGCGGGCAAGAGTTCAGGAAACCCGGTCAGGCGGGTCAGTTTGCTCATTGACGTCAGAGTCCTCGGGTCGCGTTCTGCAGGTCGAGTAGGTAGGGGTTGGTGACGCGCTCGTGCCCAATCGTCGTTTGTTCCCCATGTCCTGGCAGCACCACCACGCTATCGGCCAGCGGCAGCACCTTGGCGGTGAGGCTGCGCAGCATGGTCGCGTGGTCCCCGCCGGGCAGGTCGGTGCGACCGATGGATCCGGCAAAGAGGAGGTCGCCGGAGAACATCACGTCGCTGATGTCGGCGGAGCTGTGGCCCCCGCTGCCGTCGTACGGCGTCCGAAAGGTGACCGATCCCTCGGTGTGTCCGGGGGTGTGATCGACCGTGAACTCAAGCCCCGCCACCTCGAGGACCTGCGCGTCGGCCAACTCGCGCACCTCGTCCGGCTCGGCCCAGGTCAGGTTCTCCCCCAACAGCATCCGACTGGTCTCGGGTGAGATACCGGCCAACGGGTCGGTGAGCAAGTGGCGATCCTTGGGATGGATCCAGGCTGTTGCGTCATAGGCGCCCGCGACCGGGGTCACCGACCACATGTGATCCACGTGTCCATGGGTCAGCATCACGGCGACCGGCTTGAGTCCGTGCTCGCGCACTACCTCCGCGACACCGACGGTCGCATCCTTGCCCGGATCGATCACCAGGCACTCGCTGCGCGGGCCCGTAGCCACGACGTAACAGTTGGTGCCCCAGGGACCTGCGGGGAAGCCGGCGATCAACACCCGCGAAGACTACCGAGGGCAAGGGCACCCCGCAGCATCGGTATTTCCAGCAGGCGTGGCTCACGGCCGCTCTTTGTCACATCTCCCGAGACGGGACCCGGTCCCCCGTGACTAGCATGTCCCCAGCGCGCCGGCATGCGTGGCGTCCGATGGACCAAAACGAAGAGGAATCACGTGACGAGTCACGACTGGGGTCGGGTTGCCGAAGACGGCACCGTCTATGTCCGCACGGCAGAAACCGAGCGGGCTGTAGGGCAATACCCCGAGGGCAGCGCCGAAGAAGCGCTGAAGTTCTTCACCGATCGTTTTGAGGCGTTGGAGTTCGAGGTGCACCTGCTCGAGCAGCGGGTCAATGCCGGACTGCTCAGTCCCGAGGAGGCCTCCGAGTCGGTCAAGCGCGTCCGCGGGCAGGTGAGCGACGCCAACGCCGTGGGCGATCTCGCCTCCCTGGCCGGCCGCCTGGACGCCCTTGGCCCCGTCATCGCCCGCCAGCGTGAGGTGCGCAAGGCCGAACGCGCCCTCAAGGCCGCGGAGTCGCGAGCGGAGAAGGATCGCATCGTCGCCGAGGCCGAAAAACTTGCCGAGAGCAACGACTGGCGCAACGGCGCGAACCGGCTGCGCGAGTTGTTGGACACCTGGAAGGCGCTCCCGCGACTGGACCGCTCCGCCGACGACGTCTTGTGGCGTCGCTTCTCGACCGCGCGTACGGCGTACACCCGGCGCCGCAAGGCCCACTTCGCCGAACAGCAAGAGCGCCGCGAGGGAGCTCGCGGCATCAAGGAGCGCTTGGCCAAGGCGGCCGAAGATCTGGCCACCTCCACCGACTGGGGACCGACCGCCGGCGCCTATCGCGACCTGATGCGCGAATGGAAGGCGGCCGGGCCGGCCCCGCGCGACGTGGACGAGGCGTTGTGGACTCGCTTCCGGGCGGCCCAGGACGCGTTCTTCGCGGCCCGGGACGCCGAGTCCAGCAAGGTCGACGCGGAGTTCGCGGCCAACGCCGTGGTCAAGGAAGGCCTCTTGGAAGAGGCCGAGAAGCTGGTGCCGGTCACCGACCTGGACGCCGCCAAACGGGCCTTCCGCGACATCTCCGAACGTTGGGACGCCGCCGGCAAGGTCCCGCGGGAGCGGATGAAGGACCTCGAGGCACGCATTCGCAAGGTCGAACAGGCCATTCGTGGCGTCGAAGAGGACCAATGGCGGCGCTCGGACCCGGAGAAGTCGGCGCGCGCCGACGACCTGGTCGGCAAGTTGCAGGACGCGATCGCCAAGGTGGAGAAGGACCTCGAGGCGGCTCGTGCCGCCGGAAACGACAAACTGGCCGCGGAGTTGGAGGACAACCTCGACTCGCGACGTGCGTTCCTCGAAGCGGCCAAGCGCGCGGCCAGCGAGTTCTCGGGCTGAGGTCGTTCGTCCCGTGCTGCGCAGGCGGCGCCCGACCGTGGCCTATTGCGTTACGCGATAGGCGTCGAAGACGCCCGGGACCGCGCGGACGGCGCGCAGCACGTTGTCGAGGTGCTTGGAGTCGGCCATTTCGAAGGTGAACCTGGACTTGGCCACCCGGTCGCGACTCGTCGTCAGGTTGGCGCTCAGGATGTCGACATGGGCGTCCGAGAGCGCCATGGTGATGTCGGACAACAACCGAGCCCGATCAAGGGCCTCCACCTGGATGTTGACCAGGAAGGTCGACTGAGCGGTCGGCGCCCACTCGACGTCCAAGAGCCGCTCTGCTTGTGACTCCAGCGAGGCCGCGTTGGTGCAGTCTCGGCGATGCACCGACACTCCCCCGCCCTTCGTCACGAATCCCAAGATCGGGTCACCGGGCACGGGGGTGCAGCACTTGGCGAGCGTGATCCACACGTCGGGTGCACCCTTGACTCGGACACCGGAATCGCCGCCTGAGGTGACCTTCCTGCGGCCCCGGCGACCCGTGATCGTGACGCCTTCGGCCATGTCTTCGGCCGCGCCCCCTTCGCCACCGTGCAACTCGATAACGCGGCGGACGACCGCCTGTGGGCTCAGGTTGCCCTCGCCGACCGACGCATAGAGGGCCGAGACGTCGGCCAGATTGAAGTGTTGGGCGACCAGGGTCAACGACTCATGGGTCAGCACACGCTTGAGGCCCATCCCCTCCTTGCGCATCAGCTTGACGATCTGGTCCTTGCCCCGATCGACGGCCTCCTCGCGGCGCTCCTTGGTGAACCATTGCCGGATCTTCGCGCGCGCCCGGGGAGAGCGCACGAAGGTCAACCAGTCGCGCGACGGTCCGGCGGCGGGATTCTTGGAGGTGAAGACCTCGACCACGTCGCCGTTGTCGAGCGTGGACTCCAGCGGCACCAGCCGACCGTTGACGCGCGATCCGATGGTGTGGTGCCCAACCTCGGTGTGTACGGCGTACGCAAAGTCCACCGGTGTAGCGCCCGTGGGCAGCGCGATCACGTCGCCCCGGGGGGTGAAGACATAGACCTCCGCCCGGTTGATCTCGAAGCGCAATGACTCCAAGAACTCGCCCGGGTCCTCAACCTCGCTCTGCCAGTCGAGCAACTGGCGCACCCAGGTCATGTCATCGAGATCGGCGGCCTTGTCAGTGTCGACGCCGGCGCGGCCGTTCTCCTTGTATTTCCAGTGAGCGGCGACGCCGTACTCCGCGCGCCGGTGCATAGCGTAGGTCCGGATCTGCAACTCCACGGGCTTGCCCTGGGGTCCGATGACGGTGGTGTGCAGCGATTGGTACATGTTGAACTTGGGGATCGCGAGGTAGTCCTTGAAGCGCCCCAAGACGGGATTCCAGCGGGCGTGGAGGACACCCAGGACGGCATAGCAGTCCTTGTCGGCGTCGACGAGCACTCGGATGCCGACCAGGTCGTGGATGTCGGAGAAGTCGCGGCCACCGACGATCATCTTCTGATAGATCGAGTAGTAGTGCTTGGGACGCCCCGTGACCGTGGCCTTGACCTTGGCGTCCTTGAGGTCCTGCTCGACCCGGTCGATCACCTCGGCCAGGAACTTGTCGCGCGAGGGGGCGCGTTCGGCGACCAGCCGCACGATCTCGTCATAGATCTTGGGATGCAGGGTCGCGAAGGCCAGGTCCTCCAGCTCCCACTTCAGGGTGTTCATGCCGAGCCGGTGAGCCAGCGGGGCGTAGATATCGAGGGTCTCGCGGGCCTTGCGCTCCTGGGTCTCCCGCTTGACGTAGCGCAGCGTGCGCATGTTGTGCAGTCGATCGGCGAGCTTGATCACCAGCACGCGGATGTCGCGCGACATCGCCACGATCATCTTGCGGATCGTCTCGGCCTGGGCGGTATCTCCGTATTGCACCTTGTCGAGCTTGGTGACGCCGTCGACCAAGGCGGCTACCTCGTCACCGAAGTCCTCGCGCAGGGCCTCCAACGTGTAGGGAGTGTCCTCGACCGTGTCGTGCAACAGCGCCGCCACCAGCGTGGGCTCGGTCATGCCGATGTCTGCGAGGATGGTGGTCACGGCGAGCGGATGGGTGATGTAGGGGTCACCGCTCTTACGCATCTGGGTGCCGTGCATCTTCTCGGCGGTCACGTAGGCGCGCTCGAGGAGAGCGAGATCGGCCTTGGGGTGGTTGGCGCGAACGGCATTGAAGAGGGGTTCGAGGACGGGATTGCCCACCTGGGTCCGGGTGCCGATCCGGGCGATCCGCGCTCGCATGCCGCGCGTGGTGAGGACAGGCTCCGAGACCCGCTCACGCGGCGGCGGAGGGGCGATGTCCTCGGTCATTAACCCATCTTAGGGGTCACCGTGCCAATGACTCAGACAGTGGCAAGCACGGTGAGGGGGACCTCGCCGACGGCCCGACGTCCGGGAAGCGCGCCGATTTCCATCAGCATGGCCACGGCGACGGTGCGGCCACCGCAGCGGTTAACGAGCTCGCGGGTGGCCGCGACCGTGCCGCCGGTGGCCAGGACGTCGTCCACCAGCAACACGCGTTCGCCGGCGGCGATGGCATCGCGGTGAATCTCGAGGGTGGCCTGGCCGTATTCAAGGTCATAGGACACCGCATAGGTCTCCCGGGGCAGCTTGCCCGCCTTGCGCACGGGCACGAACCCGACGCCCAGGGCGAGCGCCACCGGTGCGCCCAAGATGAAGCCGCGCGACTCCATCCCGATCACCTTGTCCACGGCAACCGCGCCAGCAGAGTCCCGGCCGGCCCAGGAGAGCGCCTCGATCACGGCGTGGAAGGCCGCATGGTCGGCCAACATCGGGCTGATGTCCTTGAACAGCACGCCCGGCTCGGGGAAGTCGGGCACGTCCGCGACGAGCGTGCGCATCGCCTCGCGCGCGACCGAGAGCGCAGTCTGGGACGTCAACTCCACGCCGGCCCCCTCACTTCTTGCCGCGCTTGGACCTCGGCTGCCGGGTCGGTTGATCGCGATTGGCCGCGCCGCTCGGTTTGACTTCGCCATGGGCGGGAGGTGCCACCCTGCCCTTGCCTGACGCCGGCTCGCGGCGTACGACGGGGGCGGCCGGGGCCTCGCCCAGGTCGGCTGCGCCCAGGTCGGCTGCGCCAGGGACGATGCCGTCGCGCGCGGGTGCGACATCGCCGACGGAGCCGTCCTTGAAGACGGGCACCGAGGCATAGCGATCCGCCTCGTGCCGACGGCGCGCTTTGGCCCGGCGGTCGGATAGTTGGACGTCGTCTTCGGCAGACTTCATGTAGGCCAACAACGGCGTGGCGATGAAGATCGAGGAGTAGGCACCGGCGGCCATGCCGACGAACAGCGCCAACGCCAGGTCCTTCAGCGAGCCCGAACCCAGCTGCACGGCGCCGACGTACAAGATCGCACCCACGGGGATCAGCGCCACCAGGGAGGTGTTGATCGAGCGGACCAGGGTCTGGTTGACCGCGAGGTTGGCGGCCTCGGCATAGGTCTGGTGCGTGCGTTTGAGATTGCTGGTGTTTTCCCGAACCTTGTCGAAGACGACCACGGTGTCATAGAGCGAGAAGCCGAGGATGGTGAGCAGACCCGTGACCGTGGCCGGGGTGACCTCAAATCCGGAGAGCGCATAGACACCGATGGTGATCAGGACGTCGTGAGCCAGAGCCACGATCGCCGCCACGGACATCTTCCACTCGCGGAAGTAGGCCCAGATAAACAGCACCACGAGCACGAGGAACACCGCGAGGCCGATCGCCGATCGCTTCGCGACCTGCTCACCCCAGCTGGGTCCGATCTCCGAACGCGAGAGGTCCGCGTCCGGATCGATGCCGGTCACGCCCACGATCGCATCGGTGACGCGCTCGCTTTCGGCGTCGGTGAGAGGCTGGGTCTGGATCAGGATGGCCTCGGTGCCCGAGGTGGTCACCTTGGGAGCAGAAGCGTTGGCGATGCCGGTGTCGGCGACGGCGACCGCCAGTTCGTCAGCGGTGTCTTGGGTGACCTGATCGGTCGCCAGGCTAACCCGGTATTCGGCGCCCCCGACAAACTCGATGCCCATGTCGAGACCCTTGGAGTAGAGCCCACCCACGGCGACGGCCACGATAACCCCCGAGATGGCATACCAAAGCCACCGTTTCCCGACGAAGTCGATCGACTTGCGACCCGTGTAGAGATCGTTGCCGAGACGAGAGAACTTGCCCATCAGGCCCTCCCTCCAGCCGGCAGACGTTCAATTCCGAGGTTCTCGGCATCGAGACCGGACAACTTGTGCCCCTTGTTGAAGAACGGAAAGCGTCCCAACCAGGACACCAGGGGGTGGGTGAACCAGAAGAAGACCACGAGGTCGATCAGGGTGGAGAGACCCAACGCGAAGGCAAAGCCCTTCACGACCCCGGCCGCGAAGACATAGAGCACCACGGCCGCCAGGAGCGAGACCGCGTCGGCGGCCAAACAGGTGTTTCGGGCCCTGACCCAGCCAGCCTCCACCGCGACGCGCATCGATTTGCCGTCGCGCATCTCGTCTCGGATGCGCTCGAAGAACACGATGAACGAGTCGGCGGTGATGCCGACCGCGACGATAAGGCCGGCAATGCCAGGCAGGGACAAGGTGAAGCCCGCGGCCTTGCTGAGCAGCAACACCAGACCGTAGGTCAACACCGCCGCCACCACGAGGGAGGCGATCACGACGAGCCCGAGCCCGCGGTAGTAGAACAAGCAATAGAGCATGACCAGCAACAACCCGGCAATCCCGGCCGTGATGCCTGCCGAGAGTTGATTGCCGGCCAGTGAAGGTCCGACCAACTCGACCGTCATCGCGTCGTCGTCGAAGGCGATGGGCAGCGCGCCAAACTTCAAGGACGTGGCCAGGCTGCGCGCGGTGCTCTCGGTGAAGTTGCCGCTGATTTGAGCGCGCCCATCGAGGATCAGGCCGTCCATCGTCGGGGCCGACAAGACCTGGCCGTCGAGCACGATGGCGAACTGTCGCTGGGTGCCGAACAGCTCCCGCGAGATGTCACCGAACGTCTTGGTGCCCTCGCCGTCGAAGGAAAGGGACACCACCCATGCGGCTTGGCCCTGCGGGATGCCGGCGCTCGCGCTCTTGAGCGCGGTGCCTTCGAGCAACGAGGCGGACAGGAGGTATTTGACGCCGTCGGTGTCGCAGGTGATGAGCGGCAACTTGGGGTCGTCGACGACATTGGCCGCGGCGCCGTCGGCGGGACAGGTGAACGTGGCGAATTTCGTCACCCAGGCCGGATCAGGATTGAGCGCCCAGGCCATCGGGTCATCGACGGTGGGTGCGCCGGGCTCAGCCGGAACGGTGGGCGAAACGTCGGTTGACGGGGTCGCTCCATCGGTAGGCGACGCGGGGGCGGAGTCCGACGCCGACGGCGAGCCCGAGGCCTTGGGGCTCTTGGTCGGAGCCAGCCCCGGAGCGATGGGAGCGCGCCCCTTGGGCGAGGCAGACTCGCTCACAGTCGGAGAGCCGGTGCCAGCCGATGCAGAGGGGTCACCGGACACGCTGGCCGACACACTCGGGGACTTCGACGGCACCAACACGCCAGCACCGGGCGAGGTGGTCGGGCTGGGTGCCGTGGTGGGAGCCCCAGCAGCCCCGTCGGCGGACTGCGCCACCATCCGGAAGCGCAACTGGGCCTGGCGCTTGACCGTCTCTTCGAGATCCGAGCGAGTTTTGCCCGGGATTTCAACGATGATCCGGTTGTCGTTCTCCTGGACCGTGACGGAGGCTTCGGAAACACCGGAACCGTTGACGCGCGAGTCGATGATGCTGGCTGCTTCGTTGAGGCTCGCGGTGGACGGATTGTCCTTGGCCTCAAGCGTGATCCGGGTGCCGCCTTGAAGATCCAGACCGAGAGCGGGCTTCCAGGTGTCCGCCAACGCGACCAGGCCGTAGACCGCCAGCGTCGAGAGGAAGAAGACCAGCAAAGTCCGAGCGGGGCGCAGTTGCTTCTGGGCCATCTCAGCTCTCCTCGGTGATCGCCGGGGGCGGGTCGCCATCGATTCTGGCGATCGCTCCACGGGCCACCTCGACGACCGTGCCGGGTGCGACCTCGAGGTGCACCCGATCATCCTCGATCGAGCGGATGGTGCCGTAGAGACCGGAGCTCAGCATCACCCGATCGCCAGCCGCGGCGCTGTGCTGAGTCTGGGCCAGCTCCTTGTTCCGCCGACTGGCTGGGCGCAAGACCAGCAACCAAAAGATCCCGAAAATCGCCAACAACGGCAAGAGGGAGGCAAGCTCCTTCACGCGAACAACCTCTCAAAGAGTGTGAGTCTGCGGGCAACTCCGTCGCGGGCGCCCGGCCAACGCTGAAGTGTAGCCGCGACCAGGCGCTGACCCCGACTCAGTCCTCAAACAGCGTGGCGTCGAACGCCTGGGCGGAGGAGGCGGCAGGCACGGCGAGACCCAAATGCTGCCACGCCGCGGGGGTGGCGATGCGCCCGCGTGGGGTGCGGGCCAGGAAGCCGCACCGCACCAAAAACGGCTCGGCGACCTCCTCGACGGTTTCGCGTTCCTCCCCCACCGCGACCGCGAGCGTGGAGATGCCCACGGGACCTCCGCCGAAGCGGCGACACAAGGCGTCGATCACCGCCCGGTCGAGCCGGTCCAGGCCCGACTCGTCGACCTCGTAGAGCTCCAGCGCCGAGTGCGCGACCGGCAGCGTGACGATGCCGTCAGCCCGCACCTGCGCAAAGTCGCGGACGCGGCGCAGCAGCCGGTTGGCGATGCGCGGCGTACCCCGTGACCGCGAAGCGATCTCGGCGGTTCCCTCGGCGCGGGCCTCGATGTCGAGCAGGCGGGCCGATCGCTTCACGATCTGGTCCAACTCCGCCGGCTCGTAGAACTCCAGATGAGCGGTGAATCCGAAGCGATCGCGCAGCGGCCCCGGGAGCAGGCCGGCACGGGTGGTGGCGCCCACCAGGGTAAACGGCGGAATCTCTAGTGGGATTGCGGTGGCCCCCGGGCCCTTGCCGATCACGACGTCGACCCGGAAGTCCTCCATCGCCATATAGAGCATCTCTTCGGCGGGTCGCGACATCCGGTGGATCTCGTCGACGAACAGGACATCGCCCTCGTTGAGCCCCGACAGGATCGCCGCGAGATCCCCGGCATGGGTGATGGCCGGGCCGCTGGTCAGACGAAGCGGCACCTTCATCTCGTGGGCGATAATCATGGCCAAGGTGGTCTTGCCAAGCCCAGGAGGCCCCGAAAGCAGCACATGATCGGGCGGACGTTCGCGCATGCGGGCCGCCTCTAACACCAGCCCGAGTTGCTCGCGGACCCGGGTCTGCCCCACAACCTCGTCGAGGCTGCGTGGCCGCAGCGCCGCCTCGATCGTGCGTTCGTCACCCTCGGCTTCGGCGGCGGTCAGCGACCCGAGGTGAGCCTCTTCGGCGGCATCGAGATAGTCCATGCTCAGGCCTTACTTAACGTGCGAAGGGCGGAGCGCAACAGGGTGCCGACGTTGGGGGAATCCCCCGCCTCGTCGGCGACGGCCTCCACCGCCTGTTCTGCTTCGCGGGCCGACCATCCCAGGCCCATCAAACCCTGGTGCACCTGATCGCGCCAGCCGCCGGCGAGTGAGGGAGTAAGACCGGATCCGGTGCGCCCCACCGGTGCTCCCAACCGATCCTTCAACTCGAGGATGATCCGTTGCGCGACTTTCTGCCCGATGCCCGGGACCCGCGTCAGCGTCTTGACATCTTCGGTCGCAACGGCTCCGCGCAGATCGTCGGGAGGCAGCACGGCCAACATCGCCTGGGCCAGCTTGGGGCCAACACCAGAGGCGGTCTGCACCAACTCGAAGCAGGTCTTCTCATCGTCGTTGAGGAACCCAAACAAGGTGAGCGAGTCCTCGCGCACCACCATGCTGGTGGGCAACATGGCCTGATGGCCGGTGCGCAGGGTAGCCAGCGTGCCCGGCGTACAGATCAACTCGAGGCCAACGCCGCCGACCTCGATCACGGCGCTGGAGAGCGTCACCGCGGCCACCTCGCCGCGCACGAAGGCGATCATCGCGACCGCCGGGCTGCCAGGCGCAACGCCGCTTGATGTTGGCCCACGGCGGCGTCGATCCGCGCCTGGGCCCCGCCGCGCCAAATGTGGGTGATCGCCAGGGCGAGTGCATCGGCGGCGTCGGCGGGTTTGGGCATCTCGGTGAGGCGCAGGATGCGCGTCACCATGGCACCCACCTGGGCCTTGTCGGCGCGGCCGCTGCCCGAAACCGCGGCCTTGACTTCGCTGGGCGTGTGCAAAGCGATCGGGAGGCCCCGTCTGGCCGCCGCCACCATCGCGATGCCACTGGCCTGGGCGGTGCCCATGATCGTGCTCGAATCGGAGCGAGCGAAAACGCGTTCGACGGCGACCGCGTCGGGTTGATATTCGTCGAGCCAGGCGTCGATGCCCTTTTCGATCGTCACCAGACGTTGGGCGACCGGTTCGCTGGCACTCGTGCGCAACACATTGACGTCAACCAGCGTGAGTGGTCGCCCGACCGAGCCCTCCACGATGCCGAGGCCACATCTGGTCAGCCCAGGATCGATGCCCAACACCCGCATCAGTCCACGTCCCTTCGTCCGAACACCTGTTCGGAGCAAACGCTAACCCGCATCGTCACTCCACGTCCGGACGACACGCGGAGGGTGGGCTCAGGCGTCGAGTTCGGCCAGCACGGAGTCGGGGACATCGAAGTTGGCGAAGACGTTCTGCACGTCGTCGAGGTCCTCCAGCGCCTCCACTAGGCGGAACACCTTGGCAGCCCCCTCCTTGTCGAGGGCGACCTGCATATCGGGCACGAATTCGGCCTCGGCCGAGTCATAGTCGAGCCCGGCCGCCTGGAGCGCCGTACGCACCCCGACGAGGTCGGTGGCCTCGGAGATCACTTCGAAGTTCTCGCCCAGGTCGTTGACTTCCTCGGCGCCCGCATCGAGCGCGGCTTCCAAGACGATGTCTTCATCGACGGTCCGGCCGTCCTGATCGACGGGGACGATCACCACGCCCTTGCGATTGAAGAGGAACGACACCGAGCCCGGGTCGGCGAGCGAGCCGCCGTTGCGGGTCATCGCCGTGCGCACCTCCATCGCGGCGCGGTTCTTGTTGTCGGTGAGGCACTCGATGAGCATCGCGACGCCGGAAGGCCCATAGCCCTCGTACATCATCGTGGTGTAGTCGGCCCCGCCCGCTTCGGCCCCCGAGCCGCGCTTGACCGCGCGATCGATGTTGTCGTTGGGGACCGAGGACTTCTTGGCTTTCTGGATGGCGTCGTACAACGTCGGGTTGCCGGTCGGGTCACCACCGCCCATGCGTGCGGCGACCTCGATGTTCTTGATGAGCTTGGCGAACATCTTGCCGCGGCGGGCGTCGACGACCGCCTTCTTGTGCTTGGTGGTCGCCCATTTGGAGTGGCCTGACATGCGTCCTCTTCTGGCTCGGGGTCCGACGTCGATGGGTGGTCAGCGGTGCCGGACGAGGTCGACGAACAACTCGTGAATCCTCGTGTCTCCGGTCACTTCGGGGTGGAACGACGTCGCCATCAGGTGACCCTGACGGACCGCCACGATCCTACCCGCGGCCGGGCCCGAGGCGACACGCGCGAGGATCTCTACGCCGTTGCCCACCTCTTCCACCCAGGGTGCGCGGATAAAGATCGCGTGCACCGGATCGGCAAGGCCGGCGAAGTCGACGTCGGCCTCGAACGAATCGACCTGGCGCCCGAACGCGTTGCGGCGTACGACGATGTCCAGGCCGCCGATGGTCTCCTGGTCGTCGGTGGCCGCGCTGATCCGATCCGCCAGCATGATCATCCCCGCGCAGGTCCCGAAGGTGGGCATACCGCCCGCGATCCGGTCCTTGAGCGGCTCGAACAGGTCGAAGATGCGAGCCAGTTTCGCCATGGTGGTCGACTCGCCACCAGGGATCACGAGCGCGTCACACGCTGCCAACTCCGCGGGACGGCGTACGGCGATCGCCTCCGCGCCCACCTGAGTGAGGGCGTTCAGATGCTCACGCACATCACCTTGGAGGGCAAAGACTCCGACCTTGGGACCACCGACCTTGGCGTGGCGAGTCACCAGCCGCGCTCGGCCAAGCGATGGGGTTGGGGGATCGCATCCACGTTGATGCCGACCATGGCTTCACCCAAGCCACGGCTGACCTTGGCGACCACGTCGGGGTCGTCGAAGAAGGTGGTGGCCTTCACGATGGCCTCGGCGCGCTCGGCCGGGTTGCCGGACTTGAAGATGCCCGACCCGACAAAGACGCCCTCGGCGCCCAGTTGCATCATCATCGCGGCGTCGGCGGGCGTCGCGATCCCGCCGGCGGTGAAGAGCACCACGGGCAACTTGCCTGCCGCCGCGACCTCTTTGACCAAGTCGTAGGGCGCCTGCAGCTCCTTGGCCGCGACGTACAACTCATCGGGCTCCAGGCCCTGCAACCGACGCAGCTCGGCCCGGATGGTGCGCATGTGAGTGACCGCGTTGGAGACGTCGCCGGTGCCGGCCTCGCCCTTGGAGCGGATCATCGCCGCACCTTCAGTGATCCGCCGCAGCGCCTCACCCAGGTTGGTGGCACCACAGACGAAGGGCACGGTGAAGTTCCACTTGTCGATGTGGTTGGCGTAGTCCGCCGGAGTCAGCACTTCTGACTCGTCGATGTAGTCGACGCCGAGGCTCTGCAAGATCTGGGCTTCCGCGAAGTGGCCGATGCGGGCCTTGGCCATCACCGGGATCGACACGGCCTCGATGATCGAGTCGATCATGTCGGGATCGCTCATCCGCGACACGCCGCCTTGAGCCCGGATGTCGGCGGGGACCCGCTCCAGGGCCATCACGGCCACCGCACCAGCGTCTTCGGCGATCTTGGCCTGTTCGGCGGTGACGACATCCATGATCACCCCGCCCTTGAGCATTTCGGCCATGCCGCGCTTGACGCGCGTCGTGCCGGTGGCGGGTGAGGAGTTGGGCTGGGTGCTGGGCTCTGCGGACATGCCCTCAATCGTACGGCGACCCGGTGGCCGACCGCGATTCGGGAGGCGGCTCAAGAACGGTCGCGAGCCTGCGCCTGAGTCCGCACGACAAGGATGCGCTGAATCACCGTGACCGTGCTGGCGATCGCGAGTCCCCACAACGCGGCAAACAGCAAGATGGGCAGCGACAGCAGCCCACTGAAGCCGGTCAACACCAAGATCACGACGAGTCGATCGGCCCGCTCGGCGATCCCGACCTGGGCGGTGAAGTCGAGCGACTCGGCGCGCGCTCGGGCGTAGGAGGTGACGCCGCCCATGACCAGGCAGACCAGGGACAGCACGAGATAGAGCTTGCTGTCGCCCGGACCCGCGAAATAGAGGGCCAGTCCGGCGAAGATCGCCCCGTCCCCGATTCGGTCCAGGGTGGAGTCCAGGAACGCGCCAAAGCTGCTGGTGCGGCCGGAGAGGCGCGCCATGGTGCCGTCGATGAGATCGCTGAAGACGAAGGCGGTGATGAAAAGTACGCCGGTCAGCAGCCGCCCCTGCGGGAAGAACCACAGTGCCCCGACGCACACGCCGATGGTGCCGATGAGCGTCACGGCATCCGGGCTCACCCCGAGGGCGACCAGGAGGCGCGCGATGGGAGCGGCGATGACCTTGGTCCAGAAGGCGCGAAAGTGTTCCATCATGGCGGCAGCAGGCTACCGGCCCGGAGCGGTCCCGCCGTCAATCCAGGCGTCCGCGAGCAGGGCACGGGTGTTCTCCAACAGCTCGGGCATCGCCTTCGTCCGGCCCACAACCGCCAAGAAGTTGGCGTCTCCCGCCCACCGGGGGACGACGTGTTGGTGGAGATGCGCGGCGATGCCGGCACCGCCGGCCGCTCCCTGGTTCATGCCGATGTTGAAGCCCTGCGCCGCGGAGACGGATCTGATGACCCGCATCGACTGACGGGTCAGCTCCGCCATTTCCACCACTTCTTCGGCTGACGCATCCGTGTAGTCGGCGATGTGTCGGTAGGGGCAGATCAGGAGGTGGCCGGCGGCGTACGGAAAGAGATTGAGCACGACGTACGCCGTGCTGCCGCGGCGTACGACCAAACCATCCGCGTCGGGCACACCTTGCGCCCGGCAAAACGGGCACTGGTCGACCGACTCGTCGGCGGGCTTGCCTTGACCGCGCAGATAGGCCATCCGATGCGGGGTCCAGAGGCGGTCGAGTCCGTCGGGATCACCCACGCCGTCGCGATCGGTCACCGTGATCGCGTCAGACCTGGGAGCGGGAGGCAACGGCTTCTTGCACCCGAGCGATCGCCTCATCGATGGGCACCCCGTTGTCTTGGTGACCGTCGCGATATCGGAACGAGACCGCACCCGCTTCGATGTCCTGATCACCCGCGATCATCATGAACGGCACCTTCTGCAACTGTGCGTTGCGGATCTTTTTCTGCATCCGGTCGTCGGACTCGTCCACCTCGACCCGCAGCCCCTGCGCCTTCATCTGCCTGGCGATGTCGAAGAGGTAGTCGTTGTGGCGCTCGGCGATCGGGATGCCCTGGACCTGCACGGGGGCCAGCCAAGGCGGGAACGCGCCAGCGTAGTGCTCGACGAGGACGCCGATGAAGCGCTCGATCGAGCCGAACTTGGCGGAGTGGATCATCACCGGCTGCTGCCGCGTGCCGTCAGCGGCGACGTACTCGAGGTTGAAGCGATCCGCGGCCGGCTGGTTGAAGTCGTATTGGATGGTCGACATCTGCCAGGTGCGGCCGATCGCGTCGCGCGCCTGCACCGACACCTTCGGACCGTAGTAGGCGGCGCCGCCGGGGTCGGGCACGAGCTCGAGGCCCGACTCCTCGCACACCTTGCGCAGCACTTCGGTGGCCAGCGCCCAGTCCTCGTCGGATCCGATGAACTTGTCTGGCTTGGCGTCGTCCCGGGTGGACAGCTCGAGGTAGAAATCGTTCAGCCCGAAATCGCGGAAAAGCCCGAGGCAGAAGTCCAGGAGGTGCTTGATCTCGTCCGGTGCCTGCTCAGGGGTGACGTAGGAGTGGGAGTCGTCCTGGGCGAAGCCGCGGACCCGGGTCAGGCCGTGCACGACACCCGACTTCTCGTGGCGGTAGACCGAGCCGAACTCGAACAACCGCAGCGGCAGCTCGCGGTAGGAGCGCTGTCGCGAGCGGTAGATCAGGTTGTGCATCGGGCAGTTCATCGCCTTGAGGCGGTAGTCCATGCCGTCCACGTCGAGCGCGGGGAACATGCCCTCGCCGTAGTAGGGCAGATGACCCGAGGTGTAGAAGAGCCCCTCCTTGGCGATGTGGGGGGTGCCGACGTATTCGAAGCCCTCCTCGATGTGCCGCTGGCGGACGTAGTCCTCCATCTCGCGCTTGATCACGCCACCCTTGGGGTGGAAGACCGGGAGTCCGGAGCCGATCTCGTCCGGGAAGGAATAGAGGTCGAGCTCGCGGCCGAGTTTGCGGTGGTCGCGACGCTCGGCTTCCTCGATCCGATGGAGGTGTTCGTCGAGGGCTTCCTTGGATTCCCAGGCGGTGCCGTAGACGCGCTGGAGTTGTTTGTTCTTCTCGTCCCCGCGCCAGTACGCGGCGGCGCTGCGCATCAACTTGAAGGCGGGGATCCGCTTGGTGGTGGGCAGATGCGGGCCGCGACAGAGGTCATTCCAGACGATCTCACCGTTGCGGTTGAGGTTGTCGTAGATGGTCAGCTCGCCCGCGCCGACCTCCACACTGGCGCCTTCGGCTTGGCTGGCGCCGCCTTTGAGGCCGATCAACTCGAGTTTATAGGGCTCGTTGGCCAGTTCGTCTTGCGCGTTCTCGTCGGTCACCACTCGGCGCGAGAAACGCTGGCCCTCTTTGATGATCTTGCGCATCCGAGTTTCGATCTTCTCCAGATCCTCGGGTACGAAGGGCACCTCGACATCGAAGTCGTAGTAGAAGCCGTTCTCGATCGGTGGGCCGATGCCGAGCTTGGCATCGGGGAACAACTCCTGAACCGCCTGTGCCATGACATGGGCGGTCGAGTGGCGCAAGATGCCGCGCCCATCGGCCGAGGTGATGGAGACGGGTTCGACGACGTCGCCGTCGACCAGCTCATAGGCCAGATCTTTGAGGGTGTCCCCCACCCGGGCCGCAATCACGCTCGAGTCCTCGGCGTACAACTCCCAGGCCTTGGTCCCCGCCGCGACCGTTCTTTCCTCCCGCGCGTCGGCGTGAATGAGGATCAGACGTGGGTCGGACACAAGAGACTCCTGGTTTGTGGTGGCTGTTTCGCTTGGTAGGACTGCTCCGAGGCAAGACACGGCCGATCGTATCGGGGACCCGACCCGCGCGCCTTCAGGTTTTCGTGGTGCCCCCAAATCTGGAGAGTCCGCCGGGTTGAGCACCAGTGTTGGGGATCTTCTGGTGCTGAACGCGGCGGACTATCGAAGCTGCGGGTGGGCGATACTGGGTT
>CAWFBY010000004.1:0-160383 GCA_963814245.1 uncultured Actinomycetota bacterium
CTGAGTTCGCAGCGCTTGTGCTCCAAGTACGCCGCCGCTCCGCGCCGGACAACTTTCTCGACGCCGTGTTTCCCACTCGCAATGTGACGTGGCAGCAGGTCAACAACGTCGAGCGTCGCTGGCGGCAGATTCGCAGTGAAGCTGGCCTGGACTGGGTCACGCCGGAGGTGTTCCGCCGGAGTTCTCCGCAACTTGAGCCCCGGCCGGATCTGCCTAGCTGAGTGCTATGCAACGGCGTCGTCGTCGGTTTCGCGGTCGACCGCGGCCAGCAGCTCGTCTTCCCGGTCGGCCGGACCATTTGCCAGGAGCGAGCCGTTCGGCTCGGCTGGGCGGAGCGTGCGTTCGAGATGCACCGCGGGAGACGGATCGACGGAACGGTTCGGCTCGATGTAGTGCGCTTCGGTGATGACCGTTGAGGTGTGCCCGAGGAAGGCGGCCGCGGCGTCAGTGCCGATGCCACGCGCTATAACCGTGGCCCCGGTGCGCCGGTACCAGCGCAAACTGATCCCGCTGCCGCCCAAGTCAGCGATCTGGAGGAACTCCCGGAAGGTGCGCCGGACGTTGTACGGGCTCAGTGGGCCTCCGCTGCGGCTGGCGAAGATTGTCCGGGTCCGGGCGCTCGCGGGCATGCCATCGATCCGGCGTCGCAACACGACGGTCGCGAACTCCGGGACAGGGATACGCCGGATGGACGCGTCGGTCTTGGGTCGAGGCTGACGCTCGGCTCCGCTCCCCTTGCGTTGCACGACGGTGCCGTTGACGCTCGCGATCATCCCCGAGGGCAAGTCCTCGATGTCACAAGGGCGGAGTGCGAGCACTTCCCCCGGGCGCATGGCCGTCCCCAGCAGGACCTCGATGATGTCGCGGACCTGGCCGTCCGGCTTGGGCCCCGGGAGTCCCGGCTCGCTTCGCCACTGGGCAGCCGCCCTCCTGATCGCGGCGATCTGGTCGATCGTCAACGCCTGCGGCGTTGCCTTGGTCCGGCGGAGTTGCGACGTACCCTCGACCGGGTTGCGAGCGATCGCGTCATGACGTAACGCGTAGGCGAAGAGCATGTTGAGCATCGTGCGGCTCTGCTTGGCCTGCGACGGCGACACCTTCGCCTGCTTCGCCAGGAACCACTCGACCCGACCCGTGGTCACCTCAGCCAGCGTGTAGTGCTCGAACGCCGGCCGGACATGGAGCCGCAAGCAGGCCCGGTAGTTCTCCTTGGTGTTGCCGGCCAGGTCGCGCAGTTCGAGGTCGGCCCGCCACAGATCGGCCAGATCCGCGAACGAGCTCGTCGGCCCGAGCACTCCGCCGCTCGGGAGCGACGGACGCTCTCGGATGCGTTCCAGGAGCCGGGTCCGCGCAGCGGCCGCTGCCGGTCCCGACGCCCTGACCTGGCGGAGACGACCGTCGAGGTCACGAACGCGGGTCTCCGCCACCACGCGACCTCCCTCGCGCCGCGTGTTGATCGCGCCGTACGTACAGATCGGCGTGCGGGGCCTTCCGGTGCGCATCAGCCGGCCTGGCGTGGGTGCCGCTCGGCGTCGTCGGCCTCCATCTGCGCGAGCCAGGCGTCGACCTCGCTGACCCGGAACCGGAGCTCACGGCCGACGCGGAATCCGCGAGGGCCTCGCCCCTGGCTGCGCAGGTCGTACAGGGTCTGGACGCTGACGCCGAGTTGCGCGGCGAGCTGCGACAGGGTGACGAAGGCGCTCAGCCCCATCTCGGAGTGTGCTGTGGTCTTCATACAGACCAGGTGCGCCAGGCCTGCCGCGCCTGGCCGAGAGCGGCCCAGACGGACCGAGGACGACACCCAGTCGACCGACTTTGTGCTGACTAAATGCTGAGAGGCCATGCTCGTCTCCTGTTTCAGGATCCGGGCAGGGCCTCTGACCAGCGGGTTTGGTGGAGCTGAGGGGATTCGAACCCCTGACCTTCTCATTGCGAACGAGACGCGCTACCAACTGCGCCACAGCCCCAGCTTGCGTCGTACGACGCGAGCAGAAACGTTAGCACCCGATCCGGGGGCCCAACGAATCGAATCCTCAGTCCACCAGGATCTGCTCAAGACGCTCCTGAGCCTGCCGGGCATATCCCTGCCACATCCGGCCGAAACCGGGCAGGGCAAGGGCGGCAAGCCGGGACTTCGGCTCGATGATCCAGGTCCAGGTGATCCGGGTGCCAGTGCCCGCCGGCTCGAAAGACCAGGCACCCTCGATGCCCGCCGCCAAGGGAGCGAGCGGACCGCGGAGGTCGGTGATCAGGTAGCGAAAGAGCCGTGGGGCAACAACGTCCACCAGTTCCTCGCGCATCGTGCCCCCGTCCGCGGAGACGATGGTGCGCGCCTGCCCGACCTGACCCCAGGCACCGACGTGGTCCCGCACTTCGCGCACGGGTGGGATCAATCCAAACCGGCGACTGAAGACATCGGGCAGCGGGGCAGCCAACACGCCTGCAAAAGCCCGATCGACCGCGACCGGAACCGCGCGCGACGCGCGGACCGTGAGGGGCGTGGACATTCCGACAGGTTAGTACGGCGAGCCGGGCGCTCGGCTTAGGACCCCACTGCTCGCTCGTCGTCGGTGGTGCCCTCGCTGCGGGCCACCCGAGCAGCTTCGTCGGCTTCGCGGGCCAGGGCCGAGTCTGCGACGGTGTTTCCCGAGGTCCACACCCCGTCCGAATCAAGGTCGATGGTGCGCACCGTGCGGGGGGCCGTCGGCTTGGTGACGTACGTCGGGAGGGTGACGGGCACCGGGTCCCACAGGGCCGGATCCCGCATCGCTGCAGCGATGGTCGCGGCGTCGATCGAGACGGTCTCCTCGTCGGGGGCAGCCTCGGTCATGCCGCCCGCGGTGGGCTCACTCATCGGCGCGGGAGCGATCAGGCGATCCCAGGCGCGATGTTCGCCGCGCACCATCAGGCGACACGCGATCAGCCACGCGACCAGCAAGCCCGCAGGAATGGCGACGTAGACCCACTCGATCAGGCCATACCAGGCAACGCCTGCCACGGCCGCGAACGAAACCACGATCAATGAGAGCACCCGGCGACGCCGGCGGGCCGCGCGGCGTGCCGACTCGCGGCGCAGTTGAACCTCGACAGGAGAAGGGCCGAGGACAACCACCGCATCTGCAGCCGGGACCACCAATCGCGTGTTGCGCCGATCGACGGGCTCCCGACGGGCCAACACCCGCATCGTGTGAGAGAACCGGTCGACGGAACGCACCTTGACGGCGTTGTCGTGACCGGTGAGTGCCTTGGGAATCAGGTAGGCCGCCCAGGCAACGGCCAAAACCACCCAGATCCACGCGTCGAGTTGCACGCCTCCGAGGTTAAGTTCCCTCCACCGGTTTGGGACGCATGTGACTAGGTGTGTCGGAAAATCACTTCTGTGACTCAGGTGGCTGCTGCGTCGCCAACAGTCGGCGCAACATTCCACCCGGCACTTCCTCGACCGTCACCGCATAGAGCCGGTGGTCGCGCCAGGCCCCGTCGATGTGCAGGAATTTCGGCGCATAGCCGAACTCACGCATCCCCAGCTTTTCCACCACCCGCAAGGAGTTGGTGTTTTCGGGCCGGATCGCGATCTCGATCCGATGCAGCCCCGCGGTGAAGAAGCAGTGATCGATCGCCAGCGCCACCGCCCGCGGGACCACCCCACGCCCGGCGTACTCCCGATCGATCCAATAGCCGATCGACCCGAACTGCCCCGATCCGCGCACGATGTTGTTGACGCTCAACTGGCCGGCGAACGCGCCGTCGACATCGATCGCGAAGGGGTACGCCGTGCCGGCGCGGGCAAACTTGCGCATCGTGCTGACCAGCGCCCGAAACGTCGCTGGCCGCGACCCCGCACCAGGCGGGACCGTCGCATCCCAGGGCCGAAGCCACGCCGCACTGCCCTCACGCGCGCGGCGCCAGGCATCGCCATCGGCATAGGTCAACGGCCGCAACCGCACCTCACCCGATGTCAGGACCACCGGCCAGCCGATCAATGGTCGCTCCCGACGATCTGTTCGACGGCATGGACCAGCATCGGTTCCAAGACGCTCAACCCATCCTTCACACCGCCGCGTGAGCCCGGCAGGTTGACGATCAGGCACCGCGCCGCCACCCCCGCGAGACCGCGCGACAACACCGCCGACGGAACCCCCGAAGCCACACCGTGGGCGCGGATCGCCTCGGCGATCCCGGGGATCTCTCGATCCAGCAACGGTCGCGTCACTTCCGGGGTGAGGTCTGTGGGCGTGAGACCGGTGCCCCCCGTCGTCAACACCACCCGGGCGCCACCGGCGATGGCCGCGGCGATCGCCGCGCCGACCGGCTCGCCATCGGGGACCACCGCCGGCGGGTCCACCGCAAACCCGAGCCGGGTCAAGAATGCGGCAATGAGCGGCCCGGTCTCGTCGGCATAGACCCCGGCGGCGGCTCGGTTGGACGCCACGACCACGGCGCCGCGCAGCGCGGATGCTTCCTGGGCCCCCTCAACCACGGGTCCACTCCCCTGACTTGCCGCCCGACTTGGATTCGATGCGCACGTCGGTGATCACCGCTCCTTTGTCGACCGCCTTGACCATGTCCACCATCGTCAACGCCGCCACCGACACCGCCGTCAGCGCTTCCATCTCCACGCCCGTGCGATCGGCGGTCGAGACCGTCGCCCTGATCGCGACCGCGTCATCGAGCACCTCCAGGTCGACACTGACCGAGGTGACCGCCAACGGGTGGCAAAGCGGGATCAACGTAGGCGTCGCTTTGGCCGCCATGATCCCCGCTATCCGCGCCACCGCGAGGGCATCCCCCTTGGGCACGCCCTGGCCACGCAAGAGACCGATCACGGCGGGCGAGACCAGCACTCGCCCCGACGCCACCGCCGTGCGCGCGGTCGTGGCCTTCTGCGACACATCGACCATCCGGGCCGCGCCGGCCTCGTCTACGTGCGTCAAACGTTCCATCTGGGGGAGCCTCTCAGAAGTCGACATCTAGGCAGAGCACCTCAACCTGCTCACCGGCCAGCACCGAGGTCACATCCTCCGGCACCACGATCAGGGCGTTGGCGCGGGCCAGGTCGCCGATCAGGTGCGAACCGTGACCACCGACCGGCGTCACGCTGCGGGCGTCGTACGTCGCCCGGACGAGTTGCCGTCGCCCGGCTGGCGAGCCGAACGCCCGCGTCACCCGAGCCTGCACCACAGGACGACGCACGGGTGTGTGGCCCATCATCTGGCGCAGCGCGGGCAACACGAACATCTCGAAGGAGACGTACGACGACACCGGGTTGCCCGGCAGCGTAAAGATCGGCACCTCGTCGTCGCCGACGACACCGAAGCCCTGCGGCTTCCCGGGCTGCATGGCCACACCGCCGAACCACACCGATCCCGACGGAGCCAGCGCCGCCTTGACGACGTCGAAGTCACCCTGCGACACCCCGCCGGAGGTGACCACCAGATCGGCGCGGCCCAACTGATCATGCAGCGCGGCCAGGAAAGCGTCGGGCCGGTCAGGCACGATGCCCACCCGATAAACAGTGGCACCAGCAGCGCGCGCTGCGGCGGCCAACAAGAACGAGTTGCCGTCATAGATTGAGTCCTCGGTCAGCTCCGTGCCCACGTCGCGCAGCTCCGAGCCGGTTGAGATGATCACCACGCGGGGGCGGGGGCGCGCCATCACCGTGGCCCGACCCACCGCGGCGAGCAGACCGATCTGCCGCGGCCCCAAGACGGTCCCCGCCTGCACCAGCAGGTCCCCGACGGCCACGTCTTGCCCGGCGGGCCGGATGTGTTGACCCACCGCCGGGGACTGGGTCACTTCGACCAGACTCGCACCTCGATCGGTCCACTCATAGGGCACCACGGCGTCGCAGCCGCGCGGAACGGGTGCCCCTGTCATGATCTTGACCGCCGAGCCGGGCGCAAGCTCGCGCGGCCCCGACTGCCCCGCGCCGATCTCACCCACCACGGGGAGGTGCACCGGCGACTCCGGTGCGGCCGTCGCGACGTCGGCGGCCACGACGGCGTACCCATCCATCGCCGAGTTGTCGAAGGACGGCAACGCGATCGTGGCCACCACGTCTTCGGCGATGGCCAACCCCAAAGCGTCGAGCAACTGCTGGGGGAAGGGTGACAACGGACGAACCCTCGCCAAGATCCGCTCCTGCAACTCCTCGACACTGATCAAGGGTTGCTCGTTGGGCGTTTCAGTCATCGTTCTCCTCAACGCCCAGCACAGAGCCGGCCGCCACTCGTTGAGCGCCCGTCGAGCTGGCCAGGCTCACCTCGCCGAGGACGGTCACCTCGGGTCCGAAAGTCCAGTCCCCGGCGATCTTCAGCGACGACGCCCGGCGCAGCGAGGGGGCCCCTTCGGGAAAACGACGGTCGAAGTCGCCGACAAGCGCATAGTGCGCGCCGTCGAGTTCGACGTAGGGCAAGCCGTCGGACGCCTGGTCCATGACGTAGTCGGCCCCCAGGTCATAGACATCGGAGCGCAGCACCAACAGGTCGTTGGTCGTCTTGACCGGGACGAAGCGATCGCGACCCACCTCGATCGTGCGCGACCCGGCAAAAACCTCGATCGCCGCCCCCATGGCCGTCTCGATCTGGATCACCTTGGGCGACTTCGGATCGCCAGGGTCGACCGACTTGACGTTGCGGATCAGCGGCAACCCCAACACCCCGCGCCGTTCGGAGATGGCGTGTTTCATCGCCGCCAGATCGAACCACAAGTTGTTGGTGCTGGTGAACTGATGCCGATCCAGGTCGGCCAAGGCGGCCAGATCTGCCGGCAGCGTTTGCGCGGTTTCGCGCAGCACGATCCGGCCGTCGCTCTTGCGGCGCGCGAAGTGCCCGCCCTTGCGGTCCGATGGCGTACGCCGCACCGCCTCGATGGCGAACGGCGCACCGGAGGTGGCAAACCAGCCCGCCACCCGGGCGTCGGCGACCGCGCCCAGATTGTCGGAATTGGAGACGAATGCCCGCTCATAGCCCAGCTCCAGCAGCCGGTCGAGCAAGCCGGTCCCCGTCAGCGCCGTGTAGAGGTCGCCGTGACCCGGTGGACACCACTCCAACTGCGGGTCCCGCGGCCACGACACCGGGACCAGCCCGTCGACGAGCAGCTTGGGCTCCTTGTTCTGCAAAAACTCAAGGGGCAGTCCGGCCACGGGCAGATCGGCATAACGCGCGAGCGCGGCCATCGTGTCTTCGGAGGTGCGGAAGGAGTTCATGAAGATCAGCGGCAACGTGGCGTCGTACTCGCGCCGCAGATGCAACACCTGGCGCGCGATGATGTCGAGGAACGACAACCCGCTCCGCACACAGAGCAGCGATTTGGCTCGATCCATGCCCATGGACGTGCCAAGGCCGCCGTTGAGTTTGATCACGGCGGTGCCTCGGATGGCGGCCGCAGCGGCGTCGTCCGAGACCGCCACCTCGGCCAGGGACTCCATGTCCAAGGGGTCGATCGACGTCTCGGGGATCATCCCGGTCTCGCCGTGCTCAAGGAGCCGGTAGTAGTGCGCAAACACCTCGATCGCGCTCGGATCCACCCCCTCGGCGACCATCTTGTCCCGCGCGCGCTGCAAACCTGCACTACCCATAGGAACGATCGTAGGCTGGTTTCGTGGCAGCGCCTCCTAGCACCCCAGAACCCGGTCCCGGCCAGGTCGCCCAACCCGGGCCGGATCTGGCCGCGGCCAAGACGGCGCTGAGGGACCAACTGATCACCGCGCGCAATCGTCGATCGCTCGCCGAGGTCGGCCAAGCCAGCGCGGATCTCGCCCGCGTGCTGCTCGCCAGCGATCCGATCCGCAGCGCGGCCGTGGTTGCGGCGTACGTCTCCATCGGCACCGAACCCGGCACCGGCCTGCTGCTGGATGCGTTGTACGAAGCCGGCAAGCGGGTGCTGCTGCCCATCACCACCGGAGGCCTGTCCACCGGCGACCTGGACCTCGATTGGGCGGCCTATGCCGGCCCCGGCTCGCTGGCGCGGGCCCGGTTTGGCCTGCTCGAACCCGAGACACCGCCGCTGGGACGGGAGGCGATCGTCACCGCCGACGTGGTGCTCGTGCCTGGCTTGGCTTGTTCGGCCACCGGCTTTCGGATCGGCAAGGGCGGCGGGTGTTATGACCGGGCGTTGGCCCGAGTCCCGGTCGGCACCTTCACCTGCCTGCTGGCGTACGACGACGAGGTCGGCGTGAGCGTGCCGCTCGAACCCCACGACCGGCCGGTCCTCGCCGTGGCCACCCCGTCCGGGATCAGGACCCTGGGTCCGGCTCCAAGATGAGCGTGTCCTCGGTGGCCTTCTCGATCGCGTCGGCACCGAACGCCCACGGCAGCGTCTCTCCCGCAACCCACAGCTCGGTCTGATCGACGTAGTGCCCACCGAACGGGTGCCCCGAAACCCCGGTGAGGTTGATCCAACGCGAGTCGTCGAAGTCCGCCAGGGAGATCACCATCCGCATCGACGGCGAGGTGGCCACGTGATAGCCCTCCCCGGCGCGCCACCCGGTGGCGTTCACCAGGCTGCCTCCCCCGCCGACCTCATAGTCTCCGCGGTTGAGCATCCACTCGATCGGCCCAACCCCCGACTCCCCCAACGTGCCCTCGCGGAGGTCGAGTTGGTGCAGCCGCCCCCAGGTCCAGGCGCCGGGATCCAACGCGATCCGGCGCGTCAGCTCATCGCGGGCGTCCCGCATGGCCACCCGCAAGATGTCGTCGCGGGTTTCGATGACGTCCTCGGTGGCTTGGTCGTCCCACCAAGGATCTGCGGGAGCGGCGAGGAGTTTGCTCATCACCGAGAACCACCGGCCACCACCGTCGGGCCACAGGGATTCGCGCAGTTCGTCGTGGAAGGTCAGCCGGAGCACGTTGGACCACACCACGTTGTAGTAGGCCGCCGCAGCGCTGTCGGCCGGCTGGCGGCGATCCCAGTCGACGAGCAGTTCTTGGCCGTCGCGGAAGTACGCCGAGCCGAGGTCCTCCACGTCGAGCAGGTAGGGCACCAGTGTGTCCGCCATCGGATTGAGGTCATCGAGTTGGAGCTCGCTCATCTCGGCCATCGACAACTCCCCCTCGTCGGTGAGGAGGTCGCGGATGCGTTCGGAGCGATATCCCTGATCCCAGTCGTTGCCCAGGAAGTAGGGATATTCGGGGCCGACAACCGCTTGGTTGGCGGTGACGATGAATCCCTCGTCGGGGTCGAGCATGGTGGGCAGCGCCGCGAACGGGACAAACTCTCCCGTCCAGTCGTTCTCCGAACGCCAGCCCTCCGAGGGCAGCCAGCCGTCGTTGCCGGGACCGCGGATCGGCACCTGTCCGGGGGTCTGATAGCCGATGTGTCCGTCCCGGTCGGCATAGATCAGGTTTTGTGCGGGTACGGCGAAGTTCTTGGCCGCCGCTCGGAACTGTGTCCAATCCGCGGCCTGATTGAGCTGCAGGATCGCGTCCGCGGTGTTCGAGGGGGTCGAGGCGGTCCAGGCCAGGGACACCGCGAATCCGTTGCCCCGATCCACGTTTCCTTCGATCTCGGCATTGGCGCCGACGGTGCTGAGCTCGGCATCCACGTCAGAGAGCAACGGGCCGTGCGCCGTTTCTCGCACGGTGAGGTCGAAGTCCTTGCCGCCGCGCACCACGATCGTTTCGTGGCGCACGGTCAGCGGGTGGAGTTTTCCGTCCTGGCGCCACCGGGTGCCCTCGATCCGCTCCAAGAACAGATCCGCCACGTCTGGGCCGAGGTTGGTGAAGCCCCACGCGATGTTCGCGTTGTGCCCGATGATCACGCCCGGCACCCCGGCAAAGCTGAAGCCCGCCACATCGAGCGGACACTCCGGCGTCACGGTTCGACAGTGCAAGCCCACCTGCATCCAGACTCCGGGCAAGCTGATGCCTAGGTGTGGATCGTTGGCGAGCAGGGGTGCACCGGTGGCGGAATGTTCGCCATCCACGACCCATGAATTGCTGCCCACTTCCGAGCCTCGGCCAATGAGTTCGGGAATCGCGGCGAGGTTGGCACCCGCTTGGCGCACCACGCGGCGCTGCGAGGGCGGGAGAGACGCCGCCGCGACCTCGGCTTGCGTTGCGGGCAGGTTCTGGTCGAACACCCCGCGCACCACGCCCCCCTCGCCCACGATGGTGCGGTGCTCGTCATAGGGATAGTCGGGATAGAGCTGGACCACCTGCTCCTCGGTGTGGTTGACCCCGAGCTGGACCCGGGCGATCTCGTCGGACATGTTGCCTTGGAGATCCCAGGCCATCGCCTTGAGCCAGGCCAGGGAGTCGACGGGCGTCCACGGCTCGGGGGTGTAGGACAAGCCCGACACGCGGAGCAGCGAGTAGGACAGGGCGATCTCGCTCGGTTTGCGATCCGCGAGATAGGCGTTGACGCCATCGGCGTACGCCTGAAGCGCGGCGCGGGTTTCGGGGGTGACGATCGCGAGCTCGCGCTCGGCGACCCGACGCCAGCCCAGCGTGCGGATCGCCTTGTCGGCGGAGAGCGCGACGCTGCCGTACAACTCGGAGAGGCGCCCGGCGGTCAGATGCCGCCGATAGTCCATTTGGTAGAACCGTTCCTGGGCGTGCACATAGCCCTGCGCCAACATCAAGTCCCCGAGCGAGTCGGCGTAGATCTGCGGGATGCCGAAATCGTCGCGGAGCACCTCCACACGACCGGTCAGACCGGCGATCTGGATCGTGCCGCTGGTCTGCGGCAACGGCCGGCGGACCAACACGACCACGGTGATCAGGGCCGCGATCAGGGCCAGCACCAACCCGGCGGCGAAGTACGCCGCCCACCGGGCCAGGCGCGGCAGACCGCGGAATCCGTCCCGTTTCACCGCCGCGACGTTGTTGTTGGTGGCCGGCTCCGGCGTAGCAGCGGGAGCTTCCTCGGTGGTGACCTCGGGAGTCGTTGGATCCTCCGGGCCGGACATGTCAGTCATTGCGGGTCATTGTGCCGTAGGAACGTGCACTAAGATTTGGCAGTCGACCCGGGAGAGTGCCAACGTGCGGGCTCGATCGAGCTTTTCGAAGTTGGCAACACGTGTGAAGGACCAAGTCGTGCCCACCTACCAGTACGCCTGCACCGAGTGTGGGCACGCGTTCGAGCAGTTCCAGAGCTTCTCCGATGACGCGTTGACGACCTGCCCCGTGTGCGAGGGGCGCCTCCGCAAACTTTTCAACGCCGTGGGCGTGGTCTTCAAGGGCTCGGGCTTCTATCGCAACGACAGTCGCGCGGATAGTCGGGCCGGGTCTTCTTCGAGCGTCCCCGCAGCCGCGTCGGAGGGCGGCTCGACCAAGTCCAGCGAGACCAGCAAGGACTCCACGCCCGCCCCGGCGATCGCGGACGCCGCCCCGGCGAAGGCTGCGGGTTCCTCGTCCGCGAGCCCGAAGTCGTCCACAGACTGACCTGAACCGCCCGCACGCGTGGGGGCTGTGGATAGCCGCGCGCTCGGGGCAGCAACTCGCCCTACCGTCCCCCTGTGACGTTGAAACCTCCCCTCCAAGCCAAGGGTCGCCTGGCCCGATTGAGCCGGAGCGTACGCCGCGCCGTGCTCGCTCGGCGACGGATCCTGGCCGCATTGCTCGTGGCCGCTGCCGTGGCCGCCGGTGTGCGCAGCGTGAGTCCGCCACCCCCGCAGGTGACTTCGGTGACGGTGGCCGCGGTGGACCTTCCAGCGGGCCGGAGGCTGGAGTCGGGTGACGTGCGCCTGGTGGCCTTCGCCCCCGACAGTGTGCCTGAGGGACTCGCCCCCGAGATCTTGGGGCGGACGCTGGCCGCGCCCCTGCGCGCCGGCGAGCCCGTCACCGACGTACGCCTGCTGGGCTCGGCCCTGGCCGAGTCGGCCTCGGGACTGCGCGCCCTGCCGGTCCGGTTTCCCGACGCCGCAGCGGCCGGACTCTTGCACCCCGGCGAGGTCATCGACCTGGTGGCCATCGACCCACGCGGGCGAGGTGCTGGTGTCATCGCCCGGGCAGTTCTCGTGTTGGCCGTGCCGCCCGTGGATCCCGATTCCCGGGACGGTTCTCTGACCGGGCGATTGCTGGTGTTGGGCGTGCCGGAAGCCGAGGTTCAACTTGTCGCCGACGCGGCCGTTCAGGATTTTCTCAGTTTTACTTATTCGGGGTAACGTTTCGGTTTGTCCTAACAGATACGGCTCCACGGGGGCCGCAAGAGGAGAAAATTCCATCATGAGCGGATTCAAGAACTTCGTTCTTAAGGGCAACTTGGTCGATCTGGCCGTTGCTGTCATCATCGGCACCGCTTTCGGCGCGGTCGTCACCAAGTTCACCGAGTGGCTGACCGGGCTTATGCCCAAGAGCATGGACGACGTGTTCAGCACCGAGGCACAGAGCTTCGGCGCTTTCCTCAACGCTGTGATCGCGTTCCTGATCCTGGCCGCTGTCGTCTACTTCTTCGTCGTCGTCCCCTTCGTCAAGGCCAAGGAGAAGTACTTCCCGGCCGAGGACGCGGGTCCCGCCGAGGACATCGCACTGCTCACCGAAATCCGTGACGCCCTCAAGGCCCGCGGCTGAGCAAGCCCCACAGCTGATCGCTGGCTCGCTCGAACCATCGGGCGAGCCAGTTGCTATTTCGGGGCATTGCCGCGTCTCGGCAAGGCGGAGATCAGCCGTGATGCGGGGGGACCTGTGCCTTGAGCCAGGCCTCGCTACCGCCCTCGGCAGTCGAGGGGTCCACCGGGTCGCGCTCGTCGCTCGTGGTTTCGGGGAGCACGTCACCAAAGATCCGGGCCAGTCGCTGACTGCGCTGATCGGGCGTCTCCGGCTGACTCATCGGCTCACTCATGACGACTCGCTCACGTGCAGAGTCCGGCGGCGACAGCAGCCTCGTTGGCGACATCCTGGCTCGGGCTCGCGGACGGCAGCGACGGGGATCCCGACGACGAGGGAGACTTCGTCTTGTCCGGCTTGTTGGAGCTCGGCGGCTTGCCCGCCGAGATCGCGTCCACGGTCAGGCGGCGGGTCAAGGGCTTGTCGTTGACGATCTTCTTCCACACCTTCTTGGCCTCGGGCGCCCAGATCACCCGGTTGGGGTCTTGTGGATCCCAGAGCCAGGGGATGGTCAGGAACTGGATATTGTCCAGGCTGATGTGACGGAACTCGATGCCCAGATTCGCGATCTTGCCCAAGTTATCCAGCCCCCGGTCAACCGTGAGGGACTTCGTTGCGGCGTTGAGGAAGTTGATGAGCCGCTTGGGGCTGGTCAACGTGCCGGCGGAGATCACCTTGTTGGCCATCGAGGCGATGAAGGCTTGCTGGCGCTTCATCCGGCCAATATCGGAGCCGTCACCCACGGCGTACCGCTGGCGAACATAGGACAAAGCCTCCTTGCCGGAGACCTCGCGCGTGCCCGCTTCTAGGTAGATGCCGTGCGAGCGGTCGTCGATGGTTTCGGGGATGCAGACCTCGACGCCACCCACCGCATCGACCATGGCCTGAAAGCTGTTGAAGTCCACGGTTATGTAGTGGTCGAGGCGGATCCCGGTCAGTTGCTCGAACTGTTGGATCGTGCACGCAGGGCCACCGATGGCGAAGGCGGAATTCCACTGTTGGTAGGACGCCGCCGGGATCGCGCCGTGATCGCATTCGGGACGATCCACCATCGAGTCGCGCGGGATGCTGATGCCGTAAGCGCGTTCGCGATCGGCCGAGAGATGCAGCAGGATCGTGGTGTCAGAGCCACCCTCGCCCGACTCGTTGTCGATGTCGTTGCCCTCGCCCTCGCGGGTGTCGGACCCCATGACCAGGATGTTGAGCGGCTCCTTGGGCCCTTCGACCTTCTGCTTCTCCGGCCGGTTCTCCAGGACGCTTTCGTAGTCCGCAACGTTGAGGTTCCCGCTGAATTGCCGGAAGGCATAGACCACGACCAGGCCGGTGACCATGGCCAGCACGAGCGTGGTCACGCCCACAACCCGCGCCACGGTGTGCCGCGTCTTCACCTTGCCCCGTCGTTTGGGGGCGACCGATGCCGGCTCCGGGTCGGCGACAGCTTCGTCGTCGACCGTGGGGTCGTCGGTCATGCGGCTAGTCCTCAAGGTGACGGGTGGTCGGGCAGGTCGACGTTACGCGACCTGCTCAAATGATGGTCCGGATTCCCCGGATCCACCAATCCCGGACTCGGGCCGGTCGCGGCCTACGTGGCAGGATGTGCGCCGACAGGCCCCAGTAGCTCAGTGGATAGAGCAGCCGCCTCCTAAGCGAAAGGTCGCAGGTTCGACTCCTGCCTGGGGCACATTTCTTCGGGTCCGGCTGCGCCCCGAGCCACTCGCGGTGGGGGCCCAGTGCTAGTTCACTACTTCGAAACCGATCCCCGCGCGCAACAAGCGATCGGTGAGCTGCTCCCCCATGGCGACGGCAGTGGTGACCTGGCCTGAGGTTTCCGGGTTGTCGTCCACGAGCAGGCACAGGGCCGCTTCGGCCAGCATCTTGGCGGTCTCGGTGTAGCCCGGGTCGCCACCCGTCACGCGGGTGTGGATCGTGCGCCCATCGCCGACGCCCACGAAGTCCACGGTGAACCACGACTTCTCGCGGCGCCGTGCGTCGGGACCTTCGCCTTGGGGGACTTTGCCCAGAAGGAGCTCGCGGAGCGGTTTGATGTTGGCCGCCAGGCCGAGGGCGCCGACCCCGGCGGCGCCGCCTGCGGCGTACCGCATGGTCTTGGTCCCGGCGAAGTGGGAGTAGCGGAAGTGCGGGCCGTACGCCGGCAGCGCCGCGCCGCTGCGGGCCACCACCAGCGGGTCGATCGTGGGCAACGGCAGGAGGTAGTAGCCCAGCAATGGATCGCGCTGCGGTCGTGCGTTGACCGCGCGCGACGAGCGGCCGTCGGTGCTTTTGGTGGCTCGGCGGCGGGCGGACGCGGCCTCCTTGGCATAACGCGCTCGCGACATGGCGGTGAGCGCGGAGTGGAAGGTGCCTCCCGAGAAGCTGCCGTTGGACCGCACCACGCCCCGGAGCGCGATGGGGGCATCGGGCGAAAGTTGCCCCACGGTGAACAACGCGCCCAAGTCATGCGGCACGGAGTCGAAACCGCAGGAGTGGACCAGCCGAGCTCCGGTGCGTTGGGCCGTCTCGTGGTGGGCCAGCCACATCCGGTCAACGAATTCGGGCTCGCCGGTCAGGTCGACATAGTCGGTGCCAGCTTCGGCGCAGGCGGCGACGAGCGGCGCGCCGTACTCCAGGTAGGGGCCGACGGTGCTGATCACCAAGCGCGTACGCCGCGCCGCATCGCCGAGCGCTGCGGCGTCGCTCGCGTCGGCGATGACCAGTGGCAGGTCCCCGCAGCCTGGATTGACCGTCGCTAGGTGGGCTCGCACCGACTGGAGCTTGGTTTCACTGCGACCCGCCAGCGCCCAGCGCAATTCGGCGGGTGCGTTGCGGGCCAGATACTCCGCGGTGAGTCCTCCGGTGAAGCCGGTCGCTCCGAACAAGGTGAGGTCGAGCTCCCGAGAGGCGTCCATGCGCGACATGATGCCAGCGAGGCCCAACTCAACGGGAAGGCAGGCCCAACTCAACGGGAAGGCAGGCCCAACTCAACTTGGGGGGAGGATGCCGCGGGAGGCTTGGTACATCGCGGCCTTGAGGAAGTCTTGGGGGATCTGGGGTTCGGTGACCGAAAGGCTGGCGAAGCCGTGGACGACTCCCCAGAGGGCGAAGGCGGCCAGGTTGGGATCGCCGATGGGGTAGCCGGTGGCCGCGAGCGACTCCAGGGACCGCACCAAGGCACCCAGCCCCGGCACGTCCCTGAAATCGGGAGCACTTTCGGGAGCGGTCGAGGCAGTGGTGTCATCGAGGGCGAGCGGGGTCATGAACAGCAGTCGATAGGTGGCCGGGTGTGCCCGCGCCCAATCGAGATAGGCCTCGCCTCGCGATCGCAGGTCGGCGAGTCCGTCTCCGGTGTGTTGGGTCGCCGACTCCAACTCGACGGCGAATGCGTCGTACTGCAGCCGACAGGCCTCGCGAAGGAGATCGGCCTTGGTGGGGAAGTAGTAGTAAAGCGCCGGGGGTGTGCACCCGACCGCCGAGACGACGGCGTCGACCGACACCAGGTCGGGATCTTGGTGGCGATGCAACATCTCGATCACCACCTGCAAGATCTCGGCCCGCAGCTGCCCACGTTCGCGTTTTACCACTTGAACCTTCCATGCTTAGCGAGACTAAGTTAGGGTTACTAAAGGAACCTCAGCCTAACTCATTCCCACCGTCCTAAGGAGCAACGTTGAGCGAGAACACCCTCGTGGTTGCCAACCTGGCCAAGTCCTTCGGAGCCATCACCGCGGTCCAGGACCTCTCGTTTGCCATCGCCCCCGGTGAAACTCTCGGGCTGCTCGGCCCCAACGGCGCCGGAAAGACGACCACCATCTCCATGATCTGTGGTCTCCTCGCCCCCGATCAGGGGACGGTCACGATCAACGGGGTGCCGATCCGACCGGGCTCAACGGCCGGCCGGGCGCTGATCGGCTATGTGCCTCAGGAGTTGGCCATCTACCCCGATTTGAGCGGGCATGACAACTTGGCCTTCTTCGCCGCGCTCTACGGATTGCGTGGCGCGGAGGCCCGCACCCGGATCGCCGAGACCTTGGAGGTGGTCGGGCTCTCGGATCGCGCCAAGGATCGGGTCGACGAATACTCCGGCGGCATGAAGCGCCGGCTCAACATCGCCGCCGGTCTGCTGCACCGACCCCTTCTCCTCGTCCTGGACGAACCCACGGTCGGGATCGACCCGCAGAGCCGCAACGCCATCTTGGAGGCCGTCGCCGCCCTGGGCGACCAAGGCATGAGCGTGCTCTACACCACCCACTACATGGAGGAGGCCGAGCGCCTCTGCCAGCGCGTCGGCGTGGTCGACCACGGGCAACTCCTGGCGTGCGGCACCCGACGCGAACTGGTCGCCCTGGTGGGTCAACACGACCAACTCACCTTCACCGTGGCCGACGACGCGCGGCGCGCGGCCGAGGTGTTGTCGGCCGAGGCCGGGGTGCTCGCCGTCACCGAATCGGGAGACCGCACGGTGACCTGCATGGCCGCCAGTTCGGGGCGGCTGATGCCGGCATTGATCGGTGCCCTCGCGGCCGCCGACCTGACGGTTACCAACCTGTCGGTCGCAGAGCCCTCCCTGGACTCGGTGTTCCTGCAACTCACCGGCACGGCCCTGCGGGACTGATGGCGATGATCATCCTCACCCTGTTTCTCCGCGATCTCCGCTCCCGGCTGCGCGACCGTTCGGCCCTCGTGCTGGCGCTGCTCGCGCCAGGCGCGCTTATCGCGATCCTGTCGCTGCTGGTCGCCGGGCCCGACACCGAAGGGATCCCCGTCGGGATCGTGACCTCGACGGCACCCATCTCGCAGGCGCTGACGAGCGGGCCGCTCAAGGCGCTCGAAGCTGACGGCACGATCAAGCTTCGCGAGTACGACGACGAGGCCGGCGCGCGCGCGGCCGTCGACTCCGAGAAGATCGGGGCCGCCGTCGTCGTCTCGCCCGACGGGACCCGCCTCGAAGTCCTCACCAGCCCGGACTCGATCGTGGCCGGAGCGGTGCTCGAGTCGATCACCCAGGCGACCGCGCGCACCTGGGACGGCGTCGCGCGCGGCGTACGTGCTGAACAATCGCTCGGCGGCAGCACTCCTCCCCAGGAGTTCGCCGCGGCCATCGTCGCCGAGCCGGCTACGGAGCGCGTCGCCGACGCCACGAAAGCGACCGGGGCGATCGATCCCAAGACCCAGATCGCGGCCGGGATGGCCACCTTCTTCCTTTTCTTCACCGTCCAATTCGGCGTCCTCGGGCTGCTCGAGGAGCGTCGCCAGGGCACGTTGCCTCGGCTGCTCGCCGCGCCGGTCGCGCCGTGGCAGATCCTCACCGGCAAACTCCTGGTCTCCCTGGCGCTTGGGTTGGTCTCGATGACCGCGCTGATCTCCTTCTCGACCGTGTTGTTGGGCGCAGATTGGGGCGCACCGTTCGGTGTCGCCCTGCTGGTCCTCGCCGGGGTGATGGCGGCCACCGCCACCGTGACCCTCGTGGTCGGCCTGGCCCGGACGCCGGATCAGGCGGGTGCGCTGCAAAGCGGCCTCGCTCTGGTGTTGGGCATCTTGGGTGGCTCGTTCTTCTCGATGGCCCGCGCCGGCGGAATCGCCGCCGTGGCCAGCAAACTCACGCCCCACTATTGGTTCAACGAAGGTTTGGTGCGGATGACCGGCGGACAAGATTGGACCGCAGCGCTTCCCGCCGTGGGTGCCCTGCTCGCCTTTGCCGCGGTGATCGGCGTCCCCGGCTTGCTGCTCGCGCGTCGGACGGTGAGAGCATGAACGCCATCCTCAACACGGTCCGGGCCATCGTCCGCGCCAATCTGCTCCGGCTGTTCGCCGATCGCTCCAACCTGTTCTTCCTGGTCGCTTTGCCCCTGTTGATCGTGTTCGCGCTCGGCGTGGCGATCGGCGGGAGTGGGGACTACCGCGTCGGGGTCGTCGATCTCGACCCGACGAAGTCCAGCGAAGCGGTGCGCACCCAGGTCGGCGCCGCCGCCGGGGTGAGCGTGGTCCGGGTCGACTCCCTCGATGCCCTCCGCGACGACGTCGCCAGGCGGACCCTCGACATGGGCTGGGTCGTGCAACGCGGACCGGACGGTACGACCTACCAATGGTTGGCTCCCGCGTCCGGCGACGGCCTCGAAGTGCGGGGCATCTTGGCCTCCGCCGTCGAGGAACAAGACATCGACCGACGGGTGGCCTCCGTGGTCACCGACACCACCGGCGCTTCCACCACAGCGGTCGCCGAGGCGCTCGCCGCAGCGTCAACCTCGACCCCTCCCACCGAGGTTGAGGTCAGCAGTGTCGGCTCGGGCCAGGAGCCCGCCAGCATCCGCGCGGTGTTGGCAGCAGGGCAACTCACCCTGTTCATCTTCTTGACCTCGCTCACGGGGGCCGCGTATCTCCTCACCACGCGGCAACTCGGTGTCACCCGCAGGACCCGCGCCGGGCCGGTCCCGGTGGGCGCGATCATCGCCGGCGAAGCGCTCAGCCGCTTTGTCGTCGCGATGTTGCAGGCCGGCATCGTCTTCTTCGGCAGCATGCTGTTCTTCGGAGTCGACTGGCGCTCCCCCCTGGCCGTGGGTCTGCTGTGTGTCGCCATGTCGTTGGTGGGCACCGGCGCGGCGATGTTGTTCGGCACCCTGGGCCGGAGCGAACAGCAGGTCGGCGCCATCGGGCTGCTGTTGGGGTTGGTCCTGGCCGCGCTCGGCGGATCCATGCAGCCATTGGAGTTCTTCCCCGACAGCCTGCGGCGGGTTTCCTTCCTCACCACTCCGCATGCGTGGATGAACGACGCGCTCTGGCAGATCCTGGTCGACGGGGCCGGGCTGGCCCAAGTCTGGCCGGCCCTCGCGGTGTTGACGACCGCGGGCACCGCGTTGTTGGCCTTCGCGGCCACGGCGCTGGCCCGATCGCTTCGCTGACGCAGAAGATCGGGAACCACCAGCCGCGCCGTCGCGTCCCACTGCTGACGTTGCACCCAGCAGGAGGACACCGATGACCACCAACCCGCCGACCACCACAAGGCGCGCCAGCATCGCCGGCCTCACCGTCGCGGCCCTGGGAGTCACCTTCGCCGCGGGAATGGCCTTCGCCAACCAATCGGCAGACCCGCCGGGCATCGTTCCCCAGACGCCGGTCGCCACCGAAGAGACAACGCACCTCCGGCTGGCCAACGCGGATCTCACGACCGCGTCAACGTGCGACGACCTGTTGGACTGGTATATCCAGCGCGGGCTCGACCGGGTGACGGCCTACGGCTGGGATTCGCCCGTCTTCGCGATGGAAGGGTTTGCGGCGACCGCGCCCACTGCGGTCGGTTCTGCTCCCACCCCTACGGATTCGATGCGCGCGCAGGTCAACAGCGAGACCGGCACCAACGTCCAAGAGGCGGGTGTCGACGAGCCCGACATCGTCAAGACCAACGGCGAGCTGTTGGTGCGAGCGCAGGGCGACACCCTCGCGACATACGACGTGACGGGCGACAGTCCGCAACGCCTGGCCGAGATCGAATTGCCCGATCTGGTCGACGCCGAGGTCCTCCTAGCCGGCGACACCGTGGTGGCGATCGGGACAGATGGGGCCGCACTGGCAGACCCGAACAGCGGTCCCTTCGACACCTGGGCGGGATCGCCCCTCCCCTCGACCCGCGTGCTCGTCATCGATGTGTCCGATCCGCAGCGTCCCCTGATCACTCGCACCAGCGTCTATGACTCCCACGTGGTCACCGCGCGCCAACACGGCGACGTGATCCGCCTCATCCTGAGCCGCGGCCTGCCCAACCTCGACTTCACCCAGCCGCGCAGGTGGTGGCGCACCGACGGAAGGTCGCTTGAGCACAATCGGCAAGTGGTGCGCGAGTCCACGATCACCGACTGGCTGCCCTCGGTGACGACGTACGACGATGGCGGACCCACCACCGCTCCCCTCGTCGATTGCCGCCGCGTGGCGTTGCCCGAGGAGGAGGCCGGCCTCGGCACGATGACGGTGGTCGGTTTCTCAGCAGACGACCCGGCAAACCCCGACGTCACCTCGGTGGCCACCAGTTCGCAGGTGGCCTATGCCTCGACCGACCGGCTCTACCTCGCCACCAACGCCTGGTCCTGGTGGGGCGGACCGCAGTGGTGCTGCGTGGACGCCGTCGGCCCCGGAACCATGCCTTCCCACCGTGAGGACGGAGTCACTCAGCTCTTCGCGTTCGAGCTGGCCGGCACCGCCACCGAGTATGTCGCCTCCGGCGAGGTCGAAGGGCAGATCGCCGACCGCTGGGCGATGGACGAGACCGGCGGGGTGTTGCGCGTGGCCGTTGGTCCCACCTCCTCGACCGGCAACTTCAACTCCGTCGTCGTTCTCACCGAAAGCGGCAACGACTTGGTGGAGCTGGGCCGCCTGGACAAACTCGGTGTCAACGAGCAGATCAAGTCGGTGCGTTGGTTCGATGACCTGGCCATCTTGGTGACGTTCCGCCAGACCGACCCGCTCTATGTCATCGATCTCTCCACCCCTTCGCGGCCACGACTCGAGGGCGAACTCAAGATTCCCGGATTCTCCGAATATCTCCATCCCCTTGGCCCGACCCGGCTGATCGGGGTGGGACAGGACGCATCGCTCCGGGGCATGACGCGGGGTGCCCAGGCAGCCCTGTTCAACATCAGCGACGTGTCCCAACCCGAGCAGGTGTCACTCGTGCGCTATCGCAAGGGCACCTCGGCCCAAGCTGGGATGGATCCGCGTCAGTTCACCTGGCTCCCCGACCAACGAACGGCCCTGACCGTGATCACCCAGGGCTGGGAAGGGCAAACCGGCTGGGTCTCCGAACTCCAGGTGGACGGTGATCGGATCACCAACACCATGCACGAGGTCGAGTACGGAAACGAAGTGACCCAGGTCCGGCTCGTGCCGTTGCCTTCGGGCCGCGTGGTGTTGGTGACCGGCGACGAGGTCAGCTTCTTCCCGCTGGGCGACGGCTCGTAGCCGGCCAGCGTCGCGTCACGTCGCGCGGCCGCAGACGTCCGGTCGCGCGGCGTACCCTTGTCTCCATGTGTCGCAACATCCGCCCCCTCAACAATTTCGCGCCGCCCGCCACCTCCGCTGAGGTCACCGCCGCCGCGCTCCAGTTCGTCCGCAAGGTCAGTGGCACCGCCAAGCCCTCCTTGGCCAACCAGGCGGCCTTCGACCATGCCGTCGCGCACATCGCCGAGATCACCCAGGACCTCCTCGACAATCTGGTGACGACGGCCCCACCCAAGGATCGCGAGATCGAAGCCACCAAGGCGCGCGCCCGGGCCCAGGCGCGCTACGTCCGCTGATCGGCGAACCAATGGTGGCAACCCCCCTCGCCACGGCGTACGACGCCGCCTTGCGCCTGCTGCAGCGACGGCCACTCCTCGCGTTGACCGGGGCCGGGGTCAGCACGGACTCGGGGATCCCCGACTATCGAGGACCCCGCCCCACCGCGACCTCGGTGCCCCAGCCGATGACCGGCCAGGAGTTCGCCAGCAGCGGCCACGCCCGGCAGAGGTATTGGGCGCGCAGCCACCTCGGGTGGGCCCGGATGGGTGGCGCGGAGCCCAACGACGGACACCACGCACTGGCCCGACTCGATCCCCACCTTCTGATCACCCAAAACGTCGACGGGCTGCACGAACGCGCGGGTTCAGCGCGGGTGGTGGCCCTGCACGGACGGATCGCGGAGGTGCGGTGTCTGACCTGTGGCGAGATCTCGGCGCGCGCTCGGTTGCAGGAGCGCCTTTCCGAGCTCAACCCGACGCATCTTGCCGAGCACGGCGGGGCCATTGCCCGCCCCGACGGCGACGTCGACCTGGCCTCCACGGACGCGTTCGTGGTGCCGCCGTGTGAGACGTGTGCGGGCGTGCTGAAACCACACGTGGTCTTCTTCGGCGACAACGTCCCAGCCGCCCGCGTCGAGCAATGTTTTGCCGCGGTGGACACGGTGGCCGCGAGGCACGGGGTCTTGCTCGTGGCAGGCTCGTCGCTGACCGTGATGAGTGGGCTGCGCTTTGTCCGGCGTGCGGCCACCCAGGGGGTGCCGATCGTGATCGTCAACCGCGGCGCGACCCGCGGCGACTCGCTGGCGGCCTACAAGATCGAGGCCGGCTGCTCCGACTTCCTGACCGCGCTTGCCGGCGAGCCTTGAGCGCCCGTCCTGAGCGCTCAGAGGCGACGTACGAAGATGTGCTCCGCTGCCTCCAGATCGACCTCGGCCGTCTCGCCGCCCGAGCCCAGCAGGATGCCCTCCTCGGTCACCGACACCGCCACCGTCTTGTCGGGCAGCGCGCCGATCCGACGCAGCGTGCCCATCAGCGACTCATCCTTTTGCATCTCCTCCGAGATCCGGCGCACGAGCACCCGTGCACTGTCCGGCCCGGCCACCTGAGAGAGCGGCTCGACCCCGGCCATGAACTCCTCACCTGTGTCTTCCTGCCCCAACTCGGCAAGGCCCGGGATCGGATTGCCGTACGGCGACTCGGTGGGGTTGTTCAGCAGTTCGAGCAACCGCCGCTCGACGGTCTCCGACATCACGTGTTCCCAGCGGCAGGCCTCGGCGTGCACCAATTCCCAATCGAGCCCGATCACGTCGACAAGCAAGCGCTCGGCGAGCCGGTGTTTGCGCATCACCCGCGTCGCCAGCCGCATGCCCTCGTCGGTCAGTTGGAGGTGCCGGTCACCCTCGACGGTCACCAGCCCGTCGCGCTCCATCCGGGCTACCGTTTGGGAAACGGTGGGTCCGGACTGATGAAGTCGCTCGGCAATCCGAGCCCGCAGCGGGACGATGTCCTCTTCGACAAGCTCAAAGATCGTGCGCAAATACATCTCGGTGGTGTCGATCAGGTCGCTCACCGCGTCATTGTGGCGCATCCGAGGGTGTCGGCGCGCGGGCGCGGGTGGCAGAGTGAGACCCGATGCCCTCCGTCATGTGGTTTCGCCGCGATCTGCGGCTGGCCGACAACCCCGCCCTGCTCGAGGCAGCAGCCGACGGGCCGGTGTTGGCGCTGTTCGTGGTCGACCCGAACCTGTGGCACGAGTCGGGATTGGCGCGAGTCAACTACTTGTCCTCCTCACTCGCGGCCCTCGATCGTTCGCTGCGTGATCGCGGTGGTTCGCTGGAAGTGATCAGTGGCGATCCGACCTCTGCCGTGGTCGAGGCGGCTCGCGAGGTCGGTGCGAGCCGGGTGCACCTGGCGGCTGACTATGGTCCCTACGGCGCTCGGCGCGACCTCAGAGTCGAGGAGGCACTGGCCGCCGCCGGGGTGGAGTTGGTCCGCACCGGGTCGCCGTACGCCGTGGCGCCAGGGCGCATTCGCAACCTCTCGGGGGATCCTTATCGGGTGTTCACGCCGTTCTCGAAGGCCTGGGCGGACCACGGCTGGCGGGCGCCGGCCGGAGATGTCCCCCCGGAAACCGAGTGGCTGCGGCTCCGCGAAACCGCCAGCCTGCCCGAGGTCGGCGCGGGCCCGACCTTGCCGAGATCCGGCGAGTCGGCGGCCCTGGCTAGATGGACGGAGTTCGTCGAGCAGGACGTGGAGGCCTACGCCGACACGCGCGACCGGCCCGATCTCGAGGCGACCTCGCGGATGTCGGCGCACCTGCGCTGGGGCGAGATCCATCCGCGCACGATGCTGGCCGACCTGGGCCAGCTCGCCGGTCCGGGACCCCAGACCTACCGATCCGAGTTGGCCTGGCGCGAGTTCTACGCCGATGTGTTGCATCATCGGCCGGAGACGGCGCGCGACTATCTGCGCCCTGAGTTTGCCGCGATGGAGTACGACGCGCCCGGCGCGCAATTCGCCGCGTGGCAGGGCGGGCGGACCGGATTTCCCATCGTCGACGCGGGGATGCGCCAGCTGACGGCCACGGGCTGGATGCACAACCGGGTCCGGATGATCACGGCCAGCTTCTTGGTCAAGGATCTGCACATCGAGTGGCAGCACGGCGCTCGGCACTTCATGGAACACCTTGTGGACGGGGATCTGGCCTCCAACCAGCACGGTTGGCAATGGGTAGCCGGGTCGGGCACCGACGCGGCGCCGTACTTTCGGGTCTTCAACCCCACCACCCAGGGACGCAAGTTCGACCCGGACGGCACCTATATCCGGCGCTGGGTGCCCGAGTTGGTGGGCGCGCCCGACCCCCACGAGCCGCACGAGATCGCCGGATATCCCGCGCCCATCGTCGACCACCGTGAGGAGCGGCGCGAGGCCCTGGCGCGCTATGGACGGATCCGAAAGTGACCGACCTCACCATCCCCGCACGCTTCTGCGGTCCCCCACATTCGGGCAACGGCGGCTGGACAGCGGGAGCGCTGGCCGACCTGGTAGCCACTCGCGACGGCTCCCCCAGGCCAACCATCGAGGTGACCCTGCGTCGCCCACCACCCCTCGGACGACCCCTCTCTGCTCGCGGGGATGCGTCGGGTTGGGTGATCGTCGACGGTGCCGAGCTCGTTGCCGAGGCACACATCCTGCCCACCGAGGCCGCCGAACTGCGCCCCGTTGCGCCCGTGGCGGCTGGGGAGGCCCGAGCCGCGGAGGCCCGCTATCCCGGCCATGCGGCGCACCCGTTTCCCACCTGTTTTGTCTGCGGCCCCGATCGCGCTCCCGGCGACGGCCTGCGCATCTTCCCGGGGCCGAGCTCTCCGGGGTCCGTGCTCAGGGCTGCTGAGCCACGGCTAGACCTCCGCCTGCCGCAGAATCGGGTGGCGGCCACCTGGACTCCGGATCCGAGCCTGATCGGCACCCTCGCCGACCGCACGTCCATGGCGGTCGCGTGGGCCGCGTTGGATTGCGCCGGCGGGTGGACCAGCCCGGTGCACAGGCGGCCGATGGTGTTGGGCCAGATGCGAGCGACGATCGGGTCGTTGCCACGGATCGGCATGGTGCACGTGATTGTGGGCGAGCCACGCGGCGGCGAGGGCCGGAAGGTCTACACCGCGTGCTCGGCGTACGACGACCAAGGTTTGCTCGTCGCAACTGCCGAACACGTGTGGTTCTACGTCGATCCGGTGACCTTTGGCGCGGCCTCGCGCTGACTTGCCTGTCTTGGGCTGACGCTGGGAGGCGATCGTCGTTTGACGTGAGCCGAGAGGGCTGGGAAAGATAGTGGCCGTGCCAGATTTGAACGATCCAAGGGCGTTGTGGTGGCATCAGGCCGTCTGCTATCAGGTCTATGTCCGCAGTTTTGCCGACTCGGACGGCGATGGCGTGGGCGATCTTCCCGGCATCACCAGCCGGCTCCCCTACCTTCGCGACCTCGGCGTCGACACCGTCTGGCTAACGCCGTTCTATCGATCTCCGCAACACGATCATGGCTACGACGTCGCCGACTATCTCGACGTCGACCCCTTGTTTGGCCAGTTGGCCGACGCCGATGACCTGGTCGCGACGGCCCATGAGCATGGGTTGCACGTGATCGTCGATCTGGTGCCCAATCACACCTCGAGCGATCATGCGTGGTTTCAGGCGGCGCTCGCCGCGCCCCCCGGCAGTCCCGAGCGGGAGCGTTACCTGTTTCACGATGGCCGCGGTCCGGGTGGCGATCTGCCCCCCAACAACTGGCTTTCGGTGTTTGGCGGACCGGGCTGGGATCGCGTGCTCAACGCCGACGGCACGCCCGGTCAGTGGTACCTCCATCTCTTCGATTCCAGCCAACCCGACCTCAACTGGCGCAACCCCGAGGTCGGGGACGCGTTCGAGCAGGTGTTGCGGTTTTGGCTGGACCGCGGAGTCGACGGCTTCCGCATCGACGTGGCCCACTCGTTGTTCAAGGTGGCGGATCTTCGGGACCAGGTCCGCGACAGCGACGAGCGTCTTGCTCCCGTGCTCACCCGGGACGGCGGGCTCGTCGATCCCCATGTCGACGACGAGCCGATGTGGGATCAACCCGAGGTGCATGAGGTCTACCGGCGCTGGCATCGGGTGCTCGCGGACTATCCCGGCGATCGAATGTCCGTGGCCGAAGCCTGGACGCGCACCCCCGAATCCATGGCGCGCTATGTGCGTCCCGATGAGCTGAGCCAGTCGTTCAACTTCGCCTGGCTGGTGGCCCCGTGGTCGGCGTCCGCGTTCGCCCAGGTGATCTCCGAAACCTTCTCCGCCCTCGAACCCGTCAGCGCGATCCCGACCTGGGTGCTGAGCAACCACGACGTGATCCGCCACCCGTCGCGGTACGGCGGGGGCGAGGTCGGCCTGGCCCGGGCGCGCGCGGCGACCCTGACCATGCTGGCGCTCCCGGGCAGCGCCTATCTCTATCAGGGCGAAGAGCTCGGACTCGAGCAGGTGCACGTCCCCAAGGAGTTCCGCCAGGACCCGGTGTGGCGGCGCACCGGAGAAGAAGGGCGCGACGGCTGCCGCGTGCCCCTTCCGTGGGAGGGGACGACCCCGCCCTTCGGCTTCGGCCCGGGTGCCGGACAGCCGTGGATACCGCAACCGGCCCAGTGGGCAACGCTCACGGCCGCGGCCCAGCACGGAGATCCCGCTTCGACGCTGGAGTTCTATCGTCGCGCCCTGGCCTTGCGGCGTACGTTTTCCGCCACGGCCGGACCCACCGTCGAACTCCTCGACCGGGGCCCGGACGTCTTGGCGTTCCGCCGGGGCCCGATCACCGCGATCCTCAACTGCGGGACGACCCCCGTGCCCCTTCCCGAAGGCGAACTCCTCATCGCCAGCTCCCCCCTCCCCAGCGGCCCCCTCCCCAGCCCCACCGGCGCCGGCCCCACCAGCAGCGAGGTGCTCCCGCCCCACAGCGCAGCCTGGCTCACAACCACCTAACCCCCTCGCGAGTCGGCGCAAACTCACCAGAAAACCATCGCGAGTCGGCGCAAACTCACCAAGCGGCCTCGGCTCGGGCACCGATGTGACCGGAGGTCGTGCCGATAATCGCTTGAATTGCCTCTAAGTTGCGCCGTACCGTGGTCGCACACGGGAAAGGAGGTGGTCCACCAGATGAATTCTTTTAGGACGCGTGAGGTGGCTGCCCGCTAAGCAGCGACCGGCCAGTGCGTCGCAATCGCGCTGGTGAAATCCAAGCAGTCACCCGACCCGCAGGCGATCCGGAATCACGTCCTCCGGAGCGGTCTCCACCAGGAGGCCACGCCTGCGGGTCGCTGCATTTCAGCGAGTTTGCGCCGACTCGGCGAACTCGTCGCTCGCCGCCTGGGTGAACTGCGACTCGTAGAGGCGGGCATACGCGCCGACCCCCGCCGCACCACTCTCGGGATGCTCGGAAGACCCCGCCGCCAACAGCGACTCGTGAGTGCCCTGCTCGACGATGGCCCCGTCTTCCATGACCACGATCAGGTCGGCGTCGCGGATCGTGGAGAGGCGGTGCGCGATCACAAATGACGTCCGGTCGGTACGTAGCGCCGCCATGGCGTGCTGGAGCAACAACTCGGTGCGCGTGTCGACAGACGACGTGGCCTCATCGAGGATGAGCAGCGCCGGGTCGGACAAGAAGGCCCGGGCGATGGTGATCAGTTGGCGCTCTCCCGCAGAGAGGTTCGAGCCTTCCTCGTCCACGATCGTGTCGTAGCCGTCGGGGAGCGAGTGCACAAAGCGATCGACGAAGGTCGCCCGAGCCGCCTCGATAATCTGCTCTTCGCTAGCTCCCGGACGGCCATAGGCGATGTTGTCGCGAATGGTCCCCGCAAACAGCCAGGTGTCCTGAAGCACCATGCCGATTTGCTCGCGGAGCGCGGCCCGCGGCATAGCGGCGATGTCGACGCCGTCGAGCAGGATCCGGCCACCGTCAACCTCATAGAAGCGCATCACCAGGTTCACCAGCGTGGTCTTGCCGGCCCCTGTGGGCCCGACGATCGCGACGGTGTGGCCGGGCTCGGCGACCAGCGAGACGCCTTCGACGAGCGGCCGCTCGGCGTCGTACCTAAAGGACACCCGGTCGAACCGCACCTCGCCGTGGCGGCGTTCGACGGGCGGGGGTTGCGCGGCACCGTCGGCCGACTCCTCCTGCGCATCGAGCAACTCGAACACCCGCTCCGCTGACGCGACGCCCGATTGCAGCAGGTTGCTCATCGAGGCCAACTGGGTGAGCGGTTGGGTGAACTGGCGGGAGTATTGAATGAACGCTTGTACGTCGCCCAGCGAGATCGATCCGCTGGCGACCTTCAACCCACCGAGCACCGCGATCACGACGTAGTTCAGATTGCCCAAGAACATCAGAATCGGCATGATCAGACCGCTGGCGAACTGGGCCCCGAACGACGCGCGATAGAGCTCGTCGTTCTCGACTGCGAACCGCTCCTCGACCTCGGCCTGACGGCCGAAAGCCTTCACCAACGCATGTCCGGAGAAGGTCTCCTCGATGTGGGCGTTGAGAGTCCCGGTGCGGCGCCACTGCTCGATGAACTGACGTTGCGAACGCTTCATGATCTGGCCCGTCACCAACACCGAGAGGGGCACCGAGACCAGCGCGACCAAGGCCAACACCGGGGAGATCCAGAACATCATCGACAACACCGCGGTGACCGTCAGCAGTGACGTCAGCAGTTGACTCATCGTCTGCTGGAGGGTTTGGGAGATGTTGTCGATGTCGTTGGTGACGCGGCTGAGCAGTTCTCCGCGGGGCTGGCGATCGAAATAGCCCAGCGGCAATGCGTTGACCTTGTCCTCAACCTCGGCGCGCATCCGTCGTACGGTGCCCTGAACCACGTCGTTGAGCAGATATCCCTGCAGCCACGCCAGCGCAGACGCGGCGACATAGAGCGCCAGCACGATGAGCAGCACCCGTCCGACGGCCGAGAAGTCGACCCCCTGGCCGGGCACGATGTCCATCGAGTTGAGCATGTCGGCGCGGGTGCCCTCCCCCGCGGCGCGGAGTTGCGCGACAACCGAGGCTTTGGAGACGCCGCTGGGGAGTTTCCCACCGATCAATCCCGCGAAGATCAGGTCGGTGGCCCGGCCGAGGATCCGCGGCCCCACCGACATCAGCGCCACGCTCGCCACGGCGAGGGCGATCACGGCGTACGCCTTGGTGCGTTCGGGAGCCAGTCGGGCGATCAGCCGCTTGGCCGACGGCTTGAAGGTCGACGCCTTCTGCCCGACCATGCCTCCGCCGAAGGGGCCGCGGCCCGGGCCGGGACCTTGTTGGATCCGCTCCGTTTCCCGGAGGCGCCCCGACGCCTTGCCGGTCTGCGTGGCCTCGGCCGTCATGCTGCCTCCTCGGCACTCAACTGAGAGGCCACGATTTCTTGGTACGTCGCACACGAGGCGGTCAGTTCCTGATGGGTGCCGCGCCCGACGACCACGCCGTCCTCGACGACCAGGATCAGATCGGCATCACGGATCGTCGACACACGTTGGGCCACGATCAGCACGGTCGCGTCGCGTGTGACGGGGCGCAGTGCCGCCCGCAACCGGGCATCGGTGGTGAGGTCCAATGCGGAGAAGGTGTCGTCGAACAGGTAGATCTCCGGGCGCCGTACCAACGCACGGGCGATCGCCAGACGTTGCCGCTGGCCACCGCTGAAGTTGGTGCCACCTTGGGCAACGACCGACTCCAACCCGTCGGGCATGGCGCGCACGAAGTCGGCCGCCTGAGCAACAGTCAACGCCTCCCACAACTCCTCGTCGGTCGCCTCAGCTCGCCCGTGGCGAAGGTTGCTGGCAATCGAACCCGTGAACAGAAAGGCCCGTTGCGGGACCAGGCCGATCACGCGTGCATGGAGGGCAGGGTCGAGTTGGCGTACGTCGACTCCGTCGACCAGCACCCTGCCCGCCGTCACATCGAAGAGCCTCGAGACGAGATTGATCAGTGTCGTCTTGCCGGCTCCGGTCGAACCGATCACCGCGACGGTCTGGCCCGCCTCAGCGCGAAAGGAGAGGCCGGTGAGCACCGGGTGTGCTGCTCCTGGGTAGCCGTATTCGACGTTCTCGAACTCCAGCGTCCCGTGCTTAGCAACCTCCGTGACGGGATGCTCGGGCGGCCGCACGGAGGACTCGGTCTGGAGGACCTCCATGATCCGATCCGCGCAGACTGAAGATCGGGGGACCATCATCAGGGTGAAGGTCGCCATCATGACCGACATCAGGATCTGCACCAGGTAGGCCAGGAACGCCGTCAAAGACCCCACTTGCATCTGGCCGTTCTCGACCCGGTGTCCGCCGAACCACAACACCCCGATGGAGGACAGGTTCAGGATCAAGATCACCACGGGGAACATCAGCGCCAGCCACCGCCCCGAACGCACGGCGACGGCCGTGAGGTCGTCGTTGGCCACCGCGAAGCGCTGCGTCTCGTGGGGTTCGCGGACGAACGCTCGCACCACCCGCACGCCGGTGATCTGCTCGCGCAGCAGCCGGTTGACCTCGTCGATCCGCTCCTGCATCAATCGAAAGCTCGGCACCATCCGCGAGGTGATCAGGGCGACGGAACCCAGCAGTGCGGGGATGGCCACCGCGAAGACCCAGGACAGGCCGAAATCCTCGCGCATGGCCATGACGACCCCGCCGACCATCATGATCGGCGCCGCCACCAGCATCGTGTTGGCGGTCAGCACGAGCATTTGCACTTGCTGTACGTCGTTGGTCTCGCGCGTGATCAGACTGGGCGCCCCAAAGGCCTGCACCTCACGCTGGGAGAACGTGCCGACTCGGTGGAAGATCTCGGCACGCACATCGCGGCCGAAGCTCATCGCGATCCGCGCCGAGAACCAGACGGCGATCATCGTGCACGCGATCTGCAGCAGCGCCACAGCGAGCATCACACCGCCAATGCGCAGGATGTAGTTGGTGTCGCCTTGGACAACACCGCGATCGATGATGTCGGCGTTCAGGCTGGGCAACGACAATGCCGCGACGGTAGCGACAAACTGGAGCGCCACGATGATCGCCAGCCACCCGCGATAGGGGCGGAGTCGGGTCCAGATGAGATGGATCAGCACGCGTATTCCTTGTCCGTGGTTGTCTCGGGGCGAGCTGGCAACCCGACGCCGTCGAGAATCACATCCACGATCTCCGCCGGGGTGAGCATCTGGTGTTCGCTGATGTGCGGGTGGCTGCCAGCAAAGGTCAGCAGTCGCACCAGGCGGATGACTTGAGCCGGAGGGACTCTCAGTTGCTCTGCTTCGGGAGTGACGAGGGCGATCATCAGGTCGTTGGCTCGCGACTTCCAGTCGGCGACGTGATCGCCCCTGTGCTTGCTGGCCGGGGGTGGGATACCGAGCGATGTCATGAGTCGGAAGATGTCGAGAAAGTGCGCCTGAAGTCGGGTAGCCACATCGAGGAGCCGCCCGCGCAGCGGTTGATCAGCCGACACTTCGGCCAACTGGGTTAGCAACACGGTCGGGTCGAAAACGGTGTCGAGCGCGGCATCGATCAGGTCGTGTTTGGTCGCGAAGACCCGGAACACGGTCCCCTCGGCGATCCCCGCAGCATCCGCGATCTGCTTGGTGGTGGTGGCATGCCCATGATCAATGAGGAGCGGGACCGCGGCAGCCAGGATCGCGGCCCGCCGCTCATCGGGCGACAGACTCGGAGCACGTGGACACATGACCTCGAGAGTAACTGAGTGAGCACTCACTCACAACCCGGCGTTGAGTTGGGCCTCCCTTCCCGTTGAGTTGGGCTTCCCTTCCCGTTGAGTTGGGCTTCCCTTCCCGTTGAGTTGGGCCTCGCGGCGCGCGCCGTACCAGCAAGGCCCAATTCAAGGGTCAGCAAGGCCCAACTCAACGGTCAGCGAGGCCCAACTCAACGTGGGAGGCGGGACTAGGGAGCCAGGCGGTGGGTGGTCCAGCCCGTCGGGGTGCCGGCGGTCCGGGTGCCGGCGGTCCGGGAGCCGGCGGTCCGGGTGCCGTCGGGGGTACGCCGATAGACGAGGCGGTCGTGCATGCGGCCCGGCCTGCCCTGCCAAAACTCGACGGCGTTGGGGCGCACGACGTAGCCGCCCCACTCGATCGGCACCGGCACCGGCTCGCCCTCGGGATAGCGCGCGGCCAACTCGTCGTACGCCGCAGCGAGCTCTTCGCGCCCGGCGATGGGGCGGGATTGGCGCGAGGCCCAGGCCCCGATCTGGGAGCCATAGGGCCGCTGCGAGAAGTACGCCGCCACGTCGGCCGCGGGCAGGGGGCTCGCGCTTCCGTCGATCCGGATCTGGCGCTCCAGCGGATGCCAGGGGAAGAGCAGCGAACACGACGGGTTGGCGGCCAACTCTTCTCCCTTGCGGGAGTGCTGATTGGTGAAGAAGACGAAGCCAGCCTCGCTGACCCCCTTCAGCAGCACCATCCGAGCCGAGGGGTGTCCCAGGGCCGAGACGGTGGCGACCACCATCGCATTGGGCTCGGGCAACTCGGCCGACACCGCGTCGGCGAACCACCGATCGAACATCGTGAACGGATCGGGCGCAAGATCAGCCTCGGTGAGCCCGTCGCGCGCATACTCGCGGCGCAGCGCTCGCCAGTCGTGACCCGCGTCTTCGTTCACCCCAGTTCCACAAAACCACGCGCTTGACTGCCGGACTCGTCCAGGTAGTCGCCCAACTTGGCCAACGCCGCGCCCACCTGGGCCAGCGTGGCGCCGATCGTGTCCATCGCGGTGGCCAGATCGCCGACCTTCTCGGTGGTCGACCCCATCTCCTCCGCAGCGCTTGCGAGCCGCTCGGCCGGTCCGTCCATGAGCGGGATCCTCGAAGCGCTCTCGGCGGCGTCGGCAAGCCGCTGCGCGCCCAGACTCACCGAAGAAACGATCGCGCCGAGCGCCTCGCTCGCTTCGTTGAGGGTCTTGCGCACCCCGGAGTCGCCGTCGTCCCCGACCAGCGCAAACGCGGCGCTTCGGGCCTGCTCACCCGCGCCACTCAACCCGTCGGCCACCTTGTGCAAGTAGTCCGGGAGTTTGCCCAATTGGGCGAGCGCATCCTTGTGCTCGGTGATGAGCGCGATGCCGTCTTTGACCTGGTCGAGATCGAGGTCGCCGAGAAGATTTCCAAAGTCCATGGGCTGACCTTAACGCCGATCCTCGACCCACCCTGTCCCCCACCGGCCCTCAAGGGCAGAATAACTGGGCACCGTCTCGCGCGATCCGCGGACGGCCGGACGAAGGAGTCGCACGAGATGACCGAGGTTCACCACGGACTGGAAGGCGTCATCGCCTTCGAAACCGAGATCGCCGAGCCGGACAAAGAGGGCTCAGCGTTGCGTTATCGCGGCGTCGACATCGAGGAGATCGTTGGCCGCGTGCCCTTCGAGAAGGTCTGGGGACTCCTGGTCGACGGCGCCTACGAGCCCGGCTTGCCGCCCGCCGAGCCCTACCCGCTGCCGGTGCACTCAGGCGACATCCGGGTCGACGTACAGTCCGCCATTGCCATGCTCGCCCCCGCCTGGGGCATCCAGCAGACCTACGACATCGACGAAACTCAGGTCCGCGAGGATCTCGGCCGGGTGGCGGTGATGGTGCTGTCGTACGTCGCTCAGGCCGCGCGTGGCGTCGGGCAACCGATGGTCCCGCAACGCGAGGTCGACCGCGCCGAAACGATCGCCGAACGGTTCATGATCCGCTGGCAGGGCGAGCCCGACCCCCAGCATGTGAAGGCGATCGACGCCTATTGGTCGTCGGCCGCGGAGCACGGGATGAACGCATCGACCTTCACCGCGCGGGTGATCACCTCAACAGGCGCCGACGCGTGTGCGGCACTGTCGGGCGCGGTGGGTGCGATGAGCGGCCCCCTCCACGGCGGGGCTCCGTCGCGCGTGCTCGGCATGATCGAGGAGTTGGAGCGGCGTGGCGACGCGACGGCGTACGTCAAAGAACTGCTCGACAAAGGTGAGCGCCTGATGGGCTTCGGGCACCGCGTCTATCGCGCCGAGGACCCGCGGGCCCGCGTGCTTCGGCGTACGGCGCGCGAACTCAACGCGCCGCGTTACGAGGTGGCTGTGGCACTGGAGAAGGCGGCGTTGCAGGAGCTCCGCGAACGCCGGCCGGATCGAGTGCTCGAGACCAATGTGGAGTTTTGGGCGGCTATCGTCCTCGACTTTGCCCAGGTCCCCCCGCACATGTTCACCTCGATGTTCACCTGTGCCCGGACGGGCGGCTGGTCGGCGCACATCTTGGAGCAGAAGCGCAATGGTCGGCTGATCCGCCCCTCGGCGGTCTACATCGGCCCGAGTGCCCGGAGCGCCGAGACGGTGGCAGGCTGGAATCCCGAGTGGGCCACGTCCTGACTCACGAGTCCGGCCACTAGTCGGGCAGCAGCGCCGGAGGGTCGTACTTCGGCTGATAGAGCATGATCGTGGGGGCTCCGGGCACTCGCACTGACTGCGTGATGCCCCAGGGTTGATCGGCCATCTCGCCCTCCAGCTCCGCGCCGCGGCTCACGATCTCGGCGAGGGTGGCCGGCAGGTCGTCGCAGCAGAACGACAGTTCGAACTGCTGGTCGGTGCCGCCCTTCGTGTCGCCATACTCCCAGGCGTTGGGGTGTACGCCGAGCTCGCTGGGGCCGGTCTTGAAGATCAACCAACCGCCGCCTGTGTCCACGGCGGGAAAGCGCAGAACATCTCGAAAGAAGGCGCGAGCGGCGTCGGCATCGTCGGCGTAAATCAGGGAATGAAGTGCGGTGATCATCCCGTCACGCTAATGCCCGCCACTCCCGTCCGCCAGACCGCACGGACCCTTCTCGACATGTGACTATATGGTCACCTATAGTGCAGCCATGGACGCAGTCTTCCGAGCACTGGCCGATCCGAGCCGCCGCGAGATCCTCGACCTGCTGTTTGCCCAAGACGGGCAATCCGTGGGACAACTCAGCGCCCATTTTTCCGACCGGATGACCAGATTCGGCGTCATGAAACACCTCGCCATCCTCGAAGAGGCCGATCTGGTGATCACCTTGAAAGAGGGCCGCCGCAAGCGTCACTTCCTCAACCCCGTCCCGATCGAAGAGGTCGCCCACCGCTGGATCGGGAAGTACGCCGCTCGCTTCACCGCAGCACTGGTCGACCTGCACGACCATCTCGAACCCACCGAAAGGAACCAGGCCTAATGGCCATCACCTCCCACATCTACCAGATCTATATCGCCGCCGACGCCGACCGAGTATGGACCGCGATCACCGACTCGGAGTGGACCCGCCGCTATCTCCACTCCACCGCCTTCGTCAGCCCCCCGAGCCCCGGCCAGGCCTATCGGACGATCATGTCCGACGGCACCGACGCCGTGGCCGGCCAGATCGAGGAGATGACGCCACCCAGCGCTCAGGGGCCGGGCCGCTTCGTGCAGACCTGGCAGGTGCTGTACGACGCGACGCTGGCCGAAGAGCCGCCCAGCCGGGTCGAGTGGACCATCGAACAGGTCGGGGACGGGCTGACGCGGGTCCGCTTGGTCCATGGCGACCTGGCCGGCTCTCCCCTCACTTGGGCGCACGTCAAGGACGGCTGGGTGTTCGTGCTCGACGGCCTGAAGACCGTGCTGGAGACCGGTGCCTCGTTGCCGCCCATCACCTCCCCAGCGGCGCTGAGCGAACCCGGTGACGGCGACTGGCACCGACGACAGGGCGTCGAGGCCAACAACACCGTCTGGGAACTGTTGGCCGCCGCGCCGAGTGAGGAACGCGATGAAGAGCTGCTTCGCACGGCCTACACCGCGGCCTACCACTGGCAACGGGCCGCCGGAGCAACCCCGGCAAACGAGGCCCGGGCTGCCTACATGATCGCGAAGGCGCTCCTGGCGGTCGGACCCGCAGCTCATTCGATAGATGAATCACTCACTGGACGCGCCTTGGCCTCCGCGGATCGGTGTCTGCGCCAATGCCTGGACCACGATCTGGGCGATTTCGATCTTGCCTACGCCCATGAAGCGCGCGCCAGGGCGCTGACCAAGCTCGGTCGACCCGAGGAGGCCGAGGCCGCCTGGGCGCTGGCGATCGCAGTCCCGATCGCAGATTCGGAGGACCGGGCGGTGGTGGAGGCGGACTTCGCGGACTACGTCAGCGGTCGCGCATAGCAACGATTCTCGGGCGAGTCCCGGTAATAGCCGAAGCTGGGGATGGGTTCATAGCCGGCGGATTGATAGAGCGCCATCGCCTCCGGCTGGGCTGTGCCCGTCTCGAGGATCATCACCTCGGCGCCGGCCTCGCGAGCGGTCGTTTCCAGGTGGGCCAAGATCCTGCGGGCCCAGCCTTGACCGCGGGCGTGCGCGGCGACGTACATCCGCTTGACCTCGGCGGCTGACCGCGAGCCATAGACCTCGACATCGTCACGACGCCGCCAGGCCCCGGACGCGACGGGCACGGCGCCGGCATAGCCGATGAAGAACGCCCCCAGAGGCAGGCGGAACTGGTCGGTGCTGATCGGGGTGTCGTCGCGCCCGCCGTAGCGCACGACGTACTCCTCCTGGACTTCCTCAATCAGCCGTCGCGCATCGGGATGGGTGATCTCAACCAGTTCGACCCTCAGCTCAGACAAGTGACTTCCCGCAGGCTTCGCAGAGCCGATCCCGGGGCCCGTTCTGGTGGCCGCAGGTGGCACAGATCGTCTCCTGATTCGAGACAAACCGAGAGCCCAGTCCGCGGAGACCACGCTTGATCAGCCCGGCCCCCACAACCAACACCAGCAGGCCCCCGAAGAAGAACACCCCTTCGGCAGAGACCGACGAGTTGGTGAAACCGTCCATCGAGGAGATGAACAACAGATAGCCATAGCCCATGCCCAACGCACCAAGCACGGCCAGCCCCGCCCCGAGTCTGCGTTGGGTTTGTTGTCGGCGCCATTGCTCGTCGCCGTCGGGCGGTGGAACGCTGTTCACCCTGAGACCTCTCGTTCGATCGATGTGCTCGTCGATGACACAATAGGCGCAGCCGACAGCGTCGTCTGGCTCGACCACCGGACATAACCGAAAGGTTGCCTCATGAGCGACGCCCCGATCTCGATCCCCGCCGACCTGCTGCCCGCCGATGGGCGCTTCGGTGCCGGGCCGTCCAAGATCGATCCCGCCCACCTCACGGCGCTCGCGGCCACCGGGCGCTCCTTGATGGGTACGTCGCACCGCCAGGCGCCGGTGCGCAATGTCGTGGGCCGAGTCCGTGAGGGGCTGTCCACCTTCTTCTCCCTGCCTGAGGGCTATCAGGTCGTCCTCGGCAACGGCGGCGCCACCGCTTTTTGGGACGTGGCGACCCATGGCCTGATCCGCGAAAAGAGCCAACACCTCACCTTTGGGGAGTTCTCCTCCAAGTTCGCCAAGGCCGCCGCGCAGGCGCCGTGGCTGGCGGAGCCGTCGGTGATTTCCTCGGCCCCCGGCACCCGGCCCGATGCCCAAGCGGAAGCCGGCATCGACGCCTACGCCTGGGCCCACAACGAGACGTCGACCGCCGTCATGGCGCCGGTGGTCCGGCCCGTGGGGACCGACGGCGCGCTGGTTCTCGTCGACGCCACCTCGGGTGCCGGGGGGCTACCGGTCGACCTTGCCGAGGCCGACGTCTACTACTTCGCCCCCCAAAAGTGTTTCGCCTCCGACGGGGGGCTCTGGATCGCCCTGATGTCGCCGGCTGCGTTGGACCGGGCCCACGAGATCGCGGCCTCCGGGCGCCACATTCCGGCGTTCTTCGATCTGCCAACCGCGATCGACAACTCCAGCAAGAACCAGACCTACAACACCCCGTCGGTCGCCACGCTGTTCTTGATGGCAGAGCAGCTGGACTGGATGAACGCCCAGGGCAGCCTCAAGGGCATGGTCGAGCGGACCACCGCGTCGTCCAACGCACTCTACGGCTGGGCCGAAGCAACCTCCTACACCACGCCGTACGTCGCGGACCCCAATCACCGCTCGCTGGTGATCGGCACCGTCGATTTCGACCACAGCATCGACGCGGACCAGATTGCCGCGACCCTGCGCGCCAACGGCATCGTGGACACCGAGCCCTACCGCAAGTTGGGCCGCAACCAACTGCGGATCGCGATGTATCCCGCGATCGACGCCAGCGATGTCGAGGCCCTCACGGCCTGCGTCGACTACGTCATCGGGCACAGCTGAGGTCGGCTATTTCTTGGCGTTGCGCCTGCGCATCGACAGGCCGGTGAGCACGCCGGCGACGGCAGCGATCGCCACCGTGGCAAAGGGCCACCACGGAACCCCCGGGTCGGCGGGAGCATCCTCGGTCTGCGTCGGCGTCCCCGGCTCGGGCGCCTCGGAGACAACCGGCTCCGGTGACGCGGTCGCCGCGACCCGCATCGCGGTGCGGAGATAGTCGGGCAGATCGACGCGGAGGACGGGGGTGTGCCGGCCCTCGGAGCTGAGATAGATCGAGCCATCGGAGGCGACCGCGAGGCCTTCGCCTTGGCGTTGATCCGGCAACTCGAACTCCCCCACGAGTTCCATCGACGGGAACGAGTAGATCGCCGCGCGGCCATAGTCGCGCAGGATGATGTGACGGCCGTCAGGGAAGAACGCGCCATCGGTCACCGAGCCCATCACCCGACCAATCGCGGTGAGGCGGTTGGGCTCCGACGATTCCAGTGCTTCGGGCGCTTGATAGACCCTCCCGCCAAGCAGCGACTTGGTCACCACATAGACACGCCCCGAAACGGGGTCCGCGAGCAAGGCCTCGGCGTCGGCTGCCTCGCGCGGATAGACCAGCGTGTAGGACTCCCCGATCGCGTCTCCCGCAACCCCGGTGACCGGGACTCGAGCCACTTCGATCGAGGGCCGTTCCCCGCGGTTGTCCCCGATGTCGCCGACCCACACGTCGTTGCCGGGCGCGGGCGCGAGGGCTTCCGCATCGATCTGCGCATCGGCCCAGCGGGTCACGGCGATCGTCTCTCCGGTGAGCGGATCCACGGCGTAGAGCACCGCATCCGAGCCAGAGTCGTTGACCGTCACAAAGAAGCCGTCCTGCACCACGAGGCCGCTGGACTCGAAGATCGCCGGATCTTGAAACCTGAACACCTCTTGCTCCGCGCGCACGTTGACGGACGCGGCAGGGGCAGGGGCAGCGGCCGGGACTGCGAGGAACAGCAACACCGCACCAGCCAGGCCCAGGGCGCTACGCACCGCCATGACCCAACAATGCGCCCAGCCGCGGCTGGAGGCCCCAGCTGCCGGTGAGCTCGGCGTACTCCTGCTCCGCCGCGCCAGGCTGGGGACCGCCGGTCCGGATCGCGCGCAGCAGGGAGTTGCGGGGAGTGTGGGCGCTCTCGACAAACTCGATCACCTCGACGCGGTAGCCGTTGATCCGCATCAACGTGGCGCGCAAGGCGTCGGTCAAGGTGTCGGCAAAACGCTCGCGCAGGATCCCCGACCGGGTCAACATGGCGTACGGCGCCGGCGCTGGATTGTCGCGCAACTGTCGCGCGATGTCGTGGTGGCAGCAGGGTGCGGCCAACACCACGGGCGCCGCCCACTCCACCGCGCGCGCTAACGCGTCGTCGGTGGCCGTGTCGCAGGCGTGCAGGGCCAGCACGACGTCGGGCGCAGGGGTGATCTCCACGGCGGCGATGCTACCGACGATGAACCTGACCTGGAGGCCAAGTCGCGAAGATAGTTCGGCGTTGTGGTCCCGCGCTTGCTGCTTGGTGTCCACGCCAGTCAGGACCACCGGGATCCCGCGCAGGCTCAGCACCCGCTCGGCGGCGAAGGTGAGATAAGCGTTGCCACAGCCGAGGTCGACAATGCGCAACGGATCCTCGTCGGTGGGCATGCGCAGATGGCCCTGTTGCATCGCCTCCGACAGGGTGGTTTCGAGGAGCTTGACGAACTCCTCCACCTGGCGATATTTCGCCCGGCGCGTGGGCTTGATCCGGCCCTCCGCCGTCGAGATGCCCAACGCGACCAGCACCGGATCATCCTCGGCAAGCAGCCGGGACTTCTCGCGATCGTGGCCTCGATCGGGCTCGGCGGGCGCCTGGCGCTCCCGCGTGTGCACGGTCGCGTCACCCCGCTTGGTCACCCGCACCTGGATCGTCTCGGTGCTGGTTTCGAGATGCCAATGACCGAAGGGCTCCCCCAGCAGGTCATCGATCGCGGTCTGTGCGTCGGCGCCGGCCAGGTGATTGGTGGCAAACGCCTGAGTGGCGTCGTACGCCGTCTGCTGGAGGTGCCGGCCGCGGGCCAGGTCGACGTAACGAAGATCCACTCGGCGCCACGCCGGTTGCCCCGCACGCTGCCGACCGGAAGCAACGGCGCTGACCAACGTGTCAGCATCGGTGAGGCGTTCACGAAGCAACACCCAAGCGCGGTCCTTTGTTTCGCTCATCCGCGCACCGCCGCCCACGCCACGATGAGCAGCAGCCCGATCAAGGCAGCCGGAATGATCAAACGGCGCCGACGGGGATTCACCGGATGAGTTTACCCGCGCGGGGGCAGTCCCAACGCTTCCGCGGCTTCGGCGAAGGCCGCGTCGGGATCGAGCACGTCAAGGAAGACCGATCTCATGCCTGCCTCCACGCCCCCTTGGACATAACTCGGATTGTCATCGACGAAGACCAACTGACCTGCGGGGAGACCAGCTTCGGCGGTCACCTGCGCGTAGGCGAGCGGGTCAGGTTTGCGTACGCCGCGCTCGGTGGCGTCGTACACCAGATCAAACATCGGAAACCACGCTTGGCGCTCCACCCACTCGCGTCCCTGAAAGTCCATGAGCTCGTTGCTGAAGATGCCCGTCAGCACCCCGGCTGCGCGGGCGCGCTCCAGCAGCGACACTGCGCCCGCCCGGGCCGGCTCGATGCCGGGGTGTTGGAACATCGCGCGCATCAGGTGGGGATGACCGTTGAGGGGCGCACCGCGACGGACCGCCGCATCGGCGTTGCCCAGCCAATAGTCGCGTTCGGTCAGTTCTCCGTTGAGGTGCCGCTGCCACAGCGGATCGCCGCCCTCGTCGAAGGGGCCGCGGCCGGGGATGGTGCGTGGGGCGAGGCCGTTGCGCGCCTCGAACTCGTCCGCGATCTCCCAGGCGGACTTCAACAACACCACACCGACATCGAGCAGCAGTCCCTGGTTCACGCCGCAACCTTAGGGGGCGAGCGCCGGGGGGATCGGTGACATTCCTTCCCGCGGAACGGCGGGCAGCGCCAGCGCCGCTAACACCAGTTCGAGCACCTCGACCAGTCCCGCGTCAATGTCTGCCACCGGCACCCACGCGGCCGCGTCGGCGGTGCCGTCGTCCTCCACGACGCGCGGCTCGGCATCGGTCGCCACAGTGGCCGAGTAGATGAGGTGAATCCCATGGAAGTCCTCGTGCCGACCCGACGGCGCCGTCCCGCCGAAGTGCAGGTCGTGCACCGCCAGCAGACCCTCGACCAGGCACTCAACGCCACACTCCTCCGCGACCTCGCGCACCAACGCGTGCTCGGGGGACTCACCATGGTCGATGCCGCCGCCCGGCAGCGTCCAGACGCCGCTGTGGAAGCCCCGCTGGGAAATGCGGGTCAGCAACACGTCGGTGCCGCGGCGGATCAGGGCGTACGCCGCCACGCGTTGTAGTTGGAACGGACGATGGTCGGCCAACGCCTCGATCACCAGGCCCACGACCGGCACGGTGCCGTCCAACACCTCCGCCACCGGCACCCAGGCCGCCGCACAGGTCGACCCGTCCTCCTCCACCACGTGCGGAGCCGGAGCATCGGTCGCCACCCAGCCGTCGTACACCAGGCGCAGCGCATGGGCGTCCACCCGGGTGCCATCGCGCCACGCGCCCGGCAGATGCGCCGAGTAGACCCGAGCGCTGTCCCCCACCATGGCGCGCAGACCAGTCTCCTCGAAGACCTCGCGAACCACCGCGTCTCGCGGGTGCTCGCCATGGTCCAGCCCCCCGCCCGGAAGGGTCCACAACTCATCGGGCGCCACATGCGCGGCGAGCCGCGAAAGGAGGATGTGGTCGTCGCGAAGGATCACGGCGTACGCCGCCACGCGTTGGCGGCGGGGCAGTGATTGCACTAGCCCAATCTAGCGGGCAGTCCCGGACCGCCGCGGGCGAAAGGCGCGGCCCGGTTAGGAGAAGGGTGGCCGCTGATCGCGCGACAGCGAACGCTTGCCCGCCCAGCGCCACACGCGGGCGGAGCGATCGCGGTCTTCATCGGTCACCAGGTTGCCCATCCAGCGCAGAGCCAAGGTCATCAGCCAATCCGAGCGCATCCCCGCCGGGCCGAGCGCCGGGAGGAGTTTGGGGACGGTCACGAGCCCGGCCAGGCGGCGCGCGATGGAGAAGGACTCGCCGTAGTGGTCCCGGAGGAGGGCGGGCCAGACGTGGGAAAGATCTTCGGGGCCTTCGACGAGCAGCTCAGCGGCGAAACGCCCCCCTTCGAGGCCATAGTCGATGCCTTCGCCGTTGAGCGGATTGACGCACGCCGCCGCGTCGCCGACAAGGACCCAGTTGCGACCCGCGACACCAGACACCGCGCCTCCCATGGGGAGTAGCGCCGACGTGGGTGCCCTCAGGTCACCCGAGAGTCCGAACTCCTCGCGGCGCTCGTCTGCATAAAAGCGCATCAGCGGCCGGATCGCGATGTTGGCGGGACGCTTCAGGGTCGCAAGGGTCCCGACACCGAGGTTCACCTCGCCGGTGCCGAGGGGAAAGATCCAGCCATAGCCGGACAGGATCTCACCGTCTTGGCCGCGGAGTTCCAGGTGTGAACTGATCCACGGGTCGTCGGATCGCTCGGAGGCAAGATAGGAGCGCCCGGCTACGCCGTACACCGTTTCCTTGTGCCACTCGCGACCCAACAACTTGCCCAGCGGTGAACGCACTCCGTCGGCCACGACCAGCCGCTTGCAGGTGACCTCGAACGGTTCTCCCGCTTGCTCGAACTCCACGGCCGCGACGCGGTCTCCCTCGCGGCGTACACCGACGGCGCGAGCCCCGTCGATGGCGGTGGCGCCCGCCTTGATCGCGGTCGTCCGGAGGTGATCGTCCAACTCGGTGCGCGCGACGGCCGAACCCCAGTCGGGCAGGGTGCCGCCCGGCCAGGGAAGCAACAACGTTTGCCCGAACCCATGGGCTCGCAACCCTTGATTCACCGTATGAGCCCGGAGCCAATCCTCCAGACCCAGCCGCTGGAGTTCGCCGATCGCCCGCGGGGTCAAGCCGTCACCGCAGGTCTTGTCTCGAGGGAAGACAGCCGCATCGGCCAGCAGCACCTCCAGCCCCAGTCGCGCCGCCCAAGCGGCGGCGGCCGACCCCGCCGGACCGGCGCCCACCACCAACACATCGGTGCTGGTGCTGCGCACCGGCGAGCTCTGAACGGCGGCTGAAGTCACCCGCCGATTCTCTCAGCCCCGGCCCCCACCACCAAAAGTTGAGTTGGGCCCCCCTGCCCGTTGAGTTGGGCCTCCCTGCCCGTTCAGTTGGGCCCCCCTGCCCGTTCAGTTGGGCCCCCCTGCCCGTTGAGTTGGGCCATAAATGCCGAGTTGGGCCTGACGCTTGCGCGTAAGGCCCAACTCAAGGGCCAGGGAGGCCCAACTCAACTTTCTAGTTTTGATATGACCCAAAGTCGAAGTCGTCCAACGCCACGGCCTGGGCCGCACCGGTGTTGCCGAATTCGTAATCGTAGGAGTCATAGCCGGTGACGGAGTACGCCGCGGCGCGGGCTTCTTCGGTCGGCTCCACACGGATGTTGCGGTACCTCTCGAGGCCCGTGCCGGCCGGGATCAGCTTGCCGATGATCACGTTCTCCTTCAGGCCCAGCAACGAGTCCGAACGACCATGGATGGCCGCGTCGGTGAGCACCCGGGTGGTCTCCTGGAAGGAGGCCGCCGAGAGCCACGACTCCGTCGCCAGCGAGGCCTTCGTGATGCCCATCAACTCGGCGCGACCCGAGGCCGGCTTGCCACCCTCGGAGACAACGCGACGGTTCTCCTCCTCGAACATGGCCCGATCGACCAGGTCCGAAGGCAGCAGGTTGGTGTCACCCGACTCGATCACCGTGACTCGTCGCAGCATCTGCCGGACGATGATCTCGATGTGCTTGTCGTGGATCGACACACCTTGGCTGCGGTAAACCGCCTGGACCTCGTCGACCAAATGCTGCTGCGCCCGGCGAATGCCGAGAATGCGCAGCACCTCCTTGGGGTCGGGCGTGCCCAACGTGAGCATCTGCCCAACCTCAATGTGATCGCCGTCGTGCACCAGCAAACGCGAGCGCTTGCTGACGGGGTACTCCATGACCTCGGAGCCGTCGTCGGGAGTGATCAAGACCTTGCGAGCCTTGTCGGTCTCCTCGATCTCGACGCGACCGGTCACCTCGGAGATGGGCGAGAGACCCTTGGGCTGACGCGCCTCAAAGAGCTCCACCACGCGGGGCAGACCCTGGGTGATGTCGTCTGCGGAGGCGACACCACCGGTGTGGAAGGTGCGCATCGTGAGCTGCGTGCCGGGCTCACCGATCGACTGCGCGGCAATGATGCCCACGGCCTCACCGATGTCCACGATCTTGCCAGTGGCCAGCGAGCGGCCATAGCACTTCGCACACGTGCCGGTCTTGGCGTCACACGTCAGCACAGAGCGGACCTTGACCTCCTCGATCCCGGCCGCGACGAGCTCGCCGATCTTGATGTCACCCAGGTCTTCACCAGCCGCGACCAACACTTCGCCGGTCTTGGGGTGAGTGACCTCGCTGGCTGCCGTGCGGGCGTACGCCGCAGTCTCGGCGTTGTCGTCCTTGCGGACCACCGCGACTCCGTCGACCTCTTCGGAGACGCCGATCCGCTTGGGCAGACCACGCTCGGTGCCACAGTCTTCCTCGCGGATGATCACGTCCTGCGACACATCGACCAAGCGCCGGGTGAGGTAACCCGAGTCGGCGGTGCGAAGCGCGGTGTCGGCCAACCCCTTGCGGGCACCGTGGGTGGAGATGAAGTACTCCAGCACCGACAGGCCCTCACGGAAGTTCGACTTGATCGGTCGCGGGATGATGTCACCCTTCGGATTGGCCACCAAGCCACGCATGGCAGCAACCTGTCGGATCTGCATCATGTTTCCGGACGCGCCAGAGTCGACCATCATGAAGATCGGGTTGGTCCGTTCGAAGGTCGCCTCCATCGCCTTGGCCACCTCATCGGAGGCCTGGGTCCAGATCTCGATGAGCTCCTGACGACGCTCGTCGTCGGTCACCAGGCCGCGTTCGAAGTGCGTCTGCACCTTGGCCGCCTGAGCCTCGTAGCCCTCAAGAATCTGGGCCTTCTCCGGGGGTGTGACCACGTCATCGATCGACACGGTCACGCCCGAGCGGGTTGCCCAATGGAAGCCCGCATCCTTGAGCGCATCCAAGGAAGCAGCAACCTCGACCTTGGTGTAGCGCTCGGCAAGGTCGTTGACGATAGCGCCGAGGGCCTTCTTGCCCACTTCGTAGTTCACGAAGGGGTAGTCAGCAGGCAGGGTCTCGTTGAACAGCGCGCGTCCCAGCGTGGTGTCGAGGGTGAGGGACGCGCCCTCTTCCCAATCGTCACCGAGCTCCAGCTCGAGGGGCGGCACGATGTCGGTGAACCGGATCTTGACCTGGCTCTGCAGCGAGATCTCGCCCCGATCGAAGGCCATGATCGCCTCGGCCATCGACGAGAACCCGCGACCAACGCCCGGACCCTCCCTGTCGGTGGTGAGGAAGAACAGGCCGATGATCATGTCCTGGGTGGGCATGGTCACGGGCCGGCCATCGGACGGCTTCAAGATGTTGTTCGTCGACAGCATCAGGATCCGCGCCTCGGCCTGAGCCTCGGCGGACAGCGGCAGGTGCACCGCCATCTGGTCACCATCGAAGTCGGCGTTGAAGGCCGTGCAGACCAACGGGTGGATCTGGATGGCCTTGCCCTCAATGAGCTGCGGCTCGAAGGCCTGGATGCCGAGGCGGTGAAGGGTGGGCGCACGGTTGAGCAACACCGGGTGCTCGGTGATGACCTCTTCGAGGACATCCCACACCACGGCGTACCTGCTCAAACCGGACGTCGCCCGCTCGACCATCCGCTTGGCCGACTTGATGTTCTGGCTGTGCGAAAGATCGACCAGTCGCTTCATCACGAAGGGCTTGAAGAGCTCCAACGCCATCTGCTTGGGCAGACCGCATTGGTGCAGCTTGAGCTGCGGGCCAGACACGATCACCGAACGGCCGGAGTAGTCGACGCGCTTGCCGAGAAGGTTCTGGCGGAAGCGCCCCTGCTTGCCCTTGAGCATGTCGGAGAGCGACTTGAGCGGCCGGTTGCCAGGACCGGTCACAGGGCGCCCGCGACGACCGTTGTCGAACAGCGAGTCGACGGCCTCTTGGAGCATCCGCTTCTCGTTGTTGACGATGATCTCGGGCGCGCCGAGATCGAGGAGTCGCTTCAACCGGTTGTTCCGGTTGATGACGCGGCGGTAGAGGTCGTTGAGGTCGGAGGTGGCGAACCGGCCACCGTCGAGCTGCACCATCGGGCGCAGGTCCGGCGGGATGACGGGTACGGCGTCCAGCACCATGCCCTGCGGCTTGTTGCCGGTCTTGCGGAACGCATCGACCACCTTGAGCCGCTTGAGCGCACGCACCTTGCGCTGACCCTTGCCGGTCGCGATGGTTTCGCGCAGCGACTCGACTTCAGCTTCGATGTCGAAGTCCTGGAGGCGCTTCTGGATCGCCGTGGCGCCCATGTAGCCCTCGAAGTACTTGCCGAACCACGTCTTCATCTCGCGATAGAGCAGCTCGTCGCCCATCAGGTCTTGGACCTTGAGCGCCTTGAACGTGCTCCACACCTCGTCGAGGCGATCGATCTCGCGCTGCGCACGATCGCGCAACTGCTTCATCTCCCGCTCGGCGCCGTCGCGCACCTTGCGCTTGGCATCGGCCTTCGCACCTTCGGCCTCCAGAGCACCCAGGTCCTCTTCGAGCTTCTTGGTGCGGTCGGCGATGGAGCCGTCGCGACGCTTCTCCAAACGCTCCCGCTCCAACTGCACCTTGCCTTCGAGCGAGGACAAGTCTCGGTGGCGAGCGTCCTCATCGACGGAAGTGATCATGTACGCCGCGAAGTAGATGACCTTCTCGAGGTCCTTCGGGGCGAGATCGAGGAGGTAGCCCAAGCGGCTGGGGACACCCTTGAAGTACCAGATGTGGGTCACCGGAGCGGCGAGCTCGATGTGGCCCATCCGCTCGCGACGGACCTTGGACCGAGTCACCTCGACGCCGCAGCGCTCACAGATGATGCCCTTGAAGCGCACCCGCTTGTATTTGCCGCAGTAGCACTCCCAGTCCCGGGTGGGACCGAAGATCTTCTCGCAGAAGAGGCCGTCACGCTCCGGCTTGAGCGTGCGGTAGTTGATGGTCTCCGGCTTCTTGACTTCGCCATGGCTCCAGGTGCGGATGTCCTCCGCGGTCGCCAGGCCGATTTGAAGCTGGTCGAAGAAGTTCACGTCAAGCACGATGGCTGCATTCCTTCGTTAGTAAATCTCGTTAGTTCACGCTGGGGAGTGAGTTGGGCGGTACGCCGTACGCGCACCGCCGCAACGTCACACTTCTTCGACAGAGCTGGGCTCACGCCGGGACAAGTCGATGCCGAGCTCTTCGGCCGCACGGAAGACGTCTTCCTCTGCGTCCTTCATCTCGATCGCGGTGCCGTCTTGCGACAACACCTCGACGTTGAGACAGAGCGACTGCATTTCCTTGACGAGCACCTTGAACGACTCGGGGATGCCCGAATCGGGAATGTTCTCGCCCTTCACGATGGCCTCATAGACCTTGACGCGACCAGGCACGTCATCGGACTTGATCGTGAGCAGCTCCTGCAGGGCGTAGGCGGCGCCGTACGCCTCCATCGCCCAGACCTCCATCTCGCCGAACCGCTGGCCGCCGAACTGGGCCTTACCACCCAGGGGTTGCTGCGTGATCATGGAGTAGGGGCCGGTCGAACGTGCGTGGATCTTGTCGTCGACGAGGTGGTGGAGCTTGAGGATGTACATGTAGCCCACCGACACCGGCTCGGGGAAGGGTTCGCCGGAGCGACCGTCGAACAAGCTGGCCTTGCCGTTGTCGCCGATCATGCGGACGCCGTCACGGTTGGGCAATGTCGAACCCAGCAACCCGGTTATCTCGTCCTCGCGCGCGCCGTCGAACACCGGCGTCGCCACCTTGGTGTTCGGCTCCGCCTTGTCCGCGTTGATCTCGATCAACCGCTTCTTCCACTCGGTCGAGCCCTTGTCCTCGTGCAGGTTGATGTCCCAGCCCTGGTTGGCCAACCAACCGAGGTGCAACTCGAGGATCTGGCCGATGTTCATCCGGCGCGGCACACCCAGAGGGTTGAGCACGACGTCGACGGGGGTGCCGTCCTCCATGAACGGCATGTCCTCGATCGGCAGGATCTTGGCGATGACGCCCTTGTTGCCGTGGCGTCCGGCGAGCTTGTCGCCGACCGAGATCTTGCGCTTCTGGGCGACGTACACCCGGACCAACTGGTTGACACCCGGGGGCAGCTCGTCGCCATCTTCGCGGTTGAACTCACGGACCCCGATGACCGTGCCGGACTCACCGTGCGGCACCTTCATCGACGTGTCGCGGACCTCGCGCGCCTTCTCACCGAAGATGGCGCGCAGCAGGCGTTCTTCGGGGGTCAACTCGGTCTCACCCTTGGGCGTGACCTTGCCGACGAGGATGTCGCCCGTGGTGACCTCGGCGCCGACGCGGATGATCCCGCGCTCGTCGAGGTCGGCCAACAGGTCATCGCCCACGTTGGGAATGTCGCGGGTGATCTCCTCGGGGCCGAGTTTGGTGTCGCGAGCGTCGACTTCATGCTCCTCGATGTGGATCGAGGTCAGGATGTCCTCTTGCACCAGGCGCTGGCTGAGGATGATCGCGTCCTCATAGTTGTGACCCTGCCACGGCATGAAGGCCACCAACAGGTTCGTGCCCAGCGCCATCTCGGCGTTGTCGGTGCACGGTCCGTCGGCGATCGGCGAGCCCGTCTCGAGCCGGTCACCCTCGGCAACCAGCGGGCGCTGGTTGATGCAGGTGCCTTGGTTCGAGCGCTTGAACTTGGCCAACTTGTACGTCGTGTAGCTGCCGTCGTCGTTCATCGTCTCGACGACGTCGGCCGACACCTCCTTGACCACACCGGCCTTCTCGGCCACAACCACGTCACCAGCGTCGACGGCGGCACGGTATTCGATGCCGGTGCCGACCAGTGGCGAGTCGCTCACGATGAGCGGCACAGCCTGACGCTGCATGTTGGCGCCCATGAGTGCCCGGTTGGCGTCGTCGTGCTCCAGGAAGGGGATCAAGGCGGTCGCGACCGACACCATCTGGCGCGGCGAGACGTCCATGTAGTCCACGTCCGCCGGCAACACGGCGTCGACCTCACCGTGGCGCTGACGCACCAGGATCCGGTCTTCGACGAAGTTGCCCTTGGCGTCGAGTGCGGCGTTTGCCTGCGCGATGACGTACTTGTCCTCATCATCGGCCGTGAGGTAGTCGACCTGGTTGGAGACCTTGCCCTTGATCACCTTGCGGTAGGGCGTTTCGACGAAACCGAACGGATTGATCCGACCGTACGACGCGAGCGAGCCGATCAGGCCGATGTTGGGACCTTCAGGGGTCTCAATCGGACACATCCGGCCGTAGTGCGACGGGTGAACGTCACGAACCTCCATGCCGGCGCGATCTCGCGAGAGACCGCCGGGGCCCAACGCGGACAGGCGACGCTTGTGCGTCAGGCCCGCGATGGGGTTGGTCTGGTCCATGAACTGGCTGAGTTGGGAAGTCCCGAAGAACTCCTTCAACGCCGCCACGACGGGACGAATGTTGATCAGCGACTGGGGCGTGATCGCCTCGACGTCCTGAGTCGTCATCCGCTCCCGAACCACGCGCTCCATCCGGGCCAGGCCGGTGCGCAGCTGATTCTGGATCAACTCGCCGACCGTGCGCATGCGCCGGTTGCCGAAGTGATCGATGTCGTCGGCTGCGATGTCGATGACGCCCTGGGGGCTGTCCATCTGGGCCGCGCCGTCGTGCAGAGCCACGATGTACTTGATCGCCGCAACGATGTCGTTGATCGTCAGCGTCTGCTGATCGAACGCTTCGGTGACACCCAGCTTCTTGTTGATCTTGTAACGACCAACCTTGGCCAAGTCATAGCGCTTGGGGTTGAAGTAGTAGTTGTTCAACAGCGTCTGCGCGGCCTCGCGGGTGGGCGGTTCGCCCGGGCGCAGCTTGCGATAGATGTCGAGCAGGGCGTCGTCTTGAGCCTGGGTGTTGTCCTTCTCCAGGGTCAACATCATCGACTCGTACTGCCCGAACTCTTCGCGGATCTGCTCGTTGGTCCAACCGAGCGCCTTGAGGAGCACCGTGACGTTCTGCTTGCGCTTGCGGTCCAGGCGTACGCCGACCATGTCGCGCTTGTCGATTTCGAACTCCAGCCAGGCACCCCGGCTCGGGATCATCTTCGCGGTGTAGATGTCCTTGTCGGAGGTCTTGTCGGCAGTCCGCTCGAAGTAGACGCCTGGCGACCGGACCAACTGGGACACCACGACACGCTCGGTGCCGTTGATGATGAACGTGCCCTTGGGCGTCATCAAGGGGAAGTCGCCCATGAAGACGGTCTGGCCCTTGATTTCACCGGTGTCGTTGTTGGTGAACTCGGCCGAGACGTAGAGCGGAGCGGAGTAGGTGAAGTCCTTCTCCTTGCACTCATCGACGGTGTACTTCGGGTCGTAGAAGACCGGGTTCTCAAACGACAGCGACATCGTTTCGGAGAAGTCCTCGATCGGAGAGATCTCCTCGAAGATCTCCTGGAGACCGGACTTGCGGGAAACGTCCTCGCCCTCGGCAATGCGCCGTTCTACGGCCACGTTCCAGTCGTCGTTGCCGACGAGCCAGTCGAAGCTGTTGGTTTGGAGGGAGAGGAGCTGGGGAACCTCAAGAGGTTCGGTGATCTTTGCAAACGAGATGCGGCGAGGGTTGGTGCGCGCGGCCAAGAGGTGTCCTTCGAAGGTTCGCTCCGGGAAATGGCGCCACTCCACCACCAACCGGCCACCGGGCAGGCCGAAGGGCATTTGAGAGAGGGCGCAAGGACGAACCATAGCGCACAAAAGCGCGCGCGACAAACCGCGCGACTCTGGACCGACGCGTCAAGCGCTGCACGCGTCGCCCGGCGCTGCGCAAGATCATGAACCTTGATCCGGCCCGGGTCAAGCACTTCTCCCGACCCGTCGCAGTTTGACCGTCGACCCGTCGCAGTTTGACAGGTTGTGCACAGGCCCGGGTGGAGAACTTGTAAATCTGCGACAGGTCGGCGGTCAAACTGCGACGGGTCGGCGGTCAGGTGGTGGCAGATTCGACAGCAGCGTCGGCCACAGCCAAGGCGCCGTGGATGATGTCGAGACCTCGATGAGCGTCCTCATCGCTGATGTTCAGCGGAGGCACCACATGGATCCGATTGAAGTTGACGAAGGGCAACAACCCGGCGGCCTTGCACGCAGCCGCGGTCGCGTTCATCGCCTCCGACGTGCCGCCGTACGGCGCCAGCGGCTCCTTGGTCGCGGCGTTGCTGACCAGCTCGATGGCCCAGAACGCCCCGAGACCACGCACCTCCCCAACACTGGGGTGCGCCGCCGCAATCTTGGTGAGTCCGGGGCCGAACACCTCGCGACCGAGCCGCGCCGCGTTTTCGACGATGGCCTCGTCGTGCATTGTCTCGATGGTGGCGACCGCCGCGGCGCACGCCAACGGATGGCCCGAATAGGTGAGGCCTCCGGGATAGGCGCGATTGTCGAAGGTCGCCGCGATCGCCTGGCTGATCACGACCCCACCCAGCGGCACGTAGCCGGAGTTCACCCCCTTGGCGAAGGTGATCAGGTCGGGCACGACGTCATAGTTCTCGGTGGCGAACCAGCGGCCGGTGCGGCCAAATCCGGCCATGACCTCGTCGGCGATGTAGATGATCCCGTGTCGGTCGCACAGCTCGCGGACTCCCGCGAGATAGCCGGGCGGCGGGGGCATGATCCCGGCTGTTCCAGGCACCGTCTCCAGCACAAGGGCGGCGATGGTGTTCGGGCCCTCCAGCGCCATCACCTGCTCCAGATGCGCCAACGCCCGCTCGGTCTCTTCTTCTGCGGTGGTCGAGTGGAAGGGGCTGCGGTAGAGGAACGGGCCAAAGAAATGCACCGTGCCGGTCGACCCGTTGTCGCTGGCCCACCGCCGTGGATCACCCGTGACATTGATCGCCAGCTGAGTGCCTCCGTGATACGAGCGGTACGTCGAGAGCACCTTGATTCGACCCGTGTGCAGGCGCGCCATCCTTATCGCATGCTCGTTGGCGTCGGCCCCTCCATTGGTGAAGAAGACCTTGTCGAGACCCCCGGGAGCGATCTCCGAGATCAACCGGGCGGCCTCGGACCGAGAAGCCACCGCGGTGCCAGGAGCGATCGTGCACAACGTCGCAGCCTGATCCTGGATCGCCTTGACGACCCGCGGGTGTTGGTGGCCGATGTTGGTGAACACGAGTTGCGAGCTGAAGTCGAGATATTCGTTCCCGTCGCCGTCCCAGACCCGTGACCCCAGGCTTCGCTCCACGACCATGGGGGTGATCTGGGCTTGGGCTGACCACGAATGGAAGACGTGCTTGCGGTCCAACTCGAACGTGCGGGCGGCATCACTCATGGCCAGAGACTACTAACTGTCCGCGCGGACCGCCGCTAGCACCACATCGTGCTTGTGGTGGGCACCCCCACCGGTGGTCATGTCGCGCTCCCGCTCCTCAAACACCCGCAAGTCGAAGTCGGCCGTGAGCGCACGGCGTACGTCGTCAACGGAGAGGTAGTCGTCGGGAGCAAACCCGTGCGCCAGGGCCATATCTCGATCGATCCGCGCGTGATGGACCACGAGCAACGTGCCTCCGGGTGCTACCGATGCCATGAGTTTGCGCTCGGACACACCGTCAGCCGTCTTGCGCAGTGCCGGATAGAACGCCGACACCAAATCAAACCCAGCCGGGGCCAGTTCGGCTTCGACCAGACCCGCGTGCAGCCAGTGAACCGCGACTCCCCGCGCTTCGGCGGCCCGACGGGCTCGGTCCAGCGCCACCCCGGAGACATCGAGTGCGGTCACCTGCCAGCCCAGCTCGGCCAGCCACACTGAGTCGGCACCTTCTCCGCACCCAACGTCGAGCGCGGCTCCGGGCGTCAGCCCCGCGACCTCGGCGACCAGGGCGATGTTGGGGTTGCCGCTCCACACCTGCTCGTCTCCGGAGTAGCGGTGATCCCAAGCCTCCGGCTCGGTCAGTTCGTCGGGCACGGGAAGGTGATCGTCAGACATGGCCCCAGGTTGTCACGCGGAACCGTCCAGCGGAAACGAAGGAGATCGCCGAGGATGGTCCAACCACGCCGCCGATCGCCCCGGGCCAAATGCCGGATGGGCAGCCACCCTCGCGGGTGACCGCCCATCGGCACGATCGGGACTCGGCGTACCGACTCCAACGAAGCGAATCAGCCGCCGAGCGGCATCACTTGAGCGAGACGGTGGCGCCGGCTCCCTCGAGGGTCTCCTTGGCCTTCTCGGCGGTCGCCTTGTCGACGCCTTCGAGCACGGCCTTGGGAGCAGCCTCAACGAGATCCTTGGCCTCCTTCAAACCGAGGGAGGTCAGGGCGCGCACCTCCTTGATGACGTTGATCTTCTTTTCGCCGGCCGAGTCGAGGACGACGTCGAACGCGTCCTGCTCGCCAGCTTCTTCCGCGGCAGCGGCGCCGCCGCCGGCGGCCGGAGCAGCAGCCACGGCAACAGGGGCAGCGGCGGTGACGCCGAAGGTCTCTTCAAACTGCTTCACGAACTCGCTGAGCTCGATGAGCGTCATTTCCTTGAACGCGTCGAGCAGCTCGGCGGTGTTGAGCTTCGCCATGGTGGCGGTTTCCTTCCGTTCTGTGGCCTCAAGTGAGGCCGATTTCAGGTGGTGTACGTCGACCTGGGATCAGGCTTCGGTGGTGTCGCCCTCGACAACCTCGGCGGCAGGAGCCTCGTCGACGGAGACGGACTCCTCGACTGCCTCGGCCACAACTTCGGGGGCTTCCTCGGTCGGTTCGGCGTCGGGGGCCTGCGCCACCGGAGTCTCTGCGGCTTCCGCCACGGGGGACTCACCACCTGCGAGGGGTTCAGCGGGCTCTGGCGCCGATTCGGCTCGTTGTGCCTGCAAGGCGCCGGCGAGCCGGGCAGCCTGCGCGAGCGGGGCGTTGAGCAAGTAGACAGCCTGGGAGAGCGACGCAAGCATGGCGCCTGCGAGCTTGCCCATCAGCACCTCACGCGATTCGAGGTCGGCCAGCTTGGCGACCTCCTTCGCGTCCAGCGCCCGGCCGTCCATGAAGCCGCCCTTGATGACAAGAGCGGGGTTTGCCTTGGCAAAGTCACGCAACCCCTTGGCCGCTTCGACCACATCGCCGTTGATGAAGGCGATGGCGGTCGGCCCGGTGAGGAGGTCGTCGAAGCCTTCGACACCAGCCTCTTGGGCAGCGATCTTGGTGAGCGTGTTCTTGACCACTGCGTAGTTGGCGTTCTCGCCGAGGGCTCGCCGCAAGTCCTGCAGCTGCTTCACGGTGAGACCGCGGTATTCGGTCAGCACAGCACCGGCGGCACCGTTGAAGGACTCAACGATCTCCGCGACGGCTGCTGCCTTGTCTGGCCGCGCCATGTGGTCTCCTTTCGAACGTCGTACGACGCCAGCTGAGCGAGCCCACATATGACGAACGCCCCGGGCGCAGGAGCCCAGGGCGATGGGAGGGCCGGGTTTCCCCTGCTCCTCCGAGCACTGACACCTGCGCGGGCCGTCCGCTGCTGCGGACCTTCGGTCGCACTGCGAGCAGCACGACAACCGGCGGTCTTTGGTTTCGAGCGGAACTGTACGCCGCGCGCCGCGCGCGACCCAAATCGGGGAACGGGTTTTACCATTCCCCCGCGATGAGGTGCCCGGCCGTGCTGCAATATCCGGCGTGGATCTCGATGTGAACTCACTGACCGCCGTCTTGGCCAACACCGACGAGCGCCTGCGCAATGAGACCGAGCCGGCCCGCATGTGGCCGACCGGCTTCGGCGCTCTCGATGACGTGCTCAGCGGCGGGCTGCGCGCTGGCAACCTCATCTTGCTGACCGGGGCCCAGGGCCTGGGCAAGACGACGATGGCCGTGCAGATGGCCCGCAATGCGGCTCGATCGGGACGCCACGTCCTCTACTTCTGCTACGAGCACGACGCGCAGTCGATCCTCGAGCGGGTGCTGGCGTTGGAGATCGGCGAACAAAACGATCCCCAGTCCGCCAATCTGGTCCGGGTCCGGCAGGCTTTCGAAGGCGTTGACCACGGCATCGGCGGCCTCGCTGAACGCTTCACCGAGGTCCGCGGTGCGATCCCCGCGCTCGAGCGGATCGTCAAGTACGCCGATCGGTTGCACGTCCATAACTCGAGCGGTAACACCACCAACATGACCGTGATCACCAACGCCGTCGAGCAGGTGTGGCGACAGACCGGCGAGGCCCCGATGGTGGTGATCGACTACCTCCAGAAGGTCCGCGTCGACGGCGGCTCCGATGTGGAGGCCGAGCGCGTCACCATCGTCGTTGAACAGCTCAAGGACCTCTCCTTGGATGCCAAGGTCCCGGTGCTTTCGATCGTGGCTGCGGACAAGGACGGCTTGGAGACGGGCAAGCGTCTGCGCGCCCAGCACTTGCGCGGCTCGACCGCGTTGGCCTACGAGGCCGATGTGCTGCTGGTGCTCGCCCACAAATATCAGGTCATCGCGCGACACCACTTGGTGTTCAACGCTGGCGAGGCCGAGCGTTTCAAGGACTGGGCCGTGTTGTCGGTGGAGAAGAACCGTAACGGCCGGGATGGCGTCGACCTGGAGTTCAGGAAGCGCTTTGATCAAAGCCGCTACGAAGAAGACGGGCACCGCGTTGCGGAGAAGCTCGTCGACGAGCGCCTCTACGTCGAATAGCAATGACCCGTCGCAGTTTGACGAGTTATGCACATCCCGACTGGGGATAACTGGTCAAACTGCGACGGGTCGGCGGTAAAACTGCGACGGGTCGGCGACTAGGCCTGGCCAGTTAGGCCGGGCCCTCCTCCTCAAGGGAGACGTTGCGCGTGCGGTTGGGGTCAACCTGGACGCCGGGGCCCATCGTCGTGGAGACGGTGACCTTCTTGATGTAGCGGCCCTTAGAGCTCGACGGCTTCAGACGCAGCACCTCTTCGAGAGCAGCGGCGTAGTTCTCCGCCAGCTGAACCTCGCCGAACGACGCCTTGCCGATGATGAAGTGCAGGTTGGCGTGCCGATCCACGCGGAACTCGATCTTGCCGCCCTTGATGTCCGTCACAGCCTTCGCCGGATCGGGGGTGACCGTTCCGGTCTTGGGGTTCGGCATCAAGCCACGGGGACCCAGGACGCGGCCGAGGCGGCCGACCTTGCCCATCATGTCGGGGGTCGCCACAACGGCGTCGAAGTCGAGCCAGCCGCCGGCCACCTTGTCGATGAGCTCGTCGCCACCGACGATGTCGGCGCCGGCCTCACGAGCCGCGTCTGCCTTTTCGGCGTTGGCGAAGACGAGGACCCGGGCGGTCTTGCCGGTGCCGTGGGGCAGGTTGACGGTGCCGCGCACCATCTGATCGGCCTTGCGGGGATCGACACCCAAACGCATGACGACGTCGACGGTCTCGTCGAACTTCTTCTTCGCGGCCGTCTTGGCGATCTTGATCGCGGAAAGCGGCGAGTACAGCTCGTCCTTGTCGAAGGTGTCGGCTGCTGCTCGGTAGGTCTTGCTGCGCTGCATGGTCTGGTTCTCTTTTCTTTCCAGGTGTGGTCTCGATGGGCCAGCGCGGCCCTGCCACTGATTTCGGTGTGGGCCTGAGCCCGGTGGATCCCCGGGGCAAGCCCCGAGGTAGCGATCAGTCGGTGGTGACGCCCATCGACCGAGCGGTGCCTTCGACGATCTTCATCGCTGCTGCGATGTCGTTGGCGTTGAGGTCAGGCAACTTGGTCGTGGCAATGTCGCGCACCTGGTCCTTGGTCAGCTTGCCGACCTTCTCCTTGTGCGGGACGCCCGAGCCTTTGGCCAGGCCGGCGGCCTTCTTGATCAGCTCCGAGGCCGGCGGAGTCTTGGTGATGAACGTGAACGAACGATCCTCGTAGATGGTGATCTCCACGGGGATGACGTTGCCGCGCATCGACTCGGTCTGGGAGTTGTAGGCCTTGCAGAAGTCCATGATGTTGACGCCGTGCGGACCGAGTGCGGTGCCGACGGGCGGGGCGGGTGTGGCCGCTCCGGCCTGCAACTGCACCTTGACTAGCGCAGCGATCTTCTTCTTGGGAGGCATTTCTTTTGGGTCCTTTTGTTGCGTACGTCGTGGTCCAACGAGTCCGGCTACGAAGGGCCGGACTCTGCCACCTGGATGGTGCGGAGCCTCAGACCTTCTGGATCTGACTGAAGCTCAACTCGACCGGAGTTTCCCGGCCGAAGATCTCGACGAGGGCCTTGACCCTCTGCGACTCGGCGTTGATCTCGGTGATCGTCGCGTGCAGCGTGGCGAACGGACCATCGACGACCATGACGGAGTCGGACACATCGAAGTCGACGACCTCGACTGCCTTCTTGCGAGCCGCGCTGGCCGACGGCGCGGCGCCCGCGGCGACCGCTTCAGCCTCGGCGGCGGCAGCAGCAGCAGGAGCGAGCATGCTCTCCACTTCGGCCATGCTCAACGGGACCGGCTGGTGGGAGTGACCCACAAACCCGGTCACCGACGGCGTATGACGCACCGCCGCCCACGACTCGTCGGTCAGGTCCATCCGGACCAGGACGTAGCCGGGCAGCACCGTGCGCTTGACCAACTTGCGCTGGCCGTTCTTGATCTCGGGGACTTCTTCGGTGGGGACCACGATCTCGTGGATGTAGTCCTCCATGTTGAGGGAGTGGATGCGGTTTTCGAGGTTCGCCTTCACCCGGTTTTCCATGCCGGAGTAGGTGTGCACCACAAACCACTCACCCGGCTTGGCCCACAACTCGCGGCGGAAGTCCTCCAGCGGGTCCACTTCCTCGGGCTCGGCCTCTGCCTCAGGCTCGGCCTCAACGGCGTCGTCGGCCCCAGGCTCAACCGCAGCCTCAGCTTCGACATCGGCCTCGATGTCGACGTCGGCCTCGGTCCCCTCGAGGACCTCGACGGGCTCGACCTCTTGCGCCTCGACCTCAGGGTCGAGTGCGTCCGGCTGCTCCGACACGTGTTGCTCCGTCACTAACTCATCCGTTCATGGAAGCCCGGGGTTCGCCCCTGAGCCCGATCTGCGCCTAGTTGGCGCTGTTGCCTGCAAACACCGAGAAGACCAACTTGCCGAAGCCCAAGTCGAGCAGCGATACGAAGGTCATCATGACCAGCACAAAGACCAAGACCACGAGGAAATACGTGACCAACTGCTCTTGTGTGGGCCACACGACCTTGCGCAGCTCGGCAACAACTTGGCGATAAAACATCGCCGGACTGGTGCGCTTGTGGTCGTCTTCCGAGCCACGAGTTGCACTGCTCTCCGACACGTCTTCACCTCTCCGACATTTCACCGGACCGGTTGGTCAAGTGATCTTGCAGGGCACGAGGGACTTGAACCCCCAACCTTCGGTTTTGGAGACCGATGCTCTGCCAGTTGAGCTAGTGCCCTCCGGTGCTCCACGACTTCCCAACCACCTTCAACGCGCGAAACAGTCCGGCCGAAGGGCATGGCAAAGCATGTGGAGAACCACCAAACGAGAAGTGTACGGGGAAGGGCGAGGCCGCGTCCAAACCGGTCCGCGGGCAGGTCCTACGATGAAGCCATGAGTTCTCCCTTCGCGACCGAATCATCCGTGAGTACGCCGCGTGCGCGCCGCGTGTCGTCCCGCATCGGCGCCATTGCCGAGTCGGCGACGCTCAAGGTGGACGCCAAGGCCAAGGCGCTCAAGGCCGAAGGGCGCCCGGTGATCGGTTTTGGTGCCGGCGAACCCGACTTCCCGACTCCGCCGTACATCGTGGAGGCGGCCGTGGACGCCTGCCGCGACCCCAAGAACCACCGCTACACCCCGGCGGGCGGCCTGCCCGAGCTCAAGCAGGCCATCGTGGCCAAGACGCTGCGCGACAGTGGTCTGACGGTGCAAGCGAGCCAGGTTCTGGTCACCAACGGGGGAAAGCAGGCGATCTACTCCGCCTTTGCGGCGATGCTCGACCCGGGCGACGAGGTGATCGTGCCGGCGCCGTACTGGACGACTTATCCGGAGGCCATCGCCCTGGCCGGCGGAGTGGCGGTGGCGGTGCTGGCCGACGAGACCCAGGACTACAAGGTCACGGTCGCGCAGTTGGAGGCGGCGCGCACGCCGCAGACCAAGGTGTTGCTGTTCGTCTCCCCCTCCAACCCCACCGGCGCGGTCTACAGCGCCGAGGAGATCCGCGCGATCGGACAGTGGGTCGAGGACCACGGGTTGTGGGTGCTCACCGACGAGATTTATGAGCACCTGGTCTACGACGGCGTCGACACCGGGTCGATGCCGGTGCTGTGCCCCTTCCTCGCAGACAACTGTGTCGTCGTCAACGGGGTCGCCAAAACCTACGCCATGACGGGGTGGCGGGTGGGCTGGATGATCGGACCGACCGACCTGATCAAGGCCGCGACCAACCTGCAGTCCCACGCCACGTCCAACGTGTCCAACGTTGCCCAGCGGGCCGCGTTGGCGGCGGTGGTGGGCGACCTCAGCGCGGTGGACGAGATGAAGGTCGCCTTCGATCGACGGCGCAAGCTGATGGTCGAGATGCTCAACGAGATCGAGGGCGTCATGTGCCCGATGCCGCAGGGTGCGTTCTATGCCTATCCGTCGGTCAAGGGCCTGCTGGGGCGCGAACACGGTGGCCGACTGATCGAGACGTCGGCCGAGTTGGCGGAGTACATCTTGGATCATGCCGAGGTCGCGATCGTGCCCGGTGAGGCCTTTGGCTCGCCCGGCTACCTGCGCTTGTCCTATGCGCTGGGTGATGCGGACCTCGTCGAGGGCGTCGCGCGGCTGCAGAAATTGTTCTCCTGAGTCCGGTGACGACGACTGGGGCGACCCAGCCCGACGTACGCACGCTGCCGAAGGCCCACCTGCACCTGCATTTCACCGGGTCGATGCGCCACGAGACGCTCCTCGAACTCGCCGAGCGCGATGGGATTTCGCTCCCCGAGGCGTTGGTTTCGCAGTGGCCACCGGAGCTCTCGGCGGCCGACGAAAAGGGCTGGTTCCGCTTCCAGCGCCTCTATGACGTGGCGCGGTCGGTGTTGCGCACCGAGGATGACGTACGCCGCCTGGTCCGGGAGGCCGCCGAAGACGACGTCGCCGATGGTGGTCGGTGGCTGGAGATTCAGGTCGATCCGAGCGGGTACGCCGCGCGGTTCGGCGGCATCACCGCCTTCACCGAACTCGTCCTCGATTGCGTGCGCGACGCCGCAGGGCGCACCGGGTTGGGCATCGGTGTCATCATCGCGGCGAACCGCACCAGGCACCCCTTGGACGCGCGGACCTTGGCCCGGTTGGCGGCTCAGTACGCCGGGCGCGGCGTCGTGGGTTTTGGCCTCTCCAACGACGAACGTCGTGGTCGGACCTCCGATTTCGCGCCCGCCTTTGCCATCGCCGAACGCGCCGGGCTACTGCTCGCTCCGCACGGCGGAGAGTTGGTGGGCCCGGAGAGTGCCCGGACCTGTCTCGACGAGTTGCACGCCGGTCGGCTGGGGCACGGCGTGCGGGCAGCCGAGGATCCGCGCTTGCTGGATCGGATCGCCGCAGCCGAGGTCGCGCTCGAGGTATGTCCGGCCTCCAACGTGGCGCTCGGGGTCTATCCGGATGCGGCGTCGGTCCCGCTCCCCCAGTTGCTGTCGGCCGGCGTCACCGTCGCCCTGGGCGCCGACGATCCGCTGTTGTTCGGGTCTCGGCTTGCCGAGCAGTACGCCCTCATGCGAGACGCGCACCGGCTGACCAGCGAACAACTCGCGGCTCTCGCGGTGATGTCCATTCGGGCATCGCGAGCGCCCGAGCAACTTCAGGCCCAGTTGGTGCGCGAGACGTCGTCGTGGTCAGATCTGACGCTCTAGCAGCTCACGGAGTCGTCGCCTTGGTGAGCGATTCGATGATGTCGGCGTACGACAAGTCCCAACCCGTAACGGTCTCGTCGTCCAGCACCAGCGAAAACGACTGCGGGTGGAGCCCGCCAAGCAAGACCGCCCCGGCGGGATAGCCAGTGCTGACCTCAACGTTCTTGAGATTCTCTCTATCTTCAAGATCCCTTGGACCGGAGATCACGACCACTCGGGTCCCGACCGGAAGTGACTCCCGGAAACTCTCCAGCGGGATGACCATCGATGTGGACGGATCGCGCACCACGCCGGACTCACTCAGAACTTCTAGACCCCTGGAGACCGAAACGTAGGCGTATTCCTGCCCGGGCAGGAGCGACTCACCCGCGTAGATGGTGTCGATGGCTACTTTCACCACCGCGGTACGTTCGGCCACGTCGTGATAGCCCTTGCCCGGATCGAAATCGAGCGCCGAGAAGCCGTTATCAATGCTGGCTATCGTTCCCGTCAGCGCTACCGGGCTCTTCGAAAGCCGCAACCATTCTTCCGGTGTGTCTGCCAAGAACGCGTTCACCCCAGAAGCTCCGAGGATGGACGCATCCGGAACTTGGCTAGCAACGCCGGCTTCGGCGTTCGCAACTACCTCGGCACCGTTCTCCTGCTCCGTTACTGTCGAACCGCAACCGTTAAGCAGTCCTCCACTCGCGACAAGAATCAAGGCAACCGCAAAAACTTTCCGCAACATGACGGAGTCCCCCTAAGGAAAATAGGCATTGATGTGTCCCTTGTGATGGGCTCCGTAATTCTTGTACGGATCAGAGCCGTCGTCCCACACCCCAGACCGCATGCAACTCTGCGCCGGGGAGTCCGGCGATGTGGTGATAATTCCCCCAGGACCGTAGTGGTTGAGAGCAACCGTGTGCCCCAACTCGTGACATGCCGTGTGGCGAGCCTCTGCCGCATCGTTGGTTGCGTATTGCTGGATTTCCCCGCACGCCACTCGAACGCGCCACGAGTTACACACCCCGTCAGAGAGGGACCCCACCTGACAGTTTGTAGCACCCAAAACCCCCTCCGAGATGAAGCGCTGCTGCCAGACTACGTCTGTCGCCTGACCGCACGCCTGACTGTCCGTTTCAACGTCAGTCGTGTTGTTCAGGACACCCTCCGACAGGTCGATCCTCTCGGCTACCACCGCATCCGGCTGGTAGGCCGCGTCCTTACAGAACGTGTGATACGTACCCAGGTCGGGTTTGGGAAGTTCGACGAGGAAGCCCGCACCATTTAGGGTGACCCAAGGCCAGGGGTCCGCCTGTGCTGGGCGTATCGCCAACAGGGTACTCGCAACTAGCAGACACAAAGTCGTAACGGTCCACGTGGAGATTTTCGTCATATGCGCACCCCCAGATCAGCAACTGCCCAGACTGTACGCCCCCCCCAGATTGGTCAACCGCTCGTCCTGTCGGTCCCGGCGCCCCGACTTAGCCTCAAGGCCGGTTTCGTGTCTTGCGCAGATCGACACGTGGGGTCGGTCCCCAGATGGGACGATGGGATCGTGACTCCACCCGACGAGCCCGTCAACCTGCCCGGCGATTTCCTTGCCACGGGTGCCGACGGACTCACTCAGCCGATCCCCGTGCCGCCGCTGGCCGAGCCGACGCCGTACCCCCAACAGGGCGCCCCGGCGTACGGCCAACAACCCGGATCGAGCCCGACCCCGTATGGGCAACCCACGTATGGCCAACCCACCTATGGCCAGCCCCCTTACGGGCAGCCCACCTATGGCCAGGCCACCTATGGCCAGCCCCCGATGGTCTACGGGCAGCAGCCGTACGGCCAGCCGGGCTACCCAATCCACCCCGGCTACGGGATGTTCCAAACCAAACACGACGGCGCCCAGACCTCGATGGTGCTCGGCCTGATCGGCTTGATCGGCTTCTTCCTCTGCGGCCTGACCGTGGTCTTGAGTCCCTTCGCTTGGTTTATCGGAGCCAAAGCCAAGCGGGAGATCGACGCCTCCGGTGGTGCGCTCAGCGGCCGGGACCAGGCGATGGTGGGGTTTGTCACCGGCATCATCGGCACCGTCTTGTTGGTGCTGTCGGTCGGCTTCCTCGGGCTCGTGATCGGCCTCGCTGTCCTCGGCGCGTGAGCATCCATCCGCGGGAGGGATCGGTCAGGAGGCCCGTCGCCGCACGGGGACATGTAGTTCGCGGGTAGCGCGTGCTGCGTTGACCACATCGTCCGCCGCGTACGCCGCAACAAACCACGTCGTTTGGCGCAACGGCCGCACCAACTCCAGGGGGCGATCCTTGGGCACCCAATAGGTGCCAATAACGTCGCGCCCAGCCCGCCAGCGTCGCTCAATCAGCTTGATCCTCCGTCGCGGCGAGGGCGACTCGAGCGTGATGGTCAAGTGGGCCAGAAGTCCTGGAACCCTCGGTCGTGACCACAAACGCGTTGGTTGCCCCCCACTGGAGATCCGTGATCGGCTTGAGTCCGTTGAGCACAACCGAAGGCGCCAACTTTCCCGGCGGATAGATCAACAGTTGGTCGCGCCAGGCGCCCGTCACCGCGGCGGTGCCGTCGGCCCGAAAGGCCGTGGCGTTCCCATCAAGGCTGCCTGCAAGTGTTCCCAAACGGGTGGTGAGGTCGCCATCGAAGAGCTCCACCCGATTCTCTTCGTTCCCCGACATCGCCGCGCGAGAGCCGTCAGGGCTGATCGCCAGGGTGAGATCCCCAAAGAGTCCCGTACTGGCTCGCAAGGTCAGGGAGGGCGCGACGCCTCCGACCGCCTCGTAAGCGAACGCACCCCAAGACGAGATAGACGCCGTCTCGAACGAGCCAGCCCACAATATGTCCGGGACACCAGGGCTTGCTTCGAGCCGGTCGCCGATCGCGATACCCGTGGTGACGGCCTCGGTGACGGGATCAATCACGCCAATCATCCCCGCGGAAATTCCGGGCTCACAGTGATCGGCAAACCACAGGCCCCCCGCGGTTTCGGCCACATCGCGCGGACACGTGCCGACGCCGGTGCTGAATCGATGCGTGGCCAGGGTAGCGCCGTCGATGCGCAGGATGGCCGACTCATTGGCAGCCGCGACCAACACGGCATCCCCGTCGGCGGCCAGGGCCATCCCTTGGGCACCGTCTGCGGGGATCGTTTCCTGCAGCACCCCCGAGAGATCGGTCACCGCAACTCCGGCATCATCCCGGGAGAAGAACAAACGCCCGTGAGGCTCATCCACCACGAACTCGACAAAACTCGGGAACCGGAGTTCGGTGCGCTCTTACGCCGCTGCTGGGCTCTGTTGAACCGCAACGGAAACCGCGAACAGGCTCAGCACGACATACGAAGTGATCCGGCGCATGGCTTAGCCGATCACCCCTGGGCCAATCACACTCGGCTCGTTGACGAGCCGCACTCCAAAGGCGCGTTCGACGCCGCTGCGGACCTCTTCCGCGAGTGCCAACAAGTCGGTGGTTGTGGCCGTCCCGCGGTTGGTCAGGGCCAACGTGTGCTTTGTCGACAGGCTCACCCGTTCATTCCCGAATCCCTTGGCAAACCCCGCATGTTCGATCAACCACGCGGCGCTGGTCTTGACCGAGCCGTCGGCCTGGGGCCAGCGGGGAGCATCGGCAGGCAGCCCGGCCGCGATCTCGGGAGTCACCAGCGGATTGGTGAAGAAGGATCCCGCGCTCCACGTGTCGTGGTCGCGTGGATCGAGCACCATGCCCTTGGCTCGGCGCAGGGAGAGTACGGCGTCGCGCACGGCGCCGAGGGGGGCGCGGTCACCCACTCCTACCCCCAAGCAGCGAGCCAGTTCGGCGTACCCAATCGGAGCCGAGAGGTCGCCCTGTTTGAGTTGGAAGGAGACCTCGAGCACGACGTAGCGATCCGGCTCGGCCTTGAAGCGACTGTTCCGATAGGAGAAGCCGCAGTCGCCGGCGGCGAAGGTCCGCTGGGTGTGGTCGAGGCGATCCCAGGTGCGCACCGATGCGATGGTGTCGGCGACTTCCTGCCCGTAGGCGCCGACGTTTTGGATGGGCGTTGCCCCCACTGAACCCGGGATTCCGGACAGCGACTCGACGCCGACCCAGCCCGAGTCGACGGACAGTTTCACGAAGTCGTCCCAGGGCTCACCGGCGGCCACCTTGACGGTGACACCGCCACAGGAAGCGAGAGTCTCGCAGTCGTCGAGGTCAGCGGCGATGCCACGCGTCGCTACCTGGATGACTGTCCCCGGGAAACCCGCATCGGCCACCACCAGATTGCTTCCGCCAGCGAGGATCAGCACCTCGCCGGACGCCGCACCGACGGCCGCGATCAACTCGGCCTCGTTGCCGGCCTCGACCCAGTGTCTCGCGGGGCCGCCCAACCGCAGCGTCGTGTGGTCGCGGAGAAACTCAGGCACGCACGACAGCCTTGGGCATGCCGAGGACCTTCTGACCGGCACAGGTGACTTCGAGGGCAAGCGTGGCCAGGCCGTCGGCGACGTCCTTGACGGTGCCTGCGACGACGACTTCAACGCCCTGATCGTCGTCCGGCACGATCACCGGGTTGGTGAACTTGCACCCAAACTCGACCACCTCGGCCCCCCCGGTCCACTCCTCGACCGCCCGGGCGGCCAAGGCCATGGTGAACATGCCATGGGCGATCACTCCGGGCAGTCCCACCGAGGTGGCTACGCGGTCGGACCAATGGATCGGGTTGAAGTCGCCGCTGGCTCCCGCATAGCGGACAAGGTCGCTGCGGCGTACGACGTAGGTCTGGGGCACCAAGGCCGTTCCGACGATCATGCCGAGTCCCCTCGGTGCACCAACGTGGCCGAGGTCGTGCAAACGACCGCGCCGCTGGCATCGGTGATGTCCGAGCGCGTACCGATGATGTCGTTGCCGCCGATCTGGCGTAGGGACGCCACCGTCAGGGTCGCCGACAACACGTCGCCAGGCACGATCGGACGTTGATAGGCGAAGCGTTGCTCGCCGTGCACGATCCGAAACAAGTCGACCGATTCTGCCTCCAAGAAGGCGTTCATCGCGTCGAAAGCCAGCACGATCGGGAAGGTGGCCGGCGCCGGGCCACCGGCGTACGCCGTCGCGCGCTCGGGTCCACTGGTCGCCGTCAGGAACTCACGAACCCTCTCCGCGGACACGGCGTACGGCGGGGTCGGCGCAAACTCGCGACCCACCAGTGACTGATCGATTGGCACCCGTGAACGCTAGCAGCCGCGATGCCCGACCCGACGTGGGTGAACGGCGCCGCGGCCCTCCAGATCACGCCATCGATGTGCCGGTTTTCGGAGGCGGGCTGCTGACCTGGGCTGGCACCAGGCTTTCCTCCCCCTTTGGGGGTAACCTCACAGGCCAGCCAATTCACGTAGTAGGGGCAGCCTTGGAGAACCAACCGGCATCGGAGGGGGTCCTGGATCCTGGGCCCTTCTTTCACGGTACGAAGTCGAAGCTCGACGTCGGAGACCTGCTCGCCCCCGGCTGGAACTCCAACTACGGCGAGCGATCCCAAGCCAACTTCGTGTATCTCACCGCCACCCTGGACGCAGCCATCTGGGGAGCCGAACTGGCCCTCGGCGAGGAGCCCGGCAGGATCTATCGGGTCGAACCTCTTGGCGTCATTGAGGACGACCCCAACCTGACAGACCAGAAATTTCCGGGCAATCCGACCCGGTCCTACCGCTCACGGGAATCGTTGCGCGTCATCGGTGAGGTCCTCGACTGGACGGGCCACTCCCCCGAGCAGCTCCAACACATGCGTGATCACCTGGAGAAGCTCAAGGCGTTGGGCATCGAGGCGATCAACGAATGATCCGCAGCCATGGCACTCGGGACGTGGTCGGGACGGCCTAATCTCACTCCATGACGGTGCGCATCACTCCCCAGCAGTTCCACGAGTCAGCGGGCGTCGACGACTGGCGCGTCCTGTGGTCGGTCGCTTTCGCGGTGTTCCGCACCGGTGACTTCGCCACGGGGGTGAAGCTCGTCAACGAGATCGGCCGGCTCGCTGCCACCGTCGGGCACCACCCGGATCTCAACCTCCGCGGCGGCGTACTCGAAGTCCGCCTGGTCACCCGGCCGCACTGGTCGCTGACTGACCTCGACCTGACCCTCGCCCGACAGATCTCCGCGGCCGCCGCGTCGCTGGGCGTCAACGCGGACCCCGACCACACGCGGACCTGGGAGTTCGCTCTCGACGCGATGGACGTGGACAAAGTGCGGGCCTTCTGGTGCGCCGTACTCGGTTATGAACTCGCCGGAGACAGCGACATCGTCGACCCCAACGGGATCTACCCGGCCATCTACGTGCAACAGATGGACGCACCGCGCCCGGGGCGCAATCGCATCCATATCGATGTTGGTGTCCCCCACGATCAGGCCGAAGCACGCGTGGCCGCGGCGATCGCAGCGGGTGGCACTGTGGTGTACGACGAGTTCGCGCCGATGTGGTGGACCTTGGCTGACCCCGAGGGCAACGAAGTCGACCTCGCCACCTGGATCGGCCGAGATTAGGCAGGGTCGCCGCCCCGGCGTTCGGCGATGGTGGGTTCAGGAGGGACTTTCTGATCGTTCGCAGCCGGACATCTGGAGCATGGCCTGGATGTCGTCCTCTGAGTACGCATCGGCGGAGTCTTCAAGGTGGCCGGTGAGCCCGCTTCTGGGGGTGATCGCTGCGGAGTGCAAGCCAGCAGCGGCCGCCACGACCGCGCGCCAGGCCTTGCGGAGCAGTGCCTTGTCTCGGCCTAGGGAGGAGAGGTACATGTCGGCAGTCACGTCGTGCAACCGATGTGTGCCCGAGTCTCGGTTTCGCACGTAGTTCCCGTGAATGACGTACCTCATCGGGCTTCCTGAAGAGGGGTTGATCGGCGCCCGGCCGAGGTGAGCCGTAACGGTGAGTTGCCCCGACGAATCGGGGCCGGTGCCCTTCGCAAAGTGCATGTAGGTGACGTCGATTCCGAACGAGCGCGCCTCTTTGATGACGCGTGAGGCCTGCTTGTCCAGCAGTTGGGTGGGATGGCCGACGAGGAGAATCATCACCGGCGCGCAGCGCGATCCCCAAGGGCGACCCACCTTAAGTTGTGGGTTCTTGCCCAACGGAAAGCTTTCGTATCCATCGGGCAGCTCGCCCCGGGGCGGAGCGTTCTCCTTAGAACCCGCGGGCTCGTTCACCAAAGCAGTGGAACAGCCCCCGAGCGCAAAGATGACCGCTGTCGCCATCACCAGGGCGCCGATCTTGGGACTTGTTGACCCGAAACTCCTCATCAGGCGATGGTTCCAGAGAGCCGAGCGGGTGTCCGTCGAACTCAGCAAGTCGTTCCCAGTCCAGTGAGCAGTCCTCGCACAAGTCAACCGGCGCCTATGCTGTTGCCGTGCTCAAATGGGTCTGGTTGTGCTCTACCTTGGCGATCTTCGCGGGCGGGTGCACAAGTCTGCCGACTGTTGGTTCAGGGAACGTTTCGACGGAACTATCATTCGCATATCAAGCTGTCGGCGGCGATGGCAACATCGACCAGACCCTCGAGATCCGGAACCCAGGCGAAGATTCGGTCACGCCGGTCCTGAGTTTCCTCGCGCTCGACCGAAACGACGACGTTCTGCGGGGAGTTGAGGTCACCACGGTCTTTGGCAGCGATAGGGGCCGTTTGATGGTCCCGCGCGAGTCCGCGGTTTTCGACATCTTGAGGTTCAGCGGCCCAGGCGCGTCTGAAGTTGAAGGCGTGGACGTCAATGTTGAGACGGTCGACGTTGTCGCCGGCGTCAGCATGGTGTACCCCGACGTGGAGTATTTGGACGCACAAGGCGACCCGGTCGATCGGCCCTGGCAGGCGGAGACGTTTCGAGTGTCTAATCCTGGTGAGCACGCCTACGTCGTACGTCTGGTGGGCATCGTGTGGGGCAAGCCACCGCCTGGGCGACCTCAGCAAGCGGATGAGGTGATCACGCTCAGTGGGGCCGTGACGATCGCAGCGGGAAGCAGCGTTGACATCCCGACCAACACGGCGGCAAGGCGCCGGATTGGCAGCGCGAAGGCCTACATCAGCTCCGGCTAACCGAGGTTCGGTCGAGCCGTTCCTCCGGGGACTTCGGCAGCCTGGGCCGCCTTGTGGTCCATGCGAGTGACGAGCCGAACAGACTTCAGCACTTGCTCAGGGTTTCGCCGGCAGTCACGAGCAGCACCCGTGGGGCGCCCCGTTCGCGGAAGCGCCACCAGCCCGACCCGCCAGGACAATGGCCAAGATCCAGCCGAGGATCCCCGGCCACGACACTACGGCGCCGATGAGCGCCCCTCCGGCGGCCACCAACCGAAACTTGGCCCTGACAAGTCGCGCTCTGAAGACAGAGACGCTCGGTCGGGACATGGCCCAATCATGACGCAGTTCGATCAGGTCAAGGAGTTGTCCCAAAGACGAAGGGCAACTCTCCGCTAGATCGCCGAAGGGCCCCCGTTGCGCGCTCGAGTTTGCCGTTCATGCCTAGGCGGAGCACCGCCGTGGCCGGGGCGCGGTAGGGCAGCAGGAGGTGGAGATTGTCTTCCCACGCGAGGTGGCCCGCGGGAAGTCCACGAAATCCCGATGTGTAGTTCGCCGTGGTGTCGCTCACGCGCCTGCCGGTCAGCGCATCAAACACATAGACCTCTTCGAATTCGGCACCAGTCGCCGTGTGGAACCCGGCTACATAGCGACCGTTGGGGCTAAACGCGACCAACTGGAAGCCAGCACATCGCCGCCACAGCTCCGCTTCGTCGCGGAGCACGACCTGGCAACCCTCGTTCGTACTCCCGGCAACCAGATCACCCGACGCGGCACGGACCGACAACCCGAGCCGGCGGGGCGCAGCGCTGCCGCTGCCGGTCAGCCACGAACCCCGCGATCGACCATGGGGGCCGAGGAGGTTGTAGACGACCAGGCCACGCGACGTGATGCCGATGGGTGTGGCCAGCTCATTGGGCGCGAAGGTCCAACGGCGGATTGGCTTCCCGTTGGCTGCCGCGAGCATCAATTGGCCGGCCGAACCCCGAGGCCCGGCCACGGTGAAATAGGCCAACGAAGTGCCGCGCCCGTTGGTGGCGAAACGGTCCGCGCCGACACGGGTCCACACGGGATCCAACGCCTCATCGACGAGGGTCACCGAAGCAAACCGGCGCGGGGACCCCTCCTGCGGGCCCTCACTCCCTGGCGTGCTTGCGATCAACCACCCGTGCCGAAGCCGGGCGAGCGCCGAAATCCCACCCAACGGTGCCGGCAGCGCCCGAGGCGGGCGGCCGACCGCGGCCAAGGTGTGCCGGCCGAACACGTAGGGGATCCGCGGTGGCCGCCCGGCCGGCAGCATCGCGAAGTCGCGAGACCTGACCAGGGTCTCCGGCACCCGCGGGCTCGGCAGAGACTCAGGCGGGGAAACCTCGCTTGGATCAGCGGTGGGCGAATGACTCTGACGGGCTGTGGGCGACGGTTCGCGTTCCCCGGCGCAAGCGCTGAAGGCCAAGCTCCCCAGCAGGGTAGCGACGATGATCGTGACCGCTGGTCGGCGCATGGATGCACCCTTCGGTTGGGAGGCTCACCCTGGGACGCACCGCGCCCTCACATGGTTGCCACAGACCATCGCCCGAAGCGGTCGGCAGTCAGATCTCGGGATCGAGACCAGTTCCTGCCGAGGGCGTCGTACCCGCCATGGGCGCTTTGCGCTGAAGGCCTCGCAGGATCGCGATCGACTCCTCATCAGAAAGGCCGGACGTGCTCGACCAGTCCAGACCGGATCCGACCACGTTGCTGACAAACACCACCTCGGTCGCGACCAAGACGCAGGCCCATTCGTTGACACCGAGCGGTTCGTCGGCCTCGATTTTCAGCCAGAGGGCGCACGCTTCGCTGGGCAGCGTGGCGGCGCTGGTGAAACCCATGGCGACGGCGAAGGCGTCGGTGGGGCGAGCCGGACCACCCCAGTCGAGCAGCGCCGCGCGAAGGAAGCGTCGCTCCGTGTCATCGAGACTCACCAAGGCAGCGGATTCGTTGACCATGGACCCCATGCTGTCACCGACTCAGCTGTGCGCGGGCGGGTGCGGCCCGACCCGAACCTCTGCCAAACTGCGGAGGTGGACCCGAACGGTCGCGTGCCGTGGGAAATCGACCGGTGCGAGCACCGTGTCGATGAGGCTCGCTGCCGCGGCGTGGCGATCACAGGCACCGAGTGCTTTGCGCATGCCCCGCAAAGCGAACGTGACCGGGTCTTGGAAAGCGTCTCGGACGGGCAAGAAGTCACCTTCACTCGAGGGCTGAGGGTCGACAAGGAACTCCTCGACGAGCTCCTCGCGAGCGCACGTTCAGTCCACGAAGGGCCACCGACCCTGGTTCAGGCGGACTTCTCAGGAGCCACCTTCGTCAACGTCTCCTCCATTCGCGGGATCACCTTCGCTGGTGGCGCCGCCTTCGAAGGAACCGTATTCCAGCAGCCTTTGTTCATTACCGACTGCACCTTCGAGGATGACGCCTACTTCTCGCGCGCTCGCTTCCGCAGAAATGCGTTCTTCGGCGATGTGCACTTCTCGCGTGGGACGTTCGAGCGCGTCATGTTCGAACACGGAGCAGACTTCAGTCGCTGCGACTTCGGCTCGCTCTCCTTCTACGGCACTCAATCGCGCGACACGCTCGCCCTGCCTGCTGTGGTCGTACGTGGCGAGGCCTCGATCGGTCCGGTGTTCTCGACGGGGGCTATCCGGCTCGACGGGTCACACTTCGCGGGAATCGCCACCATCGAGGTGGCGGCACGCGAGCTGACCTGCCTGGGCACGACGTTCGACCGGGCAACGCTCCTGCGCGTACGTCGCGCGCTCGTGGTCTTGGACCACGCAGTGTTTCGGCAACCGTCATCCCTCGCCGCCAACGCCGGAGTCTTTGAGCGCGCCATTGCCGATCTTGACGAGGGCGATCTCTTCGACGAGTCTCCGCTCGACAAACTCGGACTACCCCAGCGGCCCTCCCTGGTCTCGCTCAGCATGGTGGACGCGAGCTTCTTGTCGTTGTCGGGCGTGAACCTGTCCTCGTGCTTGTTCCGGGGTGCCCGCAACCTGGACGGGCTGCGGATCGAGGGACACCGCACCCTCGGCCGTACGCCGCGCGGAGTGCGCTGGGCCTGGTCTTGGCCCCCGGTGCGCTGGTGGACGTGGCGACGAGTCGTGGCGGACGAAGCCGTGTGGCGCGCGGCCGTCGAGACCACGGAGGAAGGGGCTGACGCCAGCGACGTGGCCGCAGAGTCGGCGACGGACCTCTCCAGGTGGCACCTGCCCCCCTTGCACGACCTGCTCTCCGACCGCTCCTACCTCATCGTGAGCGAGAGCGTCGCACCCGACCCGTCCTCCATCGCCGAGATCTACCGTGCGCTGCGCAAGGCGGACGAAGACGCCGGGAACGAACCAGCTGCGGCCGACTTCTACTACGGCGAGATGGAGATGCGCCGAGCGGCCCCCGAATGCCCACGATCCGAGCGCATTCTGCTCACTCTGTATTGGCTCGTTTCGGGCTATGGGCTACGTGCGAGCCGGGCCCTCGCCGCCCTCCTCGTCACGGTCTGCGCCTTCGCAGCCGGCCTGGACGCCTGGGGCTTCAAGACTCGGGCGACCTGGATCGAGGCGTTGCTCTACAGCGCAAACAGCACTATCAGTCTGCTGCGGGCCCCGGTGCGCGACCTCACCGTCAGCGGCCAAGTCATGGATATCGCCCTACGGCTGCTGGGTCCGTTGTTCTTTGGGCTGTTTCTGCTGGCCTTGCGCGGCCGCGTCAAGCGCTAGCGGCTCCGACTATCCTCTCCAGGATGAGCCGGATCTTCACCGTGAGTTTTGCCTCGGTCTACCCCCACTACGTGACGAAGGTGGAGCGGAAAGGGCGCACGAAGGCCGAGCTGCACGAGGTGATCGAGTGGCTGACCGGCTTCGACGAGTCCGCCTTGAAGGACCACTTGGACGCGGGCACGACGTTCGAAGACTTCTTCGCCGCGGCTCGTCTCAACCCGCACGCCAACTTGATCAAGGGCGTCGTCTGCGGCGTACGCATCGAAGACATCGACGACCCGCTGATGCAGAAGATCCGCTACCTGGACAAGTTGGTCGATGAGTTGGCCAAGGGCAGGCCCATGGTCAAGATATTGAGGGACTAGCCCAACGAGGCCGGCGGCCGCCTCGGCGTTACAACCTCTTCAAGAAATCGCAAGGACGCCCACCCGGCCGGGTGCGCGTCCTCGGGCACGCCTCAGGCGTGAGGGATCAGCGGGTCTCGCGGTGCGCAGTGTGGGTGCGGCAGCGCGGGCAGAACTTCGCCAACTCCATGCGATCGGGGTCGTTGCGACGGTTCTTCTTGGTGATGTAGTTGCGTTCCTTGCAGTCCACGCACGCGAGCGTGATCTTGGGGCGAACGTCGGAGCTCTTGCTGGCCACGGGAATTCCTTTTGTCGGTCGTGCGAGTGAAGCATTGCTGCGCAGAAAGTCGAACGCAGTAGCGGGGGCGGGACTCGAACCCGCGACACCACGATTATGAGCCGTGTGCTCTAACCACCTGAGCTACCCCGCCACCGGGACGGGGTCCGCGTCGAGGGTACGACGTGGTCCCAACCCAGAGCCCCTTTACGGAATCGAACCGTAGACCTTCTCCTTACCATGGAGACGCTCTGCCGACTGAGCTAAAGGGGCAACGACCGATGAGGATACACAAGCGCGAGGTCCCACGGGAAATCGGCTGAGCCCCGCCCCCGACCAGCTCACACGTCCTGGATGCGGGCCCAGGGTTGGGCCGCCTCCAACTCATAGGCCAGCTCCAACAACGTGGCCTCGCGACCGGCTCCCGCAGCCAGCATCATCCCCAGCGGCAGACCCTCGACCGATCGCCCCAAGGGCAGCGAGATTGCCGGGTCGCCGGTGGCGTTTTGGTACGGCGTGAAGGCGACCCAATCCACCAACCGACCCATCACCGTGTCGAAATCCTGGGTGGGATCGAGGTGTCCCAGCAGCGGGGTCGGCGCCGCCAAGGTGGGAGTCAACACGATGTCCCAATCACGGTAGAGCTCCGCCGACGCAGCACTCGAGCGACGCAGCCGGGCGGTGGCACCGGCAAGCCGGTGCAGATGGAGACGACAGTGTCGGGCCAGTCCCAGCGACACGTTGTCGACCTTCGATTTGTCCCACGTGCGACCGAACGACATCCGGCCGGTGCGCAGCAGATAGAGGGAGAGCATCGACCAATAGACCAAGAAGTCATCCTGGAAGGAGGCCGGCGCGGGCGACCCGATCTCCTCGACGTGGTGGCCCAGTTCCTCCAACAACGCCGCGGTCTTGTGCGTTTGCGCCGCGACCTCGGGGGTCGACTCCGTGTGGTGGGTGCCCGTCATCATCGCCACGCGCAGTCGTCGCTTGCCGGGCTTGGTGATGTCACCGACCGGTGGCAACGCGAGATTGCGATAGACCTTCTCCGACTCTCGGAGGAACGCCGCGGTGTCGCGCACCGATCGGCTGACCACGCCGTCGCAGATGATCCGCACGGGCAGTTGGCGCATCACCTTGTCTTGCGCCAACCGATCGCGGGTGGGTTTGAGCCCCACCAGACCATTGGCCGAAGCCGGGATCCGGATCGAGCCGCCCCCATCGTTGGCGTGGGCGAAGGGGACCACGCCGGCCGCTACGAGCGCGCCCGCGCCGGAGGATGATGCACCAGCGGTATAGGCAACGTCCCAGGGGTTGCGAACCGACCCCAAACGCGGATGCTCGGCCGACGCACTGAACCCGAACTCCGACAGCTGGGTCTTGCCCAGGGGAATCACCCCGGTGGCGAGAAACATCCGGCTGAAGTCGCCGTCCTTGGGTCGGGGCGCACTGACAAAAGCGTCCGAGCCGTGTTGAGAGGGCATCCCCGCGACATCCACATTGTCCTTGATGAAGGTCGGCACTCCAGAGAAGAACCCACCTTGCGGATCGGCGGCCGCATCGCGGGCCCGGTCGAAGGCGTCATGGGCCACTCCGTTGAGCGCCGGATTGACTCGTTCGACGCGGGCGATCGAGGCCTCGACCAACTCCGACGCCGACACCCTCCCGGCGCGGAGCTCGGCCACCAGGGCCACGGCATCGTGGTCACTGAGCGCGTCATCTGTGAAGGCGTGGACAGGCGTCATGGGCAGATGTTACCTATCGGTAGCCCGGCAGCGCAGCCACGCCGGTGACACCCCGCCAAGTGGTCGTCGACGATGCCGATCGCCTGCATCAGAGCATGCATCGTGGTGGGTCCCACAAAGGCGAAGCCGTGTTTCTTCAGTGCCTTGGAGAGCGCGGTCGACTCGGGCGTGGTGGCCACGATCTGGTCGGTCCGCTCCGGCACTTTTCGCGTCTCGGGACTAAACGAGGCGATCAGCGCCTCCAGCCCTCCCGCTTCGCGGAGTCGGATCGTGGCTCCCGCGTTGGTGATCGCCGCCAGGATCTTGGCCCGATTGCGCACGATGCCCGCATCGGCCATCAGGCGTTCGACGTCGCGTGCGTCGTACGCCGAAATCACCTCCGCGTCGAACCACGCGAAGGCCTCCCGGAAACTCTCACGCTTGTTCAGGATCGTCAGCCAGGACAGCCCCGACTGAAAGGCCTCCAACGTGAGGCGCTCCAGGTGAGCGGCCTCACCGCTCACCCGCATCCCCCACTCGGTGTCGTGATAGGCCGTGTTGACCGGATGATCGGCCGCCCATGGGCAGCGGGCGAGCCCATCGGGGCCAACGACGGGTCCGGACATGGAACCTCCTCCAAGGGCGGGACTAAAGTGGCAGGGACGCAGCGCCGCGTCCAGCCGAACCTACTCCGGGAGCCCGACAGTGCCCTTTCCCAAGCACAGCGATGCCGACAAGGAACGCTTCCGCACCCTGATCCCCGAGGCCGTCGGGGTGGAAGTGAAGCCGATGTTCGGCAGTGTGGGCGCGTTCGTCAACGGCAACATGTTTGCCGGATTGTTTGGCACCTCGATCGGCGTGAAACTCGACTCGGAGTCCGCCGACTCTCTGCGCACCATCGAAGGATCGGGTCCTTTCGGCCCCGAGGAACGGCCCATGGGCGGCTATCTCGCGCTGCCCGCCGACTTTCCCGACGAGGAGGCCCGAGCCTGGGTCGAACTCGCCCTGGCCCACGTCGCGACATTCCCTCCCAAGGTGAAGAAGCCCAAGCCCACAACGGGTTAGGCGCAACTCCGGCTTCCGCCCCGTTAGCTGCGGTAGCCACCCCCGCAGACCGGGGCGGAAGCGTCACCAACGGGGCGGAAGCGCGAGTTGGAGGGCCCCAGGCGGCGCCACCGCGCCACCAAGCTCAGTGCGCCACCAAGCTCAGTGCGCCACCGAGCTCAGCGCCGCGGCTTGAGCCGAGTGTTGGGCAACGTCGGCGCGGGGATCGGCGGCAGATGTTGCCCGGCGACGATCCCGAACCGACCCGGCGCAACTTCCTGGTCATCGGCCACGAGGTCACCCGCGCGCACGATCTGGTCGTGCCACGCGGTGCGGTACGCCAGGATCTCCTCATGGCTGCGGCCCACGAAGTTCCACCACATGAGGATCTCTTCGCCGAACGGCGGGCCGCCCAACAACAGCAGCCGCACCGGTTCGTCGTACGCCGCCAACGTGAGGTGGGCCGCGCCCGGAGCGGCGTAAGCCAACACCTGCGGGGTGACCCGCGACCCGTTGACCCCGAGCGATCCCGCGTCGGGCAACACGCCGTGCTCGAAGGCAGGGTCCACGTCGAGGACCAGTGTTGTGTGCGGCTCAAGGCGCAGCTCGGCGCCGAGCAACGGAGTGTGCGTCGGCACAGGTGATCGCGCCCCCAACAACGACCCCAAGAACACCTGCACCTGCCAGCCGGCCCCCAACAGTGGCTGGGGCTCGAAGTGGGCGAATCCTGGCTCCAGATCGCGTACGGCGCCAGGCAACGCCACCCACAGTTGGACACCGTGCAAGCGGGTCGCGGCCGGAGTGGACACCTCCGAATGACTGATCCCGCGGCCGGCAGTCATCAGGTTGAGCGCCCCTGGGCGCACCATGGCGTGATGGCCAGCGCTGTCGCGGTGCTCGATCTCCCCAGCGAAGAGCCAACTGACCGTCTGCAGCCCGGTGTGCGGGTGCGGGGCCACGGTCATGCCCCCCAACTGGGCCACGTCGTGGGGTCCGTAGTGGTCGATGAAACACCAGGCGCCGATCAAGGACCGCTCGCGCGAGGGCAGCGTGCGTCGCACGCGCATTGCGCGTGGCCCACCCAACGGCACCTCGCGCGGCTCGATCAGCTCGATCTCGGTCATCGCCTCTCCCTTCGAGACGTCTCCTCCATCATGCCTGCCCGTGAGCGTCGACCACGGAGAGGGCCACCCGAGCGGTGTCTCCGGCCTCGACGTCTTCTGCTCGGCGTACGGCCCTCTTGACCGGCAGCACATAACAACGGCTCGCCGCATCAGGGAACACCGACGTCAGCCACGTGGTCGCGCCAATGGTGACCTCCACCCGCACCGACCCGAAACCGCGTGGGGGGCCGGCGACCGCGCCCACGTCGTCGCTCACCTCCAGGGGCAGCGTGAGAAACGTCCAGGCCTCGCTCGCTCCGGCAAGCCAGAGCTCGGCCTCGAACACATAGACGGCCATGGCGCCCATCCTGCCTGGAGGCGCCGACAGGTCAACCGCCGGCCAACTCCTCCAACTCGCCGTCGGCCACGCGATAGTGCGTCCAGTCGCTCATGCCCTGGGCTCCCCGGGTTTCGTAGAAGTCGATGGCACTCTGATTCCAGTCGAGGACCAACCACTCGAGACGTCGATAACCGCGCAGCGCCGCCACCCGGGCCAGACGAGTGAGCAGCGCGTGACCGACGCCCCCGCCGCGGTGTTCGGGCTCGACGAAGAAGTCCTCCAGCCAGATGCCGTTGCGTCCGGTCCAGGTTGAGAAGGTGACGAACCACAGGGCCATCCCCACGAGACGGCCGTTGACCTCGGCAACCTCGGCAAAGCCGGTCGGATCGCCCTCCGCGGGGAACATGATCGCGAGATAGTCGGCGGGCGTCGCCTCGACCGCCTCTGGCTCCTTTTCATAGGCAGCCAACTCGTGGACCAACCGCAGCAGTTCGGGGACATCGGCGGCGACGGCTGGGCGCACAATCGCGCCGGAGCGCAGGGTCATAGTGGGTCGTTCGGCGGGGACAGGTTCGGCCATGCGCGCACCATAGCCGTCGTACGACGTCAGGTTGGCCGCAGGCTGGCCCTCGGGGATCGGCACCGACGTTCGAGTCCTACACACCTTCACGGTCGGAGAACCCTGGATGCACAAAGGGCTCACCCCGTTTCATCGACTCGATCGCGCCGGGATGATGGTGGCGCAGGTGTGCGAGCGCTTTGGCTCGATAGCGCAGGATCTGGATCGCCCCCAGCGCCCAGATGAGGTACTGCACCGACAAGGCGACCCGGAAGTCCCCCAGGTCATAGGCCGTCAATCCGCGCGGTTCCCGCACATCCAGCACTACTCCCACGAGCGCCATCGTCGACAGCGAAGCCAAGAAGCCGCCGATGTTGACCACCCCGTTTGCCCGACCGGACGCCTCCACCGGGGTGAAGCTGCGAGCCAGGTCGAAGCCGACCATCGAGGCCGGTCCCCCGGTGGCGATCGAGCAGACGAGGATGACCAGCAGCCACAGCGGTGCCGGTTCGTCGCGGAACAGCACCACCGCCCAGACCGCCGCCATCACCAACACCACGGCCAACACGATGCGAGAGCGATAGAGCGGAAAACGCCCGACCAACATCCCGAGGAACAGGCCGGACACCATCACCCACAGGGTCATCACGACGAGCAGCAGACCCGCCGTGGCTTCGCTCAGCCCCTGACCGCGCACGAGGAAGGGGAAGCCCCACAACATGCCGAACACCGTGACCGAGAACTGCGCGGTGAAGTGCGACCACATCCCCAGCCGGGTGCCGGGGTTGCCCCACACCAGGCCCAGCGAACGGGTCAAGGCACGCATCTTGATCGGCACCGCACCGGAATGGCGGTAGGGCGAGTCGCGCACGAGGGCAGCCACCCCCACCATCAGCACCATCCCGACGGCCGATGCAGCGGCGAAGGACCGCGTCCAGCCGAAGGTGTGCAACGCCCACGCCAACGGGCCGGCGGCCAGGATCGCGCCAAACTGGCCCAACTGCCCGGTCAGTTGCGTGACGATTGGCGCCTGTTTGACCAGGAACCAAACGGTCACCAGGCGCAGAATGCTGACGAAGATCATCGCGTCGCCCGCCCCCAGGACCGCCCGCGCCACCACGGCCACCCCAAAGCTCCCCGCGAACGCGAAGGCGAATTGGCCAGTGGTCATCAACGCCAGCCCGATCAGGAGCATCCGCCGAGAGCCGAACCGGTCGAGCAGCACCCCAACCGGGATCTGCATTGCGGCGTACACCAAGAGTTGGAGGACCGTGAAGAACGCCAGTTGAGTCGCTTTGACGTCGAACCGCTCGGCGGCGAGCAGCCCCGCCACACCGAGCGAACTCCGGTGGAAGATGGCCAGCAGATAGACCGCCATCGACACCAGCCAGATCACCCAGGCACGACGACGCCCGATGTCGTGGATCTGTTCGGCCGTCACGTCGTCCTCCTCGGCTCCTATCATCGAGTCAGTTGCGGCGGCACGCGCAATCGAGGTGGGTGGGTGAGAAGTCCCGGTGGTCGCGGACCGCGAATCCCGCTAGCGTCGACGCCATGCGACGACCCCTGACTGTCCTGACGGCGCTGCTAGCATCCGGTGCCACCGCCCTCCTGTTGTCCTCGAATCCGTCGGCAGCGCTGCCGGCCCCAGAGGCACTCGGTGGGCTCTCTGTCACCGCGGAGTTGGTGGTCGACGGGTTGAGTGGACCGATCGACATCGCCAGCCCCAAGGGCTCGACCGACCTCTACATCGCCGAGCAATGCGGCACGATCCAGGTTTTCCGATCCGGGGCTTTGCGCAGCGTCGGATCCATCGCGAAGAAGGTGCTGTGCGGTGGCGAGCAGGGGCTGCTATCGATCGCCTTCCACCCCAACTTCGCCAAGAACGGGCGGCTGTTCCTGTATTTCAACCGCAAGGACTCCGGCGACATCCAGGTCAGCCAGGTGCGTCTGGACAACCGTCGCTTCGTGGCCGGCTCCTACAAGGAGATCCTGCGGATCCGCCATCGACAAGCCACCAATCACAACGGCGGTCGGCTCGTTTTCGACGGGTCCGGTTTGCTCTACATCGCCGTCGGGGACGGTGGTGGCGGTGGCAACGAATTCGGTCACGCCCAAGACCATCGATCACTGCTCGGCAAGATTCTCCGGATCGACGTCAACCACGCACGCCCCTACTCCATTCCGGCGGGCAACCCGCTCGGCGGCAAGAAGGGGCGTGGCGAGATCTGGGCCATCGGCCTGCGCAACCCGTGGCGGATGTCGCTCGATCCGATGACGCATTCGCTGTGGATCGGCGATGTCGGCCAGAGTGCGGTTGAGGAGATCGACCGGGTGCGGGTAGGCAACGGTCAGTTGCGCAACTTCGGCTGGTCCCGCTTCGAGGGCAACGAGGTCTATGACTCGGCGGAGCGGCTGCGGGGTGGCCGGCTCATCGCGCCGGTGTTCACCTATCCACATCCGGCGGGCTCGAGCGTGATCGGGGGCGCCGTCTATCGCGGAAGCGAGTCGCCACTCTTGGCGGGGCACTATGTGTACGGCGACCTCAACGGCTGGATCTCGGGCTTCAACATCTCCACCCCCACCTCTTCGGCGTTCAAGATCACGCCCGACGAGACTCTGCTCACCTTGGCCAAGGCCGGCGATGGGGAGTTGTATGCCGGCTATGCCAGCGGCGCTGTCTACCACCTCGTCGCCAACTGATCCCGAGTCGGCGCAAACTCACGCCGATTCTGAGGCGCCGGGCTAGCCACCGGCGCTTTAGAGGAGCTCCCGCAAGCCCCGACGAACCACTTCGTGGTCATCGAGAAGGTAAACGCGAATGGGTCGCTGGGGTTGGGTCACCCCCTAGTCATACTCCGTCCCGGAACGTCCCACCATCGCGAGTCGGCACGACCCTCGTGAGTTTGCGCCGACTCGGGGGAGAATGTCCCGGTGAGGAAACTCAGTGCCAGGGCGGGAGCCACCTCGGTCCTGTCGACTTTGATGATCAGCGCGACCCTCGGGTGCACGACCACCAGCGAGCAAGGCGATGCCTCGTTGAGTGCGCGCGATGTGAAGCTGGCCTCACCCGATGGACGAAGCCTCCACATCACGATCCGGGAGGACGGCACCTGGGGAGATCCGGTCGAGCTGGCCGTGGCCGAGCCAGAGCAGAGCTGGCTCAACACGGAGTTCGAGATCTTGGGCTCAACGCTGCTCGTCGAGGCCGACACCACGCCACTCAACTCAGTCGACGGCGAAGACGCGGAAGATCTCAATCGCAACTACGTGATGGTCACCGACGACCTCGACCACTGGGCCAAGATCCCAGGCCATGCGTCGCTGGTAGTCACTCATGCCACCGATGGCCTTGTCTTCCAGGTGATCGACGACGTCGAGCCCGACGGCCAGTTCAGCGGCTGGCTGTGGACGGGGGACGAATTCGAGCGAGTTCCAGTGACCGGCCTCCCCGACACTGCGCTTCGCCTGGACGCCATCCCTGGACAGTTACCCACGCTTCAGGCGGTGGCGATGACGACGGACGGTGGCTGCCGAGCAGTCCTCCTGCGGGCGACGTACGGCACGGCCACGTTTAGCAATTTCTCCGAATCCGAGGCGATCGACGTCAAACCCGCACGTTGCCTGTCCCCAGGCATGGACCCAGGCTTCGGGCCGGAGTCCGACTCGCTTCGGCTGACCTTCAAGGACCGGCAAGGCGCTGACGGTGCGATCGGCTTCACCGATCCGTTCAGCGCCGAGCCGACACCTTTCATCGAAACAAACTAGGCACCCCCAGATGCTCCTAGGGCCCCCGCAGGCGGGGGCCGTAGGAACACTTCGGGGGCCTTAGAAGCACCACATCACATGGTGGCAGGTGCAGGATTCGAACCTGCGAAGGAATACTCCGACGGATTTACAGTCCGCTCCCATTGGCCGCTCGGGCAACCTGCCGTGCGTCTGTTGGTGGCCAGAGTTGGCCCCGCGAGAAGCAGACGAAAGAATAGCCCAAGCCACACCCGAGACGAAAAACGCGCCCCCACCCTGGAGGGCCACGGAAGGACACACCATGGCCGACTCATCGTTCGACATCGTGAGCAAGATCGATCGTCAAGAGGTCGACAACGCGCTGGGTCAGACGGCCCGCGAAATCGCTACCCGCTTCGACTTCAAGGGCACCGGAGCGACCATCGAGTGGCAGGGCGATCAGGCCATCGAGATCACCGCCTCGGCCGATGACCGAGCCAGCGCCGTACTCGACGTGTTCAAGGGCAAGCTGATCAAGCGCGACCAGAGCCTGAAGATCCTCGACGCCTCCGAACCGCGCGCATCGGGTCAGCAGTCCAAAATCTCCATCGCCCTCAAGGAGGGCATCACGTCGGAGAACGCCAAGAAGGTCTCCAAGTTGATCCGAGACGAAGGCCCCAAGGGCGTCAAGGCACAGATCCAGGGCGACGAGCTCCGCGTTTCCAGCAAGAAGCGTGACGACCTCCAGGCAGTGATCGCCCTGGTCAAGGAGCAGGACTATGACTTCGCGGTGCAGTTCACCAACTACCGCTGACGCGGCGCACCCGCAACGAGAATTAGTGCAGGGATTTTGAGTCACCTGGTGACTCAGAATCCCTGCACAGACCTTCGGAGCGCCGGAGTGGTCTGCGGGCAACCTTGAAGGAGCACCAGTCCGCCTCGTCCCGGTGTGTCGAGCCTCACGCTCTCCACAGGTCCAGCGCGGGAGACGCCGTCGACTGGCACCTGGGCCGGGGCTATCGTTGGCAGGTCGTGCCATCCCTCCAACGTGGAGACCCGGATCGATCAGGAAGCAGGCGAGAGGTGACCAAGCAGGTCAGACAACTCGATCGCGTCATCATCAGATTTGCTGGCGACTCCGGCGATGGCATGCAACTCACCGGAGACCGCTTCACCCAGCAGTCGGCAGCTTTCGGCAACGACCTCTCCACGCTCCCCAACTTCCCCGCCGAAATTCGCGCACCCCAGGGGACCCTGCCTGGCGTTTCGTCGTTCCAGGTGCACTTCGCCGACCACGACATCCTGACTCCCGGCGACGCCCCCGATGTGCTCGTCGCGATGAACCCCGCCGCCTTGCGCGCCAACCTCAGCGACCTGCCCCGGGGCGCCACCGTCATCGTCGACACCCACGACTTCAGCGCCCGCAACCTGAGCAAGGCGGGCTACACCACCAACCCGCTTGAGGACGACTCGCTCGGCGCCTACGCCGTACACCAACTCGACCTGACCGGAATGACAGTCGAAGCCGTCAAGGAGTTCGGGTTGTCCCGCAAGGACGCCGCCCGCGCCAAGAACATGTTCGCCCTGGGTTTGCTCTCGTGGATGTACGGCCGCCCGGTCGAGACCACGATCGCGTTCTTGACGAAGCGTTTCGCCAAGGTGCCCGACATCCGCGACGCCAACATCATGGCGTTCAAGAGCGGGTGGAACTTCGGCGAGACCACCGAAGCTTTCGCGGTCTCCTACGAGATCAAGCCCGCCACGATGCCGCCGGGGACCTACCGCAACATCACCGGAAACCTGGCGCTGTCCTTCGGCCTGATCGCGGGTGGTGTGCAGTCGGGTTTGCCGGTGTTCTTGGGGTCCTACCCGATCACCCCTGCCTCCGACATCCTCCACGAGCTGAGCAAACACAAGTCCTTCGGCGTGACCACGCTGCAGGCCGAAGACGAGATCGCCGGCATCGGGGCGGCGCTCGGGGCCTCCTTCGCCGGACACCTCGGCGTCACGACCACCTCGGGCCCCGGGTTGGCGTTGAAGTCGGAGACCATCGGCCTGGCCGTGATGACCGAGCTGCCGCTGGTCATCATCGATGTCCAGCGGGGTGGCCCGTCGACCGGCCTGCCCACCAAGACCGAGCAGGCCGATCTCCTGCAAGCCATGTTCGGGCGCAACGGGGAGTCACCGGTGCCGATCGTCGCCCCGCAGTCTCCCGGCGACTGCTTCGACGCCGCGCTGGAGGCTGTGCGGATCGCCGTCACCTATCGGACGCCGGTCGTGCTGCTCTCCGACGGCATGCTCGCCAACGGCTCAGAGCCGTGGCGGATCCCCGAGCTCGATGAGTTGCCCACCATCGACCCAGCTTTTGCCACCGCGGCAAACCACGCCACCGGTGTGGCCGAGGACGGCACCGAGAACAAGGAATTCTGGCCCTACCTGCGCGACCCCGAGACGCTGGCGCGCCCCTGGGCCATCCCCGGCACGGCCGGGCTGGAGCACCGGATCGGCGGCCTGGAGAAGGCCGACGGGCACGGCAACATCTCCTACGAGCCCGCCAACCACGACCTGATGGTGCGCACCCGCCAGGCCAAGGTCGATCGGATCGCCGCGTCGTTGCCGCCGCTCGAGGTGGATGATCCGTCGGGCGCCGCGAAGGTCCTGGTGTTGGGCTGGGGTTCGACGTACGGCCCGATCGGAGCCGGCGTACGCCGGGTGCGCAAGGCCGGCTACAACGTGGCGCAGGTCCATCTGCGCCACCTCAACCCCTTCCCCGCCGATCTGGGCGAGATCCTCACGGGCTATGACAAGGTGCTGGTCCCCGAGATGAACCTGGGCCAGCTGTCCCTGCTCCTGCGCGCGAAATATCTGGTCGACGCGATCGGTTACAACCAGGTGCGCGGCCTGCCGCTCAAGGCGGCGGAGTTGGCCGCTGCCATCGGCGAGTTGGTGTCCGCGGCGGAAGGCATCGACGTGACCTTGGAGGCGACCCCGTGAGCACCACCGAGCTCCCGTTCCCCGGTTTGCACAGCGGCATCGAAAAGGTGCCCACCAGCGACCGGCCGCAAACGGGCAAGGATTTCACCTCCGACCAGGAGGTGCGCTGGTGCCCCGGCTGCGGCGACTACGCCGTCCTGAAGGCCGTGCAGGGCTTCCTGCCCGATCTTGGTTTGCGTCGCGAGAACATCGTTTTCGTGTCGGGGATCGGCTGCTCCTCGCGGTTCCCCTACTACCTCGACACCTATGGCATGCACTCCATCCATGGCCGGGCGCCCTCGATCGCCACAGGCATCGCCACTGCCCGCGAAGACCTGTCTGTGTGGGTGGTGACCGGCGACGGCGACGCCTTGTCGATCGGCGGAAACCACCTGATCCATGCGTTGCGCCGCAACGTCAACATGACGATCCTGCTCTTCAACAACCGCATCTATGGCCTGACCAAGGGTCAATACTCCCCCACCTCGGAGCCGGGCAAGATCACCAAGTCGACGCCCATGGGATCGCTGGATCACCCGTTCAACCCGGTGTCGTTGGCGTTGGGCGCTGAGGGCTCCTTTGTGGCGCGCACGATCGACTCGGATCGCAAGCACCTCACTTCAGTCTTGTCGGCGGCGGCCGCCCACCGCGGTACATCGTTCGTGGAGATCTATCAAAACTGTCCCATCTTCAATGACGGGGCGTTCGACGCGATCAAGAACCGCGACGCCTCCGCTGACGCGATCGTGCCGTTGGTGCACGGTGAGCCGATCCGTTTCGGCCCCGAAGGGGCCCGCGGCCTGATCCGCGACAACGCCACCGGCGGTGTCAAGATCGCCGAAGTGGCCGAGGTCGGCGAGGACGCCATCTTGGTGCACGACGCCTACAACCCCGACCCGACCACGGCCTTTGCGATCTCCCGGCTCACCGATGGTGGCTACCTGCACCGCGCCCCGATCGGGATCTTCCGCCAAGTCCAACGCCCGGCGTACGACGATCAGGCGCGCGCCCAGGTGCACGCCTCAACCCAGGCCGCTCCCGGCGCCCCGGTCGATCGGCTCGCCGCGCTCATCGGCGGCGGCGACACCTGGAAGGTCGTCTAGCCCCACCGCGTGTGGAGGCGTCAGGAGCCCTATGCTGACGCGGTGTCTGAGTCTCGCCGAGGTTTCCTGTATGGCCTCACGGCGTATGTCATGTGGGGCTCGTTTCCGCTCTATTGGACGCTGCTCGAACGCTCGACGGCACCCGAAATCCTGGCCAACCGGATCGTGTGGTCGGCCATCTCGATGGGCCTGCTGGTCCTGGTCGCCCGGCGACGCCGTCAGTTTGCGACGCTGCTGAGGGATCGACGGGTCGCTTCGCTGCTGGCGCTCGCCGCGGTGTTGGTGAGCATCAACTGGGTGACCTACATCTGGAGCGTCAATCACGGCCATGTGGTCGAGTCGTCGCTCGGCTATTTCATCAACCCGCTCGTGTCGGTGGCGCTGGGCGTCGGCGTGCTCAAGGAGCGGCTGCGCCGGGTGCAGTGGATCGCGATGGGCGTGGCCACGATCGCCGTGGTCGTCCTCACCCTTGATCTCGGACGTCTGCCCTGGATCGCGCTCATCCTGGCCTGCACCTTCGGCACCTACGGCCTGGTGAAGAAGGTCGCCAATGTCGGGGCGATCGAGAGCCTGACCTACGAGACCGTGCTGATCTCGCCCATCGCCCTCGCCTACCTCCTGTGGCTCTCCTCACGGGGGGACTCCAGTTTTGCCGCGCATGGGCCGGGGTATTCCTGGCTGCTGATCTCCACCGGCATCGTGACCGCACTCCCTCTGCTCTGCTTCGGTGCGGCCGCGACCCGGGTCCCGCTCGTCACCATCGGGCTATTGCAGTACGTCGCACCGGTGTTCCAGTTCGCACTCGGCGTGCTCTGGTTCGACGAAGCAATGCCACCAGGTCGGTGGGCAGGATTCTTGTTGGTCTGGGTGGCCCTGGCGATCTTCACCGCCGAAGCCATCACCAACCGCCGTAGGCAACTGCGCGACGCCGCCGAGGCCTCGGCGATCTAGGGCATGCGGTCACGCGGTGCGCGTGGCCACGACGTCGGCAAACGCCTCGAGCGCGTCCCGGACCGGCCCAACGGGCAACGCCGTCAACAACGCCTTGGCCTGGGCAGCCTGGTCCACGACGTAGGCCCGCGCCTGGTCCATCGCTGGGTGTTGGCGCAGCAACCCGAGCGCTTCGGCATGCAGCGCGTCGTCGGCGAGGTCGGCGTCGAGCAACTCCAGCAACCGGGCATCGGCGGGGTCGGTGGAGGCGCGCGCCATCAGCACCGGCAGCGTGGGCACACCCTCCCGCAGATCGGTTCCGGGGGTCTTTCCGGATTCGTCGGTGTCCGAGGCGATGTCAAGGATGTCGTCGGCCAACTGGAACGCGGACCCCACGATTTCGCCGTACGACGTCAGCGCCGCCTGCACATCGGGAGAGGCACCACCGAAGATCGCGCCGTACCTCGCAGACGTGGCAATCAGCGAGCCCGTCTTGCCGGCCACCACATCGAGATAGTGAGCCAACGGGTCCTCCCCAGGGCCCGGTTTGACCGTCTCGAGGATCTGCCCTTCAACGAGCCTGGTGAAGGTCTGTGCCTGGATGCGCACGGCGTCCGGGCCCAACTCGGCGGTCAACTCCGACGACTTCGAAAACAAGAAGTCGCCGGTGAGGATCGCAACATGGTTGTCCCAGCGCGCATTGGCGGAGTCGGCGCCGCGACGCAGCTCGGCCTCGTCCATCACGTCGTCGTGGTAGAGCGAGGCCAGATGGGTCAGCTCGACCACACAGGCTGCGGTGATCACCTCACCACGCTCGGGATGATCCCCCGCCTCAGCGGCCAACAAGACCAGGAGCGGGCGGAACCGCTTGCCACCCGCCGCCATCAGGTGGGAGGCCGCCTCGGTGACAAAGCCGGCCCGGCTTTGCACATGACCCGCCAAAGCCGTCTCCACGTCGGTCATCCGCGCGCTCAGCCGCTCGGCCAAACCCGCATCGACGACCGGCAGGGCCAGCCCTGCGGACGTGGGATCGGTGGTCACCGGATGAATTCTCCCGCACGACCAGCGAGGTCCAACATCGGGCCGGGTACGACGCCCAGGACGGCCGTCACCCCCAGCGCCAGACCGATCGTGACGGAGGTGAATATCGACGGGTTAACCACCGCGGGGGCATCGGCAACGGGCTCGGAGAAGTACATCAACCAGATCACCCGGACATAGAAGAAAGCGGCCACGATGCTCGTGAGGATCGCGGCCACCACCACCGGCCACGCACCCGCCGAAAGCGCGACCGCAAAGACCGCCCACTTGCCCACGAAGCCGGAGGTCAGGGGGATCCCGGCCATGGCCAGCAGGAAGAACGCAAAGACGCCCGCCACCAGCGGGGACTCCCTGCCCAACCCCGCCCAACGCGCCAACACGGTGGACTCACCACCCGAATCGCGGACCAAGGTGACCACGGCAAAGGCGCCGAGGGTCGCGAAGCCGTAGGTCGTGAGATAGAACAGCACCGCCTGCAGGGAGGTGACCTGGCCGACCGACAACTCGGCTGCGCTCTGGACGCCGAGTACGCCGGTAAGCAGGAAGCCGGTGTGCGCCACCGAGGAATAGGCCAACATCCGCTTGACGTCGGTCTGAGCGATGGCGAGCAACGCTCCCACGATCATCGTCAGGATCGCGATCACCCACAACATCGGTTGCCAACTCCAACGATCGGAGCCGAACGCGACATAGAGCAGGCGCAGCATCGCGCCGAAGGCGGCCACCTTGGTGCCGGCCGCCATGAAGGCGGTCAACGGCGTCGGGGCGCCTTGGTAGACATCGGGGGTCCACGCCTGGAACGGTGCCGCGCCGACCTTGAAGAACAGGCCGACCGTGAGCAGGCCCATCCCGATCAGCAGCAGGGGTCGGTTCCCCGTGTCGTTGCGCACAGCTTCGTTGATTGCGGCGAACTGCATCGAGCCGGCGAAGCCATAGATCAGGGCGATGCCGTACAAGAAGAACCCGGAGGAGAACGCGCCGAGGAGGAAATACTTCAGCGCGGCTTCTTGGCTCAACAGGCGGCGCCGGCGCGCCAATCCACACAGCAGATAGAGCGGGAGGGACAGCACCTCAAGCGCCACAAACAGCGTGAGCAGATCGTTGGCGGCGGGGAACAACATCATGCCGCCGACCGCAAACATCAGCAGGGGGTAGATCTCAGTGTGTTCGAGCCCACGAGTCGATGCCTGCCGTTCGGCTTCGGTGCCGGGCAAGGCGCTGGCCTGACCGGCAAACGCGCTGACTCCGCCCTCGAGTTGGCGCTCGGCAAACAGCAACGTGCCCGCAATCGCCAACACCAGCAACAGCGCCCACAAGAACACCGTTGGCCCGTCGACCGCGATCGTGTCGGCGATCGTCAACGATCCCCGACCCGAACCGGCACCGACCTCCTCGAGGTTGCGCCACACCATGACGACACCGATGAGCGCGGCCACGAGTCCGCCGAGGGTGAGCGTGACCTGTGCCAGATAGCGCTGGGCTCGAGACGCGAACGCCTCAACCAGCACGCCGGCGCACGCGACTCCAAACACCACGAGCAGCGGCCACAGCTGGGCATACTCGATCGTGGGTTTGACGAACTCGTTCACTCGTGGCCTCCCTCGGAGGGTGCGGTCTCGTTGAAGGTCTCCCGAACGAGGTCACCAGCAGGCACTGGGTCGCTGACCCCGACACCTGTCAGCGAGTCGACATACGGATTGATCACGTTCAACAACGGCATCGGATAGAACCCGAACACCACCAGCGCCAGCAGCAGCGGCGCGACCGACGCGAGCTCACGGCGACCCAGGTCGGCAAAGCCGGACGAGGACTCGGGGGTCGGGCCGGTCATGGTGCGTTGATACATCCACAACATGTAGATCGCGGCCAGCACGATCGCACTCACCGCGACGGCACCCGCCCACCAGGCATGGTCGAAGGCGGCAATGATCACCAGCACCTCGGACACGAAGGGCGCCAGCCCGGGGAGCCCAGCACCGGCCAGCCCAGCGATCAGGAAGAGCCCGGCCAACACCGGGGTCACCTTCTCGATGCCACGCATCTCACTGATCAGCGAGGTGCCGCTGCGTCGGATCAAGAACCCGGCGAGCAGGAACAGCGCCGCGGTGCCGATGCCGTGGTTGACCATGTAGAGCACCGAACCGACCGCACCTTGGGTGCTGAAGACGAAGATGCCCAGGACGATGAAGCCGAAGTGCGACAGCGAAGTGAGACCGATCAGGCGCAGCACGTCGTCTTGACCGATGGCCACGAAGGCGCCATAGACGATCGAGATCAGCGCCAGCACGACCACGGTGGGCGTCGCCCAGCGCGAGGCGTCGGGGAACAGTCCCAGGCAGAACCGCAGCATCCCGAACGTGCCGATCTTGTCCAACACGCACACCAGCAGCACGCTGGTGCCGGTGGTGGCTTTCTCGGTCGTGTCGGCCAACCAGGTGTGCACCGGGAACATCGGCGCCTTGATCGCGAAGGCGATGAAGAACCCGAGGAACAACCACTTCTGGGTGTCGGGGTCGATATCGAGAGCGGCCAGATCCGACAGGAGATAGGACGGGGTGCCGTGGTCAGCCGAGACGACGTAGAGGCCGATCACCGACGCCAGCATGATCAGCCCGCCTGCGAGCTGATAGATCAAGAACTTCACCGCGGCCCGGCCGCGGCCGGCCTTGCCGAAGCCGCCGATCAGGAAGTACGCCGGGATCAGCGTGGCTTCGAACACGACGTAGAAGAGGAACACATCGGTCGCCGTGAAGACCGCGAGCGACATCGCTTCCAACGCCAACGTCCACGCGACGAAGGCGCGGGTGTTGCCCTCGTCGGCATCGGCCCACGAGGCGACGATCACCACGGGCACCAGCACGGCAGTGAGCAGCACCATGAGCAAGCCCAGGCCATCGACGCCCAAGGCGTAGTGGACACCGAGCGGTTTGACCCAGGCGTGTTGCTCCTGGAACTGCATGCCGCCGCCCACGGCGTACGACGCCGCCATCACCAGCGCCACGACCAGGGTCGCTCCGGAGAAGGCCAGCCCGAGTTGCTTGGGTAGCGCCCGCCCCGACGAGACGGGCACCAGCGCCGTCACCACGGCGCCGACGATCGGCAGCGCGATGATCAGGGTGAGCCAGGGGAATTCATTCATCGGAGGTTCACCACCAGGAGGGCCACGACGACGAGCAGCACGCCACCGAGCAGGGAGACGGCATAGGAGCGGACGAATCCGTTCTGGACTCGGCGCAGGCTCCCGGCCATGCCGGCCACGGCGAGCGAACCGCCTTCGACGGCGCCGTCGACGCCGGCCCGGTCGAGAGTCGTAAGCCCTCCGACCAAGGCCCTTCCGGGAACCACCACCAACTCCTCGTTGATCGCGTCGCCGTAGAGATCCGCGCGCGCGGCGCGGGTCCACGCGGACACATTCTGGGGTGCTTCACGCGGCACCTCTCGCTGTTGCACCAGCATCCACGCCACGGCGACCCCTGCGGCAACAACGACGAGCGTGATCGCCATCAGGAGATAGACATTGATGGGCGGCGCTTCGTGCTCGGCATGTCCGACCACCGGGGCCAAGAACTCCGAGATCCAGCCGTTGACCGCCATCAGTCCACCGAGCAGCGACAACGCGGCCAGCACCATCAACGGCACCGTCATCACCTTGGGCGACTCGTGCGGGTGCACATCGTCGGCCCAGCGCTTCTTGGTGAAGAAGGTCATCAGCATCAGCCGGGTCATGTAGAAAGCGGTGATCCCGGCGCCCAACAGGGCCGCCAAACCCACCAGCAGGTTCTGGCTGAACGCGGTTTCGATGATCTTGTCCTTGGACCAGAAGCCGGCGAACGGCGGCACTCCGATGATCGCGAGATAGCCCATCGCGAAGGTCAAGAAGGTGATCGGGACGGCCTTCTGGAGAGCGCCGTAGTGCCGCATGTCGACGTCGTCGTCCATCGCGTGCATCACCGACCCGGCCCCGAGGAACATGTTGGCCTTGAAGAAGCCGTGAGTGAGCAGGTGGAAGATGGCGAATGCATAGCCGGCGGTGCCGAGCCCGGCCGCGAGCATCATGTAGCCGATCTGGCTCATCGTCGAGCCGGCCAGGGCCTTCTTGATGTCGTCCTTTGCGCACCCGATGACCGCGCCCCACAGGAGGGTCACGACGGCCACGATGACCACCGCCGTCTGCGCGATGGGGGCGAGCTCGAAGATGAAGTTGGAGCGGGTGACCAGATAGACGCCGGCCGTCACCATCGTCGCCGCGTGGATCAGCGCCGACACCGGGGTGGGGCCTTCCATGGCGTCCAGCAGCCAGGACTGGAGCGGCACCTGCGCGGACTTGCCGCAAGCGCCAAGAAGCAGCAGCAGTCCGATCGCGTTCAGCGTGTTGTCACTGGCGCTGTTGCTTGCGCCCGAGATGAACCCGAAGTCGGTGGTGCCGAAAGTGACGAACATCAACGCGATCGCCAGGCTGAGCCCGACGTCGCCGACCCGGTTGATCACGAACGCCTTCTTGGCCGCCGCGGCCGCGGAAGGCTTGTGCTGCCAGAAGCCGATCAACAGGTACGACGCCAGGCCGACCCCTTCCCAGCCGAGGAACAGGCCGAGGTAGTTGGCCGAGAGGACCAGGATGAGCATCGCCGCGACGAAGAGATTGAGATAGCCGAAGAAGCGTCGACGCCGGGCGTCGTGCTCCATATAGCCGATGGAGTAGACGTGGATCAGCGAGCCGACGCCGGTAATCAGCAGGAGGAACAACGCCGATAGCGGGTCATACAACAGATCCATCTCGACGGTGAAGTTGCCCGCCTCGAACCACGTGAAGAGGTGCTGTCCGATTTGGCGTTCGGTCTCCTCACGCCCCAGCAGGGAGACGAAGAGCGTCAGGCTAACGAGGAATGACCCGGCCACGGTGGCCGTGCCGAGAAGATGACCCCAGGCGTTGGCTGCCTTTCCGGACAACAAGAGGACCGCCGCCCCAGCCAGCGGCAGCGCGATGATCAGCCAGAGCAGCGAGAACGCGCCGCTCGCCGCGGAGGGCTCCACGACAGGCACGTGCGTCGTGCCCTCGGCGGCGAAGAACGCCCCGGAGGACAGCGCAGGAGACAACAGAGAGAGAGTCACGTCAGATCCTCTAGTACTTCAGCAAACTGGCGTTGTCGACCGAGGCCGAGCGACGGGTCCGGAAGATGGTCATGATGATGGCCAGGCCGACCACAACCTCGGCTGCGGCGACCACCATCACAAAGAAGGCGGCGACTTGGCCATCGAGGTTGCCGTGCTGCTTGGCAAAGGCCACCAGGGCCAGGTTGCAGGCGTTGAGCATCAGCTCGACACACATGAAGACGACCAGGGCGTTGCGGCGGGTGAGCACCCCCACGCAGCCGATGGTGAACAAGATCGCGGACAAGATGATGAACGGGGTGACGCTCACGTCGCACCCCCCTCCTCGATCTGGCGCTGCAAGTCTTCGATGTTCTCGGCCAACTCAGGCGCCGAACGCACGCTCCCGCGCGCCGCCAACACCCGCGAAATCGACGCTTCCGAAGGCGTGCCGTCCGGTAGCAGCGCGGGCGTGTCCACCGCGTTGTGGCGGGCATAGACGCCGGGGGCGGGCAAGGGTCCGGGGTGTTTCCCGGACTCGCCATAGTCCTTCATCCGCTGCGCCGCCAACGAGGCCTGCGTCTCCTTGGGGGTCAGCCGCTCACGATGCGCGAGCACCATGGCGCCCACCGCGGCGGTGATCAACAATGCGGAGGTCGTTTCGAAGGCGAAGACATATCGCGAGAACAAGATGTTGGCCAGGCCCTGCATGTTGCCGCCCGCGTTGGCCTTCTCCAGGCCGACCATCGAGCCGAGGGCAAGCTGAGTGAGCCCCACCAGGAGTACGCCGCCCAGGGCGAGGCCGCCGAGGGCTGCGAGCACGCGTTGCCCCTTGATCGTTTCGACCACCGAGTCGGAGGAATCCACTCCGACCAGCATCACGACGAACAGGAAGAGCATCAGGATCGCGCCGGTATAGACGATGATCTGCACGACGAAGAGGAACGGTGCTTCCAAGACGAGGTAGAGCACCGCCAGGCTCACCATCACCGTGGCCAGCAACAGGGCCGCGTGCACCGCCTTGCGCACGAACAAGATGCCGAGAGCGGCCACGACCATGACGGGGGCCAGCAGCCAGAATGCTGTCACTGCTCGGCCTCCTTGGCGGAGAAGTTGCCGCGGTAATAGTCTCCGTCGGTTTCGCCCAGCAACATCGGGTGCGGCGGCTGCTCCATCCCGGGCAGCAACGGGGCCAACAGATCAGACTTTTCATAGATCAGGTCGGCACGGTTGTTGTCGGCCAACTCATATTCATTGGTCATCGTGAGCGCCCGCGTGGGACAGGCCTCGATGCACAGTCCGCACAGGATGCAGCGCAGGTAGTTGATCTGATAGACGCGGCCGTAACGCTCGCCGGGGCTGAAGCGTTCGTCTTCGGTGTTGGAGGCGCCCTCGACGTAGATTGCGTCCGCGGGACACGCCCAGGCGCACAACTCACAACCGATGCACTTCTCCAGCCCGTCGGGCCAGCGGTTCAGCTGATGGCGGCCGTGGAAGCGGGGCGCGGTCGGCATCTTCTCGAAGGGGTACTGCTCGGTGACCACCTTCTTGAACATCGTCCGAAAGGTCACCCCGAACCCGGCGACCGGGTCCCAGAACTGTTCCTTGAGCGTGGGCATCAGCTTTCCTCACCAGAGGTCGTGACGGAACGGGACTCGAAGTTCAGTGCGGAGGCAGACCCGGCGACGGCACCGCCAGCGGGCATCGGTGGCACCGGGAAGCCCCCGGCGAACGCATCCACCGGGGTGTCATCGGCCGGCTCCGCCGCCTCGGGCTCGGCGTCGCCGATAAACAGGAGCACAATGAATAAGGCGGCGAGCACGGCGATCCCGATGTAGAGATTGCGCCGATCCACGCCGCCGTTGAGGATCATCAGTCGCACCGAGGCGACAGCGACGATCCACAGCAGCGAGATCGGGATCAGTCGCTTCCAGCCGAAGGACATGAACTGGTCGTAGCGCAACCTCGGAAGCGAACCACGCAGCCAGATGAAGATGAAGATGAAGAACATCACCTTGCCGAAGAACCACAGCAGCGGCCAATAGCCCTCGTCGGCTCCGGACCACAGGTTGATGATCCCCCACGGGGCATGCCATCCGCCGAGGAAGAGCGTGGTGGCCAGCGCCGAAACGGTGGCCATGTTGATGTATTCGGCGAGGAAGAACAGCGCGAACTTCAAGCTGGAGTATTCGGTGTGGAAACCGCCCACCAACTCCCCCTCGGCCTCGGGGAGGTCGAAAGGCGCACGGTTGGTTTCACCGATCATCGCGATCACATAGATCACGAAAGAGGGCATCAAGACCAGGCCGAACCAGAACTTGCCCTCACCCGATTGCGCCGCCACGATCTCCGAGGTCGACATCGAGCCGGCGAACAGGAAGACCGCGACCAAGGCGAGCCCCATCGCGACCTCGTAGGAGATCATCTGGGCGCTGGAGCGCAGGCCACCGAGCAGGGAGTACGTCGAGCCCGAGGACCAGCCGCCGAGCACGATGCCGTAGATGCCGATCGAGGCGATGGCCATCACGAACAGCACCGCCACGGGCATGTCGGTCAACTGGAGCGGGGTGGTGATGTCGGTGAACGGCACTCGCACTTCGGGGCCGAGCGGGATCACCGAGAACGTCACGAAGGCGGGGATCGCGGCCAACACCGGGGCGATCAGGAAGACCACCTTGTCGGCTCCCTTAGGAATGATGTCTTCCTTGAGCGCCAACTTCACACCGTCGGCCAACGACTGCAATAGGCCGAAGGGGCCATGGACGTTGGGACCGATGCGGTGCTGCATCCGGGCGACGACGCGGCGTTCGAGCCAGATGTTGAGCAAGGTCAACAAGACGAGCACCAAGAACACCAGGACGGCCTTCAAGACGATCAACCACACGGGGTCTTGACCGAAGGCCGACAGATCGTCGACCGCCCGAATGTCGACGCTCATCATCGGACCGCTCCCTTCAACGTCACTCGGCTCCCGGGTGAGGCAAGATCGGCCAGCACCCCATTGCCGAAGGAGTTTGCGGGCACCCAGACCACGCCGGACACCATGTCATCGGCAACCCGGGCCGGCAAGGTCACCGAGCCCCGATCGCCGGTGATGGTGATCTCGGGGCCGACCGCGTCGAACGTCACCTGATCGATGACCGCTTCGGCCCTGCGCGCCGTGGCCCGCAGGTGTTCTTCGCCATCTTGCATCGAACCGAGGTCAATCATCTGCTTCCACGACGCGAGCGCGACCGAGGCTTTGGCCGGTGCCTTGGCCTTCTTGACGGTGGCCGCCGTGGACGCGGCGCGGGCGCCATCCCACGGACCCAACGACTCCATCTCGGCACGCACTTGGGACACCGCCCGGAAGCCCAGCGGCTTGCCCAGCTCTTCGCTGATGCCCGCGAGGATGCGCAGGTCGGGCAGCGAGGTGGGGTCGGTGAAGACCGCGTCGAAGCTGCGCGGGCGGCCATCCCAGGTCACAAAGGTGCCGGCCTTGTCGCTGGCCGGGGCCACCGGGAAGACCACGTCGGCCACCCGGGTGATCTCGGTTTCGCGCAGGTCCAGCGCCACCACGAAGGTGGCCTTGGCAATCGCCGAGCGCGTCGCCGCTGGATCTGCGGTGTCATCGGGGTCGATGCCACCCACTACCAGTCCAGAGACTGCGCCGGACTGCAGGGCCGCGACGATGCCGTCGGCGTCACGCCCAGGCACAGCGGGGAGGTGATCGACACTCCAGGCGGTGGCCACGTCGACGCGGGCGCCGGCATCGCTCACCGGGCGTCCGCCGGGCAGCAAGTTGGGCAGAGCAACCCGCTTCGACCGCGCCACGGTCCCCCGCACGTCGCGGCACCCAGGCCAGCTGGGCGCCCGTGGTCTTGGCCAGGGCAGCGGCGGCGGTGAGCGCCCCCGGAGTCGTCGCCAACCGTTCGCCCACCAAGATCACCGAGGAGGCATCCAGGGTGACCGCGTCGTCGCCGGTGCCGGTGGCCAGCGCGGTCAACGCCTCGGCTTCGGCTCCCGGGGTGGTCGCGATGAGGCGACCGCCGAGCTTGGCCAGGCCACGGGTGGTGTGCGTGCCGAGGGACACGATCCGGGTCTTGCCTCGCGAGGCCTTGCGCAGGCGCAAGAAGATGGTGCCCGCCTCGTCCTCGGGCTCCAGCCCGGCCAGGACGACGGTGCCAGCGGCCTCGAGGTCGGCGTACGTCGGACCCTGGGTGACCACGACGTGAGCGGCGAGGAAGTCCGCCTCCTCCGCCGAATGTGGCCGCGCCCGGAAGTCGATGTCGTTGGTTTCGAGGGCGACCCGCGCAAACTTCGCGTAGGCATAGGCGTCTTCGGCCGTGAGTCGGCCGCCCGTCAGGACGGCGACGTCGCTTTCGGCTGCCAATCCGCGAGCAGCGACCGCGAACGCTTCGGGCCACGAGGCGGCGCGCAGTTCACCGTTCTCCCGCACCAGCGGGTGGGTCAGTCGGTCGGCTCCGCGCGCATAGGCGAAAGCGAAACGGTCCTTGTCGCTGATCCACTCTTCGTTGACCTCGGGGTCGTTGCCCGCGAGCCGACGCATCACCTTGCCGCGCCGATGGTCCACTCGGATGGCCGCGCCGCACGCGTCGTGCTCGGCGATCGCCGGGCTGGACACCAAGTCGAAGGGGCGCGACCGGAAGCGGTACTCGGCCGAGGTCAGCGCCCCGACCGGGCAGATCTGAATGGCGTTGCCCGAGAAGTAGGACTCGAAGGGCTCCTTCTCATAAATCCCGACCTGCTGGAGCGCGCCGCGCTCGATCAGGGCAATGAAGGGATCGCCGGCGATCTGCTCGGAGAAGCGCGTGCAGCGGGCACACAACACGCAGCGTTCGCGGTCGAGGAGCACCTGGGCGGAGATGTTGATCGGCTTGGGGAAAGTGCGCTTGACGCCGTCAAAGCGGGACTCGCCCCGCCCGTTGGACATGGCCTGGTTTTGCAGCGGGCACTCGCCGCCCTTGTCGCACACGGGACAGTCCAGGGGGTGGTTGATCAGGAGATATTCCATCACCCCTTCTTGCGCCTTGTCCGCGTCGGGCGAGGTCAGTTGGGTCTTGACCTCCATCCCTTCGCCTACGGTCAGGGCGCAGGACGCCTGCGGCTTCATCCGCCCGGGAGGACCCTGCATCTGGCGCAGCGATCCGTCGGGCCCAGGCATCGCGACCTCGACCAGGCACTGCCGGCAAGCACCGACCGGCGCCAGCAACGGGTGGTCGCAGAACCGCGGGATCTGAATGCCCACCTGCTCGGCGGCGCGGATGACCAGCGTGCCCTTGGGGACGCTGACGCTGATCCCGTCGATCGTCAGGGTGACGAGATCGGTCTTCTCCACACTCGTCGAGCCAGTCGAAACCTGTGTCATGCCGTTGCTCCCGCGGTCGCGAAGACGGTTGAGGCAGCGGGGTCGAAAGGACAACCACCCTGCTCGAAGTGGGCGCGGAATTCGTCGCGGAAATATTGGATCGACGAAGTGATCGGGCTCGTCGCACCATCACCGAGCGCACAGAAGGATCGGCCCAAGATGTTGTCGCATTGATCGACCAACTGGTCGAGGTCGGCCTCGGTGCCTTGGCCCTTCTCCAGCCGGGCCAGGGTTTGGACCAGCCACCAGGTGCCTTCGCGGCACGGGGTGCACTTGCCGCACGACTCGTGCTTGTAGAACTCAGTCCAGCGCAGCACGGCCCGCACCACGCAGGTGGTTTCGTCGAAGAGTTGGATGGCGCGGGTGCCGAGCATCGACCCAGCCGCGCCCACTCCTTCGAAGTCGAGCGGGACGTCGAGATGCTCGGCGGTGAGCAGCGGCGTGGACGAGCCGCCCGGGGTCCAGAATTTCAGCGCATGTCCGTTGCGCATGCCGCCCGCGAGCTCGATCAGGGTCCGCAAGGTGATGCCCAGCGGAGCCTCGAACTGGCCGGGACGATTCACGTGCCCGGACAGGGAGAAGATGCCGTAGCCCTTGGACCGTTCGGTGCCCATCGCGGAGAACCACGCCGCGCCGTGCTCGATGATGCTGGGCACCGACGCGATCGACTCGACGTTGTTGATCACGGTCGGGCTCGCATAGAGCCCCGCCACCGCCGGGAACGGCGGACGCAGCCGGGGTTGCCCGCGGCGCCCTTCGAGGGAGTCGAGCAACGCGGTCTCTTCGCCACAGATGTAGGCCCCGGCACCGGCATGGATCACCAGGTCCAGGTTGTAGCCCGATCCGTGGATGTCCTGGCCGAGGTGACCCGCGGCATACGCCTCCGCAACGGCCGCCTGCAGCCGGCGTACGACATGGAGCACCTCGCCGCGCACGTAGATGAAGGCATGGTTGGCGCGAATGGCGTACGACGAGATGATCACGCCCTCGATCAGGGTGTGTGGGCTCGCCATCATCAAGGGAACGTCCTTGCACGTGCCCGGCTCGGACTCGTCGGCGTTGACCACCAAGTATTTGGGGTTGGGGTTGTCCTGCGGGATGAAGCTCCACTTCATCCCGGTGGGGAACCCCGCACCACCACGGCCGCGCAGACCGGAATCCTTGACCGCGGTGATGATGTCGTCGGCCGGCATCGCCAGCGCCTTCTTGAGCGCCGCATAGCCACCGGTCGACTCATAGGCGGCTAGCGTCCAGGAGCGCTCGTCGGCCCAGTTTTTGGTGAGCACCGGGGTCAGCGTCGAAGTCATGAGGGGTCTCCAGCCGCCGGCGCCGTCCAGGAATTGTCGTGCGCGATCTCCAGTCCCACCAGGGACGCGGCCCCGGCCGAGGGGCCCTCGTTGGCGAGGCCGTCGTTGAAGCCGGCCAGCACCCGCTCGGCCTCACGCCACGTGCACACCGCCGGCCCGCGCGTGGAGTGCACCGTCTCGCCGGCCCTCAGGTCATCGACCAATTGGGTGGCGGATTCGGGTGTCTGGTTGTCCATGAACTCCCAGTTGACCATCATCACGGGCGCATAGTCGCAGGCCGCGTTGCACTCGATGTGTTCGAGGGACACCGTGTTGCGGTCCCCCTCGCGCTTGGTCGCGGTCTCGTCGTTGCCGACCTCAAGATGCTGCTTGAGCCGATCGAAGATGACGTCGCCACCCAGCACCGCACATAAGGTGTTGGTGCACACACCCACGTGGTAGTCACCGACCGGCTTGCGCTTGTACATCGTGTAGAAGGTCGCCACTCCGCTGACCTCGGCGGCGGTGATCTCCAGGATCTCCGCACACGCCTCAATGCCTTCGGGGGTGATCCGGCCCTCGACCGATTGCACGAGATGCAGCATCGGCAGCAGTCCCGATCGGGGCTGCGGATAGCGCGCTGCGATCTGCTTCAGCTCGTCATAGGTTGTTGGGTCCAACCCCTTGGAACCGCTCACCGGTCGACGCCTCCCATGACCGGATCAATCGAGGCGATCGCCACGATCACATCGGCCACCATGCCACCCTCGCTCATCACGCTCGTTGCCTGCAGGTTGGTGAAGGACGGGTCGCGGAAGTGCACCCGGAAGGGACGCGTGCCACCGTCCGAGACGACATGGGCGCCCATCTCACCGCGCGGCGACTCGATCGGGACATAGGCCTGACCGGCCGGGACCCGGAAGCCCTCGGTCACCAACTTGAAGTGATGGATCAACGCCTCCATCGACTCGCCCATGATCTCCTTGATGTGATCGAGGCTGTTGCCCATGCCGTCCGAGCCGACCGCCAATTGGCTGGGCCAGGCGATCTTCTTGTCGGCGATCATCACGGGCGCGCCTTCGAGGTCGGCGAGGCGGTTGGCGGCCTGCTCGACGATCTTAAGCGACTCCCACATCTCGTTGAGCCGGATCCGGAACCGCCCATAGGCATCGCAGGTGTCCCAGGTCTGGACCTCGAAGTCATAGTCCTCATAGCCGCTGTAGGGCTGGGTCTTGCGCAGGTCCCAGGGATAGCCGGTGCTGCGCAGGACCGGGCCGGTGAGTCCCGAGCGCCAGACAGCCGGCGAGATCGAGGTGACCGACGTCGACCAGGCGGGCCTTGAAGATCGGGTTCGCGTTGCACAAGTCGGCGTACTCCGGGAGGCGCTTGCGCATCAGCGCGATGAAGTCGCGGATCTCGTCCAGCGCACCGGGCGGCAGATCTTGGGCCACGCCGCCGGGGCGGATGAACGCGTGGTTCATCCGCAGGCCGGTGATCAGCTCGAAGAGATCGAGCACCATCTCGCGCTCGCGGAAGCCGATCGTCATCACGGTCAGCGCGCCGATCTCCATGCCGCCGGTCGCGATGCAGACCAGGTGGGAGGAGATGCGGTTGAGCTCCATGAGCAAGACCCGCATGACCTGGGCCTTCTCGGGCACGTCCGCCTCGATGTCGAGCAGCCGCTCGACGCCCATCACATAGGTCGCCTCGTTGAAGAACGGGGAGAGATAGTCCATCCGCGTGACGAACGTGGTGCCCTGGGTCCAGGAGCGGTATTCCATGTTCTTCTCGATGCCCGTGTGGAGATAGCCGATGCCACAACGCGCCTCGGTGACGGTTTCGCCTTCGAGCTCCAAGATCAGGCGGAGTACGCCGTGGGTCGAGGGATGCTGCGGGCCCATGTTGACCACGACGCGCTCGTCGAAGTCCTCGCCCAGCCCTTCGGTGATGGAGTCCCAGTCCTGCCCACTGACGGTGAACACCTTGCCTTCGGCGTCCTCGCCGGCAGCGGCGTACAAGTCTTCGTTCGGTGCCTGCGTTTGATCATTTGACTGTGTCGACGTCATCAGTTGTAGGACCTCCGCTGGTCCGGTGGCGGCACGGTGCCGCCCTTGTATTCGACAGGGATGCCGCCCAAGGGATAGTCCTTGCGCTGCGGGTGACCGGGCCAATCGTCGGGCATCAGGATCCGGCTCAACGCGGGGTGCCCGTCGAAGATGATCCCGAACATGTCCCAGGTCTCGCGCTCATGCCAGTCGTTGGTGGGGTAGATGCTGACCAGAGACGGGATGTGCGGATCGGCGTCGGGACAGCTGACCTCGAGCCGCACTCGCCGGTTGTGGGTCATCGACAGCAGGTGATAGACCGCGTGCAACTCGCGCCCGGCGTCGGCGGGGTAGTGCACGCCACTGACGCCGGTGCACAACTCGAAGCGGAGCCGCTCGTCGTCGCGCAACATCGCGGCGACGAACGCGAGGTCCTCGCGGCGGATGTGGAAGGTGATCTCACCGCGGTGGATCACCACGCTTTCGACAGCAGACTCCAGGTCCGTGGCGGTGAGCCGCTCGACCAGGGCATCGGCCACCTCGTCGTACCACCCGCCGAAGGGCCGCTGGGCCGCGCCCGGATAGACGATCGGCGCGACCAGGCCGCCGTAGCCACTGGTGTCGCCGGTGCCGCTCGTGCCGAACATGCCGGTGCGCGCGCCCACCGCGCGATCGACGGTGGTGTCGCCGGCAACAAGCTCGGCGCCCGCCTCGGAGGCGTTCTGCACGTCACTCATCGCAGCAGCCCCTTCATCTCCGAGGTGGGCAACGCGGTCAGCGCAGCCGACTCGTTGGCCTCGATCTCGGCCAGACGGTTGACGCCCAACTTGGCGTGTTGCACCTGGTCGTGCAGCTTGAGAATCGCATCGATGAGCATCTCGGGACGGGGCGGGCAACCGGGGAGGTACATGTCGACCGGGACCACGTGATCGACACCCTGGACGATCGCGTAGTTGTTGAACATGCCGCCAGAGCTGGCACACACACCCATCGCCAGGACCCACTTGGGCTCGGGCATCTGGTCATAGATCTGGCGCAGCACAGGCGCCATCTTCTGGCTCACCCGTCCCGCGACGATCATCAGGTCGGCCTGGCGGGGGCTGGCCCGAAAGACCTCCATGCCGAAGCGGGCCAGGTCGTATTTGGGGCCACCGGTCGTCATCATCTCGATGGCGCAGCAGGCGAGCCCGAAGGTGGCTGGCCAGAACGAGGCCTTGCGCATGTAGCCGGCCACACCCTCGACCGTGGTCAGGAGTACGCCGCTCGGCAGCTTTTCCTCAACGCCCATGTGCTGGTGCGCCCTTCAGGTCGATCGCGGTCATGGAGTCCGTCATGCGCGAAATGTTCACTCCCAATCCAATCCGCCGCGGCGCCACACATAGGCGTAGGCGACGAACACGGTGCCGATGAAGACCACCATCTCCACCAGGCCGAAAGCCTTGAGCTCTTCGAACTGCACGGCCCAGGGGTAGAGGAACACGATTTCGATGTCGAAGACGATGAACAGCATCGCGATGATGTAGTACTTCACCGGGAAGCGACCGCCGCCGACGGCTTGGGGCGTCGGCTCGATGCCACATTCGTAGGAGTCGAGTTTGGCTCGGTTGTAGCGCTTGGGACCGATGAAGGTGCTCATCACGACCGAGACGATCGCAAAGCCAGCGGCCAACGCGGCCAGTGCTAGGACCGGCGTGTAGAGGTCCATTCCGTCCTTCTCTCGTCACCTTCGGGTTCGCGAAACACCCGGCTGCATGTGACTTTGTGAAGGCCTTCACGAAGTCACGCTCGGGACAGTCTAGGGGTCCTCCCGTGATCCTGCATCCTGGGGTGAGGCAGGCCCAAATCGCCCCCCACGGGCGCGAATTAAGCCATGCCCGTCTTGCGTAAAACCACCTTCGTCGTCACCCGGTTGCGCGGTGCAACGCCACGATCCCGCCCGACAGATTCCGCCACTGCGGACCCTGCCAGCCGGCCTCCCCGATGATCGCCGCCAGTCCCTGTTGGTCTGGCCAGGCACGGATGGACTCGGCGAGATAGACATAGGCGTCGGGCGCGGAGGAGACGGTGCGCGAGATCGCGGGGAGCGCCTTCATCAGGTATTCCATATAGACAGTGCGGAAGGGCGCGTACGTCGGGTGGCTGAACTCGCAGACCACGAGCCGCCCACCCGGCCGGGTGACCCGGCGCAGCTCGCGGAGTCCGGCCAGCGGATCGACAATGTTGCGCAGTCCGAAGGAGATCGTGACGGCATCGAACGTCGCGTCGGCAAACGGCAACTTGGTGCCATCGCCGGCGGTGAAAGGCAGGCTCGGACGCGCCTTCTTGCCCACCTTAAGCATGCCGAGGGAAAAGTCGCACGGCACGACCACGGCGCCGCGGTCCGCGAACGGCTGACTGGAGGTGCCGGTCCCAGCCGCCAGATCGAGCACCCGATCGCCCGGCTGGGGGTCGACGGCGTCGATCACCTCGCGGCGCCACCGTCGGTCCTGGCCGAGGGACAACACGTCATTGGTGACGTCGTACCGCTTCGCGACGGTGTCGAACATCCGCCGCACATCGATCGGTTGCTTGTCGAGGTCTGCCCTGGCCACGGTTGAACCCTAAGCGCCCGCACCGCGAGGCAACCAAATGCGGGCTTCTCGCGTCTTCTGCAAGACAATGGTTCAGCAGTGCCGCGATCGCGGCAGAGAGGCGCACTCGGTGAAAACACTTCGGATCCTGGCCCTGGTGGTCCTTGCGGTCGTCGCCTTGGGCGGCGCCGGTTTTGCGGCGTACGCCGTCACCCGCACCGACGCCCCCCATCCGAGCACCGGCCCCACCTCCCCCGGCGCGTCGGCGACCGCAACGCCCAGTGAGTCGCGCAGTGCCTCACCCAGTGAGTCGCCCAGTGGTTCGCCCGGGGCAACTGAGACGCCGACGCCCGCTCCGGTGCCGAAATTTTCGTTGGCAATGGGCGATCGTGGTGTGGAGGTGCGCGAACTTCAGTCGCGGCTGTTCCAACTCGCCTGGTGGCCGGAGTTGACGACCGGTCGCTTCGACCCAGCAACCCGTGATGCGGTCAAGGGTTTCCAGGCCAAGCGCGGCCTTCGGGCCACCGGGGTGGTGGACCAGCGCACCTGGAACCGCCTGGTCGCGATGACCAAGACCCCCACCCACGATCAACTGTTCAACATCTTGCATCCCGGGCCTGCCCTCTTTGCCGCCGGCGCCACCGGAGAGGAGGTGCGCGCGGTCCAGTCGCGACTCATCCAGATCGCTTGGCTCTTTGGCGAAGTGACCGGCACCTACGACGCCGCGACCGTCGAGGCGGTGCGCGGCTTCCAGGCCAAACGCCGCATCCCGGTCACCGGGGAGGTGGATCAGCGGACGCTGGATCGGCTGGTCGCGATGACCTACGCGCCGACGTACGAACAGATGCACAACATCGTGCCCGAGCCGGGCGCGCTCGACCCGCGTTGTGAGACGGGTCGCGCGTTGTGTGTGGACAAGTCGGGCAACTCGATGCGATGGGTGGTCGACGGCAAGGTGCTGGCGACGTACGACGTGCGCTTCGGGTCCGACGAACTCCCCACCCGCGAAGGCGCGTTCTCCGTCTATCTGAAGTCCCGCGACCATGTCTCGTCGCTCTATGACACTCCGATGCCGCTGGCGATGTTCTTCTCGGGCGGGCAGGCCGTGCACTATTCGCCGGACTTCGCCGCCCACGGTTATGCCGGGGCGTCGCACGGATGTGTGAACGTGCGGGACTACAACGGGATCCTGTGGCTCTTCGATCAGGTGCAGGTCGGTGACAAGGTGATCGTCTATTGGTCGTGAGGTGACTCACGCGCCGGGAGGGCTCGCCGATCGCACTGGATCTCGGGGTGCCGAGTATCGTGTTTGCCCGTGACGACGCAACCGGCCGAGGCCAGCGCTGACGGCCGGGCCACCTCGCTGGTCGTCCGCACCGTCTCGGTCGAGGCCGCCGATCTGGCCCCCCTCGTCACGTTGTTGCCCGCCGATCATCCCGTCTGCTGGCTGCGCGGCGGGAGCGGACTAGTGGGCTGGGGAGTCGCCGCACTGTTGCGCACCAACGGCCCCACCCGGTTTGCCGATGCCGACAAGTGGTGGTCCGAACTGACTGCCCGGGCCTCCGTGGCCGATGAGGTCGCCGAGCCCGGTTCGGGCCTGGTCGCTTTTGGCACCTTCGCCTTCGCCGATGAACCCGGCGACTCGGTGCTCGTCGTACCCTCGGTGGTGATCGGCCTGCGCGGCGATCGCGCCTGGGTCACCACGATCGGGGAGCCCGACACACCACTCCTGGTCGCGTCCGAACCACCGATCGCGCCGCCGGACATCGCCTTTGCCGATGGGGCACTCAACGGCGAGCAATGGATGTCGGTCGTGGCCGACGCGGTCGCCCGGATCAACGCCGGCGATCTGGAGAAGGTGGTCCTGGCTCGCGACCTGCTAGCCACCGCTTCGGCGCCGATCGATGTGCGGTGGCCGCTGCGTCAGTTGGCGGAGCACTACCCGACGTGTTGGACCTTCCATGTCGACGGGCTCTTCGGAGCCACGCCGGAGATGTTGGTCCGCCGCGAACGCGGCCTGGTCACCTCCCGGGTGCTGGCCGGCACGATCCGGCGCACCGGCGATGACGACCACGACCTCGCCCTGGCGGCCAACCTGGCGCGCTCGTCGAAGGATCTTGAGGAGCATGAGTACGCCGTCCGCTCGGTCGCCGATGCGCTCGACCCGCACTGCTTCTCGATGAACGTGCCCGAGGCCCCGTTCGTGTTGCACCTGCCCAACGTGATGCACCTCGCCACTGATGTCGCGGGGGTGGTGCACGATGCCGCCACTGTGTCCTCGCTCGAACTGGCTGCCGCACTGCACCCCTCGGCCGCCGTCGGCGGCACCCCCACCGCCGATGCCACCCGCTTGATCGCAACTCTCGAGGGCATGGATCGGGACCGCTATGCCGGACCGGTGGGCTGGATGGACGCCTCCGGCGATGGCGAGTGGGGCATCGCGTTGCGCTCGGCCGTCGTCGAAGGGAGCACCGTGCGTCTCTTTGCCGGCTGCGGCATCGTCGCGGACTCCGACCCCGAGGCTGAGCTCGCCGAAGCCCAGGCCAAGTTTGTGCCCGTGCGGGATTCGCTCACGAGTTGAGGCTTGTCTGGTCCTGGGTTGACGTCGCCCGATTGTGTGGACCGGGATTCGTTATCTGAGTGTTATGCCGGGGCGGTGGATAACCCCTGTTTTTGAGCGTTGGGTGTCGGTGGGGTCTGGTTGGGTTGGACGCATGTTGGAGGTCGATGCACGAGGCGAAGTGGTCGAGGTCGAGGACCTCGGGGCTGCTGGGTTGCTCGATCTCGTCTCCTTGGTGAGTCAGCGCGAACGCATCGAGACCCGCAACAAGCTTCGCCTGGCCCACCAGTGGTGCGTGTTGCATCCGGCGAGCGAGGACTCAGGGGTCGAGACACCCGTTGGGCCGAGTTTGTCGGTGCTTGATGGTGCCGAGTCGTTGGGCGGTGAAGGCACCCCCAGGGTGGCTGCTTTCACTCCCGAGCCGTTGGCCGCAGCCATGGGCGTGAGCCCCTCATCGGCGGCTGGTTTGTTGGCGGATGTCTTGGATCTGGTCCATCGCTTACCCAAGCTGTGGGCGCGGGTTGATGCCCTTGAGATCTCTTCGTGGACGGCGCGACGGGTTGCCCAGCTCACCCACACGCTCTCGTTGGAGGCCGCGGCTTATGTTGATGAGCGGCTGAGCGCCAGTGACCTGGGCTGGGGCTACATCGAGCAGGCGGTTGCGCATGCGGTGGCGAGGTTTCATCCCGACGAGGTCGATGCGCGTGAGCGGCGCGGCAAGCATGCGTGGGACGTCCGCCTCGAGCAGCGTCGCGCAGCCGGCTTCGACGGCACCAGCGATCTCTCGGCGACCGGAGACACCCTGGATCTGATGAAGTTCTACGACCTTGTGTGTCACGAGGCCGGCGTGCTGGGCGCGTTGGGCGATAGCGACCCGCTCGGTGCCCGCAAGGCCAAGGCGCTCGGGGTGATCGCGGATCGTCAGGCCTCCCTCAACCTGGAGGCCCTCGACGCCCCCGCCTGCGAGCTGCCGGGCGCGGGCCCCCGGGACACCGCACCTGTGCCGAGGGGGAAGACCCGCCTGTACCTCCATCTCGAGCTCGACCACCTCGACCAACCAGAAGCAGTCGGCGCTGTCGAGCGACTCGGACCCACAACGATCGGCAAGATCCGGGAGTGGGTCGGACACTCACAGGTGACGATCGTGCCCGTGATCGACCGCGGACGCCGTGATGGGGTGGATCCTCACGACCCGCCAGCCTGGATGCGTGACGTGGTGATCCTGCGAGATCCCCACTGCGTTTTCCCGGGTTGTCAACGCGATGCGCGAGCCTGCGACCTTGACCACATCATCGCCTACGACCCCGGGACCCAAACCGCGCCCAGACCCCCCGGCCAAACCAGCCCTGAGGGTCTTGCGCCACTGTGCCGACGACACCATCGACTCAAAACTTATGGACGCTGGCGATATTCGCGAGCACCCGACGCCACCTATGAGTGGGTTGACCCGCACGGCAACACTCACCGCGTCACCCCAAGTGGCTCCCTCACGTTCTGGAACAACTAACCCGGAACCATTCGCTTGGCGCGCCTGAGCCGGCAGCTAGCAGGTGGTGATCTTGCCCGGCTTGACGACTTCGAACTTGGAGCCGTCAATCGGGTGGGCGCGCAACTGGTCCAAGACTCCCGACCAGCGGGGGTCGGAGGTGCCGGTGACATACATCGCCGAGCCCTGGTCGGCGTACATCAATCCATAACGCTTCATCGCCACGACCACCGCCCGCGCGGCACCGGTGTAGGGGCCGACCTTGAAGCCGCGCTTGAGGCGGAAGCGCATCCCGTAAGCCGGGTAGGCCGTGCCTGAGTTGGAGCCGCAGTGCCGGGCCGGATAGGTGTAGGCGTTGCGGGCCACCGGGAGCGTGAAGCGCAGCGCGTGGGTGATCTCACCGGATGCCGCTTCGTCATAGCTGAGCAGCCCGGGCAGGATCGGCAGGCCGGCTGCGTCGGCGGAGGTCCATCCAGCGGGGCGCACCTTGTTGGAGTCCAAGCTCCAGCGCGCCGCCGCCGAGGCTCGCCAGGCGACCACGTTGCCATCAGCGTCTTTGACCCGCTTGGCCTTGTAGAGCTCCACCAGATCGCACGTTCCTTGGCGTACGACGATCACGTGCCGGTCGCCGCTCGGCGGGTTGGGGCGCGTCGTACTTCCGCCCTCGATGGGCGCGCGTGGCGGGATCGGCACCGGCCCCCGATCGCTCTCGTCGGCGTAGTTTTCACCCTCGACGCCGAACTTCAGCGGCAGCAGCGGCTGGTCCTCCGGGACGACGGTCACCGGAATGCCGTAGTACTCCTCAGTGGTCCCCAGGTCGAGGTGGATCGCGCTTCCCGCCGCTTGCTTGGCGATCAGGCGCGCCGAGTTGGCCGCCAACGCGCGATCGTCGATCCGGGTGTTCCACGGGTTGTTGGCCGGGAAGACCGGGCAGCCCCCCACGGTGTGGACAACGGGCAGCCGGGGTTCGGCTGCGGGCTGGGCGGTCGCCGGACTGGACATTGATGCCGCGACGAGAGCCGTGAGCGTGACGGCGAGGAAACTTTTGGGGAGCATCGGTCCATCATCGAGGACTGGCCGCAGCGCTGTCAGTGTTTGGGCAACGATTGTGAGTCACCAGGTGGCATAAAGTCCCTGCATAGGCCGAGTTGCTCGCCCTAACACCCATCACTGATCGCGGTGTTGCCATGGACCGTGTTGCCGTTGAAGTCACTCTCGACCAGCACGAAGTCGGGTGACACCCCACGGATGATCCGCATCGGCGCGCAGATCTGATTGCCCGTCACGGTGTTGCCGGTTGGCGCATCGGGAGACACCGAAAAGCCGTGCGACAGATCGATCGCGTAGTAAGACTGGATCCGGTTGTTGATGACTCGCTGACCATCGGTGCCGCCGATGCTGATCCCCCTGCTCGCCGGCCCCGAGACCGTGTTGCCCTTGATCAGGACATTCGTGATCGGGTTCGCGGGATAGAGTTTGATCCCGCAACTTGCGTTGTTGGGGAAGTGCGAGTTCAGGATCTTGACGTCATCCACGCTCGACTGGCCAGCGTCCGGCTCGATGTCGATGCCGCACTGGGGCGCCGTACCTTCGGTGTTCTTGAAAACGCTTCGGCGCACCACCACCCGATGGCCCCCAACGATCGAGAGCCCTTGCCTGCGATTGTGGTTCGACACCACCCCGCACAATTCGATGTTGGTCGGGCGCACGTCATCGGCGCCAGCGTCGAGATAGACCCCATCTCCCCAGTTCTCCTTCGTAGTGACACCATCGATGGCCACCCGACGAGCGCCGCGGATGTCGATGCCGTTGCCCCATTCACCCGTCGACCCCTGATGATCGCCACGCTCGCCCGCGATCACGCCGCCGACGACATTGACGTCCTTGACGTCGAAGATCGAAACGATGCTGTAGCCCTCCTTGTCGTTGGCGATGGCCTGGAGTACGGCGCCGGGCGCCAGCTTGAGCGTCATCTTGTTGCGCAACGCGACACCCCCCTTGCCGCCGTCCCACGTGCGCACGGCATCGATCAGGTACGTGCCCCCTGGCACCAACAAGGTGCCGCCTGTCCCCCCGACGGCCCTAACCCCACGCTTGAAGGCAGCGGTGTCGTCGGTCGAGTCGTCGGCGGTTGCTCCCTTGTCACGCACGTTGACGACCCGGTCCGAGGTGGGCTTCGGCGCACAACCACCCCTGGTGGGCACGCGTTTCGCAACGATCGAGGACGGCTCGGGTGCCTGGGACGCGGAGGAACCCGCCGGCACGGGAAGCATCAGGCCGCTGGAAGCGGCCAGCAGACCGATCACAGCCCAGCGAAACCGCCCCGCGCGCGACAAAGTGAACAACGACTGCATGCGAACCCCCAAGGTTCAGTGACGACGGCCACCGTTGCGACCGGCTCGTTCGTTCGACGTTATCGGCGTGACGTGCGCGGCACCACGGTCGAAAATGCCCAATCGGTCACGTGGAGTAGCGCCGAGCCAGACGTGTTGTCAGCGATAGCGGTGCGATTCTGAGTCACCGGGCGGCACAGAATCGCGCCACTAACGCATCGCAACCAGCAGGCTCACAGGTCGCGACCATCGGGGATCCGGGCATATTCCACGCCGGCTGGCAACAGTGCGGACAGGTGGCCATCCACAATCGCCAATCCCTCGGGCGAATAGACCCGGTCGTGGATCGCCAAGTTGCGTGGAGCCCCGACCGCGCGAGCGAAGTCGACGGCCTCGCTCGCACGCATCCACGGCGCCGACACCACGACGCACAACACGTCGACCGCTTCGCCGGGTAGGGCGAGCGCGTCGCCGGGGTGATAGACCCGTTGGTCGCCCGCCGTGACGACGAACCCAGAGTTGAATGCCCGCGGAAAATCCGGGTGGATGACTGCGTGAAGTTCGCCCACGGCGCGCACCGGCAGCCCGGCCACAAACGACTCCCCCGGCGCGATCACGGTGACCCGCTCGGCCACGTCGGCGGCCTCCGCGCGCACTTTGGCGGCGACCGCTTCGATCGTGAAGATGGGCGCGGACGTGGCACGCAGGCGGGTCGGGTCCAGGTGGTCGGGATGCTCATGAGTGATGAGTACGGCGTCCGCGCCATCGACCGCTTCAGGGTCGGTCCACCAACCTGGGTCGATCACCACGACACGACCCTCGGCCTCGATCCGCACACACGCATGGCCAAACTTCGTGATCCGCATGCACCGACCCTAAGCGGTTTGCGGCCCACCCCATCGGGCAGACACAATCCGCGGGTGCACGAGGTGATCTTGTCCGGTCTGGTCACCGGCTGGGCGATCGCGATCCCCGTCGGTGCGATCGCCGCCTTCCTGGTGACGCTCACCGCGCAAACGTCGTTGCGGGTGGGCACGGCTGCGGCCCTGGGCGTGGCCACCGTGGACGGCATCTATGCGACGGCGGCCGTGGCGGGTGGCGCGGCGCTCGCGTCGGTAATCGCGCCCATTGCCGAACCACTCCGGATCGTCTCCGCGCTGGTGCTGCTCGGCGTCGCCGCCTACACCCTCAAACATGCGCTCGCCGGCACCGAGCCGCGCCGCACCACCGATCGACCGATGACGCCGCGCGCGGCGTACCTGCTGTTCGTCGCCATCACCGCGGTCAACCCCGCGACCGTCGTCTATTTCGCGGCGGTCGTGATCGGCAACCGCGGCCTGGTCTCCTCACCGACCGAAGGTGCGGCGTTCGTGGGCGCAGCTTTCGCGGCGTCGGCGTCCTGGCAACTCGCCCTCGCCAGCGGCGGTGCGGCGTTGGGGCGGTTCGTGACGGGACCCCGCGGCCGCGTGATCACCGGCCTTGTCTCGAGCCTGGTCATCGCCGGTCTCGCCGTCTGGACGCTGCTCGGATGAGCGCCGCCCTCGCCGCCTGGGAAGTCCGTAGGGTGCGGCTATGACGTACTTCGACCTGGCCGACCCGAGCTTCGACGTCACCTCGGAGGTCGTCCACGCCGCCCGCGACGACTCGTGGTGGGTGGAGACGTCGTACGGCTGGGCCGTCGTGAGGTACGACGAAGGCAGCGCGCTGCTGAAGGATCGGCGGTTCCGCCAAGGCAACGCGCAGTGGCCCGCGCAAAACGGGATCCATTCGGGGATGTTCTCTGACTGGTGGCAAGAGGTGCTGCTCAGCCTGGAGGGCGATCAGCACGCCCGGCTGCGCAAACTGCTGATGCCGGCCTTCCGCAAGAAGACCATCGAGGCGATGCGGCCGCGCTTTCAAGCGTTGGCCAACGAACTGATCGACGGCTTCGCTGAGCGCGGCGAGGTGGAGTTCATCTCTGAGTTTGCCGAGCCCTATTCCGCCCGCATCCTGTGCCTCCTGCTCGGCTTGGAGGAGGCCGCCTGGCCCCAGGTGGCGCATTGGGCCGACGATCTGGGCAAGTCGTTCGGCATCAAGATCAAAGACGACCTCCCGCGGATCGAGGCCGCCCTCGACGGGTTGCGCGGCTATGTCGACGAGGTGATCGAGGACCGTTCCCGACATCCACAAGACGATCTGGTCACCACGTTGCTGCAGGCCCAGGAAACCGAAGGCCGACTGAGTCGGCACGAGCTCAGTGTGTCCCTGGTCTTCCTCGCTTTCGCGGGCATGGAGACCACCCGCAACCAGTTGGGGTTGGCGCTGCAAACGCTGCTCAAACATCCCGATCAGTGGCGGCTGTTGGCCGAGCGGCCCGATCTCGGCGGGCAGGCGGTGGAGGAGGTGATGCGGGTCAACCCGACGGTCACCTGGGTCACCCGTGAGGCGATCGAAGACGTGGACCTCAACGGCCTGCTCATCCCCCGCGGCGGCATCGTCCAGGTACTCTCACACGCCACCGGAACGGACCCGCTGGCCATGCCGGACCCGAGTTTCGACATCACCCAGGTGCGCCCGCTCCATCTGGGTTTCGGCGCGGGCGCTCATCACTGTCTGGGTCACTTCGTCGCCCGCACGGACATGGCGGTCGCGCTGCCGTTGCTGGCGCGCCGGATGCCCGATGCCACTCCCGATGGCCCCGGTGACTGGCTGCCGGTGTCCGGCAACACCGGCGCCCTGAGGTTCCCGATCAGGTTCACACCCGGGTCCGCCCCAGGGGTTTAGCACGGGGCTTCACCGATGGTGGTCGCTCCGAGAGGACGCGACGATCGGTGTATGAAGAAGCGCCTGCGTTCCCTGCTCGGCAGCCCGGTGGTGTGGACCCTGGTCGCCACCGCAACCGCCCTGCTGATCGGTTCCGACAGTGGCGCATCCGGTTTGTGGTGGTTGCTGCCCGTGCTGTTCGCGGCCTACCTGCTGGCGTGGGACGTACGCCGCCGCGCGGCCGGCCGCGGGCCAACTGGCAGGCTGACGGGCGGGTCGGCGTGGCTGGTCCACTTCGTCGCGGGGATTGCCGGGGCCGCGATCTATGAGGCAACGCTCTCGACAGCCCCCGGGAATTTCGGGGGTCTGCATCCCGACACGGCGACGTCGTACGCCCTGCTGCCCGGCTTCCTGGTGCCGGCGCTGACCCTGACCTCCTGGGTGTTGTGGCGCTATGCGCTCGATGCGCGCCAGTTCTACTTCCTCACCGGGCTCGTCTGCTGGTGGGAGGCGTTGACCGTCGGCGGTCTCTCGATGCTCACGCAACCATGGCTCGCGCCGCTGTTGGCGGCGTTCTATGTGGCCAGTTATGCGGTCTATTGCGGCGCGTTCGGGCCCTTGCTGGTCGCGCCCGGGGCGCTTTGGAGCTCCACGCCACGGCCGATCACCCGCTTCAAGATCGCGCTCTGGTCAGTCGCCATCAGCAGCATCTCGTGGCTGTGCTTCGGCGCGTGGGGGACGCTGGTCACCTAGTGCCGACCCAGCTGGCGGCGTACGTCATCCGCCGAGCAAACCACCCAGCATGCCGCCGCCTCCGCCGCCTCCACCCCCGCCAGCCTGGTGGCCACCGAGGACGACGCCCTCGGACGGCTGGACCATGACATAGCCCTGCCCGGAGAAGGCGCACTGGATGAGCTCGCCGGTGCCGCCGCGGAGCATCGACTTCATGCCGCCGGTGTCGACGCGGATGTCCATCTGCACGCCGGAGGTCCACAACACCACGGCCTGCGCGTCGGCGAACGTGGGCGCGCTGGCCACGTCGAACGCGACGGGGTCTCCGTGCGTGATGACGGCGACATAGCCGGTGCCGCGGAGGACGACGTTGTACATCCCGCCCGCCATCATGCCGCGGGCCTGCACCCGCTGGATGTCCCACTCGATCGAGCCGGAGAAGGCCAACACGTTGGCGCCGTTGACCGACACCATGTCGTTCTCGAGATAGAAGACCTGAATCTCCGAGGCCTGATCGGCCACGAACAACTCCCCTTGACCGGTGCAGCTCATCATGTCGACGCCCTCGCCGGTGACCGCCGCCTTCATCAACTTGTTGAGGCCACCGGAGCCCTTGTTTTCGAAACGTACGTCGCCTTGGTAGGCCACCATCGAGCCGGTCCGGGCCCAGACCAGGCCATAGGACATGTTGATCTTGAGCAGCTTCTTGTTCTGCAACGAGAACGGGTCTTGCGACGTGTTCTCCTTGTAGTCGGTGAACAGGGTTCCGTGAATCGGCATGGTCGTGCGCCTCTCGTGACGTGGTCCTGCAGGGACCTTATCCGGGCAGGCCGATCAGCGCTGCGGTTCCCAGACCCAGGTTTCGGTCAACATCTCGATCCCCGACGCTGAAGACCGATGACCACCGACTGCCACCACCGAATCGCCACCGTCGAGGAACATTACGCCCCAGATTGTGTTGCCTTGGATCTGTGGCAGCTGCTGCCACTCGTCGTGCTCATGTCGAACACCCAGCCGTCCCCGCCCACGAAGGCTGCTTGTCCGCCCGCCAGCACGCCAGCGATGGGGCCGGGGGCCCTACTCCGCACGGACCAGCGGCCACTGTCTGGGTCGCGTTGATAGAGGTTGCGGCTGGTGATGGGTACGGCGAACGTCAGGCCGTCCGCCTGGACGAACGTGCCGGTCTCGCGAGCGCGCAGGGGATGCGCCGTACGCCATTGCCGGCTGGCCAGGCCGAGCGTGGCCCCGACGAACGGCTCACTCCCCACACGAACGGGGCGGGACAGCACGTGCAACTCGTCGTTGAGAAGAAACCCAACGCGCTGCATGGATCGGGGCAAACCGTCGATCGGGAGGCGACGCCAATGGGGCTTGATCGACCCGAACACATAGTCGTGCAGTCCCGACGCGGCGGTGCCTTCGCCGGCGACCGCGATCAGCACCTCACCATCGGTGACCAGCGAATGATGGCGCCGCACCTCCCGAGGAGTGGGCACCGCACGCCAGCGGTCTGAGGCTGGGGAGTAGCGCAACATCGATGACCCTGGGCACGAGGACAACAGGTAGAGGTCGCTGCCAACGTGGGCGACCGAGACCTCGCCGCGCAGAGCCACCGGCAGGTCAGCTAGCTGGTCCCAGTGTCCGGTGGTCACGTCGAGTTTCCAGGCGTCGACCAGATCGGGCCCGACCGTGACGCAGTCAGCCGTGGTGAGACACCGTTCTTCTCGTCCGCCGAACACATAGGTCACGTCCCCGATCGAGGCGCTCGCCGCAGGCTGACGCGTGGGAAACGGGGTTTCGTCGAGCCGCACCCATCCGGCAGCGACTGGTGCTGGTTGCGACGAGATCTGGGGCTCGGGGGTGGGGTCATCGGGCGATGTCGGCGACGTCGAACACCCTGTTGCCAAGATCAGCAAGGCAGCGCCCAGCGCGAGGATCCTCATGTTCATGAACACGTGGTTGCCCGCGGAAAGGTTGCCCCGGCACCACGCACTACCTCCCGCGAGTCGGCGCAAACTCACGTGTCTGCCCCCGCCAAGAAGCGCAGATGCAGGGGGCCACGATCCCGCTGGTCTGGTCTCGGAGCGCGGCGTCCGCAGGACTCACAGTCCCGGAATGTCATGCGAGGGATGGGTCACTTCGACCGAATTCGGCAAGGGCGCCGCACATAGCCGCGAGGACAGAAGCACCCTTGGCAATGGCGCGCCCACACTCGGCAGTGATTGCACCAATCCCTTCGAGCCGGGAGCGTTCCATGGGTTTCCTCGACAACGTCAAAGCGGCGGCCAACGACCTCAAGACCAGCGTTGACCAGCAGCTGTCCACTTCCAACGCTGGCCGCGATGCCGAGAAGCACTTCCGCGACCTCGGCATGCTGGCCTACCTCAAGGGCACCGACCGCCCGATCGCCGACGCCGATTGGGAGCGCATCTTCGGCGCGATCAAGTCGATCGAGGCCGCGGGCGGTATCCCCACCTTCGCGTTGCACACCTCGGCTCCGCCGCCCCCGCGGGCGCCGTACCCCCCACCTCCGCCTCCCCCGCCGCCGGGGGTCTGACCTAAAGGTCGGCCTCGAGCGGTCGAACGCGGGCGTCGAGATCGCGGCGGTTGTCACGTCGTACGACGCAACGAATGGGCCATGCTCTAATCCCCGGGAGAGTACCAAGAATAAGTCGTCGAAAATTCGCCATCGACCGACTTGCACCGCCACCTGGGCAGCGGCGTCCACTCCGCCGTCACCGTGTATCCTCCGAACTGATCCGTTTCGGATTGACAGCGAAGGTCAACTTGATCTCTCCATGGTTTCCAGACCATAGGAAACACGGCCGAGCCCCCAGCAAGTAGTGCCATTGCCAATAGAATCAAGGAAAATCTTCTCAAGGTCGGACCTCACGGATAAGGGTAGGTAAAGGAATTCTCGCCGGGGATTTGCGGCCACCCCGAATCGGGAACTCGGCTCGACTCACGAGCAAAGATGCACCAGGTACTATCGCAGTAACTTGGCGTCCGGTTGCCACGCTGAGAGATAATTTTCGCCCCATCCGTCGAAGCGTTTCCGAACTCTGTTCGGAAGTAGGTGTCATACTGCGTGTTTGCGTTAAGTTGAGTGGCTCTAGATGTTCCGACAGTATACACGCGCTCTAGGTCACTGTCCCCGAAACTGGTGTCTTTATATTCGCTAGGAAAGTTGGAGGCCCAACTCACAATTGTCTTCGTGAAGTAGTGTAAGCCGTCATTGTTATTTGTCACGAAATCAGGCTCGTATGTCACGTCTTCGTAACACTCCAAGTTACCGAGACGATTCGCGTTCCAATACATCTCCAAATCGCCATACCGATACTCACCCGAAACGGAGGATCGACCGGCCTTCCGTATCATGAGGTATGGAGACCACGGATCGTTGCAGTCGGCATCCGAAACGCGGGCTCCTCGTGCAACCGCCAACGGCTCTTCGACGATCCATTTAGCATAACGTCGCTCCTGTTGCTCAGTAAGATCTACTTCGAGACGACTGTAGGAAATACGTTTGCTGAGGTCCCGGACGGACTTCACACGAACATTATGATCAGCGAACCTGACGACGGAAATCTTGCCATTTGGCCGATGGCCCGCATCAGGCAAAGGCTCCACGTCCATGTCTGCCAACGTCGCCGCTACTTCTCCCTCCAGATCCTTCGGGACATCTCCGCCTGCGTCACCGACGATATGCACCGACAACGTGGTGCCGTTGTCCATTGGAAGTTCGGCTTCGGCATCCAAAACAGCGATCTCCGCGTCCAGAGTCCGCAGTTCCTGCGCGGTCCAGTCGGCGCCCTTGCTGAGGAAAACAACATGGCCACGAACACTCCCGACCTTAGGCCCCACGGAGGGATCCACCGATAGGCTCGCGGCCATGGCTGTGAAGAGTGGTGATGTCGAAAACGCGGCAAGCAGGCCGGCAACTGCAATTCCGAGATTTCGCCTCATACTGGAACATTAGCACACGAGTTAGCGTAGAAGGTTTCGCGAGTTGGCTCAGGATGTATCTACGCACACACAGGCGTCGCTGCCCGAGTGCGCGCCGACCCGCCCCCTCCGCGGGCCGAGCGCTGACTCCTCGTGGGCCTGTGTCGCGGAGTTCCGTGCCGACCTCGACGCTGGCGAAGTCTCCGCGTTCGACGTGTCCGGGACGTTCCTCTTCTTGACCATGCTTTATGTGATCGTCCCGAGCGTGCTCGTCTAGCTCAGTCTGGTCCTGCCACGGGCCATCCTGCGGCCGGTGACTCTCGTCGCGGCCGGGGTCTATGCGCTCACGATCGTGAGGGCTGCAGTCGGGAGTGGGGCTACTGGCTGTTGGGCAGCGCCGTCGAGATCGCGCTCTTGGCCGCGATGGCGAAGCACGCCTGGCAATGGCGCGCCTACACTCGGAAGTGATTGCACCAATCCCTTCGAGCCGGGAGCGTTCCATGGGTTTCCTCGACAACGTCAAAGCGGCGGCCAACGACCTCAAGACTAGCGTTGACCAGCAGCTGTCCACTTCCAACGCCGGCCGCGACGCCGAGAAGCACTTCCGCGACCTCGGCATGCTGGCCTACCTCAAGGGCACCGACCGCGCCATCGTCGACGCCGACTGGGAGCGCATCTTCGGCGCGATCAAGCAGATCGAAGCCGCGGGAGGGATCCCCACCTTCGCACTGCACACCTCGGCTCCGCCGCCCCCCGGCGCTGCGGGCGCGCCCAGTGGCATGACCCCGCCTCCTCCGGCACCGCCGGGAGGCATGGCCCCTCCGCCGCCAGCTCCACCGGCCCCACCCGCAGCTCCGCCAGCGGGCGTCGTACCACCACCTCCGCCGCCCCCACCGCCAGGGGTCTGACCTACAGGTCGGCCGCGAGCGCTCGGATGCGGGCGTCGAGGTCGCGGCGGTTGTCACGGCGTACGACGACCTCGACGACCTCGATGCCACCCGCGGGTGAGGCCAATGCGTGTTCCAGCTCGGTCAACGACTCCACCCGCCAGTGGGGGGTGCGCGACGCGGCGCACAGGCTGGCGAGGTCGACGCCGTGGGGGGTGCCGAATAGCTTGTCGTAACGCGCAGCGTGCTCCGGCGCCCCCTGCTCAAGCATCGTGAAGATCGCGCCGCCATCGTCGTTGACGACCACGAAAGTCAGATCGGGGACCGCTTCGTCCGGGCCGATGAACAGCGCGGTGGCGTCGTGCAGGAACGTGACATCGCCCAGCAACGCGAGGTTGCGGGTGCCGCTCGGGCGACCTAACGCCGCGCCGATGGCGGTCGAAACCGAGCCGTCGATCCCGGCCAGGCCACGGTTGGCGATCACTTTGCGGCGATCACCGACGGAATACTTCGCGACCATCAGATCCAGGTCGCGGATCGGGCTCGACGCTCCCACATAAAGCAGCCCTCCCGGAGGGAGCGCCCGGCTGACGACGCCGGCCACCTCATGGGGGGTGAGGTCGACCTCGGCGGCCAGCAAACCGTCGAGCCGCTCCCCCACCAGTCGATCCGCGGCGCGCCACTCGTCGAGCCACTCGGGCTCATCGGGCAGTTCGACGTTGAACTCGGAGAACGACCCAGCCACCGCAAAGGGCCGCCGCTCCGGCAACCCGCGTCCGGGACAGTCCCACACCTCCACGTCGGCCCGATAGAGCAGCCGCGTGACCGGCCGCGACAACGTGGGATGACCGGCCACGATGACGCGCTCGATCCGCTGCCCGAGCTCGCCGTCCAGCAGCAGTCGATAGCACCGCATCGCATTGGCGCCGGTGCGCGACCCGCTCGACGGCTCGGCGAACAGCGGCCAGTTGCCTTGCTGGGCGAGCATCCGAGCGGGCGGTCCGGCGTCGTCACCGGCCACGACGACCGTGCGCGGCCCCGGAGGCAAGGCCAGGGACATCCCCTCGGGCTGCCACCACGATTGCAGCGGGCGCTCGGTGGTGGGCGCCCACGGCTCCTCAGTCGCTCCGTCGGGCAGCAGTGGCTCGTCGAACCCCACATTGAGATGCAGCGGACTACGCGACCCGGCGATCTCCGCCGCGGCCAACGAGTCTCCGGCTCGCAGGTCGCGAGTGGCCACCTGCGGGCCGAAGAGTCCCACCTGGTCGGTGGTTTGGTTGGCGCTGGTGCCTCGCAACCGGTCGGGTCGATCGGCGGTCACGACGACCAACGCAATCCCCGAGTGGAAGGCCTCCAAGACCGCGGGATGCAGATTGGCCACCGCCGTGCCCGACGTGCAGATCACCGCCGCCGGCCGATGGCTCACCTTCGCCATCCCCAACGCCAAGAAGCCCGCCCCTCGCTCGTCGAGCCGCGAATGCAACCGCACCAACCCGGCGGCAGCGGCGTCGTACGCCGCAAACGAGAGCGGCGCATTGCGCGAGCCGGGCGCCACGACGATGTCGCGGACGCCACCCTCGATCAGCGCAGTGACAACCGCGCGGGCCAGGTCGGTGGAGGGGTTGCTCACGAGGATCGATCTTTGCGTACGCCGCGCACGCTGGCCAGCCGCGCCTCCCAATGGGCGACCCGATCGGGCGGGGCGCTCAGCCTGGCCAACGCCTCCGGATCGACGCGCGGCGTGACCACTGGCAGCCAACCGTCCACGGGCAGCAGCGGCTCCACGGCCACATCGGACTCGAGCAACTGCACGGTGGCCAGGCCACAGGCATAGGGCAACTCGGGCAGAGCTGCGGCCAAGGCAACTCCGGTGGCAATGCCGATGGAAGTTTCCAGGGCTGAGGAGACGACCACGGGGAGCCCGATCTCCTCGGCGATGCGCAGGCAGGCGCGCACCCCACCGAGGGGTTGCACCTTCAGCACGGCAATGTCGGCAGCCTCCAGATCGCGCACCCGGTAAGGGTCGCTGGCCCGTCGGATCGATTCGTCGGCGGCAATCGGTACGTCGACCGCGCGCCGTACCACCGCCAACTCCTCCACGCTCGCGCACGGCTGCTCGACGTACTCCAACCCACCCGCCGCGCGGTCCAGGATCGCGATGTTGGCGATGGCCTGGTCCACGTCCCAGAGCCCATTGACGTCGATCCGGAGCAGACCGTCGGCGCCCAGCGCGTCGCGGACCGCCTCGACGCGGACCTGGTCGTCGGCGAGCGACTGACCGGGCTCGGCAACCTTGACCTTGGCCGTGCGGCAACCGCCGGAGCGAACGATCTCGAAGGCGCGCTCCGGACCCACCGCCGGCACGGTGACGTTGACGGGGATCCTCCTCCGCAGCGGCGCGGGCCAGTCGCCGGCGGCGACCTCTTCGGCGCAGCGCAGCCAGGGCTCGGACAACTCGGGGGGATATTCCAAGAACGGACTCCACTCCCCCCACCGCGTGTCGCCGGGGAACAACACGCCCTCGCGCACGGTGATCCCCCGAAACTGGGTGCGCAGCGGGATCGAATAGACGATCACGACAGAGCCTCCAAGGCAGCGCGGTCCACCTTGCCCTTGGCCGTGCGGGGCAGTTCGTCGAGGGTGACGAGCTGGCGCGGAGCCCACTCGCGGGGGTGTATGGCGGCCACCCAGTCGCGCAGGTCGGCCAACTCGACGGACCGATCGGGCGCCTCGGCGTGTGGCACGACGAAAGCGACCACGCGCTGCCCCCATTCGTCGTCGGGCACGCCGATCACCTCGGCCGCCTGCACCCCGGGGTACAGCGCGAGACGACGAGCGACGGCGTCTGCGGAGATCTTGACCCCGCCCGAGATGACGACCGAGTCGAGCCGGCCGGTGACGACCAGCCGTCCGTCAGGATCGAGCCGTCCGGCGTCACTGGTGTGAAACCAGCCGTCGATCAGGGTTGACGCAGTGAGGGCCGGGTCGTCGGCGTACCCCTCAAACAGCGTCGGCCCTGCGATCCTGATCTGCCCCCGCTCACTCAACGCAACGGCGACACCATCGAGCGGGAGACCGTCATAGACGCAGCCGCCGGCAGTTTCGGAGGCGCCATACGTCGCCACGATGCGCAGCCCTTCGGCCGCGGCTCGCTCGCGCAGTGCGAGGTCGACGGGGCCACCGCCGACCAGGATCGTGTGCAGCCGCCTCAGCGCGTCGACCTCGCGTGGATCGTCGAGCAGCCGACGCAGTTGCGTCGAGACGAGAGAGGTGAAGGTCGGCTCGTCGCTCTTGGCCGCGGATTCGGCGATCGAGCCGGTCGCGCCGACCAGCACTGGCTCGTGCCCGGCAAGCAGCGAGCGGACCACGACCTGCAAACCCGCGACGTACGCCGCCGGCAACGCCAACAGCCACGGCCCCTGGGCACCCAGCCGCGCAGCCGTCGCGGTGGCTGAGGCTAGGACGGCTGCCCGCGAGAGTACGACACGCTTGGGGGCGCCCGTGGAGCCGGACGTCTCGATGAGCACCGGCGGCGCCTCGTCCTGCCCCAACGCCAGCCACGCCCGCACAGACTCAACCACCTCGGCGGGCTCGCCGGTCAGCCGCAGGAAAGTCACAAGACGCACGCTAGTCAACCGGCCGGAGCGACGTGAATCCTGAGGCCCCTTCCGTGGTTCGCTCGGCGCCACAGCGGCCACGCCAGCACCTCTCGCGGCTCGACACTCCGAGCTGATCGGCGTGTCGCTCGGCGAGAGGCACCCAGCGGACCGCTTTCAGGTCAAGCCTTCGCCCGGGCACGCGAGGCGCACCTCTAGCTTCAGGCTCCGGCAGCCGCGGAAAGTCACACGACGCCCACCAGGCAACGCTGATTGAATGGCGGCGATGCCCACCGTGTTGGATCGTTTCCTCCCGCCCACGCCGCTCGCGCGGCGCTTGTCGTGGCAGTCGATCCTGTTTGCGTTTGGCGAGGGCGTTTTCATCACCGGCAATGCGGTGTTCTTCACCCACATCGTGGGATTGAAGGCGACCCAGGTGGGGTTGGGTTTCACGATCGCCGGAGTGATCACCTTCTTCTTCGCGCTCCCGTTGGGGAGGCTGGCCGATCGGGTGGGGCACAAGCGGATCTGGGCGCTGGGAGCGCTAGCGGAGGCGCTCCTCTATCTGGCCTATCCGTGGATCAGCGGGTTCGTTGCGTTCGTCACGATCCTGACGATCCTCGAGTTGATCGGAGCTGCAGCCGGCGCCGGGCGCGGTGCCTACACGTTGGATGTCTTCCCCCGTGAGGAGCGGGTGCGGTCGATGGCGTTCATGCGCAGCGCGCTCAACATCGGCTTCACGCTCGGCGCCCTGGTGGGTGGGTTGGCGTTGGCGACGAACAGTGACGCGGTGATCCGCGTCGTACCCCTCTTCACCGCCGCGATCTTGGCGCTCAACGCCTGGCTGATCGCGCGACTCCCAGCAGCCGCGCACGACACGGTCGGGCCCGACGAGACGACCGAGCGCGAGCCCATCTTGACCCCGGGCGCACTGAAGAACCGGGGCTACCTCGTGCTCAGCGCCTGCAATGGGGTCTTGGGCACCAACCAGGTGTTGCTGAACATCGTGATCCCGTTGTGGCTGGTGCAAGAGACCGACGCGCCGCGGGTGTTGTTGGCCTGGCTGTTTGGCACCAACACCGTGATGGCCGTGTTGTTGCAGGTCGCGGCGGCACGCGGCTCGGACACGGTGCCCGGCGCGCTGCGGGCGATGCGCCGCAGCGCGGTGTTCTTCGTGGCGTCGTGCCTGATCGTGATGGTCACCCACGACACGATCGGCTGGGTGACGATCGCGCTGATCTGGTTGGGCCACGTGACGGTCACGGGTGCCGAGTTGTTCGAGTCGGCCGCCGCATGGGGCTTTGCCTCGGAGTTGTCCGACCCCGAGCGGCGCGGCGAATATCAGGGAGCCAACCGGCTCGGCTTCACGGTGGGCTCGGTGTGGGCGCCGGCGGCGTACACCTTTTTGGCGATGAACTGGGGCACCACCGGTTGGCTGATCATCGCCGCGATCGCCGTCGCTGGCGGGGTGGTCGCGCATCCGGCCGCGCGGGCGGCGGAGCGCTACCTGGCGACCCACACGAGCCCGGCGCGCGCAACGTGATCCAACCTTTCGGGAGAGGGTTGGGCGCACTTCAAAGCGGCCCCGTTAGCACCTCGTGGCCGCTTTGGGCTTGTCCCTCGCCCCGGCGTACGCCGTGCCCCCACCGGCCTGCTTGAATCTTGCGTCATGGCCACCCCCGCACAATGGCTCGCCGGAGCCCGCCCCCGCACCCTGCCTGCAGCCGTGGCGCCGGTGCTCACGGGGATGGGAGTGGCGGCATACGTCGCCCACGCGAACTGGTGGAAGTCGCTCCTCGCGCTGCTGGTGGCGCTGGCGCTCCAGGTGGCGGTGAACTATGCCAACGACTATTCCGACGGCATCCGCGGCACCGACGACGAGCGGGTCGGCCCGATGCGGCTGGTGGGCTCGGGTGCGGCCAGCCCAACCTCGGTGAAGTACGCCGCGTTCGCGGCCTTCGCGGTCGCGGCCCTCGCCGGCCTGATCCTCGCCGCGACGACCAATTGGTGGCTGATCGGCATGGGCGCGGTGGCGATGGTCGCGGCGTGGTTCTACACCGGGGGCAGCCACCCCTACGGCTACCTCGGGCTCGGGGAAGTCATGGTCTTCGTGTTCTTCGGCCTCATCGCGGTGGTCGGCACGACCTACGTCTCCACTCGCACCATCGAAGAGGCGGCCCTCTATGCCGGGGCCGGCATCGGCGCGCTTGCCTGCGCAATCCTGGTCGTCAACAACCTGCGCGACATCCCCTCCGACACGCTCGTCGGCAAACGCACCCTCGCCGTCGTCCTCGGCGACGAACGCACCCGCTACCTCTATCTGTTCCTCGTCTTGATCGCCGCGGCCGCCGTCATCGCTGTGGCAGCCGCGACCACCTGGTCAGCGCTGCTGGGGTTGGTGTTCGTGGGGGTGATCGCTGCACCCGTGCGCACCGTCCTCGGCGGCGCCACCGGACCCGCCCTCATCCCCGCTTTGGCCAAAACCGGCCTGGCCGAGCTCGTCTGGGCTGTCGGGGTTGGTCTGCCGCTATGGGTGGCTGGCTGAGCCGCCCGACCCGCCAGGCGGCGTCAGACCTGCACACCTGTTGCGGCCGACAACCGTGTCTCCCACCGACCCGGGTCGGTCTCCGCTCGAGCGACCTGCCACCCGTGGGCTATCGCCAGCCCCCGCAAGCGATGATCTAACTCCGGGTCGACATCGGCCACGTGCAGGTCGCCAGCCCCCTCCTGCACCTGATATCCCACGCTCGACAGCACCGCGGCCAACTCCACCCGAGTGGCTGGCCTGCCGAACAAGGTTGCATCTCCCCCGGTCAGCGCGGCAACCACGGCCTCCCGCGCACCCAGAGCAAACATGTCGTCGGGTCGATCCCTGATCAGTACGACGGCGCCCGGACCATGCTCGGCAACGGGCAACACGAGCTCCGGCAGGCCGCGGACCACCACCACGGGGCGGTGACCTAACTTCCCACTCGCCAACTCGGCGGCACCGGCGAGCTCGTCGGCGATAGCCGGGGCGGTGACCGACAGCTCATTCCCGTGTCGATCAACGCGACCCGCAAAGTTCATCAACGGCCGGAGGCCGGCCACGCCAATCGCGATGTCGGTCTGACCCTGACGCCAGGGCCGCCCGGCCGTGTCGGCGATGACGACGCCGACATTGTGACCGGGAGCGACAGGGTGACCGGGAGCGACAGGGTGTCCGGGAGCCGACTGCAAGTCTTCCCGCAGGCGGCGCGCTGAGGCGTCCGGGTCGATGGGCAGCAGCGCCACCGAGCCGGGGCCCACGTTCGACGCATCCACGCCGGCCGCAGCCATGATCAACCCAAGCCGATTCTCCACGATGCTCGTGGTTCCTCGTCGGGCCACGACCCGGCGGGTTTCTGCACGGATCGCGGACTCGCGATCGATGAGCACCACCCGACCTTCGGCCTTGCTCACGATCTTGCTGGTGACCACGATGATGTCGCCGTCGGCTAGCTCGGCATGGTCGCGAATGATGCGACTGAGGTCGGCGCCAGGGCCAACTTCCCCGATCCCTTCGACCGCCGTCACCGAAAACATGGCCTGATTATGGGGGGTCGCGGGCCCGTGGGGTTGACTGTGTCCCGACCACGGCAACCGAGAGGACCGCAAGATGACCCCCGACGTAGGGCGCGAGCACCCCATCGAGCAGCCCATCGCCGTGCTCGGCGGCACCGGAGCCTTGGGGCAAGGCTTGGCGCGCAGGTTTCGTAAGGCGGGCCTTCAGGTGATCGTGGGCAGCCGTACGACGGAGCGCGCCGAGGAGGTCGCCGCCACACTCAATGCCGCCACACCGCACCGAGAACCCGATCGTCGGGATGAGCAATGACGACGCCGCCCGGATCGCGGGGATCGTCGTGGTCGCGGTCCCTTGGGACGGGCACGCCGAACTCTTGACACAGCTCGCCCCGGCGCTGGCCGGCAAGATCGTGGTGGACTGTGTGAACCCGCTCGGCTTCGACAAGCAGGGAGCCTTCGCCCTCGAGGTCGAAGAGGGGTCGGCCACCCAACAAGCGGCGGCCCTGTTGCCCGACTCGACGGTGGTCGGCGCCTTTCATCACGTGAGCGCGGTGTTGCTCAACGACCCTGACACAGCCCGCATCGAAACCGACGTCTTGGTGATCGGTGACGTGCGGGACGCGACCGACACGGTCCAGGCTTTGGCGCAGACAATCCCGGGCATCCGCGGCATCTATGGTGGCCGGCTCCGCAACGCTCATCAGGTCGAAGCACTGACGGCCAACTTGATCAGTGCCAACCGGCGCTACGAAGCACACACCGGGGTGCGCGTCACCGGCTGGTGAGTGTCAGCGGCTGGTGAGCAAACCCAACACGTCCGCGGTGTGTGGCCCCACGCCCAGGCTGCGGGCAGCCTCCAGATCACTGGGGTGGTCAACGTCTTGGCGCAGACAGTCGGCTGCGGCCAACTCCTGGGCGCCGCCCGCGAGATGTGCAGCCCGGGAGCCGGGTCCATAGCGAGGATCGAAGTCGCGGACCCGGGCGACATAGAGCGTCGTGCCCGTGCCTGCCCGATCAGGGACGAAGCCCGGCCGCTGGGGCAGCCAACTGGCGAGTGCGTCGGTCACTGCCTGCGGCGTCAACGCCGGCAAGTCGCCGGGAACCACCAGCACCGCAGGGTCCTCCCCCAGGTCGTTGGTCGGGGCAAGCTCGGCTGCCACCACCTGCGCTGCGGCACGGAGCATGCCGTTGAATCCCCCGGGCCCAGCGACCGGGTCGGGCAGCGTTTCCACCCCCAACCTCGCGGCGGCCATCCCGAGTTGCTGGTCGGTGGACACCAGAAACACCCGGCTCACCAACGCACAAGCGCGGACCGCTTGGAGGGTGTCCAGCGCGAACGCGGTCGCCAGAGCGCTCCGATAGTCGGCCGGCAGCGCATTGAGTCTTTGCTTGCCCAGGTGGGGTGGTTTCGCGGGGATCAGCGCAATCAACATCAGCGCACCAACATCATCGGGGCCGTTCAGCGTGATGCTGAGCCAGGTGAGCGGCGAGGACGTCGAGGCCGAAGTCGGCGTCCGGGTCGCGCCACACCGAGTGCGCATGATTGACGTTGCGTTGAGTGTTGTCCCATTCGGCCAAGAACCCCGGTCCCTGCAGCCGGTAGTAGTGGGGTTCGCCGGCCTTCAGCGAGCCCGCCCACGCGAAGTGGATCTCGGCCAGGCGCACCGCGGGCACCAGTGCGTCAGCCACCCGGCCGGTGTACGTCGCCACCAACTCGCTCAGCACACCCTGCTGATCGCCGCTCAGGTCGCCTCCCGCAACACCCTGTGGAGCCGCCGTCAGCGCCAACCTCGCGTGCCCCTCCTCGGTCACGGCCGCCAACTCCTCAGCGGCGGCACTGACCGCCTCCACTCGCGCGACCATCCCCGGGTCGGCAAACCTCCCGCGCCACACGTTGGGCAGGGTGAGCATCCGGTCTCCGGGGGCGAGCCGGGGGCGATTGCCGCCCACGATGTCGGTGGGGGCGTGCGGCCAGAGCAGTGCCTGGTCGAGCCGGTCGGCGGACAGCGATTGCACCAACCGGCGGCCCAGATCTTCGACCTGGCTCAGCGGGCGGATCGTCACCCCGCCCAGGCCCGGGGCCGACGCCGGATCGGCGCCGAGGAAGAAGGGGGTCATCGCCTCGACGCGTCCGTCGACAATGAGGAAGTTGAGCGAGACGTGGTGGCCGCCGAAACGCCAGCCCCAGGCCCGGTCGCTGCCGGGGTCACCGAAAATCCGCAAGTAGTAAAGCCCGGGATCGCGGCCCCGTTCGCGGCCCCAGGACGCCGAATAGTCCTCGACGAAGTCCAGGACGTTTTCCCAGCCCATGATCAGCGAGACGGTGACGTACGCCGCCGGTGACAACCCTGGCTTCAGCAACCGCATGAGCAGCTGTTGTTGAGCCGGACGCTGCGCCCCCACGGTCAGCCCGCCATGATCGGTGGGCGTGTAGAACCACCGCACCCGCTCCTCATCGACGTCCTCGTGGGTGCCGGGCGCCGGCCAGCAGGCCAACTCGCGTTGCTCCGGCGTCAGCGATTCGATCCACGCCAGCGCTGCCTGGCCCATCTGGTCGGCAATCTTGTTCGAGTCCATGTCCTCACCTACCCGGCCCATAGAGCCCGAAGACCAGGCGTGGATCGCCGGGCCTGAAGTCACCGGTGAATTGCGAGCCTTCACCGATCTCCCGGGTGCGCGCCACGAGTTGGGCGCCGAGCGCGAGCTGGCGAGCCTCCCAGGCGGGGAGTGCGACTTCAATGTCGCCGTCGGCCTTCTGCAGCTCTTCGGCGAGCACCCAGCCGTCTTCGCACGCTTTGGCCGCTCCAGCCGCGGCGTGGGGACGCACTGCGAAGGCCGCGTCTCCCAGCAAGCAGGCACGGCCATGGACCATGCGGGGGACCTCGATATCGAAGACGGCCTGCACAAACGGCGACTCGACCGCAGCAACCAGCTCCGCGATCGGCGGGGCCAGGTGGGCCGCCGCAAACGCCCGCATCTCCTCGATGATCTCGGGGCGCGCACTGTCGGGCGGCAACGAAACCGTGCGCTGTTGGCCCGCTCGATCGGTCATGAAACCTCCCAGCTCGTCCGGGGCCACGTTGCGGTACCAGACCAGGTTGATCAGTCGTTGTCCGCGCACCACCTCACCCTCGTTGCCGGGGATCGGATAGACCAGGACGTGAGAGCCGGGCAGCACTTGGTAGGTCAACGCATCCTGCAGCGCGGCATAACTCGACTCGCTCAACTGCGACTCGGGCAGCACCCCGCGCCAGGCGACGTACCCCGAATATTGCGGACGTACGCCGGGCAGCAGGCGCGAGCGCGCCAGCGAACTGATCCCGTCGGCGCAGACCAGGAGGTCGGCCTCGAAAGATTCGCCCGTCGCGAACCGCACCGACACGGAGTCCCCATCACCTTGGGGGCCGACCTCAAAGTCGGACATCTCGTGGCCGAGGCGATAACGCTCCGCGGGCAAGGCATCGAGCAGCAGCCGGTACATCGTGTTCCACGCCGAAAAGCGATTGGCCCGCTCCTCGGCGTACGCCACAGCCCCGTCGCTGTCGAGGAACCGCACCCAATCGGTGTGCGAGCTGATCAGCGCGGGGTCCAGGCCCAACCGTTGCACGGGGTAGCGCAACGTCTGTTCCAACACCGCGATGCCAGCTCCTCGGGCGCGCAAACTCTCCGGAGAACGCTCGAAGACGGTCACGTCGCAACCGATGTCACGCAGGGTCAGCGCGGCAGTGAGCCCTCCCAGGGAGCCGCCCACCACGGCGACCCGTGGCATCGCCATAGCTAAGACTGCTGACTCAGCGCGACGTCCTGGTCACGGGGTGCCGAAGGTGGCGACAGAGTCGACCTTCAGCTCGAAGAGCACCCGGCGCTCGTCGAACGACGGATCGCGCAAGGCGTAGACGTCGCCGCCGGTGTATTTCTTGAAGATCCGGTTGAGTTGGTCGGTGACGCGCTGGCCTTCGACCGGGTCGTCTTCGGAGACCTCGCGCACGCAGGTGGCCTTGATGCTCATCCAGTGGTAGGGGTTGGCCGGGTTCATCAACATGAACGAGGCCTGCGGGTTGGCCCGCAACCAGTCGACCTTCTTGCGGTGCGTGGCGAGGTTGAGCAGCACCGTGTCGCCCTCGTAGTCGAACCACACTGGCGTCAGGTTCGGGCGACCCGTCGACCCCATCACGGCGACGACCGCAGTGACCGGCTCGTCGATGAGCTGCTTATAGATGGGGTCGAGGTTGTCGAGCGATTGGACCGAATCGCGATCACCGATGGTGAATTGGCCGGCCTGAGTGCCTTGTGAGACATCTTTGAATTTTGCGACCTTGATGGACATGCGACGCTCCTGAGGTGGTGGCGGGACCCAAAGTGTCGCATTCGACTGCAGAACAGTCGATGATCTGCGGACACTCGGATGGACATTAGCGACCCCCCAAGCCGCCGTCTAGCCGTAGCATGAGCCGCTCTGGGCACGCCCGAATATCGAAGGAGAAGTAGACCCGTGGTGACCTCTCGCGACCTCGCCCGTTCCTTGGCCGAAGGTCTAGCCGCGGCGGGCGTAACCCGGATGTTCGGCGTGCCGGGCGGGGGGCCGAACTTGGACATGATCGGGGCCGCCGCCGAGTGTGGCATCGACTTCGTGCTCGCCCATGGTGAGACCGCCGCCTGCATCATGGCCGCCTCCTACGGTCTGGTCACCGGCACCCCCGGAGTCGCGATCGTCACCCGAGGGCCCGGGTTCACCAGTGCCGTGAACGGCATGGCCCAGGCCACCTTGGACCGCTTCCCGCTGCTGCTGATCAGCGATGGGGTGCCCGCGGCCACGGCCGGGCGGACCGCCCATCAGCGGCTCGACCAGGTGTCGACCGCAGCGCCGATCACCAAGTGGAGTGGCGTGCTGGGTTCCTCGGACCCTGTCGGCGTGGTTGCGGCCGCCGCAGCACTCGCCTGTACGGCGCCAGCCGGCGCCGTACATCTGGTGTTCGATCCGACCAGTGCGGGTGACCCCGCCCCCGTGGTGCCGGTGCGGCCGGAACCGCGCGATCCACAAGCTTTCGAGCGCGCCCGGTCCCTGGTGGCTGCCGCCAGTCACCCTGTCGTCCTGATCGGGCTCGACGCCGTGCCGTTCGCCCCCGAGGTTCGGGCCGCGCTGCAGGGCTTCAACGCGCCGATGTTGACGACGTACCAAGCCAAGGGCGTCGTCGGCGAATCTTGGCCGCAGTTCGCCGGACTGTTCACGGGAGCCGCGCTCGAACGCGAGGTGCTCGAGCGGGCCGATCTGATCATCGGCATCGGACTCGACAGTGTGGAGCCGGTGCCGGGACCGTGGGACTACGCCGCGCCGATGGTCCTGTTGCACAGTTACACCGCCGAGACCGCCTACTTCGGGGACCCGGTGCTGGTCACGGGGAACTACGACGCCGACCTGCGCGACCTGCTCACCGGGTGTGTCACCCAGTGGCAGCCAGGTTTCGGGCGCGAAACGAATCTCCGCAACCTGGCCCGGCTGGAGTCGCCGTCCGACGGGCTTACCCCCCAAGAAACGGTGCTGATGACCCAACAGGTCCTGGATGGGGCCCTGCTCACGGTAGATGCCGGGGCACACATGTTGCCCGCGATGCCGCTGTGGCAGACCGACGAGGCGAGCAGTGTGCTGATCTCCAACGGCCTTGCGACGATGGGCTTCTCCATCCCCGCCGGGATCGGGCTCGCCTTGGCGAACCCCGGGCGGCGGGTGGTGTGCTTGGTGGGGGATGGCGGGTTGGGCATGGTGTTGGCCGAACTCGAAACGATCGCTCGGCTCGGCCTGGACCTCACCGTCGTCGTGTTGAACGACGCCACACTCTCCTTGATCAAACTCAAGCAGGGCGAGGGCCAGGGCGGCGCTCGAGCGGTGGACTATCGCCTGATCGACTTCGCCCAGGTTGCGAGCGGGTTGGGGCTCGCCTCAGCCGTCGTCACCAGCGCAGCCGAACTCAAAGGGGCTCTGGAGGCCACCAGCGAAGGGCCGATGTTGATCGATGCGCGCGTGGACGCGGCGGCATACGCCCACATCATCTCCGTCATCCGTGGCCGATGAGTTCCACGGCCGCGCAGTGCCGACGCGCCCTGGTGCGCGCGGAGCGGGGCGCGGCGCTGGATGTGGCCGAAGCCGCGGCGCTGTTGACGGCCCGCGCTGACGAACTCGCTCGGCTGTGTGCGGTTGCGGCACGGGTGCGTGACGCGGGCCTGCGCGACGCCGGCCGGCCGGGGGTGGTGACCTACTCACCGAAGGTGTTCATCCCGGTCACCAAACTGTGCCGAGACCGGTGCCACTACTGCACGTTCGTCGAGACGCCGGGGGAAGCCGCGCGCGCCAGCCGGGCGGCGTACCTCTCCCCCGACGAAATCCTGCGCATCGCCAGCGACGGGGCGGCGCTGGGCTGCACCGAAGCGCTCTTCACCCTGGGTGATCGCCCCGAGGATCGGTGGCCGGAGGCCAGGGCGTGGCTGGACGAGCAGGGCTATGACTCCACGCTGGCCTATGTCCGCGCGATGGCGATCCGGGTGCTTGAGGAGACCGGGCTGTTGCCGCATCTGAACCCCGGCGTGATGACGTGGGACGAGCTGAACCGGCTCAAGCCGGTCTCGGCGTCGATGGGGATGATGCTCGAAACGACGTCGCGACGGATCTTCGAGACCAAGGGCGAGGCGCACTTTGGTTCACCCGACAAGGACCCGGACGTGCGACTTCGGGTCCTGGAGGACGCGGGGCGGCTCGGGATCCCGTTTACTACCGGCCTGCTGATCGGCATCGGCGAGACCCTCACCGAACGGGCGGAGTCGATCTTCGCGCTGCGCAAGGTGGCGCGGGCGTACGGCAACGTCCAGGAAGTCATCATCCAGAACTTCCGGGCCAAGCCCGACACGGCCATGCGCCACGCCGACGATCTGGCGCTGGACGAATACCTTGCCGCCATCGCGGTGTCCCGCATCCTGCTCGGCCCCAAGATGCGCGTGCAGGCTCCCCCCAACCTGGTCGATCTCGCCGAGTGCCGCGCCCTCCTCGATGCCGGCGTCGACGACTGGGGCGGCGTCTCGCCGTTGACCCCTGATCATGTCAACCCCGAACGTCCCTGGCCCACCCTCGACCGTCTGCGTGAGGTGACCGAGCAGGCGGGCATGACGTTGCGCGCCCGGCTCACCGCACACCCGGAATACGTCCTTGCCGGTGAGCCGTGGCTCGACCCCCGGGTCTCTGGGCACGTTGCCGCCTTGGCGGGTCCCGACGGCTTGGTCTCGGCCGAGATCGAGACGGGGATACGCCGCCCCGCGGGCCTGCCGTGGCAGGAGCCGGACGGCGGGTTCCCGACGGTCGGCGGCGGAAGCGGTCGCACTGACCTCTTCGAGGCCATCGACACCGAGGGCCGCACGGCGGACCGGCGCAGCGACTTTTCCAGCGTGTACGGCGACTGGCAGTCGGTCGGCGAAGCTGCGAAGGGACTCACACCCAGTGTGGGCTTGCCCAGTGTGAGCTTGCCCAGTGTGACCTTGCCCAGCGACGCCAAGTCCGCGCTCCGGGCCGCCGAGAAGGACCCCGCCAACCTCTCGGTGGAGCACGGGGTTGTGCTGATGTCGGCCGAGGGCGAGCTGCTGGCCGAGGTGGTGCGACTTGCGGACGCACTGCGCCGCGAGGCCGTGGGCGACGAGGTCACCTATGTGGTGAACCGCAACATCAACTTCACCAATGTCTGTTATGTGGGCTGCCGGTTCTGCGCGTTCGCGCAGCGGCGCACCGATGCCGACGCCTATTCGTTGTCGCTCGACCAGGTCGCGGACCGAGTCGAGGAGGCCTGGGGGCTGGGCGCGACCGAAGTCTGCATCCAGGGCGGCATCGACCCGCAACTTCCCGCGACGGCGTATTTCGATCTCGCGCGGGCGGTCAAGAACCGAGTGCCAGGCATGCACCTGCATGCGTTTTCACCGATGGAGATCGTCAATGGCGCGTCTCGGGCCGCGTTGAGCATCGAAGACTTCCTGATCGAGGCCCGCGAGGCGGGGCTCGACACGATCCCCGGCACCGCTGCCGAGATCCTGGATGATGAGGTGCGCTGGATCCTGACCAAGGGGAAGCTGCCGACGCGGACCTGGGTTGAGGTGGTGACGACGGCCCATCGGGTGGGCCTGCGGTCGAGCTCGACGATGATGTATGGCCACGTCGACAACCCAAGACATTGGGTGCACCACCTGCGGGTGCTCGCGCAGATCCAGGACGAGACCGGCGGCTTCACCGAGTTTGTGCCGCTGCCGTTCGTGCACCACTCGGCCCCCATCTATTTGGCCGGCGTCGCCCGCCCCGGACCGACCCTGCGCGACAACCTCGCCGTGCATGCCGTGGCCCGGATCATGTTGCACGGCCGCATCCCCAACATCCAGACGAGCTGGGTCAAGCTCGGCGTCGAGGGCACCCGCGCGATGCTCGCCGCGGGCGCCAACGATCTGGGCGGCACCCTGATGGAGGAGACCATCTCGCGGATGGCGGGCTCCGAGCACGGCTCGGCCAAGACCGTCGCAGAGCTCACCGACATCGCCGCCGCCATCGGCCGACCCGTCCGCGAGCGCACCACGACGTACGGCGTGCTGGGTCGTCAACGCGCGTAGCGGTGAACTGAGTCAGGCACGCTGTAGGCGTCCCGCCTAGTTCGGCTTTGCGAAAACGTGAGGCGAAACGTGCACCGAGGCGATCGTCGGGGCTTCGGGCTCAGTTCGTCAGCAGGCGTAGTGCTGCTTGTCCGTTCACGCGTTGCTCGGCGTTCAGCATGCGCCACTCGCGCGCACCGTCTGGCAAAGCACGCCGAAGAATCTCGAGTCGCTGGCGGTCGGAGCCGGCGAACTGTTCTCGCTCTGCGTACGGGTCCTCGATGCAGCACAGGAGCACGGCGGCGTCCTGGAGGTGGCGCTCCGGGTCGCGAGAGTCGGCCTGGGACGCCGCAGCCTTCAGGATCAGCGCACCGAACGGGTTGGGCACGCTCAGCGTTGTCGTCGGACCCGTGCTGATCTGGAGCCTGGCGTTGATCGTCCGCCGAAGCGCCTGTGTCCCGCCGTCGACGGCGACCATCTCTCGGCCGCGGAGCCTTTGACGTGCCCGGGGAGCCACGTGGTCGGCGACGAGCACGTCAACGACATCGCCGACGCTGGTCACGAGGTCTACCGTCGACTCGCCTCGACGGAATCGATGGGCTGTTCCGACCCGTGGGTCGAGCGACGGAGCGAGTTCATATCCGAGCGACTCGAGCACCGTCGCGGTGGTGGCCGCGACTCCTCGCGTGGTCTCGACGTGCAGCACGATGTCGACATCGTTGGTCGGTCTGACGACACCAATGCCGGCGCGGATGCCGTGGAGTTGGGTCATGAGACCACCCACGAGCGTCCAGCTCTCATGCGGCAGCACCGCTTCGATCTCGGCGACGTTCGGCCACGGCGAGCCCCAGCCCCCAAGCGGACTCGGTACGTCGATCGTTTCGCGGTCAGCCACGGAATCGGGCCAGCGCATCGTCGAGAGCATCGAGACCAACCCGACGCTCACGGACGTCCAGGGACTCAGCGAGGTCGAGCGCCGCCAAGGCTGTGCCGTGCGCCAGGTCTTTCACCATCGCTAGGTCCAGGGTCGTCGCTCGCAGCGTGTAGTTGCCGCCGTCGTCGCGGAGCAGGCCGTGACGCGTGACCAGCTCGTTGAGCGAGTCAGCCGCAACGTAGCCGGCGACAGCAGACGTCTCAGCGAGTCCGAGCCTCTCGGCTGCCTCGGCCGTGCCGATGACGTCAGCGTGAAGTCGCGTGGCGGTGCTGGCGTGGCCGGCGTAACGGCTCGCCTCCGCGCGGCCCCTCGCTAGTCCGACGAGCTCAGCCGCTGAAAGCGCCCGCAGGCGACCCTTCAATCGCGAACGCTGACTCTCCCCCATCCACGCAGCATCCGCCCCCGAGAGCAGCGCTACGGCGCCCCACGCGGTCTGCTCCGACCATGCTCGGCGATGCGAGCCACTGCGGACCACAACCAGCCGGTCGACGGAGGCCTCGTCTACCACTCCGCGCGCGAGAAGGCGAAGATCGCCGCTGGCAGCGAGATGCCGCACCTGGCGGGAGGAGACACCCAGGCGCTCAGCAGCTTCGGTGACTGCAAGCAACGTCATGACAGATAGTTTCCGCTATCGGAAGTTACCCGTCAAGACGCAAATGTTGGCCGCTCTCTCGATTGAGTGAGTCGAGCCTCAAGGCCGGACGACTACACACCCTTCTCCCGACTCCGAACGCTGCTCGCCCCACTGGCGGCGCGACTTGGGTTCCGCCGGGGCGACGGCGCGGCACTTCTCGATCGCCTCCTCCAGCTCGGTCTCGACGTGGAGTCACTAGCGCGCAGGATCTCGGTCTTTGCCACGGTTGGCGACCTCGCCACAGCGGTCCGACAGGTGGGCGAAAGATGACGGAGATCGACCCCTACCTCACCCCTGCTGGCGTCGAGGCCGCCATCAAGGACGCCGCACGCAGGGCGTACGCCGTCGATCCGTCACTCACGGTTGGCGAGCGCATCCGGTTGGAGTACTTCCGACGGTTTCTCAGTCGAATCTTCTCCGAAGGAGAGAACTCCGAATGGGTGCTGCAGGGTGGCACAGGAATGCTTGCCCGGGTGCCTTCCACACGCTCGACGCTCGACCTGTACCGGCGCGGTTTCACCCTCGCTCAGGCATTGGCTGACCTTCGCCGACTTGCCCAACTCGACCTCGGTGACCACTTCCGCTAGGTCGCCGACAAGGTGTGCGCCACCATGCAGCGTTACAACGGCCAGCCATCTAGTCGCGAGAAGGACCTCATCGACCTCGTAGTCCTCGCAGTCACCCACGAAGTCGATGGAAGGTCCCTCGCGCACGCCATTGCCCAGGAGACAGCACGTCGCCAGATGGAGCCCTTCACTGGCTTCGTCAACCCTCGGCAGTGGGGACGCGCCTACCGCAACCTGGCTACCGTCGACAACATGACCTGGGTGCCAGAGCAACGAGGGTGGAACCCGTCCGAAACCGCCTAGCTCGCACACCTGGGGTCGGTGGGATCCAGGGCAGGCGGGGCCTGGACGTCAACGGGGTCGCCGATGTGCGTGAAGTGGACCTCCCAGGTGCCGTCGCCAGCGGCCGAGTCCAGATCTTCACTGAGTATCGGTGCAGTCCTGCTGGAGAAATCGGCTTCTTCCAGCGCCTGGTTCAGCGACGAGCGCGAGACACTCCAGCCCTGAATCATGCCGTCATTCGTCTCCAGGCTGACGAACACGCGCACTCGATCGACGGCAGGCGCCAACTCCGTGGCGCCCGAGTCGAAGCCTATTGAGCGCAAGACGTAACTCAACGCCATGTTGACGCCCGACTCCGACGATCTCGCGTCGATGACCACCAAGATTGGCGGCGGCAAGAGAAGGAGCTCCGGAGCCGGCCTTCGCAACCAGAAGCAGTCGGGATTGGTATCAGCCCACAAAAACTGGCCGTAGTAAGCGTCACGAACAAAGACGACGTTCCATTCGAAGGGCCCCCTGGCTGAGCTGACCCCCGTTCGACGAAACGTGCCCGAACGCTGCGCTAGGTTCCACTTTCCGCTGACCGCTGGCATGTCCTCGTCCGCGCCCAGACCCCCGCGTGGCTGAAACTCCACGGTGAACTGCCCGTGTTGGCGTCCAGCAGTGCGCCGCGCACGCGGTCCAACTCTGCGCTCGTCATCATCGTGGGCTCAGGGACCGGCGTCGACTGACCAACCGAGCAGGCGGTCACGGCGGCGAGCATGGAGATAGCCGCTAGGCATGCGCGTCGGTTCACCCGGGGAGTTTAACCGCGAGCGCACGACGACGTACGCCGTGCACGAGTCGCGCTCGGAATAGTCGAGGCGCCCATCAGGTTAAGAAGTTGAATTATCAATCGTTGACTGGAGAATCCGTGAACGTCCTCGTCCTGCTCGGTAGCCTGCGCCCCGACTCACTCAACAGCCGCCTGGCCGAGGCCGCGATCCGGCACCTGCCGGACGGCAGCATCGCGCTCGTGCACGACGGATTGGCGGCGCTGCCGCACTAAAGCGAAGATCTCGACGGAGCCAGCGCGCCCGACTCGGTCATCGAGTTACGCGCTGCGGTCGAGGCGGCCGACGCGCTGCTGGTGGTCACCCCGGAGTACAACGGCTCTTTGCCGAGCGTCCTCAAGAACGCGATCGACTGGCTTTCGCGACCCCGCAGTCACGCGCCGCTGGCGAGCAAGCCCGTCGCCGTACTCGCCGCGAGCGCATCACCGCGCGCAGCGCTCTGGGCCCGTGAGGACGCCATCCGCATCCTGAAGGTCGCCGGAGCCGCACCGCTGGAGATTTCGGTGGGCGTGGGATCGGCCCACGATGCCTTTGGCGATCACGGACTCGTCGATGCCGATCTGGATGCCGCCGTAGGGTCCCTGATCACCAGCCTCGCCGAGCAAACCGGGAGAGCCGCCTGAGGTCACGTCGGATTGGGTGGCGCAGAGACCTGAGTCGGGCCACGTCCAGGCAATCTGTAGGACGGGATCATGGCGGCCGGTCGCTGACGTCCTGAGCGATGCCGCCACCAGGCCGCGAATCGACTGCCCCGACTGCAAAACGCTGCTCCACCCACTGGCGGCGCGGACTTGGGTTCCGCCGTGGTGACCGGCGCGGCACTTCTAGATCCCATCCTTCAGCTCGCCGGTCTCGACGTGAAGCCCCTGGCGCGCAGGATCTCGGCCTCTTCCAAGGTTGGCGACCTCGCCGAAGCGATCCGGCAGGTGCACGAACGTTTGACTGAGATCGACGTCTACCTCACATGTCGCACTCATGGCGGCGGATGGAAATGTTTCAGGATCGCATCGGCCGCCGCGAACCTGAGGCCACCTCATGGTCGACTAATTGTCGGCGCCTGGCGCGCTCTCCAGATGGTTCTTCAGGCTCGACCAGATCCGCAGTTCTTGTCGTGTCCCTATCCAGCCCACGAGAGGGCCAAGCAGGCGAAGTCGCCCCTTGGGCCGTACCTCGCCGGACCACCGCATGCGCGTGCCCTCGTCAACAGGATCGAACGTGAGCCTGTACGCGATGTCCATCTGTTCCATGGTCGTGGTGGAGGCCAGCAGTCGCGGCCGATCGTACTCAGTGGTCTCGATGACCATCTCCGCGATGCTGCCAGCCGACCGCACTGCCGACCTGAATCGGGTGCCCTTGCCGATCGGTCCTGGCGTGTCCTTCTCGGCACGCACCATGTTCGGGTTGTACGCCGGCTCGTTGGTCTGGTCCGCGACGTAGTCGAAGACCGCTTCCACGGGGCGCTGGATGGTGATCTCACCCTTGATCTTTGCCATGTCGATCCTCCGCCAAGGCTCGTTGCCGCATCTTAGTCCAGCCCATCGCGGTCCGCGGGAAACGGCCAAAGCAGTTCGTCAAGGTCTCAGGGGACCGACGTCCTTCGGTCCGGCAGCAGCGCACACATCGCGGCTTGAGAGGATCAGCGCACGCATCGCGGCTCGAGAGGATGTGGCGATCACCGCGTGTCTGTCAGGTAGCGGTTGAACAACTCGATGATCCTTCGTCTGGCGTCGCGGGAGCCGCCCAGATTGCCCATCGGCCACGGTCCCATGGCCGCCTGTCCCATGACGAGCACACCGTGGCTGCCAACGGCTGTGATTGGTCGTGCTAGCGCCGACAACCCAAGACGGGCTGAGCGCAATGGTGCAAGCTCGCGCCCGCGTTCGCTGAACTCCTGTCCGCTGATCTCCTGGGACGGCGCCCCGAGGCGCCGCCTTGGTGTTCAGGGCAGGTAGTCGGTCGGCACTGGGTGTCCCCCCAGTTCGGGACCGTTCCCACCGCGTGGGATTTCGGTGGTGCAGACGGGCTGTTCCCATCCGGCGGGGGTGTTCCAGCCCGGTCGGGTGAGGTAGCAGGGTCGTTTGATGAGGGTTACCGATCCGGTGTCGCCGGTGGGCGTTTGGGCCGGTGTGGCCGGGGCGCCGATCACGGGAGCGACGAGGATGGCGGTCACGGCTGCTGCGCCGATCGTGCCGGCGATCGTGGTGGGGACCCACCAGCGATCAGATTCGGAAGCGAGGCTGTAGCGGTTCATGAGAACTCCTTGGATGGGCGGCCGGTTGGCCGTGCTCCCTCTGTTCTCCGCCAGGCCGGTACCTGTCCGGCTTCGTCTTGGTATGCATCCGGTATTCGTGTCGTTGACACCGTGTGGTGAGGGGAGGACGGTGGTCTGATGGGCATTTCCGTTCTCGGGCCCCTCACTGTGGACGGCTCGGGACGTCTGGGGCCGCGCGAGCGCGCCGTACTCCAAGCCCTCGCCACACGGCAGGGCCAGCCGGTCAGCGCCGAGGAGTTGATGGACGCACTGTGGGGTGACCATCCCCCGATGTCGGCGGCCAAGAACCTGCAGTCGTGCATCGTGCGGCTCCGCAAAACCCTCGGTGCCACGGCCATCGAGACCTCCGCCCACGGCTACGCCCTGACGGTGCCCACCGACACCGTCGACGCTGGGGAGTTCGAGGCCCAGGCGGCGCGGGCTCGGGAGCTCCTCGCGGTCGGTGAGGCCGACCGGGTCGCGTTCCTGCTTGAGCATGCGCTGGCCCTGTGGCATGGCGATCCGTTCGCCGATCTCCCCGACTGGCCCCCCGCACAGCGTGAGGCCGGGCGCCTGCTGGAACTGCGCCTGGAGGTCGAGGAGATGTACGTCGACGCGCTGATCCGCAGCGGTCGACCCCAACCGCCTCACCCTCCGCGCCGTCATGCACTACCTGTGGCAACAAGCCGACCTGGTCACCCGGCATGGCAGGCAAGCGCAACTGGCGCATCGTTTCCTGGCATCTGCGCCAGGCCGCCCGCGGGAAGAGCGCCAAGGGAGAGCCGCTCGCCACCCGGCTGTACGTCCCTGAGCCGTTCACCATCGAGAAGAAGACCGAGATAGCAGCCCGCCTCGCGGCGGAACCAATCGCACGGCCGCAGAGCTACGCCCCACTCAACCCAGACACAGTGATAGAACTCGGGTTCTACGACTAACCCCGCCCGAGCACTGGATCCATCTGCGGACCACGAACCCGATCGAGTCGACCTTCGCCACCGGGCGACTGCGCCAGCGGGTCACCAAGGGCCCCGGCTCGAGGGCCGCCGGGGTGGCGATGGCCTTCAAGCTCATCGAGTCCGCACAACAGCGGTAGCGCGCCGTGAACGCACCCCACCTCGTCGCCGCGCTGGTCCGATCCGAGCAGGAGCCTGGTTCGAGAGGGGCGTCCTCGTCGAACGATCCCTTCCAGTGCCCACCGCAGACCGCGACGCGACAACCGCGCCCGTGGCTCGGCCGCCCGGGTGGCATCTTGGCGCGCCACACATGCCCGCAGCCGATGCACCGGTACCGCCGGATCGTGACGAGGAGCGTGGTCGGTCGCCAACCCAACGGTTCGTGCGACAGCCGCCGCACCACGGTGTCACGAGGGGTGCCCTCACGGCCGCAACGACGACACTGGGCTGACCCCTCTCCGGACTTGCCGGGGCGGTTCAGCAAGTCGCGTGACACCCCGATCCCCAGGTCTTGACTATTCCTCGCCAGGAAGCCCCTGGGTGCGCCACGGGCCATTCGAAGGTCGTTGCGCGTGCGCGAGTGCATCATTGCGTGGACCTACTACGTTCGATACCACGGGCCTCAGCGGTGCCGTCGGCCCAGCGGCTCAACATCGCGATCCCGGCAGCCTCGTCGTCCTGATAAACGGAGCGAAAATCCAGGGCCCGGTTGACAATCTCCTGACCCCACTCATACTCAGGCGTCCAGGCCACGATCCTCCCCAGCAGATCCAGGGTGTTCTCGCGCCTCCCCAAAATCGCCGAAGCAAACGCCGCCACTTGGAGGCGATGGATCGTTGGTTGCAAACCTACCTGGGCCAACTCGCCCAAAGCTGTGGTCTCATCCGGAAGGTCGTCAAGGGCCGTCAGAATGGCTTCTCGGAACGCGCCCCAATCGTCGGAACCGTAGATCGCACTAGGAGATATGCGGTCTGAATAGGTAAGCACCAAGTCGTCATCGGGAACCAGCAACGCGACCCTGGCCCGATAGACGTAGACGCCCGTGCCCCGCGATGAGGATTCGCCAAAGACCCCGATCGCAACCCACTCACATGGCACCTGGTAGGTGAGCCGGCCCACGGTCCGCCATTCTCCCCCTGGCGGCAAAAGCGGCTCAACCGCCCGCTTCCACTCACGTGCCTTCATCGGCGACGTATCTCCTGGATCGGGACGCCAGCCCCACCACCGGGAAGATGCGCCTGAATCTGTGCAATCCGCGAACTCGTCAGGCTTGCGCTGCCAGTCTTCAGGTCAAACACAGCTGTGGGCGCTTCCTTAGTTCCATGAACTACATCCAGGCGCACGCTCCCCTTGGTCCCACGGTCTACTAACTGTCCCAGTTTGTAGGAGACCTCAGTATATAGGTCTGAGCGTCCAAGGGCGTTTACCTGCTTTTCGAACTCAGTGTGGACCAGGGTTCCAAAAACGGGGCCTTTGGTCAGCGTCTTCCCGCCATTGAGGACAGCGTCTTCGGCGGTGCCGGCAAGCCCCTTGAGTACCGATGAGGTGTCGGCACCCTTGCCGAGTTTTCCGAGTATTTTTCCGCCTGGGATGAGTCCTGCGGCGGCGATGGCTGCGGCTTTGTAGTTGCCTTCGCCGAGGTACATCGCGGCGTCGATGCCCGAGGCGGCCTGGCCGATTGGTCCGGGGACGTAGCTGACTGCGCCGGCGATGTCGTGGCGGTGGTCAACGACCCAGTTGCCGGCGTCAGCGGCGACGTCGACTCCGGCTTCGAGCGCGTCTCCGGCTGCGGAGGCGCCCGAAGCCACGGTGTTTTTGGCTGCGCTCCACATCGCCCCGAGGCTGAAGCGACTGTGGTTGTCGCTGCTGCTCGATTCGCTTGCGGTGGTCGCTGGTGGGGCAACGTACGCCGTCCAGGGCACGGGTTGGGCGGCCAGTGACGCGGCACAACAGGTGGCGGTGCTCGTTGTCGTTGAAGAGCTGCTCGACGATGATCCGCCGCCGGTCGTGTGGTCTGAAGCGATGAGTAGGCCGCTGGGGTCGGAGAATGTGTTGGGGTTGTTGTTGCCGTAGGAGTAGCCGAGCATTTGCGCCGGTGAACCTGTGTCCAGGATTGGATCGACGCTGAGGAATCGCCCGAGCGTGGCGTCGTAGTCACGTGCACCCACACTGGCCAGGCCGGTGTCAGCATCGAGGGTCTTGTCTAGGAACGAATGCTCACTAGGCCAGGTCAGCGGGGTGGCGCCGCGGGCCTCACCAAAGGGGGTCAGATACCGGTAGGTTTTGGCGTGCGTGGTGCCGTCCAAGGACACCGAGGCAGTCGCGTGGGCGTCGGGGACCAGGAAGTCGATTTGGGTGCCGCTCGAACGCACCGCCACCATGCCTGCGGGAGTGGAGTAGAAACGTTTCGCACTCAGGGTGCTGTTGGCTTTGGTGAAGGTGACCTCGGTGTCGCCCAAGTACATTGTCTTGGTGCCGGGGCCGTCTCGCAGCAGGAGTGTGCCATCGGCACCGTAGATGTATCTCGTTGTCCCGTTTGTTCCAGGCCTGGTCACCGAGGACAGGTTGCCCTCGGAGTCCCACGCGAGGGTCTGGGCGGAGTTTGTTCCTGTATAGCGATCGGGGCGACTGGTGGTGTTGCCCGAAGCGTCATAGCCGAACGCGTACGCCGTGGATCCGGCGCCGTCCCCCCGAGACACCTGGGCCACCGCATTTGCGTGACCGGTTAGGCCATAAGTGTAGGTGTCGGTCAACGAGGTTGACCCGGTTCTGGTTGCCTGGGTGTCGCGGAGCCCGGAAGTTGTGTAGGTCCAGCTCTGCCAATACGGTGCTGCCCCGCCCAGTGCCCCTTGCGCGGGAGATGGTGCGCAGTCGCCGCTACCGGGGGTCCAGGCATCCTTGAGTCGCTGGTGGGTGTCGTAGGAGAAGCACTGGATATCTCCTCCGGCCACGCCGGTGTTGGCGTCCTTAAGGACATTCCCGGCGTCGTCGTAGGTGTAGCGATGGTCAGAGATCACCGTGGGAGACAGGGATGTCGCCGCCATCTGCCGGGTCAGGCGGCCGGTGCCGGTGTCAAACTCGTTGGTTAGCCACCACTGGGTGGGGGCACCCATCCCTAGGTTGTATTGGAGTGGCCGCCCCAATGCGTCGTATGTGGTGTCCCGAACTACGCCTGTAGTACCGACGGCCGACTTGAATTGGCCAAGGCTGTTGTAGGTGTAGGTGAGTGGCTCCTCGGCCAAAACCGGTGTGTTGGCACCGACCGCAACCTTCGGTAGATAGCTCACACGTAGTGATTGGTCCACGTTGTGGACGAAGGTGCGTGAATACGATGTCGGAAGCCCCGCCACCAAGGCCGCCTGGGTGCCTGGTGTGATCGTGAATTGGGTGCCCGTCGCGCTATAGAGATCGTTGTAGCCGGTGGTCGTGGACTTGAACGCGGCACCGGTTGTGCCTCCCACATATCTTGTAACGGTGGCCGGGTACCCCTTCGCCGGTGCATCGTAGGTCCAGCCGGTCAGCTGCTTGGCTGGATCGATGACCGCGCCCTCGTAGAGTCCGATGGGCCGGTCGAGGCTGTCGTAGGTCTGGAGTAGTTGGTTGTTGTTGGCGTCGGTGCTGGTTTTGAGTTGGTCGTTGTCGTAGTAGGTGTAGGTGGCTCCACCCGAGTCGGGGTCGGTTGTGGCATCTTTGCGGCCCCGCAGGTCGTAGTGGCTGGTCCATATCCCGCCGGGGCTCTCGATCCGGGTTACCCGGCCGGCCAGGTCATAGGTGGAATCGGTGACGAGGTCGGGAGTGCCGCGTTCGATTTGTCTCACCACTCGGCCCCGGATGTCGGTGATGGTGGTGATCGGTGGTGCTCCGTTGGGGGGGGTGAGGGTGGTGGTCTCCGCACCGGGGTAGGTGGTCGAGGTAGTCCAGCGCAGTGCGTTGTTCGAGTAGAGCTTCAACTCGGTAGCCCGCGCCATCCCGTCGTACAAACTCCGCGTTAGCGTGGGGACCGCGCCATCGCTGAACTGGATCAGAGTGCCCGAGGGTGCTGGAGTGGCATATACGTCTTCTGCTGTCTGGTTCGCCAGCCCGCGACCGTCATAACTGACTGCGGTGATAGTGCTGCCCCCCGCAGGTGAGGGCCGCTGGGTCTGACGGGCGCGCAGCATTGAGTCATAGATCTCGTAGGAGTCCACGTATCCGGTGCCGTCGGTGTTCAACGTACTCGTCTTGACCCATGGGGCTGCGGTGGCCGTCACCGAATAGGCGTATTTGACGCTCGGGGTCGCCCCGCCCGCCTTGCTGCGGTTGGGTCGCCAGACCTGGGTCAGGCGACCGTGGGGGTCATAGGTTGCCTCGGTGATTTTGTTGTTGGGATCAACGACCTTGGTTGCGACTCCCCACTCTGGCGCGATTGTGGTGGTGGTGGTGAACTGCTTGCCACCAACGGAGGAGTCCTGAGTTTCGGCAACCGCGGCGAGCGTGCCCGAGGTGCTGTGGGTGTATGCGGTCGTTGTAGTGCGGGTCAAGGCTCCATCACGGGTGACCGTCTCGGCGGTCGGTCGACCCCAGCCATCGTAGGCTTTCGTCGCCACCGACTGGTACTGCGGAGCACCCGCAGAGTACGACTTGATGCGTTCTGACTTTGTTGCCAGGCCCCTCGTTGGCGCGGCCTTGAACGCACCGCCGTCATAGTAGGTGCGCTCGTCGCTGAGCACGTCAGCTTCGGGAGGGGCCAATGCGTTTGCCCCACACAGGCCACGCGAGGACACTTTGCGGGCGACGAATCCGACGAACCACACCCCGGTGTTCGGTCGAGCATCGGCATATTCGGTCGCCGAACACGTTTGATCGTTTGCTACGGACAGGTCTCCGTGATCGCTGACCCGTGTGATCTGACCCGTGGTGGTGCTGTATTCGGTGTCGACCTGTCCCCGACGCCAACTGCCGTCGGCAAGCTTGGATCGGGAGCGCACGGTCGTGGTGTGTACGTATCGCGCGGCCTCGTCCCCGGTGCCTGCCGTGATGTCGGAGGTCACGTCGTTGATGACGCCCGAATACTCGGCACCGCTCGCGCTCGTGTAGGTGATCGCCTCGCGGGCATAGCCGGCCAGCCAACGCGAGTCGGAGACCTGTGCGCCCGTGGAGTCGGTCACTTTCTCGACCCGCGGTGGAGCCGTTCCCGACTGCTTGTCCCCGTCCATGCCGCGGAAATATGTGGTGACATTCTTCGACTGTGCATCGGTCAAGGCGAGTTGACCCTGGCGGGTAGTCACCGTGGTATAGCCGCGCCAGATCGACCAGGTGCGGTACTTATCGTCCACCAACTTGTCTGTGTTGTACGCCCAGGCACCTCCGCCCGAGTAGTCGTAGAACGTCGTCACCGGGGCGCCGCCGCCCGCGGTGTCGGAGTCGGTGATGTCGGTCACGACATATTTGTGGAACCAATCATTGCGAGGCGAGGTTGTGTTGGGGGGCGTCCATTTTTGTGGGTAGCAGCGCATCGTGTTGGAATCCGCTGCGGCGGGCTTGTTGGCAGGGGTGCACTGGGCGCCGCTGTAGTTGACGGTCGTCACTTGACCCGTTTCCGAGGTGACTGTTCGCATCCGCCAACGTGGCAACGGCGACAACCCGTCAGCGATCCCGTCCACGCGGTTGTCGAGCTGGGTGTACCCGAAGGTGGTCGGATCCATGGTCAGGGTGCCTCCGACCAAACCCTTCTGGACGATCGTCTTCGCCGTAAGGACACCGTCGGCGGCGATTCCACTATCAAGGAACTCGTAGGTCAAGTCCCAGGAATCGACCGAACTGTAGGTCGTGCCCACCCGGGTCTTGGTGGTGATGTTGGTCAGCATGTTTCGCACAAAAAATGTGGGTGATGACATGCCCGTGCAAGGTTCGGTGCCAGAACAAATCTGGTCGTAGGGCGTGTCAGGCCACTTGGTCTTCGAATAGGTGGCACAGGCGGTTGCTCCGGCTAGGCAGCGCACATCATAGGTAAGCGATACCCGCATCGGGGGGGTCGAGTTGTCCGTTGCGGCGGCACGCTGTCCGTAGTCGATACGCTGCAAACGGCCACCTCGGACGTAGGAAACCGGGGTGTTTCCCAACTTGGCGTACTTGTTGGTCTCTGCGGCGTACCAGTAGGACATTGCGTTTCCGTGGGGATCGACCACGTAGTCCAGATTCCAACGCCAGGCCTGGGTACAGAATCTGCCGGAAAGTGCGGTGCCATTGGCAAAGCACGGTTCGCCGGTGTTGTTCCCCGCGACAGGCACATCCCATACCGACTCGGTACTTCCAGTGACGCCTGGGATGGCCGAGAGGCCGAAGTAGTACTTCGTGCCATCGGTAGTGGTGACTTCCCAGGTCTCCTTGTTGTTGTCCGGATTATTGGCGGACGTCCCGGTATAGCGTCGCACCCGAGAACCGTCATCCTTTTGCAGGCGCCACAACCCCGTCACGGAGTCCTGGACCAGTTTGTTGGAGGCACCATTCATGACCAACGTCGCGTTGTCACTCTTCCAACACTGGTCATACTTCCCAGCCTGTCCGTCGTCGGAACAACTGACGTAACCGCGTTCGATGTAGGAACTTGCCAGATCAAACCCTTCTCCAACAACTGAGCCCTGGTTGTTCGTCGCCGCAGTTCGGCCGTCGACGGACTGGGCCGAGTACGTGAGTTGGAGTTTGGGTGCCGGACCATTCAGCGGGGGCGGCACACGCATCGGATAGGACCAACTGAAGTCACCGCTCGAGCCGCCAGCCGACCAAGACGCTGACGCCGCCAACTTGGTGGCACCGAAATCGCCTGCGCCAGTCGACGACGTTCCCGAAGCAGACAAAGCAAGTACAACAGGTCGTGCCGTGACTCCTGCCGTCGCTAGGCCAATATCAACACGACCCGCCGCAACGTCGTTCTCGAATGGCACCCGCGTGCCAGATCGGCAGGTGGCACGTTCGGGGGACCTCAGAAGGCATACTGGGTAGGCAGTAGCCACGAACCGGCCTGCCCAACCAGGGCCGAACGCATAGCGGAACCCGCGATAGTCGATCCTCATTGCACCCCGGGGGGCCGACTGCTGGTCGTTCCACGCCACTGATACGAGAAGGCCGCGGACACCGGCGTCACGGGTTCTTGGCTGTCCAATGACTTTTCCGACGACCTGGGTCTTAAGTCCGGCTCCGCGAATCGTCACCGGTCCGGGGATAGCGTCGAGTTGTGTTCGTGTCGTGTCGACCACAGCGACGTCGCCCGCCGATGGCCAGGTGACCGTGGCCCGTTGGCGTTCCAGGCTCCGGTTCAGACCCGCTAGCTCGGTTGGGTTCATCCCGGCGACGGTCCCAGCGCGCAACGGGGTGGTTGGCACCGGCTCAACTTTGCTGACCTTCGGGCGCTGTCGGCCCTGCGGCGTCGCCGCTTGCGCCGACCCAATGAGAGACAAGCCCGACACTGCTATAGCAGTCGCAACCAAGGAGGCAATCAGCCGCCGACGTTTCAGGGCAGGTAGCTGCACACTCGAACCCATAGGGGCCTTCTCCTTGACAGTTGAGTTACTCAAGGCCACACACTCCGTCGTCGCATCGGTCCCGAAGAAGGGGCGCGCCGTAGTCATCCAGTGCACCGATCTGAACTATGGCCGTGTGGACTTCACCGGCGAACGGTCTGCTCACCCCAGCGTCGGTGCCGTAACCGAGTTGGAGATTGCCGCGGGCCTGCCACGGTGCCGCAAACGCCGCAACAGGAGCAGCACTCTCGGCAGGAATCGTTCCGGTCGACGGCTCGAAGGTGCGGCCATTGACATAGAGACGCAACTCTCCTGAGCCGGAGTCATAGACCCCCGAAACGAAGGTCGCAACTCCCGTCGCACCCGTAGAGACGGCACTTCGCACTTCCGTTGTGGCGGCGTTGGTCGCGTCGACGCCGGATCGGTTGAATACCCACTGCCCACCGCCGGCCGCAGAAGCGCGATACAGCAGTGACCACGTCGGACCTGAGATGCCACGCTGCTGCAGCACCACGCCAGAAAGGTCCTCATTGGTCAACACGACTTTCGCGCTCACCGTGAATGAGGTGCGTGCATCAACCACAGGGCCGGTGCGTGAGACCGCCTGTGTGGCTGAACCAGGAAGCCGCAGAACCCCTGTCGTGACACCATCAGCCGACAGCCCGAACGGATTGGTGACCCCAGAAACAGCGAGTCCCGCACCGTACGAACTCTCCAGGGCTGTCGTCGAGATTGCAGCGTCCTCCATTTCCCAGACGGCACCATTGGCCATCACGGGATGTTCATCAGCGCCCATCGGGTTCGCCAGAGCCGCGACCTCAACGCCGCTCAAGGCCGCTTTGAACAGTTCCACCTGATCAATCGCTGATGTGGAGCACCCCGATGGGACTCCGGCCGTACGGCCGCAGCCGATATGCCATCCGGCTGTGTTGGACCATCCGGCCGTCGAGTACACCACCGACCCTTGGAGAGAGCCGTCCACATATAGCGCCAACTTCTTCGTCGACGACTGGTACACCGCCGCCACATGAGTCCAAACACCTCGCACACCAGTGGCCGAAGTCGTTTGCTGCACCGTCGAACTGCCATTACTGACGGTGCGCCCCACAGCCCAGGTGTTGGTCGAGGGCGTGAACGTCAACTGGAACGCGTTCGATGACGATCCAGGGGCGGAGAGAAGTGTCGCGTTGGCAGATCCCTCGGCCCGCACCCACGCCGAAACCGAAAAATCGGTAGTCGTCGAAACTGTCGAGGGTGTTGCGGTTGCGGGCGTGCCCCCACTGAATCGGAGCGACTTGGCGACGCGACCGCGGCTATCCACTACGCCCGAATTCAGGGTCAGCGCACCTTCAGTTGTCCCAGACCCCTCGTTAAGCGTCACGCTCGTCGAATCGAAAGACCAGGCTGCCGTTGGTCTCAAGGGGTTCACCTTGAACCAGAATTCCTTTGTTGCACCTTCGACCCCGGACGCGCTCACCGACCAGACCTTGAAGACGTTCATGATCCGATCCGGCATGAGGTTGATCGTTCGAGCAGCACCGCCCGATGTCGTCACCGAGATCGGTGTGGAGCCGTTGAGTGACCACTTGTACGCCGTCGCGTTGTTGGCCGTAGATACGTCATCCACAACGACAGGACCGGCGACGTGGGCGGTGCCTGTCGCAGGGCACGTCGACGGATCAGGGAGGTCGGGTGAAAGACACTCGATGAAGGCCGTTGAACTGAGGGCCGGGGGTTGGGGTTTGGTGTTGTCGAACTTGAAGAAGCACCACGATGTGGAGTCAGTCGATCGAAGCGAGTTCGCGCCGGAGTTCCAGTAAACCCGGCTGTAAACCCTAAACTTGTAGGTCGTGCCATTCACGAGAGATCCCCAGGAAACCTCGCCCGAACCACCACTTGGAAGATAGTTCGACGTCACGAGGTCGGCCGGTGTCCCCCCGGTTGTCACGTTGACCCGTTCGAAGAACAGTTTCATGTCCGCGGTAGTCCCATCGGCACTTACCGCAGTTGCCTTCAGGTTTAACGTTTGGCTGGAAGCATTGACAAACGGCGCCTCTGCAGCAGAAGTAGCGCAGCCATAGGAGTTGTTCGCGACTTTGACAGCAACACTCTTGGGTTTGGCGGGCACGCTCACGTACTTCACGACGACGCTAGCGCCGTCGTCTTCGAACTGCTTCCATGCAATCTGGTCAGTCTCGTCCTGGGCTTTGAGCATGAACGTGGTCTGGGCAAGCCCCGAATCCGCCGCGGTGGTAATGCCGGGGGTCACATCCCATCCGACGTAGTCCTGCCCTGCACCACAGCCGACCGTGCTGTTGTTGGAATCTTGGAGACCGAAGCGCTTAGGTTGGTTGTTCCACGTTGTGTTGTCGCCGATCGTTCCTGTTCGGAAAATCTGAGTAGGGCGGGCACTGCATGACGCGGCGTGCACCTGGAGAACGTTGGCAGTCGCAGAAATGATGTGCTTGCCCGCGAGCGCCTCGGTATTGAAACGGAAGTAGGAACGAACGACCTTGAACTGTTCAAAGCCCTCATAGCCAGCACCCAGCGAGTGAGGAGTCTGCCAGAAAGACTTCGAGGGGAAGTTGTCCCAGACGGCCGTCCATCCATTGCGGTTCTTCTCGAAAGTAACCGCCGGATCGATCACGATCGGGAAGACCGCATTCGGGTCGTCCAGCATCGCCAAATTCGGTCGGAGCGTGAGCGAGTCAGTCGTTGTGGTCGTCGCGACCGTTGCCACCGCATCATGGCCAATCGGGCCATCAGTTGCAAGGTCGGCAGTCGACGATGTGGAACTCGCTCCCGACGAGTCCCACATTGTTGGAGTTGGCGTCCACAGGCGCTTCACCCCTCCAGCATCGACATAGGCCGTACCCCCACTAGACGCCAACGGGCGCAGACCCGAACTTCGCACCTGGAGGGTCAGCGAACGGATCCGTGGGTCGCTTCCGGCCACCCGTGTCTTGACAACCCAACTATGGCTAAAGCCGGCGGTCGTAGCCTGCAAAACCAAGTCCACGCCCGGGATAACGTCAGGGTAAGTCGCAGTGTCTGTTGCCAAAGTCGGTGCAGGCACCGCGAAAGGTGCCAGGATTTCGTAACTGAAACCCGCTGAGCCATAACTGGCGAGCAACGAACCTGCGGGGCCACCATTCGAAAAGGCCACCGACCCATCGCTGACAGCAGGACCGATGGTGCCATCAGACCTCCGAAGCAACGCGAGGTCCACATCGCGCCACTCTCCCCCCGGCGCTTTGAGACGCTCAATGTCGCTACTCATCTCCGATGTGAAGTACCCCTCGGGATGGGCTGTCACCAACTCCGTCGGAGTCGTCAACGAATCAACAACAACTGAAGTGTTCGTCGCGACTGCCTGCTGCATCGCGGCGTCCGACGGATCTGCCGAGACCGCAGGAGCGATGGCGCTCGTTGGAGCTCCAGTTGCAGCAGACCCATTCGCCTGTATCCCGGCAGAAACAAATCCACCCACGAAGGCCAAACTGAGCACTGATCGGCTTACTGCGCCAAGCTTGCGGACCATTCCGACCTCCCGAGCCAGTCACAACTCTCCGCGGCTGGTCCCCAACCGACCGGGTGAGGCGCTCGCCCGGGAGCGGCCCCAAGTTGATCATCGATATCTGTACCGCCGTCAGGCTCCACCCGCGACGGTCCACTATCACCCAAGAGTTCCGCAAGCGCCACCCTGGTTCCACCAGGATCAGGATCACAGAATCCGCCGCCGCCGCTCGCGGTCGAACTGGGAATCGGCCACCACGTCGGTGGCGGTGCCGCTGCCGCTGCCGCTGCCGCTGCCGCTGCTATACAGGTGCCCCAACTGTTGCAAGGCCGCTCCGAGTTGCCCCCCGGTCACCCTGCTCGCCCTCGGCGTTGAGGGCCTGGGCGATAAGGGCGCGTTGCTGGTGGATCTGGCTACACACAAGACGGTCCATACGCTGGGTGGTCACCGGGACTATGTGCGCGGCCTCGGGTTTTCACCCGACGGCTCCCTCGTTGGGTCGGTCTCCAACGATGGCGAACTCATCGTCTGGGACGCCGCCTCCGGTCGGCCATTGGAACGGTGGAACACCTTCGACCCTTGGGGCGTCGGCTTCAGCCCGAACAATGACCTGGTCTATGGCGGCGGCGCCGATTCGATGCTGCGCACCTGGGACCGGTCCGTGGAAGACACCTACCTGCAGCAGACCACCCAAGTCGACAACGCCGACGTGTTCGCGTACGCCGACTTCTCCCCGGATGGGCGGCAGGTGGCCTACCGCTGGCTCGACAACACGGGAACGGGATGGGTCAGGTTCGTCGACAGCGCCACCGGAGAGGCGACAACTCCAACGGAGCTCCCGACGCAACTTCTTCCGTGGTCCTTCGGCACCTGGCATCCGGACGGCGGGCAGTACCTCGGCTGGTGCGTGCTCGAGGCGTGCCAAGAGACCGGGGTCGTGACGGTCCTCGATTCCACCACTGGCAAGGTCGTCGCAAAGGGGGATCTGTTCGACAAGGACATCTTCTCTTTGGCCTACGTGGCCGGGACCCGCAGCCTGCTCGCGGGTGACTCGGCCGACAAGACCCACCTCTTCGACGCCGAGACCCTGCTGCCGGAGGGCGAGACCTTCGAGTTTGCCGCGGACGGGTCCATCCGCATCGGGGATGGGAGCACCGCGATGGTCTACGAGGACTCCAGCGACGGTGCCTCCGAGCATTGGCGGGTGATCGACGTCGACACCGGTGAGGTCCGGTCCGAAGGTGATGTGCCGCTCAACTCCATGGCATCCGCTGCCTCTCCGGACGGCTCGACGGTCGCGGTCGCGGGCGACACCAGCCAGATCGTCACCATCGACGTCGCTTCCGGCGACGAACAGCAGCGATCCACCGGTCTCGGTGCCCAGGTGCGATGGCTCAACTACTCCGCCGATGGTGAACTGCTGGTCTCCGCCGCCCAGGACGGCGGCGTCAGCCTGTGGGACGCCACGACGCTCGCGCTGCTGGGCACCGTCTACCCACCCCATCAAGGGGAGCCGGTCCCGGCGGGAGCGCAGTTCATCGGCAACAGCCACGACGTGGCGATCGCGTCGTACGACGGCAAGGTCTACCGCTGGGAGACAGACCTCGACCGGGCCCTCGACTTCGCGTGCCAGATGGCGGGCCGGACCCTGACCGAGGAGGAGTGGGCGCAGTTCCTGCCTACGCAGCCCTACCGCGACGTATGCCCGCAGAGCTGACCTGCACCACCCGACCAAGCACCGGCCAGGTATCCCCCCTTCGCGCGCCCCCGGTCCATCGCTGAGCGGTGTTAACCTGCTAGGACTTTGGAAACTCAACATTCGCCTCAGAACAGGAACCCAGCCATGCTCGGTGAAACTGTCCAGCTCATCGTTTTCGCGTTGATCGGCGTTGCCATCGGCTGGTTCCTCTGGGGGCGCAAGGCTGCCGCCGGGGATGCTGAGAACGCACGCCTGAGAGCAGACCTGGGAGAGCGGGACACCCAGCTTGCCGAGGCCGACCGCACGGTGAGCGAGCACCAATCACAGGTCTCCGCTCTCACTGGCGAGGTCGACTCACACCGCACTCGAGTCGAATCCCACGAACAAACCATCACCGAGCTGAGCGCAACCGCTCGCGAACACGAAGCCTGCGCCGGGCAGTTGGAAGGCGCACAAGACACGCTCACTCAGCGCGACCAGGAGCTCGGCGAACAACGCTCCCGCGCCGATGACCTCGCGGCTCAGCTGGCTGAGCAAACGGCCCGAGCCGACGCCGCTGCCGCCGCCCCACCGGCTGCGGCAGCCGTGGCCGAGGCCCCCGCCCAAGTCGCTGACTCCGGTACGACGCCCGTCACGCCACAGCCCCTCATAAGCCAACCCGAGCCTGCACCGGAGGCCACCACCAGCCCCGAGGTCGCACCGGACGTGAAGGGCGGCGCGGGCGTCCTGGGTCGGCCCCTCAAACTTGACGACCTCAAGGTCATCGAAGGCATCGGGCCTGCCATCGAGCGGCTCTGCCATGCGAGGGGCATCGAAACCTGGCGAGCACTGTCGCACACGCCGGTTGCCGAACTGCAGGACATCCTCGACGGCGGCGGGCGCCCCTTCAAGATGCACGACCCCGCGACCTGGCCCGAGCAAGCCCGCCTGCTCGCCGTCGGCGCCTGGGCAGAGTTCAAGACGCTGACCGACCAACTCTCCGGCGGGCGCACCCGGTAGGACCTGTCACGCGAGAGGCTCCAACGTTGAGCCGGCGACACTCTGTCGACTGGCAGTCCAGGCGGCGTCAACCCTCCAAGGAGCGCCGAAAGTCCGCGTGAACGTCACGAACGACGACCGACGCGCTCGGCGAAGGCGTCGAGTGCGTCGATAACGTCCTGGGCGATCCATGCCCGGTTGCGCTGCCCGCCGCCCGCACGTTTGAGAATGCCTGCTTCCTCAAGTTGCTCGACGGCACGTTGGGCCGCAGACAGAACGACGCCGGTGGCGGTTTCGACGTAGGCGACATTGACCGCAGGCTGGTTCAGCAGATGCGGGAGTAGGCGTCGTGCCGCCGATCCACGCCTGGAGGCAAGCCTCTCGCTCCACTCTTCGTAGACGTGCTCCAGGTCGTCGACAAGGATCCGGCCGTTGCCGATTGCACGGAACGAGGCGTTGATGAACTGTCGGATGATCGTCTCGATGTACCCCTCGCGGTAGTCCGTCAGCGCGTGGAAGTAGGCGGACGTGTCAGTCAGCAGGCCCGCCGAGACCGGGACCGTTAGCGTGCGGGTAACTCCCGAGTGGCGCAGCATCGCGTGGACGAGAATTCGCCCGATGCGGCCGTTGCCGTCGTTGAAGGGATGGATCGTCTCGAACTGAGCGTGCGCGATGGCGATCTGCGCCAATACCGGCAGGTCGACGCGGTGGACGTAGGCGATGAGGTCATCGAGCGCGGCCGGAACCCGGGATGGGTGCGGCGGCACGAACGACGCCGTGTGGGGGCTCAGGGCGTTGCTGCCGATCCAGACCTGCTGGTCGCGCAGTCGTCCGGGTGCTGCATAGGTGTGCTTATCGAGCAGGGCCTGGTGGGCCGCGAGGATCGTGTCGATGCTGATGTTGTCGGCCAGCGCGACGGCTCGCTGCAGGGCGGTGACGTTCGCCGTCACGAGTTGGGCATTTGGGCCGGTTTTCGAGTCGATGGCCGCCATCGCGAGGGCACGGGCACCGGCCGTCACACCCTCGATTTCTGACGATGATGCCGACTCGGTGCGCAGGAGCACCGACGCCAGCGGTGCGAGTTCTGTGGCCGAGTCGTCGCCCTCGCGGGCCGCACGTCTTTGCGCGATCGCAGTGACCTCGGCGTCGAAGCGGGTGATCTCGCGAACGGCGTCCTCGGCCTCGGCTTGGAGCGCGGCGTCGATCTGCAGCGTGGTTCCAGCGATCGCAGGAGACACGGCCGCCTGGTAGGGACCGCGTGACGAAAGTTGCTGGCGGCGCGAGGCAGAGTGATCCGGTTCGCGATCCCAGCGATGGGTTTCCCAGCCGACCACAAATTCGGGGTGCAACTCGCCTCGTTCTTGGTTCACAATCCCACGTTACACCACTTTATTGGGACAAAGTGGTGTAACGTCGTCGCGAACATAGGGCCGTCGACACTTTGTCGACTCTGGCCCTCCCCGGAGGCCGCATTCAGGGCAAGCGCCCGGCCAAGGCTGGCTTTCCGAAGCGCCGAGCTGGCCGATGGCCCACTTGCCTGTCGAGCATCTGTCGTTCGTCGCTGCGACGGTGACGGCGGGAGTTCCCAATCAATCACGCTTCACCCATCACTCCCGCCCACGGCCGTCGGCCGCGCAGTGCTCACATTGCTGGGCTTGGTGGAGCGAGGATGGACAGAATCATGAAACGACTAACGATGCTCGCGGTTCCCGCACTGACCGGCGTGATGTCGGTGGGCCTCGCGTTGGGCGCCGGGCCCGCCGACGCCGCCATCACCGACATGGCATGCGATGGAGACTTCGTGACCTTCAACGCTTGTCTGGACTTCCAGAGAAACACCTCGACGGACAAGTTCACCGCGCACGTGGGCTTGGACTCCTACATGTCTCAGACCTACGCCCAGGAGATCGTGGCTAACGGAGCGGCTTTTCGGGCAACCATCTGGGGGGATGACCCAGGCACCGACAGCTACCTGGGCGACCTGACGATCATGCCGGGTTGGCCGGCAGCCGGGTCGACCGGTCTGGGCGCCGAATTGTCGCTGGCAAACCTGACCCGCGACGAACTCAACGAAGACACTGACGGCTCGGATGAGATCTATGCCGTCATCTCGTACTTCGACTATCACAACGGGCAACACAGGATTTTCCGCACCGGCGTGGTGCGCGGGGAGTTCGCCGTCGGCAGCGGTGGCGGAGGCGGCTGTCAAACGAAGTGCCCTGCCCCGAACTAGCCGAAGCACGCTGACCGTGGGCGGATCAGGCTGTTTCGTGTTGGCCTGATCCGCCCCGTTCGAGCTCTTCGAGGATGGCGATCGATTCCCGTTCGATCTGTCTGGCTGCGGTCGGCAGCTGCGCGGCCTCGAAGGCCGTGGCCAGGTGCGACAGAACCTCCGATTGCAGGGACTTGGCTCCAACGTTGCGTGCCAGGTCCAGGGCAGTGTGAAAACACGTGACGGCGAGGTCGTGGTCGCCCAGACTAAAGTGGGCGGAGCCCAGCGAATCCCAGATCGCAGCCTCGCCCTGGTGATCTCCGGCCTCCCGGATCAGCACCAACGACGTGCGGCACCAGCGCAACGCCTCAGCGTCGTCGCCCATCAGGCCGGAATACCAACCGAGGTTGTTGTAGGCGTGTCCGAGTCCCAAGCGATGGCCCGCCTCACGGTAGAGATCTTTGGCCAGCACAGCGTGTTGTACGGCGGCCGGGTAGTCGCTCTGCTCGCCGTACACGCCACTCATCCTCAGGTGCCCGAATGCCTGCCCAACGCGGTCTCCCGCCTCCGCGGAAAGCCGAATGGCCTCGGCCCCCAGGGCCACCGCGGCCTGCCAATCGCCCTTTTGTGACTCGACGGCAGTCAGCGAACGCAGCATGGAGGCCTCCGCCAGCGGATCCTCCAGCGCCCGGGAGGCGGCCAGTCCCACCGCCAACATCTCCGCACGCTCACGCCGCCGACCCGTCCGGGCGAGGTAGGTGTCGTAGATCCAGGCGAGTCTCCACGCGTGCTCATAGGCCTTGCCCTGATAGGCGAGCTCGACGAGATTGCCGGCCACTTCGCGCTCGGTGCCGAGCCAGGCGACGGCGGAGTCGAAGTCGGCGAGCCGCGGGTCAAGGTCAACCCCGTCCCCGGCGAGGGGTTCGACCCTGTCGATCAGGGGACCGAGCAGGAGCGCGGCGGCGAGTCCGTTGGCCACGTAGTAGTCGAGGAGACGTCGCACCGCGGCATCGCGAGAGACTGCCGAATCGACCCGCAGGGTCAGGTCCCCCGCATAGGCGTGCAGCACGTCGTGCACGACGAAGCGTTGGGGCGTCCGGGTCACCACCAGGTTGGCATCGACCAGCTCGTGCAGCGCTTGCTGCACGCGTGGCACATCGAAGTCGACCGAGCTGGCGCAGGCGTCGACGCTGAACTCTGGGCCGGGGTGCAGGCCGAGCAGGCGAAACAGCTTTTCGGCGTCCGGACTGAGCGCCTCGCATGACCAGGAGATAACCGGCCGCAGGTCGACGGCTGAGTCACCGACTTCTAACGCGCCCAGCGGGTCGGAGCCGCGCAGCTGATGAGAGAGGGTGGTCAGCGAGACATCGGGCAAAACACTGGCGCGGGCCGCCGCCAACGCCAGCGCGAGTGGGAGTCGTCCACACCCGGAGATGAGCTCGGCCACGGCCTGGGGTTCGTCGGCCATCCGCTGCCTGCCGACCCTGCGCTCGAGCAACTCTTCGGCTTCCTGTTGGTTGACGGGCGTCAGGGACAACATGTGCGCCCCTTCGGCGGCGACCAGGCCGCCGAGCGAGTTTGACCGGCCGGTGATCACGACGCTGCAGGCAGCCGATCCGGGCAGAAGGGGCCGCACCTGGGTCACGTCCCGCGCGTTGTCGAGCAGCACGAGCGCCCGCCGGTCGGCCATCAGGCTCCGATAGAGCGCTTGCCGGTCTTGAAGTTTCACGGGCAACTCTGAGGGGGCGACCCCGAGCGCCTCAAGGAAACTTCTGAGCACGTCGGACGGATCGAGCGGGGCATGCCCTGGGGAGAATCCGCGCAGATCCGCGTACAACTGTCCGTCGGGAAAGCGCTGCGCGACCCGATGCCCCCATTGGACGGCGAGCGCCGTCTTTCCGACTCCGGCCATGCCGCAAACGGCGACCACCGCTGGAGCGGCGCCAGCCTCCCCCGACCAGTCGTCCAATCTGCGGAGTTCGACCTCCCGCCCGGCGAAATGGCGGGTCGTGGGCGGGAGTTGGGCGGTGGGTGGCTGACTGAAGGTCTCGGCCGCCGGCCCCGGCGTCGACTGGGGCATCGACTGGGGCGTCCCGAGCGCGGGGTCGTGGGTGATGATTCGCTGGTAGGTGGCAGCGAGGTCAAGAGAGGGGTCGACCCCGTATTCCTCCAACAAGATGCGCCGCGCCCGGCGAAACACCTCGGTCGCGGCGGACTGCTGGCCGGAGAGGTAGAGCGCCGTCATGAGCTGCCGCCAGATCCGTTCGCGGGTTGGGTATGCCGTCGCGAGCTGCTCCAACTCGGCCACCAGTTCCGCGCTCAGTCCTCTGGCGAGGTCTGCGTCGATCCGGACTTCCCAGGCGTGCAGTCGGAGCTCGTCCAGGCGGGCTGCGTCGGTGGCGATCGCGGGGAGCCCGACGAAGTCGGCGTACGCCGGTCCTCGCCAGAGCGTGAGGCCCTTCCCGAGCGTCTCCGCCGCTTGCTCCCACAAGCCGGCTTGCGCAGCCTGTTGGCCCTCGGCCAGGAGCGCCTCGAAGGAGTCCGCATCGCAGCCGCCCGGCTCGAGCCGCAACACGTAGCCGAGCGCCGTGGTGACGATGACCGATTCGCCCGCTTCCCCGGGCCCCGATCGATCCAGCGCCTTGCGCAGCCGGGAGACATAGGTGCGCACGGTGCGGTGCGCATCGTGGGGAGGTGCGCTGGGCCAGAGAGCATCGACCAACGCCCCGATGCTCACGGTGTGCCCGTGGTCGACCACGAGGCGGGCCAACACCGCG
>CAWFBY010000005.1:0-200654 GCA_963814245.1 uncultured Actinomycetota bacterium
CACGTCCGGCAGGCGGCGTACGCCTTTGAAAGCCTCTGCGGCAGATCGGCGCGCTCAGGCGACCCAGACGGCGGCATCGTGAGCGAAGACGACCCGCTTGGGGTCGAACTCAAGCAGGCGGGCGGCCCAGGGGCTCGCGAGGGGCAGCGGCGGCTCGTGTCCGAGCGTGGCCGCTCGTGCCGCCAGCGCGTCAGCCGACCACGCGGAGGCGGTGTCGTGCGCCTGCCCCGCAAGGACGATGGAGCCGTCCTCACACTCCAGCACCACCGACTGGTGCCCGTCCACGTGCCCAGGCGTCGGGATGACATGCACGCCCGGCGCGATCTCGGCCTCACCGTCGAGCAACTCGTAGCGCGCCCCCGTGAAGTCGACCAGCTCAGGAACCGTGTAGTCGGTGGTCCTGGCCGTCTCCAACTCGCCGCGCTGGCAATAGATCGGCCGCCCGGCGAACGACGGGTTGCCCCCGATGTGGTCGAAATGCAGATGGCAGTTGACGACAAGGTCGATGTCCTCGGTGGTCAGACTCACGCTGCGGAGGGCATCCTCGATGCTGACCCGCTTGGGCCGGTACCACGCCTCGGTCTCCGCATCGGCCTCGCCCAGGCCGGTGTCGAGAAGGAGTACGCCGCCACTCGTCCGCGCGACGTACCCCAACACCGGCTCGACCCTCGGGCTCCCCGTCCCCGTCTCCTCCGCCGGACGCACGAACGTGCCCAACTCAAGCCTCACCACATCGTCCACGCGCATGAACCCACCTTAGGAGTTCGGTGCAGAACGGAGTGGTCGTGCGGGGACGGACCGGCGGCGTGCCTCTCGCAGTGCTCAGCGTGCTGTGGCCCGACCTCGGTAGTCCGGGAAGCCGGCCCGACTTCTTGCCAAAGTGTTGCTTCATCCCGCAGCCCTGGGGGAAGCGCGAGATACGATGGCAGCGACCTCGGTCCCCGGCATGGGTCGACTACTGCTCGCCGCTCCCGCGTCCGCGCCGCAGGTCCGGCTGACTCATCGGCTAGCGGCATGAGCGGGAGCGCTTCGATCATGATAAGCGCATGCTGCGTCAATGATCACCCGCCGGGCGAATGGCGGATCTTCGGCGGCACCAGATCGACGGCTGAGGCGATTGCGGCGGCCGCGGCCAAGCGCGGCGCTCCGCTCCCGGAGGAGTCGACGAGGAGGTCGACTCAGCGAAACCGACGGCGTGGACGCGCGAATACCGGCGTCGGTGTTCCGTGGCCGGCGGCGACCGACGCGGCGCTTGGCCAGGACGACGCTCACTTCCGCTCAGGTCGATCGGACGTTCGCTGGCGGATGTCCACCTCCCGCTTCGAGGGCTCGTGTTCTTCTCGGACGCCGGCAATGGTGACCAGTTCGCGATCTCATTGCGCGGAGCTCTGGACGTCTGCGTCTGGAACCACGAGGACGACAGCCGTACCTGGGTTGCCTCGACCGTCATGGACTTTCTCAGGCGATGCGATGACAGACGAACTCCCGATCTCGGCCAGTCGAACGCGACGTTTGTTAGCCCGTGCGTCCGACACCGACAGCTTCGAGAATTGCCGGACCGCCAGCGAAGACGCCTCCAACCGTCCCCTCCTGATCGTCTGCTCCGGGAGGAGAGAGGTGAGGGTTGTCGGTCAGGCGGACATCCCGGCACCCGTAGTCGTCGACAACCACTCCCGTAAGGTCGCCCTCATGGCTCAACACCACCATCCAGCGCGCACCCAGATCGTCGGTGCAGATGCGGCTCCCGTCCGCGAGGGCAAGGTCATCGAGAGCAGCCTGGAGGGTAGGAAGGTCTGCGTCGCTCACGGATTCGGGCGGTCCGCTGCGTCGCCATCCGAAGACCACGCCACCGTTGTCGGTCGCGCCTTGGTCGAAGGTGTTGTACTTGCAGACCCACGCTTCGTGCGGCTTCAGTAGGGCCGGGAAGCAGGTGCGCGGGCTCCGCGTTGCCGAAACCGTGGCCGGACGGGTCGTCGCCGACGGGTAGTTCGCGCGGACAGGGCCGGTCGCCCGCGACGGCGAGTTCGTTGGGTCTCACCGTCGGTTCATCAGCTGTGGCCAGCTGCGACTCGGGCTGAGCGCAGCCGGTGAAAGCAAGCACGGCCAGCGCGATGCCCAAGGCCATGCCCGCTCGTTTGTGACGGCGGTCGGCGGGACGTCCGGCGTTGACGACCTGGGTGAGACAAGCGGCGAGGGGCACGGCGGTTTGACGCTGTCCCACCGGTGACGGTTCCTCGGCTGCACGGCCTCTAGGGCGGCGTACGGCGATGACGCGCGCTCCCTGCGACGATTTCAGTGCCGCAGACGCAGGGAGTGCCAGTATTACTTGAACCCATGGAGGCCCAGGAGCAAACACCCCGCACGGCATCCGGACCGAGACGCGAATGATCGCCTATTTGGCCACACTGCTCCTGCTCCCCGTCCTCGCCTTCTTCGTGGGCATGGCTCGCTACGACTCCGCCAACTGCAGCGGGCCCGGATTTGACGGCGAGTGCGACGTTGCCGCAGTGGAAGGACTGCTGTGGGCCGCCGCGGCGTTCGGCGTCGCATGTGTTGCGGTGCTAATCATCGAAGTACGGCTCGCGAGGCGGCGCCGAGGCCAGGCAGCCTCCGCACAGGACTGACCCCGGCCACGAGCAACCTGTGGTTGTGCGCGTTTGTCTGCCCCACGAGGGCGGCAGCCGGTCACCGGTCCCACTGAATTCGCCTACTTCCGGTGCTGTTCGCCGCCGTACTAGATCCGGGCGTTGGACCCTCCCCGCTTGATGAGCACATCAAAGGGGCGACCGTCCCGAGCCGCGTTGAACGAATCGACGTGCTCAAAGCCGAGCGCCTGCACCGTTCGAAGGGCGCGGGTGTTGAACGAGGCGACAGTCACCCGGAACGCTGCCGGGGCGAAGCGTTCGCGACCGAATGCGAGCCCCGCCGAGATCACCGAACTCCCCAGTCCCTGCCCCGTGAGATCGGGGCGCAGCCCTCCGCCGGTGTCGAGGGCAGAGTCGTCGTAGTGCCACCCCGGCACTTGGCCATCCGGCCCAAACGAGCGGAACCCGATCAGCCGGTCGGCGGCCAGGACGGCGTAGTAGCCAACCTCGGGCTGGAGCAGCGCCTCCGGGTCCGCGCCGACCATGTCGTAGAGGTCGTACGGCGCGCCGTACCGCCACGTGGAGATGTCCTCCGCGTGCTCCACGGTGAGCGGCGCGAGGCGAATCGAGCCAGGGTCGACGATCCATTGCACCTCGACAGGCTCCCATAATTCCTTGATTTTCGGGCTTGCACATCTCCACGAACAGGACTATAATCGAACTTACGTTCGGTCGCGCAGGCGCCGGCACACTGTTATCTGGTAAGTCGTGGGGTTCAACTCCCCATGCACACGATCCCCACCCGCGGGTGGGTCCGGCGAGTAGACAAGCAGTCACTGCCATGACAGACCACGATCGCCCTCACGATCATGGGTGGCGTCCACCCGGGGTGAACGACCAGCCCTCGACGCTCGTCGCGACGGCGTTGTCTCGGGTTGAGCAGGCGCTGGGCGAGCTGGGTGAGTTGTCGCTGTTGGGACTGGCCGAGGCTGACATCGCTCGGCTCGTGACTGCCACCACCAGGCTGAAGGGTCGCGTGGAGGCCCAAGCCGCCCGGTTTGGCCTCGAAGCCCGTCGCCGCGGTCTCGACGACGCCGTCGGCGCCCGACACACCGCCGCCTGGTGGGCCCGCTCCACCCAGATCACCCGCGGCGAAGCCATCCGCCTCCTCCACCTCGGACACCGCTGCGAAGAAACCCCGCTGTACGCCGACGTGCACGCCGCGTGGACCCACGGGACGGTCCACACCGACCAGGCCCGCGTGATCATCGGCGCCATTGACGCCCTCCCTGAGGACCTCGAGGCCGGCGTCCCGGCCAAAGCGTGCGCACTGCTCCTCCAACACGCAGCCCACCACGACGCCAAAGCACTACGCCGTCTCGGCAAACACATCCTCGATGTCCTCGCCCCCGAAATCGCCGAAGCACACGAACAACGACTCCTCGAAGCCGAAGAAGCCGCAGCCGTTGCCAAAGCCCACTTTGTGATGGTCGACGATGGGCACGGCACCTGTCACGGCCGATTCACCCTGCCCAGCCTGCACGGACGGATCCTCGCCACCCACCTGCACGCCCTGGCCAACCCCCGCCGCCACCCCAACCCAGGGGGCAAACACGACAGCGACGAGCCGACCTACCTCGGCCCAGTAATCACCCCGCACCACCTCGGGCTCGCCATGATGGACTACCTCGAGCGCTACCCCGTGGGCCAACTCGGCCAGACCGGCGGGATGGGGGTCACCCTCAGCGTGCTCCTCGACTACCAAACCCTGATCACCGGCCTCGGTGTGGCCACGTTGTCCGACGGCACCCGGATCTCCGCCTCCCAAGCCCGCCTCCTGGCCTGCCAAGCCGGGCTCATCCCCGCCGTCCTGGGCACCAACAGCGTCCCCCTCGACCTCGGCAGAACAGCGCGCTTCCACAACCCCAACCAACGCCGCGCCCTCGAAATCCGCGACCGCGGCTGCACCGCCGAAGGCTGCGCGCTCCCGGCCGCGGTCTGCCACGCCCACCACGACCAACCCTGGTCCCAAGGCGGACTCACCAACCTGGCCGACAGCCGACTCCTCTGCCCCCGCCACCACCGCCTCGCCCACCACCCCGGATATGACATGCGCATCCTGGCCGACAACAAAGTCGCCTTCTACAGACGCGCCTCCACCGGGCCAGACCCCCATCGGCCACCCCATCGGGACACCATCGGCCTCGAGCGCGCCCACGTCGATCCCGAAGTGCGCGCGCAGGAGACACCCCCCGCCCAGACGACCCGCCACCCGGATCACCGGCCCGGATCAACCACCAGCAAACGCCCGCTCAGCGAAGGCGACCCGTAGTCCGACGCCGCACGCGCTCCACGGAGCTGGATCCAAGCTCTGAGCGGAGGGGCGATCGTTGATGACTAAACTCATGAAGGCCTTGGGGGTCGTCCTCACGCTGGGACTAGTCGGTTGTGCGCAGGATGCATCGCCAGAGACCAGCGCAGACTGCACGGCGCAAATCGTGTTTGAAGGCCGCGAATACACCGAGGTAGTGGCCACCCAGGACGCCGGAGGCGCAGATCAGATCGTGAGAGTCTTCGCCTCCGACGACCTGCCCGCTGACAGGGTTGAGGAGATCCGCGCCGACCTTGAGGCGAAGTGACAGGAGTTGTGGAATCGCGCTCCTGTTCGGCTAGGGGTGGCAGGCCCTACGCTGGCGCGATGACTTCTGAGACTGCGTCCGCTGACACTGGGCAATCCGAAACTGGCCATACCGCGACCGGCCAGCACAAATACGTCCTCGACGAGTCGGAGATGCCGACCCAGTGGTACAACATCGTGCCCGACATGCCGGTGCCGCCACCGCCGCCGCTGCACCCCGGGACCCGTGAACCGGTCGGGCCCGACGATCTGGCGCCGCTGTTCCCGATCGAGCTCATCCTGCAAGAGGTCAGTGGCGAGCGGTACGTCGACATTCCTCAGCCCGTCCTCGACGTCTACAAGCAGTGGCGTCCCTCGCCGCTGTTCCGGGCCCGCCGCCTCGAAGCGAAGTTGGGCACGCCGGCGCGGATCTACTACAAATACGAAGGGGTCTCCCCCGCCGGCTCACACAAGGTCAACACCTCGGTGCCGCAGGCCTACTACAACTCCATCAACGGCGTACGCCGGCTGACCACCGAGACCGGGGCCGGCCAGTGGGGCACCGCCCTGTCCTATGCGTGCTCGATCTTCGGGCTTGAGTGCGAGGTGTGGCAGGTCGGCACGTCGTACGACACCAAGCCGCAGCGCCGCACGCTCATCGAAGTGTTCGGTGGCAAGGTGCACCGCTCACCCTCGCGGCTCACCCAGTCGGGGCTGTCGTTTCCGGAGGACCACCCCGGCACCCTCGGGATTGCGATCTCCGAAGCCGTCGAGGTGGCCGCCCAAGACGAGACGTCGAAATACTCCCTCGGCTCGGTGCTCAACCACGTGCTGATGCACCAAACGATCATCGGCGAAGAGGCGCTGCTCCAGTTGGCCAAGGCTGGGGAGTCGAGCGTTGACCTCGTCATCGGCTGCGCCGGCGGTGGGTCCAACTTCGCGGGCCTGGCCTTCCCGTTCTTGCGGGAGAAGTTCGCGGGCAACCAGAGCCCGACCATCCTGGCCGTGGAGCCCACGTCGTGTCCGACCTTGACGCGGGGCGAATACCGCTACGACTTCGGCGACACCGTCGGTCTGACCCCGCTGCTGAAGATGTACACCCTCGGGCACCAGTTCGTGCCGTCCACGATCCACGCCGGTGGGTTGCGCTATCACGGCATGGCGCCACTGGTCTCCCATGCCGTGAACCAGGGCTGGATCGAGGCCGCGGCGCTGGGCCAGCGGGAATGCTTCGATGCGGCCGTGGAGTTTGCCCGCACCGAGGGCGTGGTCGCGGCTCCCGAGTCATCCCATGCGCTGGCCCAGGCGCGGCGCGAGGCCCTCGCTTGCGCCGCTTCGGGTGAGGAGAAGGTGATCGTCGTGGGATTGTCGGGTCACGGCTTGCTCGAGCTCGGCGCGTACGCCGAGTTCATGGGCGATCAGATGGCCGACGATCCCCTGTCCGAGGAATCACTGCAGGCCGCCCTCGATCAGGTCCCGGTGATGTGAGCCGGGTGATGTGACGCTGGGGGGAGTTTGGGTCGTCAGTCTTCTTGACGCTTGAGGTCATCGAACTTCTCAACTGCCCGCTCCGCCCGGCGCTCCACCCGACGGGCAAACGCCTCGCGGGGGCGGTTGAGCAAGAAGATGGACAGCACGCCAGAAATCACGAAGGCGATCACCAGCGGCCAGATGGCGTTGGCGTCGTGACCCAAGACCTTGATCCACACGGCCAACACGATCGCCAAGACCGCAACGAACAGCGCCACCCGCAACGCGGTGTAGATAACGAACTCCCTCACGCCGCTCACCCTAATCGGTGCGGATCCGCGAACGATTGCCCAGGGACGAACTAGGGTTGAAGAGTGCTGAAGTTCCTGATCCTCCTGGTCCTGCTCGGGGCGGCCATCTACGCCATCCTCCGGCTCACCGACGGCCGCCGCCGCGGGGGCGGGGGACGCGCCGTACGTCGTCCGGTGGCCCCCGACGACGACCCCGACTTCCTGCGTGACCTCAACCGCAAACGGCCACGCAAAGACAAACCCGATGACGTTTAGCCCGATGACGTTTAGCCCGATGACGTTTAGCCCGAAGGCCGCCCTTCTCTCGATGGTGGTGTTGACCATCTTGATGAGCGTGGGAGTCGGTGGCTGCGGCCAGGTGCGCGAGGTGCGAGACGCGCCCACCCCAGCCAGCGACTCCCTGCCTGCCTGCGCCGACGTCTGGGTTGACGGGTCCAAGCTCCCGGCAGACTATGCCGGCTGTGTCGACGACGAAGGCGTGCTGCAAGCCCCGGCGCTGCGCAAATGCACCGGGATGAAGGGTTCGTTAGCGGTCTTCGACGACCGGTTCTATGCGATCGTCGGCACACCCGGCGACATCGGCAACGTGATCACCGAAGCGGGGCCGACCTCATCGGAATACGAGCAGGCCTATCAGGCGTGCTTCGCCGGCGGTTGGTGAGCAGCAACATCGATCGTGCGGGGGCTCCCGTGATGCGGCGCCCCAGGCGACTCGGCGGCGTACGAATGCTGGCTGGTCGTCGAGAAATAGTTGATGCCGATGAAGTTGAACCACAAGGTGGCGACCCCGACCAGCGCGAGATAGGCGGCCTTGCGTCCCTTCCAACCGGCCGTCGAACGGGCATGGAGATAGGCCGCGTAGACGACCCAGGTGATGAACGCCCACACCTCTTTGGGGTCCCAATTCCAATAGGAGCTCCACGCCTGGTGCGCCCAGATGGGGCCGGTGATCAGCACCGCGAAGGTCCACACGGGAAACCCGAAGGCGTGCAGCTGATAGGACAACCGATCGAGTACGGCGGGGCTCGGCAGGCGCGCGACGTACCCCGTCGACGCGTTCGGGGAACGCTCCTTCAGCAAGAACAGCACCGACGTGAACCCCCCGAGCGTGAAGGCGCCCGTGGCGATCACCGCTGCCACCACGTGGATGACCAGCCACGGCGAGTTGAGCGCCTCGGTCAGTGGTGAGACGGGCTCGTGGAGCCAGATCGCCGCGATCATGAGGACCGTGAGGATGAAACCCACGACGATCGGGCCCAACCAGGTCAGCGAATAGCGGCGGTAGAAGGCGAGATAGAGCAGGCCCACCACGAAGGTTCCGGCGAGGGTGAACTCATACATGTTGCCCCACGGCACCCGATTGGGATCGGCGGCCAGCCCGCGGCCGACCAGGGCCAAGGCGTGGACCCCAACGGCAATCAACGTGAGCAGCACACCGAGGCGGCCAAACATCGCGGCCCTGGGATTGTCGGCTTCATCACTGGGCAACCGCCGCAAGGCGCTCCACTCGACGAGATGGGCCAGCAACGCCAGGAAGTAGACCACCCCCGCGGCTGCGACCGCCTGGTTGCTCAAGGTCTCCCAGGAAGCGTCGGACATGATCAACTCACCCCACCACTCGTTTGGTTCTCAGCATCCGAAGCCGGCTCTGCGGCGCGCAACTCTGCCACGATAGCCGCCAGCATTTCGGCCATATCCGCCCCATCCGACCGGGCCAAGCCGGCCACCTCGACCCTGGTCTGACCCGCCTCGTCCCGGCGCGCCCGAACCCACACTCGGCGGGGGCGGATGAACAGCGACATCAGGAGTCCGAGCAGGGCCAGCACCACGCCGGAGAGGGCGAGATACTTGCCCGGCGTACGACTGATTTGCACGCGCGTCCAGCGCTCATAGCCATCGAGGGACACCGACCCCAGCCCGTCCGGGAGGGTGACCTGCTCGCCCACCTGGAGATCCACCCGGAACGCCTGGGCGGTGCCAGTTGAGCCTGTGCCAGTTGAGCCCGGGCTCCTTCTTCAGCATCGTGAGTTTGCTGCGATCCAGCGTGTAGACCGACTGCGGGTTGCCCGAGCCGAGGTTGAGGTCACCGGTCCACACGGTCATCGAGATGGCCGGGTTGAGAGCATCGCCAAACGTCGAATACGGGCCGGTCTCGGTGGTGTAGTCGTAAGTCGGATAAAACTCGCCATCGAGCGCGATCTGGGTCGGCTTGGCCGAGGGGGCCTTGACGACGCCGAACGAGCGGAACGTCTGCTGGTCGGTCGGCAAGAAGATCGTCGGACCGGAGTTGACGATGTTGCCCTCGCCGTCTCGGATGGTGATGATCGGGGCATAGCCGTGCCCGATCAGGAAGATCTCCGTGCCGCCGATGGCCAGCGGATGATTGACCTTCAGGTCGTAGGTGCGCTCGGGACCATCCGGGGTCTCGCGATAAGTGAGCGGCGCGACAAACTTTCGCGCCGTCCCTGCCGCAGGTCCCGAATAGAGCCATTCGGCCTCGAAGTCATCGACTCGGAAGTAGAAGTTCTCCATGTCGCTGGGGTCAAAGAGGCTGCCGGGCACAAAATCGTCGTACTGCGTCGGCGTGTTGGAAAAGCCCTTGCCGACCACCACGATGGCGCCGCCCTTGTAGCCAAACAGGCTGCCCATGGCGAACCCGACCAGCACCAACAGCACCGAGATGTGGAAGAGCAAGTTGCCGGCTTCGCGCAGATAGCCGCGCTCAGCGGATACCGAGCCGTCCTCGCCCGAGGGGGCGAGCCGATAGCGTCGCCGACCGAGCACTGAGCGGGCCCGGTCGAGGACCTCGTCGGGGCTCAGATCGGAGTCGTACGCCGCGTGGTCGGCGAGGCGAGTCAGGTTGCGGGGGGCGCGCGGTGGGGTGGCGCGCGCGGCCCGCCAATAGACCGCCGTGCGGGGCAAGATGCACCCCACCAGGGAGATCATCAACAAGATGTAGATCGCGGAAAACCAGACCGAGTCATACACCGAGAACAGCCCCAGGCGTTCATAGATCGTGGTCAGCTTGGGGTGCGCCTCCTGCCAGCGCGACGTCTTGAGCGCGTCGACTCCCGTCTGCGGGATCACCGAACCGGGGATCGCCCCCACCGCCAGCAAGAGCAGCAAGATCAGCGCAGTCCGCATCGACGTGAGCTGGCGCCAGGCCCAGCGGGCCAACTCGCGGGGGTTGAGTTCGCCAGGTTCGCGCCCAGACTCGGGCCCCGAAAGAGACCCGGGCCCAGACTCGTGTTCCGAACCAGACTCTTGTCCAGTCTCGGGGTCGACCTCGTGATCCACGTGACCCAGCGGGCGGTCGCTGCCAGTCACACGCCCACCCGATAAGAGTTGACGAGGTTGATCTGGAGCCAGTTGACCAGCACATCCCACCAGCCGGTGACCAGGGCGACCCCGAGCGCGATCATCAAGATCCCGCCGAACCGGGTGACCCAGACCTGGTGGCGCCGGATGAAACGGACCGCGCCGAGCATCCGCTCATAGGCCACCCCGGCGATAATGAACGGCACGCCCAGTCCGACGGCGTACGCCGCCGACAGCAGGCCGCCGCGCAGCGCCGTACCCTCATTCATCCCCAGGGTGAGGATCACGCCGAGAGTGGGGCCAGCGCACGGCGTCCACCCCAGGCCGAACAGGAAGCCCAGCAGCGGCGCCGCCGCCAGCCCGACCGCCGGGACGGAGTGGATGCGGACGTCGCGCTGGGTGAACGGCAGCAGCCCCAGGAAGGCCAGGCCGAGGGCGATGCTCAGCACGCCGAGAACGATCGAGAACTCGCGCTGGTGCGACATCAGCGTCATGCCCAGCCCGCCGGCGGCGACGCCCAGCAGGACGAACACGAGCGAGAAGCCCGCGACGAAGAGCGCCGAGCCGGCGAGCATCCGTCCGCGGTGCTGCCGGACTACGTCGGCATCGGCGAGTTGGGACCCGCTCAGCCCGGTGGCATAGGCCAAGTACGCCGGCAGGAGCGGGATCACACACGGGGAGAAAAACGAGACCAGGCCGACGATGAGCGCGACGGGAAGCGCCACCAGCATCGAACCGCTGGCGGCCTGCCCGGAGAACCACTCACCCATCGGTCCCCTGCTTCTCCGCAACAACCTCATCGATCACGTCGCTGAGCGTCTGCTTCGACGGGAGTTCACCCACGATCGACGCCGCGACGCGGCCCTCGCGATCGAGGACCAACGTCGACGGGGTAGCCCGCAAGATCACCTCGTCCGCGAAGGCGAGGAGCACGATGCCGTCGGGGTCATAAAGAGAGGGGTAGGGCACCTCGTAGTCGCGCACGAACCCCCGGGCCGGGGCCGGGGAGGGGTCGCGCGTGTTGATGCCCAAGAAGCTCACCTGCTCGGGGTCGGCCGCGTTGGCCACCGCCACCAGGTCGGGCATCTCGGAGTGACATTCGGCGCACCATGAGCCCCAGATGTTGATCACCGTGACCTTGCCGCGCAGGGCGTCCAGGGACAGGGGTTCGTCATCGAGCCCTTTTCCCTCGGCCGAGATGGGCTTGCCGCGATCTTCGGGAGCGATGAACGACACCCGGCCGTCGCCGGAGATGTAGCCCTTGCCGCCGGTGCCGTCGACCGTCGTACAACCAGCGAGGGAGGCTGCCAGTGCGACCCCCGCCAGCACGACCCCCGCCAACCTCAGCCCAGCGAATCTCAAGGGGTCACGGCCTGTGCTGCTCGGGAGCGCCGCCCGCGCTGAAGGGCGCCTTCTTGTCGCGAGTCGGGATCAGGTCTCCGGCGGGCTCCGAATAGACCACCTTGGTCAGCGCCGTCCCGTTGAAGTGGAACGACGTGAGCGAGGCCAACGTGCATTGACGGCGGCGCGGATCGTGGAAGAACGGTCGGCCCTCGGCCGAAAGGCGCGCTACCCAGATCGGCATTTGGTGGGAGACCACGACCGCCTCGTGGCCCAACGCGGAGTCGCGAGCGGCCGCGATCCCGGCGCGCATCCTGGCGGCGACCTCGACGTACGGCTCGCCCCACGACGGACGGAACGGGTTCCACAGATGCCGCCATGCCGACGGGGAACGCAGCGCACCATCCCCCACGCCGAACGGCTTGCCTTCGAAGATGTTGGTGGACTCGATCACCCGGTCATCGGTCACGATGTCGAGTCCGCGGGCTCCGGCCAGCGGCTGCGCGGTCTCTTGCGCGCGCTCCAGCGGCGAGCAGCGCAGATGCGTGATGTCGCGATCCTTGATCGTCTCCGCGACCCGATCGGCCATCTTCCGGCCCAACTCGGAGAGGTGATAGCCCGGACGGCGGCCATAGAGCACACCCTCGGGGTTATGCACTTCGCCGTGTCGCAATACGTGGACAATGGTCTGCTCGCTCATGGGGTCCCTTCGACGGAAGCGGCCGCGATCGCGGCGTGAGGTAAGGCATCCAGGATGGTCGAAACCGCCCGGTCGTCGTGCGCGCTGGAAACGAACCAGCTTTCATAGGCCGAGGGTGGCAAGTAGACCCCGCGGTCGAGCATGGCGTGGAAGAAGGCGGCGTACGCCGCGGTGTTCTGGGTGGAGGCGTCGGCGAAATTGCGGACCGGGCCCTCGGTGAAGAACACCGAGAACATCGTCCCGGCCGACGAGATGAGGTGGGGCACCCCGGCAGCGGTGAGGGCCTCGCCGGCGGCGGTTTTGATCGTGTGGGCGGTGGTGTTGAGGTGGTGGTAGACGTCGTCGGTGGCGAGGCGCAGCGTGGCGAGCCCGGCGGTCGTGGCGATCGGGTTCCCTGACAACGTGCCCGCCTGATAGACCGGCCCCTGCGGTGCCAGTTGGGCCATCACATCGGCTCGGCCCCCGAAGGCGGCCGCGGGGAAGCCGCCGCCCATCACCTTGCCGAAGGTCATCAGGTCGGGGCGCCAGCCCTCGGCTGCCCCGTCGAGGCCCCACTGACCTTGGCGGGAGGCCCGGAAACCGGTCATCACCTCATCCGAGATGAAGAGGGCGCCATGCTGGGTGCAGGTGTCGGCGAGGAACTCGTTGAACCCCGGCTCGGGCGGCACCACCCCCATGTTTCCGGGGGCCGCCTCGGTGATCAGGCAGGCGATGCGCGCGCCGTACTCCGTGAAGGCCTGGGTGACGGCGGCGCGGTCGTTGTAGGGCAACACGATGGTCAGGGCCGTCGAGGACTCCGGAACGCCGGGGGTGCCGGGCACACCGAGCGTCGCGAGTCCCGAGCCTGCCGACGCGAGCAGCGAGTCGACGTGCCCGTGGTAGCACCCGGCGAACTTCACCACCAGGTCGCGGTTGGTCGCGCCGCGGGCCAGGCGGATCGCCGACATGGTGGCCTCGGTGCCCGACGAGACGAAACGGACCTGGTCGATCGGGGTGCGGGCCACGATTTCTTCGGCGAGCTCGACTTCGGGTTCGGTGGGGGTGCCGTACGACGTCCCGCGCGCCACCGCGCTCTGCACGGCTGCGAGGACCTCCGGGTGAGCGTGACCGAGGAGCATGGGGCCCCACGAGCAGATCAGATCGACGTAGTCATTGCCGTCCACATCCGTGAGCCACGCCCCCGCCGCCGAGCGGATGAACCGCGGCGTACCCCCCACTGCGGTGAAAGCACGCACCGGCGAGTTCACCCCGCCGGGAGTCACCGCCCGCGCGCGGCCAAACAACTCCTTCGACCGCGAGGTGTCACCCGGCAGCCGAGGGCTGAAGGGCGAGGTGGAGGAGGGCACCCAGCCATTGTCTCTGAGCACTCCCGTGCACCCCAACTCACCCCCGACCCGTCGCAGTTTGACCCCCGACCCGTCGCAGTTTCACCCCCGACCCGTCGCAGTTTCACCATCGACCCGTCGCAGTTTCACCGCCGACCCGTCGCAGTTTCACCGCCCACCCGTCGCAGTTTCACCACCCACCCGTCGCAGTTTCACCACCGAAACCGTTAGTCTCCAAACCATGCCCACCCAGGACGAGATCTTCGCCATGATTGCGATCCGTCGGCGACTGACGGCAGACATGATCGACACTTTCACCCCGGAGCAAGGGGCCGTGCGGAGCCTGTGCGACGACTGGACCGTCCAAGCCGTGGCGGCCCATCTCGTGATGGCTTTCGAGGTGTCCCTGCCGAAGATGATGCTGGGGATGATCCGCTACCGCGGGGACTTCAACTCTCTCTCTAGGGACTGGGCGATCAAGCGGTCCGGGCGCCCGCTCGGCCAATTGGCGGCGATCCTCCGCGATAATGCAGAACATAGATTCACCCCTCCTGGGCTCGACGCCCATGCGCCACTGACGGACATCTTGTTGCACAGCCTCGACATGAGCATCCCCCTCTCGGTGCCCAATCCGATTGCCGCGGAACCGGCGGACACCTCCCTAGCGTTCCTCACCTCGCCCCTGGCGACCCGTGGCTTTCTCAGCAAGGGTCGCGTCGCTGGCCTCCGCTTCGAGTCCACCGATTCGGGATTCGCACACGGCGACGGACCGCTCGTTCGTGGGCCTTCGTCGGCGCTGTTGTCGGCCCTGGGCGGGCGGAAAGCTGTCTACGAATCGCTAGAGGGTGACGGCGTGGAGACGCTCCGCACTCGCCCGTAAAACTGCGACGGGTCGGCGGTGAAACTGCGACGGGTCGGCGGTCAAACTGCGACGGGTCGGCGGTCAAACTGCGACGGGTCGGCGCTAGAGGAGGTGGGTGGCGGCTTCGGTGGCCCAGTAGGTCAAGATCACGTCCGCGCCCGCCCGGCGGATCGAGGTGAGGGTCTCCATGATGGCGGCTTCGCGGTCGATCCAGCCCCGGGCGGCGGCGGCCTCGACCATGGCGTACTCGCCTGAGATGTTGTACGCCGCCACCGGCACGTCGACCGCGTCGCGGACCCGGCGGATCACGTCCAAATAGGCCAGGGCCGGCTTCACCATGACGATGTCGGCACCCTGCTCGACGTCCAGCAAGGCCTCGCGGACCCCTTCGACGGCGTTGGCCGGATCCTGCTGATAGGTCCGCCGGTCGCCCTCGAGGCACGAGTCGACAGCCTCACGAAACGGCCCATAGAAGGCCGACGCATACTTCGCCGAATAGGCCAGGATCGACACCTCGCTATGCAGCCCTGCATCCAGTGCGCCGCGAATCGCCGCGACCTGGCCGTCCATCATGCCGCTCGGTCCGACCATGTCGACGCCGGCGGCGGCCTGGGCCAGCGCCATGTCGGCGTACGCCGCGAGCGTCCGGTCGTTGTCCACCACCCCGTCGGGCGTGAGCACCCCACAATGCCCGTGGTCGGTGAACTCATCGAGGCACAGGTCGCTCATCACGGTCAGCCCATCACCCACGGCCGACACCACGTCGGTGATCGCCAGATTGAGGATCCCGGCCGGATCCACCGCGCCAGAGCCGATCGGATCGCGGGTCTCGGGGATGCCGAACAGCATCACCCCGCCCAGCCCGGCCTCGGCGGCCTCCACGGCGGCGCGGACCAGCGTGGAACGGGTGTGTTGCACGACTCCGGGCATCGACGAAATCGGCCGGGGTTCGGTCAACCCTTCCCGCACAAACAGCGGGAGCACCAGTTGGCTCGGGGAGATCGTGGTCTCGGCGACCATCCGCCGCAGTGCGGGAGTGCGCCGCAGCCGGCGCGGCCGGATGATCGGCCCCACTACTTCGAGCTCGCCTTCCGGCGCGCTGACGGCTTGCGTTCGGACGGCTTGGTCACGGGCTGCCCGGACTCGACCAGGGCCAACCGGCGGGCTGCGCCAAAGTCGGCGAGCGCGTCCACGAGGACCTCAACATCGGGCTTGCTCGCCAACACGTCGACGCGCAGACCATGCTCCTCGGCGGTCTTGGCCGTGGCCGGCCCGATCACCGCGATCACGGTCGAAGGGTGCGGCTTGCCGGCGATGCCGACCAGGTTGCGCACCGTCGAGGACGAGGTGAACACCACGGCGTCGAACTTGCCCGTCTTGATCGCGTCGCGGGTGGGCGCCGGTGGCGGGGTGGCCCGCACGGTGCGATAGGCGGTGACGTCGTCACACTCCCAACCGAGATCGATCAAACCGGCCACGAGATTCTCGGTGGCGATGTCGGCGCGGGGCAGGAAGACGCGGTTGATCGGGTCGAGCAACTCGTCGTACTCAGGCCAATCCTCGAGCAGGCCGGCCGCCGATTGTTCGCCCGTCGGGATCAGGTCCGGGCGCAGGCCCCAGGCGGCGATCGCGGCAGCGGTCTTGTCGCCGACAGCAGCGATCTTGAGCCCGGAGAAGGCCCGGGCGTCGAGCCCATAGTCCTCGAACTTCTCGCGCACCGCCTTCACCGCATTCACCGAGGTGAACGCGATCCATTCATAACGGCCCTCGACGAGGCCGCGCACGGCCTTGTCCATCTGTTGCGGGTTGCGCGGCGGCTCGACGGAGATCGTGGGGACCTCCTCGGAGACAGCACCGTAGGCGCGCAGTCGCTGCGAGAGGACGCCGGCCTGTTCCTTGGTGCGCGGGACCAGCACTCGCCAGCCGAAGAGCGGCTTGGTTTCGAACCACGACAACGTGGCCCGCAGGTCGACCACGTCGCCGACGACGGTGATGGCGGGCGACACGATCCGGGCGGCCCGCGCTTCGACCGCGACGTTTTCGAGCGTGGAAACCAGGGTGTGTTGTTCGGTGGTGGTGCCCACCTGGGTCATCGCGACGGGCGTCTCGGGGGCACGGCCGGCAGCCATCAGCGCGGCGGCCACCTCCCCGATGGTCCGAGAAGCCGAGAGCAGGACGAGGGTGCGGCTCTGCGCATATTTGGTCCAGTCGACCTTCTCGCCACAGGTCACCACGGTCACGTCACGGTGGGTCTTGTCGGTGAGCGGAATGCCGGCGTACGCCGGAACGGCCGACACCGAGGACACACCGGGGACGATCTCGAAGCCCAACCCGGCCTTGACACACGCGGCGGCCTCTTCGGGCCCGCTGGCGTAGAGGAAGGGGTCACCGGCCATCAGCCGGACCACCCGCAGCGCCTTCTTGGCTTCGCGGACGACGACCTTGGCGCGCGCAGCGTGGGTGAGCGGCTGACCGTCTTCCCCAAAGCCGCCGTCGACGAACACGGGGCCCTTTTCATCAGGCGTCGGCTCCAGCGGCAGGCCGAGCAGCCCGCGCACGAGCGGCTCGTGGTCGGCGACCTCGGTGATCACGACTTCCGCGTCGGCGAGCAACTCCATGGCGCGCAGCGTGAGCAACCCCGGATCGCCCGGGCCACTGCCGACAAATGACACCCACCCCCGCTGGCTCGGGCGCGCGGCTGTGGCGGCCCCGTTGGCGGAGGCCGAGGTGGTCTGGTCTGTGGTGCGTCGGGTCATGGGTGCTGCTTTCTCGCTGGTGCTTCCATCAGATCGGCGGCGCCGTCGGCGAGCATCTGCTCGGCGAGGCGGGTTCCGACGCCGAGGGCGTCGCCTGGGGAACCAGAAGTCGATTGACGTACGGCGAGGGCGCCGTCCGTCGAGAGCACGATCGCGCGCACCCACAGTTCGTCACCGTCGTCGCCCTCGACCACCTCGGCCAGCGCGCCGACGGGCGCCGAGCACCCCGCCTCGAGCGTGGCCAACACGGCCCGCTCGGCGGTGACGGCGGCGCGCGTCGCGGGATCGTCCAGCGCCGCCAACTCGGCAACGAGGTCGACGTCATCGGAGCGGCATTCGATCGCCAACGCGCCCTGTCCGGGGGCCGGCAACATCTGCAGGGGGTCGATGGATTCGGTGATGGCATCCAGCCTGCCGAGTCGAGCCAAACCGGCACGTGCAACCACGACCGCGTCGTACTCACCAGCGGCGACCTTGCCCACCCGCGTGTCCACATTGCCGCGCACTCCCACGACCTCAAGCCCGAGTCCGAGCGCGTTCAGTTGCGCGGCCCGACGGGGCGAACCCGTGCCCACCCGGGAGCCGGCTGGCAACTCCGCCAGGGTGAGGCCATCGCGCGCAACAACCGCATCGCGCGCATCCTCTCGCACGGGGACGGCCGCCAGGCAGATGCCGGGCGTCGCCGCGGTGGGCAGATCCTTGAGCGAATGTACGGCGACATCGACCTCGCCACCGAGCAGCGCTTCACGCAACGCGCCCACAAAGACGCCGGTGCCGCCCAGACTCGTGAGCGGTGCGGTGCTCTGGTCGCCGGAGGTGCTGACCTCGACCAACTCCACGCTGCGGTGCAGGTGAGTTTCGATCTCGGCGGCCACACCGCGCGCCTGGGTCAAAGCCAGGGCCGAGCCCCGGGTGCCGAGCCGCAGCACCTTGCCGGGGGTCATCGTCGAGGGGCCGTTCGTGGAGACAGCCTCAGTGGAGGTGGCGCTCATGCCACACCCCCCGGCCGGGTAACCGCGTCGACCGCATCGGGGTCTAGGGCGAACAACTCGGCCAGCGCGGCGGCGTAGGACACCACACCCTCTTCGTCGGCCAACTCCTTGACCCGCACGGTCGGCTGGTGCAGCAACTTGTCGGCCACTCGACGGATGGTGTGCAGCACCTCGGCGCGCGCCTCGGGGTCCAGCGCGGGAAGCCGGGCGTCGAGCCGGGCCACTTCGGCGTCAACGACGTCGGTGGCCATCGACCGCAGCGCCACCAGACGTCGGCGTCACATTGGCTTGTCGCCGCGCGGCGACAAACGCGGTGAGCTCTTGCATCACGATGTCGCGGACGCCGTCGACTTCGCGCGCGGAGCCAGTGTCGGCGAGCGCTTCAGCCAGGTGGGACAAGCGTGATCAAGGTGACGTCGGGCAGGTCGGCTACGGCCGGCTCGATGTCGTGGGGCAGAGCCAGATCGATCAGGGTCAGCGGTCGGGCCGGCAGCATGTCCGCGGTGATCAGGACATCCGCGGCGCCCGTGCAGGTGACCACCAGGTCGGCGAGAGCAAGCTCCTCACGCAGGCTGCCGAGGGCGGCGGGGCGCGCGGCGTACGCCATGGCCAAGCGGTCGGCCCGGTCCGGCGTACGGTTGAGGATCACCACCTCCGCAGCGCGCAGGTCGCGCACCGAGGAGACGGTCAACGTGGCCATGGCTCCCGCCCCGACGACCAGGACGCGTTGTCCCGTCAGGTCCTGAGGAGCGAGGCCAGCGGCGCCACCAGCGGAGGCTGAAGCGGGACCACCGGCAAGGGCCAAACCCAGGGCGGCGCTCACCAGAGAGGGCGCGGCGCGATCAATGTCGGTCTCGGCATGGGCCCGTTTGCCGACCCGCAGCGCCTGCTGGAACAGGGAGTTGAGGGTGGGGCCGAGCGTGCCGAGCTCCTGGCCCAGTCGCAGGGCGTCGCGAGTCTGGCCCAGGATCTGCCCCTCGCCGACCGCCATCGAGTCGAGTCCGGCGGCGACATGGAAGAGATGGGAGACAGCTCCGTCGTCATAGTGCACATAGAGATGGGGCAGCAGCGCCTCAGTGGACTCATCGGCGCGCTCGACGAGGAGCCGCGAGAGCTCCTCGACGCTGCCATGGAAGCGATCGACCTCGGCATAGATCTCCAGCCGATTGCAGGTGCCGATCACGGTTGCTTCGTGGACGTGGTCGCTGGCGGCCGCGTCGGTGACGAGCTTGAGCAGGTCGTCGCCTTCGAGCGCGAGCCGCTCCAAGACGGCCACCGGCGCCGTCTTGTGGGAAACCCCCACGACCAGGACGCTCATAGCGCGCGCTCCTGGTTGACCAAGACCTGGGCATCCAAGACCTGAGGATCGAGCACCTGGGGATCCAGCAGCTGGGGCGACTTGCGCTGCTCGTGATAGGCCAGGATCTGCAACTCGATCGACAGATCCACCTTGCGCACGTCGACGCCGTCGGGCACCGCCAACACGGTAGGCGCGAAGTTGAGGATGCTGCGGATGCCCGCGGAAACCATCCGGTCGGCGACGTCTTGGGCGGACGCGGCCGGGGTCGCGATCACGCCGATCGCCACCCCGTGTTCGCGCACGATCTGCTCGAGGTCGCGGAACGGGCGTACGTCGACACCGGCGACGACTTCCTCATGGCGAGACGGATCCGCGTCGAGCAGCGCCACCACCCGGAATCCGCGGCTCCGGAACCCCGAATAGTTGGCGAGCGCATGACCGAGGTTGCCGATGCCGACGATGACGACCGGCCAGTCCTGGGTGACGCCGATCTGGCGGGCGATCTGGTAGCGGAGGTAGGCGACGTCGTACCCCACCCCTCGCGTGCCATAACTGCCGAGGTAGGACAGATCCTTGCGGAGTTTGGCGCTGTTGACCCCAGCGCAGGTGGCGAGTTCCTCGCTGGAACAGGTGACCGTGCCGGCTTCGGAGAGCGTGGAGAGGGCCCGCAGATAGATCGGAAGTCGCGCGACAGTAGCCTCGGGGATCTCCCGGGCACTCTCTGCGGACGTCCGTGCGGTCACTTGTTCTTCTTTCCCTGGCCGATCGCCCCTTGGCCGATCAATCGGGGCCCTGGGGAGGGCTTTTGCACCGGGGCTGTGATCCGATCGGCGCGACTCACTGTAGGAGTTTGTGAACGTGAGAACAAACTGAGCGATGCCTTCGCCGTAGCGCATGTGACCCAGGCCACACCCAGCGGGTCAGGAACCCGGCCCCACAATGTCAAACCACTCGTCAACGAAGGCGTTGACGATCGTGGCATCCCAGCTCTCGCAGGTCATCGTCTCGCGGGCGGTGACGATCGAAAAGCCCGGATCCTTCGTGGCGCCGGCCATCATCCGCACGGGGCTGTCGGTGACCATTTCCCGGATCGGGGCGATTTCTGTCTCGGGCAGCGTGCGGGGATAAAGCACCACCAAGTAGCCGTCGCTCACCCCATGACCGAAGCCGCCGAGCGGCGCCGCCTCCTCCGGTTCAAAGAATGTGTGGGGTGGGAGTTCGACGTCCAAGGGCAGTTGCGACGGGGTTTCCTCGAGACGACAAGGACTCGAATCGGGCACGATCAGTTTGGTCGCCCGGCCCGGTGCGGCAGTTTCCGGCGAACTCAGGCCCACCGTCAGGCCGCCCACGGTCCCCGCGATGGCCAACGCCACCAGCGCCACCCGGATGACGGTGGCGGGGGCGGGGCCGAAGGCGATCCACCAGGCGATTCGTTCCACCGCGTACGCCGCCGCGACGAGGCCGACCGCCATCGCGACCAACCCCAACTCCACACCGACGTTGAACGCCATCGCCTTGGCCACCAGGGCCGACTCCGGAGGGCCGAACTCGATGAAACCGTCCGCCATGCCCAATCCGTGGATCAGGCCGAGGAGGAAGACCGTGATGGCGAGGGTGACGAAGGGCAGTGGGGTCCACGCCAAGAACACCGCCGCCACGACCGTCAGGCTGAGCGCGATCAACGACCGCACCACCAGGGGGCTGGAGTAGGTCCCGAAGCCGGCGGCGGTGAGCAGGGTGAGGCTGTGCGCCACGCCGTAGAGCACCATGAGCTGCACCGCGCGACGTCGCCCATCGGCCACGAGCAGCACACACCCCACGAACAGCCAATATTCCCAGCCGAGGAGCAAGTGCTCCAACCCCGCCAGCACGAAGCCGCCCACGCTCATCGTGTCGCCCTTGGTCGGGATGGCGCGCGCGTGCGCGGCATACGGCAGCAACCCCACGAGAAGGCCCACCGCCAACGTGGCGGATCGGCGCCCCCGGATTCCGAACGGACTGAGGAGTCCGAATGGACTTCGCCAAGTGGGCACCGCGCAACGAACTGCGGACTGCATCGCTCAACTCTCTAGATGACGGTTCGAACTCCTGGAGGCCATCGACCCCCAAGGACGTTTCTGGCACAAAGGACGTTTCTGGCGCAGTATGACCCGCCAGGTCCGGGTGTGCCCATGACGCTCCGACGAGGGTGGGAAATTGATCACGCTGGCGGGTGGCGGCGGTCCCCATCTACGCACCCCAGGTTGCCCGCGGATCACGGCTCAGGTCCCGATCAGAGCGGCCCGGAGGCGGGCCCCATCCACCCGCCAGAAGTCGTGTTGCCGCCCGTCCACGAAGGTCACCGGAATCTCTTCGCCGAAACGCTCCACCAGGGCAGGGTCGCCGTCGATGCCCAACTCCTCGAAGGACTCCCCCAACTCCGCGCAGACCCGGGCGATCACGGCCACGGCCACCGCGCATAGGTGACATCCGGGTCGGGTATAGACCCGCACCCGGGGCGGCGGTGGCGCCCCGTCACTCACACTCATGGCGCACACCCATGGCCACGATCCTGACACACCGGGCCCGACACCCCCCGACTCCGCACACCGCGAATACGCTTCAGACGTGACCCCGCAGCACAAGCCGCGCCCCAAGGTGAACCTCCAGCAGCGTTCGACGATGGCCGGCGAGGCCGCGGCCGCGATCGCCGAGGTGGAGATCGCCCTCGACACGCCGCCCGATCCGACCCGGGCGGCCTTTTTCGACGTCGACAACACGGTCATGCAGGGCGCGAGCATCTTCCACTTGGCCAAGGGCCTGCATCGGCGCAAGTTCTTCACGACCCGCGAGATCGCGGGCGCGGCCTGGAAACAGGCCTACTTTCGGATCGTGGGAGTCGAAGACCCCGAACACGTCGCCGACGCTCGCAACTCGGCGCTGAGCTTCATCGCCGGCCACACGGTGGCGGAGTTGGAGGAGTTGGGCGAGGAAATCTTCGACGAGGCGATGGCCCACCGGATCTGGCCGGGCACGCGGGCGCTGGCCCAACTTCATCTCGACGAGGGACAACGCGTCTGGCTCGTTACCGCCGCCCCCATCGAGATCGCTCAGATCATCGCGCGCCGGCTGGGGCTCACCGGCGCCCTGGGCACCGTGGCCGAGCATCACGAAGGGGTCTACACCGGCCACCTGGTGGGTGACCTGTTGCATGGGGCGGCCAAGGGCGAGGCGATCAAGGCCCTGGCCGCGCGGGAGAACCTCGACCTGGCGCAGTGTTCGGCCTACTCCGATTCGTTCAACGACCTGCCGATGTTGTCGTTGGTCGGCGATCCGTGTGCGATCAATCCCGACGCCAAACTGCGCGAGCATGCCCGCGCCGAGGGTTGGCGGATCCGCGACTATCGCACCGGGCGCAAGGCGGCCCGGGCCGGGTTGGTCGTGGCCGCCGCCGCTGGTGGGGTCGCGGGCGCGGTCACCGCTGGGGCCGCGCTGCGCCGCCGGCGTACGCCGCTATAGACGGCGCGCCAACCGTCAGCCGAAGACCGAGTCCCGCTCACGCAACAACGTGTAGAGCGTCTGTTGGATGGTTTCGCGCACCTGATCGGTCACGTTGAAGACCAACATCGGGTCCTCTGCCGCGCCCGCCTCCAACGCGTCGGTGCGGATCGGCTCGCCGAACTCCAGCAGCCACTTAGATGGCAGCGGGATCATCCCGAGCGGCCCCAACCACGGGAACAACGGCGTGATCGGGATGTAGGGCACCCCCAGAAGTCGCGCCAGGACGGGCAGGTTGCCGATCAGCGGATAGATCTCCTCGGCGCCAACGACCGAGAGCGGCACGATGGGTACGCCGGTGCGCAGCGCGGCCGCCACGAACCCCCCGCGACCGAAGCGTTGGAGCTTGTAGCGCTCGGAATAGGGCTTGCCGATCCCCTTGAATCCCTCGGGCCAGACGCCGACCAACTCGCCGCCCCGCAGCATCCGCTCGGCATCCTCGTTGCAGGCCAGCGTGGCACCCGTCTTGCGGGCCACCGCGCCGACGACGGGGAGGCGGAACACCAGGTCGGCCCCGAGCGGTCGCAGGAAGCGCCCGGTGTGGTCGAAGATCGTGGACATCGTCATCAGGCCATCCATCGGCACGGTCCCGGAGTGGTTGGACACCACCAACGCCCCACCTTCGGCGGGGATGTTCTCGATGCCTCGCACCTCGATCCGGAACCATTTGTTGGCGATCGGCCGCAGCACCGCCAGCAGGAACTTCTCGGTGACCTCGGCGTCGAAACCGTATTCGTCGACCGTGTAGTCGCCGGCCAGACGGCGTCGCCACAACGCCAAGAGTCGGGCCAGCTGGTTTTCCCAGTCGTCCCCGAAGAGGTGCGCGGCGCCGGATTGGATCGCGGCCAGCCAATCGCCGATGGGAATGCCGCCCAGCGGATCGCGGTCGACCGCGGTGACCGGGGGCCGTGGGTGCTCGGCGACGGGTGCCTCGGAAGGCTCGGCCTGAGGAGCCGGCGCGGACCGCACGCGCGCGGCCGGAGTCGGGCGAGCCCGGCTCACGGGCTGGGCGGCCAGGCCGCGGGCGGCCGCCGACGGGCGCGCCTTGCCGGTCCCCCGGCCGGGTCGGCCTCTCGTGCCGATCGGGATGATCTCCGCCTCAGCCAACCCGCACCCCCACGAATCCATCATGCGCGGCTGGCTCGAGCGCCGCAGCGAAGTCGGCGAACGCCTCGGCCGTGGTGTAGCGGGGCTCGAACCCCAACACGCTGCGCATCAGGGTGGTGTCGATGCCACGTCCGAAGGTCAGGAAGCCGAGCTGTTCGGGCGAGAAGTCGGCCATCCGGGCCGAGCGCAGCGCGGAGCCGAGGCCCCCGACGACGGGCGCGGGCATCGGGATCGACGTACGTCCCAATCGCCGGATCGCCTGCGAGAGGAACATGACGCCGTCGCCCGCCACGTTGAAGGTGCCGGCCGCGTCAGTCAGAACGCTGTGCCTCAGTGCCGCGAACAGGTCCGACTGGTGCAAGAACTGCAGCCGGGGGTCGAAGCCGAAGACGCGGGGGATGATGGGTAGCCGGAAGTACGACGTCATCGGGCTCGCGACGTGGGGGCCGATCACGTTGGCGGCGCGAAGCATGGTGACCCGTACATCGGGTCGGCGCCGGATGAACCCGCGGACATAGCCTTCGATCTCGTAGGCGTCCTTGGCGTAGCCCGATCGCGGCAACCGTTTGGGGTGCATGTCCTCGGTGAACATCGCCGGGTCGCGGCTGCTCGCGCCATAGACGGTGCTCGTCGACTTGACCACGAGGTGCTGCAATCCGGGCGAGCGCTGGCACGCCGCCAACAACTGCATGGTGCCGATGACGTTGAGCTCTTTCATCGTGCCTCGGCCCCCAGCGCTGCCGGGGGTCGCGATGACGCTCATGTGGACGACGGTGTCGACGTTTTCCTTGGCCAGAACCTTGGCAATGACCGGATTGCGGATGTCTGCCCTGACGAACGAGACGTCGCCGATGTCACCGCGCGGCGGCACCACATCGACGCCGATGACGCGGCTGACTTCGGGGTCGGCGGCGAGATGGCGGGCGAATCTTCGTCCGAGGTCACGTGAAACCCCGGTGACGAGGACGACTCTGCCCATGGCCACCAACGCCCTTGGACCTACTTGCCGAGCTTGCGACGCTGAACGCGCGTCTTCTTCAGCAGTTTGCGGTGCTTCTTCTTCGCCATGCGCTTGCGGCGCTTCTTAATGACAGAACCCACGGGGAACCTTTCACATCTTCATCCGGCACATCTGCAACCCTCACTCGCGGGTAGACGCCCGGAGGTTCGCTCAGCCTATCTGCCGACGTACGCCCACAAACAATCGAGTCGCCCACGGCCCTTGGCCGGGGCGACTCGATCGAGTCTCACACAAGGTCAGCCAGCAGAATAGAAACTCTTCTGGAGGTACTCATTGACGTCCTCCTCGGTCACCCGGAAGGAACGTCCCACGCGTACGGCGGGCAGTTCCCCACCGTGAACGAGGCGGTAGACCGTCATCTTGGAGACGCGCATGGTTGCGGCCACCTCCGCGACGGTCAGGAACTTAACTGAGGAGATGTCTCCGTGTGCGTTGGCACCCATCGTGCACCGATCTTTCTTGCGGGCACGCCGCCGGCTTCCCCACCGACGACCAACATGCACGCCAAGCGTGAGAATAGAGCCTGATGTGACTCATGGGGAAGAGAATCACTCATGATTCTCGTTTTCCTCGGCGTGTCGGGTTGATTTAGGGCAAGGGATCTAGGCCATGGAGCGGGAAAATCTGCTCCCTGGTGGCCAAAATCGCGCGATCTAGCCACGCCTCAGGGTCATAACCATGCGACCAATCGCGATAGATCGGGTTGCGTCCATCGGTGAGTCGGTGCGGCGCCTCGCGGCCCAACGTCGCGCGGACGTGGTCGCGCCACTCGGGGGGCGTGTCGAGGAGCGGATCCAGCGGCGCCCCGCCCACGATCGCCAGCAGGTGGGTCCACGCGCGGGGCACCACGTCGACCAAGGCGTAGCCGCCTCCGCCGGTCGCCACCCACTTGCCTCCGGCGGCCTCGTGGGCAAGCTCGTGCAGGGCGAGGTACGCCGCCCGCTGGCCGTCGACGCTGAGCATCAGGTGGGCCAACGGGTCCTCCATGTGCGAGTCACAGCCGTGTTGGGTGACCAACACCTCCGGAGCGAACTCGCGCACCAGCTGCGGCACCACGGCATGGAACGCCCGGAGCCAACCCGCGTCTGCGGTCCCGGGCGGGAGGGCGACATTGACGGCCGATCCGTGGGCGCCGGGTCCCCCGATGTCGTGCGGGAAGCCGGTCCCGGGAAAGAGCATCTGTCCGGTTTCGTGAAGCGAGATGGTGAGCACCCGCGGGTCGTTCCAGAAGATCTTCTCCACGCCGTCGCCGTGATGCACGTCGACATCGACGTACGCCACGCGCTGAGCGCCCTGGTCGAGCAGGAACTGGATCCCCACAGCGACGTCGTTGTAGATGCAGAAGCCGCTTGAGGTCTCGCGCATCGCATGGTGCAGCCCGCCTGTGATGTTGGCGCTGTGCAGGGATTCTCCTCGCCACACCTGGCGAAACGCCTCCACGCTCGCGCCGACTACATGGGCTGCCGCGTCGTGCATGCCCTCGAAGGCGGGGTTGTCTTCGGTGCCCAGGCCGCGCGCGAGGTCGACGTACCCGCGCGTCGTGCCGACCTTCATCACCGCCTCGATCAGGGCGGGGTCGTGCACCGAGGCGATCAGGTCCGCACTGGCGATCGGGGCCGGGATGACGCGAAGCCGACCGGGTGCGCGGGAGGAATGCCCGGGAGAGTGAGTGAAGACCCCGAGCTCATCGGCGAGGCGCATCGTGAGGTCGACCCGCAGCGGCGACATGGGGTGAGCGGGACCGAAGTTGTATTCGGTCAGGGTCTTGTCAAAGACCACCGTCGCCGGGCCGTGGCACTCCATGAGCCGAACTTACCCCCGCCCCTTCGGGATCGCTGGTCTGGGCGGGCGGCCCTGCGGCTCCGGGGAACGATTCTGTGGCTCCGGGGAAGATTTCTGCTGATTTGCGCCCCGAAAACAGCAGGATTCTTCCCCGGAAGACTGCGCGCGTCGAAGCAGGTCAGCGGCGCCAGACACCCAGGACCAATGCCACGAGCAGCGACACGGTGCCGAGCACGATCACCATGATCAACATCTCGAATGGTCCCAGCGCAAACATGCCCACTCCTTTGTCGGGTGAGCCACACCCTAGTCCCCGATCCCCGTTCGCAAGATTATGAACGTGTTCAATTCTGTGTTAACGTCGATCTTGAACACGTTCAAATGAAAGGAACGAGTCATGAACTGGACCGCCGCCACCCACCTGGGTTACCTGCTGATCGCCGTGCCACTCACCATCTGGGTGGCCCGCACCCTGTCCCGCAACGGCCGGGTCTTCCTCAAGGATGTCTTCCACGATCAGGAGGACCTTGCCGACGCCGTGAACACGCTCCTGGTGGTCGGGTTCTACCTCCTCAACGTCGGGTTCGTGCTGCTCTACCTGCGCAGCGGTGACGGGGTGGCCTCCAGCACGCAACTGCTCGAATCTCTCAGCCGCAAGATCGGCGTCGTCATGGTGATGCTCGGGTTAGTGCACTTCTGCAACGTCTACGTCTTCAACGCCATCAGGCGGCGCAGTCGCCTGGAAGCGATGCGTACGCCGCCCGTGCCCCCGCAGGGTTGGCTGATGCCGCAAGCACCCGCGCCGCTCCCTCCGCGATGAAACTCACCGTGCTCTACGACGCGGACTGCTCGTTGTGCACCGCGGTGCGCAACTGGCTCGCCGACCAGCCACAGCTGGTGGCCCTGGAGTTCGTGGCGGCGGCCTCCCCCGAAGCCCGCCGTCGCTTCCCGGACCTCAACCATGACAAGACGCTCGACGAGATCACCGTCGTGAGCGACGCGGGCGCCCTCTATGTGGGCGAACGTGCGTGGGTGATGTGCCTCTGGGCCACGGCGACGCACCGCGCGCTCGCCGTACGCCTGTCGGCGCCCGCCATGCTGCCGCTGGTGCGAGCGGCGGCGTACGCCGCAGCCGGGCTGCGCCCGTCTTCGGGGGGCTCCACCACGTCAGCCGCGACACTCTCTTCGGTGGGAGGTGACTACCCTGACCTCTGTGCCGGAACCGGTCGCCCGCTCCCCGAAGGCTGAGCAAACCCGCCGCGCCATCTCAGAGGCGGCGATGCGGTTGTTCCTCGAAGGTGGGTACGACGCCACGACGATGCGGGCGATCGCCGCCGAGGCGGGCGTCTCGTTGGGCAGCGCCTACTACTACTTCTCCTCCAAAGAGCACCTGATCCAGGAGTTCTACGCACAGTTGCAGGTCACCCATGCGGCGGCCAGCGCCGACCTTCTCGCCGAGCAGGGTGGATTCGCGGCGCGGCTTCTCGGCGTGTTGGTCGAGTGGGTCAACGCAGCGGCGCCCTACCACGGCTTCGCCGGCAAGTTCTTCAAGAATGCGGCCGAGCCCAGCAGCGCACTGTCGCCCTTCAGCCCCGAATCCGCCGAGGCTCGGGAGGCGAGCATCGCCCTCTATCGCACCGTCGTCAGCGGATCGGATCTCAAGCTCGCGCCCGCTTTGCGCGAGGAGCTGCCCGAACTGTTGTGGCTGCTGCAGATGGGCGTCGTGCTGTTCTGGGTGCACGACACCAGCGCCGATCAGGAGCGCACCCGCACGCTGATCCGCGCGCTCGTGCCGATGGTCGATCAGCTCGCCCGGCTGACCCGGTTGCCGTTGGTGCGCGGCTTGGCGAACGACGTGGTGGCGCTCGTGCGCACCCTGCGTGGCTGAACGGCGGACCCCGACCGAGCCGTCAGCGTTAGGACCCTTCGGCGAGCTCGCGGGAGCGGTTCCGCGCGGCCTCCATGGCGGCCAGGAACGCCGCGCGCACCTTGTGGATCTCCAGTTCCCGCAGCGCCGAAGCGGTGGTGCCCCCCGGGGAGGTGACCTGTTCACGCAAGACAGCGGGATGGGTCCCGGTCTCGCGGAGCATCTTGGCCGAGCCGACCAGCGTCTGAACCACCAACTCGGTGGAGGTGGAGCGGGGCAGACCCAGATGCACGCCGGCTTCGATCATCGACTCGACGACGAAGAAGATGTACGCCGGGCCGGAGCCGCTGATGGCGGTGACGGCATCTTGTTGCTGCTCGGGGATCCGCATCACCTGGCCGATGGAAGCCATCAGCGACTCCACTTCGGCAAGGTGTTCGTCGTCGCAGGTGGAGCCGGGTGAGATGGCCGCCATGCCCTCGTCGACGAGCGCCGGAGTGTTGGGCATCACCCGCACCACGGCGACGCCGGTCGGCACCCGAGACTCGATGAAGGCCGTCGTGATGCCGGCGGCGAGCGAGACCAACAACTGGCCCGCTCGCAGCTCGGGCGCGATCTCGGCGAGCACGTCTTCCATGTCTTGGGGCTTGACCACGAGCGCCACGGTGTCGCCCTTGCGGGCGGCTTCGACGTTGGAGACCACGGCGACGCCGTACCGCTCCTCGAGCTCCCGGGCACGCTCCGGCCGCTTCTCGCCGACCAGCAGGTTGTCGACCCGGCGGCCGGCGCGCACCAGCCCGGACAGCAGGGCTTCGCCCATCACGCCCGCGCCGATGATGGCTGTTTGGTGGTCAGTCATGTGGGCCTACTTCTTGGAGACGAGGGACTTGAGGAAGAACGACAGGTTCTGCGGGCGTTCGGCGAGGCGACGCATGAGATAGCCGTACCACTCCTGACCATACGGAACATAGACCCGCATCGTCTCGCCACTTTTGGCTAGACGGCGTTGTTCCTCGGGGCGGATGCCGTAGAGCATCTGAAATTCATACGACCCCTGTTCGCGGCCATGACGGCTCACCAGCGAGGACGCGATCTCGATCATCCGCGGGTCGTGGGTGGCGATCATCGGATAGCCCTGGCCCGCGAGCAACACCTTCAGACAGCGCACGAAGGAGCGGTCGACGTCGATCCGCGATTGGAAGGCGACCCGTTCGGGCTCTTGATAGGCGCCCTTGCACAGCCGCACCCGCGAGCCCTCGTAGGCCAACGCGCGGCAATCGGCTTCGGTGCGGTGCAGGTAGGCCTGGAGCACCGCCCCCGTTTCGGGGAAGTCTTTGCGCAGTTCGCGCAGGATCGCCAACGTCGAATCGGTGGTCGTGTGGTCCTCCATGTCGAGGGTGACCGTCGTGCCGGCGTTGCGGGCGGCTCGGCAGATGATCCGTGCGTTTTCTAGGGCCAGTTGGTGGCCGCCGGTGGCGCCCCCGCCTGGAATTTGGCCTGGGATTTCTTCGGGGCCGAGCGCCTGACCGATCGCCGACAGCTTGACCGACACCTCGGCCTTGCGGGCCAGGCCGGCGGCGGCCAGGGCTTCGAGCATTTCCTTGTACGCCGCCACGGTCGCCTCGGCTTGGCCGAAGTCCTCGGTGTCCTCCCCCAAGTGGTCGAGGGTGACGACCAGCCCGTCGTCGACCAGGTCGGCGGTCGCAACCACCGCCGCTTCGGTCGTTTCACCGGGGACGTGACTCCTCACAATCCCGGCCGAGACCGGCATCGAGGAAACGATCCTCTTCACGTGATCACTGCGGGACAGGACGAGCAACGGCTCACGAAGCACCGACATGGGTCGAAGGCTACGCCGTACGCCGCCTAAGCGTCGCAGCGCCAAGGGCCAACCCGCCCAACGCGAATGCGGAGACGACCGCGACGTTGCGCCACACCTCGCCGGTCGCGCTCGTGCGGACGAGTTCCTGCATCGCGTCGACGGCGTAGGACAGGGGCAGGACGTCGCTGATGGCCTCGAGGACGCCGGGCAGTTGCGGCCGCGGGACGAACAGCCCGCATAGCAGGATTTGCGGGATCACGATGGCCGGCATGAACTGCACCGCCTGAAACTCGGTCTGGGCAAACGCCGAAACGAAGAGGCCGAGGGCCGTCCCGAGCACTGCGTCGGCGACCGCGACGATGGTCAGCAGCCAGACCGGGCCTTGAATGTCCAACCCGAGCAATCCCACGCTCACCCCGACCGCCAAGGCGGACTGGATCGCCGCCATCAGCCCGAAAGCCAGGGCATAGCCGACAAGGAAATCGAGCTTGCCCATGGGCATCGCCAGGAGCCGTTCGAGGGTCCCGCTGGAGCGCTCGCGAAGCGTGGTGACGCTGGTGACCAGGAACATGATGATGAAGGGGAACATCGCCAGCAGCCCCGGCCCCAGCCGGTCGAAGATGGCGCTCGGTGTGTCCTTGAACATCCACCACAACAGGGTCATCAGCAGGCACGGCAAGACGAGCAGCATGGCCAAGGTGCGGTGGTCGCGCCTGATCTGGGTCAACACGCGGCCCGCGACGGCGAGGGTGATCCGGGGTGTCATCGGCGCTCCTCGAGTGGCAGGCCGTTGTGGTGGGGGCTGTGGTGGGGACCGTGGTGAGGACTGGGGGCTCGGGTGGCGACGACGGCCAGGAAGGCGCCCTCGATGTCGGCGGCGCCGGTGCGTTGTTTGATCTCCGTGGGAGACCCGTCGGCGATGATCTCGCCGTCGCGCATCAACAGCAGCCGATCGCAGCGATCGGCCTCGTCCATCACGTGACTGGACACGAAGACCGCTGATCCTGCGTCTGCGAGGCGGTGAAACAACTCCCACAGCTCTTTGCGGAGCACCGGATCGAGGCCCACCGTGGGCTCGTCGAGGACCAACAGGTCGGGTTCGTTGAGCAACGCCACCGCCAGGCTGACCCGGGAACGCTGACCCCCGCTGAGCCGGCCCACGACCTGACCCGACTGGGCCGTGAGGTCGACTGCCTCGATGGTGCGCGCGGCCTCGGCTGAGTCGCGGCCGAGGATCCGGGCGAAGAAGGAGAGGTTCTCCGCCACCGTGAGATCGTCATAGACACTCGCCGCCTGGGTGACATAGCCGATCCGGCTCCGCAGACCGGGGCTGCCGGCCTCCTCGCCGAAGATGCGCACCGACCCGGAGGTGAGCTGTTGTACGCCGACCAGCGCGCGCATCAGCGTCGTCTTTCCGCTGCCCGACGGCCCGAGGAGACCCGTCACGCCACCGCCGATGGTGAGGCTGAGCCCGTCGATCACTCGATGGGGGCCGCGCACCACCACCAGGTCACTGACCTGCACCGCGGCCTCGTCGGCCGTCTGTGCCCGGCTGCTGGCTGCGCTCATGCTCCGACTCTGCTCCTGATCCAGGCCGCGCCGCAAGGTTGTCTGGTCTCGCAGATCCCTCGTTGGGCTGGGCGTTGGCTTCCTAGGGGCGACCCACGTCCTCCCGGGGTGTGAGGGGCGATCCGCATTCCGGGGAAGATTTCTGCACTTTCTGAGCTCGAAAACAGCAGGATCTTTCCCCGGAACGCCAGGGCGGTTGTCCACAGGCGCGAGATTGGTGGGTGCGCAGACCGGGGCAGTCGGGGTAATTTTCCTCGCGTGACGGGTGATCTCGGAAGCGGACGGGTGAAGCGCTGGTCGCTGGCCGGCCTGGGATGGGCGCTGCTGGTGACAGGTCTGGTCGGGTGTGGCGGGGATGAGCCACCCCCCGAGCCGCCGAGTTCTGCGACCGGGTCGCCGAGTCCCACTCCGACGGATTCGCCCAGTGCGTCGGACACTGCGGGGCCCGAGACCGCCGAGGACTTCATCCGGCGCTGGGTTGAGGCCAACACCGAGATGCAGAACACCGGCGAGACGGCGGAGTTCCGGAAGCTCGGTCGCGGGTGCAGCCCGTGCAAGTCCGTCGCCGACACAGTCGATTCGTTCTACTCCGCAGGTGGTTATGTCAAAACCGAGGGTTGGAACATCGAGTCGGTCGAGCCTGGGCATGAATCCAGCGGCGACGGGTCGCAACTGATTCTCCACATCGAATCGCGCCCAACCGAGTACAAGGAGAGCGCCGATGGTGACGTCATGAGACTCCCGGGCGAGATCACGCGATACCGCTTCGACCTGGGGTCACGAAATGACCACTGGGTCGTGACCGACTTCGTCGAGGTTCCCAGTTGAGCCGCCTCGCCAGATGGATCTGCACAGCGCTCGTCGGTGCGACTCTGACGCTCACTTGGGCCTCGCCTGCCTTCGCCGCTCCGGATGAATGCGATACCGAGGGGGATCTAAATGACGTAGCTTCGTTGTGCGAGTACCCCGCGTCCGAAGTGATCGCCATGTACAACTCCGGGGACGGGATGCGCTACAAGGTGGTGCAGCAGTGCAAGACGGAGTCCCGCGACGGAGTGTGTTTCAACCCGATCGGCTGTGAAAGCGGCGGGACGCCGGGAACTTGGTATGACCTGTGGCGCGACGACGGCTCGGGCTGGGAGGCCTACGGCGTCGTGTGCCTCACCGCGGAGCAAGCCGGCCAGTTAGGTGCGATCACCCCCGAATTGGTGTTCCAGGAGATGGCCAAACTTCGCTGGCCGACGTCGGAAATCGTGATCCAGCCACCGGGCGGGGAGACCTTGGTGAACCTCGAAACCAACTTCTACACCACCAACACCAGCCCTAGCTCCCAGGCGATTTCGTTGCTGGGACAACGCGTCGAGATCGAGGCGACCCCGGGGAGTTACGTCTGGCATTGGGCGGGCAAGGGCGAGTCGGGAAGCGGAGCGGACGCGGAGGCTTTCGAGACGGCCTCGCCGGGAGCGGCGTACCCCCAACTTGACGTGACCCACGTTTACACCGACGCCGACATCACGGTCCACCCGTGGATCGACACGGTCTATTCGGGCCGCTACCGAGTCAACAACGACGCCTGGATCACCATCCCGCAGACGCTCACCGTGGCCGGCCCACCCGTCGAACTCACCATCCTGGAAGCCCGGCCGGTGCTCGTCAGCTGAACCCCGATCGAACAGATCAGATCGCGGGCACCGCGAAGTGTTCGCGAGCAAACTCGAGGGACTCGACGAGATCTCGCTCGCGCTCGGCGTTGGTGGTGCAGCGACGGGTGTTGATCTCCAACACCACGTTGCCGCCGAAGCCCTGCGCCGCAAGATGGCGCAGGAAACCGTCGGCGTTCATCACGCCCCGACCCGGCACCAGGTGTTCGTCCTTGGCCGACCCGGTGCCATCGGTCAGATGGACGTGTCGAAGCCGCGACCCCATCCGCCCGGCCATCTCGATCACATCGGACTCCGCGATCGCGGCATGCGACAGGTCGATCGTGGTGTGGGCGTAGGCCTCCTCGGAGGGGTCCCAACCGGGCAGGTACATCTCCACGCCACGCCGCGACGAAGCTCGCCAGGGATACATGTTCTCGACCGCAAACGCGATCGAGGTCGAGGACTCCAACGCCGCGATCCCCTCGACGAAACCGGCGGCATACTCCTTCTGCCACCTAAACGGCGGATGCACCACTACGACTTCGGCCCCCACCGCCGCCGCCATCTCGGCCGACCGCTCCAACTTGCCCCACGGGTCGGTCCCCCACACCCGCTGGGTGAACAGCAGGCACGGCGAGTGGATGGCGCAGATCGGGATCCCATGGTGTTCAGAGAGCTCCTTGACCGCCGAAATCTGTTGGCTCAGTGAGTCGATGCCCACCATCACCTCGACCGTGTCATAGCCCAGTCGCGCGGCCCAACCGAAGGCGTGGGCGGTGGATTCGGGGTACGTCGACGCGGTCGACAGGCCGATCCTGGGTTGAGCGCTCGCCATCAGCCCAGCACGCTGATCTGATCGAGGCGCTCCAAGATGACGCCCTCACGCAACGCCCAAGGGCAGATCTCGAGCTCCGGGAGGTCAAACAAGTCCAGGCACGCCTCGGCCACCAACGCCCCCGGCACGATCTGGTGGGCGCGACTGGGCGAGACGCCGGGCAACACCGCCAACTCGGCCGCCGACATGGTCACCAACTTCGGCACCCAGGCCGCCAAGTCGGTCCCACTCAGCGTCCGCGCCACCAGGGGGCCCTCGGCGGAAGCGGCCGCGCCGCAGATCCGGGCCAACGATCGGAACGTCTTGGACGTCGCCGCCGCGTGATCGGGATGGCCGAGCCGCAACATCGTCCCGGCGGAGCGGGCGATCTCGGCGCGGATGTGGCGGCGTACCTCCCGCAGCGCGTCCTCGTCCGGGACACCTGCGCCGAACCACTGTCGGGCCAGCCGGGCGGCGCCCAGCGGCAACGACCAGGCCACGTCGGGGGCCTCGTCGGCGCCACCGGCGATCTCGAGCGAGCCGCCCCCGATGTCGAAGACCGACAACCGGCCCGCCGACCAGCCAAACCAGCGGCGTACGGCCAAGAAGGTCAGCCGGGCCTCGTCTTCGCCGGAGAGTACGCCGATCTCGACGCCGGTCTGTTCGGCAACATGGGCCAGCACCCGATCGCAGTTGACCGCGTCGCGCACCGCCGAGGTGGCGAACCCCAGCATCTCTTCGCACCCCTTGTCCTCGGCCACGACCTTCGCCGACCCGACGAACGAGGTCAGCGCGTCGATGCCACTGCGCGAGACCGCGCCGGACTCGTCGAGATGCTCGGCCAGCCGCAGCGGCTCCTTGTGGGAGAACGCCGGCAAGGGTGCCGCGCCACCGGTCGCATCAACCACGAGCAGATGCCCCGTGTTGGAGCCAATGTCGAGGACGCCCAATCGCATGTGCACAAAACTACCGGCGGCGCTGCGGCTACGGTGTGCCCGTGCCAGAAGTGGACCCGATCTTTCCCAGAGCCTGGATCGAATTTGCCGACCCGGCGGCCGACGATCAGGTGTTCCGCTGCGACCTGACTTGGTTGACCTCCAACTACGCGTGCATTTTCGGTGAGGGCTGCGAGGGCATCTACGCGTCCTCTCCTGACACGGGCTGTTGCACCCTCGGAGCCCACTTCTCCGACGACGACGACCAGGCCCGGGTGGCGGCGTACGTCGATCAGCTCGACGCCGCCACCTGGCAGTTCCGGCCCGACGTCGCAGGTGCGGTGGAGCGCGACGCGTGGATCGAGCTCGACGAGGACGGCGGCGCCAAGACCCGCACCATCGAGGTGGACGGCCAGAGCGCCTGCGTGTTTCACAATCGGGTCGGCTTCCCCGCGGGAGCCGGTTGTGCGCTGCACTCGCTCGCCCTCGCCCAGGGCCGCCATCCGCTGGAGACCAAACCCGATGTGTGTTGGCAACTGCCGATTCGGCGCAGTTATCGCACCGTCGAATGCCCCGATGACACGTCCTATCTCGAGATCTCCATCGGGGAATATGACCGCGCCGGTTGGGGTGCGGGCGGCCATGAGCTGGATTGGTACTGCTCGGGCAACACCGAAGCCCACACTGCCCCCGAGCCGGTCTTCCGGACCAGCTCCGCCGAGCTGATCGAGCTGATGGGGCACGCGGCGTACGACGCCCTCGCGGTCCTCTGTGAGGCCCACCTGCGCTCGCGTTCGGCGCTGGCGTTGCACCCCGCCGACTCGTGGTGAAGCACCCGCGGCAATTTGTCTTGACGTCAAGAAACACTACCCCCGTGTCTCGTTGAGAATCTGCCGCGGACGAGAATGCTGCTCATGCGCCTGGACCACTTGTCATATGCCGCGGGGCCAGATGGCCTCGTTCGGACTGCGGAGCGCATCGGGGGCCTGCTCGGGCGCGAGTTCACCGATGGGGGCGTGCACCCACGCTTCGGCACCCGCAACATGATCTTGCCGCTCGCCGGCAAGACCTATCTGGAGATCGTCGAGGTGCTCGATCACCCCGCGTCAGACAAAGCCCCCTTCGGCCAGGCGGTCCGCGCCCGGTCGGCACTCGGGGGCGGCTGGCTCGGCTGGGTCGTGGCGGTTGACGACCTCACCCCCATCGAGCAGCGACTCGGTCGCGAGGCGGCGTACGGCAGCCGGCATCGCCCCGACGGCACCGAGCTCAAGTGGCGCCAGATCGGCGTCAACGGCCTGATCGCCGACCCGCAATTGCCGTTCTTCATCCATTGGGAGTCGGCCCCCGACATGCACCCCAGCGCCGGAGCCGACGAGGACTACTCGCTCGCCTGCTTGGAGATCGCCGGAGATCCGCAACGCGTCAGCGAGTGGCTCGGCGAGACCGTCGAGGCTCCCCTCGAGGACGTCAAGGTCGAATGGGTCGCCCCGCACGGCACCCCCGGCATTCTCGCCGCGCAGGTGCAGACCCCGCACGGGCTCGTTCGCATCTAAGCTCCGACGCCGTTTCCGATGGTGGCGATCGAGCTTCCCGGGTCGGTGCCCAGCCCCAACATCTGGCACCATCCGACCACCTACGAGATCGAGAATCGCGCCGCCGACCCCCAAGGTGTGATCGAGGCGGCCATGCGTGCGCGCGCCGACTGGACCGGCGCCCACCTGCTCGACCTGGGCTGTGGCACGGGTTTCCACCTCCCCCGCTTCGCGCACTCGGCCGACCGGGTGACGGGCGTCGAACCGCATCCCGATCTGGCCGCCCTCGCGCGACGGCGTACCCACCGGCTCGACAACGTGCAGGTCCTGCCCGGCACCGCCCAGGCCATCCCACTTCCCGACGCCTCGGTCGACCTCGTGCACGCCCGATGGGCCTATTTCTTCGGGCCGGGCTGCGAGCCGGGGCTGGCCGAGCTGGATCGGGTCGTACGCCGCGGCGGCACGGCCTTCGTGATCGACAACGACGGCAGCCGATCCACCTTCGGCGGCTGGTTCCGTCGTGGCTATCCGCACCTGCCGCCCCCGGTCGAGATCGAACGATTCTGGTCGGTGCGCGGGTGGACCCGGGTTCCGCTGGACATGGGCTGGAGCTTCGACTCCCGCGAAGACCTGGAGGCAGTGGTCCAGATCGAGTTTTCCCCCAAGGTGGCGGCCGAAATCCTGCGCGAGCATCACGGCCAGGAGGTCGACTATGCCGTCAATCTGTGGTGGCGCACCTTCTAGCGCTAGCTGGAACCTCGCAGCGTGAGCGTCGGGGTCAGCAGCACCTCGCGACGGGCCGTTGAGACGCCCGCCAGGAGGTCCTCCAGTGCGGCGATGACCTCCACGGCGACCTGTTCGAGCGGCTGGCGCACCGAGGTCAGCCCCGGAGGCACCGTTTGGGCGACCTGGGAGTCATCAAAACCGACGACGGCGATGTCGCGGCCCGGGATCAGGCCGCGCTGACTCAGCGCATGCAACACCCCCATGGCGAGGGTGTCGGAGGCACACACGAAGGCGGAAGGGTGGGCCTCATCGAGCAGCACCATGGCCGCTTCACGCCCACTCGCCACGGTGTCCTCCACCCGGGACGCGAGCCCGGTCGTCGGGAGCCCGCGGCGATGCAACGCTCCGCTCCACCCCGAACGGCGGTCCTCACCGATCCGAGAATCCTTGCGCCAGCCGATCCAGGCGATCCGGGTGTGTCCACGATCGAGCAGGTGGTCGGTCGCCAGCGCCGCGCCCGCAGCGCCATCCACGTCCACCCAGGGATGATTGACCGGCCCCTCCCAGGGGCGGCCGAAGGCCACGAAGGGCGCTCGTCGCCCTTCGAGCCACGCGGCCTGGGGATTGCCGAGGTAGGTGTCGGTCACGACGAACGCGTCGACGGCCGTGGAGCGCAACAACTCGTCGTACCCCGAAATCGGGTCCTCCTCGGCGCCGGCGAACAACAGGATGTGATAGCCCGCTTCGTGCGACGCCTCCACCAGGGAGTGCACAAAACGGTCCATCGTTGCGTTGGCGGTGCCCTCTTGGGCGGGAGTGAACCTCAGCCCGATGAGGTGTGAGGAGCGGGTGCGTAGATTGCGCGCGGCGCGGTTGGGGGAATAGCCGAGTTCGTCGATCGCAGCCTGGACACGTTCGAGGGTCCGGGCGCGCAGCAGATCGGGGTTATTGACCGCGTTGGAGACGGTTTGGCGCGACACCCCTGCGCGTTCGGCCACGTCGGCGAGCGTCGGTGGGGCACCTGGGGGCATCGCCAATGCGCTGCGGTAGGTCTGGCCCATGACGCGCTCCTTGATCGTTCCAATTGAGGATACCGCCCGATGTCGGTGGTGTGATCTAGCGTCCTGCTTGTGAGCAAATCTTCGTCCTCCCGAGCGCGTCCCGCCTACCGCTGCAGCGAGTGTGGCTGGGAGGCGGCCAAGTGGGTCGGCCGGTGCGGCGAGTGTCAGGCCTGGGGGTCGGTGGCCGAGACCGCCGTCTCCTCGGTGCGCGCCAGTGCGGGACCGGTGACGGCGCCCGCGGTCCCGATCGGGTCGGTCTCGGTGAGTGCGTCCACGTTTCGCTCCAGCGGGGTTCCCGAGCTCGACCGGGTGCTCGGTGGCGGCCTGGTGCCCGGAGCGGCCATTCTGCTGGCCGGCGAGCCCGGAGTCGGCAAGAGCACACTGCTGCTCGAAGTCGCGGCGCAGACGGCTCGCTATCACCGGCGCGCGCTCTATCTCACCGGCGAGGAGTCGGCGTCCCAGGTGCGGCTGCGCGCGGACCGCACCGGCGGGGTCTACGACGAGCTCTACATCGCCGCTGAGACCGACCTGGGTGCCGTGCTGACCCACATCGAGCAGGTGCGCCCCGAGCTGCTGGTCATCGACTCGGTGCAGACCGTGACCGCGCCCGGAGTCGAAGGCGTGCCGGGAGGTGTCACCCAAGTCAAGGAGGTCGCGGCGGCGCTGATCCGGGTGGCCAAAACCCGCAACATCACCACGGTGCTGATCGGGCACGTCACCAAGGACGGCTCGATCGCCGGGCCACGCGTCCTCGAGCACCTCGTCGATGTCGTGCTCCACTTCGAGGGCGACCGCAACTCACGTTTTCGGATGGTGCGGGCGATGAAAAACCGGTTCGGCCCGGTCGATGAGGTCGGCTGTTTCGACCTCTCCGCCGAGGGCATCGTGGCGGTCACCGATCCCACGGGGTTGTTCGTGGAGACCCACCACCAACAGGTCCCCGGCACCTGCGTCGCCGTGACGATGGAGGGTCGGCGGCCGCTCTTGGCCGAGGTGCAGGCGCTGGTCACTCCCGCGACGGCCGAGCGCCCCCGGCGTACGACGTCGGGGTTGGACTCCGCGCGCGTGGCGCTCGTCATCGCTGTCCTGCAACAACATTGTGGGCTGCGTTTGCACGCCCAGGACGTGTTCGCCTCGACGGTCGGGGGCGCCCGGCTCTCGGAGTCGGCAGCCGACCTGGCCATCGCGGTGGCGATCGCGTCGGCCTATTTCGGCGTGGCCGCTCCCCAAGGGGTGGTCGCGATGGGCGAGTTGGGCCTGGCCGGGGAGTTGCGCAAGGTGCGCGATCTCCCGCAGCGCATCTCCGAGGCCGCACGCCTCGGCTTTGCCGTCGCGGTCGTGCCCGGAAGCCCCGCGCCCGGTCCCCGTTCACCCGAGTCGTGGACCGTCGACGGCATGCGCGTGCTCGATGTGCGCGACATCGCCTCGGCGTTGCGGTTGCTGCGCCTCACGGCCGCCGATCAGTCCGGACCGCGTCCCCTAGACTGACCTGCGGGTGGCCCGCTGGGCCGGCGAGAGGAGACGGGGCAGTGGGCAACGAGCGGTCAGAGGATGCCTTGCGACTGCGCGCAACACTGGCATCCATCGCGCCCGGACAACCACTGCGCGACGGCCTGGAACGGATCCTGCGAGGCCGCACAGGCGCCCTGATCGTGTTGGGCTACGACCGCTCGGTCGAATCGATCTCCACAGGCGGGTTCTCGCTCGACGTTCCCTTCACCGCGACCGGCTTGCGCGAGTTGGCCAAGATGGATGGCGCAATCATCCTCGATCGCGACCTCACCCGGATCCAGCGCGCTGCGGTGCACTTGATGCCCGATCACACCATTGCTTCCGAAGAAACCGGCACCCGCCACCGGACCGCCGATCGGGTTGCCCGGCAAACCGGGTTCCCGGTGATCTCGGTCAGCCAATCGATGCAGATCATCGCGGCGTACGTCGGCTCCACTCGCCACGTGTTGGAAGATGCCGGCCAGATCCTCTCCCGCGCCAACCAGGCCTTGGCGACCTTGGAGCGCTACAAGATGCGGCTCGACGAGGTCGCCAGCACTCTGTCGGCGCTGGAGATCGAGGACCTGGTGACGGCTCGCGACGTGGCCGTGGTTGCGCAGCGACTGGAGATGGTGATCCGGATTGCCAGCGAGATCGAGGACTATGTGCTCGAGCTAGGCACCGATGGTCGGCTGCTGTCGCTCCAACTGGAGGAACTCATCACCGGCGTCGACGCCGAGCGCGAGCTGGTCATCCGCGACTATCTGCCCGGCGGACGCAAGGCCAAATCCCCTCAGGACATCCTGGCCCGCCTCGAAGCCCTCTCACCCACCGAGTTGGTGGACCCCGCGGCGGTGGCCAAAGCCATGGGGCTGGGTGGCCCCGAACACCTGGACGGCGCCGTCACTCCACGCGGCTACCGCCTCCTGGCCAAGGTCCCTCGGCTGCCCGCGCTGGTGGTCGACCGCCTGGTCGAGCACTTTGGGACCCTGCAAAAGTTGCTCTCGGCGGGAGTCGACGATCTGCAAGCCGTCGAAGGCGTGGGCGAGTTGCGTGCCCGCAGCGTGCGGGAAGGCTTGTCCCGGCTGGCCGAGTCGAGCATTCTCGAGCGTTACGTCTAAACCGGATCAGCCGTTGGGCTCGACCGCGCCCGAGGGGGAGCCGGTGGGTTGGTCGCTTGGCGCCTGACCGCCCGAGCCGGAGTTGCCCTTGCCCTTGTCTTTGTCCTTAGGGGGATTGGGCTCGGGAGATTGGGTGATCACCTCGGGCTCGGGCCGCTTCAACTCAAACTGGATCTCTTCGGGTTCCCCGGCGAGGGCCGCGACGCTGAGGTGGTACCACCCGGGCAGCGCCCACTCTGTGAGCCTGGAACACCCTTCATCGGAGCGTTTGGCCGACCACGTGACCGCCATCCACACCCGTTTGGCCTGACGCAGGACGACGTCGCGGGTGCGCACCGCCCCGGGACATTCCCGGCTCGACCAGATGTCGTCGGCGCCGGACGTGATCTTGAATGTCAACGTCTCGGCCGAGACCTGCCAGCTGCAGGCCGGGGTCACCTTTGTCTGCAACTTGAGACGGACCCGCACCGGTCCCCCGGCCACGGCGTCCTTCACCACCGGGGTGACCTCAATGTCGTCGGCGCGGCACGGCCCGTCCGGTTGGGCCAGCGGAGTCTTCTTTGGCTTGCGGGTCTTCTTGGGCGGCTTTGACTTCGAGGAACTTTCGCCACCGGGGGTGACCGAGTCGGAGGTTTCGGACGACGCGCGACTGGCCGTGTCGTTGGCGGAGGTTCCGTTGCTGGATCGGTTCAACAGACTGCCGATCCCCACGACCAAGGCAAGGGCCGAGCCGATGATCAACAACCGGCGCGTCCAATAGACCCGGGCGGGCAACGGCCCGCGTGGGCGGGTCAGGGCACTCATGGCGTCACCGTAGCCACGCAGCGGCGATGGGTGGTGGTGCCACTCCGAACAACCGGGCGACTGAATAGCATCTGCGTCATGCCTGCCTTGCAGTCCCTCGTGCTCGACTGGTTCGATGAGCACGCCCGAGAGTTGCCCTGGCGTGGGGTGCAGGCATCCCCCTGGTCGGTGATGGTGTCGGAATTCATGCTTCAGCAGACTCCCGTCGCCCGAGTGCTGCCCGTGCATGAGGCCTGGTTGGCGCGCTGGCCCACCCCGAGCGCGCTCGCGGCCGAAGCCCCCGGTGAGGCGGTGCGCTTGTGGGGCCGGCTCGGCTATCCCCGCCGAGCACTGCGCCTACACTCCGCGGCCCAGGTGATCGTAGAGCGGCACCAGGGCCAAGTCCCGCCGTCGTACGACGATCTGCTGGCGTTGCCGGGCGTGGGCGACTACACCGCCGCCGCGATCGCCTCCTTCGCCTTCGGACAGCGGCAGGTGGTCCTGGACACCAACATTCGACGGGTGTTGATCCGTGCGTTGGGTAGCGAGGAGTTTCCCCCGCAGTCAGTGACGCGCGCCGAGCGCGCGTTGGCTGAGTCGCTGTTGCCTGAAGATCCTGGCACGGCGGCGACCTGGTCGAACGGCTTGATGGAGTTGGGGGCGTTGGTGTGCAGCGCCGCCAAACCTGGCTGCACGCGGTGCCCGCTGCGCGACCAATGCGGTTGGCGAGCCGCCGGGCATCCCCCGCACGCTGGCCCGCCACGAAAGGGGCAGACCTACGCCGGCACGGATCGCCAATGCCGGGGCCGCCTGCTGGCGGTGTTGCGCGACGCCGAGGGCTCGGTCACGCAGGCGAGGCTCGATCTGGCCTGGGTGGACGACGCACAACGTGGCCGCTGCCTGTCCAGCCTGATCGATGACGGACTCGCTGTGCGCATCGGGAACGACCGCTTCGCCCTCCCCTAACACCAACAAAATCACGCGACCCGTCGCAGTTTCACACTTTATGCACAGGCAACCTGTTCATGACTGGTGAAACTGCGACGGGTCGGCGGTAAAAGTGCGACGGGTGGGCGCTATTCGGGGTTGGCTATTCGGGGTCGGGGGGAGAGTCGATCCCTGACAGAGGGTCCGACTCGATGGTGCCCAGATCCGCGAGGTCGGCGTCGAAGTCAGCTGTCGCCAGATCACCCGTTCCCAGGTCACCTGTTCCCAGGTCACCGGTGCCCAACTCGCTGGCTCCCAGTTCGGCTGCTCCGAGCTCCGCGCTACCGCGCTCGACCGAGGCCGTCTCCAGCGGCGGCAGATCGGGCAACGGAGAGACCTTCTGGCCATGGAAGGTGAACGTGGCTTCCGCCCCTTCGCCCTCGATGTCGACCAAGACAATCTGGCCGGGTCCGACCTCGCCGAAGAGCATCTTCTCCGCCAAGGCATCCTCGATCTCGCGCTGGATCGTACGGCGCAGCGGCCGCGCGCCCAACACCGGATCGAAGCCCCGGGTGGCCAGCAGATCCTTGGCGCGCTGCGTCAGCTCCAGGCCCATATCGCGATCCTTGAGCCGCAACTCGAGGCCGGCGATCATGTTGTCGACCATGGCGATGATCTGACGCTGGGTCAGCGGCGGGAACACGAGGATCTCATCGACACGGTTGAGGAACTCGGGACGGAAGTGCTGCTTGAGCTCTTCGGTCACCTTGCCCTTCATCCGCTCATAGGACCCCTCAACATCGCCCGCCTGGTTGAAGCCCAGGTTGATGCCCTTGGCGATGTCGCGGGTGCCCAGGTTGGTGGTCATGATGATCACGGTGTTCTTGAAGTCGACCACCCGACCCTGTGAGTCGGTCAGGCGACCTTCCTCGAGGATCTGCAGCAGCGAGTTGAAGATGTCCGGGTGGGCCTTCTCGACCTCGTCGAACAACACCACGGAGAACGGCTTGCGGCGCACCTTTTCGGTGAGCTGGCCACCTTCTTCGTAGCCGACATAGCCCGGAGGAGAACCAAAGAGCCGCGAGACCGTGTGCTTCTCACCAAACTCGCTCATGTCGAGCTGGATCAGTGCCTCTTCGTCACCAAACAAGAACTCCGCCAGCGACTTCGAAAGCCACGTCTTGCCCACACCTGAAGGCCCGGCGAAGATGAACGAACCGCCGGGGCGCTTCGGATCCTTCAGGCCGGCACGCGTGCGTCGAATCGCCCGCGAAAGCGCCTTCACGGCCTCTTCCTGGCCGATGACGCGCTTGTGCAGCTCGTCTTCCATCTTCATCAGACGGCTGGACTCTTCCTCGGACAACTTCACGATGGGGATGCCCGTGGCGACGGCCAAGACTTCGGCGATCAACTCCTCATCCACCTCGGCGACTTCGTCCATGTCGCCCGCGCGCCATTGCTTCTCGCGGTCCGCCTTCTTCAGGATGAGCTGCTTCTCCTCATCACGAAGTCGAGCGGCTGCCTCGAAGTCCTGGCCGTCGATGGCCGCTTCCTTGCGCTGGCGTACGTCGGCGATCTTGTCGTCGTACTCCCGCAGATCCGCGGGTGCCGTCATCCTCCGGATCCGCAACCGCGAACCCGCCTCATCGATCAGATCGATGGCCTTGTCGGGCAGGAAACGATCGGAGATGTAGCGGTCGGCCAACGTCGCCGCGGAGACGAGCGCCTCGTCGGTGATGGTGACCCGGTGGTGGGCTTCGTAGCGATCGCGCAGGCCCTTGAGCATTTCGATGGTGTGCGCGATGGAGGGTTCGGCGACCTGGATGGGTTGGAAGCGCCGCTCCAGGGCGGCATCCTTCTCGAGATACTTGCGGTATTCGTCGAGCGTGGTCGCACCGACGGTCTGCAGTTCACCGCGCGCCAACATGGGCTTGAGGATCGACGCTGCGTCGATGGCACCCTCGGCCGCTCCGGCGCCGACCAAGGTGTGGATCTCATCGATGAACAAAACGATGTCTCCGCGCGTGCGGATCTCCTTGAGCACCTTCTTGAGGCGCTCTTCGAAGTCGCCGCGGTAGCGCGATCCGGCGACGAGTGCCCCCAGGTCCAGGGTGTAGATCTGCTTGTCCTTGAGCGTCTCGGGGACATTGCCCTTGACGATGTCTTGGGCGAGACCCTCGACGATGGTGGTTTTGCCGACGCCGGGCTCCCCGATCAGGACCGGGTTGTTCTTCGTGCGTCGAGACAGGATCTGCATGACACGTTCGATCTCGGTCTCGCGCCCGATGACGGGGTCGAGCTTGCCTTCACGAGCCGCCTGAGTGAGGTTGCGCCCAAACTGGTCGAGCACGAGCGAGGACCCGGGCGAGTCTCCGGCGCTGCCACCGGTTGCGGCACCGGCAGCGGTCGACTCTTTGCCCTGGAATCCCGACAGCAGCTGGATGACCTGCTGACGCACCCTATTGAGGTCGGCGCCCAACTTCTGAAGCACCTGCGCGGCGACGCCTTCACCCTCGCGAATCAGCCCCAGCAGGATGTGCTCGGTGCCGATGTAGGAGTGCCCCAACTGGAGCGCCTCTCGCAGCGAAAGCTCCAGGACCTTCTTGGCGCGCGGCGTGAACGGGATGTGCCCGCTGGGTGCCTGCTGCCCCTGACCGATGATCTCCTCGACCTGGGCGCGCACCGCCTCGAGGGAAATATCCAGGCTCTCGAGAGCCTTGGCGGCCACGCCTTCACCCTCGTGAATCAGGCCGAGCAGGATGTGCTCGGTCCCGATGTAGTTGTGCGAGAGCATGCGGGCCTCTTCTTGGGCCAGCACAACGACCCGCCGGGCCCGATCTGTAAACCGCTCGAACATGGTTGCCTCGTTCCTGGAACTGCTGGGAGAAGTCACGGTGCACTGACGGTGTACGCCGACCGCACGTGGGGTTCAACTCTGAGCACAGCCTACGTGTTCCCGCCCGGCCGCGCCCGCGGTGCGCTCTCAGTGAACAGCGCCAGCGTGGAAAACAGTGGAAATACCTGCGACTCAGCGACGCTCAGGAGCGTCGACGAGCCGCAAAGTTGGCTTCCTAGCCGATTTGGCCGTAGGAAACGCCCTTGACGCATTGGGTGGCCCCGTCGGCAACCTTGGCCTTGATCTTGAAGGACTTGGTCTCGCCGGGGGCCACGTTGTCGAGCACCTTGAAGCCGCGACCCATCACGTCGCCACCGGCGGTGGTCCAACTCACGGTCACGAGATAGTCGACCCGCTTGTTGGCCGACGACGTGATCTTGCCCGCGATGCTCTGCTGGCCGGCCGCGGTGTCGCACTCACCCATCGTGAGCGCGTCGATGTCGCCCTTCTCGGCCTTCACTACCGGCACATCCTTCAAAGGCGGACTGACATTGCCCGGGTCAACCGACTCAGACTCGGAGGGAGAAGCGTCCTTCGAAGGCGACGCCTTCGGGTCCTTGTCCTTGTCCCCCGAGCAACCGGCGGCAGAAAACGCCAGCACAGCGGTGCACAACAGTGAGGCCAATGTCCTCGTCAACATGTGTCTCCTAGCATTCCAAGCGTGAATAATGTGGACGGGTTTCCCGATCTCGCCGCGTTACCCCTGTGATCAGCAAAGCAGAGAACCACAAACCTGTTACGCAAGCGGCCCCCGTTACGCAATTGGTTTGGCGAGCCACACCGCTCTCTTGGACCAGTCTCCCGGACCGCGGCGTACGCCGGTGCAGGTGAGGATGGCGAGCCGGGGCGCCGACTGGTCACTTCCGTAGTAGGCGTTGGACAGTTTCTTTGACGGCGCGGCCACGATATGGCGTACGACGCGGTAGCACTGCACCCGATCTCCACGACCGTGCACCCGGATCACCGCGCCGACCACCAACTTGGCGTCCATGACGTTGCCCAGGGCCGAAGCGTCGGGCCACGCATGGGCATTCATCAGCACATGCCCCTGGGCGAACCCCGGCCGGATCCCGGGACGGTCCCATGCCATCTGGCTCTTACCGGCATCGGTCAAGGGCGGCACCCCTGGGATGCTCTTGACCCGGGACAAGCCGATCACCTTCGCGTTGCCCACCCCAGCCAAGTCGATCGACACCGGGACGAAGGGGACCGCGTTCTGCCGTGAGCAGTTGACGACCCGCGAAGCGGTGCGAGCGATCGAGCCGGAACGCCCCTCGACGGTGCCCGCCTCAGCGGCGCCCACCCCCAGGACGTTCACCAGCAGCGCCGCGGTGACGGCGCCCAGACTCAATCGGCGCCCCAGCTTCATGCCCGATGCCGTCATCCCAGCAGCCTTCATGCCCTCCGCCTACGGCCCGCGAAGAGCAAGAACCCTCCGGCCGACAAGAGACCCAGAGCCAACAGGATCAGCTGCGGCCGCACTGGGCTTCCGGTATTGGGCAGGCCGCCCGACGGCTGAGTCGGGATGCTGAGCGCATCGCGATCGGAGACAGAAGTGCACGCACCTCCGTCCGCCGGGCAGTAGCGGCCCGTCGTCTTGGCGTGGTTGACCAGGTCGCCGTTCTGGACATCGGCCTTGGTGACGGTGTAGACGTTCTTGGCCTCACACATCATCGACTGTCCAGGCTTCAGGCTGGTCTTCGGGCAGACCACCGCGCCCACCATCGGGTCGCTCACCTTGACCTTGGTCAGGGCGACATTCCCGGTGTTGGTGACCACGAAGGTGTAGGTGATCTTCTGACCAGCCTTGACCGGACCATCAGTGTTGGCCTTCTTGACGAGCTTGATGGACGGCTTCGGCGGGGCCGACGTACTGACCTGCACCACGTCCTGGCTGCTGACCTCCGCACCCCCGCCGCCGTTGCCGCGAGCGGTCGCCTGGTTCACGATGCTGCCGTTACGCACGTCCTTCGCCGTCACGGTGTACGGCGCCGCCGTACATGTCGTGGACTCGCCCGGCGCCAACGTGGTGGTGGCACACGTCACCGTGCCGACCATCGGGTCGATCACGCGCACGTTGGTCAACGTCACGTTGCCGGTGTTGGTGACCGTGAACGAGAAGGTCACCTGGTCTCCAGCCGCCACCGGACCGGCCGTGTCGGCGACCTTCTCCAACAAGATCGACGGATTGGGCTCGATCGGGGTATCCACCACATCGGTAGCGATCACCTCGGTGCCGTTCGGGTCGGTGCCCGACGCGGTCGCCTCGTTGTGCACCGTGCCCGCATCCACATCGTCCTGGGTCAACGTGTACGTCGCGGTACACGTGGTCGATTCACCCGGTGCCAACACCGTGACCGGACAGGTCACCGGACCCGTGGTCGGATCATCGACGCTGATCGGATCCAACGTGACGTTGCCGGTGTTCGTGACCAGGAACGCGTAGTCGATCGTGTCGCCAACATCGACCCCGTTGCCATCGCCGTCGATGACCTCGCCGGCCTGCTTGTCCAACGTGATCGCCGGGGCGGGCGGGAGCAGTGTGGTGGTCGAATCCTCGGCGCTGGCGTCGGTGCCGTTGGGGTCGGTGCCCGTCACGGTCGCGACGTTCAACACCTCACCGGCATCCACATCAGCCTGGGACAACGTGTACGTCGCCGTGCAGGTCATCGACGCCAACGGAGCCAGCGTGGTCACCGGGCAGGTGACCGCGCCAACCTTCGGATCATCCAGACTCACATCGCTCAGCGTCACGTTGCCGGTGTTGGTCACCAAGAACGTGTAGGCGATGGTGTCCCCAGCGTTGGCCCCACTCGGAACCCCCGCCTGCTTGTCCAGCGTGATCACGGGAGCCGGCGCAAGGGGGGTCGTCGTCGTGTCCTCGGCGCTGACGTCCGTGTTCGTCGGGTCGATGCCGGTCGCCGTCGCGACATTCACGACCTCACCGGCATCCACATCAGCCTGAGTCAACGTGTAGGTCGCCGAGCAGGTAGTCGACGCGCCCGGGGCCAACACGCTCACCGGACAGGTCACGGTGCCGACCTTCGGATCATCGACCGACACCGAGTCGAGGGTGACGTTGCCGGTGTTAGTGACGACGAACGTGTAGTCGATCGTGTCGCCAACCCGCTCACCCGTGGGAGTGCCAGCTTGTTTGTCCAGCGTGATCGCCGGGCCGGCCGGGATCGTCGTGTCCGTGGAATCCTCAGCGGTCACGTCAGTGCCGTTGGGGTCGGTGCCCGTCGCTGTGGCCGTGTTGGCCACATGTCCGGCATCCACGTCAGCCTGGGTCAACGTGTAGGTCGCCGAGCATGTCGTGGACTCACCCGGAGCCAACACCGTGACCGGGCAGGTCACGGTGCCGACCTTCGGATCATCGACCGAGACCGGATCCAGGGTCACGTTCCCGGTGTTGGTGACGATGAAGGCGAAGTCGATCGTGTCACCCGCGTCGGGACCATTGCTATCGATGTCAACGATCGCCTCAGCCTGCTTATCCAGCGTGATCGCCGGTCCAGCGGTGATCGGAGTATCAGTGGAATCGGTCGCCGTGACCGGGGTCGGAGTCGGGTTGCCCGGAGTGACCGGCTGGGTCCCCGACACCGTGGCCGTATTGGCCACATGCCCAGCATCCACATCAGCCTGAGTCAAGGTATAGGTCGCCGTACACGTCGTGGACTCACCAGGTGCCAACACGGTCACCGGACACGAAACCGGACCAGTCTTGAGGTCGGCGATGCTGATCGAATCCAGCGTGACGTTGCCGGTGTTAGTCACCAAGAAGCTGTAATCAATCGTCGACCCAGCCGTAGCACCCGTGGGGACACCAGCCTGCTTATCCACCGTGATCACCGGTGCAGCCGGAATCGGGGTAGTGACGGTGTCCTCACCCGTGGTGGGGGGACCCGTGGGCGGAGTACCGGACGCGGTCGCAGTGTTCACGACCTCACCAGCATCCACATCAGCCTGAGTCAAGGTGTAGGTCGCGGTACACGTCGTGGAGGCACCCGGTGCAAGGACGGTGACCGGACACGTAACCGTGCCCACCTTCGCATCCGAAACGCTGATCGGATCCAACGTCACGTTGCCGGTGTTGGTCACCAAGAACGTGTAATCAATCGTCGACCCAGCCGTCGCACCCGTGGGGGTACCAGCCTGCTTGTCCACCGTGATCGCCGGACCAGCGGTGATCGGAGTATCGGTGGAGTCCTCGGCCGTCACGTCGGTGCCGTTGGGATCCGTACCCGTGGCGGTGGCCGTGTTGGCCACATGCCCAGCATCCACATCAGCCTGAGTCAACGTGTAGGTCGCCGTACACGTGGTGGACTCACCAGGTGCCAACACGGTCACCGGACACGAAACCGGACCAGTCTTCGGATCAGCAATCGAGACACTGTCCAACGTGACGTTGCCGGTGTTAGTCACCACGAAGCTGTAATCAATCGTCGACCCAGCCGTTGCACCCGTGGGGACACCAGCCTGCTTGTCCACCGTGATCACCGGAGCAGCCGGAATCGGCGTAGTGACCGTGTCCTCACCCGTGGTCGGGGGACCCGTGGGCGGAGTACCGGACGCGGTCGCAGTGTTCACGACCTCACCAGCATCCACATCAGCCTGAGTCAACGTATAGGTCGCGGTACACGTCGTGGAGGCACCCGGTGCAAGGACGGTGACCGGACAGGTGACCGTGCCGACCTTCGCATCGGTCACGCTGATCGGATCCAACGTCACATTGCCGGTGTTGGTCACCAAGAACGTGTAATCAATTGTCGACCCAGCGCTATTACCGGTGGGGGTGCCGGCCTGCTTATCCAGCGTGATCGCCGGACCAGCGGTGATCGGAGTATCAGTGGAATCGGTCGCCGTGACCGGCGTCGGAGTCGGATTACCCAGCGTCACCGGAGGAGTACCCGAAGCCGTGGCCGTATTGGCCACATGCCCAGCATCCACATCAGCCTGAGTCAAGGTATAGGTCGCGGTACACGTGGTGGACTCACCAGGTGCCAACACGGTCACCGGACACGAAACCGGACCAGTCTTCGGATCAGCAATCGAGACACTGTCGAGCGTGACGTTTCCGGTGTTGGTGACCACGAAGCTGTAATCAATCGTCGACCCAGCCGTGGCACCCGTGGGGACACCCGCCTGCTTGTCGAGGGTGATCACCGGGGCAGCCGGGATCGGCGTGGTCACCGTGTCTTCGGCGGTCACGTCGGTGCCGTTGGGATCGGTACCGGTCGCGGTCGCGGTGTTGAGGACCTCACCAGCATCCACATCAGCCTGAGTCAAGGTATAGGTCGCGGTACACGTCGTTGACGCACCCGGAGCAAGGACGGTGACCGGACACGTAACCGTGCCCACCTTCGCATCCGAAACGCTGATCGGATCCAACGTCACGTTGCCGGTGTTAGTCACCACGAACGTGTAATCAATCGTCGACCCAGCACTGTTCCCCGTCGGGACACCAGCCTGCTTATCCAACGTGATCGCCGGACCAGCCGCGATCGGAGTATCAGTGGAATCCTCAGCCGTGACCGGGGTCGGAGTCGGGTTACCCGGCGTCACCGGAGGAGTACCGGTAACGGTGGCCGTGTTCGCCACATGCCCAGCATCCACATCAGCCTGAGTCAACGTATAGGTCGCCGTACACGTGGTCGACGCACCCGGTGCCAACACGGTCACCGGACACGAAACCGGACCAGTCTTCGGATCATCGATGCTGATCGAATCCAGGGTGACGTTGCCGGTGTTAGTCACCACGAAGCTGTAATCAATCGTCGACCCAGCCGTAGCACCCGTCGGAACACCAGCCTGCTTATCCACCGTGATCACCGGAGCAGCCGGGATCGGCGTGGTCACCGTGTCTTCGGCGGTCACGTCGGTGCCGTTGGGATCGGTACCGGTCGCGGTCGCGGTGTTGAGGACCTCACCAGCATCCACATCAGCCTGAGTCAAGGTATAGGTCGCGGTACACGTCGTTGACGCACCCGGAGCAAGGACGGTGACCGGACACGTAACCGTGCCCACCTTCGCATCCGAAACGCTGATCGGATCCAACGTCACGTTGCCGGTGTTAGTCACCAAGAACGTGTAATCAATCGTCGACCCAGCCGTCGCACCCGTGGGGACACCAGCCTGCTTATCCAGCGTGATTGCCGGACCAGCGGTGATCGGAGTATCAGTGGAATCGGTCGCCGTGACCGGGGTCGGGGTCGGGTTACCCGGAGTGACCGGAGGAGTACCGGTAACGGTGGCCGTGTTCGCCACATGCCCAGCATCCACATCAGCCTGAGTCAACGTGTAGGTCGCCGTACACGTGGTCGACGCACCCGGTGCCAACACCGTCACCGGACACGAAACCGGACCAGTCTTCGGATCAGCAATCGACACCGAATCCAGGGTGACGTTGCCGGTGTTAGTGACCACGAAGCTGTAATCAATCGTCGACCCAGCCGTAGCACCCGTCGGAACACCAGCCTGCTTATCCACCGTGACCACCGGAGCAGCCGGGATCGGCGTAGTGACCGTGTCCTCAGCTGTGGTCGGGGGACCCGTGGGCGGAGTACCCGAAGCGGTCGCAGTGTTCACGACCTCACCAGCATCCACATCAGCCTGAGTCAAGGTATAGGTCGCGGTACACGTCGTATCCGCACCCGGAGCAAGGACTGTGACCGGACACGTAACCGTGCCCACCTTCGCATCCGAAACGCTGATCGGATCCAACGTCACGTTGCCGGTGTTAGTCACCACGAACGTGTAATCAATCGTCGACCCAGCCGTCGCACCCGTCGGGACACCAGCCTGCTTATCCACCGTGATCACCGGACCAGCCGCGATCGGAGTATCAGTGGAATCGGTCGCCGTGACCGGGGTCGGAGTCGGGTTACCCGGAGTCACCGGAGGAGTACCGGTAACGGTGGCCGTGTTCGCCACATGCCCAGCATCCACATCAGCCTGAGTCAAGGTATAGGTCGCCGTACACGTGGTCGAGGCACCAGGTGCCAACACCGTCACCGGACAGCTGACCGGACCAGTCTTCGGATCAGCAATCGCAGACACTGAATCCAACGTGACGTTGCCGGTGTTAGTCACCACGAAGCTGTAATCAATCGTCGACCCAGCCGTAGCACCCGTCGGAACACCCGCCTGCTTATCCACCGTGACCACCGGAGCAGCCGGGATCGGCGTAGTGACCGTGTCCTACACTCGTGGTCGGGGGACCAGTGGGATCGGAGTACCGGACGCGGTCGCAGTGTTCACGACCTCACCAGCATCCACATCAGCCTGAGTCAAGGTATAGGTCGCGGTACACGTCGTGGAGGCACCCGGTGCAAGACGGTGACCGGACAGGTGACCGTGCCGACCTTCGCATCGGTCACGCTGATCGGATCCAACGTCACATTGCCGGTGTTGGTCACCAAGAAGCTGTAATCAATCGTCGACCCAGCCGTGTTCCCCGTGGGGGTACCAGCCTGCTTATCCAACGTGATCGCCGGACCAGCGGTGATCGGAGTATCAGTGGAATCGGTCGCCGTGACCGGGGTCGGGGTCGGGTTACCCGGAGTCACCGGAGGAGTACCGGTAACGGTGGCCGTGTTGGCCACATGCCCGGCATCCACATCAGCCTGAGTCAACGTATAGGTCGCCGTACACGTGGTGGAGGCACCAGGTGCCAACACGGTCACCGGACACGAAACCGGACCAGTCTTCGGATCGGCAATCGCAGACACTGAATCCAACGTGACGTTGCCGGTGTTAGTCACCACGAACTGTAATCAATCGTCGACCCAGCCGTGGCACCCGTGGGGACACCAGCCTGCTTGTCCACCGTGATCACCGGAGCAGCCGGGATCGGCGTAGTGACCGTGTCCTCAGCGGTCCGTCGGGGGACCGTTGGGATCGGAGTACCGGACGCGGTCGCAGTGTTCACGACCTCACCAGCATCCACATCAGCCTGAGTCAAGGTATAGGTCGCGGTACACGTCGTGGACGCACCCGGAGCAAGGACCGTGACCGGACACGTAACCGTGCCCACCTTCGCATCGGAAACGCTGATCGGATCCAACGTCACATTGCCGGTGTTAGTCACCAAGAACGTGTAATCAATCGTCGACCCAGCCGTGGCACCCGTGGGGACACCAGCCTGCTTGTCCAACGTGATCGCCGGACCAGCAGAGATCGGGGTATCGGTGGAGTCCTCGCCGTGACGTCGGGGCCGGGTTACCCGGAGTGACCGGAGGAGTACCGGTAACGGTGGCCGTGTTGGCCACATGCCCCGCATCCACATCAGCCTGAGTCAAGGTGTAGGTCGCCGTACACGTCGTCGACGCACCCGGTGCAAAAACCGTCACCGGACACGAAACCGTGACCAGTCTTCGGATCAGCAATCAGACACCGAATCAAGAGTGACGTTGCCGGTATTAGTCACCACGAAGCTGTAATCAATCGTCGACCCAGCCGTAGCACCCGTCGGAACACCAGCCTGCTTATCCACCGTGACCACCGGAGCAGCCGGGATCGGCGTAGTGACCGTGTCCTCAGCTGTGGTCGGGGGACCCGTGGGCGGAGTACCCGAAGCGGTCGCAGTGTTCACGACCTCACCAGCATCCACATCAGCCTGAGTCAAGGTATAGGTCGCAGTACACGTCGTATCCGCACCCGGAGCAAGGACGGTGACCGGACACGTAACCGTGCCCACCTTCGCATCCGAAACGCTGATCGGATCCAACGTCACATTGCCGGTGTTAGTCACCACGAACGTGTAATCAATCGTCGACCCAGCCGTCGCACCCGTGGGGACACCAGCCTGCTTATCCAACGTGATCGCCGGACCAGCGGTGATCGGAGTATCAGTGGAATCGGTCGCCGTGACCGGGGTCGGGGTCGGGTTACCCGGAGTGACCGGAGGAGTACCGGTAACGGTGGCCGTGTTCGCCACATGCCCAGCATCCACATCAGCCTGAGTCAAGGTATAGGTCGCCGTACACGTGGTCGAGGCACCCGGTGCCAACACCGTCACCGGACACGAAACCGGACCAGTCTTGAGGTCGGCGATGCGACACCGAATCCAGCGTGACGTTGCCGGTGTTAGTCACCAAGAAGCTGTAATCAATCGTCGACCCAGCCGTAGCACCCGTCGGAACACCAGCCTGCTTATCCACCGTGACCACCGGAGCAGCCGGGATCGGCGTAGTGACCGTGTCCTCAGCTGTGGTCGGGGGACCCGTGGGCGGAGTACCGGACGCGGTCGCAGTGTTCACGACCTCACCAGCATCCACATCAGCCTGAGTCAAGGTATAGGTCGCGGTACACGTCGTGGACGCACCCGGAGCAAGGACCGTGACCGGACACGTAACCGTGCCCACCTTCGCATCCGAAACGCTGATCGGATCCAACGTCACATTGCCGGTGTTGGTCACCAAGAACGTGTAATCAATCGTCGACCCAGCCGTGTTCCCCGTGGGGGTACCAGCCTGCTTATCCAACGTGATCGCCGGACCAGCGGTGATCGGAGTATCAGTGGAATCGGTCGCCGTGACCGGGGTCGGGGTCGGGTTACCCGGAGTCACCGGAGGAGTACCGGTAACGGTGGCCGTGTTGGCCACATGCCCGGCATCCACATCAGCCTGAGTCAACGTGTAGGTCGCCGTACACGTGGTGGACTCACCAGGTGCCAACACGGTCACCGGACACGAAACCGGACCAGTCTTCGGATCAGCAATCGAGACACTGTCCAACGTGACGTTGCCGGTGTTAGTCACCACGAAGCTGTAATCAATCGTCGACCCAGCCGTTGCACCCGTGGGGACACCAGCCTGCTTGTCCACCGTGATCACCGGAGCAGCCGGAATCGGCGTAGTGACCGTGTCCTCACCCGTGGTCGGGGGACCCGTGGGCGGAGTACCGGACGCGGTCGCAGTGTTCACGACCTCACCAGCATCCACATCAGCCTGAGTCAACGTATAGGTCGCGGTACACGTCGTGGAGGCACCCGGTGCAAGGACGGTGACCGGACACGTCACCGTGCCCGACCTTCGCATCCGAAACGCTGATCGGATCCAACGTCACATTGCCGGTGTTAGTCACCAAGAACGTGTAATCAATTGTCGACCCAGCGCTATTACCGGTGGGGGTGCCGGCCTGCTTATCCAGCGTGATCGCCGGACCAGCGGTGATCGGAGTATCAGTGGAATCGGTCGCCGTGACCGGGGTCGGAGTCGGGTTGCCCGGAGTGACCGGCTGGGTCCCCGACACCGTGGCCGTATTGGCCACATGCCCAGCATCCACATCAGCCTGAGTCAAGGTATAGGTCGCCGTACACGTCGTGGACTCACCAGGTGCCAACACGGTCACCGGACACGAAACCGGACCAGTCTTGAGGTCGGCGATGCTGATCGAATCCAGCGTGACGTTGCCGGTGTTAGTCACCAAGAAGCTGTAATCAATCGTCGACCCAGCCGTAGCACCCGTCGGAACACCAGCCTGCTTATCCACCGTGATCACCGGTGCAGCCGGAATCGGGGTAGTGACGGTGTCCTCACCCGTGGTGGGGGGACCCGTGGGCGGAGTACCGGACGCGGTCGCAGTGTTCACGACCTCACCAGCATCCACATCAGCCTGAGTCAAGGTATAGGTCGCGGTACACGTCGTGGAGGCACCCGGTGCAAGGACGGTGACCGGACACGTAACCGTGCCCACCTTCGCATCCGAAACGCTGATCGGATCCAACGTCACGTTGCCGGTGTTGGTCACCAAGAACGTGTAATCAATCGTCGACCCAGCCGTGGCACCCGTGGGGGTACCAGCCTGCTTGTCCACCGTGATCGCCGGACCAGCAGTGATCGGGGTATCGGTGGAGTCCTCGGCCGTCACGTCGGTGCCGTTGGGATCCGTACCCGTGGCGGTCGCGGTGTTGGCCACATGCCCAGCATCCACATCAGCCTGAGTCAACGTGTAGGTCGCCGTACACGTGGTGGACTCACCAGGTGCCAACACGGTCACCGGACACGAAACCGGACCAGTCTTCGGATCAGCAATCGAGACACTGATCCAACGTGACGTTGCCGGTGTTAGTCACCACGAAGCTGTAATCAATCGTCGACCCAGCCGTAGCACCCGTGGGGACACCAGCCTGCTTGTCCACCGTGATCACCGGAGCAGCCGGAATCGGCGTAGTGACCGTGTCCTCACCCGTGGTCGGGGGACCCGTGGGCGGAGTACCGGACGCGGTCGCAGTGTTCACGACCTCACCAGCATCCACATCAGCCTGAGTCAAGGTGTAGGTCGCGGTACACGTCGTGGACGCACCCGGTGCAAGGACCGTGACCGGACACGTAACCGTGCCCACCTTCGCATCCGAAACGCTGATCGGATCCAACGTCACATTGCCGGTGTTGGTCACCAAGAACGTGTAATCAATCGTCGACCCAGCCGTGCGCACCCGTGGGGGTACCAGCCTGCTTGTCCACCGTGATCGCCGGACCAGCGGTGATCGGAGTATCGGTGGAGTCGGTCGGCCGTGACGGGTCGGTGCCGTTGCCCGGATACCGGAGGGTACCGGTAACGGTGGCCGTGTTGGCCACATGCCCGGCATCCACATCAGCCTGAGTCAACGTGTAGGTCGCCGTACACGTGGTGGACTCACCAGGTGCCAACACGGTCACCGGACACGAAACCGGACCAGTCTTCGGATCAGCAATCGAGACACTGTCCAACGTGACATTGCCGGTATTAGTCACCACGAAGCTGTAATCAATCGTCGACCCAGCCGTTGCACCCGTGGGGACACCAGCCTGCTTATCCACCGTGATCACCGGAGCAGCCGGAATCGGCGTAGTGACCGTGTCCTCACCCGTGGTCGGGGGACCCGTGGGCGGAGTACCGGACGCGGTCGCAGTGTTCACGACCTCACCAGCATCCACATCAGCCTGAGTCAACGTATAGGTCGCGGTACACGTCGTGGAGGCACCCGGTGCAAGGACGGTGACCGGACAGGTGACCGGTGCCGACCTTCGCATCGGTCACGCTGATCGGATCCAACGTCACATTGCCGGTGTTGGTCACCAAGAACGTGTAATCAATTGTCGACCCAGCGCGTATTACCGGTGGGGGTACCGGCCTGCTTGTCCAGCGTGATCGCCGGACCAGCGGTGATCGGAGTATCAGTGGAATCGGTCGCCGTGACCGGGGTCGGAGTCGGGTTGCCCGGAGTGACCGGCTGGGTACCCGACACGGTGGCCGTATTGGCCACATGCCCAGCATCCACATCAGCCTGAGTCAAGGTATAGGTCGCCGTACACGTCGTGGACTCACCAGGTGCCAACACGGTCACCGGACACGAAACCGGACCAGTCTTCGAGGTCGGCGATGCTGATCGAATCCAGCGTGACGTTGCCGGTGTTAGTCACCACAGAAGCTGTAATCAATCGTCGACCCAGCCGTAGCACCCGTGGGGACACCCGCCTGCTTATCGAGCGTGATCACCGGAGCAGCCGGGATCGGCGTAGTGACCGTGTCTTCGGCGGTCGCGTCGGGTGACCCGTTGGGATCGGAGTACCGGACGCGGTCGCAGTGTTGAGGACCTCACCAGCATCCACATCAGCCTGAGTCAAGGTATAGGTCGCAGTACACGTCGTATACGCACCCGGAGCAAGGACGGTGACCGGACAGGTGACCGTGCCCACCTTCGCATCCGAAACGCTGATCGGATCCAACGTCACGTTGCCGGTGTTAGTCACCACGAACGTGTAATCAATCGTCGACCCAGCCGTTGCACCCGTGGGGACACCAGCCTGCTTATCCAACGTGATCGCCGGACCAGCGGTGATCGGAGTATCAGTGGAATCGGTCGCCGTGACCGGGGTCGGGGTCGGGTTGCCCGGAGTGACCGGAGGAGTACCGGTAACGGTGGCCGTGTTGGCCACATGCCCGGCATCCACATCAGCCTGAGTCAAGGTATAGGTCGCCGTACACGTGGTGGACTCACCCGGTGCCAACACGGTCACCGGACACGAAACCGGACCAGTCTTGAGGTCGGCGATGCTGATCGAATCCAACGTGACGTTGCCGGTGTTGGTGACCACGAAGCTGTAATCAATCGTCGACCCAGCCGTAGCACCCGTCGGAACACCAGCCTGCTTATCCACCGTGACCACCGGAGCAGCCGGGATCGGCGTAGTGACCGTGTCCTCACCCGTGGTCGGGGGACCCGTGGGCGGAGTACCGGACGCGGTCGCAGTGTTGACGACCTCACCAGCATCCACATCAGCCTGAGTCAAGGTATAGGTCGCCGTACACGTCGTGGAGGCACCCGGAGCCAACACCGTGACCGGACACGACACGGTCCCGACCTTCGCATCGGTCACGCTGATCGGATCCAACGTCACATTCCCGGTGTTGGTCACCAAGAACTGTAATCAATCGTCGACCCAGCCGTGGCACCCGTGGGGACACCAGCCTGCTTATCCAGCGTGATTGCCGGACCAGCGGTGATCGGAGTATCAGTGGAATCGGTCGCCGTGACCGGCGTCGGGGTCGGGTTGCCCGGAGTGACCGGAGGAGTACCGGTAACGGTGGCCGTGTTCGCCACATGCCCGGCATCCACATCAGCCTGAGTCAAGGTATAGGTCGCCGTACACGTGGTCGAGGCACCCGGTGCCAACACCGTGACCGGACACGAAACCGGACCAGTCTTGAGGTCGGCGATGCTGATCGAATCCAGGGTGACGTTGCCGGTGTTAGTGACCAAGAAGCTGTAATCAATCGTCGACCCAGCCGTAGCACCCGTGGGGACACCGGCCTGCTTATCCACCGTGATCACCGGTGCAGCCGGAATCGGGGTAGTGACCGTGTCCTCACCCGTGGTCGGGGGACCCGTGGGCGGAGTACCGGACGCGGTCGCAGTGTTCACGACCTCACCAGCATCCACATCAGCCTGAGTCAAGGTATAGGTCGCAGTACACGTCGTGGAGGCACCCGGAGCCAACACCGTGACCGGACACGACACGGTCCCGACCTTCGCATCGGTCACGCTGATCGGATCCAACGTCACATTCCCGGTGTTGGTCACCAAGAAGCTGTAATCAATCGTCGACCCAGCCGTGGCACCCGTGGGGACACCAGCCTGCTTATCCAGCGTGATTGCCGGACCAGCGGTGATCGGAGTATCAGTGGAATCGGTCGCCGTGACCGGGGTCGGGGTCGGGTTGCCCGGAGTGACCGGAGGAGTACCGGTAACGGTGGCCGTGTTGGCCACATGCCCGGCATCCACATCAGCCTGAGTCAAGGTATAGGTCGCCGTACACGTGGTCGACTCACCCGGTGCCAACACGGTCACCGGACACGAAACCGGACCAGTCTTGAGGTCGGCGATGCTGATCGAATCCAACGTGACGTTGCCGGTGTTGGTGACCACGAAGCTGTAATCAATCGTCGACCCAGCCGTAGCACCCGTGGGGACACCGGCCTGCTTATCCACCGTGATCACCGGAGCAGCCGGGATCGGCGTAGTGACCGTGTCCTCACCCGTGGTGGGGGGACCCGTGGGCGGAGTACCGGACGCGGTCGCAGTGTTGACGACCTCACCAGCATCCACATCAGCCTGAGTCAAGGTATAGGTCGCGGTACACGTCGTGGAGGCACCCGGAGCAAGGACTGTGACCGGACAGGTGACCGTGTCCCGACCTTCGCATCCGAAACGCTGATCGGATCCAACGTCACATTCCCGGTGTTAGTCACCAAGAACGTGTAATCAATCGTCGACCCAGCCGTGGCACCCGTGGGGACACCAGCCTGCTTATCCAACGTGATCACCGGACCAGCGGTGATCGGAGTATCAGTGGAATCGGTCGCCGTGACCGGGGTCGGGGTCGGGTTGCCCGGAGTGACCGGAGGAGTACCGGTAACGGTGGCCGTGTTCGCCACATGCCCGGCATCCACATCAGCCTGAGTCAAGGTATAGGTCGCGGTACACGTGGTCGACTCACCAGGTGCCAACACGGTCACCGGACACGAAACCGGACCAGTCTTGAGGTCGGCGATGCTGATCGAATCCAGGGTGACGTTGCCGGTGTTAGTCACCAAGAAGCTGTAATCAATCGTCGACCCAGCCGTAGCACCCGTGGGGACACCGGCCTGCTTATCCACCGTGATCACCGGTGCAGCCGGAATCGGCGTAGTGACGGTGTCCTCACCCGTGGTGGGGGGACCCGTGGGCGGAGTACCGGACGCGGTCGCAGTGTTGACGACCTCACCAGCATCCACATCAGCCTGAGTCAAGGTATAGGTCGCAGTACACGTCGTGGAGGCACCCGGAGCCAACACCGTGACCGGACACGACACGGTCCCGACCTTCGCATCGGTCACGCTGATCGGATCCAACGTCACATTCCCGGTGTTAGTCACCAAGAACGTGTAATCAATCGTCGACCCAGCCGTGGCACCCGACGGAACACCCGCCTGCTTATCCACCGTGATCGCCGGACCAGCAGAGATCGGAGTATCAGTGGAATCGGTCTCGCTCGGGGGCGTCACCCCGGTTGGTGGGGTTGCGGTCACGGTGGCCGTGTTCGCCACATGACCCGCATCCACATCAGTCTGAGTCAACGTATAGGTCGCGGTACACGTGGTCGAGGCACCCGGAGCCAACACCGTGACCGGACACGAAACAGTGCCCACCTTGGCGTCCGTCACACCGAGGCTGGTCACCGTGACGTTACCGGTGTTGGTCACTACAAACGAGTAGCCGATGGTGGATCCCACTGTGCTGCCGGACGGTGTGCCAGCCTGTTTGTCCAAGGTCATCGTTGACGAGCGAGTCACCGCTGTCGAGGTGGTGTCGGTCGCGGTGGGCGGCGTCACGCCAGTAGGTGGCGTCCCGGTGACGGTCGCGCTGTTGTTGACGACACCAGAGTTCACATCGGCCTGAGTCAACGCGTACGTCGCGGTACAGGTGGTCGAAGCACCCGGAGACAGGGTCGTCGTGGGACAGGAAACCGCCCCAACCTTCGCGTCGGTGACGCCTACCCCGGTCAGGGTCACGTTGCCGGTGTTGGTCACCACGAAGTTGTAGGCGATCGTGTCACCCACGTCATGGCCATTGCCATCGACATCGGTGATGGCACCAGCCTGCTTGTCGAATGTGACCGTTGACGTGCGCGTAATAGGTGTCGACGTGGTGTCGGCAGCGGTCACATTCGGGCCAGACGGAGGCGTCCCGGAAACCGATGCATTGTTATTGACAGTTCCCGCATTGACGTCTGCCTGGGTAAGTGTGTACGTCGCCGTACACGTCGTGGATGCTGCCGGTGCCAACGTCGTGACCGGGCACGAGACAGATGTCACCTTGGGGTCGGTGACGGCGATGCCCGTCAATGACACGTTTCCCGTATTGGTCACCACGAAGCTATACGCGATGGTGTCCCCTACATCGGGACCATTCCCATCAACGTCATTCAGAGCACCCGCCTGCTTATCCAGCGTTATCGAGGGCGCCGCAGCCACCACGGTGACGGTGGCGCTCGAAGTGTCATTGGCATCGCCGGTACGGCGATCGTCAACGGTCGCGTTATTGAGCAGGCTGGGGACGTCTGCTGCCGTGACGGTTTGCTGGTAGGTCACCGTCAGGGTCTCGCCGGAATTCAAGCCGCGGGTCCCCCCGGTCGGGGCCTGACCGGCCCCGGGAGCGGCGTACGGGCGAGTACAGGTCAGCGTGGCCGGCATCGCGGCGCCAACCGCAGCGCTACAGGTCATTGGGCCGCTGCTCATCGATGCGTTCGATCCGCCCGTGGTGGCGATCGAGGTGATCGTCTTTGCTCCGGCCCCCGGAAGGGAATCGGTCAGCGTCACGGTGTCGCCCTTAGTCATCGGGTCCGGCCCGAGGTTCGTGACCGCGACGGTCCAGGTGACGAGGGTCCCCACCGGCGCACTGGCTGGCGACACCGACTTGGTGACGCGGAGGTCGTAGTCGCACGGAACCCAGGTCAGTTGAACCGAGCCGTTCGCGCCGTTGCCGGCCGCCGCCAATTTGGGGCCCGCACTTGATGACACCGCGGCGACCGGCGTGCTCGCGCCGTCGGGAGAGGTCCCGGCGACAAAACTTGCGCCGCCGCCAGCACCGCCGCCGCTGATTCCACCCACCGTGAGGCCGCCCGAGCCATTGCTTGCGGTTGAGGAGCCGCCGCCGCCACCGAAGTAGCCACCGCCGCCACCGCCACCGCTATCTGCCTGGGGGTCGGGGCCTCCGTTCCCGCCTGTCCGACCGCTTCCCGACGCGCCGTTGAGAGTCGAAGTGGGGGTCGAGTGGACACCACCCGCTCCGGGACCACCGGTCTGCCCGCCCTGACCTCCGCCGACCGTAGCCGTCGGACTGTCGAATCCTCTCTGCCCAGCACTGCCCGCGGCTACACCGCCAGCCGCGGGTAGGCCGCCATTGCCGCCGAATCCACCGTTGCTGGCGTGGCCGCCACCACTGCCGCCACCGCCGCCAGCTACCACTGCGAGGGAACCGCCGAGGTTGAGCTCGGTCCAGCCGCCGCCGCCCGCGCCCGGGTGAAGGAAGGGGTTGGCCACGACTCCGCCGTTGCCCCCGCCGTTGAGGCCACCGACTCCTTGGGATCCCTGGCCGGTTGCGCCCTGGGTGCCGCCGCCGCCCACTGAGCCGGTGTAGGTCTGGCCCGGCAACACCCGGAAGGTGGCTAGCACTCGCGCTCCGGAACCATTCGCATTGGCAGCAGCGATGGCGCTGCCACCCGCTCCGCCGAGCACGTTGGTCTGGACGGCGCAGACGCCGTCAGGGACGGTTCCCGAGAAAGGGCCGGTCGCCGTGATCGACACTGGGCTGGGTACTGTCGCCGGGCTCGCGAGTGCCGGGGGCGCGGTGGCTGTGACCAGCGACAGCGAGGAAATGGTCGCCACGGTGACTGCCGCAGAAATGCGCACAAACTTCCGGGGCCCGAGCATCCACGCTCCCCTATGACCGGTCCTCATGACGCGCCTTTCTGAAAAGTTCGTCGCACGACTCGCGTTCCACGGGTGTGTCGTCCCTGAGCAGCGCGGCCCGGTGACTTGCTAGTTGTACCGCATCGCGCGACGACCTGTCCGTCGAACCGATGAGTCGGGATTGAGACGACCATCACCTCACCCAACCAGTGCGTGCGACGGTCGCCACGGCCGCGGAGACACTGGCCATGAGCGGCAACTCCAGAACTTGGTGGAGCGTCCGAACGAATCGTCGTGACCTCATCGCCAGTCCCAACGTCTTCATATCTCCCCGATTCCGGCCGAGCGCCCGAGAACGACGCCAGCCAACTCCAGACCGGAGTCGAATCGCTCCGACCACAGGGTACTCTGCGCCGTACTCTCTGCACCGCGCGACCGAAGCAACGCACAACGCAGAACGTGTGAAGCCACACCTGTGAAGACGTTGCCCGAGTCGCTTCATGACGGCACGACGACGGCTAGTTGGCGGCTTCGAAGGCCTGGCGGATCTCCGCAGAGACGCGACCGCGGTCCGAGACGGAGTAGCCGTTGCTGCGGGCCCAGTCGCGCATCTGCTTGGTGCTGGGGCCGAGGTTGGTTGTGGTCGTGCGCCGGCCGCGCTTGGTCAAGCCGACCTTGCGGGCGTGTCCGACGAAGCCGGCGAGCGCCTCGCGCAGGGCCGAGGCATTCTTATCGTTGAGATCCATTTCGTACGTCGTACCGTCCAGGCCGAAGGTTACGGTCTGACTTGCATCGGAGCCATCGATATCGTCGATGAGAATGATGTTGACCTTTTGCGCCATGAGGAAGTCATCCTTTGTGTGGATTTGAGATGCGAACAGTCAGGAAGGCTACTCCTGAATGGCAAATATTGCGAACACCGAGCGCTATCGATCCTTGAGGTCCATCCCGATGTCGAACACCCTCACCGAATGAGTTAGCGCGCCCACCGAGATAAAGTCCACGCCCGTCTGTGCCACGGCGGTCGCCCTTTCCAGCGTTAAGCCTCCCGAAGCTTCCAAGGTGGCTCGCCCCTGGGCGACATGCACCGCCTCCGACATCATTGAATCGTCCATGTTGTCGAGGAGAATCCGCTCGCAGCCCGCGTCGAGAAGTTGTCGCAATTGTCCGAGGTCGGTGACCTCTACCTCTACCGGTAGGCCGGGGTACGCCGCGCGCACTGCGAGGAAAGCCGGGACCACCCCACCGGCCGCAATCACATGGTTGTCCTTGACCATGGCCATATCGGTGAGGGAAAAGCGGTGGTTCAATCCGCCTCCGCAGCGTACGGCGTACTTCTGCAGCGCCCGATAGTTCGGCAGGGTTTTCCGGGTGTCCAAAACCCGCGCGCTCGTCCCGCTCAAGGCCGACGTCCAGGCCGCGGTTGCCGTGGCCACGCCTGACAAGTGACAGGCGAAGTTGAGGGCCGTGCGCTCGGCGGTCAACAATCCGCGAGTGGACCCCTCAACCCGCATCACCACATCACCGGCGCTGACGACCGACCCCTCGGGCACTCGGTCGCCCACCACGACGTCGTCACCCATCACGTAGTGAAAGACGAGCGCAGCAATGTGCAGCCCGGCGACCACGCCTGGCTCGCGGGCAGCGAAGTCGGCGGCACCTCTCGCCTCGGCGGCAATCGTCGCCGCGCTCGTAACATCGACCCCATCGCCGGGCAGGTCTTCGGCTACGGCTCGGACGATGTCGTCATAGACCTCGGCCGGATCGAGCCCGCCCGCGCGCAGTTCTACAAGCAGCGCCTCAGGCAGTTGTGTAAAGGGCGTCATGCAGGGCCTCCATCGCTGGGTGGTGCGAACCAGAAGCGCACGTCGAGGCCACCATCGACAAGGACGGCATCGAAGTGCCCGGAGCAGTCTTCGTCGTCCCGGTCAGGGAAGTCCTCGCGCCAGTGGGAGCCGCGGGTCTCGTTGCGCAGCGTCGCCGATTGGGCCAGCGCGCCGGAAATTGTCACCAGGTTGGTGGTCTCCCACGTGTCCGGTCCGACCTGGACGGTGTCGTCGCTGGCGACCAGGTGGTCGAACTGGAGATCGGCGGCGGCCAGGCCCTCCGCCGAACGCAACACTCCGACCCTCAAGGTCATCACTTCCTGTAGCGCTCGGCGCGCGTTTGCCCCGACGAGTCCGGGGACTCGGCGATCGGGTGCCGGGGTCGGCCACTCCCCCAACTCGGCGGGCAGGACTTCCGCGATGCGCCGCGAGAACACCAAGCCCTCGAGCAGCGAATTGGACGCCAGACGATTGGCGCCATGGACTCCGGAACACGCGACCTCGCCGGTGGCGTACAACCCGGCCACGCTCGAGCGCCCGTACAGATCGGTGGCCACGCCGCCGGAGGCATAGTGGCAAGCCGGCGCCACCGGGATCAGCTCGGTTACGGGATCCACTCCGTGCTCGCGGGCGGTCGCCAAGATGGTCGGAAAGCGACGTTCCCAGAACTCCGCGCCGAGGTGGCGGGCGTCAAGCCACATGTGCGGGTGTCTGGTCTCGTTCATCCGGCGAGTGATCGCCTTGGCCACCACGTCGCGGGGGGCGAGATCGGCGAGCTCGTGTTGGCCTTGCATGAATCGCACCCCGTCGAAGTCGACGAGGAAAGCGCCCTCGCCTCGCACCGCCTCCGAGATCAGCGGCTGCTGACCACGTGAGTCCGGGCCGAGGTACATCACGGTGGGGTGGAACTGCACAAACTCGAGGTCGCGCAGCACGGCTCCCGCTCGCAGCGCCACGGCCATCCCATCCCCGGTGGAAACGGCGGGGTTCGTGGTTTGGGAGAACACCTGCCCCAGTCCGCCACTCGCCAACACCACCGCCCGACAGTGCACGGCGCCCACCCCGTCACGCTGGCCTTCGCCCAACACGTGGAGGGTGACCCCGGCCACCGCGCCGGCGGCATCGGTCAACAGGTCGACCGCCAACGCATGCTGGATGACCTCGATCTCCGGGGCCCGTTCGACGGCCGCAATCAATGCCCGCTGGATCTCCGCCCCGGTCGCGTCACCACCCGCGTGCGCAATGCGATCGCGATGGTGCCCACCTTCGCGGGTCAGGCTGAGCTCCCCGTCGGGGTCATGATCGAAGTTCGTCCCGAGCTCGATAAGTTCGCGTACGGCGTCCGGCCCCTCGTTGACCAAGGCTCGCACCGCATCCAAATCGCAGGCGCCGGCGCCCGCCACGAGCGTGTCTCGCTCATGTTGTTCGGGGGTGTCCTCCGGTCCCAGGGCAGCGGCGATCCCGCCCTGCGCCCATTGGGTGGAGCCGGCGTTGAGCACGTCCTTGGTGACAACCAAAACCTTGTGGTCCCTCGGCAACGCAGCATGGATCCGCAAAGCAGCGGTGAGCCCGGCGATCCCCGAGCCGATCACGACCACATCGGCGCGGATGGTCCAACCCGGCTCGGGCGCGGAGAGCCGCTCAGGAAATCGGCGGGTCGGGGTGGCGGACATTGCCGCAGGCTATCGCCCCGGCTCTCCGATGGTGCCGTCAGAGGGTGCCTTCAGAGGGTGATGGCCATGTTGTCGATCAGGCGCGTCGCACCCACTTTGGCGGCGATCAGGATCCGCGCATCGATGGGAGTCGCATGCGTTGGTGGCAACGTTTCGAGGTGAGCGTCGGTGATGACCAGGTAGTCCAGGTCGACCCCGTCCACCGCTGCCAGCTCGGCCTGCGCCGCGTGGAGGGCACTCGCTTCTCCCGCGGGGGCGGCGTTCTGGGCCGCGCGCAACGCCCGGCTCAACACGGCGGCGCGGACCCGGTCGTCGCCTATCAGATAGCGATTGCGGGAACTCAAGGCGAGACCGTCGGGCTCGCGTTGCGTGGGTGCACCCACGATGTCGATGCCCAAGCACAGGTCCGTGGCCATCCGTCGGATCAGCGTGAGCTGTTGATAATCCTTCTCGCCAAACACCGCGACATGGGGACGCACCAGACCGAAGAGCTTGGCAACCACGGTGAGGACGCCTCGGAAGTGACCCGGCCGTGTGCGACCCTCGAGGACCTCGGCGAGCGGCCCCGGGTCGACCCATACCTGCGGATCCCCGCCCGGGTAGACCTCCGTCACGTCCGGAGCAAAGACGACATCGACTCCCTCGGCGGCACACACCTCAAGATCAGCGTGCAGGGTTCGCGGATAGCGAGCCAAGTCCTCGTTAGGTCCGAACTGGGTGGGATTGACGAAGATGGAGACCACCACGGGGCCCGATCCGACCGCGTCCCGGGCCCGGTGCATCAAGCTTGCGTGTCCCGCGTGGAGGGCTCCCATCGTGGGCACAAAACCGACCTGTTGGGCGGCGTACGCCCCGGCTCGCTCGCTCAAGGTCGCCGTCAACTCAGACCGGGAGGTGACCAGCACCGGTGTGGTCATGGGCGACGAGTGCTCGCCTCAGTCGCCACTTGCGCGGCCAATGCGTCATCGAGCACCCGCCGGATCGTGGCACCGCGGATGGGCAACACCCGGCCATCGGTCACGACTCGGTCAAGCGTGGAACGGGCCATCACGACGTACGACGGCAACGTGTGCGGCGCGTTGGCGGCAATCTCCTTCAGATGCGCCCGGATCGTGTTGACATCGCCACGCACGATGGGGCCGGTCAGCGCGGAGTCCCCCTGGGTCAACGCGTTGTCCAAGGCCGCGGCCAGCAAGGGGCGCAGGGTTTCGGCGGCGGTCGGGTCCCCAGCGTCGACGCCGAGGTCACCGGCGGAAGCGGCCAGTAGTTCGACAGCCTGAGTGACGAGTGTGACCAGGTGGTTGGCGCCGTGCGCCATCGCGGAGTGATAGAGAGTGCGCTTGTCCTCAGACACCCACATCGCCCGGCCGCCCAGATCCGCGACGAGTTGGTCGACCACGGCACGCTCGGGCTCGCCGGCGGTCACTCCGAAGGTGCAGCCGGCCAACCGAGGAAGATCCAGTGCGGTCCCCGTGAACGTCATCGCCGGATGGAGGGCGATGGTGCGGGCGCCCACCGCGGCGGCGACCTCGAGCACAGCGAGCCCGTGTCGACCCGACGTGTGCACCACGATCTGGCCCGGCCGAATCGCCTGGGAGTGAGTGAGCACCGTCGCCACGTTGCCCAGCATGTCGTCCGGGACGGTCAGCAACAGCAGGTCACAGGCCTTGGCAACAGCGCTTGGTTTGTCGATGGACACCTGGGGCAACAGCGATTCGATCCGGCCACGCGAGGCATCGGACTCACCGGCAACCGCGACGACGTCGTACCCGGCTGTTCGCAGTGCGGCACCCAGCACGGCCCCCACTCGACCTGCCCCAACCACGCCAACACGCGGCCTGACCTGGCTCGACGTGCTGGTCATCCGCCAACCTCTTTCGTTCCGGATCCGCACAGACGTGCGCGGGACCTAGACAGTGGTCTGTGCAAGTAACGCTGAGCCTACGCGGCGGGATTCCCGGTGGGAACCAGCATCGGTCGTGACTTAGGTAACCAGGCCCACGGCGAGCGGTCGAGGGGCATGGGGCAGCCACTCCTGCGTGACGTAGTCCACGATGTGCGACCCCGCGGGGGCCTCCAGCGCCACCACCCCTTCGGGCACCACGCCCGACTTCAAGGCGTTGAAGACCTCCCACTCGCGACGCTTGCGCTTGTTGCGATAGCTGGTGGCGAAGGACTCCGGGTCGGTCCAGTGCGCAAACTCGTCTCCGTCGAGGTACTTCAACTCCACGCACAGCCCGTGGGGCAGCCCGATCGACCGGGCATGCGTGGGAGTGGTCCGGATCTCCCACTCAAAGGCCTTGCTGTAGATGAACTCCGGCGTCATGGGGAACCCCCATTCCTCGGCGTTCCGCAGGCCGAGGTCCAGATAGCCGCGCCGGCTATCCACGAGATAGAGCCCGTGTCGCGGAACGCGGACAATTGCATCCACGTTGCCGACCTGCCAGCCGAGGGCGGCGATCGACACCTCCCCTTCGGTGGTCAAGACCATGTCGCCATCCCACTTCCACGAGTAGTGGGTGGTGACCTGGGAGAAGCACCAGTTGTAGAAGTAGGACAGCGAATGCACCGAACGTTCGTGCTGAGCCAGATGCTCGGCCCCCGCACGAGCCACGGCGAACGGGTAGTCCAACACGGTGAGCCGGTCGCCGCCCCCCAGCAGATCCGCCGTTTGCCGGGCCACGCCTGCGGTGCCGTCTGTGGACCCGTTGTCGACCACCAGGACCTGGTCACAGGCGCGCAGCAGCGGCGGCAACACGAACGGCAACGACGGCGCTTCGTTCTTCACCCGCAACACCGCGGTAGTCCCCGGTCGCTGACCCGCTTCCCGATCCCAGGGCCAGACGATGTCGAAGTCCGCGTAGCCCTCGAGGTTGGCCAGGCCGATCTTTTTGGGGCCGATTTTGTTGGGGCCGCCCATCAGCGTGAGCGACCCAACGCCTTGCGCAAGCCGCGGCGTACGCCGGGCGGAATCTTGGCGCGCAGGTCGTGGGGGATGCGATCGGCAAACCCTGGGACGGGCTCGGGCGCCGCGGCTTCGGGTGTTGACGCGCGACCAGCCAACCTCCGCTTCAAGTCCGTCGTGGCCGCCACCACGCTGGACTTGGAGATCGCCTCGGCCTCTTCATAGAGCGCCACATAGGCCTCACGGAGTTCGTCGAGAGTGGCCCTCGCGCCGGGAGTGTCGCCGTCGGGCTCGACCATCAGGTTGAGTTGTTCCCAGGTGTTCTCGACCACGTCGTGCAGACGGGGTGGCAGGCCGAGTTCGTCCAAGGTGAGATCGACGCGACGCAGGGACGGGTCGATGAACCGGTGGCCGTCGCGGATCTGCTCGCTCTTGGCATGCAGCACGTTCTGCAACTGGAGTCGCTCGGCGACCGACATCGTCACCTTGGTCCAGTCGTCGATGAGATCGGCGTACCGAACAAAGACCCGGCCGCCGTCCACCACGCTGTCCCGCGTCGCCCGCTCCGTGTGCAGGAGCATGTTGAGCCACGAGGCGGCGAGATGCGCCGACCCCAGCCGGTTGTTGTAGTACTTCTGTTTGCTGCCCACCACCTCGGCCGGGGAACGCAACATGGTCGCAAAGACCGGTGTCGAACTCGAACGGATAGCGGCCACCCGCCACAACGGGAGGAACCAGCCCAGCCGGGGATCCTTGACCACGAGCTCATCGGCAACGGCGAAGTGTTCCTCGAGCCAGGCGGCCGCCTTGATCCGCTCGGGCTCACGGGTGGCGATGCGCCCCGTCTCGAACCAGGCCGAAGGCCGACTGTCGCTCACAGTGACCGTGGCCTCCGCCAGCAAGCGATCGTGGAAGTCCACAGCCCACTGCGGTTCGCCGAAACCCTTGGGGTTGGACTCGTCGGCGGCCACCTCGGGCTGCGGCACGTGCAGGCCGAGCAGCGCCATGATGCCCGCCATGGTGCTGGTGCCGCTGCGGCCGGCGCCCGCGACGAAGAGGACCTTGCGGGGATAGGCATCGGGATCGCTCACGGTCGCTGAGCCTACTCGGCCTAGGGTGGTCCCCATGAGGCTGAGGCGACGACCCGACCCGTTGCTCAGCGTCATCGTTCCGGTTTATGACGTGGCTGCCTGGCTCCCCGCCTGCCTGGACTCCCTCACCTCCGCCACCCATCAGCGCCTCGAGCTCATCGTCGTCGATGATGGCTCCCCCGATGACTCGGGAGCCATCGCGGACTCCTACGCGCGTCGCGACCCGCGCCTGCGCGTCCTCCACACCGCCAACCAGGGCTTGGGCGCGGCACGCAACGAGGGCCTGCGCGTGGCGACCGGTGAGTTCATCGCGTTCTGCGATTCCGACGACCTGGTGCCGGCCACGGCGTACGCCGCAATGCTGGGCAGCCTGCAGCGCTCCGACTCTGACTTCGTCACCGGGTCGATCCAACGGCTCGAGTCCGACGGACTGCACGAACCTCCCTGGATGCGCCGCCTGCATGCCGCCGCTCGGGAGCGACTGGCGGTCGAGGACCACCCCGAGATCCTGGGCGACGTCTTTGCGTGGAACAAGGTGTTTCGCCGCAGCTTTTGGGAGAGCGCCGGACTCGCGTGGCCGGAGGGGGTGCGCTACGAAGATCAACCGACCGCCACGCGGGCCTATCTGGCCGGCCGCTTCGACGTGCGGCCCGACATCGTCTATCACTGGCGGATTCGCGACGACGGGTCCTCAATCACCCAGCAGCGCTCCTCGCTGCAGGACTTGGCCGATCGCCTGGCGACCAAACGGATGTCGTGGGAAAGCGTGCGCGCGCACGGATCGCCCGAGGTGAGCGAGGTGTTTCACGACCGGGTGTTGGCCGGCGATTTGCACCGCTACTTTGTGGAACTTCCCGGCTGCGATCACGCGTGGTGGGAGCTGCTGCGCAGCATGGTGCTGGAGTTTTGGGGCGAACGCTCGTTGGTGCACAGCGGGCTGCCTCCGTTGCATCGCCTGACCGGCTGGCTGGTGGAACAGGATCGACGCGACGACGCGACCGCGGTCATGGCGTACGCCGCACGCGAGGGCGGGCGGCCGGTGTTCTGCGTGCCGGCGGATCGGTTATCCGGCTCTCCGGTCGGGGACCAGCCGGGAGACGGGTTTCGGCTGGATCTCCCGCCGGAGGTGCTCGACCTGAGCACGGTCGACGCGAGCGCGCTGGCCCTGAGGCCACCGGAGATCCCCCAACCGCGCTGACCCAACGCCGACCCGTCGCAATTTGTCAGTTTTTGCACAGGCTCGCTGTGGAGAAAGTGACAAACTGCGACGGGTCGGCGGTCAAACTGCGACGGGTCGGCGAGTTAGATGAGGCCCTGCTCCGTCAGGAAGTCCTTGGCCACGTCCTCGACCTTCTCGCGATCGACCGAGATCCGCCCATTGAGCTCGGTGAGGTTCTCGGTGGTGAGCGCGGCCATCAAGTCGTTAAGCGCATCCGCGGCGTCGGCGTTGTCGGTCAACCACTCGGTCGACACAGCAGGCACCAGGTTCTGGGCCGGCTGAATCCCCTGATCATCGGCCAGGAGCACCAGCCCTTGGCCAGCCAGAGTGCCGTCGGTCGTGCTCGTCAGGCCCAACTGCGACTCGCCCTTGAGAACCGACTGGTAGGTCTGATCGCTCGCGAAGCCCAAGGGCAAGATCTTGGTGATCTTGATGCCATAGACCTCGCTGAGCCCGCCCTCACAGTCGCCGCGTCCCTCGCAGTCGGGAGCAGCGGCCAACACGACCTTCTTGCCCGACAGGTCGGACAACGTGGTCAGACCCTGGGCGTCGGCATAGTCCTGCGACACGAAGAACGCGTTTTGATCCGTCGCCGTCGATGGGTTCAACAAGGTGATGCCGCGCTCCGCCAACAGGTCGCCGGCCGCCGCAATCGACGCCGCCGGATCGTTCGTCGTGAGGGGATCGGCTTCCGGCCCGTTGGCGGTGGCATTGAGGAAGTCGACGATGCCACCGACGTACTCCGGAACGATCTGCACGTCGCCGGGGAATTGCCCGTCCGCCATGTAGACATCCCGGGTGTCGACCAACGCCACGCTGGCGTCGTACCCCTGCGCGTCGAGGACCTGCTCATACATGCTGGCCACCAGCGCTGCCTCGCCGAAACTCTGGCCGCTGATCTTCACCGCTCCTTTGTCGGCACCGGTGGAGGGTGCGGGATCGGCGAGATCCTCGCTCGCGCATCCGGCACTCAAAAGCATCGTGGCTCCCGCGATCGCGATCGCGAATTTGCGTCGTACCTGCATCAGGCTCACCTTCTGTGTCCCACGGCTTGGCGCCGTGCGTGTCCGGCGGTTCACCCGACGGTGGTGCTGCTCGGGCGAACCTGTTCTGTCCCCCCACGGGAAACTCCGCGAGCACCTCTCGGCAGCGGGTTCACCCAGCCTTGCACAAGGGACCCACCGAGCTCGAGGAGCAAGGCGACAATGGCCACAACCACCGCACCGGCGATTCCCTTCCCATAGTCGGTGTTGGCGAATCCATCGGTGATGATCCGACCCAGCCCGGGCCCCGCCACGAGCGCCGCGATCGTGGCCGTCGCCCACACCTGCACCAGGGCCAGCCGTACGCCCGCCGCGACCAGCGGAAGCGCAAGGGGGAACTCCACGCGGGCGAAGCGTTGAGCCGCACTCATCCCCATCCCCGTCGCGGCCTCCTTGACGTCCGCCGGGACCTCACGCATCGCGATATAGGAGCTGGTGATGATCGGAGGAAGGGCAAAGGCCGCCAAGGACAACAAGGTGGCGATCCCCGCCCGACCATAGGGGCCGAACGTCGCGGTCCCCGGCCAGTCCGCGGTGACCAGCACCGCCAACAACGCAAACGTCGGCACCGCTCGACCGACATTGGAGACGTTGATGGCCAGGAAGCCGCCCCGACCGCGATGACCCAACCACAGCGCCAGCGGCAAGCCGACCAGCATGGCCAGTGCGAGCGCGGTCGCGGTGATCAGCAGTTGCTGGGCAAGCAGTTGCCAGATCCCGCCCGGCCCCACCCAATGGGCACCGTCAGCGAGGTAGGCCCAGGCATCGTGGAGGACTCTCATGATCCGCTCAATCCGCCCGTTGGGCCCGCGCCCACGGAGACAAGGCCCGTTGTCCCGCCACCAAGAGCAGATCCAGGGCCACCGCGAGCAGCACGCAGAGCACGCAGGCAGCGAGGAGTTCGGCGCGGAAGTTGCTGAAGACACCGTCTGCGATGAGGTTCCCGAGACCTCCGTGGGCGACCAGCGAGCCCACGGTCGTGAGCGCCACCGTCGAGACCGTGGCCACCCGCAACCCACCCATGATCACCGGCAGCGCGAGCGGGAGCTCGACGCGCCACAACAACCCGGCGGGCGCATAGCCGAGTCCGGTCGCGGACTCCACCACCTCGTCCGGCACCGACCCCAGACCGTCGAGGATGGCGCGCACCAAGATGGTCAGGCAATAGAGAGCGAGCCCGATCACGACGGTCAGCGCGGTGATGCCGGTGAAGGGCACCAGCAGCGGGAACAACGCGAGCGAAGGGATCGTGTAGAGACCCGTCGACACGCCCACTACGGCCGCCCGCAGCCGATCGTGGCGCCGAGCCACCAGCGCGAGAGGAATCGCCAAGCCCAGCCCGAGACCCACTGAGGCGCCGGTGATCCACACATGTTGCAGGGCCCCGGCGAGCAATTCGTCGCCGCGATCAACCAGATAGTCACCGCACACCCATTCGTTGACCAGGCGGCTATAACAGCTGGGCTCGGTGACCTCGGCCATCGCGTCGAGCGCCGGTAGGGTCACCGCATGGAGGTTACCGGGGATCCGATGATCCGGCTTTCCGGCGTGAGCAAGACGTACGCCGACGGCACGGTCGCCGTACACGAAGTGGACCTCGAGGTCGCCGCGGGTGAAGTGCTGTGCCTGGTCGGTCCGTCAGGGTGCGGCAAGTCCACGACGCTGAAGATGATCAACCGACTGATCGAGCCCACCGCCGGCCGGATCGAGGTCGATGGGCGCGACGTCACCCACGCCGATCCCGTCCAACTGCGCCGAGGGATCGGATACGTCATCCAGCAGGTGGGGCTCTTCCCGCACCACACAATCGGGGCCAACGTGGCCACGGTCCTCAGCCTGCTCGGCACGCCGAAGTCGATCGTGAAGGAGCGGACCCTCGAGTTGCTTGCCCTCGTCGGGCTGGAGCCGGAGGTCTACGCAGATCGTTATCCGCACCAGCTCTCCGGCGGGCAACGCCAACGTGTGGGGGTTGCCCGGGCCCTGGCCGCGGACCCGCCGGTGCTCCTGATGGATGAGCCCTTCGGCGCTGTCGACCCGATGGTGCGCGCTCGGCTGCAAGATGAGTTCTCCCGACTGCAAAGCGACCTCGGAAAGACCGTCGTTCTGGTGACCCACGACATCGACGAGGCGGTCAAGATGGGCGATCGAGTAGCGGTCTTCGCCGCCGGCGGTCGGCTGGCCCAGGTGGCTCGGCCGTTGGAGTTGCTGGCCCGGCCGGCGGATGAGTTTGTCGCCGATTTTGTCGGCTCCACGAGCAGTCTGCGGCGCCTGGCCGTCACCCCAATCGAGGTGGGGTTGGTCGAGCCTCTCGGTGAAACGCGCACGGGCGACCTTGCTGGGACCGTGGAGCTGGGCTCGAGTTTGGAGTCGGCGTTGACGCTGATGTTGGGCGCCGACCATCACGTGGTCGGGGTGCGGCGCGGGTCGGAGTTCGTGGGCGTGCTGACCCCTAACGGGATCCATCGAGCGCTCCGCGCCTCGCTGCGCTGACCCGTCGCAGTGACGCCGACCCGTCGCAATTTGTCAGTTTTTGCACAGGTCTCCTGTGGAAAAAGTGACAATTTGCGACGGGTCGGCGGTAAAACTGCGACGGGTCGGCGGTAAAACTGCGACGGGTCGGTTAGGCGTGTTTGCGGAAGCCGTCCATGCCCATGGCTTGCCAGGCATCCAGCTCCGAGCGCAACAGGTCGCGCTCCTGCTCGAGCTCGGCCACGCGCACGATCGCCTCGGCCGCGCGCTCCTCGGCCTCGTCGAGGCGACGGACATAGTCCTGCCCTTCGGCCTCGGCCTTCTCGGCCCGGACCTCGATCGTCTTGGCTTTCTTGGTCGCGTCGGCCGCGCGGCGCTGGGCCGCGCATAGCGCTTCCTCGATCTGGGACAACGCGACTTCGTTGCGCTCCAAACGACCCGTGACACCCTCGACGAACTCGGAGTTCTCGGCAGTGCGCGCCCCGGTGAGTGCGGCGTACTCCTGGGCCAGCTTGGCCCGATCCGCACCGGAGGTGCGCCGGGAGTCCATGAGTTCGGAATGGGTGATCCGCGTTGCCGCGACACCCAACGCCACCGCCAGCACGGCGGAAGCAGAGATCAGCAGCGAGGATCCGAGGGTCAGGGCGCCAGCCACGAAGGCGGACGCAAGAAGGAGCAGCACCACGGCCACCATGAGGCGGGTGCTGCGTTGACGACGGCGAGCAAGGGGGGAAGTTGCCATGAGGGGAGACTAAGGCTCGTCGTCCTCGGAACTGACGCGACACGCGCGCTCAAGAAATACCGCTGCCCAGGTCATCGCCCCCGCCGCAGCGCTTGCTGCGGCCGGGCGGACCAACCGAAACGCCAGGTCGACGCTCGAACCCAGCCACGTCAACGCATAGCCGGCGTAGGCTCCCGCAGCCGCTGCCGACACCAGGGCGCAGGCGCGGGCGAGTACGAAGCGGTTCACCATCGCCTGGGCGGAAGGACGCTCGTGATCACCGGTCATCGAGCGACGAGTCACCCGCGCGGTCCACGCCAAGATGGCTGCTACGAAGCCGAATGCCAGCGAAGGCAACCACGTCACGACGGGCGCGGAATCGCGCAGCGACTCCAGCGCGGGACGCGCGCCCCAACCCGTCACCAACCCGACCAAGATCGCCACGGTCAGGGCCGCCGCAGATATCGGGCGCAAACCTGGGCCCCGGCCAGAGGGCTCCTCGGTCACGGGACCTCGAGCACCAAGTCGTCCCGACGATTCAGGCCGTCGCGGTCGCTGTTGGCGAGCAGATCGGCGATCGGCTCACCACCGGGAAGCACGGCGTCCGGCTCAAGATCGAGCCACGGCGCAAGCACGAAGGCCCGGTCGCGAGCGCGCGGGTGCGGCAACTGCAAGGTGTCGGTATCCGAACGACGATCCCCCACCACGATCAGATCCACGTCCAAGGTCCGCGGAGCGTTGACCACCTCGGTGCGCTGGCGGTCGTAGGCATCCTCGATGGCCAACGCGCGCTCGAGGAGGCGCTGGGCCGGCATCGTGGTGTCCATCAAGACGATCGCATTGAGGAAGTTAGGCGCGTCCGGTGGAGAATCCACGGGCTGGGTTTCATAAACCGGGGACACCCCGGTGAGCCACACGTCGGGGGTGTCGGCGAGCGAGGTCACCGCACCTTGCAGGCTGGCCAAGCGGTCGCCCAGATTGGAACCCAAGGCGACCACCACGCGCCGAATCGGCCGCATCTCACCCGTGATCGTGTCGGCATCCACGATGTACGGATTGGGAGTTTCGGTCACTGTTACCCCTCGCGCGTTGCGACTTGGTCGGTGGTCCTGGTGATCGTCAACGTGACGTCGGCGAAGGTCGCCTCAATCGGTGCCTCCGGCTTGTGCACCGTCACCTCGGCCCATTCAACACGGGCGTCCAGGCAACAAACATCCGCGAGGCGTTGCGCCAAGGTTTCGATCAGGTCGACCGGATCGGACTCGACGGCAGACTTCACCGTCGCGACGAGACTTCCGTAGTCGACGGTGTCGCGCAAGTCGTCCGACGCCGCCGCCGCCCGGGTGTCGAGACCCAGGGTCAGATCGATCACAAACGGCTGGCCCTCGCGACGCTCGGTCTCGAAGACCCCGTGGTAAGCGAAGCATTCGATGCCGCGGATCGTTAGGCGGTCGCTCATGTGGTGCCCTCCAGTCGACGGGCGACGGCGATGGCGTCGCGCGTCGAGCGTACGTCGTGCACGCGCAGGCCCCAGACCTTGCGGGCGGTCAACCAACCGACCAGGGCCGCGTGGGCGTGCTCGCGTTGATCCGTGGGACGAGCGACCCCAGCCTCGTCGGCCAGCAACGCTCCCAGGAAGGATTTGCGCGAGGCGCCGAACAACAACGGGAAGCCGAGTTGGGAGAGATGGTCGAGCCCGGCCAGCACCTCCCAGTTGTGCTCGGCTCGCTTGGCAAACCCGAGCCCGGGATCCAGCACCAGTCGATCGGGGGCAAGGCCGGCCTCCAGGAGCGCCGTGGTCCGGGCACCGAGCTCGGCCGCCACCGTGCGTACGACGCCCTCGGGTTCGTAGTCCGCGAAGTCGACCATCTGCTCACTGTGTGCGCGCCAGTGCATGGCGACGTACGTCACCGGCGACGCGGCCACCACGGAGGCCATGGCCGGATCGGCCAAGCCTCCCGACACATCGTTGATCACTTCGGCGCCGGCCGCGATCGCCGCCTGCGCCACCTCGGCGCGCATGGTGTCGACCGAGACCGCAACGCCTGCCCGCGCGAGACCCTCCACCACGGGGATCACCCGGCGCAGCTCTTCCTCAAGGGGTGGGCGAGCCGCCCCCGGTCGGGTCGACTCCCCTCCGACGTCCACGAGGTCGGCGCCGTCGCGGACCATCTTGAGGCCCGCCGCGACCGCTGCCTGGGAGTCGGCCCAGCGCCCGCCGTCTGAGAAGGAGTCGGGCGTGACGTTGAGGATCCCCATCACCACCGGGCGCCCCCACGCAGAGGAGCGCTGAGTCCAGAGAGGGGTCATCGGGCGCTGTGGATCAGCGCCATCGCCTCGCTGCGTGTGGCGGCGTTGTGCATGATCCCGCGCACCGCGGAGGTGATCGTGCGGGCGCCAGCCTTGCGGACGCCGCGCATGGTCATGCAGAGGTGTTCGGCCTCGATCACCACGATCGCGCCTCGCGCGTCGAGGATCTCCATCAGCGCGTCGGCAACTTGAGTGGTGAGCCGCTCTTGGACCTGGGGTCGCTTGGCATAGACGTCCACCAGCCGAGCGAGCTTGGACAACCCGGTGATCTTGCCGCTCTCGGCGGGGATGTAGCCGATGTGCGCGACGCCGGTGAACGGCACCAAGTGGTGCTCACACATCGACCACAGCTCGATGTCGCGCACCAACACCATCTCGTCGTGCCCGATGTCAAACGTCGTGGTCAACACGTCCTGCGGTGTCATCCGCAGGCCCGCCGTGAGCTCGGCGTACGCCCGAGCGACCCGGGCCGGGGTGTCGCGCAAACCTTCGCGTTTGGGGTTTTCGCCCATCGCGTAGAGCAACTCGCGAACCGCAGCAGCCGCCCGATCGAGATCGAACTCCGGCACCTGCTCTGGGTCGCGGTCTGGGCAGCTGATCTGATTAGTCATCAGGAGGCCGGGTCGGAGTCAGCCGGCGCAGCGGCCGTCGGCGCTGGCACCGACGGGGTCGTGACCTTCGGGAACTCCGAGCCCGGAGAGCCCGCGCCGAACATGGGTTCGGGCACGCCGTTGGCGGCGACCCGATCGCGGATCTCCTGAGGGATCTCGACGGGTGGGATCGACGACGGGTTGCGGTCGGGCGAACCGGTCCACGCGGGACGGGTCGGCCGGCGCCGGAGTGGTTCGAAGATCCGCGCGATCTGCTCCTTGTCGAGCGTCTCCTTGTCGATCAACTCCAACACGAGAGCGTCCAAGACGTCGCGATTCTCTTCCAACACGTCGAAGGCTTCTTGGTGCGCCGAGGCGAGCAACTTCTTGGTCTCCTCGTCGACCATCGCGGCAACATCCTCGGAGTAGTTGCGGCGATGCCCCAGGTCGCGCCCCAAGAACGGCTCACCGGCGGACTCACCCAACTGAATCGCACCGAGTCGCTCCGTCATGCCGTATTGAGTGACCATCGCGCGCGCCAGACCGGTCGCCTTCTCGATGTCGTTGCCGGCCCCGGTCGTCGGGTCGTGGAAGACCATCTCCTCCGCCGCGCGCCCGCCGAGCATGTAGGCCAGTTTGTCGAGCATTTCGCTGCGGGTTTGGGAGTATTTGTCCTCGTCGGGCAACACCATCGTGTAACCCAACGCCCGCCCGCGCGGCAGGATCGTGACCTTGTGCACGGGGTCGGTGCCGGGGAGGGCCGCGGCCACCAGGGCGTGCCCACCCTCGTGGTAGGCCGTGATCAGTTTTTCCTTCTCACTCATCAACCGAGTGCGGCGCTGCGGTCCGGCGATGACGCGGTCGATCGCCTCGTCGAGAGACTCATTCGTGATCAACTTCTCGTTGCCTCGCGCGGTCAACAGGGCTGCTTCGTTGAGCACGTTGGCCAAATCAGCGCCGGTGAAGCCCGGCGTACGCCGCGCAACGTTGAGCAGGTCGATATCGGTGGCCATCGGCTTGCCGCGCGAATGCACCTGCAAGATCATGTGCCGCCCATTGAGGTCGGGGGCATCCACCTGGATCTGCCGGTCGAAGCGCCCCGGACGCAGCAGTGCCGGGTCGAGTACGTCGGGCCGGTTGGTCGCCGCGATCAAGATGACGCCACCGCGTACGTCGAAGCCGTCCATCTCGACGAGCAGTTGGTTGAGGGTCTGCTCGCGCTCGTCGTGACCGCCGCCCATGCCCGCGCCACGATGACGGCCCACGGCGTCGATCTCGTCGATGAAGACGATCGCCGGAGCATTCTCCTTGGCTTGTTCAAACAGATCACGCACTCGCGAGGCACCCACACCGACGAACATCTCGACGAAGTCCGAGCCGGAGATCGAATAGAACGGCACGCCTGCCTCGCCGGCCACGGCGCGAGCCAACAGCGTCTTGCCGGTGCCAGGGGGGCCGTACAACAGCACGCCCTTGGGGATCTTGGCCCCCACGGCCTGGAACTTCGCGGGCTCCTGCAAGAACTCCTTGATCTCGCCCAGCTCTTCGATGGCCTCCTCACACCCCGCGACGTCCGCAAACGTCGACTTGGGCATGTCCTTGGAGATCAACTTCGCGCGCGACTTGCCGAACTGCATCACCCCACGGCCACCGCCGCCCTGCACCTGGTTCATCAACCAGAAGAACACCAACACGATGATGATGAAGGGGAGCAGGCTCGTCAGCAGGGAGCCGATGAGTCCGGGCTGTGGCTTGTCAGAGTCGGACTTCTCGATCTTGCCCGCCGCGATCTGCTCGTCGACCGCCGCGATCATGCCTTCCTGCTGGCCGATGACCCAGTGGGCCACGACCTTGTTGAGGCCGTCGCGCTCGACGCCCTTATCCAAGGTGGCCTTGACCTGCTGATCGCCGTCGACGAAGAGGATCTCCTTGACCTCTCCGGAGGCGATGTATTCGTTCATCTCCGAGGTCGTGATCTCGTCGTAGGAGTTGGGCACCAGGAACTGCAAGGCAACCAACACGCCGATGACGGCCAGGACGATCCACAGCCAGGGACCTTTAACTATCCGCTTCACTTGCTTCTCTCGAACAGGGTTGGGCTGCCCACCGGTCGGTGGGTGGCGGCGTTCAGGATGATTCAACCGGATCTGGTGCAGGGGGTCAGGCAAACTGAACTATCGACGGTACACGCCCCCGGCAATAGACATTCTCTCAGGCAATCAGGCGTCACGGGCAAGGACCTCGCGGTCGGTGCTTAGGAGTAGACGTGCGGGGACAGCGTGGCGATATCGCGGAGGTTGCGGTACCTCTCCTGGTAGTCGAGTCCATAACCGACCACAAACTCATTGGGGATCTCCCAGCCGACGTACTTCACCGGCACCGTCATCTGCGCCGCGTCCGGCTTGCGCAGCAGGGTGGCAATCTCGACGCTCGCCGGATTGCGGCTCGCCAGGTTCGAGATCAGCCAACTCAGGGTCAATCCGGTGTCGATGATCTCGTCCACCACCAACACATGGCGGTTGCTGATGTCGGTGTCTAGGTCTTTGAGGATGCGTACGACGCCGCTGGACTTGGTGCCTGAGCCGTACGACGACACCGCCATCCAGTCCATCTCCACGTGGCAATCCAGGGACCGTGCCAGGTCGGCCATCACCATGACGGCCCCCCGCAGCACCCCGACCATGAGCAGGTCCTTGCCCACATAGTCGGCGGAGATGTCTTGCGCCATCTCGTGCACCTTGACCTTGATCTGCGACTCGGTGAAGAGAACCTTCACCAGATCTGCCTGCACGTGGGCCTCATCCATGAGCGCAGCCTATGCGGCGCCTCGACGCGGCGCCCAGTCGGTCCGTGAATGCGCTAGATGTCCCGCTCGAAGACGAGTTGGCCATCGCGGCGCAGCGCCCGGACCGCCCCAGGAAGGTCGATCCAACGCTGGCCATGCCAGTCGGTGAGCAGGGAGTCGACCGCCACCACATGGTCGTAGAACAACTCGGCATCGAGCGCCCCCGCCTCAAGGCACGCGAGTCGCACGACGCGGCGGCGTACGGCATCGGGCAGGGCGGCCAGACCCGCGACCGCCAGCGGAGCCGGTCCCAACGCCGCGAACGCCGACCCGGCGGTGTCATCGAGAAACTCGGCGTCGGCTCTGAGCTGGTCGGCAGTGCGGGCCAACGCACGGGCGACGCCGGGGCCCAATTCGGCCTCCAACACCGGCAAGACGTGTGAGCGGACTCGGGCGCGGGCAAACCGCGGCTCCTGGTTGTGCGGATCCTCCCAAAATACGATCCCCTCGACCTGGCACGCCGCCACCGTGTCGGCTCTGTCGACGTCGAGAAGGGGTCGGCGGTAAAGCTCGAAGCGGCGGCGCATGCCGGCCAGGGATCGGCCGCCGGAACCCCGGGTGAGGCCGAGGAGCACCGTTTCGGCCTGGTCGTCTCGGGTGTGCCCGAGCAGCACCGCGCTCGCGGCGTACCGCTCCGCGACTTCGGTCAGAACCGCATAACGCACGCTTCGTGCCGCGGCCTCCGGACCTTGCCCGGCGGTCTCCACGCGCACTCGCACCGACACCGTCTCGGCCACCCCCAGGGTCGCCATCTGGCCAACGACCCGCAGCGCGACCTCGGCCGATTCGTCCTGGAGGCCATGGTCGACCGTGGCCCCGATGACCTGCCAGGCAGCGGCCTTCGCCTCGAAAACGGTGGCGGCGACGAGAGCCAGCGAGTCAGCGCCCCCGGAGCAGGCGACCACGACGGTTGCGCCGGGCTCAAGATCCGCCAGCTCACGGCGTACGCCGAGGCGTACGGCCGCGATCGCGGGGTGGAGACCCATCAGGCGAGAACGCGGGCGACCCAAGCGTTGGGGTCGGCGATCTCGGCCTTCGAGGGCAGGTTATCGGCGGAGGCCCACACCGCGTTGAACTCCGCCATGCCCACTTTGTCGACGACCGAACGCACGAACGCCGCGCCGTCTCGATATTGGGCCATCTTGGCCTCCAGCCCCAGGAGGCGGCGCAGGATCCGATCCAGTGTGCCGACGCCCTTGCGCCGCTCGTTGAACTTGGCCCGGATCGAGGCGACCGATCCGATGACGGTCGGCCCGACGCCATCCATCACCACGTCGGCGTGGCCTTCCAGCAGCGACATCATCCCGGTCACGCGGTCCAGGATCTCCTTTTGTTCCGGGGTGCCGAGCACATCCATCAGGCTGCTGCCGCCGCGGAGGGCCTCGCTCACCTTGCCCACAACGTCATCGAGCATCCGGGTCGGCTCGACGGTGTCGGCGAGTGCCGTCATTTCTGTGAACAAGTGGTCGCGCATCCACGGCACGGCAGTGAACTGGACGCGGTGCGTCTCCTCATGCAGGCACACCCACAGCCGGAAGTCTGCGGCGTCGACGCTCAACTCGCGTTCGACGTTCACGATGTTGGGGGCGACCAGCAAGAGGCGGCCCGAGGGCTCGAACAACGGGTCGAACTGGCCGAGCACTTTGCTGCCGAGGAAACCCAACATCACGCCCACCTCGGCGCCCGTGAGCCTGGACCCCACCGCCTTCGTGAGTCCGGACGGCTCACCCTTGGCACTGGTGAGCTTGGCCGCCACGGGCTCGATCACCTTGGCGAAGCTGTCGGCGTTGGCGCGCACCCAACCGGCGCGATCGACCACCAAAACGGGCGCGGTGTTCTCGGAGGCAACGAGGCCCGTGAAGTCACGCACCAGAGCAGTGGAGCGGTTGGCCCCCGCCCGCAACTCGTCCACCGTCTGCGCCGCTTCGTCGGCTCCGATGGTCGGGCCCGGTCCGGCCATCTTGGACCCGATGCTGACTGCTACGTCCCAGTCGACCATGTTGGATCCGCTGTTGAGGGGCTCGCCCGACTGCTCATTCATGACGCGACCCTATGCCGACGCGGCAACCTGCTGCTCTCCCGAGTCGGCGCAAACTCACTTGTGTTTGGTGAAACTGCGACGGGTCGGCGGTCAAACTGCGACGGGTCGGCGGTCAGGAGCAGCGGCAGGCGGCGAGGGCAGCGCCGATTGCGTCCAGGGCCGACCGCGCCGCCAAGGTATCGGCCAGGGCGACTCGGTCAGCCACAGCCACAAAGACCAGCGTTGTCCCGTCGCGATCGCGCACCAGGCCAGCGAGCCCCGAGACTCCCGAGAGCGTCCCGGTCTTCGCGCGCACCCAACCCGCCCCCGCAGGTTGATCCGCGGCGAAGCGCTCCCCCAAGGACCCCGAGAAGCCAGCCACCGGGAGTCCGGTCACCACACTTCTCAACTCGGGATGATCGTCGGCCGCCGCCAGTCGGAGCAGTGCGATGAGGGTGTCGGGCGAGAGCCGGTCGGCCCGCGAAAGCCCGCTGCCGTCGTACACCGCGCTGCCGTCGGTGGGGACGCCTAGGCGTCGTACGACGTCAAGCGAGGCAGTCGCGCCGCCGGAAAAGGACCCTTGACTCGCTTCGGCGAGACCGACGTGATGGGCCAGCACCTCGGCAGCTTCGTTGTCGCTGACCGAGATCACCTGTTCGACGATCTGCTCCAGCGGCGGACTCACTACTTCGGCGAGCACTTCGGCACCCTCAACAGCGATCGTTGGTTCGACTGACGTGACCCGGATCCCCTCGCGGGTCAGCGCCCTGGCAAACGCAACCGCCGCCGCCTGTGCCGGGTCAGCCACCCGGCCAAAGCCGGAGGCAGGGCGACCCTCATCCACCCACAAGGCGGAGATCGGAGCCACGATTTCGGCACTCAGATAGTCGTCCTCCCACGTGGCGGCGCCTCGGGGTCCGGTGAACAGCGAAGCGTCGAACCCCACCCGGATTCGCGACCTGCCAGCGGACTTCAGCCGAGAGGCGGTCAACGTGGCCAACGTGGTGACGTCGGCCACGCGCATCGCCGAGTCTGCGTCCGCCTCCGTCGGCCGACGACCCAGGAACGGGTCTCCGCCGCCGACCAATACAACCTCCGTGGGGTCGTCTCCGTCCACCACCGACGTCGTGAACACCGTCTGGGGACCCAGCGTCGACAGCGCCGCGACCGCCGTGAGCAGTTTCACCGTGGAGGCCGGGATGACCGGCCCCGTGCCGTGCCGAAAGACGGTCTCACCATCGGACAGGTTCGCCACACGAACGACGAGATGCCGCCCCAGTTCGGGGCTGCTCAACGTGGCGCGCACGGCGCGGCGTACGCGCTGCGGATCGGCGGTGCCCGCATCGTCCAGCACGAGAGGTTGGGCGACGGGCTCTGGCGTGGTCAGCGCGGGGCTTGGTTCGGGGCCAGCAGACGACGCGCCCGTCGACGGCGAGCCGCTCGGACTCGCCCGGACGGTTGGGCTCCCTGATGAGTCGCCCGGCAGCGAGACCCAGCCCTGCGTGAAGGCAGCAACAGCCACCGCGGTCGTCAACACCACGATCACCGCTGCACCGAGCGGACCCCGGCGCGGGCGCGCTGCGGACTCTCCGCGTCCTCGCATCTGCGACCCTTCCAGCTCCGTTTTCGACAACGTGGCGGCGTACGCCGACCGACCCCCTAGTGTGGCCCCTAGTGTGGGCCCAGCTCATCGGAGCCTACGGCTTGGTCCAGCGAAGTCTCGCCCGGCGATCGACGAAAGAGGAGGCAGTTGTGCTCGAGTTCGACGTACTCGTGGAGATCCCCAAAGGCCAACGCAACAAGTACGAGGTTGACCACACGAGTGGCCGGATCCGGCTCGACCGAACGCTGTTCACCTCGACTCAATATCCCGCCGACTATGGGTACGTCGAGAACACCCTCGGCCTGGACGGAGACCCGCTCGATGCGCTGGTGATCTTGCAGGAGCCCACGTTTCCCGGCTGCCTGATCAAGTGTCGAGCCATCGGGATGTTCCGGATGACCGACGAGGCGGGTGGCGACGACAAGGTCTTGTGCGTGCCCGCGACGGACCCGCGCCTAGAGCACCTGCGAGACATCAACCACTTGCCGAAGTTTGACCGACTCGAGATCCAGCACTTCTTCGAGGTCTACAAAGAACTCGAACCCGGCAAGTCGGTCGAGGGTGCCGAATGGGTGGGGCGAGACGCCGCGGAGGATGAGGTTCGCGCGTCCTTTGCTCGCTACGTCCCGTTCGAGGGTCACCAGCCACCTCACTGAGCCTTAGGAGCCCCCGCTCATGTCGAAGATTTCCTCGTCCGCGGGGGCAGTGACCTCGAGGGGCTCGTTGAACTCACCCAGGGTGATCGTGCCGGGCTGTTCTCCACCGACCCGCTCAATCTGAACGATGTAGTGATCCTCCCCGGTGGTCACCCATGTCGTTGTGGTCCCGCCCTTCTCATCACTGATCAACTGGACGGTCGGCTCGCCGTCAAGCTCGCCCACCTCGCCCTTGGTCACCGTGGTGCCCGGCTTCTCCTCATCGAACTGGTCGAGCAGGGCGTCGAGGTCGCAGAAGCTGTCGAAGCCGCTGCCGGTGGGCAACTGCGCCCACTTGTCCCCGATGGTTTCGAGAATCGTCGTGCCCTGGGGCCCTCCGGTCGCTGTCCAGAAGGCTTGGTCTCCCTTGAGATAGGACGCGCCGTCAACGGCCAGGATCTGGGCCACACCTCCACCAATCCCCATGGTGCCGAAGCAGGTGCTGTCGGTGCTCATGGCCAGGTCCACCTCGATCTCATCGCCTTGCGAGGTGATCGCACCCGACATCGTCATGGAGGTCAGCGATTTCATGTCAGCCACGGTCGCCTCTTTGATCGCTTCGACCTCCAGATCACCAAACGCGTCTTCGGCGGCCTGGCTTGCGTCGTCTTTGGGCTCGGCGGGCTCATCGGAGCCACCGCATGACGCGAGACCGAGGGCGACAACACTCATCACGGTCAGCGCGGCGGCGCGGGCTCTCAGCCTGGGCGTATGAATCATCGGATCCCCTCGTTGTGGACGTCGAGTGCAAGCGTAGGTGGCCCCACCCCCAACGGTCGCGTTGCCCCGGCGCGAGCACGCACCCGACCGAGTTAGGGGCGGGCGAAAAACGTCGGGGGGGTCCAGTAGTACATCGACTCCTGCGTCACCGGACGACCCGTGCGCGGAGCGTGAATGATTTGCCCCCCACCCGCATAGATCGCCACATGGAAGATCGAGGAGGGATTGCTCGATGATCCCCAGAACACGAGATCGCCGGGCCGCAGATCCCCCACAGCAAGGGGCGTGGACTGCGCATACTGCGCCACCGAGTAGTGGGGCAGCGCGGTCCCTGCCGCGTCCCAGGCCCCCATGGTGAGGCCGGAACAATCCCAGGCGTTCGGCCCAGCGGCACCCCAGCGGTAGGGCTCCCCCAACTGCTGGCGAGCGAACGAAACCGCCGAGGCGGCGCCCGCATCCGGCGCTGGAGGCGTCGGGTTCGCTGTGGGTGACGGGCTCGACGCCGGGGTGGGCGCCGGGGTGGGCGACGGATTCGCCGTGGGGCTGGGGGTGGCGCTGGGGGTCGGGTCAGGGGTGAGCGGTGCCGTTGGGTTAGCGGTCGGCGTCGGGCTGGCCCCTGGCGACGTCGTACTTCCCGAGCTGCTGGGGTCCTGCGTTTCGCCTCCGACTGCAGAAGGGTCTGAGGGCTCGGCCGCTGACGCTGCGGCCTCAGCCTCGAGGGCAGCCTGCTGCTGCTCAGCCAACGCAACGCTGATCCCTTGCCTCCGAGCCAATTCGATGATCAATGTGCGTTTGCGTTCGGCGATGGCCGTGGCCTGAGCCTGGGCAAGCGATTGGGCCAGTCGAGCCTGATCGCGGGCGAGCCGGGCCTGGGCTGCAGCGTTCTTGGCTGTGGCGTGGGCCCGCGCTGCCGCGCCAGTCGCGACCTCGGCGCTGGTGGCAGCAGCGACATATTCGTCGTGCTGCCGGTCCAGGGCCGTCTCCGCCATGTCGAGCGTGACAGTCTCTTGGATGACCTCGGAGATCCCGTCTGCCTCCACGATCGCGGCCAACGTTTCGAGCTCGGGAGAGCTCTGGGTTGCTGTGGCGATGCCCGCGGCGTACGACGCCCGCAGCCGCTCCAGGTCGGCGTCGACGAGCAGGGCGTGGGCCTGTGCGGCCCGATCCGTTTCCCGTGCCTGGGCGAGGGCCCAGCGCGCACCATTGAAGGCTTCGGTCGCCGTCGCCGCGACGACGGCCGAGGCCTCCAACTCAGCTGTGGCCCGCGCCAGGTCCGCCTCAACGTCGGCGACTCCCCGCGCGAGGTGCTTGGCGGCGCCTCGAGCTTGGGTGACCTGGTCGGCTGTCGGGGTTGCCTCATCCGCGGCTGCGCCGGCCGTCGCCAGGGTGACCATGACCAAACCTGCGACCAGCCCCGAGAGGCTGCGGCGGGACGTCGCGGCAATTTTGCCGTGGGCCATCGCTAAGTCGAACCATCCCGATCGCACGGCGAACTCTTTCCCTCGTGAGGCGCCGGCGGGACCCGGCTTCGTGTCGTGGCAGTGCCTCGGGCGACTTCCCCATCGCCCGAGGCACATGCGGCACGCTAATGCTCAATTGCCCCAAAAGAAACGGCTTTCACAAAGATCTCAGAAGTTTCCGGCGTGTCGGCTTGACGAACCACACCCATGCAATTCGTCGACCCGTCGCAATTTCACACTTCTTGCACAGGGAGTTGTTGATAACAGGTGAAACTGCGACGGGTCGGCGGTCAAACTGCGACGGGTCGGCGGTCAAACTGCGACGGGTCGGCGTTAGAGCGTGGCGGGGTCGCTGGCGTCGTGGGCGTGGCTGGCTTGGGTATCGGGGTCTTCCCAGTGTCGCTCGAAGTGTTGCCCGCTGACGAGGCCGCCGAAATAGAAGGCGACGAGAGCGATCACGATGCCGGCCACGTCATCGGCCACGTAGTGCCAGCCGAAATAGAGGGTCGCGACGATCGTGACTCCGAAGTTGACCCACAGGAGCCAGTGCACCCACTTGGAGCGCAGCGTCACTTGGGCCATCATCGCGACGAGCAGGGTGATCGCGCAGTGCAGGCTGGCGAAACCCGCCACCGACTGGACCGCCCCTTCGAGCGCAGTGTTGGTGACATCCTGACGGCCATATTGCAGCGCCTCCATCACGCGCGAGGACGCCGTCGTGTCCAAACTGTCGAAGAGCCAGGGATATTCAAACCCGGGGCCCAGGGTGGGCAGGGCGTAGTACGACGCCGTCCCCAACGTCCACGCGATGCATTGGGACACCACAAACCAATAGCCGAAGCCGATGTTGCGCGACCAGACCAGCCAGGCGGTCAAGGCTAGCGGCACGAGTGGTAGGAACCACAGGTAGATCGAGGACAACACGTGCGCCGAATAGTTGGTGCCCAACACGTTGTGGAGCAACACCGCAGGATCGTGGCCCAAGAACAGCGTGCGATCGATCAGGCGCAGTTCGCGGTCATAGATCTGCTCGCCCAGGATCGAGGGCAGGAACGACTTGAGGTTGCGATAGCTGACGTAGGTCAAGTAGAAACACGCGACCCCCAAGAACACCAGCCGCACCCGATCGCCCGTCCAATGCGATCGGAGCCGCTCCTTCATCGCGGGCACCATCCGCCCCGGCCGGAGCCTCGAGCTCCACATGGTTCGGGGCAGGACGTCCGCCGCGAGGGCCCCCAGCAACAGCATCGGCAGCCGCACCCACGCGGGGCCCAAGAAGCCGTCCGGATCGGCCAACCGCTTGTCGAGAGCCAACGAGGCCACCACAGCAAGCACGCTCATGATGGCGGCGATGGCGATCAAGGTGACCTGGGCTCGGCGATACACGGACGACAGTCTAGGGATCATGTCGCGGGTCGGCCGACGGCATCACGGCCAGGCGCCCGGGATCGACGCTGAGGTGGGTCAGGTCCCCCGGGCCTACGTGTGACCCCAATGGCGCTACCGCGTCCACCGGGCCGATCCCGACCACGTCGACCACGAGTCGCACCTGATCCGGGGTGGCTCGGGCGGACTGTACGGTGCCCGTGAGCGGCCCCTCCGGCGAGACAGCCAGCGCCGAACGGCGTACGGCGACTCCGCCCGTGGACGCCTCTCCGCCAAGGCCGACCGCACCCAGCACGACTAGTGCGGCCGAACCGGTCAAGACGCGGGCATAACCCAAGAAAAGCGCGGTCTCGGGGTCCGCCGGCCGCTGCCATACCGAGGCGATCGGGCCCTCCTGCACGACTTGCCCGTCCCGCATCACCGCGATCCGGTCGGCCAGCGCGAACGCCTCCTCGTGGTCATGGGTGACCAGCAGTGCCGTGGTTTCGGCGTGCCGCAGGATCTCGCCCAGATCTTTGACGAGCCGTTCGCGCATCGCCAGGTCCAGCGCCGAGAGCGGTTCGTCCAAGAGCAGCAATTTGGGGTTGACCGCGAGCGCTCGGGCGAGCGCGACGCGCTGCCGTTCGCCTCCCGACAACGTGGCCGGGAGTCGCTCGCCGAAGCCCGCGAGTCCGACCAGCTCGAGCAACTCGGCCACCCGCCGCCTCACCTTCCCGGCAGGAAGGCGTCGGAGCCGAAGCGCGTAACCCACATTGCGTGCCACGTCGAGATGGGTGAAGAGCTGCCCGTCTTGGAACATCAGCGCGAAGCCACGCTTGTGGGTGGGGATCGGGGCTTGGTCGACGCCGTCCCACCGGACTCGGCCGGCGCTCAGGGGTTCGAGGCCCGCGATCGCGCGCAGCAGGGTCGACTTGCCGCAGCCCGAGGGGCCGACCACGGCCAGCACCTCGCCCGTCGGCAGTCCGAAGGTGGCCCCTTCGACGGCGCCCAGCCCGGCGTACGCGACCGAGACGTCGTCAACCTGGAGCATCACAAGGCTCCCAACGAAGGCACCCGAAGTTGCTCCACAGCCAGCACAATCGCGGCGGTCACTGCCCCGAGGAGGACCGAGGCGGCCAGAGCGGTGCCGTAATTGGCCGTGCCGGGATGCGACAGCAGCCGATAGATCACGATCGGCAACGTCGGATGGTCGGCGCGGGAAAGGAAGGACGTGGCACCAAACTCCCCGAGGGACACCGCAAACGCGAAGCCCGAGGCCGCCAGCAACGGCTTCCACAGCACCGGCAAGTCAACGGTCAGGCTGGCCCGCCACGGCGTTGCGCCCAGGGACGCTGCAGCTTGGCGCAATCGTTCGTCGACGGAGGCGAGGACCGGCGTCAACGTGCGTACGACGAGCGGCAGCGCGACCAGAGCCTGCGCGATAGGCACCAGCAGGCGACTGTCCCGCAGGTCGACTGGGGGCTGATCGAGGGTGATCAGAAACCCAAAACCCAAGGTGACCGCCGAGACACCGAGCGGCAGCATGAACAGCCCGTCCAGCGTGGCGCGCACGCGACCTTCGGCCACCGATCGCGATCGCCGCGTCGCCACGGCGGCCACGACGAGTCCCAACCCGACCGACATCCACGTCGCGTCCACGGCCGTCGCCAGTGAGTTGCCGAGCGCCTCGAGCGCCGACACGTCTTGATCGGACCGGGCCAACGCGGCGTAATGAGCCAGGCTCCACGCGCCACCGTTGCGCAGCGAACCCACCACCATCAGGGCCAGCGGCGTGGCGACCAGCCCGAACAGAAATGCGGTCAGCACCAACGCCACAGCGTCCCCCCGGCTCGGTCGCTTGGCGAGCCCCGGCCCCCGCTGCACGGTCGCGTCTCCCCTGGCGCGCAGCCGCTGCCCCACGAGGAGCAGTCCGACCACGACCAGCAGTTGCACCAGCGACAGCACCGCGGCGCCACGCAGGTCCAACAGGTTGGTGGTCAACAGATAGATCTCTGTCTCCACCGTGGCGTAGCGGAGCCCGCCCAAGGTCAGCACCACCCCGAAGGAGGTCGCACAGAACAGGAAGACGACGCTCGCCGAGGAGATGATCGCCGGGCGCAGCGCGGGGAAGAACGACCGTGCGCAGCACCTGCGCCGGCGAGGCCCCCAGCGCGGCCGCCGCCTGGGCCGGGCGCCCGTCGAGTGACTCCCAGGAAGTGCCCACAGCGCGGATCACCACGGCAACATTGAAGAAGACCAGGCCGCTGATGATCGCCAGGGGGGTGCCGTCCCAGCCCAGGAACGCCAGCGGTCCGCCCGGGGCCAACAGGTGCCGGATCGCCGCGCCCACGACCACGGTCGGCAACACGAAGGGCACCAACAGGGCGCCGCGAATCAGGCGGCGACCGGGGAAATCGAGCCGATACAAGGCGTACGCCGCAGGCAGGGCTAGCACGACGGAGAGGAGGGTCGCCACGCTCGACGACCACACCGTGAACCAGACCACCCGCTGCACCCGCGGGCGCGCCAGCACCTCCACCAGTCCAGCCGGGTCGAACCCGCCCGCGCCCCACAGCCCCCGCGCCAGCATCCCGCCGACGGGCAGGAGGAAGAACACTCCTAGGACCAGCAGCGGCACGGCCGCCAGCGCCATCAGCCTGCCGATCCGCGACCCCCCGCTCAACGCGTCGTGACCTCGGTCCAGGTGGTCAGCCACTCCTCGCGCTCGGAGGCGATCTGCTCCGGGTCGACCTCGTAGGTCGTGTCCGGCTGCACCACGTTGGCGGCCCACTCCGGAGGCAGCGCGACATCGGCCCGCACTGGGAACACATACATGTTGTCGGGCAAGGCGGCCTGGACGTCGACTGAAAGGAGGAACTCGACGAGCGCTCGGGCCCCTTCCGGATTGGCCGCCCCGGTCAACACGCCCGCGTATTCAACCTGGCGAAAACAGGTGTCCAACAGCGCCCGAGTGGTGGAGCGGCCACCCTTCCCGAGGGTGAAAGCAGGTGAGGAGTCATAGGACAACACGATCGGGCGGGTGCCCTCGCCGCCCCCATGGGTGAAGTCCACGAAGTAGGCGTCACTCCAACCGCTGGTCAGTTTGGCCCCGTTGGCCATCAGATCGGCCCAATAGTCCGGCCACGCGTCGCCGTACTCCGCGATGGTGGCCAACAGGAACGCCAAGCCGGGCGAGCTCGTGGCGGCGCCCGGCAGCACGAACAAATCGGCGTACGCCGGGTCCCTGAGGTCGTCGAGGGTGCGCGGCTCCCTGATCCCACGTGCTTTGAACCACGTCGTGTCGATGTTGACGCAGACGCTGCCGGTGTCGATCGGCACCAACCGATCGGCCCCCGCCGCGAGTGCGAAGTCCTCCGCGCCGGCGGGCAACGCGACCTCGGTTGCCGCAAAGACGCCGGCGTCGAGCGCCCGAGACGCGAAGGTGTTGTCGACGCCGAAGGCGACATCGCCTCGGGGATTGCCCTGGGTGAGCACCAGTTGATTGGTGAGCGTGCCAGCATCACCGGCGGCACGGATCTTCAGCGAGAATCCGCTTTCCTCCTCGAACGCCGCGCGCAGCGACTTGGGCAGCGCGAACGACTCGTGGGTGATGAGCACGACTTCGGTCGACGTGGCCCCCGAGGGTTCGGGTGTCGACGCCTCGTCGACGATGACGCTGCAACTCGTCAAGGGCGCCAGCGCCAACACGATGGCCCAGGCCAGATGAACGCGCGGGTGGCGCGCACGAACCGTGATCATTCCGACTCCCTTCGCCGGTGCTAACCGGAGCAGGTTCTGAGGGTCTGCGGCTCATCCGCACTCTCAGCACGTCACCCGCATCGACGATGCAAGGGACGTGCTCCCCTGTCATGTGTCCGCCAGCCTACGCCCTGGTCAGCGCGGTCGCTGTCGCGAGCCTGTCCAGCTTCTCCGGGTTTCGCACGAGGTAAAGCGCCACCACCTTCCCGTCCCGGACCAACATGGTGGTGGCCAAGATGACCTGGCCCTCGACGAGGATCGCCACGCCTGGCGTCCCGTTGAGGGTCAGCGGCTCCGCCACGAACGCCACGCCACCGGAGATCCCGGCCAGGAACCGCACCACCTTGTCGATGCCCTCGATGGGTCGCAGCGCCGCCGACACCAGGCCGCCACCGTCAGAGGTCAGCACCACGTCGGGCGCCAGCACGCTGATCAGGTCGGCCAGGTTTCCGGTCTGGGCGGCGTCGACAAAGCGCGCCACCACCGCACGCCCCTGATCGTGGGTGACCTCGGCGCGCGGGCGTCGGGCAGCGACGTGTTCGCGAGCGCGATGGGCGATCTGACGTACGGTCGCGGGCGCCTTGTCGACGGCGGTCGCGATCTCGTCGTAGGGCACATCGAAGACCTCGCGCAGCACGAAGACCGCTCGCTCAACCGGGCGCAGGGTCTCCAAAACGAGCAGCATCGCCGTGGAGACGCTGTCCGCGAGCGCGACGTCGTCGGCCACATCGGGCGTGGTCAGCAAAGGCTCCGGGAGCCATGGGCCCACATAGTCCTCGCGCTGTCTCGAGAGGGTGCGCAGCCTATTGAGCGCCAGGCGGGTGGTGATCCGCACCAGGTAGGCGCGCTGGTCCGCGACCTCACTCGGGTCCACGGCCGACCAACGCAGCCAGGTCTCTTGTACGACGTCCTCAGCGTCCGCGGCCGAGCCCAACATCTCGTACGCCACCGTGAAGAGCAGGTTGCGGTGTCGATCGAAGGCGTCGGGCTCGCTCATGAGGACGACGCTACGGCCAACGGAAGTTCGCACACATCGGAGAATCCCTGACTTGCCAGGCCCGCCGCGGCATTGAAGCGGGAGCGTTGGTTCTCCACGGCGATCATCTGGGTCAGTTCCACCACTGCCGGTGCACCCAGGTCGACCAGCAGCGCCGCCACCATCTCGTCGGTCACGAGCGGCGGCGTCGCGGTCATCGCCTCGGCGTACTCCATCACTCGGAGCTCGCTCTGGGTGAACACCTCCGATTCCCGCCAGCGCGGGACCTCACGCACTTTGGCCAGGTCCAGACCCTGTGTGTGAGCTAAGTAGTAGCCAAAGTCAAGGCACCACGAGCAGCCGATGGTGGCGGCGGTGGCCATGACGGCGTAGGCCTTCAGGTGGGGATCGAGACGGTCCCACTTCGCGATCCGCTTCTCGTTGGCAAGCACCGCCCGCAACACCGGCCGATGGTGCAGCAGGACCTGGGCGTTGTCGGGGAGTTGGCCATAGACGCGGCGGGCGTACGCCGCCATCGCGCGCGCCCAGAGGCCCTGGATGGGGGCCTGCGGGATCCGGAAGCTGCTGGTCATCGTGGTGCTCCTTTCCTGCCACGCCGTCCATCGGCGTCGGCTCAACATGAAGACACCGGCCGGACCGCGGTTGTGACAGGCACCTGCCTCTAGGGTTGCCGCATGCCGAGTCTGCGTCACCAGGTCTATGCGTTCCTCGTGCCCAGGATCACCCGCGCTCAGGAGATGGGTGACGAGCCCACCGAGCGGGCCCGGATCCTGCGCGAACAGGCCGCCCGAGGCCCTCAGAGCAGGGAGGTGTCCCTGCCGACCCGGTTGGTGCCCCGCTTCGAGCGACGGTTCAGCGTGGTCGAGGAGCAAGTGGCGGGCTTCTCGACGTACGTCATCACGCCCCGTCACGTCGAACCGACCCGCACCCTTTTCTACGTGCACGGTGGCTCGTTTCTGGCGCCGGCGCATCCGCTGCAGGTGCGGTACGCCGCGCGGCTGGCGAGCGCACTGGATGCCCGGATCGTGTTTCCCGACTATCCGTTGTCGCCCACCTACACCTGGCGCGACTCCCACGAACCCCTGCTCGAGTTGACGCAACGCTGGGCCGCGGAGCCCGGCGGCCTGGTGCTGGCGGGCGACTCGTCGGGCGGCGGGTTGGCGCTGGCGCTGGCAGTCGGACTGCGTGATCGCGGGGGGGCCCAGCCCACCCATCTGGTGCTGCACGCGCCCTGGGTTGACCTGACGACGAGCACGCCCGAAACCAAGGAGTTTGCCGAACGCGACCCTTGGCTCAAGCTCAGCAAGGTCAACGCCTATGCCCGATGGTGGGCGGGCAGCGACGACGACCTGGCGCGCCCCGAGGTGAGTCCCGCTCTTGCCAACCTCGATGGCTTGCCACCTGGCCTGATGTTCTACGGCACCCGGGACCTGCTGACCCCGGGATGCCGCCTGCTCGCCCGTCGCGCGGCGGCGTCGACGTGGTCGTTGTCCTACGTCGAAGAGCCGGGACTGATTCACGTCTATGGAATCTTCCCCGGCGTCCCCGAGGCCGAACGAGCCTTCCATCGGGCCGTGGAGTTCCTCCAGTGACAGGGCCGGAGTTGCGCGCCTGTGGGTTTGCCGACCTCGACGCCCACACGGCGTATGCCCTGTGGCGGCTGCGCCAGCAGGTCTTTGTGATCGAGCAGGATTGTGCGTACCCGGACCTGGATGGGCGGGACACCGAGCCGAGCGCTCGGCACTTTGTCGTGGTCGAGGGGACAAGTGTCATCGGCGCCCTGCGGCTGCTCGATGACGGCGATTGGCTGCGGATCGGCCGCGTGGTCGTGGCGGAGTCCGCCCGCGGCCGCGGCCTGGCCGATCGCCTGATGCGCGCTGCGCTCGCCGAGATCGGCGCCCGACCGGTGCGGTTGGACGCGCAGACCGGGCTGGCCGATTGGTATGCGTCGTTCGGCTTCAAGGCCTCCGGCCCGGAGTTCGTCGAGGATGGGATCCCGCACCTGCCGATGACTCGCGGCTAGGTCCCGGGCCGCTCCGGTTGTCGCCTCAGCCAGCGATCGACGCGAAGGCACGCACGGGGAACGTGGCCATCCCCTTCACGGCCACCGGCACCGCGGTGAACAGTGCCTCAGGCGGCACCTGCGCCAGCCCAGTCAGATGTTCCACCACCGGAATCCCCGCCGCCAGGAGCAGCGTGTGCGCGGGCCGCGCCTTGCCGACCGTGTCGTCGATATTGACCGAGTCGATGCCGACCAAGGCTGCCCCCGCCTCAACCAACGCCGCGGCCCCCGCTTCGGTGACGTGCGGATGGACTGGGTCCGCGTAGTCCGGCGTGCCCCAATGCAGATCCCACCCGGTGCTGATGAGCACGGCGCGACCGCGCAACTCCAGGCCGACGAAGGCCTCCGCCCCGATCGCTAGCGTGTCGGCCGTCACCAGCGTGAGGGGAAGCAGCGCGCAACGTTCGAGCGGCAGCGCGGCCAGGTCAAAGCCATCCCGATAGCGATGCGCTGGGGTGTCCAGGTAGGTGCCGGTGTTGGCGACCATCGAGATCCGACCGATCTGAAACTCGGTGCCCTCCGCGTACACCCCCGCAGAGGCGTCGAAGGTCAGATGATCACCTATCTCCGGCCCGGGCAGGCCGGGATAGGTGATCATGCCGTGTTCCACGGGGTGGCTCAGGTCTAGGAAGCGCATCCCTCCAGTGTGCCTAGGCTGGCCCACACTGGCGAAGTTCGCCCAATCACTGGACGGGTCATTGGACGGGTCACTGAACGGGCGGGTCCAGCGAGATCGAAATCATCGTCACGCCGAAGAACTGATCCTGCTGATATGAGTTGAACCACCCCAAGATGAAGCGGGTGTACTGGGCGTCTCGGGCCCCGCTGCCAAGGGCCCGATCAAGGCCACGAGCAACAACGTGGCCGCAGTCGCCCATCTGCTGACCCCGCGTCGAGTGAGTGTGCTTGCTTCACGAAGCTCTCCGGTTACGCAACGCGGGCGCCGTTTAGACTCCCGGCCCATGGGACTCGACGCGGCCACGACACCGGTCGACCTCGCGGTGTGTGGCTCGATCAACGTCGATCTTGTCGGCGATTGCGAACGCCTCCCCGGACCCGGGGAGACCGTGCTGGGCGGCGCCCTGCGCCAGTCGGCGGGAGGCAAGGGGGCCAACCAGGCGGTGGCGGCGGCCCGGTTCGGAGCACGCGTCGCGATGTGGGGTGCGGTGGGAGACGATCCGTGGGGCTCGATGATGCTGAGCGCACTGGAGGCGGACGGGGTCGCGGTGGATCGGGTTGCCCGCCTGGAATCGGAAGCCACGGGAACAGCCCTGATCGCCGTCGATGCGCAGGGAGAGAACCAAATCGTCGTCCTCCCCGGCGCGAACGACCATGCGCCGACGCCGCAACCCTGTGGGGCCAAGGTCTGGCTTTGCCAGGCCGAACTGCCCCCGCGAACCATGGCGGAAGTCCTCGCTGCTGCGCGGTCCGACGCCGCCCTGGCGATGTGCAATCCCTCACCCGTGGCGTCGGTCGAGGCAGAGTTGTTGCGACGCTTCGATCTGGTCGTGGTCAACGAAATCGAACAGCACCAACTGGCCGACGCGCTGCCCGAGCGCGTGGTCGTGACGCTGGGCGCCCGCGGCGCACTGCTGCTTCCCGAAGGCACCCTGATCCCTGGGCTGCCCATGTCGGCCGTCGACACCACCGGGGCCGGCGATGCGTTCGCCGGGGTTCTGGCGGCTGCGCTCGCGCACGGGCTTGCGTTGCCCGAGGCCGCCCGTTTCGCCAACATCGCCGCCGGGTTGTCTGTGCGTACGCCGGGCGCGCAGCCGTCGTACGCCACCCGCGCCGAGATCCTGTCCGACTCCGAGGAAGTCCGCGCGGTCCATGACTGAGGTGTCGTCGCACCGCGATGAGGAGGTGCGCCTGGTCAATGGCGCGAGTTCGCTCACCCTGCTGCCCGGCCGGGGTGGCCGTGCCACTTCGCTCATCGCGGATGGGCTCGAGTTGCTCTCGGGGGAGGACGACTCCGACCTGGGGCTGGGCTGGTATCCGATGGTTCCATGGCAGGGCAGACTCGCCAACAACGTCATCGCGTGGGCGGCTCAGACCTTCTCGATGCCCGTCACCCACGAGCCGTGGGCGTTGCACGGCCTGGCCTACACGCGGCCCTGGCGGGTCCTCGAGGCGGACGAGGCGTCGGCGACCCTTGGTCTCTCACTCGGCCTTGACGCGGGGGACCCCTGGCCCTGGCCGTGCGAGGTGCAAGCATGTTGGTGGCTGGACGCTGGAGCCTTGGCGACCACCCTCGAAGTGAGCTCTCTTGGCGCCGATTTTCCAGCCGAGTTGGGCTGGCACCCGTGGTTTCGTCGGGTCCTCGGGCACGGCGGGCCGGTTGAGGTCGATCTTGGGCCGGGCAGGATGTTCGTGCGCGACGGCAGTTACCGGTTGAGTGGCGAGCTGATCGCCCCTCCAGGCGGGCCCTACGACGACTGTTTCGAGTTGGTGGACGGTGTGGCCAGGCTCCGTTGGCCCGGAGCCCTCGAGCTCGTTTGTGAGACCGACTGCGCCTATGCGGTGCTCTTCGATGTCCCCGAGAACACCGTGTGCGTGGAACCGCAGACTGCGCCACCCGACTGGATCAACCGCGCCCCTTCTGTGGTGCGGCCGGGCGAGCCGCTGACGGCGAAGGCCACCTGGCGGTGGACGCGCACTTCGGTCGCGACCTGAGCCTTACCACCGGCCCACCGTGCGGATATCGAGTTCGTCGCAGTTTTTACATTCGGCTGAAACGCGGCGTACGTCGGCACTAGCCTCCCCGTCATGACTGACCTCGGGGGACCCCCGGCGCCGCACTATCCGCCGCCCACTCAGCAGCCCGGAATCGACTTCCCGCCGCCCGCGTCTGGCACGCAGGTGCCTGCGGGCGCCCCGGCGTACGGGGAAACGGCGTACGGGCAATCGACGTACGCCAACACCACGTATGCCCAACCGACCTACAACCAAACCCCGTATGCCCCTCCGGAGCCACCTCAGGTCGAGGATGAGTCGCAGATTCCTATCTGGGTGCTGCTGGTGATCGGCGGGATCGTGCTGGCCCTACTGGCTGCCGGTGCGTTCCTCGTGCTCCGGCCGACAAAGCCCGAGGCGGCGAAGCCGACGTACCCCTCCGAATGGGACAGCCGGATCGCGCCCTTCGTGAAGATCGCCGAGAAGAAGCGCGACCTGCGTTTCACCCATCCAGTCGAGGTCAAGTTCCTCTCGGAGACAGAGTTCAAGAAGACCGTCACCGTGGACCCGGACAAGGTGACCAAGGCCGAGCAGGCCGAATTGGAGAGCTATACCGGGCTGCTGCGAGCGTTCGGATTGATCACCGGCGACGTGGACCTGTTGAAAGCCAACAACGACGCCAGCAGTGCGGGGTATTTGGCCTACTACTCATTCGACGACGAGACCATCACCATCCGTGGCAAGAAGATCACCCCGGCGATGCGCTCGACGGTGGTGCACGAGTTGACGCACGTCCTGCAGGACCAGAACTTCGGGGTCGGCGATCGCATGGCGAGCCTGATGGAGCGCGACGCCGACGGGGAAGACACCTCCGGCGCCGTTGCCGTCCTGCGGGCCATCGTCGAAGGAGACGCCACCCGCGTCGAGGGGCTCTATCGCGAGTCGCTCAGCAAGGCTGACCGCAAGGCCCTCGACGCCAGTCGCAAGGAGGAGGGAGCGGCCGCCGGTGACGGGACCAAGGGAGTGCCGACGGTGCTCCTCACCTTGATGGGTGCGCCGTACGCCCTGGGCCAGGGTTTCGTCGAAGCGACCGCGGCCGAGGGCAAGAACACGGCGGTCGACATCCTGCTCCGAGACCCGCCGACCGACGAGATCGCGTTGCTTGCCCCGCTCCAAGAGCTCACCCTCGAGACGGAGAGCGTCAAGGTCGACGTGCCCGAGGTGCGCAAGGGTGAGAAGAAGTTCGAATCCGGGGAGTTGGGCGCCCTGACGTGGTATCTCATGCTCGCCGAGCGCCTCCCCCTGGCGGACGCCTTGGAGGCAACCGACGGTTGGGGTGGTGATGGCTACGTGGCCTACGAGACCGACGGGAAGACGTGTGCCCGGATGAAGTTCACCGGAAGCACCAAGCGGGGCACCGACGTCATGCTGTCCGCGTTGCGCCGCTGGGTTGCCGCCGCCCCCGGATCCCCAGCCCGGGTGGTCCGCAACGGCGAGTTCCTGAAGTTCGAATCCTGCGACCCTGGCGCTAAGGCCGAGGTCGGCAAGGATGCCTCCGTAGCAGCCATCGGGCTGGTCAGCCTCCGCACCTACATCGGCATCGCGCTGATGAATGATGGATCGACGACCCAGACGGCTAACTGCCTCGCGGGCCGACTGGTCGACACCTACTCGGTAGCGCAGTTGTCCAACCCCGAGTTCGGGGCCACCGACCCCGCAATCCAGGCGCGGATCCGAGCCATGGCGGCCACCTGCGACTAACGCGAGTCGGCGCAAACTCAGGTGAGGCGCGCTACTTCAGCGACGTACGCCTCTTGTGCCTGCTCGGAAGTCAACCCGGCGACAGCGGCCCAGGCGTCGTACTTTGCCCGCGCCACCAAACTGAGGCGACCCGGTCGCGAGCCGACCACTTCGCCCTCGGTGGCCTGTTTGTAGAGCGCATATAGCTTGAGCTTCACGTCATTGCCGGGGTCAGCCTCGAGACCGGCCACGCGGGCAACGGCGGCGTCAAACTCCTTGCTCATGAGCATCTCCTTCTGAACTGTCGCGGTGCCGGAACTGACAGTCCAAGCGAACCGACGGCCTCATCATTGCGTGTCATCCGGCTGCGGTCTCACCCATCTGGGGTCATGTTGACGGGCATTGCGACTGGTCTCACTGACGACTGCTCGCATGCCCTCAGCTCAACCCCGGAGGGCCAATGGAGCCGCCTGTCGGAATCGAACCGACGACCTAATCATTACGAGTGATTCGCTCTACCGACTGAGCTAAGGCGGCGTGCTGCTCCGCGGACACGACGAATCCGACCCCGCTGGGCAACCCGCAGAAGTATACGGACACCGCGGCCCGCGGTCGAAACCGGCGCCACGGCTCTTCTGGCGACGATGAGGCGGGTGCCGAGGACCAGACCACCTGCCACCCACCGGTGGCGGATCTCAGCCGAAAACGCCCCACAACGTGAGAAAAATCAACCATTCCCTCGCGCGAAGCGCTTCGGCCAACTACCGTCGTCCCTGGCTAGTCGTTTGCAACACTCGGGAGACAGACATGATGCCAGTACTCGGGACACGTACATCTCGACAGATTTCGTTCGTCGGACCCTTCGGCGTGGGCAAGACCACCGCCGTCGCGACCGTTGCCGACGGCGACGTCACCACGACCGAAGTGAAAAGTTCAGCCCTTCGCGCCAAAACGGGGCGACATCTCAAGTCCACGACCACGGTCGGACTCGAGATCGGTGAATGGCGCGCCCCCGACGGCAAGACCGTCGCGGTGGTGGGCACGCCCGGCCAGGAGCGCTTCGACGTCGTACGCCGCTCGGCGATGCCGCGTAGTGCCGGGGTGGTGTTGTGGCTCTTCGGCCATCACGAAGCCGCCCTGCTCGACGCCGAGTTGTGGTTGGAGTTCATCGCCAAGGAAGTGCCGACCAACAAGTTGACGGTCGCGGTCACCCGGCTCGCCGGCGGAAGCAGCGACCCTGCACTCCCCGACTTCAGGGCGGTGGTTGATGCCTGTGACGAGGACATACCGCTCATCGTCGCCGATCCACGTGATCGCTCCTCGGTAGCCGATGTCCTTGTCGCGGCGTTGCGCCTCCCCTCGATGCGGACGGAGGCAGTGTCATGACCACGCGCACCAAGCGCCACTCACGCTCATCCGCGGCTATGGCCCTCGACCTGCACGTAGGCGACTTCGAACGCCCCGATGCTGAGATCGTCGTCCTCGCCCCCCGCACTTCGAGTTCGGTGGAGGCCAACGGCACCGAAATGGACGCCGAGATCGCGGCCTCCTGGGAGTTGTGGTCCGAGCAGATCGGCCGCGCACTCCTGCCCGTGCTGCAACGACTGCAGAAGGCCATGCCGACCCTGACGTCCGCGATGATCTGCACGGCCGACGGTTTCAACCTGTGCACCCTGGGCGTGGACGAATCCGAGGTCGGCAAGTTGTCGGCCATGACCAGTTCGCTGCACTCGATCGCCGATGCGGTGTCCTCCACCGTGCATGAGGGTGAAAGCGGCCCTCTCGACATGGTCAACCTCACCAACGGGTCCAGCACCACGGTGGGCTTGGCCATCCGCAACCTCATCGTCGGCCAACTGCTGCTGTGGGTCACCGCCAAGGATGAAACCCTCGGCGTCCTGCTAATGCGCTCGAAGGTCGCCGCCGAAGGCGTCCGCGAAATCCTCGGTGAGGATTGATCCCCCTATTCCCCCACGGTCGGCTGACCAACCGCTGGTTCGCCAACAGAAATTCCCCATCCCGAAGGAGAACCACCATGCTCGATATCGATGTCGCTGCACTCGACGAGATCGTCGCGGACGCGAAGAAGATCCTCAAGGAAGGCCTGGTTGCCACCGACATCTGGGATCGCGAGACCGGTCTCAGCCTTGCGGGACACAACCCCCAACCCGGGGCCGTGGCTCTGTTCAATCAGCTCACCGGCGAAATGTCGGAGACCCTGTCCGGATCGGGGTTCCCGGGGCTCAATCGCTATTACCTGCTCGACCTCGAGGGCGACAACACCGTCGTTGTCCAAAAGCACGGCGATGACCTCATGTCGGGCATGTTGTTGGACGCCACCAAGGTCAACCTCGGCATCCTGGTGAGCGTCGTGATCCCCAAGGTGAGCGCCGGGATCGCAGCAGCTCGCAACAATCACAACTGACGCACCGCGTCAGCACGACTCCCCATCGTCCGGCACAACTCCGTCAACGAGGTAACCCTCGATCAAACGATCGATGCACTCGTTGCCGGAGTTGTACGCCGTGTGCCCGTCGCCGTCACGGGTGATCAACACCCCCGACTCCAGTTGCTCGGCCAGCGCCTCGGCCCACTGCACGGGTGTGGCCGGGTCTCGAGTCGTGCCGACTACCAGGATCGGCGCCGCCCCAACGGCTCGAATCTCCCGTGGCTTCTCGGTCGTGCGCGTCGTGAAGCCACGACAACCCGTCATCCCCCAGGCAAAGAGACGTCCAAACGTGCGTGACGCCTCGTCGAACGCGGCGTACTCCCGCGGCACCTGACGCGGCGTGATGGACTGGGGATCGTCGAGGCAATTGATCGCGAGATTGGCCTCGATACTGTTGTCGACGTAGCCATCGCCGCCCGGATCGCGGGAGGTGTAGGCGTCCGAGAGCAACATCAGCGTGGTGCCGTCGCCGTCGAGCGCAGACTTGAGTCCGGTGGACAGAAGATACCAATAGTCGCGCACATAGAGCGGGGTAACGATCCCATAGACGGCGTTGCCGATCTCAAGTTGACGATCGCCAGCCGCCAGCGGCTCTTCCTCGATCGAGACCAGCAACTGCTCGATCGTGTCGAGACCCTCCTCGACCGATTCCCCCAGGAAGCACGAGTCGGTGGTCTCGACGCAGTTGGCAACGTAGGCCTCGAGCGCGGTCTGGAATCCTGCGGCTTGTTGCAGCGCCAACTCGCGAGGCGACAAGGTCAGGTCGAGCGCCCCATCGAGGACCAGCCGCCCCACCCGGTCGGGGAACAGGTCGGCGTACGTCGCGCCCAGCTTGGTGCCGTAGGAGGCGCCCAGATAGTCGAGGGTGCCCTCACCCAGCGCGGCCCGCAGCACGTCCATGTCGCGCGCGGCTTCGATGGTGCTGACGTGGCTGGCCAGGTCCCCTGACTTGGCCAGGCACCCGGAGCCGAACTCGCGGGCCATCCGGGCGAACGCGCGGCCTTCCTCGACGGTGTCCGGGTCGGGGTCCTCGGCTACATAGGTGTCGAGCCTGTCGTCTGCCAGACAGTCGATCGCGCTGCTCGCGCCCACGCCTCGAGGATCGAAGCCCACGACGTCGAAGTAGTTGGTCAACTCGGGGCGGAAAGCGCCCTCCGCGCCTTCGGCGTAACTGATGCCCGACCCGCCCGGTCCGCCGGGGTTGACGACGAGCGAGCCGATCCTCAGGTCGGGATCGCTGGTGGCGACCTTGACGACCGCTATCTCGATCGTCTCGCCCTGCGGCTTGGCATAGTCCAGCGGGACGGTCAGCGTGGTGCAGGTGTTGTCACCGCAGTCTTCCCAGTCCAGCTCTTGGGCGTAAAAGGATCGCAGGGCCGGAGTTGGCGGCACCGTCGGGTCAAACTCCACCGCATCGGAGGGCGACGGTGGCCGGGTGGAAGTCGTGGGCCGCTTTTCGTTGGTCCCGAGGAACACCACACTGGCCACCACCCCCACCAGGATCGCCACGAGACCGACCACCACGGTGCCGACCAGCCAAGACTTCATGCGGTGCCCCCTCTTGTGACGCGCAGCGCCAACATCATGGCTTCCAGAGCCAGCAACGGAGTCACATTGAACTCCAACATCTGCTCACGTGCAGTGAAGATGGCGTCAATCCGTCGCAAGTGGCTCTCCGGCGGGGAAACTCGCGCCAATTCGACGATGTCGGCGCGGATTTCCTCGTTGACCAAGCCCCCGCCGCCACTCTGCGCACCCGCAGCGACCATGATCGCGTCGCGATAGACGGACGCGAGGTCCATCAGCCCGCGATCCACCACATCGAGATGGCGCCGCTTGGCACGAGTCTTCTGCGCCTTTTGGAGGGCGGCTAGCGCTGGGGCATATTCCCTGGGTCGCCGTCCGCGTTCGACCACGCCATAGGCGATGTCCAGATCGACCTTCTCTCTGGCATCCAGATCGCTCGTGATGAGCTCGGCCTCCTCGAGGCAGGACTCGTTGAGGTTGGCAGCCGCGGTCATGCAGGCTCCGAGCGAGCTCAGCCGGGCCGGCAACGAGACGACCTCGCGCCGACGATTGCGGGTGGCCTCATCACGCGCCAACGCCCTGGCTCGGCCGATGTGTCCCTGGCTGGCCCGAGCGGAGTACGACGCCAGCGCCTCGGCGACGCCCTCGCTGCGGACCAGGAACGCCGCGACATCGCGGGTCGCCGGCGTGGTGAGCGTGACGAGTCGGCAGCGCGACCGGATCGTCGGCAAGACGTCTTCCACTGTGGGCGCACACAGCAGCCACACGGTGCGCTCGGTGGGCTCCTCGATCGCCTTGAGCAACGCGTTGCAGGCCTGGTCGGTCAGGCGGTCGGCATCTTCGACGACCATTACCTGATGTCCCGCGCCCACCGGGGCCAGGGCCGAGCGACGGACTAGGTCACGCACCTCGTCGACCCCGATCGACAACTTCTGAGTGCGGACGACCGTGACGTCCGGGTGGGCGCCGGCGAGCGCCGTACGGCACGCCTGACAGTCTCCGCAGCCCCCGTCGGCGCACTGCAAGGCCGCAGCGAAGGCAACCGCCGCGTTGGACCTGCCCGAACCCGGGGGGCCCGTGAACAGCCATGCGTGGGTCATGCCCTGCCCTGCCACGGCCGCGGTCATCGTCTCCACGACCGGCCGCTGACCGACCAGCGTGTCCCAGACCGTCATGGGTGCGCCACCTGAGCCGCCTGCCCCAACAGCGGCAGCAGCCGCTCGCGCACCCGCGCTGAGATCTCGTCGGGGGGCAGCCGGGCGTCGATGACCAGGTAGTGGTCGGGACTGGCCGCCGCCATCGTGAGGAACGCCCCGCGCACCCGCTCATGAAACTCGACCGACTCGCCCTCGATCCGGTCGCGTTCGGCGAACCTGCCCAACCCCTGCTCGGGCGCCAGATCGAGCACGACCGTGAGGTGGGGACGCAGGTCACGGGTTGCCCAGCGGGCGACCGCCTCCAATTCTCCGAGGACCAGGTCGCGCCCGGCCCCCTGATAGGCCAGCGTCGAATCGACGTAACGATCAGTGATCACGACCGCTCGCTGCGCCAGCGCGGGCAACACCACGGTGTCGACGTGTTCGGCCTTGTCCGCGGCGTAGAGCAATGCCTCGGTGCGGTGGGACAACTCACCGGTCGCGGGGTCGAGCACGATCTGCCGCAAGGCCCGGCCCACCTGCGTGTCTCCCGGCTCGAACGTCAGCACGACGCGATGGCCCTGCTCTTCGAGCCACGCCTGCAGCGCCCGCGACTGGGTGCTCTTGCCCGCACCCTCGCCGCCTTCGAAGCAGACGAAAACACCTGTGTCAGCGAAGATGCCGGTCCGTCGTGGCAGACCCGTGTCGTCGGCCAGATTGCTCACGAGCGGGGCGCCCCTTTCGTTGTGTCGGGGACGACGCTACGAGGTCCCGCCGACAGCCGCCAACGCGGCCTCGCCCGCGGGCGTCGCTCGCCATCGGACCCACGACCCGAAAATGACCCGAATTGTTCATTCCGAGTTAGTCAATCGGGGTTACGGTAGAGGAGGTTTCTCGGCGATCCTCGCCGGGTGCCGGACAAAGAATGTCTGACGGATATGCATCAGACGGGGAGTTCCGCGATGTCAGGAGCACACGCGGCCGAGACTCGCAGGCGCGAGCACCGGTCGCCTTGGGTCCACCGACTGCTGACCGCTGCGCCCATCGTGCCCATGACCGCCGCCTGGCTGCTCGTTTTGGGCCAATCAGCTTCCGCTCCCGAGAGCCAGGCCCTCAGCGGCGCGAGCGAGGTCGCCATCGCCGCAACGCGTCCGGTAACGGTCGACGCGACGCCGCTGACCGCCGTACCCAACGATGGCGTCGCCACCAACATCCGTGACGGCGCCCGCGCCTCGGCCGATGCGATCCCTGACACTGCACTAGCCGCCTACCAACGCGCGGCCACGGTGATCAACGCAACCGACGAGAGCTGTCACGTGCCGTGGCAGTTGATTGCGGCGATCGGCAAGGTCGAGTCCAATCACGGACGGTACGCCGGCAGCGTCCCCGACAAGGAAGGTGTCGTGCAGCCGTCCATCATCGGCATCCGGTTGGACGGCTCCCGCAACACCACGCGGATCGTGGACACCGACGCGGGCGTCCTGGACGGCGACCCGAAGTTTGATCGCGCCGTCGGACCGATGCAGTTCATCCCCTCGACCTGGGCGCTCGCCGGCGTCGACGCCGATGGCGACGGTCGCCGCAATCCTCAAGATCTGGACGACGCCGCACTGGGCGCGGCCGTCTATCTCTGCACCGGGCCCGAGGATCTCTCCACCAAATCGGGTCAACGCTCCGCGGTGCATCGCTACAACCACAGCAAGGCGTACGTCGACTTGGTGCTCGGCATCTCCGACGCCTACCAGGCGGGCAACTTCTGGGCGGTCAACCCAACCTCGACCCCCGACACCACGCCGGTGTTCACTCGCCCGGCACCTCCCCCGCCGGAAGCGACGCCCACGCCGACGCTGATCGGCCTGCCCGTGCCCAACACCTCACCGCCCGCCCCAACCTCCGGTGGGCCCGACGCACCCTCGCCCGATCCCGACAGCCCGATCGACCCGGAGCCCAGTTCTCCGCCGACTCCCAGCCCGACGCCCAGCCCCACGCCCACAGACCCGGCCCCGAGTGAGCAGCCCACAGAAGCCCCCAGCGAGGCCGAATTGCTGTGCACCGAAGCGGGAATCACCGCTGCCGACGATCTCGAGCTGTGTGTGAACCTGGTCGAGGAATGGGCCTCGGAGCAGGCGGATCACTCCCTGCCGACCCTCGACGAACTCCTGGTCCTGCTGACGGACGCCGGGATCGTCGTACCCGACCCAGACCAGCCGAGCTAGACCTTGGCGGCCTTCTTGGTCGTCTTCTTTGCCGCAGACTTCTTTGGCGGTCTTCTTGGCGCTCTTCTTGGCCGGAGCCCGCTTGGCGGCCTTCTTGGCCGGCCCTTTGGCCCGTCGCTCGGCGAGCAACTCGGCGGCGCGTTCGAGCGTGATCGCCTCGACCGTGTCGTCCTTGCGCAGCGTGGCGTTGAACTCCCCGTCGGTGACGTAGTCGCCGAACCGGCCGGACTTGACGACGACCGGCTGCCCGGAGACGGGATCGTTGCCCAGTTCCTTCAACGGAGGGGCCGCAGCGGCGCGCCCGCGCTGCTTGGGTTGGGCATAGACCGCTAATGCCTCATCGAGGGTGACTGTCAGCAACTGCTCCTCAGAGGTGAGCGAGCGCGAGTCGGTGCCCTTCTTGAGGTAGGGCCCGTAGCGCCCGTTTTGAGCAGTGATCTCGGCGCCGTCCGCGTCGGCGCCGACCACACGCGGCAGCGATAACAACTTGAGCGCGTCGTCCAGGCTGACACTCTCCAAGGTCATCGACTTGAATAGGGAGCCGGTGCGGGCCCGAGCCGACTTGGGCGCATCCTCGGCAAGCACCTCGGTGACATAGGGCCCGTAGCGCCCGTTCTTGGCGACGATCTTGAGACCGGACTCCGGATGGGTCCCCAGGGGAATCTCCTCCCCGGCGGGGTTGGCGAACAGCTCACGAGCCTTGGCCAACGTCAGCTCATCGGGCGGCAGATCGTCGGGCACATTGGCCCGCTTGGCCGCGCCGGATTCGTCGTCACCAGGGCCCTCGAGATAGGGCCCATAGCGACCCACGCGGAGCACGATCCCCGAGTCGGCTCCGCCGATCGGGAAGGTCGCCAACTCCTTGGCATCGATCTCGCCGAGCCCGGTCACCAGAGGATGCAAGCCCTTGACCCGATCGGAGCCGTAATAGAACTCAGCGAGCTCGGTGTTGCGGTCCTTGCGCCCGCCGGCGATGTCATCGAGAACATCCTCCATCGACGCGGTGAACTCATAAGACACCAAGCGGGTGAAGTGGTCTTCGAGGAGCCGCACCACGGAGAAGGCCAGCCACGCCGGGACGAGCGCCGTGCCCTTCTTGTAAACATAGCCGCGGTTGAGGATGGTGCCGATGATCGAGGCGTACGTCGACGGTCGGCCGATCTCCCGCTCTTCAAGATCCTTGATCAGGGTCGCCTCAGTGAAGCGCGCCGGTGGCTTGGTCTCGTGTCCCGACGCCGAGACCGAGGCCGCCGAGACGGGCTGGCCTTCGCTCAGGTTGGGCAGCCGCACCTCGGTGTCATCACGTTTCTTGTTGACGTCGTCCTTGTCCTCGACGTACGCCTTCAAGAACCCGTAGAACGTGATGGTCCGGCCGCTCGCGGAGAAGACCACATCCTGACCGGTTTCGGCTGTCCCGCCCAGCCGGATGGTCACGGAGTTGCCGACCGCGTCCTTCATCTGCGAGGCGACGGTGCGCATCCAGATCAGCTCATAGAGTCGGAACTGGTCGCCGGTCAGGCCCGTCTGGCCGGGAGTTCTAAAGGACTCGCCCGCCGGGCGGATCGCCTCGTGGGCCTCTTGGGCGTTCTTGATCTTGGTGGCATAGGTGCGCGGGGCGTCGGGGAGATACTCCGCGCCGTACAACTCACGCACCTGCGAGCGTGCCGCGTTGATCGCGCCGCCCGACAGCGTGGTCGAGTCGGTGCGCATGTAGGTGATGAAGCCGTTTTCATAGAGTCGCTGCGCCACCGACATCGTCATCGACGCGCTCATGCCGAGCTTGCGGGACGCCTCTTGTTGCAGCGTGGTGGTGCGGAAAGGGGCGTACGGCGAGCGCCGGTAGGGCTTGGACTCGACCGAGCGGACGTCGTACGACGTGTCAGCCAGCGCCGTCACGAGCGCCTCCGCGCTGCTCCGGTCGAGGTGCACCCGATCGCCGCTGCCCTTGAGCTCGCCGTCGGGACCAAAATCTTGACCGCGGGCAACGCGCCCGCCATCGACCGAATAGATCTTGGCGGGGAACATCCGCACATCGGCGGCGGCGCCCTCGGGCATCCCTCCGGGATAGGCATCGAAGGTGCCCTCGAGGTCCCAATAGGACGCCACCCGGAACTTCATCCGCTCACGCTCGCGGTCCACGACCAGCCGCGTGGCAACCGACTGGACCCGCCCCGCGGAAAGCCCCGACATCACCTTGCGCCACAGCACCGGGGAGACCTCGTAGCCATAGAGCCGGTCCAGGATCCGACGAGCCTCTTGGGCCTCCACCAGATCCATGTCGAGCTCACGGGGGTTGGCCGCGGCCGCCAAGATCGCCGGTTTGGTGATCTCGTGGAACACCATCCGATGCACCGGCACTTTGGGCTTCAGCTCATCGAGCAGATGCCAGGCAATGGCCTCGCCCTCGCGGTCCTCATCGGTGGCGAGGTAGAGCTCGTCGGCATCCTTGAGCAGGCCCTTGAGTTTGGAGATGTGACTCTTCTTGTCCCGCGGGACGACGTAGTAGGGCTCGAAGTCGTTCTCGACGTCGACCGCCAACCGCCCCCACGGCTTGTCCTTGATCTTGGCGGGCGTGTCGGCCGCGCTTTGTGGCAGGTCGCGGATGTGGCCGATCGATGACTCGACGACATACCCCTTGCCGAGGTAGCCACCAATGGTTCGAGCCTTCGCAGGCGACTCGACGATCACCAACTTGTGTGCCACTGCGTGCCGACTTCCTTCTCTATCTGCCCGGTGGGTGAGGCCTGGTTCGAGGGCGACCACCCGAGAGTGCGGTGCCCCACGGCCGATTACGGTAGCGCGGCCTTGGATGCGGCCGCGCGCCGAGCCAGGTAAGGGCCGTGACCGCATAGTGTCACGGCCGGAGTCGTTCAGGGGCGATCAGGCCAGGAAACCCTCGGCCAACAGTTCCTTGACGATGGGCAACTGGTCGCGGCGCAACTGCTCGGGATCGAGGTCCAGCAATTGGCCGAGCGCATCGAGGATCTGACCGACGGTGAGCTCGCCGTCGCACGCTCCGACCAGCGCGGCGACGACCGTGTCCGCCGTACGCGCCCGACACAGGCCCCGCTGTTGGCGCAGCACGATCGTCTCGGGGTCTTCGGCGCCGGGCAGACCATGGGCTTCTTGGCGTACGTCGGGGCGCACGACGAGGCGGCGCTGCAGCAGGTCGGCGTCGGTCGCGTCGGGGGTCGCCCGACCCCACTCGGCGATGGCTGAGGCGATCGGTTGCTCGAGGGCAAAGGGCCAATCCATGAACTCGGTGCGGGACTGCCCACCCGATCGGTGCAGGTTGATCCACCCGAACCCGATCGCCTCCACGCCCTGCTCCTCCAACCACGAGAGCCACGTGTCATAGCGCGCGGCGTAGTCAGGGCCGCCGTGATGCCCCGAATCCTTGAGCCACAATTCGACGTACTCCGCCGGGTCCACCACCTCGCGCTGCACCACCAGGGCGTCGCAGGAATCATCGAGCCAGGTCGCCAGTCGCTCATCCCAGGGGCGATCGCGCTCGATGACCCAATTGGCCAGGACCTGGCACCACCCGCCCTCGTTGAGGTGGTCGGGGGCGCGCCGCACGATGTGTTCGACGACCTCGTCCTTGGGCAGCCCGGAGTCGCGATAGACCAGCCGCTCCCCGGTCGCCGGCGAGATCACGAAGGGCGGATTGGTGGCGATCAGGTCGAAACGTTCGCCGTCGAGTGGCTCGAAGAAGGACCCTTCGCGGATCTCGATCCGCCCAGCGATGGCCGGGTCTTCGTTGAGGGCGGCATTGAACTGCGCCATCCACAAGGCCCGCTTGTTCACGTCGGTTGCGACGATCTGCACGGCGTGGGTGGCTAGGTGTAGAGCCTGCACGCCGCAGCCCGTGCCGAGGTCGAGGGCCCGCTGCACGGGTTCGCGGATGGTGAGTTGGGCCAGGGAAGTGGAGGCCGGGCTGATGCCGAGGACGTGGTCGGCCCCGACGCGCGTGGGGCTGCCGTCGAGGCCGGGGGTCAGATCGGAGACCACCCAGAGGTTGCGTTCTCCGCTCGCGTCCGGGGCGGCGTACGGCCGCACGTCCATCCTCGCGGCAACCTCCCCGACGCTGGAGGTGAGCACCCCTTCAGCGGTGAGCCGATCCACGAGTCCCGGGAGCGCGGTCTCCGCGGCCGTGCGGGTGACGGGCACTTGGAGGAGGAAGAGGCGGGTCAAGGTGTCCAGTGGCGACCCGGACGTGGTCCGACGTACGCCCGGCTTGGTCTCGTTGCGCGCGAGCGCCTCGTGCGCCTGATTTCCGAGGACTTCGCGGACCCCGTCATAGGTGTAGTCCACGGCGCTCAGCACGTCCCGCAACTCCCTCGCCAACTCCGCGAGTCGGCGCAAACTCACCGGAATTCCCCGCGAGTCGGCGCAAACTCATCCGTATCGAGCGATGCCTGAACCACCAGGGGACTCTATTCCACCCACCCGTCGCAGTTTCACCACCCACCCGTCGCAGTTTCACCACCCACCCGTCGCAGTTTCACCACCCACCCGTCGCAGTTTCACCGCCGACCCGTCGCAGTTTCACCAAAACCAGTGAGTTTGCGCCGACTCGCGGTGTTTCCTGAGTGAGTTTGCGCCGACTCGCGGTGTTTCCTGGGAAGGTTTGCTGTGATGTCCGGCGAAGCGACCAACTACAACCACGACGTCGAGGTCAGGCTCCTCGGCTCGCTCGAGTTGCGCGTCGACGGGGCCATCGTGCCGGTCAACGCCCCCCAGCAGCGCGTCGTACTCGCCCAGTTGGCGCTGGCTGTCGGTCGACCGGTCTCTGCCGACCGCCTGACCGATGCCGTGTGGGGGGACAACGCCCCGGCCACCGCCCGGACCGCGTTGCACAACGCAATCCGTCGCCTCCGCTCCAGCCTGATCAAGGTCGGGGCTGGCGAGGTCATCGAGACAACTCCGGAAGGATATCGACTCGCCGTCGCCCCGGCGCAGGTCGATGTGACCAGGTTCAAAACCCTGATCCAGCAGGCGCGAAACCAGGCAACTAACCACCAGAGGGCCAGGGCCACAGACAGCTACGAGCAGGCCTTCGAGCTCTGGGGGGAGCCCTTGGCAGGGTTGCCGATCGACGGCGCCATCTCCGCCGATCTCGAACAGCTCATCGATCTGGAGGTCACGGCCACCGAAGAATGGGCGGATCTCCAACTCGCCGCCGGCGCGCCCGAACTAGTGCTTGAGCGCCTCGTCCCCCTCGTCGAACAATGGCCGGTGCGCGAGTCACTGCATGCCTGCCACATGTTGGCCCTGCACCGTGCGGGGCGCACGGCCGACGCGCTAGCGGCGTACACCCGCGCTCGCGACCACCTGATCAGCGAACTCGGCATCGAGCCCGGACAGGCCATGCGTGAAGCCCACCAGCGCATCCTGCGCCTCGATGAGCGGACACCGGTTGAGCCGCGCCTGCCCCTGGTCGTGCCGGCCCAACTACCGGCCGTCCCCGCTCCGGTGGTGGGGAGAGGGCGCGAGTTCGCGCTCCTGGATGACGCTTTGGGCCACGCCCAGTCGTACGGCGACCTGGTCACCGTTGTCGTGTCGGGGCCGGCGGGGGTCGGCAAGAGCACCCTCGCGGTGCAATGGGCACGCCAGGTGGCGCAGAACTTTCCCGACGGCCAGCTGTTCGTGAACCTGCGCGGGTTTGATCCGCACGGATCCCCGCTGGGGCCGATCGAGGCGCTTCGTGGGGTCCTGACAGCACTCGGGGTGTCGGACGACGACGTGCCCAATGACCTGGGCGCGGCCACCGGCCTGTATCGAAGCCTTTTGTCCGGGCGCCGCGTGCTGATGGTCCTCGACAATGCCCGCGATGCGACCCAAGTGCGGCACCTTCTGCCTACCACTGATGGCTGCTTGGCCCTGGTCACCAGTCGGCACGAGTTGCCGTCGCTTGCCGTCACCGACGGCGCCCAACGCGTCTCGCTCAATCTCCTCAGCCGCGAAGAGTCGGAGGCGCTGCTCGCGGACCGACTCGGCGCCGTACGGCTGATCGAGGAGCCTGATGCCCTCGCCGAGATCGTGACGCGCTGCGGTGGACTTCCCCTTGCGCTTGCCGTCGCCGCCGCCCGAGTCAAGGGGCGCGATGACCTGCCCCTCGCTTCCTTCGCCGAGGAATTGCGGGCTGTCGGATCACTGGAGGCCCTTCACCTCGACGATCCGATCGCTGACGTCAGAACCGTGCTCTCCTGGTCGGTTCAAGCGCTCAGCGATGAGTCGACCCGGGTTTTCCGACTGCTCGGTCTGCATCCGGGGCCCGAGGCCAGCATCGCCTCCATCATCAGCAGCGCGGCTCTGCCCGCGCGGCCCGCGCGCGCCGCTGTAGCCGACCTGATCCGAGCGCACCTCGCGATCCAGCGCACCGGTGGACGGATGGCCTTCCACGACCTGATCCGCGAGCAAGCCCGGGAACTCGTTGAGGAATCAGAGTCCGAGCCGGTCCGCCAGCAGGCCACCATCCGTTTGGTGCAGCACTATCTGCACAGTGCTTTCGCGGCCACCCGCGCCATGTTCAGTTCGCCCCTCCCATTTGCTCTCGATGCCCCCGAGCCGGGCGTCATCCCCGAAACGTTTGCCGGTGCTGAGGAGGCCTCCGCGTGGTTGGCGGCCGAGCAGCTGGTGCTGGTCCGCATCGTCGAACTTGCCGCACGAACGCCCGGCTTGGAGGTCCACGCCTGGCGTCTGGCGCGCACCCTCAACGGCTATCTCTGGGACCGTTGCCAGTGCCCCGACATGGCCAGGATGCACGAGGCCGCCCTCGCGGCAACCCTGCACACAGGCGACGTACAGGGTCAGGCCGATGCCAGACACGGGCTCGGGGAGGCCGCGATCGGCCTTGAGGAGTACGACGCAGGGCGCGACCAACTCACGCAGGCCATCGACCTGTTCATCGCCTGTGGTGACCGGACCGGCGAAAGCGACGCGCGCTGCACCCTGGGCCGACTGCTCGAGGCGGCTGGCGAATATCCCGATGCCATCGACCACACCATGCAGGCCTTGGCAATCTATGAGGAGATCGGCGACCGGACCGGCCAGGCGGTGGCGTTGAACAACATCGGGTGGCTTCATGCGTGCCTGGGCAACTTCGCGGAATCACTGGGGAGCTGCCAACGATCACTCGAGCTCTATCGGGCCGAAGGCGACCTACCCGGACAGACGTATGCGCTGGACAGTCTCGGCCGCGCCCACCAGGGCCTGGGCAATCAACTGCTCGCCATCGCTTGTTTTGCCGAAGCCGCCGAACTCGCCAGTGGGCTCGCCCAACACTTCAACCGGGCCCAGAATCTGTCCCATCTCGGTGACGGATACGCAGCCATCGGCGACCTCGACGCGGCACGCTCCGCGTGGCGATCCGCGCTCGCCATCCTCGAGATGCTCGAACACGCCAATGCCCACGATGTGCGCCAACGCCTAGCGGCGTTGGGGCAAGTCGGCGTACCCGCCCCTGCGGACACAACTTCACGTTAGCGGCGTGTTAGCGCTCCTCTGCCAGATTCCTCAATCACCTGGCAGTCGAGAGTTTGTGCGTCGCGGGAGTTTCCGTGGACCCAGCGACTCTCTGCCGCGTTGCCATCGGCGGCGCGGCCTTCGTGAAAGGGGCAACCATGCCTCGAACTTCTTGGGCGGGCCGTGGGCTCGTCGCATCTCTCGTGACGCTCCTCCTGGTCGCGTCCTATCCGGGCTCATCCGTTGCGGCTGACGAGACCCCGGCCCCAGCGCCCGAGGTGAGTCGATCAACGATCCTGGCCGCCAACGCCTACCCCGGCGTACAACTCATTTCTACGACCTATTCGGCCACCGTCACCGTGGCCGTCCCCGTCATGAATCAGGCGGCGCTTGCCGATCTCGCCCAACGCGTCGCCACCCAGGCGATAACGGGCGCGATCGACACCACCGAGGAGGCGTTGACCGAGGCCATCGTTGATGCGGTCGTGAAGTCGCCAAACACCTACTTCCTGGCCGGTCCCCGCACCTATAGCCGGCGTAACCGCCTGGTCGGTGTGGGGACGGGCTGGGCGATCACTCCGGATGGCTACATCGTGACGGCGGCCCACGTCGTGGACACGCCGAACGCCCAACTGAGGCAGGAGTTTGCAGTCAACAGCCTGTCCAAGCTCGGCCAGCAGTTCGTGCGCGGACTGGAGAACAGCGGCACCACCTTCACCCGCGATCAGGTGAACCGCCTCACCGACGCCATCTTGGGTTGGCTCGCCGGCCACCTGCGCGTGGATGCCCTCGACGTGTCCGTCGCCGCCAATCTCGCGCTCGGTTTCGATGGGATCGGCAAGCAGCAAAGGGCCGTCGAAGCCGAGATCGTCGACGTCGGCAAGCCTTATCCCGGCAACGATGTGGCCCTGCTCAAGATCGACGGACAGGAGCACCTGCCCACCATCGCAGTCGGCGCCAACGACGATGTTTCCCCTGGCTCGACCGTTCATGTGGTCGGGTTCCCGGCGGCCTCCACGTTCTCGCCCGGTCTGTCCCGAGATGCCCAAGTGCAGCCGACGGTGACCGAGGGCCCGGTCACGGCCATCAAGAGCACCGGTTCGGGCATGCCTGTGTTCCAGACACAGGCACCTTCGAGCCCCGGCAACTCGGGTGGGCCGGTGTTGACTGACGACGGAACGTCGGTCGGGGTGCTGGTCGCCACCGCGGTGAACAGCGACGGCACGGCCGCGCAGGGGCAGGCGTTCGTGATCCCCGCGAGCGAGGTCCTGGACATGCTGGAGCAAAACGGTGTCACCGCTGCGGAGAGCGACACGACTGCGGCGTACGCCGACGCCGTCGATGCGTTCTACGCGGAGCGCTACAAGGAAGCTGTGCCGCTGTTTGAGAGGTCGGAGACGCTCTACCCCGCCCACCCCTTCGCAGCGAAGTTCATCCGCGACAGCAAGACTGCGATCGAAGAGGGACGCGACAAGACTCCCGCCAAGGAGTCGAAGGGCTCGGATCTCACCTGGCTGTGGCTGCTTGCTGGAGGGCTTGCGCTCGTCTTGACGGGGATCGGCGGCACCGCGCTCTTCTTCCGCAACCGGATGCGCAAGCAGCCACCGGCCGGACCGGGCTGGGGCCCGGGTGGACCACTGGCGTACAGCCATCCGCAGGCCTACCCCCAGGCTGCCCCTCCCGGGCATTACCCACAAGATCCGGCTCAATACGCCGCCCCTGCGCAACAGCCGCCGGCCTGGGCACCGCCCGAGCCGATGGCAGAAGAACCTACGGCAGCCCTATCCGATGCCTTCGAGCACGCGGTGGAGTGGCCGAAGGCGGCTGACCGACTCCAGGGGGTCACCCCGGACCCGGAGTCATCACAGCCGTAGCGGTCCCGGTCATCGCGTCGGACACGTCCGGCACATGACTAAGCCAGGTGCCCGCGGGGCGACACGGGGTGGGTCCCGCGGGCAGCCGGCGAACTGGCGGGATGATCGGGACCGCCCCGGGTCAGCGCAAACTCATGCGGAATATGGCGCGAGTCGGGCTCTTGTGATGGATGTGTGGGTGGTGTGCGCGTCGTGAGTGGGGGCACGCCGTTCTCTGCCTAGGTTTTTGAGCTGTCTAGGAACATCAACCGGGCGGCGAGGAGAACGGCGTGCGTGAGAGCACTTTATGGCGGGCGTTGGTTGGGGTCGAGAACACCGTCATTGAGGGGGTCGACTTCGACCCTGGGGCGCTGATGGTGACGATTGCTGTTCGGCCGGTTGTGGGGCGCCGGAATCGGTGTGGACGCTGTATGCGTCCGGCAGCCGGGTACGACACGGGGCGAGGGCGTCGTTACTGGCGGACTCTGGATCTGGGCACGATCCGGTGTCGTCTCCATGGTGAGGCGCCACGGGTCAAGTGTCGCGAGCATGGGGTGGTGGTCGCGCATGTGCCCTGGGCGCGCCACGATGCTGGTGCGACGTGTGTCTTCGAGGAACAGGTCGCCTGGTTGGCGACGCAGACCTCGAAGTACGCGGTGACTGAGTTGATGCGGGTCGCGTGGCGCACGGTGGGGGCGGTGATCGGCCGGGTCTGGGCTGAGGTTGAGGGCCGTGTGGACCGGATGGGCGGGCTGGCCAAAATCGGGATCGATGAGGTCTCCTACCGTCGTGGTCGCCTGTTTCTGATGGTTGTCATCGACCACGACACCGGCCGGCTGGTGTGGGCTGGGCAAGGCCAGACGAAAGCGACGTTGCAGGGCTTCTTCGACCTCCTCGGCCCGAAACGTTGCACCGAGATCACCCACGTCACCGCCGACAGCGCCGCCTACATCGCCGATGTTGTGGCCCAGAACTGTCCCGACGCGGTCCAGGCCGCAGACCCGTTCCATGTCGTGAAGTGGGCCAACGACGCTCTAGGCGAGGTGCGGCTAGATGTCTGGCGAGAGACTCGCCGGATCGCCCGCGCGAACTCCCGCGGCAAGGGCCGGGCACCACGAGATGCCACCGAGGAATTCCCGGCACACCAGCGGCTCAAGATCTTGACCCGATCGCGTTACGCGCTGTGGAAAAACCCCGAAAATCTCACCGAAAGCCAGCGAGCCAAACTCGACTGGATCGCCGCGACCGACGACCGACTCTGGCGTGCCTACCAACTCAAAGAGGGCCTACGCACCATCTTCAAACTCTCCCACCAGGAAGCCAGCGTGGCCCTGGACAACTGGATCACCTCGGCCAGCCGCTGCCAAATCCCCCAATTCGTCGACCTCGCCCGCACCATCAAAGCCCAACGAGGACCGATCCTGCTAGCCATCTGTCAAGGGCCAGTAGGAACTGCCCAGGGGCGGTCATGAAACCTGCCCGGTGACGGTCACGAGAAGTGCCCGGTGGCGGCCATGAGATCTGCCCAAAGGGGGCTGGCCGCCACCGGCCGGTTTGCTCAGCTCAAGGGGCTCACCCCGTGACCGGCGAGTGCCTGGGTCAGGCGCACGCTCTCTCCGGTGGTCTGGCAGACGTGGGCGTGGTGCAGGAGCCGGTCGACGGTCGCGGTGGCGAGTGTCTTGGGCATGAGCTCGTCGAAGGCTGCTGGGTGCAGGTTCGAGCTGATCGCTACCGATCGTTTCTCGTAGGCGGCATCGACCAGGCGGTAGAGCCCTTCGGCTGCGTCCTGAGCAACCGGCAAGAGCCCAATATCGTCAACGACCACCAAGTCTGCTCGTAGGACACGGGCGATGGCCTTGGTGACGGTGTCGTCCGCGCGGTGGCGGCGCAGCAGCACCCCGAGGTCCTCGAGGGTGAACCAGGCGACCTTCAACCCGGCCTCGACCGCTTGCTGGCCCAGGGCTTCGAGTAGGAACGTCTTCCCGGTCCCCGACGGGCCGCATAAGACGAGGTTCTCTCGGCGTCCGACCCACTCCAGGGTCCGTAGTGCTTGCTGGGTCGGTGCCGGGATCGAGGACGCCTCGGGTGTCCAGGCCTCGAAGGTCTTCCCCGTCGGGAACCCGGCTGCTGCTCGTCGGGTCGCAAGCGCGGAGCGTTCGCGCCCGATGGCCTCCTCGGCGAAGAGTGCCCGGAGGACCTCGACCGGTTCCCAGCGTTGGGCCTTCGCGGTCGCGACCACCTCGGGTGCGTGGCGACGGATGTGCGGCAGCCGCAGCCGACGCAGCAACGACTCGAGGTCCTCGGGCAGTGCTGGCGCCGTCGGCAGTCCCAGTGCTGGTGGCGTGGTCTTCGTCTTGGTCCCCGTGGTCGTCATGCGAGCACCCCGTCCTCGACGTCGCCGTCGACATCGTCGGTGTCATCCTCGGGCGCTCTGGGTTGGCCGAGTTCGGCCCAGGCACTGGTGCCTTGAGTCAGGCTGTGGTCCTCACCTGCGCGGCGCTCGGACTGGCGTGCGTGGGCGCGGGCTCCTGCGTGGTGGTCGAGGATCGATGCGAGGTCGGCCTCGGCGAACCGGCCGTGGACAGCGGCATGCCCCAGCGCCCAGTCGACCTCGGCGGGGTCGAACAGCTTCGCCAGGCTGAGTGCTTGGCCCATCTTGACCCGCATCTTCGTGGACCCGGCCGCGGCGGCCTCACCCAGCCACATGTGGGCGCCCTCACCGAGGGCGAGGAACTCCGCGTCCGCAGCGTTCTTCGGCTTCGGGCGCCGCCCCAGCGCGCCTGCTGGTGCGGGCGGGAAGTGCTCCTCGGTGATCTTCGGGCTGCCCGGGGACGCGCGCCGGTGCCGGGCAACCTCGACCGGACCACCCTGCCCGATGTGCACGATCACGATCTGCTCATCCACACCGCGTCCGTGGACGCGCACCCACACCGTCTCACCCACCAGGGCGTGCGGCACCGAGTACTGCCCGCCCTCGAAAGCAACCATCGGCATCGACGAGGGCACCGTGCGGGTCAGTCCGAACGCGACCGTGTGGGGATGCGCCGGGACCGGGTGAAGACGGGCCTGTTCCTCGGCCAACATCTGTACCGGGGCCCGGCGGGTGACCCGGTGAACCCGGGTGTTGACCTCCGCACAGAACACCTCGCAGGCAGCCTCGAGGTCAGCGAAGCTGGCGTAGGCAGGCAGCAGGTTGGTGTCCTTGGGCACCAGGTCGGCCTTCGCGAGCTTCACCGTCGACTCCGACCCGCCCTTGGTGGCCGGGTCGGCCGGCTCACAGGTATGCACCGTCACCGCGTAGTGCCGGGCGAAGGCGACCATCTGCGGGTTGCGGACCGCGATCCCCGCGACATGCTCCACGGTCACGGTCTTCTCGTTGTCAGTCAGCACATAGGTCGGTGCCCCACCCAGGCGGCGCAGCGTCACGTCCAGGGCGGCGAACACGCTCGGCATCGTCTTGTCGCGGATCGCGAGGACGACTCGGAACCTCGACCACGCCAGCCAGGCGCAGAACAACGTCGTCTTGACACCGTCGATGACCGGGCCGTCACCGAAGTCGTACTGGAGCCACATGCCAGGCTCGGTGACCCAGGGCCGGTGCACCCGTCGGCGACCAGCCCGGTAGTCCTTCTTCACGATCGCGACCGCACGACGCGTGGTCCGCTCCGAACCCGCATACCCGAGCGCGAGCAGCTTGTCGTGAGCCTTGTCGGCGCGGATCTTGCCGGCCGACTGCTCGACCCACTCCTCGACCTTGACCAAATACTCATCGACCAATTGCGGACGAGCCACAGCAGCACCCGTAGGGCGACCCGCGTCGCGCGCCGTCACATGGGCAGCGACCGTGTGGTGCGAGCACCCCGCGAGTTCGGCGGCGTCACGAAACGACCCAGTCAGATCGTAGGCTTCCAAGATTTCCATGATTTCCTCTGCAGACTTCAAGTAGTCCCTCCTCAGGGAGCGATCAGCGGCTTCAGCACTGCTGAGCGCACCTGAGGAGGGGCCCCAACCGCGGGACGCGGCGAGGCAGACAACGTCGTGTCGGGCAGATCTCATGGCCGCCACCGGGCAATTTTCATGTCCGCCAGCGGGCAGTTACGTGGCCGTCTCCGGGCAGTTTCTCGTGGCCGCTGTCACCATCGAGCACGGCCTGTCCAACGGACGAACCGAATCCATCAACCTCAAAGTCCGACTCCGCACCCGCATGGCCTTCGGCTTCCGAGACCCCGAAGCCCTCATCGCCATCTTGATGCTCTCCCTCGGCGGACACCGACCAACACTCCCCGGACGAACCCCATGACCCACACATCCATCACAAGAGCCCGAGTCGGCGCAAACTCACTGAATGTGGTGAAACTGCGACGGGTCGGTGGTCAAACTGCGACGGGTCGGCGGTGAGTTTCGGGGCTTCCCACGGTGTCACAGGCGGGTGGCTACCATAAGTGAGGCACTCGGGGAGGGCCCGGGACCCCCCGGCCCAGGGCCCGAACGTGAGGGTCTGATGAGACGTTTGCCAGCGGTGATCGCGGTCGGTGCGGCTGTAATTGTTGCCACCCCCGCCTCGTCTGCAACACCAAGTCGTGCGGCGCTGGCGGGTGCGTGGACTGCCCCGACCCTGGTGGTACGGACCCAGCATGTCGCAATATTGGCAGATGGCACCACGGTGCTGTTCTCCATCGGGGGCAGCAAAGGAGACAAGGTCTTCGAGCGGCGGCGCACCACTGATGGGACGATCAGTGCCAAGACCCTCATCCGCGTCGTGACAGGTGCCGAACGATGCTCCGTCGGTGCCACCGACGTCCAACGCGATGTGATCGCGGTCGCTGTCCACTGCTACAAACGCGATGGATTCGAGGACCCACCGCCGTGGAGCGCCGCGCTGGTGTGGTCGGCAAAGTCTGGTTGGAAGTCCCGGGCCCTGCCAGAACGCTCCGTTTCCTCCCTTGACATCTCCCCCAACGGACGCCATGTGGCCTTCGTCGGATCGGCCTTCTACCGTGACGATTACCGCATCCTCACGTGGAGCCAGAATGGAGGATTCACGACAGTGACCTACCCCCAGCGGCTCCTAGCAAACCTGATCGCCTGCATCGGCAATCAAGGCCAGCTGGCCGGGCTGAGCACCGTGTCTTTCGAAGACGAGCCCGGCTTCTTCATAGCGGGGAAGCTGCGGCTGATCCGCTATTCGTCAGCGGAGAAGACGTGGAGGCCCGAATTCGTGCGGACCTATTCCCGCGCCGGCGCCCTGGGGTCCGAAATGGACATGGCTGCGGATGGAAGCGTCATCGCCGCCATCGTGCACTCCACGAGCGACGGCGGGACCGAACCCAAGAATCGTCGGGTGAAGTTGCTCCGGAGCGCAGCCGATGGCACCAGGTCCATGACCTCCGTCGGACCTTGGGACAACGAGGTGCTCACGCCACGCCTCGGCGTGAGCGCCGCTGGTGATGGCGTGGCGACCTGGCAACAAGGCACCGGGCCCCAGCAAACGACGTACGTCGCCACCTGGCCGAACACCTCTAGTGCGCCACTCTCGGCGATCAATCTGGGCACCACCCAAAGGTTCGACGAGACCACGGAGGACCGGCGTACGGCGCTCTCGATCGCCGGGACTGGCCTCGCCTCCCTCGCCTGGTTCACCGTGGAGGGCGGGGTCGGGACCACCCACGTCGTGGCCTTCGACGCCGCAGATCCAGGAGACCTTGCCGCCTCCGCCAGCACCTTCGAGTCTGAGGCTGCCGGATGGGTCGCCACTTCGGCATCCTCCGAAGTCGCTGTCACTCTGCTCGGCAGTTGGACGGCCGGGATCCGGGATCCTGCAGCCAGTGCAACCTTCTTCTCCTTGGCTGGGTGACCCAACTGGCTCAGCGTGGCGCGCCAAAAATGCCACTGACCCGTCGTTAATTAACGACGGGTCAGTGGTGAAACTGCGACGGGTCGACGTTAGGCGGCCGGTTCGGCGCCGATCGAGACCTCACGCTGCTTGGAGATGTAGACCGCAACCACGATGATCGCCACGGCGATGAAGGCGATCACCAAACGAAGAGCATCGTTTTGGTCCTCGCCCACGCTCATGGACACGACGGCACTGGCGATCAGCAACGAGACCAGGTTCATCACCTTGATCAACGGGTTGATCGCGGGTCCGGCGGTGTCCTTGAACGGGTCACCGACGGTGTCGCCAATGACGGTCGCCTCATGGGCGGGCGAACCCTTGCCACCGTGATGACCGTCCTCAACGAGCTTCTTGGCGTTGTCCCAAGCGCCACCGGCGTTGGCCAAGAAGATCGCCATCAAGGTGCCGGTGCCGATCGCGCCAGCGAGGAACCCAGCCAGGGCGGTGACGCCGAGACCGAATCCAACGGCAACGGGCGCAAGCACCGCCAACAGGCCGGGTGTCACCAGTTCACGCAACGAATCCTTGGTGACGATGTCGACGACCTTGCCGTATTCGGGACGACCGGTGCCTTCCATGATCCCTGGGATTTCGCGGAACTGGCGGCGTACTTCAAAGACCACCGCTCCCGCGGCCCGGCCGACGGCGTTGATCGCCAGGCCGGAGAACAGGAACACGACCGCCGCGCCCAGCAAGATGCCCACGAGCACGGCCGGGTTGTAGACCGCGAAGCTCAGCCCGAGGGATTCGGCATTGCTCGGCTTCGCTTCGGCGAGAGCCTCGAACACCGAGGTAGAGTACGACCCGAATAGCGCCGTGGCGGCCAAAACGGCCGTCGCAATCGCGATGCCCTTGGTGATCGCCTTGGTGGTGTTGCCCACCGCATCGAGCTCGGTCAGAATCTTCGCGCCCTCTTCGCTCACGTCGCCGGACATCTCGGCGATGCCCTGCGCATTGTCAGAGACCGGCCCGAACGTGTCCATGGCCACGATGACACCGACGGTGGTCAGCAGACCACAACCGGCGAGCGCCACGGCGAAGAGGGAAACAGTCAGGGTCGCGCCACCCAGTAGGAAGGCGCCGAACACTGCCGTACCAATCACCAGCGTGGTGTAAACCGCGGACTCGAAACCGACGGAGAGACCCGAGAGAATCACTGTCGCGGCGCCGGTCAACGAGGTCTTGCCGACATCCTTCACCGGACGATATTCGGTGCCGGTGAAATAACCCGTGAGTGCCAGGATGCCCGCGGCCATGACGATGCCGATGACGACGGCGAGCGATGCGATCAACCGGGGATCGCCGTCCGCGCCGGGCATGTCGAGGCCGGTCACATTGTCGAAACCGGCAAAACTGGATGGGAGGTAGGCGTAGGACAAGACGACAGACGCCACCGCGCCGACGGCCGCCGAGATGTAGAAGGCCCGATTGATCGTCTTGAGCCCGTTTTCGCCCGGTCGCGGCTTGGTGATGAAGACACCGAGCACAGCGGTGAGCGCACCGATCGCAGGAATGAGCAACGGGTAGACCAGGCCCTTGTCCCCGAAGGCCTGCGAGCCGAGGATGAGCGCGGCGACCAGGGTGACGGCGTACGACTCGAAGAGGTCGGCGGCCATGCCCGCACAGTCACCCACGTTGTCACCAACGTTGTCGGCGATCGTGGCGGCGTTGCGCGGATCGTCTTCGGGGATGTTGTTCTCGACCTTGCCGACAAGGTCAGCGCCCACGTCGGCAGCCTTGGTGAAGATGCCACCGCCGACCCGCATGAACATCGCGAGAAGCGCCGCGCCGAAGCCGAAGCCCTCGAGGACGTGGGGGGCCTTGTCCTTGAACAACAAGACGACCGTGCTGGCGCCCAGCAGGCCAAGACCAACCGTGGCCATGCCCACGAACGCACCGGTGCGGAAGCCGATGTTCATCGCCGGATCGCGGCCAACCTCGTTGGCGGCGGCGGCGACACGCAAGTTGGCGCGCACGGCCAGCGACATGCCGAGGTAGCCGATCGCGGCAGAGAAGCCGGCGCCGAGCAAGAAGAAGATCGAGCGGCCAATTCTGACGGTCGCGTCGTCGGCCGGCAGGGCCAGCAACACGACAAAGGCGATAGCGGCGAAGACGCCGAGGGTGCGGAACTGGCGAGTCAGATAGGCATTGGCGCCCTCTTGCACGGCCAATGCGATGTTCTTCATGTTGTCGGTGCCTTCACCAGCGGCGAGCACCTGCTTGCGGAAGACCACGGCCATTGCGATTGCGCCAAGCGCAATCAAGGCCACGATGACTACCAACCACAGGTCGCCTCCGGTGAGTTTCACGACTGCGGGAAGGATCCCGGCCATGTGTTTCCTCCTGGAGTTATGCAGATCGCGTGAACGTGCGGAGTCTACGCAGGAGTAGCCCGATGTTGGCACTCGGGTGTGGGGAGTGCCACTGGCGCTTGGCGCCTTCGGTGGCGGTATCCCCCTGTGGAAACTGCGACGGGTCGGCGGTCAAACTGCGACGGGTCGGCGGTCAAACTGCGACGGGTCAGGAGTTGGCGAGGGCCGCTTCGGCGGTGCCGTGGATCGCGAAAACCTTGGCCAGGCCCGTGATTCGGAAGATCTTGAGCAGCCGATCCTGGGTGCAGACCAGCTCGAGTGAGCCGTCGTGGGCTCGCACTTTCTTCAGCCCGCCAACCAGGACGCCGAGACCGGTGGAATCCAAAAACTCGACTGCTTCCATGTCGATCACGATGTGATAGATCCCCTCAGCCACCAAGTCTGTGATGCGGTCGCGCAACTTGGGTGCTGTGTAGACGTCAATCTCACCACCGACGGAGACGATGGTCGTGCCATCAACTTCTCGCGTCGTCAGCGTTAGGTCCACCGTCGGCTCCTTGGAACATGGTTTGTTGTGTGTCAGCGTAATCAAACCACGCGTAGCGCGGTCGCGCAGGATGTGCGTCCACATCCCCGTGGACCCGCGTGTCGGTGCGGTTTGCCACACTCCGAGTTGTGGAGGATTCCGAGCACGTGCCGCGCCTCCAGCAAACGCGTCCACCACGTGAGTTGCGCGACCTTGTCGCGTCGCTGGCCGGATCCGGGGAAAGGGCCCAGCGGCTCACTCACCTGGAGGTCTTGCCGCCTCGCGCCGCCGAGTTCGCACCGTGGCCCGAGTGGGTGGATCCGGGCGTACGCCGCGCGTTCGAACGCGGTGGGGTCGACCATCTGTGGCGCCATCAGGTCGCGGCCGCTGAGGCGGCGTACGCCGGACAACACGTCGTCATCGCGACGGGGACGGCGTCGGGCAAGTCCTTGGGTTATCTCCTGCCCAGCCTGACGACGATCGCCGACGAACGTGGCGCGCGGGGCCAGCGGGGCGCGACTGCGCTCTACCTGTCGCCGACCAAGGCGTTGGCTCACGACCAGTTTTCCTCGATCCGGTCGTTGGACCTGGACGTGCGGATCTCGACTCACGACGGGGATTCCTCGCGTGAGGAGCGCGACTGGACTCGGGCGTTCGGCGAATACGTGTTGACCAACCCGGACATGCTGCACCGGTCCCTGCTCCCGCGCCACGAGCAGTGGGCCAGCTTCTTCGGCAGTCTCCGCTATGTCGTGCTCGATGAGTGTCATCACTATCGCGGGGTCTTCGGGGCGCACGTGGCCCAGATCTTGCGGCGACTGCGTCGGGTGTGCGCGGCGCACGGCGCCCATCCGACGTTTGTGTTGGCGTCCGCGACGATCGCCCAACCCGAGGTTTCCGGCGCTCGACTGACCGGACTCGATCTGGTGGCGGTCACGAAGGACTACTCGCCCCGCGGCCAGGTGGCCTTGGCGCTGTGGGAGCCGCCGTTCGTGTCGCATGCCGGCGAGAACGGAGCTCCCGTACGCCGCTCCGCGGCCGCCGAGACCGCAGACTTGTTGACGGATCTGGTCGCGGAGGGTGTGCGGACCCTTGCTTTCGTGCGCTCCCGACGAGGCGCGGAGCAGGTCGCCGCCACGGCCGCCGACAACCTCCGGGAGGTGGACAGCACCCTGGCCCAACACGTGGCCGCCTATCGCGGTGGCTACCTCCCCGAGGAGCGCCGCGAACTCGAGCGCGCTTTCAAGGCGGGCGAGCTCATCGGTCTCGCGGCCACCAACGCCCTCGAGTTGGGCATCGACATCAGCGGTCTGGATGCGGTCCTGATCGCGGGGTTCCCCGGCACGCGGGCGGCACTGTGGCAACAGGTCGGCCGGGCCGGACGCACCGGCCAGGACGCATTGGGGATCTTGGTGGCGCGCGATGACCCTTTGGACACCTATCTGGTGAACCACCCCGAATCGTTGTTTGGGCGACCGATCGAAGCCACAGTCTTCGACCCGACCAACCGCTACGTCCTGGGACCACACCTGTGTGCAGCGGCCGCCGAGATCCCGTTGACCGAGGCCGACTTCGAGCTCTTCGGCCCTACGACCGCAGCGGCCGTGACGGCGTTGACTGAGGCGGGCCTGCTGCGTCGCCGGTCAGGCGGCTGGTTCTGGACGGATCTTCGCCGGGCGAGCGACCTGGCGGATCTGCGCTCGACCGGGGGCCCGGCCGTGCAGTTGGTCGACGAGGCGACCGGCCGCGTGGTGGGCAATGTGGACCACTCGAGCTCGCACTCGGCGGCGCACACCGGGGCGGTCTATGTCCACCAGGGAGAAACTTGGCTGATCGCAGAGCTGGATCTCGATCAGGGGGTGGCCCTGATGTCGCCCACCGAGGTCAACTATTCGACGACTGCGCGAACGCTGACCGATATCTCCATCGTCAGCGTGGCACGCCGCCAACAGTGGGGGGCGGCAACCCTGTCGTTTGGCAGCGTGGAAGTGACCCACCAGACGGTTTCCTTCTTGAAGCGCCGGCGGCCAGGCGGCGACGTCTTGGGCGAGGAGCCGTTGCAGTTGCCGGCCCGATCGCTGGTGACCTCGGCGGTGTGGTGGACGATCCCCGACCATCTCTTGGAGGAGGCGGGATTGGCGGCCCGGGATCTGCCGGGCGCCGCCCACGCAGCGGAGCACTGCTCGATCGGTTTGCTGCCCCTGTTCGCGACCTGTGACCGGTGGGACATCGGCGGAGTGTCCACCGCCAGACATGGCGACACCGGACAGCTCACCGTGTTTGTGCACGATGGACATCCTGGCGGCGCCGGCTTTGCCGAACGCGGATTTGAGTCGGCCCGCGAGTGGCTCACCGCCACCCGAGAGACGATTGTGACGTGCACGTGTGACGAGGGGTGCCCCTCCTGTGTGCAATCGCCGAAGTGTGGCAACCAGAACAACCCGCTCGATAAAGCGGCCGCCGCGGCCCTGTTGGCGGTGCTGCTCGAGTCGGTCTGATCGACACGGCAATCGCCTGATCCGCTGCGCAGGTGGAGTAGCGTGCGGTCCATGGTGATCCTTGGTTTGCTCCTCATCGCCCTGGGCGGGCTCGCGATCGTTGCCGCAGTGCTGGCCAGCGAAGGTGAAGCGACGCTGTTGGGCATCGACATGTCGGCCCTGACGATCTTCTTGGTCGGGGTCGTGGCCGGCGCGTTCATCCTGTGGGGCTTCACGATCTTGAAGTACGGCACGAAGCGCGAACTGCGCCAGCGCAAAGAGCGCAAGCAGCTCAACGAACTTTCGGAGAAACTGGATCGCGCCGAGGCCGACCGCCGCTCGGAGGCCGAGCGCGAAGGCTGAGTGCTAAGCCTGGGTGCGAAGCCTGGGTGCGAAGGCTGGGCCCGCCTTCGCCGGGTCACACCGGCAGTTCACTCGACGCTGCGTTGCGGACCCGCGTGCGCCGTCGCTGAAAAGTCCGCGGCCTGACCCAGCAGTCGGGGCCCAGGAACACGCACGGTAACCGTGGCGTCGGTCCCGACGAGCGTGCAGTTGATCAAGCTGGCGCCGTTGGCCCGTGCTACGACTTGGGCAGTGTCACACCCATCCACTCCGCGCCCTGCCGACACGGCTGCGGCCAGGGCCGCAAGGTCCGATGCCGACTGGGCTTGCCGATGGGCCGCGACCATCGCGACGACGACCCCCAACGCGGTCCCCACGAGCAGCAGCACCCCCGCCATCGCCACCACGAGCAGCGTCGCCGCCCCACGCTCCGAACGGCTCACGGCTCCTCCATCAAAGCGGTTGCCGTGGCCCTGACCTCGACCCCGGGGAAGAAGTCGAAGGGACCGATGGGACCCTCCACCTCATCGCTGGCGGTCACCACCACGGTTGCGTCGGTGACGGCGACGGTGATCGAGGCACCAGGAGGTGCGACCCGCGAGCCAACTCCCAAGGCCGATTGGGTCGAGTCACCGCGCGCGACCGCCCGAGCGGTTTCGCGGGCGGCGTCGATCATCCGCACCTGGGCAAAGCCAACCGAGAGCAGCCAAACCAAGGCCAGCGTCACGGCGAGAAGCAGCGGCAAGCCCATGGCTAACTCCGCGGTCACCGCTCCCCGCTCGTCCTTCGACGCCACCCGCATCCCAGTCAGCCGATCCCGAGCAAACCGAGCACGTGGCTGAACAGCGTGTGCAACAACTGGTCACCGAAACCGCCAGTCAGGAGCTTGAACAAGAGTCCCGCCAGCCCTGCCCCCGCGGCCGTTCCGACGGCGTACTCCGCCGTCGTTATGCCGCGCTGATCGCGCCGAGCCTGGCCCGCCCGCCGAACGGCAGCCTTTGCATCCCTCACCATCGAAACCTCCCTGTTTGCGGAGCCACGAGTTGTGGCCCACCTCGGAGCCTGCCCCAGCGACGCCCGCTCGAACCGTGGCCCGCTCGCACCTGTGGAGAGCGGCGCCGAAGCACGGAGGAGTGGAGAAATGCTGGCTCGCTCACGCGAGGAATCCCGCCAACAGGCCGGCAACCACCGGCACGATGCCCACCAGAAGGAAGGACGGCAGCAGGCACAGACCCAAGGGAACCGCCGCCTTCACCCCGACGGCTCGAGCCCGATCTTCGGCCACCCCGCGATGATCACGAGCCAGATCTCCGGCGAGCCGATCGATGGCTGACACCACCGAGGCACCCGAATCGTGGGCCCTGGCTAGGGCCCGGCCCAGCGGAGCCAACACATCGTCACCCGACAGCAGTCGCCATACCTCCCCTGGATCGGCGCCGAGCTCCACGCGAGCGATGAGCCCCTGGAGCCGCGCGGTGGCCGCGCCGGGCAACGCCTCACTCACCAGGGTCAACCCCGTCACCGGAGAGGCACCCGAGCGAAGCGTCGCCGCGAGGAGGGTGACGACGTGCGGGAGGTCGCGAGCCGCGCTTTCCCGCTCACGGCGTACGGCGGGAGGGGTCGCCCGCCCGATGGTGGCCCAGGTGGCCGTGGCGATTGCGGCACCGGCCACGAACCCAGCCCAGCCCGGGAACCAGGCGAGTCCGGCGATCCCGGCCGCGATGGTCCAGGCGGCACGCCAGCGCAGCAGCAGCCCCCGACTCTCGGTGGGCGGCGCAATGACTCGCGGGTCGGGGGCAACAGAGCGTGCTGGCGCTGCGATGGCCAGCCACACCGCCGCTGCGGAGCACAGCGCGACGATCCACGACAAACGGTTCATCGCACCGACCACACCCCTTCGGCGAGCACCTCGATCCAGGCCAAGCCAGCCAGGCCGAGCACGAGACCGCCGGCCAAACAGGCGAGGCCCGCGGGGGTGTCCAACAGGAAGTGCCACGGGTCTCCCCCGGCGCCTGAGCCCATCAGCAGCGCCGGAACCGGCAGTGCCGCGACGAGGCGCGCGGTCGCGCGCGCCGAGGCAAGCTCGGATTCGACGACCCGGCGGGTGGCCTGCGTTGCTCGCAGATCGGCGCTCACGGCGGCAAGCGCACCTGCCAGCCCGGCGCCCGTCCGGTGTGAGACCTGCCAGGCAGCGCCGAGCACCCGCAGCCCGGACGCACCGTCGATCGTGCAGACTCGGCGCAGCGCTTGGGGCACATCAGCGCCGAGCGTGAACGCCTCGGCGACCGGGCTGAGCTCCGGCCATTGCTCGGCGGCTTGATCCAGGGCGGCGCCGGGTGGGCGACCCGCCGCAAGCTCGGCGGCGAGGAGTTCACAGGACTCCAACACCCGCGCTGCGACGGCAAGCGATCGACGTTGCCGAGCACGACGCCGAGCGAGCCCACCGAGCGCGAGCCCAGCGGCGCCCACGATCACCGCCAGGACCAACCGGGTGCCACGAACGTGCTGGGTCCAGCCCAGCGCCTGGACCAGCACCAGGACCCCGGTCACCACCAGCACCACCAGCAGCCGGGGCGGGAACCCACCAACGACGACCTGCGGCGTCGTCGGGCCGAGCAACAACACCGCCAACGCCAGACACGTGGCGGCCACCCAGATCATCCGAGCACCTGCGCCAAGCGGGCCGCCGCCGGGCCTTCACGCAGCGAACCATCGGGCAGCACGGCGACGCCGATTTGCATGCTGACCAGGCCGTCGGCGCCGCGGCGGGGCAGGGCCACTTGCTGGAGGCACCGCCGCCCGTCTGGGGAGCGGTGCAGATGCACCACCACGTCGATGGCCGACGCGAACTGGCTGTGGGCCGCTTCGCGGGGCAACCCGGCAGCCAGCGCCAACGCCTCGATCCGCGCCGGGACATCGGCGGCGGAGTTGGCGTGCAGCGTGCCGCAGCCGCCTTCGTGGCCGGTGTTGAGCGCGGCCAGCAGGTCGACGACTTCCGCACCGCGCACCTCGCCCACGACCAACCGGTCGGGCCGCATCCGAAGCGCCTGACGGACCAGGGTGCGCACCGTGATCTGCCCGCTGCCTTCGACGTTGGGGGGCCGTGCCTCCAGCGTCACGACATGGGGATGACTGGGCCGCAACTCGGCCGAGTCCTCGACGATCACGAGTCGCTGGTGGGGGGCGGTCGCCGACAACATCGTGCCGAGGAGTGTCGTCTTCCCGGTGCCGGTGCCTCCGGAGATGAGAAAGGCCAAACCAGCCTCCAGGATCGCTTCGACGATGCTTCGGCTCTCGCGGGTCAAGAAACCAGTCGCGACCAGGTCAGTCAACGTGAACGCCACGCTCGCGGGGACCCGCAGCGACAGAACAGTGCCCGGGGTCGACACCGGGGCCAACACCGCATGCAGGCGCGTGCCGTCGGCCAGCCGCACATCGACGTAGGGCGCGGAGTCGTCGAGGCGACGCCCTCCGGAGGCGGCCAGCCGCTGCGCGAGGCGGCGTACGGCGTCGTCCCCGGCGAACCTCACCTCGGTCAACCGCAACCCGGCTCCGTCGTCGACGAAGACCTGGTCGGGGCCGTTCACCAACACATCCGTCACCCCGGGGCTACGCAACAGCGGCTCCAGGGGGCCGGCCCCCGAAACGTCCCTCCGCAACGCTTCATGCACCGCCAGCACCGTGGCATCGCCGACCGGCCGGCCGGTCTCGCGCAGCGCTTCGGCGACCCGGTGGGGGGTGAGCACACCGGGCTCGCGGGCCAGGCGATCGCGGATCGCATCAACCAGCCCCGCGGGCACCTCACCGCTCACCATGTGGTCGTCGCTGAGGGGCCGACCAAACGGGCGCCCGATCGCGAGACGGCCCCTTCCAGCACGGCCAGCGCGGTCCGTCGCAACGGCCCGCGTCGTGAGCGCAGCGGCCCGAAACCGAGGTCGATGTTCTCGTCGAGGCGGCGCTCCGACCCCATCGGGATGACCTCGGCCGCCGCAGTGATCCTCGCTAGTTCCTGCGCCGCGACGCCACGGCGGCCCCGCACCACCAAACGGGGTGGGCGCGAGAGCTGCGCACACAGCCTGGCCGTCGCGGCCACCGCCAGGACCGAGGTGCCGGTGATCACCACCAGCTCGTCACAACGAGCAGTTGCCTCCTCCAACGACGCCAGGCCCAGGCGCGGCAGATCCAGCAGCACCACGTCGAATCCACGCTGCCCCGCCGACAACGCCTGTCGCGCCGTGTCGTCAGACAACTCCGCGGATGCGCTCTGGCGCCAGGTGAGCACCGCCAAACCGTCACGCGCGGGTAGTGCTTCGCGCAGCGCTCGAGCGGACAGTCGACCGCTCGACTGGGCCAGGTCTTCCCAACCCACGCCGGCCCGATCATCGACTCCGAGGACCCGGTCAAGTCCTGGCCCCCGCAGGTCCAGGTCGATGACGAGCGCGCCCGCCGAGGCGGCGGCGACCTGACCCAACGCGCAGGCAAAACTCGTCGCCCCGGCACCCCCCTGGCCGCCGGTGACGCCGATGGTGAGGGCTCGGCGTTGGGTGGGTTCCTCCAGATCGGTGAGGGCCGCCAACAACCAGGAAGAGGCATCGGGCAGCGTGATCACGTCCTCCGCGCCCAGGTCCAGCGCGTGCCTGAGCGCCTCGGGCTCGCGACCGGCCCAGGCGGCCACGAAGACTCGCGCCCGCCGGGGTGGCAAGAGGTGCCCCACGGCTGCGGCGAGATCCGCCCCGACGACCACCAGTGGGGCGACCGCCCAGGCATGGAGCGCCACGGCGGGGTCGTTGATCACCGACGGGGTCACCCCCGCGGCCGCCGCGAGCCGGGAAAGCAGTTCGAGCAGGGGCTCGTCTCGGGTGACAAAGAGCGGGGCATCCATGCCGACAGAATCCCGGTCGCCACCCCCCATCCGCAGCCCGGCAGCCGGTCCCTGTGGAGGAGCCGCGCCATCGCAGACCTTGTGGACAACAACCGGCCAACCCGGGCCATTTTCCCCGCCAAGTTGCCCGGCCCAGACACGCCATCCACTTAGACTGCACCCATGTCGACCCGCCCCACAGCGGCCTTCTTCGACCTCGACAAGACGATCATCGCCAAGTCGAGTTCGCTGGCCTTCAGCAAGCCGTTCCAGGCTGGTGGGCTGATTTCTCGTCGGGCGGTGCTGCGCACGGCGTACGCCCAGTTTGTCTTCCTCACCGGCGGCGCCGACCACGACCAGATGGAGAAGATGCGGCAGTTCATGTCGCAACTGTGTGCGGGCTGGGATGTCGCCACGGTGCGCGAGATCGTCGCGGACACCCTGCACAACATCGTCGACCCGTTGGTCTATGACGAGGCCGTCTCGCTCATCGAGGAGCACAAACTTGCCGGCCGCGACATCGTGATCGTGTCGACCTCGGGGACCGAAGTGGTCGAACCCATCGGTGCCATGTTGGGGGCCGACCGCGTGGTAGCGACCCGGCTCGAGATCGTGGACGGCAAATACACCGGGGAGATCGAGTACTACGCGTACGCCGAGGAGAAGGCGCGCGCCATCGAGGATCTCGCCGCCGAACGCGGCTACCGCCTCGACGAGTGTTTTGCCTACAGCGACTCGATCACCGACGTACACATGTTGGAGGTCGTGGGCCACCCCTTCGCGGTCAACCCGGACAGGGACCTCCGCAAGGTCGCGGCCAGCCGGGGCTGGCCGATCCTGGTGTTCACCAAGCCCGTGGCCCTGCGCAGCCGGGTGACCCTTCCGGCCAAGCCTGCGTTGGCCGCGTTGGCAGTGGGCGGCGCGCTGACCGTCGGCGGGGTGCTGTGGGCCAACGCGCGTAAGCGCCGCACGTTGGGCTGAGCGAGGACAAACCGGAACATTCCATCTCCCCAACCCGGGAGATCTTGCCTACGGTGCCTGCACACTCCCTTCGCTTCGGCGAACACCGGAAGGCACCGCATGAACCCCGCGAGCGAACCCCCTGCAGGCGGCGCACCCCACCTGCTGATCCGGCTGGTGAGCACCCACAACGACACAACCACGCGGTCCGATCTGACCCTGACCGGTAGCTACGGCACGGTGCTGACGAGCGGCCGCCCACCGCAGGACTTTCACGCCCGCCGACTTTGGGCGGTGGTCAAGGATCTTCTGCCGCCGGTCGCGTTGCTGCGCGCGGCGCCGGCCCCGACGTACGCCGCGGATCGCCACGCCCCGCCCGCAGACCTGGCCCGTGCCTGTCGAGCCGGCGTGGCCGTCGCGGTTATCCTGGGCGGTCTGGGCGAGGGTGAGGAAGCCCCGTTGTCGCTGCGCACCTGGTTGGCAACAGCCACCGAGTTGTACGCCGCCCCGGCGGGCGGCACGGTCCTGAGCGCGGCCCCCGGCGCTCTCGCGGAGGAGCTGATCTGGGATGTCGCCGGCGCGATGGAGCATCTGGCTCAGCGGTTGGAGCCGGCATCATGACCGTCACCCATGGGATGGACACCGAGGCCGCGCGGGCCTTCGGTGACACGGTTTCCGCGGGAGCTGATGAGATCGGGCGCCTCGCCGACCGGTTGGACAGTGTCCTGACCTCGCTTGAGTGGTCCGGCTCCGATGCCGACCAGGCCCGCGAAACCTGGCGGCACCACAGCCACCCGCAACTGATCCGGACGTCCTTCTATCTGCATGGCCTGTCGGCCCAGGTGCGCGCGGAAGCAGAGGATCAGGACCGCGGCTCGGGCATCGCGTCGCTCACCGCGGGCGGCGTACCCGCCCAAGCGTCCGCCCCCACCATCGAGTCGACCACGATCGGCTCCACGGGCGCCGACGACTGGCTGGGATCCCGACTCAACGCGGTCGAAGCCGCGCTCATCCGCACCGCCCAAGGCACCAGCGACTTCTCGACCCTGGTCTTCGATCTGCTGACCGGGCGGCGTGAGGTCGCGCTGTCCACCCTCGCCGCTTCCGCGCTGATCACGGTCGGATCCGGCGCCGGTGCGGTCGTGAACGGCATCACCGGCAGCGACGCGCACGTCTTCGACGAGTCGACCGGCCGGGTCGGCCGCGCCGTGGCGGTCGGCACCGAAGCGGGCCCGGGCCAGGCTCCGCTGACCCCACCTCGCGACCTGCCGGGATTGATGCAAGGAGTGAGCGACGCCTACTTGGTGGGCACCGCTCCCGGCTCCCAGGGCGATATCCGGATCACCCAGGTCACCAACGCCGATGGTCAGACGGGTTATGTGGTGGCGATCCCGGGCACCGAACGCTGGGATCCGCGCGCCACCGGACACGTCCGCGACCTGAGCGCCAACCTTCACATGATGGCCGGCAACCCGACCGCGGCCGCCGAGACCGTGCGCGAAGCCATGGCGGCTGCAGGCATCCCCCCAGGCGCCCCGGTGATGATGGTGGGACACAGTCAGGGAGGGATGATCGCGGCCACCCTGGCCACCGATCGGTCCTTCCTCAACGACTATCGCCTCACGCACGTGTTGACGTACGGCGCACCGATCGACCACCTCGCGATCGACCGCTCGGTGCAGGTCCTCCAGATGCAGCATCGACTCGACGTCGTGCCCCGACTGGACCTTGGAGGTTGGCCGATGGCGCATGCCACCCAGCCGACGGTCACGATGACCTCGCCCGGCTGGAATCCGGTGACGAACCACAGTCACGTCGCCTACAACAACTCCGTCCTCACCGCACTCGGTCAGGATGGCGGCAATGCTGAGGCCTTGCGGCGTTGGCAGAACGACCCCGGACTGGCGGTGTTCCTGGTGGGCGACGGCGAGAGCGCCACCGCTGTCGATGTGCCGATTGGCCGCGACCCCCGCCCCTAGCCCCCACTAAGGTGCGGGGCGAGGACAACGAAGAAGGTGACGGTCGGATGTGGTCGTGGTGGTCGAAGGCCTTTGGCCTGGCTCACGAGAGCGAACTCGCGGCCGACGTGATGGCGGCGCTCACCGCGGTCCCGGGAGTGAGCGGCCACCATGCGGCCTACCAACATGAGCCCAACGGCAGTGGCGCCGTCACCGGCTGGGTGGCCGTGTCGGAGGCCGAGGTTTTCGCCGACGTGCTCCGGGCGACCAACCGGGCGTTGGGGGCACGCTCACCGCGCGTGGTGTTCTATCTGGTGGCGCACCTGCCCGACGGAGGACTGTTCGAGGCCTCCGATCTTGGCCTGTCCCCGCGGCCCTCGGGCGCCGAGATCCGGGATCGACTGGGCGCCTGACCCACGCCTCTGCGCCAAAGTCAAGCCTTGTGACTGGCGCCGAGTCGGCGTACAAACGAAGTAGCACAACAACTACAGACCAACACGTAAGCCGGGTACCCACGCGGCGATCCACCCTTCTTGAGGGCGCTCGCTTACGGGATCCACCCGGGGCAGCAGTTGAGAAATGCACGCTTGGTAGCCACGGTCTTACGTGTCAGCAGCGGCACCCGGTCCACGTGAACGGGTGCCGCTCGCTTGCGTTCCTAGGTGTGTCCTAGGTGCGTTCCTTGCGAGCGCGGGCCACCAACGGACACGCTTCGACACCGGCCGCATAGGCCTGCGCGGCGTACAGCAACCAGGCCTGCACGCCGGCTGTGCCACCGCTCTGATAGGCGACGAGGTTCGAGGCGTACGCCGCACGCAGGGCCAGGTGGCCGGCCTCGGGAACGATCAGCGACAACGTGTCGACACCACGCGCAGCCAACACGAGCCGCTCCATCGCCCGGGCCACGATCGGGTTGTGCGAGGCGAACGGCGCCGCACTGATCAGTTCGGCGTGCACCACCGCCGCGACGACGAGGGCGGGTGCGGACGTCGGCGCGACGAGCAGTTCGGAGATCGAGCCCAACCGTTCGGCTCCGGCCGGATCGACGGGCCGGCCCAGCTGCTCGGAAGGCACCGCTCCCGCGCCCGCGAGCGCATGCACCCGAGCCATCGCTTGGAGAGGCGAGCGCGAGATCAGGGGAGTCAACCCGAGCAGTTCGGTGCTGACCCGCAGGGCCGCCTCGAGCAGCGGCGAACCACCCTCGAGGTCCGGCTCACCTTCGCCGGTTTCCAACGCAGCGCTCGCCCGCGCCCCCCGCAGCAGGGACTCGACGGTGTCGGAGGCGGCGGTGGCCCGCAGGCCCCGATCGCGAAGCACCGCATCGATCCCGTCCCGCGTGGCGGCGAAAGCGGAGCCAACCCCCTCGAGGGAGGCGAGCGCGGCGAGCGGATCGGAATTCATCGCGGCCCACGCTAGTGACTCCCACATCTGGGCGCGCGGGCCGGGTAATCTGCGAGGGATGAGCGACGAGGATTTTCAACGTTTTGCGCGGTCCTTTGGCCCCGTGGCGGCGGCCTACGAACGCGGGCGCCCGGGTTATCCCCGCGACGCGGCCGAGTGGTTGGTCGGCTCCCCCGGCTCCACCGTCCTCGAATTGGGGGCCGGCACCGGCAAGTTGACCGCCGAGCTCGCGGCCTTGGGCCACGACGTACACGCCACCGATCCATCGGCGGAAATGCTGGAGATCTTGCGTGAGCGAGTCCCGACCGCGCGCGTGAGTCAGTCTCCCGCCGAGGAGATCCCCCTAGGCGATCGCTCCGTGGACGTGGTCGTTGCGGCGCAGGCGTTTCACTGGTTTGACCTCGACAAGGCGCTCCCCGAAATCGCGCGCGTCCTGCGCCCGGGTGGGGCGCTGGCCCTGGTGTGGAACGAACGCAATGCGCAGATCCCGTGGGTGCGGCGCCTGGGTGACTTGATCGGCACCCAGGAGCAGTTGCGCGATCCGGCACAACCGCTGGTCGAGTCGGGGTTGTTCGGCTTCGTCGAAGAGCGGGATTTCAAGATCTGGCAAGACATCAATCGGGAGACCATCCTGGATCTGGTGTCCTCGCGCTCCAATATCGCGGTGCTGGACGAGCAGGCCCGCCAGGCGCGTCTCGCGGCGGTGTTGGCGTTCTATGACGACTACGGCCGGGGCATGGACGGCATGCAACTCCCCTACGTCACCCGCTGTTATCGGGCCACCGTTCTCGAGCGTCCGTACGCCGGCGCGAGCGACACCAGCGACCCCGACGCGCACACCGACTCCCCCCAGGGCGGCAACCTGCGGGTCGAGGGCACCACCCCCACCGACGGTACCGACACGGACATGCTCCTCATCGACTTCCGTTGAGTTGGGCCTCCCTGCCCGTTGAGTTGGGCCTCCCTGCCCGTTGAGTTGGGCCTCCCTGCCCGTTGAGTTGGGCCTCCCTTCCCGAATCAGGACGGCAGGAGGTCCGCCAGCAAGTCTTCGATGCGCCGCCGGATTTCATCCCGAATCGGGCGTACGGCCTCCAGCCCCTGGCCCGCCGGATCGGCCAACACCCAGTCCTCGTAGCGCTTGCCCGGGAAAATCGGGCACGTGTCACCACATCCCATCGTGATCACCACGTCAGATTCCTGCACCGCCTCGGTGGTCAGAATCTTGGGCCGGGCAGCGGTGATGTCCACCCCGTCCTCGGCCATCGCCGCGACTGCCACCGGATTGATCTGGCCAGCGGGGGCCGATCCTGCGGACAGCACCGTGACTCGATCCCCAGCGAGATGACTCAGATAGCCCGCGGCCATCTGGGAGCGGCCCGCGTTGTGCACACACACGAACAGAACCGTCGGTTGGGTCATGACGTGACCTTTCGCTCGTCCTGGGACGACTTCGGGGCAAGGTCGCCGTACAGCAAGCGCACCAGGAAGTAGCCGATCAATCCGCCGAGCGCCTGCATAACGATGAACATCGGCACCGATTTCGGCGCGATCCCCGCGAAGGTGTCCGAAAACATCCGCGCGCTGGTCACTGCCGGGTTAGCAAAACTCGTGGAGGCGGTGAACCAATAGGCCGCAGCGATGTAGGCACCCACTGCATAGGCCACCGCTTCGGCGCGACCGGACCGCACCGCTCCGAACACGACAAGAGCCAAGCCGGCCGTGGCGATGACTTCGGATAGCCACAGTCCCGAGGACGCCCTCTCGTGTTGGGACAGTGAAACGACGGGCAGATCGAACATCGCGTTGGCGGCCACACACCCGGAGACCCCTCCCGCAAACTGGGCTGCGACCAGAAGCGCAGCCTCGGCGTTGGTGATGGCGCCGAAGGCTCTCTCCATCAGCGTGACGACCGGATTGAAGGCAGCAGAAACGGGCTGCAGAGCCAGAATCAGGGCGACGAGTACGGCGCCCGTAGCCAGGCTATTCTCGAGCAGTTGCAGGCCGACATCGTCTGGGGACTTGGAAACCGCCGCGATCCCAGATCCGACTACGGCGGCCACCAGGATCCCCGTGCCGATCAACTCGGCCGCCACTCGACGCATGAGGTGACTCATGCGGTTTCCAACCTTCCGCCGGTAGAGGACGAAACGTGGGCACTCAAGATGGAGACACGCTCCACCAACTCGTCATAGGCAGCTTCGAACGCCCGCGACGTGCCGACTCTGACGGGATCGGGGATGGACCAGTGAATCGGCAGGAGGGTCGCCAACTCCTCTGCGGCCGAATCGCACACCGTGACGATCAGATCCTCGCCATCGAGCTGCTCGGCGAGCGCCCTCGGCCGATGTCCGGCCAAGGTGAGCCCATGACGGCGGGCGACGGAAAGGGCGCCCGAGTGAACGCGATCACTGGGGTATGTGCCTGCAGAGGTCGCCGGGACGTCGCTGACTTCGCGCCACAATGCCTGTGCGAGTTGTGATCGCGCGGAGTTGGCAGTGCACACAAACAGGACCCTTTTCGTCTCAAGTCGATGGGGCCAGGACGTTGCCAGCGCACCCCATGCCCCGTACCTCAAACGCACGTAGGTCCGGCGACGGTCACTTTCCGAATGAACTCGGACAACAAGGTGTGCGGTCTGGAGAACCTTCAGATGATGGGCGAGAAGATTGGATGCGATCGACAACTCCTCGCCCAACTGGCCGGGCGATCGGTCGCCAATTGCGAGGGCGTCAACGATCCTCAGGCGCGTCGGGTCCCCCAGCGCGGCGTGCCGCTCTGCTCGGACGACGACGTCTTCAACTAACTCGATAACCATTGACTCAATATTTACTGAGTCAATCTGTCCACGTCAAGTCAACGCGACGACTTAAGGTCGGGTCCAGACGTACGGCGTGGTGGTGGTGATCTCGCGGAGCCCGCTGCGCTCCAGGATCGGTCGGGACATCGCGGTCGAATCACTGTGGATATAGCGGACCCCTCGGGCCAGCGCCGATCGCGCCCGCGCGGCGGTCAACGCCCGATAGATCCCGCGGCCGCGCCACTCGGGCAACGTGGCCCCGCCCCAAATGCCAGCAAATTCGGTGCCGGGCACCACGTCGATGCGGCCAGCCGACACCACTGCGCCGTCCACCTCCGCCACCCACAGTTCGACCAGACGTGGTTCGGCTTGGATCGTCGCGGTGAGGAATTCCGGGCTCGGCCCGTTGTCGTTCCCAAACACCTCCCCTTGCATCGCCACCGCGCGCGCCACATCGGCGGCGAGGTCACCGCCGTCACCAGCCCGGCGCACGACCACCGAGTCCGCGAGCGGCACCTCCCTCGCCAGGCCGACCGCTTCGCCGATCATCACGGACTCTTTCGGCCCGGGCACCAAACCGTGTGCGCGCAGCCGGGCATCCAGATCAACTAATTGGTCGTGGCCGCGGGTCTTCCACTCAAATTCGGTCACCTTCGTGTGGTCGCGGAAATGCGCAACCGCCTCGGTGATGAGTCCGTCCAGGTCAACCTCCGACCCTAGCGAGGCGTAGGTGACGAAACCCTTCTCCTCGAACCGGGCCCACCACACCGGCGGGTGTTCTTCGCGCCAGGACGCGGCGTGCAACTCGCCTTCCGCGCGCAGTTGAGCGTCGTACGCCGCCAGCAGGGAGGTCGGATCGGGGAAGCTCACCGCAGCAACGTAACGGGCAGCAGCCCGGTGGCCAAGCCCAACCACCCAGAATGATCGCCACAGGGGCAACCCTCACCCAACCTGGGTGGGCCTAGTGTGCTCCTTGGCTGCAGACCACGCCGATTGAGCCTTGCCGCACGACTTCGAGGAGCGACCCGTGACCGACGAAACCCTCTCCAACCTGCTCCATGAGGAGCGCCGATTCGCGCCCCCGGCCGAGCTCGCTGAGAACGCGAATGTGACCGAAGAGGCCTACGCCCGAGCCGCCAAGGACCGGCTCGCGTTTTGGGCCGAAGCGGCGGAGCGACTCGAGTGGGGCCAGCGCTGGGACCAGGTGCTGGATTGGAGCAACCCGCCGTTCGCCAAGTGGTTCACCGGCGCCACGATCAACGCCGCGGTCAACTGCGTGGATCGTCACGTGGCCGCGGGGCGCGGCGACAAGGTGGCCCTCCACTGGGTCGGTGAACCCCAAACGGGAGATCCGAGCGAGACCCGCGACATCACCTACGCGCAGTTGGGCGAGGAGGTCAACCGGGCGAGCAATGCGCTGACCGAGTTGGGCGTGCGCAAGGGTGATCGGGTCGCGATCTATATGCCGATGATCCCCGAGACGGTCGTGGCGATGCTCGCGTGTGCGCGACTGGGGGCTCCGCACACAGTCGTGTTCGGAGGGTTCTCCGCTGACGCCCTGGCCTCCCGCCTCGAAGACTGTGGCGCCACGATGGTGATCACGGCCGACGGAGGCTACCGCCGCGGGTCGGCGTCGGCTCTCAAGCCCGCGGTCGATGAGGCGTGCGCGAAGACGGGCGACCTGGTGCGCCGCGTGTTGGTCGTGCGCCGTACCGGCCAAGAGGTCGACTGGCACGACCGCGACGTGTGGTGGCACGACATCGTCGGTCGCCAATCCGCCGAGCACGAGGCGGAACTGCACGACTCCGAGCATCCGCTCTATGTCATGTACACCTCCGGCACCACCGGCAAACCCAAGGGCATCTTGCACACGACCGGCGGCTACCTCGTCGGCACGTCGTACACCCATTGGTCGGTCTTCGACCTCAAGCCCGAGACCGATGTCTATTGGTGCACCGCCGACGTCGGCTGGGTCACCGGGCACTCCTACATGGTCTATGGGCCGCTCGCCAACGGGGCAACCCAGGTGATGTACGAAGGCACTCCCGACGCCCCCCACAAGGGTCGCTGGTGGGAGATCATCGAGAAGTACGGCGTCACCATTTTCTACACCGCACCCACCGCAATCCGGACCTTCATGAAGTGGGGCGACGACATCCCGGCGAAGTTCGATCTGTCCTCGGTCCGGCTGCTGGGGTCGGTGGGCGAATCGATCAACCCCGAGGCCTACATGTGGTACCGCGAGCACATCGGCGGCAATCGCGGCCCCATCGTCGACACCTGGTGGCAGACCGAGACCGGCCAGATCATGATCTCTCCGCTGCCCGGGGTGACGCACGGAAAGCCCGGCTCCGCGATGAAGGCACTGCCCGGAATCAGCGCGGATGTGGTCGATGACCACGCCAACTCGGTGCCGAACGGTTCCGGCGGCTATCTGGTGCTGAAGGAGCCGTGGCCCGCGATGCTGCGCACCCTGTGGGGCGACGATCAACGGTTCAAGGACACCTATTGGTCCCGCTGGGAGGGCCTCTACTTTGCCGGCGATGGCGCCAAGAAGGACGAAGACGGCGATGTCTGGTTGCTTGGTCGCGTCGACGACGTGATGAACGTGTCCGGGCACCGGCTCTCCACCACGGAGATCGAATCGGCGTTGGTCTCCCATCCCAAGGTTGCCGAGGCCGCGGTGGTCGGCGCGAGTGACGAGATGACCGGGCAAGCGGTGTGCGCGTTCGTCATCTTGCGTGAGGCGGCGGGCGACGGTGGCGCGGACATCGTGCAGGAACTGCGCAACCACGTCGCCAAGGAGATCGGCGCCATCGCCAAACCCCGCCAGATCATGGTGGTGCCCGAACTGCCCAAGACCCGCTCCGGCAAGATCATGCGGCGCCTGCTCAAGGACATCGCGGAACACCGCGAGGTCGGCGACGTCACGACCCTGGCTGACTCGACCGTGATGGACCTGATCCAGGCGAAGGAGGGCACGGGAGCCGCCGAAGACTAAACCCGAGTCGGCGCAAACTCACCCCAAATTCCCGCCGAGTCGGCGCAAACTATCGCCGAACGGCGCCGATGGGTGGGCCATGCGTGGGCGGAGCGCGGGTTGTAGGGTCGGGCACGACGCACAAGCACTGGGCATAGACGGGAAACTCCATGGCAGTACCACCGGCCAAAGACACCGATCCGACGATCGGTCGTCTCGTCACCGACGCCAGCCGCGACATTTCTACGCTGATTTCGCAGGAGATCCAACTCGCCAAGTCGGAGTTGAAGGTTTCGGTCCGCGCCGGCGGCACTGGCGCCGCCCTGTTCGGAATCGCGGCGTTCCTCGGCCTGCTCGCGATCATCATGCTGTCGGTGGCGATCGCCTACTTCATCAACTGGAACGGGCAGGGCCTTGCCCTGCACTGGGCGTTCCTGATCGTGTGTGGGTTCTATCTATTGCTCGCCGCGCTGCTCGCGTTCATCGGACTCCGCAAGGTCAAACAAGTCAAGGCACCCGAGCGAGCGATCCAGCAGGCGCAGGCCACCGCAGCCACGTTCAAGCAGTCCTGAGCGTACGCCGCGCCTAGTGCGCGCAGTCGCCCGTCGACACCGGATCGCTGTTGGCGAGGCCGAGCGCGGCGCTCTCGCGCACCTGCTCGGCGGTGAGTGCATAGCCCGTATGTCGGTCAGTCACTGAAGCCGCGAAGACCATGCCCACCACGTCGCCGGTCGAGGAAACGATCGGCCCGCCCGAGTTGCCGGGACGCACCGACCCGCGCAACGAGAAGACCTGGCGGATCACGGTGTCGGTGCCATAGATGTTGGGCGACCTGAGCCGCTGCTCGGCGCGGATCCGCGCCGTACCGACATCAAAGGGTCCGTCCTCGGGATAACCCAAGATCGCCACCCCGTCCTTGGCCTCGGCACCGAAGTCGAGGGCCAGCGCCCTGACACTCGCATCATCGAAAGACAACACCGCAACGTCGAGCTGGGGGTCATAGACGACGACCTCGGCGTCGATGATGTCTTGGCCGATGGTCAACTCGGGCTCGCTGACACCGGCCACCACGTGAGCGTTGGTCATGATCCGGTTGGTGCCAAAAACAAAGCCCGTGCCCTCGACCCCCTGTCCACAGGAGTTGGAGCCTCGGATCTTGAGCACGCTGGTGCCCGCGGACAGCACATCGGGATCCTCCAGCAGCCGTCTCGGGCCGGGCTTGACCTCAACGATGCGCTCGGGCGCAAAGGGCTCCAGATAGCGCGGGAAGAAGCTCTGGCCCACGACATTGTCGAAGGCATTGAGCAGCCGGTTGGCCTGATTGGGCAGCCATTGATCAACCCTCGCCAGGATCGCCGAATTGCGGACGAGCGGGGTCACGCCACCCAGCCGGGAACCCGAGATCGCCACCCCCAACGCCCAGGCCACGAGCAGCACCGCCAGGGAGCTGAGCACCGCCCCGCCCACCGCATCGACGGCACGGATCGGCTGCCAGGTGATCCGATCGCGCAACCGCGCGCCGGCGTACTGCAAGAACGCCTGACCCAACGACGCGGCCAAGATGACGATGAAGAGTGCTCCCAAGGAGACCCACACCGACGGCTCCGCGTCGCCGAGGGCTTTGGGGGCGAGCCACACGCCGAAGAGGCCGCCGACGAGGAGGCCGATGGTCGCGAAGGCACCCGTCACGAATCCCTGCCAATAGCCCGAGAGTGCGTAGGCGAGGACGACCAGCAGCAAAAGCCAGTCGAGCACATTCACCGAGACTCCTGGGGGTTGTCTGTCGCGGGCGGAGGGCTGAAGCGAGCTTCTGTGCGGGGGAGCTCGTCCCCAAGCATGTCCGACGACTCAAACATGTGCGCGGGAAGGTCCCTGATGCGCGTGTCGTCCCACGGCACGCTCCACCCGACGTACTCGAAGAGCCGCGAGATTACCCCGGCTGTGAAACCCCACAGCAGGACCTCGCCCGCGTGAGCGTCTGGCGAGCCCAGCACAAAGCCGGGTCCGACCCAGCCCGAGGGATGTCGCACGCTCACGCGCAGTTCGGGGTTGAGCAGATCTGCCAGTGGCACGCGGAAGATGTCGTGGACCTCGTCGGGATTGACCACGCTCACCGCCGCCGGATGTTGCCACCAACCCAGGACGGTCGTGACCGAGAAGTTGCTGGGCGGCAGCCACAGATCGGGCAGCATGCCCAGCACCTCCACGGTGTGTGCGTCGAGCCCGGTCTCCTCCTCGGCTTCGCGGAGCGCGGCCTCGATTGCGGTCTCGCCCAGGTCGATCGACCCGCCAGGGAACGACACCTGACCGGGATGGGAACGCATGTGGTGGGCCCGCTCCGTCAGCAAGAGATCGGGGCCATCGGGGCCCTCTCCAAAGAGCATGAGTACGGCGCCTCGCCGCGGGTTGGTCCCCGGGGGCGGGTGGAATCGGGTCAGCTCCTCCACGGTGATCTTCGCCGCGGCGCGCCCAATCGGGTCGAGCCAATCGGGGATCATGGTCCGGTGCCTAAGTGCTCTGCCACGAGGCGTTCGAGCTCGGCGAGATCGTTGATCTCCATGGCCCGCTGGAGGGCCACGTTGCCCTCGGCGTCGACCAGCACCAACACCGGAAGTCCCCTGATCGGCACGTCGCCGATCCCGGCGAGGTCTATCTGCGGATCGGCCAGGAGTGGATAGGTAACTCCCGAATCGCGCGCCAACTCCAGCGCCTCGAGGGGCTGGGTGTCGTTCCAGTCGATGCCGACCACGCCGATCTCCCCCGCGTGTTTGGTGGCGAAGTCTTCGAAGACGGGCAACTCACGACGACACGGCTCGCACCAGGACGCCCACAGATTGAGGACGAACGGCCCGCGGAGCGTAGCGAGATCGACCGACGGACCGCCGCCCAGGCACGGCAGGGTCACGCTCGGCAGCCCGTTGGTGGGGTTGTTGGCTGGATCTTCGGTCTGTCTGGCTTTGGTCTGGCCGTCGTTGGTTTGGGTGACTTTGGCTTCTTGGGGGCAGGGCGCGATCCCGGCACTCTTCTTGAGGGCCCGCAACTGCGGGGTGTCGACATCGACAGTCGCCGGGCCCGGCATCAGCCCCGGCGACTGTTCCCCCGCACACCCGGCGGCCAGCAAGACCAGGGCCGCGAGCACCGCTCCCACGGTGACGCGCGGCAGCCGGTGGTCGCGCAGGAGGGGACGACTCACGCGGGTCCTTCGGTGCGCACCAACGCCTGGGCGGCCTCCGGGTCGATGGGACCTTCGCCGTACGACGGACACCAGCGCGCGATCGGGCAGGCACCGCACGCCGGCTTCTTGGCGTGGCAGACCCGGCGTCCGTGCCAGATCAGGTGGTGGCTCAACATCGTCCAGTCGCGCTTGTCGAACAGCGCTCCGACGGCGTGCTCCGCCTTAACCGGATCGGTCTCTTCGGTCCAGCCGAGGCGACGCGCGAGCCGCCCAAAGTGGGTGTCCACGGTGATCCCGGGGATGTCAAATGCGTTGCCGAGCACGACGTTCGCGGTTTTGCGGCCGACTCCGGGGAGCGTCACGAGGTCGTCCAAACGCGGCGGCACCTGTCCGTCATACCTCTCCACCAGCGCTTGGCTGAGCTTGAGCAACGAGTCCATCTTCGCGCGGAAGAACCCCAGCGGACCAATGATCCGCTCCAGATCCTCGCGGGGCGCGGCGGCCATGGAGATTGGATTGGGGTACGCCGCGAACAGGGTGGGTCGGACGGCATTGACTCGCCGGTCGGTCGTTTGTGCGCTCAGCACCGTGACCACCAGCAGTTGGAAGGGGTCCTCGAAGTCCAATTCGCACCGGGCCTCGGGGTAGGTCTGGGCCAACACCCGATCGATCTTGCGGGCGCGGCGAACCAGCGAGGTGTCAGGCACCGTCTAAGCGTACGGGCCACCGCCGACAGTGTGGGACTCCCAGGCACTAGGATCGGGCCGTCCCGACAATCGGGGCAGGTAAGCACTGGGAGGGTTCTGGTGAACAACGACGTGCTGCGTCGGGCTCCGCTGTTCAGCGCGCTTGACGACGAGGCCGCGACCGCACTGCGGGCGTCCATGTCCGAAAGTCGACTGCGCCGCGGAGACGTGCTGTTTCATGAGGGCGACTCGGGAGACCGGCTCTACATCGTGATGGACGGCAAGGTGAAGCTCGGTCGCACCTCCTTGGACGGGCGCGAAAACCTGCTCGCGATCTTGGGGCCTGGCCAGATGTTCGGCGAACTGTCCCTCTTTGATCCCGGACCGCGCTCGGCCACCGTGACCGCCGTGACCGACGCCGCTTTTGTGTCGCTCTCCCACGAAGACCTCCTGCGCTGGCTCGACGGTCGTCCCGTGGTTGCCCGGGGACTGCTGACCCAGTTGGCTGGCCGACTGCGCAAAGCCAACGACGTCGTGGCGGACCTGGTCTTCTCTGATGTTCCCGGCCGGGTCGCGAAGGCTCTGTTGGATCTCGCCGACCGCTTCGGTCGCACCGCCGACGATGGGGTCCATGTGCACCACGACCTCACCCAAGAGGAACTGGCCCAACTCGTAGGCGCATCGCGTGAGACAGTCAACAAGGCCCTGGCCGATTTTGCCTCCCGTGGCTGGATCCGACTCGAGCCCCGCTCCGTGGTGATCATGGAGGTCGACCGGCTGTCCCGCCGAGCCCGTTGAGTTGGGCCTCCCTGCCCGTTGAGTTGGGCCTCCCTGCCTGTTGAGTTGGGCCTCCCTGCCTCTGGAGACCTCCAAAAAGTCTCACCCTGCGTCTACCTCTTATGAGGAGGCAGCTCGTGTTCAGCAAGGATGAATCCGCAGAGGAGCGTTTCCACGAATTCGTGGCTGCGCGCGCCTCCGCGCTCGCGCGCACGGCGTACCTCCTCACCGGCGACCACCACCTCGCGGAAGACCTCGTGCAGGTGGCCCTGATGCGCACAGCGCAGCACTGGCATCGCATCCACGGCCAGCCTGAGGCCTACGCCAGACGGATCCTGGTTAACGAGAACATCTCCACCTGGCGTCGCCGTCGCCTTCGCGAAGTGGCAAGCGAGTCGTACGACGCGGCGATGCAACCAACGGACACCGCCCTGCGCCTCACTCTGGAGCAAGCCTTGAAAAAGTTGACCGCGAAACAGCGAACCGTCCTCGTGTTGCGCTACTACGAAGATCTGACCGAGACCCAAACAGCACACGAACTCGGGATCGGCGTCGGCACCGTCAAGTCGATGACTCGTCAGGCTCTGGGTCGTCTGCGAATCCTGTCTCCGGAGTTGTCTGAACTGATCGGAACGGGGGACACGTCGTGACCGAGCAATTGCGCCTGGAGCTGCAGAGGATGGGCAACGATGCCCCAGCCATTCGACCCGACCCGGACATCTGGCGGCGCGGACGCGCGGCTCGACGACGGCAGCGTTTGGGGTCCCTGGCCGCCGTGGCCCTGTGCATCGCATCGCTCGGCGCGGCCGCCTGGATCGGTCCCCTGCAAGATCGTTCCCCCGAGATCCTGGACGGCGGGAGCCGAGACGCGGGCGTACCCGCGCAGATCTGGGCGGTTCCGGAGAGACTCACCTTGGAGAACGGCGCCGGAGAATGGGCCGGTCCAGTCGAGAGCAACCTTGCCATAGGCGTCGCTTCCGCGGCCTTCGTGACCAACACCGGTTTGCCCGTCGTGATCACTGCGGGAGATGGGGATTATCACCTGCTGGATCTTCCGGGAGTCCACTCGCTGTTTGGTCGGTCTCACGCAAAGTGGGGAGAGGGCACCTGGTTGGCGTTGTCCCCCGATGGCCGGCAAATCGCCTTCGCCTACGCCGTTGGAAACAAGACTTCGGCAATCAAAGTGCTGAAGTTGGAGACCGGAGCGATTCGTACGACGACCATGTCGAACCCCAACACCGACGTTAGGGGCCTGGGCTGGTCGCCAAATTCGCAGTGGATCGCATGGCATGGGCTCCTCTGGCAGCCGCAAACCAACTCATGGAGGACCCCCGTTGCGGGAGTGGTCGGGCCCGAGTCGAGTCAGTCTCAGGTGGAGCCAATCAGGGACAGGTCGCTGACTGTCACTGACAACGGACAACTGATCGAGGTCGGGAGGCACAGAGTTGGGCCGATCGACGGCTCTGGCGTGAAACTCGACTCCACGGTGGAAGCTGCGGCCGGCAAAGCTGCGGCACTCGCACCGAACGGAGTCGCTCTGGCCATCGCGGGACCTGCCGCGGAGGGCGTGAGATTTCTCGGCATGGGTGACGGAAGTGTCTCGACCACGCACTTACCGGGTCACAACGCCTCGCTGCTGGGGTCCATTGTGCGGCCTTTGGGTTGGATCGACAACGAGCACCTCGTCGTTGTTGCGCATAGGCCTGCTGAAGGTGAGTTGAGTGAGGAGAAAGTGATCGGCATCGTCGAGCATCCCGCTCGGGGATCGTCGTACGACGTCGTCGGGGTGGTCGAGCGGGAATACCCCGAAACGCTCACGATCGCGGTGGACCTGATGACCCTCGAACAGCCGACAGTGCAGATGCCCGAGCCCAGGTGGCCGTGGTCGACCGAGCGCAAGATCCTGGTCGCCATGCTGTTCCTAACCGGCTTGGCATGCGCGGCGTACGCCTTGGTGGGCTTGCGTCGGCGACGGCTTCAATAGGTCTGCAAAGGCCCAACGTCACTTCGCAAAACGAGGGACCCGCCGCAGCGAACGGGCTGGACGAGCGGCCACGTTGAGGTGCGCGTGGAGGCGGCCGACCCACTCCGCGACCGCCTCGTCCGTGAACGAGTGCTTGTCCAAAACGATCACGATCCAGCCGTGTTCTTCGAGCCAGGCACGACGCTTACGATCGCGAGCCACAGCGATGTCGTCGGAGTGGAACTCCTCGCCGTCGTACTCAACAACAATGCGGGCGTGGGGGTAAGCCAAGTCGAGGCGATAACGGTCGACGCCCGCCCATCTCACCCAGAAGTTCGGGATAGGCGCCGGCAATCCCGCGTCCAGAATCTCCAGTCGTGCCCAAGATTCGCCCGGCGACTCTGATCGCGCATCCACCAAGGGGACCAACTGTCGCAGTTGGATGCACCCTCGGCGCCTGAAATAGCGCGGCAGGATCTCGATCATGTCCACCGCACTGAAGCCGTCCACGCGCATCAGCCCATCCATGGCGGCGATCGCGGTTCGACGGTTCAACTTGCAGCCAAGATCCATGGCCGTGCGCACCGGCGTGGTGACCCGCACGCCACCGAGGTTCACCCAGTCGGACTCCCGAAGGTCGCGGGTGCCGCCGCGGATGTGCGGCCGATCGGTGGGATCGTGACCCCGCAACACGTAGGTCTCGAGGGGCGGTTCGTGGTCGAGCTCGGCAAAGTCGAACGCGTCGACGCCCCAGATCCACGCCGCGCTCCGGTCACACAAGACTGCGTGCGGATTGATGACGAGGCCCGCTGCCTGCGCCCGAAGGATGGAAGTCTCGGGCACTTCTGAACGGAGGTACACGCCGCGCATCACACGGTTGATTCGTCGTTCTCGAGTCGCCGCCAGGAGTCGCTTTCCGTTAACGCCGAGGGTGAGCGCTTGACGTGTGGTGAAGGGGGTGGCGGGCAGGTTATCGATGGGGTCGTTCATAGCGAACACCGTCGTACGTCGTGCAGCCTGCCGCCACCGGTGTGGCTCCAACCTGTGGAATCCCGCACCGACGCGGGCCCCTGTGGACGGAGAACGGGCCGACCGACGGAAGGCAGGCCCAACTCAACGGGAAGGCAGGCCCAACTCAACGGGAAGGCAGGCCCAACTCAACGGGAAGGCAGGCCCAACTCAACGGGAGAGGTAGGCCAGTTGGGCCCGGACGGAGAGTTCGGCCGCGCCCCAGAGGACCGGATCGACGTCAGCGTAGACGCGCTCTACGACCGCCCGCACGAGATCTCGTCGGCGGTCCGTGACCGCCTCGGATGTCAGCGACCCTTCGGGCGTCAGAGCAGTGTGACTCTCGAGTTCCCGGACGGCCTCGCGCACCTGTTCGAGGCGATCGCGCCGATGCGCGACGTAGGCCTCAATCACCGCCAAGGCGTCTCCGATCACTGGGCCGTGTCCCGGCCAGATCGAGGTGACGTCGCGGGCTTGAGCCAGAGAGTGCAGGCGATCAAGCGAGTCGAAATAGGCACCGAGCTCCCCGTCGGGATGGGCCACGACGGTCGTGCCGCGACCCAACACGGTGTCTCCGGTGAGCACAGCGCGCTCGGCCGGCAGCCAGAACGACAATGAGTCGGCGGTGTGGCCAGGGGTGGCGACGACCCGCACCTCCAAGCCGTCCACCTCGACCACGTCGCCGTCGGCCACACCCTCCGACCCGAGCCGCATCGCCGGGTCCAGGGCACGCACGCCGCACCCCATCCGCTCGGCGAACTCGCGCGCCCCTTCGGAGTGATCGAGATGGTGATGGGTCAACAAGACCATCGCGACCCGACCGGCGGCTCCGGCTACGGCGGCAAGGTGCGCCGCGTCGGGAGGGCCGGGATCGATCACGATCGACCGGCTCGCGCCCGGCTCCTTGAGGATCCATGTGTTCGTGCCATCGAGGGTCATCGGCCCCGCGTTGGGCGCCAACACGCAGGTGGCCCGCTCCCCAAAGGTTCCGCCCCCCCAGGCCATCACGAACTCCGAGCCCGATGCCGGGCCAGCAAAGCATCCGCCCCAGGGGGCATCGACATGGTGGCCCCTCCGGGTCCGTCGACGACCTCGGGCAAGAACATCTCGACCTGCCGCGACTCGGCCGCCGCGACCACCGAATCGACCTCGGCAAACTCGGCGACTTCCAAGCACGTCAGATAGGTCGGCGGCATCATCTGGCGCCGACCCGAATCCACCTCCGCCACAGCAGCCGCCGCTTCCAGCCAGACGACCCGGTCGGACTCGGTGGAGACATCGCGCGCCACCTGCCCCTCGGGTACACCCGCGACAAAGAACCAGGTCCGATAGCGGCGGGCCTCGAAGACGGGGGTGAGCCAGCCCGCCCATCCGCCCAGGAGGTCGGCGCGGAGCGCCAAACCTCGACCCCGCAACACCTCGCTCAACGACGCCTCGCCGGCCTCCAGCGCCAACCGATCGCGCTCCCACGCCTCCCCCACCGTGCCGGAAACGACCTGCCCAACTTCGACTCCAGCCTCCGCGCCGGCCAACAGCACACCGGATTCCTCGAACGTCTCGCGCACCGCCGCGCACACCAATGCGCCCGCTAACGCCGGCTCCACACCAAGGCGAGCGGACCAGTCCTGCGGGCTCGGCCCGATCCAGGTCACCGGCTCGAAATCGCGCTCATCGACGACGCCCCCAGGAAATACGCACATGCCGGCGGCGAAGGCCATCTCCGTATGGCGCCGCAGCAGATAGACCGAAGGAGACCGCAGCCCCGGCTGGAGCAGCACCACGGTGGCGGCGTTGCGCGGCTCGACCGGCGTGCGCGAGCCGTCGGCGTACGCCCTGGCCGTGGCGACCAGCTCGGCCGACAACCCCGCCCGCGTCACTAGAGCTCCACGATCAACTCGACCTCGACGGGCACGTCCAACGGCAGGGACGCCACGCCCACGGCCGAGCGCGCGTGTTTTCCGGCCTCGCCAAAAACCTCACCCAGCAGCTCGGACGCGCCGTTGGCGACCTTGGGCTGACCGCTGAACTCGGGAGTGGAGGCCACGAAGACAACGGCTTTCACGACCCGCTTGATCAGCCCCAGATCGCCGATCTCGGCCTTGATGGCGGCCAACGCGTTGAGCGCACACTGGCGGGCGCACTCATAGCCCTGCTCCTCGCTCACCTCAGCGCCGAGCTTGCCTGTCGCGACCATCACCCCATCGCGAGCCGGCAACTGCCCCGCGGTGAAGACCAGGGTGCCCGCCCGGGCGGCCGGGACGTACGCCGCCAGCGGCGGCACCACGTTGGGCAACGCCAGCCCCAACTCCCCCAACCGCGCCTCGGGCGCGGTCACGAGGCCAATTCCCGCTTGAAGTAGCCGACCAGATTCTCCGGATTCATGCCCGGCACGATCTGCACCAGCTCCCAGCCGTCGGCCCCGAAGTTGTCGAGGATCTGCTTGGCGGCGTGCACCAAGATCGGCGCGGTGAGGTATTCCCATTTCGTCATGTCCGCACCCTACTCGGCGGCTCAGACAGTCGGGGAGAGGCAACAAAGCGCCGCCCGACGTGGGGTGTCGGGCGGCGCTGGTTGACGATCAAGTGGCCCAGCCTGGAGTTGGCCAGGCCCTCGTGATCAGATCAGTACAGATCGTTCGCGGAACGATCAGTTGTCGTCGTCGCCCTCGTCTTCGTCTTCGTCTTCGCAGTCGTCGTCGGCTTCGTCGTCGTCATCTTCGTCTTCGTCGTCGACGCCATCGTCGTCGCCGTCTTCGTCGCCGTCCTCAACGCCGTCGTCGTCGGAGTCGGAGTCATCGGAGTCGCCGCCGAGCTCGTTCTCGTCCTCATCGTCGATGCCGTCTTCGTCGGAGTCGTCGTCATCGGCCACGCAGACCTCGTCGGCGTCGTCCTCGTCTTCGTTGTCGACCCCGTCGTGGTCGCCGTCTTCGTCGCCGTCGACCGTGCCGTCGTCATCGGTGTCCGAGTCGTGCGGATCGGTCGAGGGCGTGCCGTCTTCGACCTCGTCGCCATCGTCATCGCCGTCGCCATCGGTGTCTTCGTCGGCGGGGTCGAGGTGACGCTTGAATTCCACGATGTTGCGCAGGCCGTCCCGATCCTTGTCACGGCGCGCGTTGGCCTTGTGCGGGTTAAGTCCGTGGCGGACCTCCCAGCGGTTGGGCATCCCGTCGCGGTCGGAGTCGCGGGACGCGGCGTACGCCGGCGCGGCCGACAGCAGGCCACCAGCGGCGAGCGCCGCGATAGCGGCCGTGATGCGGCCAAGATCGGTGCGGATGAACGGTGACATGGTGAGGGCCTTTCGTAGCTTGATGAAGCGTTACGAATGGTTCTATCCCGAGCCCCGTCAGCGCACTCTCAAAACCGCATTAAGGACCTCTTAACGCCTAGACCGGTCGCCCCAACAACTCCGGCTCGGTTTTCGCCCGAATCTCCTCTTCGTCAACGCCGGGAGCCAGCTCGAGCAGCACCAACCCAGCAGGCGTCACGTCGATCACACCAAGGTCGGTGATGATGCGTTGTACGACGCGCTTGCCGGTATAGGGCAGCGAACACTCGTTCACGATCTTGAAACCGCCATCCTTGGCGACGTGTTCCATGAGCACGATGACGCGCTTGGCGCCGTGCACCAGATCCATGGCGCCGCCCATCCCTTTGACCATCTTGCCGGGGATCATCCAGTTGGCGATGTCACCGACGGCCGAGACCTGCATCGCCCCCAAGATCGCGGCATCGATCTTGCCGCCGCGGATCATCCCGAAGGAGGTCGCGGAGTCAAAGAAGGACGCACCGCGGCGCAGGGTGACTGTCTCTTTGCCCGCGTTGATCAGGTCGGGGTCGGCTTCGCCTTCGAAGGGGTAGGCGCCGACCCCCAAGATCCCGTTCTCGGATTGGAGGACGAGTTCGACGTCATCGGGCACATAGTTGGGCACCAGCGTGGGCAACCCGATGCCGAGGTTCACATAGGAACCGTCAGTCAGCTCCGAGGCAGCCCGAGCCGCCATCTCTTCGCGCGTCCAGGCCATCTCAGGCCTCCGTCCGGGGTCGGGTGGTGAGTTTCTCGATCCGCTTGTCGGCGACCTGCTCGGGAGTCAGCGCCAGCACCCGCTGCACATAGACACCCGGGGTGTGGATGTCGTTGGGCGGCAACTCCCCCGGCTCGACGAGGTGCTCGACCTCCGCGATCGTGATCCGGCCACACATCGCCGCGAGCGGATTGAAGTTGCGCGCGGAATCGCGATAGATCAGGTTGCCGTGCCGGTCGCCCTTCCAGGCCCGCACCAGGCCATAGTCGGCCACGATCGCGGTCTCGAGGACATAATCCTGGCCGGCAAACTCGCGCACCTCTTTCGGGGGCGAGGCGACCACCACGTTGCCGGAGTCGTCGTACTTCCATGGCAGCCCACCCTCGGCGACCTGCGTGCCGACCCCGGTCGCGGTGAAGAACGCAGGAATCCCCGATCCCCCCGCGCGCATCCGCTCGGCCAGCGTGCCTTGGGGGGTGAGCTCGACCTCCAACTCACCCGAGAGATATTGCCGCGCGAACTCCTTGTTTTCCCCGACGTACGACGAGATCATCCGCCGCAGCCGCTTCTCCATCAGCAGCCGGCCCAATCCCCACTCGTCCACGCCGCAGTTGTTGGACACCGCCTGAAGATCGGCGGCTCCCGACGCCAACACCGCCTCGATCAGCACCGACGGCACACCACAGAGGCCGAACCCGCCGACGGCCAGCGTCGCGCCGTCGACGATCCCCGCAACCGCTTCACCCGCGTTTGCCACAACCTTGTCCACGACTGTCCTCCCTCGGACTCGAACTTCCAGCGATCCTAGCCACCCGGATCCTTGCGGATGCGGCCGACTACGCTGCCAACGTGGCTGCCAGCAACCCCAACGGGGACGCCTCCCAGGTGCTGCTCCACGTGGTCACCGGCAAGGGCGGCACCGGCAAGTCAACGGTGGCCGCATCCCTGGCGCTCGCGCTGGCCTCCCAGGGCCGCAACGTGCTCCTCTGCGAGGTCGAGGGACGGCAAGGGATAGCCCGGATGTTCGACGTCGACCCGTTGCCGTACGCCGAGCGCCGGATCGCCACCGGGTTGGCCTCGGCTGACACCCCCGCCGGCGCCGTACACGCTCTGCACATCGACGCGGAAGCGGCACTGCTGGAATATCTGGCGATGTATTACAAGCTCGGCCGCGCCGGCCGGGCCTTGGATCGCTTCGGCTTCATCGAATTCGCCACCACCATCGCGCCGGGAGTGCGCGACGTGCTGCTCACCGGCAAGGTCTACGAGGCAGCGCAACGCAACACCCGTAACCGTTCGGCCATGACGTACGACGCCGTCGTTCTCGACGCGCCGCCGACGGGGCGGATCACGCAGTTCCTCAACGTCAACAGCGAGCTGGCGGGACTGGCCAAGGTTGGCCCGATCAAGAGTCAGGCGGACACGGTGATGACCCTGTTTCGCTCGCCCCGCACCGCCATCCACCTGGTCACGGTGCTGGAGGAGATGCCCGTCCAAGAGTCGGCCGACGCCATCACCGAGCTTCGCGGGGCTGGTCTGCCCATCGGTGGCGTCGTCATCAACCTGGTCCGGCCGCGCGACCTCGCCGCCGACGATCTGGCCGCCGCAGCGGCCGGAACCCTCAACCAGCGCCACATCGAGGCGGACCTTCGGGAGGCCAAGGTGGACCTCACCCCCGGACTGGTGGCCGGGCTCGTGGAGCAGGCCCATGACCATGCCGTACGCCGCGAGCTCGAGGAGTCACAACGCGCGTTGGTGGATCGACTCGGCGTGCCTACCTATGAGCTGCCGCGACTTGCCAGCGGGGTCGACCTCGGGGCCCTCTATGAGCTGGCGGCCACGTTGAAGGCGCAGGGGATGGCATGACGACCCCTCGATCGCCGCGCGTGCGGGTCGGACCACTCGCCGCACCAAGCAGCCGAGCTCCGGCGCTGGATATCGATGCACTCCTCGATGACCCGCACACCGAGATCATCGTGTGCTGCGGCTCGGGGGGCGTCGGCAAGACCACGACCTCGGCGGCCCTGGCCCTGCGCGCCGCCGAGCGGGGTCGCAACGTCGTCGTACTCACCATCGACCCGGCGCGCCGGCTGGCCCAGGCGATGGGCATCGAAGTTCTCGACAACACCCCCCGCCCGGTCTCCGGCTTGATGTGGCCTGGTGATTCCGGGGGGGTGGAACCCCCCCGGATGGCGGCGATGATGCTCGACATGAAGCGGACCTTCGACGAGGTGGTCGAGAGCCAGGCCAGCCCGGAGAAGGCCCAGCAAATCTTGGAGAACCCCTTCTATATCGCCTTGTCGAGTTCGTTTGCTGGGACCCAGGAATACATGGCGATGGAGAAACTGGGGCAGATTCAACGCGATGCCCGCCGCGACGTGACCTACGACCTGATCGTGGTGGACACGCCCCCCTCACGCTCGGCGTTGGACTTCTTGGACGCACCCGAACGGCTGTCGAGCTTCCTGGATGGCCGCTTCATCAAGTTGCTGCTAGCGCCGGCGCGGGGCCCGGCGCGGATGATGACGATGGGTCTCACCATGGTGACCAGCGCGCTGGCCAAGGTGTTGGGTGCGCAGGTGCTGCGCGATCTGCAGACCTTCGTCGCGGCCTTCGACACCTTGTTCGGTGGATTCCGGCAACGGGCGCAGAAGACTTATCAGTTGCTGCAGGCCGACGGGACGGCCTTCTTGGTGGTGGCGGCGCCCGAACCCGATGCGCTGCGGGAGGCGGCGTACTTTGTCGAACGGCTCGGCGCCGATCAGATGCCCCTTGCGGGGTTGATCGTCAACCGGATCACCACAGCCCCGGCGGGCGAGTTGAGTGCCGACGAAGCGATGGCGGCTGCGGCTCGGCTATCAGCGAAGCCGCCCGCCAAAGGCCAAGGCAATCGGCGTACGTCGTCGCTCACTGCCGGTCTGTTGCGCCTGCACGCAGATCGCGCCCGCATGGTCGAGCGCGAAACGATGCTGCGTGACCGCTTTGTGGCGGCGCACCCCGGCGTACCAACCGCTGCGATCCCGGCCCTGGCCACCGACGTGCACGACCTTGCTGGTCTGCGCCGGGTCGGCCAGTTGTTGGCAGATCCGGCAGCAGCCGCCACAACCTAGGGGTCACAACTTGACGGGAGCTCCGGTGGCTTCCTGCTTGGCGGCTTCGAGCACGCTGCGCCACGACGCGGCGGGGCGACGACGCAACAGCGCCCGACGCTCGCGCTCGGTCATGCCACCCCAGACACCCCATTCGATCTGGTTGTCCAGCGCTTCGGCGAGGCACTCGGTGCGCACGGGGCACGCCTTGCATACCAGCTTGGCTTTGTTCTGCTCTGCTCCGCGCACGAAGAGAGCGTCAGGCTTTTCTTCGCGGCACGCGGCCGACGGAGCCCAGTCTTCAACCCACATGATGATGTCCCCACATTCAGCCCGAGAGAGGGCGGCGTCCTTGTGACGACCACTCCATTGACCCTCGACCTCTAAGTTAAAGACTTCGGCCAGACTGGACCAGACACGTTCAGCCCAATCGGCGTAGTCCAATCGGACTACGGGGGACCAGGCGCACGAATGGGATGTGACTAGTCCTTTCCCGTACTCTGGAGCCCATGAGCAAGCCTGTCGAGGAACGACTTTCCGCTGCCCGGGTGTTGTCGCACCTGGGTGTGATGGGGCTCGTGGCAGCCGTGATGGGGTTGATCGTGGCTGGGTTGGCCATCCCGTTTGCCGGCGCGTTGGGGCTCGGCGCGCAGAACCTTTCCGAGCAGGTCAAGAAGCTCCCCGAGGAGCTGAAGACCGAGGACCTCGCCCAACGGACCCAGATGCTCGATGCCGACGGAAACGTGATCGCCACCCTTTATGACGAGAACCGGGTCAACGTTCCGCTGGCAGGCGGTGTCTCGCGCTCGATGGTCAAGGCCATTGTGGCGATCGAGGACTACCGCTTCTATGAGCACGGCGCGCTCGACCTCAAGGGCACGCTGCGGGCGTTGATCACCAACAAGGCCAGCGGTAGCCAGGTCCAGGGCGGCTCGTCGATCACCCAGCAGATGGTCAAGCTCACCCTGCTGGCTCAGGCCGAGACTCGCGACGAGAAGACTGCCGCAACCGACGACACCTACGCCCGCAAAATCCGCGAGTTGCGTTATGCCATCGCGATCGAGGAGCAGCAGTCCAAAGACTGGATCTTGGAGCGCTACCTCAACATCGCCTACTTCGGCGACGGCGCCTACGGCGTCCAGGCGGCGGCCCAGCACTACTTCAGTGAGGACGCCAACAAGCTCGACCTCCAGCAGTCGGCGACGCTGGCCGGACTGGTCAAGAACCCGACCGGTTATGACCCCACCAATGCCCCCGAACGGGCGTTGGAGCGTCGCAACATCGTGTTGGACCGGATGGCGCAACTCAATGTGATCGATCAGGAACAGGCCGACCGCATCAAACAACGCGAGCTCGATCTGGTGCCTAACGAAACCACCAACGGGTGCGTGAACTCCGCCGCACCGTTCTTCTGTGACTACGCGCGCAACTATCTGATGGAAGACCCGGCTCTCGGCGCCACCCGCAAGGAGCGCAAGGAGAAGCTGCTCTCCGGTGGCCTGACGATCCACACCACGATCGACCAGCGGTTCCAAAAGGCGGCGGACGCCTCCGTGCGCTCCCACGTCAACCCCACCGATCAGGCCATCGGCGGTCTGGCCATGGTGGAGCCGGGCACGGGCGAGGTGCGGGCGCTCGCGCAGTCGCGGCCGATGGGCGCCAACCGCAAGTTGGGGCAGACCTATCTCAACTACGTCGTGCCGAAGCAGTACGGCGACTCCAACGGCTTCCAGCCCGGCTCGACGTTCAAGGCGTTCGTCCTGGCGACCGCGCTCAAGCAAGGGGTCCCCTTGTCGACACCGATCAGTGCTCCGGAGCCGATCAGCGTCATTCAGACCGAATACTCTGATTGTCGCAATCGACCGTATGGAAACATTGAGGCCTGGGAGCCGGAAAACTCTACGACGTCCGACCCGGGGCCCTACGACTTGTATCAAGGGACGCGCTTATCGATTAACACCTTCTTCGCTCAGCTGGAGCTCAAGACCGGGCTCTGCGAGCCCTACAAGCTGGCGAAGCGGCTCGGTATCCGGCTGGACAACCCCAAGGGTGATCCAAAGACGGGCGAGGGAGCCGAGCGAACTCCGGCCTTCACCCTCGGCGTCGGTGACACCAGCCCCTTGGAGATGGCCGAGGCCTACGCCACGTTTGCGGCCCGCGGGCTGCACTGCAAGGCCAGCCCGGTGACGGCGATCGAGGACGTCAATGGCGAGCCGCTGGGCGACTTCAGCCCGGACTGCACCCAGGTGCTCGAGGAGCCCGTCGCTGACGGCGTCAATTCCGTGCTCCGGGGAGTGCAGGAGCCGGGTGGCTTCGGCTATACGTTCGACCTCGAGTTGTCGATGCCCTCTGCGGGCAAGACGGGCACCACGTCTAGTCAGAAGGCCGTGTGGTTCGTGGGGTACACGCCGCAGTTGGCCACGGCCTCGATGATCGCGGGTGCCAACAGTCTGGGTGCGCCGGTCACGCTGCAATACCAAACCGTCGGTGGTAGCTACATCGCAGAGGCCACCGGCTCTCAGGTCGCCGGGCCGGTCTGGCGCGACGCGATGCGGGTGATCCAGCAATGGCTCACGAGCGAGGACTTCGTCAGCCCCGACATGAGTTCCATCGAGACGGCGTACGCCACCGTGCCCTCCGTGTCGGGGATGAGCATTGCCACCGCGACCTCCACGCTGCACGCCGCTGGCTTCAAGGTGGCCGTGGGTCCAGCCGTGGCCAGCGGGAGCGCCGCCGGCACGGTGGCGACCTCCTTCCCCGCAGGAGGCAGCAACTCCGTCGCCGGGATGCCCGTGCTGCTCTCCCCCTCCACCGGCCAGGCGCCCCCCAAGAAGGGTGGCGGCGGCAATGGGAATGGCAACGGGAATGGCAACGGCGGGCGCGGCGGCGGCGACGACTAACCAGGCAGACGTGGCCCCCCACTGAGTGGGCGGCCACGCTCACCCTTCTCAGTCTCCGAGCCTGGTCCGGATCGCCCGCAGGATGACCCGGTCGCTGGCCACCGCGATGTCGTCGCCAGCCGCGCGGTCGAGTTTCACTTGGCGCAGCCAGGCGCCGAGCCGATCCTCGTCAACGTCGTCGCCATCGTCGAAGCGCAACTCGACGTCCAAGGCCGCCAATTCCAGATCGATCGCCGCTTGCCGGAGCCCTTCGCGCGAACGCGCGGCGATCGCGTCGTCAACACTCTTCACGGCGTCCTTGATCTGGTCGCGAATCAGGGGCGGGGCGACCGTCGCATTCACGATGCCGGCGTCGCGGCGTGCCGCCCGGGCCAAGAACTTCAACCGCGACCAGCCTCGGTGCGACGCTCCGCGGTAGAGCCTGTCCGTCAACTCCGAGAGGCGGTCCAGTGCCCGAGGTTCGGGGCCGTCCGTGTGATCCGTCGGGGCAGCAACCGCGACGGTGACCAGTTCGTCGGACTCGGCAACGATCGCCTGGAATTCGCCATAGCCAGGGGCGTAGTACTTGTCTTCTAGCGAGCCGTCCAACAGTGCCTCCTGGACCAGAATCGATCCCGGGACGGGTCCGCCGGGGCCGTCCACGGTGAGCCCGGTCTCCATCACCGTCACCTCTTCGAAGACCAACCCCGGAATGTTCTCCGGCCGAAACATGTCCCCCACCTGGGGGTCGGCCGGCATGATCATCCCCGCCGGACCGTCGCGGCCGGCCAGCCAGGTGCCGTCATGGTCCAAGACTTCTCCGTCTTCGTAGTTGGTGACGTCCTCGCCGAGATACCAGACCGCCCCGTCGTCGGCCTGCGCGAAGTAGTCCGTGGCGATCTCAAGGATCTCGCCGTCGCCGTAGGCGACGAACTGCGACACGACGGCCTCGATGTCCTGCCCATTCCAGGTGATCACCTTGGTTTCCTCGAGCAAGGTGACCTCGTGCCGAAGAGCCACGTCTCCCTCCGCGCCCAGTTGGATCACTTGATCCAACTCGCTGATCGGAAACAGTGGGTTGGTGATCTGGATGGGGTTGGTGAAGCTGGGCGGATCCAGGTCCACCCTGCCCCGCTGAGCGGTCGCGGCCTCCCCGGCCGTCGTCACGGAAGCTGCGAGCAGTCCGGCGACGGCAGCAACGGCCAAATGTTGGGTATTCATCGCGGTTCCCCTTCGTCCTGAGGGGCCCCTGTGGCTCCTCGCGGAACTCAGCATGGGGAGGCGGCGCTGAAGGCAGCCTGAACGCGGGGGCGAAGCCTAGCCCAGCTGCCGGCGTACCTCGGCGGCGACAGCGGCTCCGTCGGCACGACCCTTCACCTGAGGGGTCACCACGCCCATCACCTTGCCCATGGCGCGTGGACCCTCGTCGGCGGCGCCGCTCGAGGAGATCGCTGCCGCGATGATGGCGGCGATCTCGTCGGTCGCTCAGTTGGGCGGGCAGGTAGTCCGCGATCACCGAGGCTTCCGCGTGCTCCTTGACCGCCATTTCCTCGCGACCGGCGTCGCTGAACGCGGTGGCGGCTTCGCGACGTTTCTTGGCCTCCGTCGAGAGCACCCCGATGATGTCGTCGTCGCTGAGTTCGCGCTGCACCTTGCCGGCCACCTCCGCGTTGGTGATCGCGGTGAGAATCATCCGCAGAGTCGACGACCTGACCTCGTCCCGGGTCTTGATCGCGGTGGTCAGATCGGCGCGCAGGCGGTCCTTGAGAGCACTCATGGCGACATTGTGGCAGCCTTGCCGGGTGCGGATCACAAGGATTGTTGGCCGGCTCGCCGGTTGGGGGGCAGTCGCGGGGGCAGGACTCACGGCGTACGCCGCATGGGAGGCGCGCGCCTACACCCTTCGCAATGTGAATCTTCCCGTGCTCCCGCAGGGCGCGGCTCCGCTGCGGGTGCTGCATCTCAGCGACATCCACATGACCCCCGGCCAAGCCCGCAAGCAAGCCTGGCTGCGCTCGTTGGCCGACCTTCGCCCCGATCTGATCATCAACACCGGCGACAACCTGGCGCACGCCGACTCTGTGCCGGCCGTGCTGGACTCCTTGGGTGCCCTGCTCGACGTGCCGGGTGCCTTTGTCTTCGGGTCCAACGACTATTTCTCGCCCCAACTGAAGAATCCGTTCCGCTACGTCCTCCCCGACGACGGGGTCCGCAACACGAGTTCGGCTCCGCTGCCGTGGCCCGAGCTGGAGAAGGAGTTCACCGGGCGCGGCTGGGTGGAGTTGACCAACCAGCGGGCCAGCCTCAGCGTTCGGGACCTGACCTTGGCGTTCGCGGGCGTCGACGATCCGCACTTGTCTTATGACCAACTGGACTTGGTGGCCGGGCCGGCCGACCCTGACGCCGATGCGCGGCTCGCGGTTGCGCACGCGCCGTACTTGCGGGTGCTCGATCAGTTTGCCCGCGACGGGTACGACGCGATCATCGCCGGGCACACCCACGGCGGGCAGGTGTGCGTCCCCGGCGTGGGCGCGCTCGACCACCAACTGCGATCTGGACAACGCTCGTGCCAAGGGCCTCCATCGCCACCCCGCCGACTCCGCACCCGGTGATCTCGGGTCGTCCTGGCTGCACGTCTCGGCCGGGCTGGGGACCAGTCCGTACGCGCGCATCAGGGTCGCCTGCCGACCCGAGGCGACCCTGATGACGCTCACCGCGCGCGCCGACTAAAGCGCGCTGCCCGATTTCGGAGGCGACTCGCCGCTCCGGTATGCTCGCCGTGCTTGTGAGCCCCCCAAGGTTGTCTTGGATGGCCCGCAATCGGGCTGTGGCGCAGTTTGGTAGCGCGCTTCGTTCGGGACGAAGAGGCCGCAGGTTCAAATCCTGTCAGCCCGACAATTTTTTATTCCCGCGGGGTTCCGCCCCCGAAGTTACCGTCTGCACCCCCGCAGACGGGGGCGGAAGCGGTCGCAACGGGGCGGAAGCCGATCACCTTCCACTTCCCCGGGGAAACCTGGCCAGGTCGCTTGTCATGACGCTGCGGCTCCGACAGGCACGTCGCTGGATGCGCCACAACAAGAACGCCGGCTGCTCATGAACACGGGCTGGCGAGGCATCGAAAACGACCGCCAGGATCGGCCATACGGCCCATCTGGTGGCGCGACTCCTTGCACTCTGTGCACCCGCAACCATCATTTTCCACGCTCGGGTCGGTCTCAGTTCACCGCGTACGAAACGATTGCCCCCCCCCCGGATCCCTGTGCTAGACATGGATCCCAAGAACAGGAGCCGCGAGTGAACTCAATAGCGCGACTAGGCGTGAGATTTGCTACTTCCGTGCTCGCATTTTCCCTGGGTTTCGCGGCAACGACGGCCCTCGCGCAGCAGCAGGATGGCCGGAGAACTTCATCGAACAACGTCGACGGGACCTCGGCAAACATCAACGGCGACTCATTTTTTGCTCCAAGTGACGGCTGTGTCGTGTACGGAATCCTGCTGGCTGATGCGACATCCGGACCCCGACACGTCCAGGCTGGACTCGTGCGTTGCGGCGTCAACGCCACTCCAGCGGATACCTGCGTCAGCGGCCACTCGTACGTCGAGTCATGGGCCCCAACAGGAGTTGACTGCAACGGAGGTAACAACTTCAACAATGACACCAGTTATTGGGCCCAGGTGAAGCGAAACTCCACCACCTCCACGACCGTCACAGGACAGATCAACGGAGCGGTCGCTTCGGGACCCGGCTTTGGCACGACGAGCGAGATCAAGGCCTACGCTTGGGGAGAAATCGCCGTATTCGGCTCGACTTGCCCGACCGGAAACGCCGTGGGCCACTTCGTGCTCTGGCAGAGATGGATTTCGGGGACATGGGCGCCAGCCACAGGATCTAACGCCTATCACAACAATTCGAGCGCGTGCTGGACAGTCGGGTCAACCAACACCTCGGGGAGTTTCGATGTTAGCTGAACGCCGGATTTACCAGATCGTCGTGGCCTCCGGGCTCATCGGCGTCGCTTTTGGCGTGTATTCCGTGGCCTCAGCCGGTGATCCCGATGCGGCGCAACACTCTCCCAAAGGCACCCCAGGCGCGTTCGCGACGCACCTGGACAGGCCCATCGAAGGGCTTTCCATGCAGGAAGCCATTGACCGGGTTACCGGAGAGGGCGCGGGGTTGACCCTCGTCTCCAAGGTGTCGGTCTCCGCTGACGCCACGACCGGCCCGCCTGCCTTGGAGATCCATGTTCAGTCCAGCGGCGACGATCACAACACCCGAGCTCGCTGGGAGGCAGCGCTCGCTCAGGGGGCCATTGCCGAACTCGCCCGGACAGACGCCTCTCAAGAATCGAACCGTGACGTCATCGACGTCGCTGACGTGGTGTTGGACACGAAGAGCGGGCCAGTGACGCTCACAGGCGGGTCGGGGTCGGTCCGGCTCGGGCAGATCTTTGGGGCTGAATCCGCCGCGATGACCGATGAAGACCTCATCGCCCACGTGGACGAGGCCCTCTCCGGCTATCAGTTGCGCTCCCTTGAGACCACCGTCGTACACCCCTTAGGAGCCGCCCTGGTGGTCGTGGTCGAGGTGCCAGACGGTGCAGCAGTCACCTGGACCCTCAACGAGTTGGAACGCTCGCTGGTCGGGAAGGACCCGTTGGTGGAGGGTCTGTTCGTCGAACTCCGCGACTCGCACGGGTCGTCTCTCGTGCGGCACGGCATCGCCTACCGGCCCAGTGCGAGCACGATGTCCTTCGCCAAAGGACAGGATCAACGGTTTGGGGTCATCCACCTGAGTTGACGCAAGCCCTTCAGCGCAGGCTGGCGGCAACGAGCTCGGCGATCTGCACGGTGTTGAGGGCCGCGCCCTTGCGCAGGTTGTCGTTGCTGATGAACAACGCCAGCCCACGATCGTCATCGACGCCGGGGTCTTGGCGCAGGCGTCCGACGTACGACGGGTCGTTGCCGGCCGCCTGAAGGGGAGTCGGGATGTCGCTCAGCTCCACGCCAGGTGCCGTCGCCAATAGTTCGCGGGCCCGGGCAACAGGAAGCGGTCGCTCGAACTCGGCATTGATTGCCAACGAATGGCCCGTGAAGACCGGCACCCGCACACAGATCCCGGACACCCGAAGGTCGGGGAGGCCCAGGATCTTGCGGGATTCGTTGCGCAGCTTCTGCTCCTCATCGGTCTCGCCCAGTCCGTCGTCGACGATCGAGCCGGCCAGCGGCAGCACGTTGTAGGCGATCGGACGGGCATACTTCACCGGGTCAGGGAAGGACACCGCGGCCCCGTCGTACGCCAACTCCCGGGCCTTGTCGCCAACGGAGGCCACCTGGCTCGCCAACTCCTCGACGCCAGCCACGCCACTGCCCGACACGGCCTGGTAGGTCGACGCGATCAGCCGCACCAGCCCGGCCTCATCGTGGAGGACCTTCAGCACGGGCATCGCGGCCATCGTCGTGCAGTTGGGGTTGGCGATGATGCCCTTGTGCGCCTCGCGTATGGCGCCGGGGTTGACCTCGGAGACGATCAGCGGGACATCGGGATCCATCCGCCAGGCCGACGAGTTGTCCACCACGATCACACCAGCGGCGGCGAACCGCGGAGCGAGCGCCCGCGAGGCGGTGGCGCCGGCCGAGAAGACGGCGATGTCCAGCCCCGTCGGGTCGGCGGTGTCGGCGTCTTCGACCACGATCTCGCGGCCGGCGTACGGCAGCACCGTGCCCGCGGATCGCGCCGACGCGAAGAACCTGATCTCCTCGACCGGGAAGTTGCGCTCCTCGAGGATCTGGCGCATCGCCACCCCCACTTGGCCGGTGGCCCCCACCACACCCAGTCGGGTCATCGACCGGTCCCGCCATAGACGACGGCCTCGACCTCTTCGGCGTCGAGATCGAACGCGGTGTGCGTGGCTTGTACGGCGGCGTCCACCTGGCCTTCGTCCACGATCACCGAGATCCGGATCTCGGAGGTCGAAATCATCTCGATGTTCACGCCGACCGAAGCCAGCGCGGCAAAGAACTTCGCGGTGATGCCTGGGTGGGAGCGCATGCCGGCGCCGATCAAGGAGACCTTGCCGATCTGGTCGTCGTACAACAACTTGTCGTAGCCGACCGCGTCCTGGATCCGGGCCAGCGCCGTCATCGCCGTTTGGCCATCGGCGCGCGGCAACGTGAAGGAGATGTCGGTAAGACCGGTGGTCGCGGCAGAGATGTTTTGGACGACCATGTCGATGTTGACCTCCACGGAAGCCAGCGCCTCGAAAATGCGCGCCGCTTCACCCACCTTGTCGGGCACTCCGACGACGGTGATCTTGGCTTCGCTGCGGTCGTGGGCGACTCCGGCGATGATGGCCTGTTCCATCGGTGTTCCTTCGGTTGGGTCGGGCAGAATCCACGTGCCTTCCTTCTGAGAGAAGGACGAGCGCACGTGAACGGGCATGTTGTAGCGGCGGGCGTATTCCACGCACCGCAGATGCAGAATCTTGGCTCCGCTGGCCGCCATCTCCAGCATGACCTCGGTAGAGACGCGGTCGAGCTTGCGAGCGGTGGGGACGATGCGCGGATCCGCGGTGAAAACGCCGTCCACATCGCTATAGATCTCACACACCTCGGCGCCCAGCGCGGCGGCTAGCGCGACAGCGGTGGTGTCGGAGGCGCCACGGCCCAGCGTGGTGATGTCCTTGGTGTCCTGGGAGACGCCCTGGAAGCCGGCGACGATGGCGATCGCGTCGTCCTGCAAGGCGGCCTCGATGCGCCCCGGCGTGATGTCGATGATCTTCGCCTTGCCATGGGCCGAGTCGGTGATGACGCCGGCCTGGGAGCCGGTGAACGAGCGCGCCTTATGGCCCTGCGCAGCGATCGCCATGGCGACCAGAGCCATGGAGATGCGCTCCCCCGCGGTCAACAACATGTCCAGCTCGCGGGGCGGGGGCAGGGGCGTCACCTGTTCGGCCAAATCGCGCAACTCGTCGGTCGCGTCACCCATGGCAGACACCACGACGACAACCTGGTGACCGGCCTTCTTGGTCGCCACGATCCGTTGCGCCACCCGCTTGATCCCGGTGGCGTCGGCCAGCGACGAACCGCCGTACTTCTGCACGACAATGCCCACAGTGTGGTCCTCGATTGCACGATCGACTCGGGCCGCGTGCCCCGATGCGGAGCGCGCCACGCTGCGTTGCGGCCAGGGGTGAGTCTAGCGGGGGGTGTTCTCCCCGGACTCCAACATCTCATTGGCGACGGCTACCCGCTCGGCCTCAAGATCGAGATCGACATCGAGCCGATCGTGAGCGACCACCGAGAGCAGGGCATTGAGTACGGCGCCCGCCAGGTTGCCCCACGAGGACACGTAGGAGAACTGCCACCACCACAGCGCCTCCTCGACGTGACCACTGCGGAAGTGACTCAACCCGTTGTGCAGATCGGTGGCGATGCTGGTGAGGTCATCGGACAGCTGGCTGTCGACCACCTCGGGAACGTAAGGGTCGAAGACGAAGCTGTAGGTGTCGATGCTGTCCAGCATCTTCGCGAGCCGCAGCCGCATGTCGTCGAGATCGGGGTCGGGCCCGGTGTCGGGCTGATAGAGGCCCTGCGGGGTGAAGTCGCGCTGTGCCCCCATCCGGGCACCCGCCAACAGCACCTGGCTGACCTCGAGAAGCAGCAGCGAAATCGCGTGCCCCGCGTCGGGCTCTTGGGAGATGGCCCGCAGCGCCAACAGGAAGCTCGCCACCTGGTCGGCGATCTGCTGGGCGAAGTCTTCGGTCTCACCGTCGATCAGGGCGATGGCGACGTCTTCCACATCGATCGTCTCGTCAGTCATCTGCAGATCGCCTCCCAGCGAATGCGCGGCCCAAGGTGACCTCATCGGCATATTCGAGGTCACCGCCTACAGGCAGTCCACTAGCCAAACGCGTCACGCGCAAGCCGAGGGGCTTCAACATCCGCGTGAGATAGGTCGCGGTGGCCTCCCCCTCAAGGTTGGGGTCGGTCGCCAAAATGACCTCGACGACCGTGCTGTCGGCCAGCCGCATCATCAGTTCACGGATCCGCAACTGCTCCGGACCGATACCGTCGATGGGCGAAATCGCCCCACCCAACACGTGATAGCGGCCCCGGAACTCGCGGGTGCGCTCAATGGCAACGACGTCCTTGTATTCCTCGACCACGCACAACACCGACTGATCGCGGCGCGGGTCGCGACAGAACCGGCACTGGTCGTCCTCCGAGACGTTGAAGCAGATCGAGCAGAACTTCACCTTCGCCTTGACCTCGATCAAGACATCAGCCAGCCGGCGTACGTCGATCGGATCTGCCTGCAGCAGGTGAAAGGCGATCCGCTGCGCGCCCTTGGGCCCGACCCCCGGCAACCGCCCGAGCTCGTCGATGAGGTCTTGAACAATGCCTTCGTACAACGTCGTCCCTCAGCCATTCCCGGAAGGCCCGAAGCCGAGGGGGTGTCCGCTGGGGCCGGCGTCGTCGCCACCCAACTCCGCCGGTGAAGGGCCGCCGAATCCCCCCGCCATCGGACCGAGCGCACTGGCGGCCAGTTGGTCGGCCTGGGACTTCGCATCCCGATAGGCCGCCACGACGAGATCGCCCAGGTCCGCCAACGACTCCGCATCGGAGCCGTCGACCGTGCCAGGGTCGATCGCGACCGCAACGAGATCGCCGATCCCGTTGACGCTCACGCGCACCGCTCCGCCCGACACCTGCCCGGTCACGATCTGATCGGACAGGCGCTCCTGGGCCAACTGCAACTGCTCCTGCATCTGCTGGGCCTGCTGCAACAGGGCACCCATGTCAAAGCCGCCCCCCAACGCCTCAAACGGGTTCTGGTCCTGGGTCATCTCTCATCGCCTGCTCGGTCTTGGTCGGGTCTTCTTGGGGCAAGCCTCACCCATCGGGGGTCAGGAGTGTGGGATCTCGGCAATGACCTCGGCGCCGAGCGTGCGCTGCAACAGCTCCGCAGTGCCCAGCCCGGCGTCTTCGATCACCGGATCATCCCGATCGGCTTCAGCGTCAGCCAGCGCCCGCTCGGGGCTAGGCGCCGCAGGGTCGGCGCCAGCCGGCCGGGTCTGTTGGATCGCCTTGCGCGCTGCCGTTGACGTCGGAGTGGGCGCCGTTTGCGGGGCGCTCTCCGTCTCAGGGGTGCCTTCCGCCGCCCAGTCGGGAGCTGCGGAGGGACTCTCCTCGGGTGGCGCGGTCGCCTCGCGGATCACGCGCGGCTCGGCTGGATCGGGCTGGGCGCTCGGATCCACGATCGCGTCGACAGTCCAGTCGGCCCCCACCACATCGATGGCCGCCTGCCGCACGATCTCGGCGCTCCCGCCCTTGGCAAACGAGTCACGAGCCCCCGCGTTGCTGAACCCCAAGGTAAGGGTCGACGCGTCGACAGCCATCACCTGTGCGTGTTGGGTGAGGTGGATCCAGGTGATCCGTCGTCGGCTCTTGGTGGCCTCGACAATGTCGGGCCATAGGCGGCGTACGTCGACCAGGCTCAGCGTGTTGCCTGATGCCGGAGGGGGCGCCGCCTCCGTCTTCGGGGGCACCGGTCCGGGGGCCAAGGAAGCCCCGCCGTCCTGGGGCTCCGGTCCGGGGGACGACGGCGGCCCGCCGAGGTTCGGCGGCGCCTCCGGGGGTGTCGGTTCAGTCCCGGCAGTCTCGCCGGCCGTGGATGGGGCTGGCCGTCCCCCGACGAAGGAGGGGGACTGGATGGACGGCGGGACTGCCGGGACTGGGGCGGCGCCCCCAGAGGAACCCCCCGAGACACCACCCGAGATCGAGGCGCGTCGTTCGATGCGATCGAGGCGGGCGAGCAACCCGTCGGTGGTGTGGTCGGCACCAGGCAGCAACACGCGGGCGCAAATCAACTCAAGCAGCAGACGCGGCGCGGTGGCGCCACGCATCTCGGTCAGCCCGGAAGCCACCAGGTCAGCCGCACGGGACAGATCCGACCGCCCAAAGCGCGCCGCCTGCGCCACCAGTCGCTCGCCTTGATCTTCGGAACAGTCGATCAAACCGGTCGCCGGGGCGTCCGGAACCGCCGCGACGATGACCAAGTCTCGCAGTCGGCGCAGCAGATCCTCGGTGAATCTGCGCGGATCCTGACCCGTCTCAATCACCTTGTCGACCACGCCAAACACGGTCGCGCCGTCCCCCGCCGCGAGGGCATCGACCACCTCGTCGAGCAGCGAGTCGGGAGTGAAGCCAAGCAGGCCGGTCGCCAACGCGTGGGTGACGCCTGACGGTCCGGCACCGCCGAGCAACTGATCGAGCACGGAGAGGGTGTCGCGCGCCGACCCTGCGCCCGCGCGTACGACGAGAGGCAGGGCGGCCGGCTCGATGGAGACGCCTTCCTTGACACACAACTCCGAGAGGTAGGAGGACAGCAGTCGCGGCGGGATCAGGCGGAAGGGATAGTGATGGGTGCGCGAACGGATCGTCGCCAACACCTTGTCGGGCTCGGTCGTGGCGAAAATGAACCGCAGGTGTGGTGGCGGCTCCTCGACCAGTTTGAGGAGCGCGTTGAACGCTTGCGGAGTGACCATGTGGGCTTCATCGATGATGTAGACCTTGTAGCGATCGCGCACCGGCGCAAAGAACGCCTTCTCCCGCAGATCACGGGCATCGTCGACGCCGTTATGTGATGCCGCGTCGATCTCGATGACGTCGATCGAACCCGGACCGCCTCGGGCGAGCTCGCGACAGCTGTCGCACTCGCCACACGGGTCGGCCACCGGCGCCTGCGCGCAGTTGAGCGAGCGAGCCAGGATCCGGGCCGAGGTGGTCTTGCCACAGCCGCGCGGACCCGAGAAAAGATAGGCGTGGTTGACCCGGTTGTTGGCCAGCGCAGCTCGCAGCGGTTCGGTGACGTGATCTTGGCCGATGACTTCGGCAAAGGTCTCGGGCCGGTAGCGGCGATACAGCGCCAGGGGGGACTCCACAGCTGAACCCTAACCACCCTGGCCGACAGTCGACACCCTCGCGTTCACAGCCCCATCTCGAGCGAACGCCAATGGGTAGTGATGCGACCGTCGTCGTCGACGAAATGGATGGCGAACGTGGGCGGCAAGTCGGGCGTGATCTGCTTGAACGGCTCCGCGTCCATGGTGATCGTCGAGGCGATGCCGCCGGGGATCAGGATCGGGATGGGTGCCGACATGGACGCGAACGCCGTCGTGCACGCGGAATGCGCATGCCCCACCAGCACCGCGACAACGTCACGGTGCCGATCGAGTACGGCGGCCAGCTCGGCGCTGTTGCGCAGCCGGATCGGGTCCATCAGCCCCAGATGGATCGGCTCGGGTGGATGATGCAGGCACACGAAGGCCCGCTCCCCCGCCGCTCGACTGCTGAGTTGGTCTTCGAGGAAGTCCAGCGTCTCGGGGGCGAGGACGCCGTAGTCGATCCGCTCCCCTGGCTCCCCCGCGGCCGTCGATTGTGCGGGCACCATCGAGTCGAGCATCACGAACAGGGCGCCGGCGACCCGGTGAGCCTGGTTTTGGGGTACGTCGGCGGGCAGACCGCGCCAGGCGGCGTACCCCTCCCGCACATCGTGGTTGCCGATGCAGGCAAACATCGGGGCCGGCCCAGCCCATGCGCCCAAGACGCGGGCTGCCTCGGCGTACTCCTCAGGCGTGCCGTGCTCGGCGATGTCGCCGGTCACCAGGACGACATCGACCGGAGGATCGAGGGTGGAGAGGTGGTCCAGGACGCGCCGAGCGCGTTCGGCCGGAGCCCAGCGGCCACCGAAGTGAGTGTCGGAAAGATGGGCGATGACCAGCACGCGCCCATCGTCGTGCATGAACCGAGCGCGGCCAAGAGGTGGGCAAACAAAGGCCCCCCGCGTACCCGACAGAGCTCACTTGCCCTTGCTGCCTTCCGGCCCTGGGGGATTCGGTCAGATGCCGCCACGCGGGGGGTTGCGGGTGAGTCTAGGCGAGGCTGGCTGAGCTTGCCCAACCGGCAACGTCGTACGCCGCCCGCCGAGACACTCGCCCGCCCGGGACCGGCCCGCGCCGCCCGATTTCGGGACTGCGACGCCAGGCAGGTAATCTCCTCCGCGGAGGATTCGCCTAGTGGCCTATGGCGCTCGCTTGGAAAGCGGGTTGGGTTAATAGCCCTCAGGGGTTCGAATCCCCTATCCTCCGCCAGTCGCTCACCCGGACGCTGCCCCAGAACTTGCCGAAGCTATCTCAGGCGCCGAGTTCGGCCGGTTCCGCCCCGTTGGTGATGCTTCCGCCCCCGTCTGCGGGGGTTGCCTAGCGCATCCATCGGGGCGGAACCCCCATGAGCAGGCAGCCCCACTCACAGTGGTGGGATTTCGAGCCATCTCGTGACTCAAAATCGCTCCGATATCGGTCGGCTGGGCCTCACGGACCGCCATCCGCGGAATGGGATGTCCCATAGGCCGAACTCGGCCGGTTCCGCCCTTCCCCACGGCGCGGGCGGACTAGCGTCGGCCAGCCGAGGCATCGTGTAGGGCGTCGGTGCGCGCTTGGTATTCGCTGGCATCGATCTCGCCCCGGGCGAAACGCAGGTCGAGGATCGCCTGCGGCTCGGACTTGGTGACCGTCACGCGAGGGGCGGGGCCCGGATTGCCAGCAACGCCACCCGACCCAGAACTCACGGAATTTGTTGTGCTGCGGAAAAGAGCCACCACACCGAGCACCACCAGCGCCCAGAATGCGGCCACGATCAGGCCCATGACCAGCCAGCCACCCCAACCCATGTTTCCGTAGTAGCCATTCATCATCGTTCTCAACTCCCTCTGAAGCTTGCCTAGTTTCAGCCTGGCCGCCCAGCGTGTGGGAGTCGCGATGGACCGGTGAAGGTTCTCTGAAGATCCTACGCTTCCTCGCACGGAACGCACGGGCTCGATCCCGCCCGACAGCCGTTAGGGCATGGTTGGCACCAGAGACCGAGAGGACCTCCATGGGCCACCACATCGTCCGCGCTTCGCCGACGCAGTTCACCAAGAGGTTGTTTGCCGGGCTGCCTGCGCGATACGACGCTCTCGCGGCCATCCTCACCTTTGGGCAGGACAGGCGGTGGCGTCGGGAAATGATCGATCACGTGGTGGCAGTGGCTCCGGCCACGGTCCTGGATGTGGCCACCGGCCCCGCGGGAGTGGCGCTCCAACTGGCCGACCGTACGTCCGCCCACATCGTCGGCCTCGATCTGAGCAGCGACATGCTGGCCCGAGGCCAACGCAACGTGGCCGCCGCCCGAGCGGAAAGCCGCATCGCCCTGGTGCGTGGTCAGGGTGAGCGGCTGCCCTTCCCCGACGCCCACTTCGATGCGCTGACCTTCACCTACCTCCTCAGATATGTGGCCGACCCCAGCGCCACCATCCGCGAGCTCGCACGCGTCGTTCGTCCCGGCGGGACCATGGCAAGCCTGGAGTTCGCGGTGCCCCCGAATCCCTTCTGGCGCTGGTGCTGGGTGTGCTACACCAGGATCGTGCTCCCGGCAGCGGGCGGGATCTTAGGCGGCCGCGCTTGGTTCGATGTGGGGAGATTCCTCGGGCCCAACATCAGCGGGCACTACGCCAGCTTCTCGGTCGCGGACACCATCGAGGCGTGGCGCGCGGCCGGGTTTGTCGACGTACACGCCAAGAGGATGAGCCTCGGCGGCGGACTCGTGATGTGGGGACAACGCGGCCCCGACTCGGCGCCGGCACCATGATCGACGACTCCGCGCCGTCACCCCCGGCCTTCTATGCGGCGCCGCGCTATCTCCAGCGTGGGCGGCTGGCCGACTGGTGGGTGTTGCTGCATCCGCCCTACACGTTGTGGCACCTGTCGTACGTGGCGATCGGCGCCGCGGTCGCCCCCGAGTTCAGCGTCGCGCGCCTCGCCGCGACCCTCGTGGCCTTCTTCCTGGCCGTTGGCCTCGCCGCCCATGCGCTGGATGAGTTGCACGACCGTCCACTGCGGACCAGCATCCCCGATCTCCACCTCATCGCGGTGGCGGTGATCACCCTCCTCGGCTCGGTCGCCATCGGGGCCGTTGGAGTGGGGCGCGTCGGACCAGGTCTGGTGGTCTTCATCGTGGTCGGGGTCGCGCTCAATTGCGGCTACAACCTCGAGCTCATGGGCGGTCGCCTCCACAACGACCTGGTGTTCGCCCTCGGGTGGGGGGCGTTCCCTGCGCTAACGGCCTCTTTCGCGCAAGCCGGAACTCTGGGTCTTCCGGCACTGTTTGTGGCCGGTTTCGCGTTTGCGCTCTCGGTCGCGCAACGGGCGCTGAGCACGCAGGCGAGGTCCTGGCGGCGGCGTACGGCGGCGCTCGAAGGGTCGGTCTCCTTTCACGACGGACGCAGCGAACCGCTGACCCGCGAGGCGCTCCTCGCCCCGATCGAGGCGGCGCTCAAGGCAACCACCTGGAGCGTGGTCGCCCTCGCGACCGGACTCACCACCTTTCGGATGCTCGGCCTGTCATAGACGGGTCACGGCAGCGCCCGCGACCAGCAGAGCCGCCACGACCACGCCTCCCATGATCGCCCGGGCGACGCCAGGTTGGTCGGCCGCGTGGCCGCCGGTCTGGCCCGACACCAGGGCCCGGATGAGGCGGCGGCGGAGGAAACTGTGAGCCTCGACGAGGTCCCTTTTGGAGGCCACCTCCCTCACCTTCGCACGGCGTCGAACGCCCCGGTAGCCACCACCACCAGCGGAGCCAACGTGAACAACGCCGCCGCTTCCATCAGGTCCCCGAGCCGGCTGAGTCGCACCGATCGTGGAGCCCCGCCCAGCGTCCAGATCAGGAGGGCGACACCGGCGAGGAGCGAGCCACCCACGATGAAGGGCCGCCACCCGTCCTGCAACCAGAAGGCCGCCACGATTGCGCTCGCCGCACTGCCAGCGCCCGAGGCGATGCCCACGAACACTTCGGAGTCCGCGCGGCAGGGGCGCGCCCGGAGCGCAAGGATCAGACTGCAACACAGCGCCAGCCCAGTCCCGGCCACCCCGAGGCGGGCGGAAAGTGGCGCCAGAACTGTCGCGATCACCCCGCACGTGGCCGAGATCGTCAGGCGCAGCTCGTGAGCGGCCTGGGTTTCGGCGGCGACGCGCGCCGGGTCGACCGGCGCCGGCACACCTGGCGGAACGATGAGTGACGTCGCGTGCTGCGCCGTGCTGCGAGCCACAGCCACGGACCACGCCGGCAGTGCCGCGCTGACGAGCACGACCAGCACCAACCCGGCCGGGAACACCTCGCTCGGCCCCAACAGCGGCGCTCGGAGCGCCAGTCCGGTCGCCAGCAAAAACAGGCCGCCGACGATCGGTGGAAACGTCAGCGCCCGTCGTACGCCGAAGCCCAGGAGCGCCGTCGCTCCGGCCCCGAGCGCCCCCACGCCTGCGGCGATCACGCATGCCCCGGCTCCGACTCCTCCGCCGACCAGCAGGTGGCCGGCCGCGGCGGCGTACGTCGCGCCGATCCACAGCACACCCCCGGCCACGACGGACTCGCCGCTGCGGGACATGACCAGCGCCCCCGCGACCAGGACCGCCGCCACGACTGTCGCGACACCACCGGCGAGCGTCCCCCGAAGGGGGATCAGCCCACCAGCCCCGAGCACCAGGAGGACGCTCGCGACGACCAGTGACGTGCGCCGCGCGGCCGCCGCTGTCCAAGGCCGGAAGTCTCGTTGCACGACGTCCGCCACGGCCTCGATGACGTCGTCGTAGGCGCGCGGCACCGTTGCCCGAACGCCGGCCGTCACCGTAAGAAGGCCGCCGTCTCGAATGCCCTGCCCGATCAGGTCCACCTCGGGCGCGAGGACCCGCCCCTCACCGGTGAGGAGGCAATAGCCGCCAGAAGCCGACGCTCCCTCAAGCAAGCCGACCTCCCGGGCCAACTCGGGGATCAGCTCGGCGACCGCGACCGTGCCGGGGAGCACGACATCGGCTCGGCGTAGGTGTGATGCGACCGAGACCCGGAGCAGGCCTGAGGTCCCCGGCACCCACGGCGGCTCGTCACTCATCCGCCGAACGACGCGGCGCCACGCTGGTCGGCCGCGCGATAGTCGGCGTTGGACTGGGCCACGGCGCGGCCCGTTTCGTCGAGAACGCCGCGAAGCTCGCGCATCGCCGTGTCCCACTGCGCCTTAGCGGCGGCGTACGCCAGCTGGGCCTGCCCACCCCAATCGTGGCGCAATCCGGAGAGCTCACTGTCGAGATGGGCGAGCCGGTCGTCGATTGCTCGGACCGTGTTGAGCAGGTCGGCGGCGGCGGTGTCGAGCCCACCGTGATCGATGCGAAGGGCAGCATGGGACATGGGAGATCTCCGGTTCTCTGGTCAGCCGAGGCGGCTGGCGGCGCGGTGGTAGGTCGCGGTCTGGTGGTCGTCGGTGCTGAGGTTGTCGCGCTCGGTCGCCAGCAGCGCCTCCTCGAAGTCGATGAGCGCGCCGGTGATCACCCGCTGCTTCTCGGCCCACACCTGGTGCAGCGCGAAGAACGCCCGACCACCCGATCCCAGCCAGCGGCCTTGGAGCCCCTGGAGCTGCGCATCGAGTTGCCGGCTGAAGCCGTCGAAGTCTTGCTTGGCACCGGCCACCAGGCCCGCCGCGCGGCTGAGTGTCGCGGCCCCCTGACCCATCTCGTTGGCGCCGTAGGACATGGCTGCTCCTTTCCGCGCACGATCCTCACCGTCCGCGATCTCTGGTCGATTGGTGAAGCACTACCCCGATCGCGGGGTCGCCAAACCTGCCCTTCGCTGGCCTGTGGAGAGACAACCGGACCAGGCTGCGGTCGCTGTTAGCGTGCTCGACCAGAGACGAGGAAGGCGGAGAAGACGACGAGGGCAAAGCCATGAGTACGACGCTGACCGGCCGCCGGACAACCCCGCCCGATCCGCCCACCAGCGAGTTGGTGCTGAAGCCGCCACCTCGGCTCCGAGCCGACGATGACGCCTCAAGCGGCGCCTTGCTGAATGCGATTCCGATGCTCGGCGGGGTCGCCTCGATCGTGGTGCTCACGGCCACCCAATCGGGGAGCAGCAGGGGATTTGTGGCTGCCGGGTTGGTCCTGGCCACGACCCTCGGGTTTGTCGCCGTCCAGATCGAGCGGCAGCGCGGGCAGCGGATCCGTCGGGTCAACCGGGCTCGCGGGGACTATCTGGCCTACCTCGCCGGCGTACGCCACACGCTGCACGACGCGGCGACCCACCAGCGGCAGACTCTGGACTGCCGATTCCCCGAACCCTCCGCTGGACCTGCCCTGGCCGCCGAGGGCTCTGGGGTTTGGGAGCTCGAGCCGGAAGACGAAGGGTTCCTTCAGATCCGTTTCGGCCTGGGCTCCCAGCCGCTGGGCGTCACGCTCGTCTCCCCCGAAACCGACCTGGGCGACGTCGATCCGGTGAGCGCTTCGGCCGTACGCCGCCTGCTGAACGCCCACGCGACCCAGCCCCTACTCCCCGCAACCCTCGAGTTGCGCGACCTGGGCCACGTGGAGGTGTGCGGCACCGAAGACCACGCGAGAGCCCTGATCCGCGCGCTGGTCTGCTCCGCGGTGCTGTCCCATCCCCCGTCCCAACTTGGTGTGGCGGTCCTGACCAGCGAGCCCCACCTCCCTCACTGGGACTGGGTCAAGTGGCTGCCCCACGCGGCGAGTGGGCGAGCCACCGACGCTGCGGGGCGAAGGCGGCTGGTGACCACGTCGTTGACCGAGCTGGCGGCGATCGCCCCCGAGCAGCACCTGCTGCTTGTGGTCGACGGCATCGACCTGACCGCGGGTGATCGGATCGATCCACTCGCCGGGCGCCGCGCACTGACCTTGGTAGGGGTCGTCAGCACCCAGCGCCCACTCGAAGACCCAGGACGATTGCGGCTGCACTTTGAGGAAGGCGCGGGCAAGGGGAGCGGGGGCGATGGGAGCGGGGGCGATGCCGACAAGCCGGCGATCACGGTGCGACGGTGGGGCCAGGAGCCCATGCCTGCCCTGGCCGATCAGTGCGACCTGGCCACCGCCGAGGCGCTGGCCCGAAGGCTTGCGGCACTGCCCTCAGCCCACCTGCGTCCGGCCCAGTCGGGCCAGGATGTTGCGACCCCGGATTTCCTCGGGTTGCTCGGGCTAGGCGAGCTCGGCGCCTCGGATCGGACTCACCCGTGGTTGCCCCGAGCGCCCCGCGATCGTCTGCGGGTGCCGATCGGATTGGGCGACCATGGAGAGCCGATCCACCTGGACCTCAAGGAGTCCGCCCAAGCCGGGATGGGCCCGCACGGCCTGGTGATCGGCGCGACCGGGTCGGGCAAGTCTGAGCTGCTGCGCACGTTGGTGTTGGGGTTGGCGCTGACGCATTCGCCTGCGCAACTCAACCTCGTGTTGGTCGACTTCAAGGGCGGCGCGACGTTCGCGGGGATGGCCGAGCTGCCCCACGTGTCGGCGCTCATCACCAACCTCGCCCAGGAGCTTGCCCTGGTTGACCGGATGCAGGATGCCCTGACGGGCGAGTTGGTGCGGCGTCAGGAGTTGTTGCGCGCCGGGGGGTTCGCGTCCCTGCATGACTATGAGCGGGCGCGCGAGTCGGGCGCCGAGTTGCCTGCACTGCCCTCCCTACTGATCGTGGTCGATGAGTTTTCCGAACTGCTTTCGGCCGAGCCAGAGTTCGTCGACCTCTTCGTCGCGATCGGTCGATTGGGCCGGTCGCTCGGACTGCATCTGCTGCTCGCTTCGCAGCGGCTCGAAGAGGGTCGCTTGCGCGGGCTTGAGTCGCACCTGTCCTATCGGATCGGGTTGCGCACGTTCAGTGCCAGCGAGTCCCGGGCCGTGCTCGGCGTACCCGATGCTCATCAACTGCCCGCCACTCCCGGATTCGGCTATCTCAAGGCCGATCCGACACCCCTGATGCGGTTCAGGACGGCCTATGTTTCGGGGCCTGCGCGTGAGCGGCGACACGAGCGCCCGGGTGGGCCGGTCCGGATGGTGCCGTTCACGGCGGCGGAGGTCCGGGGTGGGCCAATGGAGTACGCCGCCCCCGACGCCGTCTCGCCCACGGCTCCCGAGCCCGGCCCCAGCCTGTTGGAGGCCGGTGTCGCGGCGTTGGCTGGCCAGGGACCGGGCGCGCATCAAGTGTGGCTACCGCCGCTGGATCAACCCGAAACCCTCGACCGCCTCTTGGGCGATCTGGCGTCGACCGCCGACCACGGCCTGACCTCTGCGGACCATCGCCGACTCGGTGAACTCGTGGTGCCGGTCGGAGTGGTCGACCGGCCCCGGGATCAGCGTCGCGACACCCTGACCGTCGACCTTGGTGGTGCCGCCGGTCATGTCGCCGTCGTGGGGGGTCCGCGCAGCGGCAAGAGCACGCTCCTGCGCACCCTCGTCACCAGTTTGGCTCTGACCACCACTCCCCGGGCGGCGCAGTTCTATGTGCTCGACTTCGGGGGCGGCACCTTCGCCCCCCTCGTCCGGCTTCCCCACGTGGCCGGCATCGGCACCCGCAGCGAGCCAGACGTCGTACGCCGCATCCTGGCCGAGGTGCGCGGCATCCTCGACCACCGGGAGGGCCACTTCCGCGCCCACGGGATCGACTCCATCGAGGCCTATCGCTCACGACGCGCGAGCCGGGGCGCCGTGATCGACGACGGCTATGGCGACGTGTTCCTCGTCGTGGACGGCTGGGCCACTTTGCGCGCCGAATTTGAGGAGCTCGAGGCCGAATTGCAGCAGTTGGCTGCACGCTCGTTGGGATTCGGCGTGCACGTGCTGGCAGCGGCGACGCGGTGGGCGGACTTCCGCTCGGCGATGCGCGATGTGTTCGGCACCCGACTGGAGTTGCGGCTCGGAGACCCGCTCGACTCGGAGGTCGACCGCAAAACTGCGGCGTTGGTGCCGACCGGACGACCGGGCCGCGGGATCCTCCCGGGCGGGCTGCACTTCTTGGCCGCGCTGCCGCGGATCGACGGGGACGCCCGGTCACAGACGTTGGCGGATGGCCTCGATGACCTGATCACGCGGGTGGCTGCGGCGTGGTCGGGCCCGCCGGGGCCTAGGTTGCGGCTGCTGCCGGAGCGGATCGCCCTGGACGACGTACGCCGCCTGCCGCCCACCTGCCGGCCGCGGCACCTGCTGCTCGGGATTAACGAGCGCGATCTCGCCCCGGTCGCGCTCGAGCCAGACACCGACCCACACCTGCTGGTCTTCGGCGACTCGGGGTCGGGCAAAAGCGCGGTGCTGCGGACCTACCTCCACGAAGTGATGCGCACCCGGACACCGGAGCGGGCCCAGATCGTCGTGGTGGACTATCGCCGGAGCCTGTTGGGAGAGGTCCCGGACCCCTATCTCTTGAACTACCTGACGTCCAGCACCCAGGCGCAGCCGGCGCTGCGCGACCTCGCGGAACACCTCGAACAGCGCCTCCCGGGGCCCGACGTGACCCCCCGACACATGCGTGACCGCTCGTGGTGGACCGGCGCCGAGGTCTTCGTGGTCGTCGACGACTATGACCTGGTCGCCACCCACGCGAATTCACCCCTGCAGTCGTTGGTACCCCTACTCCCACAGGCCCGTGACGTTGGACTGAACCTGATCGTCGCCCGACGCTCGGGCGGCGCCGCGCGAGCTCTCTACGAGCCGGTCTTGCAGAGCCTGCGGGACCTGGCCGCGCCGGCCCTGTTGCTCTCGGGGAACCCCGACGACGGGCCCCTGATCGGTGCCACCAGACCCGAGGCTGCCACCCCCGGACGCGGGCGCTTGATCACCCGGGAACGCGGAATCGAGGTGGTGCAGGTTGCCTGGCAGGAGCAGAGGTAGGTGAAATGCGCTCGCGGCCGGCCGCACGGCTGATCACTGCCACCGCTGCCGGGCGATCAACTTGATCCGACATAGGTAGTTCTTGAACCTCACGGAGCAGGTGCTCGTACGAGTTCACTCCCACATAGCGATCAGCTGCCTCACCGATCGCCTGCAGCATCGCGGACGTCTCAGCCGGCGTCACGTTGCTGCCGTCGGCCATGAGTACGACTGTGGTGCCCGCGAAGGAACATGCTTTTGCAGCAAGGTCACTCCGGCATCCAACTACGGAGGCGCTTTGGTTGCGGGCCGTTGATCATGGCCACTCAAGTTTCTCGAGCTCGTCCCAAAGAGGCGGAAGGCACCGCTCCGCCAAGAACTCTTCGAGAGTCATGAACCCTGTCGCGTTAGGCTCGACCTCCGTAGTCCAAACCGCATCGCACTCGTCGCAGACTTGGACAACTTCCGACGTTGCCTTCACGCTGTAAGCCGCAACGCTGCCCTGTCCGCACCTCGGGCACTCGATGAAGACGCTCATGACGGATAGGCCGTGATAATCCGGCTCGTTCCGGGCTGGACGATGATGGTGACGCTTGTTTCGCCGCCAGTGCCGACCTGCCTTCCCATGGGAATCACGTACTTGCCAGGGTCACCCGCAACGGGCGCACCTCTCAGGATCCACGCTTCATCTACCGTCTTCAACGCGCCGGTGCCACTTGAGAAGACGCTATGAGTCTTCTTGGTCGCGTCTGCGAAGCCGTGCTGAAGCACGTGCGTCAGCCGATGGCCATGCTTCGAGCCAGGGCCATAGATGAGACCGCCCGGTGACTGATAGGCGGAGCCCCCCAACGCCTTCAATTCGAAGGGCGCTGTCTTTGCGGCAACACCGGTAGCCACCACGATCCCAGCCGATTCTTCGGCTGCATCCCGACTCTGACCAGCGGAAACGTGTTCCGGCGGCCCGACGAGGACCTCGCCGGCAACGTTGAGGGCCTCGACGCGGTTTTCGGCGACACCAGCCGCGGACGCCGACGACGTGGTTCCGAGCAGGATCGCCGCCAGGGCGGCGATCAGTGCGGCTAGGAAGAAGGGCAGCCAGCGTCGCGTCTCGGTGTGCTGGCTGCGGCTGTGCATGGGGTCAGTCTTCCAGCCGCCGACGACGACTGGTGTGAGCGACGCGGTGAGCCGGCCTGGTCGCCGCTGCGGCTCACACCCGTTCCATTCCTAGCCGCCTTCTCGGCCGCCGTCCGCGGCCGTGTGGTGGGCGTGGTTTCGCCCGCCCGATCATCGAGTGCAGTGGGTGTGTGCCAGTTCAGCTCGTCGCGTGCGTGAGCGAGTTCGGCAGCTCGCCCGTGGTCGCTGGGCTAATCGGCCGTGGCGGGGTTCTGGGGCGGGATTGGGGACGGGCGGACGCCCGTAGCATGCGTGCCGCTCGATTAGGGGGTTTCGTCGCCGACGCAAGCCGAGCGGTCCTCGCGGTGCCAGATGTGTATGTCGAATAGGACGGGCGGGGCTCAGCAGGAGGGGCGCAGGACGGGCGATGGGCGTCACGACAGCGTCGAACAGGGAAGCAGCCAAGCGGCTGGGAAGAGGACGGGCGCAGCTCTCCGTAGCCAGGTCAGGAGGCTGCGTAGCGTTGCCGGGCGGCTTCTCCGGTGGTGCCGATGGCTTCGCCGACCTGGCGCCAGGACAGGTGCGCTTGCCGGGCAGCGTGGATGGCTTCGGCGAGTTCCTTCTCCGCGGTCGCGCGGCGGAACGCGGCGATCTTGACCGCCATCAGCGGCGGCAGCGGCGCGTCGAAGTCCTCGGGCGCGGGGTCGTAGCTCTCGAACTTGTCGGCCAGTTCGTCGGCGTGGGCGATCAGGTCGGCCAGGGATCGTTTGGTCATCTCGATGTCACCTCTTCAGGTACTTCTCGCGGGCGGGGCTCATGGCGTGGACGATCGCGAGGATGCCGTGCCAGGTCACGACACCGACTTCGATCAGGTTCCCGGCCCGGTCCGGACCGATGAACATGACCATGTCGTCGTCTTGGCGGACGTGAGCGACCGCGAACCGCAGTGCGTGCAGCATGTCGGCCTCGGCGACCCCGTGACGGTGCGCCGATTCGACGATGACCGGCTCCTCGATATCGTCGGGGCCTTCCTCGGGCCGTTGTTTGCCCACGCCTCACTCTCCTTCACGGTGACAAGGTTACTTGCGGCAAGGTTTCTTGCCTAGTCGCTCGATCCTGCGGACCTGCGGTTCTCTTCTTCGATCTCTGAATTCAGAGCAGCCAGCAACTGACTGGCACTGACCTTGTGGACCGGCCCAGTTGAGGGGTCTGAGGTCACCGGCACCAACGTCGCCCCACCACGACGTCTCGGGGTGTTGGACGCTGCGGGGAATGTCGCGGCGTGGACTGCTTGCAACGCCCTGATGCTGACTTGGGTGTAGATCTGGGTCGTAGAGAGTTCGGCGTGGCCGAGCATCGCCTGGATGTATCGGATGTCAGCGCCGCCTTCGAGCATCAACGTGGCCAGGGTGTGGCGGAACAAGTGGCAGGCACCCTCCTTGTCGGTCCCGGACGCCTTCACGTAGTCCCTCACCAGCTGGGTCAGCCGGTCCAACGAGAACGGTGTCCCGTCGACGGTCAGGAACAACGTCCCGTCGTCAGGCTCGGCCGCGAACAGGGGTCTGACTTCGGTGAGGTAGCGCTCGATCCAGGCGATCGCTCGTTCCCCGATCGGGACCATCCGGTCCTTCCTGCCTTTGCCTTGCCGGACCATCAACGTCTTGCGTTCGATGTCGAGGTCACGCCAGTTCAACCGGGCCAGTTCGGACCTGCGGATGCCGGTGCCGTAGAACGTCTCGATCATCGCCCGATCCCGCACTCCTGTGGCGGTGGACAGGTTCGGGACCGCGAGGACCGCTTCAGCCTCCTCGATCGTGAGCGCGGCCTTCGGGAGGCGTTTCTCGACCTTGGGCAGCTCCAACTCCGACGCGGGGTTCGCGGCGACGTGGTCGTTCCTCACCGCCCATTTGAAGAACGCCCGGACCGGCAGCAGCTGCGCGTTCTGGGACCGGAACGACAACGGTTCGCCGTTGGGTTTGCGGTAGTGGAACAGGTGCCGCTGGTAGCGCACCAGCATCGGCCGGGTCACCTGGACCGGTTGGGTGACTCCGCGGTCGGCCAACCAAGCCGACAGGGCCGCCAGACACTGCCTGCGCGCCCGGATCGTGGCCGGGCTGTAGCCCCGGGCGCCGAGGTCGGTCAAGAACTCCTCCACCAGCGCCGGGAACCCATGGGAGTCCTTCGGGTCGCCCGGTATGCGTTGGGGGACGTGGACCCCTCGCTTGCCCATCACCCACCTCCCGCGGTGAGTGCCCACGCCTGTTCAGCCCCGTCCTCACCCGCTGGCGGGCTGCTCACCGCAGGTGCCGGCTGGGGGCCGACTACCCCCCGACCGGGCCCCGACCAGGGGCCGACCAAGGGCGCTTGTGCCCCGACCGATCGTGGGTCGTAGGCGTGGACCTGGCTCTCTGGGCCGACCGGTCGTGTGTCGTAGGTGTTCTCGGGTCGGTCGTCGAGGAGAGTGGCCGGGTCGGTGAGGCCGGCGAGGAACCTGCCGCCCTCGTCGTAGCTGCTGTCCTGGCCGGTGGTTGTACTCGTCGACGCTGGCGGGTTCCAGGTGAGCTCGTAGCCGTAGCTCCCGGACTCCAACCGGTGCGGGACCACCAGCTCGAGGTCGGCCAACCTGGCCAGGTGGACCTTGAGCTGGGTGTCACCCCACCCCGCCCCCGTCTCGGCGAGGTGCTCGCGCAACTGACGCCTGGTGAAGCGGACCAGATCCAGCGGGATCGCGTGCCGCTTGGCCTGGTCGGTGGCGAACCGGTGGACCGCGGTCAGCAGCCTCCTGGTCTGCGGCGGCAGTTCGTCCAGCGACTGCCCCAGCACCGCGTGCGCGAGCCCGTGCGCGACCTCGATGTCGCCGATCGTGGTCTCCACGTAGGCGACGACCTTCCCGTTGACCGTGGCCGTCTTCCGGGTCCGTTGGTGCTGGTGCAGCAACGTCACCGCACTGATGAGCCCCAGATACTTCCCGTGATCCCGCCGGGTCCGGGTGCGGCCGTCAGCGAACGTCAACCGGTCCGCGAACGGGTTCACCACCGCCAGCGGCTCCAGCAGCCGCTGGGCGTCCCGATGCAGGCCCACGATCTGATCGCGCTCGGTCCGCGCCGCCAAGCCTTCGAGCGTCTGCGCCCGTCTCTGGGCTTGGTGGATCGCTCTGGTTTGGTCGCGGTCCTCATCGACCGTCAGGACCAGGCAGCGGTTGAGCAGTTCCTCGTCGACGTCGATCGCCGTGGTGGTCAACACGATCGCCGTGGGGCCGGTGACCTTGTAGGTGTGGGTCACCAGACGCCCGGACGCGGTGTCCTTACCCGTCGACGCGATGCTGAGTTCGCCTTCGGATTGCAGCAGCTTCAACGCATAGGCAGCACGGCTGGCGCCTTCCTCCTCCGCGATGGACAGGACCTTGTGGGCCAGGTCGGACTCGCCCAGGTAGAACAACGACTGGCCGGTCATCGCCGAGAAGCTTACGCGGTCCTCGTCGGGCACGAACCCCAACACGCTCTCCATCACCGCCGACTTCCCGGCCGCGGACGTCGACTGGACGATCACCGCCAGCGGCGACGGCAGCAGGCGGCTGACAGCGGTGAGGTAGCCGACCAGACAGTTCACCGCCTCACCGACCATCCCCACCCGGGCGAAGTCCTTCTCGATCCGGGCGATCAGGTCCGGGTCGCGGAGCAGCTCCAGCGCAGCCTCGCGCTGCGCGCTGGTCAACCGGACCTCCGGCTTCGCCGGCGCCTGCGCGGCGGCGATGACCTCCTCCGCCTTGCTCTCGCAGGCAAGCAGCACCCGGCCCAGGTCGACCTTGACCACCTCCGGCGCCAGGCGCAGCTCACCCGCAGCCGCCGCCACGAACGCGGCCCGTGCCCGGGCCGAATACAGGTCCAGGGTGTCGACATGGAACCCCGACCCCGACATCTGCTTCCCCTCGCCGCTCGGAGTGTGAATCGTGACCAGGAGGTTGACCCGCAGCACGTCGAAGGACGTGACCTTGTCCAAGCCCCGGACCCGCCACCTGCGTTCAGCGAACTCCACCAACAGCTCACGACCCACCACCTGCGACGGATCACCTAGGCCTTCCGACTGCTCGGGCTCATCCGGGGCGACGACCGGTGTCGGCTCGACCGGCTCGACCACATGGGCGGGTGAGTCCAGTCCCGGCCGCACCACCCGAACCGGCTCAACCTCCACCCGGGGCGACGACGGCCGACCATTCTTGGCGCCGCCCATCCAGCTCGCCTTCCGCAGGAACCGGCCCAACGCGTCGGTCGGGTTCTTCGCCTCGACCGCGACGTCGTTCACGTCCGCGCCGCGGGGAAGCTCGACCCGGAACACCTCCACCCCAACGGCTGTGAGCTCGGCCGCGAGGGCTTTGGCGCCGCGGTCGCCGGCGTCATCACCATCGAACGCGACCAGCACCCGCTTCACCCCATGCGCCTCCAGCGCTTGTTGGTGGTCGGGGGCCCATCCGTCGACCCCGTAGGCGGCAGTGACGTGCCGGAACCCCGCGCACCACAACGTCAACGCGTCGATCACCGACTCGCAGACGATCAGCTCCTCGGCCCCGAACCCGGCCGGGTTGAAGACTCCGCGGTGCGGGCCGGGCAGGTAGAGGTGCCGCGGGGTGGCGTGCGGGTCGAGCCGGCGGCCATAGACCTCACCGACCTGGCCAGCGGCGTCGAGGATCGGGAAGGTCAGGCAGCCCCGGAAGTGCTCGTGCCCCGATGTCTTGATCACGCCCAGGTCCCGCAGCCTGCCACGCACTGCCGCGCCATCGGCGGTGCGCGAGTGCGGGATCCGGTAGCCGAGCGTCCGGTCCGCGAACCCGACCTTGAACGCCTCGACCGCTTCCGGGTCGTCGACCCTCCGGCGGGCCAGGAACGCCATCGCGTCGCTGTGCCCGGCCAACGCCTCCGCGTAATGCCCGACCACCATCCCCAGCAGCTCCTGGTCGGCGGCGTCCGGAGCCACCAGCGACGGGAGCTTCGCCGACAGCGACCGAGCCACCGGACCCGGTGCCGTGGACCGCGGCCCAGGTTGTGCCAACGACGCCAGGGCAGGCGATGACTCACGCAACAGCTCCACCGCATGCCGGAACGAGACCCCTTGGGCGGTCATCACCCAGTCAATCGGACCACCCCCGCGCTGACAGGCGCCCAGGCAGTGCCACAGATTCTTCGCCGGCGTCACCACCAGCGACGGCGAGTCGTCGTCGTGGAACGGACAGCAGCCCACCAGGTCCTTGCCCTGGGAACGCAGCTCGACCCCGCAGCCCTCCACCAGCCGCTGCACCGACACCTCGGCCTTGAGCCTGCTCAGCTCCGCGTCCGGGATCCTCGTCACCGCCAACTCCTGTCAAGGACGTTACTTCGCTCGCTAGAATAGACCTAGTTCGCTCTGCATCGTCAACGACACCCAAAGGCGGCACCTATGGTCACCACGACAGCAACCCCAGCGACCCCGCTGCATGGCCCCGGAAGCGAGCCCGTGACCGACACCAACTTCGCCGCCCGCCTCGGCGCCGCGCGCAAGGCCGCCTCACTCACACAGCAGCAGCTCGCCGACCGCTCCGGCGCCCACGTCACACAGATCCGCCGATACGAAGCCGGCACCAGCCAACCCACCCTCGACGTCCTCCGCGCCCTCGCGCTCGCCCTCAACGTCAGCGCTGACTCGCTCCTCTTCGACGAAGACGAACGAGGACCCCAGAGCCAGTCACTGCGACTCAAGCTCGAAGCCGTCGACCAGTTCACCCCCGACGAACAAGAACACGTCGCCGCCTTCATCGAAGGCGCACTCCTGCGCCACCACGCCCGCCAAGCCTTCAGCGGCCAAGCCAGCTGACCGCCATGGCTTCGTGGCGTGACGCCGTCTCCCAGCAGGCGCAGGACGATCTCGACGGCCTGCTCGACCCTGCGCTCGGCTTCGCCCAGCAGCAACTGGACGCGCACGGCGAGTTCTACCCCTACGCCGTCGTGGTCGACATCGACGGCCAACAGCGGATGGTCGCCGCGGACATCGGTAGCGACCAGCCGGCATCAGCGGACCTGATCACCACGCTGATCGCGACACTCTCCGACGAGCGGGACAGTCTGCGCGCGGCCGCGATCGTCGCCGACGTCCGCCTGCCCGAAACCGGCAGCGACGCCATCCGCGTCACCTTCGAACACTCCGAACGCGTCGCCCTCACCGTCCTGCTGCCCTACAAGACCCGACGCTTCGGACGCGCCATCGACTACGGCGATCTTCAGACCGAAGCAGCAGCCGCTTTCATCTGGCCGAGCTGAGCTACTTCCGCCGACGCTTCAGCCGCGCGGTCGCTGCCTGGCCAAGCACCGGGTCATCACGCAACGACTCCAGCACCTCATATCCCCGGTCGCCGCCGACCCTCACGATCGACCGGATGAAGAAGAGCCGGGACTCGCCGCGCTCCTCGACCGACAGAAACTCGATCAGGTCGTCGAGCTGCTTCTTGGTCGCACACGCCGCCAGCGCGACGGCAGCGCCGTCCTCCTCGCCCGCATCCCGAGCGTCCAGCCAGCGAGCCTTGAGGCGCTCCCAGAAGGCCACCGACGGCTTCACCGCAAGAGCTCGGCCCAGACTCTCCATGACGCGCGCGGGATAGCCACCGCGCTCCAGATGCTCCATCAAGACCGGCAGCGCGGCCGGATACGGCGCCGATGTGTTCACCAGGTCCCAGACCGAATCGACCTGCACGCCCGCGCTACGGAGATCCATTACGATCGGCTGCTCGGCCCCACGAAGACGACGAGCACGCTCCTGACGCTCCGCCTCTCGCGCGTCCCGGTCCCGCACCCAGTTCGGATCGCTCTCCAACTCGGCCGCCAGTTCCTCCGCGGACATAGCGCCTCGCCTATCCGTCACGGGATGTACATCCTGTTGATCTGACCCAAACCGATTGCCTCCTGCAGCGGTCCAGAGAGCGTCGTACCGCGCCGAACATACAGATCAAACCGCAGACCATGGTCAATCGAGTACGTCACGTAGTCCTTCAGTTGCTGGGTGTAGCCCTGATACGCGACGTTCTTCACCTCGGAGATCGTGGTCTCCGTCATGCCGTCCGCGATCCTGTCCCGGCCGAGCACGTTGAACGGCCTCTTGTCACCGATCTGGAACGCGTTTTGGACTGCCCTCTCGCCAGCCTGTCCAGTCCGGACTGCCACAGCTCCGCCGTTTGCGGCAACACCGACCAGATCGAAGACGACAGAAGGCCCGTCAGAGAGCTGAGCGTGCTCCTGGGTCATGTCCGTTGCCCGAGCGCCGCGCACAAGCGCGGTGGGGTGGTCGTAGCCGATGGCGGGGGACGCCATCGTTCGGTTCGGGCGCGCCGAAGCGCTGCGCGAGGGGCGGTCGACGGCGTCATCGGAGGTGAAGTGGTCGTACGCCGCAGGCGGACCCCGCGCCGGGGTGCTGGTAGTCGAAAGCGCAGAACGGTCGTGGCCGTCGTAGGTGTAGGCGGGGAATGGCTGCGCCGAGGGCACAGCGATGGCGCTAGGAACTGGAACGCCGAGAAGAGCAACGAGGGCAGTGAACGCCGCGACCACGAGCGCACTGATCCACCTACGCATCGGCGGCGTCCTCCCACAGATGGTCGGTGAGCTGGGTGCCGGCGCCGAGCGCTGAGCCAAGCTCCTCGAGATCACGAATAGCTTCGGGCTCGAGCCCAATCTCCCATTCGTAGATCTGCGTACACAGCGTCTCGAAGGCGACGAGCCATTCGCCCACTTCGATCAGCGACTGCACGTTGCTGAGGTCGTCCGGAGTGAGTCCAACGGCTGCGTCCATCGCCTTGTGCAGGCGGACGGTCATCTCCTCGGGGGTCGGGGTCGCGGTCATGGAATCGGGAATCCCGTGATGATGCCTTCGCCGCCCGGCTCGAGGACGACCCGCATCTTGACCCCGTCGCTGACACCTTCGACGGTGTATCTGACTGGCGCGCCCCCGCGTGTGAATGCGGCACCAGCGCGACCAGTCTGCTGGACCCAGGTGAGCGAAGGATCGGTCGCGATGTCAGAAATCGAGTGCATGATCTTGTCGTCTGACCACCCCTTTGGGAACCAGGTGTTTCCGGCCTCGCCTCCGTATCTGTGACCGTCGAGGATGTGGCTACGACGCGATGCCGAGGCCAGGTCGACGAACTCGTCCGCGGACTTTGCGGCAACACCGGTAGCCACCACGATCCCAGCCGATTCTTCGGCTGCATCCCGACTCTGACCAGCGGAAACGTGTTCCGGCGGCCCGACGAGGACCTCGCCGGCAACGTTGAGGGCCTCGACGCGGTTTTCGGCGACACCAGCCGCGGACGCCGACGACGTGGTTCCGAGCAGGATCGCCGCCAGGGCGGCGATCAGTGCGGCTAGGAAGAAGGGCAGCCAGCGTCGCGTCTCGGTGTGCTGGCTGCGGCTGTGCATGGGGTCAGTCTTCCAGCCGCCGACGACGACTGGTGTGAGCGACGCGGTGAGCCGGCCTGGTCGCCGCTGCGGCTCACACCCGTTCCATTCCTAGCCGCCTTCTCGGCCGCCGTCCGCGGCCGTGTGGTGGGCGTGGTTTCGCCCGCCCGATCATCGAGTGCAGTGGGTGTGTGCCAGTTCAGCTCGTCGCGTGCGTGAGCGAGTTCGGCAGCTCGCCCGTGGTCGCTGGGCTAATCGGCCGTGGCGGGGTTCTGGGGCGGGATTGGGGACGGGCGGACGCCCGTAGCATGCGTGCCGCTCGATTAGGGGGTTTCGTCGCCGACGCAAGCCGAGCGGTCCTCGCGGTGCCAGATGTGTATGTCGAATAGGACGGGCGGGGCTCAGCAGGAGGGGCGCAGGACGGGCGATGGGCGTCACGACAGCGTCGAACAGGGAAGCAGCCAAGCGGCTGGGAAGAGGACGGGCGCAGCTCTCCGTAGCCAGGTCAGGAGGCTGCGTAGCGTTGCCGGGCGGCTTCTCCGGTGGTGCCGATGGCTTCGCCGACCTGGCGCCAGGACAGGTGCGCTTGCCGGGCAGCGTGGATGGCTTCGGCGAGTTCCTTCTCCGCGGTCGCGCGGCGGAACGCGGCGATCTTGACCGCCATCAGCGGCGGCAGCGGCGCGTCGAAGTCCTCGGGCGCGGGGTCGTAGCTCTCGAACTTGTCGGCCAGTTCGTCGGCGTGGGCGATCAGGTCGGCCAGGGATCGTTTGGTCATCTCGATGTCACCTCTTCAGGTACTTCTCGCGGGCGGGGCTCATGGCGTGGACGATCGCGAGGATGCCGTGCCAGGTCACGACACCGACTTCGATCAGGTTCCCGGCCCGGTCCGGACCGATGAACATGACCATGTCGTCGTCTTGGCGGACGTGAGCGACCGCGAACCGCAGTGCGTGCAGCATGTCGGCCTCGGCGACCCCGTGACGGTGCGCCGATTCGACGATGACCGGCTCCTCGATATCGTCGGGGCCTTCCTCGGGCCGTTGTTTGCCCACGCCTCACTCTCCTTCACGGTGACAAGGTTACTTGCGGCAAGGTTTCTTGCCTAGTCGCTCGATCCTGCGGACCTGCGGTTCTCTTCTTCGATCTCTGAATTCAGAGCAGCCAGCAACTGACTGGCACTGACCTTGTGGACCGGCCCAGTTGAGGGGTCTGAGGTCACCGGCACCAACGTCGCCCCACCACGACGTCTCGGGGTGTTGGACGCTGCGGGGAATGTCGCGGCGTGGACTGCTTGCAACGCCCTGATGCTGACTTGGGTGTAGATCTGGGTCGTAGAGAGTTCGGCGTGGCCGAGCATCGCCTGGATGTATCGGATGTCAGCGCCGCCTTCGAGCATCAACGTGGCCAGGGTGTGGCGGAACAAGTGGCAGGCACCCTCCTTGTCGGTCCCGGACGCCTTCACGTAGTCCCTCACCAGCTGGGTCAGCCGGTCCAACGAGAACGGTGTCCCGTCGACGGTCAGGAACAACGTCCCGTCGTCAGGCTCGGCCGCGAACAGGGGTCTGACTTCGGTGAGGTAGCGCTCGATCCAGGCGATCGCTCGTTCCCCGATCGGGACCATCCGGTCCTTCCTGCCTTTGCCTTGCCGGACCATCAACGTCTTGCGTTCGATGTCGAGGTCACGCCAGTTCAACCGGGCCAGTTCGGACCTGCGGATGCCGGTGCCGTAGAACGTCTCGATCATCGCCCGATCCCGCACTCCTGTGGCGGTGGACAGGTTCGGGACCGCGAGGACCGCTTCAGCCTCCTCGATCGTGAGCGCGGCCTTCGGGAGGCGTTTCTCGACCTTGGGCAGCTCCAACTCCGACGCGGGGTTCGCGGCGACGTGGTCGTTCCTCACCGCCCATTTGAAGAACGCCCGGACCGGCAGCAGCTGCGCGTTCTGGGACCGGAACGACAACGGTTCGCCGTTGGGTTTGCGGTAGTGGAACAGGTGCCGCTGGTAGCGCACCAGCATCGGCCGGGTCACCTGGACCGGTTGGGTGACTCCGCGGTCGGCCAACCAAGCCGACAGGGCCGCCAGACACTGCCTGCGCGCCCGGATCGTGGCCGGGCTGTAGCCCCGGGCGCCGAGGTCGGTCAAGAACTCCTCCACCAGCGCCGGGAACCCATGGGAGTCCTTCGGGTCGCCCGGTATGCGTTGGGGGACGTGGACCCCTCGCTTGCCCATCACCCACCTCCCGCGGTGAGTGCCCACGCCTGTTCAGCCCCGTCCTCACCCGCTGGCGGGCTGCTCACCGCAGGTGCCGGCTGGGGGCCGACTACCCCCCGACCGGGCCCCGACCAGGGGCCGACCAAGGGCGCTTGTGCCCCGACCGATCGTGGGTCGTAGGCGTGGACCTGGCTCTCTGGGCCGACCGGTCGTGTGTCGTAGGTGTTCTCGGGTCGGTCGTCGAGGAGAGTGGCCGGGTCGGTGAGGCCGGCGAGGAACCTGCCGCCCTCGTCGTAGCTGCTGTCCTGGCCGGTGGTTGTACTCGTCGACGCTGGCGGGTTCCAGGTGAGCTCGTAGCCGTAGCTCCCGGACTCCAACCGGTGCGGGACCACCAGCTCGAGGTCGGCCAACCTGGCCAGGTGGACCTTGAGCTGGGTGTCACCCCACCCCGCCCCCGTCTCGGCGAGGTGCTCGCGCAACTGACGCCTGGTGAAGCGGACCAGATCCAGCGGGATCGCGTGCCGCTTGGCCTGGTCGGTGGCGAACCGGTGGACCGCGGTCAGCAGCCTCCTGGTCTGCGGCGGCAGTTCGTCCAGCGACTGCCCCAGCACCGCGTGCGCGAGCCCGTGCGCGACCTCGATGTCGCCGATCGTGGTCTCCACGTAGGCGACGACCTTCCCGTTGACCGTGGCCGTCTTCCGGGTCCGTTGGTGCTGGTGCAGCAACGTCACCGCACTGATGAGCCCCAGATACTTCCCGTGATCCCGCCGGGTCCGGGTGCGGCCGTCAGCGAACGTCAACCGGTCCGCGAACGGGTTCACCACCGCCAGCGGCTCCAGCAGCCGCTGGGCGTCCCGATGCAGGCCCACGATCTGATCGCGCTCGGTCCGCGCCGCCAAGCCTTCGAGCGTCTGCGCCCGTCTCTGGGCTTGGTGGATCGCTCTGGTTTGGTCGCGGTCCTCATCGACCGTCAGGACCAGGCAGCGGTTGAGCAGTTCCTCGTCGACGTCGATCGCCGTGGTGGTCAACACGATCGCCGTGGGGCCGGTGACCTTGTAGGTGTGGGTCACCAGACGCCCGGACGCGGTGTCCTTACCCGTCGACGCGATGCTGAGTTCGCCTTCGGATTGCAGCAGCTTCAACGCATAGGCAGCACGGCTGGCGCCTTCCTCCTCCGCGATGGACAGGACCTTGTGGGCCAGGTCGGACTCGCCCAGGTAGAACAACGACTGGCCGGTCATCGCCGAGAAGCTCACGCGGTCCTCGTCGGGCACGAACCCCAACACGCTCTCCATCACCGCCGACTTCCCGGCCGCGGACGTCGACTGGACGATCACCGCCAGCGGCGACGGCAGCAGGCGGCTGACAGCGGTGAGGTAGCCGACCAGACAGTTCACCGCCTCACCGACCATCCCCACCCGGGCGAAGTCCTTCTCGATCCGGGCGATCAGGTCCGGGTCGCGGAGCAGCTCCAGCGCAGCCTCGCGCTGCGCGCTGGTCAACCGGACCTCCGGCTTCGCCGGCGCCTGCGCGGCGGCGATGACCTCCTCCGCCTTGCTCTCGCAGGCAAGCAGCACCCGGCCCAGGTCGACCTTGACCACCTCCGGCGCCAGGCGCAGCTCACCCGCAGCCGCCGCCACGAACGCGGCCCGTGCCCGGGCCGAATACAGGTCCAGGGTGTCGACATGGAACCCCGACCCCGACATCTGCTTCCCCTCGCCGCTCGGAGTGTGAATCGTGACCAGGAGGTTGACCCGCAGCACGTCGAAGGACGTGACCTTGTCCAAGCCCCGGACCCGCCACCTGCGTTCAGCGAACTCCACCAACAGCTCACGACCCACCACCTGCGACGGATCACCTAGGCCTTCCGACTGCTCGGGCTCATCCGGGGCGACGACCGGTGTCGGCTCGACCGGCTCGACCACATGGGCGGGTGAGTCCAGTCCCGGCCGCACCACCCGAACCGGCTCAACCTCCACCCGGGGCGACGACGGCCGACCATTCTTGGCGCCGCCCATCCAGCTCGCCTTCCGCAGGAACCGGCCCAACGCGTCGGTCGGGTTCTTCGCCTCGACCGCGACGTCGTTCACGTCCGCGCCGCGGGGAAGCTCGACCCGGAACACCTCCACCCCAACGGCTGTGAGCTCGGCCGCGAGGGCTTTGGCGCCGCGGTCGCCGGCGTCATCACCATCGAACGCGACCAGCACCCGCTTCACCCCATGCGCCTCCAGCGCTTGTTGGTGGTCGGGGGCCCATCCGTCGACCCCGTAGGCGGCAGTGACGTGCCGGAACCCCGCGCACCACAACGTCAACGCGTCGATCACCGACTCGCAGACGATCAGCTCCTCGGCCCCGAACCCGGCCGGGTTGAAGACTCCGCGGTGCGGGCCGGGCAGGTAGAGGTGCCGCGGGGTGGCGTGCGGGTCGAGCCGGCGGCCATAGACCTCACCGACCTGGCCAGCGGCGTCGAGGATCGGGAAGGTCAGGCAGCCCCGGAAGTGCTCGTGCCCCGATGTCTTGATCACGCCCAGGTCCCGCAGCCTGCCACGCACTGCCGCGCCATCGGCGGTGCGCGAGTGCGGGATCCGGTAGCCGAGCGTCCGGTCCGCGAACCCGACCTTGAACGCCTCGACCGCTTCCGGGTCGTCGACCCTCCGGCGGGCCAGGAACGCCATCGCGTCGCTGTGCCCGGCCAACGCCTCCGCGTAATGCCCGACCACCATCCCCAGCAGCTCCTGGTCGGCGGCGTCCGGAGCCACCAGCGACGGGAGCTTCGCCGACAGCGACCGAGCCACCGGACCCGGTGCCGTGGACCGCGGCCCAGGTTGTGCCAACGACGCCAGGGCAGGCGATGACTCACGCAACAGCTCCACCGCATGCCGGAACGAGACCCCTTGGGCGGTCATCACCCAGTCAATCGGACCACCCCCGCGCTGACAGGCGCCCAGGCAGTGCCACAGATTCTTCGCCGGCGTCACCACCAGCGACGGCGAGTCGTCGTCGTGGAACGGACAGCAGCCCACCAGGTCCTTGCCCTGGGAACGCAGCTCGACCCCGCAGCCCTCCACCAGCCGCTGCACCGACACCTCGGCCTTGAGCCTGCTCAGCTCCGCGTCCGGGATCCTCGTCACCGCCAACTCCTGTCAAGGACGTTACTTCGCTCGCTAGAATAGACCTAGTTCGCTCTGCATCGTCAACGACACCCAAAGGCGGCACCTATGGTCACCACGACAGCAACCCCAGCGACCCCGCTGCATGGCCCCGGAAGCGAGCCCGTGACCGACACCAACTTCGCCGCCCGCCTCGGCGCCGCGCGCAAGGCCGCCTCACTCACACAGCAGCAGCTCGCCGACCGCTCCGGCGCCCACGTCACACAGATCCGCCGATACGAAGCCGGCACCAGCCAACCCACCCTCGACGTCCTCCGCGCCCTCGCGCTCGCCCTCAACGTCAGCGCTGACTCGCTCCTCTTCGACGAAGACGAACGAGGACCCCAGAGCCAGTCACTGCGACTCAAGCTCGAAGCCGTCGACCAGTTCACCCCCGACGAACAAGAACACGTCGCCGCCTTCATCGAAGGCGCACTCCTGCGCCACCACGCCCGCCAAGCCTTCAGCGGCCAAGCCAGCTGACCGCCATGGCTTCGTGGCGTGACGCCGTCTCCCAGCAGGCGCAGGACGATCTCGACGGCCTGCTCGACCCTGCGCTCGGCTTCGCCCAGCAGCAACTGGACGCGCACGGCGAGTTCTACCCCTACGCCGTCGTGGTCGACATCGACGGCCAACAGCGGATGGTCGCCGCGGACATCGGTAGCGACCAGCCGGCATCAGCGGACCTGATCACCACGCTGATCGCGACACTCTCCGACGAGCGGGACAGTCTGCGCGCGGCCGCGATCGTCGCCGACGTCCGCCTGCCCGAAACCGGCAGCGACGCCATCCGCGTCACCTTCGAACACTCCGAACGCGTCGCCCTCACCGTCCTGCTGCCCTACAAGACCCGACGCTTCGGACGCGCCATCGACTACGGCGATCTTCAGACCGAAGCAGCAGCCGCTTTCATCTGGCCGAGCTGAGCTACTTCCGCCGACGCTTCAGCCGCGCGGTCGCTGCCTGGCCAAGCACCGGGTCATCACGCAACGACTCCAGCACCTCATATCCCCGGTCGCCGCCGACCCTCACGATCGACCGGATGAAGAAGAGCCGGGACTCGCCGCGCTCCTCGACCGACAGAAACTCGATCAGGTCGTCGAGCTGCTTCTTGGTCGCACACGCCGCCAGCGCGACGGCAGCGCCGTCCTCCTCGCCCGCATCCCGAGCGTCCAGCCAGCGAGCCTTGAGGCGCTCCCAGAAGGCCACCGACGGCTTCACCGCAAGAGCTCGGCCCAGACTCTCCATGACGCGCGCGGGATAGCCACCGCGCTCCAGATGCTCCATCAAGACCGGCAGCGCGGCCGGATACGGCGCCGATGTGTTCACCAGGTCCCAGACCGAATCGACCTGCACGCCCGCGCTACGGAGATCCATTACGATCGGCTGCTCGGCCCCACGAAGACGACGAGCACGCTCCTGACGCTCCGCCTCTCGCGCGTCCCGGTCCCGCACCCAGTTCGGATCGCTCTCCAACTCGGCCGCCAGTTCCTCCGCGGACATAGCGCCTCGCCTATCCGTCACGGGATGTACATCCTGTTGATCTGACCCAAACCGATTGCCTCCTGCAGCGGTCCAGAGAGCGTCGTACCGCGCCGAACATACAGATCAAACCGCAGACCATGGTCAATCGAGTACGTCACGTAGTCCTTCAGTTGCTGGGTGTAGCCCTGATACGCGACGTTCTTCACCTCGGAGATCGTGGTCTCCGTCATGCCGTCCGCGATCCTGTCCCGGCCGAGCACGTTGAACGGCCTCTTGTCACCGATCTGGAACGCGTTTTGGACTGCCCTCTCGCCAGCCTGTCCAGTCCGGACTGCCACAGCTCCGCCGTTTGCGGCCTCGGGCACTGGCCTGGCCCTGGGCCCCTCTCCTAGAGAGAGGAATCGTCTGATTGCCCCTAACCCGATGAATGCTTCTGCCGCCAAAACAACCCCGCGCCCCCCGGCCCCAGCGCGGTTGCCGGACTGCCAGTCCTCCACTGGTGATGATCCCAGAAGCATTTCCTTGGGGCCTTGAATGGGATGGTGAGCGAGGTAGTTGAGGCTGGACGCTGTCGCTATTGCGGTCGCTTTCGGGTCCTTAAGGGCCGAGTACGTCTCCACGGCGGTGTCAACCAACTCGTTGGCTGCTCCGTCGATGAATGTGTCGACGGGACTATATGGATCGGTGAAGTCATAGATGCTCGTGGTGGGGCAGTCTTCATACACCACTGCCTTGCACTTTCCTCCCTCACCGATAGCGGCATCCGCCTGTGCTCGCATCAATCCGCTCGGATCGGCGAAGGTGGTGGGGTTGTTGCGGGCGTACGCATATGGGTTCAGCGATTGTGGGTCCGTCGGGACCAGTA
>CAWFBY010000006.1:0-5639 GCA_963814245.1 uncultured Actinomycetota bacterium
GTTGAGTCCGCCAGTGGTCACCTTGGGGCAAGCGCGATTCCCGTGCCCTGGCCCTTTCTGGAGCCCGCGTAGAGTCAAGCGTGTGCGGCCTGTGTCGAGTGCAATCATCCGCAGACCTTTCCATTGGGGCATCGTGATTGTCAGCGCACCTGAAGAGGGCGGCCTGATCCCGGATCTCAAGCCAAACCAGGCAATCACCGCCAATGAGCACGGACTCATCGCTTTGGTACGTCACGCTCAGGACTTCGACCACTTGGCCGAGGATTCCGAATTTGCCGAGGCGGACGTCCTGGTCCGACTGCTCACTGGTGATCCACCCTCTTCACCAGACAGACGTCAGGTCTACCGAGGCAGACTGCGCACCGCTAGCGGCCGAGTGTCCATTGGAGACGCCGATTCAGACGTCATCCACCCGACCCACCGTGGGTGGACGCTACTGATTGTCACCGTGGACTCGCATGTTCCCGAGCTACAACTATCTCCGGCCGCGATCCGTATCGACTTATGCCCCGACGAAGAGATATGACTTCCGGTTGGGACGGACAAATCGCGCATGCGCACGCATGGACCGCTGGGGCCATTCGGGCGGGCAGTTCGCGGCATTGAACGTACGCCGCAGGGGGCCACCGCCGAGACTCAGGCGAACTCCCCGCCGGTCCGGCCCCTCGGTAGTGCCTGTGTGTCGGGCTAGTTGACGCTCCCCAGATAACCTGGCCGCTCATCGGCGGGCATCAACAGCCAGGGCGCGAGCACCTTGGGCCACAGCGGCTCGGCAGCCAGACCGTCGAGCGGGAGCCAGGCGATGCCGGTTTGGTGGGTGTCACCCTCGTCGGTGAGGTGCGGTTCGGCGCCGGGCACGAGCTCGCAGAAGAAGTACGCCTCAAGTTGATGCGCCCAACCGTCGACGCGGGCGAACTCGTGCTTGGCGGCGATGTCGTCGCGCAGGAAGGCGAACTCCCCCACGACGACAGCGCAGCCGATCTCCTCCCGGCACTCTCGCAGCAACGCTTCGTGTGCGTCCTCGCCGTGGTCTTGGCCGCCGCCTGGGCACAGATAGAACGTGGGAAAGTCACCGGAGTTGCCCGTCACGAGGAGTTGGCGATCCCGGACGATGATGGCCTTGGTGGCCACGCGGATCGTCGGGGCTGCCCCCAACCGGATGCCCGGCGGGTTCGTCGGACGCGCGGGAGGGTCACTCACCGGGTCACTCATGCGGGTGGCTGTGGCGCGAAGCGGCGTACCTCTTGGGGCCACCCGCAGGCCTCGGCGAGTTTGCCCGCCCACATCTTCGCCACCTCATCGTCGGCAACCTTCACAACGGTGAACCCGCCCAGAAACTGCGCGGTCTCGGCGTACCGTCCATCAGAAATCACGACGCTGCCACTCGTGGCATCCGCGCTCCAGATCGGGCCTTCCTCCTCCAGCCCGCCGGCAAAGACGAGGACACCAGCGGCTTTCATCTCGGTCACCACGGCCATGGCGAGCGGTCCGCGACTCCGGAACCAATCCTCGGAGTGGTCGCCTACCCACTGCTGGTTGAAGTAGATGAGGTACTCGGTCATCAAGGCTCCTTGTCCTGCTGCGCGAAGCTGCTAGCGAATCCGCCGAACATGCTAAGCCTCGCGCCTGTGATCGCGATGAGACGTGCGCTAGTGGGCCGGCACGGTGGAGGTTGCGAGCAGATCGATCCACGATGATGGGACGTGTGCAGACTGATGTGGTCACCTTGGCGCGGGAAGCACCCCGACCGCAGCGGGCGATACGTCGTGCCGCTCGCGGATGGGGGCTGGCTTCGGCTCTACGACTGGCTCGACGTGCGACCCGCCGACCTCGCGGCCGCCGCCGATGCGCTCGGAGTTCTGCTGGCCCGATTGCACCGAGGCGCAGCCGCCGCGGACCGGGAAGTCGGCGGCGCGGCCCCTAGTCGGTGGTACGAGGTGCCGCCGGACCGGCACGAGTGGAAACCGTTAGTGACCGCAGCCACCGAAGCAGGCAAGTCCTGGGTATCACGGCTGGCCGCCGCGGTTGACGGCCTCCCCGCCTTGCATGCCCTGCTTTCATCGAGCGACCCTGCCGCACTCCGGGTGTGCCATCGCGACTTGCATCCCGAGAACGTGCTCGCCGACACCGCCGGTGACCTCGTGGTCGTGGACTGGGACGACCTCGGGCCCGCCGAGCCGGCGAGGGAGTTGATCCGCACCCTGGTGGCCTGCTTCCACGACGGCGACCCCGACATCGAGTCGATGCGGCGGGCTTATCGGTCGTACGTCGAAGCGGGCGGACCGGCACGCCCGCGCTCGACTGCCGACTTCACGATGCTGATCGCTGCCCAACTGAACTTCCTCAACCTGCAGGTCCGCGTCGCACTCGACCCGACGGCTGTCCCACGCGACCGCAGTTGGGCCGAGCTCGAGATCGATGAGGCGTTGCGCACCCTGCCGACACCCGATCTGATGGCCGCAATCCTCGACGCCCTCGTGTCATAGGCGGGACTAGTTCGCTGAGCGGCCATATTCAGGCGCCGCCGAGCCGCGATGCCGACACTTTGGGACGGCGAATCGGAACTCCAGTGTTCGCGTTGTAGCGGGAGCACTCCACCAAGCAGAGGGGGTATATGCTCTTGCGGTGGAGGTTGATATATGACCAAGACGCTGATAGACATCCCAGACGAACTCATGGCCGAGGCGCGACTGGCCCTGGGGCCGGGCACGACCAAGGCCGAAGCGGTGCGCACCGCGCTGACGAACCTGGTTATTCGGCATCGCCAGGAGGCCCTGGTCGATTGGCTGGTCTCGGACGACCCGCTCGCGGACCTGCGTGACCCGGCCGTGCGCTCCGCAGCTCGCCGGTGAAGCGGATCCTGCTCGACAACTCGGTCCTGCAACGAATCCCGCGCTCCTCCTCGGTCGAGGGCGCAGTTCGAGAGTTGATCGCCGTTGGTCACCAACTCTGCTCGTCGCCAGTGTCGGCCTTGGAGGCTGGATTCTCGGCACGCAGCTCATCGGAACACCAGGTCATGATCAGGAACCTCACTCATTCGATCTCCATGCTGGCCCTCACGCCGGAGATCGGCGAGCTGGCGATCCAGATGCAGTCGCAATTGTTTGCACACGGGTTGGGTCGAGGGGTCGGCGTGATGGACCTACTTCATGCCGCGACAGCGGTCGCGCATGACGTCCGCCTGGTCCACTACGACGCCGATTTCGAACAGCTCGCGACATGTTGGCCGGAGCTTGACCAATCCTGGGTGGTGCCACGTGGGTCAGCCGACTAGGCCAGGGCCTGGGCGAACGGTCCCCGGCCTTCGCACTGCCCGCCCGGCCGGCCTGCCAGGGGCGGACGGTGGGTGACCGGCCCCGTCAACGACGCCCCGGAAACCGCGCACGTGGATCTCATTGATGTGGAGGCGCTGTGCACCGACAACGACCTGTGGGGCACCGTGTTCGGCGGCACGTCGCCGTAGCACCGCGCCAAACTTCCGCGCATGGCGCTATTCGGGCGGAAGACGTACGCCCCCGCGGCCCCCAGCCTCCCGAGCAGTTTGGAGTAGATGAGGAATGCAGTCATCAAGGCCCCTTGGTTCGGTGGCCCCTCATGGGATCGGTTGGCCGAGAAGGATTTCCGAAAATTATGATCCTCCGCTCTGCACGGAATTCAGCTATTATCGAGACATGCTAGCCACCGGTCGCACACCGACCTTGCCATCCGGCGGATACGGGCCGGAGCCCGTCTCCGAGCGGGATCTCATGCTCCAAGCAGGACGGCGGCTGCAGGCGACGCTGCCACCGGGCTGGCACGTCAAGTTGGCCACACCCTCCAATCCTGACGATGACGCCAGACTCGAACTCCAATGCTCCGACTCAACCGTCCTCACCTTCCGAATCAGCATCAAGCGAACGATCACGCGCGCCAGCGTGTTCTCACTGGTGGCCATGCAGCACGACATCAACGGGCGCCCAGCTGGCCGGGGGCCCGAGGCACCTGACCCCTGGCTCCTCGCCACCCGATATCTCAGCAGGCAGGTCCAAGATCTGTTGCGCGAACGAGGCATCTCCTACATCGATGCGACCGGCAACATCTTGCTGAGAACCGAGGACCCGCTTGTCCTCATCTCCGAACGAGGCGCCACGTCCGATCCCTGGCGGGGCCCCGGCAGACCCCCTGCCAGCCTTAAAGGCCTTCCCGCCGCGCTGATGGTTCGAGCACTTACCGACTACGCACCCCCGGTCACGGTGCCCGAACTCGCCTCGGTCGCGGGGACATCAATCGGCGCCGCCTACCGACTAGTCGACTACCTGACCAACGAAGGCCTGATCGCGCGGGAGGACCGTGGGCCGATCACGACCGTGGACTGGCCCGAACTCCTGCGACGTTGGAGCCAGGACGCGAGTTTGCTCAACGCGAACATCACCCGCCGCTACCTGGAGCCCCGGGGCGTCAGTGCCCTCACGACAAAGCTTCGCGAGCTGCGCGAGGCCGAGTCCTACGCGGTCAGCGGTTCCTTGGCCGCGCAGCCGTACGCTCCGTACGCCGAACCTCGACTGGCCTTGCTGTATGCGACGGAGCCCGAGGCGCTCGCCGACACACTCGGTCTGCGTCCGGTCGAGACCGGAGCCAATGTCATCGTCGTCTCCCCGCGATCCCCCGTCGTCTTCGCCCGCACGACAAATTGGGAACAGTTGAGGATCGTTGCTCCGAGCCAAGCCGTCGCCGACCTACTCGCAGGACCGGGGCGCAACCCCTCTGAGGGCGAGTTCTTGCTCGAATGGATGAAGGAGAACCCGGATGCCTGGCGACGACAACTTGATCGTTGAAGCCCGCGCTGCCCTGCTCGACGCAGCCATCGCACTTGAGGCCCACCGCAACTCGATCATCTTGATCGGCGCACAGGCGGTCTACCTCCGGACCGGTGCCGCGTCGTTCGCCCTTGCAGAAGCGACCAAGGACTCCGATCTAGCGATCGACGCTCGCACCCTCGCCCAAGACCCACTTCTTGAGGAGGCTATGTCGCGGGCCGGCTTCATCATCAACCCGACCAACAAGCAGCCGGGAGCCTGGATGTCACCGACAGGGATTCCGGTCGACCTCATGGTTCCGGAGCAATTGGCGGGCGGCCATGGACGCCGCAGTGTGCGGATCCCACCCCATGGCCCCAACTCGGCTCGCCGGGCAGCCGGACTGGAGGCAGCTGTCGTCGATCACTCGCCGATGCAAGTCGACTCTCTCGATGGCGACGGGAGAAGCATCGCTATCAACGTCGCGGGCCCAGCAGCGCTCCTCGTCGCCAAGATGCACAAGCTGAGCGAGCGCATCCACGCCCCTGATCGCCTCAACGACAAGGATGCCCACGACAGCTACCGCCTCCTGGTCGCGACCCCGACAGCGGATATGGCCGAGACCATGCGCCTCTTGCTCGACGAGGCGATCGCGGGCGACACCACCCGGCAGGCACTTGGTTATCTCCGCGATCTGTTCGCCATCGGGCCGGACGCGCTCGGCTCGCTGATGGCCGGGCGCGCCGAGGAGGGCGTCGGCGATCCCGGCGCAGTATCGAGGTCTGCTGCGTTCCTAGCGCAGGACCTACTGGCCACCTTGGACTGACCAGCCAACACCCCACGCCATAGTCCAGTCGTTGCGAT
>CAWFBY010000007.1:0-12957 GCA_963814245.1 uncultured Actinomycetota bacterium
TGCCTCACCTCGGTGACCGTCGGCCACCACTAGCCGACCCACATGACCCATGCCGCTGGGCAGCGGTCCGGCGAGCGAGGTTCTGAGCCCCTCGCGGTCACTAGAGTGACGCCATGGGTCCGGCCACGGTAACGCAACTGCTCTTGACGCTGCTTTTTGTTGTGCCGGGGTTCGTCTACTAATCAGTGCGGATCTCCGTGCGGGGTCGGCTCCCACAAGACGTCGAACTTCCCACCCGAATTGTTCGTGCCGTGATGCTCTCGGCGATCTTCGCTTCAGCGCGTTGGTTGGGCTGGTCGGCGGCATTGTCACCCCAGCGATTCTTGCACTGGTGAAGATGCCCCGCTGGATGATCCGAGCGACCGAGAAACTACCCCAGCTCACAAAGTACGACTGGACCCCAACGGGGTGGGACAAAGTCTTCCAAGACGCAGAGGAATGCTTCGTGAGGGTACTGAACCGCGACGGCCAGTGGGTGGCCGGCTACTACGGGCCGAACTCGTATGCGACCTCCTACCCCGAGCCTCAACAACTCTTTCTTGAACGTGCCTACCGGATCAGCAAGAACGGGGTGATCAAAGAGCCGATCGAGAACTCATTGGGAGTACTGATTGACTGCTCAGCGTTGCAATTGCTACGGATCGTCGCACCCATCGCGTCAACGCCCGGCACCCACAAGGAGGAATCCGCATGAGCAAGTGGCTACCGCCCGCCAACGGCGGGTACACCGGACGCAGGGGCACCCCTTCGGCAACCGGCGGTACCAAGAGCGAACAGCCTGGCAGCGACATCAATAAGTCGACCACGGCGGACACACGTTCGGGTCTGGCCCCGAAGGCACCAGCGGGCGGCGCCGGGGTGGCCCGTGCCTCCTGACGAGAAGGCCACCCCACCAGCACCCACAGGGCCACCGTTCGATGACCGCGGCTGGAAGCCACCTCAGCCCAAGCCCGACACCGGTGAAGCCAAGCCGCCATCTGGTCCCGGAAAGTAGGACCCAATGACAGGGGGCGGCTCGGGCTGGCAGCGTCTGCCACCATCGCTGGCCTCAGTGCCACCGCCATAGCAGCCAACTTCGCTGCCCAAGCCTTCCACCTGGAACAGGAACGTGACCGTCGCCGGCTCGACCAGCAGCTGAGCGCACAGGCCTCGCAAGTCGCAGCCTGATTCACCCAATTCGCAAGAGTCAACGACGACGAGGGCCACACCTCGCTCAGCGCTTACGTCAAACTCCGTAACGTCTCACACCTCCCGGTCACCAAGGTGCAGATCGACTCCACCCTCACCTGGCCACAGCCAACCAACGGCCTGACCGCTTCCACTCCTCTTGGCTCTTGCGACGTCGACCTGCTCCCGGAACGATCTTCGGCGAGATGGTGAGGAGTGAAGACCAGCTCGCCCGGACGACAGGACTTCATCGGCGCGGCCCGCGCCATCTGGTCCATCTCAGCCGAGGACAGGTCGGCGAAGATGTCGACCTCGCGCCGTCACTGCCCCCGGTGGTTGCGTCAGCGCTTGACACGGGCGGCGACGACGGCACCGAGCACCATCCCGAAGATCAGGTGCCCCTTGAGGCTCTTCATGGTCGTGGAGTTCATCCTGAACAGGTCGATGTCCAACCGCAAGGGCATCAACACCAGGGCGCCGAGCACCCACCAGGCCGTACGCCGCGCCGGGCCGATTCCGGTCGCGAGGTTGTGCACGCGTCGCTTGGCGAGGACGCCGAATCCGGCGCCCAGGATGGCCGAGATGGCGATGTGCACCACACACCCCACACCGGCCAGACCGCCGAGTGCTCCGGTCGTGACCGCGGCGCTGGTGGCAGGGGCGGAAGTTTCGAGCGTAGTCATGATGTTTCCTCTCCAGGTGATTGATGACCTCTCGAAACGTAGGAACCGCCCAGCCCGCGATCGGTGAGCGCGCTCACATAGGTGATTCACAGGTTGCCCAGGGTCACCGCCTAGCCGCTTGGCGCAGGCTGAGACCAACCAAGACGTGTGATCCAGATCCGAGGAGAGTCATGAACGAGCCCAACAATCCAGACCCGACCAACCCGGACCCCACCAACCCGGACCCCACCAACCCGGACCCCACCAACCCAGAAGCGGTCGAGAGTCCGATGCCGCAGGTCGAGCAATCCGAGGAAGCGATCCGGGTCTCGACCCAGGAGCCCACGATGGCCTATGCCGCGGCCACGCCGCCCCCGCAGAAGACGGGCTGGCGCTCCCGGCTCGGGCTCGGAGCGGCCGCGCTCGGCCTGCTCGCGGTCGGAGCCGTCGGCGGCTTCGCCCTGACCCATGCCGTGGGCGACGGGGAGGGACCCGGACACGACCCGTTCGGCGAACGCCACAGGGGTGACTTCCATCAGGGCGGAGAGCACGGCCCCGGCCACCTTCCCCCGGCTCAGGATGACGTTCGATAGCGAATGAAGGCGGGGGCTGCTAGCGCCGCTATCACCGTCAGCACGACCACCAGCACGCCACCACCGGCCGCCGCGACCGACGTACCCACGAGCGCGGCGGCCGTTCCATGAGCAACATCCGCCACCCGTGGCCCCCCGGCGACCACCACCAGGAAGATCCCCTGGAGCCTGCCGCGAACCTCGTCGGCGGCCGCTGACTGAAGCATGCTGGTCCGGAACGCGGCCGACGCCATGTCCGCGGCGCCACCCACGACGAGGAAGAACACCGCCAGGCCAAGAAAGGCCCCGCCGTGCCCGTTGGCGGCTCCGGCGGCCACGCCGAAGCCGATCATGGCGACGCCCCACACGAGGATCGCTGCGATCACGGCGAGACCTTGGCGTTGGATCCGTGACACCCACCCCGAGAAGACCCCGCCGATGACCGCCCCGGCGGGGATCGCGGCGAAGAGCAGCGCGAAAGCGAGGCCTCCTTTGTCAGGGCCCCCGAAGTTGAGGTTGGCCAACTCGGGAAACAACGCCCGGGGCATCCCGAAGACCATGGCGATGATGTCGACCAGGAAGGACATCAACAGCACCGGATGGTGGCGCAGGTAGGCAAGCCCGTCGATCACCGAGCGCAGTCCGGGCGCCTGCCGGACCCCCTCCACGGGCAGCCGTGGCAGCCCCCAGGCGGCCGTTACCGTGGCAAACAGCGTGACCGTGTCCACGAGATAGAGCCAGCTGAACCCGAGGATCGGGATCAGCACACCGGCCACCAGAGGCCCCGCAATCGCGCCTGCCTGATAGATAGTCATGTTCAGCGAGTTCGCCGCCGGCAACAACTCGGCGCTGACCAGTTTGGGGGTGATCGCGTTTCGGGCCGGCTGATTGATGGCGAACAACGCCTGTTGGACCGCGAAGATGCCCAGCAACAGCCACACGTTGTCGTTGCCGGTCGCGGCCTGAGCCCACAGCACCGCACTGGTTACCGACAGCCCCAACGTGGTGACGACCAGGATCGTGCGCCGGTCCATCGCGTCGGCCAGCGCCCCGCCCCACAGGCCGAACACGATCAACGGCACGAGTCCGAACAGCCCGGTCAGTCCGACGTACGCCGAGGAGCCGGTCATCACATAGATCTGGGCGGGCACCGCGACCACGGTGAGCTGCGCACCGATCACGGTGACGATGTTGGCGACCCACAGATTCCGGAAGTGCGGGTTGGCGAGGGGCCGAGTGTCCGCCAGCAATCCACGCGAACGCAACGACACTCCTCCTCATCGAGCCGGCCGTGGACCAGCGTTTCTGTAGCCACCGTCACCGAGGCGGCGACCGGCTACGGCGTACGGTGGGACAGACTCAAGCACACAACGAGGAGTGCCCCAAGATGAAGGCGACAACATGAAGGCTCTATGGCGAGACACCGTCCTGGCGGACAGCGCTGACACGGTCGTCGTGGAGGGCAACCACTACTTCCCTCGCGAGTCCCTGCAGGAAGACCTCTTCTCGCCCAGCGCGACTCAGACCTCGTGCCATTGGAAGGGCATGGCGTCCTACCTGAGTGTGACCGTCGACGGCGTGGTCAACGCTGATGCCGCGTGGTTCTACCCTGAGCCGTTGCCGGCTGCCGACCAGATCCGCGACCGTGTCGCGTTCTGGAAGGGAGTCGAGGTCGTCGAGTCGTGATCGACGCCCTGGGCGCGTGGAGCAGCCGTCGCTGGACGAGTGCCGGGGTAGCCTCCCTGGTGACCATCCTGGTGCTCGGGCTGCCCACCGATCTGATCCCCAACCCGCTCTTCGGACGCCAGGTCGAGGCTCCCTGGTGGACCTGGCCGGCGCTGCTGATCACTTCGGTGTTGAGCGGCTTGCTGTTCGCGACCTACGTCCGTGAGCCGGGCGGGGTCGCCGCGGAGGTGGATTCGGATGGCAAGCGCGGGATCGCGGGGGGCGTGCTCACCTTCTTTGCGGTGGGGTGCCCGGTGTGCAACAAGCTGGTCATCTTGGCGCTGGGGTACGCCGGCGCGCTGAAGTGGTTTGAGCCCGTGCAACCATTTCTCGGGGCGATGGCCATCGGGCTGCTCGTCTGGGCCTTGCAGGCCCGGCTCCGCGGCCAGCTCGCGTGCGCGACACCCTCGCGCGATCATGCCGAGGTCGTCCGATGAAGTTGATCCGTGTCATCGAGGTCGCGACCCCGATCGACCGGGCGTTCGCTTACCTCGCCGACTTCACCACCACCAATCAGTGGGACCCCGGCACCGTGACGACCACGCTGCTCGCCGGCAACGGCGGGGTCGGCACGACCTACGCCAATATCTCGACGTTCCTCGGCCAGCGCAGCGAACTGACCTACACCGTGATTGAGCTGCAGCCCGATGAGCGGCTGGTCCTGCGCGGTGTGAGCCCCACCCTGGTTGCGGTCGACACCCTCACCTTCGCCAGCACAGCCACCGGCGGCACCCGCCTGACCTATGCCGCCGACTTCACGTTCTCGGGCCTCGGCCGCTTCGTCGTACCGCTGCTCGCTCCCGCGTTCAAACGCTTCGGAGATCGGGCCGCGGAAGGCCTGCGCAGCCACCTGGACCGGCTCTAGCCGAGGGGTCTCCGCGCAGCAAACAGGCGGGCCGGGGCCGGCCAGGTGCGTGGCACCTCCTGGGCGTCATCGAGCCCCGCGTCGGTGAGCAAAGCCAGCAACTCTTCGTCGCTCCACGGGTGCCCGCCCGATCGCACGGTGCGCAGGTCGGTGAGCAGCTGCGCGAGCGGGGTCGGCGGACCCGTGAACGTCCCGGGGAGCACCCACCCGCCAGGGCGTACGGCGCCCGCCGCGGCCCTCATCACCTGCGGCACGATCTCGGCCGGCAGGAACGGCATCGGAAGCCAGATCGCATCGAAACCCTCCTCGGGGGAGAGTTCTTGGGCGTCCTCCCGCCGAAACTCCACCCGCTCCGTCAGGCCCTCGGCCCGAACGTTGTCGGCGGCGAGGGCGAGCGCTGGCTCGAAAACGTCGATCCCCACGACGCGCAACTGCGGGTGCTGACGGGCCATCGAGATGGCCAGCCAGCCGACGCCGGTCCCCACATCGAGGAAGCTGCCCCCGGGTCGCCCCAGGCCTTCGGCCAAACCGTCAAGATGACCCTCAGCGACGACCACCGCGTCCGCGATCGCGCCCGAGAGGCGACCGATGCTCTGCAACAGGGCGATGTCCACCTGATCCCAGCCGCCGCTGCGACCGGGGTTGTCGATCAACTCGGCCGCTTGACGCAGGAACGTTCCCGCCAGCCCGACGGCCGCGGTCGCACCCTGTGGCGGCAGCGTGGCGACGCTGGTGCCGTCGAGCAGGTGGTCGGCGATCTGGTTGAGCAGGGATCGCACGGCCGGATCGGCGGGCAGGTCCTCGGTTTCCACGCGCAGGTGGGCGACCAGGGCAGCTAGTGCGTCCACCTGGGCCCCCAACTCGACGGCTCGACTCAACAGCACGCGGGCAGGATCGGCGGGTTGCACCATGGGGGTCTCCTCGGTGAGGCGTCCCCCGCGAGTCCAGCATGGCCCTGTCGGGGCCGGGCCCACAACTGGCGGCGTGCGATTCCAGGATGAACCCGAGTGGGCTATTGCCTCCACGGCTGGTCCGGTGTTGGGTAGAGGTTCCGCATCCCCGTCGAACGCTCGAGGAGTTCTGATGGCGCTACGTCGCTTTGTTGTGCTCATTGCCCTGGTCCTGGCCCCACTGTTGATTTCCATGGGGGTGGGTCTGCAACCGGGCCAAGCCAACGTGGCACCCTCCGACGCCAGGATCGCCCCCGCAGCGCTCGTGTTGAGAGTTCACACCGGCACGCCGCGGCACACCGCCCAACGTCTCATCACCCGCGGCTACGACGTGCTCGAAACCCGCCTCGGCACCGACCTGCTCGTGATGGGCGACGCCCAGGTGCGGGACCGGCTCACCCGCCAGGGGTTCCGGGTCTCGCTGCACCAAAAGTTGCCCACGTTGTCCAAGGCCGCGAACAGGACCTTCTACGGCGGCTACCAGACCAACGACGAGTACGCCGCGCACCTCGGCGCCGTCGCGGCGGCGTACCCCGGTCTTGCCGTCACCTACGACGTGGGTGACTCGTGGCTGAAAACCCAGAACGCGGCGCTCGGCAACGACCTGGTCGCGATCTGCATCACCGCACTCAACCCCGGCGACTGCCAACTCACCCCCGCCTCGGCCAAGCCGCGGTTCTTCCTGATGGCCACCGTGCATGCTCGTGAGTTGACCGCCACCGAGGTGGCGGACCGCTGGGTGACCGAGTTGACGTCGCAGTACGGCATCGATCCCGAGATCACCTCGATCGTCAACAACACCGAGCTCTGGGTGCTGCCGATGGCCAACCCCGACGGTCGCGAGATCGCCGAGCCGGGCACTCCCACGCCCTACCTGCAGCGCAAGAACGCCAACAACTCCGCGGGTGGCGCCTGCGCCAACCCGCCGACCGCGTCGAGTCACGCGGGCGTTGACATCAACCGCAACCACAGTTTCCTGTGGGGCGGCGTCGGGACCTCGCCGGGCGTGTGCGACCAGACCTATCGGGGCACCGCCGCGGCCTCCGAGCCGGAGACCCAGGCGCTGCAAACCCTGATGGCGCAACTGTTTGCCGATAACCGAGGTCCGGCGATCACCAATGCCGCGCCGACAACGACGCCGGGCCTGATGATGACCCTGCACAGCTATGGCAATCTGGTGCTCTTCCCCTGGGGTCATGTCAACACCGCCAGCCCCAACGACGCCGGGCTGCGCTCGATGGCGTTCCGGTTGAACTACTTCAACGGCTACACCGCCGGTCAGCCGGGCCAGGTGCTCTACAACACCACCGGCACGACCGACGATTGGGCCTACGGCACCCTCGGCGTCGCCGCGACGACCGTGGAGGTTGGCCCCAGCAGTGGCACCTGCTCCGGGTTCGTGCCCGCGTACAGCTGCCAGGCGTCGTTCTGGACCACCAACCGCAGCATGCTCGTCTATGCCGCGAAGTTGGCGCGCCAGCCCTATGCCCTCGCGTTGGGTCCCAACACCCACACGCTGGCGTTGACCCCGGCTTCGACGACGGCGGGCACCTCGGTGGCGCTCACAGCTCGGGGACAGGACTCGGCGTACGGCAGCGCGGGCGTTTCTCGGCCGGCCTCCCAGCGCGTCACTGCTGCGCAGTACTACATCGATGTTCCCCCTTGGGCGGGCGGTACGCCGCTCGCGATGACCGCCACTGACGGGAACTTCAACAGCGCCTCGGAAGCCATCCGAGCCACCATCTCCACCACCTCGCTGGCGCCCGGGCAGCATTTGATCTTTGTGCGCTCGCGTGACCTGAACGGCAACTGGGGTCCGGTTTCGACGGGAGCGCTGACGATCTCCTAACCAGAAGCGGCCATTTCTAGGGTTCTCGGGGCGCGACACGCCGATTTCGTCGGAGTGTCGCGCCACGAGGACCCGAAAAGTGGCCGCGTGTTAGTCGGCGCTGGGGGTTTCCAGGCGGGCCAGGCGCGTGGCCAGCCCCTCTCGGCGATGCGCGTTGCCGTGCAGGTCGACGTACGTAGTGCCGAAGTGGGCGAGCAGGTCGTCGTCGAGGCGGCGTACGGCGCCCGCGGGGTAGCGGTAAGCCATCTGTTGATTGACCGCCACCGTGTCCACCGAGCGCAAGGACTCGCTCAGCTCGTCGAGCGAGGCGATGCCGAGCTCGAGGAGAAGCCCCGAGATCCAGGCGTAGTGGTCGGTGCGCGACCAGCCCGCGCTGGCATAACGCCCGGCGAGGAAGGTCGCGAGATCTTGAGCTGAGACACGCGGATCGTCCTCGTCGGCGGCCGGTGGTTGGCCGCCGCTCATCCCGGCCTGCAGCCGGTCCCGGATCATCGAGAATTCACGGTCGGCCAACTCGAGCAACCCCGCTGCCAAAGTGAACCGGCGGTCCAGGTCGGGCGCGTGCTCGACCGGAACGGTGCCCTTGTAGCGGATGTCGTGCTCAAACTCCGCCCAAGCGTGCTGCAGCACGGTGCGCAACTGGATCGACGCACAACGCAACGGCTCGTAGGACGTGCCCTCCCCGTGGTCGAGACTGACCAGCATGTGGCGGGAGGCGTAACCGAAACGCCCCTCGCTGGCGGTCTCCTGACCCAGATCACGGTCGTCGAGGACGGTGAGCTGGTCCGCCAGGAGTTGCGCGACGGCCACCACGTCGCTGTCGACATAGGTGATCACCCGGACCCCCACCTGGTCGGTGATCTCGAGTAGCGGGTTGGCGTGCAGCAACTCGCCGTCGATGCGCCGGTGTGCCTTGGCCGCAAACGACGCGACGCTCTTGGCCCGCCCCGTCACGCTGAGGTAGTTGATGCCCGCTTCATCGAGGATGCCGGTGACGAGGTCGACGAACTCGGCGCTGGCCACCTCCAACGAGGGCTGCCGAGCGACGTACGTCGCCACCGCCCGGTCGATCTCTCGCGAACCCATGGCAGCACCCTGCCGTGCTTGGCGGCCCAACACCAACCCCCACCCCCGTTGAGTTGGGCCTCCCTGCCCGTTGAGTTGGGCCTCCCTGCCCGTTGAGTTGGGCCTCCCTGCCCGTTGAGTTGGGCCTCCCTGCCCGTTGAGTTGGGCCTCCCTGCCCGTTGAGTTGGGCCTCCCTGCCCGTTGAGTTGGGCCTCCCTGCCCGTTGAGTTGGGTCCGACTGGCGCCTAGCGAGCCATGTAGCCGCCGTCGATGTAGAGCTCAAGCCCGGTCACGAACGACGCGTCGTCGCTGGCCAAGTACGCGACCCCGGCGGCGATCTCTTCGGCAGCGCCGAGGCGGCCCATCGGCGTGAGCGCCGTCATCGTGTCCCACACTTCGGTGCCGCGCGCTTGCTCGAGAAGCGGGGTGGCGATGAACCCCGGGTGAATCGAATTCACCCTGACTCCTTCAGTCGCCCAGTGCAGAGCGACGTTCTTGGTGAGGGTTCGGACCGCTCCCTTTGCCGCGTGATACGCGGGCGACGTACCAAATCCGCCGCTCGCCCCGAAGATCGAGCTGATGTTGATCACGGACGCATGCTCGGAGCGTTTGAGCTCTGGGGCAGCGACCTTCATCCCCAAGAAGACACCCGTTTGGTCGATATTGACCGTTAGGTTCCACTCCTCAAGGGAGGTGTCTTCGATGGTTTTCAAGTCACCCATCCCAGCGTTGTTCACCAAGATGTCGAGGCCGCCAAAATCGTCGACCGCGCGCACCACCGCCGCCTCCCAGCCCACTTCGCTGGTCACGTCGTGTTCGACGAAGATCGCCTTGGCGCCGGTTTCCCGAAGGGCCGCGGCGGCCTCCTCGCCCGCGGCGATTTGTATGTCGGTCAACACGACCGAGGCTCCCTCACTGGCGAGCCGTTGAGCCGTTGCCTTGCCAATGCCACTCGCGGCCCCCGTGACGAGTGCCACCCTGCCTTCGAGCCTGTTCATCTCATCCTCCTGTTGGCGACGACCCCGTTTCGGAACCGTCCGTGAGTAGGTTGCGCGGGTCCATTCCAGTGGTGCCCGGACGTTTCCAGTGTTCTCCGCGCAGTGGCCCGACCCAATGCCCCGACGCGTCTGCTTGATCACCTGCAGCGATGAGTTGGGCCTCCCTGCCCGTCGAGTTGGGCCTCCCTGCGATCATGTGTGGCGCGGCTAGCCACGCCGTTTGCCAAGTCAGCCGGACGAGTTGGGGGCACATCATGGGTTTGTTGGATCAGGTCAAGGGAATGAGTGGCGGGCCGGTGACCAGCCGGGCTGCCCTCGATGAGGCCGAGGCTGACTCTGAGGAGAGCCGGATTACCAACCTCGTCCAGAGCCTGCTCAACATCGGCCTCGACGGCCGCGGCCCATTCGACGGTGCCCAGGCGGTCGCCGAGTCGGCTTTGGCCAAGGAGAGCGGGCCCGAAGGCGCCATCAACCGGGTCGCCCGGGCGCACCTCGTGAGCGGCGCACTAGGCGGCTTCGCGACCGGGGTTGGCGGGTTCGTCACGATGCCAGTGGCGCTTCCCATCAACGTCCTGGAGTTCTATGTGCAAGCGACGCGAATGGTGGGGGCCATCGCGAGTTTGCGAGGGTACGACGTGTCCGAGCAGCGAATCCGGTCCGCGATCTTGCTCACCCTCGTGGGATCCAACGCCGACGAAGTCCTCACCAAGGCCGGTGTCGTCACCGGCAGCAGTCGGATCACCTCACTCGCGCTGAAGAGTCTGCCGCCAGCCGCCTTGTTGATGATCAACAAAGCAATCGGATTCCGACTCCTCCGCGGAGTGGGAGAGAAGGCCTTCTCCCGCCTCGGGCGTGGAGTGCCCTTTGTCGGCGGCCTTGTGGGCGCCGTACTCGATGGTTACATGATGAAGCGGATCGCCGACCAGGCGAAGGTCGAATTCCCGCAGGTGTGAGCACGACCACACTCGGTGCCGGGGATGTTTCGCGCGCACCCTGGTGTTAGGACTAGTGCCGCCGGGCATCCGTCCGAGGGCGATCAGTTGCAGAAACGGGAGACCCCCAACATGGCCACCATCACCGACACCATCAAGAACATCGTCGACGAACTCGAGATCGAGCGACGGATCAGCGAAGTCGCCGAACAAGCCGAGAAGGCGTTGCTCGTCGCGTTGGCGAAGGCGGGCGATTATGCCCACGAACACAGCTCGGACATCGAGGGAATGCTCGACAAGGCAAGCACCGCCATCGACGAGCGCACCGACGGCAAGTTTGCTGACACCTTGGACAAGGTGAAGGAGCAGGTCACCCTCGGCGTCACCAAGTTGGCCGAAAGGCGCGGAGTTCCCGCGGACGTCGACCCCACCGAGAACTGACCCAGCAACTAGGCGACGTCCCGGCCATCAAGGTCGGGGCGTCGTTTATTGCGTCAGGCGGGCCCAACTCAACGGTCAGGCGGGCCCAACTCAACGGTCAGGCAGGCCCAACTCAACTCAGGGGTTTGTGGGGTGCGCACCCTGATCCGCTTAGGGTGAATGGGGACGGAGACTCGGCTCATGAAGATCACACTTTGGATCGCGGGACTCGTTTCGGCGTTGACGCTCGCTGGGTGCGCGGGCTCGATCGGGCCCGAGCGCGGCAATCCTCGACTGCATGCCACCGAGTCACCGGGGTCACTTGGCCCAGAGTGGTTTGGCTTCATCGGGGTGCGGTGCCTGCTCGATGATCCCAACGACGAAGGCTCCACGTCGGACTACGTCCAGGAAGTCAGCGGCTTCACCAACCTGGCTCACGTGTGCGTGTTCGACAACGACGTGCACAACGAACTCGAGGACCTACCCCAACATGGCCTGAAGGCGTTGCTCGACATCACGCTGGTGCTCTTCGAGTTCACCGAGGGCGACGCTCCCTCAGGGTCGGGACAGCGCTATGTGTTGCGCGCCGATGCCCAATCGGCCTGGGATTCGTTCGTGGCGACCAACGCGGATGTCCTCGATGCCGACCACGTCGGGGCCTACTACCTCGTGGACGAGCCAATCTGGAACGGCGCCACCCCCGCCGACATCGAGGCCGCGACGGCCATCGTCGAGCGCGATGCTGGCGAGATCCCCAGCGTCATCGTCGAGGCGCCCGGGGCGTTAGAGAAGGCGGTGTTTCCCGAAGGAGTGGATTGGGTGGGCTTCGATTTGTACGGCGTCACGAACCCGGTCGCGGACCCGGCGTACCAATCCAGCCTCGCAACCCTGCGAGAACAGGCCCGCCCCGAGCAGCGGATCGTGGTCGTGCTGGACTCCCAATGGCTGCCCGTGTTTGGTGAGATCGGCATCGAGCAGACCGAGTTGGCGACCATCGCGCGCAACTATTACGCGTTGGCGACTCGGGAAGCCAATGTGGTGGCGCTCATCGGCTATACCTGGCCGGGCGGGATCGACGCGGACCAACTGGGCGCGCGCGACCTCCCACCCGAAGTGCGCGAGGTCTATGAGGAGATCGGCCGCGAGATCCTCGATCGGCAACGCCGGGGCTAGCGTTAGCCGCCCATGTTGACCATCCAGGTGATGCCAAATTGATCGATCAGCATGCCGAACTCGTCGCCCCACATTTGACGTTCGAGCGGCACCGCGATGGTCGCTCCCTCGGACAACTTGGTCCAGTAGCCGCGCAACTCGTCATCGTCGTCACCGCTGAGACTGATGCTGATGTTGTCGCCGGGATTGTGCTCCATGCCGGGAGGAGTGTCCGCTCCCATGAGCGCGAAGCCGGCGGGAGAGACCAGCATCGAATGCATGATCTGGTCTGCAATCCGCGTGTCTGCCTGGCCAAACTCCCCGAAGGTGTTGACGACCAGCTCGCCACCCAGCACTGACTGATAGAACTCCATCGCTTCTCGGGCGTTGCCTCGAAAGCTCAGGTAAGGGTTGAGACGCGATCCCATGGGGGCTCCTTCCTAGCGTCGTTCGACCCCAAATTCTCAGACTAACCATCGCCTCCGACAACATCACCTGCCCTCAGTCGCCGACTCCGCTCGACCCGAAATGCGCGGTGACCTTCTGCGCCGAAAGGTCGGAGTCTCTGCCAGGCGGGGCCCAACTCAACGGGAAGGCAGG
>CAWFBY010000008.1:0-342500 GCA_963814245.1 uncultured Actinomycetota bacterium
GTTCGTAGTCGGCGGTCAGCATCGCACTCGATTGAACCAGAACGCAGCCGTGCGAGCGTTGAACCTAGCGGCGTACGGGCTTGGCGGCTCGGTCCTCACCCCGGGCCTTACCCCCGGATCCAGGACACGGTGGGTGATCTCGCGGCGGAATGCACTGCCGCGTCGACCGGGACGGTACGCGGCTGGAATGTGGCACCCTGCCTGGCGAGGTACCGGCTCCTCTTCGGGAACTCTCGCGGCACAGTCGGGCCCTGCTCAGTTCCCGGCTGTGGTCGGCGATCAGCACGGCGGGGCGGGGCTCGTTCAGTCGTTCCGGCCCAGCCCACGCAGGATCCTCGTGGACTCGACGCCGAGCGTGGGGTGGCTTGCAAAGCCTTCAATCACCTCAGCCTGACGCACAGGGTCGTCCTGGTTTCCTGCTGAGGGTTGGTACTAGGGCACGTACGCTGGGCAACGTCGATCTCCGGGCGCCGGCAGCTCGATGTGTGGTCGTGGTGGCCAAGGTGGTGCTGGCGCAGTGGATTCAGCCGCGACGTACTGCGCATTTCCTTCATTCACTTCTCCCGGTGCCGACCGGCGAGCTCTGCGGCGACTAGGGCAGAACGGCTCCATGGATCCGAGCATGCTCCTGGACTTGCTGAAGGTCGAGCATCAGTTGGTGCAGGACAAGATCAACCAGTACGACGAGGACCGCGCGAGATTGAAGGGCTGGATGATCACGATCTCCGCCGGACTCACTGCCCTATCCGTCACCGCAGGTCAGTGGCCACTCCTGCTCCTCGTACCCCTCGCCACGCCCTCTTGTTCGCTCTGGCCGAACTCACGATCATCGATGTCCAGGAAGATGTGGCTGCTCGGGGTGCCCAACTGGAGGATCTGCTTGGGGCACTCCTACACAAGGGAGTTATGCCTGAGCACACTCACTACGAGTTCGGGATGGCCAAGATTTTCGGGGCGGCGGGCCGCTCCGATGGTCCAAAGTGAAACGCTGGGTATTTTATAGAACCTTCAACCCGTACTTGTACCTCGGTCTAGTCATCATGCCCGCGTCGGTCCTAGCCATCGGAATCGCAGCCGGGACGCTCTGATCCCCTTGCCTCAGAGCATCAGCATCCGCCCAATACTTCTGATCCAGAAACGAGCGCGTGAGTTGATCTGTGCTCGGCCAAGAGAGGGCTGGGAGCATCAAGAGATTCGGTCGGCACTGCTAAGGATCCCAGGTAAGTGGCTTCGCCTGTTGCCGAGTTGATCTCAACCGCGCGGTCACGGGACGGGCTATGTGGGCGGTATGCCGTGGCTTCGTAGCCCCGACTCAGCGTCGACCGGTCGGTGGCATGCGGCGATCCAAGGTCGGATTTGACGAAGGGTAGTGCGCGCCCTGGGATTGGCGTATCGCGGGAGTGTCGAGAGGCGAGGGCGCGGCGATCGAGATCTCGAGACGAGAGACGATCCGGTAGCGCAGGTCACGGGCAGGGTTGTCACCTAGCGGCTTGCTCAGCGACCAGGGCTGCGCGTGGCGGCGCCGACATCGTGGCCCTGCTCGTGGGCCTGCTGCAGCATCGCTGCGGTGGCCGGCCAGTCGCCTTGCTCGAGCAGTCGCGGGTCGAGCTCACGCGCCAGTGGCGCCCATCGTTCAGCCGGGGTCTTGTCGGCCGAGCTCGCGAGGCGGGCTCGAACCTCGCTGCTGTTGTGGAGCTCTTTCAGCGCCTCCTTTCGCGGGTCAGCATCCCAGGTCTTAACGGCGTCGCGCAGGTCGCGTCTCGCCTGCAGCTGGGAGAGTTGGAGGCGGGCACGGATCTGGTTGACACCAGACTCCCAGGCGCGGCTGGGACGTGCCGAGATGATCCTCATGGCTGTCACGCGTGCGTGTCCGGGGTCGAGGTTGTCGAGCTGCTCGGCGAGTAGCTGGTCACCGAGCGAGCGGAAAGCCGGCTGTCCGCTGGCGACCGCGGCTGTGAGCGCGGCTGGGCCGCGGCGGGCGAGCAGGTCGGCGGGGTCGGTGCCGTGAGGGAAGCGGGCGTAGCCGGGGTCCAGGCCGTGTTGGGTCAGGAGCCAGAAGTCGCGTTCGGCGGCGACCCGGCCGGCGAGGTCGGCGTCGGTGGCGACGATCGGGTGAGCGTGCTCAGGGTGGCGAGCTGGCTGGCTTGTTCGTCGGTGAGCGCCGTGCCCAGCGGTGCGACGCCGACGTACCGGCCGTCGCCGGCGAGGGTGACGGCCAGGGCGTCGATGGGTCCTTCGACGAGGACCGGGACGCGCCCGCGGCGAGCAGCTCGGGGACGACCCCGTAGAGCTGGGCGCCCTTGTGGAACAGCGACGGTGTCGGCGGTGTTGAGGTACTTCGGCCCGGCCTCGTCGTCGTCGGTGAGGTCGGGGTGGCGGCGGCCGACGAACCCGAGGATCTGGTCGCTGGTGGATGATGGGGAACATGACACGGTCGCGGAACCGGTCGATGAGGGGCCCGGTGCGGGCGCGGGTGGCGACCCCGGTCTCGAGAGCTCGTCGTCGGTGACGCCGCGGCCGCCCAGGTGGTCGACCAGGGTGGTCCACCCGGCGGGCGCGTAACCGGGGCGGAACCGCTCGTCGCCGGCGAGGTCGACGCCGAGCCGGCCGGTGAGGTAGTCCCGGCCCCACGAGCCGGTGAACCGGGCCTCGTAGAAGTCCAGCGCCATGCTCGTTGATCTCGACCATGCGCTCGCGCGTGACGGGGGCGGCGTGCCAGGCGGCGGCGCGCTGGACCATGAGCTGGATCTGGGCGTCGGTGGGCTCCAGCCGGTGCCGCCAGGTCGCGGATGCGGCGGCCAGCGCGAGGTCGCTCTCGACGACTGGTCCTCGTCGACGTCACCGGTGCGTCGCATCGCGTCGACCACGGTGCTCGTCGACAGGGTCGACGTCGGGGCTCGGGGGCCTGCCGGGGTCCGCCAGCGGGCGGCCACGGCATGTCGTCGCTGGTCGTCGACGTCGCCGGGTCGGGCTCGAGCCGTCCCACCGGTCCGCCGGCGGCTCGTCAAGTGGTACTCGTGCGCGTGTCGTCGGGAGCGGTTCCAGGGCGACAGGTCCGCCACACCAGTGCCTGGCACTCGTCGACGCCGTCGCGGCGTCGGTCGGCAGTCGGCCCGCCCGGCGGCCAGAGGGCTCGACTGCCAGCCGCGCGGCAGGCGTGGTCGACGTGGTGACCAGGGCGGGCCACCAGGTGCTGGCCTGGATGCTCGCGGCGCGCTCGGGACCGAACAGGTCGGCCAGCCGCGGGGTCCATCGGTGGTGAGGGTGTCGCCGTGGGAACCGTCGCCGATCTGGGCGGCGACGGCGGGGGAGAGGTGGCGGCTGATCCGCCACCAGAGCGCGGCGGCGGCGTGCTCGTCGGGCAGGTCCGGCCGATCGGCCGCAGGGCGGCGCAGCAGCTCGGGGGCGTCGAGGCCGGCGCGGGAGATCGCGGCGAGCCGTTCGGCCAGCAGCGGGGTGAACTCGTCGTCGCGGACGCGGGGCGAGCGAGTCGAGCAGTGGCGCCATTCCCAGAGCGGGGGAGTGGTCGCCGGTGAGGCGCGGTTGAGCCGTCGCTGCCAGGTCGCGGCGGCCTTCTGCACTGCGTGCCGGTGGGTCGCCGGTCGTTGTCGGGACCGGTCGCGGCCCGCCAGACCGCGACGTCGGCGACCGTGGCGGCTCGGGCCGCGGCCGTTCTGCGCCCACGTCGGCAGCGGCGGCTTGGTCGGCTGCGCGCGGTGCGGACCTGGTCGGCGAGGTCGTCGACGAGGTGCGCGGGCGGTGAGGTAGGCGCCCCAGTGCGGGTCGTCGCCAGGGCGCCGGGATGGCGGGCAGCCAGGGCAGCGGTCCGGGGCCGGCGTTGCGCAGGCCGGTGTCGTCCAGGCGCCAGTCGAGGACGGCGGCGCGGTCGTCGCGCGTGTCCAGCTCGCGGGCGCCGGCGGCGGCAGGAGCGCGTCGAGGGGGTTCGCGCCGGTGGCGGCGAGCAGGAGCAGGTGGGCGCGCAGGGTGGGCCAGGCGGGGTCGTCGGCGAGGCCGGGGACGAGCGTCTCGACCGCGTTGTCCAGGGCGTCGACCACGTTGACCGGGGCGCCGCTGGCGTCCTGGCCGAGTGGTCTGGCGAGGTGGTGTTCGGCGGCGACGTGGAGGGCGTCGAGGTAGCGGGCGGCGGCCTCGCCGAGCCGGGTGGCGGGGTCGGCCTGCTCGCGCAGCAGGGTGGTGGCGGAGCGGGGGCGTCGTCGCGGGCCAGGATCTGCTCGAGGATGTCGGTCGGCGGTGGGCGGGCGGACGGTCTCGGGTCGGATGACGCGTGTGCGGGTCGCCGTCGCCGACGACCTGAGGTAGAGGTGGTTGGCGTCGCGCGCCGCGGGTGAGCATCGTGTAGAGCTGCTGGCGGGACTCGGCGCCGGTGGCCAGGCCGTGCATGGTGTCGGCGGAGACGCCTTGGGCGCCGTGGATGGTGGTGGCGTAGCCGAGCTCGGCGGACGCGGCGACGTAGTCGGCGGGCAGGGTCGACGGTGCGGCCGGTGCGGGTGTGCTGGACCGTCAGGTCGCCGCCGTCGGTGGACGTCGCAGGACGGTCCACCGGTCGCCGTTCTTGACCCAGTCGGTCGCGCTGAGGCGCAGCCGGCGGTCGTTGCTGCGGGTGATGACGGTGTCGCCGACGTAGGCCGGTGTTGCCGTCGGCCAGCGGCGCACCCCGCGGCCCGGCGGTCGGTCGGGTCGGTCCGGCGAGGCGGTGGGCGCGGGCTCGCTGGTTGAGCTCGGCGACCAGGTCGCGGGTGGGGGCGAGCATGATCGCGTCGAGGCCGGCGGCGCGGTCGGCGCCCAGGCGGTGAAGACGTCGTCGGTGATGGTGGCGAGGTCGCCGACGTGGACCCGGTCGTGGTCGAGGTAGAACCCGAGCGCCTCGGTCGTGCCCTCGCGCAGGGCGAGGGAGGCGGCGCCTTCGGCGGGGTCGGTGAACCGCAGCAGCTCGGTCAGGTGCAGCGCGCCGTGGGTGGCGGCGATGTCGCGCAGGACGCCGCCGGCGCCGATCGCGGCGAGCTGCTGGTCGTCCCCGATCAGCCGGACCTGCCCGCCGCGGGCGGTGACGAAGGCGACGGCGGCGTCCAGGGAGAGGGTGTCGGCCATCCCGGCCTCGTCGATGACGACCAGGGTGCGTCGGCCCGATCGACGCGGGCCCAGTCGGGCAGGTCGCCGGCTGCTGAGGGACCAGGTGAGCTTGGCCAGGGTGTCGGTGGTGGCGCCGGTCTGCTCGCGCAGCGACGGCGGCGGCGGCGGCGGAGGGGGCGAGCCCGATCACGGTGCCGCCGTCCTCGGTCCAGGCCGCGGTCAGGGCGCGCATGGCGGTGGTCTTCCCGGCGCCGGCGGGCGCGATCGCCAGCTGCAGCCGGGCACCGGAGGTGGCCATCTGCGGACCAGCGCGGCCTGTCCGGCGTTGAGGGTGGTCCCGTTGGCGGCCTGCTCGAGCAGCGCCAGGTCGACCGCGGACGCCTCGACGGCGTGCCCGTCGTGGCGGCCGGCGGCGTCGACGAGGCGCTGCTCGGCGGCCAGGACTGCGCTGAGGTGAACAGGGCGGCGCCGGCGACTGTGTAGACCGTGGACCCGTCGGCGCGGCGCAGCTCGGCCGGCTCGCTCGATGCCGTCCCGGGGCGGGCCAGCGCACCGAGCGGCCGTCGAGGACCTCGGTGACAGCAGGTCGACGACCTGGTCGACCTGGTTCGGCGGGCAGGTTGGCGGCCCGGACCTGACGTTGGGCCTCGGCGCGGACGTGCCAGACCTGCCAGGTCGCAGCGGCGCGCCTCCATCGTCGCCACGACCCGGTCGGTCGTCTTGGCGACCCACGCCGCGTCGACCAGCGACCGGCGCCTGCGCCCGTCGGGTCAGCGCGCCGTGGACCATCTGCTCGACCCGCTGCGGGGCCGCCGAGGACCTCGGCGGCCTCCGCGCCAGGCGGCGCGCTGCTCGGTCAGGGAGCGGGGTTCGTGCTTGGCGTCGCGGGTCTCCAGGGTGGCCTGCTGGGCCAGCTGGATCGCCTCCACCGCGGTCGGCGGGCGGCCGTGGTCGGCCTGGAACGCGGCGGCGAGCTCGCCGCGGCGGGCCTCGATGCTGGCGCGGCGCTTGGACGACCAGCGGCGGTTCAGCGCGGGGTCGACGCCGACGATCTCGCGGACCGGCCGCTTGCGCGGCGTCGGTGCCGGGCCGTTCGGCGAAGCCGGACGCCGAGCGGCGTCGCGCAGGTGCTGCTCCAGGGCGGTGTTGTAGGTCTCCGAGGCGGCGACCGTCGGCCTTGAACAGGACCCGGCCGTCGATGGCCAGCCACTTCCCGTCGAGGGTCTGGACCTTGTTCGCGACCGCGACGTGGGTGTGCAGGTCCGGGTCCCCGGCGCGGGAGTCGCGGTGGGTGAACGCGGCCGCGACCAGCCCGCGTGACGTCGACCTGCCGGACCCCGTTGGTGCCCCGGCGGGTGAACAGGGCGTGCTCCTCGATGAACGCCAGCGCGTCGGCGACGGCCGCCTGGTGGGCCCGCTCGATCTGCGCGGCGGTCTGCGGGTCGGCGATCGCCCACAGCGTCGAGACGCTACTTCACCGGGGAGAAGGTCAGGTCGAACCCGGCCACCGCGGTGGTCTTCGGGCGGGAGTGCTTCGCGATCGCGGCGGCCAGCTCGCGGGCGTCGCGCGGGTCGCGGCCGTGCTCGGCGCGGAAGAACTCCGCGGCCGACCTCGGTGCGGATCCGGGCCCGGTCCGCCGCGGGGACCGGCTAGTCGCCGGGTAGCCCGGCGGCCGCGTTGAGGGCCGCGATCCGCTTGGCGACCTCGACCCGGAACGGGCTGACGTCGTTCTCGTAGACCTTGAACGGCGCCCCGAGCCGGCTGACCGCCTTGTAGTCCGCTCGGTCGGCCGGTCGACGCCGTCGCGGCCGCTCGCAGGTCCAGCTCCTTGGCCGCTGCGCGGCCAGCGGGTGCAGACCGGAGCCGAACAGGCGCTGCATCTGCTCCGCGGTGACCTCGTCCCCGGCGTCCAGGCCGTCGATCCCGGCCATCCCGGAGCCGACCCACACGCCCGGGGTCTCGCCCTTCTCGGTGTAGTAGGACGCCAGCCCGGTGTGGCCCTTGTCGGTGGCGTCCATCGCGGCGACCTGCCGGGTCAGGTAGTCGTACCCCGACCCGGCGGTGAGCTTGTGGAGGCTCATCGTCACGGTCACCTACGTGCGCGCGGGCGCGCTGTGCGATCACTTTCGGCCGGAATCTCGCTGTGTTCTTTCTATTTGGCTGGCCGAGAATGCAAGAGGTGTGTGGAGTTGGGGTTGGCTGAAGTTCAGGGGGGACGCTGAGGGGCGCGGTGCGGCGGGGCGTCAGCGGTGTCGGCGCTGAGTGGTGCGGACGGGTGAGGTCGAGAGAGCGGCGTTGGAAGGTTCTTCGGCGGTGGTGATCGCTCGGGGCCGGGTTGTGCCCTAGGTGACTGTCAGAGTCCATGTCGACACGAGTGAGGGAGACCGGATGAGTCAGCAGACGATCAAGCAGAAGGCGCGACGTGACGCGCGGGAGATGGCCGAGAGGCGGAGGGCGCAGCGCTAGGAGCGAGAAGCGGCGGGTGACGACCTGGCCGAGCAGGTCATGGTCGCGGTCGGGGAGCGCGACGCGGCGGTGGCCGAGACAGAGAAGCGGGCTGGGGCGGCGCTGCGGGAGATGACCGACGGTCGAGGGCCTGTCACTGGGCGAGGCCGTCGAGTGGTGCGGCGGACCGTCGACCGTGCGAGAGGCGACGCGGCTGCGGCGGCTCGCCAGTGAGCACCAGGAGCCGAGACGGGCGACAAGGACGGCGACGGCGCGGCGCTGGCGCGCCCGCCGGGAGTGGGGGAGCGGGTGCCGGTTCGGCGGTTGGATGACGCCGGGCTCGCGGCGGTGGCGGCGGCAATCGCAGATCCGAGCGGTGCTCGCGCGCTACCGGGCGAAGGTCGCCACGGTGCCGGGGAGTGAGTGCCTGTGGTGGACCGGCGCGGTTGCGGGGAGGTCCGAGCGTGAGCGCACGGACGGCGGCGGCCATGGCCGGTTCTGGTACGCGCCGGGGCGGGTGATCATCGCGCACCGGTTCGCGTTCGCGGTGATGAACGGGGTGGACGCGCTCGCGCAGGCGCGGCTGCTCGGGCACCGTTGTCACAACCCGCTGTGCCAGCGGATCGCACCGGATCACGTCGTGGTCTCGAGCGCGGCGCAGAACCGGCAGCGAGTGGTCGGTCCAGCGGCGGCTGCCCTACAGCCCGCTGGCCGACCCGCGCGGGCCGCGTCGGCGGGCGCGGGAACTGCGCGACCTCGCGCGTGAGGACCCGCAGCTAGTGGCCGACGACCTCGCGCGGCTCCAGGAACTGCTGGGCGAGCAACTGACCCTGTGGTGAGGGTACGTGTAGGCCTGGGCATCTTCAGCCGTGCGGAAGACACGGCATCGACATTCGCGTGTCGGGTGTGGGCCCCTCGGACAGTCGGGTCATGCGCGGCGAAAGGGTGACTTATCCGGAAGCCGGGCATCCGGTCGATGGTCGGATCAGCGGCCGGTGGATGTGGTGACCAGGGCGTCCACGTTCGGTGCGGCGCGAGTTGGCGGGCGGCTCGGGGTGTCAGGCGAGTCGTGAAGGCGTCCTGGAACAGGGTTGGTCGGCCGCTCAGACGGCTTCGCTGGGTGATTCCTCGAGCGTGGTATTCATGTTCTTCCTTTCGGAGTGGTTTGGTTGCGGGCCGGCGCCGGTGCCCGGCCCGAACGGGGGGTGTCAGGCGGGGCGAGCGCGGTCCAGGCGCGGCGCTTGATGCGGTCCGGGTCGTCACTGGTGAGCACTCGCGTGGCGCGGGCGGCGGCCTCGTCGCCCTTGGCGCGGACCGGGGCGTAGTGGTCGACGTACTCAGCGACGGCCTGGTAGCCGGCCCACGCGGTGTCACGGATGCCGGCCTGGGTGTCGGCGTCGGCGAACAGCCAGTGCAGCCGGGAGCGGCGGCGGCGCTCGGTCTCGCGGACCCGCTTGGTGGCGTTGGCCTCGGCCTTGCCGAACGTGGCGTCGATCAGGGCGTCGAACGCGGCGTCGGTCATGGTCTGCTGGATCAGCCGCTCGGCCTCGACCTGGAACGCGTCGACGTAGGTGAAGGTCAGCCCGAGCGCGTCGCGGGCGGCCTGGACGGCGGCCTTGGCGTTGCGGGTGTGGCGGATCGAGAACGACGACTCGTGGTTGCTCAGGGCCGCGCTCTGGGTGTTCGCGCAGACGACGCGGACCGGGGTGACGAGGATGCGGAACGCGCTGGTGCCGTCGTGGCTGTTGAGCGCGGCGATGTTGAGGTCGACGCGGTCGGTGCCGCCGACCGTGAGCGAGTCCGGCAGCTGCATGGTGATGAACACCTGCCGCCCGCCGCGCAGCGAGCCGGCGGTGTCGAAGATCGCGCCGGACTCGTCGGCCAGCAGGTTGAGGAATTCGGCGTGGTCCTCGTTCTGCAGCGGGGTGTAGCCGCCGCCGACGACGCCGAGCGCTTCGGGTGCTCCGGTGAACGGGTTGGTGCGCACCGTGGCGAAGCCGGGGACCTCGATGGGGGTGACGCCGCCGTCGCTGACCTCGGCGGTGGTGAGCGGCAACTTGCGGACGTCCCAGCCGCCCAGGTGGCCGAGCCTCATGGCCTCCTCGGCGGTGAACGCGCGGTCGCGGACGGTGGTGCCCAGCCGGTGCCAGGCGTCCTTGCGGGCGAAGACGGCTGCTGCCTGCGTGCCGTGGGTCTCGATCTCGTGTGCCATGTCGGGGTCCTCCCGGTGTAGCGGAATCAAACGAACTGCGTTCATTCTATTCTTTCTATTCCACTGAGGGCGGTTCTCCACAGGAAGAACCGCCCTCAAGGTGGAGGGTGGTGGTTAGGCCGCGTCGGTGCTCGCGTCGTTCTCGACGGCTTCGGCCTCGTCGTCGGTGGCGCTGTCGTCGCTCGGCTCCTCGCCGATCAGCAGCCGCTCGACGTCGCTGGGCTGGTAGCCCCACTCCATGAGCGCGGCAAGCATGCGGGCGTCCCACTGGCTCGGGTTGCGCCATGTGTGTTTGCCGATGGAGTCCTCCCACGCCGCGACGACGGCGGCGAGTGTGGTCATGATCGCGCCCTTGGGGCTGGTGGCGCGGGACGCGATCTTGTGGCACTCCTCGTAGCCCGCGCCGTAGTAGCCGCTGGGCACGTCGATACCGAGCAGGCCGAAGAGCCGCGGGTGCCGGTGGTCCATGGCCTTGCTTAGCGTGTGGTGGCCGGTGACGACGGCCTCGCAGATCAGGGCCTCGGCACCCTTCGGCGCGGTCTTGCGGGCCACGAACGTACCCAGCCATTCCCGGCGCACGGTCTCGGCGCTGGCCCAGGCCTTGTTGTTCGCGATGACCCGGCGGCGCTCCTGGCGGCGGGCCTCGGCCTCGGCCTCGTCGGCGGCTCGGTCCCCGGGTCATGAGCCTCGGCGTCCTCGCCCTGGTCGTCGCCGGTGCGACGACCCGGCTCTGGTGGACGAGTCCGCTGGCCTCGATGTCGGTGACCACCCACATCGGCCGGTAGACCTTCAAGGGCTCGGCGTACTCGTCGTCGTCGGCGTCCTCCTCGCCCTCGGTGGCCTCCGGCTCGGGGTACTCCCAGTCCTCGGTGACGATCACCGCGACGCCAGACAGGTTCGGCCACTCCTCGACCGGCACCGGCTCGCCCTCAGGGGTGCGCATGTCCTCCAGCACCAGCGACCCGTCCGCCTCGTCGGCCTCCTGCGCGGACAGCACTGGCAGTCCCTCGGCCCGCAGCCGCTCGACCTCGGCGGCGTACGCCTCGCGCTCGGCGGCTTCGTCGCGCAGCCTCTGGGCGACATGCTCGACCGAGTCGCCCCAGCGCGTGGTCGTGCACGCTCCAGGCGCTCGGCGGCGTCGGGGTCGTGCTCGAACTCGGCGAAGATCGCGGCCTCTTCGAAAGTCAGGTCGCCAGACTCCAGCCGGTTGCGGGTCTGGTCGGCCTTGGTGACCGCCAGGGCGGCGTTCACGGTCGGGCGGTCGATGGAGGTCCGCTTGGCGATCTGCGCGGCGCTCACACCGATCAGGGCCAACTGCTCGACGCCCGCAACGATCTCGGTCTCGCGCATCCCGGCGCGGTGGATGTTCTCCACCATCTGGTCCCCGATCCGGTCGGCCTCGTCGGGCTAGGGGACGACGCGGGCCGGGATGAGCCCGGTTGGGGTGCCGACCTCGGCGGCGGTGACGGTGCGGCGCTGGCCGCGCAGCAGGACGTACTGCGCCGTCCTCGTTGCGGTAGACGGTCACGGCCTCCAGCACACCGCGCTCCTTGATCGACTTGCGGAACTCCTTGTGGTCGGCGCGCAGGTCGGTGCGGACGTTGCTGCCGATGATGATGTCGGCGGGGTTCAAGTGCAGGAACTCCTCGGCCTCGGTGGCCTCGGTGGCCTCGGTGGCCTGTCAGCGGGGGTGACGATGGGGGTCTGGATGGTGTCGGTCATGCGGCTGTCCTCCGTGAGTAGAATAGAAAGAACTGACAGGGCTAAGCCTGCCAGTGGGAGCCGACGCCTACCCGCCCTCGGGCCGGACCTGTGGAAAGGTGGGCGCGTCTCTGAGGGTGGGGATAACCCGCCCGCGTAGGCGCGGCCTCGGCTGCGGCGGCGCGGCGCTGCGCCCCTCGGAGCTGGAAAGCGGAAGGAAACGCGGGACGGTGAGAACGAGCTGCGCAGTGCCCCGGCCGGGAATGCAGCGGCGTTGGTGTTAGCCGCAGCAGCCGGCCGCCGGCGGACGAGACCATGGGAGTGACCAGGTGACGAGCCAGACCACGATCCCGGTCGGGATCTACTGGAAGCCCGGCGTGTGGGATCTCGCCCGATCGGCGTACATCGCGGACCTGGACACCGACCCGGACTCACCCGGTGCCTTCGTCGGCTGGCTCGCCCAGGCGCTCGAGCTGCACGCCCGCCGCGCGCCACAGCAGCGGGCCGACATCGCCGCGGCCGCCGAACGCCACCGCGCGCAGGTGAGCACCAGGAAGAGCTTCAGCAAGAAGCACGACCTGCCCGCCTCGACGATCGAGGCGGTCGAGGACGCGATCGTCACCGACCGCCAGGAGCTCGGGCGCGCCATCGGTCGCTCGGCGTTCGCCCTGGAGGCGGTCATCGCGGCCGCCGACGAGGCGCGCCGGCGCCTGGGCCGCGAACTGCCCCCGCCTCCGCAGAAGCTCAGCAACCGACCGCCGCGGCGCCGGTCGGCACACTTCAGCTGACCTCGGCCCGGGTCGCTCGAGCTCGGCCGGTCGGCCAGACCAATCTTGTCGAAAGCGGCCCGTTGTGTCGGCGGCCGCGGCTACTGTCGAGCTCGCGCCCCGATCCGGCACCCGAGAGCCGGATCGGGGCCTTCTGGTGCCCGGGGTTCCTCGGCCAGGGTGGGCCGGCACTGATCGCCCCCCGGGCCCCTGGGTCGATCTAGGTGACTGCGCTAGTGCCCTGCTGAGAGCGGCCGACCCCGATCGCCGCCGAACCGATTTCCGCCGAGGTGATCGCTGCCGGGGGCCGATCCGACCTAGGTGACTGCGGGACCGATCCGCAACGTCTCGCAGTCACCTAGGAGGAAGCAATGTCAACCACCGTCACCTTCGCCGGCAACCTCGTCGAGGACCCGGAGTTGCTCTACACCCGCGAGGGCAAGCCGTTCGTGAGCTGCCGGGTCCTGGTGAACCGCCGGGTCCAGAACGACGAGGGGGAGTGGGTCAACGACGAGCCCACTCCGCACAACGTCAAGGTCTACGGATCCGCAGCCACCCACGTCCACGACAGCTGCGGCTCCGGGGACCCGATCTTCGTGCACGGCCTCGAGCGCACCGAGAGCTGGCCGGCCAAGGAGACCGGCGAGAAGCGCACCAAGAACGTCGTGGTCGTCGACAACCGCTTCGGCGAGGTCGGCGTCTCGCTCAGGTACGTCTCCGCCCGGATCGAGCGCGCCGAGCGTGCCGCGGCGCAGGCCGGCTGAGGGCGGGGGCCGGCCCGATGGACCTCGTCGTACAGTCCCCGGACGAGCTGCTCGCAGCGATGCCCCACGTCCTCGGCTTCAAGCCGGAGGAGGCGATCATCCTGGTCCCGTTCGGGCCGGGCCTCCCCTTCACCCGCGTCGACCTGCCCAAGACGGCCCGGGACCGAGAGGAGGTCTGGGACGCGCTCAGCGGCCCGTACAGCAGGCACGCCCGGCCGGGTGCCCGCGTCGGCATCGTGTGCATCACCGACGACCGACGCAACGCCGAGCTCGCCAGTCAGCACCTGTCCAACCGGCTCGAGACCGTCGGCGTCACCACCCACCTGCGGTTGTGGGCCGATGGGGAGCGCTGGCGCGAGTTCAACAGCGGTGCCACGGGTCTGCAGACCCAGGAAGCGGCCGAGCGGATCGCCGCCAAGACGGTCCTCACCGGCGCAGTCCAGCCGGCGGCCAACCGGGCGTCCCTGGCGGCCTCCCTGGTCGGGGACCGTGAACCGATCGCCGGGGTCCTCGAGACGGCCTGGGCCGCGGCGGCCGCGAGCACTCCCAGCGCCGAGCGCGACTGGGCACTGGACCGCCTCGAGCAGTTCCACGCCGACGGCAACCGCCTCTCAGACGTCGACGGTGCCCGGATGCTCGTGGCCCTGGAGACCATCAGCACCCGCGACGCGCTGTGGGAGGACATGAGTACCCAGAACACCCCCTCGCACCTCGCGCTGTGGACCGACCTCACCCGACGCGCACCCGACGAGGTACGCGCCGCCCCGGCGTCGATGCTCGGCTTCGCCAGCTGGCTGCGTGGAGACGGAGCCCGTGCCTGGTGCGCGCTCGACCAGGTGCCGGCCGACCGGCCCTACTCCATGGCCGCCATCGTCGCTTCGGCGCTGCAGAACGGCCTCCATCCCCGGGAATGGGAGCGCCACCAGACGCAAATGCGGGAGATCGCCAGCGAGCTCGACGAGTCGTTCGTGCCCAAGCCACCCGGCCACCACAGCCAGCGGGACGTCCCGCGCGGCCAGCCCGCCACCGACCGACCGGCCCCCGGCCGCTGAGGAGACATCCGTGATGGAACACGACGACACCACGCCGACACAGAGCGTCACCGAGCGACAGTTGCGGCGCATGGTCGTGCCGGCACCCGCCGCGTACGACCCCAGCAAGCGGATCGACGTCATCCACGAACCCGACCTCGACCTTCTGCGGGGTCCGAATGAGTAGCGCCCGCGACTTCGACGCCGCTGATGGAGAGCTCGGCCGATGGATCGACGCTCGGACAATCGAGCTGCTTGAGGATCTGGAAGAGCACTGGGGAGGTCGCTTTGACGAGGCACGAGTCCGCGAACTGGTGACGACGTACATCGGGCTGCGCGGATCGACCGAGGCCCTGTCGGAGGAGGATCGATTCTCCCTTCTCAACGGCGCAGCGATGGCACTCTTCCGCGACGAGTACCGACCGCCTTCACCGACGTCGGAGTTCAGTGCCCCGGTCGACCTCAATGCAGGGTTCAACGCGTTGGCCTCGCTGAGTATCGCCGCGCGTGACTGGCATCGCCACCACGCTGAGGTCCCCGATGCCGAAGGCCTTCAAACGACCCTGGTTCAACTCCACACCTGGATCGACGCACTCGCCGACACGTGCTTCGAACTGGCCGAGCAGCTCGAATGGCGCATCGCCAGCGAACAAGGCGAGTTCGACGACTCCGTACTTGTCACCGCCCAGGTAGCCACGACCAGCGCAGACGTGCTGGATTCCGTAGCGGACCGCGCCGAACGCGAATACCTCGACACGGATGGTCCGGAAGACCAGTGGGCCGCCGTAGCGGAAGTTTGTGCCGGCCTCCGGACCAGCGTCGATGACCTACGCCAGGCGACCGGAGCCCCGTAGACGAACGAACCCGACTCGCCAGCAACCCCGACGAATCAACCGTGCCCAAGCCGCTCAGCCACAACGGCCCGCGCGACATGCCAACCCGCCACCGGCCGCCCCGGGGCCACCCGGCCGCATGAGGAGACAACCCGATGGACACCGAAGGCAACCGAATGAGTAGCACCCACGACATGGAGGCTGACCGGCTCGCCCACGTCAAGCTCAGCTGCGCCACCGAGCCCGGCGACCTCCGTGTCACGGGCCGGGTCACTGAGGCAGGCGCCGGCAAGATCCTCGGTTACCTCGCGGCGGCGACGAGGTCGAGAGCCACTGGACGCGCTCAAGTTCGCCTGGCTCGCCGTCCTGGCGCCGATGATGAGCCTGAGGTTGATGCTCGGACGCAGGGCAGCGGCGGTTTCGTAGGATCGGTGGGTGACCGACGACCCTTCCCTGTTCGGGGATGAATCCAGCGGAGCAGCCGTGCCGACGCCCCCGCAGCCATCGCCGATCGCCGATTGGCAACGCGACCTGATCCGTAAGGCATTGGATTCGCATGGGCTGACCGGCATGGACGAGCGACAGAAGGCGGTGCAGGTGGCGGCCGGTCGGCCACTTGCGTCTCTGCGAGATCTCACGCACGACGAGGCAATCGCCTTGCTCACGCGGCTTGGTCCGTCAGCGCGGGCAGGCGATCGCTCGGAGTCGTTGTGGGACTCCCGCGATGAGGACACATGGATCGACAAGCTTTGAGCCCGAAGTCGATGCCTGGGAAGGGACCGATTGGATGACGCTCGTCTACCGAAGTGTGTTCAAGGATGCCGACGGCACCATCGTCCGTTCCGCGGAGTCGGCCTTCGTCGAGTGGTTGAGAGCCAAGGGGTACGACGTTTCCGATGACGGGCTGAGCGACGGCATGCAGGTTCTACCAGCGCCGGCCGATGTGTCAGTAACGGTCGTGCGGTCGTCCAGCAGCGATGGAGTAGGGCCTGCACTCACTCGGCTGCGGCTCGTAGAAGACCGCGAGACCGAACGTTGGGTGACACAGGCGACCTGGCCCCAGGCGGACGTGCCGCCTGGTGCTCAAGGCACATGGCTGTGGGTTGATCTTGAGCACCAGCCTTCGGCAGGACAGCCCGTTGTCCGTCCTGGTAGCCCTCGATTCGTGCGGGAGCTGATGGCGACCGGAGAGGCGACCGACGGCGTCGTTCCACTTACATCCGAGCCATGGCGAATCACGACAACTCATGTTGCCGAGCTGATTCGATTTGTCGCGGCGCCAGATCGTCGGGTCCCCGTTCTCGTGTTTGCGTCCGACGCGCGCCGGGCTTACGACCAGAACCGGCTGGCGACTCAACTCGCTCGCGACCTCGCTGGTGTCGCAGCGGTCTTCCAGTTGGTCGACGGAGAAGCGACACAGCGATTCGCGGAGACCGTCCCCGATGGCTACGCGGTGTACGCCGGCGCACTGCGCACCTTCCTGCCCGGTGCTACTGGGGAAGGGGACGAGCCTTCGCGGCACCGGATTCTGGGGCGGGCCTCGCTGGCCGCACTGCGTGCGCGTGCGTTTCCGGCAGTCAAAGACCAGGTCCTCGAGCTGTCTACGCGTCGAGCGACTCCATCATTTGCCGCCGCACCTTCGGACGCGGAGTCGGTCCGAAAACGTGCTGACCGCCCCCTGCGCCAGGTCCCCGGCTCTGAGTGGATCTATCGCCGTTTGGCTCGTTTGCTTACACATCTGGGCCGCGCGCTGCCTCCGATGCAGACCGACCCAGCGAGCGTGGCTGAACAGTTCGACTTTGCGCTCGACGATGTACTTGACCAGTCGGTCGCCCCCGCTGATGTGGTCGCGACAGCAACGGCAGCGGTTGATCGGGTCGATCGTCTAGAGGAACAGGCCGCCTTCTATGACGCCCTCCTTGGAGACGCCGATCGAGAACGCAATGAGCTCAACGACGCCGTCGAGCTGCTGCGGATGGAACTCGAGGACGTGCAACTCGAAGCGACGGAGTCGGTCGCTGAGCGTGACCAGCAGGACCGCCGCGTCCGGTGGCTCGAGCGCCGCCTGCGGGAACTCGGGGACGCAGCGCTCGGCGACGACTCCGACCTACCAGAAGCTCCGGCCTCTGTCGCCGAAGTGGTCGAGATGGCGCGGACCCATCTGCCCAACCTGGTCATTGGAGATACCGACCAGGCAGCAGCTGAGCTAGACCTGTACGCGACTTCGCAGATGTTTGCGATCAAAGCCTGGCAGGCCCTGATCGCCTTGGACGCCTACGCTCGCGCACGCTCTTCGGATGACTTTCAGGGATCGTTCGTTGCCTGGTGTCAGGACCCCCCGGTTGGGCAGCCGGCGATCTCAGCCAATGCGGTTGCCTCGGGCGAGAGCCAGTCGGTCGATAACAACCCCAACCTGCATGGGGCTCGGATTTTCTCCGTGCCGACTGAGGTAGATCCTGCGGGCGTGGCCTACATGGCGGCTCACGTTCGCGTTGCAAAGCGGACCACGCCCGCTCCACGCTTGCACTACTACGACCATGCGGCGATCTCAGGAAAGATCTACGTCGGCTACCTCGGTGGGCACTTGCCCACCGCGCGTTTCCCCTAAGAGTTCTGGTTCGCCTGGTCGGCGAAGAGCCGTTGCCGTTCGGCCGCCACGATCTCGCGGGCGACGTCCGCGTTTGAGATGTCGAACGCCTCCGGTGCGCTGGCGGCGGTCTCAGAGACTCGGGCGAACTCGGCGAAGAGTCCGCTCTTGCGTGCCAGGATCTCGGTTACCCGCCGGTCAACACCCTCCTCGGAGAGGAGTCGATGAACCTGGACAGATTCAAGTTGTCCCATGCGGCGCGACCTCGCGATCGCCTGCCACTCGGTGGTCGGCTTGAGCTGGGGCTCGCAGATCACGACCACTGATCCTGCCTGGATGTTCAGACCGACGCCGCCAGCGATGATCTGAGCGACAAGCACGGCGCCGTGGCGGGCTTGGGAGAACTCGTCGACCATGTTCTGGCGCTTGGCCGCGGGCACTGAGCCGGTCAGTGGGCCGAACACCTTGCCCGGCAGAATGCCGGCCACTTCATCGAGCACGTCGCGGAAGTGTGAGAACACGAGCACCTTCCGCTCGTTGTCTTCGGCTTCCTCGACGATGTCCAAGAGCCGCTGCATCTTCTCCGACTTGGCGCCCGCGCGGAGTGCCGCTTGGCGCATCGCCATGAAGTTCCCTTGCACAACCGCGGCCCTGTAGTGCTGCTGATCGGCACCCGATAGGGGCATCCATTCGTCGACCTCGACGAGCTCGGGGAGTTCGGTCAGGACGTCTTCCTGGTTCCTTCGCAGATATGCCGGGGCGACCTGTTTGCGGAACTGACGAGGCGCAAACTCGGTGGCATTGACGGTCAGATCCGGGCGGATGTAGCCGACGAGGTTGCGAAACTCCTCGATCCGGTTCTCCAGTGGTGTGCCGGTCAGCAGGATCACTCGCTCGCTGCCCTGGATGAGGGCCGTCGAACGACGGGTCCGCTGTGCGTCGGGGTTCTTGATGTAGTGCGCTTCGTCGAGCACCAAGCATGCCGGGCGGGCGCGGTCGGGAATCTGTCCGTCGAGCCAGCCCAAGCTGTCGTACGTCGTGACCGCGACTCCGCCATTGCGGATCCACGACGTCGAGCGCGCCGTCACGTCCAGGCCCGTGAAGCCGGTGTGCTCGAAGGTCCGACTTGGCAGCGACCTCGCGCACCCAGTTGGTGACGACCGCTGCGGGAGACACGACAAGGAAGTGGTGCGACCCCTTGGCTCGGAGGTGAGTCAGCACAGCGAGTGACTCGACGGTCTTTCCCAGGCCCATCTCGTCACCGATGATCACCTTCCGCTGCACGATGGCGAACCGCGCACCGAACGACTGGTAACCGCGCAGGGAGGCCTTGAGGTGGCTGGTCTCCAGCTTCAGGTTACGAACCGCCTCCACGATCTCGGCCGGGAGGTCGCCTTGGCTCTTCTCCTCGTCATCGGACAGGAAGCCGAGCTCGGAGAGCATGGCGAAGTAGTCGGAGGGGCGCGCGAGGAAGTCATCCCATGGATCGCCGGCCGCAGCGCTTGCGCCCCCGGTCAGGAGTGCGGCTCGGCGGTCAACGTCCGAGATTGCGGCGCGCAGGTCGGCAACGGACCGACTCTCCGGCACCACAACGACATGGGACGTCTTCCGCTCCAACGCCGTCAGTAGCGGTCGGAGCGAGTCAGCGGCGGCAAGGTCCGCTGTGGCGTTCTTGATGGATCGGGCTGCGTCCCATGCACGCATCGCCTTGAGTAAGTCAGTTGCGGCGGCTGAGCGGTTCCTGATGTCGATTCGGACCGGCATCTCGTCGACCGTCGTCTGCCAGATGGTGCGGGCCGCCCCGATCATGCGGTTGCCGGTCGTGTCCCCGATCCCGGGCAGCGCGAGGATGCGAGGGCCCTGGTCGAGCACTTGCAGCACGGTGCGAATGCCGGCTCCGGTCAGCGCGGAGATCCGTAGTTGGCCGCTCGTAGCGTCCTTGAGGCGCTCGACTGGCATCTCTGCCACAAGCCTGCGCGCTTCCGCCTGGCGCACGGTATTTCCCGCAGTGGCGACCGCGGCACGGAAGTCGCCTTCGCGCTGAAGTGCGCGGTCAATGGCAAGGATCGAACCCTCGGCCGCGTCCAGCTCGTGGCGCATTAGGAGGTCGGCCCGGCCGCCAAGCCTGCTCGCGAAGCCAAGGGCTTCGTCGAGAATTGAAGAGGTTCCTGGGGCGGCGACCGACTTCTTGTCCCACCCCTCCAATCGATCCAGGTCCGGCACGAACCCCGAGGCCCCGACCCAACTGTGGAACGCGGCGAGGTACGTGACCGCCTCAGCGGCAGAACCCTTGCGATCCCTTCCGGAGAACAAGCGCCGGGCGCCGTAGAGCGCCTTCGCAGTGAACAGCGCCTTGGCAACGTGTTCCGCGGAGAGCTCGTCCAGTACACGTTGGGTTTCCGACGTCAGCTGGGGGAGGGCCCGAGCGCGCGCCATGGCGGTGACAAGATCGCCGTCACCGGGTGTCAGGTTCAGCGTTCGCCACAGCACCTGGCCGTTTGGTCCGCGGGGGAGCAGTCTTTGGGTGAGTTCGGCAGACGCCTTCTCAGCTTCTCCAGAGACCTGCTGTCGTCCGTTGGCCAGCTTTGCCGCGCGCTTCGCCCACCTACTGACTTCGTCGGACACACCCTTGATGTGCTGGCGTTCTTCTCGCTCCATTGCCCCTGCTGATCCGTTGGATGGTCCGCTGCGAAGATTAGTCAACCGGTCCGACAATTTCGGCGGGATCGTGAAACTGTCGGTATGTCCGAGTAGCGTTTGCAGGCTGTCAACCAGGAGGTTCACACGTGCTGCTCGAGGAGCTCAAGCCGGGTCTGCGGATCGATGGGCTGATCCCGGCCGAGGTCATCACTGTGGTTGCCGTGCAGTGGCATGGCGCCGACGCGCTGGAGCTGACCTACAAGACCACGGGCGGGGGGCTCGGTCAGCAAGTCGTGTTCCGCAAGGACGAGGGTTCGCTCGGGGTTGCGCAGGGTGGCAGCCGCGCCTTCGACGCGAGCGCCAGCGACTTCAAGCTCGTCGCCGAGGCCCAGCGGATCACCTGGCCGGCCTCTTCGACCCGATGCTGGCGGTCGCGACCAGTCGACGTGCAGCCGCTGCCGCACCAGATCCAGGCCGTCTACGGCGAGCTGCTGCCGCGCACGCCGCTGCGGTTCCTGCTGGCCGACGACCCCGGCGCCGGCAAGACGATCATGGCCGGGCTCTACATCAAGGAGCTGATGCTGCGCGGCGACGTCAAGCGCTGCCTGATCGTCGCGCCCGGCGGCCTGGTCGAGCAGTGGCAGGACGAGCTGTTCGTCAAGTTCGGGCTGCGGTTCGACATGCTCACCAACGCAGACTGATCGACGCCGACGTCGAACCGGCAACGCCGTTCGACGACCAGACCCTCGCTGATCGCCCGCATGGACCAGCTCGCCCGCAACGAGGAGCTGCAGGCCCAGCTCGAGGAGACCGAGTGGGACCTCATCGTCGTCGACGAGGCGCACCGGATGGGCGCGCACTACTTCGGCGGCGAAGCTGGAGAAGACCAAGCGCTTCCAGCTCGGCGAGCTGCTCGGCGAGCATCACGCGCCACCTGCTGCTGATGACCGCGACGCCGCACTGCGGGCAAGGAGGAGGACTTCCAGCTCTTCCTGACGCTGCTCGACCGCGACCGCTTCGAGGGCAAGTACCGCGACGGAGTCCACGCGGTCGACGCCGCCGGCCTGATGCGCCGGATGGTCAAGGAGGACCTGCTCACCTTCGACGGCAAGCCGCTGTTCCCCGAGCGCATCGCCGAGACGGTCGCCTACGAGCTGTCCGCGCTGCGAGCACGACCTCTACGAGCGAGGTCACCGACTACGTCCGCGAGGGGATGAACCGCGCCGACCGGCTCGGCGGCAAGCGCGACGCAACACGGTCGGCTTCGCCCTCACGGTGCTGCAGCGCCGGCTCGCGTCCAGCCCCGAGGCGATCTACCAGTCGCTCGTGCGCCGCTCGCGAGCGGCTGGAGCGCACGAAGCAGGAGATCGCTCAACGGCACGCTACTCGCGACGACGGACGCCCACGCGTCGACCTCGACGGACTTCGACGACTCGACGACTACAACGCCGAGGAGATCGAGGAGCTCGAGGAGGAGCTGCGTCGACGCAGCGCACCGCGGCCCAGACGGTCGAGGAGCTCGAATGCCGAACTGATCGAGCTCGCCGATCTCGAGCCAAGCTGGCCGAGCGCGTTCGCGACTCGGCACCGACCGCAAGTGGACCGAGCTGTCGACGATCCTGCAGGACAACGCGCTCGATGCACCGACGACGACGGGCGGCCGCGCAAGCTCATCATCTTCACCGAGCACCGCGACACCCTCGACTACCTCGACCGAGCGGATCCGCGCGCTGCTCGGCAAGCCCGAGGCGGTCGTCGCGATCCACGGCGGCGTGCGCCGCGAGGAGCGGCGCCAGATCACAGGAGGCGTTCACCAAGACCCGCGACGTGCCAGATCCTGGTCGCCACCGACGCCGCCGGCGAGGGCCTCAACCTGCAGCGCGCGCACCTGATGGTCAACTACGACCTGCCGTGGAACCCGAACCGCATCGAGCAGCGCTTCGGCCGCATCCACCGCATCGGCCAGACCGAGGTCTGCCGCCTGTGGAACCTCGTCGCCTCGAACACCCGCGAGGGCGAGGTGTTCACCCGGCTGCTCGAGAAGCTCGACGAGAGCGCGAGGCCTACGGCGGCAAGGTCTTCGACGTCCTCGGCGAGGCCTTCAGCGAGACCCCGCTGCGCGACCTGCTGCTCGAGGCCATCCGCTACGGCGAGCAGCCCGACGTGCGGGCCAAGATGCACGAGGTCATCGACGCCAGCGTCGGCGACGGCCTCAAGGAGATCCTCGACGAGCGCGCCCTCGCCTCCGACCACCTCGCCGAGGCCGACCTCGCAGCGCTCCGGGCAGCGATGGACGAGGCCCGCGCACGGCGCCTCCAGCCGCACTACATCGAGCTCGCGTTCAAGGCCGCCTTCACTCGGCTCGGCGGACGCATCGTCAAACGCGAGAAGGGCCGCTACGAGATCGCCAACGTGCCCGCCCACATCCGGGCCAGCAAGCACGGACCCGATCGCCACCCGGTACGACCGCGTCACCTTCGACCTGCCCCACGTCCAACCCGACGACCTCGTCCGCGCAGACCTCCTCGCGCCGGGGCACCCGCTCCACGACGCGGTGATGGACGAGGCGATCCGACAGTTCGGCGGCACGCCTCAACCACGGCACCGTCCTCGTCTCCTCGACCCTGGAAGAGCCGCACCTGCTCGTCGGCGTCGTCGAGGAGGTCGCAGACGCAACAGGTTCCAGCGTCGCCAAGCGATTCGGCTACGCCTACGTCGACAGCTACGGCACCGTCACTCCCGCCGGTCCCGCTCCCTACCTCGACTGCGTGGCCGCACCCGACAGCCCAGTCGACGACTGCGGCCCGTCAACTCCCGTGGCTGGCCGATGCCGAGGACAAGGCAACGAGCTGGATCATCGCCAACCAACTCCCGGAGTACCTCGCCGAGGTCCAACCTCGCCGCACCGCCGAACTAGACAAGACCCGCCTGCTCGTCACCAAGCGTCTCGAAGGCGAACGAGACCGCCTCCTGCTCGACGCCGCGATCGCCGGGGAGAAGGAACGGGCCGGCGAGAAGGCGAAGGAGTCGTCCGAGAGCCTGAACCGTAAGGCCGTCGAACTCGACATCCGTCTGCGCAAGCGCCTGGAACTGCTCGACCAGCAGGTCCTGATGTCGACGAAGCCGCCGCACATCCTCACCGCAGCCCTCGTGCTGCCGGTCGGCGATGCTCGAAGGCGACCTGCCCGCCAACGCGCCGATGCACGCCAAGGAGACGAAGGAAGTCGAGCGTCGCGGCGTCGACCTCGTGCTGGCCCGCGAGCGCGAGCTCGGGCGCAAGCCCGTCGAGCAGGCGTTCAACAACCCCGGCTTCGACATCCTCTCCACTGACGCGAAGGGCGACACCTATCCGGATCGAGGTCAAGGCCCGAATCGACGGCTCCACCGACTTCTTCGTCACTCACAACGAGGTGATGACCGGCAAGAACGCTGTCCCGCGCTACCGCCTCGCCCTCGTTCGCGTCGACCAACGCGGCGCGCAACACGACGAGGTCCGCTACCTCGACGACCCCTTCGCCACGACCGACCTCGGCGACTTCGACGCCACCGGCATCCGTGGCGACTGGGCCAAGCAGTGGGCCAAGGGGACTGAGCCGTTCTAGGAATCCCTTCCGATCTGGATCAGGACCACTCCCGCGACGTTGTCAGCTGGTGGTTCACCGAGCGGCTCTCCGGCGACCATGGACACAACATAGTCAGGCGGAGCGTGGACGAGTCCCCTAAGCATCATGGGCATGTAGGGCGCACCGAAGTGCCCAAAGTCTCCAGGGAGGTCGGGGAAGATGGTGCCGAGGTGTTCGGTGTGAACGATTGCCTCGACGTTCTTGCTGAACTGTCCTTGGCGGACCTGGAGGACTCGATCGACGAGTGACCGGGCGATCGCGCGGACACCGCGTTGGGGCACATTAAGGAAGTCCCGGAGGTCGTCGGTCAGATCTGCGTTGATCGCGCCCAGCCAAGCCGACTGCGTTTCGGCATTGTCAAACGCGGCTTCCAGCGAGACGGAACGTTCGTAAGTCGACTCGGCGTCTCCGACCAAGTGGCTGACAGCGAGGATCGCCGGCATCAAGGACACTGCGAGAACAACGCAGTCGGCACAGTCTTCTGGCTTGTGAGAGTCGCGGCCGCACGCCACAGGTCCGCGGTATTGCTGTGTGCCCAGGTACAGGCTGTAGATCGGCGCCACGTCGAGGGCGTAGGCGGCCTCGAACAGTGCCCGGCGCTGCTCGCCAGAGTTGTGGTCGAACTTGAAGGTCCACTTGGTGCCCTTGACGTTCAGCCGTTTCGCTTGGACGAGCATGCCGAACGCTTCGCCGTTCGGCGCCAGCCACCACCACAACCAGTCGGCTCCGACCCTGGCTTCCTGCCGTCGCGTGAAGGTGGCGAATTGGACCGCCGGAGCAGTCCTGCTCAGCAGGATCTCTGTGACAGGTTCTTCGGTCCACTGGAGACCGGACGCTTCGCACGCCGCCATGTGGTCGAGGCATGCGCCGCGACCTGCGGCAAGGGCGGCGCGGACGTCAGACACAAGTCTGATCCTGACAGCCGACGCGCGTGGGCCCGGGCAATGCGACCGTCTGGCCGGATTGTGTCGGCAGTCACGGATAGGTTTAGTCCTGAAGGTTGCGGCGTTGGCGCCGCTTAGTCATGCCCAGGGTCGGGCAGAGGGGTCGTAGTAGTGCACAAGCGCAAGCTGATCGAGGTGGCGTTGCCGCTTGAGGCGATCAACCGGGAATCTGCCCGGGAGAAGGAGCCGTTCACGCGACGCCACCCCAGGGCTCTGCACATCTGGTGGGCTCGGCGCCCTCTGACGGCCGCGCGAGCGGTGCTCTTTGCTCAGCTGGTCGACGACCCGAGTGCACGACCCGACGAGTTTCCGACTGAGGAAGCCCAGCGGATTGAGCGCGAGCGTCTGCACGAGATCATCGAGCGCCTTGTCGTGTGGGAGAACTCTTGGAGTGAGGAGCTCTTTGCGGAGGCGCATGCAGAGATCGTTCGCTCAACTGGTGGTATGCCGCCTGCGATCTTGGACCCGTTCGCTGGCGGTGGAACCATCCCGTTAGAGGCCCAACGCCTCGGATTGGAAGCACGCGCCTCCGATCTCAATCCAGTTGCAGTGTTGATCAACAAAGCGTTGATCGAGATCCCTCCTGCATTCGCCGGACAAGCTCCGATCTACCCAGGACTTGCCGAATCCGAGATCGGCGGATGGCGCGGCGTCGAAGGGCTCGCCGCGGACGTCCGAGCCTATGGCGAGTGGCTGACCAGAGAGGCAGCCAACCGGCTGACCCCGAAGTACCCGCAGGTCGCTCTTCCGACCGGACAGCGAGCACGTGCCATCGGCTGGATCTGGGCGCGGACGGTGACATGCCCCAACCCGGCATGTGGGGTGGACCTGCCCCTGGTTCGGTCATGGTGGCTGAGCAAGAAGAAGGGCAAAGAGGCATACGTCGTCCCGTCAGTCGTCGCTGACGGCGGACACTCCTCTGGCTTGAGGGTGGACTTCGAGGTCAAGATAAGCAAGCTCGGAGGCCCCTCGGCGGAAGACGATGGGACAGTCGGCAGGCTTGGTGCCAAGTGCTTGTCCTGTCAGAGCGCCGTCGATCTCGCCTACGTTCGTTCGGAAGGTCGAGAGGGTCGGCTCGGGCAACGACTCATTGCTACCGTCGCCGAGGGCAATCGGGCACGGATCTACCTGTCGCCCGACGATGAGCAGGAAAGTGCCGCAAGAGTTTCGCGGCCAGATGACCTGCCTGACGCAGCGATACCGGCGCAGGCGCTTGGCTTCCGGATTCAGGCGTACGGCATGACACATTGGGTGGATCTCTTTACGCCTCGGCAATTGACAGCGCTGTCTACTTTCACCGACCTGGTGTCCGAGGGTACCGGAAGCGTGTCCTGAGCGACGGCGGCGCGGCCGACTACGCTGACGCAATAGCGACTTATCTCGGCCTGGCCGTTTCGCGATACACGGATCTATCCAACACGCTTTGTTCTTGGAACCAGACCAACGAGAATGTGCGAGCACTTTTCTCTCGGCAGGCGATCCCGATGACGTGGGACTTCGTGGAAGCCAATCCCTTGGGAACTATTGGCCTCGACGGACCCATCGAGTCCGTGTGCAACTCGCTCTATTTGGGCATCGGGATACCCGGAACGGCTAGCCAGGCGTCGGCCTCCGATGCGAACTACGTCGGCGCGGTCGTGAGCACCGACCCCCCGTATTACGACAACATCGGGTACTCAGATCTGTCGGACTTCTTTTATGTATGGCTTACGGAAGGCGTTGCGCGACATCCAGCCTGAGTTGCTGTCCACGATGCTTGTTCCCAAGGCGGACGAGTTGGTTGCCAATCCATATCGCCACGATGGCAAGGACGGCGCCAAGAAGTTCTTTGAGGATGGCTTCCGGGACGTATTCGCTCGCGCACGGCAGACGGCATCCCCCGACTTCCCGATCACTGTGTACTACGCGTTCAAGCAGTCGGAGACGGACACGACGGGCGAGGCGTCGACCGGCTGGGAGACATTACTGGACGGAATGATCCGTGCCGGGTGGGAGATTACCTCTACCTGGCCCATTCGGAGCGAGCGAAGTGCTCGGGCCGTCGGCGCTTGGAACCAACGCGCTGGCGTCTTCCATTGTCCTTTCCCTGCGCCCGCGCCCCGAGAGCGCGAGCACTACCGATCGACGTGGGTTGATTGCCGCTCTTGAAGGTGAGTTGCCGGATGCGCTTCGTAAGCTGCAACAGGGCCAGATCGCGCCAGTCGACCTCCCGCAGGCGGCGATTGGCCCGGGCATGGCTGTCTTCAGCCGGTACGGCGCCGTCCTGGAGCCCGACGGGAAGAAGATGACCGTTCGCTCCGCACTCGCTCGGATCAACGAGATCCTCGACCAGGTGCTCAACGAGCAAGAGGGGGACTTCGACTCGACGTCACGGTTCGCGCATCGCGTGGTATCGGCGGCCACGGCTACGGCGTCGGCCAGTTCGGCGACGCGGACAACCTGGCTCGTGCCCGCAACACGAGCGTCGACGTGATGGATCGCGACGAGATCCTCACGAGCCGTGCTGGCAAGGTGCAGCTCATCAAGCCTGCCGACCTGCCGTGGGACTACGACGTTCTCAAGGACAGCCACACCAGCAACTGGGAGGCGCTCCACCACCTGATCAAGGTGCTCGAGCGGGACGGCATCGCGCCAGCCGGCGACTTTCTCCAAGCTGCGTTGGGCCGTCCCGACGGCGCCGTCGATGCCGGATCTGGTGAAGGAGTTGGCTCACCTGCTCTTCCGCGTGGCCGAGAGCAATGGGTGGACCAAGGACGCGCTCGCTTTCAACACTCTCGTGACGAGCTGGCCCGAAATCCTCGAGGTCGCCCGCTCCGCCAAGAAGCCGGCGCAGACGCAAGGCACGTTCGATTTCGACGAGGACGAGTGACATGGCACTGAGTAACCGTGATCGCATCGGCAAGATGTTCGAGCTCCTTGCTCCGGCGCTCGACGACTACATCTCATCCGTGATCGGTGCAGTCGACCCCGCGGTCGGCGCACACTGGATCAAGCTCATCGAGGCGAAGCGACGGCGACAGCGGCACGCGTGTACGACCCGCTGGATCCGTCAGGTCGCAGCTGCGGATGCTGACGGAGTCGTCGATCACGACGCATGTGAAGCCGCGTTGGTATCCGTTCTCCGACACGCTGGGCCGGATCGGAGAAGCGTTCGCAACGGAGTTGAAGAACGCCCGCAATACCTGGGCGCACAACGGGTCGTTTACCGACGACGACGCCTACCGGATGCTCGACACGGCCGAGCGACTGATGACGCTGATCGGCGCAGGCGGAAGCGTGGCCGACGAGGTCAAGGCGATCCGGCTCAACCTGCGGCGCGTGACGGCCGACAAGGACGACAAGAAGGTCCTCAAGGCCGCGGTCGACAACCCCGAGGCGGTCGGACTCAAGCCGTGGCGCGAGGTGCTCCAGCCGCACGACGACGTCGCGACCGGCAACTTCCACGCCTCGGAGTTCGCGGCCGACCTCTACAAGGTCGCGACCGGCGGCGAGGTCGACGCCGACTATGCGGACCCCGTCGAGTTCTTCAGGCGCACCTACCTCACCGAAGGTCTCAGCGACCTGATCGGCCGGGCGGTGCGCCGCTTCTCCGGCGACGACAACGCCTCGCCGGTGATCAACCTCCAGACCAACTTCGGTGGCGGCAAGACCCACTCGATGCTGTCGCTGTGGCACGTCGCCGCCGGGCTGCCGGTGGGCGAGTTCCCGCAGGAGACCCAGGAGCTGCTCGCTCGCCAACGGCTACAACGGGCGCGAAGGTCAACCGCGTCGCCATCGTCGGCAACCACTTCAGCCCGTCCGGAGTCGATCAAGGACGACGGCACCCAGGTCAACACGATCTGGGGCGAGCTGGCGTGGCAGCTCGGCGGTCCGGAGGCGTACGCGCTCGTCGCGAAGGCCGACCGCGACCGGACCCACCCGGGCGATGCGCTCCACGACCTGCTGCAGCAAGTACGCGCCGGCCGTGATCCTGATCGACGAGTGGGTGGCCTACGCCCGATCGCTCGTCGGTCGCGACGACCTGGCCGGCGGCACGTTCGACGACCAGTTCACCTTCGCGCAGTCGCTGACCGAGGCGTGCCAAGGGAACCTCCGGGCGTGCTGCTGGCCATCTCGATCCCTGCCTCGGAGAGCGGCGACGACGCGCGAGATCGCCGTCGGCAACGCCGAAGAGGTCGGTGGCGCGAACGGTCTGGAGGCGCTCAAGCGGCTCCAGAACGTCGTGCGTCGCGTGGCGGACCAGTGGCGCCCGGCCTCGTCCGACGAGGCGTACCACATCGTCAAGCAGCGGCTGTTCAAGCAGCCGGACGCGGCCGCGCTCGCGTCGATCGGTGCGACGGCCAAGGCGTACGTCGAGATGTACCGCAAGTACACCGACGACTTCCCGCGCGAGGCTCGCGACTCGGCGTACGAGGACCGCATCAAGCGGACCTATCCGATCCACCCGGAGCTGTTCGACACGCCTCTACGAGGAGTGGTCGTCGCTCGAGCGGTTCCAGCGCACCCGCGGTGTGCTGCGGCTGATGAGCACCGTGATCCACGCGCTGTGGATCGGCGAGGACGCCTCGCCGCTGATCATGCCCGGCTCGATCCCGCTGGCCACCGCGAACGTGAACGCCGAGCTGACGCAGTACCTCCAGGACTCGTGGAAGGCGATCATCGACGCCGACGTCGACGGCCCGAACTCCGAGCCGGCGCGCATCGACAAGGAGAAGCCGCTCTTCGGCCAGCGTGCGCTGACCAAGCGCCTCGCCCGCACGGTGTTCTTCGGTGCGGCCCCGACCATCGCGCCTGGCTCGACCCACAAGGGCATCGGCACCCAGCGCGTCTTCCTCGGCACCGCGGTCCCCGGCGACGTGCCCGGCAACTTCCACGCCGCGCTCACTCAGCTCGGCGACCGGGCGACGTACTTCTACTCGGGCTCGGGCAAGTACTGGTACGACCTCCAGCCCAACATCACCCGCACCGCCAAGGACCAGGCCGAGCGACTCCACAAGGAGGACGTGTGGGCCGAGATCGTCAAGCGGCTCCAGGGCCAGGCCCGCACGCGCGGCGACTTCGCCGGCGTCCACGTCTGCCCGGAGACCAACGCCGACATCCCCGACACCGACGAGGCGCGGCTGGTCATCCTGCACCCGAAGGTTGCGCACAAGCGGGCAGCCGACTCGGCGGCGCAAGGACTTCGCGCAGAAGGCGACCGAGCAGCGCGGCAGCGCCAACCGGACCCACCGCAACATGCTCGTCTACCTCGCCGCCGACGAGGCCCGGCTGGAAGAGCTCGACGCCGCGACGCGCGACTACCTCGGCTGGACCCACGTCCTCGCGAACGAGGCCGACCTCGACCTGACCCAGAACCAGAAGAACCAGGCCGCGCAGCGGCAGGCGCAGGCCGACCAGACGGTCGACTGCTCGACTGTTGCAGACCTTCACCTGGGCGCTCGTCCCGGCGCAGCCCGACCCGGGTGCGCCGTTCCTGATCCGCGAGACCAAGGTCGAGGGCCAGTCGGAGTCGCTCGCCGACCGAGTGTCGCGTCGGCTCGGCAACGACGGCGATCTGTCGACCCGGCAGGCGGCCGCAACGATCCGGCTGGCGATCAGCAAGGTGCCGCAGATCTGGAAGGACGGCCACGTCTCGCTCGGTGCGCTGTGGGGCCTGTACAGCCAGTACCCCTACATGCCGCGGCTGCGGGACCGGAAGGTGCTCGACGAGGGCATCGTCGACCTGCCGATGATCTGGCAGACCGACGCCTTCGCTCTCGCCACTGGCTACGACGAGGCGGCCGGCCGCTACATCGGGCTCTGGACTCCGCGAGGACAAGGGCGCGGCGCCGGTCGCCACCGACTCACTCCTGCTCGTCCGCCCCGACGTCGCGATCAAGCAGCGCGAGGCCGAGTCGGCCCAGCGCCGACCGACGGAGCCAACTGACGACCCGTCGAGTCACGGTGGACCCGTCGCATGACCCGTCGGCACCAAAGGTCGACATCGTCTTCCCGAACGCCAAGACCCGCTTCTACGGCGTCAAGACGCTCAACGCCGACAAGATCGCCCTGGACTTCAAGAACATCGCCGAGGAGGTCATCGCCCACCTCCGCGCCGACGATCGGCACCGAGCCTCACCGTCCGCATCGAGATCGAGGCCACCGACACCGACCGGCTTCGACGAGGGCAAGGTCCGCACCGTCTCCGAGAACGCCAAGACCCTCAAGTTCGACCAGTCGGGCTTCGAGGAGAGCTGAGGCGCCCGAGCCCAGCGGAGGTACGGCATGCGTCTCACCGGAGTCAGAGTCACCAATCACAGCCGCCTCGTGGACCTCTCATTGGAGGTTCGCGAGCACTTGGTGCTGGTCGGGCCGAACGACGTTGGCAAGTCGTCGCTCCTGCGTTGCCTCGACCTGTTGCTTGGGTCAAGCATCGCGGCTCTGTACCAGCGGATCGAACCGGGCGACTTCCGGCTAAGGGACGCGCCGTTCGTCATCGAGGGTGACCTCGCAGACTTCAGCGTCGATGATGAGGCGCTGTTCCCCGATGAGATCGCGGTGGAAGCCACCACCGGCGCGAAGAAGCTGACCGTTCGCCTGGAAGCGACGCTCGACGTTACTGACACGCTGCACGTCGACCGCACGGCTCCGGACGGCGGAACCGGTCGGCAACTATCGCGGGATCAGGTTGCAGCACTCGGTTGGGTACTCCTGGGCGCAACAAGTATGTCCCGCGACCTCCGCGAAGACCGCAAGAGTGTGGTCGACGAGATTCTCCAGGCCATCGACCTTGGCGCCGAGAAGGCAGACTTCGAATCGCTGACCACACAGCTTGAGGACAAGTTGGCGGACTCGGTAGTTCTGACCGACTTGCGAGCCCAGCTCGCCAATCAGCTGACAAGGGCGCTGCCGGAGCAGATCGAGCAGGACAGTCTGAGTTTCGTCCCGGGTTCTGCGGCCGACCAGGATGTCTTGAGTGACGTGCGGCTTCAGGTCACGAAGGATGGCGCCAAGCGCGCGCTCTCGGAGCAGTCCGACGGGACGCGAGCCCTGTATGCCATCGCGCTTTACGACTTGGTGAGTGCAGCCGCCAACATTGTCGCGATCGACGAGCCCGAGATTCACCTCCACCCAACCAGCCAGCGCAGCCTTGCTCGATTGCTTCAGGAGGGGCCGAACCAGAAGATTCTCGCGACCCAATCGGCCGACGTGGTCGGTGCCTTCTCGCCCGAGAGCATCGCTTCGGTTCGCGTGGGCGGAAAGGTCGTCCAGCCGGATGCGCACTTCCTGTCGGATGACGAGCGTATGGCCGTCCGTTGGTGGGTGCGCGACAAGTTAGAGCCCCTGACGGCGCGACGGGTCGTCGCCGTAGAAGGCATCTCCGATCGCATCATCGTAGAAAGGGCCAGTGACCTCACAGGGCGCAGCCTCGACCGACTGGGAATCTCGCTTATGGAGACCGGCGGAGCCGGGGACATGGGCGCCATCATCAAGCTGTTCGGCAAGTCAGGCTTCGACATTCCGATGTCCATGCTGATCGACAAGGACGCCACCAAGGACACAGCCGCGAAGCTCGGCATCCCCGAGGCCGACCTGGAACAGAACAGCGTCAAGATCTCTGACCCAGACCTCGAAGGTGAGTACGTCGCAGCTCTCGGAGTTGACGACGTCTGGAGAGCGATCGAGGCGTCGACTCTCTTCAGCGACAACGAGCGCCGCAATTGTGCGACCTCAGGGGCGGGTGGCACTCGTACGGCGGATGACGTTGCGGCTTTCTGCCGGTTGAGCAGCAAGTACAAGGTGCGAGCTGCCCTGGTCATCGCGCCGCTGCTTACAGATGTAACGGCACGCAAGATCGCCAGCATTGAGCGCCTGCTGACAGAGATCACGGCCCCTTAGATGGTCACCCCAACCGAAGCCCAGCAGCGCATTCGCGATCACGATGGGCTGGGGCTGTTGGTCGTGGCCCCGGCGGGGTGCGGTGAGACCGAGGCGCTCGCTTTCCGGGTGGCTGGGCTTCTCGAACGCGCAAACGTCGTGCATCCGCGGCGGGTGCTCGTCACGACGTTCTCGAACCGCGCGCGAGACAACATTCGAGATCGGCTGAAGGACTACGTCCCGGGAATCGCGATGCGGGACCGCATCACGGTCTCCAACTTCCACGGACTGTCGGCCCGGCTCATCCGCGCCCACGGGCAGGTCATCGGCATCGACCCCAACCTCATCCTGCCGGAGTCGGACTGGGTTGGTGAAGAGTGCCAACGGCGCGGACTGGACTGGGACGCGCGGCGAGCGGTTGAAGACCTCCTCCGTCGCACCAAGCAGGAGTCGGCTAATGACGCAGGTGTTGAGCAAGCCCTAGTTGATGCAGGGAACGGTGACGCGTTGGACATCGAGCGCCAACGAGTCGCGGAAGGCCGGCTCACGTACGACGATCTGCCTCGGCTCGCCGAGCTGATCCTTGCCAACGACACGGTCGCGGAGCTGTACCGTAACCACTTCAGTGCCGTCGTGGTCGACGAGTTCCAGGACCTCACCCCGCAGCAGCTTCGCATCGTCAACAAGATCGGGTTTGGCAAGACGACCTTCGCAGGCGATCTTGCACAAGGCATCTACGGATTCGCTGGCGCGGTTCCGGCCGAGGTAGACCGACAGGTGCGTGCGGAGTGCGCAGATGTGATCGAGTTCGCCGAATCTCACCGATCGTCTCCGGCTGTGTTGTCGATGGTGAACGCTCTGGCCGGCCTTACTGGCGGCCAGGAGCTGACTTCAGCACTGCCCGATTCGTGGCCCAGCGGCGGCCTGGCGGCGGGGATCAAGTTCGGGTCGGTAGAGGATGAGGCGGCATTCGCGGTCAAGTTCGCACAAACCATCCTCGACAAGGTGCCCGGCGACCGGATCGGCGTCATCTCGCGGACCGCCGGTCGCAGACGTTTCGTTGATGCTGCCGCCGCATCGAGTGGGTTACCAGTCCACCGGTGGGACGACGGCGTGCTCGATACCGACACCGCTCGCATCATCAAGTCGATGCTCACTCGACTCAAGATCGCTGATCTTTCTGCCGCGGCTGACCCCGTCGCGTTCCTTCGGAATCTGGCCGACATCGAAGCGATCATTGAGCCGGACACTCGGAAGAACGTCGTCGACGCGCTCGGATGGTGTTTGGACCGCGTGAACGATGGGCTGAGCACCCAACAGATCAAGGGTCGCATCAAGGTCGGTGACGATACGACGTTGCTCAACGCTCCCGGACTTCATCTACTCAGCGGCCATGTCGGCAAGGGGCAACAGTTCGACTGGGTTGTCGTCGTTGGGGCGGAGAACGGTGTGATCCCGGACTTTCGCGCCGTAACAAGCGAGGCCAAGCTGGAGGAGGCGCGCGTCCTGTCGGTGATGATCTCGCGAGCACGACACGGTGTCACCGTCACTTGCTCGCAGCAGGTGCCGACAGCAAAGGGGTGGGTTCGAGACCAGAAGCCCTCGCAGTTCTACCGGGAGTTGAAGATCGAAGGGTTCACCAACCTTGCGGGGGTCGAGGCGTTCTTCGACAACTTGGATTGGGATGCGGTGGCGGCGAGATGATCGAGCCTGACGAAGCGGGTGAAGCTGACGACAAGCGGATGAAGCTCCGGTACGCCGGGGTGTGCCGCCTCTGCGGAACGGAACTATCCGCTCGCGTCGATGCAATCTACGAACGATCGACAAAGACGGTGCGCTGTGTCGAGTGCCCGGCTGACGAAGTGGGCTCGGAGGCCGAGCACGAGATTGAGGAGAGACCACGCGAGGTTCTGCCGGGGAACGCCGGCCTCGCGGGGTCATCTGCCCGCCGTGAGTACGAACGCCGCAAGGCCAGGGACGAGGAACGTCTCCGCCAGAAGTGGGGCAAGTTCGGCGGCATCGCCCTTGCGTTGTCTGAGGAGAAGCAGAGTACGAAGGCATGGGCAACGGGTGCCGTCGGCGAGGAGCGCCTCGGCGCACGGCTCGACTCGCTCGCGTCAGATTCGATCGCGCTGCTGCACGACCGACGCATCCCCGGCACTAATGCCAACATCGACCACATCGCCATCACCCCTGCCGGAATCTGGGTGATCGACGCTAAGCGCTACAAGGGCCGGCCCGAGCTGAAGGTCGAAGGTGGGCTGCTGAGGCCGCGGGTCGAGAAGGTCCTCGTCGGACGCCGCGACTGCACAACGCTCGTAGACGGCGTTCTCAAGCAGGTCGACCTGGTCCGCGACAGTGTCGAAGATGTGCCAGTGACGGGAGCACTGTGCTTCGTTGAGGCGGACTGGCCGCTGATCGGCGGGGCCTTCGTGACCAGGGGCGTGTATGCGTTGTGGCCGAAGCGCCTCGTCAAGATCCTCGTGGAAGTCGAGGAGGCTGGCCTCGACGTCCCCGCGTTGCGTGAGGTTCTCGCCGCTCGTTTCAAGCCCGCCTAGTTTCGACGACAGCGGAGGAGCTTTGAGCTCACACCCAACTGCTGCCCGAACCGGATGGCGAGCGTGGGGCATCGCTCGAATGAGATTCGAGCCATGCCACGTTTACTCCCCGAAAACCTCGACGCAAGCCGCCTAACGAGGTCTGACGGCATCAAAAGGAGTGAGCGCCGTCACGACTGTCGCGGTGCGTTTGTGCAGGTCAGAGCACTACGCGTCAAAAGGCAGCAAGCAGGAGCGCAAGCAATCACCACCACACTATGAGTCCAGAGGTCGCAGGTTCAAATCTGCCCCCGCTACCAAAAGCAATTCGTTAGAACTTCGGTCCTCAGGGACCGGAGTTCTTTCTTTTTCCCACGCAAGGGCGCCCCTGGGGCGTTCCAGGCGTAGGAACCGCCCGAACCGAGGATCTACGGCGTCCCGGACGGCCTTGCCGGGCAGGTCGGCACTCATTCGACCTCCACTTCTGCGGGCAAGGTCCGAGACCTCTGTGACTGGTGGGACGAGGGAGAGGTCGGAAGTTCTAACGTGACCTGTTTCCTCCTGCTTCCGTTCGCGTGCTAGATCTGTCGCCAGGTCATCGGCCATGAGCCGCTGGTAGGCGGGCGTCAGGTCGCTGCCGACGATCTCGTCATCATCGACGAACAGCTTGGTGAAGACACCTTGGTTGAGCTCACGCCTGATCTGCGGGTACTCCGCGCTGGCGAGGTACTGGCTCTGGGCACTGCCGAGCAGGTCGAGGCAACCATCAAGCCGTGCTCGCAGCGTGTCCTCGGTGACATCGTGCTTGCTGAGCGTCGATTCGCAGACCGCCCGCTGACCAGCGATGCGGGCTTGTTCGCGTTTCAAGTCACGAGTGTCGAGGGCATCGGCGTAGAAGGCGTCGAGCAGTTTCTGGCTCTCGCGTTCCAACTCGGTCAGCCGGTCGCGCGCTTGGCTCCGCTGAGCACTCTCGGGACTGCCCCCGGTTTGGTTGACACTTTGGGTTTATGGTTCTCAGGCCGCGTCTGCGGCCGTGTAGATCATCTCAAACTCGACCGGGGTGAGCTTGCCCAGGGCCCTCTGTCGCCGGCGGCGGTTGTACTTGGTCTCGATCCAGATGACGATCGCCAGCCGGAGCTCCTCGCGGGTCTCCCAGCGTCTGGTGTCCAGGACGTTCTTTTGCAGCAGCGAGAAGAAGGACTCCATTGCGGCGTTGTCGCCGGCCGAGGCGACGCGGCCCATCGAGCCCTTCAGCCCGTTGTTCTTCAGGATCCGCATGACCTTCTTGGAGCGAAACTGCTGCCTCTGTCGGAGTGAAAGATGGTGCCGACCGGTGAGCGGAGCGCGATCGCGTTGCGCAACGCTGCAGCGGCCAGCGAGGACTTCATGCGCGAATCGATGGAGTAGCCGACGATCTTGTTGGAGTAGCAGTCCTTGATCGCGCACAGGTAGAGCTTCCCCTCGGCCGTCCGGTGCTCGGTGATGTCGGTCAACCAGACCTGGTTGGGGACGGTGGCGGTGAACTCGTGCCGCACTCGGCCCTTCTCGTCGACCACGGCCAGAGGTCGTCGTGGACCGGCGGCCCAGGCTTGCCGGCCTTGCCCTTGCGCCGGTGGTGGGAGGCGAAGATCCCGGCGGTCGAGCACAGCCGCCAGACCCGGTTCTCGCTGGCGGTGATACCGACATCGGCGAGCTCGTCGGTCAGGAACCGGTACCCCAACGTCGGGTCGTCGGCATGGAGCTCGCAGGACGACGTTGATCAGATGCGCGTCGTCCCAGTCCCGCTGGCTGACGGGGTCCTTCAGCCACTGGTAGTACCCCTGCCTCGACAGGCCCAACACCCTGCACGCCACCGCGACCGGCACCCTGATCGGGGCACCGGCCGCGGCCATCTCACGGACGAGCGGGAAGACTATTTTCCCGGCAGGTTCGCCTGGGACAGGTACGCCGCCGCACGACGCAGGACCTCGTTCTCCTGCTCCAGGAGCCGGATCCGCTTGTTCGCCTCCCGCAACTCCTTGCGGTCGGCATCGGTCAGGCCGGGACGGTGGCCGTCCTCGACGTCGGCCTTCTTCAACCAGCCGTGCAGACAGCCTTCGGAGATCCCGAAGTCCTTCGCGATCTGGTTCAACGGAGCCTGACCCTTGCGGGCCACTGCCACGACATCGTCGCGGAACTCCTTGGGATAGGGCTTGGGCATGCTCGACATCCTTCCAGCGAGGACGAATCCTCACACGTCAGGTGTCAACCAGACCCTGGGCAGACCCAGAATCCTGGAGTCTCATGCGTCGAAGAGAGGAGGCAATGCGTGATCGTTCGGTGTGTGCTATTCCGTATCTATTTGATACGCTAGCGCACATGAACGTCCGGGACCGAGTGTTGGAGAGGGCCGCCGAACAGCACGGGTACATCACCACCCGGGATGCTCGGGAGCTCGAAATCGACCCTACCCAGTTGCGCTTGATGGCTGCCCGCGGACGGCTTGAGCGTGTCGGGCGAGGCGTCTACCGCGTCCCGATGCTGCCGCGCACCGAGCACGACGAACTTGCCAGGGCGGTCGCGTGGACGCTGGGGCGCGGGGTGATCTCGCACGAATCGGCGCTCGTCTTGTACGGGTTGTCGGATGTGAGCCCGTCGCGTGTCCACCTCACGGTGCCCCGCGAAAATTACCCCCGCGCTGCGGGCGGCGAGCTGTATCGGCTGCACCGCCGCGACCTTGACCCCGCTGAAATCACCGAGCGTGATGACATCTCGGTCACCGCGGTGGCCCGCACCATTCGTGACTGCCTAACCGGCGGCACTGACCCGTACCAGTTGCGTCTGGCCGTCGACGAAGCGGAGATGCTTGGCCTCCTGCGACGTGCCGAGGCCGAGGACCTGCGTACCCAGATCGACGCCGGTGGGCACGCCGGAGCAAGGAGGCGAGCATGAGCGGCCGCTACGAGTCATCGCCGGTGAACCTTCGGGCACTCCGTGACCGGCTGACGGCCGCGGCGAAGCGCGAAGGTGTCGTTTTCGGCCGACTTCAACACCACGTCGGTGTCTTGATCGTCACCCAGTTCATGGGGTCGCTGACCGACGAGCAAGGCGAGCCCTTCCTGTTGGTCAAGGGCGGTGCATCATTGGAGCTGCGGCGCGGCATCCCCGGGTCGCGCACGTCAAGAGACCTCGACACGGTCATCCGTGGCGACATGCACGCGGTCCACGAGCGTCTCGCTGACGCAGGCGCTGAAGGCTGGGAAGGATTCACGGCGGTGTTCACGCCAGCGGTGACGTTCGAGGTGCCCGGGTTGGTCTCCAACCCGCACCGGTTCACCGCCAAGCTCAGCTACCAGGGCAAGCCGTTCGTCTCGGTGCCGATCGAGGCCTCTCCCATCGAGGCAGGTAACGCCGACGGCTACGACAGGATCACCTCAGAGGCACTGACGCTTGTGGGGCTGCCGAATAGCGCGGCCGTGCCCTGCATGACCTTGCCCTGGCAGATCGCGCAGAAGATCCACGCCTGCTCGGCGGCCGTGGAGCCACCTCGCTCCAATGACCGTGCGCACGACCTGGTCGACCTGCAACTGCTCGAAGCGATTGTGGCGGATGAGCCGTTGGGCGAGACCCGAAGCGCGTGCGTGGCAGTCTTCGAGGCTCGTGCCAAGCACGACTGGCCTCCCAGACTCACCGCGCCGCCACACTGGGGACCGATCTACTCTCGTGCCCTCGAAGGACTGGACGACCTCGGGCTTGCGTCCACCATCGGCGAGGCGTTGGAGCGAGTCCAGGCGCTCATCGACAACATCGAAGCCGGCGGGCGCTAGAGAGGGTGACTGCTGGCCTCCGGAGCGGCGGTTAATCGCGGCCTCGAAGTCGAGACGGCCCTGCGCTGAAATATTGGACCGCTTGTGGAGACCACCTACGCCGGGCGCACCTCGTTACGTGCGAGGGTGAGCAGTTCGGTCTGCAGGGATCCTGACGGCGAGCCAGGTCCCAGTCAGCGACATCACGACGACTGAGAACAGGCAAATCCAATAACGCCTGCAACCAGCCCAGAATTCATCCTCCTGAACCGCCCCCAGCAAAGTCCAGAGGGTTGGTGTGACTCGGATTTGGTGGTGAACGTAGTCAGCCTGGTCACGACCCGTGTGACGACCCGGGAGTCAACCTACTGGTGTTGCGCCGCGTCGTCCGTCTCGTCCAGGGCTGCGTCCACTGGGTCGGGCTCCGTGTCGACGGCGGCCACCAGGGCCGCCCGTCGGCGAAGCAGGGCGCGGCCGATCAGCGCCAGGCCGGCCAGCAACGCCAGCCCGCCGGCGACGATGCCTCCACCCAAGAGCGTGCTTCGCTCCGCGGCGTCGGACGCGGCGCCCGCCGCGGTGGTGGCGGCGTCGAGGTCTCCCTTGGCCAGGAGGTCGTCGGCTTCGGCCGCTTTGTCGTCGAGGTTGAGTACGAGCGCACCTAGGGCCGCCAAGGGGTTGCGCGACTGGGCTGCGGCCGCGTCGGCCGTGCCCACGGCGTCGACCGCCGTCGCCGCCTGCGGCAGAGTGTCGGCGAGCTCGTCGTACGCCGCCGCTCCGTCGGCGCTCTGGTAGAGCGCCACCACCGCCTCCGGAACCTCCATCTCATGGCGCTGGGCAGCCTCCTGGACCGCGACAGCGGCCGGCCCGAGGCCGGCCACCCGGGTGAGCGACTGCCGGGCCTGTTCAAACTCCCAGGCGGTCATCGCCGCGCGCACCCCCAGCGGCGGCAGCCACGGGCCATCAGCGTCATCGACGTCCTGGTAGTCCGCGAGGGCGGGCCGGCGGTCACGCAGCAGTTTGCGCTCCTTCGGTGTGAGCACCCATTTTTTGAAGGTCTGGGGCGCCCTGTCGTCGTGACCCAGCACTTGCACCAGGTCCAGGAACCGCCGCCATCCGGTGGTGCTGTCCGTGAGGCGAGTCTCGCCGGGGGCGGCGTACGCGCTCTGCCCGTCGATGGCTGCGGCCAACACCGCGCTGCGGGCGTCGTGGTCTGTGCCGTCGAGCAGCGCCTTCATCGCGCGGTACGACGCGGGGTAGCCGTAGCCGTCGGCGGGCTGGGCGCGTCCACCCGCGTCGTCCCACGTGTTGAGCGGCACGGCCTGCTTGCTCGTGGCCAACGCCGGCTTCAGTCGAGCCGGCTTGTCGCCAAGAGTCGTGACTGCCCGAGCGGCGAGGTCCTGGGCGATCCCTTCGTAGAGCCACCGCTCGTCGAACGAGGCTGGCGAGGCCCAGGCGTGCAGAAGCTCGTGGTAGAGCAGCTCCTGGTCGAGCTCCTCACCGATGGCGATGGAGTCCTCCCGACTGTCGAACCAGCCGTCGTAGCCGCGGACGTTGACGGACCGGTCCTCGCGGACCGTGGTGAGCCCGCCCGGCCACGGGGTGCCGACCAACTCCTCAAGCACTGGGACCCCCGACGTCATCCGCGAGGTCACGAAGCGCAGCCAGCGCTTGTCGTCGCTGTAGGCCTGCACCTCCACGTCCTGGTCGCCGAGCTGCACCGTTTTGGTGCGTGCGATGTCGAGGTCGCGAGCCGAGACCATCGCCCAGAAGCCGGAGCCCTCGGTGTCGGCCGTCGCACTGTAGGTCAGGGTCTTGTTGCCCTTGCCGTCGTCGAAGGCGTCGGTGGTCGCGTCGAAGCTCATCGATGAGGGCAGCACCACCTGGACGGTGTTCTGGCCGGCGTCGCCGGGTCCGTAGACAGCGAACGTCGCGTAGCCGGGCCCGACCCGAGTCTGGTTCTTCGAGCGTGGTTTCTCGCCCTCGAGAACGAACGAGACGGTGATGGTGCGGCTCTGGCCGTAGAGCAGGTTGGAAGGGAAGCGGATGCTCGCGAGCGCCGTGCTCGGGTCCTTCGTGGGCTCCTGGGTCACCGAGAGCGGGGCGCCGTTGGAGACCGCGGTTAGCTGTGCCGCCTCCGCCGGGACCGGGATGGTGATGGAGGGCAGGTAGAAGTATTGGATGTAGTTGCCGGTCCGGTAGCTCGGCCGCTCGTTGCGCACCGTCATCGTCATCGTGGCCCGGACCACCTCGGCCTTGGCCTGGAGGACGTAGCGGCTGGTGGAGTCGACGTCGAAGCCGTTATCGGCGTGGGCCGCGGGGGCGGCCAGCGCCACGGTAGAGGCGGCGACCGCGAGGGCTCGACGACCGCGAGCGGCGTACGTCGTCGCGAGGTGCTGTCGGCAGGCGGACGTCGCCGAGCGGCTGACGTGCATGGTGTTCCCCTGGAATTTGTGCCCGATCCCCGGATGGGCCCGGCCTCGACTGGGTGCCATTGTGCATGGTCGTCCTCCTTCGTGCCGCTCAACCCCCGGATCAAGGAGCGCCGACACCAAATGCGACATCCCCGCCATCGCAGGCATCGCGTACGCCGTCCCCGAAGGCAGCCACACCTCGCTCTCGCTAGCGACGAGAACCGATTTCACCCTCGACGCCAACGAACTCAACCGACGCTTGAGTGATGTGAGTCGGTCTCGCCCGATCCTCTAACTCGAGCTCGCCATTGCGTTGCTCCGGGTCCCGACCCGAGGAGATCCACGATTCTCCAAGTCAGTCCGTAGCGGCCGATCTCATCCACAGGTCGCAGGTTCAAATCCGGCCCCGCTACAAAGACAGTCCAGGTCAGCCACAGGTTGACCTGGACTTTCCTTTGGGGGAATCATGCGATCCCATCGTTTACCCATCACATTGACAGGTTCAGCGCCGCCCAGCCGGGCGTCAGCGCCGTTGGTTCCGGTTACTTCGTGCTCGCTCGGCAGTGCTCGCACACCTGTTGGGCATGAGTACGACGAAACTTGGGCTCGAGCCCCTCATCGGGGTCGAGGAACTCGCTGAGTACCTCGGCGTCCCCGTGCAGACCATCTACGACTGGCGGCTGTCCGTCCGGGCGCCGCGGGCCTACAAGTTCGGCAAGCACCTGCGATTCGCGGCCAGCGATATCGCCGAGTGGCTGGAGCAGCGACCCGAGGATGGGCCTCATGAGTAGGCCAGGTATCCCGATCGGCGGCTACGGTGAGATCGCGTTCCTCGCGCGCGGCAAGGGCAAGGTCGAGGCGCGCACCCGGTTCCGTGACTGGGACGGACAGACGCGGCTGGTGCAGGCGACCGCGTCCTCACGGCCGGTGGCCGAGGTCGCGCTCAAGAAGAAGCTCACCCAGCGCAACGCCTTCCAACTCGTCGACACCACGCTGACGCCCGATAGTCCCTTCCCCGCGCTGGTCGCCTACTGGTTGGCGGACCTCGATCTGGAGGACCGGATCGCGCGGGCGACTCGCTTCAACTACGAGCGCGACCTCAATCGGCTGGTGCTGCCGGCGTTCAAAGGGTTCACCCTGCGTGAGATCGGCGTCGCCCGGTGCGACGTCCTGCTCAGGCAAACTCGGCAGCAACTCCTACTCGTCGGCCAAGCGGGCGAGGACGGTGCTACGGCAGTCGTTCGCGTCAGGGCCTGGGAGCTGACAGGCGGGTCCTCGGGGCCGAATCCGGACGGCCAGCTCGGCCAGATCGTCGAAGTCATGCTCGGCACCTCGGCCCGGATGGGCGAGGTCCTGGCCATCCGCCGACGTGACCTGGACCTGACCACGACGCCGGCCACTCTGCGGATCTGCGGCACGGTGATCTCCGAGCGCGGCGTCGGGACCTACCGCGAGGAGCACCCGAAGACCGACCGCTCCAACCGGGTGATCGCACTACCGACCTTCGCGGCCGAGGCGCTCCGGCGGCGGCTGGCGATCATGGCGGACCGTTCGCTGGACGCGTTGGTGTTCCGCAGCCGAGGGGGGACGCCACTCACGACGGCCAACGTCCGCCGACAACTGCGGAAAGTCCTCGGTGACGCGGGCATCGAAGGCGTGAGCCCGCACATGTTCCGTCGGACCGTGGCGACGGTGATCAACGAGCAGGCGTCGCTGAACCTCGCCGCGGAACTGCTCGGCCACACCGACCCGAAGGTGACGATCGAGCACTACATCCGCCGCAATGAGCAGGTGAACCCGTTGACCGCCGAGTTGCTCGATGCCGCCTTCGCACGAGATGACGATGGGACGGCCTCCTGACCACGGCGCGTGAAGTCTCGAGGTCACGCTCAACCCAATGTCAAAGAACTTCACAGGTGGGCAAAACATTGAAAAAAATCGGCAAAAACTTTGCATATCCGTCTAGGGGTGTGAAAGGGTTTGGGCCATGACGACTTGGCGCGCCGATGTGCCGCACAACGACTTGCCGGTCCCTCCAGGGGTGGAGGAGTTGGAGACCCGAGCAGTTCTGAAGGCGGCAATCGGGGCGAACGCTGCGCTCGCCCAACTCGATCAGGCTGCTGCGTCGATCCCGAATCCGACGGTGCTGATCAACACGATCCCGCTCCTTGAAGCGCAGGCCAGCTCCGAGATCGAGAACATCGTGACCACCACCGACGCGCTGTTCCGTCACCTCGATGACGATGCCGGCGCTGATTCCGCGACTAGGGAGACCCTCCGATACCGGACGGCATTGCGAGTCGGGTTCGAGCGCACTGTTGAGCGGGGCCTGACCAAGGCGACCGCAACGGCAGTGTGCAGCACGATCAAGGGCCTGGAGATGGATCTGCGAGCGCTGCCTGGAACGCGCATCGGCAATCCGGTCACGGGCGAGATTACTTACAGCCCGCCCGAAGGACGTGAGCTGATCGCCGAGAAGGTCAGTGAGTGGGAGCGCTTCATCCATGCCGACGACGGCATGGATCCGCTGATCCGGATGGCCGCTGCGCACTACCAGTTCGAGGCGATTCACCCGTTCGCGGACGGCAACGGCCGGACCGGCCGAATCCTCAACGTACTCGTGCTCGTTGAAGCAGGACTCCTGCGTCAGCCGCTGCTCTACCTGTCGCGATACATCATCGAGACTAAGAACGACTACTACCGCCTTCTGCTAGGCGTCACCGCCGAGGGCGCGTGGGAACCATGGCTGCTCTACGTCCTGACGGGCATCGAACAGACCTCCCGCGACACAGTCGGAAAGATCGGGGCGATTCGAGCGCTCCAGGACGACTTCGCCAAGCGGGCGCGCGCAGCCTCCAAGGGTGGTGCGGACTCGGAGCTGCAGGCGGTCCTGTTCGAGCAGCCCTACTGTCGCATTGGAACGGTCATGGACAGATGCGGAGTGTCGCGTCCCACCGCCACGAACTGGCTCGCCGCGCTGGCTGACGCGGGGCTGCTGCGAGACCACAAGGTCGGACGCGACAGGCTCTTCGTCAACCACGAGTTCCTGCGACTCCTGGTGCGCGGAACGGCGTAGCTCGCCACGCCTCGGCGATCGGATGTGGGACACAGCCGTGAGCCAACTCGGATTCGTGACAGCCGGCCAGGCTGACGACCTCGATGTGAGCAAGGGTGCGTTGCAGATGCTGGTGCGGCGCGGCACGCTCAACCGAGTGGCGCACGGCGTTTACAGATTTCCCAAATACCCGGTCAGTCAGTACGACCCCTACATGCTCGCCGTCCTTTGGACCCGTGCGTCGGAAGCTTGCCTCAGTCACGAGACAGCCCTCGACGCGTACGGCATCTGTGACGTCAACCCCAACCGCATCCATCTGACCCTCGGCAAGCACCGGAGACTGCGTCGCGCGGGCGGCGAAAGCTACTCGATCCACTACGAGGACCTGGTCGCCCGCCAGATCGGGTGGTGGCAGGAGATCCCGACCGTCACGGCGCCGACCGCGATCGCTCAGTGCATCACTAGCGGGACCCCGGCATGCCTGCTCCGCCAAGCCGTCGAGCGCAGCCACGCCCGGGGCTACTTCACGGTGGCCGAACGAGACGAACTGACCGCAGCCCTACATGGTCGACACGTCGTGTGACCGGCTTCGCAGGATCAGCGCGCGTCCCGTTGTCGCATTGCCCCCGGTCGTCCTCCGGGGAGGGCGGGGATTGTCCGCCCGCGAGCTATCCGGTTGTTGCTGCGCCTTTCGTGCGGCATGGTCGTCGCATGCGCGACTCGGACCACCCGGGGCCGACGACCGACGTCGACATCGCTGCGTTGATCGAGTCCGAGGCTCTGGTGGCCGAGCAGGCAGAGGCGACCAGCGATCCCGACGAGCCGCTGCCGCCTCACGTCAAGGTCACTCGCGGCAGGACCGAGGGAGAATGAGGCTTCTCAGGGCAATCCTGCTCGGTCGAACTCCTGCTGCAAGCGCGGACGACGCCGATGGACCTCGCGCAGCTCCAGGATGAGGTCATTCACCTCGTCTGACTTCTCAGACCCAGCACTAAGCTTGCGCATCTTCGCCAGCCGTCTGGCAGCGAGTCGGTAGTGCTGGGCACCGGCCTCGACCAGCTCGTTCTCAACGAGCCTCTGGTGGATCGGCAGCACGGCGATCGGGTCGACCTTCTCGTACGCCTTCACCAGCTCACTCCACGTGTGGTGGCTGTCGAGGGCGAGCGAGTGGGCCAAGTTCCAGGCGTACTGGGGCTCCTTCAAAGTCAGGAGCGCGAACAGGACGGCATCGCTCGGACTCGCCGCGAGTGTCGCCACGACCTCGTCGCGATGGTCGGGCCACGCCTGCCCGGCGGCCTTGTGCAGCCGGGCCGCTGAGGTCGATGAGGGCCACTTGCGGAACACCGCGAGCCGCGCGTCCAGCGCCTCGGCTGTCCGGTGCGTCTCCAGAAGCCCGCACCAGTAGTCCGCTGCCTTGCGGGCCTGATGCCCGCGGTCGAAGTCGGTGGCCTGCTTCGCCCAGTCAATGGCAAGGTCGATCTCGCCGATCTCCTCGAACGCCTCAGCGGTGTCCTCAAGCCACGCGGCGACCCTTCGATCCTTGGCGTGAGTCCGGATGATCGCGTCTGTGTCGTGATCGACGACGGCCAGTCGCTGCGCGTTCCAGTCCAACGTGAACCACTCGTGCGAATGGGACGCAGTCCAGCGCTCGTCTTCGGACGGGCGCGGCCCGAGCTTGGCCTCAACCTCCGCCACGCGCTTCCGGTACGCCGCCATGCCGACCTCGCCGAGTGCTGGCGCGTACGCCACCGGGTCCAGTTCGAAGTAGTCGACTGCGTCGTCATCGAACTGGAACTTCATCATCCAGTCGATCACCTTCCCGACCGGCGTCCTGGCCGCCACAGCTGCCTGAGGGTGGAGCTCCAAGAGTCGTCGGCAGGCGTCGCCGATGATCCCGCTGGAGTCGTCGGCTCGGGCGATCACCTTCAGCGACGACGCGAGCGCCTTGTGAGTGACCGAGTAGATCTCGGCCGGATCGGTCGTCGGGATTGCGGCCTCGAGGATGTCGATCGCCTCGTGCATGTCCCGGCCGTGCGCGTTGGCCGCGCTGTACCGGTAGAGGTCGGACCGGGTGCGGATCAGCGGGAGTACGGCGTCGCCCAGGGTGCTCACGAGCGCCATTCTTCCCCGTCGTCCTTCACTACCTCCACCTCTCCTTCCTCCTTTTCCTGCTCCTCATCAACAGCCTTCGCCCTCCCCGTTCCCCCTGCGTTCATTTCCTTCACGAAATCCTGCAATCGAGGGGGCGTCGTTTGGGTCAGGGGGCGGTGAGCTTGCCCGGTCGCTCGGCTGGGTGCCCTCCCGTTGGGGCCTATCGTGGAGAACTCCGAGTTCATCACCACGTCATCCGGACGCGGGGTCTGCCCAGCCAACCTGACCATCGGCAAGAATTACACGCTGGTCGAACTCGAAACACCCCACCCCGCCACCGATTCCCTGGTCAATTCTGTTTCCAGCTGACAAACCCAACATCCACCTGCACGGCAGTCCCATTCTCACAGTCGCACCACACCCCGAGCGGGTGGAATCCGAAGGTCCGCTTGAACGTGGGAGCCGCGTTCTCCTTCTCGCTGTGGCTGACCACGATCGTGGCGTCGGTGTCCAACACGATCAGATCGTCGAGATCGGTCCCGGCGACCCGGCTGGCCGGCACACCATCAGGGAGCTGGGACCAGACATGGCGCCGGACCTGTGCCCGCGCGGTCTGGATCTTCTTCAACCGTGCGGGTGTGACCTCATCCAGCGTCCGCCACACCGTCGGCGGCGAAGCGACCCGACCCAAGATTCCCGACTGGTGGCGAAGCACGTCGATGTCAGCAATCGCCTCACCACCATCGGCAAGCATCAACGCGACGTCAGTCATCACCCTGCCGCGGTCGTGACCAGGGTTGAAGTTGCGTCGGACCATCGCCTTGGACAACTCGCCTGTGAGCCCAGTCCGGTCGGCCAAGAGCCGTGTTGCGACGCTGCCAGCGTGGGCAACCACGCCGACACCATCAGCCGTGACGGACAAGCCTGCAGACCACGAAGTACGCTTAACCTACGGAGTGCCTTCCAACTTGGAGAACTTGGGACGTCGCAATCACAAGTTTCCCCTGCTGGGCAGGCACTTCCGTGCTTCTACGCGCCGATCACACGGCAGACTCGTGAACGATCCGGGCTAGTGAGCCCGCGCATGAAGGACACGCGGTGTGCCCTCAGGTACGACGATTAACAGGTGCCCGACAGGGCCCGTTACGTGTCCCAAACCATGGGGGCGCCTTGAGACTTAACCGGCCGCCGTTGTGCCGGTGTAGATCCGCCTCCACCTCGGCACTCTTCGTTAAAGTTCCCCCACGGCGCCGATCTCGACCGCGGAGCCGTGACCGAAACGTTAAGTATTTTGGCAACGCAACCGGTTGCGTTCATCTTTGTGGCGACGCTAAGGTCTGACCCGCTCCCTGGAGCAGCGGGAGCAACACAGTTCCCGCCCCACCCGAAGTTCGTGCCCAATTGAAGGGAATTGACATGGCAGTTTTTCACCAAAGGGGACGGTCCCTTGCGGGCGTTTCCCTGAGCTTCCTTGCTGCCTTCACGGCGCTCACGGGCTGCTCCTCGGACTCGAACAACTCTTCCGATTCGCCTGATGCGGCGGGCTGTTCCGAGACCACGGAGATCAGCTGGCTGGGCACTATCAAGGTTGAGATCCAAGACCAGTTCACCGCCGCGATTGAGGACTACAACGCCACCAACGAGGACTGCGTGAAGGTCACGGTCATCGAGTCTCCTCAGGACCAGCCGTTCCTGCAGACGGTGACGCCGATGTATGAGGCCGGGTCGGCTCCGACCATCATGACCGCGCTCCAGGAGATTCCGGACATGGCCGACAAGGTCATGGACTGGACTGGTCAGCCGCTCGCCGACCTCGCCGCCGAGGGCACCCTGGATGTCGCCAACGTTGACGGCAAGCAGGCCGGGATCCCGATCACTGCCGAAGCGTTCGGACTCCTCTACAACAAGGCCGTTCTTGACGCTGCAGGTGTTGACCCGGCAGCGATCAAGACCCGCAGCGACCTTGCCGCCGCGTTTGCCGCGGTCGACGGGACCGACGTCGCCCCGATGCACTTCTCGGGTCTGTGGTGGTCGCTTGGCGCCCACTTCACGAACATTTACCACACCGACGCTGCAGACACCGTTGAGGGACGCTTGGCGATCCTCGACGAGCTCAAGGCTGGCACCAAGGACCTCGGTGCTGACCCTGTCTTCACCAACTGGCTCGACACCTTCGACCTGTTGAAGGAGAACACGATCGACTCCGCGACCATCGCAGACACCGACTACGACCTTGGCGTCGAGAACCTCGCGACCGGTGAGGCCGGATTCTGGTTCATGGGCAACTGGGCGGAGCCCAACCTGCTCACCACCGAGCCCGCTGGCGAATTCGGCATCATGCCGGTGCCGATCAGCGACACTGAGGGAGACTATGGCAACGACTCGATCTCCGTGGGCGTGCCGTTCTACGCCATGATCGACGCCGAGCAGGCGACGGATGCTCAGCAGGAAGCTGCCGTTAAGGTTCTCACCTGGTTCTTGACCACGCCGGAGGGCCAGAAGTACTGGTCGGGTCCTGTCGAAGACGGTGGGATGAACTTCATCCCGGTGTACGACGGGTTCGAGGTCCAGCCGGCCACGTTTATGGCAGCAGCCATCGCCGACTACATCGCAGCCGGCAAAACGCTTCAGTGGGTCAACAGCGCCTACCCCTCCGGCCTGCAAGAGGCCTATGGCGCGGCAGCGCAGAAGTACTACGACGGCGTGTCCGATCGTGACGAGTTCGCCGCCGAGTTGGCAGCGTCCTGGAAAGAGTGACACCTCTGTGAGCGCATAGAACTACTGTTCAGTTCACAGAACCAGCCGGGTTTCCCGGGGCGCGCCGTGCCCCGGGAACCCGGACCATTCCTTGGAGGCCACTGTGTCGATGAGAACCAGAACCGAAGAGACCAAGCGCTTCGCCGTCTTCGCCACGATCCCGCTCGCGATATTTACGCTCGTCTTGGTAGCCCCCTTCATGCGCGGGATCTACTTCACCTTCACCGACTGGGACGGGTTCGAGGCAACGAAGTTCGTCGGCCTGGACAATTACGTCGACACGTTTCACGATGATGCCTTTTGGTCATCACTCACGCTGACTCTTGCCTACGTGGGTGTCTCCCTGGTTCTGGTGAACGTGGTCGCGTTTGCCCTCGCTCTGCTCGTCACGATCCCCGTCCGTGGCGTAAACGCCTTGCGGACTGTGTTCTTCGTCCCCAACCTCATCGGGGGAGTCATCCTCGGTCTCATCTGGCAGTTCCTCTTCGGCCAAGCGCTGCCGGTGATCGCCGAGAAGACTGGCCTTCCGATCTTCGAGGAAAACTGGTTGCTCGACACCTCGTCGGCCTTCTGGGCCATGGTCATCGTTACTGTCTGGCAGATGTCTGGATACATGATGATCATCTATGTCACCGCTTTGATGAGCATCGACACCGAAGTGCTCGAAGCTTCCCTCATGGACGGAGCAACCGGGGTCAAGAGACTCCTCTTCATCAAGCTTCCGCTCATCGTTCCCGCCTTCACCATCTCGCTCTTTCTCACCATGCGAAACGCGTTCATGGCGTACGACCTCAACCTGGCGCTGACCGGTGGAAACCCCTACCGCACCACCGAGCTCATCTCGTTGCGGGTCTTTAGGGAGGCGTTCGGATTTGGAAACTTTGCGACTGGTCAAAGTCAGGCTGTCGTCATGTTCCTCGTGATCGCCATAGCAGCGGTCGCCCAGGTGGTTGTGTCTAAGCGATTCGAGGTCCAGCGATGACCCGAGCACGTCGCATCAACCTATTCTTCTTCTCGGTCGCTTGTGTGCTGGCCGTTCTGTATGCCTTCCCGTTCGCGATGGTTATTCTCAACTCGGTCAAGGAGAAGCGCGAGGTGCGCAACGAGCCACTCTCGCTGCCTACTGATTGGAGATGGGAGAACTTCACGGAGGCCATCGAGAGGATGGAGTACTGGAAGGCGCTCGGCAATTCGCTGATCATCACCGTGTTGAGCGTGGGCGCCATCGTCTTGACGTCCTCGATGCTCGCCTACTACTTGGCACGGTCGCGGACAAGGGTCTCGACGGGAATCTTCCTGGTGCTCGTGGCCTCGATGGTTGTGCCTTTTCAAGCTTTGATGATCCCCTTCGTGGGCCTGTTCGGACAGCGTGGTCTCAACCTCCCGGGCAACCAATTCACCATCGCGTTCTTCTATGTTGGATTCGGAGTCGCGCTCTCCACATTCCTTTATCACGGGTTCATTTCCAACATCCCCTATGAGCTCGATGAGGCTGCGGCCGTCGATGGGGCTTCGCCGCTGCGGACCTTTCGCACGATCATCTTCCCCATGCTCGGGCCGGTGACGGCCACGGTCTCGATCATCAATGCGTTGTGGATTTGGAACGATTTCCTCTTGCCGTCGGTGGTCTTGATCGATAACGAACAGAAGACGCTTCCGTTGAAGACATTCGTATTCTATGGAAAGTACACCTCAGACTACGGCCTCGCGATGGCGGGTCTTGTGCTCTCGATCATCCCTATCGTGATCTTCTACTTCGTTATGCAGCGGCGCATCATCGCGGGCATCTCTGCAGGCGCGGTGAAGTGACGCTCGACGAGACGCGACCCACGACGGTTGATCCACATTGGTGGCGGCAGGCGGTGGTCTACCAGATCTATCCCCGCTCGTTTGCCGATTCGAACGGGGACGGGATCGGAGATCTTAACGGCATCGCCTCACGCGTCCCCTACCTGGCGTCCCTTGGCATCGATGCCGTCTGGCTCAGTCCGTTTTATCCGTCAGCGTTGGCCGATGGTGGGTATGACGTCGACAATCATCGTGACGTCGATCCGTTGCTAGGGACGCTGGACGACTTTGACGCGTTGGTCGAGTCACTGCACGCGGTCGGAATCAGGATCTTCGTCGACATCGTGCCCAACCACAGTTCGAATGCGCATGAGTGGTTCCAGGCCGCGCTCGGGGCGGAGCCTGGATCACCCCAGCGAGACCGCTATCTCTTTCGGGACGGGCGCGGGGCCGACCTGCCTCCCAACGATTGGCCCAGTCATTTCGGCCCCAGTGCCTGGACCAGGGTGACTGACCGGGTTGGCAAGCCCGGTCAGTGGTATCTCCATCTGTTTGCGCCTGAGCAGCCCGACTTCAACTGGGACAACCCCGAAGTCCACGCAGACTTCCTCAAAACCCTTCGGTTCTGGGCCGACCGTGGTGTGGATGGGTTCAGGGTCGATGTCGCTCACGGACTCAAGAAGGACATGAGCGAACCCTACGCATCGATCCCCTCGATCGGGGTGATGGCTGATTACCCATCGGATGGGTCGCACCCGCTGGTGGATCGCGACGATGTCCACGAGGTTTACCGCGCCTGGCGCGCTGTCTTCAACGAGTACTCCCCGCCGCGGGTGGCAGTCGCGGAGGCCGCCGCATCGCCGGAGCGTCGGGCTCGCTACGCCACTGAGGAAGAACTCGGCCAAGCCTTCAACTTCGACCTCCTCGATGCCTCGTGGAACGCGCGAAAGTTCCAGGCAGTTATCGCCAACAACCTCGACATTGCACGTGCTTCGAACTCGTCTTCAACGTGGGCGTTGTCGAATCACGACGTCGTTCGTCATGCCAGTCGCTACGGGCTGTGCCAAGACGCGAACCTGAATCAGTGGCTGCTTAACAACGGGGCTCAGCCCGTCCTCGACCCGGAACAGGGCCTTCGCCGCGCCCGCGCAGCCGTGCTGCTGCTGCTGGCTCTCCCTGGTTCTACCTACCTTTACCAGGGCGAAGAGTTGGGACTGTTTGAGGTTGCCGATCTGCCTCTGGAATCCCTTCAAGACCCGATCTGGATTCGAGACGGGGGGGCTAGGAAGGGGCGCGACGGCTGCAGAGTGCCGATTCCGTGGACGTCGCATGGTCCGTCCTTTGGCTTCGGCTCCGCTGGTTCACACTTGCCGATGCCAACGTGGTTCGGGAGCCATGCGGTCGACCAACAAGACAGCGCCCCAGGCTCCACCCTTGAGCTCTATCGTGCGGCGCTGGGGATGCGACGAGTCCTCCAAACCGGTGAAGACCTCGCCTGGCATGACGGATCAGATCAGGTGGCATGGTTCTCCCGCGGCAATGGCTGGAACAGCTTCACCAACTTTGGCCAAGGGCCGGTCCCGCTTCCGGTCGGCGAATTCCTCTTGTCGAGTGCTCCGTTGTTTGTGGGGGAGGTTCCAGGAGAGGCCACGGTCTGGTTTCGTTCGTAGCCAGGTTCAGGGAGCAGTTTCGCTTCGTGCAACCGGTTGCCCGAATCGGGGATTTACCCGGCTAGACTGGTTCGAAAGTTGGACACATCGACGAGCCGGCGGCTCGTTCACCGTCACAGGATCGGTACATGGCATCTATTGGCCGGATTGCGGCGGAACTCGGCGTCTCAAAGTCGACGGTTTCGCGGGCGCTGCGCGGCCTCCCGGGTGTTTCCCAAGAGACCATCGATGAGGTCCGCGCGGCAGCGCACAGGATGGAATATGTCCCGTCGGTCGCGGCGGCCGGACTGTCGACTGGTCGAAATTATGCGGTCGGAGTCGTCGTCCCCTCACTGAACCGTTGGTTCTACACCTCGGTCGTCAGTGGGATCGATCGGGCTCTCGCTGAGCTCGGCTACGACACGGTGTTGTACGACCTGGATCGAAGCCATGGTTCGGGGACGCGGGTTTTCGCCCGAGCCACTCTGCGACGCCGCGTCGATGCACTGATCGTCGTTTCCACGACTTTCGCAGCCAACGAAGTGGCCGAGTTTGCCCTTCTGGACATCCCCATCCTCTGCGTCGGCGCTCCCACTCCTGGGGTCCGCACCATCGGTGTGGACGATGCGGCGATCATGACCTTGGCAACCGAACACATCCTCGAGCTGGGCCATCGGGCGCTTGGGTACGTCGGAGGCTACGACTCGGAGAGCCTCAGTCTGTTCAGTGCATCCGAACGTGAACACGCGTTCATGCGAGCCGCGCTGAGAGCGGGGGCCGTCGTTGAGCCCACGTGGATGCTTTCCGCCCAATATCGCAGCGGCATCGCTCGCCGAGTGGTCGCACCGCTTTTCGAGGGTGAGTCGTGGCCGACAGCCTTGGTGTGCGCATCTGATGAAATGGCCCTCGGGGCAATGAGTGCCATCCAAGGCGCGGGCCTCAGAGTGCCTGACGACGTATCCGTGATCGGGATCGATGGTCACGAATATGCCGAGCCCTACGACTTGACGACGTGCGAACAAGATCCGCAGGGCCAAGGCGCCTTTGCGGCTCGACAGGTGGTCGCCGAAGTGGAGGGCGCGGCACCCGTTGACGTGTTTGAGCCGTCGGCGTTCTCGCTGGTACTGCGGGGTTCGACTGGACCACCCAGGCTGTAAGTGGAAGCCGCCCAATCGGCGGGCCGACAAGGTAGGTGGTCGGGATCAGGCGCCGAGTACCTTAACTGTCGACACTGTGGCGGCACGGTGAACTCGACGCTGCCCCCATCGATCGCTTCCAGCCCGGCTGGCCGGGGGCGCCTGTTCGCTGGACGCGGCCGTCCACGCCTGGGAGATTTCCCGGGGCACCGGTAACCCTCGCCCGGCGCTCACCGGTGAGGGTGAGGAGTCAGTCACCCCTAACCTATCTCGGGCCCTCATCATCGGCCTGAGTTCGGCCAAACTAGTGCGCACCTCGGGGGTCAGGTGATCAGCGCGAGGGCATCGCGTAGGTCGGGTGGCAGTGGGTCCTCGGCGGTGAGTGTCTGGTTGCCGGCGCGGAACTGCACGGTGCGGTAGCGGCGGGTGGTGCGGACGAACTTCTTGATCGACCAGCCGGTGCGGTCCTCGATCAGCCTGGTGACTGCGAGGGCTGCGAACACGACGCTGAGATGGGCCTGGATCGAGTCGCGTTTGCGGTGGTAGATCGGGCGTGCGCGGAGGTCGTGCTTGGACATCCGGAACGACTTCTCGATGTGCCACAACTGGTGGTAGGACCCGATCACGAACTCCGGGGCCGGGTTCTCCATGTTGGTGATGTAGGCCTTCAGCCCGGCCAGGGCACGGGCTTTGGCTTCAAGGTCGCGGTTGATCGTCTTGGCCCCGCCGGTGAGCTTGATGAACCGGTTCCGCTTCACGGGCTCTTTCCCGGCCACGGCTCGTTCGGCTTTCGCGATCTGGGTATCGATCCCACGCAGGCTGCGGCGTGCGGAGTCGGCTTTGTAGCGGTAGTAGGTGACCTTGTCGCGACGCCCCTTGGCCCGCTCCTTCTCGGTCGCGGGCCACGGCTGGGTGAACACGTGCCCGTCGGGGATCTCCCGCCCGGGGTGCGCCTTGCGCCACGCGCTGACCACGTAGGGAACCTCGGGCATCTTCGCGCCGATAATGAAGGACAGCTTCTCGTCCTCGATCGCGTTGCGGTTGGCCTCAGAGATCATCCCCGCGTCGGCCACGATCGTGACGTCCTCCAACTGGTGGGCCGCCATGAACGAGCGGATTGTGGGCAGCATCGTGTGGGTCTCTGCCTTGTTGCCCTCGAACGCCTCGATCATCAACGGGAAACCCGCCGCGTCGGTCAACAACCCGACTGTGATCTGCGGCTCCAGACGCCGCTCTTTGGAGAACCCCGGCTCGCGGAACCCGTCACCCCCGTGGGTCTCGAAGTACAAGGTCGTGACGTCGTAAAGCACCAGCGACGCCGGCCCCAACGCGGACCTCTTCGCACACGCGGCCGCCAACTGCTGGCGCCACGACTCCTGGGCATACGCCTTCAGGCGCCTGGTCAATGTCCGGTAGGAGGTGCTGGTGACACCGACCTCCTCGAGGACCCGCAGCGAGTCGAGCTTGCTGGTGGGCTCGATGATCCGGGCCAGCACCAGGTCGCGGAACACCACGTCACCGCCGGTGGCCGCGTCGAACCCGAGGCCCTCGTAGGCCCGGCACAAGGCGTCCCACAGGTGGCTCATCCGGGTCGAGGTGATCGGCAACGGCCCCGCTGCCGCGACCGCGTCCAGGCCGGTCGAACTCGTCCTGGCCCCCGATCAGCCGCTGGGCCGCGACGACCTTGAGCGCTTCAAGCTCCTGCTCGTCGTGGACCGACCCCAGGTGCTCGATCTTGCGAGATCCACGCCGCGAGGAGTGCACGATCTGGACCGCCGTCGCACCTGACGAGGTCTTCACGGTACGCACATACGCCACGAACCAGGACCCTAGAGCCCGAAGCTAGTGCGCAAATCCAGGCCCCCTCGGCGACGAACCCGCAGGTCAGCGCGCTGCCGCCCCTCGCGGCCTCAGATTTGGCCTAAGTCAGGTCAGTCACCCCTAACCTGTCTCGGGCCCTCATCATCGGCATCTTCGTGCTGCCGATCGCGGCGGTGCTCGGGCTTACAGCGATTCGCTGGAGTGCTCTACGCAATCAGTCGGTATCCGTACTGGTTGGCGCCCTGGCGGCGGGTACCCTCTTCCTCGCGTGGCTCAAGCGCAAGGGGGTCCTGAGGTTTGTGAGCGATCGATGACGGGATGCATTGCGAGGAGCTGTGGAGCCCGTGGCCCTTCGTCGCCGTGGCGGTCGCGCTCGTCGCCGTCTCCAGCGTCGCGGCCGTCCGTGCCGCCGTACTTAGGCCGTTCCAGCACTGACATGGCTGCACGCCGACCCGCTAAGCCTGATGCGCCACAGCGAACCTTCTGCCATGCTGGCGATCATGGACCTCGTCGACACCGGCTGGGTCACTGATGGTGGCCTGGAAACCGATCTGATCTTCAACCACGGCGTCGATCTCCCCGAGTTCGCGTCCTTCCCGCTCGTCGAAGATGCTGACGGAAGCGTGCTCATCGGCCGCTATTACGCCGAGTACGCCGCGATCGCGGCCGCCGCTGGTGCAGGGCTGCTCCTGGAAACCGCGACCTGGCGAGCCAATCCCGATTGGGGACGCGTCATCGGCTACGACGATGCGGCCCTAGATCGCGCGAATCGAGCGGCGGTTGCCCTTGCCCGCAGGGCGCTCGAGGCCGCGGGGCCGAGCCAGGGCTTGGTCTCCGGCTGCGTGGGCCCGCGTGGTGACGGATACCTCGCCGGTGGCACGGATCCGGACGAAGCCGCTGAATATCACGCGCCGCAGGTCAGATCTCTGGCCGAGGGAGGCGCAGACCTGATCCATGGGATGACGATGACCGGACCGGCCGAAGCCATCGGGGTCGTCCGCACCGCCAGGGCCGTCAATCTGCCGGCGACGGTTTCCTTCACCGTCGAGACCGACGGCCGTCTCCCCGACGGCAACACCCTGGCGGCCGCCATCGCTGCCACGGAAGCCGCCGCACCGGCCGACTATTACGGCGTGAACTGCGCGCACCCCACCCATGTGTGGGAAGGGCTCGACGGCGGAGATTGGCAACAACGCCTGAGCTACCTTCGCCCCAACGCCTCGACCATGTCACATGCCGAGCTGGACGTCATGGAAGACCTGGATGCGGGTGACCTTCCCCTCCTTGTGAGCTCGACACAACAACTGCGCGAGCAGTTCCCCGGAGTCACTGTCGTCGGTGGCTGCTGCGGCACCGACAGCCGCCACGTTGCCGCCCTCTGGGGTGTCGACGCAGCCCACTAGCTGTGATGCCCAGGCTCGTTGTGCGATGGGTACGGCGATTCGGGTCCCCGCACCGCTGCGCTCGCTCGCTCCGCCCGGGGCCCATGACCGCCACTCGCCTCAGGGCGGATGCCCTGGCGGCCCCGCTCCTATGCTGGCGGGGTGGCCGTGCTGAGAACGAAACTTCATCTCCCGGCCCCGCGTCGCGAACTCGTTCCCAGGCCCCGCCTGATGGAGCTCCTGCCCAGCGTCGAGTCCGCCATGCCACGGTTGGTGCTGGTGTCGGCGCCGGCCGGCTTCGGCAAGACTACACTGCTCGGCCAGTGGCTCGCGGCGGGGGACCGACCTGGACCGCAGGTGGCGTGGCTCTCCCTGGACCCAGGTGACAACGACCTGCGGCGGTTCCTCACCCACCTGGTCGCCGCCGTACAGGCGACCCTCCCGGACGGTGTCGAAGGACCCACGGACCTCCTGGAGTGTGGCGAACCGCTGCCGGTCGAGCCGATTCTGACCGGTCTGGTCAACAACCTCGACGAGGTGGATGACGCGACCGTGCTGGTGCTCGACGACTATCACGTCATCGACGAAGTCGCGGTGCACGACGCCGTCGCGTTCCTGTTGGAGCACCTGCCGCCGCGGGTCACCATCGCCATGACCACCAGGGCAGACCCGCCGCTGCCGCTGCCCCGCTTGCGCGCCCGCGCCGACCTACTCGAGCTCCGAGCGGCCGACCTCCGGTTCACCCCCGATGAGGCGGACGCGTTCCTCAACCGCGCCATGGACCTGCACCTTGACCCCGCTCAGGTCGCGGCCCTGGACACCCTGACAGAAGGCTGGGCGGCCGGCCTCCAGCTCGCCGCGCTGTCGATGCGGGGACGCGACCAGACCGCCGCGTTTGTTGCCGGGTTCACCGGCAGCCACCGGTTTGTGCTCGACTACCTCGTCGAGGAGGTGTTGGAGGCTCAGTCCCAGGAGATGCGTCAGTTCCTGTTGGACACGGCTGTGCTCGAGCGGATGACGGGATCGCTCTGCGACGCGCTCACCGGGAGGTCCGATGGGCCGAACAGGCTCGAGGAATTGGATCGTCTCAATCTGTTCGTGGTTCCGCTCGACGACCAGCGGGAGTGGTTCCGCTATCACCACTTGTTCGCCGATGCCCTTCGCGCCCGGCTCGCTTCCCAAGACCCCGACCGCGCGCTGGCCCAGCACCGCGCGGCCAGCCAGTGGTACGCCGCGCACGACCTCGCCGACGAGGCGATCGGGCACGCCGTGGCCGGTGGCGACGTCGAGACTGCGGCCGACCTGGTGGAAGGGGCGCTGCCGGAAGCCCAACACCTGCGCCGCAGCCGCGCGATCGTCGAGTGGCTCCAGGCGCTGCCCGACGAGTTGATCCGGCAACGACCGGTTCTCGGTGTCGCGAGTGCGTGGACGCGTCTGGTTGCCGGCGACCTCGAGGGGGTCGAGGCGCGCCTCGTCGACGCGGAGCGCGCGCTCGAGGCGATGCCGCCCGACCGTCGGGGGTCGAGGGGTGGAGACGATTTGCTGCGCACGGTGCCTGCATGGATCGCGATCTACCGGGCCTCGGTCGCGCAGGCGCGAGGTGATGCAGCCGGGACCGCCGAACAGGCCCGCCGCGCACTGGACCTGGCCGGGCCTGAGGATCACCTTGCCATCGGTGGTGGTGCCGGCTTCCTGGGACTCGCAGCCTGGGCCGACGGCAACCTCGAGGTCGCCGTACGCACGTTCACCCACGCTGTGACCAGCCTTGGCGCGGGCGGGAATCTCGCCGACGAGCTCGGGTCCACCGTCGTCCTGGCCGATATGTGGCAGGCGCGCGGCCGTCCAGCCAAGGCCCGGCTCTTGTATGCGCGAGCGCTGGAGGCCGCCGAGAAGCACCCGGGCGTGCCCCTTGCCACCAGCGGCGATCTCCACGTGGGGCTTGCCGACGTGCTGCGCGAGCACGGCGAGCTTGACGCTGCCGCCGAGCATCTCCACGCTGCCAAGGCGCTCGGCGAGGCCGGCTCTCTGCCCGAGAACCGACATCGTTGGCACCTCGCCCGATCCGGCTTGCTGCAGGCGTACGGCGACCTTGACGGCGCGGTCGCGGAGCTCGAGTCGGCCCAGTCCCTCTACCTTCCGGGATTCTTCCCCGACGTACGCCCGATCCCTGCCGTCCAGGCGCGCCTCTACATCCTCCAGGGTCGACTGGACGAGGCCTGGGACTGGGCTGGCAGGCACCAGATCACCGTCGCGGACCAACTCGCCTACCTGGCCGAGTTCAACCACCTCACCCTGGCCAGGCTGCTCATCGCGCAGCAGCGAGCCGACGGCAAGCGCGCCGCTCTCGACGATGCCGCGGGCCTGCTCGCGAAGGTCCTCATTGCCGCGGCGGGGGCCGGGCGTGGTGGCAGCGTCATCGACGCACACCTGGTCGCGGCTCTTGCCCGCGATGCTCAGGGCGAGCGCGATGCCGCACTCGAGCACCTGGACCATGCCCTGTCTGAGGCTATCCCGGCAGGTTATGTGCGGGTGTTCCTCGACGAAGGCGCACCACTCGAGGCGCTGCTGCGGGGCGCCGTACGGCGCCCCGAGAGTGGCGCGCTCGCTCACCAGGTGCTCCAGGCTCGGGACCAAGCGCCCGCGAGCCCCGCGCGAACCGTCGTACTCCCCACAGCGGAGGCCCTCAGTGAACGTGAGGCCGAGGTGCTCCGGTTGCTGGCTACCTCGCTGACCGGACCCGAGATCTCCCGGCATCTGTTCATGTCGGTCAACACGTTTAGGACCCACACCCGGCACATCTTCACCAAGCTGGAGGTCACGACTCGCCGGGCGGCAGTGCTCCGCGCCAACGACCTGGACCTGCTCTGAATCGTTCGGACGCGAGCCGTCGCGGTGACCCGGATCGGTCCGCCGATCATCAGGCCCGTCACATCGTCATGTGATGTGGACTCACCACCTCGTTTCATAACGTGCGGTAGGTCGCCAGGCACCTCGCCCGGCATCGAACCCCAAGGAATCCTCATGAACGTCACCGCAACCGGCCTCACCAAGGCCGCGGGCGCCGCAGCGGCGGTCGCCGGGGCCATCTTCATCACGGTCCAGATCGGTCACCCTTCCTTCGACTCCTTCACCACCCAGACCAACGAGTGGGTGGCCCGCAGCAGCGCCAAGATGGTCATGGCGGCCCTGGCTCTCGTGGGCATCACGGGCATTTACGTTCACCTGCACCGCAAGGCCGGCGTCTTCGGCCTGGTCGGCTATCTCCTGTTTGCCTGCGGCTATCTGGCGATGTTCTCCGTGGAGGTGATCGCCGCCGTGGTGCTGCCCCGGCTGGTTGAGAGCCAGCCCGGCTTCGTCAACGATGTCGTCGCGGCTGCGGGGGGCATGACACCGGAGGGAGACATCGGCAGCATGCAGACCCTGCTCAACCTGACCGGGGTGGGCTACATGGTGGGCGGACTCATCTTCGGCATCGCCCTTTTCCGCGCCGGCGTGCTGGCCCGCTGGGCGGCCGCTCTGCTGGCGGTCAGCACCGTGGGCACCGCTTTGCTGGCCGTGCTTCCCGAGTCGTTCGACCGGCCGATGGCCGTGCCTGAAGGGATCGCGCTCATCGGGCTAGGGGTTTCCCTGTGGCGCACTCAAACCCCGTCCGCAACTAAGCCGATCGCGGTGTCCCTCCCCGTCCAGCCCAGCCGCGTTCGATGATCACTCAGTCCGCCGAAACCGCGACGCGTGGGCGTCCTGGCCGGAGCCAGCCTCGGGGCTGGCCGGTCCCGGTCGGTCTGATCGGCCTGTCGGCGATCCCCCTGATGGCGGGGACCCTACGGCTCGTCCACATTGCTGGCGGTCCGGCGCTGCTGCCGCCCGACGACCGGTTTGCCGGGTTCCCGACCGCCCTTGTCGTGCACGTCTTGGGAGCTGCCTGCTTCGCGCTTGTCGGCATCGTCCAGTTCCTGCCCGGCGTACGCCGCCGCCACGCGGCCTGGCACCGGCGTGCTGGCCGCGTCGTCGCCGGCGCTGGGCTCGCCGTCGCCGGGACGGCGCTGTGGCTCACAGTGTTCTACGAGGCCCAGCCCGGCACCGGCCACCTGTTGTATGCGTTCCGGCTGGTGCTGGCCCCGGCGATGGCCGGGTGCCTCGCTCTCGGTTTGACGGCCATCCGCCGCCGCGACATCGCCGCCCATCGAGCCTGGATGATCCGGGCCTATGCGCTCGGTCTCGGAGCCGGAACCCAAGCGTTCACCGAGGGGATCGGCGAGGCCATCTTCGGCACGGGAGAGGTCAGCGGCGACCTTGCCAAGGGCTCCGCCTGGCTGATCAACCTAGCCATCGCCGAGTGGACGATCCGCCGCCCCGCGGCCTGCACACGAGCGGGAATCCGGTCATGACCAGCCCGGCGACGTCGTACGAGCTCCGCGTGGCCGGTCACCTCGACGACCATTGGGCGACCTGGCTCGGCGACGTCACTTTGGCCCGGCACGAGGACGGCACCACCACCCTGACCTGTCGTGTCGCGGACCAGGCTCACCTGCACGGCGTCCTCGCGGCCATCCGTGACCTCGGCGCCACCCTGCTGTCACTGCAGGTTCGATCATCAGGCCTGACGACCGACTCAGTGACTTCGCGGGCGTCCGCACCGAAGCCCTAGTGTGGTGCACGCGAAATCGGCTTCATAAGTATTAGGCTGGGGTATGCCTCGAACTGGCCGCCCGAAATCCGTGCTCGTCCTGACTACTGAAGAGTACGAGCAGCTGATCAGATGGGTACGGCGAGCGTCGTCCTCGCAGGCGTTGGCGATGCGATCGAAGGTCGTGCTGGCGGCAGCCGAGGGTCTGACGAACAACGCGGTGGCCGAGCGGGTGGGCTGCGAGCCGCACACGGTGAGCAAATGGCGCAGACGGTTCGTCGAGGACCGTCTCGACGGTCTGGGCGATGAGAAGCGTCCCGGACGCCCGCGCACGATCACCGTGGACCAGGTCGAGGACGTCATCGTCGCGACCTTGGAGTCAACGCCGCCGAACGCGACGCACTGGTCGCGGGCAAAGATGGCTCATCGGACCGGGCTGTCGAGAACCACGATCGGCAAGATCTGGAAGGACTTCTCCATCAAGCCGCACCTGGCCGATCACTTCAAGCTCTCCACCGACCCGCTGTTCATCGACAAGCTCTACGACGTCGTGGGCCTCTACCTGAACCCGCCCGAGGCCGCGGTCGTGCTGTGTGTGGACGAGAAGTCCCAGGTCCAAGCGTTGCAACGCTCCCAACCGGCGTTCCCGATGATGCCCGGCATGCCCGAGCGACGGACCCACGACTACGTCCGTCACGGCACCACAACCCTGTTCGCCGCAATGAACGTGGCCGACGGCACGGTGATCTCGAGCCTGCACCGGCGCCACCGTGCGGTCGAGTTCAAGAAGTTCCTCACCAAGATCGAGGATCAGGTCCCCGAGGGCCTTCAGATCCATCTGATCTGTGACAACTACGGAACCCACAAGCACCCGACCATCAAGACCTGGCTCGGTTCCCACCCGCGGGTGCATCTGCACTTCACCCCGACCTACTCGTCCTGGCTGAACCTGGTCGAGAGGTTCTTCGGCTACGTCACCGCCGACCTGCTCCAACGCTCCGATCACCGCAGCGTCCAGTCCCTCGAGGCCGACATCCGCAAGTGGGTCGCGGCCTGGAACGAAGACCCCAAAGTCTTCGTCTGGACCAAGACCGCCGAACAGATCCTTGGCAGCATCGGACGACTTATGCAGCGGATCTCAAATCCGGGTCACTAGCGGACCTCGCTGGTGATCGCTTTCCGATTCTTTCGCGGTTTTCACACCATGAGACGAGAATCGTGTACTCTTGTACTTGAAGCCGCCCCGGGACCCGAGACCCTGGGCGGTTTCTTCATGTCCGTCATCAGGCTACGACTGTCGACGCGATCGGCAACGAGAGCAGAACCGGCAGGATGGGAAAGCCACCATGGCTTCCCTCCGACCTATCGGTGGATCTGATTCGGTCGATTGGGCAGCGGGAACCGCCAGGCGGCGCCACTCCTTGGGGCTCTCATGTTGGGGGGTTGAGTCTTGCAGTGCTTGCCGCAGGTGCCGGGCTCGTGGTCCTGGTCCTAGCCGGGGAAGTGGGCGACGCGCGAGGCGTGCACGCGGGCGTGCGCGATGGCCTCAGGAGTTGTGTCGAACAAGTGGCGTTCGTGCGCTAGGCGCCCATAGACGCCGAGCTCGCGGAGCACCTGCTCATGGTGTGGCTTGATCCCCGAGAGCAACACGGTGATGTGCCGGTTTTCAAGTCGGCTGATGGTGTCGGCGAGCACGTGTGCCCCGGTTGCGTCGATGGCGCTGACACGCGAGAGGCGCAGAACCACCACACGGACCCGGGTCACGTCCGCGAGTTCGAGCAGGAAGTCGTGGGCTGCCGCGAAGAAGAGCGGCCCATCGAGACGGTAGGCCACGATGTGTGCGTCGAGGAGCGAGCGCTCCTCGTCGACGTGGTCACCTTCTTCGAGTGGCATCTCCTCGAGGTAGGCGGAGCGTGCAGTCTGTCGCAGCGCGAAGAGCCCGGCCACGACGAGCCCGACGAGGACAGCTGTGACCAGGTCGAAGGTGATCGTCGCGAGCGCGGTGATCGACAAGACAGTCGCGTCACCGCGGGTCGAACGGAACAGGGCGGCAAGGCTGGAGACCCGCACCATCTGCACGGCAGTGGCGATGAGGACGCCAGCCAACGCGGCCCGAGGAATCTCACCAACCCACTGGGCCGCGACCAACACCATGACCAACAGGACGAGGGCATGGGTTAACGCGGCGAGTCGGGTCGTTGCTCCGGAGCGAACGTTGACGGCGGTGCGCGCGATTGCTGCCGTGGCGGGGATGCCGCCGAAAAGCGGCGCGGCCAAGTTCGCCAGGCCCTGGCCGACGAGTTCACGGTTCGAGTCATGGCGGCGACCGACGCTCATCGCGTCGGCCACCGTCGCGGAGAGCAGGCTCTCCAGGGCTGCGAGTGCTGCGACGGCGAAGGCCGGCAGGAGCAGCACGTCCAGGTCGCCCCACGCGACGGTCGGGAGGGTAGGGGCCGGCAGATGATGGGGGATGCGGCCGATCACCACGGCGCCCCAGTTGAAGGTGGCGTTGCCGACGGCAGCAGCGACCACGGAGATCAGTGAGCCGGGCAAGGAGGGCATGAGCCGAGAGAGCACCAACACCAGAGCCGTGATTCCAGCGGCCATCGCCAGAGGGACGCCTTGGGGGTGGCTGGCCCACGACTGAAGCGCGCGCGAGGCAAGGACCAGCACCTTCTCCGCGTGTACGTCGGCACCCAGCGCTGCGGGCACTTGCTGCAGCGCGATGATGACCGCGATGCCGAGGGTGAAGCCCTCCACGACGGGGACGGGGACGTAGCGGATGTAGCGACCTGCTCCGGCGTACCCGAGGACGATCAAGATGAAGCCAGCGAGCAGCCCGACGACCAGGACACCGTCGCTGCCATACGTGGCGATGATCGGCACCAGCACCACCGTCATCGCGCCGGTCGGTCCGCTGACTTGAAACCGGCTCCCGCCGAAGATCGCGGCCACGGCGCCGGCCACGATCGCGGTCACCAGACCGGCCGTCGCGCCCATTCCCGAACTCACTCCGAAGCCGAGCGCCAAGGGGAGGGCCACCAGCCCCACCATCAGGCCGGCGGTCAGGTCGCGACCCGGGCGCCCGTTGGTCCAGTCTTCGCGACGCGGGAGTAGCTGTCGCGCTTGTTCCAACGCGGTCTTGGCCGCGGTTCGTGGGGCTGGTTTCACGCCCGTGGGACAGGGGTGAGTTCGGAGGTGAGCTCACGCTGTTGGGCGTTGATTCCCGACAAGATGTTGCGGGCCGCCTGCAATAGGTCGCTGACGTCGGGCACGCTGACTGAGTAGACGACCTCCCCGCCATCGCGATGCGAGATCACCAGGGCCGTGCGACGCAGGACCGCCAATTGCTGGGACAGGTTGCTCGGTTCGATCGCGATTTTCTCCAGCAATTCGTGGACTGCGTGGTCTCGCTCGGAGAGCAGCTCGAGAATCCGAATTCGCGCGGGATGTCCCAGCGTCTTGAAGAACTCGGCCTTGGCTTGATAGAGCGGAACGCTCATCGCGTCAGTTGCATCTGAGTTGTCCTTGATCTTGCCGGTGGTGGGCGATCCGCCCAACATGAAGACTACACGAGTTGAATATGTTTTCAATTCGTCAGAATCTGCCCAGGCCCCCAGAGATGGCCGTCAGGCGAGGAAGTACTTGGTTCCTGTTGTCCCCGTCACACTCCTTACACAAGTGTTTCCCAGGGCCTACGAGCCGGTTACGGCTCGCTCCAGGGCGGCGAATTGTGGTCCAAAGCGGCCTAGTTTGGCAGCGAACCAATCGCCAGCGACACCGAGTCGCCGACCAATGAGGAGCGCGCCATGTCCCTAACTTCAACGCCGCCGAGTCGCCGACGAGTGCGGCGGCGCTTCGCCGCGATCGGCCTGGCATTCGCCATGGCCGGCGCTGTCGGTGCCACGGCACCCGCGGCCCAGGCTGCCAAGCCGGGTCTGCCGACGCCCACGTCCGTCACCGTCTCCAACGTCACCCAACGCTCGCTCGACGTGAGGATCGGGGGGACCACCACCAAGAATTACGACGTCTACGTCAATGGTGCCGTCCGTTTGGTGAACGTGCCGTCGAGTTCGACCCTCCCGGCCACCGTGTTGTACCTGACCCCGGACACGACCTATTCGATCCAGGTTCGTCAGCGCGTCAATCTCACGGTGTCGGGCCTTTCGGCGCCCGTCACGGCGCGAACCCTGGCCGGCGCGACGGTGGCACCGATCTCCAACCTTCGGGTGGTCTCGATCGACAAAGTCGGAGGCGTCAACACCGTCACGATCGCGTGGGATGCGTCCCCGACTCCGGGGGCTTGGTACGACATCTCGCTCAATGGTGTAGGCAACCAAAGCACGAATCGCACCACCGCGGTGGTAGGCGAGTCCCTCAACTGCTACCCGGGTCCCTGCGTGGGGACAGGCCCCAAGTCGGGTAACAACCAAATCACGGTGGTGACAAGCGCAAGCATTGACGGCTACCAAGTCAACTCCGTGCCGGTCACCATCAACTTCAACCTGTAGAGCGGGACGTTGAGGTGGGTGCCCGGGAGATCCGGCGGGTTCAGTTTCCCGGGTCCCCACCTCACGCCAGACTCCGTGACCCGGAGGGTTGTCGGGGGTGCTGGCGGAAATCGGACATGGACTCGGGGCGGCTGGGCCACGCTAGGGTTTTGTCATGGCCAAGGTAGTTTCAACGCTGTTCATCTCCGCCGATGGTGTCGCCGAGATTGACCCCGACTGGCACTTTCCCTACTTTGACGAGAACATGGGCCGCGCGGTCACCGAGGACTACGCCACCTGCGATGTGTTGTTGCTCGGGCGGATCACCTACGACAGTTTTGCGGGAGCGTGGCCCGAACGCGAGGCCGGCGGTGAGGAAGACGCCCCGTTCGCGCAACAACTCGGTGATCTCCGCAAGGTGGTCGCCTCGCGCCAGCCACTGGACTTCTCGTGGCGCAACTCGGAGTTGGTCGAGGGCGAGTTGGTGGACGCGGTTGCCGCGCTCAAGGCCGATCCGGGGGTGCGGGGCATCTTGATCCCCGGCTCACTCTCGGTGGTGCAGCAACTCTTGGCGGCCGGGTTGATCGATGAGCTCCGACTCCTGGTGCATCCGGTGGCCGCCCGCAAGGGCCGCAAACTCTTCGACGACGCGGACGCGGCGTACCACTTGCGGGTGACCGCGAGCGAAGTGTTCCCCACGGGTGTGATCCGGGTGATCTACGAGCCCGTCGCCGCGCCGGCGAAGGTCGAGTACGACGAAATCAAGGACCAGGTGCCTGAGGGGAACTCGCCCGCCTGAGCGCTACTTCACCTCGGAGCGCAGCACCAACGTCAACCCCACGGCGAGCGGGGCCACCAGCCAGATCAGGCTGGAGCTGGCCAGGTGTGCCCACTCCGTGTTGGTCACGCTCCCCTCAAAGAGCGCCACCTGCGCGAAGTTGAAGTCCACCCAGGGCTGGAGGTCGGCGAACCAGGACTGGTACGCCGCGAGCAGGCCCGCGATCGACGGCAGCACGAGCGCATAGACGAAGTAGCCCACCATCGCGCCGGGGGAGTTGCAGATGACGACCCCGAGCGTGAAGCCGAGCAGCATGCCCAGCACGTTGGCCAGCACGATCTCCGCCATGTGCGTCAACGACACATCCCACACCACGGGGACGCCGGCGAGCGTGGTCCCGATCAGGTTGCCCAGAGCGCCCACGCCGAAGGCGATCCCCATGGAAGCGATCCCCACGACGGCACACGCGGCAGCCTTCGCGGCGATGACCCGGCCGCGATGCGGGACCAGCGTGAAGGTGGTCAAGCCGCTGCGCTGGCTCCATTCGCTGGTGACCGACAAGATGGCGATCATCGGCAGGATCACCGTCATCGGGAACCCGATCGCCGCCGCGAACGTGTCGTAGGTGAGTTGGTCATCGGGCAGGAACAAGATGACAGCCCCCGTCGCCAGGACGGCGGCGATGGCGATGCTCGCCATCAACCAGAAGCCCGATCTGGTGTTGAACATCTTGCGCAGTTCGACGCCGACCACGCGGGTCAGGGGGATGGCTGCCGGGATGGTGCGCCGCCCGGCGGCTTCTTGAATCGCGATGGCGGTCATGCCACGGCTCCTTCTCGTTGGGTTTCTGCGGTGAGTTCGAGGAACATCTCCTCAAGTCCGGCGCCGTCAGCGGCGCGCAGTTCGGTGAGCGCGATGCCGGCGGCGAGCGCGATCCGGCCGAGTTGGTCGGGGGCGGCGTCGGCACGTAGGGCGCCCCCGGCGTACGGGGTGGAGTGCACGCCGGCCGCCTGAAGAGCATGGGTGAGCTGGAGGGGGTTGGCGGAGCGTACGACGCTGCCGGCCGCCTGCAGCAGGTCGGCTTTGGTGCCCTGTTCGACGATCCGTCCGTTGCCGATCACCACCAGGTCATCGGCCACGACCTCGATCTCGTGAAGCAGGTGGGAGGAGAGCAAGACCGTGCCGCCCTGGTTGGCGAAGTCGCGGAGCAAGTCCCGCATCCAGCGGATTCCGGCCGGGTCCAAGCCGTTGGCCGGCTCGTCCAGGATGAGCGCTCGGGGATCGCCGATCAGTGCGGTGGCGATGCCCAGGCGCTGGCGCATGCCCAGGGAGTAGTGGCGGACACGGCGGTCCGCCTCGGTGCTGGTCAGGCTGACGAGGTCCAACATCTTCTCAACCCGGTTGGCCGGCAGCCCCATGGTGCGTTGGGCGATTCGCAGGATCTCCCGTCCGGTGCGGCCGGCATGTTGCGCCGAGGCATCCAGCAGGACACCCACTTCACGACCCGGGTTGGGCAGGTCGCCGAACCGTTGTCCGTCGATGGTGGCCGATCCTGAGGTGGCGGCGGTGAGGCCGACCAGGATCCGGAGGCTCGTTGACTTGCCCGCTCCGTTGGGGCCGAGGAAGCCGGTCACCCGCCCGGGTTCGGCGGTGAAGGTGACGTCCTCGACGGCAGTGAAGCGGCCATAGGTCTTGGTCAGGGATTCGATGGTGATCATGGCCGCAAGCCTGGCCCGCGGGGGTGCTTGGGCGCATCGGGGAAGCCGCCCAAGCCAACCCTGAGCGGACCCCTGGGGATTCCCCATCTAGCAACCCCGAGTCGCTCCTTGGGCCCCCGCAGGCGGGGGTCCAACGAGCAACCTGGGGTGCCTAGTGGGCCGTCCGGCCCCGGGAATCAGCCGCGAACGGCTTTGGCCAACTCGGCGAAGTCGTGGACCAGCAGCGCCATGTCCTCGTCGGTGTGGGCCAGCGAGACCAGCCACTGCTCGTCGAGACCGGGCGGGGTCAAGATGTTGCGGTTGACTCCCCAGAGCCACGAGAGCTCGGCCATCCCGAAGTTGGTCGCCTTGTAGTCGCGGTAGTTGCGCACCGGAGTCGTCGACCAGGTGACGCACCCCTTGGCACCGAAGCCGATGGTGTGCGCGGGCAGTTCAAAGCTCGCGATCACCTCGTCGAGAGCCGTCAGCGCCCGCTCGTTGATCGCTTCGACGGCGTCGAGAGCCTCGTGGGTGCAGATCTCGTCGACGGCCTTCGCGGCGGCCATCACCAGCGGGTTGCCGTTGTAGGTGCCGAAGTGGGCCATCCGCCCGTCGACCACGACCTCCATCACTTCGCGCTTGCCGCCGAACGCGGCAAGGGGAAGCCCCCCTCCGATGCTCTTGGCCAGCGTGATCAGGTCGGGTTGTACGCCGAGGCGTTGCGCGGCGCCGGCGTACCCGGCCGTCAGGCCCGTCTTCACCTCGTCGAAGAGCAGGACGACGCCGTGTTGGTCGCACAATGCGCGCACCCCCGCGAGGTACCCCTCGTCGGGCAACACGATGGAGAGGTTCTCCACCACCGGCTCGATCACCATGACCGCGACGTCCGAGCCGTGCTCGGTTAGCACCTTCTCGAGCATGGGCAGGTTGTTGTAGGCGACCACGTGTACGGTGCCCGCCTCCACGTCGAAGGGAGTGTCCGCAAGCGGGGCGTCGGCCGGGCCGATGTCCGCCAGCGCCGGCTTGACCGAGACCTGAAGGGGGTCGTAGCCACCGTGATAGCCACCTTCGATCTTCACCACGGCCTTGCGGCCGGTGAAGGCGCGGGCCGCGCGGATGGCGTACATCAGCGACTCGGTCCCGGAGTTGGTGAAGCGCACCAGGTCGAGGCCGAACCGTTCGCAGAACCGTTCGCTCATCTCCGTCGCTTGGGGCGAGGGCGTGACGAAGAGCGTGCCGGTCTCGGTCAAGGCGCGTTGGACATGCTCCACGACGACCGGATTGAGGTGGCCGACCAGCATCGCGCCGAAGCCCATCGACAGGTCGAGCAGACGTCGGCCGTCAACATCGGTCAACCAGGCGCCGCGGGCCGACTGGATGGAGATGGGATAGGGATCCCAGTGCTGGAACGACGACGTGACGCCCAGAGGCAACGATCCGCTGGCCCGGACGTTGTGCTCGCCGGAGGCGGTCGTCGCGGCCGTGAAGCGTTCCCACTCCGCGGCCAACAGGGTTTCGACCCGCCCGGGGTCGACGGGTCGGCTCGAGGTCGGCACCCAGCGTCGGGTGGCCGGGTCATGGGGTGGCCAACTCGTGGTTGCGGTCGTGGCTTCAGTCATGCGCTGCCTCCCGGCGTTCGGAATCCGTTGGCAGTCAACCCGTCGGCGAGGGATTTCGCAACTGGTGAACGCGGATGTGCTGCACCTCGTCCAACCTCGCACGACTGCGACCCGCGCCGATCTAGGGGAGTGGTGTCTGCGCGAGGTGGGTTGCGAGCTTGTCGAGGGCCATGGTCCAGCCGACTGCACCGGGCGAGCCTGCAGGAACGCCGACATGGGTCAGCACCATCGTGGTGCCGGCGCCGTTCGGAGTGAGCTCGACGCGCACCTCGGTGGTGGTCGGGTGCCCTTCGGGCATGCCCATTTGCTCGGGGGAGAGGATGTTGCCGAACTCGTCGGACATCGAGTCGGTGTAGACCAGCCGCTGATTCTCGATGACGTCGACGTACTCGCCGGTGAACCACATCTGCATGGTGCCGTTGGGTGTCTGTATGTCCATGCAGAGCAATCGTGCGCCGCCCACCCGCACGTCCATCTGTGCCACGGGGATGGTGGCTCCGCCGGGGCCATACCACGCTGCGAAGTGCTCGGGCTCGGTCCACATCTTCCAAATCAGAGCGGTGGGGGCGTCGAAGGTGCGCTCGATCACGAGGTGCTGGTCGCCTTGAATCTCAGTCATCGTCACTGCCCGTCTTTCGTTGTCTGTTGGAGGTGGTGCAGATAGGAGTCCATCTGGTCGAAGCGGTTCTCCCAGATCGGCCGATAGGTTTCGGCCCATCGGGAGACCTCTTCGAGGGGGGTCGCGTCGAGGGCGCAGGGCCGGTATTGCGCCCGTTGGCCACGAACGATGAGCCCGGCCCGTTCGAGCACCTTGAGGTGCTTGGAGATCGCCGGCAGCGACAGGTTGAACGGCTGGGCAAGTTCGTTCACGGTTGCGCCGCCGGCACAGAGGCGAGCCAGAATCGCTCGGCGCGTCGAGTTGGCGAGGGCCGCAAACGTTTGATCGAGCCGCAACTCGGTGTCGATCGCGCTGGCGTTCATAGTTTCCTTTTTGGTTAATTAACTGATTAGGAAACTAGTAGCCAGTCCGGCCCCCTGTCAAGGCCTGGTGACAGCCGCCCACGTTTGGGCCAGGATGGAACCGACCCCACCTCGGCGTAAGGGAGCGGCCCGTGTCTGACACCCGCATGACTGAAACCCCGATAGCTGAAACCCCCGTGTCTGAAACCGCAGTAGTCAGTGATCCGACCACAGTGGCGCAAGGTTGGTTCGCCGCTTTCGAGGCCGCTTTGTCGGCCGGCGACATCGACGCAGCGGCAGCCTTGTTTGCCACGACCAGCTTCTGGCGAGACCTCGTCGCGTTCAGTTGGAACATCGTCACCGTCGAGGACCCCGAAGGTGTGGCCGACCTTCTCCGCAACACCCTCGCCGGAACCCGCCCCACCAACTTCGCGCTGACCGAGCCGGCGACCGAAGGCGACGGAGTCATCACGGCCTGGTTCTCCTTCGAGACGGCCGTCGGTCGCGGCACCGGACTCCTGCGACTGATCAACGAGGACGGACCCAAGGCGTGGACGTTCCTCACCACCCTCGACGAGCTCAAGGGCCACGAGGAGTCCAAGGGTGAACGTCGCCCCCTGGGTGCCGCGCACGGAGCCTTTGAAGGCCGCGAAAGTTATGCCGAGCGCCGTGCCCGGGAGGAGGCAGAACTGGGGTCGACCGTCCAACCGTACGTCCTCGTGGTCGGCGGCGGTCAGGCCGGAATCACCCTAGGCTCGCGCTTGCGGCAACTCGGCGTGCCCGCGTTGGTGGTCGACAAACACGAGCGCCCCGGAGACCAGTGGCGCAAGCGCTATAAGTCGCTGTGCCTCCACGATCCGATCTGGTACGACCACCTGCCCTACATCAAGTTCCCCGACAACTGGCCGGTGTTCTCGCCCAAGGACAAGATTGGCGATTGGCTGGAGTCCTACACGAAGGTGATGGAAATCCCCTACTGGTCCAAGACCACGGTGACCAAGGCGGCGTACGACCCGGTCGCCGGGCGTTGGAGCGTCGAGCTCGACCGCGACGGCGAGGCGGTGGCCCTGACCCCCCAGCAACTCGTGTTGGCGACCGGCATGTCGGGGGTGCCCAATGTCCCGCACCTTCCCGGCCAGGAGGTCTTCCAGGGCGACCAGCATCACTCCTCGGCGCATCCGGGGCCCGACCAGTACGTCGGCCAGAAGGTCGTGGTGATCGGCAGCAACAACTCCGCGTTCGACATCAGCGCGGCCCTCTGGGAGGCGGGCGCTGACGTCACCATGGTGCAGCGCTCCTCGACCCACATCGTCAAGAGCGCCACCTTGATGGACATCGGTCTGGGTGATCTCTACTCCGAGCGAGCGGTTGCCTCGGGGGTGACCACGGAGAAGGCCGACATGATCTTCGCCTCGGTGCCCTATCGGATCCTGCACACTTTCCAGACCCCGCTCTATGAGCAGATGCGCGAGCGCGATCGGGACTTCTATGACCGATTGGAGAAGGCTGGCTTCTGGCTGGACTGGGGCGACGATGGTTCGGGGTTGTTCATGAAATATCTCCGTCGCGGGTCGGGCTACTACATCGACGTGGGCGCCGCAGAACTCGTCGCCGACGGCAAGATCAAGCTGGCCCGCGGCCAGGTGGATCACCTGTCCGAGCACGCGGTGGTGCTCGCCGACGGCACCGAACTCGCAGCCGATGTCGTGGTCTACGCCACCGGTTATGGCTCCATGAACGGCTGGGCGGCCCGCCTCATCGATCAGGACGCCGCCGATCGAGTCGGCAAGGTGTGGGGTCTCGGCTCGGAGACGACCAAGGACCCCGGTCCTTGGGAGGGCGAGCAGCGCAACATGTGGAAGCCGACCCAACACGAGGCGTTGTGGTTCCACGGGGGAAATCTGCACCAATGTCGGCACTATTCCCTCTATCTGGCGCTGCAACTCAAGGCCCGCCTCGAGGGCATCGACACTCCCGTCTATGGGCTGGCCGAGGTGCATCACCTGGCCTAGGTTCGCTAGGAGCCCGGCTGGGGCGCATAGAAGTGCTGATAGTCGGGGGTGGCGAAGTGGCCACCCCAACGCCAGCCGATGCGGGCAAATGCGCGGACCACTAGGTCGTTCTCTCCGATCGTGCCGTCGGGCAGCCTCGCCCCGGGAGCGCGATCGAGCCGCGAGAATCCCGCGCCGCTGGGCGGGCGCAGATCGCCCGGCACCACGTAGGGGTTCTGCACCGGGTTGAGGTCGAGGGCCGCACCGAACGCGTGATCGGACCACCGTCGAGTCCCGGCCACTGGTCGGCAGTTGAAGCCGGAGGTGTTGTTGGCTGCCAGCGAGCGGTCGTTGTCGGCGTCGTAGGAGTCGACGAGCAGCATGCGTCGAAGGGGCCAGCGCGCGTCGTACAACTCCTCGAACACGCCCACAATCGACCGCGCGTAACGCCGATGGACCAGGAGTTCGCCACGATGGGCGCGCCCGTCGAACCCGACATAGCCCACGTTGAGATAGCGCAGGTCGCTCAGTGGCAGCGGGCATCCGGGTCGATAGGAGCCCCGGGCGCGGTCAAGCACCCGCCCCGCGACGGGTTTGATCGAGGAGGTGTACGCCGGCACGTCCGCCGCTTGCTCGCCGTCACCCCCGGGCGCCGATCGCAGCGCCGAACAGCCGCGCAGGCTGCGCCACGCCAACTCCGCATCAGCCGCCGCTGTCGCCCGGAGCAACCGAGGAGTCCCCGCTGACGTGATGCGCGCGGGCACCCAGTCGTCCTCGCTCACCTGGCCGTCGCGCAGGGTGAGCAGGAGAACACCGGTCTCGGGGCTGGCGTCGTGATACCAGACGAAGTTCGCCAACCCGTAGTTCACGTAGGCGTCCCCGGCCCACCCGGAAGCCATCAGCACGTGGCTGTGGCTGCCGACGATCACGTCCGCACCGGCCTCGATCAGGAGCTGCGAAAGGACCTGTTGGCGATCGGTTGGACAGGCCACATTCTCCTCACCCCAATGCAGGTAGACCACCACGACGTCACCTCGAGCACTTGACCTCCGGACCGCGCGCACCAGCGTGTCGGCGGCCGGAGTGCGGGCCCCGGCGAGTCCGGCGTGGTCAGGGCCCGCGGTCCAACTGGGGGTGGCTGACTGCAGCGCGATCGTGTCTGCGGCGAGGAAAGCCAGGTCCACTCCCTTGACGGTGACGCGGAAGGGCTGGAAGGCCGCACGCCGATCGCGGCCGATGCCCACGATCGGGATCGGGCTGTGCCGCTTTGCCTGCAGCGTGTCGGCGAACCCTTGGGCGCCGTAGTCGGCGCCGTGATTGTTGGCCATCGTGACCACGTCGACCCCGGCCCCGGCGAGTACGTCGAGCGCCGCCGGGCGGGTGCGGAAGACATACTCCTTGGGCTCCGGTCGCCCGCGCTCGGTGATGGCGGTCTCGAGATTCACCATCGCGAGGTCGGCCGAGCGCAACGCTGGCGCGACCGCGGCGAGAGCATCCTCGGGATGGGTCAACAGCGAGTCGAGGTGCCGCTCGAAGTGGAGGTCGCCGGCGAAGGCCAAGGTGAGCTCGGGCCCGGCCTCGGGGCCCTGACTCTGCTCGGGACCCTGGGTGCCTGATGGTTCAGGATCGGGCGTCCCGGAGGTGGGGGAGATGGGGGTGGGCGTGGCGGAGGGGACTCCACTCTCGGCAGTGCACGCGGCCAACGTCGTACACAAGGCGAGAGCGCTCACCAGTCGAGCCACCAACATCGCGCTCTCCTTGCCGCCGATTTCTGGATCGTCGACACCGGGCGATGCCGTCGTTCGGTGAGACGCAAACGGAGTGGGGAAAGTTGTCGGTCAGTTGGTGGCGTTGGGCTCGACGGCAGCCCGGCGCTTTTCGAGCCCGTCGAGGATCACGTCGAGGCCAAACTCAAACTCCGACTGGTCGTCGCACCAGCCCAGCGAGGACTCCGGGTCCTGGTTGTGGACCGCCTCGGAGACCATCGCGACTAGGTGGGGAAGCTCCGGCGCCAGGCTCGCGAACACGGCCTGGCTGGCCTCGTCGTCCGCGGGGCTGGAGGGGTCGAACAACTCCTGGGTGAAGCCGAGCGCCCGGCTGCCGAGCGCATGAAGTGAGTGGTGGGCCAGAGCGTAGGAGAAGCCACCCTCGCGGAGCATCGCGAGGATCGCCTCGTGATAGACGATGACTCCGGGACTGATCGTGGTCCGACTCTCCAGCACCTCGGGGAGCCAGCGGTGGCGCAGCACAAATCTGCGCGCCGCCAGGATGCGCTGCCGCAGGGCCGCCTGCCAGTCCACGGCGGCATCGGGGCCGGAAACAGCCGTTAGTTCCTGATTGAGCTGGGTTATCGCCTGCTCGACCATGCCGTCGAGCAGATCGTCCTTGTTGCGCACGTGGTTGTAGAGCGACATGGCCTCCACGCCAAGCTCGTGACCGAGTCGGCGCATCGAAACATCCTTGATTCCCAGGCGATCGGCCAAGTCCACCGCCGTCGCGAGGATTCGGTCCCGGTTCAGCGGGAGCCGGCCGAGGGGGGATCCCCTCGAGGGTGCGAGTTCGGTCACGGGCGCTTCACCACCTGCGCATCATAGTCGCCGCCGACCGCCTGACTGGGCCTCCTCGCAGGCGGTTGACAGCGCGTGGGATCGTGGTAACTTACGAAGTAAGTTTACACCGTAAGTAGGAGGATCGATGACGCACAACCAGGCCACTGAAGGCACCCTGCGCACTGCCACCATGAGGGCCGTGGTGGGTGATCGTTATGGGTCACCGGAGGAGGTGCTCCGGCTCACCGACCTTCCGGTCCCCGAGATCGGGCCCCAGGACGTGCTGCTCCGGGTGCAGGCCTCGTCGGTCAACGCACTCGATTGGCACTATGTGACGGGCACTCCGCTTTTCGCACGCGTGATGATGGGCTTGCGGCGGCCCAAGCGAGCCGTCCCCGGCGCCGACGTTGCCGGCACCGTCGTGGCTCGCGGGAGCGAGGTCACCTGCCTCGAGGTCGGCGACAAGGTGTTCGGCGAAGTGGGTGGGGGAGGGTTTGCTGAGTACGTCGCCGCTCCCGCCGACTGGCTGGTGAAGACCCCCGCGAGGTTGAGCCAGGAAGAGGCGTCCACGCTGGGCGTGGCGGCGCTCACCGCGCTGCAAGGACTGCGCGACTGGGGCGGCCTTCAGGCGGGCCAGCGAGTCTTGGTGATCGGCGCGTCAGGCGGCGTGGGGACGTTCGCCGTACAGCTGGCGAAGGCACTGGGGGCCAGTCATGTCACCGCGGTATGCAGCACGGCGAACACCGAAATCGTGGCGCGGTTGGGCGCGGATCGGGTGATCGACTACACCCATGAGAACCCCGTGGACATCGGGGAGCAGTTCGATCTGGTGTTTGACAATGCGGGTGTTGCTCCGCTTCGCCGGTGTCGAGAGCTCCTCGCTCCCGGCGGCGTCTACGTGATGATCACCGCCAAGAAATCCCGAGCTCTGCACCCCTTGCCACGCATGCTCTTCGGCACGGCGTACTTCAACCTGGCCCGCGAGCGGGCAGCCATCGGCCGGGTCGCCGAGCGAAGCACGCCCGACCTGGAAGTGCTGGCCAAGTTCGTGGAGGAGGGGCGCTTGACCCCCGTGATGGACCGCCGCTACCGCCTCGACGAGGGACCAGAGGCGGTGCGGCGGCAAGGCGAGTTCCACAACCACGGAAAGTCGATCGTGGTGATGGACCCTGCCGATGCCGACAACCGTGGTGGAGGAGTCGGCTAACGCGAAGCCATGGTCTCGACGCCCGGACCGTTGAGGTGCGGCAAGGCCTGACGCCGGCCGGTCATCGCGGCGAGGAGCAGATTCGCCGGTCCTTCGACGAGCGGCCCGCTGCCGGTTGACCAGTCGGTGTCGGTAGCGCGCAGGGTCAGGCCGGCGATGCGTTCCTTGCAGCCCAGCGCGGGTTGGACGTTCTTCATGTGGTCCAGCGCCATCACATAGTGCTCGGAGGGAAGGTCGAACGGCTTGCCCAGGGGCCCAGCGATGTCCATGGAATGCACCACGAGTTCACTGAAGACACCGATAGGGGGCAATCCGGGGGGTGCGCTGCGCACTCCGGCGGTCGCTCGGGTGGTCGCCACGATCTGAGCGGCCGACTGTTGACCCAGCTGCGCGACGTACTTCGCGTTCATCTTCTTGAGATTGAACCCTGAGGACAGAAAGGAGAAGAACACCTTTCCCTTGGACTGCGTCGCGGGCACCAGCAGGTGCGCCGCGACTGCCTTGACGTCCCAGTCGTGGCACCAGCTTTGCGTCGCCCAGTCGGCGGGCGTCAACGTCTCGAGGTAGTCGGCAAAGCTTCTGCGGTCGGGTTCCAGGGCAATCCAGGGATCCATGGCGGCTCTCCTTTTGTGAATGACTCATCGTCAGGGGGTTCGTGGTGACCTGGACTCAGGCACCACTCACAGGTACGACGAATGGCGCCGACCCGACTTTGCGCCGACGCACCTGTCGAAACCCGGTGATGCGCGTTCGTCGTATCAGTGTCAGCATCGACCCAATCGACAAGGAGCACAACATGCCTCGCTATGCAGCCCTCATCTACAGCGCAACCGAAGCCCCCGGAACCCCCGAAGAGATGGCCACCGTGATGGCCGAATACATGGCCTTCGGCGAAGCCGCCGGAGCTGCCGGCGTGATTGCCGCGGCCGAGCAACTCCACCCCACCCACACCGCCACGACCATCCAGCGCCCCGGCGGCAAGGACAGTGATGTCGTGCACACCGATGGGCCCTTCGCCGAGACTAAGGAAGTCTTTGGCGGGTTCTACCTGCTCGACTGCGCCGATCTTGACGAAGCCCTGACCTGGGCGGCCCAAATCCCGGGCGCCTGGCACGGCCGCGTGGAAGTCCGGCCGTGTGTGGACTACTCGGGTGGCCAGTGAGCCGGTCTCTCGAAGAGATTCTGCGGATCGAGGGTGGTCAGGTCCTGGCCACCCTCGTCCGCTACACCCGTGACTGGGACCTGGCCGAGGACGCACTTCAGGACGCCCTGGTCGTTGCGGTGCAGAAGTGGTCTGAGGACGGCGTCCCCGACAATCCGATCGCCTGGCTCACGACGGTCGCTCGCAACAAGGCGCTCGATCGGATTCGCCGGGAAAGCAGTCGGCAAGGCCGGGAGACGGAGGCGGTGATGCGGGTGCTGGGTGACGATTCGGTGCGTCACGACAGTGAAGACACGCTGCGGCTGATGTTCACCTGCTGTCATCCGGCCTTGTCGCGCGAGGCCGGGGTGGCGCTCACCCTGCGCACCATCGCCGGGTTGTCGACCATCGAGATCGCGCGGCTCTTCCTGGTGCCGGACGCGACCATGGGTCAGCGGATCAGCCGGGCCAAGAAGAAGATCGCGATTGCCCAGATCCCTTACCGAATCCCCGCAGACCACGAACTGCCCGATCGGTTGGCGGGCGTGCTCGCTGTGCTCAATGTCGTGTTCACCGCGGGCTACCATGCCCCGGTGGGGGCGCTCAATGCGCGCGTGGACCTAGCCGACGAGGCGATCCGGATCACTCGCCTGCTGGCCAACTTGATGCCGGACGAACCCGAGGCATGGGGCCTGTTGGCGCTCATGCTGGCCACGCATGCCCGCCGCGACGCCCGCATGGACGCGGAGGGGGAGTTGATCCTGTTGGCAGACCAAGACCGGGGCAGGTGGCACCGTGACGAGATCGCGGAGGCGGCCGGCATCCTGCTGCGGGTCCTGCGCCGTCGACAACCGGGACCCTTCCAGACGCAGGCGGCGATCGCGCTGCTGCATTCCCAAGCGGCGTCGTACGCCGAGACCGACTGGTCGCAGATCACCGCCCTCTATCGCCTCCTGCACCGCCTGCAACCGAGCCCGATCGTGGCGGTCAACCGAGCCGTGGCCGAGTCCCGGGCCCTGGGTCCCGCGACCGGGCTTGCCGTGCTCGACACCGTCGAGGGAGTCGAGCACTGGCATCTGTACTGGTCGACACGCGGCGCACTCTTGGCAGAGTTGGGCGACCAGGCGGGGGCTGCCGCGGCGTACGAGACCGCCCTGACGTGTGGTCCCAATGAGTCCGACGAGCGCTTCCTGCGTGCTCGATTGGCCTCCCTCTAGCGGTATTCCGGGTTCGGATGGTCGGGGTTGGACAAGTCCCAGTTGGTGGTCACGTTGCCGTGCGCCGGCAGTCCGTCCGCGTCCTTCAGCCGGCGGGCGGTGTGCAATAGGTTCCAGGCTGCAAACACCGTGTTGCGGGTGGTCCAATGGTTGCGCGCCCCTTGGTTGTCATCCAAGTAGGAAGGTCCCGGACCCGCCTCGCCGTTCCAATAGGCATCCGCTTGCGGCGGGATCGTGAAGCCGATGTGTGACAACGCGTAAAGCATCTGGGCGGCGCAATGCTTGCCGCCGTCCTCGTTGCCGGTGATGATCACCCCGCCGACCTTGCCGTAGTAGGACCATTGGCCGCTCGCGTTAAGTTCGCCCGACCAACCATAGAGCCGCTCGATCATGAGCCGAGTCATCGAGGACTGATCGCCGAGCCAGATGGGGGTGGCCAAGATGACGATGTGCGCGGGCTCGATCAGGGAGTGGTAGAGCTCGGGGAAGTCGTCCACCTCCCAGCCCTGCTCCCGCATGTCCGGATACACCCCGGGCGGGATCGTGTGGTCGATCGTGCGGATGGTGTCCACCTGGGCACCCACGCCCGAAAGGATGTGGGTCGAAATGGCCGCGAGTCCATCGGTGTGGCTAACGGCGGGCGAGCGTTTGAGGGTGCCGTTGATCAGCACCGCGCGAAGATCGGAGAAGTCGGTTTCGTTGTTGGCGATCTCTGCGTCAATGAACCGTTGAACTGAATCGGCAAGCATGAGCGTCCTTCCTCCTCGAGCAGCAGGGCTCTAGCATGGAACGCCCGTCACGACCGACCCGTCGTACACCGAGGTCATGGTGTTCGGGTCTTCGTGTCCGTAGTGCATGACAACGTGGGAGTTCTCGCACGCCGCCGTGCTCCACGTCGACGTGATGGGCAAGGGATGAGAGTCATCGACGGAAACCGCCAGGCTGACCAACACAAACACGCTTCGGTCGATGTCCACCCGGTCGACGAGGTCCGGCGGCACTGTCGCAAGGAATCCACCGCCCACCAGCTCGACCTTTTGGCGAGGCTCCAGATCGCCGGCATCGTCTGCGGCCACGGGGCACGGAATCGTGGTCGCCACCGAGCCGTCATGGACCGACATCCCGGTCCCGAAATCCTTGTGGCCGGTGTGGATGACGATATGACCGTTCACGCACTCCGGATAGGTCACGATCTCGAACGGCCCAGTGCCCTCGTCGCTCCCGACCGAGATGCCTTGGCCTCCCGCGCCGCCAGCCCCAGGCACGACGAGATCCCCCAGCAGGTCATGCACCTCTGCCGACGTGAGCACTCTCGCGGCGTTGATCGCCACCGCTATTCCATGGGATGCGTAGTCGTAGTTGGTCATGCCGACTCCTCTTCGACAGCGCACGACGCTCGCCGTCGCGCGACCCCTTTCGCCGACCTAGGGGCAACCTAGGCGGAAACTCTTTCCCGAGATCGTCCGGCCACAATTTCCTGCTCGGCAGCGCCCTCAGCACCACCCTCGACATGCAGATCCGGGAGCCACTCGAGCCACGCGGGCAGATACCAGTTCCATTGACCGAGCAGCACCATGGTGGAGGGGACCAAGACGGTGCGGATCACCGTCGAATCGATGAGCAGCGCAACGCCAACGCCGAAGCCCATCTGCTGGAACCCGGTAATGTCTCCTGTGGCGAAGCCGAGAAAAACGACCACGATGATCAGTGCAGCCCCGGTGATGATCCGGCCGGTGGCCCCCACGCCGTGGGTGACCGCGTCCACGGTGTCACCGGTCGCGAGGTAGCGCTCCCGGATCCGGGTCAGCAAGAACACGTGGTAGTCCATGGACAGCGCGAAGAGCACGGAGAACAAGAACACCGGCACCCACGGCTCGACGCGGTCTATCTGTTGGAGTCCCAGCAGGTCCGCGCCGATGCCTTTCTGGAAGACCAAGACCATCAGGCCGTACGCCGCGCCCACCGACAGCAGGTTGAGCAGGACTGCCTTCAAGGGCAACACGACAGAGCGGAAGATCAGCAACAGCAGGAGGAAGCTGAGGGTCAGGACGAAGGCGATCACCATGGGTAGCCAGCGGTCGATGAGCGTGGTGTAGTCGACATCGAAGGCGGTCATCCCGGTGACGTAGACGGGTGGGTCCGGGTCGCCGAAGGCGGCGGGGATGAGTACGTCGCGCAGGCGCTCGATGGCCGCGCTCGCCTCGGCTGAAGCAGGATCATCCCGGAGCGTGATCTCGATCAGGGTGAGGTCGTTTCCTGGTGAGGTTGAGACTGTGGAAACCCCGAAGGAGTCGTCTTGGGCGACCCGATCGCTGAGGCGTTGCACCGCGCTGAGAGTTGCGGTGCTCGATGCGTCGGCATCAACGACGACTACGGCAGGGTTGCTCCGCGCTCCGGCCGGGAAGTATGTCTCTAGGGCGACGAGCCCCTGACGCCCCACGGTGTCGCTCGGTAGCGAGGTAAGCCCCGCTGAGCCTGTCTCCAGGGTGAGCACCGGAGACGCAAGCAAGAGGAGCAGCACGGTGGTCAGCCCAGCCGTCCAGGCGGGTCGCCGGGTGACGATTCGGACTGCTCGGGCCCAGAATCGACTCTCGCCACCGTGCTGCCGGGGAATGAGGGGGATGCGCAGTCGTTCGACGCGGTCACCCAGGAGCGAGAGGACTGCGGGAAGCAACGTCAAGGCACCTGCGACGGTCACCACGCCGACGACGATGGCGCCGAATGCGAGACTGCGCAGCACGAGGTCCGGCACCAGCAACATCCCCAACAGTGCCACCACGAAGGATGAGCCGGAGAACAACACGGCCTTGCTCGCGGTCGCTCCCGAAACAGCGATCGCTTCGTGCTTGGCAAGGCCAGCGTGTCGCTCTTCTCGATAGCGGGACACGACGAACAGGCTGTAGTCGATGCCAAGGGCCAGCCCCATCGCAACAGTCATGTTGATGATGAAGAACGAAATGTCGAAACCCTGCCCAGCCACGGTCGCAAGGCCGAGCGAAACGACGATCGACACCGCAGCGATGGCCAGCGGAACGGACGCGGCTACGACGGCACCAAAGACCAACAGCAGCACGATCAGGGCTGCTGGGAGGCCAAACTGCATCTCGCCTCGCTCGAGGTCGCGCTGCGAGACCTCGACGAAGTCGTGATTCATCGTCCATGTCCCGGTCACATGCGCGGTCATCCCAGGCGTTTGATCCGCGGCCTGGACAGCCGCGATTACGTCCACGATGCCCTCGAGGGGGTTTGCGTCAGGATCGTTGTCCCCGATGTCGGCCATCGCAACTGGGACGAGGGCGGCGTCTCCGTTTTGGGAGATCAGCCCGGCTGCGTCGGAGGCGTAGGGATCGCCGACTCCCTTGACGCCCTCGGCCTGGGAGACCTCCTCGCGGAGCCGAGTCACCGCTTGCCTGACCGTGGGATCCTCGACGCTCCCGTCTTCCACGACGACGACGATGAACTCGCTGGCCGAGTCGCGGTCCGGGAATCGATCGTTGACCAGATTCAACCCGGTGACAGACTCGGGCTCGTTGGTCAACCCGCCCTGGGGCGTCAACGCGGATCCGAGGAACAGCACGTTGGTTGCCAACGCGAGGCCGAACAGCACGCCCCAAGCGAGCACTGTGCGCCACGGGCGTCGCGCACACGCCATAGCCATTCGCTGGGTGACTGACAACTCCATCTCTGATCTGATCCCTAGGGGCTCACCAGAAAGGTGCTCCCTTCCGCTTTACCCTGCCGAATGGCAAATGTCAAGGCTGAGGCAGAGATCGACCCGCCGGACGGCGGGTCGGAAAGCTGGGATCTGGGTGCGCGACCGCGACGGTACGCCGGGGCAGTTGGCGGAGGAGAACGCCGCGCACCGAGAAGTGAGCGCGGTGCTCGCCAAAGTGGGCGCCGGGCACCACCGGGGTCGACCATGCGTGGTGAGCGACCGTTCGATCGACGCGAACTTCTTCCACTACCCCGAGATCCGTGGGGGAGTTGGATCGAGTGGTTCAGCGACGTTCGATCAGATCACTGACTGCTGGGTGAGCATGCGTGGGACGCCCCGCCACATCTGTGGGGTCCGCCCCCACCGGCGGAGCTCCTGATGAATCTGCAAGGGCCCCGGGCCTAGGTTCGGCGGACTGGGGGCTGGCCTAGGTGCGGGGACCCTCCACCAACACCCCGTCCATGTAGACCGACTCGATGCGGTCGGCGAGGTCGTCGAAGGCGTAGGGGTCGCCCGAAACCACGACGATGTCGGCCCGCTTGCCGGGCTGCAGGCTGCCATAGTTGGCGCCGACGTCGAGGAGGTCTGCGGCGACCGACGTGGCCGAACGCAGCGTCTCGGCGGGAGACATCCCATGAGACCGCATCAGCGCGAGTTCCTCGAGATTGCGCCCGGGAGCGGAGCCGACCGCGTCGGTGCCCATGGCGATCTTGACCCCAGCCTCGAGGGCGAGGGTGAACGAGGTCGCGTGGGCCTCGAGGACGGCGTACGCCTTCTCGAGCGAGGCAACCGGGATGCGCGCGCCGTTCTCCGCGGCCTCGATCACACTCAAGGGGGCCGAGAGCGTGGGCACCAGATAGGTACCGCGCTCCACCATCAGCGCCACGGCCTCTTCGTCGAGATAGATGCCGTGCTCGATCGACCTCACCCCAGCCCGGACCGCGTTCTTGATCCCCTCGGTGCCCTGGGCGTGAGCCATCACCCCGAGGCCGGCGGCGGCAGCTTCGGCCACGGCGATGTGGAGTTCCTCGACCGAGAAGTGCGCATGCCGTGGATGGTCCCGTGGCGACATCACCCCACCGGAGGACGCGATCTTGACCACATCTGCGCCCGCCCGGATGATCTCGCGCACCTTGCGGCGTACCTCGTCGGGCCCGTCGGCCACTCCGTGTGGTCGCCCCGGATGGGCGATCCGACTCTCCAGGTTGTTTCCCGAGGCCAGCCAGCCGTCCGCATGGCCCCCGGTCTGGCTGATCATCGTGATCGCGATCTGGAGTCGCGGCCCGGCGATGAGCCCGTCCGCCAGCGCCTGTTTCACCCCGAGGTCCGCCCCGGCCGCGTCCCGAGCGTGGGTGATGCCCAGGCGGCGCATCGCGCTGAGCTGCCGCGCCGCATGGAAGAACTGATAGGAAAACGGCGACTGCAACCGCTCGACGGTGTCGACGGTGCGCAAGACGACGTGCACGTGGGCGTCAAACAACCCCGGCAACAGGGTCATCCCGGAAACGGCGATCTCGACGTCGCCGTCCAGATCGCTGCCCATCGCGAGGATCGTGCCGTCCTGCATCGACAGATCGGCCCGGAACGGCCCCGCTCCGGTGCCGTCGATGACCTGTCCGCCGGTGAAGACGATGCGTGGTGCGGTGGCGTTCATGGGCTGCTCGCTTCGCCGAACTCGAGGGAGAGGGACTGGTGGGAGGAGGGTACGTCGAGTTGCAGCAAGATGGAGCCGAGCGACTTGCCGTGTACGTCGAGCGCGAGGCTTCGGGTCACCCCACCTCCCAGCGCGTCGTGCAGCACGAACTTGAGGGCCAGCAACTGCGGCACCTCGTAGCGGCGTACGGCACCATCGGCGAAGCGAGCCAGGTGGCCGCCCACGACCTCGGGCGTGAGCCACCCCACCAGGACCGCGTAAGCCTCGGGAGTGCGGGCAAAGACCGACAGGTCGCAGATGTTTCCCTTGTCGCCCGCCCGGGCGGTGGCGAGGTCATGAAGTCTCACGTCACGACCTCCACGTCGACGCGAACCTCGATGGTCTCGCGGGGCAGGAGCGTGGCCGCGATGGAGAGTTGCTCGCGCACCGACTGGGTCGCCCCGCCGCCGCTGGCGGGACCGTTGAGCCACAACGCGGCCACCTCGCGGCCGATCAGTTGGGCTTGCTTCGCCGTGTCGACCCTGCCGACGACCCGCACGCGAACCTCGGCCGGCTGGTGCCCGGCTGGTTCGGGGTGCGCGCCCATCGAGTCGACTCCGATGAGTTCGAAGCGGGATTCCAACATCTCGGGGAGCAGCCTGGCGAGACGCTCGCGGACAATCTCCAGGGCCAATCGTCCGCGAGCCAAGGCGTTGGCTCCGGCATAGGAGATCTGGCCCTCCCCGAGGTAGCCGCCGCGATAGCCGAGCGAGACTTTCAGGTGGTCCGGCCGCGGGGTGCCGGTGACCCCGGACACCGCCACGACATCGGGCAGCATTTGCTCGAAGTGGACCTGGGAGAAGTCGGCGACGACATCGCTGGACACGTAGGCACGGGGATCGTGCACCTCATAGAGGATCTGCTCTGCACACGTTTGCGGGGATACGAGCCCGCCAGTGCCGGCAACCTTCGTCACCACGAAGGAGCCGTCCGCAGCCACCTCGGCGAGCGGGAATCCAAGGTCGGCCAAACCCGGCACGTCCTTCACGCCGGGGTCGGCGAAATAGCCGCCCGAGACCTGTCCGGCGCACTCCAGCAGGTGACCCACGGACGCGGCGATCCCGAGCTTGTTCCAGTCCTCCGAGGCCCAGCCGAACTCATGGACGAGGGGTGCGATGAACAGGGACGGATCGGCCACCCGCCCGGTGATCACCACATCGGCCCCCAGCGTGAGGGCCTCGATGATGCCCTCCGAGCCGAGGTAAGCATGAGCGGACACCACCTCGCTGGTGAGGTCGGCCAGCGTTCCCTCACCGTCCAGCAGGTCCACGCGTTGGCCAGCACGTTGCTGGCTCAACACGTGATGACGCACATCGTCGCCCGTCACGACCGCGATGCGCAGGCCGGTGAGTCCGAGGCGCCGAGCCACGTCGGCGACCAGCCGGCCGGCCGCCACGGGGTTCGCTGCGCCCATGTTGGTGATGATCTTGGTGCCCCGACCTGCACAGGGCCCCAGCGTGGCGAGCATTCGATCTTCGAGCCATTGATTGAAGCCGCGCTCGGGATCCTGGGCGCGCTCCAACGCGGCCAGCGCGACGGTGCGCTCCGCCAGGCATTCGAAGACGAGGTAGTCCAGGTCCCCCCGCTCAGCCAGCACGACCGCCGGATCGATCCGGTCGTCGGCGAAGCCCGCCCCCGCGCCGATGCGCACGCGTTTCATGCTCGCCCGTCGCCGAGCAACCGAGTCGCAAACCAGTCGACCAGGGCCTGGTTTTGGGCGCGGCGTACGACGGGCCGCCCGTTGACCGACCCGTCATGCGAGGCGCCGGGAAGGACGAATAGTTCGGCTTCGCACCCGGTGCGGCGCAGTCGGGCATAGAACTGCAGTGCTTGTTCGGGTGGGCACCGGCGATCCTGGTCGGACACGATCAGCAGCGTCGGCGTGGTCACTCGTTCCGCATAGGTGACCGGCGAGCTGCGCACATATTGGTCGAAGTCGGTCTCGATCGGGCCACCCATGATGACCGGAGCGAAGGTCAAGCCGACGTCGCTGGTGCCATAGAAGCTGACGAAATTGGTGACGGGGTTCTCCGCCACGGCCGCCTTGAATCGGTCACAGTGCCCGACCAGCCACGTGGTCATGAAGCCGCCGTACGACAAACCACCCACCCCCAGCCGGTCGGGATCGGCCAGACCGCGGGCAACGGCGAGATCGACCGCAGCGAGGAAGTCGTCAGCGTCGATACCGCCCCAGTCGCCGCGGATCGCGTGCTGATGGTCGGCGCCGTACCCTCGCGACCCGCGAGGGTTGACCAGCAGTACGCCGAACCCGGCCTCGCACAACAGCTGGGTGTCGAGAAATAGCGCCTCGCCGAAGGCAGCCTCCGGTCCACCGTGGATCAGCAAGACTGTGGGCAGCGCACCCACGGCCGACTGGGGCGCGACGAAGGTGGTCTGGATCGGCGGTCCGTTCACGGCGTACGCCGTGAGGCGGTCGACGCGCACGGGCGTCAGCTGCGCGCGATTGTGGTCGGCGGTGTGGGTGATCGGCGCGTCGGCTCCCGTGGCCAGATCGCGCACCCACAGGTCGGGGGCGGTGCATCGGTCGCCGCGGCCGTACAGCAACCGGTCACCGCGCACCGCGAGCGGATAGACGCACCCGGAGGTGGCGACCTCGACCCGGGTGGCATTGGCTCCGGTCAGCGCTACTCGGTGCAGTTCCAGGCGGTCGGCGATCTGCACGCGCACCAGCGCATCGTCGCCGTGCAGCAGCAACACAGGCTGGGGGTCGGCGAACGGAATCGGCAGGTCGGGGATGACATCGCCGTTCACGTCCAGGTCGTTCGACCGCAGCACGCGCGAGCCGTCTTCGGCAAGGGTGAAAAGTCGACCGTACGGGTCCTGGCCCTTGGCCGAGCTGCCCATTGAGGTGGCCACGATCGTCTGTCCGTGCACCGCGATGGAGAAGACGTCAGCCAGGACGGCCACGTCGCGGACCCGATGTTCGCCCGAGACCTCCACCGTGCGAATCCGCCCCTGGTGGCGCCAATCGTCGCGCCCCGCGCTCGCGACGTAGGTGAGCCGTTCGGAGTCCGGATGCCATGCGGGGCTGCCGATTAGGCTGTCATCGTCGGTAAGCCTCGCGAGCTCAAGGGTGGCCAGGTCGAGGACATAGACATCGGTGACGGCGTCATCGACCAGCCCAATCCCGTCCAGCCAACCGACAGCCCGGGTCACTCGGTAAGGCTGGGACGTGTCGATGGGCTCGTGCGTTGCGGTGAAGGCGATCCGGGTGCCGTCGGGGGACCAGCGGGGTCTGCCGGCGACGCCGTGGGGGAGCGTGGTCGGTGTCCGCAAGGCGCGCGATGCGAGCTCGAGTACGGCGATTTGGGTGTTGCCACCGTCTCGGTAGAGGAAGGCGACCTGGCTGCCATCGGGGGAAAACTCGGGATCGGTCGACCGGCCCGTCGCCACCAAGACCGCCGGTGCGCCGCTGCCGGCCGTGGACAGCAGCAGATCGATCGGCTCTTCGTCGCCCTCGATGCGGCTCAGACACCAGGCGACGCGAAGCCCGTCGGGGGAGAGGTCCGCACTGTGCACGAACCGCAACGCCTCGATCTTCGCTGCGGCGGCCTTGGCCCGGGGGCCGACCATCCTTAGCCGCCCCGCTTGACGATCCAGCCAGCGTCCATCGGCAACGCCAGGCCGGTGACCAGCGAAGACTTGTCGCTCACCAACCAGGTCACGCCCTCGGCGACCTCGGAGAAGTCAGGCTGGCCGCGGTCCTCGAAGAGGTTGTCGGCCCCAGACGCGCGATCGAACTCCTCCCAGGTGGGGTTTTCCTTGCCCGTCACTTGCTGCCAATAGGGGTTGGGGCGGTCCCGCGGCGGGTTGGTGCGATCGGTCATCTGCGTGGGGCACACCGCGTTGACATTGATGTCGTAGGGGCCCAGCTCCAGGGCCAGCGACTTGGCGTAGTGGATCGCGCCGGCCTTGGCCGCGTTGTAGTGGGCATAGCCCTTCTCGACCCGCAATCCGTTGCGGGAGGAGGTCACCACGATCTTGCCGTAGCGACGCGAAATCATGTGCGGGATGACGTATTTGGTCGACAAGAAGAAGCCCTTGAGGTTGGCGTTGTGCACCCAATCCCACTCCTCCTCGGTCAGCTCCCAAGCGTTGCCACTGGTGGCCAGTCCGGCGTTGGAGATGAAGATGTCGATCTTGCCGAGTTGATCCAGCAGCTCTTCGGCCATGGCCTTGCAGTCGGCTTCGACGGTGATATCTGCTTGAAGGCCGATCACGCGCGGCGCGACCTGACTGACCTCGGCCACCGCCTCGGCGAGGCGTTGGTGTGCGGCCTTCTCGGGCCGCACCGCCTTGTCGGAATCCTTCAGATCGACCAGCGCCACCTCGGCGCCCTCTCGGCCCAGGGCTCGCCCGATCGCGCGGCCGAGTCCGCCGGCTCCGCCGGTGATGACGGCTGTCTTTCCTGTGAGATCACCCATGAAACGTCACTCTTTCTGTTGACGATTGGCCTCGCCGGCACCGAGCAAGGCGCCCGACACGGGCCGCCCGGATTGGCAGACGATGAGGAAGTTGGCGGGGTCGGCCAGGAGGCTGATCTCGGCGAGCGGGTCGCCGGCGAGCAGGCACAGGTCGGCTAGCTTCCCGGGCTCGATGGTGCCGATCCGGTCGGCGAGTCCGCAGGCAGCGGCGCCCGTTGAGGTGGCCGCGACGAGCGCCTGCGCTGGGCCGAGCCCGGCCGCGGAGAGGCGGACGATCTCCTTGGCATTGGTCCCTTGGGGTCCGGCGTCGGCGCCGGCCGCGATCCGCACTCCGGCGCGTTGTGCCGCAGCCAGCGTCAGGTGGGCCGCTTCGCCGAGGCGGCGTGCTCGGTCCCGGATCCACTGCGGCCAGGCCGGGTCGTCGTACACCGCAGGAAAGACGCTGAGGGTGGGCACCAAGATGATGCCCTTCGCGGCCATCATCGCTAGTGACTCGGGCACCTGATGGCCAAGCTCGGCGTGTTCGATCGTGTCGGCGCCCAGCTCCGCTGCCTGGCGTACGCCGGCGGCGCCCTCGGCGTGCACGGCCACCGGTACGCCGAGAGTGTGCGCCTCGTCAATGACGGCCGCCAGCTCGGCATCGCTCAGCTGGGTGGGCTCGACCTCTTCCTCGGCCACCGTGAGTGCGCCGGTGGCCATGACCTTGATGTGATCGGCTCCCCGGGCAACCTGCTCGCGCACCCCGTCGCGCAGATCGGTGGGGCCGCGGGATTCGCGGTACATCTCGCCAAACTGCTGGCTCCCGGGAGAGGGTGCCGACAGGATCTGGCCGGAGGCCAAGATCCGTGGCCCCGGCGTCAGTCCGCAGGTGATCGCCTCACGCAGGTCGAAGACCGCCGACACCGTCGCGCTGCCGACGTCACGAACCGTGGTGAAGCCGGCCCGCAACAAGTTGTGTCCGGCAGCCGCCAGCCCATAGGCGAGCAGTTGGGGTGGCAGCGCTCCCTGAGAGGTGAGGTGCACGTGGGCGTCGATCAGTCCTGGGATCAGGGTCAAGCCGTCCGCGTCAAGCTGGCGCACTCCGCTTGCAGCGGCGCCCCGCGCGACGCTTTCGAAGAGACCGTCGCGCACCGTGACGGTCATCCGCTCGCGCGCAGGACCGCCCGTCCCGTCGATCACGCGCACATTGGTCACGGCGAAGTGGTCGCCCAGTTGGGCGACGTCGGCGCGGCTAAGCATCGACCCACACCGGACTCGACCAGGCGATTTCGCCGTCGACTTGGAGCACCCGGACGTAGTACCACGAGTTGGATCGCAAGACCTCGGCCGGCGCCCGACCGGTCCAGGTGGGCGATCCGAGCCCGATCAGGCCACCGGCGCCCCGCCTGATGCGGAGGTCCCAACCGTCGGCGGACACGCCGCGGCAGCTTTCGCGATCGGCGAGCTCCTGTTTCAACTCGCCGAGCGTGGCGCGGATCAGACACGAGCCTGCGGCGATGCTGATCTCGGCGTTCGGATCGCCGTCGAGGGTGAACCCGAGGTTGACGGTCGCGGGCGGTCGCTGGCGCTTGCCGTACCACTCCGGCACGGTCGTGGACCAGGACATCGAGGTCGGGTTGAGAGAGGTGACCTCGGGGGCCACCCAGTCGGTGGCGCGCAGCACCGCTGGGCCGTGGACGGTGACCGAGCCGGCCACCTCGCGGGCACCACCACGGTGGGACACCACCTGGAGGTCGAGGGGGACGACGATGCCGCCCGGTCCACGCGCGGACATCGGTGGCGGGGAGGTGGCCACGACCACCCCGTCGCGGACCAGCTCCACCACGCTGAGCTCGGTAAGGCCCGAACCGCCGAACGTCAACGCCGGAGCGTCGCCAGGGAGCGCACTCAGCGACAGCTCCTGGCCCATGGTGGCCGGTCCGACCTGCAGCTGGGGGACGATGCCGCGGCGAGTGGCGGCAAAACAGCGTCGCTCGGCGAGAGCCTCCAGCAGCGCTGCGCGCTCCAAACGCTCGGCGTAGACCCCCACATACGCCACCCCGTTGCCGTGATCTGTGCTCCCGATGAAGCCGAGTCGGTGTCCGGCTGTGAGGGCGTCCTGCACGCTGGCGCCGGGGGCCAAGGCGTCCTGGTATTGCCGGTGACACCAGGCGGACTCATAGGAGCCCGTGCAGGCCTGGAAGACCTCGACGAGGCGGAGGAACTCGTCGTGGTGATAGGTCCAGTTGGTCGGATAGACCCAGGACGCGGGGTGGTGGGGGATGGTCAGCGCCCGATGCCCCTCAAGAAGGCTCCACAACTTCGCGGGGTCGTCGGCGGCGGGATCCACGGAGCTGAAGATCGGACCGTCGTCGCCGGCATAGATCACGTTGAGGTGGCCATGTTTGAACGAGGTCCACTCGAAGCCGATCAGCGAGGTGTGGGTGCCGGGTCGGTTGAACGCGTTGGCCAGCTTCTTCAGGTAGTGCCAATTGACGTCCGAGGTGTGTTCGGCGTGGTCGGTCAAGGCCCAGAAGTCGAGGCCCAGGAGGTCTTCGGCAAAGCGGTAGTGGTCCTCCGCGCCGATGTCGAGACCGGCGCCACAGCGCGAGATGTTGGAGTGGCGATGCAGATCGCCCCAATAGAGATAGCGGCCGGGCGCACCCTCGGCCTCGGGGGTGTGGGCGCGACGGGGTGCGCTGTCATGCTCGGCATCCGACCCTGGGGTGAGCGGTTCGAGTGCTCGCGTGAGGGGAGCTTCGTGCACGGAAGCGGTCAGCGCGGCCAGGGTCACCCGGCCCGCCCCCACGTGACCGCCGGCGGCGACGCGCTCGGTCGAGGGCAGGCGCAGGTGTTCGCGACGCAACTCCTCCTCGGTCTCGCCCGCGCCGGGAGCGGTCTCTGGATTGCGCAGCATCCCTAGGTGGCGCTCCGCGTGGTTGTCGCTGTGATAGAGCAGCCGGACCGCGTCGTGCGTGCCGTCGCCGGCCACCAGAGCCACCTCGGCGCAGGTGCCGTCACTGGAGGGCAGCAGGCGAGGAGCGGACCAGTCGTTGCCTTCGTGAACGCGTACGGCGGCGTGCGCGACGTACTCCCCGAAAGGCAGCTGCCGCATCGCCCGGTAGGCCAACCACAGCCGGCCGGCGGCGTCCACGGTGACGTGTGGATAGCAGGCCGCGGTGCGTTCTTGGAGGGGTTGTGAGGACTGGGGTGTCGCCCATCCGTCCTCACGCAACCGCAGGACCTCGATCCGGCACGACAACTCAAAGCCGGGGACCGGGTCGTGCGGTGCCCGGCTGGACCCTGCCGTGACCCCGTCGGTGATCCCGTCGGCCCGGACATAGCGGGTGAGCCCCGAGGAAGCCTCCTCGGGGACCGAGAGTGCGTCGTAGGTCAGCCAGACTCCGCCGCCGGGATCGGTGACGCACGCAGGATGCATGGCGTGGCGTTGCGACACCGTGGGGACCTCGGCGACCTCGGTCCACGTCCCCGAGAGCAGCCGGCGCACCAGCAGGCGGAATCGCCCGCGCCGATAACACGACCAGAACACCACCACCGTCCCCCCGTCGAGCGCGAGGCAGGGGTCCCACGCGCTTTCACCGGCCTCGGAGACAAGGGTGCCCGCACTCCACCCGCCTCCCGCGTCTCGGGTGCGGTAGACCACGCGAAAGTGGCCGTCGCGTTGCTCTTGGTGGACCACCCGGAGGCCGCCGCCGGGGCTGAGGACGGCCTCTTGGTTCAGGGCATGGGCGGCGTCGGCGGTCACGACTTCGGCAGGTCCGATGCCGGCCTCCGTCAGCTCATGCGCCCGCACCTGCCAGCCTCGGGCGTCGGGGGCGGCGTACAGCACCCACGACGACGCAGTGGGATGCGCGGCCAGGGTCGGACGCACCAGCACGGCCGGGCCGTCGGAAGCCTGGAGGGGAAGTACGCCGCTCGCGGCGTGGTCGTCCCCGCCGGTCGGCAGCTCGGCGCCCAGGCGCCGCAACTCGAGCCGATCTCCGATGGCGGGGTCGAACGAGAGCCAACCCGCCCACGATCCCGAGGAGCCCGCACCGGCCATAGTGGGGGAGTAGCCCAACGTCGACGTGGGTGCCACGGCAGTCAGCGTGCCGACCTCGATCGGTGACGGAGAGGTCGTGCACCCGCGCACGGCGCGTTGCAGGCTGGCGGACTGCTCGTTGACGATGGCGGTCGATCGGCTATCGAGCGAGTGCAGCGACAAACCGACCAGCGGGAGCACCGCTGCATCGACGGCCGGGTCGCTGATCCCCCGATCGAGGAGGTCGAAGTAGTCGCTGAGCGCGTCGGCGAGTCCCGCGAGCACGGGATGTCCCGGCCCGGGGTTGAAGTCCTCGTCGCTCATCGCGTCACAATCTCTCGGGGAGCCTGGCTGGCGCGGGCGGCCCCGGCGCCACCAGCTGGCCCGACTGCAGCACCATACTGATCCGGCTGGAGAGTGCAGCCAAGTCCGCCGGCAGGTCGCGCAGCACGATCAGATCTGCCACGGCGCCGGGGCGAACTACGCCGAGCGTGTCGGGATAGCCCAGCAGTTCGGCGGCCCCGCCCGTCCCGGCTCGCAAAGCCTGCAGTGGGGGAAGGCCGGCCGCCACCATCGCGGCGAGCTCGTCCAAGTTTGCGCCGTGGGCGCTGACTCCAGCGTCAGTACCCAGCGCGATCTTCACCCCCGCGTCCACCGCTCGGCGGAAGGAGTCGCCGTGGGCTGCGACCGCCTCCGTCGCCTTGTCCACCGCGCCACGCGGGAGACTGATCCGCCCCTCGGCGGCGGCGGCAACCACGGCCTGCGGGGCGACCAGGGTCGGCACCAGCCAGGTCCCGTGCTCGACCATCAGATCCACGCATTCCTGATCGAGGTAGACGCCATGTTCGATGGATCGGACACCGTTCTTGATCGCGGCCTTCACGCCATCCGGATTCATGGCGTGGGCCATCACCGAGAGCCCGGCGACTCCGGCCTCGGTCACGATCTCGGCGAGTTCGTCGTCGCGGAACTGGCGGCGATCCAGGTCGCCGTCGGAGAGCACTCCGCCCGTGGCGGCGATCTTGATCCAGTCGGCGCGGGCCCGCACGAGCTCGCGAACGATCCGGCGCGCCGGTTCGACGCCATCGACCACGCCGTCGGGAAACCCGGGGTAGGGCGTGCGCAGCGGTGAGTCGTGCCCCGACGGCAAGAAACAATCGCCGTGCCCGCCGGTCTGACCCAGCATCTGGATCGCGATGAGCAGGCGAGGCCCCGAGATGAGGCCCAACTCTTGGGCGTGTTTGACCCCATAGTCGGCGCCGAGTGCGTCGCGGCAGGTCGTGACGCCGGCGTCCAGGGTGAGTTTCAGGTTGTGACTGGCTTGATAGAAGCTCAACGAGAAGGGCGTCATGCGCTGATTCCAACTATCGACATCGCTGAACAACACGTGCACGTGGCAATCGATCATGCCGGGGAGCACGATCTGCCCGCTCACATCGAGGACCCGCTCCGCAGCGACCTCGGTGTCTCGGTCCAGGTCGAGGCCAACGGAGACGATCTGTCCGCCCTCGATCAAGACATCGGCCCGCACCAGGGGGCTGCCGCTTCCGTCGAAGACCGAGCCGCCAGAGAGCAGCCACCGCTCGGGCCCCTCAGACATTGCCCCCTCAGACATAGCCCCCTCAGACATAGCGCCGCATCCACTCAAGCAGTGCCTCGTTCTTGGCGCGGCGCACCGCGATCGACCCGAAGATCGACCCGGCGTGTGATGCGCCAGGCAGGATCAGCAATTCGGCGTCGCAATCGGCGCGTCGCAGGACCGAATAGAACTGGAGCCCCTGCTCGGGCGGGCAGCGATGGTCGGCTTCGCCGATGATCACCAGGGTGGGGGTCACGGCGGTGTGCGCGGTGGTGATCGGCGAACAACGCACGTAGGTCTCCATCGCCTCGGTGGGTTCGGCGCCGAAGGCCTCCGGGAGATAGCTCAGCCCGATGTCGCTGGTGCCATACATGCTGACCAGGTTGGTGACCCCGTTTTCATAGACGGCCGCGTGGAAGCGGTGCGTGTTGGCCACGATCCACGCGGTCATATAGCCGCCGTACGACAGGCCGGTGACGCCCAGCCGGTCAGGGTCGGTCCACCCGACGTCGACCGCATGATCAACCGCGGCCATCAGGTCGGCGAAGTCGACGTTGCCCCAATCGCCATCGATCGCCTTACCGAATGCCACTCCATAGCCACGCGATCCGCGGGGATTGACCAGGAGCACGCCGAAGCCAGCCTCGCACAGCAACTGCGCGTCGGTGACGAAGCATTCGCCGAAGGCGGCGTAGGGCCCGCCATGGACGATCAACACCGTCGGCAACGCCCCTTCGGAGTCGCTGGGACGCAGAAACTTCACCTGAACCGCCGGCCCATCGGGGGCGTGCACCCAGGCGCGCTCGACGGACACCGGACGCAGCCGGGGCCGGTTGAGCGCCAGGGTGTCGGTGATTTGTCGGGTCTCACCCGTGGCGAGGTTGCGGACCCACAGGTCGGGTGGGGAGAGGAGGTCGCCCGCGCCGTAGAGCAGCAGATCGCCGGCCACATCCAGGGGATAGACGCACCCGGTCGTGGCCAACTCGACAGTGCTCGTGAGCGGCCCGGTGAGCGCCACTCGGTGGATCTCCAAGCGGTCTTCGATCTGCACGGGCACGATGGCGTCGGTGCCGTGGAGCAGGATCCGCGCGGCGAGGTCGGCGTATGGCACCGGCAGGTCGCCGATCAAGGTGCCCATCACGTCGATCCCCAAGTCGACCGTGCGGGACTCGTCCGTGCCGTCGAGGCGCAACAGCCTCACCTCTCCCGGCGCGTCCCGGTAGACCCCGCCAGCGCTCATCACGAGCCCGCCGATCTGGGCCGGTGCCCCGACCAGCGCGGTGATGTCGTCGGTGTGCAAGATGTCGCGCACCGTCCCGTCCCGCACCCGGACCGCTCGCACCACATGGAGGTTCTCCCAGCGGTCGGGAGGCGAGGTAGCGAGGTAGGCGAATTCGCCGGTCTCGGGCACCCACACGGGGGAGCCGTTGACCCAGTCATCGTCGGTCAACTGCCGGGTCTGGTCGGTGGCGAAGTCGTGCAACCACAGGTCGGTCGCGGCATCGTCGACCAGGCCCATCTGGTCGCGCCACCCGACGATCCGGGTGACCCGATAGGGGAGCGAGCGATCCCGAGCTTGTGGGGGCACGGCGAACGCGATCGAGCGGCTATCCGAGGTCCACGCCAAGCCCCCGGCGATGCCCTGCGCCAGCGCGGTGACCTGGGTCGCCTGATGAGTGTGGGCGTCCCAGGCGAAAGCCTGGGCCAGTCCCGACTTGTCCTCCCACACGAAGGCCAAGGTGGTTCCGTCGGGGGACCAGCGCGCATCCCGCGCGGGCCCAACCGAGACTTCGGTGCCGGACTCCAGCTCCTTGACGATCACCTCGAATTGATCGTCATCGCCCAGCACCTGATTGCGGATCCAGGCGACGCGGTCGCCCTCGGGAGAGAGCCAGCCCGCATAGGCGTAGGTCAGGGACTCGATGATGTGTGCTGGGTCCACCTTGGGTCCTTCGCGTAAATAAACTACACAACTTGACGAATCTAGCCGACGGAGCGCGTCACGTCCACGATTGACCCCTAACATGGCGTCGTGCGCAAGCGTCGTAGACGATCCGAGACTCGGCTGACGCTGCTGGAGGCGGCGGCCCGGGTCGCGATCGCGCGGATTGGCCAGGGGGGACACGAAGCGAACCCTCTCGCGAGCGTTCGGATCACCGACGCCTTGGCGGAGGTCAACTCCGACGGCCTCGATCCTGAGGGCGAGCCGCTCCCGGACTACCAGCCGATGACCACTGGTGCGGCCTACCACATTTGGCCGGACCAGGCTGCCTTCCAAGTGGAGCTGCTCGAGCATGTCATGAACAAGATATCCACGCCCGGCGCCGAGGAGATCGAAGGACGGGCCCGGGAAATGATCGCCTCCGGGGCGTCGCCCGACGAGATCTTCCGGATGGTGAGCGACGCCGGATTCGAGGCTTCGAGCACCTCCCCCGAGGTGTTTTTGGCCGTGGGGCTCGGTGCGATGGCACCGCCCATGTTGGTGCGCGAGGCTCAGTCGGTTGCCAATGCGCGCTACGTCGCGACGGTGGAAAGACTCTTCACGGCGATCTTGAACTACGCCGGCTGGCGGCTCAGGCCGGGCAACTCGATGACCGACCTGATCTGGGCCACGGAAGCGTTGGCCTGGGGTTACCTGCTCCGCTGGCGTACGCATCCGGAGATCTCGACTGCCACCGACGACCACGGCTGGAGCGCCCGCTCGACGGCGTACCTCGGCCTGATCCATGCCTTCACCGAGCCGACGAGCGACCCATGAGCCCAACGGACTCCGTCGAGGCCGATGTGGTCCTCGCCGGTGGGGGGACCGCGGGTTGTGTGATCGCGGCCCGCCTGGCCACCGCTGGACATTCGGTTGTGGTGATGGAGGCCGGACCGGACTACGGCGCCCGCGGGGACTCCTGGCCGTCCGACCTGCTCAGGGCGGCGTCCCTGCCGACCTCCCATGACTGGGGGTACGCCGGCGCCGGGGCAGCAGGGCAGCCGTTGACGCTCGATCGAGCCAGGGTGATCGGTGGCTGCTCCACGCACAACGGTTGCTCGCAGATGGCCGGTTGGGCCGGGGACTATGACACGTGGGCGGCGCACAGCCCCGGCTGGTCGGCGGAACAACTGCGACCGCTCTTTGACCGGTCCGCCACGCAGATGCGGCTGCGACAGTTCGCCGAGGAGGAGATCCAGCCGTTCCACCGGGAGTTCCTGCGAGCCTGCGCGGACGACGGACTCCCGATCGCGCACGACTTCGTCGACCTCGCTGCCGGCGCGGGGGCCGGGTGCCCGCCGGTGAATATCGAGGATGGCACCCGGATCAACACGTCGTTCGCCTACCTAGACCAAGTCCGCGAGCACCCCCTGGTCCGGGTGATCGCCGACACGATGGTGGATCGAGTGCTGGTGGAGGACGGACGAGCGGTCGGAGTCGTGGGGCTGCGCAACGGCCAAACCGTGGCGGTGCGGGCCGCTCAGGTGATCGTGGCGGGGGGTGCCTATGGCACGCCGGCGATCCTGCAACGGTCCGGCATCGGCGATCCCGACCAGGTGCGGGCCGCCGGAGTTCAGCCGATCGTCAACCTCCCGGGAGTGGGCCGCAATCTGCACGACCACCCTGCTGCCCAAGTCGAATTCCTCGGCAGCGCCGCGCTGAGCCAACGACTCGCGGAATTTGCTCGCCGGCACTGGCTGCCCGAAGAGCAGGCGGTCGCCAAACTCCGATCTCCGGGCGCCGACGGCCCCTACGACCTGCACGTCTATCCCTGGGTGGAGCCGGAGGCTACGGATCCGTCGAGCTGGCGATGCATCTTCCCCGTGGCCCTCGTGACGCCGCGCTCACGAGGCAGCGTTGCCATCACCTCGCCAGACCCTTACGCGCCGCCCGCGATCGACACGGCGTACTTCTCCGATGCCCACGGGGAGGACCTGGCAGCCGTGCGCTGGGGGGTGCGTTGGACCTTGCGGATGATCCAAGCCACAGGCCTGGCCGAGTTGCTGGGGCCGCTCCAATCCGGGCCCGGGGCCGACGACACAGATGCCGAACTCGATCGCTGGATCCTGGAGACCCACGCCCACTATTGGCACCCGGGCGGGACGGCGAAAATGGGCCCCAGCGAGGACCTGCTGAGTGTGGTGGACTTCGCCGGGCGCGTGCACGGCGTTCCCGGGCTGCGCGTGGCCGACGCGTCGGTGTTTCCGAACCTGCCGCGCGCGACCCCGGCCCTGCCCGTCGTGGTGATCGGCGAGCGGATTGCCGCTTTGCTGATCAGCGGAGTGTGATCCGCGGTGAGTGATCGGGTCAGGGCATCGCGGCAATGAGCCGTTGGGTGTAGGCGTGGGTCGGGTGATCCAACACCTGCGCCGTCTCGCCCTGCTCGACAATCTCGCCGCGGCACAAGACGATCACTCGATCCGCGACCTGCCGGACCACCGCCAAGTCGTGGGTGATGAACAACAAGCTGACCTGACCCTCGTCGCGCACCTGGCGCAGGAGGCGCAGCACTTGGGCTTGCACCGAGACATCGAGGGCGGCGACCGGCTCATCGCAGATCAGCAGTTGCGGCTCGACGGCCAGTGCCCGGGCGATGGCCACGCGCTGACGTTGGCCCCCGGAGAGCGCCGACGGGAGGCGCTCGGCGGTGGCGGCGGGCAGGCCCACCCGTTCGAGCAAGGCCGTCACCTCAGCGGCGCGTTCCGCGGGGAGCACGTCGCGTTGGCGTAGCGCTTCGCTTAACGCGTAGCCGATGGAATGGAGCGGGTTGAGTGAGGAGTAGGGATCCTGGAACACGCATTGGACAGCCCTCCGCGTCGTCCGAAGCTGAGCGGTGGGCAGGTGTCTGAAGTCGGAGATGTCGGTGTCCGCGAGCGTCACCTGGCCGGCGGTCGCCCGTTCGAGACCCAACAGAATCTTGGCGATGGTGGTCTTGCCCGAGCCAGACTCGCCGACGATGCCGACGCTCTCCGACTGATGCACGGCAAAGGAAACGCCGCTCAGGGCGGGATGACTGGCCGCCCCGCGGCCGTAGACCTTCTGCAGGTTCTCGACGACCAGGATGGGGGGACGTTGGGCCAGCGCGGCCCGATCCTTGGGGGTCGTCTGCGCCTGCTCGACGGGGGGCTGGTTGCGCAACTCCTCGATCCGCACACAGGCAGAGGACCGCTCGGGGGCCACCTCGAGCAAGGCGGGCTTGGCGATGCGGCACTCCTGGCGAGCATGGGAACAACGCGAGGCATAGCCACATTGGTCGAGCACTTGGTCCACCGCCGGGACGGTTCCGGCGATGTCGAGAAGCACCGATTGATAGTGGGTGGCCGAGGGCACCGAGCGCATCAAATCGGCGCTGTAGGGGTGCAGCGGCTCGGCCTGCAGTTCGGCCGCCGGGGCGACCTCGACCACCGAGCCGGCGTACATCACGAGCAGCCGGCGGCACACCGAGAACGCGAGATTGAGGTCGTGGGAGATGAGCACCAAACTCATCTGTCGCTTCTGCTGCACCTGAAGCAGAAGTTCGAGGATTTCCTGCTGGGTGGTGGTGTCCAGCGCGGTGGTGGGTTCGTCGGCCACCAAGAGCCGAGGGTCGCCGGCCAGGCTCGTGGCGAGCGCCACGCGCTGCGACATTCCGCCGGACAGTTCGAAGGGATAGCGATCGGCCACAGCCGGGTTGTCGATGCCGACCTCGAGGAGGCGACGAGCGACCTCGGCCCGCAACTCCGCACCGCGCGGCACTCGCCGGCCGTGCGTCGAGCGCAGGGTCTCGATGATGTGGTCGCCCGCTGTCATGGCTGGATTGAGCATGGTGAAGGGATCCTGGAGCAACAGACTGATGCCCCTTCCGCGTACGGCGGCGTAGGGATTTCCTCGGCCGGGAGTGAGCAACTCCTGGCCCTCGAAGGTGATCGATCCGGTGCAGGTCAAGGGGCGGGGCAACAGACCCACGAGCGCCTTGGCCGTCAACGATTTGCCCGAGCCGGATTCGCCGACGAATCCGACGGTTTCGCCCTGCTCCAGATCGAAGGAGATGCCGTCGATCAGGCGGCGGTCGGGTCCCCCCGTCACGGGTACGCCGACGCGCAGGTCGCGCACGGAGAGCAGGCGCTGAGCCTGGGCGGTAGTCCCCGGATCTTCTCTCCCCGGGTCATCCATCTCGGGAGCGCTCATTCCTGGGCCCGACCCGACAGGTAGTCATAGACCCGGTCCCCGAGCACGGTCATCGACACGGCGGTCAGCATGATCAGTAGGGCCGGCGCGATGGCGGCATTGGGATTGAGGTCCAAGATCCCGCGGTTCTCCGCCAGCATCAGTCCCCAGTCCGCGCTACCGGCGGGCAGCCCGAGGCCCAAGAAGGCCAGGCCGGACAGGGCCACCAGGCCCCCCACGAATTCCAGCAACACGTTGGCGGTCACGGTCGGCGCAATGTTGGGCAAGACGTGCTTGACCGAGATCTCGGTCTCGCGCAAGCCGACCACACGGGCGGCCTGGACATACGGCAGTTCGCGTTGGGCCAGCACGGCACTGCGGACCAGCCGCACGTCTCCGGGCGCCGACAACACGATGATCACCACCACGGCGAGGAGATAGCCGCCGCCGAAAACGCCGACGATGACGATCACCAAGAGCAACGGCGGGATGGAATAGATGAGGTCGATCACCCGCATGGTGATGCCGTCGATGCGGCCTCCGGCGGACCCGGCAAGCAGGCCCAACGAGGTGCCGAGAAGTCCGGCGCCGGCGGCGATGGCAAACGGCCCGATCAGGGCCCAGCGGGCGCCATAGATGAGTCGCGAAGCGATGTCGCGTCCGAGGTTGTCGGTCCCGAGCCAGTGAGTGCCGTTGGGGCTGATCGCGCTGTCCAGCAAGCTCTGCTTCGCGGGATCGTGAGGGGCCAACCAGGGTGCGCCTAGGGCGATCACGATGATGACGACGAAATAGATCAGGCTGATCCAGCCCAGCACTCCCAGGCCCCAGCCCCGCCGCGACGGCGTACTCACGAGGCGTCCTTGGCCCGACGCAGCCGCGGGTTGAGCAGGAAGTAGGACACGTCGACCACCAGGTTGGTGACCAGGACCAGGGCGGCCGTGAGCAGCGCAAGAGCCTGGACCGTGGGCAGATCCTTGGCGGTGACCGATTGCACCAGCAACGCCCCGAGCCCCTGCAGCCCGAAAGCGGATTCGATCAGCACCGCTCCGGTCAGCGCGTAGGCGAAAACCAGGCCGGCAACCGTGATGACCGGCAGGGCGGCGTTGCGCAGGATGTAGGACCGCATCACGATCGAAGACGACGTGCCGCGCGCTCGCGCAAAGGTCACATAGTCCTGTTGTGCGATGTCCATGGTGGCGGCTCGCACCTGCCGGGCCACGATCGCGATCTGCCCGATGGCCAACGCGATGGCAGGCAGCGTGAGGTGATAGAGCCGGTCGATCAGGCCGTCCCCGTTGCCAAAGGTCGGAAACCAGCCGAGCCAAATCGCGAAGGTGTAGATCAACAGGATCGAGACCGCAAACGAGGGGGCGCTCAGCCCGAGCAGGCTGCTCACAGTCACGGCCTGGTCTACACGGCTCCCGCGGCGTACGCCGGCCAACAGGCCGAGGGGGATGGCGATGACCACCGTCAGCACGAAGGAATAGATGGCCAGCAGGAAGGTGACGGGGAGGCGTTCCTGCAGCGCCTGGGTTACCGGCTGGCCGGACCTGATGGACCGCCCGAAATCTCCGTGCAGGGCATCGGTCACCCAGAGTCGATATTGGGTCAACCAAGGCTCGTTGAGGTGAAACTCCTCGCGAATCTTCGCCAACGCCGACGGGGAAGGGTTGACCGGCCCCAGGAGGATCTTTGCGGGATCCCCTGGGGCCAGGCTCAACAGACTGAACACCAAGAACGAAACGATGATCAGCACCACCGACATGGCGAGCAGTCGGCCGGCGACGTACCTAACGACGGGGTGCATTCAGTCGCGCGGTGCGGTCATTCTGCTGCTGCGGCGATCGAGAGCGGCCACACCTGACCAAGCGACCACGGTGAATAGCCGTCGACCCAGACGATGTCCTTGCTCAGCGCGATCGCCGCCTGCTCGTCGAACAGAGGCAGGTAGGCCAGGCTCGAGTTGGACGCCGCCAGGATTGCCGCGGTGTTCGCAGCCGGGTCCTCGGCGGAGCCGGCCACCATTGCGGCCAACTGCTCGACCAACTCGGGCGTGCTGTACTGCGCCACGTTGATGCTGCCTTCGCCGAGGATCAGCGGGGGCAACAACGCGATGTCGGGAGCCGAAGCGCCCAGTGCGATGAGTTGCAGCGCGCCGCGGTCGGGATTGAAGAGCTCATCGGCCCAGGCCGCCGCCGACACCTGCTTGGGCTTGATCACGATGCCCAGGGGCTTGGCGTTCTCGGCCATGTTCTGCGCCAGCGGCAGCATCCACGGCTGAGTGCGGTCCACGTTGAGCGTGATCGTGAAGCCGTCCGGGTGGTCCGAGGCCGCGAGGGCGGCCTTCGCCGCCTCGACGTCGTACGCCGGGAGCGGGGGCAGCGCCGCCTGGAGAGCCGCGGACTCGTCCTTGCCGTAGGCCGCGTCGAGCTGGCCCGCGGGCAGGATCGAGGTGGCCAACTTGGCTTTGCCGTTGAACAGGGGAGTGTTGAGTCCCTCCCGATCGACGAGCGCGGCCAGGGCTTCACGCACCTTGGGATCATCGAACGGAGCCCGCTTCACGTCCATGGACAGCAGGTCGATGTAGGAGCCATCGACGTAGGTCATGTAGGCGTTGTCCATCGAATCGAAGGTGCGGGTCGCGATGAGCGGCACGTCGAAGTAGCCCTGAATGTCGTCGGCCAGCAGCGCAAGACGAGCGTTCTCGGCCTCTTCGATCGCCTTGATCACCAGCGTCTTGACCTTGGGGGCGGGGCCCCAGTAGTCGTCGTAACGCTCCAACGTGACGCCATCGGAGGCGGAGTAACTCGTGATGGAGTAGGGGCCGGTGCCGAGTCCGGGCTTCTTGGGAGTGCCGAGGTCATCGCCGGCTGCCTTGGCGTACGCCTCGGACATGATGACCCAGTCGACAGCGGATTGGGCGAGGAAGCCGGGCGTGGGGCTCTTCAACTTCACCGTCACGGTCGTGTCGTCGGTGGCGACAGCCGACTTCAGGTTGGCGAACACGCCTGCGGTCTCCGACCCGAGATCGGGGTCGAGGTTGCGCTGCATCGAGAATGCCACGTCGGCGGTGGTCAGCGGGGTGCCGTCCCAGAAGGTGACGTCTTGGCGGATCGTGAACACATAGGTCTTCGGATCGGGGGTGGTCCAGGACTCGGCGATCCAGGGAATGACGACGCCGTCGTTGTCGAGGGCCAGGATTTTGTCGAACGCTGCACCGATGGAGCGCTTGGAGGGGTAGTCGTTTGCGTGGGCGAGGTCCATTGAACGCGGCGGGGACTGCGCCGCGAAGGTCAGGGTGTCGATCTCGGTGTCTGCGGCGTCGGCCGTGGGTGCCGTCGTCGGCGGCTTGTCCGTGCTGGTGCCGCTACAGGCGGCCAGGGTGAGGGAGCCGAGGACGGTGAGCCCCACCATCAGTCGCCGCATCGGGAGTCGGTTCGTGGTCATGTGTGTTCCCCTTGAGCTGGAATCCGTCGCCGAAGCGTGTCCTTGGCACCCGTAATAAAAGATTCTTACGCAATTGGCAGATGCGCGCAAGAGGTCGAAGCCGAGCGGGACCGTGCAGACGGCCGACTCCCGCCTGAGGGGACCTGACCGATACCAGAACGTAATAAAACTACGAGGGCCGGGGTCGGTCACACTGCCGTCAACAGCCCGCTTCGCGGCATGCTGGGGCGATGGCATACGACGAACAGTTTGCGGAGCGGGTGCGCACCGAGATCGCCGACACAAGAGGACCCCTCACGGAAGGCCTGTGCGGGGACTTAGATGGCTAACCCCGAGCCTGATCCGCCGGGGCGTTGGCGAGCGCTGGGGATCTTGGCGCTGGCCACCTTCATGGCGATGACGACGTGGTTCTCGGCCTCGGCCGTCGTCCCGCAACTGCGCAGCGAGTGGGGCATCGGCTCCGCTGGGGCAGCGGGCATGACGCTGGCGGTCCAACTGGGATTCGTCGCCGGGGCCGTGCTGGTCGCCGTGACGAACCTCGCCGATGTCGTTCCGGCCCCACGGATGATTGTGTACGGCGCACTCGGCGCGGCCTCGGTCAACGCCGGGGTCGCCTTCGCGGGCGGCCTGGTGACCGCGTTGCCCTTGAGATTCCTCACCGGAGCCTTCCTGGCGGGCGTCTATCCCTCCGCGCTCAAACAGATGGCGACCTGGTTCCGACTCGGCCGCGGGACCGCCTTGGGAGTGATGGTGGGTGCGCTGACCCTGGGCTCGGCTGTGCCGCATCTGGTCAATGGGCTCGGCGGGGCGAACTGGCGGGCCGTCGTGCTGACCACCAGCGTGCTCACAATCGGTGGGGCGGCGACGGCCTGGTGGCTGGTTGCGCCGGGGCCTTTCCCTTTTCCGCGAGCGCAATTCGACCCGCGTCAGGTCGGCCGGATCCTCCGCCATCGCGGCGTTCGGCTCGCCTCCCTCGGCTACTTCGGGCACATGTGGGAGCTCTATGCGATGTGGGCGTGGTTTGTAGTGTTCTCCGCGGACGCGTTGGCCAACCGCGGCATTGCGGAGCCCCAAACCGCGGCAGCTGTGCTGACGTTCGCGGTCATCGGGGTTGGCTCGGCCGGTTGCTGGCTCGGCGGGATTCTCGGAGATCGCTGGGGGCGCACGACGCTCACGATTGCCGCGATGACCGCGTCCGGTTGCTGCGCGGTCGTCATCGGTTGGCTCGGCGACGCTCCGCTCTGGGTGTTCCTCGCGGTGGCCCTGCTGTGGGGGCTCACGGTGGTGGCGGACTCGGCGCAGTTCTCCACCATGGTCACCGAGATCAGTGACCAGCGCTACGTCGGAACCGCGCTGACGCTGCAACTTGCTGCCGGCTTCAGCTTGACGGGGCTCACGATCGTGTTGGTGCCGCTGATCCGCGACTCCCTGGGCTGGCAGTGGGCCTTCGTGGTGCTCGCGCCCGGCCCGTTCCTGGGAGTGTGGGCGATGCTGCGCCTGCGGGCCTCCCCGCACGCAGCCGAGATCGCAGGCGGACGCGGTTGACCTGGCGTGGGCAGATCAATAGCTAAATGAGGGGGTGCGCGTTCACGCGCGGAGGAGGACCATCGAAGGATGACTCCGAAGAGAACTGCATTCATCCTCGCAACGGCCGCCGCGGTCCTGGTGCTTCCGGGGCCCGCACATGCCGCCGTGGCACCTGCGCGTACGACTGTGACCATCGAGGCCGCTGGCACCGACCTGTCGGGCACGGTCTCGAGTCCCCGACAGGCGTGCGTGACCGACCGCAAAGTGGTGGTCTTCAAACAGGTAGGCACCCGCGGTGGCGGCGACGATCAGAACTTCGCATCCGATCAAGCGGAGGCGGACGGCTCTTGGTCGACCGGCAACACCGGAACCGAAGGCAAGTTCTACGCCAAGGTGCGGGCCACAACCCGGTGCAAGGGCGACTCGAGCCCGACGATTCGTGCCCAACGCTGAGTGAACCACCGGCGACGTAGTTCCGCCCTCGCGTACGGGGGCGGAACTATGTCCAGCGGGGCGGTACCGCCCGAAACCAGGTTTAACGGCGGCGCGTCAGCCGACCTTGACTGTTCGTGGCCGCAGCGCGAACACGAGCAGCAACGACGAGCCGACCAGGCCCACCGCCGCCAACACCAACAAACTCGGCACGAGCCAATCCAGCGCGGGAACGGTCGCACCCGCAGCCACCTCGGTGGAGACATTCGCGGTCCCGTCCGCATTCATGATCAGGACAGTCCAGTCTCCGGTCTCGATGGGCCAGACCACTTCCTGGGTCCCGGTGCCGGTGGTCTGAGCGACCCAGATATCGACGTTGCCGGGCAGCACTTCCGGGGCCTCGCTGCCCGCCGCTTGCGGAACCGGGTCATCGACGATGTTGTCCACCGTCACGTGCCGGACATCGCCCAAGTAGGCCTCGACCGCCGCAGTGGGCGCCAGACCAAGGAAGAGCGGCACACCGCCCGCACCGGTTGCAGTGATCTTGGCATCACCAAGGATCTGATGCGGGACGGCATCCCCGGGGGAGTCCGCCGCCACGTCCAGATTGGTCGAGGTGATTGCGTAGGTGTCGGTCGAGATCGTCTGCGCATGGCTCATCAAGAAGCCGTCTCCGTCGCGCAGGTTATGGTCCGCGATCGCCAGACCGAGGCCGGCACCCAGAGCTCCCAGAGACCCGACCAGCAGCATGCTGGCGAAGACGAGGCTGATCACCCGACCCGCCGTGAGATGCACGGCTCGGGTTTGGCCCTCGGGGGTGGGCTCGGGGCTCGTCCGCAGGGTTCCTGGCTCATCGCCCCCCTGGTCGAGGCGGAACGGCGGATATTCATCGGTCATCAACGCCGCATAGCCCGCGACCCGCAGAACCCACCGGTTCAGCCCCAGGATGAAGTCGAACACCGGTTGCGGATAGCGCCCGGTGAACAGGAGTACGACGCCCGCAACGAGGACGAGGAGGCCGATCAGGCCCGAACTCCAGACGGTGAGATCGTTGTCGCCATTGTCCAGGGCAACACCGGCCCCTCCCAGGAACAGGGCGATCACCAGATAGTGCGGGATCGCCAGCAGCCACCACTTGACGAGGGCCAGCCCACGGGACAAGTGCTCGGGATACTCGACGTCGAGATGAGCCGGGTAGTCGGGCTTGTCCGCCAGCGAGAACGGCGGGTATTGGTCGGTGCCGAGCGCCCCGTAGGCGTAGTAGGTCACCCGCCAACTCCAGCGCAGCACGCCCACGTTGAAGTCGAAGATGCTTCGGGGATAGCGGCCGGTGAACACGATCGCGAAGAATGCGACGACGCTCAGCACGAGAAAGGCCAGCCACAAGAAGGCCAGCACCACATAGTGGGGCAGGGCCAGCAGCCATTTGAAGAGCCACAGCCAGCGGCTCAACTTGGGGTCAAGATGTGCATCCACCTGCACAGGGAAGGTAGGTGCATTCATTGTTGTTTCGCCTCCAATTCTTCAGTTAGCGCGCTCGCGCGGTGCGCAACTGCACTCCGCTAGCGAGACACCAACGCCGCCATCTTCTTGGCGACGAGGTCCGTGGCGCGTTGTGGTGCAAGTCGTGAGATCCGATCGAGCATCCGGGCGTCCTTGCCGATCACCACGCGATAGCTCCCGCGGGACACGCCGTCGATGATCTGGTCGGCGGCCGCGACGGCGGAGGTCATCCTGCCCGCCTGCTCGCGAGCAGCGTCCGCGCCCGCGATCGTGACGCCGGAGTTGTCGGCGATGGCGGTCGCTACCGCCCCGGGGAAGACCACCGTGACCGCGACCGGCGTACCCCGCATCTCGGCGTAGAGCCCCTCGGTCAGCAACTTGACCGCGGCTTTGCTGGCGCCGTACACCGTCTGACCGGGCACGGGGACGAAGCCGCCCATGCTCGACACGTTGACAACGCAGGCCTGGGGCCGCTGCTTGAGCAGCGGCAGGAATTCCTTGGTCGTGTGGATCACGCCCCACAGGTTGACCGCGAGCACCTTGTCGACGTCGTCGTAGGTCAAGTCGTCGAAGGGCACGAACCGCTGGATGATGCCCGCCACATTGAGCAAGCCGTCCACGCGCCCATGGGCGGCGACGACCAGTGCGGGGAACGCGGCGACCGCCGCTCGATCGGCCAGGTCGACGACGTGGGTGCTCAGGCGTTCACCAGCCCCGGCAAGGCTTGCCGTCTCCGCCAACGCTTCGGGTCGTACGTCGAGGGCGGCCACGCGGGCTCCGCGACGCAGGAGTCCCAACACCACTTCGCGGCCGATTCCATTGCCGCCGCCCGTGACGACGAACACGTTGCCCTGGATCTCCATCACGCACCTCCTGCGCGATCATCCCCGTGTGGCTCCCTGCGTCTCCACGCTACTCGTCCCGCCGGGTCCAGGCCCGGGGATGCGCCTGTCGGTTGCACCACATGGGCGGCCCAACCCACAGGCGCAACTAGCTGGCGGCGATCAGCGCCAGCCGAGAGCCGGCGCGACCTGCTTGACCAGGCTTTCGATCAAGTGGGTGTTGTAGTCGACGCCCAGCTGATTAGGGACGCACACCAAGAGAGTGTCCGCGACCGCGATGGCCTCGTCCTCCGCGAGGTCCTTGATCAACTGATCCGGCTCGGCGGCGTAGGTCTTGCCGAACCGGGCGACGCCCCCGTCGAGGTAGCCGACTTGATCCTGGCCCGACCCCTCACCCCCGAAGTAGCGACGGTCCTCGGCCGTGACGATCGGGAAGATGCTCCGACTGACCGACACCCGGGGTGTGCGTTCGTGTCCCGCGGCCGCCCAAGCGTCGCGGAAACGTTGGATCTGTTCGGCCTGGAGCTGATGGAACGGCACGCCGGTGTCCTCGGTCAGCAGGGTCGAGCTCATCAGATTGAGTCCCAGCTCACCGGTCCGCTCGGCGGTGGCGCGGGTGCCTGCGCCCCACCAGATCCGGTCCCGCAGCCCGGGGGACTGCGGCTCCAGGGGTAGCAGCCCGGGTGGGTTGGCAAACATCGGCCGCGGATTGGGCTCCGCAAAGCCCTTGCCTTGGATGACCTCGAGGAACACGGCCGCATGGTCGCGCGCCATCTCGGCGTCATCGGACCCCTCGGCCGGGGCATAGCCGAAGTAGCGGTAGCCCTCGATCACCTGCTCGGGTGATCCGCGGCTGATCCCGAGTTGGAGCCGGCCGCCGGCAATCAAATCCGCGGCTCCCGCGTCCTCGGCCATAGAGAGCGGATTCTCATAGCGCATGTCGATGACGCCGGTGCCGATCTCGATCGCGCTCGTCTTGGCGCCGATCGCGGCCAGAAGTGGGTACGGCGAGGCGAGTTGCCGTGCGAAGTGGTGGACCCGGAAGAACGCGCCGTCCGCACCGACCTCTTCTGCCGCGACAGCGAGGTCGATCGACTGCAGGAGCGCGTCGCTAGCCGAACGGGTTTGCGAGTGCGGCGAGGGATTCCAGTGACCAAAGGAGAGGAAACCGATTTTCCTCACACCGCACTAACGCGCGCGATGCGAGAACATTCCCCAGGTGGTCGCTAAGCCGAACTCCCAGCCGCCTTCGGCGCCGTCGGATCGGGGGACCCAGCGCCATGCTCACGGGCGACGTAGTCCTCGATGTTCGCGACATTGCTCAGGTTGCGGGACGCGACGGTGAGCAGGTCGCTCATCGTGGCGACTTCCTCGACCTGCTCCTTGATGAACCATTGCATGAACTGCTCGGAGGCAAAGTCGGACTCTTCGCGCGCGGTTTTGAGCAGGGCATTGATCTGCTCGGTCACCCGCCGCTCCTGACCAAGCGCGAGAGCGATGGGCGCGGTGAGATCCTCGAAGGCGCACACAGGCGCCTCGACCGCTGGAAACACCACGGCGGAATCGGTGTCCAGGAGGTACCGCACCATCATCAGTGCATGTTCGCGTTCCTCCATCGCCTGGTCATAGAAGAAGGCGGCCAACTGCGGCATGGTCTCGGCATCGAAGTAGACCGCGCACGCGAGGTATTGGTTGTGCGCGGCGAGTTCGTTGCCGATCTGGGCGTTCAGTTGTTCAACGAAACGGGCAGCGGGCACGAAAGTCTCCTACGTGTGGGCAGCGGTTGTGCTGTTAGCCCACCGTATAGCGCGCCGAGGAATGGTGGCGGACTGGTCGACCGTCGTTGGCGGCCGACCAGGAGCCTACTGAGTGGCCGACTACTTGTTAGCCAGGCGGAACTCCAGTCCGCCAGGGATGCCGACGACTGGCGTCGTCACGGTGTCGAGGAGTTGTCCACTCGTCGTGTACTTCTCCAGGGTGATCGGGGTGTCGAATCCGACGATGCGCGAAATCCACAGGGAGTGGTCTTTGGCGTCGTAGGCCAGCCCGAAGGGTTGCGGAGTGCTGCCGCCTTGCACCACGAACGACGACAAGAGGACGCCTTCCATCGAGTAGTTCAAGAGCAGACCTTGGCCGCCCTCGAAGTCCGCCCGAGAATCGAGCACCCACAAGGTGTTGGTATCCGAGTCGTAGGTGAGGCCGCCGACAAAGACGCCGGTGGAGAACAGCGGCACCGGGTCTTGCCAGTCGCGCGTGAACTTGTAGACCACGCCATCGAAATAGCCGCCCGCATAATTGGCGGAGCCGTCGGTGGTCCCGTCCGGGAAGTCCATGGTGACCGAGGACGGGTAGGTGTAGGTAACGCCCGTGGGCACGCGATCGAGCGTGTATTCAGCGCCGATAAATTCGGGTCTTGCGCCGAGCGTCCTGATCGTGCTGTCGACCGCCATGGCCGAAGCCGTGTTGCAGGGGCCGCCGACCGGCTCCCAACTCTTGACCCGCTTGCCGCTCAGGACCGAGAGGATGTTGGTGCAGTCGCCGTTGTACGACGTGAGGTAGAGGTGACTGGCGCGTTCGGGCTTCGCCGCATCGGCCGCTGATGCGCCGGTCAACGCGAGAAGGGCGGCCGCCAGAGTGACACTGATGAGTTTGTGCTGGGTAGCCATCGGACTCTCCGTTCCGAGTGATTCCCCCGGTTGTGGCTCTACTTCGAGCCTACGCTTCGGTGGGCCCAACTCAACCTCTCCCAGGGTCAATGGGACTAGCCTAATACGTTAGTGGCCGCTAACGTATTGGTATGGACCCGCTCTCGGCCGCTGCGGAGCCCAATCGACGCAGGATCTTGCAGTTGCTGGCGGCGAGACCGAGAACGGTCGGTGAGGTGGCCGCGGAGTTCTCCACGACCCGATCGGCCGTTTCGCAGCATCTGCTTGTCCTTGCCGATGCGGGACTCGTGGAGGCGGAGAAGGACGGTCGTCGCCGGGTCTACCGGGTTAGGGCGAGCGGACTGAGAAAACTGCAAACCGAGATCGACACGTTCTGGACTACCGAGCTCGACCAACTGGCTGACGACGCCCGCACCCTGAGGAGAGTCATGAGTTACACCAAATCTGCACTTCTGCCAGTAACACCCGATGAAGCCTTTGCGCTGATCACCGAGCCCGAACGGCTGCGGCGCTGGCAGGTGGTCACCGCAACGGTGGACCTGCGTGCCGGCGGTTCCTACCGGTGGTTGGTCGCTCCGGGGCACATTGCTGCGGGCACTTTCCGCGAAGTCGACCCGGGACGGCGAATCGTTTTCGGTTGGGGGTGGGAGGGCGACCACGACCTTCCCGTCGACGCTTCGACCGTGACCGTGACGGTGGAGCCCGCCGAGGGTGGATCCCGCGTGACTTTCGTCCACGAGGGGCTCAATGAGTCTCAGCGCCAGGCGCATGCGGAGGGATGGGAACACTACCTCCAGCGGCTCGTTCGCGTTGCGACGGACGGCGATGCGGGTCCCGACGAGTGGGCCTTCGTGCCCGAGAACTTGACGCCGATCGTGGCGAGCGAAGCGGCTCTTGCGGTACTGCAGCCGATCGTGCGCAATCTGACCGCGGAAGATCGGCCCAAGCCCACTCCCTGCACGGATTTCACCTGCCACGAACTCGTGGTGCACCTCTTCGCCTCCTTAGACCAACTCGGGGCGATGGCAGGTGCCACAGTGATCGACCCCGAGGGAACTTCCCTGGAGAACCGCATCTCCGTGATGACTAGCCAGGTGATCGATGCCTGGCGTGCTGTCGACCTGGAAGGAACGGTGCCGCATCCGGGCGGTGCCTCGCTCCCAGCGGCGTTCATGGTCGGCGTACTTCCCCTCGAATTGGCCCTGCACTCCTGGGACCTGGCCCAGGGGAGCGGCCAGTCTTTGCGCATTTCGGATGAATTTGTTGGCTATCTCCGCGGTCTAGCTGATGGCATCATCCCTGGCGGGCGTGGAGCATCGTTCGCGGACGAAGTCACTGCGTCCGTCGATGCCTCACCGATGGATCGGCTTGCTGCATTTGCGGGGCGAACGCCTATTGGTGGCTGAGCCAGGCACGGGCGGGAAAACTGGTGCCGTTGACGCGACCTACCCGAACATCGCCGATTAATCCATAGCCACCTTTGCCCTAGGCGACCGTGGACACTGGGGTCTACGATCGGTGTTCAATCGAAGCTGGACTGTCGCTCCTGCGCAGGGCTGAAACTTCGTGACTAGCTCTCGGGGGAAGGCTGCGACGCCATGAGCGGATCGCCCAAATTCTCGGATTCCCGGTGGCGGGTGCTCGGTCGTGCCAGCGCACGAAAGCGTTGGGCGGTGCTCGTCGCCGCCAGCGTCGGGGTGGCTGCGGCTTCGCTGCTGGCGCCACCCGATGGAGTCGTCAGACCTGCGCCCGCCTCGGCAGTGGGGGACCCGGTGATCGCCGCCGCTGGCGACATCGCTTGCGACCCACTGAACAGCAATTTCAACGGTGGCCATGGCTCCACCAACTCGTGTCACCAGATGAGGGTGTCCGATCTCCTCGTCGATGCGGGGTTGTCGGCCGTGCTCGATCTTGGCGACAACCAGTATTACTGCGGCGGGCTCGCGGCATTTCAGCAGTCTTATGACCCGTCATGGGGTCGGGTCAAAGACATCACCTATCCCGCCGTGGGCAATCACGAATACATCACCAGCCCGGGCAGCGGGGGCAGCACGGGCTGCAACCCGGGCAACGCGGGCGCCCAGGGGCACTTTGCGTATTTCGGTGCCGCCGCCGGGGATCCGAGCAAGGGCTACTACAGCTTCGACATCGGCACCTGGCACCTGATCATGCTCAACTCCAATTGCGGCAGCGCGGGCGGATGCAGTTCCTCCACCCCTCAAGGTCAGTGGTTGCGTGCGGATCTCGCTGCTCACACGAACTTCTGCACGTTGGCCTATTGGCATGTGCCCGTCTTCAGTTCGGGTGGTCGCGCGTCAACCACGTATCGGACCTTCTGGGATGCGTTGTACGCCGCCGACGCCGACGTCGTACTGGCCGGGCATGACCACATCTACGAACGCTTCGCGCCGCAAACCCCGACGGGAGTGCGCGACCTGAATCGCGGGATCCGGGAGTTTGTGGTGGGCACCGGCGGCGCTAATCACACCAGCATTCCCAGCGTGAAGCCCAACAGTGAGGTCCGCAACAGCACGACGTTCGGGGTCCTCAAACTCACCCTGCATCCCACAAGTTACGACTGGCAGTTCGTTCCCGAAGCCGGGGCTACTTTCACCGACGCGGGCACCGGCCAGTGTCACGGCATCCAAAGCGATACCCAACCGCCCAGCGCGCCGACGGCGCTCAACGCGAACGCCACCTCGGCCGGTTCGGTCGCGCTGTCGTGGGGAGCCAGCACGGACAACGTGGCTGTTTCGGGCTACCGAGTGTTTCGCAACGGCACCCAGATCGCGATCGCGACCGGGACGTCGTACGTCGATGATCAGGCCAACCCGGCCACGAGCTACACCTACACGGTGGCCGCCTATGACGCGGGCGGCAATCAGTCTGCGCTCTCGGGTGCGGTGACGGTCACGACCCCCGCGGACGTGACTCCGCCCACGACCCCGACGGGGCTCGGGGCCACGGCCGTCGCGGCCGAGCGCGTCGACCTCTCCTGGACTTCGAGCACGGACGATGTGCGGGTCCAGGGCTACGACATTCTGCGCGATGGCGTGGTCGTGGGCGACGCTTCGCCGCCGACCGGCTCGACCGCGGCGTACGTCGATCTCGGCGTGCAGCCGGAAACCACCTATAGCTATCGCGTGCGTGCCTACGACACGGTAGGCAACCGATCGGCGGCTTCCGCGCCGATCACGGTGACGACGCCGCCGCGGCCGAGCGTGCTGACGTTCACGCTCAGCGACGACGCCTACGTCCGGTCAGATCAGGCGACCAGCAACTTTGGTTCGGCGACCTCGCTCCAGGTGGACGGTTCACCGGCCAAGCGAACGGTGCTGCGCTTCGCGGTCTCCGGCGTCGGCCCGCGCCAAGTAACGGGTGCCACGTTGCGGCTCCATGTCACCAATGCCTCGCCCCTAGGTGGGGTGCTGCACCGGGTGACGGGCGGAGCGTGGACCGAGGGCGGCGTGACCTGGAACAACCAACCCGCGTTCAGCCCGGCCGTGCTCACTTCGCTGGGCGCGGTGAGCGTCGGCGGCTGGTACGACCTAGATCTCAGCGGACTCGTGACGGGCGATGGGATCTATGAAGTCGTTTTGGACAGCACCTCCAGCGACGGGGCCGACTATGACTCCGCCGAAGGACCGGCCGCGCTTGCGCCGCAGGTGGTGGTGACCACGACCGGCTAGCGGGAGTCGGTCAGGGAACCTCGCGCACCAGACCGGTGACCATGGCCACCGTTTCTTCGTTGAGCTCCAAGTCGGGATGCGAGATGGGTGCGTGGACTTTGACCACTTCCATCAACTCCGATTGTGTGGCGGTCTTGAATTCGGCCGGGCAGTCCATGCCCGAGTCCGCGCAGCGTAGTGAATATGCCATGTGAATCACCTCATGTTCGCCAAGATGGGGGACCTCGGCGCTCTTTCGCAGACTAGCCCTGGGCTCGGCGCAAGACAACCGGTTCGCTTCGCACTCTGACCGAGGCGCCGACCTGGTGAGGGCTCCACGAAATCGGCGTCCCGGGGTCTCCCAACGTAAGATCCAGCCCATGCCCACCGCCAACCCTGCAACGTCGCGCGCCCTCACATCGCGCCGGCGGCATGGTTTGGCGGGGCTCGCTTTCGCAACCGCGGCGCTCAGCCTGGTGCTTGCCGCTTGCAGTTCCTCGCCCCCACCCGCCGCGCCTGTTGTGGATCCGATGACGGGTCCGGTCAATCCGGACACTCGCTATTCGTTCCTGTCGTCGCCGGACTTCTTGAATGCCGACATCGCGGACGTCTCGACCGCGCCGCTCTATAAACCCGGATCTCCCAACTCGATCACCGAGTCGTTGGCCACCTCCCTGGACACGGTTTTGGACCATCTCGCCTCCGAAGGGGTCCCTGACGTCTATGTCGCGGGCGACTTGGTCGAGGGACGGTGGGGCATAGACACCGCCAACACCGGCACTTTTGGCCCAGTCGACACCCGCAAGCACCGCCGCGAGGCGATCGAACGCGCAGGCGATCACTACTACCAGGCCTGGCTCGACGGGTTCACCAGCCGCGACCTGGAGACTTTCCCGGCGCTCGGCGATCACGACATCGGCGACGACGAGTGGGGGTTCAATCGAGGTGAATACCCCGCCTTCAAACTGCGCAACCTCGAAGTCTGGAAACAGACCTATGAGCGCAACATCATGACTAACGCCGATGGCACCCCCCGCTTCCCCGATCGTCCCGACGGCCCTGCCCACGGCACGGCGTACGCCGTTCGGCCCGACCCCGAGGTGCAGCTCATCGCCGTCGACGTGTTCGAACGCACCCCTCGACACGTGCGCTACGAGCTCGATGATCAGCAGATGGTCTGGCTCGAAGGAGTGCTCTCGAAAGCCGTTGAGGACGGCGTGGACTGGATCATGGTCCAAGGTCACACGCCCGTGGTCACGCCGGTGCGGATGGTTGGCTCGTCGGGTTTGATGTACCGCGACGGCGTCGATTCAGCGTTTTGGCAGCTGATGAAGATGTACGGCGTGGATCTCTATCTGTGCGGCGAAGTGCACATCACCACGATGCATCACGTCGACGGGATCACCCAGATCTCCCACGGCGGGCTCTTCGCTTATGGGTTCAGCAACTACATCCGCGCCGACGTCGAGGGCGGCACGATGACCCTGACGTCGAAGCGCTTCGAGAGCGAAGTCGACAAGAGGGTGCGGTTGTGGCAAACCGACGAGCACAAGGGCATGCCCGCCGAGGTGGTCTACGAGCCGGAGCCTCGCGTCCGTGGCACCCTCACGATCACCAGCGACAACCGCGTCCTGGACCACACCGGCAATCTGCAGCCCTACAACCCCTAACGAGGGCTTAGCGCTGGAAGGTCGTGGCGGTGTAGCTGTAGCCCTTGGCGTTGTCACGGGGAATCCCCATGCACGACGAGTCGGTCTGCTTCCAGCACACGAAGCGGGTCGAGGCGTTGGCCAGGGTCAAGGTGACCGAGGACACCGCAGCTCCGTTGAACCCGACCACGGTGGTGCCGTAGCCGGACTTCGACAGCGAGATCGTTTCGCGGGTGAAGGACCCGTCCAGTTTGGTCACCATCACCACGGCAGTCGGGGAGGTGGTGCCGTCCGGACCGTCAATGGTCAACTTCAACGCCCAACCTGGCGCGGCCAGGCTGGCTCCAGGGATCACCCTGACGTTGCGAGAAGCCATGTGATCGATGCTGGTGCTCAGCTTGCCGGTGGTGAGTGCGGACGACTCCAGGGTGTGGGTCGCACTCATCGGTGCCGAGATTGACCAGGTGTCGCCTTCGTCGTACGACGTGGCCGGCGCGGTGTTGCCCGAGGCATAGCTGCCGAAGTGCTTCTTGAAGCCGCCGCTGGACTTCAACACCGCCACGAGCGCCTGAGTCGAGTAGTTGTCGGGGGCGCCCTTATAGGCGCCGGCCTTGGACCAGACCGACTTCACGACGCCGTTGCCCTTGCGTTGCGAGAGGTACTCCCACCACGCCCAGTCGCCGTACTGCGCAAATCCGCCACCAACCCAGGTGTCGAGCGGAACCTGCGGCTGGCCAACCTGCCCGAAGTCGAGGTATTGCAGGTTGTCGTTGACCCCGTCGGCAAACCGCTCTTCCATCCAGGTTGCGGTGGACTCCATGAACCAGCGATCCTCGGCCGCGTCGTAGGCATATTGCACGGCGTGGAAGAATTCGTGCGCCGCGGTGACCTTCAGGCTGTTCAGGGCCGGTGCGCCACCAAACTGAGCCGGGTCGAAGTCGTTGTCGAGCACGCAGTAGCCCGAGTACGTGTAGCTGAAGACCTTCTTCTCGGCCGCGCAATAGCCGTAGTAGCCATTCGCGCCCACGTCCTTGAGATAGACGTCGAGCTTGCTGTTGCCGCCCTTGGGTCCATCACCCAGCGGCTTGCGGTAGCCCATGGTGCCCACTTCGAGCTTCCAGACCTTGTTGAGCTGGGCGAGGGTCTCATCGACCCAGGCGCCCGTAGCCAGGTCGGGATCGGCGGCATTCTTGACCCAGTGCAGGCAGATGTTCGACGAGCAGCGCTTGGTCGAGGGGGAGTTGTAGCCGTCGCCGAAGGTGTCCGCCGCGCCGTCGGTGGGCCGCGCCAACAGGCCGATCGCGCGGGCCCGCTCGTCGCCCACCAGTCGGGGCAAGGCCAGTCGCAGATCCCGCAGGGCCAGGCTCGGGGACGGATCGGCGGACCCGCCGTCGCCCTCGAGGACCCGGGTGGCCACGACCAGAGCACGGTCGGCGGCCTGATCGGGGAGTTGTGCAGCGGGTCGCGTCGGCCGGCCGCGATCTTCGGCGAACGTCGGCGAGATGGCGCTGACCGTCAGTGCCGTCGCCAAGGCGAGCGAGGTGATTGCAAAGGTACGGCGCATGGTGCGAACTCCCCCAAAGGAATAGGTGGTCGACCCGTCGTCGACCTCGTGTGCGCTCAGGACGGCGGCACCAGGGTGGCACCGAGCTGATAGCCCGTGATTTTGTCATCCCGAGAGTCACCCTGGCACGAGAACGACGAGTCCTGCCAGCAGTCGAAGCGCATGGACGCGTTGGTCAAAGTCACGGTAACCCGCGCAACTTTAGCCGGATCAAAGCCCGTGTGCACCACGGACCGACCATCTGAGTCCAGTTCGATAGGTCGGCGAAGTCGCTTTCCGCTCAGCAGTTCGACCACGATGGCGGCGTCCGGATTGGCCGCAGCAGGCGGAAGATCCAGGTCGAATCGCAATCGCCACGCCCCCGACAGGGTGACGGCCGGTTTGAACGACAGGGTGGCGCTGGTGAAGTGGTCTAGCAGCACTTCGCGAGCCACGCTCGCCTTCTCCGGCTTGAGGATGAAGGCGTTGGTGATCGGAGCGGTGGGGTAGGCGCCGTCGACACCCTCTTCATAGGTGGTGCCCGGCGTCAGGTTGCCGACGGCGAAGTCGGTGTAGAAGGCACGCAGACTCGACTTGCCCGATCGGAGGAACCTGGCCAGGGCCTGGGTCGCATATTCGTCGGGGGCGCCGGCGGTGGCGTCCATCCGTTCCCACAGGGTGCGCACGGCGGCGTCGCCATAGGCACGCGCGAAGGCCTCCACAAAGAGCCAGTTGCCGTAGGGCGCGACGCCGGCTGGATATTGATCGAGGGGAACCGTGGGATTGCCGAGCTGACCGTAGGGCAGGTACTGCCGGTTGTCGTCGATGCTGTCGGCGAACCGTTCCTCCATCCAGGTCGCGGACGCCTCCATGAACCAGGGGTCCTCGGTCGCGTCGTAGGCGTACTGCACGGCATGGAAGAGCTCGTGGGCGACGGTCACCCGAAAGCTCGGCATCGGGTCGAGTGGAAACTCCACAAAGTCGTCGTCGACGACGCAATAGGAGCTGTAGACGTATTCCTCGCCGGCCACCGGATCTTCGGCCGGGCAATAGCCATACATCCCCTGGTCGCCCAGTTGGGCAAGGTAGATGTCGAAGCGCGCGTCGCCTCCCTGCACGCCATCGGGCGGAGGCGGCCGATAGCCCATGGTCTCCACCTCGAAAGCCCACACCGCGTCCACCTTCGCGGCGATCCGCTCGACCCACTCGGGGGTGCCATCGGCGTCCTTGTCCCACATCGGCGGGGCATCGACCCCCGTCGTGACGTAGTGCAAGCAGAAGTGCGTCGTACAACTCGACTGCACGACGGCAGCGGGGTCGTAGCCGTCGTGGAACGGATCGGCGAGCCCGTCGGTGGGCCGAGCCAGGAGTACGTCGGCCTGCCGCTTCTCGCTGCTCGTCAGGTTCGGGTAGGCCAAGGCCAGGCGGGTGAGTGCCAGGGAGGGGCTCTTGTCGCCTCCTTCAAGCGACGTCCGGGCGAGTCGGAGCGCGGCCTCACCGCCCAACTGAGCGATTCTCGGGCCGCGCGTCTTCGCCGGGGTGGAGGTGCGAATGGCTCGGTCCCGGGACCCGTCCGAACTACCCGGTGGGTGGCCTCCGATGACGGCGAGCGCGCCCGCCAGGATGAGGCAGAGGGCGACCGCACCTCCCATGGAGCGGGCGAGAACGCTGCTGGGGAAGTAGCGGCGCACGATGGTCCTTCCGGCGGGTGGAGGGGGCGATCACGGGGGGCAGCGTCAACTGCGGTGATGCCCATCCAGGGTAAGTCGCCGAAGGCCCTCACTATCGGATGGTGCGCGCTGGCGTGTCCCGGGGAACGCCGCTCAGGTGGTCCCGGAGATCTTCTCGATCAAGGCGGTCGTCGAGATCGCGGGAGTCCTGGGGAGATAGACCACTTCGCACACGTCGGAGAACTCATCGAACCGGCCCGCCCAGTCGTCCCCCATCACCAACACGTCGGCGGCGTACCGCACGATGTAGTCACGCTTCGCCTCGAGGCTCTCCTCCAAGAACACCTCGCTGACCGGCTTGAGGGCGGCCACGATGGCCATCCGCTCGGCTTCGCTGAAGACCGGCTCGCGGCCCTTCTTGCGCAGGTTCAGCGCATCGGCTGAGACTCCGACGACGAGGCGATCCCCGAGCGCCGCTGCGCGTTCGATCACGCGCAGGTGTCCGACATGGAACACATCGAAGGTGCCGAAGGTGATGACGGTCGCAGGCATGCCGAGATTCTGGCACGCCGAGCGCGGCGGGTGGATCGACGCCCGCGCCCGACCAATCGGGGCGGTGGGAGACAATCGGACCGATGGTTGCCTCCGTGTCGATACTTACGCCCGATCCCGCCGCCGATGAAGCGCGCCGCGTGGGCTTGCGGCGCATGCGAACGGTGGCGGTCAGCCTGCTGATCTTCGCGGCCGTGGTGTACGTCGCGACGCTGGGGACCGATGGTTTCTGGGGCTTCGTGAATGCCGGTGCCGAAGCCTCCATGGTGGGGGCGATCGCGGACTGGTTCGCCGTGACGGCGCTGTTCAAGCACCCGTTGGGTCTGCCCATCCCGCACACCGCGTTGGTGCCGAAACGCAAGGATGAGCTCGGTCGCAGCCTGGAGGAGTTCGTCGGAGACAACTTCCTCCAAGAGTCGATCATCCGCGACCGAGTGGCTGCCGCCACGATCTCGTTGCGGGTCGCGCAATGGCTCGCGGAGCCGGCGCATTGCCGCCGGGTGGTGGATGAACTCGCGGAGGTCGCCGCGATCGGTTTGGGCAAGGTCACCGACGACCACGTCACCGACATGGTCAGCGACGCCTTGGTGCCTCGGTTTTTGGAAGAGCCGATCGCTCCCTTGTTGGGCGGCCTGCTGGCCGAGACGGTCAGCGACGACCTGCATCACGGCCTGGTGGATCTGGCGCTGGAGGAGCTGCATCGCTGGCTCGACCATCATCCCGACACCTTCGCCGAGGTGTTGGCCGAGCGCGCCCCCTGGTGGGCACCCCCGCGGCTCAACGAGGCCGTCACGACCCGCCTCCACGCCGAGGCGGTGCGCTGGGTCGCGGACATCCGGCGCGATCCAGAGCACCACGCCCGGGAAGCGCTCGATTCGATGCTCGCTCAGTTGGCGCAGGACCTCTTGGTCAACCCGAGCACCCAAGAGCGAGCCGAGCGCCTCAAGGTGCGCATCCTGGCCCACCCCGCCGTGCTGGACTCCGCGATCTCGTTGTGGAATGCGCTGCGCCGCGCGCTCCTCGGCTCCCTCGCCGATCCCGACGGTGCGGTGCGCCTACGCCTCCAAGCCGAGTTGGGCGCCTTCGCCGAGCGACTGCGCAACGACCCCGAGTTGCGCGGGCGTCTCGATCAGACAGCCGCGGACCTCGCGATCTTCACTGTGGAGAGGTACGGCGCCGAACTCACCGCCGTCATCACTCACACCATCGAACGCTGGGACGGCAAGGAGGCGGCCCGCCGCATTGAGCTGCACGTAGGGCGTGACCTGCAGTTCATCCGGATCAACGGCACGATCGTCGGCGGCTTGGTCGGGGTGTTGATCCATGCCGGGTCGCTTGTGTTGAGCTGACGCTCTGCGACGATGAAGCCATGAGCCCTGACTCTCGTCCCGAGGCCACGCCCGTGCCGATCCGTGACGAACGGATCCGCCTCGGCCAGTTCCTGAAGTTGGCGAACCTCATCGACAGCGGTGCCGATGCCAAAACCTTGGTTCAGGAGGGGCAGGTCGTGGTGAACGGCGAGGTGGAACTCCGGCGCGGAAGGCAACTCATCAAGGGCGACATCGTGACCGTTGCAGGGATGTCGTCCCACGTCGGCTCGAGTGACTAACTGACGCCCAACAGATCGACAACGAAGATCAACGTCTCACCCGGGGCGATCACGCCACCTGCACCGCGGTCGCCGTACCCCAACTGCGGGGGGATGACGAGTTGCCGGCGACCGCCAACCTTCATCCCGGCCACGCCCTGATCCCAGCCGGCGATGACCTGGCCGATTCCTAGGCGGAACTGCAGGGGCGTGCCGCGGTTGTACGACGCGTCGAACTCCTCGCCGGTGGAATGCGCTACTCCGACGTAGTGCACCGACACGGTGGACCCGTTCGTGGCCTCCACTCCGTCACCTTCGGTCAGGTCGGTGACCACCAACTCCGCGGGGGGCGCGTAGTCGGGGAAATCGATCTCAGGCTTGTCCACGAGGGTCCTTTCATCGGGCGATCGGCGTCGCTGGGGACGCCGATGCGTCAACTCTGGATGTAACTATCGAGTTGATCGCGCTCAAATTCCAACTCGCCGATGCGATTCTTCACCACGTCGCCGATGCTGATGATCCCGACCAACTTGCCCTCGGTGACGACCGGGACGTGGCGGATCCGCCGCTCGGTCATCAGGCTCATCAATTCGTCGACGGCGCTGTCCATCTCGCAGGTGTGCACCTCGGCGGTCATGATGGTGGAGACGGCACTGTCGAGCACCGCCTCGTCACCGTGCAGGCGGCGTACGACGTCGCGCTCGGAGACAATCCCGTCCACGGCCGCGCCATCAGCGCTCACAATCAGGGCTCCAACATTGTGCTGGGCCAAGAGGCCGATCAACTCTCGGACGGTCGCGTCGGGCCCGATCGTGATCACCTCATGGTGGGGCTTTCCATGGAGTACGTCGTGAATGCGCATCGGCGGCACCTCTCGAGAGAACAACGGGTCGCTCCCACGCTAGCCCCGTACGGGTGGCTGCGTCACGCATCTGGTCGCTCGTGGGGTCACTCCTCGGGAGGCACCTGCGTCAGGTGGTGCGCGCGACGGGCGCTGAGGTCGTGCACCGACCCTGGCCCATGGGGTCGATCCTCGATGTCCAAGTCGTCGTCGGGCAGCGAACCCACGAACGCGAGGGCTGCCTCGTGCAGATGGCCGTTTGAAGCAAGGGCGTTGCCGCCGTAGGGGCCCGGCGTCCCATCCAGAGAGGTGAACTCGCCCCCCGCCTCTCTCACGATGATGTCCAAGGCCGCCATGTCGTAGAGCATCAGCTCGGGCTCGGCAGCCACATCAACTGCGCCCTCGGCGAGCAACATGTAGGACCAGAAGTCCCCGTAGGCACGCGTGCGCCAACAGCGCCGGGACAACGCCATGAAGTCATCGAGCCGACCGCGCTCCTCCCAACCGTGCAGGGAGGCATAGGAGAGCGACGCATCCTCCAAGCGGCGAACGTCGGACACCTGGCAGCGACTCGCCTTCAACAGCGAGCGCCCGGTCCAGGTGCCGCTGCCCACAGAAGCCCACCAGCGGCGCTGGAGCTGCGGGGCCGAGACGACTCCCAAAACGACCTCGTCGTCTACGGCCAGCGCGATCAGCGTGGCCCACACGGGGACGCCGCGCACAAAGTTCTTGGTCCCGTCGATTGGGTCGATGATCCATTGGCGCTGGCTGTGTCCTGTGGTCCCGTGCTCCTCACCGATGATGGCGTCGCGGGACCTGACTCGCGAGAGAGTGCGCCGGATTGCCGACTCGACCGCGAGATCAGCCTCGGTGACCGGGGTGAGGTCGGGCTTGCTCATCACATGCAGATCCAGGGCCTTGAACCGCGCCTGGGTGAGGGAGTCTGCGTCGTCGGCCAAGACGTGCGCCAGCCTCAGGTCGTCGGTGTAGTCAGGCGCACCGGTCTTAGACGTGCCACGTGGGGACATGACCACAGGCTAGGCCCATCCGGGGGCAGGTAGTAGGACCGGCTCGTACCAAAGTACGACTGGGAGTTGGGCCCTGTCCTTCGCTAGGTTTCAAGCATGGATATCAATGGCATTCCACTTCATCCACTCGTCGTGCACGCCGCAGTCGTTCTCGGACCGTTGGCCGCGCTCTTCGGCCTGGCCTATGGCCTGGTGCCGCGCTGGCGCTGGGCGTTGCGCTGGCCGTTGGCCGTGCTCACCCTGATGGCGGTCGGCAGCGCGATCCTGGCGGCCTCGTCCGGTGAGGCGTTGTTGGAGGCTCGTCCGGGACTGGAGGAAAGCAACGCGGTGGAGGAACACGAAGAAGCCGGCGAAATGATGCGCAACCTGATGCTGCTCTTCACTGTGGTCGCCGGGCTGGCCGTGTGGCGCCTGGGCGGTCCGAGCGCGTTGGCCTCGGGCAAGGGCGCCCGTCAGCAACATGGGGCCACCGACATGATTCTCGCCGGATTGCTGCTGTTGGCCTCCGTGGCGCTGCTCGTGGGCACCTTCCTGGCCGGCCATTCCGGAGCTTCGGCGGTCTGGGGTTAGCCGGGCCCGCTTCGGCTCACCCTGCTGAGTCGTAGCGCGCAGCCAGCAATCGACGAAATGATTCCACCCGGTCGGGGTCGGCAATGCCGGCCCCGACCGCTGCATCGAGGCCGCACTCGGGCTCATCCCCGCCATGGGTGCAGCCGCGGGGGCAGTCCTCGGTCATCTCGTCGAGATCCGGGAACGCAGAAATCAGGTGTTCAGGCTCGACATGGGCCAAACCGAACGATCTGATGCCGGGGGTGTCGATGATGTAGCCCCCACGCGGCAGTTCGATCATCAACGCACTCGTGGACGTATGCCGCCCCCGCCCGGTCACTGCGTTCACTACCCCGACGTCGCGGTTGGTGCCGGGCACCAACGCGTTGACGAGCGTGGATTTGCCCACGCCACTGTGCCCGATGAAGACGCTGGTCCGATCCCGCAAGGCTGCCTGAACCTCGGTCAGGTCATCGCCACGCTGGGTGACGAGCCAGGGCACCCCCAAGGATCGGTACGTCGAGAGCAGCGTCTCGGGGTCGGCCAGATCGGCCTTGGTCAAGATAAGCAGCGGAGCCATGCCCGCGTCGTACGCCGCGACCAACGCCCGATCGATGAGCCGAGGGCGGGGCTCGGGGTCGGCCAGCGCCGTCACGACGACGAGTTGGTCGGCATTCGCGACCAGGATCCGCTCGACCGGATCGTCGTCGTCGGCCGTACGCCGCAGCACGGTGGTGCGCTCGGTCACCTCGACGATGCGAGCCAAGCTGCCATCGACCCCCGACAGGTCACCCACGACCCGCACCCGATCACCGACCACGACGCCCTTTCGCCCCAAGGGCCGCGACTTCATAGCGAGCACGCGGCGACCGTCGTAAGAGAGAGTGAACCGCCCGCGATCCACGGTCACCACCAGGGCGTCGACGGCGTCGGCGTAGGTCGGGCGGTCCTTGGTGCGCGGTCGGGTGTGGCGGCGGGGCCGCTCGTAGTGCTCCTGATCGTGGTCGGAATATCGCCCGCTCACGAGGGCCGCCTCACCATAGACGAGACCAGGCGCCCGCGAAGTCGGGGAAGGTCTTGGCCGTGGTGGCGATGTTTTCGACCAGGATGCCGTCGACCGCCGCTCCGATGATCACGCCTGCGTGCGCCATCCGGTGGTCGGCGTAGGTGCGAAACGCCCCACCGTGGAGCGGTGCCGGGCGCAGACTCAAACCGTCGTCGTGTTCGGTGACGTCGGCGCCGAGCTTGCGCAATTCCGTGGCAAGCGCGGTGATCCGGTCGGTTTCGTGGTGGCGAATGTGGGCCACCCCGCGCAGGTGCGAAGGGGAGTCGGCCAGGGCGCACAACGCTGCGATCGCTGGCGTCAGTTCGCCCACATCGTGCAGGTCCAGATCCACGCCCTGGATCGTGTCCGCGCCGTGAACCTCCAAGCCGTCGTCGCTCAAGCTCACGGTGCAGCCCATCTGGGTCAAGATCTCGCGAAGCGCGTCGCCTGGCTGGGTGGTTTGGAGCGGCCAGTCCTCGATCAGAACGCGGCCTCCCGAGACGGCGGCCAGTGCCACGAAGGGCGCAGCGTTGGACAGATCGGGCTCGATGACGTGATCGACGGCCCTAATCGGACCGGGCGCGACCGCCCACCTGTTTGGATCCGAGTCATCGACCGAGACTCCGTGGCTGCGCAACAGTTGGATGGTCATCTCGATGTGGGGCTGTGAGGGCACCGGCTTGCCGTCATGGCGGACATCGACCCCGGAGTCATAGCGTGCTCCGGCCAACAGGAGTGCAGAGACAAACTGGGAGGACGCCGAGGCGTCGATCACGACGCGTCCGCCGGCCATCGAGCCGAGGCCCTCGATGGTGAAGGGCAAACCACCACGCAAACCGTCGTCGATGTTCGCGCCCAGGGTTCGCAGGGCCGTCAGCATGGCGTTAACCGGCCTGGTGCGCATGTGGGGGTCGCCGTCGAAGTTGATCGCGCCGCTGGACAGCGCGGCCGCAGGTGGAACGAACCGCATCACGGTGCCGGCCAGACCGCAGTCGACGTCAGCATCGCGGGTCCAAGAGCCGGGGGTGACCAGCCAATCGGATCCGGTTGCCTCGACAGTGGTGCCCAGCGATTGCAGCGCCGTCGCCATCAAGGTCGTGTCGCGCGAACGCAGGGCTCGGCCAACCACGGACGGACCGTCAGCAAGGGCTGCCAAGATCAACGCACGGTTGGTCAGAGACTTGCTGCCGGGCAGGGAGATCGTGAGGCTCACCGGGGACAGTGCGCGCGGCGCGGGCCACGGATCGAGCTGGCTGTCGTTCGGTCGGGTCACCCCGGCACCCTATCGAGGGTCACTGCCGAGCCGAGGAGGTCCAGCTCGCTCAGGCCCAGTTGCTGGGGCCGAACGTGGGCATCGTTCGATCGTTGTCGTTGCGCAGAGTGACGACAAAAACGTTGTCGGAAGTGGAATCGTCGGGCGTTCCTGGGTCCGGGATCACCGTGAAGACAAGAATCGATCGAATGGAGTCGAGAGTTCGTGTTGGCTCGACGATGAACTGGAACTCCTCGCTGGCCGCCCCGGACAGAGTGCAACTGGCGAAGGTTGTCGAGGTCACTGTGCAGCGGGAGCCGATGTCGATCAGCGCGTCGAGCCCGCCTGCGTTCACTGTGAGCGTGCCACCCCCTCCGGCTGCCAGACCTGACACCTGGGCGGTGATGCGGTAGCGGCGTGCTCCGTTGGTCTCAACCTTCGCAGTGACCTTGAGATTTGCTGGAGCGACGGTCGGGCTGGGTGAGTCGGTGACGGTCGGGCTGGGTGAGTCGGTGACGGTCGGGCTGGGTGAGTCGGTGACCGTGGGGCTGGGTGAGTCGGTGACGGTCGGGCTGGGTGAGTCGGTGACGGTCGGGCTGGGTGAGTCGGTGACGGTCGGGCTGGGTGAGTCGGTGACGGTCGGGCTGGGTGAGTCGGTGACGGTCGGGCTGGGTGAGTCGGTGACCGTGGGTGAGACGGAGACGCTGGAGCTGGGCGACTCGGTGGAAGTTGGGCCGTCGGTTGGCTCGGTCGGGTCGTCGGTCGGGCTGTCGGTGGACGTCGTCTCGCTGGGCTCCGCAAGATCGCTCGGTGTCGGCGACACCGTGGGAACCACGACGACCTTCGAATCGGCCCTGTCAGTCTCGGCCACGCGATCGGAGGGACCTCCGGCAACGGGTGGCGCTGGCGTGCTGATGGAGGAGCCAGGTGCCGAGTCCGCCGAGCTGACCTGCTGATCGTTGCCGTTGATCGACATGAACGTCCCAGCCGCGATGATCGCGGTCGCGGCCACACCGGCCACGGCCGATGCTGGCGCGTTCGCCGAAACGAAGTCCTTGGCCCGATCCAGCACGAGGACCAGTCCGCCCTTGGTGAGTCCGGCGCCGATCGAGGCGACGTACGCCGTCGCGGCGCTCCCCAACAGCAACGGCGCCAAGATGCCGGACAGATTGGAGTTCACCTCGGTCAGCTCGAGGTAGATCGCCATGCACTTGCGGCACTCGTCTAGGTGTTCCTCCACCTTGCCTGCGTCACGGCGGCTCACGCCGCTGCGGATGTAGGCCCCCAAGTGCTGATGGGTCCAACGACACGTGTCGTCTTCAAGCTCTTGGGCGTGCTGATTCAAGAACGCCTGGCGCAGCCCTTCGCGGGCCCGGTAGGCCAACGCCGAAACGGAGTTGGCACTCATGCCAAGCAGCGCGGCGACCTCGGCGGGCTTTTGACCTTCGACCTCGGTGTGCCACAGCACCAACTGCCAGCGCTCGGGCAAGGATGCGAACGCCTTCGCCGCGGCTTCGTTCTCGAATCCTTCGATCGCGGTGTCCTGGAACGGAATCCCTGGATCGAAGGGGGCCAGGTCATCGGTCGTGTGCAGTCGCGAACTCGCCCGGATCTTGTCCACATGCAGGCGGCGTACGGCGGTGAGCAGGTAGGCGCGGAACGCGACATCGGGCCCGCCGCCTCGCTGCAGGACCAAGAGCACCTTGGTGAACGCATCTGACACCAAATCATCGGCGTCGGAGGGAGACATCAATTGGCGGGCCAACCGCCGGGCCGCGTCGGAGTGGCGGGCAAACAACTCGCCGTAGGCGTCGACATCGCCCCCGCGGACAGCCGAGATCAGCTCGGCGTCTGCGGGTCCTTCGACGCGGGGGAGTGTTGCGCTCACATGGTTACTAACGGGTTGGCGGGCAGTTGATGACGCAAGTTTAGGCATCGTTCGGCTCCGTATAGACCAATTGGCGCATTTTTTTGCGAAGAACCGCGTCATGGGCAAGCGAGAACACCGTTTCTGTCGTGTACGACACACACAAGGAGCACCAGTGGGCATCTTCACTTTGCGTTCGCGCACCGTGTCTGCTGGCGACCCCGAAGCCAGAGTTAAGTGGTTCGAACAGGTGCGGACGGGGTTGCCGCCTCGGTTTGAAGCTGTGGGGGAAACGCTGGCTTCGGGGTTGACCTCTCCTGGTTTCAACTCAGTGGACGCCTGTGCGGTGGTGGGCACTCAGTTGGCCAAGGACGGCGCTTCCTTGGACGAAGCCCTGGACGGCTTGGCTGCGACGTACCAGTTGGTGCTGGGCGTCGATCCGTCGTACGACGATGTGCGGGCCCTGGCCCGCGCCTGGAGCGATACCACGCTCGCTTACTTGCACCAGCTGGCCTGCGAAGACCCGTTGTCGGGTCTGGCCAGTCTGGCGCATGTGCGCACTCGACTCTCGGAGCTGTACCGGGGAGAGCTCCGAGGACTGGGCCGGGTGCGCGAAACGCATGCCTTGGTAGTGGCCGAGGTTCCGATGGATCGTCACGACGATCCGCCGGACGATCATTCGGCCAAGCATGTGTTGACCCGAGCGATGCGGTTGAGTGACCTCGGTGAGGCCGCTCGCGCCGTTTTCGCCGGGCCGGAGACGATCGGTCGCCTCGGGCCCGATCGGATCGTGGTGGTGGTCGAGCGCGATGACCGGCTCGGTCAGCGGGTTGCCCTCCTACGCAAGCTGGCTCGTACCGTCCACGGGGGTGGCGGTACGACGCGCGTGTGGATCGAGGGCCTCCCCACAACCGACGCCGTCGCCGCTCTGCTTCTTGACGAACTCGCTCGAACCTGACGACTTCGCTGGGGTGGCCCTAGGGTGACTCCATGTGCGGTCGTTACGCCTCGAGTCGTCGGCCCGAGGACCTCATCGAAGAGTTCGAGATCATCGAGAACAGAGCGGCCGGCGCGCTCGAAGCCGACTTCAACGTCGCCCCCACCAAGCCGGTCTATGTCGCCGTCGAACGACCGCCAACCCGAGATCGCTCAGAGCCGCCCGAACGCCAACTGCGGGTGATGACCTGGGGGTTGATTCCCTCCTGGTCGAAGGGCCCGCAAACCGGCAGCAAGATGATCAACGCGCGAATGGAGACGGTGGCCGAGAAGCCCGCCTACCGCAAGGCCTTCGCAAGCCGGCGCTGTCTGTTGCCTGCGGACGGCTACTACGAGTGGTACGCCACCTCCGAAGCGACATCCTCCGGCAAGACACGCAAGCAGCCCTTCTTCATCCGGCCCCGCGATCACGGGATCCTGGCGATGGCCGGGCTCTACGAAATCTGGCGCGATCCTCAACTGGCCGAAGACGACCCTGACCGGTTTCGTTGGACGTGCACGGTCATCACCACGCAGGCCGAGGACTCCCTCGGACACATCCACGACCGGATGCCGCTTATGGTCGACGCCTCGCGGTGGGGTTCCTGGCTGGATCCACGGCCCGCCGCGACGGGGGCGTTGCTCGACCTTCTCACTCCGGCCGCCCCCGGTCTTTTGGAGTCTTTCCCGGTGTCGACGCTCGTGAGCAACGTGCGCAACAACGGGCCGGAACTCATCGAGCCCCTACCGCTGGCATGATGCGGGTCGTGAACAACGAGCGGATCGTCGCGACGCCGTCCGGCCCAGGTCGTTTGGTGACCCACCACGCCCGTCGGCCGGTGAGCACCCTCTTGCTCAGCCATGGTGCGGGAAACGGGATCGAGGCGGCCGACCTCCAGGCGCTGGCCCTGGCCTTGCCCCGCAACGACATCTCCGTCGCCCTATTTGAACAGCCGTGGCGGGTGGCGGGCCGCAAGGTCGCCACCGCGCCCGACACCTTGGACGCGGGATTGATCGCAGCGGCTTCGGCGATGCGCACGCGGACTCCCCTCGTGGTGGGTGGCCGCTCGGCTGGTGCGCGCTCGGCGGCCCGGTGTGCCAAGTCGCTCGGCGCTCGCGGGTGTCTCTGTCTCGCCTTCCCGCTTCATCCGCCCGGTCATCCGGAGAAGTCCCGGGTGGAGGAGTTGCTGAAGTCGCGCGTGCCGACGCTGGTGATCCAGGGTGAGCGTGACTCGATGGGTCGGCCGGAGGAGTTCCCGCCGGGAGTTGAGATGACGGTGGTGCCCGGCGCCGACCACAGCCTGCGCGTCCCAGCCAAAGGGCCGATCTCCGCCGAGGATGCGCTGAGCATCGTGGTGGAGAGCACCCTGGAATGGATCATCCGCGAAGTCGTGGGGAATCAGAAGCCGCGTTGAGATGTTCCCCCTCACGTGCTTGCTCTCTTGCCACCACGTCCCAGCGCCACCGGTTCCTCCGGGCTACTCTTGGCCACGATGACTGACTCCTTTGACGCCAACTCCCTTGAGGCCGAACTCTCCGATCTGGAGCGGGCCCCAGGCGATGAGAGTCCCGATGACCGGGCCTTGCGCTTCGAGCGCGACGCGTTGCCGTTTCTCGACCAGCTCTATTCGGCTGCGATGCGGATGACCCGCAATCCGCAAGACGCCGAGGACCTGGTGCAAGAGACCTTTGCCAAGGCGTTCTCGTCGTTCCACCAGTTCCGTCCGGGGACCAACCTCAAGGCGTGGCTCTACCGCATCCTGACCAACACGTTCATCAACTCCTATCGCAAGAAGCAACGTGAGCCGCAGCAGTCGATGTCCGAAGATGTCGAGGACTGGCAGTTGGCGCGGGCCGAGTCTCACACCTCCACCGGTCTGAAGTCGGCCGAGATGCAAGCCCTCGAGCACCTGCCAGATTCCCAGGTCAAAGACGCGCTGCAGCGTTTGCCCGAGGAGTTTCGACTCGCGGTCTACTTGGCCGATGTCGAAGGGTTCCCCTACAAGGAGATCGCCGACATCATGGGCACCCCGATCGGCACCGTGATGTCTCGACTGCACCGAGGACGCCGACAGTTGCGCGACATGTTGTCCGACCATGTGCGGGCCAACGATCTCCTGCGGGTGGGGGAGGGCGAGCAATGAGCCACAGCCACGAACAGTCGTGCGCCGACTTCATCGAGCGCATCGTCTACTTCCTCGACAATGAGTTGCATGAAGACGACATCACCGAGGTGCGCGTGCACCTGGATCGCTGCGGACCGTGCCTTCAGACCTACGACCTGCAGAAAACGCTGAAAGCACTCGTCGCCCGCTCGTGTTCGGAGCCGGCGCCTGAGGACCTGCGTCGCCGGGTGCTGTTTTCGGTGCGACAGGTGCAGATCCACATCTCCGAGGGCTAGCCGCCCGCCACGGCCGGCCACCGATTCGCCGTACGCCGTGGGGTTTGAGAAGATCGTTGTCTGCCCTTCGGGGCCTCACTCGTGTGTCGATCCAGACACGTCGCCAAATCGCCAGAGGAGTCACGATGGGCAAGACCGGACGCAAGCGTCGCGCACGCAAGAAGAAGGCCGCTAACCACGGCAAGCGCCCTAACGCCTGAGGAATCGCTCCCGATCGATCACGACTCGGGTGATCTCGCCCGCGGCCACCACCTTGCCGTTGGTGCAGTCGCGCGCCGACACGGTGAAGCGGTGCAGTCTTCCGTCGGCATACGCCACGCTCGCGCCGACCTCGATTTCGCGACCGATCGGACTTGGCGCCAGGTGGTCCAACGCGACCCGAGTCCCCACGCTCGTCTGATCAGGCTGGAGCATCGGGGCTAAGACCGCGCAGGTCGCCGCCTCACACCACGCCAGGAGCCGCGGCGTACCCAACACGGGCAGGTCGCCCGAACCCAACTGTTCCGCGGTGTCCTGATCAGTCACCGAGAAACGCAACCGCACCTCCCCAGATTGGTCGTCCGCTGGCTCATCCGGCATCGGGGCCGCCGTCGGGGTGTCGGAGTTGATAGGCCAGGAGTTGCACACCGGGAACAGGGACCCAGTCGCGTTCGGGGAAACGTTCGAAGCCCAGCCGCCCGTAGAGCCGGTGCGCCGTCGCCTGCACGGGAATCGTGGAGAGGACCAGTGCGCGATCGCCAGCCAACCGTGAACGCGAGATGCATTCCCGCACCAAGGCCTCACCCACACCACGTCCGCGTGCCTGCGGCGCCACCGCCAACGTGCGGAACTCCCCTTCGTCGTCGAGCGCGATCTCGCGCCACGGTGAACCCACGGGGCAGATGGTCACGGTGCCGAGGAGATGTTCGTCGTCGACCGCCACCCACAGTTGCGCTTCAGTGGCCCGCGCCGCCGCGTCGCGCAGGCGGTGGACATAGTCGTCGTCTGGTTGCACATGGCCGTCCAGCACATAGGCCGCCACGGTGAGGTCCCCAATGGCGGACAGTTCGGACTCGTCCGCCAGCCTGATCTCGAGGGCGGAGCCTGCCATCAGATGCCGAAGGTGGTGCGTGGGTAGGCGGCCTCGACGTCGGTGATCACGTTGATAAGGTACGGCGCGTTGGCGGCGAACGCGCGGTCGAGGGCGAGCCCGATGTCGCCCGGTTTGGTGACTAGCTCGCCGGCTCCGCCCAACCCGCGCACCACCACGTCGTAGCGGGTCTGTGGCGCCAGATCGGCGGCGACGTCGTAGCCGTAGAGCATCTGCATCGGCCCCTTCTCGAGCCCCCAAGCCGAGTTGTTGGCCAGCACCATCACCACCGGCAGGTTGTGGCGCACCAGGGTGTCCACATCCATCAGCGAGAAGCCCGCGGCGCCGTCGCCGAGGAGGAGCACTACTTGGGCAGAGGGTCGCGCCAGCCGCGCGGCGATGGCTGCGCCGAGGCCCGCGCCTAGGCAGCCGTAAGGCCCCGGATCCAGCCACCCCCCGGGCCGAGAGGGCTCGATGAACTTCCCTGCAAAGGACACGAAGTCGCCACCATCGCCGATGACCACGGCATCGTCAGCCAGCCGCGGCACGAGCTCCCCGTAGATCCGTGCCGGGTGGATCGGGTCGGAGTCCGCGCTCAACAGCTTGGCATCACGTGCGGTCGCAGCGGCGACCGCGTCGCTCAATTGGGCCAGCCACGCCGTCCAGTCAGGACGGCGGACCAGATGATCGAAGGCTTCGCCGAGGGCGTCGAAGATCCGAGATAGGTCTCCGGCGGCGGCGCCGGCCAGGTCCACGTGGCCAGCGAGTTGGCCCGCCGAGTCGGCCAGGTGCACGACCTGCGCAGGCGGAGCCCCATCCTTCCCGCCGAAGGTGCCATAGCCCAGTCGGAAGTCGAGACTGGTGCCCGCCACGATCACCAGATCCGCGTGGCCGAGCGCGGCGCCGCGGGCCTTGGTGACCAGCTGGGGGTGGCCTGAAGGCAACATCCCGCGCCCCATGCCGTTGGTGATCGTGGGGAGTTGTGCCAACTCGGCGAAGCGCCGTGCGGACTCTTCAGCGCCGTCAGCCCACACGTCAGTGCCCAAGATAAGCACGGGCCGGGCGGCGGTGCTCAGCAACTCGGCGATGTCGGCGAGAGCATCGGCATCGGGGGCCGGGCCGGTGATCACGGCGGTGGTGGGCAGGTCGCCGGAGGCGGTGTTGAAGAACTCATCCATCGGCACGTCCACAAACACCGGGCCACGGTGAGGAGAGGCTGCGGTCCGGAACGCGTCATGGAAGCCCTCCAGCACCGCATCGGCCGTGTGGAGCGTGCGGGCGGACTTGGCGATCGGCGCGATGATCGGCGGCTGATCCAGCTCCTGCAAACTCCCACTGCCCCAGCGGTTGGCAGGGGCTCGACCACCCACGACCACCATCGGGGATCCGGCGAACTGGGCCTGGGCGATGGCACTGATCCCATTGGTCACTCCGGGGCCAGCGGTCAGCACCGCCAGGCCGGGGACCCGCGTCAGCTTGCCGGTGGCCTCGGCGGCGAAGGCAGCGGTTTGTTCGTGACGGACATCGAGGATGCGCACCGGCGGATCGGCCTTGACCGCCCCGTCGTACATCGGAAAGACGTGGGCACCAGAGAGGGTGAACAGGGTGTCAACGCCGTGCGCCTGGGCAACAGCGATCGCGAGTTGCCCCGCGTGTCCGGTCATCGTCATGACCGAAGGTTACTCACCAGTCGCATGCCTCGGAATGGCCAGGTAATGCGGATTGCTGGCCCGCAGCGCATCGACGAGGACCAGCAAGAGATCGGCGCGGATCTGCGGTGGGCCTGGGGCCAGCGAGAGTTGCAGATAGAGCGCGCGCAGGAAGGCTTCGGCGTTGGCGCTATCCAGGAACGGGTCGTGATCGGCGCTGGTGGACATCCGTCGGGCGGCCGTGGTGACCCGGGCCACCCAGGTTTCCACCACGGGGAGGGACACCTGGTTGCGGCGCAAGACGGCCAAGGTGGCGGCGGCCATCCGATCGGGCTCGCCCGAGACCAGCAGCGTGGTGCCCGGCAGCAGCAACCGATCTGCCAGGACATCGAGCAACACCGTCAACTCGGGCATGCCGAGGTGGTACGACGCCGCGAGGGCGCCGATGGCATCGGCCCCATGCGCCATCGTGTGTGCCCACCCCTTGCCGGGCACAAAACCGCGCAGGTCGTGTTCGCGCAGATACCAGGTGGTGATCCGGTCGCCCCACTCCAGCACCTTGTCGGCGGGCAGCAGCCCGCGCTCGTTGTCCCGCGACAAGCACTCAGAAAGGATCAGCACCGAGAAACTGCGACGGAACACGTCGTCTCCGTCGGGCTCGCCGAGCCCGATCGACAACCCCGAGGCCATCCCGTCGCCAAGGCCGGCGAGCAGGTCGTCGTAGACCCCGCGATCGATCCAGGTGGCCAAGGTGGGGTAGGCCGTGCCGTCGCGTTCGGAGGGATCGGGGGAGCCCAGCAGCCGGGTGAGTTCGGCCGTCAGGTCGCTCAGCGTGCGATCCGTGGGCACCGAAAGGCCGGCGGCCATGACCTGCTGCCAGTACCCCGTCGCCATGCGTTCCATCCTGCCAGCCCACGACCCCGGAGGTCATCTCCGGGACGGGGGTCACACTACGCTGACCCGGTGCCCTCAATGTCGGAATTGGTGAAGGTCCATACGGATCTAGACGCCGAGGATGTGGCGTGGTTGCACCGGCTCCTGGCGGACTGGCAGATCATCGCCGACCTGTCCTTCGCCGATCTGATCCTGTGGCTGCCGGACCGGGAAGGGAAGGGGTTCTGGGCCGGCGCCCAGATGCGTCCCACCACGGGCCCGACGGCCTATGTCGATGACGTCGTTGGCACGTTCATCCCCGTCGGCCGTCGACGGATGCTCGATGCTGCCTATGCCCAGGGACGGTTGGTGCGCGATGGCGACCCCGAGTGGCGCGACGATGTGCCGGTGCGGGTCGAGACCATTCCGGTACGCCGCGCCGACCGTGTGGTGGCCGTCGTGGGCCGCAACACCAACCTGCTCGGGGTGCGCACCCCGAGCCGCCTCGAACTGTCCTACTTGCAAACCGCCGCTGATCTGACGCAGATGATCGCCAACGGTGACTTTCCCGTCGCCGGTGAGCGTGGTGACCACGCCGACTCGCCTCGCGTGGGAGATGGGTTTGTTCGGGTGGATCCGCAGGGTCGGGTGACCTATGCCAGCCCCAACGCGTTGTCGGTCTACCGCCGTCTCGGTCACACCGGTGACCTGCAGGGCATGAACCTGGCGGAGCTCACTCGGGAGTTGGTCCCCCCGCGGCGCCGCCCCGATGAGGAGACCTTGAGTGCGGCGCTATCGGGGCGCGGAAGCCGGGACACCGAGATCGGGGGCGATGATGTTTCGCTGATCGTGCGATCCATCCCGTTGCGCACCGCAACCGAGCATCTGGGTGGCCTGATCTTGGTGCGCGACGTCACGGACTTGCGGCGTCGCGACCGGGAGTTGGTCACCAAAGACACCACCATCCGGGAGATCCATCATCGGGTGAAGAACAATCTCCAGACGGTCGCGGCGCTGCTGCGGCTCCAGGCCCGGCGCATCGATGAACCGTCGGCCAAGGCCGCGCTCGAGGAGGCCGTGCGCCGGGTGGGTTCGATCGCGATCGTGCATGAGACGTTGAGCCAATCCGCCGAGGGGCTCGTCGCGTTTGACGAGATCGCCGACCGACTCGGACGGATGGTGACCGACGTCAGCGCAGCGGGGGCGCGGGTTCGGGTGCATCGGTCGGGATCGTTTGCCGAACTGCCCTCCGAGACCGCAACCGCCTTGGCCATGGTGCTCACCGAAGTCCTGCAAAACGCCGTCGAGCACGGCTATCCCACCCAGGAATGCGAAGGCACCATCGAGGTGACCACCCGAAAGTCGCTCGGACGCTTGACGGTCAACGTGACCGACGATGGGGTGGGGGTGCCCGACGACTTCGACCTGGACACCTCGATGCACCTGGGGCTCTCGATCGTGCGGACCCTCGTCGAATCAGAGATGGGCGGTCAACTCAGCGTGGAGCCGGGAACGGCCGGCGGCACCCGCGTGCTCATCGACGTACCCCAGGACTAGCGGCTGTCGGGTCGTGCAGGCGGGGTCGTCAGGCGTTGCTGCGGACCCGAGCCCGAGCATTGCGGCGCTTCAGCGCGCGACGTTCATCTTCGCTGAGGCCGCCCCACACGCCGTGGTCTTGACCCGCCTCCAGCGCCCAGGCCAGGCATTGTTCGCGCACCTCACACCGACGGCACACCTGTTTGGCCTCCTCGATCTGGAGGATGGCCGGACCGGTGTTGCCGATCGGGAAGAACAGCTCCGGATCCTCGTCGAGGCACAGGGAGCGGTGGCGCCAATCCATGGCTGGGGGAACCCACTTTCGTTGGTGAGAGGGCAGAAAGAGCGAGTCTACGGGCAAGAAGGCAAATGTGGCAGGCGCGAGCGTCTGACAGTGTGTGAACGGATTCACATACGCGAACCAGGGTCGCAAGACTTTCGGTCCGGCACAAGCCCTTACCGAGGTTTCTTTAGTCACACACTAGGGTGACCGCGTGTTCAAACCACCCAGATCGCTCCTCATCGCCAGTGTGCTGGTGGCCATCCAAGGGGCGTTGCTGACGGCGTACGCCGTTTTGGAGTTGTTGAACCTCTCGTCCTCTCGGCTGCTCATGGGGGTGACGACCGCGGTGTTCTTCTTCGCGTACGGCGCCGGCCTGATGTGGTGTGCCAGGGCTGTGCTGCTGCGACGAGCATGGGCGCGCAGCCCGATGGTCTTCGCCCAGGTCTTGTGGTTGGGCATCGCCTGGAGTTTTCGGGAGGCCCCCACCACCTGGGTGGCGCTGGTCCTCACCGGCTCCGCTGTGACGGCTCTCGTCGGCCTCCTGCACCCGGCGACCCAACGATGGCTGAATCCCGAGGTTTGAGGCGTCGCCGAGGTGGCGCTAGTCGCGCTCGAGGGCCGTGCGCAGATCCTCAAGTGTCTTGGTCAGGATCCGCGAGACGTGCATTTGTGAGATCCCAACCTCGGCGGCGATCTGCGACTGGGTCAGGTTCTTGAAGAAGCGCAGCACCAAGACCGACCGCGCCCGGGGATCCAATTCGTCGAGCAGGGGTTTGAGCGACTCTCGGACCTCCACCTGGTCGAGGTGGCGATCAGCCACGCCGAGTTCCTCCAGCACGCTTGAGGTCCCCTCGTGCCCATCGTCGGGCGCGTCGAGTGACAGTGTGGCGTAGGCGTTCCCGGACTCGATGGCTTCCAGGATTTCCTCCACCGAACAGCCCACGACGTCGGCCAGTTCGCGCGGCGTGGGAGAGCGGCCAAGTTGTTGGGTCAGTCCGGCGGAGGCGTTTGTGATGGCCAGTCGCAACTCTTGCAGCCGTCGGGGCACCTTGATCGCCCAGCCTCGGTCCCGGAAATGTCGCTTGATTTCGCCGAGGATCGTCGGCGTTGCGTAAGTGGAGAACTCCAACCCGCGCTCGGGCTCGAAACGATCGATCGACTTGAGCAACCCGATAGTGCCCACCTGGACGAGGTCCTCGAACGGTTCACCGCGATTGCGGAACCGGCGTGCACAATGCTCGACCAACGGCAGGTGGAGACGCACGAGCGCGTCGCGTGCCGGATCGTTAGGCGCACTGGTCAGTCGTCGAAACAGATCTTCGGTGTCGGCAGGCGGGTCCACCGGGCGATCTGCCCACGGTGGCTCTCCCGAGGATGGTGACGTCATTGCTGATCGTGGCCGGGGGATCGGGGATCAGTCGCGGCCGGGGGACGAAGCCCCACCGGCATGGAGTTCGGACACCATCGTGAGGGTGACCTCGAACCTTCCGGGAATCGCCTCGGTGCTTGCTTCGGTGGCCAGGGTGCTCAACACCTGCCAGGCAAAACTGTCTCGATCGGGTGGCTCTGCCGACTCGGCGTGGACGTGCAGCGCGATCGCCAGAGTGCCGGGGGAGAGCAGGAACTCACACATCAGGTCCGAGCCGGGCGTGGCTTGCGCCAAAACCATCGCGCTGGCCTCGCCCACTGCCATCCGCAGGTCCTCAATTTCATCGATGGTGAAGTCGAGGCGGGCGGCCAAGCCCGCGGTCGTGGTCCGCAACACCGAGGCATAAGCGCCGTCGGCCGGAACCCGGAGTTCGACATCGGCGCGGGCGCGCCCAGATGAGGGGGTCATGGCCAGTCCTTCGAGGCAAGTGTCTAGTGCGGCACACAGTAGCGGGACCGGCTGGTGCCGCCGCCCTAGCATCACGCCACCCGCTTCAACGCAGTTCCGCCCCGTGCGATGCAGTTCCGCCCCGGGTGCGGGGGCGGAAACCGTTCACAACGGGGCGGTCGCGCGGGGGGCCCGCGCAAACGAGCGTGTTTCGGGTGAGTCAGGCCTTCTTGGTGGCCCAGAAGATCTCGGCGATCTCGTCGATCTTGGCCAACAGTTCGTCGGCCTTCGCGGCGTCGAGAGAGCCCTTGTTGCCACCGGCGCCGGCGAGCTTGGTCGCCTGGTTGACCAGCGTGTGGAGCTGCGGGTAGGTCTCGAAGTGCTCGGGCTTGAAGTAGTCGGTCCACAGCACCCACAGGTGGTGCTTGACCAACTCGGCGCGCTGTTCCTTGATCACGATGGCGCGGGTGCGGAAGTCGCGATCGGGGTTGTCGGCGACCTTGGCGACCAACGCCTTGATCGACTCGGCCTCGATGCGGGCCTGGGCCGGGTCATACACGCCGCACGGCAGATCGCAGTGGGCGGAAACTTCGATGGTGGGTGCAAACAGTCGGGCAAACATCGGCGTCCTCTCGTCATCAACAACTGGTCAACACAACTGATCAGCGCAGCTGGGGTCTACTGCGACACTACCGGTCGTGAGTGGTCAGGCAGCGAGTGGGCGGCGTCGGGGCTGGCGGCCGCCGCGTTGTGGATTTGCTCGCGTGCGTGGGGAGTCGATGGCCCCCACTCTGGCGCCGGGTGACCTGCTGCTCGTCAGGTACGCCGCAACGGTCCGCCCCGGCTGCCTCGTCGTCGCGAAGTTCCCCGACAGCACGGTCGCGGTCAAGCGCGCCGTCGAGCGTCGTACGACGCACTCAGGCGCCGCCGCCTGGTGGCTGCTCAGTGACAACCCGGACGAAGGCGTGGACTCTCGTCACCGGGGGCCGATCCCCGACCGAGACGTGATCGCCGTGGTCCTGCTGCGGATCTGGCCGAAGCCTCGGAAGTGGGGCCGGTAGCGTGTCGCCATGTTTGCTGTCTACGCCGAGTCGTTTTCCACCGAAGATCCCCTCGCCGGGTTGGTGATCGGCGAGCGGCCCGAGCCTGAGCCGCCGGCCGGGTGGACGGCGGTCAACGTGAAAGCGGCGTCGATCAATCATCACGACCTCTGGTCGCTTCGTGGTGTGGGACTGCGTGCCGAAGCGCTGCCGATGATCTTGGGCTGCGACGCCGCGGGGGTTGATGACGACGGCAACGAAGTCCTCGTGCACGCGGTGATCAGCGATCCGGGTTGGACCGGCGACGAAACGCTCGATCCTCGGCGGTCGCTGCTCTCCGAGCGACATCAGGGCACCTTCGCCGACCGGGTGATCGTGCCGAGTGCCAACGTCGTACCCAAACCGGGCTCCCTCACCTTCGAAGAGGCCGCCTGCCTCCCCACGGCCTGGCTGACCGCCTATCGCATGTTGTTCGTGCAGGGCGGGCTCAAGGCAGGCGACACCGTGCTCGTGCAAGGAGCGGGCGGGGGAGTGGCCACCGCGCTGATCACGTTGGCCCGGGCAGGTGGGCTGCGGGTGTTGGCGACCTCGAGAGTTGAGGCCAAGCGGGCTCGTGCCCTGGAGTTGGGGGCCCACGAGGTGTTCGAATCGGGCGCCCGATTGCCGCTGCGCGTCGATGCGGTGATGGAGACGGTGGGCCGAGCGACCTGGTCTCATTCGGTGCGTGCGCTGCGACCCGGGGGCACGATCGTGATCTCGGGCACTACGTCCGGGCCGAATGTGGACGACGCCGAGCTCACCCGGATCTTCTTCCTGCAACTCCGGGTGATCGGGTCCACGATGGGCACCCGCGCCGAGTTGGCCGCCCTGGTGACTATGTTGGACGCCACCGGAGCCCGACCTCTGATCGACAGGGTGTTGCCCATGGAGCAGGCGCGGGACGGCCTGGCCGCCATCGCCGCGGGCGAGGTCTTCGGCAAGGTGGTCTTGACCCGATGAAGACCCACGTCCTCACCGGAGCGGGCTCGGGCATCGGGCGCGCGGTCGCCGAACGGCTCCGCGACCGCGGTGATCGGCTGGTGTTGTTGCTGCGCGATGCCGATCGGATCAACGACCTGCGCCCCGACTTCCCGCACGCCGTCTTCATTGCCGCCGACCTTGCGCAGCCGGCGTCCCTTCAAGGACTGGGGCAGGTGATCGGGGGGACCGTCGACTCGTTGCTCCATATCGCCGGTGTGGTCGACCTGGGCTCGATCGACGCCGCCGACCTGACCAGCTGGCAGCGGCAGATGGACGTCAACCTGACGGCACCCACGCTGTTGACGCGCGAATTGTTGCCCTCGCTGCGCGCGGCTGGGGGATTGGTCGTGTTCGTGAACTCGACGGCCGGGTTGGCGTCGGGGCCGGGTTGGTCGGCGTACGCCGCCTCAAAGTTTGGCCTGCGCGCGGTGGCCGACTCGTTGCGCGCGGAGGAGCAAACCACCGGCGTCCGCGTGACCACGATCTATCCTTCGCGGACCGCCACGCCCATGCAGGAGAAGGTGCACGAGCAGGAGGGGGCACCGTACGACGCCGCTCGGTGGATCCAGCCGGAGACCGTTGCCGAGACCATCCTGCACATCCTTGATCTGCCTCCCGACGCCACGATCCCCGATGTCACGCTGCGTGCGGTGAGTCCTAGAGCCTGATGGTGGTGTTCTGTGACGATCGATTGGGACGGATACATCCCTCACGACCTGGGCCCGGGCACGGCACCTGAGCGACGTTCGCTGCCCCGTGTTGAGGCGCGACGGATATTCCAGACGTGCATGACCACGAAGGACTCGCGGATCGAGATGCTCCGTCGCCTGCTCGCGGCCAACGATGTGAAACTCGGGACCGATGATGCTGCGATTCAAGACCTCAACGATTGGTTCTCCTCCAGCGTTGAGGCTGACCCCGGTGAGGCCGGGCAGTTTCTCCCGATCTGGAACTCGGTTTGCCACGACGTCGCGTTGTTCCTTGGCGAAGTGATGATCGAGCGGCACCCAAACCTGCGCTGGGAGTTCTTCACTTGGGGCGGGACTGACGTCGCCTTTCAACGCCACGTGATCATGGGTTTCAGCACTGAGGATCCGAAGCTGCGCACCAACATTGACATTGAAGACATGGTCATTACCTACGCGTATCAACTCGTCGCCAGGGGTGGATCGATTCCCGACTATGGCACGGTCACCGTGCTCGGGGTCTCGATCGACGTCGATGCCATCGTTGCGGGGCACCGTGGCCGAGAGATCGCAACAGACAGGTTCTTGGTCTGGCTCCGGATGGCCGCGCGGCGAGCCTGAACGACCTAGTCGTCCGGGTCGTCGTGCCGGGCCAACCAGGTGGCAAACCGCTCCACGGGGGTCTCAAACTCGGGGTGCACATCGGTGAACTCCTGGAGGCGCTCCGCCAACCAAGCGAGCGTGACCTCCTCGTCGCCGCGCCGACGCTCGAGCTCCTCGATCCCGCGATCGGTGAAATACATCCCTCACCCTCCAGCAGGTGCGGGCGCGAAGGATTGGTCCATCAGCGCCTTCTGCTCCTCGCCGTGCCGCTTGAGCGAGCCCACCGACGGCGATGAGGAGGCGCTGCGTGAGACCCGTTCGACGCGCAGGTTGAGGTCGGGCCACACGTTGAGTTGATAGTGCGGCCAGGGTCCCATGTTGGCGGGTTCGTCTTGCACCCAGCGGATCGCCTTGAGGCTGGGATATTTCGCGATCTCGGCGTTGATCTCCTCGACCGGTCGCGGATAGAGCTGTTCGATTCGAGCGATCGCCACCCGAGCCGTGGCCTCACGCTGCGCTCGCTCGACCATCAAGTCCCAGGTCACCCGTCCCGAGCAGATGAGCAGCGTGTCCACGAGCAACGGGTCGGCGACAGCGTCGCCGATGAACGGACGGAAACCACCCTCGGTGAAGTCGGCGGGCATCGAGGCCGCCTCCTTGCGCTTGAGCATCGACTTGGGCGTGAACACAATCAGCGGACGGTGTTCCTCTCCCAAGGAGTGGCGCCGCAGCAAGTGGAAGTACGACGCCGGTGTGGACGGCTGCGCAACGACGAAGGCGTCCTCGGCACACATGGTCATGAAGCGTTCGATGCGCGCCGACGAGTGGTCCGGGCCTTGGCCTTCATAGCCGTGGGGCAAGAGCAACACCACTCCGGACTGTTGCTGCCACTTGGTCTCACCCGAGGAGATGAACTCATCGATGATCGTCTGGGCGCCGTTCACGAAGTCGCCAAATTGCGCCTCCCACAACACCAAGGCGTCCGGTCGCGCCACCGAATAGCCATATTCGAAGCCGAGGGCGGCGTACTCCGAAAGCAGCGAGTCATAGACGAAGAACTTCGCCTGGTCGTCGCTCAGATTGGACAGCGGTGTCCACTCGTCGGCGTTGACCCGGTCGATGATGGTGGCAAACCGCTGCACGAAGGTGCCGCGCCGCGAGTCCTGGCCGGCGAGCCGCACGGGTCGCCCGTCCATGAGCAGCGCACCGAACGCCAAGATCTCGCCCGTGCCCCAATCGATCGGGCCTTCGGTGATGGCGGTCGCCCGGCGCTGCAGTTGCGGCATCACCTTGGGATGCACGGTGAAGCCCTCCGGCGGGGTGACGTAGGCGTCGGCAATCCGCTTCAAGGCCTCGAACGGCACCGACGTACGCGTTTCTCCCGCCGGCTTGTCGGGATAGTCCGGCACGGTCGTCCACTCCGAAGGTTGCGAGTCGGCGTCGCGGACCTCGGTGAACACCCGCTCCAACTGGAGTTGATAGTCCTTGAGGACCTGCTCGGCTTCTTCGATGGTGATGTCGCCGCGACCCACCAACGATTCGGTGTAGAGCTTGCGCACGGAGCGCTTCTGTTCGATCAGGTCATACATCAACGGTTGGGTGTACGACGGGTCGTCGCCCTCGTTGTGCCCGCGCCGGCGATAGCACACCAGATCGATGACGACGTCCTTGTTGAACGCCTGCCGATATTCGAACGCCAGCCGGGCCACCCGAATGCAGGCCTCAGGGTCATCGCCGTTGACGTGGAAGATCGGCGCCTGCACCATCCGGGCCACATCGGTGGAATAGAGCGAGGACCGCGAGGAGCCCGGGGAGGTGGTGAAGCCGACCTGGTTGTTGACCACGACATGGATCGTGCCGCCGGTGCGGTAGCCCCGCAGCTGGGACAGGTTGAGGGTCTCGGCCACGACCCCTTGACCGGCGAAGGCGGCGTCGCCGTGCACCAGGAGGGGCAACACGGGGTAGGCGGCGCCCTTGTTGAGCACGTCCTGCTTGGCGCGGGCGATGCCCTCGAGCACGGGATCGACCGCTTCGAGATGCGACGGGTTCGCCGCGACGGACACCTTGATCCGCGAGCCGGAGCCGGCGATGAATTCGCCTTCGGCGCCGAGGTGATATTTCACGTCGCCCGATCCCTGAACGGTCCGGGGATCGATGTTGCCCTCGAACTCCCGGAAGATCTGGGAGTACTTCTTGCCGACGATGTTGGCGAGCATGTTGAGCCGGCCGCGGTGGGCCATCCCGATGCAGACCTCGTCCATCCCGGCCTCGGCGGCGGCCTCGCACACCTCATCCACCAGCGGAATGGTCGTCTCCGCTCCTTCCAGGGAGAACCGCTTCTGGCCGACGAACTTGGTCTGCAGGAAGGTCTCGAAGGCCTCGGCCTGATTGAGTTTGAGCAGGATCCGGAGTTGCTCCTCGCGGGGCGGCTTCACGTGTGGCTGCTCGACACGTTGCTGGATCCACCGACGCTGCTCGGGGTCCATGATGTGCATGTATTCGATGCCGACCGTGCGGCAATAGGAATCGCGCAGGATGCCCAAAATGTTGCGCATCTTCATGAACCTGCGCTCGCCACCGAACGACCCGGTGGCAAATTCGCGATCCAGATCCCACAGTGTCAAACCGTGCGACTCGACCTCGAGGTCGGGGTGACTGCGCTGGCGATATTCGAGCGGGTCGGTGTCGGCCATCATGTGCCCGCGCACCCGATAGGCGTGGATCAACTCCAAGATCCGGGCCTGCTTGCCGATCTCGTCATCGTGGGAGGTCGCGATGTCGGAGGCCCAGCGGATCGGCTCGTAGGGGATCCGCAGGGAGCCGAAGATCTTGTCGTAGAAGCCCTCATCGCCCAGCAGCAGCTGATGGACGCGGCGCAGAAACTCACCCGATTGAGCCCCCTGGATGACCCGGTGATCGTAGGTCGAGGTCAACGTCATGACCTTGCTGATCGCGTTGCGGGTCAGGGTGTCCTCAGACGCCCCCTGCCACTCGGGCGGGTATTCCATCGCGCCGACGCCGATGATGGCGCCCTGGCCCTTCATCAGCCGGGGCACGGAGTGGTTGGTGCCGATGGTGCCGGGGTTGGTCAGCGAGATCGTGGTGCCTTGGAAGTCTTCGACGGTGAGCTTGGTGTCGCGCGCCTTGCGCACGATGTTTTCGTAGGCCGTCCAGAAGCCGGCGAAGTCCATCGACTCGGCGGCCTTGATCGAGGGCACCAGCAGGGTGCGGGTGCCATCGGGCTTGGGCATGTCGATGGCGAGCCCGAGGTTGATGTGGGCGGGGGTGATCAGGTTGGGCTTGCCGTCGATGGTGTCGAAGCCGACGTTCATCTCGGGCATCGACTTCAGCGCCTGGATCAGCGCATAACCAATGATGTGGGTGAACGACACCTTGCCGCCGCGCGCTCGGGCCAGGTGATTGTTGATGACGACGCGGTTGTCCCAGAGGAGTTTGACGGGTACGGCGCGGACCGACGTCGCCGTCGGCACGCTGAGCGAGGCATCCATGTTGGCTGCGGTGCGGGCGGGTGCGCCGCGGAGCACGGTGTACGACGGCTCGTCGCTCGCCGCCGCTGGCGTGGCCGGGGCGGGGTCCTTGGCCACCGGGTTGCTGGTGCCCCGGGCTGGCTCGGCGGCCTCGGCTGCTGGGCGCGGCTTGGCGACTGGGGCTGGGGGAGTGGCGGGCGCCGCTTTGGTGGCTGCTGGTGTGGTGGTGACGGTTGCGGGAGCGACCGCCACAGGGGGAGTGCCGTTGATGGCGGCGAGAGGCGTCACCGTCTCGTGCGTGGAGAACCACGCCGCCCATTCGGCAGGCACGCTGCCTGGATCGACGGCGTACCGATCCTGCATTTCCTCCACAAGCCACTCGTTGGCTCCAAAGTCGGCCGGGGGGCCAGCCGTGGGGGATGCTGGAGACGTGTTGTCCTGGGACGATGGCACGAGCTCGTTCGCCTCTTCCGATGTGCGCGCGGTGTGAATGTAGTCGGTTGTCAAGGCTAGACCCAGTGGGCACCAAATGCAGTCGTTGGCCACCGCTATGAGGCAAGGTGTAGCGAGAGCCACACCACTTGGAGAATTGTGACGATGATGAACCACGCCCCTCGGCGCGTGTCGATGATCCTGCTTGGCGCTGCGTTGGCGGTCTCGCTGAGCGCCTGCACGAGCGATTCCAAGCCCGCTCAACCTTCCGTCTCGACCTCGCCGACACCGGTTGAGCCACCCTTGGCTACCACGGTGAAAGTCGGAAAAATCACCGGCAGGTTGCGTCCGGCAGCGGCCGAAACGTTCGCCGTTGAAGTGGGCGTCGTCGTGGACGGCTGGCTCGACGCGGCGTATGTCGGCGGCGACTATCCGCGCGCGGAATTCACCGACGCGTTTCCGGGGTTCACCGAAGGCGCTGCCGCTGAGGCGGGCAAGGATCGTCAGTTGATGAGCAACGCCGACATCGGCGCGCGCATCGAGTCGGCCGTCGCCACGCGGCGGGTCGTGGTGGTGGACGTCTTGGCGGCGAAGCGAAAGCCGCGTGCGGCGACGGCCCGGTTTCGGTTGGTGTTCGACACCACGGGGGAGCTCGAGAAGCAGGTGTCGGTGTCCGGCCGCCTGATGCTGACTCGCCATGAGTCGGGTTGGCAGATCTTTGCGTACGACGTGGCGAAGGGAAGCAAGTGATGCAACGGCTGCGACGAGTCTTCAAGGCGGCGGCGCTCGGCGCCGTACTCTGCGTCACGGCGCTGACGGTGCCCGACTCCGCGACCCATCCCACCGAGGTGGCCATGGTGAAGGTGCGCACGGCCTCGGGTGTCGATCTCACTCCTGACGTGTTGTGGATCCTGGCCGTGGGCTCCGATGCGCGCCCTGGTGAGGACATGACCCGCACCCGCGGCGACGCTCTGCAGTTGGTCGGGATCAACTCGAAGACTGGCGCGGCCACCGCGATCGGGATGCCTCGGGACTCCTGGGTGCCAATCTCGGGCGTGGGGTCGAACAGGATCAACGCGGCGCTGTATTACGGCGGGCCCCAACTGCTCGGCGAGACCGTGGGCAACCTGATCGGCGTACAACCCGACTATGTGATCGTCACTCGCTTTCCGTATTTCGAAAACATGATCCGCGACATCGGTGGGATCGACGTCAACAACCCCTACGCCTTCAGCGACAGCGCCCTCAAGCCAGGTGGCTTCCCGGCGGGCAAGATCCATCTCAACGGCTATGAGGCGATGGCCTTCTCGCGGATCCGGCACAACCTTCCTGGGGGAGACTTCGACCGGTCCGCCCACCAACAGCTCACGCTGATGGGCATTCAGGCCAAGATCGCCGCCAACGCCGATCGGCCCGGCTTCATCGAAAAGGGTGTGCTCTCGGTGATGGCTCACACCGCCACTGATCTTTCACCGGCTGAGATGTTCGAGATTGCCCACGCGATGGCGCAGGTGGACCGGCGCAAGATCACCCACTGCGTCGTGCAAGGAAGCATCGGAGCCGTCGGTGCCGCCAGCGTGGTCTTCCCCGACACCGCGATGGCCGCCCGGTTTGGCGATCTGGCCCGGGATGACGCCACGCTGGAATCGTGTGACTGATGCGGCGGGCTTCCCTGTCAGGCTGACCGCCGCCCGTCATGACGATGGATCAACGCGGATGGGTTCGGAGTTGCCGCGGGGCCGCGCGGCATCTAAGGGGACGCACACAAACCCTGGTGAGCTGGTTGGTCAAGCTCAGTCGCCCCAAGACTGCTTACCCCGAGTCGGCCCGACGGATCGGCCAGATTGATGGGGCGCTAACCAGTTCAAACTACTAGTTTGTGCTGTCGGTCCCTTCGGACATGCTGCTCCTAGCATCGTTCCGCCCACTCAGAACGGAACTGACCAGGAAGGCGACCTGAATGACATCCGAGAACGACGATCCCTCACCGAAGGCGAAGCATCATGAGCGACCACCCCAAGCCTGTGCATAATGCCGCAGATAGCGTGCGCGGGAGGGCGTGACAGCGGCGTGGCGTCGTGGTCGATAGCCGGTCACTTTCGCGGCGAGATCAGGACCAGAGCGCGGAGTAGGGCAGTGCCCAGAGCCGGTCACCGAACGGCAGCGGCTGCTTGCCCGCGTACAGCACCACACCCATCGCGAACCGCGCCTTCAGCTTGTCGCGGAGGAACGCAAGTCCCTTGAAATCGCTCTTTGAGACCGAGCCGGCCGCCTTCATTTCCACGCCGGCCACGCGTCGGCCATCGCTCTCCACGACGATGTCGACCTCGAGCCCGTCCCGGTCGCGAAAGTGGAACAACCGAGCCGGCGTCTCGGCCCAAACGAGCTGGCGACGCAGCTCGCCGGCCACGAACGACTCGAGCAGGCCACCGGCGGCGTCGCTCGCTGAGCCGAGCGCCATGGCAGTCGCAGTCACGTGGTTGAGCCGGGCGGCGAGGCCGGTGTCGAGCAGGGCCACCTTCGGTCTGCCTGTGACGCGCTTGGCCAGGTTCTCGCCCCAGGCGGGCAGCGTGTGGATGAGGTACAGGGTCTCCAGCAGATCCAGGTAGCCGGTGAGGCTGGTCTCGGGAATGCCGGCGTCGGCCGCGACCCGGGCCTTGACCAGCTCGCCGGAGGTGTTGGCCGCGAGCAGTCTGAGCAGGTCCGGGAGCCGGTCCAGGTGTGCAAGGCGGCTCAAGTCCTGGACGTCACGCGTCATGATGCGCTTCACGTAGTTGTCGAACCAGGCGTTGCGCCGCCGACCGGTGCGGGTCAGAGGCTCAGGGTAGCTGCCGGCGCAGACCGCCTGGAGGTACTCCTCGCGGGACAGAGTGCCCGCTCGGCCTCGCAGCGCCTTCTCGTCACCGGCGAGGAGGCGGTCGACGAAGTCTTCCCGGTGTCCGGCGAGCTCGCCCTGGCTCAGGCCGTAGAGCACGACCGTCTCCGCACGGCCGGCCAGGCTCTCCTCGGTGCCCGGGAGTTGTAGCAGGTCCGCGGATCCGGTGACCAGGAACCGGCCAGGCCGCCGGTCCTCCTCCACGGCGTCCTTCATCGCCCGGACCAATTCCGGCACCCGCTGGACCTCGTCGATGACCAGCAGACCGTCTGACTGGCGTACGAACGCGTCCGGGTCGGCACGGGCGGCGTTGTAGGCGGCCGTCGCGTCCAGGCTCAGTACGGTCGCGTCTCGGTCGGCGACCACTTCTCGCACCAACGTGCTCTTGCCAACCTGCCTGGCGCCTTGGACGACCGTGATGGGGGTGTCCGTGAGGGTGTCTTCGACCAGGTCCTGTGCGTACCGCGTGCGCAGGTCCGTCAGCATTCTCTCTGGCATGACCGACACGATACCCTCTTTCACCTGGACTTATGCCATTTCAGTCGCGGATTCGCGCTAGTAGAGTCGCGGATTCGCGGAATCTCTCTCGCGGATCCGCGGATGCAGACTCGCGGGTTCGCGAGAGACCACGAGCCCAAGGAAGAGCATCATCGGCGTGGGTTCGAGCACGACGATGAGCATGATGATGATGAACAAGACGACTAGCACAAGGAGGACGGAGGCACCCGGTCATGCTTGTTATGCACGTGATCCTTCGCGAGATTTCGACCAGCCGTTGTGGCTGCCTGTCGACGGAGCTGGAGGCCCCGAGATGTCGCTGTTCGATCCGTGTCTGATTCGTTCTCGAGGTCCGTCGGGGCAGCTGGTGGTCCGTCTCGGGGTGCCGCTCGTTGACGAATACCTGGAGTTCCTTGAAGGGCGATGTCGGCCGAACACGCTGCTCGCTGCGGCCTACGACCTGAGGGGAATTCTTCGCCGTCGTAGCGAAACCGGTCCAGGAGGTCCGCGCTGCCGACGTGCTCGGTTTCATCACCGCCCAGCGCACCGGTCGCAGTAGCACCGAGCCGCTGCGGCCGCTCAGCGATGACGACAACGCGGTGGGGGTGTCGACCAGCACGGTCGCGCGCCGGCTGTCGATCATCTCGATCTCAAGTATGAGGCCGGAGATGGCGACCCTGAAGAGCGTTGGCGGGAGATACAGCGGGAGGGTGACTTCGTACGCCGCATCGTGACCACGGTGGTTCAGTCAAGCCGCCAGGCAGGACCAGGCGTTCCTCGTGAGGTGTTGAACGCGATCGGGCTCTGACAGCCGTCGCGAGGAACAGGCCGGATCGTGCCGCGAGTCGAGCGGACAAGGACCCGCTGCATTTGCCGCGCTTCTTGCGCAACCGATCCGCTCGATCTTGCCCATGAGCGCGTATCGCGACGAACGGTTTGTTGACCGCTTAGCCTGGCAGCGTGCGTGAGCCCACACATCAGCTCGTGATCCAGTTTCCGCAGTCGGCCTTTCCGGAGTTCGACGACCTGGTGCGCTACGAGGACAGGTTGATCGACGTTCTGGCCGATGCCCACGACGTGGATGGACACGACATCGGGTCCGGTGAGGTCAACTTCTTCGCGTTCACCGATGACCCCGCCGTCGCACTGGCCACGATCCGTTGCGCTAGGGACGGGTCGCTCCTTTCATATGCGGAGGGGCGGGCCGCAGCCAGGCTGGTGGACGGCGAGGACTACGAGCCGCTGTGGCCCGCCGGTGACGAGCGCGAGTTCAACATCGCGTAGTCGACCGTCACAGAGAGCCGCACTGGCCTGACCGCGCTCCTAGTCGTAAGTCTCATGGCGCTCGCCTCCTGCACGCAGGAATCACCGCCGCCACGAGCCGACCCCTCCGTCTCGGCGGCCGTGAGGCCGTCCACCGAACCAAGCCCGGGTGTACGCACCATTCCGGCACACAGCCTCATGTTCGGTCCGCGTCGCGTGGGGCCGCTGCGTCTGGGCATGAACCGGCAACAGATCCTGGACACCGGCGCGGCCAGCGTGGTGAGGGCGAGTGCCCACGAGTGGCCTGAAGGTTGCTGGATTGTTTTCTATCGGACGCGTCGAGTGGGGCTGGTGCCTCACGACCACATTTTCGGGATCATGTCCAGGCGTCAGGGACTCGAACAGGTCTACGCGACAGACCGAATGATCACCCCGGAAGGAATCCGAGTCGGCTCGACCATCGCGGAAGTGCGCTCGGCCTATCATCGGCCTCGGCTGCGAGTCGGCTACTCCATCACCCTCCCGGCGGCGAGGGGGCTCGTCTACCGCATCCAACTCACCCGGCGCGTCACCTCGATGTCCCTGGAACGGCGATCACTGGACTGCACCCAATGACAACCGTCCGTGCTCGGACGTGTCGAAGCGCGGTCAGTGACTCACTGCTCCGAAGGGCGCCACTCGCGTGGCAGGCTAGGCCCGTGTCGAACCTGCGCTTGGCTAATGCTGTGGCGGAGCCACCGGCTGGGGACGTTGCCCGTCGGCCCGCCCGGCGCGGTTTGGACGTGCTGGTGATGGTTCTGTGCGCCGTGGCCCTGGGCTTGATCCTGGGTGCTGCTGCCTCGGCGGGCACGGCGTCAAGCGCCTCGGTGGGGGGCAAGGTCATGGGCGGCGGCTGGGGTGGCGCAGGCTGCTATCCCACGGTGTCCTACACCGTCGACGGTCGCGACTACGTCCTGCACGCCAACAAGGACACGCGATGGTGCGCGTTGCACATGATGGGGCCGGCGAAGGTCTACTACGAACGCGACGATCCGGCGCGGGCGCGGCTGGATCGGTACGGCGAGTTGCCCTGGCAGTTGGTCTGTAGCGCCATGCTCTTCCTCGTTGTCGCGGCGTTTCTCAGCACCCGCCGGCGCGCAGACGCGAACCCCCCAGTCGTGTCCGCCGGTTTCGTTCGAGGACGTCAGGGTCGAGTTCCGCGGCTCTTGGTGTTGCTGCTGATTCTTGGCTGGCTCGCGACCACAGCCGCCGTCCTCGTGCTCGGTGAGCGGCGCTCCACCTTGAATGATCTCCAGGCGGCGATCGACCGTGGCGACGTGAGCGAAGTGTCGGAGCGGGGTGCAGCGATGTGGGGGCAGCGGGACACGTCCAGGGTTCATCTTGCCTGGACTTCGGACGGGCTGCGGCGCTTCGCGGACGTCGTACAGCTCCGCGGCCGATCGGCAGAGAAACGGGCTCCAGTTGGGGCGGACGACGTCATCGTCGGGGATCTCGCCGAACAACTGAGTAATGGGGGCGGCGAGGTGCGGGTGCAACCTGACCTCCGTACGACGGCGCCCCGCCTCGTCGGGTTCGCACCATGGGGCTGGCACGTCTACGGCTGGCCCGTTTACGCCACCGTGTTCTTGCTCCTCATCACGTTGCGGGTCCTGGTCGTCGCAGACCGCACTCGGAGAGCCAGCCGGTGGGGTTGGTTTTGGCTGCTTGCTGCTGCACCGATCCCTGTCTCGTTGGTCTACCTCTGTTTCGGCGGACCCACGGGATGGAAACTCCCCGATGGAGACTCACGAAGACTCGGCGGAGTCAGCGCCTTCCTTCTCGCAGCTGTGCTCGCCGCACTGCAGCAAATCATGACGTGACCGGGGGCCAGTCGAGGTTGCAGGTGAGAAGGAGGCTTCGAACTCCAGGCGCCCATGGCCTGCGCGAGAGGGTGCGTTTCAGCCGAAAGCACGAGAGACGGGTCGTTCCAACGGCCGAACGAACCCGACCCTGAAGCCGATCCGCCCGTCGCCGCAGTGAGCGATCGTGGAGTCCCCGGGTCGTCCGACCGCAACGAAGGAGTTAGAGATGAGTTCACCGCGGAAGACCGCCACCGCAGCGGCAACGACGGGGCCTGCCCCCGCCCGAGTGCTCCGAGAGCGGGTCGTGGGCGGAGCGGCGATCGCGTTGGTTGCGTCGGTGGTGATCCAGAACGCTGTGGTGGTCGGAGCGCCAGGCTACTGGGACCCGATCCAGGTGGTGTTCGACTATCACGCGGAGAACCGGACCGCGGTCGGGATCGCGGTCGGCCTGGAGGCGCTGAACCTACCGCTGCTGCTCGGGTTCTTGACCGGTCTCCATGGGCTTGTCGGGCGCCGCGGGGGTGCGGGCGCGGACTGGTCGCGCCTGGCGGTGGCCGCGGGCGCGACCCTCTCGGCGGTCTTCGCGCTCTACGCCGTCTTGTGGAGCGGTGTCGTGTTGTTGGCCGGCGAGCTTGACGGGCCGAGCCCGTTGTTCGAGATCGTCTGGAGAATGCATGCAGGAGCTTTTGCGCTGGCGCTTCCGGCGCTTGGCACCACATTCATCGGCGTGGCGGTGGCGGCGCATGCGAGCGGGCTGACGCCGAGTTGGCAGCGTCTGCTCGGCGTGGTCGGGGGAAGCCTGCTGGTTGTCGCAGGGGCGGCCAGCCTCGCGATCGCGGACGGCTCGGCGCTGCTGTTCGTGGCGATGCCCGGCTACGCCGCCTGGTTCGTGTGGCTGCTGGCGACCGGCGTACGCCTGGTGCGCTCGCACAGCCAACCGTCGTGACGACGGATCGACCTCTGACGAGGAGGACTGTTGGGAACCGACATCGAGGCTCGGGCTTGAGGGGGCGTTGGCTAGGCGCCAAACTCTGTCCACTGCCCTTCGGAGACCACCTCGACAGTGCCGTCGACAACGCTGATGGCTGTCTGTTCGTCGATCGCGTAGGCCCGGTTGCCGAGGTCCGCGGCCCACCGCTCCGCGTCAGCCATGGTGTTCTCTGGGAACGCGTCCAGGTGCGGGAAGATCGAAAAGTCGACGACCCCCAGGGTGCGATCATCCGGCGCGGCGGGCCACTCGACGAAGTCTGCTCCGATCCGCGGTGTCATCACCATGCTTCCCGCGCTCACTCCCACCCAGACAGTGTCGGGCAGCGAGGGCAACAGGTCGGCTAGCCCCGACGCTCGCATCCAGTGACACAGGTATGTCGCATCCCCGCCGTCCACCAACAGCACATCGGCCGCCCGGACCCACGGTATCCAGCGCTCCGCGCCAATGCTGGGAAGTGCAGTGAGCTCGAGGACGCCGAGCGAGGCCCAGCCCAGGCCCGAGAGGTGGCGGGACCTGGGTGCGCTGGCCACGAACTCCTGCACCGACGCCGGCCCACACATCGGATGGCCCCACTGCGCTGTCGGGACACACAGGGCGTGGCACTCCTCGATCGGCTTGCCGAGGAGCTGGACCAGCGCCGCCTTAATGCTGGGGTTTGTGATGCCACCTGAGGTGAGTAAAAGCTTCAAAGTTCCTCCGAACTTGAGCGCTGGGTGAATCTGGTGAGGACTCGCGAGGCTACCGGGAATCACCCTCGATGAGGCAGGTTCACGCCCGCGCCGAGCGGCTGCATTCGACAGGTTCCCCCCGAGTTAGTCTGACCGGGTGCTCACGAACCGTTCGGCGCCGCACGCGCGCGTGACCCCCGTCTTGATCGTGGCCGATGTCCGAGCGGCCGTGGCCTGGTATTGCGAGGTGTTCGGCTTCGTCGAACACGTCCGCATCGGCGAGGCCCATCGCGCTCAACTCGGCCTGCCGGACGGGCCGCCGGCCGAGCTGGTCGTGGCTGAGGTGCGTCCCGGGCGGCGTACGCCGGAGCAGGGACGCTCTCATCAGGTGATGCTGAAGGTCGCCGATGTGGCGAGCGTCGTTGAGATCGCGGTGGCGCGTGACGCGAGCCTGGTCGATCCGATTCAGGATTGGGAGTACGGCGAGCGGCAGGCCACGATCGATGACCCCTTCGGTCATCAGTGGGTCCTCAACCAGACGCTGACTGACGTCGAGCCCGAGGAGTGGGGTGGGCACACCGTGACTCCGCGGTGGTCGTCGTGACCGAACGCGGACGGATTCTTCGAGCCTTCGAGCATGAAGGTACACCGCTGATCCGGACCGACTTTTCCGACGACTCTGCCTGGGGCATCGTCGCTGCACAGGTCACAGTTGCAGACAATTTCGGCGATGGCGATGACTACCAGCCAAACATCGAAGTCATCGATGACCCTGTGTTCGACGGAACAACGCCCCCCAGCCTGGTCGACAATCTCGGCGGCTCCGGCGACCCCGCTGGGTACGTGTTGCTCGGCGACGCCCGTTCCATGGCCGAGGCGACCGCGGGCGGGGAAGTGACCGTTGAGTACGTCGACCTGTCCATCATCAGCGAAGAAGACGCGGAACTGTTCCACAGTTTTCGAGGTCGCGCGTTCCGGTGTGCTGTCGGCGAGGTGGCCTCGATCGAGGCCAACCTCTCCATCGCCAACATGGACTTCAGCGACTTCGCCGACAACACCGACTCCGACGGAGTGTTCCGAGGATTCCCAAGGATGGGAACTGACACTGCGCAGGGTTACTCGAGGAGGGGGAGTTCGAGGTCGTAGGCGAGAACGACGGCTCGCGCCAACTCCACCTCCTGCTTGGCGCTGAGATAGCCGACGGTGCGTCCGAGCAGTTCCACCGGAACGGTGATGACGTTGTCGAGGGCGACGACGCAATCGTGATCCAACCCGTTGGCGGGCCCAACCCGGACCTCGCTAGATAGACCCTTGATTGTCGTGGTGATGGGAGCGACGGTCACCTTCGTCATCGCGGTCCGCGCCGCCGGGCGGGTCAACACGAGCGCTGGGCGGGTCTTGTCGAGATGAACCAGGCAGATCTCGCGCACCGACTAGTCCTCGACTTCGAGCTGCGTGCTGCTCCACTCCACCAAGTCGTCTAGGTCGTCGGCGGGGCCGTGCTCACGCAGAACTTGAGCGTCCTGCTCGGCAGCCTGGCGACGCATCTCCCGCTCGACCGCCGCGGCGACGAGCGCGGCCCGGCTCGGTGACTTGCCCGTGGCGACGGCGCGGTCCAAGAAGGCCACCATCGCGTCAGGGAGGCGAACAGCGATCTGAGTGCTCATCCCCCCACCCTACCGCCATGCATCCCAATGTGGGATTCACGTCGTACGCCTGTTAGCGAGCCCGACCAGCCGCCGTCGCCTCGGGGATCTCCACAAGCTGGCCGGAAGTTACGTCGTAGGTGAAGCCGTAGATCGGGATGTTGCCCGGCACCAGCGGATGGTTGCGGATCCGGGTCACGTCGTCCACCACGCTCTGGTCGGCGTTGGCGATGGTCAGCCAGTCGACGTACGCCGCCTCTGCCGAGCCCGGGCCGGCACCGACATCGGTGAAGCCATCGGCGCCGAGCGCCGCCGTCTCCAGGCTGCTAGCGAGCAACCCACGCATGACCTCATCGGTGAAGAACTCCATGCCGCAATTGGTGTGATGGATGACGAACCACTCCTTGGTGCCGAGCAGCTTGTAGGAGATCACCAGCGAGCGGATCGCGTCGTCGCTTGCTCGCCCGCCCGCATTGCGGATGACGTGCGCGTCGCCTTCAGCCAAGCCGGCGTACTTCGCTGGATCCAGTCGGGCATCCATGCAGGTGAGGATCGCGAACTGGCGCGCGGGAGGCAGGGCCAACTCGCCCTTCGTTCCGAAGGAGGAGGCATAGGCCTCATTGGCTTGCAAGACTTCCTGAAGTACGCCCATGGCCGTGCCTTTCGTCCGGGATCAGCGAGTGGCGCCACACTAGTGAAGCCCCCTGTTCTGGTTCGCAGGTCGCCCAGCCCTCGGACGCTTAAGACGCTGCTGCGGGTGAACGAGCAGCGTCAGACCCTTCTTGATGCACTAGCAATGCATTATGATGCACCCGTGGACGCTATTGCCAGTCAACTCTCGGCCGCGGTTGGAGCGAGGGTGCGTGCCGAGCGCCACGCGCGAGGGTGGACGCTTGACCAGCTTGCCGGCACCTCCGGCGTGAGCCGCCGCATGCTCATCAACGTCGAGCAAGGCACCGCGAATCCCAGCGTGACAACCCTGCTGCGGCTCAGCGACGCTCTCGGCGTCGGTCTGCCCGCGCTGGTCGACGTGCCGCAGGTGAAGCCCGTGAAGGTGGTGCGCAAGGGCGACGCGCCGGCTCTGTGGACCGGCGAGCACGGTGGTCGAGGAGTGCTCTTGGCTGGCACAGCTCCGCCGGACGTCCTCGAGCTGTGGGACTGGACGCTGGCCCCGGGTGACCGCCACGACAGCGAAGCCCACAAGCGTGGCACGAAGGAAATCCTGCAAGTCCGCGAAGGGACAGTCACCGTCGAGGTCGAAGGCCAAGTCGAGACGCTGCAGGTCGGCGACGTTATCGCGTTCGGCAGCGATGTCGCGCACTCCTACGCCAACCACGATGGCGAGCCGGCGCGGTTCTGCCTCACGGTGTTCGAGCCTGGCGTGGGTGCCGCTTCGCCGGCGGAGGCCACCCATGACTGATCCCGGTCGCATGACCAGCCCGACCCCCGAGGAGTACGCGTGATCTGCTGTCAGTTCATCTTCAAGCCCGGCACCTACGACGACGACTTCCACCGCCTCGACGGTGAGATCGACGCCTACGCTCGCAGCCTGCCCGGCTTCGACCGCGTCGAGACCTGGCTCGCACCCGAAGGGGACGTCGTCAACGCCATGTACTACTTCACCGACCGCAAGTCGGTCGCCAAGCTGGGCCGGTTCCCCCAGCACCGCGAGGCCAAAGGCCAGGTGGCGCGCTGGTACGACGGCTACCGCATCGTCGTGTCCGACGTCCGGGCCAGCTACGGCGACGGCCGCCTCCCAGCGCCTCCCTCGGCACGCGGCGGCGCCCGACCGGACAAGCACGACTTCGACACGCTCACCGGCAACACCTGGTCCGTGCATGGGGGCAACCACGCCGACAAGACCACCGGTGCCATCCGCACCCCCATCGTGATGGCGAACTCCTACCGACTGCCTGAGGACCCCAGCGACATCGACGACCCCGGCTATCAGGGACTGGTCTACACCCGCGAGCACGGTGCCAACCAACGCGGACTGGAAGAGAAGCTCGCCAAACTCGACCATGGCGAAGCCGCCGCAGTGTTCGGCACCGGGATGGCCGCCCTCTATGCAGCGTTCTTCACCATCCTCAACCCCGGCGATCACGCGATCGTCTCCAACGTCGTCTACATGCGCGTCGCCGGCATATTTGCTGACGTCTTCCCCCAGAAGCTGGGCATCGAGGTCGACTTCGTCGACATCACCGACCTCGACGCCGTTCGCGCCGCCGTACGCCCCAACACCAAGCTCGTGCACACCGAGGTCATCGCAAACCCCGACCTGCGCGTCGCCGACGTTCGTGCCCTCGCGTCCATCGCCCACGACGCCGGTGCGCTGCTCACCATCGACTCCACCTTCACTCCGCCGCCGCTGATGCGGCCGTTGGACCACGGTGCCGACCTCGTCATTCACTCACTCACGAAGTACTACAACGGCCACGGCGACGCCATGGGCGGCGTGGTCATCGGCAACCGCGACCTCGTCGAGCTGACCCGCACGGGAGCGCTGTGGCATGCCGGCGGCGCCATCTCCCCGTTCAACGCGTGGCTCATCATGCGGGGCTCCACGACCCTCCCGCTACGCCTTGAGCGGCAATGCGCCAACGCCCAGTCAGTCGCCGAGTTCCTCCAGAGCGACCCGCGCGTTGTGCACGTCTCGTACCCCGGTCTGCCGACCCACGACCAGCATCGGGCAGCCGTCACCCAGTTGTCCGGCGGATTCGGTGGCGTCGTGTCCTTCGCTCTGGGCGGCACCCACAAAGACCGGCTGACGTTCGTCAACGACCTCCGCGTCATCACCAGTGCCGTCTCGCTCGGTCACGACGAGACCCTCATCGCCTACGAGGAGTACCCCGACGGGCCCGCCGCAGCATTCGCAGCCCCCTTCCGCGAGTACGGCCTCGTCCGACTGGCCGTCGGCCTGGAGGCGAAAGAGGATCTCATCGCCGACCTCGACAACTCCCTCACGACCGCCTATGGACCTGCTCGCTGAGGTCGCCATCCGCACTCACCTCGGCTGCCAGATGGTTGCTCAGGGCGTCTACAAACCCGGTGGCGAACGCGGGTGACACTGCCGAGCCTTCGGGTTTTCCCTGCTCAGTGACCTGGTCTCTTGACACAGTTGGGCATCGCGGCGAGTGCACTATCCGTAGTGATATCGGCAGGCGGCTATGCGGACTTCGTCGTCGACGATCTTGTACACGAGGCGGTGTTCCTCGGTGATACGCCGCGACCAGAATCCGGCGAAGTCATGTCTGAGTGGCTCGGGCTTGCCGATGCCTTGGTTGCCGTTGCGCCCGATGTCAGCGAGGAGTGTGTTGGTGCGCTTGAGAATCTTGCGATCTTGGGCATGCCACCACAGGTAGTCCGCCCAGGCATTCTCATCCCAGACCAGGAGCACCTCAGTCGGCCTCGACAAGGTCATGGGCCTGGCCACGCCCGGCTTCGAGACGCTCCATTGCATCCAGGAGGCGGCGCGCGTTGGCGGGTGAACGCATCAGGTAGGCGGTCTCCTTCAGCGACTCGTAGTCTTCGAGGGACACGATAACGACGGGTTCGTGGCCGGCTCGCGTGATGACGACCTCCTCGCGGTCGTTGGTGACGCCGTCGAGGACCTCGGCGTAGCGGGCTCGGGACTCGGTGTAACTCATCGTCTTCATGGCACCACCTTCTCTGTACAGAAAAGCGTACGCCCGGCGGGCATCGTCGTGCAAGTTAACGGGCTGCGTACCTCGACGACATGGACGCACGCGACCGCGACACGGCCGCAAAGCCGCAGGCGGGCATCGCATGTAGCACCAAGTGCTACCGTGTGTACATGACATCTCAACCTGAGATCAGCCAGCGAGACCTGCGGCTTCGATCGAAGGAGATCATGGACTCCCTCGAAGGTGGCCAAGCGTTCACTGTGACGCGTGATGGCCACGGGATCGGCGAACTCATCCCGTTGCGCCATCGTCGAACCTTCGTCCCGAGAGCGGAGTTCCTCGCGGCTACGGCAGGGGTCGGTCCCGTTGATCCCGATCAGTTTCGCGCTGACCTGGACACCCTGATCGAGGATGAGGTCGTTGACCCCTACGCCCGCTGAACGACCGGCCGACACGACCCGTCGGGGCCTTGTTGACACCAACATCGTGATCCTTCGCGACTGGATCCCAGCGGGCGCCTTGCCCGAGGAGATCGCCATCAGCGCAGTGACCCTGGCTGAGCTCTCCGCGGGCCCTCACGCGGTGGGCGGAGTCGACCCCGCCGCGCGGATCGAGCGGGCGCGGCGTACGGCGATTCTGCAGCGAGCTGAGAGCGAGTTTGACCCGCTGACTTTCGACGCGTCGGCAGCGCGCATCTACGGTCAGCTCGCGGGCGCGGTTTTCGCCTATGGCCGCACCCCGAGGCGCAGGCACGCTGACCTCCAGATCGCCGCGACCGCAGTCGCGAATCGGCTCCGGCTCTACACGACAAACCCGGACGACTACGCCGGTCTCGACGGATGGCTCACCTTGGTACCCGTGCCGCGGCCCAGCGCCGCACCCTGAAACAGCCGCACTCTGAAACATGGGTCGCCGGGCGCACTCTGAGTCGCTGGTGAACAGCCACAAGAAATTTGCGCCCCCGGCAGGATTCGAACCTGCGCTCCCGCCTCCGGAGGGCGGTGCTCTATCCCCTGAGCTACGGGGGCTCGACTGCCACATCTGGTGAGATGTCGCGGTGCGGCCGTGGTGCGGGGAAACCCTACAGGCGCGCGGGCCAGGGAGTGAAACTGGTTCGGTGCCGGGCCCCACTCGCGGATAGTCTTGGCCGGTGACCCCCGAGCAACTCAACACCGCCCTTCTTGCTGCCCTGAGCGCGCTTATCGACGAAGGTGCCATCGCGCTTCCTGACGGATTGCCGGCGGCGGTCACAGTGGAGCGTCCGCGGCAGCGCGAACACGGGGACTACGCCACCAACGTGGCGCTCCAACTCGCCAAGAAGGCGGGCACGAATCCTCGCGAATTCGCCGAGTTGGTGGCCACCAAATTGCGCGAGGCCGAGGGGATCGCGGGCGTGCAGTTGGCCGGCCCCGGGTTCCTCAACATCACCGTCGAGGCCGCCGCACAGGGTGCTTTGGCCGCCGAGATCGTCGCGGCCGGAGCGGCGTACGGCTCGTCCACCACGTTTGCCGGCGAGAAGATCAATCTGGAGTTTGTGTCGGCAAACCCCACCGGCCCGATTCACCTGGGCGGCACCCGCTGGGCGGCGGTGGGTGACGCACTCGGGCGGATCTTCACGTTCAGCGGGGCGGAGGTCACCCGGGAGTACTACTTCAACGACCACGGCGCCCAGATCGACCGCTTCGCCCGGTCGCTGCTGGCCAGCGCCCGCGGGCTCGACGTACCCAAAGATGGCTATGGCGGCCAATACATCCACGACATCGCCGCCACCATCAAGGCGCAACGACCCGACGCGATCGACCTGGTTGATGCCGATGCCCAAGAGGTCTTCCGGGCCCTGGGCGTTGAGATGATGTTCTCCGAGATCAAGCAGAGTTTGCATGACTTCGGTGTCGACTTCGACGTCTACTTCCACGAAAACAACCTGCACGAGTCCGGCGCGGTCGATCGCGCCGTCAAGCGCCTCACCGAGATGGGCAACACCTACGAAGCCGATGGTGCCTTGTGGCTGCGCACCGAGAAGTACGGCGACGACAAGGACCGCGTGATCATCAAGTCTGATGGTCAGGGTGCCTACATCTCGGGGGACCTGGCCTACTACCTCGACAAGAAGGAGCGCGGCTTCGACCGCTGCTTCATCATGCTCGGGGCGGACCATCATGGGTACGTCGGCCGGATGATGGCCATGTGTGCGGCCTTCGGGGACGAGCCACACAAGGATCTGGAGATCCTGATCGGCCAGATGGTGAACCTGCTCTTCCACGGAGATCCGCTTCGGATGTCCAAGCGGGCCGGCACCGTCATCACGCTCGAGGATCTCGTTGGCGCCATCGGCCGGGATGCGGCGCGTTATGCGTTGGCGCGCTACACCAACGACACCAACATCGACATCGACCTGGAGTTGTGGTCCAAGCAGTCCAGCGACAATCCCGTGTTCTATGTCCAATATGCCCATGCGCGGGTGGCGTCCATCCTGCGCAACGGCGCCGACCTGGGCCTGAAAGCGACCAGGGAGAACTTCGATCCGAGCCTGCTCTCCCATGAGAAGGAGGGGGAGCTGCTGCGCGGGTTGGCCGAATTCCCCCGGGTGGTCGCGGCCGCCGCGCAATTGCGGGAGCCGCATCGAGTGGCCCGCTATCTCGAGGAGACGGCTGCGTCGTACCACCGCTTCTATGACGCCTGCCGGGTCCTGCCGCAAGGCGACGAGGAGCCCGGCGACCTGCATGCCGCCCGCTTGATGCTGGTCGCGGCGACCAAGGTCGTGTTGGGCAACGGACTCGATCTGCTCGGGGTTTCCGCCCCAGAGCGCATGTAGGGCAGGAGAGCGATGCACACCCATGAAGCCGGTTGGGCTCACGCAGAAGGCGGCCTCAAGGGCTCACACTGGCTGCACGAGCCCGGCGACCTCAACGACCTGGTCCCGCACCTGTGGTCGGGCACGGCCCACAAGGACGAAACGGGTGCGCTCCACGTGGGTGGGATGGCGCTCGCCGACCTGGTCGCGGAGCACAACACCCCGGCGTACGTCCTGGACGAAGCCGACTTCCGAGCGCGCGCGCGGGCCTTCCGTGAGGCTTTCTCGGGCTTCTCCGTCTACTACGCAGGCAAGGCCTTCCTGTGCGCCACGGTGGTGCGCTGGATCGCCGAAGAGGGACTCAACCTCGACGTGTGCTCCCAGGGTGAGCTCACGGTCGCGCTTCGTGCCGGCTTTGACCCCGCCCGGATCGGCTATCACGGCAACAACAAGACGGTCCTGGAGTTGCGCCATGCTGTCGACGCCGGTGTCGGCAAGATCATCGTGGACTCCTTCCATGAACTCGACCGACTCATCATGGTGGCCGCCGAGACGGGCCGGATCGCGCCAGTGATGATCCGGGTCACGGCGGGCGTCGAGGCCCACACCCACGAATACATCGCCACCGCCCACGAAGATCAGAAGTTCGGCTTCTCGATCACCGGTGGTGACGCGTTTGCGGCCGTACGCCGCGCGCAGGCCGCGCCCGAGCTGAACCTGCTCGGTCTGCACTCCCACATCGGCAGCCAGATCTTCGACACCTCCGGCTTCGAAGTCGCCGCCCGGCGAGTCCTCGCCTTGCATGCGCGGGTCTCCGAAGAGCTCAGCGTCGACTTGCCCGAGCTGGATCTCGGCGGAGGTTTCGGCATCGCCTACACACCCGACGACGACCCCGCCGACCCGGCTCAACTGGCGACCGAGTTGAGCAAGATTGTCGAGCACGAGTGTCGCGCGCTAGGGGTGCCGGAGCCGCACCTCGCCATCGAGCCGGGCCGCGCGATCGTGGGGCCGAGCATGTGCACTGTCTACACGGTGGGCACCATCAAGACCGTCGAGTTGGATGGCGGCGCGCGGCGTACGTATGTCTCCGTCGACGGTGGGATGAGCGACAACATTCGCACAGCGCTCTACGACGCCGACTACACCTGCACGCTGGCCGGGCGAAGTTCCCCGGCGGCACCCATGTTGAGCCGGGTGGTCGGCAAGCACTGCGAGGCCGGCGACATCGTCGTGAAGGACGTGTTCTTGCCCAGCGATCTGGCTCCAGGTGATCTACTAGCCGTGCCCGGGACCGGCGCCTATTGCCGATCCATGGCGTCGAACTACAACCACGCCCTCCGCCCGCCGGTGGTCGCGGTGCGGGACGGCGTCGCGACCGTAGTGGTTCGACGAGAGACTGTGGACGATTTGTTGGCGACCGACGTAGGCGTGTCATGAGTGAGGAAACCGCTGTGGCCCCACGTTCCTCAGGGCGAACCCTGCGCGTCGCGGTGCTGGGCTGTGGGTCCGTTGGTTCGCAGGTGGTCCGTCTGCTGGGTCAACAGGCCGATGATCTCGCCGCTCGGATAGGAGCCCGTGTGGAGTTGGTCGGCGTCGCCGTACGCCGCCTCGACGCCGCTCGTGACGTGGACGTGCGCGAGGGTTTGCTGACCACCGATGCCCACGCCTTGGTGACCCGCGACGATGTGGATCTCGTGATCGAAGTGATCGGCGGGATCGAGCCGGCCCGATCGCTCATCCTCGCGGCGTTGGAGCACGGGAAGTCCGTGGTCACGGCTAACAAGGCGTTGCTGGCCGAGGACGGCGCGACCCTGTTTGAAGCCGCCGAAAAAGCCGATCGGGACCTCTATTACGAGGCAGCCGTCGCGGGGGCGATCCCGATCCTGCGCCCGCTGCGCGAGTCGCTGGCCGGTGACACCGTGACCCGCGTGCTCGGCATCGTCAACGGCACCACCAACTTCATCCTCGACAAGATGGACTCCTCCGGCTCGGGCTTCTCCGAGGCGCTCGAAGAGGCGCAGGAGCTTGGCTATGCCGAGGCTGATCCGACCGCCGATGTCGAGGGTTTCGATGCCGCGGCCAAGGCGGCGATCCTGGCCTCGCTGGCCTTCCACTCCCGGGTCACCGCCGCCGATGTCTATCGCGAAGGCATCGCCGACGTGACCGCCGCCGACGTGCGTTCGGCCGCCGAGATGGGGTGCGTGGTCAAGCTCCTCGCGATCGCGGAGTTGCGTCGCGACGACGCCGGCGAGGAAGCGGTCGCCGTGCGAGTGCACCCAGCGATGATCCCGCGCTCACATCCCCTGGCGTCGGTGCGTGGTGCCTACAACGCCGTGTTCGTGGAGTCCGCCGCCGCGGGTCAGCTCATGTTCTACGGCCCCGGCGCGGGCGGGGCACCGACCGCGTCCGCCGTGCTCGGTGACCTCGTCACGGTGGCCCGCAACCGGCTCGCTGGGACGCGCGGCGTTGGCGAATCGGCGTACGCCGAGCGCGCCGTGCTGCCCATGGGGGAGACCGTCACCCGCTATCACGTGGCGATCGACGTCGACGACCGTGCGGGAGTGCTCGCCGCGGTGGCTACCACCTTCGCCGAACATGGAGTGTCCATCCAGACCGTGCGCCAAGAGGGCCGCGGCGCCGATGCCCAGTTGGTCGTCGTGTCCCATCACGCGACCGATGCCGCCTTGCGAGCCACCGTTGACGCCTTGAGGTCCATGGACATAGTGCGAGATGTGTCATCGGTGATGCGTGTCGAAGGCGGCACGGAGTGAGCCCGACCTCCGCACAGTGGCGCGGCATCATCGAGGAATACCGCCCGCTGATCGATCTCCTCCCCGATGACCTCGTCGCCGTGACCTTGCGTGAGGGTGGCACCCCGTTGGTGGCCTCCGAGTGGCTCTCGGAGCTGACCGGGGCCACGGTGTGGCTCAAGGTCGAAGGCAATAACCCAACCGGGTCCTTCAAGGACCGGGGGATGACCACGGCCATTTCGGTGGCCAAACACGACGGCGCTCAGGCGGTCGTCTGCGCCTCCACCGGCAATACGTCTGCCTCGATGGCGGCGTACGCCGCAAAGGCCGGGCTTAAACCGCTCGTGTTGGTCCCCGAGGGCAAGATCGCGGCCGGGAAGATGGCTCAGGCGATCCTGCATGGCGCCCAAATCATTATGGTGCGCGGCAACTTCGATCATTGCCTACAGATGGCCAAGGCCCTCTCCTGGGACTATCCCGTCGCCCTGGTCAACTCGGTCAATCCGGTGCGCCTTCAGGGGCAGAAGACGGCTGCGTTCGAGATCGTGGATTTCCTCGGAGACGCGCCGGACTTCCATCTGCTGCCCGTGGGCAACGCCGGCAACATCTCGGCGTACTGGCTGGGCTATGAGCAGTACGCCGACCTCGGCCGCGCCACCAAACGCCCCGTCATGCGCGGCTTCCAGGCTGAAGGTGCGGCCCCGTTGGTGACCGGTGAGCCGTTCCCCGACCCGGAAACCAAGGCCACCGCGATCAGGATCGGCAATCCGGCATCGTGGAAACTTGCTGAGGCCGCGGCCCACGAGTCCGGTGGGCGTTTTGCAGCGGTGAGCGATGCCCAGATCCTGGCCGCGCAGTCGGAGTTGGCGCGCCGCGACGGCGTCTTCGTCGAGCCCGCCTCGGCTGCGGGCATCGCCGGGTTGCTCGCGGAGTTGGCGGCGGGCGAGAGCTATGCGGGAACGACGGTCGTGATCACCGTGACCGGTCACGGACTCAAGGACACGGCGACCGCGCTCGAAGGAGTGGGCGGAGTCGTCAACGTCGTGGTTGATCCCGATGTCGATCAAGCGGCCCGCGCCGCCGGGTTGGTGCAGTGACCTTCGTCGAGGGTCCGGTGCGGGTGACGGTGCCGGCTACGTCGGCCAACTTGGGCCCGGGTTTCGACTCCTTGGGCTTGGCCTTGTCCTTGCGTGACGACCTGACCGCGCGGGTGATCGAGGCCGGGCTGCTGATCAATGTCGACGGGGCCGGGGAGCACGACGTACCCCGCGACGAGACCCACCTGGTGGTGCGTTCCATGCGGGCCGCCTTCGACGCGATGAACACCCCTCAACCGGGGTTGTCCGTGCGGTGCCGCAACGTGATCCCTCATGCCCGGGGACTTGGTTCGTCATCGGCGGCCATCGTCGCGGGCGTGTCCCTGGCGCGTGGGCTCGTGGCGGGTGGGACGTTATTGATGGATGACGACGCGGTTTTCCAACTGGCGGCGGAGTTGGAAGGGCATCCCGACAATGTGGCCCCGGCCTTCTTTGGCGGTTTCGTGATCTCGGGACGCACCGACGCGGGGTTCTATGCCGTCGAAGCGGGGGTTGACCCGCGCGTGACGGTCGTCGTCTTCGTGCCCCCGACCCCGTTGTCGACGAGTGTCGCCCGTGGGCTGCTGCCAACCTCCGTCCCGTTGGCGGATGCGGCGGCCAACTCGGGCCGTACGGCGCTGCTGGTCGCCGCCTTGGCCGGGCAGCCCCAACACCTGCTGACCGCTACACAGGACTATCTCCATCAGGACTATCGTGAGCGGGCGATGCCCCAATCCTTGGCTTTCCTGCGCTCACTCCGCGCCGAGGGAGTCCCCGCGATCGTGTCGGGGGCGGGCCCGACGGTGCTGGCGTTCTGCGATGGCCCCGGATGCACCCCCGGCTCGCCCGAACTGCTCCTCGACCGCTGCCCCCCCGGTTGGGCTGCCCACCATCTCCAGGTCGAGATCCCCGGCGTGCAACTCTCCTAGCCCGAACGCACCAAACATCCGTGAGTCGGCGCTAACTCACGCCGCAACCTGTGAGTTTGCGCCGACTCGCGTCACTCGACGACGCCCGTGCCGTGGTTTTCCTGACCTGGTGGTAACGTTGCGTTTGCGCCACTCGGCGCAGCACCAATCGCGACAATGAGTCGCCCGGTGCGCAACTTCCTCGGTTCCCGCGCTGATCTCGTGCGCATGCGACAAGCCGACACCGATCCTGACCGGATTGACCAAGGGCTTGTCCAGCCGGACCACCTGGGCTTCGGGGAAGTAAAAAGACCAGTAGGCCGACGGCTTCCTGCCAACGGCACTGATACGTGGGAAGGACCTCACGTGACGGAAACCATCGAATCCACCACCGCGCCCGACGCTGCCTCAGGCAGTGCGCAGAAGCGCAGCGGAGGACTCAACTCCATGCTGCTCGCCGATCTGAAGAAGATGGCCGGCGGCCTGGGCATCTCGGGCACTAGTTCGATGAAGAAGGCCCAACTCGTGGATGCCATCAAGGCGTCACAGAGCGGATCCAGCAGCGGATCCAGCCGACGCGCAAAGAGCGCGGCCACCGACCGTGGTGACGCGCCCGCGAAGTCCGAATCAGGCAGCACCACCCCCTCCAACGATTCCGGCCAATCCTCTGACTCAACCCAGTCGGGCGACTCCGGCCAGTCGAACGACGGCGAAGGCCGCGAACGCAACCGCGACCGGGGCAGCAGGAACCGCGATCGGAATCGCAATCAAGGTGAGCGTGGCAACCAGGAAACCCAGGGTGAGAGCCAGGGCTCCCAGAATCAGGGCTCCCAGAATCAGGGTGATCGGGACCGCAACCGCGGTGACCGCAACCAGGGCGACCGGGGCCAGGGCAACCAGAACGACCGCAACCAGAGCGACCGCAACCAGAGCGACCGCAACCAGAGCGACCGCAACTTCGACGATCGCAGCCAGGGTGGGTACGACGACGGCTCGGGCAACAGCCGCCGCAACCGCCGTCGTCGCGGTCGCGATCGTGACCGTGGGCCCGACCGCAACCGCGGGAGCAGCGGTGGCGGCGGGAGCATGCGCAACGAGCCCGACACGCAGATCCTCGAAGACGACGTGCTCGTCCCGGCGGCCGGCATCCTCGACGTACTCGACAACTACGCGTTTGTGCGCACCAGTGGCTACCTGCCCGGCTCCGATGACGTCTATCTGTCGCTGTCGATGGTGCGCAAGTTCGGGCTACGCCGCGGTGACGCGATCGTCGGCCAGGTCCGGCAGCCGCGCGACGCCGAGCGCAAGGAGAAGTTCAACCCGATGGTTCGGGTGGACAGCGTCAACGGCGCCGACCCCGAAGAGGCCAAGGGCCGCATCGAGTTTGCCAAGCTGACCCCGCTCTACCCGAGCGAACGGCTCCGCCTGGAAACCGAGCAGAGCAACCTGATCGGCCGGGTGATCGATATCGCAGCGCCGATCGGCAAGGGCCAGCGCGGACTGATCGTCTCGCCTTCCAAGGCCGGCAAGACGATGATCATGCAGTCGATCGCCAACTCGATCACCACCAACAATCCCGAGTGTCACCTGATGGTCGTGCTCGTCGACGAACGTCCCGAAGAGGTCACCGACTTCGAGCGCTCCGTCAAGGGAGAGGTCATCTCGTCGACCTTCGACCGTCCGGCGTCCGATCACACGATCGTTGCCGAGTTGGCCATCGAGCGTGCCAAGCGGCTCGTCGAACTCGGCCACGATGTGGTCGTGCTGCTCGACGGGATCACCCGCTTGGGTCGGGCCTACAACCTCGCGGCACCCGCGAGCGGCCGGATCCTCTCCGGTGGTGTGGACTCCGCAGCCTTGTATCCGCCGAAGCGGTTCTTCGGCGCGGCACGCAACATCGAGAATGGTGGCTCGCTGACCATCCTCGCCACCGCGCTGATCGAGAGCGGCTCGAAGATGGACGAGGTGATCTTCGAGGAGTTCAAGGGCACCGGCAACATGGAGATCCGACTGCGTCGTGACTTCGCCGACAAGCGCCTGTTCCCGGCCATCGACGCGGTTCAGTCCGGCACCCGCCGCGAGGAACTCCTGATGAGCAAGGAGGAGCTCGCCATCGTCTGGAAGTTGCGCCGGGTCCTGTCGGGACTCGACGGACAACAGGCGCTGGAGTTGTTGCTCGAACGGCTCAAGAAGTCGCAGAGCAACATCGAGTTCTTGATGCAGGTCCAAAAGACCACACCCGGAGCAGACAAAGACTGATCCAGCCAGGTGACCCGACGTGGGTGAGCGAGCAGCGATCCGGGAACAGATCTCTCGCCCACCGCGTTGGGCCCCTGAGCCACGATTGGCACCCCCGCTTCGTGGGGTGGCACACTTGGCCGCTGGTTCCGGTTCACGCGTGCTCATCCGAGCGGCGACCCGGCGACCCCCAGGAAGGACACTGAGGACACCATGAAGAGCGACATCCACCCGGCGTACGTCGACACGCAGGTCACGTGCACCTGTGGCAACACGTTCACCACGCGCAGCACCGCCACGTCCGGCAGCATGCATGCCGATGTGTGTGCGATGTGCCACCCGTTCTACACCGGCAAGCAGAAGATTCTCGACACCGGCGGTCGTGTGGCCCGCTTCGAGGCTCGCTACGCCAAGAGCGGCGCCAAGACCCCGTCCGATGCCCCAGCCGAGGGCCCTGCCGAGGCCCCGGCTGCAGACGACAAGTAGCTCCCTTCGACGCCGGTCCCCGCCTTGGTGCGGGTGACCGGCGTCTGGCATTTGCCGCCGCGCCCAGCGCTGGCTCCACGAGCAGAAAGTCGAGTCGCATGTTCGAAGCAGTCGAGAGCCTGATGGCCGAACATGCCGCGCTCGAAACCCGGCTCTCCGCACCAGAGACCCATGCCGATCAACGCCTCGCTCGCGAGCTCAACCAGCGGTACGCCGAACTCACCGCGGTCGTGACGACCTACCGCGAGTGGCTGCACATCGGGGGCGAAATCGAGGCCGCCCAGGAGTTGGGCGCCGACGACCCAGCCTTTGCCGAAGAAGCGGCCACGCTGATCGAGTCCCGCGGAGCGCTCGAAGATCGACTCCGCCACCTGTTGGTGCCGCGTGATCCGACCGACGCCAAAGACGCCATCCTCGAGGTGAAGTCGGGCGAGGGGGGTGAGGAGTCGGCCCTGTTTGCTGCCGACCTTCAGCGGATGTATGCCCGCTTTGCCGAGCGCCGTGGCTGGCGCACCGAGATTCTCGACGCGACCGAGTCCGATCTGGGGGGCTACAAGACGGTCACGATGGCGGTGAAGGCGAAGGGGACCCCCGAGCCTGGGGAAGCGCCCTTCGCCCAGCTGAAGTTCGAGGGTGGCGTCCATCGGGTCCAGCGGGTCCCGGTGACCGAGTCTCAAGGGCGGGTGCACACCTCGGCTGCCGGCGTACTCGTGATGCCGGAGGCCGAGCAGGTCGATGTCAGCGTCGACGAAAACGACCTGCGCATCGACGTCTTCCGCTCCTCCGGTCCGGGAGGGCAGAGCGTCAACACCACCGATTCCGCGGTCCGGATCACCCACCTGCCGACCGGGATCGTGGTGAGCTGTCAGAACGAAAAGAGTCAGCTGCAAAACAAGGATCAGGCGATGCGCATCCTGCGGGCGAGGTTGCTCGCCGCCGCCCAGGAGCAGGCCGACGCCGAGGCGAGCCAGGCGCGGCGCAGTCAGGTTCGCACGGTCGACCGCTCCGAGCGGATCCGCACCTACAACTACCCCGAAAACCGGATCTCCGATCACCGCACCGGTTACAAGTCCTACAACCTCGACCAGGTGCTCGACGGAGACCTTCAGCCGGTGTTGGATTCGTGCATCGAGACCGACGTGGCCGATCGGTTGGCGGCGCTCGAGTGAGCCTGCGCCAGACCCGCCGGGACGCGGCGGCCACCTTGGCCGCGGCGGGCGTGAGTTCGCCGGAGCCGGATGCCGATCGGTTGTTGGCCCACGTCTTAGGAGTTTCGCTGGGTGACGTGGTGCTTGCGGAGGGTCTTTCCGCCGAGCAAGCCCAGGAGTACGCCGCGCTCGTCGCCCGGCGCGCGGCCCGGGAACCCCTGCAACATCTGCTCGGCACCGCGGCGTTTCGCTATGTCGAGCTCCAGGTCGGGCCGGGGGTCTTCGTGCCGCGTCCCGAGACCGAGCTCTTGGCCGGGTGGGCCATCGAGCACGCCAAAGCCGCTCGGGTCGCATCGGGTGCGCCTGCCGTCGTGGTCGATCTGTGCACGGGGTCGGGCGCGATCGCGCTCGCCATCGCCGACGAAGTGCCGGACGCCGTGATCTATGCGGTCGAGCTCGATGAGCGGGCACACGACTGGGCGGCCCGCAACCTGGCAGGGTCCGGAGTAGAACTGCACTGGGGCGACTTGTCGGACGCGTTCGAGGAGTTGGCCGGCACGGTCGACGTGATCACCTGCAATCCGCCGTACATCCCACTCGATGCCTGGGAGTCGGTTGAGCTTGAGGTGCGCGACCACGATCCGGAGTTGGCCTTGTTCTCCGGCGCCGACGGACTCGACGCGATGCGGGTGCTCGAGCGCCGAGCGGCGCGGTTGCTCAAACCCGGGGGAGTGGTGGGCGCCGAGCATGCCGACGCGCAGGGGGAATCAGCACCGGCGATCTTCGCGGCGGCCGGATGTTGGAGCGAGATCGTCGATCACCGTGACCTGGCCGGTCGCCCGCGCTTTGTGACTGCCCGACTGGCACGATGACCCCATGAGGCGCGACGTATGAGCACCCGGATGCCCACGGGGACGGAAGAGGAACGGTCGGCAGCCGTGATGGCCGCGGCTCGCGCCATCAATCGAGGTCAGTTGGTGGTCTTCCCCACCGATACCGTCTATGGGCTCGCCGCCGATGCGTTCGACGCCGATGCCGTACGACGCCTGCTGGCGGCCAAGGGTCGCGGCCGTTCCATGCCACCCCCGGTGTTGATCGGCAACGCCAGCACCGTCGACGCGTTGCTGGTGGGGCTGCCCGCCTACGCTCGGGGACTCATCAATCGGTTCTGGCCGGGACCCCTCACCTTGGTGGGTCGCCAACAGACTTCGCTGCGTTGGGATCTCGGCGACACCCGCGGCACCGTGGCGGTCCGGATGCCCGACGACGACGTTGCCTGCGCGATCTTGGAACGCACCGGTCCGCTCGCGGTGACGTCGGCCAATCTCACCGGCTCGCCCCCCGCGACAACTCCGGATGAGGCCGAAGCCATGTTGGGCGCCAGCGTGGCGGTCGTGATCGACGATGGCTCGCGCGCTCACTCTGCCGCTTCGACGATCGTGGACGTCACCACCGACCGCCCTCGGTTGCTGCGGCTCGGCGCCCTTGACGTCGCCGATCTCAACGACGTGTTGGCCGAGCACGACCTCACCCTGGACGAGGGCTAGCAGTGCGCGAATATGCCCTGGTCTTCCTGGTTGCCGCGGCGGTGAGTTATCTGCTGACCGTGGTGGCCCGCGAGATCGCCATCCGAACGGGTGCGGTGGCGGCGGTGCGTGACCGCGATGTCCACGATGAACCGACGCCCTACCTCGGCGGCCTGGCGATGCTCGGCGGCCTGGTCGCGGCGTACGTCGTCGCCAAGGAACTGCCCTTCCTCTCGTTGAGCGACCCCAAGGTGTTCCACGACGCGCGCGTCGTGCTCATCGCGGGCGCGATGATCTGCGCGGTCGGGGTGCTGGACGACATCTTCGACCTGGATGCCCTGACGAAGTTCGGCGGCCAACTCCTGGCGGCGGGCTTCTTGGTGACGAACCAGGTGCAATACAACTACTTCATCAAGGGCGACGGCGGGCAGTTTTTGCTGGAGCCCACCCAGGGGGCATTGCTCACGGTGTTCATCATCGTCGCCACCGTCAACGCAGTGAACTTCATCGACGGGCTCGACGGTTTGGCCGCCGGAGTCGTGTGCCTCGGGGCCATGGCCTTCTTCGTCTTCTGCTACCAACTGACCACCATCAACCACGTCACGCTGGCCACCACGGGGGCGCTGCTCAGCGCGGCCCTGGCCGGTGCCTGTGTCGGGTTTTTGCCCCACAACATTCATCCAGCCCGCCTGTTCATGGGTGACAGCGGGTCGATGTTGATCGGCTTGGTGTTGTCGGCCTCCGCGATCACCTTGACCGGGCAGTTTCCTGCGTCGCAGATCAGTCAAGGAGGGCTGGGATCCGACGCCAGCCTAATGCCGGTGCTCTTGCCCCTGGCACTGCCCGTGTCGATCCTGATGTTGCCCCTGGCGGACCTCGTGCTGGCCGTCGTACGCCGCACGCGAGCCGGTCGCTCGCCGTTCGCGCCGGACAAGCAGCACTTGCATCACCGCATGCTCGAGATCGGCCATAGCCACCGTCGAGCCGTCTTCATCATGTGGCTTTGGGCGGGGTTGATCGCGTTCGGCGCGGTGATCGTGAGCCTCTACACCGGCCGACTGATGTGGACCGGCCTGGCATTGGCCGTCGCGTTCACCGTTGCTGCGACGTTCGTGTTGCCGGTGGTGCACCGCCCGGCCCGGCGCCGCTTGGACGCCCAACAACCGGGCTGATCGCTCTGTCAGGGCAGCGATTTCGACCCGTTCCAGACTTTGTGATAGTTTTCACGAGCGCCGTTGGACCCGCACTCGACAGACGCAAGTTCCCGCCCATCGACCACAGATCAAGGCCGCCGACATGACGACCGAGACGAAGCCTCGCACCCCCAACTCGGGTGTTGGTGTGCTCCTCGGTGCGGCGTTTCTGGCCCTCCTGGCAGGACTCCTGGTCGCCCTCCTGGGGCTCGTCCAGCACGGCGCAAGCGCCGCTAAGCCTGCTCTGATCGGTGCGATCGTCGCGGTCACGGTGTTCGCCTTCGGAGCGTTGGTGGTCAATGCCGTCGCAGGCCTGATGCCGCGCGCGGCCCTGATGGTGGCTCTGCTGACCTACACGCTCCAGGTGGTGGTGCTGGCACTCCTCTTCGCGGTTTTGGGAGGGTTGGCGATGTTCGACGGCGACCGTGAGCGCAGTTGGCTTGCTGCCGGTCTCATTGTCTCGACGCTGGCCTGGCTGGCGGCCCACATCGCCATCGTGAGCCGGCAGCGGATTGCTGTCTACGACCTGGCCCCGGTGGACGCGTCCAGCGCCCTCACCGCGAGTGACGGGTGAGTGCAAATGGCTGCTATTGTCCGGGGCGCGATGGCTCGACAGATCCCCCCGTCTGCGGACACCGACGACCGCCCGCAGGGCGACCCGTGGCACGCCATGGGCTACCTCGTTTCGGGTGTGTTCTTTTACGGGCTGGTCGGGTGGGCGCTGGACCGCTGGCTTGGTACGTCGTACCTCGTCGTGGTCGGCATCTTGGGCGGCGCCGGGTTGGGGTTGTTCCTCACCTGGTCCCGGTTCAAACCGCCCGACGAGCAATCGCAGGAGCGGCAGAACTGATGACACGGCAGTTGACGATGCAGGAGACAAGGTGAGCGGCACCGCAGTGACCATCCTGGCCGAAGGCGGCGGCGAAGCTGGCTTCGAGGCGCCGGGGCCCGGCAACTTTGACCTCCCCGGTTTTTTCGAAATCGCGGGACAGCCGGTGACCAAGCCGATGTTCCAGTTGGTGATCGCTGCGGTCTTGGTGTTCGCGTTCCTGTGGGCGGCCGCGCGCAGCGGCTCGCTGGTGCCGGGTCGTTTGCAGTACGTCGGCGAGGGCAGCTACAGCATGGTGCGCAACAGCATCGCCCGCGACATCATCGGCAGCCACGACTTCATCCGCTACGTGCCCTACCTCGTGGCCCTCTTCTTCTTCGTCTTCGTCAACAACCTTTTCTCCTCCATCCCCGGCATCCAGTTCCCCACGTTTTCGCGGGCCTCGATGGCCTACGCTCTCGCGGCGCTGTCCTGGGTGGTCTACAACGCCGTCGGGATTCGCAAGCATGGTTTCCTCGGCTACTTGAAGTTGCAGTGCGTCCCCAGCGGGGTCAGCAAGTTCATGTACCCGCTCCTGGTGCCGTTGGAGTTCTTCTCCAACATCTTGGTCCGCCCGGCCACGTTGGCCCTTCGTCTGTTCGCCAATATGTTCGCCGGCCACCTGCTGGTGATCTTGTTCGCGACCGGTGGCCTCTACCTGCTCGAGCACGGGTCGCTGCTGGTGAAGCCGGTCGGGCTGCTGGCCTGGGTGCTGTTCATCTTGATCGCCTTCCTCGAACTCCTGGTCCAGTTCCTTCAGGCCTACGTCTTCACCCTGCTTAACGCCATGTACATCTCCGGTGCACTCGCAGACGAGCACTGAGAGCGCCCTCGGCACCTGCCGCGGGCACCACGAATCAGCAAACTGAAGTAGTACCAACCGAAAGGAACCACAATGACCGGCTCGCTCAACATGATCGGCTACGGTCTGGCGGCCATTGGCCCCGGCATCGGCATCGGCCTGATCTTCGCGGCCTACATCTCCGGCGTTGCCCGGCAGCCGGAGGCCCAGAGCCGCCTGCAGTCGATCGCCATCTTGGGCTTCGCCCTCGCCGAAGCGCTCGCGATCATCGGTATCGCCCTCGCCTTCGTGCTCAAGTGATCCACACCCACTGACGAAGGATCTGCCTCATGCAGAGTTTCATCATCAAAGCCGCTGAAGCGGCCGCGGAAGAGCACGGCCCCCTCGCGTTTGTGTGGGTCGAGTTCTTGTTGGCGTTGGTCGTCTTCGGACTGCTCTATTTGGCTCTCAAGAAGTGGGTCGTCCCGAACTTCGAGAAGACCTTCGCCGAGCGCACGCAAGCGATCGAGGGCGGTTTGGCCGCGGCCGAAACCAAGCAGGCCGAGGCCGACGCGAAGTTGGCCGAGTTGGAGCGCCAGTTGGCCGACGCTCGCCACGAGGCCGCGCGGATTCGAGAAGAAGCGCGCGACCAGGGAGCTCAGATCATCGCCGAGATGCGAGATCAAGCTCAGGCCGAGTCGGCACGCATTCTCGAACACGGCAAGACGCAGATCGAGGCCGAGCGTCAGCAGGCAGTCACCTCGCTTCGCTCCGAGGTCGGTGCCCTGGCAACCGGCCTGGCGGGTCGCATCGTGGGCGAAAGCCTGGATGACGAGGCGCGTCAGAGTCGCGTGATCGAGCGTTTCCTGGCCGAGCTTGAGGCCGACCAGGCGATCGAGGGCGGGGTCAACTGATGTCGTTTCGGGGCGCGTCGGCCGACGCCTTCGCGGCGATCGCCGACGAGCTGAGATCCGCCACCGCGGATCTGGCCACGCTCGGCGACGAGTTGTTCTCGGTCGCCGCGCTGTTGCGCTCCGAGCCTGGACTACGTCGCGTTGCGACCGACGTGTCGCTGCCCGCCACTCCCAAGCAAACCCTGGTCAGTGGCATTCTGGGCGACAAGGTGGACGCCGGCACGCTCGCGCTGGTGGCCTCGGCCGTGGGCCGACGCTGGACGGCCACTCGCGACCTGGCCGACGCCTTGGAGCGTCTCGGCGTGATCGCCGTGGTGCGCTCAGCTGGGGACGCCTCCGGTCGGCTGTCGGATGAGTTGTTTGCGGTGGGCCGCATCGTGGAAGAAAACCCCGAACTGCGCGCCGCTCTCACCGACCCGGCTCGTAGTCTTGGCGACAAGAGCGACCTGCTTGCCGATCTCCTGGGCGGCAAGACCCTTCCCGCCACGGTGACCTTGAGTCGTCAAGCGGTGACGGGTTCCTACCGTACGGTCGGGGTGGCGCTGGAGGAATTTTCCCAGACCGCCTCCGACGTCCACGGCGAAGGGGTCGCCACCGTTCGGGTGGCGAGTCCCCTGAGCGACGCGGACCGCGAACGGCTGGCGGCGGCGCTGGCCCGTCAATACCACCGCGAGATCCACCTCAACGTCGTGGTCGAACCCGGCCTGATCGGCGGGATCCGGGTAGAAATCGGCGATGACGTCATCGACGGCACCGTCTCCAATCGACTAGAGGATGCCCGCCGCAAGTTGGCGGTCTGAGTTTCGCCCGCCACCGGCAGACGCTGGCGGGGCACCACGTGAACTAAACGAGCAGGACCAAACAGAAGGAAGTGTGATGACGGAGCTTTCGATCCGTCCGGACGAGATCCGGGATGCGCTGCAGCGCTTCGTGTCGGACTACAAGCCCGAGACGGCCAGCCGCGAAGAGGTTGGCCGGGTGGCGGAGGCCAGCGACGGCATCGCCCGCGTGAGCGGCCTGCCCTCGGCCATGGCCAACGAGTTGCTGGAGTTCGAAGACGGCACGCTCGGCATCGCCCTGAACCTCGACACCCGCGAAATTGGCGTCGTGGTGCTGGGTGACTTCGACAAGATCGAAGAAGGCCAGGCCGTACGCCGCACCGGCGACATCCTCTCCGTCCCCGTGGGCGAGGGCTACCTCGGTCGCGTGGTTGACCCGCTCGGCACCCCGATCGACGGACTGGGCCAAATCGCCACCGACGGCCGACGAGCCCTCGAACTCCAGGCCCCCACGGTGATGGACCGCAAGTCGGTGCACGAGCCCCTGGCGACCGGCATCAAGGCGATCGACTCCATGACGCCGATCGGCCGTGGCCAGCGTCAGCTCATCATCGGTGACCGCGCGACCGGCAAGACCACCATCGCCATCGACACGATCATCAACCAGAAGGCCAACTGGGAGTCCGGCGATCCCGCCAAGCAGGTGCGCTGCATCTACGTGGCCATCGGTCAGAAGGGTTCGACCATCGCCGCCGTACGCGGTGCGCTCGAAGAGGCCGGGGCTCTCGAATACACCACTATCGTGGCCTCGCCGGCCTCCGATAGCGCCGGCTTCAAGTACCTCGCGCCGTACACCGGCTCGGCCATTGGCCAGCACTGGATGTACGCCGGCAAGCACGTTCTCATCGTGTTCGACGACCTCACCAAGCAGGCCGAGGCCTACCGCGCGGTATCGCTGTTGCTGCGTCGTCCGCCGGGCCGTGAGGCCTACCCCGGCGACGTGTTCTACCTCCACAGCCGCTTGCTCGAGCGTTGCGCCAAACTCTCCGATGAGTTGGGGGCCGGCTCGATGACCGGGCTGCCGATCATCGAGACGAAGGCCAATGACGTGTCGGCGTTCATCCCGACCAACGTCATCTCGATCACCGACGGACAAATCTTCTTGCAGTCCGATCTGTTTGCGGCAAACCAGCGCCCCGCCATCGACGTCGGCGTCTCGGTGTCGCGCGTGGGTGGCGCCGCCATGACGAAGGCCATGAAGGCCGTCACCGGCTCGCTGAAGGTCGACCTCGCGCAGTTCCGCGCGATGGAGGCCTTCGCGATGTTCGCCTCCGATCTCGATGCCGCGTCACGCCAGCAGTTGGACCGTGGTCAACGCCTGATGGCGTTGCTCAAGCAGCCGCAATACTCGCCGTACCCCCTTGAGGAGATGACCGTCTCTTTGTGGACCGGGACCAGTGGCAAGTTGGACCGGGTGCCGACCGACGACGTGCTCCGCTTCGAACACGAGTTCATTGACTATCTGCGCATGTCCCACGCGCCGTTGTTGACGACGATTCGCGAGACCCAGCAGTTCTCCGACGACTCCGCGACGATGCTTGAGGACGCCTACAACTCCTTCCTCGACCAGTTCGAGACCTCCGATGGTCAGTCCATCAAGGCGGGCGTCGAAGTGCACGAGGCGCTGCCCGAGGAAGAGCTCGAGCAGGAGCAGATCGTCAAGCAGAAGCGTGGGTGACCGCTAATGGCCGTATCGCTGCGTGAGTATCGCGCGCGGATCAAGTCGACCGAGTCGATGAAGAAGATCACGCGCGCTATGGAGCTCATCGCTGCGTCCCGCATCATCAAGGCGCAGCAACGAGCACAGGCGGCAGCGCCTTATGCCCGTGAGCTGACCCGCGCGGTGTCTGCCGTGGCGACGTTCTCCAACGTCGATCATGCGTTGACCACCGAGCCGGAAGATCCCAAGCGGGCCGCGCTCTTGATCGTGACCAGCGACCGGGGTCTGGCGGGGGCCTATTCGTCCAACGCCTTGAAGGAAGCCGAGCGGCTCATCGAGAAGTTGCATGAAGAAGGCAAGGAGGTGGACCTGTTCATCACCGGTCGCAAGGGGGAGGCCTACTTCAAGTTCCGGCAACGCCCCATCGTGACCGCGTGGACGGGTTTCTCCGATCAACCGACCTACGACATCGCAGCCGAAGTCGGCGGCACGTTGATCGCCGCCTTCTTGAACAAGGACCGCGAAGGTACGCCGTTGCCGGCCGACCTGGAAGGCGGGATCCCCGCCGGCGTCGAAGAGGTGCACGTGGTCTACACGCGGTTCCGTTCGATGTTGAGCCAGGACCCGACCGCCGTACGCCTGCTGCCGCTGGAGGTCGTCGAGGGTGAAGAGGCCCCCGATGAAGCCGACCTGCTGCCGCTTTATGAGTTTGAGCCGTCTCCTTCGGAGGTGCTCGACTCGCTGCTGCCGCGTTATGTCCAAAGCCGGATCTTCTTCTCCTTGTTGCAGGCGGCCGCCAGCGAGCTGGCAGCTCGACAGAAGGCGATGAAGTCGGCCACCGACAACGCCGACGAACTGATCAAGAAATACAAGCGCATTGCCAACCAGGCCCGTCAGGCCGGGATTACCCAGGAAATCAGCGAGATTGTCGGTGGCGTGAACGCGCTCGCCGACGCACAAGCCGGGAGTGAGTGAAAGACATGACTGCCACTGTTGACGAGACCCAGGCCACGAGTGCCACGGGCGGAGTTGGCCGCGTCGCCCGCGTTATCGGACCCGTCGTGGACATCGAGTTCCCGTCGGATGCGATGCCGGCGATCTACAACGCGTTGAAGGTCGACATCGACCTCGCCGGCGAAGTGCACGCCATCACCCTCGAGGTGTCCCAGCACATCGGCGACGGCATGGTGCGGGCGATCTCGATGCGCCCCACCGACGGACTCGTGCGGGGCGCAACGGTGACCGACACCGGCGCCTCCATCACCGTCCCCGTCGGCGATGTGACGCTCGGCAAGGTGTTCAACACCACCGGCGACTGCCTCAACCTGGCCGAGGGTGAGACCCTCGATGTCAAGGAACGCTGGGGCATCCACCGCAAGGCGCCGAAGTTCGATCAACTGGAGTCCAAGACCCAGATGTTCGAGACCGGCATCAAGGTCATCGATCTCCTCACGCCCTATGTCCAAGGCGGCAAGATCGGCCTGTTCGGCGGTGCCGGCGTGGGCAAGACCGTGTTGATCCAGGAGATGATCGCTCGGGTCGCCAAGGACCACGGCGGTGTGTCGGTGTTCGCCGGCGTCGGTGAGCGCACCCGCGAGGGCAACGACCTGATCGCGGAAATGGAAGAGGCCGGCGTCATCGGTCAGACGGCCCTCGTCTTCGGCCAGATGGACGAGCCCCCGGGCACCCGGTTGCGGGTCGCCCTGTCGGCTTTGACGATGGCGGAGTACTTCCGCGACGTCCAACGGCAGGACGTGTTGCTCTTCATCGACAACATCTTCCGCTTCACCCAGGCCGGATCCGAGGTCTCCACCCTGCTCGGGCGGATGCCTTCGGCCGTGGGTTACCAGCCCAACCTGGCCGACGAGATGGGGCAGCTACAGGAGCGGATCACCTCAACTCGTGGCCACTCGATCACCTCGATGCAGGCGATCTACGTGCCGGCCGACGACTACACCGACCCGGCTCCCGCGACCACGTTCGCGCACCTCGACGCAACCACCGAGTTGTCGCGTGACATCGCCTCGCTCGGCATCTACCCGGCCGTGGATCCGTTGACGTCGACCTCACGGATCTTGGACGCGCAGTACATCGGCAAGGAGCACTACGACTGCGCGATCCGCACCAAGCAGATCCTGCAGCGCAACAAGGAACTCCAAGACATCATCGCCATCCTCGGTGTCGACGAATTGTCCGAAGAGGACAAGATCGTGGTGCACCGGGCCCGCCGGATCCAACGGTTCCTGTCCCAGAACACCTACGTCGCCAAGCAGTTCACCGGCATCGAGGGTTCGACGGTGCCGGTCGTGGACACCATCGAGGCGTTCAACAAGATCGCCGACGGTGACTACGACCACGTCGCCGAGCAGGCGTTCTTCATGTGTGGCGGCCTGGACGACGTCGAAGCCAAGTGGGCCCAGATCCAGAAGAGCTTGTGATGGGTGACGTGTTGCGGGTCGAGGTTGTCTCGGCTGACCACCTGGTGTGGTCGGGCGAGGCCACCCGGATCGTGGCCCGCACCACCGAAGGCGATGTCGGCATCCTGCCCAACCACGCTCCCTTGTTGTCCCTGTTGGTCGACGGCGTCATCGATGTGCAAACTGTCGACGGGGAGACCTGGGTGGCGGCCGTCAGCTCGGGGTTCTTGTCAGTGGCCGACAACCGGGTGTCGGTGCTCGCGGAATACGCCGAGGCGTCCCACGACATCGACCTGGAGTCGGCACGCCAGGATCTCGAGCGGGCCAAGGCTTCCGGAGAAAATGACGACGCGGCCGCCGAAAAGGTCCGCTTGGCCGAGGCCCGGATCAGGGCTGTCGAACGCGCTTCGTGATCGACCGATGAACGGAGGGTGAATGCCGGCTTGGCGATTGTTGCTGAACGTCGTCGGCATCTTGCTCCTCGTGGTGCTGGTTTATGGCATTGCCCTGGTCGTACGCCGCCGTGCCCTCGCGCGCAACGGCGGAACCTTCGAACTCAGTTATCGTGCCCGGTCCACCAAGACCGGGCGCGGCTGGTTGCTGGGACTGGGGCGCTATTCAGGGGAATATCTCGAATGGTTCCGGATCTTTTCGCTCTCTCCGCGCCCCAAACGCATCTGGCATCGCGCTCAGCTCGACTACACGGCGCGCCGCGATCCGGGCGACGGGGAAGAGTTGTCGCTCTATGCCGAGCACGTGATCGTGTCCTGCCGCACGCCGGACGGAGACGTGGAGCTCGCCATGGGGGCCGCCTCCCTCATGGGATTTCAGTCCTGGCTAGAGGCCGGACCCCCAGGCAGTCGTGGAGCTCGCCCCGGTGACGCCCCAGCCATTTAGAGCCCGCAATGCCGTCATGGTCTCTTTTGCGCTCAACGGCCTCGGCTTTGCCAGTTGGGCCTCGCGCATCCCCGAAGTTCGTTCATCACTGTCATTGAGCAACGGCGAGCTGGGCATGATGTTGTTGTTGCTGTCTCTCGGATCAGTGGTCACCATGTCCAGTGCCGGCCCGTTCATCGAACGACTCGGACCCGCTCGCGTGGTGCGCCTGAGCCTCAGTCTCAACGCGGCGGCGCTTGCCGGTGTGGGTTGGGCAGCCAGCTCGGGATCCGTGTGGGGAACCGGGCTGTGCTTGGTGCTGCTGGGCGCCGGTGTTGGGCTTTGGGATGTGGCCATGAATGTGGAAGGGGCCACGGTTGAGGCCGCACTCGGACGCAGCATCATGCCGCGCTTCCACGCCGGGTTCAGTTTAGGCACGGTGTTCGGCGCCGGCCTTGGTGCCAGCGCAGCGGCCCTCGATGTGCAGATCGGCCGCTTCCTGCTTGTGCCAGCGTGCGCCATCTTCATCATCGGTCATGCCACCGTCGGGGGGTTCCTGGGAGTGGTGCCGGAACCGAAGACCGCGTCCGAAAGTGCGCCGGGCAGCGCATGGCGAGAGCCGCGCACCCTCCTCATCGGCGTCATGGTGCTCTCGCTGGCGCTGGTTGAGGGCACCGCCAACGATTGGCTAGCGGTGGCGCTGATCGATGGACACGACGTAGAAAATTGGGTGGGCGTGGCGGGTTTCGGGGTGTTCGTGGCCGCCATGACTCTTGGTCGGCTGGCCGGACCGCCGCTGCTCGATAGGCATGGCCGCGTCCCCGTTTTGCGGGGGACGATTGGAGCGGCAATGGTCGGCGTGGTGCTGGTGGTCTTTGGGGAGCAGCCGCTGGTGATTGTTGTCGGCATCGTGCTCTGGGGTGTGGGGGCTTCTTTGGGCTTCCCGATCGGAATGAGCGCCGCGGCAGACGACCGCGCCCGGGCTTCTCGACGGGTCAGCGTGGTCTCCACCATCGGCTATACGGCGTTCCTGGCCGGTCCACCGCTCCTCGGCTTTCTGGCGGACCACGTCGGTACCCTACGATCGCTCATCGTGGTCTCTTTGGTGCTCGTGCCTTCCCTGCTCGTCGTGCCGGTGGCCCGAGAATCCAAGTAGGCTTAGTCCGCTCGTTCCTCACTTCGAACGCTCACCGCTCCCTTTGACGGGCGGTTCACGTTCTCCGCTCGTTCCTCACTTCGAACGCTCACCGCCGGGTATCCACAGGACATCGCCCCGCTCCTTATTCGCGTGACGAGCCAAGATGAACAGCAGGTCGGACAGGCGGTTGAGGTACTGGATCGCCAACAGATTCATGCTCGGGCCGTGTTCGGCATGGGCCGCCCACGCCGAACGCTCGGCCCGGCGTACGACCGTGCGCGCGACGTGCAGCAGCGCTGCCCCCGGCGTACCCCCGTTGAGGATGAACGACCGCAAATGGGGCAAGTCCTCGTTGTAGTGGTCGCACCAGCGCTCGAGGCGGTCGATGTAGTCCTGTTCGATCCGCAACGGAGGAAACTCCGGATCGGGCACCACCGGGGTGCAAAAGTCGGCGCCCACATCGAAAAGATCGTTCTGCACGGTAGTCAGCACGGCGATCACGTCGTCCGCCAGCTCGCCGAGGGCCAACGCGACTCCGAGGCTGGCGTTCGCCTCGTCGACATCGGCGTACGCCGCCAGCCGCGGATCACGTTTGGTTGTCAGGCTCATGTCGCCCAGGCGCGTCGAGCCGTCATCGCCGGTGCGGGTGTAGATGCGGGTGAGGTTGACCATGGTCGCGAGGGTAGCCCGCTTGGCTCGGCGGAGAAACTCGCCGGCGGTTTCTGGCAACCAAACGGCCGAGTAGGACGTCTTAGTGAATGTGAGCCACGTCTCACTTGGTCGCGCGTGCGCGACATGGGGGAACCAGGACTTGGGAATGGGGGCAGGCGATGAACATCAGCACCGAGGGATCCACCGTGTTTCTGAGCGGCGACTTTGACGTGCGCACCACCATGGAGGTGCGCAACTCACTGGACGCACTGCTCGGCGGCACGTCCGGGGACATCGTCGTGGATCTGCACGATGTCACCTCGATCGACCTCACCGCGCTCAAGGTTCTGGCGGCCGCGACCCGGCGGGCCGCCCGCTCGCAGCGACATCTGCGATTGCGTGGCTGTTGTCCCGCCGTGCGCCGCCTGCTCCACATGTCCCGGCTGATTCGCGTCGTCGAAGTCGAGCGCGAGGCGCTCACGGCCTGACCTCCACGCGGTGTGACAAGTTCCTCGTGTCGGATGTCCCACAACAGATCTTGGTGACCGAGGGGCCGCGGGCGGCATAACCTCGGCACCATGACCGAGCCTTCCCTCCCCGCGGCACGTGGTGGGGCGACCAGAGACCGGCCGTGGGTGATGCGCACCTATGCCGGCCACTCGTCGGCCACGGCGTCCAATGCGCTCTTTCACACCAACTTGGCGAAGGGTCAGACGGGCTTGTCGGTCGCCTTCGATCTGCCTACCCAAACCGGCTATGACGCCGACAGCCCTCTCGCTCGAGGCGAGGTGGGCAAGGTGGGAGTCCCGATCGCGCACCTGGGCGACATGCGGGCCCTGTTTGAGGGCATCCCGCTGGCGCAGATGAACACCTCGATGACCATCAATGCCACCGCCATGTGGCTCCTGGCGCTCTATCAGGTCGCCGCTGAGGAGCAGGCGGCGCGCGACGATGCCGGCGTACGCCGCGAGCTGAGCGATGAGGATCGCGCGCACGCCGCCGCCGCTCTCGCGGGGACGACGCAAAACGACATCATCAAGGAATACCTCTCGCGCGGCACGTATGTTTTTGCTCCCGAGCCATCGCTGCGCTTGATCGGCGACATGATCGCCTACACGGTCCACCGGATGCCCAAGTGGAATCCCATCAACATCTGCAGCTATCACCTCCAGGAGGCCGGTGCCACGCCGACACAAGAACTCGCCTACTCGCTGTGCACCGCGATCGCCGTGCTCGATCAGGTCAAGGCTTCTGGGCAAGTGGCCGAGGAAGACTTCGAGGCGGTCGTGGGGCGGATCTCGTTCTTCGTGAACGCGGGGGTGCGGTTTGTCGAAGAGATGTGCAAGATGCGCGCCTTCGGACGGCTCTGGGAGCAGATCACCGTGGAGCGCTACGGCGTCCGCGATCCAGCCATGCGCCGGTTCCGCTACGGCGTACAGGTCAATTCGCTCGGCCTGACCGAGGCACAGCCAGAGAACAACGTGCAGCGGATCGTCCTGGAGATGCTGGGAGTCACCCTGTCGAAGAACGCCCGCGCTCGCGCCGTCCAGCTCCCGGCCTGGAACGAGGCCCTGGGCCTGCCCCGGCCCTGGGATCAGCAGTGGTCGTTGCGGATGCAGCAGGTTCTGGCATTCGAGTCCGATCTGTTGGAATACGACGACATCTTCGAGGGATCGACGGTGATCGAAGCCAAGGTTGCCGAGATGGTCGCTTCGGCTCAGGCAGAGATCGACCGGGTGCAGGGCATGGGCGGTGCTGTCGCCGCCGTCGAGTCCGGCTATCTGAAACAGGCTCTGGTGGGGGCCCATGCCCGCCGCCGCGCTCGCATCGAGTCGGGGGAGGCGACGGTCGTGGGCGTCAACGCCTTCACCACCACCGGACCCTCACCACTCACCGCGGACCTGGAGACCGCGATTCAGGCCGGCGACCCCCGCGCCGAACAGGCTGCGCAGGAGTCGCTGGTTGCCTGGAAATCCCAGCGCGACCAGCCAGCAGTGGCCCAGGCTCTGGCCGAGTTGGCCGCCGCAGCTGGGACCAGCGCCAATCTGATGGAGGCAACACTGAAGGCGGCTCGCGCGGGGGTGACGACGGGCGAGTGGGCCGACACGCTGCGTTCGGTGTTCGGCGAATATCACGCACCCACCGGGATCACCGGCGGGGTCGGCCCAGCGGCGGGCGGAGCCGACCTCGAGCGGGTGCGCGAAAAGGTCCGCGAGACCGGCGCGAGCCTGGGTGGTCGCCTGCGACTGCTGGTCGGCAAACCCGGCCTCGATGGTCATTCGAATGGCGCGGAGCAGGTCGCCGTTCGTGCCCGCGACGTCGGATTCGAGGTGATCTATCAGGGGATCAGACTCACCCCCGACCAGATCGTCGCCGCCGCGATCGCCGAGGACGTCCACTGCGTCGGAATCTCGATCTTGTCCGGATCCCACCTTGAGTTGGTGCCGCCGATTCTCGATGGCCTGCGCTCAGCCGGACTGGGGGACGTCCCGGTCATCGTCGGGGGGATCATTCCCGAGTCGGATGCGCAGGTGCTGCGCGACCTGGGGGTGGCGGCGGTCTACACCCCGAAAGACTTCGGGCTCACCCAGATCATGGACGACATCGTCGAGGTGATTCGCCGTACGACGGGCCTGGCTAGCGACCGCGCAACAGTCCCCGCGCCCTAACGCTGCGCCCGACCAGGATCAGCGCCACACCGAGCCCGGCCCCCAACACCGCGCCGGTCAACGGCCGCCCGGACCACACCTGGGCGCCGACGCCCGCGCACACCATCACCGCGAGCGCTAAGAACATCCGGGTTGCCATCTCTTTGACGAACAAGCTGGTGAACGACTCGGTGCCGCCGCGCCGGTTCAGCGGCACCGCGGCGGTGACCGCCGACGGATTCAGCGGACCGTAGATGTGCGGGAAACTCTGGTCCCCCACCAGGTCCTCGCGCCACGGAGACTCGAGCCGGTCCGGGTCGATGGTCAGCAGCACGAGCGGCTCGCGTACGCCGCGATAGAAGTTCGCGAACACGGAGTTGACCTGTTCGCGTTTGGAGGCGTGGATGAAGCCTTCTTCGGCAAGTGTGCGACCGAGCGTCGACACCGTATAGCTGCCCGCTTGCCGAGCCGCGTCCCAGTCGGTGCGCTTGGCAATGTGGTAGATCCTCACGGGTGCTCCCTCCAGGCCCGGCGCATCAGAAGAGCCGGTGTTCGATGTCGTCCATGCCGCGCAGGGCGTCATAGTCGATGAGGGCGCAGGCGATGCCGCGATCGGAAGCCAGGACCCGGGCCTGCGGTTTGATTTCTTGGGCCGCGAAGATGCCGCGAACGGGAGCCAGCAGGGGGTCACGGTTGAGCAACTCGAGATAGCGGGTGAGCTGTTCGACTCCGTCGATTTCGCCGCGACGCTTGATCTCGACGGCCACGGAAGCACCCACCGCGTCGCGGCACATCAGGTCGACCGGTCCGATCGCCGTCGGGAACTCGCGGCGGACAAGCGTCAAGCCGTCGGCCAACGTGTCGGGATGCTCGGCCAACAGTTCCTGGAGATGTTTTTCGACGCCGTCCTTTTGGAGTCCCGGATCCACACCCAGATCGTGCCGGGAGTCGTGATGGATTTCCTCGATCAGGATGCGCAGGGTGTCGTCGGTCTTCGAGGTGACCGTCCACTCAACGTGGCCTTCGTCGGTCCTCGCCTCGCGAACCGTGCACGGGGGCGACATCCAGTTGAGCGGTTTGTAGGAGCCTCCGTCGGAGTGCACCAGCACCGAGCCATCGGCCTTGATCATCAGCACCCGGATCGCCATCGGGAGGTGTGCCGTCAACCGCCCGGCATAGTCCACTTGGCAGCGCGCCACGACGAGTCTCACGGGGAGGCAATCTACCCTTCCAGGACTCCCCGGATCGTGTCGGTCTCCCACGGCCCGTGCATGGTGCGTGGAAGGTGTGCGAAATCGAACCACGCTCCCGGGCAGTCAACGTCGCCGACATCGTCCCCGGTTGCTGCGACGCGATAGTCGAAGGAGACGTGCCAGCCGCGCCTGCCTCGAAACGACTGCACCCTGGTCAGAGCGAGGTCGGTCACGGTCAGCCCCGAGATCTGGGCCAGTGCCCTGTGGGCCGCTTGGTCTGGATGTTCATAGGGTGCCAACTCTTGGCCGGGCAGCCACCAGCGGGTGTCGGCCTCCGGATCGCTTGCCTCCTCATGTGCGTCGTACTTCACGAGCAACACGCTGCCAGCCTTGTTGGTGACGACGAGGTTGGCGATCAACTGGATTGCGGGGTCGGTCATGGCGTTTGCTCCTTGGTGAGGGGTTGGGTTGGTTTCACAAAATCCTCCAGCCAGCGAAGTTCGGCGCGCGCGATTGCGTGGTTGCGGTCGGCGATGGCGGGATGAGGACACGCGGCGCGCTCGCGATCGATTCCAGCGAGGAGCGCGAGCAAGCCCGTCTTGCGTGTTTCCAGGGCGTTGCCCAGCTCGCTCTCGGAGAGGTCGCCCTGTGCAGCCAGGACGACATCGACGCCAGACACGGGAAGAAGGACGGTTGAGGCGGCGGATTGCAGGAGTTCTTGATAGTGGCGGCGCCCTGCAGGCGTGATCGCGTAGCGGGTCCGCTGGGGTCGACCTGGGTCCTGCTCGATCCCGACCTCGACGGCGTAGCCATTGCGGACCAGGGTGCGCAAGGCCGAGTAGATCGAGGCGTCCTCCAAGGCGAACCAGAAGGCCATGCCCACGTCGGTGAGTGACTTCTTGATTTCGTAGCCGTACGACGATCGTTCGGCGAGGAGCCACAGCACGAGGAGTCGGGACATGGTGCTACTAAAACTTTAGTAATACGGTTTGTCAAGGCGCTGTGACCCAGATGCGCCTGTCCCGCGGGGTGAAGTTCCTCACGGCACACCCGTCAAGCGCCATGACATGATCGCGGCCATGACCCGCACCTTCGAAAGCATTGGCGTGATCGGGCTCGGCACGATGGGGGCCGGCATCGCCGAAGTCTTCGCCCGCAACGGTTTTAGAGTCGTTGGCGCTGAGATCTCGGACGAAGCGGTCGAGCGCGGGCGAGCGCATCTGGATCATTCGACGGGACGTGCCGTGGCACGCGGCAAGATGACCCCGGCCCAGCAGGCCGAGTTGCTCGCGAACATCACGTTCACCACCTCCCTGGCCGACCTCTCCGACGTCGACCTGGTGGTGGAGGCGGTGGTGGAGTCGGTCGAACTCAAGAAGTCGATCTTTGCCCAACTCGATGCCGTGGTGTCGCCCGAAACGATCCTGGCCACCAACACTTCCTCGCTCTCGGTCACCGAGATTTCGACCGCGAGCGCCCACCCCGGACGGGTTATCGGCGTGCACTTTTTCAACCCGGCTCCGGTGCAGAACCTCGTTGAGATCATCAGCACGGTCGTGACCGAACCCATCGTGCTGGCCGACGTGAAGGAACTCGTCGGGCGACTCGGTAAGAGCCCCGTGGTGTGCGGTGACCGGGCCGGCTTCATCGCCAACACCCTGCTTTTCGGCTATCTCAATCACGCGGTCGACATGTTTGAAGGGCACTATGCGACCCGCGAGGACATTGACGCGGCAATGAAGTTCGGCTGCGGCTATCCGATGGGCCCCTTGGCCCTGCTGGACCTCATCGGCCTGGACACGGCGTACGAAATCCTCGACACGATGTATCGACAAGGCCGGGATCGGCTGCACGCCCCCGCTCCGATCCTCCGGCAGATGGTGACCGCGGGGCTGTTGGGCCGGAAGTCGGGCCGGGGTTTCTACACCTATCAGGCTGCAGACAGCTCGACCGTGGTCCCCGATGCGCTGACGCCCACCCCCGATCTGGTGGCGACCGAACGGCGCCCGATCAGCCACGTCGGCGTCGTGGGCACGGGGGTGATGGCCACCGGCATCGTCGAGGTCTTCGCCAAGGGTGGGTACGACGTGACCTATGTCGGTCGGTCCGCCGAGAAGGTCGAGGCCGTGCGGCAGGCGGTGGAGAGGTCACTGGACAAGGCGATTCAACGCGGCAAGTTCGAGGAAGCCAACAAGGCGGCCGTCTTGGCCCGACTCACCGGCACCTTGGCGCTTGATGACCTCAGCGACGTCGATCTCGCTGTGGAAGCGGTGGCCGAAGATCTTCAGGTCAAGCGGACCCTGTTTGAGAATCTCGACGACATCTGCAAGCCGGGCGCGATCCTGGCGACGACCACCTCGTCGCTGCCCATCATCGAGTGCGCCGCAGCCACGGGCAGGCCTCAGGACGTCATCGGCATGCACTTCTTCAACCCAGCGCAGATCATGAAGTTGGTCGAGGTGGTCTCCACCGTCGCGACATCCGACGACGTGGCCGAGACCGTGCGAGCGGTGTGTTCGCGGCTGGACAAGGTGCCCGTCTCGTGCGGCGATCGCGCGGGGTTCATCGTCAACGCGCTGCTGTTTCCCTATCTCAATGATGCGGTCAAGCTGTTGGAAGCCCACTACGCCACCGCGGACGACATTGATACGGCGATGAAGTTGGGGTGTGCCTTGCCCATGGGGCCTTTCGAATTGCTCGATGTTGTCGGCAATGACGTGTCCTTGGCCATCCAACGAGAGCTCTACCTGGAGTTTCGGGAGCCCGGCTTCGCGCCCGCGCCGCTTCTCGAGCACCTCGTCACCGCCGGCTATCTCGGCCGCAAAACCAAACGCGGATTTCACGACTACTCACCGGCGGCGACCCGATGAGACGCGCCTCCGGCCGTTGCCTGGTGAGCCTGGTCTTGGTGCTGGTCGCTACCGCTCTCGCGCCGGCCGCGGCGTACGCCAACGCCGCCCCCGAGGTGGTGCTGCCGCCCACCGGCACCGATGTCGACTATCAACTCGGCGGCAATGCGCCGCTGCCCGCCCATGTGGGGATCGTCGTACGTGATCGCGAGGCTCGGCCGTCCGGCCGCGCCTACTCCGTGTGCTACGTCAATGGTTTTCAAACCCAGCCCAACGAAGCCAGGTTCTGGCGCAAGCACTTTGGTCTCATCTTGAAGAAGGACGGGAAGCCGGTCGTCGACGAGGCGTGGGGGGAATGGGTGCTCGACCTGCGCACCGCCGCCAAGCGGCGTGCGTTGGCCCGGATCGTCGGCAGTTGGATCGACGGCTGTGCCGACAACGGCTATGAGGCGGTGGAGTTCGACAATCTGGACTCCTTCTTGCGCAGCAAGGGTTTGCTCACTCCTCGGCAGGCCAAGAAGTACGCCGCGCTCCTGGTCGCCCGGGCCCACACCGCGGGGTTGGCTGCCGGGCAGAAGAATCGCGCGGCCTGGGACGGCCGTGTGGTGGGCTTCGACTTCGCGATCGCCGAAGAGTGTGGGCGCTGGCGCGAGTGCGGCGACTACGTCGCCCACTACGGCGACCAGGTCATGGTGGTCGAGTATCGACGCCAAGACTTCGACTTCACCTGCCAGCACTGGGGCGAGCGACTGCCGGTCGTGTTGCGAGATCTCGACCTGAGCCCGGAGGGCGTGCACGACTGGTGCTGATCGGGCCCGCATCCGCGCCCAGTAACCTCGCCGACGTGACCGCCAAGATCCGCGCCAACTCGGTGCTGCCCGCCCGCCGCGAACCCCTCGCGTTGGAAACCGCCGATGGCTTGCAGCTCGTGGCGGAGTTGGCGCTGCCCCTTGATCGTGAGCCCACCGCCACGATCATCTGTCTGCATCCGCTGCCCACTCACGGCGGCATGATGGACAGTCATGTCTTCCGCAAGGCCGCTTTCCGGTTGCCCGCTCTTGCCGATCTGGCGGTGCTCCGCTTCAACACCCGCGGGACCTGGAGCGCGCAAGGGGCCAGCGAAGGATCCTTCGAGGGTGCCGTGGGGGAGCGGTACGACGTCGCGGCGGCCCTGGAGTATGCCGAGTTTCACGATCTGCCCAACATCTGGCTGGTCGGATGGTCGTTCGGGACCGACCTTGCGTTGATGTACGGCGACGACCCGCTCGTCCAGGGGGCGATCCTCCTGTCGCCGCCTTTGCGGTTCTCGACGGCCACCCACTTGGCCACCTGGGCCGCCTCGGGGAGACCGCTCACCGCGCTCGTTCCCGAGTTCGACGACTACCTGCGTCCGCCCGAGGCGGTCGAGCGGTTCGCTCCCGTGCCCCAAGCGGAGGTGGTCGCGATGAGCGGGTCCAAGCACCTCTGGGTGGGTGACGCCGAACGTGTGCTGGACGAGGTCGTCCGCCGAGTCGCGCCGCTGGTGCCCCTTCCTCTGCCGGTCGACTGGTCCGGCCCCATGACGACCGCCGACACCTCGGCGTACGGCGCAAATCCCACGGGGCCATCTCGCTCGGCAACTCGCGCGGGGGAGCGCCAGGCCAATTGGCATCGGAGTCAACGGCGGCCGTAGTCTCCCGCCATGAGCGCTTCGACCCAGGGCCGTACGCGTGCGGCGAAGCGTCCGAACACCGCGACCGGGCTGGCGTTTGCGCTCTGCTCCGCCGCGGCCTTCGGCCTTTCAGGAGCCTTGGCCAAGGGCCTGCTCGACGCTGGGTGGAGCATTGGCGCTGCCGTGCTGGTCCGCCTGGCCCTGGCGGCTTTTGTGCTCGTGCCGTTGGCGATCTACCAGTTGCGCGGACGCTGGCGCCTCCTGGTCACCAACGCCCGGCTCCTCGTGGTCTATGGCTTGGTGGCGGTGGCCGGGTGTCAGTTCGCCTACTTCAGTGCCGTCGCGCAGATGCAGGTCGGCGTTGCGCTGCTGATCGAATACACCGCGCCGGTGGCCGTCGTGTGCTGGCTCTGGCTTCGCTATGGGCATCGGCCCGCCCGTGAAACGGTGCTCGGTGGAGGCATCGCCTTGGTCGGCTTGGTGCTGGTCTTGGACCTCTTCTCCGGCGCCGAGGTGAGCACCTCGGGAGTGATTTGGGCGCTGTTGGCGATGCTCGGCGCGGCGACGTACTTCATCTTGTCCGCGCAAGAGGGCAACGGATTGCCACCGCTGGTGCTGGCCGCAGGCGGGCTGAGCATTGGCTCGATCGCGCTGGCCGTCCTCGGGCTCGCGGGGCTGGTGCCATTGACCTTCGCCACCGCCGACGTGGCCTACTCCGTGGGTGGCGTCTCGTGGTGGCTGCCCGTGTTGGGGCTGGGGATCGTTACCGCCGCGTTGGCCTACACCACCGGAATCGTTGCGGGCCGCAGCCTGGGGTCGCGTTTGGCCTCCTTCGTGGCCCTGACCGAGGTGTTGGCCGCGCTGGTGTTCGCCTGGGTGCTGTTGGACGAACTCCCGGAGCCCGTGCAGTTCCTCGGCGGCGCGCTGATCGTCGCCGGCGTGGTGTTCGTGAAACTCGGCGAAAAACCATCCGCCGACGCCGCCAGCGAGCAGGTCGGGGTAGCCGCAGCCGCCTAGGCGTCGTCTCCGGTGAAACCGGCCACGACGTCCTTGAGCGAGGCCAGCTGGGCCGAGATCGCGTCACGCCGTCGGGTGATCTGTTGCAGATCGGTGCGTACGGTTGCCAGCTCGCGCTCGGCGTCGGCCTGCCCCGCGGCACTGATCGAATCTGCCTGGGAGTGCGCGGCCGCCACCAACTGCTCGGCCTCGCGGCGGGCGCGGCTCAGCAACCCTTCGGCCTCGGCTTGGGCTGACTGACGACTGGCCTTCGCGGTGGCCGTCGCCTCGCGGGCACGGTCCTCGGCGGCTGCGGCGCGCTGCTCGGCCTCCTCCACGATGCGCTTGGTCTCGGCCGTAGCGCTCGCATGGTGGTCGGTGGCCTCCTTGGCGAGCCGCTCCTTCTCCACAGCGAGCGTGCGGCGAGCCTCTTGGACCTCGCGATCAGCGGCGGCGCGCAGTTGCTCCGCCTCGCGCTGCACGGTGGTGCGGATCTCGGTGGTTTCCTGCTTCGCGGCAAGACGCAACTGATCGGATTCGCGCTTGGCGGCGGCCATCAGATCGTCGGACTCTTTGGTCGCGAGTTCTCTCTCGCGCTGGGCGTCGGCGAGGAGGCGCGTGCGGGTGTCCTCGATCTCCTTGAACTGCACCGAGCGCAGGTCGTCGGCCTCACGCGCGGCTCCGGCGAGCAGCACCTTGGCATCGCGAGCCGCCTGGTGCCGCATCGCGTCGGCTTCTTGCTTGGCCGCGGTCCGCACGTCGGCGGCCTCTTCCTCGGCCAAGCGCAGCATGGCGCTGGCCCGCCCGCCGAGTCCGGCATAGGACGGGGTTTGTGATTCGGCCACCTGGCCGCGCAGTTCGTCGATCTGCCCCTGGAGCTCGGCAATGGCGTGATCGGCCTGGCTGAGCGAGGCGGCGAGATCACTTCGTTCGGCAGCCAACTGGCGAAGCCGGGCCTCGACGGCGTCCTTGTCATAGCCGCCGCGACGCACGAGCGGCAGGGGCGTCGACGGGGCGACGGGAACTGGGGCGGCCGAAACTGGGGCGGCCGAAACTGGGGCGGCCGAAACTGGCGCGGCGGCCGGGGCAGCCGGCACGACTTTCCGGGCCGGGACGGGAGCAGATGCCGCAGCGGCTGCCGGAGCAGCGACCTGAGCTGCAGCGGCAGCCGGTTTGGGACTCGTGGCGACCGCGGAGTCGGCGGTCGTGGACTCGGTGTCATCGAAGATGGACAGACCCTCGTCGCTCATGTGCTGGATTCCTCTTCCTGGCGTTTGCGGCTGTGTCGGCGTGCGCCTGCCCCCCCGGTAGAACGCGTCGTGCCTGCCTAGTGTGTCGGACTATCGCACCACACGTCACCCCCGGTCCGCGGCGGTTCTGGGCAAGAGTCGCGAGATCGACCCGATTAGACGCCGCGAAAGCGGTTGATCGCTTCCAGATGCTGGTCGCGCAACTCGCGGTCGCGCACCCCGAGTCCCTCGTGGGGAGCAAGGCACAACACCCCCACCTTGCCCTGATGCGCATTTCGGTGGACGTCCAGCGCGGCCTGGCCGACCTCGTCCAGGGGATAGGCCTGGGACAGGGTGGGATGGATCATGGCCTTGCTGATCAGCCGGTTCGCCTCCCAGGACTCGCGATAGTTGGCGAAATGGGAGCCGATGATGCGTTTGAGGTTCATCCACAGATACCGATTGTCGTACTCGTGGAGATAGCCGCTGGTCGAGGCACAGGTCACGATCGTGCCGCCCTTGCGGGCCGCGAACACCGAGGCGCCGAAGGTTTCGCGGCCGGGGTGTTCGAAGACGATGTCGGGATCTTCCCCGCCGGTGAGTTCGCGGATCTTGGCGCCGAAGCGACGCCACTCGGCGGGGTCCTGTTCGTGTTCGTTCTTCCAGAAGCGGTAGCCCTCGTCGGCCCGATTGATGATCAACTCGGCGCCGAGCGATCGGCACAGATCGGCCTTTTCGTGACTCGACACGACGCAGATGGGCGTGGCCCCGCCGTTGAGCGCATATTGGGTGGCAAACCCGCCCAGGCCGCCCGAAGCGCCCCAGATCAACACGTTGTCACCCTGCTTCATCCCCGCGCCGTTGCGCGACACGAGTTGGCGATAGGCCGTGGAGTTCACCAACCCCGGTGAGGCGGCCTCCTCCCAGGTCAGATGCCGGGGCTTGGGCATCAACTGGTTGGACTTCACGAGGGCGATCTCGGCGAGGCCGCCGAAGTTGGTTTCGAAGCCCCAGATCCGCTGCTCGGGGTCAAGCATCGTGTCGCCATGCCCGTCGGGAGACTCCAGTTCGACGGAAAGACAGTGCGCGACCACCTCGTCCCCGGGATGCCACAGATGCACCCCAGGACCGGTGCGCAGCACGACGCCGGCTAAGTCGGAGCCGACGATGTGATAGGGCAGATCGTGGCGTTTGCCGAGCGGGGAGACCCGCCCGTACTTCTCAAGAAACCCGAAGGTGGGCATGGGTTCGAAGATCGAGGTCCACACGGTGTTGTAGTTGATGGCGCTCGCCATCACCGCGACCAGCGCCTCGCCGGGACCGAGCTCGGGGACGGGCACCTCGTCCAGATGGAGCGATTTGCGGGGGTCCTTGTCGCGGCTCGCCAGGCCGTCGAACAGGTCCACTTCATCGCGATGCACCGTCACCGCGCGGTACGACGAGGGCAGGGGCAGCGCCGCAAAGTCTTCGCGCCTCGCGTCGCCGGACACGATGGCATCGAGGATCTTCTTCATCGGCGGTCACCATTCGTGGCGGGTTGGACGAGTTCGACGAGCACCCCGCCAGCATCCTTGGGGTGCACGAAGTTCACCAGAGAATCGGCGGTTCCGCGACGCGCCACGTCGTACAAGACGCGCAAACCGCGGCTGCGCAACACCGCCGTGACGGCCTCTACGTCGGTGACCCGGAAGGCGAGTTGTTGCAGCCCGGGGCCCGATCTTGCCAAGAATTTGGCGATCGTCGAGGACTCGTCGAGCGGTGCGAGCAGTTGGAGGCAAGTCCCCGAGTCGCCCACGGCGATCATGGCCTCCCGCACCCCCATCTCGGGGTTGGTCTCCTCATGCACCACCGACATGCCGTAGGCGTCGCGATAAAACGCGATGGCCTCATCCAGGTCGGCAACCGCGATTCCGACGTGGTCGATGGCGATGAAAAGGTCGGCCGGAACGTCGAGGGGTGGGGTGGTCATGAGCCCATCGTCGTACGCCGCCGCGCTCGCCGCGAGTCCTTGTGACATGTTCCTCATCGACCCACCGACGCTCGCGGTGCGGGCCCCCTGATGGGTAGTGTCGCCAGCGTCGGGTCGGTCCCGACTCGACCCGCTCATCTTGTGGAGGAACCATGTCCGGATCCGTGATTGTTGCCGGTGCCCGCACGCCTATTGGGCGGCTGCTGGGTGGACTCAAAGATCAGTCGGCCGCCGATCTCGGCGCGGTGGCGATCCGCGGGGCCCTGGAGAAGGCCGGCGTCGCGGCCGACGCGGTCGACTACGTCATCATGGGCCACGTCATCCAAGCCGGTGGCGGTCAGATCACGGCGCGACAGGCGGCCGTCAAGGCCGGGATCCCGATGAACGTGCCCGCGATCACCATCAACAAGGTGTGTCTCTCGGGCATCAATGCGATAGCGCTAGCCGATCAACTGATTCGCGCCGGCGAGCACGAGATCGTCGTTGCCGGCGGCATGGAATCGATGACGCAGGCCCCGCATCTGCTGCCGAAGTCGCGCGAGGGTTTCAAGTATGGCGACACCGCCCTCGTCGACGCGATGGCCTACGACGCGCTCTATGACCAGTTCACCGAGCAAGGAATGGGCAACCTCACCGAGGCGTGCAACGTGGCGGGCGCTGGGCTGTCACGAACCGAGCAAGATGCGTTCGCCGCGCAGTCGCATCAACGCGCTGCCGAAGCATGGAAGAACGGCATCTTCGATGACGAAGTCGTGCCCGTGGACATCGTGTCGCGGCGCGGGACCGTCACCGTCGCGGCCGACGAAGGCGTGCGATCGGACACGAGCGTGGAGTCCCTGGCGGGGCTGCGTCCGGCCTTCGCCAAGGACGGCACGATCACCGCGGGAACGTCCTCGCAGATCTCTGATGGCGCGTGCGCGGTGGTGGTGATGAGCAAGGCCAAAGCGGAGGAGCTCGGCCTCACCTGGCTCGCGGAGATTGGCGCCTCCGGACAGGTGGCGGGTCCCGACTCGACCCTCCAGCATCAGCCGGCCGCCGCCATTCAGGCGGCAGCGGTCAAGGAAGGCATCGAGGTCTCCGAGATCGACCTCTTCGAGCTCAACGAGGCTTTCGCCGCAGTGGGGATCGAATCCGCCCGGTTGCTCGGTGCCTCGCAGGACATCGTCAACGTCAACGGTGGGGCGATTGCGTTGGGCCATCCCGTCGGAATGTCCGGCGCCCGGATCGTGCTCCACCTGGCCTTGGAGTTGAAGCGACGCGGCGGCGGGATCGGTGCGGCGGCGCTGTGCGGCGGCGGCGGTCAGGGCGATGCCCTGATCATCCGGGTGCCGTGACCTAGCCGTGAAGCGGCACACCGGATCAGTCTCCCAACTCGTTGACCTGGCCCGCAGCGGAGATCCGCGTTCGGTGGCTCGGCTGCTGTCCGTCGCGGAAACCGGCGGCCCGCAGCTGCGCGAGGTGCTGCCCTATCTGACTGCTGGAGCCTCGGAAACCCATCTGATCGGGATCACCGGGGCCCCGGGTGTTGGCAAGTCGACGATTACGTCGGCCTTGGTGGGCGCCTATCGGGCGGCGGGCAAGCGGGTGGCGGTGTTGGCGGTGGACCCCTCTTCGCCGTTCTCGGGTGGGGCGTTGTTGGGAGACCGGGTGCGCATGCAGGAGCACGCGTTGGACCGTGACGTGTTCATCCGCTCCATGGCCGCGCGGGGGCATCTGGGTGGCCTGTCCGCCAGCGCTCCTGCCGCGCTGCGTGTGCTCAGCGGCGTGGGGTTCGAGCTGGTCCTGATCGAAACGGTGGGCGTGGGGCAAAGCGAAGTAGAAATCGCCCAGTTGGCCGACACCACGCTCGTGGTGATGGCTCCCGGTCTCGGCGACAGCATCCAGGCTGCCAAGGCGGGGATATTGGAGATCGGTGATGTGTACGTCGTCAACAAGGCCGATCGCGAGGGTGCGCAACGACTGCGCGGGGACCTACGATCCATGGTGGCCCTCGGCGATCAGGCGTCGGGAGCCTGGCGGCCGCCTATCGTCTGCACCGTCGCGCACCAGGGTGACGGTGTCCCCGAGGTGGCGGCCGCTATCTCCCAGCATCGCGCGTGGCTCGACGCGTCCGGAGAGCTCGCGCAGCGGCGTACGCACCGAGCCCGCACCGAGATCGAGGCGATCGCCCTCGTCACCTTGCGGGCCGACTGGGATGCCCGCGTGGGGGGTACGACGCTCGGCGGCCTCGCTGTCGAGGTAGCGGCCGGGCGGCTCGACCCTTACGCGGCCGCGGACCAGTTGCTGGGCGCGCCTAGCGCCACTTGACGGGGTCGCCTGATAGGAATGTCTGGACCTGTGTTCCAGTGCGATGGAGACCGACGATGAAGTTCAAGAAGCTGCTGCTCGGCTTGGTGATCCTGTTCGTTGGCTTCTGGCTGTTCACCAATCCCCAGGGGCTGGCAGATGCCATCGTCGCGTTCGGCTCCCAACTGTGGGAGCTGACCCAAGAGTTGTTCCGCGCCCTGATCAAGTTCTTCAACGCACTGACGTGAGTCGCGCCCTCCAGATGTGGTGGTGACATGGGCCTTCTGAAAAGCCTCGAGCCCCAGATCGCGCGACACCTGCTCCGCGAGGAGGGCGAAGTCGTCGTGGACGAGGTCCGCAAACATTGGGCGGCGTTCACCCGGCCCGCGCTGGAGGCGGTGTTTGCCGTGGCCCTCTTGGTGTCCATTCCGTTCATCGATCTTGATCTGGCCTGGCTGCCCTTGCTCTTAGGGATCGGGATCTTGCTTCACGCCGGCTGGAAGGCGCTGGCCGAACACGTGGATCGCTTCGTGATCACCAACATGCGGGTCTTTCGCGTGCACGGCGTGTTGTCGCGGCAGTTGGCCACGATGCCGCTGATCAGGATCTTGGACATCACGGTCGGCAAACCGCTGCTGGGTCGGATCCTGGGCTATGGCCACTTCGTGTTCGAATCGGCCGCCCAGGAGCAGGGCCTGCGCGAGATCAGTTTTGTGGGCCGCCCCGACCAACGTGATCTCGCCATCCAACGCGTCGTCCAGCGAGCCGGTTTGCGTGGGCCGAGGATCGTGAATTGATCGTGCGATGAGCCTGCCGTTCGACCCGATCGATGAGGCGGCGCGGCAGTGGGACGCGCGTTGGGGCGCGGTGTCGGCCATGCATGCCGCCACCTCGCTGATGCGGGTGCAGCAGTTGCTGCTCGGCGAGTTGGACGCGCTGTTGAAGCCCCATGGGCTGAGCTTCGCGCGCTATGAAGCGCTCGTGCTGTTGGTGTTCTCCTCGCGGGGCTCGATGCCGTTGGGCAAGATGGGCGAACGTCTCCAAGTCCATCCGACGTCGATCACCTCGATCGTCCGGGGATTGGTCGCCTCCGAGTTCGTCGTACGCCGCCGACATCCGCTCGACGGGCGGGCGGTGCTGGCCGAGATCACTCCGCGTGGCCGAGAGGTTGTGGAGGTGGCGACCCAGGCGCTGGTGGGCGCCGAATTCGCCTTGTCCGCCTTGACCCCCGAGCAGTGGGCAGAGGTCTCGACTCTATTGCGACCGGTGCGTCAGCACGCGGGCGACTTTTAGCAGCGGTCGCCAGCGCCGTCGCGTGGACGTCAGTCGTTCGAGCGGTGGGTGACTCCGCCCACGTGCAGGGTGTGGCCGGTTACGCCGGCAGCTCCGCTGCTGGCGAGAAACAGGGTCAGATCGGCAACTTCGCGCATCGTCGTGGAAACCCGCTGCCTGGTGCGCGTTAGCAGGGGACCCGATCGGGGCTCGATCTGGACCTGGAGCCCCGAGACCTGGAGCGGGACTTCGAGGGGCGCGCAGATGCTGTTGACCCGGACCCCCTGACGACCCCAGGACTGACCCATCGCGCTGGTGACCGCGACCAGCTCGTCTCCGGCCAGGCTGGGCCCGTGGGTGAGGTCAAACCAACCCTTGATCGCCGGCAGATTGATCACCGAGCCACCGCCGCGCGCGTGACTCTGGGCGAGGCGAAGCCGGAGGCGGGTGGCCAACTGGAGCGGCCCGACCAGCGCCAGCCTGACGGCCTCGGTGACGAATTCGCGTTCGCTGGGATCGATGGTGGGGCTCAGGCGTGGCGCTGCCGCATTGACGAGCACGTCCACGGGGCCAACGTGTGCTGCGACTTCCGCGATCGAAGCCTCATCGGTGAGGTCGAGCTGGACGTAGTCGAAGGCCGTCAGATCGGAGTCGTAGTAGGCCGTGAGGGAGTTGGTTCCCGACACCACGACCTGTGCTCCGCTGGCGGCAAAACCACGCGCGGCTTGGAGGCCCAGGCCGCGAGCCCCGCCGGCCACGAGGACACGGCGATGCGAGAAGTCGTAGTTCGGAACTCCCACCGCACTCCTCGGTTCACCCCATGTGGGGACCATTGTGGCATCCCGCGCGCGATCGTGGGAGAGCGGTCCAAGCCCGACTGGCGACATTTACTAGGACGTCCTAGTATTTGCCCATGACTGAGGCTGCTGGTAAGGGTGGGCAGGATCGTTGGCGCGCGGCGTACGCCCAAAGCCGACTTCGGGAGGCCACCTTCGACACCCTCAGCGGGCTGCCCGTCGCAGCGGCGTACGGCACCGCCGACTCCGAGTGGCCGGGGGAATTCCCCTTCACCCGAGGCTTGCATGCCAGCGGCTATCGCGGGCGTCCGTGGACGATGCGGCAGTTCGCGGGTTTTGGAGCCGCCCACGACACGAATCGGCGCTTTCGCAGCATCTTGGACCAAGGCGGAGGTGGGCTCAGCGTTGCTTTCGACATGCCCACCCTGATGGGGCGCGACTCCGATGATCCGCTGGCACTCGGCGAAGTGGGCCACTGTGGTGTCGCGGTCGACAGCGTGGCCGACATGGAGGTGTTGTTCGCCGGCATCCCCCTGGATCAGGTGACCACGTCGATGACCATCAGCGGCCCGGCGATCCCGCTCTTTTGCATGTATGTCGTGGCGGCCGAGCGGCAGGGTCTCGACGTGGGTGCGCTCAACGGGACGCTGCAAACCGACATCTTCAAGGAGTACATCGCCCAGAAGGAGTGGCTCTTCCCGCCCGAGCCCCACCTGCGCCTGATCGGCGATCTGATGGAGTACTGCCAGGAGCACCTGCCCTCCTACAAGCCGTTGTCGGTCTCCGGCTATCACATTCGCGAAGCCGGCTCCACGGCCGCGCAGGAGCTCGCCTACACCCTCGCCGACGGGTTCGCCTACGTCGAGCTGGGTCTGTCGCGGGGGCTGGCGGTCGACGACTTTGCTCCTGGGCTGAGCTTCTTCTTCGATGCCCATATCGACTTCTTCGAGGAGATCGCCAAGTTCCGCGCCGCCCGACGGATCTGGGCTCGGTGGCTCCGCGATGTGTACGGCGCCACGACGGCGCGCGCGCAGGGGCTGCGCTTCCACACCCAGACGGCCGGGGTCTCACTCACCGCTCAGCAGCCCTACAACAACGTGGTGCGGACCGGGATCGAGGCGCTCGCTGCGGTTCTCGGCGGCACCAATTCGCTGCACACCAACGCGCTCGACGAAACCCTCGCCCTACCTTCGGAGCAGGCGGCGGAGATCGCCCTGCGCACCCAGCAAGTGCTGTTGGAGGAGACCGGCGTGGCCAACGTGGTCGATCCGCTGGGCGGCAGTTGGTATGTCGAGGCGCTCACGGATCGCCTGGACACGGAGGCGACCGCGATCTTCGGGCAGATTCTGGCGCTGGGTGGCGCGAGCGAGCAGCCGATGACTCAGGGCATCTTGCGAGGCATCGAGGAAGGGTGGTTCACCTCCGAGATTGCCGACTCGGCGTACCGCCAACAGGTCGAGATCGAAGCGGGCCGGCGCACGATCGTCGGAGTCAACGCCCACCGAGAGTCCGTGACCCCCGAGTTGGAGATACTCAGGGTCTCCAGCGAGGTCGAGACCGAACAGGTGCGGGTGCTTGCGGCCAGACGCGCGGGCCGAGATCACCGGATCGTGTCCGAGACTCTCGCTCAACTCTCCGGCGCCGCCCGTGAGCCGGGCAACCTGATCCCCGTCATCTTGGCGGCTGCCCGCGCCGAGGCAACGGTGGGGGAGATCTGCGCGGTGCTCCGGGATCAGTGGGGTGGCTATCGCGAGCCGGCGCGCTTCTGATCCAATCGTGGTGTGGGCCTTCCCGAACTCCTCGCCAGGTTGCCAGCAAACCCGCGGCTGGTGGTCTCCGGTAATCACGCGACACCCTGGCACGTGCTGGGCGACATCGACGAACGGTTGGCGTCCTACCGCCTCTGGGCGCTGAACGGTCAGACGGGCCTACCCGATCGCGAGGGCGTCACTCTGGAGACGTCCTTCGTCGGGCCGGGGATGCGGCGCAGCCCGCGCCTGTCCTACGTCCCTAGCCGCCTCTCGCTGGTGCCGCTGCTGTTTGCCGGTCCCCAAGTCCCCGATCTCGTGGTAGTGCACACCACGCCGCCCCGGGGTGGCTTCGTTTCGCTCGGGATCGAGGTCAACGTGTTGCCCGCCGCGATCGAACAATGCCGGGCGGCGGGTGGTGTGGTGGTGGCCCAGGTCAACCGAGAGATGCCCTGGACTTCGGGTGATGCTCTGGTGCCCCTCGACTCGATCGACCTGTTGATTACCGCGGATGGCCCGTTGCCGACGGCTCCGGCGCCGATCATCGACGATGAGGCCGCCGCGATTGGCGCCCTGGTGGCCGCCCGCGTGGCCGATGGTTCGACGCTTCAGGCCGGCATCGGCGCCGTCCCCGATGCCAGTCTCCAGGGCCTGATCGGGCGCCGCGGACTGCGCGTCTGGACGGAGATGTTCTCTGACAGTGTGCTGGTCCTGGAGCGTTCCGGCGCGCTCGATCCGGCCGTGCCGATCGCGTCGTCGTTCATCTTCGGCTCGCAGGAACTGTTGGAGTGGGTCAACGACAACGAGCGGATCGCCATGGTGCGCACGGAGGTGACCAACGACCCCGGGCGCATTGCCGCCAATCCGGCCATGACGAGCGTGAACACCGCGCTCCAGGTGGACCTCTTCGGGCAGGCCAACGCCTCACGCATCAACACCAGGATCTATTCGGGTTTCGGCGGGCAAACCGACTTCATCGTCGGCGCCTTGCACAGTCGTGGGGGACAAGCACTCATCGCCTTGAAGTCCTGGCATCCACGGGTCGATTGTTCGACGATCATCCCGCTGGTCGACGAGCCCGTGACGTCGTTTCAGATGAGCGCGGTGATCACCGAACAGGGCTCGGCCCAGGTCTTTGGCCGCGACCAGCGGGCCCAGGCTCGCGAGTTGATCGAGAATGCCGCCCATCCCCGCGTCCGCGAGGAGTTGTGGGAGGAAGCCGCGGCTCTGGGGCTCGCGTGATCCCCGGCCTCCCCGGCCGAGGAGGGGGTGGCGCCGCGCCACTAGGATTGCGGCCATGACCCAGCAGCCGTTCAGTCGTCCCGGCGCCTTCGATCTCTCGGGCTTGAAGAGGCCTTCGGCCTCGACGTCCGCAGCGGCGGCCCCCACGTCGGCGTACGCGGTGTTGCTGACCGAAGAGAACTTCCAACCTGTCCTCGAGTCCTCCATGACCGCGCCGGTGCTGTTGGTGTTCTATTCGCGCACCCGGATGCCTGAAAGCGGGCAACTGGCCGACGACGTCGCCACGTTGTCGAGCGAGTTCGAAGGCCGCTTCTTGGCGGGATTGGTCGATATCGATGCCGCTCCGGGGATCGCCCAGGCGATGCAGATCCCTTCGGTGCCGCTGGTGGTGGTCGTGGTGGATGGCCGTCCAATGCCTCTGCTGCAAGACATCGTTCCGCTCGAGGAACTGCGCGCGGCGCTGACCCAGGTGCTACAGCAATTCACCGCTCAGGGCATCACAGGGCGACACCAACCCCAGGCCTCGGTTGCGCCTGGTGAGGATGAGGATGCGGTCAATCCTCGCTACGCCGCGGCGCAGGACGCCCTGGAGGCCGGCAATATCGACGCTGCCGTGGCCGAATATCAGAAGTTGGTGGACGCCAATCCGGCCGACACCGAGGCCAGTGCCGGTCTGGCCATGGCGCGGGTCCTGCAACGCACGGCTGACGTCGATCTGGCAACCGCTCGGGCCAACGCCGCGGCCGCCCCGGATGATGTTGCGGCGGCGACCCTGGTGGCCGATCTCGACCTCCTCGGTGGCCACGTTGAGGATGCCTTCGCCCGACTGATTGAGTTGGTACGACGTACCTCCGGCGAGGACCGGGACGCCGCCCGGGCGCACCTGCTTGGGCTGTTCGCCGCCGTGGGCAACGAGGACCCTCGTGTGTTGCGCGGGCGGCAGAATCTCGCCTCCGCGCTGTTCTGAGCCTGCCGAGGCAGGGATTGTGATTGTGCCGCCGGGCACGCCTCGTGCGTCTCCGCGGGCGCTTGACGAGGCTGGGGGGGGATTATCATCGAGGTCCCGACATTGGAGATGTTATGCCCGAATGGCAGGGAATTGTGGGATCGCGATATCGCCTTGGCCTAGCTGTAGGAGTGATGGTGTCCGTGCTGGGGGGCGCCCTCGCATCGATCGCCGTAGCAGCATCAGATCGTCAACCGCTGTCGGCAGCTGAGGTGTACACCGCCGAAATGGATCCTGAAGAGGTTTCAAGAGTTTCGCAGGGTGTCCCTGGGCAAATCGCTCCACCGTGCCCGGATGCCGGGCGGGTTGAGGAGCTCAAGCAACGGGGACTTGCGGTCGGGCCCTGTGACCCAGTTCCTGAGGATGGCCAGGGGGTCTTGCTGAACAGCGAGGCGGACCCCAAGGAGTTCGAGTCCGACGGCACGTCGTGCCCGGTCGTCATCGGAACGAAAGCGAATCCGGACCTCAACTTTGCGCTTGATTGCGCTCCTGGTGCCAAGATTTTCGACGTCTATGCGGTCGAATCTGCCGACGAGGTTTGTCTCAGCGCTGCCTATTTGCCGAGCGAAACGTCGATTCGAGTTGAAGAGATTCTCTGCCCAGGAGACGTGCCGAGGACAGGGGGAGTGGCGGTAGGTGCCGTTGATGACTACGCCATGATTCAAGGACAATGGGTAAAGCAATGAAAGATCGTCGCCTCTTTGACAGGCTCCTCTTTGTCGGGAGCCTTGTTGTCGCGTCTCTGGTTGGTTTCAGTGCGACCAGTTTCGCAAATCATTCGTTGGGGTACCACTGGAGTGACGCTGATCCTACTTACCCCCGCGGCTACGTCTATTGGGTTGATCACACGAGCGCGCCGTGGCCGACGTACTCGTCAGCCGTAGACTGGGACCAAGAGACTCGGTTGGATGCTGTCTACACGACCAGTGAATCCACGTGCCCCTCGCATTGCGTCAGTGTTGTTGAGGCGACCATGGGGGGCGGGTGCAACGACTACGGAGTGATGGTGCCCGCCCCAAACTCGGACGGGCATCTCAATGGCAACACAGAGGTTCGAGTCGAGTCGGGCTGTACGAGCACGCTCAACTACGCTCAAAGACGGGAGACGGTATGCCATGAGATGGGGCACAGTCTGGGGCTCGAACACAGACCAGAATCTGTCAATTCCTGCATGCGAGTGAACTATCCAATCGGCAAACAGTCACCGAATCAACACGACTACGACACCCTTCATTTTGCGCTCTACGCGCACAATGACTAGGAAAGTCACTTCTTTGAAATTCAGAAGTTTCCTTCAGGTGAACCGGATCGAGATGACAGCGCCGCGTCGGCGCTTTTCTGATTGAGGCGTGTGGGGTTAGCCCTGGGTTAGCCCCCCTCGCCCACCACCGAGCGCGCTGCCTCGAGTCGGGCCACCGGCACCCTGAACGGCGAACACGACACGTAGTCGAGTCCGACCGCATCAAAGAAGTGGATCGAAGCGGGATCGCCCCCATGCTCGCCGCACACCCCGAGGTGCAGGTCGGGCCGCGCCGCGCGCCCCGCCTCGACCGCGGTGCGGATCAACGAGCCGACCCCCTCGGTGTCGAGCGATTCGAAGGGGGAAACGGGGAAGATGCCACCGTCGAGATAGGTGGAGAAGAACGACGCCTCGACATCGTCGCGGGAGAAACCCCACGTCATTTGGGTCAGATCGTTGGTGCCGAAGGAGAAGAACTCGGCCGATTCGGCGATCTGGCCGGCGGTCAGGGCAGCCCGGGGGAGTTCGATCATCGTCCCCAAGGAGTAGGGAATGTCGATGCCCTCGCTCGCCCGCACGAGTTCGGCGACGGCGTCAATCTTCGCGCGGACGACGTCCAACTCCTTGATGGAGGCGACGAGGGGGATCATGATCTCCGGTCGGGGATCGCCACCGGCCTTGAGCCTGACCGCGGCCGCCTCCAAGATGGCCCGGGCCTGCATCGTGAACAATCCAGGGATCACGATGCCCAGACGCACTCCGCGCATGCCGAGCATCGGATTTTGTTCGTGCAACCGCTTGACGGCCTCCAGCAACTTGATCTTGCGCGGATCGTGTTTGCCGTGGGCGTCATCGACGGCGACCTTGATGGACAATTCGGTGAAGTCGGGCAAGAACTCGTGCAACGGAGGGTCGATCAGCCGGATCGTCACCGGCAAGCCGTCCATCGCCGCCAAGATCTCGATGAAATCCTGACGTTGCAGCGGCAGCAACGCTGCCAACGCCGCCTCTTGAGACTCCTCGTCCTCGGCAACGATGAGGTTCTCCACGAGACCGCGTCGGCTGCCCAAGAACATGTGCTCGGTGCGGCACAACCCGATCCCTTCGGCGCCGAACCGCCTGGCCCGTTGGGCGTCTTCGGGGGTGTCGGCGTTGGCCCGCACCTTGAGTCGCCGGGTCTTGTCGGAGTGCGCCATCAGGTCCGCCACCGAGTCCACGAGGTCCTCATGGACCTCCTCGCCCTCGAAGTGGCGCACGATGAACGAGGCGGCGACGGGCACGGCCCCAGCGAAGACCTCGCCGGTGGTGCCGTCGATCGAGATCATGTCCCCTTCGTGCACGATGGGTCCGCCACGCACACGGAAGAGCCGCGCCGTCATGTCGACATCGAGCGCTTCGGCGCCACACACGCAGGTGCGGCCCATGCCCCGTGCCACCACCGCGGCGTGGGAGGTCTTGCCGCCGCGACTCGTGAGGATCCCGTTGGCCACCGACATGCCGAGCAAGTCATCGGGATTGGTTTCCTTGCGCACCAAGATCACCTGCTCGCCGCGCTCGGTCCACTCCACGGCGGTCGCCGAATCGAAAACCACTCGACCCACGGCCGCTCCGGGGGAGGCGTTCATGCCGGTAGCCAACAGCGTGCGTGGGGCGTCCTCGTCGAAGCGCGGGAACATGAGCTGCGCCAGCTGGGCTCCGGTAACCCGGCGGATGGCTTCATCGCGATCGATCAGGCCCTCGTCGGCCATGTGTACGGCGATCCGAAAGGCCGCTTCCGGAGTGCGCTTGCCGACGCGGGTCTGCAACATCCACAGTCGCCCACGCTCGATGGTGAACTCGATGTCACACATATCCAGGTAGTGCTTCTCCAAGATCTCCATGATCGCGTAGAGCTGGTCGTAGGAGGTCTTGTCGATCTGTTCAAGGTCGGCGAGGGCGACGGTGTTGCGGATCCCGGCCACCACGTCTTCGCCCTGGGCATTTTGCAGATAGTCGCCGTAGACACCTTGCGCGCCTGACGCGGGATCGCGGGTAAAACACACCCCTGAGCCCGAGGTCATCCCCATGTTGCCGAACACCATCGCCTGGATGTTGACCGCCGTGCCCAGGTCGTCGGGGATGTGCTCCTGACGCCGATACAACTTGGCTCGATCGCCGTTCCAGGAGTGGAACACCGCCGAAACGGCAAGGTCGAGTTGGGCTCGCGGATCCTGAGGAAACTCCCGACCCGTCTGGTCGCGGATCACCTGCTTGAAGGTCTCCACCAGCTCCCGCAACTCGGGGACGCCCAAGTCAAGGTCGTCGACAGAGCCGATCGCACGCTTGGCCGTGTCCAGCGCCGTCGAGAAGTGATCGGGGTGAATGTGCAAGACAGTCGAGCCGAACATTTGCAGCAGGCGGCGATAGGAATCGAGCGCAAACCGCAGATCGTCGCTCTGGGCGGCCAGACCGAGCACCGAGTCGTCGTTGAGCCCGACGTTGAGGACCGTTTCCATCATTCCCGGCATCGAGAACTTCGCCCCGGACCGGACGGAGACGAGCAGGGGATCCGCGGGATCGCCGAGTCGGCGGCCCATCGCGTGCTCCAGAGCGGCCAAGTGCGTGGTGATTTCCGCGGCCATGCCTTCGGGGGTGTCTCCCGCGACCAGGAAGTCGCGACACGCACGAGTGCTGATGGTGAACCCAGGAGGCACAGGCAGCCCGATCCGGGTCATCTCGGCCAGGTTGGCCCCCTTGCCGCCGAGGAGATCTTTGTGGTCCTTGTCACCCTCGGTGAAGTTATACACATAGGTGCTCACGATTCGATCTAAGCACTGGGGGTGCTCGGCCTCGTAGGCGCCATTGTCGCTGACCGGGCTCGGTGCGTCGTGGTCGGAGATTGGGGCCGGTTCTTGCGCGTCAGCGGCCCGATTCGGCGTACGACGCCCCGCCGCCGAGGTTTCCCAGGGCTCGCTCGATGCGGCGCAGGGTGAAGTCGGCGCACCGCTCACGGGCCTCGGCGAGCGAGCAGAACCGCGCGTCTTGGATCTCGCGGGCCTGGCGCACGATCCGGTCGGTGAGATCGCCCGACTGCAGCCCACCGTCAAAGACCAAGCACACGGCGTCATCCCAACCGCGCCAGGCGGGCAGCCAGTCGATCAGCAGCAAGTCGCCAGGAGGCAGGGGAACCCCGAGCTCCTCATGGATCTCTCGGGCGGCGGCAAGCCGGGGGGACTCGCCCACCTCGACCACACCGCCTGGGAGGTCCCAGTCGGTCTTGTAGGTCAACTGGCACAGCAGCACCGAATCCGCGGGCCCGCGCACCAGCAGTTGACTGATCGCGCGCTTGCGGGGGAGGAAGGAGTTGAGCAACCGTCGGAAGCTGTCGGGATCGGTCAGCGGCGGGTCGGTCGAGAGGCGGGCCAGAACGACGTACTCCGTTGTTTCGGGGCGATCACCGGTGCCCGCCACGACCCGGCGCACTCCCTCGCGATGCAGCCCAGCCCGCGTCGCGACGCGCAGCGAGGGCTCGTTGCCCGGCTCGACCTTGGCCTCGACCCGATAGAGACCCAGTCCGCTTTGACCCTGCTCGGTCAGCGCATAGTCGGCCAACATCCGCACGGCCCGGGTGGCATAGCCATGCCCTCGCTGGCCCGCGTAGAGCGCCCACGACAGTTCTCCGGTGCCTTCGTGGGAGCTCACCTCACAACTGCCGACGAGCCGTTCCGCTTGCGTGATCACAAAACTCACGAGTTCGCGGTTGCGCAGGTAGCCTGCGCGCCACGCGTCGATCGCCGCCTGCATGCGTTCCCGCGTGGGGGTTACTCGCGGGAAACCGAACCAGTGGGCCATCACCTCGTCATGGCCGGCGATCGCCTCATCGACATCGCCGTTGCGCCATGGCCGGAGCACGATGACTCCGTCGGTGAGGGTCGGCTGCTCCGGCTCAGGAGTGACGATTGGTTTCACCCCTTGCGAAACCACATGGTGGCGAGGGGAGGTACGACGATGGTCGCGCTGGCGGGCTGCCCCGACCACTCGCCGGCCGCGGCCTCGATGGAGCCCAGATTGCCGACCCCCGACCCGGTATAGGCCTCGGCATCGGTGTTGACCACCTCGTCCCAGCGTCCGGTCGCGGGCAGGCCGAGGCGATATCCCTCGTGGGGGAGGGCGGCGAAGTTGGCCACGCAGACCACCGCACCGTCGAGGCCGTCACCTTCGGGTCCGCGCCGCACGAACGAGAACACGTTGCGACCGGCGTCGTTGGCGTCGACCCAGGAAAACGCGGAGGCGTCTGAGTCCCTGGCCCACAGCGCTGGGGAGGCGGCGTAGACCCGGTTGAGGTCGCGGACCAGCGAGTGCACGCCGCGATGCTCGGGGTGATCGAGCAGCCACCAGTCCAGCTCGCGGGCCTCGGCCCATTCGGCCTCTTGGCCCAACTCGGCGCCCATGAACAGCAATTGCTTGCCCGGGTGGGCCCACATGAAGGCGAGGTAGGCGCGCAGGTTGGCCAACTGCTGCCAGCGATCTCCAGGCATCTTGCGCAGCAGCGAGCCTTTGCCATGCACGACTTCGTCGTGGCTGATCGGCAGCACGAAGTTCTCCGACCAGGCATAGACGGTGGAGAAGGTCATCTCGCCGTGATGGTAGGAGCGATGCACGGGGTCGTGGGCCATGTAGGCCAACGAATCGTGCATCCAGCCCATGTTCCACTTGAAGCCAAAGCCGAGTCCATTGTCCGAGGTGGGTCGGGTGACCCCCGGCCAGGACGTCGACTCCTCGGCGATCGTCATCGCCCCGGGGACCCGCTTGTAAACGGTTGCGTTCATCTCCTGGAGCATCTGCATCGCCTCGAGGTTCTCCCGCCCGCCGTGGACGTTGGGCGACCACTGGCCGTCCTCGCGGGAATAGTCGAGGTAGAGCATTGAGGCCACGGCATCGACCCGGAGTCCGTCGATGTGGAACTCCTCGAGCCAATACAGGGCGTTGGCGACCAGGAAGTTGCGCACTTCCCGGCGGCCGAAGTTGAAGACATAGGTGCCCCAGTCTGGGTGCTCGCCCCGGGTGGGGTTGGGGTCCTCGTACAGTGGCGTGCCGTCAAAGCGAGCCAACGCGAAGGAGTCCTTGGGAAAGTGCGCCGGCACCCAGTCGACAATGACTCCGATCCCGGCCTGGTGCAGCCGGTCGACCAGATAGCGGAAACCGTCGGGGTCACCGAATCGTGCAGTTGGGGCGAAGTACGAGGTGACCTGGTAGCCCCAGGACCCGCCGAAGGGGTGCTCCATCACCGGGAGGAATTCGACGTGTGTGAAGCCCAGGTCGAGGAGGTACGCCACCAATTCGTCGGCCAATTGGCCGTAGTTCAACACGTTGCCCCACGGTTTGCGCCACGAACCCAGGTGCATCTCGTAGACCGACATCGGTCCGCTCACCGGCTGCCGAGTCGCCCGATCCGCCATCCAGTCATGGTCGCCCCACGCATAGTGGGATTCGTATACGACCGAGGAGGTCAGCGGGGGGACCTCGGTGTGGAAGGCCATCGGGTCGGCCTTCTCCCGCCATTCGCCGTCGGCGCCCATGAGCAAGAACTTGTAGCGCGTGCCCGACCCCACGTCGGGCACGAACAGCTCCCACACCCCCGATTGGCCTAGTTGCCGCATCGGGTGCTCGCGCCCGTCCCAGTTGTTGAAGTCGGCTTTGACGCGTACGCCGCGCGCGCTGGGGGCCCACACCGCAAAGGAGGTGCCGGTGATCTCGCCATAACGCCGCACATGGGCGCCCAGCACCGTCCAGAGGAGTTCGTGGCGGCCTTCGTTGAGCAGGTGCTGATCGGTTTCGCCCAAGGTCGGCAGGAAGCGGTAAGGGTCATCGAGGACCAGGGGTTCGCGGTCGTAGGTCACCGCGACGCGGTAGTCGGCGACCTCGGCCACGGGCAGCACTCCCACCCAGATCCCGGCGTGCTCGTGGGTCAGGGACACCGATCCGCCCGCATAGCGGATCGCCACCTCGGAGGCCAGCGGCTTGTAGACCCTGATCGTCACCGCCCCGAGGTGGGCGTGGGGGCCAAGGATGGCATGGGGGTGGCCGTGTTCGCCGCGCACCAGCAGGTCGAGCTCGTGGCGAGCAACCGGTAGTGGGGCACCTGGCAACTGGGTGTTCATGCGGCTCCCCATGGGGATAGGGCCGCCAATGGGAGGGACACCCAAGACGGCCGGTTGCGGGTTTCGTAGACCACTTCATAGACAGCTTTGTCGGCGAGGTACGCCGTCAGCAAGGTTTGTTCAGCGCCGGTGAGCGCGCGCCCAAGATACCCATGAAGGAAGGCAACTTCGGTGCGCTGCGCCCACGACTCGGACGCGTCTTCCGCGGTTCGTTGGGCGTAGTCGAAGGAGCGGAGCATGCCGGCGATATCGCGCCAGGGTGAGTCAGACGCGCATCCGTTCCTCGAGGCTCTTGGTCGGCTCGCCCTCGAAGTCGACGACTTTCCAGCCCGAGGCGGTGTGCAGGGTCTGCCCGAGGTGGAGGTCGCCGTGCACCCGCTGGCACGGGATCGTGCCGAGCCCGGCCGCCGCGGCGTACGTTGCGTTCAAGCCGGAGACGTAGGGAACCAGGGCGGGAACGCTGCGCGCGGCCTCCGCGAGACGAGCTCTCATGTCGGCAGCGACGGTGCCGGCCTCGATGGTGGCCGGCTCAAAACTGGCCCCCAGGTCACGGTGGACGGCGGCGATCGCAGCGCCCAACTCGTCCGCGAGCGGCGCGAAGTCGGCCGCCGTTCGACCGGCACTCTGCACGGCCAGCGCCCAACCGTCCTGGGCATCGGGAACGAACTCCTGGAGCATGCCCAACTGCAGGGTGCCGCCCAATCCCGGGTGCTGGGCGGTGTCGCTCTCGATCCAGCCCAGCAGCCCGGCCACGTTGGGGCACGAGGCCGCGGTCAACTCTCGGTGAATCGCGATGTCGGGGTTCTCACCGTGCGCCAGCCTGCGGAAGAGCTTCAACAAGACGCTGCTGCCGAACGCGATCGAGGAGTTGGACTGTTCGCCGGCGAACAGCGACGGCGTCCCCGTCACGTTCAGGGGTTTGTCGCCGACGCGTTGGAACCGCACCCCGGTTGCCGTCTCCTCGCTGAACTCGTGGAGGAGGGTCTGCGCAGCGGCCGGGTCGCGGACAGCGTCGTAGACATAGCGAGGACCGAAATCCGGGTCGTCCCACTTTCCGATGAGCGCGCCGTCGAGGCCGGGCTGCCGGTCGGCATAGAGAGCCAACGGAAGTTGATAGAACTCCGGCTCCTCGGGGGCGTCGTCGTAGGCCACCGTGGCGATCTCGAGGACCACGTGGGGTTCGCCCGCACCCAGAATGCCCAGGCGTTCGGTGCCGACGAGCGTCCCCGAGCGACCCTTGCCGCCAAACCAGCGACTCGCGAATAGATGGGCCGAAAGGGCGCTCACGTACGGCGCCGCACGGTGAAAATGTGCGCCGACTCGTAGGCCGGGTCGAGACGCACGTAGTTGTGCTCGCCCCAGGTCCACGAGGCGTCGGTGATCTCGTCGTGCGCGATGAAGGAGTCCGACCAATCCAGGCCCAGGGCGGGCATGGTCAGGTGCACGGTGGTTTCGCGCGCCCCATGCGGGTCCAGATTGATCACGATGACCACCGTGTCCTCCCAGCCGCCCGCCGGCGACCCCCCGGGGCCGGGCACGACCGACGTCTTGCTGAAGACCAGGACGCTGTCGTCATCGCTGCGATGAACGGTCACGTTGCGGAGCAACTGCAACGCGGGATGGCGGCGGCGGATGTCGTTGAGTCGCGTGAGGTACGGCGCCAAGGAGCGCCCGTCGCTCTCGGCGGCCGCCCAGTCCCGGATCCGGATCTGATACTTCTCCGAGTCCAGATACTCCTCACTGCCCGGCTTGACCGCTACGTGTTCGAAGAGCTCGTAGCCCGCATAGACCCCCCAACTCGGGGAACCGGTCGCCGCCAGGGCGGCACGCACCTTGAACGCCGCAGGGCCGCCGTACTGAAGGTAGGCGTGCAGGATGTCGGGGGTGTTGACGAAGAAGTTGGGTCGCATCAGGGGGGCCGAGTGTGACGACAACTCCCGAAGGTAGTCCTCGATCTCGTGCTTTCCGGTGCGCCAGGTGAAGTAGGTGTAGGACTGGTGGAACCCGACCGCCCCGAGGCCATGCATCATCGCGGGCCGGGTGAAGGCCTCGGACAGGAAGAGCACGTCGGGATCGGTACGACGAACCTCCGCGAGGAGCCACTCCCAGAACGCCAACGGCTTGGTGTGCGGGTTGTCCACCCGGAAGATGCGGACGCCATGACTCATCCACAAACGCACGATGCGGAGCACTTCGAGGCGAATGCCCTCCGGATCGTTGTCGAAGTTGACCGGATAGATGTCCTGGTATTTCTTGGGTGGGTTCTCCGCGTAGGCAATCGTGCCGTCGGCCCGGGTGGTGAACCACTGCGGGTTCGTGGTCACCCATGGGTGGTCCGGCGCCGCCTGCAGGGCCAGGTCGAGCGCCACTTCGAGCCCCAACTCGCTGGCGCGGGCCACGAAGGCATCAAAGTCGGCGAACCCACCCAGATCGGGGTGGATCGCGTCGTGCCCCCCTGCCTTACTCCCGATCGCCCAGGGCGACCCGGGGTCGGTCGGTCCCGGAGTCAGTGTGTTGTTGGGCCCCTTGCGGTTCACCTCGCCGATGGGATGGATCGGCGGGAGGTAGATCACGTCGAAACCCATCGCCGCGACGGCATCGAGGCGTTGGGCGGCCGAGGCGAAGGTGCCGCTGCGCACCTGCCCCGTGACCCGATCCCGAGTGGCGCCTTCCGAGCGTGGGAAGAACTCATACCAACTGCCATAGAGAGCCAGGGGACGATCGGCGTACGCCGGGAAGGGGCCTTCGATCGTGAGCATCTCGCGCACCGGATGTAGGGCAAGGACCGCCGCCAACTCGGGGGATTGCAGCGCGGCGAAGCGGGCTCCCGTGGGGCGGTTGCGGTCTTTGGCGGCGTCGATCGCCGAACGCAGCACCGCCCGCGCTTCCCCTTCCTTGCGGGGCAGACCTCGGGACACCTGTTGGAGCAGCAGCCGTGCCTCGGCGAACATCAACTCGACGTCGATCCCCGCGGGGATCTTGACGCCAGCATTGTGCGACCAGGTCGCGAGGGGATTGGACCATGCCTGGATCTCGAAGTGCCACAGGCCGGTCGCGTCCGGGGTGAGCCAGGCCTGGAAGCGGTCGGGGCCGCTGTCGTCGACGCTCATCCGGATGGGCGCTCGGCGCTTTCCATCGGGGCCGACCGCCACTACTTCGGCACCCAACTTGTCGTGACCTTCGCGGAAGATGGTGGCCGTCACGGGGAAGGGTTCACCCACCGTTGCCTTAGCCGGAAGGCGTCCCCGATCGACTACGGGCGCGACATTCATGACTGGGATGCGTCCGACCATGCCTCACCCTTGCGAACTCCTGCGACCAATGCAAGGCGGCGCGTTCGGGGCACCGAGGACTGGATCGCCTGCCGATCGTTCACTCGCTGGCAACCCCCGGTCTGGACTTTCTTAACCTTTACTTGACGCGCCCGTAACCGGAGGCACACGATCGAGCCGTAGTTGTTTGGTGTCGACGCTTTCCCTCTCGGGTCTCGAGCCACTCCGGGGCATCTAGTCATTTCGGGCTATTGCCACGTAGTCACTGGAGGAGAAGCGTGGGTGCTTTCTCGGGACGTGACACAAACCTTGGTGCCTTGTGGGGGGCCGGATGTCTAGTTCTGATGCCGAAAGCATGGCCGTTGCGGTTGACCGCGCGGCGAGTGCTGGCGCGCCCCCTCTGGCATTGACCGCTCTCAGACGGCATCGGGCACGCCTGAATCGGATGGCGGTGTGGACCGTGATCGGGGCCTCCGGGCTCGTGATCAACACTGTCGCGCTGTGGTTGTTTGCCGGCCCGGCGCGGATCAACTATCTGGTCGCTGCCGTGGTGGCGACGCAGTTTTCGTCTGCTTGGAACTTCGCGCTGGTCGATGTCTTCGTCTATCGCGGCGCCAAGAGACTCACGTGGCCCCGCCGTTTGGCTGGGTTTCTGCTAGCGGGCAACGTCGCCCTGCTGGTCCGGGTCCCCCTGCTGGCCCTGCTGGTCAGCGGACTTGGACTCCACTATCTGGTGGCCAACGTCTTCACCATGGTCGCCACCTTCTTGGGGCGCTTTGCGCTTCAGGAGAAACTCTCTCTGCCGGAGGAACGCACATGACAACTTCCCTGACGCCGCTCGACACCGAAGGCCTGGAGGACTACGCGCCCGGTCGTCAGCGCGGTCCCGTCGAGTCGGCTGGCGATGCGCCGTTGCGCGTCGTGAGCCGGGCCGCTGAGCCGGATTCGACGGGTCTGCCGGGCCCAGGCTCCATCGCGGTCGGCCCGACCGCGACTCCTAGCCCCGTGCGGATCAGTTTCGACCATCCCGAGGACCTATCGGCCAGCACCCGTGCGCCCGCGCCGCCCGTGCGGGGGACTGGCTATTTGCCCTACCGCTATCAAATCCTCGACGACCTGACGATCGGCAGCCAGATCCCCCTGCGGGAGCTCGAGTACTTCCGTGAGCCCCACCTGGGCAAACATCTCGACATCGAGGTCAGGGTCGGCAAGGTTGGCCGCGCGACGCCGCGTGGCCGCGCCGAGATGGTGCGCTTCCAGGGGCCACACGGGGTGCGCTACGAAGAGCACCTCGGCCGCCTTGGGGCCAACTTCGCCATCGACATGGGTGACCGGATCACGGTGACCATCAGCAAGTTGCTGGCCCGGTCGCCGCATGTCGCCTACACCAACATCATCGAGGCCCTGTTGCGTTTCGCGTTGGCCAGAAGGGGTCGGATGTTGCTCCACTCGGCCTGCATGGAAATCGATGGGCGGGGCGTGATGCTGTCGGCCAAGACCGACACCGGCAAGACTGGCACCGTGTTGCGCTTGCTCCGCGACAAGGGCGCGCTGTTCCTTTCGGACGACATGACGATCATCGACGAGAACGGCGAGGCGCATTGCTTCCCGAAGCCGATGACGATCAGCAACCACACGTTGCGCGCCGTCGATCCGGGCGACATGTCGCGCCGGGAGTGGATCACGCTGGGACTCAAGAGCCGGCTGCACTCTAAGGGCGGTCGGGGCATTGGCTTGTGGATGGGCACCGCGAACATCCCGATCATGACCGCCAACGCACTCACCCAGTTGCTAGTGCCGCCGCCCAAGTACCACGCAGATCGCCTGGTTGATTGCCAGATCATCGAGCACACGACGGTGCGGGACTTGTTCATCATCGAGCGGGGCACCCCGTCGTTGAGTGAGATCCCGGGAGACGGCTCCATCGATGAGTTGATCGCCAACACCGAGGATGCCTACGGGTTCCCGCCGTTCTCGTTCCTGGCCCCCGCCCTGGTCGTCGGCGGCGAAGAGTACTCCGCGCTGATGCAGCGGGAGCGCGAAATCTTGGCCAAGGCGTTGACCAACATTCGGGTTCGCAGGTTGGCCTCCGACTGCTTCGGATGGGCGGACGAAATTCCGGCACTCCTGGCGGGCGAGCGCTGACCAGATGCGGGTGGTGGAACCAGCGGCGCATGCGGGGAGACCGGGCTCCCCGCACGCTCCGCCGCGCCCACGTTTGCCTCGCCTGCCGGTGAAGGTTGACGCACGTCTGCCCACCCCACGCCTGTCGTGGGATCGGCTGGTGCTCCCAGCGATCTTGGTCGTGGCCTCCGCGGTCCGCTTGACCAACATCAACGGGACCGGCTTCAACAGCGACGAAGCGGTGTACGCCGGTCAGGCCGCGTCCCTCGGCGGCAACGACATCTACACGCCGTACTTCCCGGTGTTCCGCGCCCACCCGATGCTCGTGCAATCCGCGCTGTCGGTCATGTTCGGTCGTGGCGAGCACGATGTGGCGGCGCGAGTGTTCGTGGCTATTCTCGGCGTGGCAACGGTGGCGCTGGTCTATCTCGTGGGGTGGGAGTTGTACGGCCGCAGGGTCGGCGCGCTCGCCGCCGCGTTCTTTGCGGTGATGCCCTATCACGTGATCGTGACCCGCCAACTGTTGCTGGACGGGCCCATGGTCTTGTTCACCACGCTCGGCCTGTATTGCCTGATCCGCGCCGCCAAGACCGATCGCCTGGTGTGGTTCGTCGGGTCGGGTATGTCCTTGGGCTTGGCCATGCTGGCCAAGGAGTCCGCCATCGTGATGACCGCCTCGGTCTATGCCTTCTTGGCGCTCACCCCAGCGATCCGCCGCCCGATCTCGGGGACTCTCATCGGGATGGGCACCATCGTGGCGATGTTCGCCGTGCACCCCTATTCGGTGTCGTGGGCAGGCGGCAACACCTCGACCAAGTCCTACCTCGTCTGGCAGTTGGTGCGCAGCCCCAATCACGAGCTCTGGTTCTACTTCACCCAAGTGCCGCCCGTGATCGGGCCGTTGGTGTTGCTGGCCTGCGCGCTGGCGGTGCTCAAGGTGGTCCGCCAAGGCACCAAGGCCTGGCGCGAGGTGTTGCTGATCGGATGGATGGCGGTGCCGTTGACCGCCTTCACGCTGTGGCCGGTGAAGGGGTTCCAATATCTGCTTCCGGGCGCACCTGCCTTGGCCGTGCTCGGTGCCCAAGGGGTGGTGATGGGCATCCCCTGGCTGCTGCGCAAGCGACCCAAGCTGATCCGCAGGGCCGTTTTGGCGACCAGCGCCCTGGTCCTGCTGAGTCTGCTGATCCCGACCGGCAATCGGGTGCTGTTCCCCCAGAACATCGCCGGGATGGCCGGCACGGGCGGCACCCCTGGTGGCAGGGAGACCGGGCGGTGGATCGACGCCAACACCCCGGAGGGATCGACGTTCCTCACCCTCGGCCCCTCGATGGCCAACATCGTGCAGTATTACGGTCACCGCAAGGCCTACGGCATTTCGGTCAGCCCCAACCCGCTGCGCCGCAACCCGTCGTACGAGCCGATCCCGAACCCCGATCTGGCCCTGCGTGAGGGCGACATGCAATACGTCATCTGGGACATCTTCTCGGCGCGCAGGTCCTCGCACTTCTCCGAGGTCACCCTCGCCCTCGCCCGCCGCTACAACGGGCGGATCATCCATTCGGAGTACGTCGACGGGGAGCCGGTCATCGTGATCTACGAGGTGCGCCCGTGATCCGGACCCTGGCGGTTTCGCTGCTGCTCCTGGTGAGTCTCGCGCCTTCGGCTGTGTGGGCCCAGGCCGACGAGCATGCCCCGACGACCCCGATCGAACACTTCGTCTTCTTGTTCCAGGAAAACCACACTTTCGACAACTACTTCGGCACCAGGCCTGGCGTGGACGGCATCCCGGAGGGCACCTGCATGCCCGTGAAGGCCGGCACCACCACTCCGTGTGTGGAGCCCTTCCATATCGGCGAGCGGGGCATCACCGATCTGGGCCACACCGAAGCCCAGTTCGAGCGCGAATTCCAAGAGGGGCGGATGGACGGGTTCGTCGAGGCGAACTCCGACAACGACCGCGATGGATCCCTGGCGATGGGCTATTACGACGACCGTGATCTGCCCTACTACTGGAACATCGCCGACGAATACGCCATCTTCGATCGCTTCTTCTCCTCCGCCAAGGGCGGCAGCATCCCCAACCACATGTTTGCCGTGACGGGCACCCCAGGTGTCGAGTCCGGAGGCAGGGAGCAGATCCCACCCGGTGGCTGGGGCAAGTTGCCGACGATCTTTGACCGGCTGCAAGACGCCGGGGTGACGTGGAAGTTCTACATCGAGAACTACGACCCGGAAATCAACTACAAGACGCGTGACCGCGTCGAGCTCGTCGACCGCGCGGCCCAGGTGATCTGGGCGCCCTTGCTCGGCTACAAGCGGTTTGTCGAAGACCCGGAGTTGTCGAGCCACATCGTCGATCTCGACGAGTACTACGCCGACGTCGCCAACGACACCCTGCCCGCGGTGTCCTACCTCGTGCCGTCGGGAAACAGCGAACATCCGCCAGGGCGGATCCAGGCGGGCGAAACCCTGGTGAAGGCCCTGATCACCCAACTGATGCGTTCGGAATCCTGGGACTCATCCGCCTTCTTCTGGACCTACGACGACTGGGGTGGGTGGTATGACCACGTGCCTCCGCCAGTCGTCGACGAGTGGGGCTATGGCTTCCGGGTCCCGGCGCTGCTGGTGAGCCCCTATGCCCGCCGGGGGTTCGTCAGCAGCGAGACCAACGACTTCACCTCGATCCTGGCCTTCATCGAACACAACTGGAATCTGGAGCCGTTGGCCGACCGCGACGCCGTCGCCAACGACATGATGGAAGTCTTCGACTTCGAGGCCGGACCGCGCCCACCGAAGTTGCTGCCTGCCCACCGGGACCCTCCTTTCGAGCCGTTGCGCCCGGATCGACGGCCGATCTATGCGCTCTATTCGCTGGCCACACTGAGTTCGGCGGGTCTGATCCTGTTTGCGTGGCGTCGCACCCGTGGGCGGGATACCGAATTGCCCAAGCTTGAGGGGGTCTCATGAACCGGGGACTGCGCCAGGTGACCTCCGCGTTGCTGGCCACCGTCGTGACCGCGGGGTTGGCCGCGGTTGTCGCCGCGCCAGCGCACGCGGCGGACGGCGACGTCCTTGTGGTGCAGACGGTGCCGCCCACCGAAGGTGCCCGGGTCAGCGCCGAGGGCAACTTCGCCATCGCCGACGCCAAAGGCGTGGCTCGGCTGGCAGTGGCCAACTGGGACCGCATCGACGCGCGTTTCAACGTGCCGGAAACGCGGGTGAGCGAGGACCGCAAGGTGCTCATCGACCGGATCGTCGGCGCCCCCTCCGCTGGGCGGAGCGGCAACCCGGTCGTGGTGGGGTTGCGCACCCAGAGGCTGGTGAGTTGGAGCTTTGTGGATCGCGGTGGGCAGGAGGTCGATCCGGAGAGGATCACCATGCTCGAATTGCGCAGCAACGCCGGCGAGATCGTGCAGTTCGAGGGCGAGGATCTGTTCCGGCCGCATTGGTTGGCCGCGGGACGCACCCAACAAACACCCAAGGGCTTGGTCAACAAAGAGCAGTACTGGAACGTCACTCGGGTCGTCGTCGACGGCGCGGAGGTGGTGAATTCCTCCCAGCAGGTCTTCTTCCCCGAGCAGAGTCAAGACTGGCAGATCAGCCTGTTGTTCTATCGCGTCGCTGTGGTCGGCAGAGATCTTCTCTTCGGCGGGCTGGCCGGCAAGGGCGTCGAGCTGGTGATGCCCGATGGCGAGTTGGTGCGAGAGGAGTTCGACAGGGAGGGGGTCGTCGTCTTCCCTTCGCTGCCTCGGGGCAGCTATGACGTGCGGGTGTACGGCGCCGGGGCGTCGTTTGCCCGCCCGATGAGCATTTCGCGCGACCAGGAAGTCGACATCGAGGTGATTACGGGGCTCGACATCAGCCTGGTCGTGGCGACGCTGCTCATGATCGCGATCTCGCTGCTCGTCATCGGCCGGCGTCATCGATTGCCTAAGCTGCGCCGCTCCAACCGAGGCGAGAGTGTGGCGGTGGCCATCGCGATCTTGGTGGCAGCCGCTGCCGCGGTGGTGGTGCCGAGCGCTCCCGCCAGGGCCGCGGAGGGTGACGAGCCGGCGTACGCCTACTTCTACATCTGGTATCAACCCACGTCATGGCTGCGCGCGAAGTCGGACTACCCGCTGCTGGGGCGCTACTCCAGCGATGACCAGATCGTGATGGATCGCCAGGTCGAGATGGCCCAGCGAGCCGGACTGGACGGCTTCATCGTCTCGTGGAAGCACACCGACACTCTCGATGGCCGCCTGCAACAACTGGTGCGGATAGCCGAGCAGTCGGACTTCGAGTTGGCCGTGGTCTACCAAGGGCTCGACTTTGAACGCAACCCGCTGTCGGTGAAGACCATCTCCGAAGACCTGACCTGGTTTGCCGATCAATATGCCACCAGCCCGGCCTTTGCTCGTTTCGAGAAGCCCGTGGTGGCGATCACCGGCACCGAGTTGTTCTCGGTTGAGGAGTTGCGCGAGATCCGGGCGGCGGTGGGGGACCGCCTCTCCGTCCTGGCCACGGCCAAAAGCGTGCAGGACTACCGCCGCGTGGCCGAGGTAGTCGACGGTGACGCCTACTACTGGTCCTCCGCGAACCCGGGGCCAGGTTGGTATACCAACCGACTCGTTGGCCTGGGCGATGCCGTACATGCCGACGACGACGGCTTGTGGTTTGCGCCGGCCGCGCCTGGCTTTGATGCGCGACTCATTGGGGGCACCCAGGTGATCGAACGAAAAGACGGGGAGACCCTGGAGGCTTCGGTGACCGCCGCGCGGGCCTCCGAACCCGACGTACTGGCACTGATCAGTTGGAACGAATACAGCGAGAACAGCCACCTTGAACCCAGCGAGGTTGGAGGCACGGAATCGTTGAAGACCGTCTCGGAACTCCTCGGCGGTGAGGTGTGGTTGCCACCCGGCACCGGACTGCCCACCGAGGAACGTCGTGAGTTCGGGCTCACCGGATGGGGTGCGCTGACCACCCTGTTGCTGTTGTTCGCCGCGTTAAATCTCGTGGTGATCCTGCTGCGTCCGTCCGGGCGGCGCGCTTCGAAGTTAGACCCGGGGACGCCCAGCCATCGAGCGGACGATCCCACCACGACAGGAGCAGTTCAATGAAGTTGTCCCTCCTCCGCGTCCGGCGCGCGCCCGCGCTGGCCAAGTTGTTCTTGGCCGGGCTGATCCCCATCGCCACCCTGGTGGCATTCACCTCCGCCTCGGATGCGGCCGTGACCAACTGCGCCACGAGTTCCCCGACGGGGGCCTACACGGTCAAGGTGTGCATCACCGCACCGGCGGGGCCAGGCACCGTGTCCGGCAACGTCACGACGACGGCGTCGGTGTCGGTCACGGGCACCAGCCCTGGGGTGGCCAAGACTTACTGGATCATCAACGGCGGGTTGCTGCTCACCGACTTTGCGACGCCGCATACCTTCACCCTCTACACCGATGACTTCGCCGACGGGGTCTATACGATCGCGGTGGTTGCCCGGCTGCGCGATGGGAATTCCTCGGCTCCGGTGTCGCTCCAACTGACCTTCGCTAACGGCAACGCCAGCACGCCGGTCAACCCGGCCACGTGGACGCCCCCGACACCCCCGGTGAATCCATGGGGAACCCCGATGGTGGTCGCGGCGGGAGGTGACGGAGCGGGTGGCGAAGCGAACTCCACCAACGTGATCAACACGATGGCGTCGTGGAATCCCGCATTGTTCTTATATCTCGGCGACGTCTACGAAGACGGCACGTTGACCGAGTTCCGCAACTGGTATGGCACAGGTGGATCCTGGTTTGACACCTTCCGTGGCATCACCTTGCCGGTGATCGGCAACCATGAGTACGACGGCGGCGGCTTTTGGCCCTACTGGGACAACATCCCGCACTACTTCAGTTTCAACGCCAACGGTTGGCACTTCGTGGGCCTCGACACGACCTCGCAGTACAACCAGAGCGCTCCGGGCACGGCGCAATACGACTGGCTCGCAGCCGATCTCGCAGCCAACGACTCGCCCTGCACCGTCGTTTTCGGGCATCACCCGCTGTACAACGTCGGCAAGGAGGGGCCGACAACTCGCCTCGATGACATGTGGAAGCTGATGGCCGACGAGAAGGTCACGATGTTCTTGACCGGGCACGACCACACCTACCAGCGGTGGCACCCGCTCAACCGGAATGGGGTGTCCAACGCCAACGGCGTGATCGAGCTGATTGCGGGCACGGGTGGACACTCAAGTCAGTCGCCGTTGACCAGTGATTCTCGCGTGGCCGTCAAGCTCAAGGCGTACGGCGCCTTCCGGATGGACCTGCTCGGGACCGGGATGAACTTCAAGTTCGTGAACTCCACGGGCACCACGTTGGATCAGGGTTCGATCCCCTGCAAGGGACATGACGGGATCGCCCCCACGCCGCCCACCGGCCTGGACGGCACGGCCACACCGACCGGTGTTTTCTTGAACTGGACCCCTGCGACGGACAACTTCGGGGTGACGTCCTACACCGTCTATCGGGACAACGTGGCCATCGGCAGCGCGACGGGTGGCAACTTCATCGATAACACTGCGCCCAGCGCGAGCAATGTGACCTACAAGGTCGAGGCGCTCGACGCTGCGGGCAACGCGACGATGTCCACGTCATTGCCGATCTTCACGGGCGGCTCCGACACCGATGCGCCCTCGATCCCAGCTGGGCTCACGGCGATCTTGGCTCCCGACCGAAGCGTGACCCTGAATTGGTCCGACTCGACAGACAACGTGGGGGTCACGCACTACACCGTCTATCGGGATGGGGTCGCCGTGGCCTCACCGACGGTTTCAGACTTTGTCGACAACCTGCCGCTGGGGCTGGAAGACGCGACCTATTGGGTGACGGCCTCCGACGCTGCGGCTAACGAATCGGGTCCCTCGAACGCGGTCCTGGTCGCGACGTACGACGTCACGCCGCCCGGCACTCCACCGGGGTTGGTCGGGTCTGCCACCGGGCCCAATGCGGTGACCCTCTCTTGGGGCGCTGCCACCGACAATGTTGCGGTCACGCACTATCGGGTCTATCAGGATGGCAATCAACTCGCGCGAGTTCCGGCCACGACCCTGACCTTCGACTACGCCAGCGTGCTGTCCGAAACCACGCACAGTTATGAGGTGCGCGCCGAAGACGGCCAAGGCAACATGTCGTCGGTGCCGGCCTCTGTGTCGATCACCCAACCAGCGGCCGTGGGCATCAACGCGGCCGCGGACAGTTGGATCAACGCGGCTAGTCCGACGGCAGGAGCGGGGACCAGCACGTTGATGCGATCAGACGCCGATCCCATCCAACGGCCCTACTTCCGGTTCGACCTCAGCGGAGTCCAGGGGCAGGTCGAGCGTGCTCGGCTCCGGATTTATGCCAACACCAGGTCGACGACCGCGGTGCAACTGCGTACGTCGACAACGGGGTGGCAGGAAGCGACCTTGAACTGGAACAACGCACCCTCCATGGGGCCGGTGATCTCCACCATTCCCGCCTGGCCGGCGGCCGGTTGGATCACGGTCGATGTGACGGCACAAGTCAACGCGGGTCAGCAGATCGGGTTTGTGCTGAACACGACGTCCACAACCTCGGCGACCTACGCGGCGAAGGAATCGGGCACCTCGCCGCAGTTGCTGTTGGACATCTATCCCTAGGGACATGCTCCGGCGTCGGGCGGCCCATGACGCCCGGCGCCGGTTCGCCCGGACGTCATGGGTCCCCATGGTGGACGCGGGGTTGGATCGTTCCAAGTTTCCCGCTACGGTCCTCCAATGCGAGCGATTCGTCGATTCATAGTCCGTCCCGTCCTGCCCGCCGAGCTCACCCCGCTGGGTGAACTCGCCGGAAACCTGCGGTGGTCTTGGCACCCGCCCACCCAAGATGTCTTTGCCGAGATCGATCCCGAGGTTTGGGAGACGGTGCATCACGACCCGATCCGCCTGCTTGGTGCGGTCAGTCGCGGGCGACTCGACGAATTGGCCGCGGACGCGGGCTTCCTGGAACGACTCGACGCCGCCCACGGTGAGCTGGCGAAATACCTCACCGACGAGCGGTGGTATCACCGCAAGGGTGGCGCCGACGCGCCCCGCGGGATCGCCTACTTCTCGCCCGAATACGGCATCACCTCGGTGCTCCCGCAATACTCCGGCGGCCTCGGCATCCTGGCCGGCGACCACCTCAAGGCGGCCTCGGACCTGGGCGTGCCGCTTGTGGGTGTGGGATTGCTTTATCGCCACGGCTACTTCAAGCAGTCGCTGTCCCGCGAGGGCTGGCAACAGGAGACCTACCCCGTCCTTGATCCCGACGAACTGCCGCTCACGCTGCTGCGCGAGCCCGACGGCAGTCGTGCAACGGTCTCGATCGCCCTGCCCGACGGGCCCGGACCTGGTGGCGCGGATCTTCGTGGCCCACGTCGGCCGCGTTCCCCTGTTGCTACTCGACAGCGACATCGAGGAGAACCCCGCGCACTACCGAGATGTGACCGACCGGTTGTACGGCGGCAACAGTGAGCACCGCCTGCGCCAAGAACTGCTGCTCGGCGTGGGTGGCGTGCGGGCCTTGCGCGTCCATTCGCGGATCACCGGGGCTCCCGAACCCGAGGTGTTCCACACCAACGAGGGTCACGCGGGCTTCCTTGGTCTGGAGCGCATCCGTGAGTTGACGGTCGCCGAATCCGGACCCAAGTTGGACTTCGACACTGCCCTCGAGGTGTCCCGCGCGGCCACGGTGTTCACCACCCACACACCGGTCCCCGCAGGCATTGATCGCTTCCCGAGCGACCTGATCAAGCAGTACTTCGGTGGGTCGAGCCCGGTCCCCGGGGTGCCCGTCGAACGCGTGTTGGCGCTGGGTGCCGAAGACTTCGCAGGCGGAGATCCGGGCGTCTTCAACATGGCGGTCATGGGCTTCCGGCTCGCTCAACGCGCCAATGGTGTTTCGCAGTTGCACGGCGAGGTTTCGCGAGGGATGTTCAATGGCCTCTGGCCCGCCTTCGACGAGGCCGAGGTCCCGATCGGATCGATCACCAATGGGGTGCACGCCCCGACCTGGGTGGCCCGAGAGATCTTCGAATTGGCGGCCGCAGCCGGCGTGGGTGCCGACTCTCAGGATGCCGACGAATTCTGGCCCCTGGTCGACCAGATCCCTGGTCGGGCGATGTGGGACCTCAAGCGCCAACTGCGCGAACGCCTGGTCCAGGATGCGCGGGCGCGACTGTCCCGGTCCAACGCTAAGCGTGGCTTCGCCCCCGCCGAGTCGTCGTGGATCGACTCCGCGCTCGACCCGGATGTGCTGACGATCGGGTTCGCGCGTCGCGTGCCGTCGTACAAACGGCTCACGCTGATGCTGCGCGATCCGGCACGTCTCAAGGCGCTGCTGTCTGCATCCAGAGCGGCCCATCCAACTGGTGATCGCGGGCAAGTCGCATCCGGCCGACGACGGCGGCAAGAAGCTGATCCAAGAGATCGTGCGGTTCGCTGACGATCCCGAGGTGCGGCACCGCATCGTGTTCTTGCCCAACTACGACATCGGCATGGCGCTCCCTCTTTATCCGGGCTGTGATGTCTGGCTGAACAACCCACTCAGGCCATATGAGGCATGTGGCACCTCCGGCATGAAGGCGGCGCTCAACGGCGGCCTCAACCTGTCGATCCTCGACGGCTGGTGGGACGAGTGGTACGACGGCAACAACGGCTGGGCAATCCCCTCAGCAGACGGGGTCGACGACGAGGATCGGCGTGACGATCTTGAGGCCACTGCTCTCTATGACTTGATCGAGAACGAGGTAGCCCCGCGGTTCTATGACGTCGACGCCGAGGGCGTGCCCACACGTTGGCTGGAGATGGTGCGACACACGCTCAAGTCCTTGGGCCCCAAGGTGTTGGCGACACGCATGGTGCGTGACTACGTGCGGCAGCTCTATGCGCCGGCGGCGGCAACCGCGCGGGGGTTGAACTCCGACTTCCAGGGCGCGGCGGCTTTGGCCGTCTGGAAGAAGCAGGTGCGCTCGACCTGGCCCACCGTGCGCGTCGAGCACGTGGAATCGCTGGGTCTCGGCGATGCCCCCGAGGTAGGCGCCACTCTCACCGTGCGCGCCTTTGTCGCGCTGGGGGATCTAGCGCCCGCCGATGTCGAGGTGCAGGTGGTCCATGGCCGCACCACCAGCGACGACGTGCTCGTCGATGCGGGCTTCACCGTGATGACCTTGGCCGAGAGCTATGAGGGTGGCCGGCATCGCTTCGATGCCACCATCGCCATCGGCAACTCGGGTGCGTTCGGCTACACCGTGCGAGTGGTACCGCACAACGCGGCTCTGGCGTCGGTGGCCGAATTGGGGCTCGTGGCCCTGCCCGCCTGAGCCGCACTCGTCATGGATGAACGCCCGTTGGGTGAAGACAACACGGTCGGAGGAGTCGACGCGCACCACCGGGGGCCGCTTCCTCGACGCAGAATCCGAACGTCGCTCTGCCAACAACACGCGTAAGCCCACCGAATCGGGTGACGTTGAGGGCAGGGGAGGGCGAGGACTTGGGCTGACCGTTGACGAATCGTGCGCGGGGGGGGGTCTACTGATCTCAATGGGTTCGAGTCTGAGGCACGTTGGGTGGTGGGATAATGGCATCGAGTTCACGCCCCGCTTCGGTGGGCCGAGGCTGGGTCACGCTGGTCCCGCTTCGCGATTGCCCGGGTGATGGTTGTGGCATGCGCAAGTGCCTCGTTCGTGGTCGCCCCTCAGCCCCCGGCGACGGCTTTCACATTCTTGTGCGGAAAGTTCGCTGGGACGAGTCCACCCATTGGGTACAAGTTCATGAACGCCAGCCTTACCTTCAACGACCGAGTTCGCGAGGCGGCCGCTGCCTGGAACGATAAAGACGTTCCGGGAACCTTTCATGCGGACACCACGTCAGATCCGGAGATAGAAGTTTCCTCAGGTACCTTCGTGAACGAGGGTGGCTGGGCTTGGGTATCGGGGAGCTGTAGCGGTGGAGTCTGGGTGGGCAACGAAGTGACGTTGACTTTCAACTACACAACAACGGTTGGGCTCACTGCTGGCAACATCAGACGAATAGCGATACACGAATTGGGTCACACATATGGACTAGACCACGAGGCGATGACATGTGGAGGCGACAAAGCGATCATGGAGCAGGGAAACGAGAAGTTCGGATGCTCCGGATCGCCACCCTGGGACGACGACCAAGACGGTGTTCGAGCGAGGTACTGACAGGACGGTGTTCATAATGAATTTGGGCATGTCAACGCGAAAATATGCCACGCTCGCCCTAGTCGCTACGCTACTTGGCTGTTCATCAGAAGGACTAGCAACGGTGGCTAAGGAGCCGGTCACCCGCCAAGTCATTGTGGATGGTCCCGTCTACGAGTCAGTTGAGCAGCTCGCAGCAAGGGGCGAGCTCTATGTTCAAGGAACAGTGGGTGAGGTGATCGGGAGGGAACTCGATGGGGGAGGAATAGAGCCCGAGAATCCAAATGCATCGCTCGAGGTTGAATTTGTTGAGATATTTGTTTCTGCAAGTAGTGACCACTCTGTCGCGAAACCCGGAGCCACGGCCGTGGTGGCTTGGGAAAATTTCGGCGATGTCGTGATTTCGAGTGATGGTCAGGCTCAATCCGGCCTAACACTCGGATCTGAGGTGCTGATGATTGTGGTGGCCAAAACACGTTTCGAGGCGCCAGGCATCAAATCGTTCGAAGACTTCTTGGTCCCGGTAGGCGGGGAGGCTGGCGTCTTTGACGTGGAGGGGGAAGTGGCTACGGCACGCCTCGGCACCCTTGTGGCGCTCAATGATGAGGATGTCGAGGGTGGCGCTACCGCGAGACTTGTGGTCTCGACAAAAGCAATCGTATCCATCGCCAGCGAGGCATGGACAGCGTAAACCACTCGAAAGTGCCCGAGCAGAATGGCCAGATTCTCCGCCTTCGGAATTAGATCGAGGTCTGACGGACCACGAGTGTCGAACGTTCCGCCAGCGTCAGGGTGCCGCCGGTCTGCACGGGCGTGCCGTGGGGGTGTGCGGGGTCGGTGGACAACACCACCTCGCCATGATTCACCCACTGGTTGCGCGGCAGGGTGAGCTCGACCGGCACCGACCCGCTGTTGAGCCAGATCAGGAACGAGGAGTCGTGTTGCTGCTCTCCATGCGGCCCGGGGGAGCGCAGCGGGTCGCCGGAGACGAACATGCCGACCACATGGAGTTGGTCGTCGTACCAATCCTTCTCGGTCATTTCGCGACCGGCAGGGTGCATCCAGGCCAGGTCCTTGGGACCACCCTCGATGGACGGGGTGCCATCGAAGTGGTGTCGCTGACGCAAAGCCGGATGCTCGCGCCGCAAGCGAAGGGCCGTCTTGGTGAGTTCGTAGACGTCCAGCCAGGCGTCGTCGGGCGACCAGTCGATCCAGGAGACTTCGTTGTCCTGCACGTAGGCGTTGTTGTTGCCGCCCTGGGTGCGGCCGCGCTCGTCACCTGCGGTCAACATGGGAGAGCCGTTGGACAGACACAGCGTGGCCATCAGATTGGCCGCCTGCCGCCGCCGCAGGGCTCTGACCTCGGGGTCGTCGGTTTCTCCCTCGACCCCCAGATTCCACGACCGGTTGTTGTCGGTGCCGTCGCGGTTGTGCTCGCCGTTGGCCTCGTTGTGCTTGCGGTTGTAGGACACCAGGTCGCGAAGCGTGAAGCCGTCGTGCGCAGTGAGGAAGTTGACTGAAGCGTACGGCGAGCGCCCGTCGTCGGCGTACAGATCCGACGACCCGGCCAACCGGGACGCGACGTCGCGGATCCCGCCGGAGTCCGTGCGCCAGAAGTCACGAATGGTGTCGCGGAAACGGTCGTTCCACTCCACCCAGGGCGGTGGAAACGAGCCAACGAGATAGCCGTCCATCGAGGCATCCCACGGTTCTGCGATCAGCTTCACGTGCCGCAACACGGGGTCCTGGCTGATCGTGGTCAAGAAGGCGCTGCGCATGTCGATGTTGTGGCCGGTGCGCGCCAACGCCGACGCCAGGTCGAACCTGAACCCGTCTACGTGCATCTCGGTGACCCAATATCGCAATGAGTCCAGGATCAGGCGCAATGCCCCGAGATTGGTCGAGTCGACCGTGTTCCCGCAGCCGGTGACGTCCCAATAGGCGTCCTTGACCGTGCCCGATCGCTTGTAGAACCCAATGTCGTCGAGACCGCGGAAGGAGTACGACGGGCCCAACGGTCCGCCCTCGGCCGTGTGGTTGTAGACCACATCGAGGAGCACCTCGATGCCGGCCGCGTGGAAGTCCTTGACCATCTGCTTAAACTCGGTGACCTGTTGGCCTCGGTCACCCGAGGAGCTATAGGCCGCATGGGGGGCAAAGAAGCCGATCGAGTTATAGCCCCAATAGTTGGTCATCCCACGCTCGGCCACCGCTGGCTCGGTGAAGAAGTGGTGGATCGGCAATAACTCCACGGCGGTGACGCCGAGATCTTGGAGATAGCGCGTGACGGTGGGGCTGCCGAGACCGGCGTAGGTCCCGCGGTGTTCCTCGGGGATCTCGTTGTGTAGTTGCGTGAAGCCCTTCACGTGGAGCTCGTAGATCACGGTGTCGCGCCACCGCGTGCGCAACTGGCTGTCGTCGCCCCAGTCGAAGGTCTCGTCGTGCACGACCACCGACCGTGGCATCGCCTCCGCGGAGTCCTCCGTGCTCATCACGTCGGGGTCAGCGACGTCGTAGGCCAACGTTGCCTCGCCCGGTGTCAACTCACCAGAGATGGCTAGGGCGTAGGGGTCCAACAAGAGCTTGTTGAGATTGAACCGACGTCCGTGGACGGTATCCCAGGGCCCATCAGCACGCAGACCATAGAGCTGTCCGATCGGCACGTTCGGGATCTGTCCGTGCCACACGCCCAGGGTGTGCTCGGTGAGTTGGTGGCGGGTCTCCTGGCCGTCCTCATCGAAAAGACAGACCCACATGGCGGTGGCCTCCGGAGACCACACGGCAAAGTTCGTGGCGGCCGGTGACCACGTCGCCCCGAGTTGCTGATGGTGGCCGGGCCACACAGGGGTCGTCTCGTCACGCTCGTGCCAACGCCAATTGTTCGAACTCACCCGAGGCATTCTGTCCGACCCGTGTCCCGCTCGCGCAACCGGCGCGCGCGGATAGGCTCGCCGGGTCGAGGAAAACCAAGCCAAGGAGCGGCCATGACGGAGTTCGTCAGTTTTGAGGTCTCGGATGCGGTGGGCACGATCCGTCTGGATCGACCCAAGATGAACGCGCTCAACGCTGCGATGCAGGAGGAGATCCGAGCCGCCGCGGCCGAAGCGACCGCGCGCGATGATGTGCGCGCCGTCGTTATCTATGGCGGAGAGCGGGTCTTTGCCGCAGGTGCCGACATCGTCGAGATGGCCGACATGTCGTACGTCGACATGGTGCAACGCTCGGGGGCCCTCCAGTCGGCCTTCACTGCCGTCGCCAAGATCCCCAAACCAGTGGTCGCGGCGATCACCGGCTATGCCCTGGGTGGAGGCTGCGAGCTCGCGCTCTGCGCCGACGTCCGGTTTGCCGCTGACACTGCGGTTCTGGGACAACCCGAAATCCTCCTCGGCATCATTCCCGGCGCCGGTGGGACTCAACGCCTCTCCCGTCTGGTGGGGCCGAGCCGGGCCAAGGACCTGATCTTCAGTGGCCGTTTTGTGCCTGCCCAGGAAGCCCTGGAGATCGGGTTGGTGGACCGTGTCGTGCCCGCCGAGCAGGTGTACACCGAGGCGGTCGCGTGGGCCCGGCAGTTCAGTACGGCGGCGGCGTACGCCCTGCGGGCCGCGAAGGAATGCATTGACCGCGGGGTGGAGGTGGACCTCGACACCGGCCTGGAGATCGAACGCCAGCAGTTCGCCGCCTTGTTCGCGACCGAGGATCGCACCATCGGGATGTCATCGTTCATCGAGCACGGCCCCGGCAAGGCCTCGTTTGTGGGCCGATAGCCCGCGCCGCGTGTGACTGATTGCACCCGGCGGATGGTTCCGGGACGCTGGCCACCCCGGTAGCCTCGCCACGTCATCGAGTGAATGCCTAGGAGGGGCCCGCGGGCCACGCCACCATGAACATTGTCGTTTGTGTCAAACACGTCCCGGATGCCACGGGGGACCGCAGGTTCGAGGCCGACAACACCGTCGATCGGGTCGGAGTCGATGGCCTGCTGTCGGAGCTCGACGAGTATGCCGTCGAACAGGCCCTGCAGATCAAGGAGAAGCGCGAGGCCGAAGAGGTCACCATCACTGCGCTGACGGTGGGCCCGGAGAAGGCGCTCGACGCGATCCGCAAGGCGTTGCAGATGGGAGCCGATCAGGGCGTGCACGTCCTGGATGACCAGATCGCCGGCTCCGATGCGGTGGCGACCTCGCTGGTGCTGGCGGAAGCGATCCGCACGTTCGCCGCCGACGGTTCCCCCGTGGATCTCATCGTCTGCGGCATGGCCTCGACCGACGCCGGCATGAGCGTGGTTCCGGCGATGTTGGCCGAACGGCTGGGCTTGCCACAGGTGACGTTCGCGGCCGTCGTGGAGACCCAAGGTGACCAGGTTCGGATCAAGCGAGACGGCGACACCGCCACCGAGGTGATCGGGGGCACGATGCCTCTGGTCTTGTCGGTCACCGACCAGTCGGGTGAGGCGCGATATCCGTCTTTCAAGGGCATCATGGCCGCGAAGAAAAAGCCCCTGACTGTCTATTCGCTCGCCGATCTAGGGATCGACGCGGGCAAGGTAGGCCTCACCGTGGCCTGGACTTTGGTCGAGGAGACTACGGCCCGGCCGCCGCGCACCGCTGGCGAAGTCGTCACCGATGACGCTGGCTCCGGTGCCCAGGCACTGGCGGAGTTCCTGGCCGCCAAGAAGTTCATCTAACCCTCGCGAGGAGTAGGCAACCAATGTCCGAAGTTCTGGTGCTGATCGATCACGTCGACGGCGCGGTTCGCAAGCCGACGTATGAACTGCTCACGATTGCCCGCCGCATCGGCGAGCCCGCCGCCGTGTTCATCGGCGCCCCGGCCGCAGCCGCTGCGGCGGCCACCGCGGTGGGCGCCTACGGCGCGACGAAGATGTATGCCGTCGACGACGCGCCGATCAAGGGTTTCCTGGTCGCGCCGAAGGCGGAGGTGCTCCAGCAACTCGCCGTCCACGGCGGTGCGTCTGCGGTGCTGATCTCCTCCTCTGCCGAAGGCAAGGAGATCGCCGGTCGACTGGCGATCAAACTCGACTCCGGCCTGATTACCGACGCCGTCGACGTCCAGGTCGGGCCAGATGGGACACCGGTGGCCACGCAATCGGTGTTTGCCGGCAACTTTGCGCTCACCGCGAAGGTTACCCACGGGACGTCGATCATCACCGTGAAGCCCAATGCGGCCACCCCCGAGGAAGCCCCGGTCGAGGCGAGCGTCGAGACCTTTGCCGCGACGATTTCGAGTTCGGCCCAGGGTGCGGCGATTGTCGCCATCCAGCCCCGGCAGGCGACCTCGGGTCCCGACCTCACCGAGGCCGAGATCGTCGTTTCCGGGGGGCGAGGCACGGGCGGCAACTTCGCACCGATCGAGGAGTTGGCCGCCGTGCTCGGGGCGGCAGTCGGGGCCTCCCGGGCGGCCGTGGACTCCGGGTGGATGCCCCACACCTACCAAGTGGGCCAGACCGGCAAGACCGTTTCGCCGCAGTTGTACGTCGCCAACGGGATCTCCGGCGCCATCCAACACCGCGCCGGCATGCAGACGTCCAAGACGATCGTGGCGGTCAACAAGGACGAAGAAGCGCCCATCTTCGAGCTCGTCGACTTTGGTGTGGTGGGCGATCTGCACGCGGTCCTGCCGGCCCTGACCGAGAAGATCAGGGCGCGGCAGGCCTAGGTGCTCGCAGGTCAACTGATCTGGTTGCGGTGCAGCTGGAACAGCGGACCTTCCTCGATGATCCCGACCGGGAACATCTTCACCCAGCGCTTGGCGCCCACTCCGCCGATGCGGATCTTGCGCAGCGCGGTGTTGTTGGTGGTGTCGGCCTCCACCAGGTTGCCGAGCGGATTGCCTTCGACGGAGATGTAATAGATCCCATTGGCGAGGCCGTCGAGTTTGAAGGACTGGCCGTAGCGGTACTGGAAGTAGGTATCTCCAGACCCAGCGGACAGGACCTCTCGGATCGAGCGAGCCTCGATCCCGCCACAGGCGGTCGACAGGTCGGTGTTCTCGGGTTGCCAATCGGCGCCGGGGACCGTGTAGTCAACGGCATCGGTGTTCGCCAGACAGAACGACTGCTTGCGCGACTTCACCGCTTGGGTCATGTCCGCGTTCAGCAACCGGTAGCGCGCGAAGTCCTCGAAGTGCCAGTGATTGTGGTTCTCGGCATGCCAGTGCATCTGGCCTACCGCTTGATAGCCGGTTTGGTTGCCGTCGGCATCGAAGAAGTATTGGTAGGCGTCCATCTCGTCGGTGCCTGCGACCCGAAAACCATCGACCACGAGGGGGCTGTCGCCGGCGTTCCAGACCGTTGCCGCGAAGCGGACCGCGGTCCCGGTGTTGTTCATGGTGACTGCGAAGGCGGGCAGGGAACGCAAATCAGGAACAGGTCCGGCGATGCGCCCACCGGAGGTGCCCGCTGGCCGGTGGTCGGCAGGTCGGGCGTTGGGTCGGGGGGAGCGGGTCCGGCACCCGCGGCAGTCCTGGCCTGCCTTGACGATGACTCGGGTGTGCGCCGTCGCGTCTTCGGCCTGGATGCCGAACGCGGTGGCATAGGTCGGGTTGATCGAGGTGGTCAGGTCATATTTGCCGGCTTTGAGGGAAAAGCCCCCGCCGTAGTCGGGGAAGACCGAACTCGACCAGCCGGCCTGAACCCCCATCACCGAGCCGACGGTGAAGGGATTTCCGGGACAGCCGCGGGGGTACGGCGAGCGCGCCGGGGCGTCGGGGCGGCTGCGTTCGCTCAGGCCGTTCAGGCACAGTGATTGGTCCGTCTCGAGCACGAGCTTTCCGTCAGAAACGCGGCGGAACTCCACATGGAGGAAGTCGGGCAATCCACTGAAGTCCTTCATCGTGCCCGGCGGAAGGGCAACGGTTCCGGACGTCGAACGCCACTCGGTGGTGATGGGGACGTCGTAAGACGCTCGCTTGGACCACAATTCAAAAGCTTCGACGGGCGCGGTCATCCGCAGGCCGAAGTCGCTATAGATGTCACCCCCGTAGGAGTAGGTGACGACGCGTTCGGGGGCGTCGAGACGAAGTGGTGACACTGCGGCGAGCGGCGTCTGGGCGGCCTGAGCGCCGGAGGTGGCCAGGGCTGCGGTGGACAACGTTGCGCCCAGCGCGAGAGCGGAGAGTAGGGCGACTCGAGAACTTGGGATGCGCATGCGGGTTCCTTCCCCGTTGTTGAGGGCTTCTCTACCTTGTGACGCGGGACACGGTCGAATGGTTGCATCACGAACCCGAACTGCCGCCGGCGCCCGCGCGGCTTAGGCTGGCTGCATGAATTCCCAGCATCCGGTGATCCACGCAGCCGAGCGCGCCCGCGAAGCCAGCTTTGCGTTGGCGCTGGCTCGCCGCGAAACCAAGGATGCCGCCTTGCAGGCCATGGCAGACGCTCTGTTGCGCGACGCCGGGGCGATCGTGGTCGCGAACGCGCGAGACATTGCCCGGGCGGAGTCGGCGGGGACCCCGGCCAACCTGATCGACCGGCTGCGCCTCGACGAGTCCAGGGTCGCGGCTATGGCCCAGGGCCTGCGAGACGTTGCCGCACTTCCCGACCCGATCGGCGAAGTGGTCCGGGGCGGCACACTGGCGAACGGGCTCGAGTTGCGCCAGGTGCGCGTCCCCTTCGGTGTGGTCGGGATGGTCTATGAAGCGCGGCCCAACGTCACCGCCGACGCCGCCGGCATCTGTTTGAAGTCTGGCAACGCGGTGCTGCTGCGCGGCAGCGCCAGTGCCCGCGAGAGCAACGAGGCGATCGTGGCCTCCTTGCGGGGGGCGGTGGCGGCTGCGGGGCTGCCCGCCGACGCGGTGCAACTCGTCCCCGGCGACAGTCACGAGAGCGTCAAGGTGTTGATGCGCGCCCGTGGCCTCGTGGACGTGTTGATCCCCAGGGGTGGTGCCGGCCTGATCCGCTCGGTGGTCGAGGAGTCGATCGTGCCCGTGATCGAGACCGGGATCGGCAACTGTCATGTGTACGTCGACGCCGCCGCCGATCTGGACAAGGCGCTGGCGATCGTGATCAACGCCAAAACACATCGCACCAGCGTGTGCAACGCCGCCGAGTCTCTCCTGGTACATGCGCAGGTTGCGGACGACTTCGTGCCCCGGATCGTGGCCGCCCTCCACGAACACGGGGTCACGATCCACGGGGATGCCGTGTTCGCACGGCACGGGGGTGTGGTGCCCGCCAGCGATGAGGACTATGCGGCCGAATATCTCTCGCTTGACATCTCGGCGCGCGTCGTACCCTCACTTGAGGAGGCCATCAGCCACATCCGCACCCACTCCAGCCACCACAGCGACGCCATCGTGACGCAGGATCTGGCGGCCGCGCAGCGGTTCACCGCGGCCGTGGATTCGGCGGCCGTGTTGGTCAATGCGTCGACGAGATTCACCGATGGGGGCGAGTTCGGGTTTGGCGCTGAGATCGGCATCAGCACCCAGAAGTTGCACGCTCGAGGGCCGATGGGGCTGCCTGAAATGACCTCCACCAAGTATGTCGTCGTCGGAGATGGCCACGTTCGGTGAGAGGATCACCGCAATGAACGGGCACCCCGATCGGCGCTGGGCTGACGCGAGTCGAGAACGTTTCCTGACGAGCGCCACCGTCATCACCCTGGCGCGCACCGTCGCCTCGACCGGCCTCGGTTTGTGGGCCGTGCGGGAGGACAGTCTGACCTGGCTGCTCGCCGGGCTGGCGGTCTATTGGCTCGGCGACATGCTCGACGGAGGGGTGGCTCGCTGGCTGGACTGCGAGACGCGGATCGGTGCCGTGGTCGACATCTTGAGCGATCGACTCAACGCCGCCACCTTCTATGTCGGCCTGGCGTGGCTCGAGCCCAGCCTGGCCGCTCCGGTGGGCGTCTACCTCTTCGAATTCATGGTGATCGACGCCTATCTGTCGATGGCCTTCTTGGCCTGGCCGATCAGCAGCCCCAACTACTTCTACCTTGTCGACCGCCGAATCTGGCTCTGGAACTGGTCCAAGCCTGGCAAGGCAGCCAACTCCGCGCTGTTCGCGGTGCTTTTGGTCACCACCGGTTGGTGGCTGCTTGGGTTGGCCGTTGCCCTGGCACTCCTGGGGTTGAAGTGCGTGTCAACCGTGTGGTTGCTTCGCCTCGGCGTCCCCGTCCCCGATCGGGAGCTCGCCGCCTCGTGAAGCTGATCGTGGCGACCTTCGGGGTGGCGGTGCTTTCCGCGCTCGTCCCGCTGGTCAACATCGAGGTGTACGTCGCGGCGCTGGCCACCCAGGTAGGGCCGGCCCGAGCGATCGGACTCGCATTGGCCGCAGGTCTGGGGCAGACCGTCGGCAAGGTCGTTTGGTACATCGGTGCGGCGTACTTCATGGAGAGCAAGTGGATGCGCAAGAAGTTTGCCGATGCTCGCTGGAAAACCGCCCACGATCGGTGGCACGCGCGGATGGATGGCCGGCCCTGGCTGTCCGCGGGCATCTTGTTGTTGTCCGCGTTCGTCGGGTTGCCGCCACTGCTGATCGTTGCCGTGTTGGCTGGCACGCTGCGGGTGCCCCTGTGGGTGTTCGTCCCGTGCGTGTTGATCGGACGCACGCTGCGGTTTTATCTGGTGCTGGTGGGCATCGAGGTTGCCCTCAACTGAGGACCTGAGATAAGGCGATCGGCCCGGGTCCCGCTAGGCTGTCGGCCATGTCGTTGAGTAGTGCTGCCCTTCGCGCCGCCGAGACCACCAGTCCCGGTGAGCCCGCTCTCCACCCCTACGTCGTGGGTGGTTTGGCTCTCGGGATCTTGCTCTTGCTGCTGGTTGCCCTGCTCATGTTTGGCGCGGGACGCGACCATAGCTGAGGTGACCTCGGTAGCTGGCCACCAGCCTGCCCGCCGCGTCGGCGTGATGGGGGGCACGTTCGACCCCATCCACAACGGGCACCTCGTGGCGGCGTCCGAAGTGCAGGCCCGGTTTGGGTTGGACGAGGTGATCTTCGTCCCGACCGGCGATCCCTGGCAGAAGTCCGACCGGGTCATCTCGCCCGCCGAGCACCGCTATTTGATGACCGTGATCGCCACCGCGGCCAACCCGCGGTTTCGGGTTTCTCGCGTGGACATCGATCGCTCCGGGCCGACGTACACCATCGACACGTTGGGCGATCTTAAGGCCGAGTTGCCCTACGCCGAGCTGTTCTTCATCACTGGCGCCGATGCACTGGCCGACATCTTCACCTGGCGCAGTCCAGAGCGGCTGTTCGAGCTCGCCACCTTTGTCGGTTGCACGCGACCGGGTTATCAGTTGGATCCGAGCACGTTGGCGGGGATTCCCGCTGAGCGAGTGACCCTGGTGGAGATCCCTGCGCTCGCGATCTCGTCGACCGACATTCGCCAGCGCCAAGCCAACGACGACCCGATTTGGTATCTCGTGCCCGATGGGGTCGTGCAGTACGTCGCCAAACACGGGCTCTACCGCACGAGCACGACCCAACCCGAACAGGACCCAGCCACGTGACCGCGACCGACCATGCCATCGAACTCACCGTGGCCGCTGCTGCGGCTGCCTCCGACAAGATCGGTGAAAACCTGATCGCCTTCGATGTCAGCGAGCAGCTGGCGATCACCGATGTGTTCTTGCTGGTGTCGGCGACCAACGATCGTCAGGTGCGCGCGATCGTCGATGAGGTCGAGGACCGTCTCCGTGAGCTCGATGCGAAGCCGATCCGACGTGAGGGGCATCGGGAGGGACGCTGGGTGCTGTTGGACTACGGCGAGATCGTGGTGCACGTCCAACACGAGGAGGAGCGCCAGTTCTATGCGTTGGAGCGGCTTTGGCGCGACTGCCCTGAGATCCCGTTGCCGGCATGACGGACATCCGCCAACTCATCGTGCTGCGACACGCACAGACTCCCTGGAACGCTATTGACCGCGCCCAGGGCCACACGGATGTGCAACTGGACGACGAAGGGGCCAAGCAGGCCGCAGCGGCCGCGGAGGCCCTTGTCGGCTATGCGCCCACCCGGCTCTGGACCAGCGACCTGGCCCGCGCCGTCGACACAGCGACCGCCATCGAAGAGCGCACCGGGTTGACGGCGATCCGCGACGCGCGCTTGCGCGAGTTCGACCTTGGCATGCGCGCTGGGCTCACCCGTCCGGAGTTCGACGAGCGTTTTCCCGAGGCCTACGCCGGCTGGCTGGCGGGAGATCCGGAGCGACCCTTGGTGCCGGGCGAGGAATCCACCGCACAGGTCCGGGACCGGATGGGCGCGGTGTTGGGGGAGTGCCTGGCGTCTCTCGAGCCTGGCGAGACGGGGATTGCCGTCACCCACGGGGCCTGCCTCAAGGTCGGCCTGTTCTCGGTGTTGGGCTGGCCGTGGGAGGCGTCGCGCTCCTTGCGCGGCATGGACAACTGCGCCTGGGCGGTCGTGGTGGCCGACGATGAGCACCCGGCTCCTCGGCTGGCGGCGTACAACCTGAGCCTCTGAAATTCTCTCGGGCTGCGTGCCTGAGGAGGCGATTTCGCATCGCACCGATGCGTTGGCTAGGATTCTGCGAGTTCGCCGGGTCCCGTCGAACAAGTTTGGGGCTGTGGCGCAGCTGGTAGCGCACCTGCATGGCATGCAGGGGGTCAGGGGTTCGAGTCCCCTCAGCTCCACCGAACTCGCAGGTCAGAGGCCATGTCGGAGTCCTAGCAATAGGAGTCAGACATGGCAACTAGCCATTTATTGGCCACTTTGGAGTCGACCATCGAGTCGTCCCGGCCCGATCTAGATCCATCTCGACGGCACTCGGCTCGCCTTGCGCACCTGTGTCATATGACGACGCACGCCACCATTCACGACTTATTTGAGCCAGTTCTCACTCTCGCTGAGCTCGCCGACTACCTCCACGTGCCCGTGCAGACGCTCTACGACCTACGAGCCAAGGGCCGCGGACCCAGAGGGTTCCGGGTCGGCCGATGCCTGCACTTCCGTAAATCTGAGATCGACGCCTGGCTCCTCGGACTAGAAGACGAGGACTGCGGGCAGGAGCCGGCGAGGGGTCGGCAGTGAGCGGGCGGCCGAGGACTGTCATCGGGACCTTCGGAGAGGTTCACCTGCGGCGGACCGCCACCGGCAGGTACCGCGCGTCGACGAGGTATCGCGATGTCGATGGCCGGTTGCGTCGGGTGACGGCGACCGGATCGAACCCCAGGGCCGCGAGTTCTCTGGAGTCCGGGGCGAATCCCTCGGGGGCGGAACCATCACGACTCTCGCCCGGTCAACTGTCCGGTTTGATGGATACCCCCCGGGGTGTTACTCTCGCCCAAGTACTGATACCCCTGGGGGTATAGCCGAGCGAGCGAGGAGGCTTCATGCGGGACGTAGACATCGCACAACTGGAATCAGCGATCGAAGACGGTCGCACTGTCGTGGACGTTCGCGAGCCCATGGAGTTTGTTCAAGCACATGTGCCCGGCGCGCGACTGATGCCTATGGGTCATCTCACCGCGCGCCTTAGCGAGTTGGACCCAACCGGTCCGGTTTATGTCATCTGCGCGACGGGCAACCGCAGCTCCGCGATGACGGAGCTTCTCGTCGCGGCAGGCTTTGATGCTTTCAACGTGGCCGGGGGCACCGCCGCTTGGCTGCGTTCTGGGCGCACGGTCGTGGCGGGGCTGTGAGCCGGCCGTTCACGATCGTGACTCTGGAGACGCCCTCCTTGGGTGACCGGAGTTACCTGGTGCATGACGGTGAGTTGGCCTTCGTGGTGGATCCCCAGCGAGACATCGATCGCGTCATGCAGGTGTTGTCCGAGCATGGCGTGAGCCTGGCTGCGATCTTCGAAACCCACATTCACAACGACTATGTGACCGGTGGGTTGGCGCTCGCCCAGATCAGCGGCGCTGCGTACTACGTCAACGAGGCGGACGTCGTCTCCTTCGACCGGGTGGGCATCGCCGACGGTCAGGTGATCCCCGTGGGCCCGCGCATGCGGGTCACGGCCCTGGCCACACCCGGGCACACCTTTACCCACCTGTCGTACGCGCTCTCCGACGCGGTCGATCCTGATGCCGAGGCCGTTGCGGTCTTCTCGGGGGGTTCGCTGCTGTACGGCGCGACCGGTCGACCCGATCTTCTCGGCCCCGAGCACGCCCTCGAGTTGGCCCATCATCAACACGCATCGGCACACCGGCTCGCCGCTCTTCTTCCCGACCCGACCGAGTTGTTTCCCACGCATGGATTCGGCTCGTTCTGCTCGGCAACCCAGACCGAAACCTCATCCGCCTCCACGGTGGGGGAGGAGCGGAGAGCAAATCCTGCGCTCATCCAAGACGCTGAGGTCTGGGTCGCGGAACTGTTCGAGAACCTCGACGAGTGGCCCGCCTACTACGTGCACATGGCACCTGCGAACAGTGCCGGTCCCGTGGCGCCGGACCTGACTCTCCCGCAGGTGGCCGACGCCGCCGAATTGCGACGTCGGATCGAGGCTGGGGAATGGGTCGTTGACCTGCGGACCCGGATCGCGTACGCCGCCGGCCACGCTCCCGGCACCCTCAACTTTGGCCTCGACGGACAGTTCGCGACCTACCTCGGTTGGCTCATCGATTGGGGCACCCCTCTCACTCTCCTGGGAGAGACAGAGGCCGACGTGGCTTTGGCCCAGCGCGAACTGGTGCGCATCGGCATCGATCGCCCCGCGGCCCACGCCACGGGCAAGCCAGAAGACTGGTCGGATCGAGCGGTGGCAAGCTTTCCGATCGCCACCTTCGCCGACCTGGCTCAAGTTCGGCACCACCGCGAGGTCACCGTCTTGGATGTACGCCGCGCGGCGGAGCGGCGCGAGGGGTCCATCGCAGGCTCGTTGCACATCCCGCTGCACGAACTGAGGCACCGTTTGGCCGAGATTCCCTCGGGTCCGCTCTGGGTGCACTGTGCCGCTGGTTACCGCGCCTCGGTGGCCGCGTCTCTCCTGGATGCGGCGGGTTTCGAGTTGGTCGCCGTCGACGACGACTTTGCCAACGCGGCCGGCGTCGGGCTCACCGGCGCATCCTCCCTGCGGGAGCAGACGGGGTGAATCCCACGCTCATCGCCCTGCTCGCGGGCGCCCTCATCGGGTTGAGTCTGGGCGCCCTTGGCGGCGGAGGCTCGATCCTCGCGGTCCCTGTGCTGATCTATGGTCTCGGCCAGGGCTCATTGGAGGCGACGACGGGATCGTTGGTCGTGGTCGGTGTCACATCGGTCGCTGGGGCTGCCACTGCCTGGCGGCGGGGCACCGTGCGGCTTGGGCGCGGCCTCGCGTTCGGCGCGGTCGCCATCGTTGGGGCGGCCGTGGGCGCGCGAGCGTCGGTCTCGGTGCCAGAGTCGGTGTTGTTGGCGGCCTTCGCGATCTTGCTGCTCGTTGTCGGAATGTTGATGGCGTATCGGCAACTTCGCTCACCGCACATCCGCACGCGACAGCGACCCGAGATCGACGACCCGATCATCTCGTTCACACCTGAGTTCGTGTGCCGTTGCCCAGCAGCCGCCAAGGTGCTGGTCACCGCCACCTCAGTCGGCTTGGTGACAGGCTTCTCGGGAGTCGGGGGCGGCTTCCTCGTGGTTCCCGCCTTGTTGCTTGCCCTTGGGTTGCCTATCCGGACTGCCACCGGGACCGCCCTCGTGGTGATCTCGATGACGAGCGCTGCCGCCCTGCTGGTCAGAACGGGTCTGGGGGTCCATCTGGATTGGGTTGCCGTCTCCACCTTGACCATCGCCTCGGTGGCCTTCGCACATCTGGGGGTCAAGCTGGCCACTCGCGTGCCCTCGGGGCCGCTGACCCTTGCTTTCACGTTGTTGCTGCTCGGCGTTGCCGGGCTGACCGCGTGGCAGGCCTTCCCCGCCGTACTGTAGGAATCCGTCAAAGGAGAACACCCATGTGTAGAGCAGTGACCTGCCGCAAGTGCGGCAAGGCCAGTTGGGCTGGCTGCGGCCAACATGTATCCCAGGTGATGGCGGGGGTTCCCGCATCTGCCCGCTGCGGCGGACACCCCAAGGAACCTGGGGACTCCTGGTTCAAACGCCTCATCGGTCGATGACCGAGATCACGCTCGGACCGGCGCTGGCAGAGCGGGCGGTCCTACTCGACGGCGGGCTCGCTACCCGCCTTGAAGAGCGTGGCCATGACCTGTCCAGCGACCTGTGGTCCGCGCGGCTGCTGGTGGACGCCCCCGAGGAGATCGAGGCCGCCCACGCCGACTACTTTGCAGCCGGCGCGGAGGTGGCCATCACGGCGTCCTACCAAGTGTCGTACGACGGTATGCGGGCCGTGGGGTTGGATCGTGCGGAGACCACGAAACTCTTGGCGACCAGTGTCACCCTTGCCCGCAGGGCAGCAGATCAAGCCCTCGGACAGCGGTGGGTAGCCGCTTCCGTTGGACCGTACGGCGCCACGTTGGGCGACGGGGCCGAATATCGTGGGGACTACGACCTCAGCGTTGCACAACTACGAGAGTGGCACCGACCCCGACTGGCTGCCCTCGTGGCAGCCGAACCCGACGTGTTGGCCATCGAAACCATCCCGTGTCTGCGTGAGGTGGAAGCCCTGCTGGCCGAGGTCGACGGCAGCGGGATGCCCTGTTGGCTGTCGCTGACCTCAGCCGGGGATCGCACCCGTCAAGGCGAGCCGATCGCCGACGCGTTCGCGATGGCTCGCGAGGTTGCCGAAGTGATCGCGGTGGGGGTTAACTGCTGCTCAACCGAGGGACTGTCGAGCGTGATCGAGCTGGCCCGGGAGTCCTCGGGGCGACCCGTCGTGGCCTATCCGAACAGTGGCGAAGGCTGGGACGGGCAAGCCCGCTGGTGGACCGGTGAGCCCGCCTTCTCACCCGGCGAAGCACCCGCCTGGGTGGCTGCGGGTGCACGATTGGTCGGCGGCTGCTGCCGGGTCGGGGTCGCCGACATCGCCCGGATCAGGGAACTCGTCTAGCTCTGCCACCCTCAGGGAGGGCCGCAGCGCTTGCCCTTCAAGAAGACCCGATGCATCAGGTTGAGGTATTTGCCATAGCCGTTGGGGGTGGACCACTCGCGGGCCGGCTCGACAGCGGTGCCCTCACCCCACTCGTTGAACGAGGTGACCAGGCGCCACTTGGTGCGCGACGTGGCCACCCGGCTCAGGTCGTAGCAGAAGCGATCCAGGTTGCGGGCCAACGTGGGCGTCGCATCTCCGTGCTTGAAGAAGCCGGGCGAGGCGTTGGCGTAATAGCGCCCATGAGAGGCGTAGGGGGACGCAGGGCCGTATTGGTGCCAGGTGGAGGGCTGGATCGCGCAGTCTGAATAGCCCGAAAAGAGTTTGAGCGAGACATACCAAGTGCTGAATCCATTGGTTGCCCGGGACCACTTGCTCACGTCGTCACACGAGGTGTTGGCCGCGTTGTAGACAAAGATCACCGGCTTGCCGTCGACCTGGAGGAACGACTCGGGGAAGCGATCGCGGTAGGCCATCAGATAGGCCAGGTCGTCCTCGATCTTGGCCTGGCTCGGGTCGCTGGATTGCCCCTCGGGCTCGTAGTAGAGCGAGATCAAGAAGTTCTTGGCCCGTGCCTTCTTGAGCAACAACGGGACCCGGAAAGCCTCATGTTGGTGGCCCTGACCCCACCACGAGGCGATCGCCGCCTGCATTCCGGCGTACTTCATCTGTTTGATGTGTCGCTCCACCAGGGTCCCGTTGCTGCTGGAATAGGTCCCCGAGGTCGGATGGAACTGGTCGTCGTCATGCCACGTCTGCGGGAACCACGGGTAGTAGAACACCGCCCGGATCGGCAGCTTGGCGGCCCGCGCCGCGGGCTCTGTGGCGGGCTGTGAGCCGGCCGGGCCCAGCGGCACGATGGCCGAGAGCACCGGGGCCGCGAGCAACAAGACGAGGGCAACAACCCAGCGACGCACGTGAAAACCTCCATCTCCCCGTGTCGTGACCAGATCCCTACCGTAGCCCGATCTCTAGGTGATGGTCATCCCACCGTCCACAGGCAACGTTTGACCGGTGATGTAGCCGGCCGCCGGCGACGCGAGAAACACCACGGTCGCCGCCAACTCCCTGAGATCGCCCCCACGACCGCTGGGGATCCGATGGGCCATCTGCTCGAGATAGCCGGGGGGATAGGTCTGCGTCATCTCGGATTCGAAGAAGCCCGGGGCGACGGCGTTGACCCGGATCCCTTTGCGGCCCGTCCACTGCTGTGCGAGATCGCGGGTGAGCCCGAGCAACCCGGCCTTGCTGGCGGCGTACGCCGCCTGGGGCAGCCCCGCAGTGGTCAAGCCGAGCACCGAAGAAATGTTGATGATGCTCGAGCCTTCACCCATCACTAGGCCGCACGCCTGGGCCATCCAATAGCAGCCGTTGAGGTTCACCTCGATCACCTCGCGAAACTGCTCGGGGGTTTCCCGGGTGGCGGGTACGGCGGTGCCGACGCCGGCGTTGTTGACCAGGATGTCGACCCGTCCGAACTCCGCCATGGCCGCGTCGACCAGCCCCTGGCACTGCTCCGGATCGGTCACGTCCGTCGGCCGGACCACCGCCCGTCGCCCGGCAGCGGTGACCAGTTGCGCCGTTTCGGCCAGGCGTTCTGCTCGCCTAGCCCCCAACGCAACATCGGCACCCGCTTCGGCGAGTGCCTGGGCGAAGGCGACACCGAGGCCACTCGATGCTCCCGTGACGATGGCCACCTTGTCGTCAAGTCGGAACAAGTCGGCAATGCTCATCCGTTGATCATGCCGGATCAGCGAGGGCGGCGCGGGGCTCCCTCGGGCCAAACGCGTTAGACTGCCCAGATGCAGAGGTTCTTGCTCCTTAGTTAGCCGCATCGATCCAGCACGATTCGATGCGGCTGCCCCTCGCGCGCGAGGGGTTTTTTCATGTCCGGATTCATACCTGAGGAAGACAAATGAGCGAGCACAGCGCCCCCGAGGAAGTGGGGGCACCCGAGGATGCTCGGGAGACCTATGACATTCGCGCCACCCAGGACAAGTGGCTGCCCGTGTGGGACCAGTTCCCGTTCACTGCGGGCGAGGGTGGTCTCCACGGCGACGGCGAGAAGCGCTACGCGCTGACCATGTTTCCCTACCCCAGCGGTGACCTGCACATGGGTCATGCGGAGGTCATGGCGCTGCACGACGTGATCGCTCGCTACTGGTGGCAGCGCGGCTACGACGTGTTGAACCCCATCGGCTGGGACTCCTTCGGGCTGCCGGCCGAGAACGCCGCGATCCGCAACGACGAGCATCCCGCGACCTACACCTACGCCAACATTGAGACCCAGGCCGAGTCGTTCCGTCGGTACGCCGTGAGCTTCGACTGGTCGCGGCGGCTGCACACCTCTGACCCGGAGTATTACCGCTGGACCCAGTGGTTGTTCTTGAAGTTCCGCGAACGTGGCCTGGCCTATCGCAAGGCGAGCCCGGTCAACTGGTGCCCCAACGATCAAACGGTGCTGGCCAACGAGCAGGTCGTCGGGGGCCTGTGCGACCGGTGCGGCGCGGTGGTGACCAAGCGCGAACTGACGCAGTGGTACTTCAAGGTCACCGACTATGCGCAGCGGCTGTTGGACGACATGGGCGCCTTGGAGGGCACCTGGCCCGAGCGTGTCCTGGCGATGCAGCGCAACTGGATCGGCCGCTCGGAGGGCGCGCACGTCGACTTCGAGATCGAGGGTCACGGGCCCGTGTCGGTGTTCACGACCCGCCCCGACACGTTGTTCGGCGCGACGTTCTTTGTGGTCGCGGCCGACGCCAAACTGGCGGCGGAGTTGGTGTCCGACGGGCAGCGCCCGGCGCTGGCGGCGTACGTCGAAGAGGTCCGCAAGGCCACTGACATCGAACGGCTGGCCACCGACCGTCCCAAGACGGGGGTGTTCTTGGGGGTGCACGCCACCAACCCGGTCAACGGCACGCAGATCCCGGTCTACGCCTCCGACTATGTGTTGGCCGACTACGGCACCGGCGCGATCATGGCGGTGCCCGGCCAGGACCAGCGCGACTGGGAGTTCGCCAAGACATTCGACCTGCCCATCATTCGCACCGTCCAACCCAGTGCCGGGTTCGAAGAGTCGGGCGGCGAGGCGTTCACCGGTGACGGACCGGCCATCAACTCGGCGAACGACGAGATCTCCCTCGACGGGATGGCTCTGCGCGAAGCCAAGGCCGCGATGATCGAATGGCTGGCGGGGCGCGGCTTCGGCACGGGCACCGTGAACTTCCGGCTGCGTGACTGGTTGTTGTCGCGGCAGCGGTTTTGGGGCGCCCCGATCCCGATCATTCACTGCCCGAACTGTGGCGAAGTGGCGGTCCCCTACGACCAATTGCCGGTCGAGTTGCCGGACCTGCGCGGCACCGATCTGAAGCCCAAGGGGACGTCTCCGTTGGCGGCGGCCACCGAGTGGGCGTCGGTCGACTGCCCCACCTGTGGCGGCCCGGCAACGCGTGACTCCGACACGATGGACACCTTCGTCGACTCGTCTTGGTATTTCCTGCGCTATTGCTCGCCGGACTTCGAAGGCGGACCCTTCGACGAGGAAGCCGTGCGCGAGTGGATGCCGGCGGCACAGTACGTCGGCGGCGTCGAGCACGCGATCTTGCACCTGCTGTATTCGCGATTCTTCACCAAGGTGCTCAACGACATGGGCATGATCGACTTTGGCGAGCCCTTCACCGCCCTGATGAACCAAGGTCAGGTGATCAACAGGGGCAAGGCGATGAGCAAGTCTCTGGGCAACGGGGTCAACCTGGGCGAGATGATCGATGAGTACGGCGTGGACGCCGTCCGTTTGACCCTGGTGTTCGCTGGCCCTCCCGAGGACGACATCGACTGGGCCGACATGTCCCCTGGGGGTGCGCTGAGGTTCCTGCAGCGGTGTTGGCGACTGGCCGGTGACGTGACCTCGGCTCCCGGGACCGCGGGCGAGGGGGGTGCTCTGGCATTGCGCAAGGCGACCCACAAAACGTTGCACGAGGTCGAACAGCTGCTGGACAGCCACCGCTTCAACGTGATGGTGGCGCGCACGATGGAGCTGGTCAATCTGACCCGCAAGGCCATCGATGCCGCTCCCGAGGCCGGTGGCTGCGGTCCGGCCGACCCGGCCGTGCGGGAAGCGGTCGAGGCGGTCGCGATCCTGCTGTCGCTGGTGGCGCCCTACACAGCTGAAGAGATGTGGGAGCGGTTGGGGCACGCCCCCACCGTCGCGCGTGCGGGCTGGCCCGCCGTGGTTCCGGAGCTGCTGATCGAAGACGCGGTCACCGCGATCGTGCAGATTCAGGGCAAGGTCCGCGCTCGCCTGGAGGTCGCACCCGACATCACCGCCGCGGCGCTGGAGGCTGCCGCGTTGGCCGATCCCGCGGTCCAGGCGGCCTTGGGTGGCGCCGCGATCCGCAAGGTCATCGTGCGCGAGCCCAAGTTGGTCAACCTGGTCGTGGGCTGAGTGCGCGCGAGGGGCTGCGTGTTCCCTCGCGGAGGCGCGACCTAGCGCCATGATGGGCCCGTGAACAACGCACCCAGGGTTCTCGTCGTCGGGGATGCCAACGTCGATCTGGTGTTGCGCGGCGATGTGCGACCGCGCTGGGGACAGGCCGAGCAGTTGGTGGAAGCGGCCGACCTGACCTTGGGCGGTTCGGGGGCCTTGGTCGCGCATGGGCTGGCCCGACTGGGTGTGGCAGTCACGCTGTGTGCCGCGGTCGGTCGGGACCCCTGGGGTGACTTCACCCTCGAGTTCCTGGAGGGGGCCGGTGTCGACGTCGATCGGGTCGTCCGACGCGATGTCGGGGCGACGGGCCTGTCGGTGATCTTGAGCGAGGCCTCCGACGGGGGTGATAGATCGATCCTGACCCACCTGGGCGTCATCGATTCCCTGGCCCGCGCGGATCTTCCCGGCCTAGCGGAGTTCGATCACCTGCACGTGGCGTCGCCGTACCTCACAGCCCGGCTTCGCCCAGACCTGCCCGGACTGCTCACCGATGCGAAAGCGGCCGGTGTGAGCACCACGCTCGACACAAACGACGATCCGGGTCGGGAGTGGTTGGGGCTGCGGGCGCTGCTGGGCGCAGCCGAGACCGTGCTCCCCAATCGTGCGGAGATTGCCCGCTGGGCTGAGGTGCTTGGGCTGGCCGCAACTGCCGGGCACGATGCGCAAGGTTCTATCGCCCGACTGGGTCCGGTGGTTGTCGCCAAGGCAGGGGCGGAGGGCGGAGTGTGGAGTGAAGGTGGTGCGCTGCTGACGGCCGCGGCCCCTCGTGTCGAGCCCGTCGACACCACCGGTGCCGGGGACAGTTTCGATGCCGGTTGGATCGCCGGTTGCCTGGCGGGCGCTGAGCCCGCGGAGGCACTGCGGTGGGCGGTCCACGCGGGGTCGTTGTCCACGCGGTCCGCCGGGGGAGCCCCCGCGCAACCTACCCGCGAGGAGTTGCTGACCAGCCTGGCTGCGACGCCGTGATCCGGTGTCTGGCGCCGGCGCCTGCCGTGGACGTGACCTACGTGGTCGATCGGGTGCGGCCCGGGGAGATTCACCGCCCATCGCAGGTGCTCCGACGTCCGGGCGGCAAGGCGTTCAATGTTGCGCGCACCGTCGGCTGCTTGGGGGGCACACCGCTCGTGGTCGGCCCGGTGGGCGGCCTGAGCGGCGATTGGATCGTCGATGCTGCGGCCGCCGAAGGGATCGACTTCGACGCGGTCCTGGTGATCGGCCACGAGTCGCGCACCTGCGTCAGCGTGTGCACCGTCGAGGGGGGTCCGCCCACCGACTTCTACGAAACTTCCCACGCAGTTGGACCGGCGCACTGGCGGGAGTTCGTGGCTCGCGTGGCTGGGAGTCTGGCTCCGCTGACCGTCTTGTCCGGATCCTTGCCGCCGGACGTGGACGTCGGCCAACTCGAGGAGCTCGTGCGGGTCATCAGGCCCGCGTCCCACCCGGGCCGGTTGCTTGTGGATCTCGGTGGTCCGGTCGCCGCTGCGTGGCTCGCCACGGCTCCGGCGCCCGACGTCCTCAAGGTCAACCTCGCCGAGGCAGCCGAGTTGACGGGCCTTCCACAGCCCCCGGAGGCGGACGTCGTCGAGGCCCACCACCTGGCCGCGAAACTCGCGACGACCTCCGGTGCCCAGTTGGTCGTCGTCACCCGCGGGGCAGCCGGCGCGCTATCGGTGGATGCGACGGGGGCCGCATTGGTGATCTCCTCGCCGCCACGAGGAGCACACCCCGTGGGTTCGGGGGACGCGTTCATGGGGGCGTTGGCCGTGGGGCTGGCCGGCACACGGGAGCCGATGCGGGTCTCCGACCCCACGATCGTGCGCCTGCTGCAGACCGCGACGGCGGCCGCTGCAGACAACGCGAGCCGGCTCGGGGCGGGCACGGTGGACCCCCAGGTCGTACGCCGCGTGGCTCAGCGGGTGCGTGTCGACCCGCTGGGTTGAGGGGCCGGGTCAGTAGCCCGGAAACACCCGCCGCAGGTCGTCCAAGGTGACATTGCCGGTGACGGTGGTGTCGACGGACGTGTGCTCGGGGGCCAGCCGGCCGCCGATCAGTCGGGTGAGTTCCTCCAGGCTCCCCGTGAAGGTCGCCGTGGGCTCGGTTGCTCCCACCTGGAGGCCGACTCCCTCGTCCACCACAAGCGTCACCTCGCTGCCCTCCAAGTGGACGGAAGCAGGCTCGGCAACCTGGTCGGCCTTGGCGATGAACCCCAGCAGGAATCCCAAGCCCCCGGTGAAGTGGTCGACGATCACGGCCGCCGCCTCGGCGTCCACGGTCGCGGCGGGGTCCAGCGCGACCCGCACGTCCCATTGGTGCAACGCTGTTTCGTTGAGTCGCATGCCGAGGATCGAGGCGAGGGGGAGCGGGGCTGGCAGAAAGCCGAGTTTGACCTCGAGCGTCTCGCGCTGGGTGGGGGACAACTCTTCCAGCAACGCGAGCAGGGTCGCGTCGTACTCCACGAAGCCTGCGGACTGTTCGGCCGGGGACATCGCGTTCCAGCGATCCCAGACACTCTGGTTGAAGTCCTGTCCCGGCGCCGGCGTGGCATTGATCGCCGAGCGATAGCTGGCCGTGGCGATCTCGGCGCCGCTCCCCAAGTGGGAGAGCACCTGGGCGATGCTCCACTCGGAGGCGCCCGAGGGGCCTTGGAGTTGGGCGGCGGAGAGCGTCGGGACGAGCGCGGCCAGGTCGTTGTGAGTGCGGCGCAGGGCGGCGATGGTGCGATCGGCGAGTGTGGTCATGCTGCCCCAACCGCGCCGATGCGCAACTTCTTCCCTAGTTGCGCACGCGCAGCGTGGTGAACATGGAGTTCGAGTGGGGGTCGCATTGAATGCGATAGCGACCAGCCCGCAACGTCAGGGTGAACCGTTTGGTGCCGACGAACGCAACCCCGGTCTTCTTGTTCACCCCACCCGGGCCGGTGATGTGCCAATTGTGCATGTCCGACTCATCGGTGATGACGAAGCGGTAGGTGCCCGGGGCGACCCGCGTTTTCGATGCCGTGATGGTGAACCCGGGCCCAACCGTGCCTCGGATGGTCCCGTCGACGGCCACCGGGACCGCAGCGACCCCGGGGGCGGAGACCCCGGGGGCGGAGAGGCCGGGGGCGGAGAGGCCGGAGGCGACAAGGAAACCAGCGAGTATGGCGGCAACGAGTGCGGGGCTGATCGCTGTCCTGAACGAACGACGGAGGGGGAGCTGTGGGGTTTTCATGACGTCAGCATTGCGCACTCGGAGGTCGATCGGAAGGGCGTTGATAAACGATCATATGTTTGATAAAATGCGATAATGGAGTTATCCGGTCTCGACGCGAGCGCGGTGTTGGCCGTCGCGGAAGCAGCGTTGTTCCGCCGCCGCCAGGCTGAAGTCGATGACCTGCTGGTGCTCTCGCAGTGGGCAGGCCTGCACGGCGAGGAGCCAGGAGACACCGGACTCTTCCGGGATCGTTTGTTGGCCGTGGGCGGGGACGGGACGCCCCCGGTTCAGGAGTTCTGCATCGGCGAAATGGCCGTGGCTCGACGCGTGCACACCTTCGCCTGTCAGAACGCGATCGCCGATGTGCTCGACCTGCAACACCGCTTGCCGCAGACCTGGGCCTTGGTCCTGGAGCTGGAAGCCGAGGTGTGGGTGGCCCGTCGCGTCGCGACGATGACACGAGCGCTCCCGCGTGAGCGCGTGGGGCTGGTCGACGCCGCCGTGGCGCGCAGCATCGTGGGTCAGGCCCCGTCGCGCGTCTTCACGATCGCCCAAGCCAAGATCATCGAGGCCGATCCGACAGCCCACGCCAAACGCGTCGATGACGAGCGGACGCGGCGTTACGTCTCCTTGTCACGGTGCGATGAGGTTGGCCTTCGGCACATCATCGCCCGGGTTTCGGTGGGCGACGCCATCTGGATCGATGCCATGGTCGACCGGGTCGCCGATGTGCTGGCCGCCCGCAACGAACACGCCACCCGAGATGAGTTGCGCGCCGAGGCGTTGGGCTGGCTGGCCAGACCCGCCGAGTTGCTCACTCTGCTCCTCGAGCACGGCGATCCCGATGAGCTCGACACCTCACGGACGACGGCCACGCCCAGCGAGACCCTGGTCGCGCTGAAGACGGTCGATCCCGCCAAACTACGACCCGCGGCGGTGATCTATCTCCATCTCCATCAGGCGGTCGTTGAGGGCAGTGCCTCCGGGGTGGCTCGCGTCGAATCTCAAGGCCCGCTGCTGACCAGTCAACTTGCGGGGTTGTTGGGCTCGGCGCAGGTCACCGTCAAACCGGTGATCGATCTGCACGACCAGATCAGTGTCAACGCCTACGAACATCCGGAGGCGCTCAAAGAGCGCGTCGTGCTGACCGCGATCGGCGACTACTTCCCCCATGCGTCCGCGCTCTTCGGTGCGCGGCACACGTGCGACTTCGACCACGTAACGGCCTACGATGCGGACGGTCCACCGGGCCAGACCGGCAGCCACAATTCGGGCCCGCTCAGCCGCCGTCATCATCGGGCCAAGACCCACGGAGGGTTCTCCAGCCGACAACTTGGGCCGGGCACCTACGCCTGGCGCACCCCTCACGGCCAGCACCGTTTGGTCGACCAGCGTGGCACGCATTGGCTGCCACGCGTGTTGGGCGACGATCTATGGTCCGAGGACCCCTTGGACCGCGCCTTGGCCCGACTGATGCTCCTGCACGGGATCAGCCCTTCATCCCCGTGAAGGTCATGGTCGCCACGAACTGCCGTTGTGCCGCGACGAACCCAATCAGCAGCGGCAAGGTCGCCACGACGTTACCGGCCATCAGCAGCTGCCACTGAGTGCGGCGCGTCCCTTGGAAGTTCGCGAGCCCCAACTGCAGGGTGTACCACTTGTCGTCGTTGATCGCGATGAGTGGCCAGATCAGGTCGTTCCACGAACCCAGCAACGTGAAGATCGCCAGGGTTGCCAGGGCGGGCTTGGCCAACGGCAACACAATCTGGGTGAACACCTGGAGCCGGTTGCAGCCATCGAGTCGAGCCGCGTCCTCCAACTCCACCGGGAGACTCAGGAAGAACTGGCGCATCAAGAAGATCCCGAACGCCCCCGCCAACCACGGGATGAACGCAGCGGCCAAGGTGTCGACAACGTTGACCCGGCTGAACATGATGAACGTCGGGATCATCAGCAGTTGGATGGGGATCATGATGGTGGCGACGATGGCGAAGAAGCCCACGTTGCGCCCCCGGAACCGCAACCGGGCGAAGCCATAGCCCGCGAGGCTGCACAAGACGAGGTGGGAGGTCACCGAAATCGCGGCCACGATCGTGGTGTTGCGGAGCCAGAGCAAGATGTCGGAACCTGAGAACAGGCCGCGATAGCCCTCCCAACTGAAACGACTGGGCCAGAACTTCGGCGGAAAGGTGTTGATGTCGGAGTCCGGCATGAACGAGGTCAGGATCATCCACACCAACGGTAGGACGAACAGGAGGGCGGTCGGCATCAACAGCAGGTGCCAGGCGGAGAAGGGGAGGATGCTCCGTCGTGCCATCAGAAGGCCTCCACTTTGGCGCGACGTGAATACAGGATCATGATCAGCGTCAACACGAGCGTGAAGGCGAACACCCCATAGGCGATCGCCGACCCGTAGCCATATTTGAACAGCTCAAACGCCTGGCGATAGAGGTAGTAGACGATCGTGACGGTGGAGTCCAACGGTTGGCCCTTGGTCGTCGTGTAGACGAGATCGAACAACTGCAGTGCGGTAATGATCTGCCAGATCGTGGTGAACACGGTGACCGGCCGCAACTCGGGCACCACGACGTGCCAGAACACCCGGGCGGGCCCGGCACCGTCGACGCGGGCCGCATCGATCGTGTCTTGGCTGAGGTCTTGCAGGGCGGCGAGATAGATCACGACGTTGAAGCCGATCGATCCCCACAAGGAAATGATCACCAACACCACCATCGCCTGCGTGGTGTCGGTCAAAAACCCCTGCTCGGGCAAGCCCACATTGCGCAACACGTTGTTGGCCACGCCGAAGTCGGGGTCGAAGACGAAGTTGGCCAAGATGCCGGTCGCCGCCGCGGACGCGACGAACGGCACGAAGATGCAGGTCCGATAGAACCACTGGAACCGCAGTTCCCGATTGAGCGCCACGGCCAGGAGCAGCCCGCCCGCGATCGAGATAGGGACGAAGAGTGCCGCGAAGAAGCTCGTGTGCCACACCGCGCTCCGCACACCGGGATCCTCGAGCATGAGTTGGTAGTTGGCCCACCCGACGTCGCGCGGGGGCGAGATCAGGTTGTTCTTCTGTCGGCTGATCACAAACGCCCAACCCGCCGGGAAGAACGCCAAGCCGATCACCAGGAGGGTCGCTGGCAAAACGAAGGCCCAGCCAGTCAACGTCTGGGTCAGGGTGGGTTTGTCCCGAACCTTGCGAGTGGCGATGGGTCACTCCTCTTCGAGTACGCCGACCGAAGCCTGCGCGGCCTTGTCCAACTCCTCCTGTGGGTCGCCTTCACCCAAGAGAACCCGCGAGATGGCGGTGCCGACTGCCCGTGACATCTCGGTATAACCGGTGACGGTGGGTCGGGGGTTGACCGCGTTGCTCAAATTGTCGAAGAAGACTTGGGCTCCCGGATAGTCGGCCACATACGTGGCGAACTCGGGGGTGTCCGCCGCCGAAGAGCGCAGCGGCAGGTTGCCGTACTCGACATTCCAGCGCACGTCCTGTTCGGGAGCCGTAAGCCAGCGGGTGAAGTCGTAGGCCGCCGACGCGCGGGCCGCGTCGCCGTGGTCGAACAAGGCCCACACATCCACTCCGGCAATGGTCTGATGGTCGCCGTCGGTGCCGGGCAGGATGCTTACGCCATAGGGCGTCTTGGCCTTCTTGAAGTCATAGAGCAACCAGGGTCCCGAGATGATCATCCCGATGTTCCCGGACGCAAAGCTGGGCGAATATTTCTCCCCGTTCTGATCGAGATAGACAGACTTGTCGTCGACCGCCAACTGGCGCCAATATTCCAGCGCGTCCACCCCGGCCTGGGAGTTGAAGGCGGGTTGGCCGTTGTCGTCGAGGACCTGCCCCCCGTTTTGCCACAGTTGGGGCCACATCCGCCACACGGTGTCTTCGCTCCCGGGGACGGGGTAGGCGGTCCCGTAGATGTTTTCGGATTCGTTGGTGATCGCCGCTGCGGCGGCCCGGAAGTCCTCCCAGGTCCACTCGGCGTTGGGGTAGTCCACGCCGGCGGCGTCGAAGAGATCCTTGTTGTAATACAGCGCCAAGTCGCCCAAGACCGCTGGGAACCCGACCACTTCGTCGCGCACGGTCGCCGTCGCCCGTGCCCCCTCGGGGAACTCCTCCCACCCCGAATCGGGCTCGGCGACCAGGTCGGCGATGTCCAGCGTCCGCCCGGAGGTGCCCAACTCGGTCACCCAACTGCCGTAGGAGTAACAGATATCGGGGAAGCGATCCGAGGCGAACCCAGCCTGCAGTTTCTGCAAGAGGTCATCGGTGGTCGAGGCGCCGGCCGCGTCGTCGATCGTGACCCCGGGGTGGCCGGCTTCATATTCGCGGGCCAGGTCTCCCAGCAACTTCGCGGCATCGGCGCTTTGACCGTGCCACCAGGTGATCGTGACGTCGACCTGGGCGCTCGGGTCGGGCTTCTTCACCTCAGTGTTGGGCGCGGGATCCGACGAAGATCCGCAGGCCGTGGTCGCCGCTAGGACAAGGGCGGCAATCCCGGCGGCGACGACGTGGCGTGGCTTCATTGGGCTTGCTCCAATTCGAGTCGGGACGCTTCTGCGGCATCATCGAGGGCCTGTTCCGGTTCGGCCGCACCTTGGAGCACTTTGTTGATGGCAGTGCCGAGGGCGCGTGACATGCCGGTGTAGCCCACGATGGTGGGTCGCGGCTCGGTGGTGTTCTCCATGTTCGCGAAGAAGACATCGGCACCCGGGTAGGTCTCGAGATACTTCTGGAACTCCGGGGTGTCCGCCGCCGAGGAGCGCAACGGCAGGTTGCCGTACTCAACATTCCAGCGAACGTCCTGAGCCGGCTGGGTCAGCCAGTTGACGAAGTCGTACGCCGCGGCAGCCCGTTGTTCGTCGGCCTGGTCGAAGAGCACCCACAGATCGGGACCGGTGATGGTCTGGTGGTTGCCGTTGGTGCCCGGCAGCTCGCTCACGGCGTACGGCGTCTTCTGTTGCTTCAGGTCATAGAGCATCCACGGGCCGGAAATCATCATGCCGATGTTGCCGGCCAGGAAACTGGCGGCGTATTTCTCGCCGTTCTGATCGAGGTAGACCGACTTGTCGTCCTGCGCCATCGCCCGCCAGAACTCCAAGGCGTCGACCCCGGCTTGGGAGTTGAAGGCCGGCATCCCCTCGTCATCGAGGATGGCACCACCGTTTTGCCACAATTGCGGCCAGAACCGCCACACGGTGTCTTCGCTGCCGTTGACGGGGTAGGCCGTCCCGTAGATGTTGCGGGACGGGTCATTGATGGCGGCCGCGGCGGCCCGGAAGTCCTCCCACGTCCAATCCTCGGTGGGATAGGACACGCCGGCGGCATCGAAGAGCTCGGTGTTGTAGATCAGGCCAAGATTGTCGACGACCGCAGGCATCCCGATGACCTTGCCGTCGACCGTGGCGGTCGCGGTCGCGGCGTCGGGGAATTCGCTCCACCCCGAGTCGGGTTCGGCAACTTGGGCGGAGATGTCCAGGGTGCGACCCGAAACGCCGAGCTCGGTGGCCCAACTGCCGAAGGCATAGGAGATGTCGGGGAAGTTGTCGGAGGCGAATCCCGCTTGCAGCTTCTGCAACAACTCATCTGTGGTCGATGCCCCGGCCGAGGCCTCCACCGTGACGTTGGGGTGATCGGCCATGTACTCCGCCGCCAATTTGTCCAACAGCTCCGCCGCGTCGGCGTTCTGGCCGTGCCACCAGGTGATGGTCACATCGGCATTGGCGTCCAACGTGCCCACGGTGGTGTCCGGCTCATCTTGGGTCGAACCACCGCACGCGGCAGTGAGCAACATCGCTCCCGCTGCGAGCAAGAGCGGGAAGGTACGTCGGGTCATCGGGACTCCTTGGCGAGTTTCTTAGCGGGGTACGCCGTGGGGCGGAAGCACCACGGACCGGGTGAGGTGTCGTGGAACGTCTGGGTTGAGGCCCCGAGCCACAGCGAGTTCGGTGGCCAGTCGCTGGCATTGGACTAGCCGCACCAAGGGGTCGTCAGCGAGGTCGACCAGGGTGGCGCCGGTGCGGCGTACGTCTTCTTGGAGCAGTTCGTCGAGCGTCGACAGCGCGACGACCAGCGTGCGTGCGTCGGCGGCGGCGATCGGCCCATGGCGATAGTCGAGCGCGGGATAGCTTTCGGCCCAGGCCTGCGCGGCCTCGCGCATCTTCAGGGCGGCTTCGTCGGCCAGGCCCATCGCCCAGCCACGGGCGAGGAACACGAAATGCTGATAGTCCGCCGGGTCGAACGCCAAGGGCGCCGCCAAGACCCGTTCGACCTCGGCAACGACCGGCGTGAGGTCCTCGCCGAGGAGATGGCGCAGTACCATCAGGAGCGTCGTGGGAAAACGGGTCTGGACCACCGACTTCTCGTCCGCGAAGCCCAGGTCCACGATCTCGTCGGCGACGTCGGGTGGCACCTGGGCCACATCACCGGTCACTACCACCCGGTGTGTCGTGGCCCACGGCCCACGCAGCGCCTGGAGCACCTCGGTCGTCGTACCCGACCGACTGAAGGCAATCACCGTGTCGTAGGTGCGCCGCACCGGCCCCTCCGACGCGTAGGCCCAATCGGTGTGACCGGCTCCGGCGCCTTCGCGCAGCAACGCCGCCGAGTGCGCCACGAACGCGGAGGTTCCGCAGCCGAGATAGAGCGTCGATGCCCCGGAAGGCGGCAGCATGGCGCTCAGCTCGGCTGCTCTGTCCAGGCCCAGACCCCACGTCTGCGCCTGCGAGGCGATCTCCGCGTTCGTGGTCGTCACCTGGCCAGTTAGGCGCACCGGCCCAAGCGCTGTCCAGATGGGCACGAAAACGCGCAGGGTGTGGCGCGCGCTCGGGTTGACCCGTCGACCCTCCGTTGTGCGCCTGCCACGATGGCGGAGTGACCACACCGGTTCCAAGTCCCTGGCCCCGCGCGCGGGCGGTGCTCGCCCGCACCAGCATCACCAGCCCGAGCCTGCCGATGATCGATGTGCACAACCATCTGGGGAGATGGTTGTCCGCCGACGGTGCGTTTCTTGGTGGGGAGCCGGACGAGCTGCTCGCCGTGATGGAACGACTCCACCTCAGGACCGTCGTAAACCTCGACGGGCTGTGGGGCGAGGAGCTGACGGCCAACCTGGATCGCTACGACCGGAGCCTTCCCGGGCGGGTCGCCACGTTTTGTCACCTGGACTGGGCAGCGTTGGCCTTAGGCGATGCGCAGTCTCCCGAGTGCCTGGCGGCGCTGCGCGACAACCTGGCCGATTCGGCCACCCGCGGTGCCCGCGGCATCAAAGTCTGGAAGGACCTCGGGCTCACCCAACGCGATGCCACCGGGTCGTTGGTGCGGCCCGATGACCCGCGCGTCGTGGGGGTGCTGCAGATGGCCGGTGACCTCGGGCTCCCCGTGTTGATCCACACTGCCGACCCGGTCGCGTTCTTCGACCCGTGGGATGAGACCAACGAGCGGTACGACGAGCTGGCTGGCGTCCCCGAGTGGTGGTTCGGGGGCCCCGAACACCCATCGTTCGACGAACTGATGGCGTCCCTGCACCGGCTCGTAGCGGCCTGCCCGCACACCACCTTCGTCGGCGCCCACGTCGGCGGACACGCCGAGGACCTCAGCGCCGTGGGCCGGGCATTGCATCGACTCCCCAACTTCAACGTTGACACCGGAGGCAGGCTGGCCGAGATAGGCCGGGCGCCGCGAGCCTTCCGATCGCTCGTCGAAGCCTTCCCCGACCGGGTGCTTTTCGGCAGCGATTGCTTCCCCATCGACCCTGAGGCGTTCCACGTCTGGTGGCGCTTCTTGGAAACCCCGGACGAACACTTCGACTATGAGCCCTGGGACGAGCCGCCCGGCCAGGGCAACTGGCGGATCAGCGGTGCCGACCTCCCGAAAAGCCTGCTCCCCGGGCTCTATCACGACAACGCCGCGCGGGTGCTGGGCCTCGACTAGCGGGGCCCTCCGTTAGCCGGGCCGAGCGAGCCGGATCACCCGCACGAAACGAACGTTGAGGTCAGACTCGCCCACTACGTCGAGCCATACATCGGTCCGCTGCGGCAACGAGTGATCGGGCCGCAACCGGACCCGGAAGGTCGCCGTACGCCACGTGTCCGAACCGGTGAGCCGGGCCTCCTCGGAGACTCCGCGCGATAGTCGCAGCCGGAAGTTGCCGCGCCCTCGATCCAGGAAGGTCACCTTAACCAGCACTTCGTGGGCGCGGTCGCCGTCGAGAAAGCGTTGGTCCACCCGGAAGGCCAGGGACCGTTGCCCGCGGCGCAGATCCGTCGACAACCCTTCGAAGGCAACGCCGTTGTCCTTGACCGGGTCGCCGCGGTGGATGTCGACGAGGCTGCGGCGGGGGCGGGCTCCGGGCGCGTCCACCTGGACCAGCCAGCGTTCGAGGTTGCGGACGTAAGGCCGGCCCGGCCATAGCCGACGTGCGCCGAAAGTCATGCCGGGATCGCGCCAGAAGACATCCTCGGCGTCGCGCAAAGCGGCCCACGCGTCGGGCGCGGTCTCTGGGCGCTGACCGAGCGACAGCCGCACCCAGTCCCAGTGTTGGGCCGCCGGATCCAGCAGCGAATCACCCGGCACGACATACATCCAATTGACCTGCAGCTGGAGCGCCTTGAGATTGCTCTGCTCGACGACATAGATCGGGTTGCGCGAGGAGAATCCGCAGTCCACATAGCACTCGTTTTCCGTGCCGAAGACCTGGTTCGGACCACGGTTCCGGCCGGAGTTGGCAAGGTGACCATCGGGCAGCACCCTCGAGCCATAGGCCGGCGTCTCGGAGAGGTGGAAGTTGAACACCTCCGTGATGCCGGTGCGCACGCCGAGACCCCCGTCGACGGCGTGCGACGCCAACAAGTCGTCGGCGGCCCCGAAGGGACCCCAGGGGTAGTCCTCTCCGGTGAACACGAGTCGACCCACCTCGGGGCCGGCCATCGTCACGAAGTCGGCGATCATGCGGTCAAACCAGCGCAGATAATCAGCGCGACTGAGCTCCCCACGGCGTACGGCGGAGTTCACCATCTCGTAGTCGAACTCGCTCCACGTGAACCCTCCTGGCACGTAGGCAAACTGGAAATCGGGGTCACCGAGCACGCCCTGGTCGACCAGGAGTTGGCGCCAGGTCGCGCTGAGCGCATCCCAGACACAGTCATCCCAAAGGGGCAGATGCTGTTGCCCGTCGTAGTCGGTGCCGATCGGGTGCGCACCACACTTCTCGATCACCCATTCTGGCGCCCAGTCCGCACCGGAGGAGAACATCCGCAGCCAATAGGGGCCGGGTTCGGCCAGTTGCGCGCCCAGCGGGTCGAAGAACATTCCCTGGGCTTCACCCGTCGCGCTCAGGTCGAGTTCGCCGCCCTCCGTGGGTGCGATCTGGCGCCAGGACACGTCGATCGAGCGGACCGCAATCCCATCGGTGGGCGAGTCCGACTCGGAGAAGAAGCCGCTGAACGGCGCCGGTCTCGCCCAGGCGGGCATCGACCAATCGGATCCGTCTCGGATCACCGGCGTGCGATCCGGTGGGCGTTCGGCGACGTACGCCGGCCCCGGCGCCGCGCTGGCGGGTGCGTCCGGCTGAGTCTCGACGGAGCTGGGAGTCGGCCGGACCGAAGGGTCCGTCGAAGGAGTGCACCCGATGAGCAGCACTACGAGGGCGGTGCAAATGAGTGCCGTCGGCCGACCCACCATCAGCGGCCGTGCACCCAGTCCGGAAGCAGGTCTCCGTGGGCGGCGATCATCGCGGGTACGAGCTCATCGATCTGGGGCAGGGTCAGGCTCGCCGCCGCATGGGGATCCACCATCACAGCTTGGCGAATCAAATCGGGGTCCTGACGAATGGCCGCTTGGGCGACCAGGTCGACGACCCCCAAGAAGGCCCGGTTCAGCGCAGCACAGGCCGGAGGCAATGGTTCCTGAGGTTGCGGATGGGCGCCGCGCCCGTCGATCAGGGTGGGCACCTCGACGCACAACCCCTCGGGCAGCGCAGGGATCAGCCCGCGATTGGCCACGTTGGCGTGGATCATCAGGGGCGTGTCTGTGGTCATGGCGTGGATCACTTGCGGGGCATACTCCGTGGCATCGGGCGCCTCGAGCGGCGTACCCGCCGCCAACTCGGCCCGGGTTCGCTCATATTCCGCCAGGTTGCCGGCGCTGATGTCCAGATAGTCACCGACCGGGATGCGCAGCCGAGCGATCTCGTCATCGTGGTGGAGGTACCACGGGAGATATTCGCTGGAATGCTCGCTGGTTTCGGTGGGATAAACGCCGAGGCGCAAGAACATGTCCACGCGCACCCGGCGACGCAACTCGGGATCGGCGGCGATCGCCGACTCCAGCATCGGATAGAGATCGCGTCCTTCGTGTTCCCAGGTGTGCAGCCACGCCTGATGGTTGACCCCCGCAGCTTCGTAGTGGGTGCCCTCCATGGGCACGCCGATGATTTCGTTGAGCCCGACGACGGTCCAATAGACCGAATGGCACAGCCCCAGGGCCTTCAGGCTCGGATATTTGGTCGTCAGATACGTCAGATTCATCGCCATCGGGTTGGTGTAGTTGAGCAACCAAGCGTCGGGACACACCTCGAGCATCGTTTCGGCGATGGTGTCCAGGACCGGGAACGTGCGCAGCGCACGGAAGATCCCCCCCACCCCGAGGGTGTCACCGATGGTTTGCCGCAGCCCGAACTGCGCCGGCACCTCGAAGTCGGTCACCGTGGCGGCATGCCCGCCGACGTTGACGGCATTGATGACGAAGTCGGCACCGGTGAGGGCATCGCGCAAACTGTTGTGGGTCGAGGTGACCGGTGCGGCCCCGACCTGGCCGGCAACCCGGTTCGCCATCAGATCGGCCGTCGCGAGGCGCAACGGGTCGATGTCGTGCAGCCGGAGCCGGGCGGTGCGCAGGTCGGGCATGCCGAGGATGTCGAAGAGCAATTCGCGGGTGAACACGACGCTTCCCGCGCCCACGAACGCGATGGTCGGAGGGGCTGTGGTCATGAAGGGAGTCAACACCGTCTCGCCTCCAGGCCCGATGAACAAGCAGTCACGACTGCGCGCTTGTGGCCCCAGCCCGACGGCATACGGGCATAGTGGTCTCGTGCCGAACCGTGTCCAACGCGCCGAGCGAGTCGCCGAACTGCTGCATCTGTTGGGGGAGCACAAGTCCCTCACGGTGGCCGAGCTGGCCGCTCGTTTTGGGGTCTCCGCGTCCACCCTGCGGCGGGATCTGCAGGTGTTGGAGGAGTCCCGCCTCTTAGAACGCACCCACGGCGGCGCCACGTCCACCCGAGACGAGCACGAGCTGCCGGTGCGTTATCGCACCAACCAGCAGCGCGAGGAGAAGTTGGCGATCGCTCGGCTGGCGGTGAGCCGGGTCCCGCTGGGCGTGGTGGTCGGACTGACGGGGGGTACGACGACAACCGAGGTTGCGCGGCAACTGGCGGTGCGCGATCAGTTGACGGTCGTCACCAACGCGCTCAACATCGCTGCCGAACTCTCGATCCGGCCCAAGGTCAAGGTGGTCGTGCCGGGAGGGGTGGCCCGGCCCCAGTCCTATGAACTCGTCGGCGTGTGGGGGGCCCAAGTGCTGAGGGGGATCAACATCGGCGTGGCCATCATCGGCGTCGACGGCGTCGACGCCGAGGGGGGACTCACCACGCACGACGAGGTCGAAGCCCAAACCAACGCCGCGTTGATCGCGCGCGCCCGTCGCGTCTATGTGGTGGCCGACTCGACCAAACTGGGCCGGGTCCACCTGGCCAGGATCACCGGATTGGAATCGGTGACCGAGGTGATCACCGACGCCGATGCCGACCCGGCATTGGTGGCCGACCTCCGGGACCGCGGCACCAAGGTCACCCTCGCCCCGCGCACCGCGGGAGCTGAATCGGGGGGCACCGTGCATCGCCTCAGTCTCGGATCTGCCCCATGACCGCCACAACTCCGGGGTGGACAGTGGAGATCTTGACCTTCGCCATGGACCACCGCAATTCCTATCGGCACCTGCTGGGCCTCGGCGATCCGCCGAGCCCCGACGACCAGGCTCGCGGTCGTGAAATCAAAGCGACGGTTTTCGACGGTTTCGCCGAGGCCGTCGGCCAACTCGGTCCTGCTGGGCTGGCGGTCCTGCTGGATGAGGAGTACGGCGCCCCTCTGGCCAAACGCGCACACGATCTGGGAGTGAAGGTCTGTGCGCCCGTCGAGCGCAGTGGGCAGGCGGAGTTGGAGTTGGAGTATGCCGATGCGCTGCCACGACTCGTCGACACACTGGAGGCGGACCTGCTCAAGGTCTTGCTGCGCTACAACGCCGATGGCGACCGCGAACTCAACGCACGCCAGGCCGCTCGGCTCGGGGAGCTGTCGGCCTGGTGCCTGGCCCAAGGGGTGCCGTTGATGGCGGAGGTGTTGGTCCCGATGACTCCCGAGCAGCGCCTCACTTTTGCCGATCGCCGTGCCGACTGGGACGGGGCGCGGCTGCCCGAGCTGACCCGGCTGGCGATCGAGCAGTTGCGAGCCGCCGGCGCCGATCCGTCGATGTGGAAGATCGAGGGGCTAGACGATGCCTGCCACGCGGCTGACATTGTGGCCGCGGTCCGGGCGGGCGGCCGAGACGAGGTGTCCTGCGTCGTGTTGGGCCGTGGCGAGTCGCTCACCCGAGTCGAACAATGGCTGCGCCTGGCCGCCGGCGTCCCGGGTTTCGTGGGCTTTGCCGTCGGTCGATCGTTGTGGAATGACGAAGCTCTGGCAGTGCATACCGGTGTCCTCGGCGCGGCCGAGGCGCGTGCACGCGTGGCCGCGAAATACGTGCGGATGTGTCAGGTTTGGCGCGAAGGCGTGGCCGCTTCGTGACTGGCTGACCCACGGGTAGCCTTCGAGCATGCCGGACCCGTCAGCGAGCACCACCACCATCGTCACCGATTCAACGGCGATGCTGCCCGTGGAGTTGGCGGCCGAGCGGGGGATCGTCGTCGTGCCGCTGCAGGTCGTGATCGGCGCGGCGTCCTTCGACGAAGGCAGCGCCGGTGCCACCCCGGAGCGGGTGGCGGAGGCGTTGCGGGACTACCTCCCGGTGAGCACGTCTCGCCCGTCGCCCTCGGCCATGCTGGCGGCGTACGTCGCCGCCGCCGAGCGGGGAGCCGAGCAGATCATCTCGATCCACCTCTCTGCGGAGATGAGTGGCACCTTCGAGTCCGCCCAATTGGCGGCGCGCGAGGCGCCCGTTCCCGTAACGGTCATCGACAGTCGCCAAGTGGGGGTGGCCACGGGCTTCGCGGCGCTGTCGGCGGCCGACGTCCTCGACGCGGGAGGATCGGCCGAGGAAGCGGCTGCCGCGGCGGCAGACCGGGCCGCGTCATCGGTGTCGCTCTTCTATGTCGACACGCTGGAATATCTGCGTCGCGGTGGTCGGATCGGGGCGGCCAGCGCGATCTTCGGTGGCGCCCTCGCGGTCAAGCCGTTGCTGACCATCACCGAGGGCAGGGTCTCGACGTTGGAAAAGGTGCGCACGTCGGCGCGGGCGCTGACCCGTCTCGAAGACTTGGCGGTGGCCGCCGCGGGCGACGCCGAGATCGACTTGTGCGTCTCTCACCTGGCCAGCCCGGAGCGGGCGGACGCCCTGGCCGGAGCGTTGCGTCGTCGGCTGTCCTCACAGTTGCAGGATCGCGAGGTGTGGTGCGGCGAGTTGGGTGCGGTGCTCGGCGCCCACGTCGGGCCGGGCATGGTCGCGGTCTGCGTCTCCACCCGAAATCGCTGACAGCCCCCGCGATCCGAGGGGTTATCCACAGGCCGACGTCCGGGCGCTGGTAGCCGTGCCTGCGCGTTCCTAGGGTGAGGTCATGCGCCCCTCGAGATCGAGAATCGAACACCAAGCGGCGGTTTCGCGGCGGCTCGCGCTGCTGAGCGCGGAGTTGGCCGCAGTGCGCGCTCCGGGCGAGCCGGACGACTCCGGATCCCCGCTGGTCGTCGTGGAGGCGGCGCCGCCCAACCTCGGCTTGGTGCCCGTGCCGCGTCCGGGGCGACACGCCGCTCGCCGCGGGCGGCTGGCGCTGGGCTCGGCCCACCTGGTCATTGTGGCGGTCGCCGCCTGCCTCGGGATCGTGGTCGCGGCCTGGCTCATGCTGCGAGCCAGCCCGCGCGAGGTGATCGATGTCGCTGCCGCCACGAGCGATCCGCTGGTGAGTCCCGCAGGGGATTCGCCCGCCGCATCGCCCAACCAACCGACCGCGCTCGTCGTGGATGTCGCTGGTCGAGTCCGCCGACCGGGGATTGCCGTGCTCGAGCCGGGAGCCAGGGTGATCGATGCGCTCAAGGCCGCGGGCGGAGCCCGCCCGGGAGTCGACCTTCGCTCGCTCAATCTCGCCCGTCTGTTGGTGGATGGAGAGCAGATTCTGGTGGGGGTCGACCCCGGTCCCGTGGGCGTGACGACACTCGATCCCTCGACCGGCGCCGCGCCCACGGCCCTGGTCAACCTCAATCTGGCCGGTGCGGTCGAGCTTGAGGCCCTTCCCGAAGTGGGTCCGGTGACGGCCGCCGCGATCATTTCTTGGCGCGAGGAACACGGCGGCTTCACCTCAGTCGACCAGTTGCTCGACGTCGACGGGATCGGCGAGGCGACACTCTCTCAGTTGAGCTCGCTCGTCACCCTCTGAGCGGGTGAGCTCAGACCTCGACCTGCGGCTGCCCGCGATTGCGGTGGCCGCTTGGGCAGGTGGCCTGTGTGGGTTGTTGGCCCCTGTGTCGCTCACGATCGGGTTGGCGAGTTTCGGCGTTGTGGGACTCGCGATCGTGTGGCGCTCCGGACGGGACATCATCACCGGCAGCGCGTGGCTCCTGGTCTTCGTAGTCCTGGCCGGTGTCTCGCTGTTTCGCGCGCACCAGGTCGCGCACAACCCCGTCGTGGCGCTGGCCGGGAGTGAGGCGTCGGTCCGCACCACCCTCGTCGTCACCTCGGATCCGCGCCTGCATCGCGGCACGTTCAGCAACTTCGTGACCCTGCGCGCTCGCGTGGAGCGGATCACCATGAGTGGCGACGGTGGCTCCACCCTCGTGCTGTCGGCGCCCGTCTTGGTCTTCGGAGCCGAATCCTGGTCGGTCGTACGGCTGGGCGAGACCCTGGCGGTCTCCGGTCAGCTCGACCGCGCGGACTCGGCCGACCTCTCGGCTGTGTTGCGCGCTCGGGGCGAGCCACGGCGGGTCGATGAGGCGGGGTGGTGGTGGTCGGGTGCAGACGTCGTACGCCGATCGTTACGCGATTCGGTGAGTGGGGTGCCCGAGCGCTATCGAGCGCTGATTCCCGCACTGGTCGTCGGCGACGATCAGGGCCTCGATCCCGTCATCGAGGAGGACTTCCGCACCACGGGGCTCACCCACTTGCTCGCGGTGTCGGGGACCAACCTGACGCTGGTGCTTGCCTTCGTGTTGACCTTCGCGAGGTGGGTCGGGGTGCGTGGACGTTGGCACTACGTCGTCTCGGTGCTGGGCATTGCGGGGTTTGTTCTCCTGGCGCGCCCCGAGCCCAGCGTGCTGCGTGCCGCGGCGATGGGAGCCGCGGCGCTCCTGAGTCTGGGCAGGAACGGTCGGCAGCGTGGCGCGCGCACCCTGGGACTCGCGGCGGCCGCATTGTTGGTGCTCGACCCCTGGCTAGCGATCGAGCCGGGGTTTGCCCTGTCGGCTCTCGCCACAGCCGGCATCATCTTCGTGGCACCCGCTTGGACTCGCGCGCTCTCAGCGTGGTTGCCGCGCTGGGCCGCCGAGGCCGTGGCGGTGCCGACCGCCGCCCAGTTGGCGTGCACCCCCCTGGTCGCCGCGCTGTCGGGTCAGGTCAGCCTCGTGGCGGTGGCCACCAACCTCCTGGCTGCCCCGGTGGTCGGCCCAGCGACCGTCCTGGGGCTCACGGGAGGTCTGATCGGCCTGGTGTGGCCGCTCGCCGGACGGCTATGCGGGACGCTCGCGGGCTGGTGTGCCGCCTGGTTGGTGGCGATCGCCCATCGAGGTGCCGGACTCGCCCTTCCCGCCCTCGACTGGGGGACGGGCGCCTGGTCGCTCAGCGGATTGACCGCCTTGTGCCTCGTGGTGATCGGCTCCGCACCGCGGCTGCTGCGGCGCCGCTCCGGATCACTAGGAGTTGCCGTGCTGCTCCTCGCCATCGTCACCGTGCGGTGGCCGTTGCCGGGCGGGCCCGGCGGCGAGTGGGTCTTCGCGGTCTGCGACGTCGGGCAGGGAGACGCGCTGGTGCTCAACGCTGGGGGCGGGGCGGGGGTCGTCGTCGACGCCGGCCCGGACCCCGCTCTGGTTGACCGTTGTCTGCGTCGCTTGCGGGTCACGTCGGTACCGCTCCTGGTGTTGACCCATTTCCACGCCGATCACGTCAATGGCGTGGCCGGGGTGCTCCGCGGGCGGGAGGTCGGCCGGGTCGAGGTGACCGGCACCCTGGATCCACCCGATGGCGTCGACACGGTCCGCCGCGCGCTCGTTGCCTCCGGCCTGAGCGCTCACGTTGCGGCGTACGACAGCACGCGCGCGATCGGCCAGGTGACGCTGCAGGTGCTGTGGCCTCGACCCGGGCAGTCCGTCGAGGTCGGCGGCGACGGCAGCACCGCCAACAACGCGAGCGTGGTGTTGCTGGCCCGGGTGCGGGGGGTGACCCTGCTTCTGGCGGGGGATCTTGAGCCTGAGGGACAGTCCGCGGTGGCTGCCAGTCTGCCCGCTCTGCAGGTTGACGTGCTCAAGGTTCCCCATCACGGCAGCAAGTACCAGGACTTCGACTTCTTAGGTTCGCTCCAGCCACGACTGGCGCTGATCAGCGTGGGAGCCGACAACACCTACGGGCATCCGGCGCCAGAAACGCTCGGATTCTTCTCGGCGGTTGGGGTGGAGGTGCTGCGCACCGACTTAGCGGGCGACCTGGTCGTTTCCTCGGCGGGCGGTCGAGTGAGCACCGAGACAAGTCGGTGAGGGGAGTCCGGACGGGCAACGGCGGGGTCGTTGTCGGTGCCATATGGCAGGGTGAGCCGCACCATGTCAGCACCTCGCGCAGCAGATGTCCTCGGTCGAGTCACGTTAGTGTCCGGCAAGGAGGAGTTCCTCAACGAACGCACTGTGACTGCCGTGCGCGACGCAGTCCGTCGCCACGACGGCGAGGCGGAGTTCTCCGAGAGCAACGCGGCCGAGTTGACCCTGGCCACGCTTGGGGAGATGTCGGCGCCTTCGCTGTTCTCCAGCACCCGTTGCGTCGTCGTGCGGTCGTTGGAAAACCTCCCAGACGAGTCGGTCGAGGGCGTCCTGGCGTACGCCGCGGATCCGGTCGAGGAGGTCGCGCTCGTGCTCGTGCACGGCGGTGGGCCGAAGGGCTCGGGGGTGCTCACCAAGCTCCGCAAACTCGACACCGTCACCGAGGCAAAGTCGACCGAGCTCCGGCCGTCGGAGTTCGCTGGGTTTGCGATCAACGAGGTCCGGTTGCACGGATCGACGATGGACAACGTGGCCGCCGAAAACCTGGTGTTGTCGGTGGGGCACGACCTTCGGTCGCTGGCGGCGGCAGCTCACCAACTCGTCAACGACTTTCCGGGGGAGCCGATCACTCCTGAACGTGTCAAGCGCTACTTCGGTGGCCGGGCGGAGGCCAAGTCTTTTGCGGTGGCCGATGCCGCGTTGTGGGGCCGCCGCGACGTCGCGCTGGAGGAATTGCGTTGGGCGTTGGATGGCGGCACGGCGCCCGTGTTGGTGACGTCGGCGTTTGCTGCCGGGGCGCGTGGGGTGGCGAGATACAAGTCCGCGCCGCGGGGTCTGCGAGAGGCCGACTTGGCGCGCGAAGTGGGGGTTCCCCCGTGGAAGTTGCGCACGATCCGGGATCAATCCCGGGGCTGGAGCGACGGAGGGGTGGCGCACGCCATCATCGCGATTGCGGTGGCGGATGCCGACATCAAGGGCGCGGCCAGCGATGCGGCCTACACGCTTGAGCGTTTGGTCCTCGCGGTCACCCAGTTGCGCGAGCCCGCCTAGACCAGTGGGCCTGGTTCTGGGCGGCTTGTTCTGGGCGCCTTGTTCTGGGCGCCCGGTTCAGGCTTGGTTCAGAGCGACGAGGTGGTCTTGGCGATGGACGACTTGCGGTTCGCGGCCTGATTCTTGTGAATGACACCCTTGGAGGCGGCCTTGTCGAGCTTCTTGGCGGCGTCGCGGCCCAGCGTGGTGGCGGCGTCCTTGTCCCCGGCCTCAACGGCCTCGCGGAACTTGCGCACGGCAGTCTTGAGGGCGGACTTCACGGACTTGTTGCGCTCGTGACGCTTCTCGTTCTGCTTGATGCGCTTGATCTGGGACTTGATGTTCGCCACTAGGCTGCCTTCGTCGTGTTGGGGATGTGCTTCGAAGTTCGGGTGCGGGCGGCGCAAAAGGGCGCCAGACACGCGAGGAGAAACCTTACCAGCGGGTCATTCGAGCGCCCAAATCCTGCGTCAGGACCAGCCTCGTCGCTCGGCGAGCCACTCCCAGCAGACCTCGGCGCACCAGGATTGGTGTTGGCGAAGGTACGGCGAGGTTGGCGGGACGGGCTCTAAACGTTGCCGCAGGAAATAGCCGCTGAGCAGCGCCAGCACGATGTCCACGTGCTCGGCGGGTACGTCGCGCGTGAGGGGGCGTGCGGCCAGGATTTGTTCGACATCGAGCCCGTCACCTCTGGGTTGAATGAGCAGGAACAACGTGTCCAGCCACGCCGCACCGGTGACCGGCCAGTTCCAGTCGCAGATCCACACGCCGCCGTCGGCGCCCAGGATCAGGTTGTCGTCTCGCACATCGGTATGCACCAAAGACGTGCCCGAGACTGCTTCGGCGAAGCGGCCGGCCAACGCGGCGGCCTCGTCCAGATGAGCCAACTCGAGGCCCGCGGCGCGCAGATCGTCCCAAGCAGTGACAAACCCGGCGAATTCGTCGACGAAGGAGTCCACAGCCAGCTCCGCCGGCGCAGGGGTCAACAACTCGCTAGCGCCCTCCAACGCGTCAAGGCAGGCATCGAGCTCGTCCTGTCGCCACGGCCGGCGGGGTGCGCGCCCTTCGACGTACGCCAAACCGATGACCACCCAGTCGTCGTCATGGGACCACAGCAGCCTGGCGGCCGGAATCGACTCTGGAAGGGCGCTGAGTTTGCGGGCCTCCTCGCGGTAGGAGTCGGCGAACACTCGCTGCGCGTGCACCGACGCGGCCTTCACAAAGTGTCGGGACCCGTCCGCGCAGGTCAGGACCGACGCAAAGCCGGGCGTGAACCCCCCGCCTTGTGATGCGGCGGAAACGACGGGGGAGCCGCAGCGTTCGGCCACCAGGTCGCGAATGTGCGGGGGAAGGAATTGCCACTCCAGGCGGCGCGCCGTGCGCCCGGTCGGGACTAGGGGGGTGTTCGGCATGGGAGAAGTCTTGCCGATGACGCGTGAGTTCGGAGCAGCACGCCCGCGCGTGGGAGAATGGCTGTTCTTGTCCGGCCTCCACTCGAATTAGCCGAAAGTATCCGTCGCCACGTGAGCGTGTCACCGTCGTCAGCGCCCAATTCTGGACCCCAGCCGGGCCAGACTCCTCCCGCGATCATCCGCAATTTCTGCATCATCGCGCACATTGACCACGGCAAGTCCACGTTGGCCGACCGGATGCTACAACTCACCGGAGTCGTCGACGCGCGGGCGGCGCGGGCGCAATATCTCGACCGGATGGACATCGAGCGCGAGCGCGGGATCACCATCAAGAGCCAGGCGGTCCGGATGCCGTGGCGGGTGCCTGCCGGCAACGAGCAGGGCGCCGAGCCGGGCGACTACGTGCTCAACATGATCGACACCCCCGGACACGTCGACTTCACCTATGAGGTGTCGCGCTCCCTCGAGGCCTGTGAGGCGGCGGTGCTTCTGGTCGACGCGGCCCAGGGGATCGAGGCGCAAACCCTGGCCAACCTCTATCTGGCCCTCGGCGCCGACCTGCACATCATCCCGGTGCTCAACAAGATCGATCTGCCGTCGGCGCAAGTGGAGAAGTACGCCGCGGAGTTGGCCGGCATCATCGGGTGCGACCCCGCCGACGTACTCCTCACCTCGGCCAAAACCGGTCTCGGCGTCGAGGCACTCCTCAACGAAATCGTCCGGCAGACGCCGCCGCCGGTGGGCGACGCGGACGCGCCGCCACGGGCCCTGATCTTCGACTCCGTCTACGACACCTACCGCGGTGTGGTGACCTACGTGCGGGTCTTCGACGGCCACCTCACGCACCGCGACCGGATCAAGATGATGTCGACCGGCGTGGTCCACGAGATGCTCGAGGTCGGGGTGATCAGCCCCGAGCCGGTCAAGGCCGGCCGGATCGGCGTGGGCGAGGTGGGCTATCTCATCACTGGCGTGAAGGATGTCCGCCAATCGCGGGTGGGTGACACGGTGACCAGCCAGCATCACGGTGCGGTTAAGGCGCTCGGCGGCTACAAACATCCCAATCCGATGGTCTACTCCGGGCTCTATCCCATCGACGGCGACGACTATCCGGCCCTGCGAGACGCGCTCGAGCGGCTCCAACTCAACGACGCCGCGCTGGCCTACGAGCCCGAAACCTCGGGGGCGCTTGGCTTCGGCTTCCGCTGTGGATTCCTAGGTCTCCTGCATATGGAGATCGTGCGGGAGCGGCTCGAACGCGAATTCAACCTCGACCTGATCTCCACGGCACCCAACGTCGTCTACCAGGTGCAGATGGAGGACGGGTCGGTCATCGAGGTGACCAACCCGAGCGAATACCCCGAAGGCAAAATTGCCGAGGTCCGCGAACCTGTGGTGCGCGCCACCATCCTGGCGCCGGCCGAATTCATCGGCACCATCATGGAGTTGTGCCAGACCAAGCGGGGCGCGCTGCAGGGGATGGACTATCTCTCCGAAGATCGGGTCGAGATGCGCTACCAACTCCCGATGGGCGAGATCGTCTTCGACTTCTTCGACGCCCTCAAGTCGCGCACCAAGGGTTATGCCTCGCTCGACTACGAACGCTCCGGCGAGCAGGCCGCCGATCTGGTCAAGGTCGACATCTTGCTGCATGGCGATCCGGTGGATGCCTTCTCGGCAATCGTGCACCGCGACGCGGCGTACAACTATGGCGTGATGCTCGCGGGCAAACTCAAGGAACTGATCCCGCGTCAGCAGTTCGAGGTGCCCATTCAGGCTGCGATTGGGGCTCGGGTAATCGCGCGCGAGACGATCCGGGCGATCCGCAAGGACGTGTTGGCTAAGTGCTACGGCGGCGACATCACCCGCAAGCGCAAGTTGCTGGAGAAGCAGAAGGAAGGCAAGAAACGGATGAAGATGGTCGGCCGCGTCGAGGTCCCCCAAGAGGCCTTCATCGCCGCTCTGTCCAACGCTCCAACGGCGGAGAAGTCGAAGAAGTAGGCAGCAGCGGCTAACCGCCTTCGGCCATAGCGCGGCGCACGACGGGCATCACCGTGAGCCCCTGAACCACAATCGTGAACAACACGATCGCGAACGTGGGGACCAAGATGACGGCCCGATCGGCCGAGTCGGGCAGGCTCAACGCCAGCCCGATCGCGATGCCGCCGCGCAGGCCTGCCCAGGTGAGCAGTCGGGTGGTCCACGGTCCGAAAGCCTGGTGCTGGCGCAACACGAGGAGCGGCAAGGAAACACTGACGAAGCGCACCACGAGCGACACCAGGACAAGCACCAGGCTGGCCAGGATGAGCGCGCCGTTGGCCTCGGCCAGGAGCACGTTAAGCCCAATCAGCGTAAACAAAATGATGTTGAGCAGCTCGTCAAGCAACTCCCAGAAGTCTTCGACCAACTCCTGGGTCGCGTCGCCGAAGGCCTCGTCCTTGAAGTTGGACATGACCAGGCCGGCCACCACCATCGCCAGCGGCCCGCTGACGCCCAGGCCGAAGGCCGCGGCATAGCCCCCCACCACCATCGCGAGGGTGATCAACACCTCGGTTCCGTGCCCATCGATGGTCTTGGTGAAGTAGTAGCCGACGAAGCCGATGACGAGGCCGAACAGCGCCCCGCCGATCGCCTCCTGGAGGAACAGGGTCCCCGCTCCGACCAGAGTCGGGTCGACCGAGTGATGGCCGCCAACCCCGGCGAAGGCACCCAACACGAGGAAGACCACGATGCCGATGCCGTCGTTGAAAAGGCTCTCGCCAGCGATCACGGTCTCCACCCTTTTCGGCACCTTGGCCCGTTTGAGCAGGTCCAAGACGGCGACGGGGTCGGTGGGGCTGATCAGGGCGCCGAAGAGCAACGCCCAGATGAGCGGGAGGTCGATCCCCAAGAGCCGGAACACGGCGTACGCCGCCAGGCCCAGCAGCGCCGTACTGATCAGTGTCCCCACGAAGGCCAACGTCAGAATGGTTGTTTTTTGGCGCAGCACCTCGCGGGTGTCCAAGCCCAGGGCGCCCGCGAACAGCAACGCGCTGAGGATCCCGCCGAGCACGAACTCGGAGAAGTCCAGCCGTTCGAGGAGATTGGCGGCCCAGCCTCGAGTGCCGGCCACCCCCAGCTCATCGAGCGCGATCAGCGTCAACGAAGACACCGCCCCCGCCAACGTGACGCCCACCGTGGTCGGCAACTTGATGAAGCGCTCGTTCACCCAGGCGAAGAACGCCGTGAACACCAACAAAACGGCAAGGGCTTCGAGCACCAGGCCACTCTAGGGCCGTGCGCGGCGAGCAATGCGAGACTGGCCCCATGCAGTCGGCCACACTTCTCAGCGTCAATGTCGGTACGCCGCGGCCCGCGACGTGGGCTGCGCTGGGGCGCACCTCGATCGCCAAGGACGCGATCCTCGGCTCTGTCGCGGTGTCCGAGCTCGGACTATCCGGCGATGAGGTGAGCGACACCAAACACCATGGTGGACCTGACCAAGCCGTCTATGCGTTTGCGCGCGAGGACCTCGATTGGTGGGAGGGCGAGCTCGGCCAACAGATCGCTGCTGGGCAGTTCGGTGAGAATCTGACGACGCAGGGTCTCGAGGTGAACGATGCGGAGGTCGGCGAGCGGTGGCGGATCGGCACCGTGTTGTTCGAGGTCGCCTCCGCGCGCATCCCCTGCAACGACTTCAAGAACTGGATGGGTCAATCCGGTTATGAGACGCGAGCCTGGGTCAAGCGCTTCACCGCGGTGGGCCGGCCCGGGCCCTACTTGAGAGTGCTGGCCGCAGGGAACTGCCAGGCGGGCGACCCGATCGAGGTCGTGCACCAACCCGGCCACGGCGTCAGCGTGACGACCATGTTCCGCGCCCTAACGATTGAGCCGGGGCTGCTCCCGGAACTCCTCAAGGTCGACGGACTGGTGGCCCAAGCCCGCGCCCGGGCCGAGCGATATGTCAACGGGCAGCGATAGATGGCCCAAGGATTGATGACCCGAGTGCTACCGGTCCGTAACTTCCTGTTCTAGGTTTAGCCCAGTGGATTAAGGATCCCGCGGCAAGTTACCGCGGAACGAGCACAGGGAGTCACATGACCAGCAACACGGATGCGAGTTTTGTCGACACGCTCCCGCGCAACGTAGCCGTCCAATTCCTGGAGCGGGTCGCGAAGTCGCCTCGCTCGGAGGCCTTCCGGTTTCCGTCTGGGGACACCTGGGAGTCCGTCACGTGGCAGGAGGCTGGTGCCGAGGTCAGCCGGCTCGCGGCGGGCCTCCTCGCTCTCGGCATCCAATCCGAGCAACGCGTGGGCATCGCCTCCAGCACGCGCTATGAGTGGATCCTCGCCGACCTCGCGGTGATGTGTGCGGGCGCGGCGACAACCACGGTCTATCCCAGCACGAACGAGGAAGACACCGCCTACATCCTGGGTGACTCCGAGTGCCGGGTCGTGTTCGCGGAGGACGACACGCAGATCGCCAAGATCCGCGGGCACCGCAACGAGTTGCCGCATCTGACGAAGGTGGTCACCTTCGACGGTGCGGTCGACGGGGGCGTTGACGGGGACTTTGTGATGGGGTTGCAGGATCTCGGGCTGTTGGGCGACACCTACCTCGCCGAACATCCCGAAGCGATCTCTGAGATTGCCGCCTCGATCCAGCCCGAACAACTGGCCACGCTGATCTACACCTCGGGCACTACCGGGCGCCCCAAGGGAGTGCGGTTGCGGCACCGGTCGTGGGTCTATGAAGGTGCGGCCATCCAGGCCCAGGGCATCTTGGACGAGACGGACCTTCAGTTCCTGTGGCTGCCGATGGCCCACTCGTTCGGCAAGGTGTTGTTGTCCACCCAGTTGGCGTGCGGATTTCCGACCGCGATCGACGGACGGGTGGATAAGATCATCGAGAACCTCGCCATCGTCCGGCCCACCTTCATGGGCGCTGCGCCGCGCATCTTTGAAAAGGCGCATGGCCGGATCGTCACCATGCAGCAAGCCGAGGGCGGCGCCAAGGAGAAGATCTTCAATCAGGCCTTCGCCGTGGGGCTCAAGGTCGACCAACTCAAGCGGGACGGCAAGCCCATCCCCGCCCTGCTGAAGATCCAACACGGCGTCTTCGACAAGTTGGTCTTCACCAAGATCCGCGATCGCTTCGGCGGACGCGTCCGTTTCTTCATCTCCGGTGCTGCCGCACTCAACAAGGACATCGCCGAGTGGTTCCACGCGGCGGGCATCGTCATCCTTGAGGGCTACGGTCTGACGGAGACGTCGGCCGGATCGTTTGTCAATCATCCTGACGACTACCGCTTCGGCACGGTCGGTCCAGTTTTCCCCGGGAGCGAGGTCAAGCTGGGAGACGGCGACGAGATCTTGATCAAGGGTCCGGGCGTCATGGATGGCTACCACAACCTTCCGGAAGAGACAGCCAAGACGCTGACCGACGACGGGTGGCTGCGGACCGGCGACAAAGGAGCCCTTGACGCCGACGGGTACTTGAAGATCACCGGCCGGATCAAGGAGTTGTTTAAGACCTCGGGCGGCAAATACATCGCGCCTCCCGCGATCGAGTCCAAGTTCAAGGCGATCTGCCCCTACGCAAGCCAGTTCATGGTGTTCGGCAACGAACGCAACTTCTGTGTCGCGCTGGTCACCTTGGACCCCGACGCCCTTGCGGTGTGGGCCAAGGACAACGACATCGATGGGGACTACACCGCCATCGTCGGCTCGGAAAAGTGTCGCGAACTCGTGGCGGGCTATGTCGACCAGCTCAACACCCAGTTGAATCGTTGGGAGACCATCAAGAAGTGGGAGTTGCTCGACCATGACCTGACCGTCGAATCGGGCGAGCTGACCCCGTCCCTGAAGGTGAAGCGCAACGTGGTCGAGGTCAACTACCACTCCACGATCGACGGGTTCTATTCGTAGGCCCACACACTGAGGCGACACAGGGTTTACACAGCCCGATGGTTTCGAATAGGGCCATGATTGGTCACGCGCACCCTGAAATCGAAGACCCTGACCTCGAAGACCCTGACCTCGAAGACCACGACATCGAAGACCATGACCGGGGCCTCTCCCATGACTTGCCCAGGCTCGTCGCTCGCGGGGAAGCAGCGCGCTTGGGGCGTCGCGGGCTCTTTGGCCTGGTCGGGGGAGTGGGCCTGACCGCTGCGTTGGCCAGTTGCGCCGAAGACGGTGGCAACGGCTCAACCTCGGGCAGCGCTAGCGCCGGCGGCGGTGAGATCCCCGAGGAGACAGCGGGTCCGTTCCCGGGAGATGGCTCCAACGGGCCCAACGTCCTCACCGAGTCGGGGGTGGTTCGCAGCGACATCACATCGAGTTTCGGCACGGCGAGCGGCGTCGCGGACGGCGTACCCCTCACGGTGAAGCTGACGGTCTATGATCTCAACGGCAGCGACGCCACGCCGCTGGCGGGCGCAGCGGTCTACATCTGGCATTGCGATCGCGAGGGCAACTACTCGATCTACTCCGAGGCCGCCGCGCAGGAGAACTACCTGCGCGGAGTCCAAGAGGCAGACGGCGACGGCAATCTGGAATTCACCACGATCTATCCCGGCGCCTACCCGGGTCGGTGGCCGCACATCCACTTCGAGGTCTACGAGACACTCAAGGCGGCCACGAGCGCCACCACCAAGTTGCGCACCTCCCAGTTGGCCTTTCCTCGGGACGTCTGCGAAGAGGTGTACGCCACGGCGCAGGGTTATGAGGCGAGCGTGGCGAATCTCGCGGCAACTTCGTTGGACTCCGACATGGTCTTCGCCGATGGGTATTCGTTGCAGATGGCCAAGGTCACCGGCTCGCCGACAGACGGCTATGTCGCGACCCTGAACGTCCCGGTCTAGCGGCCAACCCCGGGTGGTTGAATGGCCCGATGCCATCGGCCCTGCCTGAGGGGGAACCCGCGCCGCCCGACGGTCGGCCCAACGCGACCGCGTTGGAGGGGTTCGGCGGGGAGCCCTGGGGCATCTATGTGCATGTGCCGTTCTGTGCGACCAGATGTGGCTATTGCGACTTCAACACCTACACCTCGGCCGAGCTTGGTTCCGAGCGCGGGACCTCGGTCGGCACCTATGCCGACGTGGTGATCGAGGAGATCGACCTCGCGGCTCGAGTGCTGGGGGCGGCGTCACCGGTGAGTACGGTGTTTTTCGGTGGCGGCACCCCAACGTTGCTCGACCCGGTCGATCAGGGCCGGATCTTGGGTGCCGTTGCCTCGCGCTGGGGGCTGGCGGCGGACGTCGAGGTGACCACCGAAGCCAACCCTGACAGCGTTTCGCTCGATGGGTTGGCGGCGCTCAGAGAGGTGGGCTTCAACCGGATCTCGATGGGGATGCAATCCGCGGTACCGAGCGTGCTGGCCACACTGGACCGTACGCATGACCCGGAGCGCGTCCCGCTGGCTGTGTCGTGGGCGCGCGCGGCTGGTTTCGAGCAGGTGAGCCTGGACCTGATCTATGGCACCCCCGGCGAGTCACTCTCCGACTGGGAGGCGTCGTTGGCCGCTGCGCTGTCGTGTTCGCCCGACCACGTTTCGGCGTACGCACTGATCGTCGAAGACGGCACCGCGCTCTCTCGTCGAGTGCGCCGCGGCGAGCTCCCCGCCCCGGACGACGACGACCTTGCGGACAAATATCTGCTCGCCGATGAGCGGCTCACGCGCGCCGGGCTCGGCTGGTATGAGCTCTCGAATTGGGCGCGCGACGACGCTGCGAGGTGCCGCCACAACGAGTTGTATTGGCGCAGCGCCGACTGGTGGGGCGTGGGGCCGGGGGCGCATTCGCATGTGGGGGGCACCCGTTGGTGGAACGTGCGCCACCCCGCGGCGTACGCCGCACGACTGGCGCTGGGACAAAGCCCCGCGGCGGCGCGGGAAGTCTTGGCTGAGAGCGTACGCCGCACCGAGGACGTCATGCTGCGCCTTCGCCTGCGCTCGGGCCTGCCGAGAGACCGACTCGACGCCCATGGCAGGCAAGCGCTGGGGGAGCTCGTCGCCCGGGGCTTGGTCGAGGAGATCGACGATCACGTCGTCTTGACGGTGTCGGGGCGCCTCCTCGCCGATGCGGTCGTGCGCGAGCTGCTGGCCCCTTAGGGTGGGGCCATGACCAACAGCTCCGACTCCGGTTCCCCCGATCCCGACAACGCTGATTCCGGCAGCCCCGCCGATGTCCCCCCGGCCTATGGACAACCGGCCGCCCCACCGCCAGCCTATGGACAACCGGCCGCCCCACCGCCAGCCTATGGACAACCGAGCGCCGCGGCTCCCTATGGCGTGCATCCCGTGACGGGCGTGCCGTACTCCGAGAAGTCGAAGTTGGTGGCTGCGCTCCTCCAGATTCTGATCCCCATCGGCCTCGGACGGTTCTATATCGGGGACACCCGCACCGGCGTGATCCAGCTCGTCGTGACGTTGGTGACGTGCGGGATCGGGGCCCTGTGGCCGTTCATTGACGGCATCCTGATGCTGATCGGTGACCCGGTCGATGATCAGGGCCGACCGCTGCGCAGTTGAGCCTTAGTCGGCGGTGACGAAGTCGATGAGTTCCTCGACTCGTCCCAACAGCGCCGGCTCGAGGTCGTACCACGAGGTCACCCGCGACAAGATGTGTTGCCAAGCGCGGGCGATGTCTGCCTGATCCGCATGAGGCCAGCCGAGACGTTGGCACATGCCGTGTTTCCAGTCCTCGTCGCGAGGAATGGTGGGCCATTGGTCGAGCCCGAGGCGTTCGGGCTTGACCGCCTGCCAGATGTCGACGAAGGGGTGGCCCACGATGCGAACCTGGGCGCCGATGGGCGAGGCAAAGACCTCCTGGGCGATCCGGCTCTCTTTGGAGCCGGGCACCAGATGGTCCACCAACACGCCCACGCGTCGGCCCGGCCCGGGGGCAAACTCGGCCAAGTGTTCGGGCAGGTCGTCGACGCCGCCGAGGAATTCCACGACGACGCCAACGGCGCGCAGGTCGTCGCCCCACACCTTCTCGATGAGTTCGGCGTCGTGGCGACCCTCCACGAAGATCCTGCTGGCCCGAGCGACGCGGGCTCGTGTCTGTGGCGCGGCGATCGAGCCGGACGCGGTGCGGGCCGCCTGGCGGGGCGGAAGCGCGGTGATCGGTGGCGTCAGAATGGTCGGCGCCCCCTCGACGAGGAAGCCCGGTCCTAGCGGAAAGGTGCGCCGCTTGCCGCGGCGATCTTCCAAGGTCAGGGTGCGCAAATCGCGATCGATCGCCACGATCTCGCCACACCAGTCGGTGATGACCTCCTCGACGACCAGTCCCAATTCGGCGGCCATCTCCTGGGCCCGACCCTTCGCGGGAGCGCGCCAGTCGCCAGCCAACACATCGGCGCCATAGCGGTCGCCGGGGCCGGTTGGATCGCTCACGGTGCCACGCTAGGGGGCGGCGCCCTCGGGACGGGCCGCGGCGCGCCGCGTCTAGATCAGAGGAAGGCGTTTTTGGCTGCGGGGAAGTTGCTCGTAGCCACGGCGTACGGCGTCACCGAGCTCGGCCTCCGGAAACGGCCACTGCCCCTCGGCGAGCGCCTGGTGTGCAGGAACCCCGCGGCCCGCCAGGTCACGAATCGTCTCGGCGAGGATGCCGATCTCGTTTCGCTGGCGTTCGACGAAGTCCCGGTCCACCGGGGCGCCATGGCCGGGCAGGACTACCGATCGGGCGTTGGTCAGCCCCAACACGATGTCGAGGGTGAGCGGCCACTCGAAGGGATAGCAGTCGTCACCGAACCCCGGCACGGCGGCGCGTTCTGCGCTCTCTTCGATGAGGTCGCCGGCGAGCACCGTGTCGGCGTCGGGGACGCGCACGATCAGGTCACCGCTGGTGTGGCCGCGCCCTGGGTGGATCAATTCGATCTGTCGGTCTCCCAGATCGAGGACCCGCGCCGACGAGAAGGTGGTGGTGGGGACCACGATCGTGGCCTCGGCCACGTCGGAGTACGCCGGGTCGCGTGCGGCGTCGAGCCGAGCCTGGGTTTGCACGTGTTGGGCGTGTTCGGCCATTGTCGCGGACGCGCTCTCGTGCGCGATCAACTCCGCCCCCTGCGCGACGAAGACCGCGTTGCCGAAGCAGTGGTCGAAGTGATCGTGGGTGTTCACGGCCGCCACGATCGGCGCGGTAGACACGCGCCTGAGGTCCCGGAGCGCCCCCTGGGCGGCGGTGGTCGAGGCGAGCGTGTCGACGACGACGAGGCCTCGTGATCCGGCGATCAAGGCGACGTTGACATCGAGCCAGGGATGGCGAGCGACCCAGATCCGATCCGCGATCTCTGTGAAGTCGGCCATGCCCGCACAGTATGCGACCGGCTAGTAGTCTTGGCACTCAGCCAGGTGGAGTGCCAATCGAGGGGTCAGGAGGTAGGTCATGGTCGATGACCGCAAACTGGCCGTGCTGCGCGCCATCGTCGAGGACTATGTCGCCACCGAAGAGCCCGTGGGATCCAAGGCCCTCGTCGAACGGCACGGACTCGGGGTGTCTCCCGCCACGGTGCGCAACGACATGGCCACGCTCGAGGAAGAGGGCTTCATCGCGCAGCCGCACACCAGCGCCGGACGGATCCCCACGGACAAGGGTTATCGCCTGTTCGTCGACAAACTCACCACGGTCAAGCCCATGTCGGCCGCGGAGAAACGTGCCATTGCGACCCTGTTGGATGGCGCCGCCGACCTCGATGACGTGGTGCATCGTTCGGTGCGGCTGCTGGCCCAATTGACCCGTCAGGTCGCGGTGGTGCAATACCCCACCCTGTCGCGATCGACCGTGCGTCACGTCGACGTGATCGCACTGACCGACCTACGCCTGCTCCTGGTGCTGATTCTGAGCACCGGGCGGGTCGAACAACGCGTCGTCGATCACGCCGATGCATTGTCCGAGGACGACCTTGGCACGTTGCGCTACTCGGTCAATCGAGCGGTCGTGGGGGAGCGGATCGCCGACGCGGTCACGGCCCTGTCGGCGCTGCGCAGCGATGGTTCCGCGGCTTTGCAGTCGGTCACGACGAGCGTCGTGGCTGCCCTGTCGGAGGCGATGATCGACCACCGTTCCGATGAGCGGGTTGCGGTCGGCGGGGCGGCAAACCTCGCCCGCTTCGGCGACAGCTTCGACACCGCGGTCCGGCCCCTGCTCGAGGCGCTCGAGGAGCACGTCGTACTCCTCAAACTCCTGGGCGAGGCGTCCACCGATGGCGCGGTCACGGTGCGGATCGGACACGAAGGTCCCTACCAAGAACTGTCCTCGACCAGCGTGGTCACGACCGGCTATGGCCCCGGCGAGGAGCCGTTTGCGGCTCTCGGCATCGTCGGCCCGACCCGCATGGACTATCCCGGCACGATGGCGGCCGTGCGCGCGGTGGCGCGTTATGTCTCGCGCATCCTCGATGAGGCCTAGGCCTCAACCAACAACGAAGGACCCCATCTGTGAGTCAGGATCTCTATGAGCTCCTTGGTGTTGCCCGCGACGCGGATGCCGACACCATCAAGAAGTCATACCGTCGGTTGGCTCGCCAACTGCATCCCGACGTCAACCCGGACCCCCAGACCCAGGAGCGGTTCAAGGAGGTCACCCGGGCCTACGAAGTCCTCTCTGATCCGCAGAAGCGGGCGGCGTATGACCGCGGTGGCGACCCGTTTGGCGGTGCGGGCGGCTTCGGGCAGGGCGCCGGCTTCTCCTTCACCGACATCATGGACGCCTTCTTCGGTGCTGGGCAGGGCGGCCAGAACCGCGGGCCGCGACCGCGCGTACGCCGCGGGCAAGACGCCCTAGTCCGCCTCGACGTCGAGTTGGCCGACGCCGCCTTCGGGGTGACCCGGGAACTCAAAGTGGATACCGCCGTGGTGTGCACGACCTGTTCGGGCGCCGGTGCTGCCCCGGGCAGCGCGCCGGTGGCTTGCGAAACGTGTCGCGGCGCCGGAGAGGTCGCTCATCTCCAGCGGTCGATGCTCGGTGAAATCCGGACGCTGCGCCCCTGTCCCGCGTGCCGCGGGTTCGGCTCGATCATCCCCGACCCGTGCCGCGAATGTTCCGGCGACGGCCGGGTGCGGTCACGACGTACCTTGACCGTCAAGATCCCCGCGGGGGTCGACACCGGCACCCGGGTGCAGCTCGCCGGGCAGGGCGAGGTCGGTCCGGGCGGGGGGCCGGCAGGCGATCTCTACGTTGAGATTCACGTCGCGCGGCACGAGTTCTTCGTCCGGCAGGGATCGGACCTGCATTGCACCGTGTCCGTGCCGATGACGGCCGCCGCCCTGGGGACCACGCTGACCTTGCCCACCCTGGAGGCCGACGTGGCCATCGGGGAGGACCCGGAGCTGGAAACCAGTTTCGACCTGGTGGTAACTCCGGGCTCGCAATCGGGAACCGACCAGGTGTTGCGTGGCCGCGGGGTTCCCGGGCTGCGCGGCGGACGTGGGGATCTGGTCGTCACCGTGCTCGTGGACACGCCGACCAAGCTCGATCCCCGCCAGGAGGAATTGCTCCGCGAGTTGGCCGCGATTCGCGGCGAAGAAGCGCCCACTGGCACGGTGCGGTCGACCCACAAGTCGATGTTCAATCGGCTCCGCGACGCCTTCAACACCCACTAAATCCCATGAGCCTCCCCACACACTGGGTGCCGAGTCTGGTCGGCGTGAGCGTCGGCGACACGATCGTCGTCGAGGGGAGCGAGGCGCATCATGCTGTCGTCGTACGACGCCTGCGGGTGGGCGAGGCGGTCACGCTTACCGACGGGAAGGGCGCGTCGGTGACGGGCGAGATCAGCGCGACCGGCAAGAAGTCCTTGGAGGTAGCGGTCCGCGCCGTGCAGAAGGTGCCACGACCGACCCCCAGCGTGACCGTCGTGCAGGCGATCCCGAAGGGTGACCGCGGGGAACTCGCTGTCGAAGTGCTCACCGAGATCGGCGTCGACCGGATCGTGCCGTGGGCGTCCGAGCGGAGTGTGGCCGTGTGGCGTGGCGAGCGCGCAGACAAGTCCTTGGCGCGTTGGCGCGGGACCGCCCGCGAGGCAGCTAAACAGTCGCGGCGCTCGTGGTTTCCCGAGGTCTCCCCGCTGGCCGACACCGATCGGGTGGGTGCGCTCATCGGCGCTGCCGACCGTGCGGTGGTGTTGCACGAGGGGGCTTCGACCTCGCTCTCTGCGGTGTCAATCGATTCCGTCGAGTCGCTGGTCGTCGTGGTCGGTCCCGAGGGTGGCTTGACCGACTCGGAGGTTGCGGCTTTCGAGCGGTACGGCGCCCAGGTGGTGCGATTGGGCGCCGAAGTGCTCCGGACCTCGACTGCCGGCGTCGCGGCGGTTGCCGTGCTGCTGTCTCGCACCGCTCGGTGGTGAATCTGCGACGGGTCGGTGGTGAAACTGCGACGTGTCAGCGCAGGGTGAAGTCCTTCGAGTCTTCCGAGGCGCCAGGGCCCTCGCCGTCGGAAGGGTCGTCCGTGCGGGCGATGAAGGTGTAGTCACCGGGGGGCAACGCGGAGATATCGATGCTGTTAGACCAGGGGTAGAGCCTGTCCATGTAGCCCGCAGCTGAGCTGAAGCCACTGAGTGCCACGGTCCCGTCACTGGACACGATCTCCCAGGGCACGTTGGCCTCGAACGAGCTGGCCACGCCAGACACCTCAAGGGTGTCATCGGTGATGTCTGCTCCCTGTTCAGGTGTAGTGACATTGACATGGGCCAGCACGTCGAGTTGCGAGGCGTTGTGCACGGGCCCGTCCAGGGTGACACCGAGCAAGACCGACGCGGGCGCATCGCCCAACATGAACAGCACCGGTGTGCGGTCCTGAGCGGCGGCCTGCACCGTGTAGACGATTTGCTGAATGGCCAACTCGGCGTCGTCGGGGGTCATGCCTGGCAACGGCGTGTTGGTGGAGTCATCGGACAGATAAACGCGGATCTGGCCCTCCTCAAGGGTCACCTTTCCAGCGATCGCACCGCCCCAGGACGTGTAGTAGTCCGGGTCTAGCGGGGGCCCTGCCGCGGCTAGATTGGCCGCGGTCGTAAGGCGGTCAATCGAGACCCCTGCCATCCGTTGGAACTCGCGATACAACCGGGGACCAGAAGGGGTGTCCCCGACGTAGTAGACCGGGATCGCGGTCATCCCGGGCGTATTGCTCGGCGACTCATCAGGAGTTTGGCTGATGGAGTTGCCAGGAGTCGGGTCCTTGGCCTGTTGCGCGCCGGTGCCTGTGGTGAGCGCGACCGCCGTCACCACGGCTGCGGCTGCGAGTGCTGCGCCGGTCGTGGCAAGCAGCCACGGGCGGGGTGTGTTCATGGCGGATCCTTTCGTTTCGGCTTGGATCGCGGCGAGACGATCGGCCGGTTGGACATCCGAGACCGCATCCGAGAGAAGTTCGGCAAGCCGGGGATCGAGGTCGAAGTCGTCGTTCATGACTCGTCCTTCCACACGGAGCTCAGCGATCGGCGCAACGTGGCGCTACCGCGCGACGCGTGACTCTTGACCGCTCCCCTGGAGATCCCTAGGGAGGCGGCGATCTCTCCCTCGGAGAGCTCGAGGTAGTAGCGCAGCGCCAGCACCTCGCGCTGACGTCGCGGCAGCGCCGCGAGCGCGTCGAGCACCGTACGCCGGCGCGCCTGTTCTGCTGATTGTTCGAGGGCAGCGGTGTCGGCGGATTCGGCAGTCCTCGCCACGATCTCCGGCCCAACCCGTCGCGCATGGCGCTCGACAACGCTGCGATGCCGCAGCGTAGAGCGAGCCCCGTTGACGACACTCTGTCGCAGATAGGCGAGAGCACGATCGGGATCGCGCAACTTATGCCAGCGCCGATGCACAGAGATGAAGGCGTCTTGCACCACCTCTTCGGCGATGCCGACGTCACCGACCAGCAATACCCCCAGCCGGACGAGCGAGCGCCAGTGTGCGGCGTACAACTGCTCGACGGCGGTGTCGGCGCCCCAGGTCCTCTCCTGGCGCACTTGCTGGCGGGTCACCTGACCCGCCTCGGCGATCGCTGCTCCATAACTACTCACGCTAGTTGCACGCGGAGCTTCCGCCGATGGTTTACCTTCGACCGTACGACGATTTCGGCTCACCCGAACTAGAGTTGCGCCCATGACCATCCCAGCGTCGAACGCAGACTGCATCTTCTGCGCTATCGCTGTGGGCGAGATTCCTGCGGACGTCGTCCACGAGACCGATTCGCTGCTGGCGTTCCGCGATCTCACGCCGCAAGCGCCGACCCATGTGTTGGTGATTCCCAAGGCGCATCATGAAAATGCTTCCGAGGTCGCCAGCCTCGATCCGACCAATGCCGCTGCGATGATCACGCTGGCGGCCGAGGTCGCAGAACGCGAAGGTTTGGCCGGCGACTATCGCCTCGTTTTCAACACCGGTGCCGGGGCCGGACAGAGCGTGTTTCACGCGCACCTCCATCTGCTGGGAGGCAGACCGATGAATTGGCCACCCGGATGATCGCCTCGCGTCATGTGCTGCGCTGGATCGCTGCCGTGGGGATCGTGTTCATCTTGGCGGCCTGTGGCGGCACCGCGATCTCCGAACGCGACGCCGCGCCATCGGCTTCGCCCGGCTCCTCCGAAAGCCCCGAGCCGGACGCGCCACCGGCCACCCCGACACCCACCGCCAAGCTCAAGCCACTGCGCGCCGGCGAGAAGCGGGCCACCCTGGTCATGCCCGAGGCTTACACGCCGTCGGCTCCCACGGGGGTCGGCACAGACGACTACCACTGCTTCATCCTCGATCCCCAACTGAAGAAAGACGCGTTCCTCACCGGCACCAACGTGTTGCCCGGCAACCCCGAGGTCGTGCACCACGTGATCTTGTTCCGCGTGCCTCCCGATCAATTGGCGGCGGCGCAGAGCTTGGACGAGGCGGAGCCGGGTCAGGGTTGGACCTGCTTTGGCAACACCGGCTTTGGCACCGGACCGCAACTCGACGATGCACCGTGGCTCGGCGCGTGGGCGCCTGGAGGCGAAGAGTCCGTGGTCGGCGCCGGTTTCGGCACCCGCCTGGAGCGGGGCACCAAGATCGTCATGCAGGTGCACTACAACCTGCTCGAGGGGGCGGCCCCCGACATCTCCGCCACGCAACTGCGGCTGGCTCCGGCCTCAAGCAAGCTGACCGAGTTGCACACCATGCTGTTGCCGGGTCCCGTGGAGTTGCCCTGCCGCAAGGCGTACGCCGATGGGCCGCTGTGCGAGCGACCGGCAGCGATGAAGGACGTCATCGAGCGCTTTGGCCCCGGTGTCGGCCAGACCGCCGACCTGCTCCACCTGCTGTGTGGCGGCAAGGCGAAACCCGGAAACGTGCAGGTCTGCATCCGCAACATCGGGCGGCCGACGACCATCCGTGCGGCCGCCGGGCATATGCACCTCCTGGGACGGTCGATCAAGATCGAGATCAACCCGGGCACGCCACGGGCCCGCACGATCCTCGACATCCCGATCTGGGATTTCGACAATCAAGGGGCCCAACCGATCGAGCCGATTCAGCTCCAGCCCTTCGACCAGGTGAAGGTGACCTGCCGCCACGTGCAGTGGCTGCGCGACAAATTGCCCTCCTTCGAGGGGCAACCGGATCGCTATGTCGTGTGGGGCGAGGGCACCACCGACGAGATGTGTCTCGGCATCCTCACGGTGACCTACCCCTGAGGCAGCCGTAAGTGGGTGGGCGAGCAGGGTGGGGCTCCCGTAGCATGGAGACCGCCCCACAGCACCTCAGCGAAAGGTCCGCCCGCCAGGGCATTTATGACTGACACAGCACCGCACGAGCCGCGACCGACCACCAAGCACGTGGTGGTCGTGCCCAACAGCATCAACATGGTGAGCGTGCTGGGCCCCGGTGACGAACACCTCTCCATGATCGAGGAAGCCTTCGGCGCCGATGTGCACGTCCGCGGCAACCGGATCACCCTGCACGGCGACCCCGGCGAAGTCGCCCTCGCCGAGCGCCTGCTCGATGAGTTGGTGACCATCATCCGCACCGGCCAGGGAGTCACGAGCGAGACCGTCGAACGCGTCGTGGCGATGCTGCGCACCGAAACCACCGAACGTCCGGCCGAGGTGCTCTCGCTCAACATCTTGTCCAACCGAGGCCGCACGATTCGGCCCAAGACGCTCAACCAGAAGCGCTATGTCGACTCGATCGACAAACACACGATCACCTTCGGCATCGGCCCGGCCGGCACCGGCAAGACCTATCTGGCCATGGCCAAGGCCGTGCAGGCGCTGCAGGCCAAGAACGTCAACCGGATCATCTTGACCCGCCCCGCGGTCGAGGCCGGCGAGCGGCTCGGCTTCTTGCCGGGCACGCTGAGCGAGAAGATCGACCCCTATCTGCGGCCGTTGTACGACGCCCTCCACGACATGATCGACCCCGACTCCATCCCCAAGTTGCTCGCCGCGGGCACCATCGAGGTGGCCCCGTTGGCCTACATGCGGGGGCGCACCCTGAACGATGCCTTCATCGTCCTCGACGAGGCTCAAAACACCTCCCCGGAACAGATGAAGATGTTCTTGACCAGGCTTGGCTTCGGCTCCAAGATCGTCGTCACCGGAGACGTCACCCAGATCGATCTGCCGGGCGGCACCAAGTCCGGGCTCAAGGTGGTCGAGGAGATCCTCGAGGGCGTCGAGGACGTCGTCTTCAATCGGTTGACCGCCCACGATGTCGTCCGGCATCGGCTGGTCGGCCGCATCGTGGCGGCGTACGAACACTTCGATGCGCTGAGCACCCCGGCCATCGACGGCGCGTTGGGGCGTCGCAGGTGAGCATCGAAGTCCTCGACGAGTCCGGCCAGGGACTCGACGTGCAGGAGTTGGCCCGGTTGGGCCGGTTCGTCTTGAGTCGGATGCGCGTCCACCCCCTGGCCGAGTTGTGCATCAAGGCGGTCGACGAAGACACGATCGCCGCACTCAACCTCCAGTGGATGGACAAGGAGGGGCCGACGGACGTCCTGGCTTTTCCCATGGATGAGCTGCGCCCCGGCCTGGTCAACGAGGACCCCGAGGAGGGCGTTCTCGGGGACCTAGTGCTGTGCCCTGCGGTGGCGGAGCGTCAGGCCGCGGCCGCTGGTCACCCAGTCGGCGACGAGCTCAAGCTGCTGACGGTGCACGGCATTCTGCATCTCTTGGGCTATGACCATGCGGAGCCCGACGAGCATCGCGAGATGTTCGGGCTCCAAGCCACCCTGCTCGACGAATGGGCCGCCGCCGGTCCCGCCCAATGACCGGGGGAGATATCGGGTTGGTGCTGGGGGCCGCGGCACTGGTGGTCGTCGCCGGGTTGTTCTCCGCGGCCGACGCTGCGCTCGGGTCGTTTTCGCGGGCGCGTGCCGAAGAGCTCGCCGAGGCCGGTCGCCCGGGGGCCCAGCGGCTGAGAAAGCTGCTGCAAGACCCGCCTCGCTATCTCAACACCGCGCTCCTGTTGCGCTTGCTGTGCGAGGTCGCCGCGATCGTGGTGGTCGCTCTCTTGGTGGCTGACGCTTGGTCCGGGCGCTGGTGGCCCACGGTGCTCACGTCGGTGGCCGTGATGTTGGTCGTCTCGTTTGTGGTGATCGGGGTTGCGCCACGCACCATCGGACGCCAACACGACGAACGGGTGGCGTTGGTCTGCGCCCCACCGCTCGAGCTCATCACCAGGATCCTGGGGCCGTTGCCTCGGTTGCTGATTGCGATCGGCAACGCGATCACCCCCGGGCGCGGGTTTCGAGAGGGCCCTTTCTCGACCGAGGTCGAACTGCGCGAACTGGTGGATCTCGCCGAGGCGTCCGCCGTCATCGAATCCGGCGAACGCAAGATGATCCACTCCGTTTTCGAGTTGGGCGACACCATCGCGCGCGAAGTGATGGTGCCCCGCACGGATGTGGTCTATGTCGAACGCCACAAGAACCTGCGACAAACGCTGTCGCTGTTCTTGCGTAGTGGCTTTTCGCGGGTGCCGGTGATCGGGGAGAACCTCGACGAGATCGTGGGGATCGCCTATCTCAAGGACATCGTCCGTCGCGACTTCGAGGCGCCCGATGTGGAGTTCACCCAGCGCGTGGAGGAAGTGATGCGCCCGGCTCACTACGTCCCCGAATCCAAGCCCGCCGCCGCACTCCTCGCCGAGATGCAGGCGATGCGTCAACACATTGCGATCGTGGTCGACGAATACGGCGGCACCGCGGGGATCGTCACCATCGAAGATGTCTTGGAGGAAATCGTCGGCGAGATCACCGATGAGTACGACGACCAACAGGTCGAGGTCGAGTCACTGGACGATGGCTCGGCTCGGGTGTCGTCCCGTTTCGCCATAGACGATCTCGACGAAATCTTCGGAATCAAGATCGAGGATGACGACGCAGATAGCGTTGGCGGCTTGATGGCCAAGCACCTCGGAAGGGTGCCGATCCCCGGCTCCGTCGTCGAGGTGAGTGGGCTGCGCCTCGAAGCCGAAGAGGCCACCGGGCGACGCAACCGAGTCGGCACCGTGGTGATCAGTCGCGCCGCGGCGAAGACCAATGGCGGCAAGGCCGATGACTACGCTGGCGACCATGACTGAGCCGACGATGTCTGCGGAGGATGCCAAACTTCTCGTCTTGGCTCGGGCCACCCGGGCCCGAGTGGGAGCGGCCGAGGGTGCCGCCATCAGGGACGGCGATGGACGCACTTACGCCGCCGCCACGGTTGATCTGCCCTCGCTGAGTCTCTCCGCGCTTCAAGTGTGTGTCGCGATGGCCAGCGCCTCCGGAGCGCGCGGCGTCGAGGCCGCCGTACTCCTCACCACCGCCACCGAGTTTGCCAGCAGTGACCTCGCCGCGCTCAGTGAGTTCGGCGGTGTCGGAGCGCTGGTGCACCTCGCCGATGCCCGGGGGATTATCGGGCTCTCGACGGTGCTGTAACCGCGGGATTTGCTGCGTCGATACCGGGGGGGGGTGTTGACGTCTTGCGGAAACCGTTGCGACGCTGGACAATCGGCACGCCCACTCGGAGCGTGCCCTCGGGATAGGGGAAGCAGATGCTACGTCGCAAGTCGATATTGGTTGTAGGGGCGTTGGCGTTCGCCGGGCTCGCGGCACCAGCCGGTTCACATGCCTCTTTGAATGACTGCAACAGCAACTATATGTGTGTTTGGGGTAACAACGACTTTGCCTGGATGCTGGCCGAAGAGGTTCATGGTCAGGCTAGTTGGCTTGACCCGTTCGCCACCGATGAGAACGACGAGAATGATTCGTGGGCGAACCGCTCCGCGACCTACACAGGCTGCATGGCCGAGCACCTCAATGGCGGTGGCGATCGTCTCACGATGGCAAAGATTTCCTCGGACAACGATATGGCGTGGTTCAACAGCAATGAAACCTCATCGATGAAGACAAAGAATGGCTGCTGATTGAATGATGGACAAGTCGGCATACTTGATAGTTTGCCAGAAAGTTTGTCGACAGTATATCTCCGAGGCGGAGACTGTGAATGCGATTGACGAGGTCGACCTGGTTGCCACGCAAGGAGAATTCATCTGCTTGTTCGGCCACAGTGGATCGGGTAAAACGACGTTCCTCAACCTCCTTGCTGGTATCGATCTGGCCACGGCTGGCTCGATCCAGGTTGCCGGTGCTCAAATCGGTGACTTGAGTGAGGACGACCGAATCCGGCTGCGTCGCGAGACAATTGGCATGGTTCATCAAACTGACTTCCTTATCGAGGAATTCACCGCCGGTGAGAACGTCGCGCTGCCTCTTGAAGCCTGCGGGGTCGCTGCGAAGGTAGCGATGATTGAGGCCGAGGGCCTGCTACAGCGTATGGGCATGGAGGGCTACAGTGAGAGGCTTCCACGGCAATTGAGCGGTGGCCAACGCCAGCGAGTCGGAATAGCCCGCGCACTATCCGGCGGGCGGCGAATTCTCCTCGCAGATGAGCCGACCGGAGCACTGGATTCGAAGAACGCGGATTCAATCTATCAGTTGTTGCGTGACTTGTGCGATGATGGAACATTAGTAATCGTTGCTTCGCACGATTCGCGATGCCGAGAATATGCCACTCGGCTTATCGAGATGCTAGACGGCCGCATAGTCAAGTCAGAAGTCCTGTGCTAATTTTGAGGATAGCGGCAAGGTTGTCCGCGCGAGTAAGTACGTTTTCCGCTGTAATCCCAATTGTCATCGTTGTCACGTTCGTTTTCGCTACGAACGTCTTCTTCGACGAACAGACGCTGACCGGCGACCAGGAGGCGGATGGTGCTCTTGGTGTTTACGACGCTACATTCACTCGACTTGCAATGATACTGCCTCCAGGGTCGTCGGTAATGCGGCAGATCGACGATGATCTCCAGCGGGAGAATCTCGACGTCGAGGTCGCCCTTGTTGCGCCGGACTTCCCCCTCTACGATCTCGCGGACGACGGCCTGTTCTACCATGAAATGGCTTGGTCTCTTGATCCGTTTCCAGATGCGCTACGCGTGAGTCGTGGAAGATTTCCTCGGGAGTCGGGCGAAGTCGCCGTCGTGGGTACGGGATTTGCGCGGCAAGTTCGGGTAGGCGATCAGCTCCGCGTTCTGGGAGAGGAAGATGCGCTTCTGGTCGTGGGCCTGGTCAAAGATGTGCTGGCGAAGCGGCAAGGCGTCCTAGCCGCTCCCGGCACCTGGCAGACTCTTCAGCCGTCCGAGGACTTGGCGCTGTCTCAACTTGGCGCATCGCCCACCTTCTACTTCACGGGTCCGGACTACGCGTCTGACATCGAGTCTGCTGTGCACTTTTTGGCCCTCAGAGGCTCGGAGCACAGCGGTGACTTCGATGAGTCGGAGATTCTCGCGTCCGCGAGGCAATCCCTGGACACCCGGGCTAGGGCACGAATGCGGGAGGAGGCTCTGTGGACGTCACGATCTCCGCTGAGTTTTTGGGCGCCTAGCCTGCTGCTGACTCCACTGGTGATTGTCCTGGGCTTCTATGGGGTCATGCGGCGACTGGGGCCCGCAGTACGGATGATGCTTCGAGCCGGTGTCGCGCGCGCCACAGCCGTCGGAGGCGCCTGGCTGGCGCTGGTGCTCTGGGTGGTGGTCTCCTTGCTCGTGGGCGCTGTTTTGGGTATGACGTTGGGGCACCTAGCCGCTCAGTTGGTTGCTGGTTCATGGGGCAGCCCTTCGCCAAAGTGGCGGAACCCAACTGCCGGTGCTGCCGCCACGGGCAGCGGTTTGGTTGTCGGCGCGTTTCTGGGGTGGCTCTTGTTGATGAGCCGAGTACGGAAACCCCGACAGTTGCGGCAGACGGGCGGCCGTCGGAGTTGGTGGAGTCCAACGCTCACGCGTCACGCTCGGCATGGCGTCGCCACACTTATCGCTTGTGGGGTGATCGTGCAGCTCGGACGCTTAGATGAACCGGCCGACGGGATGTCGCTGACCTGGTTGATTGCCGCTGGCGCTGCACTACTCACGCCCGATCTGCTTCGCGCTGTGGTGGGGCGTTTGCCGGAGCGAGCATTAGCAGACCGGCTCACTAAGCGCATGTTGGGGGCGTATCCCGTTCGAGTCGCTGTCACAGGCTCGGTCGTTGCACTCAGCGTTGCACTCACATCGGGCTTCCTTACGGCATTTAGCAGTGCGATGGAAGCTGATTCCCTCACGCGTCCGGCGACGGCGCTCGTGGGCCAGGTCGCCCTCGACGGCGATGACACCCCCGTCTTTCCCGTCCCTGAGTCCGTCATCAGCGCAGCCGAATCTGTGAACTCCCTCGCGGCGCAGACTCCCGTTGAGATGCGGCCGATAGGCCGGATTGTGCGAGCGCCTGACGGGATGATCTCGGACTTCACCGACACGCTTGGAACGCAAGACCTTCCCGGAAACACCTTCGCCTTCGACTCCGTGGAGGACTTGGCCCGAGTTCTGGGTGGCCCCCTGACGGGAGAGCAGGAGCGCGTACTTAGGACTGGTGGGGTTCTAATCATCGACGAACGGGTACGGATCCGAGGAGGTCAGGTCGAGTTCTTCAATAACTCCACCCAGGAGTCCTTGGGTGAGTTTCCGGCACTGCGAGCTGAGATCACTCGTACGCCGTGGTTCGACGCCGTCCCGGGGGTGATGTTGGTGGAAACGGCGCAGGATCACGCTCTGCCTCTGGCTTCTGGCGCCCTGATATACACGGGGGTATCACGAACTGATGCGCAAGCCGTCCTGGACGCGCTCGCCAAGTCTGGGATCAACCCGGAGAACGCCGAGATTCACCGAACTCTTCCGTCACTCATCCCTGACGCGGCCCTCCTCGGGTCTGCTGTCGGACTCTCCATGCTCGTGCTGTTCCTCGCTTGGTCTGGCACGCGGGCACAAGTCCTGTCGATGCGCCAATGGGCGAGTCGATTGACCCAGCTCGGTGTCAAGACACGTTGGGCACGGAAGGTGATCTGGAAACAGTATTTGTGGATGCTTTCCGTCGCGCTGCCACTTGGAATTGTGGCTGGCACGCTTCCACTCTTGGTTACCCGGATATTTGTGCCGAGAATGACCGTTGTAGTTCCCTGGGGGCAAATCTCCATTCTGCTGCTGTCGCTGCTCGGAGCAGTTCTCTTGGCCTGCACCTTGGCGACGCGAACGCTCACTTCGACCGACGCAATCGGCTGGAGAGACGAAGGCGAGTAGCGGCTCGCGGGGACTGGTCGGCGCGGATCTTCTAACCCCCTTGGCGCGGCACCCCGTCATGCGCCAGAGTGGGGCCATGCCGGGGAATGACTCGGAGGTGCGCGAGCACCAGCATGATCGAGGCGTGGCGCGACTGGTGGGGTCGTACGCGCTGGCGCCCGACGGCGCCCCCGTGCGCTTGGCCAAGTCGACCTCCAACCTGTTCCGGCCCCGTTCGAGCATCGCCCACGAAGGGCTCGACGTGTCCGGCTTGGGCGGCGTGCTGTGGGTCGACCCGGAGGCGCTGACCGCGGAGGTGCAGGGCATGTGCACCTACGAAACCTTGGTCGCCGCCACGTTGCCTCACGGGCTCATGCCGCTCGTGGTGCCGCAATTGCGCACCATCACGTTGGGCGGTGCGGTCAGCGGCCTCGGCATCGAGTCCACCAGTTTTCGCAACGGCTTGCCGCACGAGTCGGTGATCGAGCTCGATGTGCTCACCGGGACGGGCGACATCGTGACTGCGCGATCGGACAACGAACACGCGGCGCTGTTCGAGACCTTCCCCAATTCCTACGGGTCGTTGGGCTATGCCACCCGATTGGTCATCGAACTGGAACCGATCGGGCCGCGCGTGGCGCTGCGGCACGTGCGCTTCACCTGCGGTCCCGAACTCGCCGAGGCCATCGAGCACATCACCGCCACTCGCGCGTGGGCGGGCACCCGGGTCGATGGCCTGGACGGCGTCGTCTTCGGCCCCAACGAGGTCTACCTGACCCTGGCGACCTGGAGCGACGACCTCAGCGGGGCCACCTCGGACTATGGGGGAGGGCAGGTCTACTACAAGTCGCTCCAGACCCACTCGACCGACGTCCTCACCGCCCACGACTACCTGTGGCGCTGGGACACTGACTGGTTCTGGTGTTCGGCGGGGTTCGGCGCCCAGAACAGGTTCGTACGCCGGATGTGGCCGCGCCGCTGGCGGCGCTCGGATGTCTACCACCGGTTGGTGGCCCTGGATCACCGCTGGGACATCGTCAATCGGCTGGACCGGCGAGCCGGGCGCCCTGCCCGCGAGCGGGTGGTCCAGGACATCGAGGTCCCCGTGGCGCGCCTGTCGGAGTTCTTGTCGTGGTTCGACACCGAGATCGGGATGCGGCCGGTCTGGCTGTGCCCGCTGCGTTTGCGGCAGGGTCCCGACGGATCGCGCCGCTGGCCGACGTACCCCCTCTCACCCGGCGTAACCTACGTCAATGTGGGTTTCTGGGGGACCGTGCCCGTCGGCCCCAACGCTTCCGAGGCTCCGCTGAACCGTGCGATCGAGGCCAAGGTGACCGAGCTCGGCGGGCACAAGTCGCTCTATTCCGAAGCGTTCTATGACCGGGCCACGTTCGATCGGCTCTATGACGGGGCAAATCTCGCGGCCGTCAAGGCGGCCTACGACCCGGCCGAGCGCTACACGTCCCTCTATGACAAGGCGGTGCGACGACGATGACCCATTCGCCCAGCAGGCGCTCGATCGCGGCTGCCATCGAATCGTTGACCGTGGCCGGGCTACCGGTCCGTCTCAGCGCGTTCGACGGCAGCGCCGCGGGACCGCCCAGCGCGGAGATCGGCTTGCGGTTGGTCAGCGAACGAGGGTTGTCCTACCTCCTTACCGCACCGGGGGACCTCGGCATGTCCCGGGCCTACGTCTCCGGGGACTTGGTCATCGAGGGGGTGCATCCCGGTGATCCCTACGAGGCGTTGGTGCTCCTGCAGGACCGGCTGCGCTTTCGCCGGCCCGGACCGGGCGAGATCGTGGCGATCTTGCGCAGCTTGGGGTTGTCCCATTTGGTCCCGCCGGCTCCCCCTCCACAGGAGCGGTTGCCGCGGTGGCGCAGAGCCGTGGCCGGTCTGCGCCACTCGATGGGGCGCGACGCCGCCGCCATCTCCCACCACTACGACGTGTCCAACCACTTCTACGAGCTCGTGTTGGGGCCCTCGATGACCTACACGTGCGCGGTGTTTCCCGAGCCAGGGGTGAGTCTGGAGGAGGCGCAGCGGGAGAAATACGACGTGATCTGCCGCAAACTCGCTCTGCAGCCGGGTCAGCGGCTGCTCGACGTGGGGTGCGGTTGGGGTGCCATGGTGCGGCACGCCGCGCGGGAGTACGGCGTCCGCGCGCTGGGCGTCACGCTGTCGCTGGAGCAAGCCGAGTGGGCCAAGGAGGCGATCGATCGCGAGGGCTTGGGCGACTTGGCCGAGGTGCGGCATCTGGACTATCGCGATGTAATGGAGTCGAGCTTCGACGCCGTGAGCTCGATCGGGCTGACCGAACACATCGGCGTGCGCAACTACCCGGCGTACTTCACCTTCCTGCGCGAAAGGTTGCGGCCCGAAGGTCGCTTGCTCAACCACTGCATCACCCGGCCCCACAACCGGCCTCAGGAGACGGGGCCGTTCATCGATCGCTACGTCTTTCCCGACGGCGAGCTCACCGGCTCGGGCAAGATCATTACCGCAGCCCAAGATGCGGGGTTCGAGGTGATGCACGAGGAAAACCTGCGCCGCCACTATGCGCTGACCTTGGCCGGCTGGACCCGCAACTTAGTGCGCAACTGGGACGAGTGCGTCGCCGAGGTGGGGGAGGCAACGGCCCGGGTGTGGGGGCTCTATATGGCCGGTTCGCGGGTCGGCTTCGAACGTAACGTGGTCCAGCTCCATCATGTGCTCGCGGCCAACACCGACGCGGCGGGACACGACGGGTTCCCCTTGCGTCCGGACTGGTGACGCTGCGGGCTGGCTCGCAGATAGCCTGGTCCGGTGAGCACCCGGGTCGAGCAGTACGCCGCAACGGTGCTCGCCCTAGAACCGATGGGCACCCATCTGCGGCGGCTGGTGCTCGGCGGGCCGGGTGTGGCGGGGTTTGCGAGCACCGGGCTGCCCGATGAGTGGGTCGGACTGATCGTTCCGGGCCAGTTCCAAAGCCGCTACTACACGGTGCGTTCTTGGGACGGCGACACCTTGACGCTGGACGTGGTGCTCCACGAAGTCGGGCTGGTCACCGAATGGGTGCAGACTGCGATGGTGAACGATGTCGTGACCATCACCGAAGCGCGGGGTTCGTTCACGTTGCCCGCATCAGCCGAGTGGATCCTCGCGGTGGGAGATCTCACCGCACTGCCGGCGCTGGCCCGCATCGCTGAAACCGAGACACCCGTGCCGGTGCGCCTGTGGGCCGAGGTTCCCGAGGAGCTCCCCGGCTATTTCCCTGCCGAGTGTGACCTGACCTGGCTCAGCCCCCCAGACGATGCGTCTAGCGCGCTCGCGGAGATGGTGGCCGGGCTCGATTGGCCCAAGGGCGACGGCTATTTCTGGATGGCCGGCGAGTCGTCGCAGATGCGGGCGATCCGCAAGCACCTGATGCGGGAACGCCGCCTGGCCGCGGCGGCGTACGACGTCATGGGCTATTGGCGCGCACCGACACCACCACCTGCCACCGCAGCGCCCAAGGAGAACCATGAGTGAGTTCCGCAGTGGCTTCGCGTCGTTCGTCGGGCGGCCCAACGCCGGCAAGTCCACGCTGACCAACGCACTGGTCGGCACCAAGGTGGTGATCACTAGTTCTCGGCCGCAAACCACCCGCACCGTGGTGCGCGGCATCGTGCACCGCCCCGATGCCCAGCTGATCCTCGTGGACACACCGGGCCTGCACCGTCCCCGCACCCTGCTCGGCGAACGGCTCAACGACCTGGTCAAGGCAACCTGGAGCGAGGTGGATGTCGTGGCGGTGTGTTTCCCGGCCAACGAGAAGGTCGGGCCCGGGGATCGCTTCATCGTCAAGGAATTGGGCAAGGTTCGTCGCACCATCAAGATTGCGATCGCAACCAAGACCGACCTGGTGTCCCCGGAACGCATCGGCGCCCACCTGCTCGACATCGCCCGGCTCGGCGAGGAGACCGACACATCCTGGGCGGAGATCATCCCGGTTTCGGCGGTTTCGGGCGATCAGCTCGGACTGCTCGCCGATCTTCTTGTCGGGCTGATGCCGGAAGGCCCCCAGTTCTATCCCGACGGTGACCTCACCGACGCCCCGGAGGAGATCCTCGCTGCCGAGTTGATCCGAGAGGCGGCCCTGGAAGGAGTGCGCGACGAGCTCCCGCACTCGATCGCCGTCGTGGTCGACGAGATGGGGATGCGGGCGGAGCGCGACCCGGATCGGCCGCTGCTGGACATCCACGCCAATCTCTACGTCGAACGCGACTCCCAGAAGGGCATCATGATCGGGCACAAGGGGGCGCGGCTTCGCGAGGTCGGCACTCGGGCACGCGAACAGATTGAGGCGCTCCTCGGCACGCCGGTCTACCTCGACCTGCACGTGAAGGTTGCCAAAGATTGGCAGCGAGACCCGCGGCAGCTGCGCAAATTGGGGTTTTAGGAGCCGGGCGCCCAGCACAGCCCGAAACGTTGCCCCGCCCGCCACTGTTTGGCGGTCGGCCAGTCGAAGCCCCACCGATAGTTCAGTGAATCGTCCGCCACGTCTCGTCCGGCCTTCTTGCACTGCTTCTGGGCGACTTGTTGTACGCCGCGCTCGCCCGGGTAGTCGCGCCCATCGAGGTCGTAGATCTTGATGGCACGCCAGGGTGAATCGGCCGAACAGATGATGCGTTCGAACTCCGGCGACCCTGGCGCGGAGGTGCCGCAGATGCCATAGCGAAGTCGGCCCGCTGCGCCATCCAAGACCGACACGAGATCGCCGTCGAGGGGCGCCAACTCGTGGTCGCCCCCGAGAGCGATCGCGTCGCACCGAAACCAGTTGGCGCCCTGGTCGGACTCCTCGAGCGTGGGCGAGAACCAGACCGCGCGCAACACCGAGAGGCGCAATTGGCCGGCGTCCGCCTTCAGATAGTCGGGCAGTCGGCGCGGGCACTCGCGAGCGATCTCACGCTGAATCCGCTGGGCATCGACGGCGAGCAGATGCCCGTCAACGAACGTCTTCAGCTCGCCGACGAAATAGGTGACCGACGTGTGGGCTCGCCGGCACGGCACGCTCGGGGCCGTGGTCGTCGGCGCGATCGCCTCGGCGTACCCCAGCCGATAACACGCTCCGAGCCTGGGCCGGGGTGCTGACACGGCTCGCGTCGGCTTGGTGGAGGTGCTCTGGCTGACCGACGTCGACGTTGATGGGGAGCCGGACGGATCGGAGGTGGGGTTGTCGCCGCCAGAACAGCCGACGAGGACGACGGCGAGAAGGGCGCAGCTGAGGAGGGCCTTGGTCACTGTTCGGTCTTCGCCCAACAGACGGAGCGGCGGTTGCCAGACTCCCATTCGGCCTCACGGAACCAGGTGTAGCCGAACTCATAGGTGACGGGATAGTTGAGCCACGCCACGACCGAGTCGGAGCAGAAGTTGCGGGTGCGCTCGACGACGATCTCATCACCCGGGTAGGGGTCTTCTTCCTCTCCCAGTTTGATCGTGGTCACCGCGCGCCAGGTGTGTGGCTGGGTACAGGGGACCTTGACCTTGCCCTCAACGGAGGGTCCGTCGACACACGCCAGCCAGGCGTCGTCCGGCTTGGCAAGCAGATCGCGGGCCGTCGCCGGAAGCTTGACCACCTCCTTGCTTTGCGGTCCGCCGCCCACCACGTCGCAGCGATAGGTGCGCGAACCGTTGTCCCACGCGCCCTTGGACGGCCTGAAGAAGGCCCAGCCCACCACGGTGCGCATGACTTGGCTCTCGTCAGCGCCCAGGAAACTCATCAGCCCCGTCGCACAGGCTTGGTAGCCGTGGGCGGCGAGCTGTGGGTCGTCGTACTCCACATCCTCGAACTCTGCGGGCAACTGACCCACGGCGTAGGTCTCGGCTGTGTGTGCTTCGGTGCACGGGATCGCCGCGCTGTTGTTGACGGCCAGACGCATGTCCTTGGCACTCAGATTGCGGCATTGGCCCGCCTTGGGGACCACGTCGGCGGTGGGGCCGTCGAAGCTCTTTGCGCCACATCCGGAAAGGACGACGACGAGAGCGGCAATCGTGAGCGTGGTGGCTCGGATCGACACTCAACCCCCTTGGCCCTCGTGTGTGCGTTGGATGCGGTCAACCGCTGGCGTGATCGTACCCTCCGGCCGACGTAGGTTAAGGTGGTTCCATCATGACGCGTCGCAGCCTCCTTCTTCGCTGCCGCAGCGAGGTCTAGCCACCAGCCGGACCCCCTCGCTGCGGAGTGTGTGCTGTGTGACCGGCCCCGAAACCCCCAGCGAGGACCTCTCATGACGAACGCAGTTCCCGGCCTGAGCAACACGGCCAACTTCCAACAATCCGGCGCCATGCCGCATCAGCGCTATCGCGCCTTCACTCCCATCGACCTGCCCGACCGGGCGTGGCCTGCGGCCAAGATCACCAAGGCCCCGCGTTGGCTGTCCACCGATCTGCGTGACGGCAATCAGGCGCTCATCGATCCGATGACCCCGGCCCGCAAGTTGAAGATGTTCGACCTGCTGGTGGCGATGGGCTACAAGGAGATCGAGATCGGCTTCCCTTCGGCGAGTCAGACGGACTTCGATTTCGTCCGCAACCTCGTCGAAGGAGACCGGATTCCCGACGATGTCCGGGTCTCGGTGTTGACCCAGGCGCGCGAAGACCTGATCGAGCGCACCATCGCGTCACTGGTGGGCACCGACCGGGCAACGGTGCATCTCTACAACGCGACGGCACCGCTGTTTCGTCGGGTCGTGTTCGGGGTGGATCGCGATGAGTGTCGGGCGATCGCCACGCGCGGCACCGAGATCGTGATGAAGTACGCCGAGGAGTTGCTGGGCGATTGCGATTTCGGCTACCAATACTCGCCAGAGATCTTCACCGGCACCGAGTTGGATTTCGCCGTCGATGTCTGTGAGGCGGTCTCCGATGTGTGGCAGCCCGAGGCGGGGCGCGAGATCATCCTCAACCTGCCGGCGACCGTGGAGATGTCGACGCCCAACGTCTACGCCGATCAGATCGAATGGTTCTCCCGGCAACTGACCCGCCGCGAACACAGCGCGATCAGCCTGCATCCGCACAACGATCGGGGGACCGCCGTCGCGGCCACTGAACTGGCCGTGATGGCCGGGGCCGATCGGGTCGAGGGCTGCTTGTTCGGCCATGGCGAGCGCACCGGAAATGTCTGCCTGGTGACCTTGGGGATGAATCTGTTCAGCCAGGGCATCGACCCCCAGATCAACTTCTCCGACATCGACGAGATCCGGCGGACGGTGGAGTACTGCACGCAGTTGCCGGTGCACCCGCGCCACCCCTACGCCGGCGACTTGGTCTACACCGCCTTTTCCGGGTCGCACCAAGACGCGATCAAGAAAGGGCTCGAGGACCTTGATCGGCAAGCCGCCGAGCGGGGCATCCCGGTCTCGCAGATGATGTGGGAGGCGCCGTACCTCCCGATTGACCCCCATGACGTGGGCCGCACCTATGAGGCCGTGATCCGGGTCAACAGCCAGTCCGGAAAGGGCGGCGTCGCCTACATTCTCAAGGCCGAGCACAAGCTCGACTTGCCCCGCCGCGCGCAAATCGAATTCAGCCGGGTGATCCAGCAACACACGGACGCCGAGGGTGGGGAGATCACCCCGGAACAGATCTGGGAGATATTCTCCAACGAATACTTGCTGCGCGAGAGCCCCCTCAAACTCAACTCGGTGCACACCTCGTCGGCGGCGGGGGAGCGGGACTCCCTCAGCGTCAACGTGTACGTCGATGGCGAACTGCGTCAACTCGCTGGGTCCGGCAACGGCCCCATCGCTGCGTTCTGCAACGCGCTCAACGACCTGATGATCGAGATGCAGTCGGTGGACGATCCGCGTTGGACTCACCGCAACGAGGTGCGCGTCCTCGACTATGCCGAGCACGCGCTTTCCTCGGGCGGCGATGCGATCGCCGCGGCGTACGTCGAATGCACGGTGGGCGATCACGTCTATTGGGGTGTTGGTCTCGACGCCAACATCGTCACGGCCAGCCTCAAAGCCGTGATCAGCGCGATCAACCGAGCCTAAGCCTTCCGACCGGCTGTCGGCCTGGCCGATTGGCGGGGAAAACACCGCGCCGGACACCCCGCCGAGCCTGTGGACAAGGCAGACTGGGCGGGTGCCGCTCTACCGTGACGAAGCGATCGTCTTGCGCACCCACAAGTTGGGCGAAGCCGATCGCATCATCACGCTGTTGACACGGCACCACGGGCGGGTGCGGGCCGTGGCGCGCGGAGTGCGGCGTACGTCATCGCGATGGGGTTCGCGGCTCGAGCCGTTCACCCACGTGGATCTGATGTTCGCCGAGGGCCGCAGCCTCGACGTGATCACCCAAGCGGAAACCCTTACCCCCTTCTCCGCGGGACTGGGCGCGGACTATGACCGCTACACCTCGGGAACGGTGATGCTGGAGACCGCCGAGCGGCTCGCCATGGAAGACAAGGAGCCGGCCCTCCAACAATTCCTGTTGTTGGTCGGAGGACTCCGCGCGATGGCTTCGGGCGAACACGCGGCCAGCCAGATCTTGGACTCCTACCTCTTGCGTTCTATGTCAGTGGCCGGTTATGCGCCCTCGTTCGACCACTGCGCGCGGTGCGGAGACCCCGGTCCACATCGGTGGTTGAACCCCTCGGCGGGGGGAGTGTTGTGCGCTGACTGTCGATTGCCGGGCTCGGCAACCCCACCGGCCGAAACGGTCCGGGTGCTGGGCGCACTGCTAACGGGAGACTGGGCAGCGGTGGAGTCGGCCGAACCGCGACACCTCAAGGAGTCCAGCGGGCTGGTGGCGGCGTACGTCGCCTGGCATCTGGAGCGTGGGCTGCGCTCGCTGGCGTACGTCGAACGATGAGTGCCGCTCCGCCCATCAGGCCGCCCGATCCGCACCCCTCGGGGGCGCGGGCGCCCGCGCTGCCGCCAGAGTTGGTGCCCCGGCACGTCGCGATCGTGATGGATGGCAACGGTCGCTGGGCCAAGGAGCGTGGTCTCCCGCGCACCGCAGGCCACGAGGCCGGCGAGCACTCGCTGTTCGACGTGGTGCAGGGCGCGATCGAGGTCGGCGTCAAGGCAATCTCGGCCTACGCCTTCTCCACGGAGAACTGGTCGCGTTCGCCCGAGGAAGTGCGCTTCTTGATGGGCTTCAATCGCGACGTGATCCGTCGTCGACGCGATGAGATGCACGCCCTCGGAGTCAAGGTGCGGTGGGCGGGTCGCGCGCCACGGCTTTGGAAGTCGGTCATCAAAGAACTTCAGATCGCCGAAGAGCTGACGCGCGACAACAAGGTGCTGACGCTCACGATGTGCGTCAACTATGGCGGCCGGGCCGAAGTCGCGGACGCCGCCCGGGCTATCGCACGCGAGGTCGCCGCTGGGCGGCTCAAGCCCGAGAAGGTGGACGAGAAGACGTTCGCGCGGTTCTTGTATGTCCCCGAGGTGGCCGATGCGGACCTGGTTTGGCGCACCTCTGGGGAACACCGATTGTCCAACTTCATGCTGTGGCAAGCGGCGTACTCCGAACTGGTCTTCACCGATGTGCTGTGGCCCGACGTCGATCGGCGGCACCTGTGGCGGGCGATCGAGGAGTACGCCGCCCGGGACCGGAGGTACGGCGGCGCGCTGCCCAACCCCGGTGGGGCTTAGCTGGCGTCCGGTACGCGGATCAAATGCTTGGCATTCGGGCCGGTGGCGCTTAGGTTGTGCGCGGCAGCACACAACTTCACAAACCCTACGGAGGGTCGATGGATCGGCCGGAAGACGCGTCACACGTGACGCGCACGACACACGAGCGCCACAGCGAGACTCGCTGGGCGCATCGCAATCTCGGGGGACCGTGGTGGCTGGCCCTCCTGGTCGTCCCCTTGCTCTTGGCGGCTTTGGCCTCCGTTGTCAAAGGTGGCGACATCGAGGCAGACCTGGGGTCTCGCTCACTGTCGGCGCTCAAGGCCAACGGTTTGGATGGCGTCGACGTGGACTTCAGTGGGCGTGACGCCACCGTCTCGGCTGCGGCTGGGTCCGGACTCTCCGCGGCCGACCTGAAAGAGGCTGGCGATCTTGTTGCCGAGGTTGAGGGCGTCCGTGTCGCCGACGTCGACACCTCGGGGCTGGCCGCCGAGCCGGACACCGGCACAACCGATCCGGGCGCCGAAGAATCCACCCCCGCCGCCGATCCGGCGTGCGAGGCGGCGGCGGCGCAGACCCAGATCGACGAACTGCTCGGCGACGACAAGATCACCTTTGCTGAAGGTTCGTCCGTGATCGACGCCTCGAGCGCCGATGAAGTGGCCAAGGCCGGCGCGTTGATCGCGGGTTGCCCCGACCTGTTGGTGACGGCTTCTGGCCACACCGACCGAGCAGGTGCGAAGGGTGAGCGCTCTCAGCAGCGTGCAGACGCCGTCAAGGTCGCGCTCGAGGCGGCCGGCGTCGCCTCCGACTCGATCGAGGCAGTCGGCGCGCGTGACACCGAACCCTTGGGCGACAACGCCACCAAGGTCGGTCGAGACATGAATCGCTACGGCAACATCGTGGTCAAGTGAGGAGCCTGAGATGACCTGGCTATTTGGACAACTGTGGTTCCTGATCTTGCTGGCGTTCGTCGTCGGCTCACTCCTGGCTTGGTTCGTCGCCAAGGTGGCGCTGCCACACGAGGATGAGCTCGAAGCCGAAGCCGGCACCTCCTCGGAAGGACTCTTCTCATGAGTTGGCTGCTGCAAGAGAACTGGGGCTGGCTGCTGCTGTCGGCGCTGCTCGGCGCGGGCATCACCCTGTGGTACGTCCTGCGCAAGGTCGCTGTCTCCCAGGTTCGGTCGCGCACCGAGACGGTTGGTTTGCCCCAGGTCGATGTGCCTGAGGTGGATGTGCCCGAGGTGGCTCTGGGTGCCGGTGCCGGTGCGGTGGCCGGTCTGGGTGCCGCGCTTCCCGAGGTGGACTTGCCCGAGGTTGATCTGCCTGAGCTAGATCTGGTCAGCGTGGATGTGCCCAGCGTGGATGCGCCCAGCGTGGATCTGCCCAGCGTGGATCTGCCCAGCGTGGATCTGCCCAGCGTGGATCTGCCTGAGGTTGATGCGCCGGACGTTGCGGCGCCCAGTTGGGACCTTCCTGCGGCTGATGTGCCCGGCGTGGATGTGCGCGGCGTGGACGTGCCCGGCGTGGATGTCCCCAGCGTGGATCTGCCTGAGGTAGCTATGGGGGCGGGCGCCGCCGTGGGTCTGGGTGCGGCTCTTCCCGAAGCGGACCTGCCTGAGGTCGACGTACCGGAGGTAGATCTGCCCGACGCCGGCGTGGACGTCGAAGCGCCAGCCGCGTGGGCCGCTGCGGCCGCGTTGCCTGCGGTGGGTGCGTTTGGTGTGGGGTCGGCTGATCCGCTTGAGGGTGGGGCGTCTCCGCATGAGTCGTTCTCGATCAAGGGGAATGCGGATTCGATGCTGTATCACACGGGTGAGTCGCCGTATTTTGGTCGGACGATTGCTGAGGTGTGGTTTGACTCTGAGGACAATGCTCGGGCCGCCGGTTTCGCGCGTTGGGATGAGAAGAAGCGGGCGCCGGTTGGGTTTGTGGCGTTGCCTGCGGTGGGTGCGTTTGGTGTGGGGTCGGCTGATCCGCTTGAGGGTGGGGCGTCTCCGCATGAGTCGTTCTCGATCAAGGGGAATGCGGATTCGATGCTGTATCACACGGATGAGTCGCCGTATTTTGGTCGGACGATTGCTGAGGTGTGGTTTGACTCTGAGGACAATGCTCGGTCCGCCGGCTTCGCGCGTTGGGATGACCCAAGGTAGGGACCTCAGGAGCAACAAGCAGGGCACCCGATCCGTCGGGCGCCCTGCTTTCACTTGTACCTAGGCCCGGTGTGCTGGCTCGGCGCGGACAGGCGGTGCCGGAGTGGATGTCGGATCCCAATAGTTGTGTGACATCACGAGCAAACACAACAAGGTGACGCTGTCGGAGTAGTAGTCCTCGCGCCGGGTGCGGACGGCGTCGTACACGCGATTGAGCCACTGCTGTTGGTCGGGATGAGTCATCGCGGCCACGCCCAGCGGAGCCGCAAAGAACGTCGTGAAATAGTCGCTTCCGGGGGAGGGAAGTCCGTTGAGGCGATAGCCGGCGCGGATCCTGGCCGGTCTTCCGTTGGTGGATCTCGCAGCCCAGTCGGTGATGAGCCGTGCCTGGGCCAACGAGGTCGAGTCGCCGTTCACGAGGCCATCGGTCGCGATGCGCCAGGGATCGCGGCCCGCGTTGTAGCCGTACATCCCATCCTTGGGTCCCTCAAGGAAGCCCGCCGGGGCGGGGGCAAGTGGACCGTCGCGACCTTCTGCGGGAACGGTGAAGTCGGGAAGCAGACCCGTGCCAGGGTGCAGGGACTGCAATTGGTCGACGGCGGACTGGGAGGCGGTGAGCACAGATCCCCAGGCTGGATCGCCGGTGAACCGGGCGAAGGCGCGAAAATGCGCCGGCATGAAGTCCGACGTGCGCGGGGTGAACTGGTGGTAGCGCCGCCCGTTGGGTCCGACCCAGTCACCCAGCATGGGGTAGCGACTACGCGGCCCGATCATTGATTCTTCGATCCCGGCGAGCAGGCGGTTTGCCGCCGCGCGGTAGTTGATCGCGCCGTCCGAGCCCCACTGCGCGTGCGCCAGCATCAGCGCGAACGCCATGTCCGCGTCGCCATCGAAGGCGGCGTCCCGGCCCTCGGCCCCAACAGGCACGTGCCACGCCATCAGGCGATCGTCAAAGCCGCTCGGATGTGCGCGGGCGAAACGCCACAACCCATCGAACTCGCGGCGAGCGGCCCGGTCTGCCCCCGCCAGGGTCGCCACGATCACCATCCCGTAGCCCTGCCCCTCCGAGACCGTAGTCCGATGCAGTTTGGTGCCCGGTTTGCCCAGGGCGACGCGATAAAGCCGAGTGGCCTTGACCACGCGGTCCGTGCGGACCAAATAGCGGCGCTGCCAACTGGCGTACGCCGCTCGGACGTCGTTGTCCAGCTGGGTGGTGGTGCGGTGGTTGGGCGTCAACGTGCCCGGCGCGTAGGTCCGATGTTGCGGGAAGGGGTACGCCGGGTCGGCGGCGTGGGCGTTGGGCGCCAAGGGGCCGAACAGGAGTCCGAGGATCAGCGGCAAGGCCAGGAACAGCCCTGATCGGGCGCCCCGGCGTACCGCTCGCGCAGGTGCCTTGTCCATGGGATCACTCCTCGGGGGTGGGGCACCGAGAACAGGTGCCGAAGATCTCCAACGTGTGTGAGATGTCGCGAAAGCCGTGGTTGGTTGCGATGGCCGAGGTCCACCGTTCCACGGCGGGACCCTCGACCTCCACCGTCGCGCCGCACAGGCGGCAGACCAAGTGGTGGTGATGGGTTTCCGAGCAGCGTCGATAGATCGCCTCGCCGTCCTCCCCGCGCAACATGTCGACCTCACGACCATCGACGAGCAGTTGCAGGGTGCGATAGACCGTCGCTAACCCGACCGGATCCCCGCGTTGCGACAGCAGTTCGTGGATTTCCTGGGCCGAGCGGAAGTCGTGAAAGGTGCGCATCACCTCAGAAACGGCGCGGCGCTGTCGAGTCGGTCGCGGTGCCGTTCGCTCGGTGCCACGCTCAGTGCCACGCTCAGTGTTCGTCATAGTGCTCATCGTGGGGTGCGTGCCGATGCCCGTCATGGACATAGTCGACGTGGTCGCCATGGATGATCGCCCGATGGCCGCAGTCCTCACCGTGCTCGTGGGGGTGCTCATCGGTGACGGTGTGATCGGGGGCCGCCAAGGCAGCGAAGGGGGCGTGTAGTCGTCGCCGACGACGCAGCCACGCTCCCGTGGGCCAGGTGAGTGCGAAGCCGGCTAGCGACCACAGCACGATCGTTGGTCCGGGGGAGATGTGCGCGTCCAGGGTGAGCGAGAGATAGCCAGACGCGAGAAGTCCGCCGACGGCGGCGAAGGCACCTAACCCCATGGCCAGACCTACGGTCGATCTGAAGGAGCGGGTCAACTGCTGCGACGTCGCCACGGGGACCACCATCAGCGCGGACACGAGGAGAAGGCCGACGGTGCGCATCGCCACCGTGACGGTGACCGCCGCCAACACGGCCACGATCAGGTTGTAGGTGCGGACATTGAGGCCGGCCACCCGAGCGAACTCCTGATCTTGGGCCACCGCAAAGAGTTGGGGCATCAGGCCCAGGGTGACGATGACGATGACGATCGCGAGGATCAAGGTGATCAAGACGTCGCTGCGGGAGATGGTCAGGATCGAGCCGAAGAGATAGCCCTGCAGGCGCGCGGCGCTTTGCCCGGCCAAGCCGGTGATGAGTACGCCGCCCGCGAGGCCGCCGTAGAACAACAGCGCCAACGCCACGTCGCCGTTGGTGTGCCCCGCTTCTCGGATCATCTCGATGGCGACGGCGCCGACGATCGCAGCGATAACCGCCGTCCAAGTTGGGGAGGTGTTGTAGAACAGGCCGACGGCCACGCCGGTGACGGCCACATGCCCGAGCCCGTCACCCATCAGCGCCATCCGACGCTGCACGAGGAAGACACCGACCGCCGGTGCGGCCAGGCCCGTGATGAGCGCAGCCAGCAGTGCCCGCTGCATGAAGGGTAAGCCGAGGAGGTCGATCATGAGAGGCCTCCCTGGCGGCTCTGATGCCCCGGCAGCGGACTGGGCACGTCGAGGGGGGAGACCACGTGGGGAGCGTGATCGTGTTCGGAGGGGCGCGGGTGATGATGGGCATGAGGGTGATCGCCGAACCCCGCGTTGTGCACGGCGTGATCCTCGAGTGGCGGGCCGTCGTACACCAGTCGTCCGTCGCGCAAAACGACAGCACGATCCACCAGGGGTGCCATCGGCCCGAGTTCGTGTGCCACCAAGACGATCGTCGAACCACGACCGGCAAGCACGCCCAGAGCCGCCGCGAGAGTTTCCTGATTGGGCAGGTCCACGCCCGCCGTCGGCTCATCGAGGAAGAGCAGATCGGGCTCTCCCGCGAGCGCTCGGGCAATGAGGACGCGCTGCTGCTGGCCACCCGAAAGGGTGGACACTCCATCTTTGGCCCTGCCTGCCAACCCCACCACGTCGAGAGCCTCCTCGATGGCGCGTCGATCGGCCGCGCCGAGCCGCCGGAACAGCGGGCGCCGGGTGAGCCGCCCCGCTGAGACGACCTCCTGGACCGAAGCGGGCACCCCGCCCGCCGCCCCGGCCCGCTGAGGGACGAAGCCCACGCGGTGCCACTCGTGGAAGGCGTCCAGTTCAGTGCCGAAGAGGCGGATCGAGCCGGTGGTGAGGCCGGCGAGGCCGGTGAGCGCTCGGACCAAGGTGGACTTGCCGGAGCCGTTGGCGCCCATGATGGCCACGAACTCGCCCTCGGCGACGGTGAGGTCGATGCCGCGCAGGATGGGTCGGCCGCCGACCGCCACGGAGGCGGCGCCGACCTCGATCACGGGGGTGCTCAGCACTGATTGGCCTTCCGGAGAGCGGCGAGGTTGGCGCGCATGAGGTCAACGTAATCGTCACCGGCCGAGGCCTCCGAGAGACCTTCGATCGGGTCGAGGACCGCGGTGGCGACGCCGAGGTCCGCGGCGAGCGTCTGCGCGAGTTTGGGACTCGCCAGGGTTTCGGAGAACACCGTGGTGACGCCGGCTTCGATCGCGAGTTCGTGGAGCCTGGCCAGGGTGGCGGGAGCGGGCTCGGCGTCGGGGGAGAGCCCGTTGATGGCCTCGAAGGTGAGGCCGTAGCGGTCGAGATAGCCGAACGCGTCATGGCTGACCACAACGGTAGAGCGCGCGCACTGCCCCAGGGCGGCCTGATAGCTCTCATCCAGAGTCACGAGCTCGGCGCGCAACTCGACGGCACGCGCGGCGTACTCCTCGCTGCGCGCGGCGTCCATGTCGCCTAGGGCTGCCGCAACGTGGTCTCCCACCTGCGCCAGCAGCAGGGGATCAAGCCAGAAGTGTGGATCGTCGGGTCTGATCTCGACGGTCTCGGTGAGGTCGACCACGCGCGCGTCCTCCACCACCGCGTCGACGGTCTCGTCGACCGCTGGCTGGAAGCCGCGTTGATAAACGACGAGGTCGGCCTCGGCAACCGAAGCGGTTTCCAAGAAGCCCAGCGCGAGATCATGCGGCTCTGTGCCCGGGGTGGTCAGATTCATCACTTCGACCCGCTCGCCCCCGATCCGCTCTGCCACGAACGCCAACGGATAGAACGAAGCCGCGATCTGGAGGCCGGCTTCGTCGGCTCGCGTGCTACTGCAGGCCGTCAGGAGACCGGTCAACAGGACACCGGTCAGCGGCGCGGCAACCTTCCGTTGCGAACTGCAGATCGGCCACATGAGAATCATTCTCAATCGACTTGAGAATAGTTGTCAAGAACCCGACGCCGGTTAGCCTGGCCCCATGCTGGTGGTGAACAGATTCCGGGTCGACAACGCCGCTGCGGCGCAGTTTCGGCTCGACCTCGAGAGCGCGCACAGTGAGTTGGCCAAGCGCCCGGGCTATGTCGGGGGAACCGTCGGTCGCAACGTCGACGAGCCGTCGCTGTGGGCGCTGGAGACCCGCTGGGAGAACGTGGGCGCCTATCGGCGGGCCCTCTCGGCGTACGACGTAAAGTTGCACGCCGTGCCGCTTCTCAGCCGAGCGATCGAGGAGCCCAGCGCTTTCGAGGTGGTCGAGCCCGGAGCCAACCTCAATAACCCGATGACGCGCTCGTTAGGCTAAGCCCTCCGCACCCCGACAAAGGAGCCTGATCCGTGGCTAAGCCGCCGCCCTCGACCGTCGACCATGTCGTCTCCCTGGCCAAGCGCCGCGGATTCGTCTACCCGTGCGGCGAGATTTACGGCGGCACCCGCTCGGCCTGGGATTACGGGCCGCTGGGCGTGGAGTTGAAGGACAACATCAAGCGCCAATGGTGGCGCTCGATGGTGCAGAGCCGCGACGACGTGGTCGGGCTCGATTCCAGCGTGATCTTGCCCCGGCAGGTGTGGGAAGCGTCCGGTCACGTCGACACGTTCACCGATCCGCTGACCGAGTGCCAGTCGTGCCACAAGCGCTACCGCGTGGACCACCTCCAGGAAGCGGTGGCTGAGAAGAAGGGCATCAACCCCGACGACGTAGCGCTGCGCGACATCGCCTGCGCCAATTGCGGCACCCGGGGGGCGTGGACCGAACCACGCCAGTTCTCTGGCCTGCTCAAGACCTACCTCGGTGTGACCGAAAACGAGTCCGGTTTGCACTACCTGCGCCCGGAGACGGCCCAAGGCATCTTCTTGAACTTCGCCAACGTCGTGACCAGCACGCGCAAGAAGCCGCCGTTTGGCGTGGCGCAGATCGGCAAGAGTTTCCGCAACGAGATCACGCCGGGCAACTTCATCTTCCGCACCCGCGAGTTCGAGCAGATGGAGATGGAGTTCTTCGTCAAGCCCGGCGAGGACGAAGACTGGCATCAATTTTGGATCGACGAACGCACCCGCTGGTATGTCGAGTTGGGCATCGATGCCGACAACCTGCGGCACTTCGAGCACCCCAAAGACAAGCTGAGCCACTACTCCAAACGGACCGTCGACATCGAATACCGGTTCCAGTTCGCGGGTTCGGAGTGGGGTGAGCTGGAGGGCATCGCCAACCGCACCGACTTTGATCTCAAGACGCACTCCGAGCACTCGGGTGTCGACCTGCGCTACTACGACCAAGCCAACGACGAACGTTATGTGCCCTACGTCATCGAGCCGGCGGCTGGCCTGTCGCGCAGCCTGATGACGTTCCTGGTCGACGCCTACACCGAAGATGAGGCCCCCAACACCAAGGGCGGGGTGGACAAGCGGGTCGTGCTGCGTCTGGATCCCCGGTTGGCGCCGGTCAAGGTGGCGGTACTGCCGCTGAGCCGCAACGCCGACCTCTCGCCGAAGGCGAAGGACCTGGCTGCCGAGTTGCGGCGGCAGTGGAATGTCGAGTTCGACGACGCCGGCGCGATCGGCAAGCGCTATCGCCGGCAGGACGAGATCGGCACCCCCTTCTGTGTCACGGTCGACTTCGACACGCTCGAAGACCAGGCCGTCACGGTGCGGATGCGTGACACCATGGCGCAGGAGCGGATTTCGCTCGACCGCATTTCGGCGTACTTTGCCGAGCACTTGATCGGGGCTTGAGACTTGATTTGGCACGATGACTCCGTGACGGTGCCGGCTAATCTGAGGCGACGGGTGGCGATCCTCGCCCTCGTCGCCGTGCCTGTGATCGGGCTGCTGTCGGGGTGCTCGGGCTCCTCGGACAAGGAGCCGGAGGCCGACAAGTCGTCTGCCAGCGCCGAACCCAACTATCTCCAGGTGCCGTCGGGGGTGGACTTGACTCCCCAGGGCAGCGAATTGGCCGTGGGCGACGTGGGAGTCGTTGCGTGGCAGGCGAGCGCCGAGGACATCGTGGCTCTCGACCTCACCGTGACCAGTCTGGAAGAGGTGTCGCTCAATCGCTTCGGATCCTGGAAGCTCGACGCTGAGGCGAAGAAGTCTCGCCCCTACTTCGTGCATGCCGAAGTCAAGAATGTCGGCGCGGGAGATGTCGGCGGGCTGACGGTCCCGCTCTATCTGGTGGACAGCAAGGACAACTACGTCACCGCCTCGAGTTTCAAGAGCGAATACAAACCCTGTCCGAGTGGCCCGATCTTGCCGAAGAAGTTCAAGCCCGGGTCCAAGACCGACTTGTGTTTGGTCTACCTCGCGCCCGAGAAGCGTGAGTTGACCGCCATGAGCTTCTATCCGGGTCCGGGCTTCGCGCCCATCATCTGGGCCGGCGAGGTGCAGCAGCCGAGCGGCAAGAAATCCGGTAAGGGTGACTCCAAGAACTAGTCAGGCCATCCCGACGGAGCTGACCCTGGGTTCGCTGCGCGTGGGGGTTCCGGTCGTGTTGGCTCCCATGGCCGGCATCACCAACGCCGCCTTCCGACGACTGTGCGCGGAGCAGGGAGCGGGCCTCTATGTCTGCGAGATGATCACGTCTCGTGGTTTGGTGGAGCAAGATCCCACGACCCTGAAGATGTTGGTCTTCGACGAGCTCGAATCGGTCCGTTCGGTGCAGCTCTATGGCACCGATCCGACGTACGTCGGTCGGGCGACCGAGATCCTGTGTGCGGAGTACGGCGTGGCTCACGTCGACCTGAACTTCGGCTGCCCGGTGCCCAAGGTCACCCGCAAGGGGGGCGGCGGGGCGCTGCCGTGGAAGCGCGGGCTCCTGGCGGAGATCCTCAAGGCGGCCGTCGGCGCCGCCGCGGCGTACGACGTGCCTGTCACGATGAAGACCCGTAAAGGCCTCGACGATGACCACCTGACCTACCTCGATGCCGGCCGCATCGCCGAAGACAGCGGTTGTGCTGCGATCGCCCTGCACGGGCGGACCGTGCAGCAGGCCTATTCGGGGGTGGCCGATTGGGACGCCATCGCCGCACTCGTGGACCAGGTGAGCATCCCGGTGTTGGGGAATGGCGATATCTGGGAGGCCGGCGACGCGCTGCGGATGGTCGAGCAGACCGGCGCGGCTGGCGTGGTCATTGGCCGCGGCTGCCTGGGGCGTCCGTGGCTGTTCCGCGATCTTGCCGCGGCGTTCTCCGGCTCGGAGGTGACGACCCTGCCCACGCTCGGCGAGGTGTCGCAAATGATGCGCCGCCATGCCGAACTCCTTGCCGTCCATATGGGTGAGGAGCGGGGCTGCAAAGAGTTCCGCAAACACGTGTCGTGGTACCTCAAGGGGTTTCGCGCGGGCGGCTCGTTGCGTCACTCCCTGGCCCTGGTGGACTCGTTGGCCAGCCTCGACGAACTGTTGGCCGAGCTTGATCCCACCGAGGAGTTCCCCGTGGCCGAGTTGGGCGCCGCCAGGGGTCGACAAGGTGCGCCACGCGCCAAGGTCGTGTTGCCGGAGGGGTGGCTTGATGACACCGACGGGCGCGACTATCACCTCATGGAGGCGACCACCGAGGTGACGGGCGGATGACCCGCTTCGCCCTGCTGCTGCACCCCTCGGCCAATCGGGTCTATGCCGAGTCCTCGATCGCGCTCTCGGAGGCGGAGCTTGAGATCTTTGGCGACCGGGCGGTGGCTGGCGGAATTGGCGAGCTTCGGCCGGAGGTGATCGGGGGAGCGACCTACCTCACCTTTGCGGCCGACGATCTGGACCCGGCCGCCTTGGCGCTGTTGTCGAACGTGTCGACCGCCTATGCGCTGTTTGCGCTCGAAGGTGAGTTGCTCCGACCGCTCGAGCTCACCCCGTTGGCGGCGTACGACGACGATCTGCTGACCGTGCAGAAATACGTCGGCAAGACGAACGAGACCTTCACCCGACTGCTCCTCAACGTGACCGTGCTGGCCACCGGGGCTTCGTTGGGTGATCGGTTGCGCATCCTGGACCCCCTGTGCGGGCGGGGCACCACGCTCAATCAGGCGCTCATGTATGGCTACGACGCGGCCGGCATCGACGTCGACGCCAAGGATTTCGACGCCTATGCGGGCTTCTTGAGCACCTGGCTCAAACGCAAGCGGCTCAAGCACCGACACGAGGTCCATCCGGTGCGCCGGGAGCGGCAACTGGTGGCGAGGCGGCTCGACGTCGAGTTGGCCGCTACTCGGGACCTGTTCAAGTCCGGCGAGACCCAGTCGCTCACGGTGTTCTGTGCAGACACGGTTCGGGCGGCGGAGTTCTTCCGGCCGCGAACGTTCGATGCGATCGTCACCGACGCGCCGTACGGCGTGCAGCACGGCAGCCGTGCCGAGGACTCCCTGCGCCGTGGCCCACTGGAGCTGATCCGCGCAGCCGCCCCTGGTTGGGCGACCCTGTTGCGCCCCGGCGGGGCGATCGGAATCTCCTGGAACACCCATGTGGCGAGTCGGGCGGCCATGGGAGAGGCACTCGCCGAGGTGGGGCTCGAGCCGCTCGAATCAGGGGCCTATCAGCGTTTTGCGCACCGCGTCGATCAGGCGATCCTGCGCGATCTGATGGTGGCGAAAAAGCCGCTCTTATCGTGAGACGCGCCGTCCGAAGATTGGCCCTGGACTAGACGGGTGTGCTTGACTCGGGTTTCGTGTCCGTTTCGTTACCAACGGTTCGGGCACTGTCCGTGTCAGCAACAGCAAAGGATTCAGCGCTGTGGCAGAGCATCGCCACAAGCGGGAGACCAATGCACGCCGGGTCCCCCGCGCGGCCTTCGTGGCCGCGCCCATCGCCGTTATGGCTACTTTGACGACCGTTTCGCTGGGTGTGGTTCGCTCCGCTCCCGCGTCCGAACTGAGCGTCGAGAGGTCGATCAACGCGGCCGCCCTTGTCGACTCCGATCGCCTCGCCGAGGCGGCGTCCCGCTCCGGCGCCCGCGCCGACGCGGCGACTGCGGCCAAGTTGCAGCGCCAACAAGCGGTTGCCTTCGATCGACGGATCGCTCACGAGGCCCGGTTGAAGGCGCAGGCGGTCACCAAATCGGCTGTTGCGCAGGCGAAGTCCAAGCGTGTCAAGTTGTTCGCTACGGCCCCCCTCAACATCTGGACCAGCCCCGACGCCGATGCGCAATCGGTGGGCGAAATCCCCGAGGGCAAGAAGATCTTGGTCACCGGTCGGTCGGTCAACGGACGTGACGAGGTGGTCATCAAGGGCGAGTCCCGTTGGGTGACCTCCGGCTATTTCTCGCAGGACAAGCCGGTCAGCGCCGCGGCCGGTGTGTCGGCCGCACCGTGTCCCGACTCGGGCCCCGAGAGCGGCCTGACGGCCAACGCCGTCTTGGTCTACCGCTCGGTGTGTCGCGCCTTCCCGCAGATCACGACGTACGGCGGCTGGTCCAATCACGGAGAACACACCTCGGGGCGTGCCCTCGACATCATGGTGAGTGACGTGGTCCTCGGGACGGCGATCGCCGAATATCTGCGTGCCCATGCCACCGAACTGCGCCTCTATGACGTCATCTGGCGCCAGCGGATCTGGACCCAAGAGCGCAGCGGCGAAGGTTGGCGACTGATGCCTAGCCGTGGGTCCGCCACTGCCGACCACTACGACCACGTGCACGTCGCGACCTACTGAGCCGCAGCGCCGACATCCCGGTCTGACCGGCGGCTCCGGGCGGCCAAGTCAATTGCGTCAGGCCGGAACTTGTGTGGGCCGGTACCGCACGGCGACCGCCCCCGACCGGAACTCATGGCGATCCACGAGCTCGAGCTGGATGCGCTCGCGCAGACCGGCGAGCAACGTCGGCCCGTTTCCGGCAAGGACCGGCTGCACGAGAAACTCGTACTCATCGATCAGTCCCAGATCTGCCAACGCCAGGGGAAGCGTCACTCCGCCCACCCACAGTCGCTCGCCTTGCTCCTGCTTGAGCCGCCGAACCGCCTGGCCCAGGTCGCCTCGCACCAACTCGGCATTCCAATCAACCCCGCTCAGCGTGCTCGACACGACGTACTTCTTCGCCCGGTCGATGGTCTCGGCGAACGGGACCTCCCACGCATCCATCCAGTTAGGCCACGTGCCCGTCGCCGGCTGTCGCCACGCCGACTCCATCATTTCGTAGGTCACCCGGCCGAACAGCAGGGCATCGGCGCGTGCCATCTCAGCGGTCCAATAGCGCATCGACTCCTCGTCCGGGGGAAGCCCTGCCTCGTGATGGCAGCAGCCGTCGAGCGTGACGTTGATTGAGTATCGAAGTGGTCTCATTCGTTGCTCTCCTTTGATGCGCGGCGCCGCGTTCGCCGGACCGTACTTAGCGATTGTCAGGTGGAGGCTTCGTCCTTGCCGCGATCGCACCCTACTCAACGCCGTCGTGGTACGAACCAGACCGCAGACCCCCGGATTGTCCGGTGGGCCGTCGCTTCGCGGCGTGCTAGCACTCCGTCTAGCATCGGCCTTATGCCTGCCCTGCACATCCGCGACGTCCCCGAGGAAGCGGTCGACGCGATCAAGCGACGGGCTGCTCGGCACGACCACTCAGTTCAGCAGGAGCTGCGGGAGGTCCTCAACAAGATTGCGGGGGAGCCGGTCCCCGGTGCCCGGCCGCGTCGGCTCAACCTGGGCACTGTCGAGACTGGTCGCGCGACTGCCTTCGATCGCGCGGACTTCTATGATGACGACGAACGCTAGCTCCGTGCCACTGGTGGTGGTCGACACCCGACGTTAGCCACCGCGTCTTCGCTCGAGACGCAACTCCTTGAGGACTTGGAGGTCCTGTCCGAAGGCCCCGCATCGACCCGTTCCCTATTGGAATTGACCGTGACAGGTGCCGCTATCGGGAAGCAGGTACACGACGCGAACGTGGTGGCCGTCGCGCTGGCCCACGGTGCTGCCGCCATCGTCACGGACAACTCGCGCCACTTCGCGCGACACGCGAAGCTGATCGGCCTAGCCCTGGAACATGTCCGAAGTGATCCAATCCGGGACCATGATCATGGCCGTCCAGTCCCACTGAGACTTGTCCCGGTGCGTCGTGAATGCCTCCATGTCGGACGCCCACCAAAGTGCCTCGAGCGGCGGGAGCACGAAGTCGCGTCCCAGCTCGCGCTTGCTGGCGAACTTGATCGTGTAGGCGATCGGATAGAGCGCCTTGATCGCGTCGGCATACTCCGACGTCGTGTTCGGATCTCCCTGGCCGTCGATCATCAGGTACTGGAGCAACGCCACGTCGAGAATGCGGAACTCGTGGTGCATGGCGCGGTAGGAGTCGAGAGACTTTTTGAAGTCCACCTTCATGCGTGTGTCATTCCCTCTCTGCCTCACCATGGTCAGAGGTCGGCGGGCAAGATGGTGAAGGCGTCGAAGCCTCTGGTGACGGGCTGTATCGCTTTGAAGTCCCGTTGATCGAGGGTGAAGATCTTGTTGGTCCGGTGCCTGTCGGCGAGCACGACGCCCACGGCGTCGATTCCGACTTCTCCGCGGGCCGCGATCGGAACCCCCGCGTCAACATGGTTCACGGAGGTCGCCGAGGCATCTCCTGCCTGAGGAGACGGAGCCAGGCACGGGACAGTAGGGTCACCGACGATGCGTTCTTCTGAGATTCCCGACCCGTACGACGCCGCCGCGCGCGAACGTCTGGTGGCCGAGCCGCCCAAGCGCGTCGTTGCCCCCGAGCGCACCCCCTTCGAGCGCGACCGAGCGCGGGTCGTGCATGCCGCATCGTCGCGGCGCTTGGCCGACAAGACCCAGGTGCTGGGCCCGCAGTCGGATGACTTCGTGCGCAATCGCCTCACCCACAGCCTGGAGGTGGCCCAGGTCGCCCGCGATCTTGCGCGCGCCCTGGGGTGTCATCCCGACATTGCCGAGACGGCGGCGCTGGCGCACGACCTGGGCCATCCGCCCTTCGGACACAACGGCGAGAGGGTGCTCGACGAGATCGCGACGCACGTGGGTGGGTTCGAGGGCAACGCACAAACCCTGCGGCTGCTGACCCGCTTAGAGGCCAAGACCTTCAACGAGCAGGGGGAGTCGGTGGGGCTCAACCTGACCCGGGCCACCCTGGACGCCTGCACCAAATATCCTTGGACCCGGGACCAGGCCGGCCCGGCGATGGGCAGCCACGCTGATGGCACCTCGCGCGTCGGCGCGAAGTTTGGGGTCTATCAAGATGATCTCCCCGTGTTTGCGTGGTTGCGGCTGCCGGACACCGGGTTCGCCCAGTGTTTGGAAGCGCAGGTGATGGATCTCGCTGACGACGTGGCTTACAGCGTGCATGACGTCGAAGACGGTGTCGTCGCGGGGCGGATCGACCTCAGTGAAATCGATCGCGTCGCAGTCTGGGCGACAGTGCGCGATTGGTATCTCCCCGGAGTCAGTGACGACGCCCTCGACGCCACGTTCGAGGGATTGCGGGCGATCGAAGCGTGGCCGACGGCGTCGTACGACGGCTCGCGGCGTCGGCTGGCCGCGTTGAAGAACCTCACCTCTGACGTGATCGGCCGATTCTGCGGCAGCGTGCAGGAGGCCACGTTCGCCGGGCATCCGGGGCCGTTCGTGAGGTACGCCGCACCCCTGGTGGTGCCCGAACAAACCCGCTTCGAAATCGCCGTGCTCAAGGGGATCGCGGCCCACTACGTGATGCGCGCCGATGACCGGGTCGCGCTGATGGAGCGCCAGCGCCAGCTGATCGCCGAACTCTTTACCGCCTTGATCGAGCGTCCGGAGGTGGGATTGGATCGTCCGTTCCGCGACGACTGGGAGCAGGCGGCGGACGATGCCGACCGATGGCGTGTGGTGATCGACCAGGTCGCCTCTCTCACCGACGGCGGAGCCGTGGCCCGGCATGCTCACCTGGTCGGCGCCGGCACCTCGGTGGGCGCTGATGAGTGAGCCACTGGTCTGGCTGCCGTTCGACCCGACTGAGTTGGGTGAGCCGCCGAGCGGGCTGCGCTATCAGGTGGTCACCACCTTCCCGGGTGAGGAGTTGCCGGGCTCAATTGCCGAGGTCGAGTTCTTCGTCCCGGCCTACTCCTTCGAGGCCGACATGTCGGTGATGTCGCGGATGCCACGTCTCAAGGTCGTGCAGACCCTCACCGCGGGGGTCGACTACTACCGTCCGCATCTGCCGCCCGGTGTGTTGCTGTGCAACGGCCGAGGCATCCATGAGGCGTCGACTGCCGAGCTCGCCCTGACCCTGACCTTGGCGTCGCTGCGCGGCGTACCCGACCACGTGCGCGCGCAACAGCGCGGCGAATGGCGCCATGCTCCTCGCGAGGCCTTGGCCGACAAACGGGTGGCGATCGTTGGGTATGGGTCCATCGGCGCCGCGATCGAGGCTCGGCTGCTGCCCTTCGAGGTCGAGATCACGCGGGTGGCGAGTCGAGCTCGGGACGGCGTGGTCGCGATCGCGGATCTGCCGGCTCTGTTGCCCGATCTCGACGTGATCATCTTGATCGTCCCGTTGACCGAGCACACACGAGGCCTCGTCGATGCCGACTTCCTCGCGCGCCTGAAGCCGGGTGCGTTGCTCGTCAACGTCGCTCGGGGCCCGGTGGTCGACACCGATGCCCTTTTGGCGGCCCTCACCAGCGGGCGACTCCACGCGGCGCTTGATGTCGTGGAACCGGAGCCGCTGCCGGCCGAACACCCGTTGTGGGCCGCGCCGAACTTGCTGATCTCGCCCCACATCGGCGGCGCGAGCAGCGCGATGTGGCCGCGCGCCTATCGGCTCGTGCGTGAGCAACTGGTGCGCTTCGCCGAGGGACAAGAACTCCGCAACCAGATGACCTCGGCGTACTAACTCCGCGGGCCGAGGCCCTACGTCACCTTGGCCGTTAGGGTGGTGGACTCTCCGGCGAGGTTGCCCGCGCCCGACGCGACCTTGACGAAGACTCGCCAATTGCCACGTGTGCGCACCCCTTGGGCGAAGGCGTACCGACCTTTGTCGTCGGTCTTGCGGGTGGCGAGCCGGATGGGGCCCGTCGCCGTACGCCGCCACAGGCTGATCTTCGTGTCCCGCTTGTTGGGAGTGGTCCAGCCGTTGACCACCAGCGTGTCGCCACGGCGTAGCCTCGTGCGGTTCAACTCGAGGCCCACCCGGGTCCGGACCGCGACGAACATCGTGCCGCTCTCACACGCCGCGTCGGCTCCGCCGCCCCTGAGCCGCCACCGATAGGTGGTCCGGGTCTCGGGGACCACGCCCAGATCCGCGCCTCCGGTGGCGTCGGTTTGGTCAGACGCGATGCGCGTGAGGGTGGACTCACCGTAAGCCTGAGCCTGCAGCTCCAGGGTGCGCCCGACCAGCGGGGCGCCGTCGGACTGCTGGGTTAAAGCACCGGTGATGCGCCGGGATTGACCGGCTGTTAGGGAACTAGGGGCCGAGGTCATCGAGCACACCGTGCCGACCGCTCCTAAGGGCGCGGCGGCGTGTGCGCCTGCGGGAAGTCCTCCGAGGAGAGTGACGCAGATGACGAGCATGGACCGGGCCGGTAAGCCCGAGACTCGGGTGAGTGAGCGACGCAACGCAAGATGCCCTTCCGCAGGAGGAGCCGGGGATTCCGGCTCGGTCAGGCTACGGGGTCCACAGCCGTGGCCCATGACCCGATGGGGTGGTTTCAGAGGCGTGGTCTCGCGGTAGTCAGCGCACCCACACCGAAGTCACGCGCGAGCGACCGGGCAGGTTGCCGAAATCCTCCGCACCCCGGACGAGGAACTGATGCGGACCGCCGTCCGTCATTCGGCGGGTGAATCCGAAGGTGCCATCCGGCGCCACCGTCGTTGTGGCGACCAATCGGTCGCCCCGCGGTGTGCGTCGCCATAGATCGACGGTTCGCCCTGCCGAGAGCGGAAAGATGGTGCCGGTGAGATGCCAGGGCGCATTGGCACGGATGCGGCCTGGGGCGTTCACCGTCAGGGCGCGCCGAACGAGTATTTGAGTGATCGGACTGCGACAGCGGCCGAATCGTGGATCTTGCTCGTGCTGCCAAAAGTATCGTGTCCGGCGCAGGGGTCGGGTGCTCGCCTCGACACGACCTCTTGGTCCGGTTCTTCGGGTCGCGACAGGCCTCGAGATCGGATGCCCGGTGGGGAGGCTCCACAGCGCCACTTGGGCATCGGGGATAGCTCGTCGGTTTGTGGAGGCGAAGAAGGCCGTGTGGTGGACCGATTCGCCTGCGACGATGATCTGCGGCTCGTTCCGTCCGGCACAGTGCATCGCGAGGTGCGGCCCTTCGAAGTCGATCGATTGGCTGGTCGGAGTTTGGTTCGCGACCCACCAATTGAGATCCGCGTAGGCCCCACCCGCCGCGCCCTTGTTGGAGATCACGAAGGTGAGCTCAGCCGGGCCGTCATGGGCGCGAGACAGGGACTGCAGGGACGTCGTTGCTTCTTGCGCACCGGTTGGTATCAGCGGCAAGGTCATGGCCTCGAAACTGGGAGCGTCCTCAGCCAGGGGAGCCCAGTACGACTTGCCGTCGACAGTGGCGTAGACCCGCGTCCAACCAGGGGCTTGAGGTGCCTGGGTCGACCCAAACTCAAAGACCATGGCGTGAAGACCGCTCAACTTCACCGGGATATGGAGCCGGATCGAACTCCGCGGGCCGGTGCTGAGCCTGAGGGCACCCGTGTCGAGAGGAACGTTCGTGGTCACGTGACGAAAGGTGCCGTAGGCCCGACTCCCTGCGTTGGCGTGTCGGACGAACTCGAAGCTCCACCCTTGCGGCAGACCCGAATAGCTTTTGATCACCTGGTCGGGATACACGGGCGTCGCGAGTGAAGCTGTCGCGCTGCTTGATCCGGTCACGATACCGAGCGCCAACACCACCAGCGCAGTCGCCATCGAGACGATCTTCATACGTCCTCCCCGCACTCTGTGACGCAGAGATCAGGATAGGCGTGATCTGGTTCCCCCAGAGCGAAATGGGGAGACCGAGCGGTCGTCGGTCGTGCCCGGCCCCTTGTGCAACGCTGGACTTGGCATGGGGGATGGGCACCGTAGACTCCGCCTCGTGGCTGGCCGGATCCGTGAGGAAGACATCGCAGAGGTGCGAGAGAAGGCACGCATCGACGATGTCGTGTCGGCCTACGTCACCCTGCGCCCAGCCGGCGGCGGCTCTTTCAAGGGGCTGTGCCCCTTCCACGACGAGAAGTCCCCGTCCTTCCACGTCACCCCGTCCCGGCAGTTTTGGCACTGCTTCGGTTGCAGCGAGGGGGGCGACGTCTTCACCTTCCTGACCAAGATCGACGGGCTCACCTTCGTCGAGGCGGTGGAGCGCCTGTCGGAGAAGTACGGCGTGCAGTTGCGGCGCGAAGAAGGGGACGACCGGACCGACCGTCCCAAAGGTCCACAGCGGTCGCGTCTGATCGAGGCCCATCGCGTCGCGCAGGAGTTTTATGCGGGCCAGTTGGCGACCCCAGAGGCGGCGGTGGCGCGGCAATTTCTCGTCGAGCGGGGCTTCGACCAGGCCGCCGCCGAACGATTCGGAGTCGGTTTCGCCCCGCGAGACGGTGAGTCGTTGGTGGGTCACCTGCGACAAAAGGGTTTTCGCGACGAGGAATCAGTCGCCGCCGGATTAGTGGCCCTGGGCCGGTCGGCGTACGACCGATTCCGAGGCCGGTTGCTCTGGCCGATCCGCGACGCGACCGCCGACACGATCGGGTTCGGCGCCCGGCGGATCTTCGACGACGACCGGATCGACGCGAAATACCTCAACACTCCCGAAACGCCGATCTACAAGAAGAGCCAGGTGCTTTATGGCATCGACCTGGCTCGTCGCGACATCGCGCGCTCGATGCAGGCGGTTGTCGTGGAGGGCTACACCGATGTGATGGCCTGTCACCTGGCCGGCGTGGCGACGGCCGTGGCGACCTGTGGCACCGCGTTCGGCGACGACCATGCCCGGGTGCTGCGCAGGTTCTTGCACGATCACGAGGAGTTCCGTGGCGAGGTGATCTTCACGTTCGACGGCGACGCCGCGGGACAGAAGGCCGCCCTGCGGGCGTTCAGCGGTGACCAGAACTTCGTGTCCCAGACCTACGTCGCCGTCGAGCCATCCGGGTTGGATCCCTGTGACGTGCGGATCCAAAACGGGGACGCAGCGGTGCGCGAGCTCGTGGCCCGCCGGGTGCCGCTGTATCGCTTCGTGTTGGCCAATGTGGTCGGCAAATATGATCTCGACCGCGCCGATAGCCGCGTCGACGCCGTGCGCGAGGCGGCCCGACTCGTGTCGAGCATCCGGGACAAATCCAAGGTCGACGCCTTCTCACGGGAACTGGCAGGCATGGTCGGCGTCGACATCGAGGAAACCCGGGCAGAGGTACGTCGAGCCATCGCGCGAGGACAACGCGAAGCACACGGTCGCCAGGCTCCGGCGGTCTCGGCGCCGGCCGACGCCGAGGCGACTCCACGAGCGCCGCTGCCCGATCTGGGTGATCCGCGGTTCTCGATCGAACGCGAAACCCTCAAGTTGGTGATCCAACATCCAGCCCACGTGGGCCGAAGCCTGGCCGAGGTGGGACCCAACGACTTCACCCATCCGACCTACCGCTTGGTGTGGGAGGCCGTGGTGGGCGCAGGAGGACCCGGTGCCGGGGCGGCTGACCCAGGGTGGGCCTCGAAATTGCGGGCGGCAGTCACCGATCCGGCCGTCTCCTCGGCGATCAGCGCGCTGGCGGTCGAGCCGGTGCTCACCGCCAAGGAGCCGGACGCCGCCTACGTCGCTGCTCACGTCCACCGGCTCCAAGAGTTGACCGCGATGCGCCAGATCGCGGATCTGAAGTCTCGGCTGCAGCGGACCAACCCCGTCGAGAATGCCACCGAATACAACCGCATGTTTGGTGAGTTGGTGGCCCTCGAGCAACACCGGCGCAACCTGCGCGACCGCGCAGTCGGCGATCAATGATCGGTCGTTCGGCCCGCCCCAATCTGGGGGTACGTGCGGGGGAGCGGCTGCTCGCCTGGGCGCGCTCATCCCGGGCGGTCCTGGGCGGCACTCGGGATGCGCTCTACCTACGTCTCGAAGACGTCGAGGACGTGCTGCGGATCCCGTGGGAGCACATCGAGTCGGCCCAATGGGACAGCGAAGCCGCCGTGCTCACCGTTGCCGAAGTCGGGGAATGGGGTCAGCCGCGTCCCGAACACCTCGTGCCGCTGGAGCACCCATCCCGGCTGCTGCAGTTGATCCGCGAACGCGTGACCGCCAGTGTCGTCCTTCAGCGTCACGTCCCGCTGGAGGGCCGCCGGAGTGTCCGCGTGATCGCCCGGCGGGCACCCTCGGGTGAGGGGGAGGTGCACTGGTTCTGCGAGTACGACCTCAGGGTCGACCCGGATGATCCCGACGTACGCCGCCGTACCGCCGCAGCCCTCGCCGCCGCCCGTGACGAGGTCGGCCTGCTCTGAGGAGTCGGCGCGAATCTCGATTCGCACCGACCCGTGGTCCTTGCTAATCTGTGCGGGCTGGAAAGCGATCCCCTGTAGCTCAACTGGCAGAGCATTCGGCTGTTAACCGGAGGGTTGTTGGTTCGAGTCCAACCGGGGGAGCGATTCGCTCGAAGCGTTAGTGGCGGGATGCTGAGTCACCGGGTGACACAGAATCCCGCCACTAGTCATTTCGGGGCCGGCGCGCTGGTCGGAGGCTAACGGCGCTCTGTGCCACCCGAGCGGGGTTTAGTCGCCCCAGCCCATGGGGAACACCTCGAACGATGCCGCCATCGCGACACCCAAGCGCTGCCCGGTGGCCCGGCCGAAGCCTTCGAGGAATTCGCGCGGGTCCCAGTTTTCCCAGCCGAGGCCCTCGATGTAGGCAGCGTGCGCTTCCAGAGAGGCCACCCCGGCGTCGAAGGTGTCGGTCGTGTCGACCGCGTGAGTGGCCTCGGGAGAGGCGGCCGCCCAAACAGCCACCACGCCGGCCCAGGGTTCGAGCTCGTCGCTCAGTTGTTCGGGGAAGATCCAGCGGTTGCCGGCGTCGCGCACCGCATCGAGCACCGCCCGGCCCACGGCAATGTGATCGGCCTGATTGAGATTGCGGCCACCGAAGGTGTCGCGGAAGTTCCCGGTGATGACGATCTCCGGGCGATGGCGGCGTACGGACCCGGCGATCGCGGCGCGCAGCGGGACGCCGTACTCCAGGGTGCCGTCCGGCAACCCGAGGAACTCCACCACGTCGACTCCGACGATCCGGCCGGACGCGATCTGCTCGGCCTCGCGCAGGGGGCGGCATTCGTCGGGGTGCAGGCCGTCGATGCCGGCTTCACCCGAGGTGACCATGCAATAGATGACCTCCTTGCCCTGGCCGGTCCAGCGGGCGATCGCCGCGGCGGCACCGAATTCGAGGTCGTCAGGGTGCGCTACGACGCACAGCGCACGGGTCCAGTCTTCGGGGAGGGTTTCGAGGGGTTCGGGTTCCATGGGGTGAGCATGCCATCGAAATCCGATTGCTCAACAGGGGGGAGGAGGGGTTGGGTAGGTGTTGTGCTGACGATTCGCGAGGTCGACCCCCATGACGAACCGACGTTCAGGGCCTACTGGGATTGCGAGCAAGCGGCCGCGCGCCATGGCCGTCCCCATGCCACGCTGCGGAGTTGGCCCGTGTTGCGCGACCTGGCCCGCGAGCCGTCGCTGTACTATCGCCACGCGTTTCTCGCGGCCTTCGACGGGGATCGGATCGTGGGCACCGCAGACCTGAGCCTCAGCCTCCAGGACAACCTGCGGGTCGGCGGGCTCGAGATCAACGTTTCTCCGGAACACCGTCGACGGGGGATCGGGCGGGAGTTGAACGCCGCGGTCGAGGCGCGCGCTCTCAGTGAGAGACGTACGACGCTGGTGGGGGAGGCGCATCTGGTCGGTGACGGGCATCCGTCGATCCCGTTCGCCGAGGCCATGGGCTTTGTGGCCGTGCATCATGAGGATCACTTCGTGTGTGAGTTGCCCCGCCACACTCACGAGGTGGCTCGCCTTCGCGCTGCCGTTGCGGTGCGTTCGGCCGGCTATGACGTGGTGACCTGGGTGGCCTCGTGCCCACCCGAATTCGTTTCCGCGTTCTGCGCGATGAAGTCGCAGATGGTGGCCGACGTGCCGCTGGGTGAGCTCGACTATGAGCCGGTGGTCTACGACGAGGCGCGACTGCGAGCTCAGGAGCAGCGGACGGGTTTGGGCTACCTCCAGATCGTGGCCGCGGCCCGGCAGCGCGACGGGGAGTTCGCCGGCTATTCGATCGTCTTGCTGGACCACTCCGACGAGTTGGTGTGGCAAGACGACACGTTGGTGATGCCCGGACACCGCGGTCGACGACTGGGGTTGCTCCTCAAGCTGGCCACCCTGGAACTCATCCAACGAGACCACCCCGAGCGCACCGCGCTGCACACCTGGTCGGCCGTGGACAACGAGCCGATGCAACGCACCAACCGCGAGTTCGGCTACCAACCCGTCGAGCGCATGCACGAAATGCAACGCACCATCCGTTGAGTTGGGCCCCCCTTCCCGTTGAGTTGGGCCTGCCTGGCGGTTGAGTTGGGCTGCCTGGCGGTGGGGACCGGGTAGGCTCCGGCCCGGGGCGGTAGCTCAGTCGGTTAGAGCAGAGGACTCATAATCCTTCGGTCGCGGGTTCGAGCCCCGCCCGCCCTACCACGGTCCAATCAAGCCCGAGGGCGTGATTGCGGCCCATCGCAAGCTCACGCAGGGTTTGCGCCCACGGCAAACCGAGCTCGGGCCCGAAGCGTGAACTCCCCGGCGGGCCGCCCGAGGCGACCGAACAACTCGCCCCTCACCGAAGCCTGCTGCTCGGCAGCCATGGAACTCGCGTGAGAGCCCGCGGGGCCCACGCCGCCCAGCAGCCCTGCCCAGAGTTCATCGAAGTCGGCGTAAGTCGAGGCGACCTCGAGCGTGTCCTCCCGTACGCCGGTCAAGCCGGCGGCGACGAACAGGTCGGTCAGCTCCCCGCGTCTCCCGAAGCGCATCGTCGTGGCTTCATCGGGGGCGTTGGGGTCGACCGTGAGGGCGGCGTCCCAATAGGCGCGCAGCAGCTCCATGCCCTCAGCGAAGTCCCACACGCACGCGGCAATCGTCCCGCCGGGGCGCACGACCCGCCTCGCTTCGCGCACCGCCCCATCGGGGTCCGCGACAAAGTGCAGCACCAACTGGGCCATCGCCACGTCACAGGAGCCGGATTCCACCGGCAGCGCCTCGGCGCGACCAACGGACACCTCCACCCCGGGATGGCGCCGCCCACACTCGGCGACGAACTGCTCCGACGGGTCACAAGCAACGACGTTGGCCGCACCCAGCCGCCGCGCCAGCGCTCCGGTGAGGGCGCCCGGCCCGCAGCCTATGTCCAGTGCCCGCTGCCCCGCACGCACCCCCGCGACCTCGGCGAATTGCTCCGCCAGGCGCATGGCATAGCGACCCATGAATCGGTCGTAAGCCGCGCCGGACTTGTCGAACTGCGCCGCACCCGTGGAATCCATCTGCCACTCCTCACCTGGGAATCACGCAGGCCACCCAGTTTGACACCTCGTCGGCGGCCCGTCGCGCCCCAGCGGAAGCTCGGCTGCGAAGATGGGGAATGCAAGGTCACGCCGCCCGCGATGCGTTGGGAGAAGGTGACGACAATGGCGAATCAGGGCTTGTCGATCGCCGAAGCCGCTCGCCTGCTCGAAGAGGTCGGCCCCAACGAAGTGCGACAGCGCGGCCGGATCTCGATCTGGTCCAGCCTCGGCGCCCAACTGCGAAGCCCACTCATCGTGGTGCTGCTCGCCGCCACGGTCCTGACGACCCTGACCGGCGATTTCACGGACGCCATCGTCATCTCCTTCGTGGTGATCATCAACACGACGGTGGGCGTCGTACAAGAAGTCCGAGCAGACCGAGCCGTCACCGCGCTGGCACAACTCACCGCCCCTTCGGTGCGCTGCCGCCGGGACGGGATCGAGTCGTCGATCCCTGCAGCCGAGCTCGTCCCCGGCGATGTGGTGCTCCTCGGGGAGGGGGACATCGTGCCGGCGGACTGCGAGATCCTGGAGGCGTCGTCCATGTTGGTCGATGAGTCGGCGCTCACGGGGGAGTCGGTGGCCGTCGCCAAGAGCGAGCCATACCCGGACCGCGCGGGAGACGAGCTGTCCTCCGGCACGGTCGTGGTCAAGGGTCGAAGCGTCGCACTGGTGCGCAGCACCGGCGCTGCCAGCACCTTGGGCCGGATCGCCTCCCTTCTGGACACTCGCGTCCAACCGACGCCGCTGCAACAACGTTTGGCGGGGCTGGGTCGCACCCTTGCCCTGGTCGCCATCGTGTTGTGCACCGGGGTGCTCATCCTCGGCCTCGCCCGCGGTGAACCCCTTGAGCCGATGGTCATCACCGCGATCAGCCTCGCTGTCGCGGCGGTGCCGGAATCCCTGCCCGCGGTGGTCACCCTCAGCCTGGCCTTGGGCGCGCGCAGGATGGCGGCTCGCAACGCAGTGGTCAGGCGCCTCCCGGCGGTCGAGACGTTAGGGTCCGTGACCGTCTTGGCGACCGACAAGACGGGAACGCTGACCCAGGCGCAGATGCTGGTCGAGGAGTTGTGGACGCCACATCGCCGCGTCGGGGTGACCGGCGATGGCTATGCGCCGGATGGCGAGTTCGTTGCGGGCGGCGTACTTCTCGAACTCGGCAAAGCCGATGACGTTGTGGAACTACTCCGCGCCTGCGTGCTCTGCAACGACGCGAACCTCCTCGCCCCTGCCCAACCCGGTGAGCGGTGGACCGGGCTCGGCGATCCCACCGAAGTCGCGCTGCTTACCGCGGCGGCCAAAGCCGGGCTGCGTCGCGAACTGCTGTCACCGGGCTGGCCACGCCTCACCGAAGTGCCGTTCGACAGCGGCAGCCAGCGGATGACCACCGTCCACGAGGTTGGCGCCGAACGGCGGCTGTTGGTGGTGACGAAGGGCTCCGTGGAGACGCTCCACAGAGAGTACGGCGGGGCGCACGACGCAGCGGCGTGGCGCGAGGCGATCCATGTCGCGTCAGCGCTTGCCGACCAGGGCTTCCGGGTGTTGGCGGTGACCGCCGGGGACGTGGGCGAGGGGCACCGATGGGAGGAGGCGCGGCATCGCCTGCTCGGCCTGGTGGCGATGAATGACCCGGCGAAGCCGGCGGCGCGATCGACGATCGAGGAATGCCGACGGGCGGGGATCCTGCCCGTGCTGATCACCGGAGATCACCCGGCGACGGCGCGCGCGATCGCCATTCGGGTGGGCGTGCTCACCGAAGCCGAAGCCGCCCAACCGGGAACCGTGGTGACCGGTCCCGAGGTCGCCTCCGGCGAGGTCCGCGACCTCACCTCGGCTCGGGTTTTCGCGCGCACCACCCCCGAGCAGAAGCTTGAGATCGTCCAGGCCTGGAAGGATGCCGGCGCAGTCGTGGCCATGACCGGGGACGGCGTGAACGACGGCCCTGCCCTGCGCCGCGCGGACATCGGCGTCGCCATGGGCCACCGAGGCACCGAGGTTGCCCGGCAGGCGGCCGATCTGGTGCTTGCCGACGACAATCTCGAGACGGTCGTTGCGGCAGTCGAGGAGGGGCGCCGGGTTTATGTCAACATCCGGCTCTTTTTGGTTTTCGGGCTGTCCGGTGGCGCCGCGGAGATCTTGGTGATGCTCCTGGGCCCGTGGGGCGGATTGTCGGTTCCGCTGCTGGCCGCCCAGATCTTGTGGATCAACCTGTTGACGCATGGCCTCACCGGCGTCGCGATCGGTGCCGAGCCGGCCGCCCCGGGCGTGATGCGACGACCGCCCAGGCCTCCTGACCAGAGCGTGCTGGGCGACGGCCTATGGCAGCGCGTCCTCATCGGGGGAGCCCTGCTGGCCGCTGTCACGTTGGCCCTCGGCCTGTGGGCGGAGGGGGTCGGGCGGCCATGGCAAACGATGATCTTCGTGGCGCTGACCTGCCTCCAGTTGGGAGTGGCGATGGGACTGCGGCCGGCGACCCTGACCCGCGAGAACCCCTTCTTGCCCGGAGCCGTGGCAGGCTCGTTCCTCCTCGCCGTGGCCGGCGTCTATGTCCCGGTGCTCCAGGAACTCTTGGGCACCGAGGCCTTGTCGTGCGCGGAGCTGGCCATCGCTACAGGCGTCGGCCTGGCCGGCTGGCTCGCAGCGCGCGTGATGCGCCGCTGAACCTCACGAGTCGTCCACCAGCTCGCGCCAGCGGGTCAGGCTGACCTCGCCATAGCTGCCCAGGTCCGCGAAGGGCCGCACGCGTGGATAGCGATTGTCCCGATAGACCGCGAGCCCGGTTTCGCCGCCAAACTCGTCGTAGACGTCGTACATCAGGCCCTGGGTCGCCCCGAAGCGGTTGCTGGTGAGCACGTTGCCCGCCATGAGCGGGCCCTCGATGTCGTTGTTGAGGAAGACATGGCCCCGTTGCGCGCCGGTGAAGTTGTTGTGGTGGATCTGGTTATTGATCGCTCCGTGAAGCATCAGCCCGTAGTCGTAGTTGCTTGCCTCGTTGCGCGTTACCACCACCCGCGAGGCGTTGTCGTCGAGGTAGATCGCCATGCACAGGCCGTTTACCCACCAGTTGCCGGAGTCCTTCTCGCGGCCCTGCGGATTGCCCCGAACTTCGCGAATCGTGTTGTGCACGATCCGGGTCTGCAACCCGACATGGGCGCGATCGAAGACATAGATCGCCCCACAGTCCTCCAGGATCCGACAGATGCCCGTCAACCGGTTTCTGGCGACCAGAGCGTCTTGGTGGACCCGGATGCCGATGTATTGCACGTCGCGGATCGTGTTGTCCTCGATGGTCATCCCAACGGTGAAGCCGCCGAAGATCGCGGCGTCGGACTTGCGCGGCATCAGGACCGTCCCGATGTGGACGAACTGGGAATCCGTGACGGTGATGTCCTTGCCGCAGTAGCCCACCATCAGGCCATCGCGGCCCGTCCAGCGCACCGAACTGTTGGACACGGTGAGGTGCCTGGCGCACCCGGCATCGATGCCGAACTCACTGGCTCGTTCAACGTGTACGCCGCGCAGTTGCGCGCCGCGCGCGTCGGACAGGTTGATCCCGGTCACTCCGTTGCGCACGATCACGTTCTGGATGGTGAGGCGGCTCGATGCCTCGCCGTCGATGGCTGGCATCGCGCGTGGGGTGGCGCGCACCCCCGCGGGTCGCTGGGAGGAAACGATCGACAGGATCCCGTCGCTCCAGAACCATTCGTGCGGCTCGTCGAGCAGACACCGCAACCCCTCGGCGTACGCCCCCCAACCCTGGGCGCTCTCAAACCCCGCCACGGACAGCGTGTTGCCCGACGAGGCGGCGACCTCGCCCTCATCGATTTCGTAGAGCGAGGTGCGCACCCGCACGCGCGCGCTCGTCAGATCCGTGCACGTGCCGAGCCCGGGCATGGTGAGCGTGGTCGCCGTTGCACGGCGCACCTTCTGCCACGGATTGCTGCCTCGCCGAGGCGTGTGCGCGAGTTCCAGGAGTCGGCTGCCCCGAACGACCTGGCCAGGACGAAACGGCACGCGGGCCCGCCAGATATCGGGACCACTCCGCTTCCAGCCAACGACGGGACGGCTGGCATCAATAACGGCTGGTCCGCACGCGCCCACCGTCTTGATGGTCACCTCGTCGGTGCCGGAAACGTCGATCGGACCGTGGTGAGTGCCGCAGGGCAAAGCCAACACGCGATTGGCGCGTTCCGACGGGGACGCGGCCGCGGTCGGGACGTTTGCCGGCAGCGAAAGGAGAAGGGAGGCGAGAGCGACAACACCGGTGACGCTTCTGCGGGCCATGAGCAGTCTCTCTGTGGTGGTCTCAGCCTTTGGTGGACCCCAAAGTAAGTCCGGAAACGAACTGCTTCTGCAAGACGAAGAAGACCACCAGCACAGGCATCGCCACCATCACCGAACCAGCAGCCACCAGGTTCGTGTCGGTGAAGAACTGGCCGCGCAGGTTGTTCAACGCGCTGGTCATCGGCAGTTTCTGGAAGTCGGAGATCAGCACCGTCGCCCAGAAGAACTCGTTGTAGATCCAGGTCACCTCGAGAGTGGCCAGCGCCGCGAGTGCGGGTCGGACCAGCGGCATCGTCAACTGCCAGTACTGCCGCCACACGCTCGCGCCGTCCATCTCGGCGGACTCATAGATCTCATGGGGGATCGTCTTCATGTAGTTGCTCAGCACGAAGGTGCAGAACCCCAGTTGGAACGCTGTGTTGACTAAGATCAGCGACCAGAAGCTGTTGAGCATGGTGCCGCTTTCGCTCAGAAACAGGGGCAGTTCAATCTCCCGAAACATCTTGAAAACGGGGATGAGCAGGGCCTGCGGCGGGAGCAGATTCGCAGCCAGGAAGAAGCCCAGCAGGGCCAGGTTGAAGCGGTAACTAAACCGCGCCAAGACGAAGCCAACGAGCGAGGCGAGGAAGAGAGTCAGCAACACTGCGGGCACGGTGATCATGAGGGAGTTGACGAAGTATCTGCCGAAGTTCCCGCGGGTCCAGGCCTCCTGATAGTTGTCCAGGGTCCACCCGCCGAACGACAAGTAGCCATTCCGCTGGGTGTAGTTGTAGTCGCGGAACGAGTTCAACACGGCCCAAATCAGGGGGAACAGCCAGATCAGCGACAAGATCAGCAGGATCGCGGTCGCGATGTTCCCGCGCGGCTTGCTCATCGCGCCGCCCGGTCCGGAGGGCGCCTTGACTGCCTTAGGTGTCGGGGTTTGCGCCACCGGCACGACAGGTGATTGGCCTGCGATGCTCACTGCCGGTCCTCTCGGAAGACGATCTTGAGATAGATGGTGATGAAGATGGAGGAGATCAGCATCATGATCACGGCCAACGCCGAGCCGAAGCCATATCTGGTCGCCTCGCCGATCACGTTCTGACTCACCAGGGCGCCGATCACTTCGAGCCCGTTGCGGCCCTTGTTGATCACCCACACGAGGTCGAAAGCGCGCAGCGACTCGATGACGACGATGACGAGCACGATCAGGTTGATGGGACGCATCACCGGGAAGACGACCTTGAAGAACGTTTGAATCTCGGTAGCCCCATCGACCGCGGCAGCCTCTCGCAATCCGTAGTCGACGCCCTTCAGTCCGGCCAGATAGAGCAACATGACGTAGCCCGTATGTCTCCAGGCAGTCGCGACCAGGACGGCCCATAGGTTGATCTTTGGGTCGCCATACCAGTCCACTTCGGAGTTGAAGACCTGGTTGATCAGGCCCTGATCGCGCGAGTAGAACAACTGCCAGATGAAGCCCACCAGGGCGAGCGAGAGTACGACGGGCATGTAGAACGCCGTTTGATAGAACCTGCTGCCCTTCATCTCCCGGTCGAGGACCACGGCCAACACCATGCCGAGCAGGGTCGGCAGGATGAACAGGAAGACGAGCCAGATCAGGTTGTGGCGAATCGCCGGCCAGAAAGGCGGATAGATCGAGACGATGTCCTCATAGTTCTTGGTCCCGACCCACTCGATCTGGTCCGGCCCGCCGATGCCGTTCCACGTCCCGAAAGAGAGGATGACCGACCCCAAAGCCGGCAGCCACACCAGCCACAGCACCAGGATGGTGGGCACCGCGATCATCACGATGACGACCAGACGATCGCTCGCCCGCCGTCGGATCTTTAATGGTGGGGCGGCCGATGAGCCCGAGCTCGTGGCTGCTTCTCGAGTAGTGCTCATCGACCGCTCCGTTCCGTCGTAGGTCTCAACTGCCGAAGATAGACACCTTCTGTTCCTGGATGCTCTTGGTGACGCCATCGATGTCGTCGGGGTTCTTGAGGAACGCCTGGAGGGACGGAATCATCACGGTGGAGGCGAAGTCGGTGTTCGTGTCACGGTCGAGGAACTGCGCGATGTTCGCGGCAGCACCCACGACCTCGGCGGACTTCTTCTGGAGGGCGGAGTAACTGTCGGTGCTCGCGCCGCTGTTCGCGGCGATGAAAGGCGCCTCCGCGTTGGCGTTGGCGGCATCGGCCGCGGCCGCGGTGCCCAACCACTTCAGCATGTCCTTGCCGGCCTCCTGGTTCTTGCCAGCGGCCGCCAGGCAGAACCCGTCGATGGGGGCGTCAAGCGCGTCGGCACCGATCGATGAGTCCAACTCGGGGAAGGTGAAGAAGTCCAGATCGTCGATGACATCGGGGATCGCGTCAGCGACGAATGTGCCGAGTAGGTACATCCCCGACTCGCCCTTGGACATGGACGTCGCGGCTTCCTGCCAGGTGCGCCCCAGCGGATCCTCTTGGTGGAACGGCAGAAGACCCTTCCACGTTTCGAAGACCTGCTTGACTTCGGCGCCGTCCCACGCTTCGTTCCCGGCCATCAGGCTCATGTGGAAGTCGAACCCATTGACGCGCATGTTGAGGATGTCGAAGGTGCCCATCGCTGGCCAGCCGTCCTTGTCGCCGAAGGCGAACGGGGTCATGCCCTTGCCTTGCATGTCCTCCATCAACGATGTGAGCTCATCCAAGGTGGTCGGCACGCCGAACCCGTTCTCGTCAAACACGGACTTGCGGTAGAACACCGCCCAGGGGTAGTAGCTCACGGGAACGAAGTACTGCTTGCCGTCTGCTGTGGCAGCCTGCTTGAACGAGTCGTTCAACCCGTCGATTGGCCACACATCGCTGATGTCGCTGATGAGACCGTCGGACGCTAGCTGCGCCATCCGGAATCCGGCAAACCACGTGAAGACATCGTCGGGTGTCCCCTGGAGGTAGGTGTTGAGGCTCTCCTGGAACGTGTTGTGGTCGACGGCGTTGAGCGACACGTCAACCCCGGTCTCCTTGGCGTAGGCATCAGACATCGCCTTGAGTCGGTCATAGGCCGGACCAGAGCCCGCAGCCTCGTTGATGCCGAACTTGACGGTCTTGCTCCCACTACCCGTGGAGCTATCGTCACCGCACGCTGCCAGGAAGGCGGGTGAGGTCAGCAAAGCGCCGCCGAGTGCTGCGTTGCGTAGGAAACTCCGTCGCGTGGTGGCTGCGGTCACCAGGGCGGACTGGGGGATCATGCTCCCCGAGGGACGGGCGGTGCGAGACATGGGTTACCTCCGGTTATCTGCACAGAATCAAACATTCACCTCGATCTTGGTCCAGCATCCGGAGGGGTGTCAAGAGTTGAATTGTCACGTTTTTGCAGCCTGATCCAACAACAATCAACAACTACTCGATTGTTTTCTGTTGACTATGCGCCACGCGCGGACGACGATAGGGCCATGCAGCCCGGACTCCCACGCCTTGCCTTCGGTGGCGATTACAACCCCGAACAGTGGCCCGCGCAGGTGCGCGAAGAAGACGTTCGCCTCATGCTCGAGGCGGGGGTCGATTTGGTCACGGTCGGCGTCTTCTCGTGGGCCCTGCTGGAGCCTGCTCCCGATGAATTCAACTTTGGCTGGCTCGATGACGTCATTGACGGTCTGGGAGCCGCTGGGATTCGGGTCGACCTAGCAACCGCAACCGCTTCCCCGCCCGCCTGGCTGACCCGCAGTCACCCGGAAATGCTGCCCGTGACGGCCGACGGGACCACGCTCTGGCCAGGCGGACGTCAGGCCTTCTGTCCCAGCTCTCCGGTCTACCGCGAGCGCGCTCTCGTGCTGTGTCGCGCGCTGGGGGAGCGCTACGGCCAGCATCCGGCGTTGGCTCTGTGGCATGTGAGCAACGAGTTGGGGTGCCACAACGCGCTCTGCTACTGCGACATCAGCGCCCTGGCGTTCCGGACTTGGCTCCGAACGAAGTACGACGATGACGTGGAGGCTCTCAACCAGGCGTGGGGCACCGCCTTCTGGTCGCAGCGCTATTCCACCTTCGATGAGGTGCTGCCGCCACGGGTCGCGCCGGCGTTTCCGAACCCGACGCAGCAACTGGACTTCCGCAGATTCTCCTCAGATGAGTTGCTGGCCAACTTCGTCGCCGAACGAGACCTGCTTCACCAACTCTCCCCGGGGGTTCCGGTGACCACCAACTTCATGGTCATGGAGCACGTCCGGACGATGGACTACTTCCGGTGGGCGAGAGAAGTCGATGTGGTGTCGCAAGATCACTACCTGACCGCGGAAAATCCTGGGGCATACCAGGAGCTTGCCTTCAGTTCCGATCTGGTGCGTGGCGTGTCCGGGGGGGCGCCGTGGATTCTGATGGAACAATCCACGAGCGCAGTCAACTGGCAACCGCGCAACGTGGCCAAGCGACCCGGTGAACTCCTCCGGTCGTCACTGCAGCATGTCGCTCGCGGCGCGGACGGGATCTTGTTCTTCCAGTGGCGGGCATCGCAGGCAGGTGCCGAGAAGTTCCATGCGGGGATGCTCCCGCACGCGGGCACCTCCACCAGAGTGTGGCGCGAGGTGATGGAGCTCAGTCAGGTGCTGGACCGGGTCGAAGGGGTCGCCGGAAGCCGATCGAACAATCAGGTCGCCATCCTCTTTGATTGGGACGCGTGGTGGGGGTGCGAGCTGGACTCGCACCCGAGCGCCGACGTGACCTACCTGCACGAGGCCCATGCCTTCCATCGCGGGTTGACAGACCTCGGCATCGGCGTGGACTTCGTGCATCCCGAGGATGACCTTTCTTCCTATTCACTGCTGATCGTGCCGACGCTCTACTCCGTGACGGCCGCCGCAAGCCAGGCGATTGCCGCAGCGGCGGAAGCCGGGTCCACGGTGGTCGTGACCTACTTCAGCGGGATCGTGGACAAAAACGACCACATCCTCATGGGCGGGTATCCCGGGGCCTTTCGAGACCTTCTAGGAATCTGGACAGAGGAGTTCACGCCCTTGCGCAAGGGTGACGTGGTGCATCTGAGCGACGGCTCCACCGCGGACGTTTGGACCGAACACGTTCATCTGAGCGGCGCAGATGCCCTGGCAACATTCGTGGACGGACCAGTGCCGGGTGGCCCCGCGATCACCCGCCATGTCTGGGGCCAGGGAACCGCTTGGTACGTCGCCTGTCGGCTCGATTCCGAGGGGATCGATGCGCTGATTGCCAGCTTGGTCCGCGAAGCCGGCGTGGCCCCAGTCGCGCCGACACGACCTGGCGTTGAGGTGACTCGGCGTACCGACGACTCAGGCACCTCCTGGACCTTCATCATCAACCACACCGAAACCCGGGCATCCGTGCCAGTGTCTGGGTTTGACTTGGTCGCGGATCGCGCTGTTGACGGGACCGTCGAAGTGGCTGCCGGCGGTGTCGCGGTAGTGCGGAGCCCCTGATGCTCGCGGCACAGCGGAGGGCTGTGATCCTTTCTGAGCTCGACCGCGATGGCACGGTCCGGGTGAGTGATTTGGTCCGAATCCTCGGCGTCTCGGACATGACCGTGCGTCGCGATCTGGGAGTGCTCGAGCATCAAGGCTTGCTCGACAAGGTCCACGGCGGCGCGACGATGCGGGCGGAGCCGAGCACCGCTGAGCCGGGCTTCGAGGCCAATTCGGCACGACAGCGACCGGAGAAGGAGGCGATCGCTGCCAAAGCCGCGAGCCTTGTTCAGCCGGGCTCAGCGATAGCGATTTCGGCGGGTACGACGACGTACGCCCTCGCGCGTCACCTGGTTAACATCCCTCATCTCACCGTGGTGACCAACTCGATTTGGGTGGCGGATGTTCTCTATCGCTCCAGTTCGAACTCGACCTCGGTGCTGCTCACCGGGGGCCTGCGCACCCCCTCGGATGCCCTCGTCGGGCCCCTCGCGATCACCTCACTTACCTCGCTTCACTTGGATGCCGTCTTCATGGGCGTGCACGGGGTAGACGCCCGGGCCGGCTTCAGCACGCCTAACCTGCTCGAGGCAGAGACCAACCGAGCGATGATTAGCGCAGGTCGCCGCCTCGTGGTTCTGGCCGACTCGAGCAAGTGGGGAATCGTGGGACTCAGCACCATGGCCGAGTTGAGTGATGCATCCCTAGTGATCAGTGACACGAACCTCTCCGCCTACGCGAGCCGCATCCTCTCGGATCGGGTCGAGGATTTGATCCTGGTTGATCCGGGTGGCCACCAACGCCTCGCTTGAACGTCCAGAGTTCCGACTGCCGGGAAGGCGGCTGATCCCGAAGGCGAAGCTGGCGACCACCGGGATCAGCGGCAAGTACCAATGCACGGTGCCCTCCTTGGTGGCGATGCCCAGGTCTGCCATGATCCCGAGACCGACGCAGGTGGCGACCATCGCGAGCACCGGACGAACCGCGCTCGGCGCTGGACGGGGATCTGGGGCCGGCGTCTCAAAGCGACCGAACAGCCACACCAGGGCCGCCGTCACGGTCGCGAGGGTCAGGAACCACAACGGCCGGGTCGACCACCACTGACCCGTGTTGGGCTCGATGCGCAGGCCGAGCCCGCCGGCCGCGAGGGACGCGGCGACCACCAATCCCAGGGCCGTGAGATGCCAGAGATAGATGGTCATGATGCGGGCGTTCACAAAGATTGTGGCGATCCAGACCCCCCTCAGGGAAGCGAGGCGACGCAAGGCGGGCTCCAACGCCAGCACCGCGCCGCCTTGGAGAAGTCCCAAGAACGCGAGCGTGGCGCGCGTGGGGTAGGCGTTGTTCACGCCGAAGCCATCCACGCCCACCATCGACACCGAATAGGGGCCCACGGTGACCAACAGGACCAGGCCGACCAAACCCACGCCCGCGAGGATGAGGCGACGTCGGATTCCGGCGAGCGCGCCGTCGACCCAGGCATAGCCCAACTGGTGCACCGCGCTCCACACCAGGACGTAGTTCACGAAGCCGAGCCAGGGTCGATCTCCCGCGATGCTCGCGAGATCCACCAAGGCGGCCGCGCCGATGGTGAGCGAGATGGACCACCAACGCCAACGTTCCCAGAGGTGGAGCGTCGCGGGCGCGAGGGCCACAATGACGACGTACGCCGCAAGAAACCACGTGGGCACGAGCGAGGCCATCGAGGCAATCCGCAAGGAGGCTCCGCTGACCCCCAGGGCGGAGGCCAGCGGGGCCACGACCACCCAGAAGAGCATGAGCGGCAACACCGGGATGGTGAGCCGGCGCAACCGGGCCCGCAACCACCCGCCGTACGTCGCGCCCCTGGCCTGTGCGGATCGCCAGGACAACGCGTTCGCATAGCCACCGACGATGAAGAAGACCGGCATCACTTGGAGTGCCCACGTGAGCGGATGGGTCCACTCCGAGATGGCAAGCAGATCGCCACGGTGCAGGTCGCCCTGCAGGTCGAGATAGACCGCAGCCATTAGCCAGTGGCCGAGCACCACGATCAGAATGGCCGCGGCGCGCAAGAGATCCACGACCCTATTGCGGCTCGCGGGGGTGGCGTCGGAAAGGGTTCCCAGGGTGCTGGTCAGGCTCATGCCCCCGAGCCTGACCTAGCAGCGTGCCGGCTGGCGTGAGTATGCCTACCCCGTTGGCTGCGCGAAAGACTCAACCCGTGGCGTAAACCGGGGTGAGTCCTTCGTCTCGGATGCGGCAGACTGTGGGCGCCCCGAACCCGGAGCGCCTAGCCGAAGGGAACCACGTGAACGTCCTCGACGACCTGGAGTGGCGCGGCCTGATCGCCCACTCGACCGATCGTGACGCGCTGCGCAGTGCGTTGGCGGAGGGCAGCGTGCGGTTTTATGTGGGCTTCGACCCCACCGCCCCCAGCCTGCACATGGGCAACCTGGTCCAGATCCTGACGGCCCGTCGGCTCCAACTCGCCGGCCACACGCCGTACGCCCTCGTGGGCGGTGCCACCGGCATGATCGGGGATCCGCGCGACTCGGGAGAGCGCACCCTCAACTCCATCGAGACGGTCACCGATTGGGTGGCGCGCGTACGCCGTCAGATCGAGCCGTTCTTGTCCTTTGAGGGTGACAACGCGGCCACGATGGTCAATAACTACGACTGGACGGCTCCGCTGTCGACGATCGACTTCTTGCGCGACATCGGCAAACACTTCCCGGTCAACCGGATGCTTGCCCGCGACGTGGTGAAGTCTCGGCTGGAGGCGGGGATCAGCTACACAGAGTTCAGCTACATCCTGTTGCAGTCCATGGACTTCTTGAACCTGAACCGCGAACACGGCGTCGTCCTCCAGTTTGGGGGCTCGGATCAGTGGGGGAACCTCACTGGGGGCGTCGAGCTGATCAGACGAGCCGACGGAGGGAAGGCGCATGCGTTCGCCACGCCGTTGATCACCAAAGCCGACGGCACCAAATACGGGAAGACCGAGGGCGGCGCCCTGTGGCTGGACCCCGAGATGATGTCGCCCTACTCCTTCTACCAGTTCTGGCTCAACGCCGAAGACGAGAAGGTGGGCGAGCTGTTGCGCATCTTCACCTTCCTCTCTCGTGAGGAGATCGAAGCGCTCGAAGCGTTGACGGAGCAGGAGCCGTTCCGTCGAGCGGGCCAGAAGGCATTGGCGGAGCACGTGACGACGGTGGTGCACGGGGGGTCAGAAACCGATCGCATTCGCGCGGCTTCCGCGGCGCTGTTCGGCAGCGGCGACCTGCATGACCTGAGTCCGCACACCTTGGCGGCCGCTCTGCGCGAGGCCGGCGCGGTGACCCTTCCTCGTGGCCCCGAGTTGCCGACCGTCGTGGAGCTGTTGGTGAGCGCCGGATTGGCCAAGAGCAAAGGAGAAGCGCGCAGAACGGTGAGCGAGGGCGGCGCCTACGTGAACAACAGGCGCGTCGAGGACGTCGACGAGCGGCCCGAAGCGGACACACTGATCGCGGGAGAGTGGCTTGTCCTGCGGCGCGGCAAGCGAAATTTTGCCGGCGTGCAGTTCCGTGACTGAGCCCCCAGC
>CAWFBY010000008.1:345000-428622 GCA_963814245.1 uncultured Actinomycetota bacterium
AATATATAGGGTGTTGGGAGGGAACGCCGGGAAGTGAAACATCTCAGTACCGGCAGGAAGAGAAAACAATTGTGATTCCGAGAGTAGTGGCGAGCGAAATCGGATGAGGCTAAACCTCGTGTGTGTGATAGCCGGCAGGTGTTGCATGCGAGGGGTTGTGGGAGACGTTGTAGATCAGCTGCCGTTGGTCTGCGCAGTAAGAAACCATGCGTGAAGTTGAAGTCCGTTGGAAAGCGGCGCCGGAGAGGGTGATAGCCCCGTATGTGTAAGTGTGTGGCTGCGTATATGTTTTCCCAAGTAACACGGAACTCCTGAAATTCTGTGTGAATCTGGCGGGACCACCCGTTAAGCCTAAATACTCCTTGATGACCGATAGCGGACTAGTACCGTGAGGGAAAGGTGAAAAGTACCCCTGGCGGGGAGTGAAATAGTACCTGAAACCGTGTGCCTACAATCCGTCGGAGCGGTCCCACTTGTGGGGTTGTGACGGCGTGCCTTTTGAAGAATGAGCCTGCGAGTTTGCGTTGTGTTGCGAGGTTAACCCGTGTGGGGTAGCCGTAGCGAAAGCGAGTCTGAATAGGGCGTTTTAGTAGCACGATCAAGACCCGAAGCGAAGTGATCTATCCATGGGCAGGTTGAAGCGTCGGTAAGACGACGTGGAGGACCGAACCCACTTAGGTTGAAAACTGAGGGGATGACCTGTGGATAGGGGTGAAAGGCCAATCAAACTTCGTGATAGCTGGTTCTCCCCGAAATGCATTTAGGTGCAGCGTTGCGTGTTTCTTGCCGGAGGTAGAGCACTGGATAGCCGATGGGCCCTACAAGGTTACTGACGTTAGCCAAACTCCGAATGCCGGTAAGTGAGAGCGCAGCAGTGAGACTGCGGGGGATAAGCTCCGTAGTCGAGAGGGAAACAGCCCAGACCATCAGCTAAGGCCCCTAAGCGGTGACTAAGTGGAAAAGGATGTGGAGTCGCAGTGACAACCAGGAGGTTGGCTTGGAAGCAGCCACCCTTGAAAGAGTGCGTAATAGCTCACTGGTCAAGTGATTCCGCGCCGACAATGTAGCGGGGCTCAAGTCATCCGCCGAAGCTATGGCATTCATGCGCGTACTAAGCCTTCGTGGTTCAGGTGTGTGGATGGGTAGGGGAGCGTCGTGTCGCCGGTGAAGCAGCAGAGTGATCTAGTTGTGGAGGCGACACGAGTGAGAATGCAGGCATGAGTAGCGAAAGATGAGTGAGAAACTCATCCGCCGAATGATCAAGGGTTCCAGGGTCAAGCTAATCTGCCCTGGGTAAGTCGGGACCTAAGGCGAGGCCGACAGGCGTAGTCGATGGACAACGGGTTGATATTCCCGTACCGGCAAAGTAGCGCCCATGACGAGGTCCGGGATGCTAACCATCCAAAGCCATCGGAAAACTGTTCACCTTCGGGTGGGTGGTGCTGGTGGTGGAGCGTGGGATCCGACCGGGTAGTAGTCAAGCGATGGGGTGACGCAGGAAGGTAGCCCAACCGTGGCGATGGTTGTCCACGGGTAAGGATGTAGGACGAATCATAGGCAAATCCGTGGTTCATATGTCTGAGATCTGATGCCGAGCCGTTAGGCGAAGTGGGTGATCCTATGCTGTCGAGAAAAACCTCTAGCGAGCTATGCGCCGCCCGTACCCCAAACCGACTCAGGTGATCAGGTAGAGAATACTAAGGCGATCGAGCAAACCATGGTTAAGGAACTCGGCAAAATGCCCCCGTAACTTCGGGAGAAGGGGGGCCCGGACCGTGAACCCACTTGCTGGGGGATGCGGGAAGGGCCGCAGAGACCAGGCCCAAGCGACTGTTTACTAAAAACACAGGTCCGTGCGAAGTTGTAAGACGATGTATACGGACTGACTCCTGCCCGGTGCTGGAAGGTTAAGGGGACCGGTTAACCACCTTTGGGTGGTGAAGCTGAGAACTTAAGCCCCAGTAAACGGCGGTGGTAACTATAACCATCCTAAGGTAGCGAAATTCCTTGTCGGGTAAGTTCCGACCTGCACGAATGGAGTAACGACTTGGGCGCTGTCTCAACCATGGACTCGGCGAAATTGCACTACGAGTAAAGATGCTCGTTACGCGCGGCAGGACGGAAAGACCCCGGGACCTTTACTATAGTTTGGTATTGGTGTTTGGTTCGGCTTGTGTAGGATAGGTGGGAGACTGTGAAACCTCGACGCCAGTTGGGGTGGAGTCAACGTTGAAATACCACTCTGGTCGTACTAGATATCTAACCTAGGACCCTTATCGGGTTCAGGGACAGTGCCTGATGGGTAGTTTAACTGGGGCGGTTGCCTCCTAAAATGTAACGGAGGCGCTCAAAGGTTCCCTCAGCCTGGTTGGCAATCAGGTGACGAGTGTAAGTGCACAAGGGAGCTTGACTGTGAGACAGACATGTCGAGCAGGGACGAAAGTCGGAACTAGTGATCCGGCGCCAGCATGTGGAAGCGGCGTCGCTCAACGGATAAAAGGTACCCCGGGGATAACAGGCTGATCTTCCCCAAGAGTCCATATCGACGGGATGGTTTGGCACCTCGATGTCGGCTCGTCGCATCCTGGGGCTGGAGTAGGTCCCAAGGGTTGGGCTGTTCGCCCATTAAAGCGGCACGCGAGCTGGGTTTAGAACGTCGTGAGACAGTTCGGTCCCTATCCGCCGCGCGCGCAGGAAACTTGAGAAAAGCTGTCCCTAGTACGAGAGGACCGGGATGGACGAACCTCTGGTGTGCCAGTTGTCCCGCCAGGGGCACCGCTGGTTAGCTACGTTCGGACGTGATAACCGCTGAATGCATCTAAGCGGGAAGCACATTTCAAGATAAGGTTTCCCACCCGTAAGGGGTAAGGCCCCCCACAGACCATGGGGTTGATAGGCCGGAGGTGTACAGCAGCAATGCCCAGCCGACCGGTACTAATAGGCCGAGGGCTTGTCACACACCCAACACCCCTAAACAAGCCATGCCATTAAAGACATGACCCGCGTCCACTATACAAAATCTGAAACAACACAACCCACCCCCAACCCCCCCCAACACACCGGGGAACAGGTCGGGAGACAGGGCACAACAAGTGAATGTTTCACCACGTTACGGCGGCCATAGCGACAGGGAAACACCCGGACCCATCCCGAACCCGGAAGTTAAGCCAGCCAGCGCCGATGGTACTGCAACCGAGAGGCTGTGGGAGAGTAGGACGCCGCCGAACAAACACCCCGTAGAGGCCACCCCACCAGGTGGCCTCTACCCCATTTCACCCACCACCACGCCTGCCCCTAGACTCGGGTGGACGTTGGCAATCAGAAGAGGTTCACCGTGGCGCAAGAGCGTAGAGGGCAGGGTCCCTCTCGAGGTGGCGAACGAAAGCCCCAGGGGCGCGACGATCGCCCGCAGCGCGGTGGCACCGCTGGACGCAGTGATCGTCCGCAGCGTGGCGGAGGTCAGAGCAGCGGGGGTCAGCGTGGCGGGGCCCAGGGTCGGCCCGCCCGCAAGGGAGATTGGCGCCGCCCAGTCGACGACCAAGTTGCCCGCACCACGGACCAAGCCAAATACGACGGCCCGCCCCTTCCCGAGGACGTGACGGGCAAAGAGCTCGATCGTGGCGTCGCGGCTCAACTCAAAGGTCTGCCCGAGAAGCTGGCGGCACGCGTGGCGCGTCATCTGGCAGCGGCCGGCCTGATCATTGATGAAGACCCCGAGACGGCCTACCAGCACACCCTTGCCGCGCGGGCGCGGGCATCTCGTCTCGCCGTGGTGCGCGAGGCCACCGGTGAGGCGGCGTACGCCGCTGGTCACTACGCCGAGGCGCTCGCCGAGTTGCGGGCGGCGAAGCGGATGAATGGCGCGACGGCGTACCTCCCGATGATGGCGGACTGCCACCGGGCTCTGGGTCGTCCGGAGGAAGCGCTGAAGTTGGCCAAGAGTCCATCAGTGCGCAACTTTGTCCCCGACGCAAAGGCCGAAATGACGCTCGTAGAGGCAGGTGCTCGTCGGGACCAGGGTCAATTGGACGCGGCGTTGCGGACTTTGGAGCTTGCGCCCCTGACCTCCAAGAGCAGAGAGTCGTGGGTGGTGCGCCTGCGCTATGCGTACGCCGATACCCTCGAGGCCGCGGGCCGTGACCAGGATGCCTTGGCCTGGTTTCACCGAACCCACGCCATCGACAGCGACGAGATCACCGATGCGGCCGAACGCGCGGAGATCATCGAGCGACGCATGCAGTAGTCGGCTGCGGCTTTTTGAGTCACACCGCTGGCATTCACCCGTCTCATGAGTCACAATAGGACTCACAACGACATACGCGTCACGCAACGTTGATCCATCACCGCACGAGAGCGCCGGGGAAGGCGCAGCTCAGCGCCGGTGATGGAGGAGATCATCGTGACGACAAGCACTGCCATGCGCACCGCAACGAGGGGCGTTCTGTTTGTGCATTCCGCACCATCGGCGCTTTGCCCGCACATCGAGTGGGCGGTCGGTGGTGTTCTTGGCGTTGCCACCAACCTCGACTGGACCCCCCAGCCGGCCCAGTCTGGTGCCTACCGGGCCGAGTTGTCGTGGGTGGGCGACTCCGGCTCGGCTGCCGCCATCACCTCGGCGCTGCGCGGCTGGAACCACCTGCGGTTCGAGGTCACCGAGGAGCCGACGTCGGCGACCGAGGGGGCGCGCTATTCCTTCACTCCTGACTTGGGCGTCTATCACGCGGTCACCGGCATGCACGGCGACATCATGATTCCTGAGGACCGACTTAAAGCCGCTGTGGTTCGTGCCGCGCTGGGTGAGGCGACCTTGATCCACGAGGTCGACAAGCTGCTCGGCAAGCCGTGGGACGACGAGTTGGAGACGTTCCGGCACGCGGGTGAAGGCGCGCCTGTTCGCTGGCTGCACCAGGTGGTGTAGCTCCCGCCTCGCGGCGTTGTCACTAGAGCGGAATGTTGGTGTGTACGCCGCGCCGGATGCCTTGGGTTTGCACGGCGTCGTCGATGGCCCGCGCGATAGCGCTTCGGGTAGCACTGGGCTCCACGACCTCGTCCACCACACCAATTTCGACCGCCTTGTCGACGCCGCCGGCGATGCGCTCATGCTCGGCTGCCAGTTCGGCTTCGACCTGTGGGCGCACATCGGGCGCGACCTCGGCCAGCTTGCGCCGGTGGAGCACGCGGATCGCCGCCACAGCACCCATCACCGCAACTTCGGCTCCTGGCCAGGCGAACACCTTCGTCGCTCCGACCGATCGGGCGTTCATCGCGATATAGGCGCCACCGTAGGTCTTGCGGGTGACCAGCGTGACCCGGGGCACGACCGCCTCGCCAAAGGCGTGCAACAGCTTGGCGCCTCGTCGTACGACGCCGTCCCACTCCTGGCCGACCCCTGGGAGATAGCCGGGGACGTCCACGAGCACGATGAGCGGCACCCCGAAGGCGTCGCACATCCGGACGAATCGCGCCGCCTTCTCAGCCGACGACGAGTCGAGACAGCCACCTAGGCGCAGCGGATTGTTGGCGATCACCCCAACCGTACGGCCGCCAAAACGGCCCAACGCGGTGACGATATTGGGGGCCCACTTGGCGTGGAGTTCCTGAGTCGTCTCATGGTCAAGGACTGCCTCCACCAGGGGGTGCACGTCGTAGGCACGCTTCTTGGACTCCGGCAACATCGCGGACAGATCCCGGTCGTCCACCTTGGCGACATCGAGGTTTCCCTGTGAGCCGAGCAGGTTGGCGACGGTGCGAGCCCGCTCCAACGCCTCGGTTTCAGACTCGGTCAAAATGTGCACGACTCCGGACCGGCGCCCGTGCGGCTCGGGCCCGCCCAGGCGCAACATGTCGACGTCCTCGCCGGTGACGGACCTGACCACATCGGGTCCCGTCACGAAGATGCGGCCCTCGGGGCCAAGGATCACCACGTCGGTCAGGGCCGGGCCGTACGCCGCGCCGCCGGCCGCTGGGCCGAGCACGACCGAGATCTGGGGGATCTTGCCGGAGGCCTGGGTCATGATGTGGAAGATGCGACCTACGGCGTGCAGGGACAACACTCCCTCGGCCAACCGGGCGCCGCCCGAGTGCCACAGCCCGATGATGGGGACGCCGTCGGTCAGCGCGCGGTGGTAGGCATCCACCACGATGCGACACCCGACGTCACCCATGGCCCCACCCATCACGGTGGCATCGGAGCAGAAAGCGACGATGGTGGTGCCCCGAACGCGCCCGACCGCGGCGATCATGCCCGAGTCGTTGTCCGGCGTGATCAATTCCATGGAGCCGTCGTCAAACAGGGCTCGGAGCCGGTGGATCGGATTGCGGGGATCCTCGTCGCGAGGAACCTTCGCGGGCTTGGCGGGCGCGGCCGGTGTCGTGGTCATCAGACGCTCCGGAAGACGAGAGCGACGTTGTGCCCACCGAACCCGAACGAGTTGTTCAAGGCGGCGATGTCGCCGGCGGGCAACTCGCGTTTGCGATCCGCGAGATCAAGTCCGACATCTTCGGGGTCATCGAGGTTGATGGTGGGCGGCACGACCCGATCCCGCAACGCCAAGATCGTGGCAACCGATTCCAGGGCCCCGGCTGCGCCGAGCAGGTGCCCGGTCATCGACTTGGTGGACGTCACGATCACGTTGGCCACTGCATCGCCCAAAGCTGACCGGATCGCGGCGGCTTCGGCCACGTCGCCTTGGGGGGTCGAGGTGGCGTGGGCATTGATGTGCCGAATGTCGTGGGGGGAGGCGTCCGCTGCCGCGAGGGCGAGCTTCATCGCTCGAGTGGCGCCTAGGCCCGATGGGTCTGGCTGGGCGATGTCATGGGAATCAGCGGTGATGCCGGCGCCCGCCGCTTCGGCATAGATCCGCGCTCCGCGAGCCTCGGCATGTTCGGCCGACTCGAGCACCACCGCAGCGGCGCCCTCACCGAGGACGAATCCGTCGCGGCCCTTGTCCCAAGGTCGAGACGCCGCCTCAGGATCGTCGTTGCGCTTGGACAGGGCCATCATTTGGGCGAACGCGGCCATCGGCAGCGCGTGTACGGCGGCCTCGGTGCCACCACAGACGACGACATCGGCGCGACCCAGGCGAATCAGGTCGATGCCCAGCGCAATGGCCTCGTTTCCGGAGGCGCACGCCGACACCGGTGTGTGCACGCCGGCCTTGGCCCCGATCGCGAGCCCGACGTTGGCGGCCGGCGAGTTGGGCATCAGCATCGGGATGGCCAGCGGCGACACCCGACGGGGGCCCTTCTCGAGCAGCGCGTCGTAGTTGGCGAGCAGGGTCGTGACGCCGCCGATGCCGGACGCCATGGCGACAGCCAGGCGTTCGGCATCGACGCCGTCTTCGGCGAGGCCGGAGTCGGCCCACGCCTCTAGTCCTGCGACGAGCGCGAACTGACCCGAACGGTCCATCCGGCGCGCCTTCACTCGGTCCAAGACCTCATAGGGGTCCACCGCAACCGTGGCTGCGATCCGAGCCGCTAGGGGCTCGGCCCACTCTTCGGTGAGCGCCGACACTCCAGAGCGTCCCTCGGTCAGGGCACTCCAAGTGGTGGCCACGTCACCGCCGACGGGCGTGGTGGCGCCCAGTCCGGTGACGACGACTCGCTTCGCAGTCATGCGGGGTCCTTTGCGTGAGTGGAGGTCGGCGCGTCGTCGGACGCGTCGGGTGGGACGGGGTCAGCCCGAAGTGTCAGCCCCCGAAGTGTCAGCCTTGTGCAGACTCGATGAAGGCGACCGCGTCGCCGACCGTCTTGAGGTTCTTGACCTCTTCGTCGGGGATCGAGACGCCGAACTTCTCCTCGGCGGCTACGACGACCTCGACCATGGACAGGGAATCGACATCAAGGTCATCGACGAATGACTTGTCGAGTTGGACATCATCGGCATCGATACCGGCGACCTCATTGACGATCTCGGCGAGGTCGGCGCGGATCTCTTCGGTGGTGGCCATCTGGGCTTCCTTCTCTCATCGGTTGGTTGGGTGGTGCGGTGGTGCGGTGGTGCAGTCTGGAAAGGTGTCGCGTCCTAGGGGACGGTGACCACTTGTGCGGCGTACGCCAATCCCGCTCCGAACGCGACCAGCAGGGCGATATCGCCGCTCTTGGCCTCACCCTCCTCGATCATCCGGGCGAGGGCGAGGGGGATCGAGGCGGCAGAGGTGTTGCCTTGCTCGGCGATGTCGCGCGCGATGCGGACCCGCTCAGGGAGCTTCATCGAGCGAGCCATCGCGTCGATGATGCGCATGTTGGCCTGATGGGGGACGAAGAGATCGATGTCGTCCATCGTGAGGCCCGCCCGGTCGACGGCCTCCTGGGCCACCTTGGACATGGTGAACGCCGCCCAACGAAAGACCGAGTTGCCCTCCATGATGAGGTGCGGCATCAGGCCGGACCCGGGCTCTTCGGGCGAGCCCACGACATCGAGCCAGTCTTCCTTCTGGCGAATCAGGTCGAACTGTTCCCCGTCAGACCCCCAGACCACGGGGCCGATGCCGGGGGTGTCGCTCGGCCCGACAATCACGGCACCTGCGCCGTCGGCGAAGATGAAAGCGGTGCCCCGATCGTTGGGATCGGTGATGTCGGAGAGACGTTCGACGCCGATCACCAGCACCTGGGTGGCGCTGCCGGCGCGGACCATGTCCGTGGCCAGGGAGACCCCATGGCAGAAGCCCGCACAGGCCGCGGAGATGTCGAAGGCTGCAGCCTGATTGGTGCCGAGTTCGTGAGCGATGGCGGTGGCGATCGCCGGGGTTTGCAGAAGGTGGCTCACCGTGGCCACGACGACGCAGTCAATCTGTTCGGCGCTCAGCCCGGCGTCTTCGAGGGCGAGTTGTGAGGCGGCCACACTCATCATCTGCACCGTCTCTTCGGGCGTAGCCCACCGGCGCTGCTTGATGCCCGAACGTTGTTGGATCCACTCGTCGCTGGAGTCGATCGCCTCGATCACCTCGGCGTTGGGCACCACCCGAGACGGGCGGTAGATCCCCAACCCCTTGATCGCGGTGAACGGTGAGCCCTGAGATTGGCTGAGCGCGGTCATCAGGAGTTGCCTTCCGGGTGGAGGCGCAGCAAGGGCTGGCCGGGAGAGACCAGATCGCCGTCCTCGACCAGCCATTCGACGACCTGACCCCCGTGGGGGGCGGTGATCTTGGTCCGGTCACGCAGGCTCGCGACCGCACCGATTTCGGCGTCCGAGGCCAAGAATTCGGCCTCACGGGCAGCGGCGTCGATGTGGAAGGTGCCCTTCGCGGGGGAGACGATCATCCGCCAGGTGGGCGTGGAGTCGAAGACGGAGGCTTCGCCATGTTTTTCGGCGAAGGCACGTGCGTCTCCCAACTGGTCCGGCGTCTTGAGGGCGAACGTCTCGACTCCCTTCATCGCGCGCTTGGCGATGCCGGTCAACACCCCTGCCGGGGGCATCTCGAGGACTCCGGTGACCCCGAGGTCCATCATCGTCTCCATGCACAGGTCCCACCGCACCGGGCTGGCGATCTGGCCAACGATCCGCGCCATCACATCTCGTCCGTCGTGAATGACCTGGCCGTCGCGATTGGAGATGACAGGCGTGCGCGGGTCATGGGTCGACACCGAGCGCGCCAGGCGTGCGAGATGACCAACGGCGGGCTGCATGTGCTCGGTGTGGAAGGCGCCAGCGACGCTCAGCGGGGTCAGCCGGGTCTTCTCGGGGGGATCTGCGGCCAGAGCGGCCAACTGCTCCAGGGTGCCGGCGGCCACGATCTGCCCCGGGCCATTGTCGTTGGCGGGCGTCAATCCATGTTTGGCCAGGGACGCCAAGACCACGTCTCGCTCACCGCCGAGGACCGCAGTCATCCCGGTGGGGCTTGCGGCGGCGGCCTCGGCCATCGCCTTCCCGCGCTCGCGGACCAAGACCATGGCCTGCTCGGCGGTGATCACGCGGGCACCGGCAGCGGCACCCAACTCACCCACACTGTGGCCGGCTACGGCGCCCACCAATGAGTAGGCGTCGGTGGGGTGAGGAAAAACATTGAGCGCGGCGACCATGCCGGTGGCGACCAGCAGCGGCTGGGCGATCTCGGTCGCGCGGATTGCCTCGGCATCGGCCTCGGTGCCGTAGTAGGCCAGATCCAGGCCGGCGACGGTGGAAAGCCACTCGATGCGCGCAGCGAAGTTCGGATCCTCCAACCAGGGGGTGAGGAATCCGGGAGTCTGGGCGCCTTGGCCTGGAGCAACGATGACGAGCACAGGTCCACTCTTGCGGATCCAGGCCCCCGGCGTCGCGTCCGGCACGCACCAACCGGGCTGGACTTCTTTGTAGGAACCCTACAAAGAATCCGAATTGCCGCGTCCGGACTGTCGACCGAGCACCAACGCCAGTTGCAGGGTGAACGCATGGCGCGGCACGGACGGAGTCAGCCCGCTGACCTCCGCGATTTGCTTGAGCCGATACCGCACGGTGTTGGGGTGGACGAAGAGAACGCGGGCGGTCGCCTCGATGCCGGAGCCCACCTGGAAGTACGCCGCCAAGGTCTCGATGAGTTCCCCGCGAGCTGCGACGAGTGGCAGGTAGGTGTCCTCGATCAGCAGCCTGCGAGCGTGACCGTCTCCGGCGATGGCGCGTTCGGGCAGCAGGTCGATGCTGCGCACCGGTCGCGGCGCCTCCGGCCAGCCGGGACACGCACGCTGGGCCGAGAGGGCGGCCCGCGCCGAGTGGTGTGCATGGCCCAGGTCGTCGGTGATCGGGCCGACGATCACCGGTCCCGGCCCGAAAAGCTCCACAAGCTGGGTCGCGGCTCCCGCGGCGTCGCTCACCCCTCCGAGCACGACCACCATGCGCTCGCCCTGGGTGCCACACAGTGCCTCCATGCCGTGCGCGCGTGCGGTGCGGCGTACGTCGTCGAAGAGGTCCGTCGTCGTCCGGCTGGCCGGCATCGTGCCCAAGACGACAGCGACGTCACCCAGCGCCGTCCAACCCAGGGCGCTGGCCCGTGACAACACCGCCTCGTCGGGCTCCGAACGCAGCACCGAGTCCACGACCAGCGCTTCCAACCGGGCATCCCAAGCGCCGCGCACCTCCGCAGCCCGGGCATAGACCTCGGCGGTGGCGAAGGCGACCTCGCGGGCATACCAAGAGACCGATCGATGTACGTCGGGGCGGTCCGCGACCGCGACGATGTCATCGACGTTGCTCTCCACCACCTCGATGCTCAGGCGGATCAGGTCCACGGTCTGTTGGAGGTTGATCACCCCGGTCAGGGCGCGAGGCGCCGCACCGAAGACCGTCGAGGCGATGGCGGAGCCCTCGGTCGTGGGCGAGTCCGATTCGGTGCGATACCAATCGACGAAGTTTTGGATGCCGGCCTGCACGATCAGACCCACCCACGACCGTTCTTGCGCTGAAAGATCGTGAAACCACCCCATGTCGGACTGCATTCGGGTCATCGCTGCGGTGCTCAGCGACCCGGTGGCGCGCTGCAGCGCCTCGGCGGCCCGGAGGCGGGATGGTTCCGCGTGTTTTGCCACGCGGAGAGGTTATCGGGCCGCCGACTTGCGGGCCCGGCGCGGGACCCGGCGGCCAGCATCTGATGTACTGCCCGAACGCTGGGTAGGGAGGGGTCTATGCGGGTCGAATCACCCGAAGTGAAATCAGTGCTGGTGCACGGTCATCGTCGGGCCTACGTCACAGCGGGCTCTGGGCCCGTCGTACTCCTCATCCACGGGCTGGGCTGCGACCACGCCACGTGGGATCCCCTGATCGAGCGGCTGAGCCGAAACCACACCGTGATCGCCCCCGATTTGCTCGGGCATGGCGCCTCCGACAAGCCGCGTGCGGATTACAGCGTGGGCGGCTACGCCAACGGCATGCGCGATCTGATGTCGGTGCTCGGCGTCGAGCGAGCCACGGTGGTGGGGCACAGCTTGGGCGGCGGAATCGCGATGCAGTTCGCCTACCAATACCCCCAGTTGGTCGAGCGACTCGTGCTGATCGCCCCCGGCGGCTTTGGACCCGAAGTCACTCCCGCGCTCCGCGCTGTCACGCTGCCGGGCTTCCACCAGGCGATGGGCGTCCTGACGCTACCCGGCGTGCGACACGTGGGCATGGTCGGGCTGCGAGCGCTGGCGTTGACCGGGTTCGCGCGCACCCGCGACCTCGGTGAAGTCGCGCGGATCTTCGACAGCCTGCGCGACCCCAAGGCACGCACCACGATGAGTCATGTCGCCCGCGCCGTCGTGGACTGGCGCGGACAAGTGATCACGATGCGCGACCGGGCCTATCTGACCGAGTCGGTGCCGATCTGCATCATCTGGGGTCAGGACGACCAAGTGTTGCCGGCGGCCCACGCGGCCCGCGCCTCCACGGTGCTGCCGCACGCCCAGATCGAGGTGATCTCGAATGCAGGTCATTTCCCGCATCGAGACCACCCCGACCGGTGCGCCAAGATCATCCGCGACTTCGTGCAACGTACGCCGGCCGCGGAGTTTGTCGCGTCGGATTGGCAGTCATCCTTGCGTCGGGGCGCGGACACTGCTGCGGTTGCCGAGACCAACGAAGCCGGCCTCACCGCCTAGGCAGAGGTCACTGGCTGGGTTGGCGCTTGCCTCCGGGAGGTCCGGCGTACGCCTGGGCGACGTCGAGCCACGCATCGGCCACGGGGCCGGTGGCGCTTAACCCCGTGTCGGCGCGGTGCACCCGCTGCGTCATCAGCGCGCAAAAATCGGCAGCGGAGCCGGTGACGCGGTTCTCCGCGTCGGCCGGGCCCCAAGCCCACGATTGCCCGGCAGGGCCGACGAGTTCGACCCGGACAGGTTCGACCGGCACCTCCCGGCCGTGGGTGGTGAACGCGTAGTCGCGGTTGTCAACACTCACATCCGCCACCAGCTTGAGCCGATCTGTGGGCGACTGCTCTTGCCCGATCGCGGCGGCAACGTCGGAACCGTGGGCCCACCACTCCATCAGGCGCGCGGCCGCCAACATCCCAGGCGATTGGGGCAGGTCTGGGCCGCCGAACCACGGCAACTGGGCGTCCTGCGGAAGTGCCTCCAAGGCGCCGGCCAATTGTTCTCGGCCCTCGCGCCACTGGGCGAGCAGTTCGGCCTTCGGCCGAGCGGCGTAGTCGGCGGCGCCGCCGTCAACCCAGGTGGTCACGTCGCCGCCCGCCGCTTCCAGACCGCCCATGAGTTGGGGAAAGAACCCTTCGGGATCAGTCGCCGCGATGATGGCATGCCGATCGGTCCAGGTGAGATGGCCGATTTGCTGGGCCACAGTCCATCCGGGGGATGGGGTGGGCAGCGACCAACTTGCTTCGTCTAGCGCGGCTACGCGGGCATCAAGATCTGCGCCTTCAGCACGCAGAGCAGCAAAGGCAGAAGCGTCAGTTTCGAACATGCAGGACTCCCGTTGGTTGTGGGGGGAGCCCCGAGGGTGGCTGGCGCCCACCCCCGATGTGCCTCCAGCATGCCAGCGGCGATCAACTCTGCCAAGGGTCGTTGGAGAAGTCACGGGGGGTGGGACTAGGCGTCGCCACCCTCTTGCAGCACCCCACGCACGGCGGTCGGATCGTCGATCCGGTAGCTCTCGAAGGCCTTGGTGACCGAGTCCAGGGGAATCTGTCCTGCGTCGGCGAGCGCTTGCAGGGCTTGCACCACCACGGACTCCGCGTCCACATGGAAATAGCGACGGGCCGCTGGGCGGGTGTCGGCGAACCCGAACCCATCGGTGCCCAGAACGCGATAGTCCTGCGGCACCCAGCGAGCGATCTGGAGGGGGACCGCCGACATGTAGTCGGAGACGGCCACGACCGGCCCCGGGGCGTCGCGGAGCTTGTCGGTGATGTAGGGCGTGCGCCGATCCTGATCGGGATGAAGGAGGTTCCACCCCTCCGCGTCGATCGCGTCCCGAGCCAACTCGTTCCAGGAGGTGACCGACCACAGGTCCGCCGCCACCCCCCACTCGTCGGCGAGCAGTTGCTGGGCCTTCTGGATCCAGGCATAGCCGACGCCACTGGCCAACAGTTGGACGCGCGGCGCACTATCGGGCGCGGCGATGGGGCCGGCCACGTGGTGGATCCCGCGCAGCAGCCCGGCGACATCGACGTTCTCCGGCTCCGCGGGGTGAACCGCGGGCTCGTTGTAGACGGTGACGTAGTAAACGACATCCTCACCGTGGGGGTGTTCCTCCGAAGAGCCATACATCCGGCGCAGTCCGTCTTGGACGATATGGGCGACCTCGTAGGCCAATGCCGGGTCGTAGTGCACGACCGCGGGGTTGGTGGCCGCGATCAACGGGGAATGCCCGTCCGCGTGCTGGAGCCCCTCACCGGTCAACGTGGTGCGACCGGCGGTGGCGCCGATCAAGAAGCCGCGCGCCAACTGATCGGTCATCGCCCAGATCGAGTCGGCGGTGCGCTGGAAGCCGAACATCGAATAGAAGATGTAGACCGGGATCATCGGCTCGCCATGAGTGGCGTACGACGAGCCGGCAGCGGTCGTGGACGCCATCGAACCGGCCTCGGAGATGCCCTCGTGCAACAACTGGCCCTGGGGGGACTCTTTCCACGCCATCAACTGCTTGCGGTCGACCGACTCATAACTTTGGCCACCGGGGTTGTAGATCTTGGCGGTCGAGAACATCGAGTCCATGCCGAAGGTGCGGAACTCATCGGGGGCGATGGGGACGATCCGATGCCCGATCTCGGGATCCTTCATCAGATCCTTGAGCAACCTGACGAACGCCATGGTGGTGGCGATCGCTTGCTTTCCGGAGCCGGCCTTGAGGTCGGCGTACATCTGATCACCCGGCAGGGTGATCGCCCGCGGGGCAACCCGTCGCTCGGGGACCGGGCCGCCCAGTTGGGCGCGTCGATCCCGGAGGTAGGCCAGCACATCGCTGTCCTCGCCCGGGTGATAGAACGGCGCCGAACCGTCCGCGTTGTAGGCGTCGTCGATCGCCTTGTCCTCGATGGGCAACTCGAGGCGGTCGCGGAAAGCCTTCAACGCCTCGGCATTGAGCTTCTTCATCTGGTGCGTGGCGTTCTTGCCCTCCAGGGCCTCGATCGTCCAGCCCTTGACGGTGTGCACCAAGATGACGGTTGGCTGCCCCACGTGCTCGGTGGCGGCCTTGAACGCGGCGTACACCTTGCGATAGTCATGCCCGCCGCGCGGCAGCAACTCGATGTCGCGATCGGTTAGGTGCTCGACCATTTTGCGCAACCGAGCATCGGTGCCGAAGAAGTGGTCGCGTATGTAGTCGCCAGACTCGACCGAATAGGTCTGGAACTGCCCATCCGGGGTGCGGTTCATCTGGTTGACCAGCACGCCGTCGACGTCGCGCGCGAGCAGGGCATCCCATTCGCGGCCCCACACCACCTTGATCACATTCCAGCCAGCCCCGCGGAAGTAGGACTCCAACTCCTGGATGATCTTGCCGTTGCCGCGGACCGGGCCGTCGAGCTGTTGCAGGTTGCAGTTGATGACGAAGGTCAGGTTGTCGAGCTCCTCGCGCGCCGCCAACCCAATGGCACCGAGCGACTCCGGTTCGGCCATCTCGCCGTCACCTAAGAAGGTCCAGACATGCTGTTGCGAGGTGTCCTTGATGCCCCGGTTTTGGATGTAGCGGTTGAACCGCGCCTGATAGATCGAGTTGATCGCCGCCAGGCCCATCGAAACCGTCGGAAATTCCCAAAAGTCCGGCATCAGTCGCGGGTGGGGGTAGGACGAGAGGCCTTGGCCGGGCCCGTGTTGAACTTCCTGGCGGAACCGCCCGAGCTTCTCGGCCGTGAGGCGCTTCATCAGGTAGGCGCGGGCATAGATGCCGGGCGCCGCATGCCCTTGGATGAACAGTTGATCGCCGCCGCCGGGGTGGTTCTTGCCGCGGAAGAAGTGGTTGTAGCCGACCTCGTAGAGGCTCGCAGCGGATTGGTACGTCGCGATGTGCCCCCCGACTTCGAGGCCCTTTCGGTTGGCCGAGGACACCATCACCGCGGCGTTCCAGCGGATCAGCCGGCGGATTTCGCGCTCCATGTCCTCATCGCCGGGGAACCACGGTTCGCGCTCGGGAGGGATCGTGTTTATGTAGTCGGTGCTGCGCAGGGCGGGCACACCGACCTGTTGTTCACGGGCGCGCTCAAGGAGCCGCAGCATCACATAGCGGGCGCGATCACGGCCCCGCGAGTCGATCATCGCGTCGAACGACTCAATCCATTCGTGCGTCTCGTCGGGATCGATGTCGGGCAACTGGGTAGGCAGGCCCTCGTGGATCACCGGACGGCTGGAGGTGGGCCGGGGAGTGGTCGGGTTGGTCACAGGCTCATCGTTGCACGTTGAAACCGAGCACGGAATCTACCCGCCAGTAGTCCCTTTGGTTGGGAGCGGATCACTGACAAGGCGTGGACGTAGCGCAACCAGGGTTGCATCGGCGAGTGAACTCCGCTGGACTAATGCAACACCCGGCACACCGTGGGGGAAAATCCCGGGTCACACGACACAGTCGAGAGAGTGGAGGGGACAGGTGAGTTCCGCCGCGGGTGGAGGCTCCACCCAGATCGACCCGGACGGTGCGTCGGCAGGCCCGGCCGCCCGTTTGGGGTTCACATCGGGGATGGTCGTCCAAGAGCTCGGGTGGGACAACGACACCGACGACGACCTGCGCTTGGCCATCGAAGACTGCATCGACGGCGACTTGGTGGACGGCGACTATGGAAATGTCGTGGACGCCGTGCTGCTGTGGTGGCGCGCTGCCGACGGCGACCTCGCCGATGGACTGGTTGACGCGCTGACCGATCTGGTTGGCGGTGGCGCGATCTGGCTGCTCACCCCCAAGATCGGTCGCCCAGGCGCGATCGAGCCCGCAGATATCTCGGAGGCCGCCCCCATCGCCGGGTTGTCACAGACCACGACTGCCGCGGCCAGCAAGGAATGGTCGGCCACGCGTCTGGTGGCACCCAAGCCGCCAGGCTGATGCTGTCGGAGGCCGCTCGGCTGGCCGCTCTGGCCGGCGTGGGCGCCAAGGTCTTCGCCCAGTCGGGCGTGGTTCGGCCCTATTCGCCTCGAGCCGCCCTCGCTTTGGCCCGTGCCGTGGCCGCCAACGGGGTCGGCCCGGCCGCCGGATTTGCCTCTCTTGCTATCCGGGAACCGCATCGCGTTGGCCTGATCGATGAGTTGGGCAGCCTGACCAATCTGGAGATCCACCGGCGCAGCAACGCCCTCGCCCGGGGACTGCGTGTGTTGGGAGTGGCGCCAGGTGACCGCGTTGCGGTGATGTGCGCCAATCACCGCGGCTTTGTGGAGGCAACCGCAGCCATCGCCAAACTGGGAGCGCATGCCCTCTTCCTGAACCCATCGTTCTCGCTGCCGCAGGTGGGGGATTTGGTACGCCGCGAAGCCCCGTCCGTCGTCATCCACGACGAGGCCTACGCCGAGGCGGTGCCCGAACTGCCCGGCCAGGTGCGGGTGTTGGCCTGGGTGGACGCCGGGACCGGGTCGGGCATCCCCACCCTCGAAGATCTGATCTCCGAACACTCGGATGGCGACCTGCGAGCGCCCGACGTGAGATCGCAGATCATCATCTTGACCTCGGGCACCACTGGTGCACCCAAGGAGGCCGCCCGGGAGGTCGCCGGGCTGGACGCCGCGGTGGGCCTGCTGGAGCGGATCCCCTATCGCTTCGGCTGGCGCACCTATGTGGCGGCGCCCCTGTTTCATACGTGGGGCTTCGCCCATCTGGCGCTCGGCATGCTCCTGGGCTCGACGTTGGTGCTGCGCCGCGGATTTGATCCCGAGGCGGTCCTCGGTGCGCTTCGCGATGAGCAGTGCGAGGCGATGGCGGTCGTCCCCGTGATGTTGCAGCGGTTGCTCGCCCTGCCCGCGGACCGACTCGCGGCGTACGACTTGCCGAAGCTGGCCGTCGTGGCCTCGTCCGGGTCGGCGCTGCCCGGTGACCTGGCTCTGCAGTGGATGGACCGGTTCGGCGACCATCTGTACAACGTCTATGGCTCCACCGAGGTCGGCTACGCGAGCATCGCCACACCGGCCGATCTGCGGTCGGCCCCCACCTCGGCGGGCCGGCCGCCTCGGGGGACGACGGTGCGGATCTTGGATTCGGCCGATCGCGAGGTTGCGCCGGGTGCATCCGGCACGATCTTTGTGGGGAGTTCCCTGCTCTTCGCGGGCTACACCGACGGGAAGCAGAAGCGGATCGTGGACGGGCTGATGTCCACGGGGGACGTGGGGAGGCTGGATGCGTCTGGCCTGCTGTTCGTCGAAGGGCGCGACGACGACATGATCGTGTCGGGCGGCGAGAACGTGTTTCCCAGCGAAGTCGCAGACTGCCTCGCCCGGCATCCGGGAGTCGCGGACGTGGCCGTCGTGGGGGTGCTGGACGACGAATTCGGGCAGCGGCTGCGGGCGTACGTCGTCCGCGCGCCCGATGCCGGCGGTAGCGGACCCGACGAAGCGGAACTCAAGGAATGGGTGCGAGGGCAACTCGCTCGATTCAAGGTGCCCCGTGAGGTGCGGTTCGTCGGTAGCCTGCCGCGCAACGCGACCGGCAAATTGGTGAAGGGCGAACTCCCGGGCGTGGGCTAAGCGGCGTGGTGGTCGGGGCGAATGGCAGGATGCCACCATGAGTGGACTCACGATCGGTGGCCCGGCCCCCGACTTCACGTTGCGCGATCAGTTCGGCCAAGACGTCACCCTCTCGTCGTTCCGCGGGCAGAAGGCGGTCGCGATCTTCTTCTACCCGTTCGCGTTCTCCGGTGTGTGCACCGGTGAGATGGCCGGCATCCGGGAACGTCTGGACCAGTTCTTGACCTTCGACACCGAGGTGCTGGCGATCTCGTGCGATCCGGTTTACGCGCTACGGGCGTTCGCGGACTCGGACGGACTCAATTTCCCGTTGCTGTCTGATTTTTGGCCTCACGGTGCGGTTTCTGCAGCGTATGACGTGTTTGACGACAATCGGGGCTGCGCCCAGCGATCGTCGTACGTCATCGACAAGGAGGGTCTCGTGCGCTGGGCGGTGCACAACGCGATGCCCGAGGGACGGGATCTACAGGAGCATTTGCGCCAGCTTGAGTCGCTTGCCTAGCGGAATCCTCCGGATTTACTCAAAAATGTTGTGGAAAGACTCGCGCAAGGCTGGATCCTGCGTGTAACGTTCTTCTTGTTGAACCGCTGGTGACCCGAGACGCCAGCGGTTCAACTTATTTTCAGGGGTTCGGCGGGTTCGCCGAGCACGCTCCCGCTCGCGTAGTCTGGCCCCGCTTCGGGGCGCATAGCTCAGCGGTAGAGCTCTGGTCTTACAAACCAGCGGTCGTAGGTTCGATCCCTACTGCGCCCACCCATCAGGCCGACGCAGCAGGGCCCGACCGCACTCCTCATTGCAGGACGACGCGCGCGCGGCAGACCTCACCGGTAGCCGGGTTCACTGCCCGTCCGACGATCGTGTCGGAGCCAGCGGTGTTGTTGAGTCGTCGCTCGACGCTGAACGAACCGCTCGGCGCTTTGGTGGTACGGCGACCGCGCCAGACCACGTTGTCGTCCTGCTTGATCCGCACCCGCCAGGTGACCCCGTTGCGGTTCTGGTCGACCTCGAACTCTGCCTCGATGCCGCCATCGCGGAACTTCGCCTTGATCTTGGTGGTGGTGTTGCCGGTGCAACTGCCCGTTCCGACGACTTCGTCTCCACCTTGCGCCTGGGCGGCCTGGGGAAGGGCGAAGATGCCGGCGGTCAAGGTGGCGGCCACCACGGTGGCGCTGATGCGCTTGTTCATGGGATTCCCTTTCGTTGGTGATGTGGCTTAAGGCTCTCGCGTTTGTGGTGCACTCCGCGATTGCACGAAGGTCGTACGACGCCAGGGAGGCCCAACTCAACGGGCAGGGGGGCCCAACTCAACGGGAAGGGAGGCCCAACTCAACGGGAAGCGCGTGAGCGAACGATTGTGCTAGTACCAACGTCCACTGCGCGCGTGACGATCGGCCATCTAGCCAACCACCTCTGCGGGTTCGACGATGAATCTACGCCCAAGCAGAGGAGCAATCATGACCAGCGCAGCGCTTTCCGTGCCCCGCACTCGCCATCGCGAAACCAGCAAATTCTTGCGCGAGTCCGTCGTGCGAAGTTATGCGCGGGCGTTCCCCGTGACGTTTGTCGGGGCCCTCGGCAGTGAGGTTTTCGACGACACGGGGGCTCGATACCTCGATTTCCTGTCGGCCTGTTCTTCCCTGAACTACGGGCACAACGATCCGGACATGGCACAAGACATTGTCGACTATGTGCAAAGCGGGGCCATGGTCAATGGTCTCGATCTGCAGACTCCCGCCAAGGGCGATTTCATTCAGGACTTCACGGAGTTGATCCTGCGGCCTCGCGGTCTCCCTCACCGGATTCAGTTCACCGGCCCCACGGGCACCAACGCCGTCGAGGCCGCACTCAAGCTGGCGCGGAAGGTGACCGGGCGCACGAATGTGGTGGCGTTCACCAACGGATTCCACGGGGTGTCGCTGGGCTCGCTTGCAGCCACGGGGAACACCTACCACCGGATGGCGCCGCACACCCCCCTGCCGGGGACCACGCGGGCGCTCTTCGATGGCTACCTGGGTCCCGAGGTCGACACCGCCGAGATCCTCGCCCAACTCCTCGATGATCCGTCGAGCGGGTTCGACCCGCCGGCAGCGATTCTCCTCGAAACCGTCCAGGGGGAGGGTGGCCTGAACGCCGCATCACCCAGCTGGCTACGACGGGTCGCGGAATTAGCCAACCAACACGGCGCGCTGCTGATCGTGGACGATATTCAGGCGGGTTGCGGACGCACCGGCAATTTCTTCAGCTTCGATGGGATGGGCATCGAACCCGACATCATCACGATGTCCAAGTCATTGTCCGGATTCGGATTGCCACTTTCGGTGGTGCTGATTCATCCCGATCATGATCTCTGGGGTCCGGCGGAGCACAACGGAACGTTTCGGGGAAACAACCTGGCCTTTGTCACGGCGCGGCGCGCCTTGCGCAAATTTTGGGCTGACGACCAATTCGCAAGTCAGATTGCGCGACGCGCCTCCCTGGTTGAGGCCGCGCTGACCGACATCGCAAGCTGGTCACCCGCCTGGCGAGTGACCGGCCGCAGCATGATGCAAGGACTCAACGTCGGGACCGGTGCCACCGCCTCGATGATCACCCGGCGCTGCTTTAGCACAGGACTGATCATTGAGACCTCGGGCTCGCACGACGAGGTCGTGAAGGTGCTAGCACCGCTGACCACACCCGACGAGCTACTCCACGAGGGGCTCCAGATCCTTGCCCGGGCCTGCCAGCACGCACGCTCGCCTCGCGGTTTGGTGGGTGCCAGATGAGCGCGACGATCACCACGGCGCGCCGCGCCGGTCTCGAGCCGCGTTGGAAGGTGGAAACCGGGGAAGGCCTTGGGGGACCAGCCGCCGCGGCGGTGCTGCTTCCCGAGGACGGGGTCGAGCCGCTCAAACCGGGCCAGAGCTTTCATGAGCTGCTCGAGGCGCGCTGGATGCGCCAGGGCCGCCGATCGGCCGAGCGCGCTGTCGCGCTGGACTTCGGCACCTACTCCTACAGCTTCGCGGAGCTCATCGATCGCTCGCATCGCCTCGCGACCTATCTTCAGGGGGCAGGGGTCGGTAGGGGAGACGCGGTGGGCATGCTGCTCGAGCGATCGCTGGACCTCTACGCCGTGCCCCTCGCGCTGTCCCGGCTCGGGGCCATCCTGGTGCCGATGGACGCAGGCTTTCCCACGGACCGGATCGCCTTCATCCTGGCCGACAGTGGAGCTCGCCTCCTGATCACCACGAGCAAGGCTGGAGTCCCCGACACCCCCACCGTGTTGGCACTGGACGAGCGGCACCGCGACATCGAGGCCTTGGGGGTCGACGGCCGGTTGCCCGGCCCCGAGTCGAGCGCGGCTGCGGCGTATGTCATTTACACCTCGGGCACCACCGGCCAGCCGAAGGGCGTGGTCGTCACGCACGCCAACATCTGCAACTTCATCAACGTGGCAGCCAGTTGCTATGGGTATGACGAGTCCGATCGGGTTTACCAAGGGCTCAGCCCGGCCTTCGACTTCTTCGTCGAGGAGTCCTGGGTTCCCCTGGCAGCCGGTGCCACCTTGGTGCCGGCGCCGCAGGGTTCGCCGCTCATCGGCGTGGAGTTGCACGAGTTCATCACCGAGCGAAACATTTCCGCACTTTGCTGCGTGCCCACGCTGCTCGCGACCCTGCCCGGCACCCTCCCCGGACTCCGCTTCCTGCTCGTGTCGGGAGAGGCATGTCCACCCGATGTGGTCGAGCCGTGGCTCGCATCAGGCCGACGCGTGCTCAACGCCTACGGCCCGACCGAAACCACGGTCACGGCAACGTGGTGTGTCCTTGCGCCCGAACAGGCGATCACGATCGGGGGTCCACTCCCGACGTACGCCGTCGTCATTGCCGACCCGGAGGACCCGCGCGGGCTGGCCGGCGGTGAGATCGGGGAGATCTGCATCGGCGGACCTGGCGTGGCCCAGGGCTACCTGAACCGTCCCGAACTCACCGAGGGGTCCTTTGTGGCCGACTTCGCGGGAGTTCCTGGAGTGGGGGAAGGCCGGCTCTATCGGACTGGCGACTTGGGACGCATCAACGAACACCATCAGATCGAGTTCCTGGGCCGGATCGACACCCAGGTCAAGGTCAACGGCTATCGCATCGAGCTCGGGGAGATCGAATCCGCGCTGCGCGGCCACGCCGCGGTCGCGCAGGCTGCCGTCCAGCCGTACACCCCGGTGGGGGCGGCCGCACCGGTCCTGGTCGCCTATCTGGTTCCCGAGGCGGGGCTGGACCTCGACATCGCGGGGTTGGACAGCGACCTCAGGCAGGCGTTGCCGACCTACATGGTCCCCACCTACTACGAAGCGCTACAGGCGCTGCCGACGCTGCCCAATTCAAAGATTGACCGCGACAGTTTGCCGGTGCCGCGCACCTCACCGTGGGTGTCCTCGCGCGCGCCTTTTGTGGCGCCTGAGACGTCGACGGAGGGGGCACTTGCGAGGCTGTTGTGTGAGCTCTTGGGTCTGACGGAGGCCTCGTCCACCGCGGATTTTTTCGACGATCTGGGCGCGAACTCTTTGTCGATGGCTGCCTACGTGACCCAGATCCGCAAGGCCTTCACGGTGCGCAGGCTGTCGATGAAGCTGATCTACCAAAACAGCTCCATCACGGCGCTGGCCGCCAGAATCGACGAGCTTGCGCAGGCCACGGCCGCTCCGGCCCCGGTGGAGACAGTGGTCCCCGAAGTCGCGGCGCCGGTCGATGTCCCCCTCGACCCGGCCGTTGCGGTTGCGCCCAGCGCGCTCCCGCCCGCACAGGCGCTACCCAGCTCGGGCATCCGCCGCGTCGGTGTGTCACGGCTGCGGCATGCCTGCTTCGGGGCCGCCCAGGCCGGGCTCATGATGCTCTCGGTCTTCGGAGGAGTCTTGGCCACCCTCATGTTGTATCGGTGGGTTTCGGAGGCCGACGGCGCTGGGGCCACCTACCTGCGCAGCGCCGTCGCCGGCTCCGCCGCGTTCTTCGGAACGGGCGTTGGTCTGGTAGCGCTGAAGTGGTTGGTGATCGGGCGTTTCGATGCCGATCCGATCCCGCTGTGGGGGTTGCGCCACTTGCGGTTCTGGGTGGTGCGATTGGCGATCCTCGGCAATCCGTTCAATCTGTTCCGGGGGACTCCGACGTACAACGTGTTCCTGAAGTTGTTGGGTGTCCGCGTCGGCCGAGGCGCCGTTATCCTCTCGCCACCGCCCACGTGCACCGATCTGGTCACGATCGGCGGGGACACGGTGATCCGCGCGACCGCCCAATTCCCTGGCTACAAGGCGCGCATCGGAGCGATCCATCCCGGTCCGATTCGGATCGGCAGTCGTACGGTCGTGGCGGAGGGAACCTACCTCGACATCGATACCCGGATCGGCGACAGCGCCCAACTCGGCACCACCTCCGCGCTCCTCGAGGGCCAGCGGATCCCCGTGGGCGCGATCTATCAGGGATCGCCCGCTGAACCCAATGAAAGCAACTTCTGCACCGTGCTTCCCCGGAGGTTGAGCAGCACCCGGCGCGTCTCGTTCAGTGTGGCCAACCTGCTCTGGACGATGTTGGTCAGCCTGCCCATTCCGTTCGTGCTGACGGCGATGGTGGTTCCGTGGCTGGACGGGTTTGGCTCGAGGGGAGCCAGCGGAGCGACCTCTTGGTGGGGTACGGCGACCTGGCTCGGCGTTGTCGCGGCGGTGGGCTACTTCGGCACCCTCGTGGTCGCTCTGCTGATCGTGGTGTGTGTGCCGCGTCTCCTCCGCAGGTTCGTTGTGACCGAGCAGGTACACCCGCTCTATGGACCGCAACATGTGTTGGCGACCTCGATCGCTCGGATCAGCAACAACAAGCTGTTGAACACGATCTTCGGGGACAGTTCGATGATCCTTGGTTACCTGCGCTGGGTCGGCTATGACCTCAGCGCGACGACCCAAACCGGTTCGAATTTCGGCGTCGATCAACAGCACCACGACCCGTTCCTGTGCCTGTTCCAACGCAACACCTTGGTCTCCGACGGCCTGCGGATGTTGAACACCGAAACGTCGGCGTCGTCCTTCATCACCCAGCAGGTCGTGATGCCCCCCGACACCTACCTCGGCAACGATGTGTTCTACCCAGCGAACGCTGCGATGGGGGACAACTGCCTGATCGCAACCAAGGCAGCCATCCCGATCCAGGGCGCACCGCGTGCCAACGTGGGGATCTTGGGATCACCTCCGTTCGAGATCCCACGCTCGGTGAAGCGCGATCAGCAGTTCGACCACTTCAAGCAGCCTGGAGTCATCGAAGGACGACTGCGCCTCAAGTTGAGATCCAATCTGGTGACGCTGGGGCTTTATTTCCTGCGCTCGTGGCTCATCGCCTGGGTCGCGTTGGGGATCTCGGCTGTAGCGCTCGCCTGGCGTGCTTCCACCGGCCTGGTTGACACGGCTGCTGCTTTGGCCCTCGCGTCGATCCTCTCGTTGCTCGCGGCCACGACGCTTTCGATTCTGGCCGAGCGCCTGGTCCGCGGGTTCCGCCCGCTCGAGCCGCAGTTCTGCTCCCTCTACGAGCGGACCTTCTGGGACCACGAACGGTTCTGGAAGTTGAACTACAACGCGTTCCTCCAGCTCTTCGACGGGACGACCTTGAAGCCGTTCTTCCTGCGTCTACAGGGAGCGCGGATCGGCACCCAGCTGTTTGACGACGGGTCCGGTTTCACCGAGCCGAGCATGGTCGAGGTGGGCGATCACTGCGTGCTCAACTTCGGCTCGGCGATCCAGTCGCACTCACTCGAGGACGGCACCTTCAAGTCGGATCGCATCCGCATCGGCGACCGTTGCACGGTCGGAAGCATGGCCTTGGTGCACTACGGCGCCGTGGTCCACGACGACGGAGTGATCGAGCCGGATGCCTTCGTGATGAAGGGCTCCGAAGTGGAGGCCAACAGCCGCTGGCTGGGCAATCCCGCACGCAACGCAACCCTCGTCGCCGGCACCGACACCGAGAGCGCAACACCCTAGATCACCACCACAGGAAGGAAAGCAGTCGTGCGCAACAACATTGAAGTGATTGACATGCCCACCAGTGAGGAGTTCGTGGAGAGTTATCTGTCCGCGAACAAGCCGATCGTGGTGAACGGGCTCGACTACGACCCGCAGGCCTGGACCCCCGAGGCCATGAGCGAGGAATTGGGGGACCTCTCGGCGCTGATCTACGGATCGTTGTTCGATCTCGACGATGTCCAAACTCTCGACGACTATCTGCAGGACTGGTTTGGTCTCGAGGGCGCGGTCGACGACGAGCCGGTGCCGTACGTCCGTTGGTACAACAAACTGCGAGACGTCGAATTTGCCTGGGGTGACGAGGCGTTCGCGCGTCGAGCGGCTGCCTGGCGCGCGCCCAGCTGCATCCCGCACACCGAGATGTTGCTCCCGGTAAGCGCGGCCGGAGCCGGCGTTGATCCCGTGCAGGACCGCTTCCCCTACCGCGGAATGCTCGTGGCCGCGAAAGGGGCGCGCACTCGCCTGCACCGAGACCCGTTCTTCAGCGACGCCGTGGTCTGCCAGTTCTACGGCGTCAAGGAGGCGGCGCTCTATCGCCCTGAACGCGCCGCGGAGCTCACGCAAGCCAACGAGGACTCTTCCTTCGGCGGCTTCATCGACGTACGCGACTCCGCCACCGGCGAGCTGACGGTGGAGCCGGACTTGCACGGGTTTGTTGGCCCGGGGCAGATGATCTACATCCCGCATGGCTGGGTGCACGACGTGGTTGCCGTGGAGGATTCCATGTCGGTGACGTGGAACTTCATTCACCCTCGTGCGGCGGTGGAGTTCCGCGAGTACCTCCTCGACGATCCCGAGCGCGACAGCGAGTTTGAGATCCTGCGCTATTACCACCAACTGGCGGGGCTTCCCGATGCGACCGGCGCGGAGATGCTGGCGCGCCACTTCGCCGCCGTGGTCTAGCTCCGTGATGAGCCTCGTCGGCCACCTCGCCGCGGACCTGGGGCCCGGCGTGGTGGGTGCCGAACTGCGCGGAGGAACGGTGACGGCTGCGCAGTTGCATGCCGAAGAGCAAGCTCGTGCCTCCGCCTTGTTGCCGGCGCGCGCCCGTGACTTCGCGCGTGGCCGCGTGTGCGGCCATCGCGCGCTCGCTGCGGCGGGGGCTGAACACACGCTGATTCGGGTAGGTCCGGCTCGGGAACCAAACTGGCCGGCGGGGTTCACCGGTTCGATCACGCACACGGGCGACTATGCGGCGGCCCTGGTGGCGCCGTGCTCGGCTCTGGCGGGCCGGGGGATTGGTCTCGACGCAGTCCTGGTCGACGAACTGCACGACACCCACGGGGAGGCGGTTTTCGTCCCCGAGGAGCGCGACTGGCTGACGCGCCAATCAGACCCTCAGTTGGCGGCTGCGGTGTGTTTTGCGGCGAAGGAGGCGTTCTTCAAGGCGAGGTTTCCCCTGCACGCAGATTGGGTGGAGTTCGACGACCTCCGCGTCCTCGTGGTCGGGCAAAGGAGACTCCGGGTCGTGCGGAAGACGGGGGCTGGCCTCGGCAAGATCGGCGTCACGGGGGAGGCCATTTTCCGGCGGGATCGCGATCTTGTCGTCGTTGCCGTGGTTGCCTGAGAACACGTGCTGCGCCAAGACCACCCCCATGCGCGAAGATGTCGGCGTGGAAGCGACCGAGGCGATGGACTTCGTGCACGACGTGCCTGCCTCGCGCGTCGTGTTCGGCGCCGGGAAATCCTCGACGCTGGCCGACGAGGTTGTGCGACTGGGCGTTTCCCGGGTCCTCCTATTGACCCGCCCCACCCTGGATTTGGTCCCCCAGATCTCCGAGTGGCTCGGGGCCACGAAGGTGGGCCACTTCACCGAAGTCCAGATGCACGTGCCCGTCGAGGTGGCGTCCCGCGTGGTTGCGATGGCTCGTGATGTGGTCGCCGATGCCGTGGTGGCGGTGGGAGGCGGGTCCGCGATCGGCACCGCCAAGGCCATCGCTCGGGAAACGGGGCTGCCGATCATCGCGATCCCCACGACGTACGCCGGCTCGGAGATGACGCCGATCTGGGGGTTCACCGACGCCCGCGGAAAGACCACCGGGCGGGACCCGCGCGTACTCCCCAAAGTGGTGATCTACGACCCGCAACTCACGCTGAGTTTGCCCCCTGAGTTGTCCGCGTCCAGCGGGATGAATGCACTGGCGCACCTCGTGGCGGGGGTTTCCGCACTACACCAGTCGCCTCTCGCGCGGCGTACGGCCGAGGAGGGCATCCGGGCGCTCGCTGCCAGCCTCCCCATCGTCGTTCGCGAGCCCTCGAACCTGGACGCGCGCACCGAGATGTTGTACGCCGCGTGGCTGGCCGGATGGACGCTCGGCACGGCAGCCACGGGTCTCCATCACAAGATCTGTCACACGCTGGGGGGCACCTTCCACCTCCCGCATGCCGCCGTGCATTCGGCGGTGCTTCCCTACGCGACAGCGGCAGCCGGGCGTGTCGCGCCCCGGGCGTCAGCCTCGATCGACCGGGCGGTCCGAGCAGCTGGGCGGGAAGTTGATCACGCGGCCGGGGCGCTGTGGGACCTGCGCCGCGATGTCGGGGCGCCCCAGTCACTCGCGGCGCTGGGCTTCACGCCGGAAGACGTGGATCGGGCAGCAGAAATCGTGATCGCCGGTCGCCCCGTTGGATCCGGGCCCAGCGACCTTGACCTTGTCCGCGGGGTGCTCCGGGCTGCGCTGCTCGGTGCCCGACCCGGGGTTGGCCTGACAGAAGAAGGGTGCTGAGTCATGGACATTCCTCGTCGCGATGACAACGAGGCGCAGGGGGCGAGGCCCGCCAGCGTGGGTTGGTTCGTCCTCATGCCCTCGTTGCTGACTGTGCTGGCGGCCAGTCCGGCTCAGGCGCACGGCATTGCCCCGGGCGCCGCCGAGCTGACCACGACTGGATTTCTCTGGCTCGGCGCGCAGCACATGCTGCTGGGTTGGGATCACCTCCTGTTCATCGCAGGTGTCCTGTTGATCGCCCGAACGCCTCTGTTGGCGGCGAAGTTGATCACGTTGTTTGTGGTGGGACACAGCACGACGCTGATCTTGGCGGTGCTCGGCGGCTGGCGCTTCAATGCGTCCCTGGTCGACCTGGTCATTGCGTTGAGCGTGGTGTTCGTGGGTGTCATCCTCTTCCTGGGACGCACGCCCAGCACGCTGTGGTTCGGCGCCGCGGTGACGGGCTTCGGGCTGGTCCATGGGCTTGGACTTGCCACCCGATTCCTAGGTTTGGGGTTGCCCGACGAAGGCCTGATCGCCAAGGTCGTTGCCTTCAACATCGGAATCGAGTGCGGTCAGATCGCGGCGATCACCGCGATGTTCTTGCTCGCCCGGCTGCTACGCGGCAGCATCGGGTCCTGGTGGGCCTCCGATGGCTTGAGGATCGCGGCCGGGGGGATGGCGGCGGCCGGGGTTTTGGCGTCGCTGATCCTCGGCCTGGCAACGCTTCAGACACTTGGTGACCCGCCGTACGCCGATCTGCCCACGGCGAGCGGATGTCGGATCCGCACCCCCACCGTCCCCCTGAATGAAGTGGGCGGCACCCACCCCGAGAGGGGGTGGTTCGGCCCCGGTGAATCCTCACCCATCGAGGACTTCGGCCACATCCTGACCGACGGCTATGTCGTGCTGCTGTATCCACCTGACCTGCCCAGCGAAGACGTCGACGCGATCGAAGAATTTGCCACGGGTCCCGACGGTGGCGGAGTGTTGGCCGGGCCTGCCGCGGATGGAGAAGAGCGCATCACGGTGCTGCAGCGGCGTGACACGCTGGTCTGTTCGAGCTTTGAGGCCCAAAGCGTCACCGTCTTCGCCCGGTCCTGGCTCGACCACCTGGGGATCCGGGCCGACTGAGCGTCGCTAGGGTCGTGTCATGCGGCATGACGGGTCGTTGGCCGAAGAAATCAGGGCCGCGCTGAGCAGGGTCGGCGACCCCGCTCGTGCTGACGCCCAACAGCGCTATATGAAGTCCGTCCTGCCCTTTCGGGGGGTGAGCAGCCCCCAACTCCGCGCGGTCGTGCGACCGTTGATCGGTGCGCATCCGCCTGCGGATCGGGCGCAGTGGGAGGCTGCGATCGGCGCGTTGTGGGACAACGCGGGTTATCGCGAGGAGAGGTATGCCGCCCTCGCTCTAGCGCGGCACCGCTGTGCGCGTGAGTGGCAAGATCCCGAGACTCTCGACCTCTATCAACACCTGATCGTCACCGGCGCATGGTGGGATCTGGTCGACGAAATCGCGGGGCATCTGGTGGGGGGAGTGCTGGCGAGCCATCGCGCGGCCGCGACGCCGGTGCTGCGCTCGTGGATGGCGTCCGACGACCTGTGGTTGCGGCGTACGGCGGTGCTGGCGCAACTGCGCCACGGCGCCGACACGGACACCTCCCTCCTGCATGACGCCATCGTGGCGAACGTCGACGATCGCTCGTTTTGGCTGCGCAAGGCGATCGGCTGGGCTCTGCGCCAATACGCCTACACCGATCCCGACTGGGTGCTGGCCGAGGTCGACGCGTTGTCGGGGCGCCTCTCGGCCTTGTCGCGTCGGGAGGCCCTCAAGCACCTCAACCGCGCTTCCGCCCCGTAAGAAACGGTAGCCACCCCCGCTGGCCCGGGCGGAAAGCGATCTCCCGGGCGGAACTCGGTGAGAGTGCTCTCATCTTGCCCTCACCGGGGTCTCATGGTGGTTGATCATTCTTCAAGACATCATCCAACTAGTGGGCCCCCGGGCCCGAGAACGAAGGGCACCCCACATGCGCAAGCCCAACCTCATGTCCGCCGTAACCCTGGGCCTCTCCGGCTTGGTGAGCGTCGGCATCCTTTCCCTCAGCGCTGTCGCGGCTTCCGCGGACGAAGCCAAGCGCGAGGACGACTCAGCTGAGTTGGCTCTCGCTTCCGATGACGACGACGATGACGACGACACGCTGGACACCGTCGACACGGCGACCGACACCGGCACGGGCACCGATGGCACCGACGCGACGAGTGACACCAACACCGTCGACACCGGTACCAATACCGGCACCGGCACTGGCACCGATACCGGTGGCAGCAACTCCACCAGCGACGGCACCAATTCACTGGTGACGTCAGTGACCGCTGACAACGACCTGAGCAAGGGCGACAAGACCCGCGACTGGACCCAAGACGGCAAGGGCTCCAAGAAGCGCGACTACTCGGTCAACAAGACCAACGACGCCAGCCGCAACGACACGCGTCGCTGAGCCTGCTGCGGCCACCGGGAGATTGACTGTGAGCGCGCTGGCAAGCTGGGAGTTCAAGCAGGGTGACCACATCACGCCTGAACTCATGGCCATGAAGCTGTTGGGCGGCGGCAACGCCTATGAGGCCTATCTGGCCTTTGACGAGATCACCTATGGCCCTGTTGTGGTCAAGGTGATCCGGCCCGATCAGGTCAGTGACGACTCCAGTTTGCGTGGACTTCGCCGCGAGGTGGAGTCGCTCGCCATGGTTAATCACCCGGTGGTCGTGCGTGGACTGCGTCACGACTTGGATTCCGAACGACCGCATGTCGTTTTGGAGCAGATCGACGGGCCACGCCTGTCGACGCTGATCCGCCGCTATGGTCCTCTCCAGCAGCAGCAATACCTGCCGCTGGCGATCGAGGTGGCCTCATCCCTGCACTACTTCAGACACCTGGGTTATGTGCACCTCGACATCAAGCCCAGCAACGTGATCATGGGCGCTCCCGCTCGTTTGATCGACCTGTCGGTGGCACGCACCATCGAGCGCGCCGCCACGCTGACAGACCCCATCGGCACGGATGGCTACATGGCGCCCGAGCAGTGCCACCCTCCGGTGACCGGTTCTCCCGATTTCGCCAGCGACGTCTGGGGTCTCGGGGCCACCCTGTTCCATGCCATCGCCGGATATCGGCCCTTCGACAAGGGCGATCCGGACGATGGTGATCCCCGTGCGAGGTTCCCTCAGATCGAGGCCAGCCCGCATGCGCTCCCCGAGAACGTCCCCGCAGACATTGCCAAGGTGGTGATGGCGATGCTAGCCCACAGCCCGGCCTCGCGGCCGTTGCCGCATGAAGTGGCCGAGGCGCTCGAGCCCGCCCTCGCCCGGCAACCCAAAGTTCGGCTCGCCGGCTTTAAGGTCAGGAGTTGAACCGGTAGCCCATGCCGCGGACCGTGGTGATGCGGTCTGCCCCGAACTTTCGGCGCAGGTAGCCCACATAGACATCGACCACATTTGATCCAGGGTCGAAGTCATAGCCCCACACGTGGTCGAGCAGCTGCTCGCGCGAGAGCACTTGTCCGGGGTTGGTCATAAACATCTCGGCGAGCACGAACTCGCGCGCCGACAACTCCACCTCGCGCCCGCCGACGCCGGCTCGCCGAGTGCGCAGGTCGAGGCGTACGCCGCCCGCGAGGAGCTCGGTGTCGGGCTGCCCGGCGCCCGTGGAGGCTGATCTCAACCGCAACCGCACCCGGGCCAGCAACTCGGCGAAGCGGAACGGTTTGGCCATGTAGTCGTCGGCGCCCCCTTCGAGCGCGCTGACCGTGTCGGCCACCGAGTCGCGCGCCGTCAAGACGATCACCGGCACCGAGGAACCGCTGGCCCGCAATTCCGAGAGCACCTGGAAGCCATCGAGCACCGGAAGCCCAATATCGAGGATCACCAGGTCCACCTCGCCACTCAACGCGTGGTCAAGTCCGCTGCGGCCGTCGCTCTTGATGACCGTCTGGTGCCGCTCCGACCGCAGACCCTTGGCGATGAAGGAGGAGATGCGTTCCTCGTCTTCGATGATCAAGATGCGGGCCATGCCGACTCCTTGCCCTGGTGGCCTGTGGGAATGGTGATGACGAAGCGCGCGCCGTACGGTGCCGCTTCCTCGGCCCGAACGGTGCCCCCGTGGGCCTCGGCGATCGCCCTGACGATGGAGAGGCCCAGCCCGATCCCGTCAGCGGTGGGCAGATTGGCCCGCTCGAAACGCTCGAAGATTCGCGTCTGGTCGCCGTGGTCGATGCCCAGGCCGTTGTCGCTCACCCAGAGCTCGACCGCGCTGCGCGTCCGCGTCGACCCGATCATGATGGGCGTGCCCACCGTGGTGTGCTTGACGGCATTGTCAACCAGTTGCAGGAGTGCCTGGGTCAACCGCTGCTCGTCGGCTCGAAAACTCCCTCGGCCATGGCTTTCCAACTGCCACTCGCGATCGGCCATCGCCCGGGCCTTGGCGAAGACACCGTCGGTGAGTCTCTCCAACTCAATCGCGCTGGGCTTGATGAAGTCGGGTCGCGAACTTTTGGCCAACAAGATCAACTCATCGACCAGGCGGGACATCCGGTCCACCTCTTCGATCAACAACGAACGGGTCTCGGCTACCTCCGCAGGTGCGTTGACGTCGACCAGTTCGAGGTGTCCTCGGAGCACCGTGAGCGGCGTCCGGAGCTCGTGACCAGCATCGTCGAGAAACTCGCGTTGCCCCACAAAGGCCGCCTCGAGGCGATCCAGCATGCTGTTGACCGTTCGGGTCAGCGCGGTGATGTCGTCGTTGCCTGACTCGGTGAGCCGAACGCTGAGATCCTTGCCGCTGATCGCGCGGGCAGTGTCGTTGAGGTCCCGGAGCGGTGCCAGCAGCCGACCTGCCTGCCACGCCGCCAGCGCCGTACATCCGGCCAGGGTGAGCAGCGAGATCAGCGCAAAAGCGCCCAGTTGCCAGTGCAACTCTTGGCGGGCGTCTTTGAGGAAGGTCACGACCACCAATGCGTTGGTCGCGGACTCGTCTTCTACGGGCTGCACTGTGACGAGCAGGGCTCCGAAGGGCGAGTTGGTGCGCAGGGATTGACCACCTGGCGCTGGGTCGCGAACGGCGTCGCGGATCAATGCCTGGAAATCCAGATCGTTGGCGAGGTCCTGGTGGGGAGAGGCTGAGACGAGTCGCACGCGCTGATCGATCCAGGCCACGAGGAGCTCATTGTTGCTGGGCACATTGCGCTCCATAAACAGCCTCAGCAGCGATTCGGAGTCGGTGAGGACTTCCCCGGTGATGGGGTCCACACCATCGGCTTTGAGTTCCTGCAGCTCGGCTAGCTCCTGTTCTGCTTGGTGAACGGCGGCCTTTTCGATCCTTCGCGAATCCAAGAGGTAGATCGCGGAACCAGCTAACAGCAAGGCCGAAGCGACCATCAGGGCCACTGTTGCCACGATTCGGGTGCGGACCGAGAGACCTAGGGTTCGAGCGCCCGTCCGAACGGGGGTCCTTGGGTCAGTCATCGTCCTCGTCGAGTTCGTTGTCCGAGCCGTGGCCTGGGCCCGAGTTGTCGTCATCCTCCTCGTCTTCATCATTATCGTCTGGTTCATCGTCGTCGTGTCCCGAACCAGAATCATCGTCATCTGAGTCATCGTCCGAGCCGCCGCCTCCGTGGCCAGAATTGTCGTCTTCCTCGTCGTCTTCCTCGTCGTCCTCGTCGTCGGGTCCGCTGCCCGACCCGCCGCTGCCCGACCCGCCGCTGCCCGACCCGCCGCTGCCCGACCCGCCGCCGGAATCGCCCGGAGTGCTGGGGTTCGATAAAACTGTCGGTGGGTCCCCGTCCGTCGAGACCGGATTGCCGGCCTCGTCGAACTCTTGGGGATCAGGGGTGACCACGACGACTCCGGAATGTTGTTCGTCGGGCCTGGCGCTGTCGTCCTCGCGTGGGCTCGAACTCCGCGGATCCAGGGTCGTGCCGATCCGGATGGGCGGATGATCGCTGGGGGCAGGCTCCCCAAGGATGGCCGCGCCAAAGGCCCCGCCACCCATCGTCAGCGCAGCAACGGCTAGTGCAGCCCCCCAGGCCGGTCTCATGGGGTGAATCGTCGTGACCGCTCGTGGGAGGACCGTGAGAAGCGGATGAGGAGACTCTCATCATCGGCACCGTTGTGGCTCGCGGCGGCGCAGGCCCTACGCTCGGGCCATGCCGCTGTTGCGCGAAGTAGTCGAGGTGTTCCACGCGTGGTTTCCCCCCGCCACCGCGGAAGCGTGGGATGCCGTCGGCTTGGTCAGCGGGCACCCCGACGACGTCGTACGCAAGGTCTTGTTTGCAGTCGACGCCACCGGCCCCGTGGCCGAGGAGGCCGCCGATTGGGGCGCCGATTTGTTGGTGGTGCATCACCCCTTGTTCCTCAAGGGAGTCCATGGTGTCGCCGCGATCACGCCCAAGGGTTCGACGTTGCACGCCCTCACCAAGGCCGGCTGCGCCCTGCTCGCCGCGCACACGAACGCCGATCGGGCGCTCGGGGGAGTGTCCGAGTCACTCGCCCTCGCCTTGGGGTTGACGGACTTGGTGCCGCTCGTGCCCGACACCGACACTGCCGGGACGGGCACCTCCGGGACGGGCACCTCCGGGACTGGCACCTCTGGGACTGGGCGTCAGGGAGTCATCGCGGAAACCACGCTGGCCGACTTCGCCGCCACGGTGCTGCAACGCCTGCCGGCTACGGCGCACGGAGTTCGGGTGGCCGGCGACCCCGAGCGCGTCGTACGCCGCGTGGCCGTGTGTGGCGGAGCGGGCGACTTCCTGCTCGACCACGCCGCCACCAGCGCAGTGGACGTCTATGTCACCAGCGACCTGCGACATCACCCGGCCTCCGAGTACATCGAGCGTGGGGGGCCGGCGCTGATCGATATCTCCCACTGGGCAGGCGAATGGACGTGGCTGCCGGTGGTGGAGGCGCGGGTGCGCGCCGTTTGGGGGGATACGGTGGACACTCGCGTGAGCACACTGGTCACCGACCCATGGACGATGCGTCTTTGACGCAACGCCGCCGCACTAGAGGAGCCCGCTCTGAAAGCCGATCCGTTCGCCCAGCTTGCCCTGCTTGATGTTCAAGACCTCGATGCGCAGGCCGACCGCCTACGACACCAGCGACAAACCTTGCCCGAGCTCACCGAAATCGCCCAGCTGACGGCGTCGCGGCACGAGCTGGACAACCAAGCGCGCGATGCGAGCATCGTGGTGGAGGACCTCACCGTTGACCAGGAGAAGGTCGACAGCGACGTCGAGGCCGTCAAGGCGAGGCGGACGCGGGACCGAGACCGGATGGACCAGGGGCTGATCGCCAACCCTAAAGACCTGGAGCGGATGACCCACGAGCTCGAATCGCTCGAACGTCGGATCAACAGCCTCGAGGACGACGAGATCGAGATCATGGAGAAGCTCGAAGAGGCCCAACGCGTGCTGGATTCGCTCACCACCCAACTGGCGACCACGGACGCCCGGCTCGCGGCACTGTCGCAGTCCCGGGACGAGGCGTTCGTCGCGATCGACCAACAGTTGGCCGCGCTGAGCGCCGACCGGATCCCTGTGGCCGATGGCTTGCCGACCGACCTGCTTGCGCTCTATGACAAGTTGCGGGCGGCCAAGGCCGGGATCGGCGCGGCCGCGTTGCGAGCCCGCGCGTGTGGGGGCTGTCAGCTGACCCTGGACAACGCGGAGCTCGCGGTGATCAAGGCAGCGCCGAGCGACGAAGTGATCAGGTGCGAGGAGTGCCAGCGCATCCTGGTGCGCACCGCCGAATCGGGGTTGTGAGTTGACCATGATTCGTTCGGTCATCATCGAGGCCGATGGCGGATCGCGTGGCAACCCCGGCCCGTCGGCGTACGGCGCGGTGTTGAAGAACGCCGAGACCGGCGAGGTGCTCGCCGAAGATGGGACCACGATCGGTGAAGCCACCAACAACGTGGCGGAATACTCCGGTCTGATTGCCGGGCTCAAACTCGCCGAGGAGTTCGCGCCCGACGCTGACATCGAAGTGCGGATGGATTCCAAACTCGTCGTCGAACAGATGTCTGGGCGGTGGAAGATCAAGCACCCCAGCATGCGTCCGCTGGCGGTTGAGGCGAGCCGTCTTGCCCCGTTCGGCACCCTCTACACCTGGGTGCCACGCGAGCAGAACAAGCATGCAGATCGGCTGGCCAACGAGGCCCTCGACGGCTTGCGGCACGGCGTCACGGTCGGTGGCGAACTCCCCGAGGTCGCCGTGGTTGAGCCCGACCGTCCGCCCGCGATGGGATGGGCGCCACCCGCTGGGCCGCCGACAACGCTGGTGCTCGTGCGCCACGGAGTCACGCCGCACACCCTCGAAAAGCGCTTCTCGGGAGGGCTCGCGAGCGCCAACCCGGGGCTGAGCGACGAAGGTCGTGACCAGGTCCGGGCCACCGCGACGTGGCTGGCGCCGATGGCCGAAGACGTGTCGGTCGTAGTGGCTTCGCCCGTACGCCGCACGCTGGAGTCCGCGGAAATCCTTGCCGAAATCCTCGGGCACCCCGTCGAGGTCGAATCGGGCTTCGCCGAGATGGAGTTCGGCGACTGGGACGCCATGACCTTCCTGGAAGTCGCCGAGCGGCATGGGAGCGACCTGGACGCCTGGCTCGGCTCTCTCGACGTGTCTCCCGGTGGTCGCGGCGAGTCGTTCCGGGTCGTCGAAGCTCGAGTGCTGGAGGCACTCGAGCGGGTCATCGACGCGCACCCGGGCGAGACCATCGTGGTGGTCAGCCACGTCACGCCCATCAAGACGATCGTGGCTCACGCACTGGGGGCGCCGCTGCATTCGGTGCATCGGATGGAGTTGTCGCCGGCTTCGGTGACCGTCGTGTCCTACTTCAATGGCGGGCCGCAAGGCGAACGTCCGATGGCCTCGATGCGGTTGTTCAACGGGCGACCGACCGACGAGCCGCTGCGGTCCTGACCCCACGCGGTCGGGCTATCGCTGGGGAAACCGCTGCTCGATTTCGTCGAGGAAGGCCAGGGCGAGTCGGTGATAGTCGGACACGCTGAGGTCGAGGAGGTCCCCGACGGCTAGCCCCAACACGGACTTCTCGGGCCGATACTTGATCGTGGAATTCGCAGCGAGCACCGGCACGATGGAGCGGCGACCGTCGTTGCCGTGCAGGGAATCGGTGATCATCCGGACCTCGTTGAGCGGGTTGCCGTCCTTGCCCTCTAGGGCGCGACCTCGGTGGGTGAAGTAGGAGTCCAGGGCCAACAGCAGTTGATGGACATAGCCGCGTTCGAAGTCGTTCTCCTCGGGCAGGCCCAGGGCGGCGTACGACGCCACGTTGGCCGCCACGCTGTCGCGCACCGCCTCGACGTACTCGGGGGGATAGTCGCTTCGCATCAACATGTCCGTGCATCCTCTGTGGTTTGGTAGCTCAGATTTCCTTGACGACCACGTCAATCTGGACGCCGTGGCGGCCGGTTGCGCCGATTTCGTTGGGCCAGCCGAGATCGGCCAGAGTGGCGGCGAGTTGGGCGGGTTTGCGCGGCGCTGCTCCCGCTTCCAGGAGATCCCTGACGATGCGGCCCTTGGTTGCCTTGTTGAAGTGGCTGACCACCTTGCGTTGGCCGTCGACCTCGTGCAGCACTCGCACGCTGGCCGTGTGGGTCGCCAGCGCCGGCGGCGGACGCCAGAACGCGGCGTACATCGTGGACCGCAGGTCCAACAGCAGGCCAGAACCCAGGGCTTCCTCGACGGCCGGGCCGAGTGCGCCGCGCCAGATGCCGGCCACCGAACCAAGGCCGGGCAGCGTGGCATCACCCGAAAGGCGGTAGGCCGGGATCCTGTCGGCGGGACGCACCAGTCCAAAGAGCGATGAGGTGATCGCGACCCGGGTGTTGGCGCGTCGCTTGGCCGCACTAGAAAGCGTGGGTAGCCCGAGGGCGTCGTACAACACGCCCGTGTAGATCCGATCGGCGCGCGCGGTCGAGCCGATCCGTAGCCCCGCGTTCCGGGTGACCAGGTCGGCTTGGCCGACTCCGATGCCCAGGGTCGCGAGCGCCCGTTGCTCATTTCCTTGGCACATCTCGACAAGAGCCTCCAGGACCCGCTCGCGGTGCGACTCAAGCACGGCGAAACTCAGTGACGCGAGGTCCAGCGGTACGCCGCGCCGCGGCGCCGCCTTGCCTTCGCTCGGCGGCAGCAGGATCAACACCCGCCACAGCCTAGGCAAACTCCCTCCCCACCCGTTGAGTTGGGCCTCCCTTCCCGTTGAGTTGGGCCCGCCTTCCCGTTGAGTTGGGCCCCCCAAACGTTTGACTCAGGGGCTGGGAACTTGCTGCGGTCTCCATCAGCGCCGGGGGCTGAACAGCAACGCCCAACTCAACGGACAGGGAGGCCCAACTCAACGGGAAGGCGGGCCCAACTCAACGGGAAGGCGGGCCCAACTCAACGGGAAGGGAGGCCCAACTCAACGGCGAGGGAGGCCCAACTCAACGGGGATATTTGGTTAGGGTGTCGACCATGCCGAGCAACCGAGTCGTGCACGTACGTCGGGTTAGCAACGACGGCATACAGTCGCAGCGACTGCGCGATGGCATTTCCGCCATCTGGGCGGAGCAACATCTCACGCCCGAGTTTCCCGCAGCGGTGGAGGCAGCCGCCCAAGCGGCGGCCGCGGCACCGCGACTCCCGTCACTGGATCGCACCGATATCGAGTTGGTGTCCATCGACCCTCCGGGATCGATGGATCTCGACCAGGCGCTGCACATCGCCCGCAACGGGGATGGGTACCTCGTGACCTACGCGATCGCGGACCTCTCAGCCTTCATCACCCCAGGGGATGTCATCGATGCCGAAGCCCACCGCCGCGGCCAGACGCTCTATGGCGCGGACTCCAAGATCCCGCTGCACCCCAAGGTGATCTCCGAGGGTGCTGCCTCGTTGCTCCCCGACCAGGTTCGCCCCGCCTTGCTGTGGACCATCGACGTCGATCACACCGGTGAAGGGACCAACGTCGAGGTCGTCCGGGCCCTGGTGCGATCGCGGGCGAAGTTGGATTACGCGTCGGTGCAGAAGTCGATCGACGATGGCTCGGCCAGCGAATCTCTGCATCTGCTTCGCGAGGTCGGCCAATTGCGGCTCGCCCGCGAGGCAGCCCGCGGCGGTGTGTCATTGCCATTGCCCGAGCAGGAGATCGACATCGATGGAGAGCGTTGGACGCTGGAATTCCGGTCGCTGTTGCCGGTCGAGCAGTGGAACGCCGAAATCTCCCTGCTGTGCGGTTTTGCCGCCGCCTCGTTGATGGTCTACGCGCGGGTCGGCCTGCTGCGCACCTTGCCGCCTCCAGACCCGCGCGATGTCCAACGACTTCACCGTACGGCGCGCGCGCTCAAGATCGAGTGGCCGGCGGAGCTGCTCTATCCCGACTTCATCCGAGCCCTCGACCCGGCCATCCCTGCACATGCGGCCATGGTGGTTGCCTGCACCCGGCTGTTGCGCGGGAGCGGGTATGTCGCGTTCAACGGGGACATGCCCGAACAGCCCTACCACTCGGCGTTGTCGTCGGAATATGCCCACGTGACGGCACCGCTGCGGAGGTTGGTCGATCGTTACACCGGCGAGATCTGTCTGGCCTTGTGCGCGGGAACCGACGTACCCGCGTGGGTGCTTGCGAAGTTGGCAGACCTGCCCGAGGAGATGCGTGAGTCGACGCGCAGGGCAAACCAATACGAAAACGCCGTGGTCAATCTGGTCGAGTCGGGCATCCTGCAACACCGGGTCGGGCAGACCTTTCCAGGGGTCGTGGTCGAGGTCGAACACGGCGAGACGCACGTTGGTGTCGTGAATATCCAGGAGCCGGCCATCGAGGCCAAGGTCACCTCCACCACGGCATTGCCGCTTGGATCGGACGTGAACGTGCGCTTGAAGGCTGCGGATCTGACCAGCCGCACGGTTGAGTTCGAGATCGTCTGACCTCGCAGGGTTGTGCCACCCGCGCGACGCCTCCTCCGTTTGGCTACGACGACGGGATCGGCCCGTACGGTGACCGCGCTCCGGACAGCGCCATGGTGTCGGTCGATTCAGCAGCTTCGAGCGTGCACCTGAGCCTGTAGCTGTTGTCGTACTGCCTGGCATGAGTTCGGGGGACCGACTGCCAACTCTCGCGGGACGGATCGGGCACCGAGGTGGGTCCCTCGTAGGGGCCGAGGCAGTGCGGGTAGAGCGGGTGGCCGTAGTCGACGCGGACACAGGGCGTGGTGTCCAGCTTGATCTCCTCGACGGTCCAGGTATAGATCAACGGTGGGATGCCGGGAAGCCCAGCCAGGCGGTCCATGTACTCGAAGGGGTCGACGTTCAACGATACTTCGCCGGACAGCCACTGATCCGCCCTCGGTGGCTCGAGATCGTCCAGCACCATCCAGCTCGAGTAGGCGCTCAGGCCGAAGTCGAGGACGAACGCGTCACCCATGGGCTCGGGGGCGCTGAGCCGCAGCGGACCGGTGACGTCGTACGCCGTCGCTCGGCCCGTGTAGCGGCAGCTCCGACTGCTGCCTGGAACTGGACGGAGCCGCGCAGATCGCGAGTACGTGAACTCAAGAGCGAACTGGCGCCGGTCTCCGGTGACGAAGTCGGTGTAGTTGCCGTCCGCGAGGACCCAACCGGACAGGCCGATCCACCACTGACCGGGGGCGAGGCTGGAGCCGGAGGTCGTGAGGCTGTCAGGGGTCACCGCGCCATTGTCTCGCAAGGACAGCGGCAATAGTGCCTGGCGTCAGGTCCGTTCCGCCCGGAGGTGCGGGACGAGCAACTAGATGCGGAGGGGCTGGCCTATAGGCCGGGTTCTGTTCCGATGAGCCCTCGCGGGCTCGTCGTTGGCGACCATCCATCTGGGACGACCGTTGCCGATCGCCTCATGCGGCCTACCCGCGCACTCGAGCGGGCAGCCCTCAAACGTGCGCGCATCCCGCACCGAAGTGCGGGACTTCTTGGCCTTGCTCCTGGTGGGGTTTACCGAGCCGTGCCGGTCACCCGGCGCGCTGGTGGTCTCTTACACCACCGTTTCACCCTTACCTCCCGGCAAGCCGGGAGGCGGTCTGTTTTCTGTGGCACTGTCCCGCAGGTTGCCCTGGGTGGGCGTTACCCACCACCTCGCCCTGTGGAGCCCGGACCTTCCTCGACCCACCTCTCGGTGACCCGCGGCCGCCCGGCCAGCCCCTCCGCATCTGCAGGATAGGCCCTCGGGCGAGCCTCGAGCACCTCCGACCGAACGCGAACACCGATCAGGTGGCAGAACAGGCTCTAGGGGACACGGCCGGGCGCGTGTAGTTTCACCTCTATGACCCAAACGCCGGCGCAATATTGGTTCTGTCTGACCCACCATGTGGTCGAGGGGGAGGCCGGGTGCCGCAACCAGGACCGGCTCGGTCCCTATCCGACGGCCAAGGCTGCGGCCCGCGCGCTGGAAGCCGTCGAGGAACGCAACGAGGCCTGGGACAACGACCCAGCCTGGAACGACGACGTACTCGAGGACTGACCCCTGAGGCTACTTGTGGCCCTTGCTCTTCTTCCCCTTCTTGCTCTTCTTTCCGGCCGCCGCGGCGAGGTCACCCACGGACTTGCCCGCGACGCCGGCCAACTCTGAGGCCGTCTTGGCCTGCTTCATGGCCTCTTGAACCGCGTTGGTCACCGCCCGCTGAAGGCTCTGTGCGAACGCATTCGACGAGATTTCAGCGGCCACCCGTTCGGCGACCTCCCGCGCAATCCGCTCGGCGGTCTGTTCCATCGTCTTGAAGGCCGCCGTTGCCGACTCAACGGACACCGGCGCGCTCTTCGCGGCCGGTCTCGGTGTCGGACGAGCCGCCGCCTGTGGTGCGGCCGCGGTGGGGCTCGCCGCCGCTGCCTTCTGAGCTGGGGCCTTCTTAGCCGGGGCCTTCTTGGCCGGGGCCTTTTTGGCGGGAGCCTTCTTAGCCGGCGCCTTCTTGGCGGCCACCTTCTTGGCAGAAGCCTTCTTAGCGGGAGCGCTCTTGGCAGGTACGGGCTGTTCGGTCATGCGGTCCTTCTTCCTTGACTGCGTTGGGCTAGGAGGTGTGTTTGAAGTCGATCACGAGCCGCTGTGGGTTATGCAACCAGAAGACGCGGTACGGCGCGCGCCGCGGTGACAGACCGAACGCGAAGGTCACCTGGCCTTCGAAGTCGCCCGTCATCGCCACCGCTTTGAGCGTGCTGAAACCGGGCCGCGCGAGCTTCGGTCCGTCGTACACACTCTCGCCGGACGAGTTGTGGGCGTACGCCGGAAGCAGCGCCACCTGCAGGCCGCCCCTGATCGGTACCGGCAGACCGCTGCCGTCGTAGTGGAACTTGCGGTGATAGGAGGCCTTGCCGCCGGGGATCCGGCCCTTGATCTCAATCACCACTCGATCGAAATTCTGATGAGCGGCGAACCTCAGGTCGGTCACCTTGGGCTGACGGGCGTCCGGATTGGTCCACGAGCTGCCTTCGGTCTCCCAATCGGGAAGGACCGAGGCGGTGGCGGCGGGCGAGACGAACAACGTGGAGAGCAGGATCGCACTCGCGAGCATGGTTAGCCTTTTCATGGTTTGCTCCTTTCAACTCACTGGGGTGATGCGCAGGACCCCATCCGGCCCCGCATCGGAGGCATTGTCGGTCGTGGCGAGCAGGTCGCCGTTGGGCGCCGCGGTGAGAGAGCGAAGCCGGCCAAACCGCGCGAGTGCGGGGGGAGTCCGAGTCCACTGCAATGAGCCCTCTCGATCAAACTTCAGGAAGATGATGCGGCTGCCTTTGAGCGCGGCCACCGCGAGGGCGCCGTCGAGCAGGCCCCAGCGTTCGCCGTACACCCACACCATTCCGGAAGCGGCGACCGTTGGATAGCCCGAGGACCAGCGAGCCGACACCTGCTTGCCCGGCAGCGACGGGTCGGTCATCGGCACCGACTCGTTGTAGCCGGGCACCGGGCGCCACCCATAGTCGCCGCCGGCGATCTCCAGATTGACCTCGTCATCGCGGTCGGGGCCATGCTCGGCGGACCACAACGTGAGGTCCCGCCGCTGGGCCAACCCCTGAACGTTGCGGTGGCCGAAGCTGTAGATGTAGCGCTGGGCCGGATCGTCGGCGTCGATGAAGGGGTTGTCCGGCCAGGCTGCGCCGGTACGCCGGTCGAGCCGCAGGACCTTGCCCCCCAGGGAGGTGAGGTCGCCGGGATTGCTGCCGATCGCGGCGTCTCCGGTGCCGACGAACAGCGCTCCGGTCTCGCGCTCGATGAGCAGCCGACAGCCGCCGTGGCGGCCACTGCTGGTGGGGAGCCCGCCGAGTAGCGTGCCTTGGCTTTGCGCTTGGTCGGCGGCGGCGTTCAACGTCCAGGCCACCACGCGCACGTCGTGACCGGTGTCGGTGAATCCGCCTTGGCAGGTGTAGAAGCGCCGGTTGAGAGAAAAGTCGGGGTCGATCGCCAACGACATGAGCCCGGTCTCGCCCGAGACCCAGACGTCCTCGCTCGGAAAGTCGATCGCCGTGAGACCCGCCTGGCTCCATAACCACAGGGCGGCCGTGTCGCGTTCGGTGAGTAACAGTTGGTCGCCGTCGATGGGCTGCACGTCCCACACGTGGCTCAGGCCGGCCACCAGCGCACGGACCTCGAAGGTGGGCATCGCGGGGGGCTGGCTGGGGCGAGTTTCTTCGCCGTCGACGCTCGGCGTCTGCGTCTGTGTCTGCGTGGGCTTGGGGGTGGGGGTTGGTGCTGCGCTTCGAGTCGGAGCGCTCTCACGTGGCGCCGCGGAACAGGCAATCAGCGGGCCAGCCAGCGCCAGGGTGACCGCAACGATCAAGGGGCGCATGCCTCTACCGTACGCCGCCCCGCGCGCGAACCGGAACGGTCAGAAGGTGTGCCCGGGGCCCGGGAAGCTGCCCTCACGAACCTCCTGGGCAAAGGCGGTCGCGGCCTCCAACATCACTCCGTGCAGGTCGGCGTACTGCTTGACGAACTTGGCCATCTTGCCGGTGCGCAGCCCCAGCGCGTCCTGCCAGACCAGCACCTGCGCATCGCAGTGCACGCCAGCGCCGATGCCAATCGTGGGGATCGCGAGCGCCTCGGTCACGCGCTGGGCGACCTCGCCGGGGACCATCTCCATCACCACCGCGAACGCTCCGGCCGCCTCCACGGCGAGGGCTTCTTCGACCACCCGATCTCCGGCATCGCCGCGACCCTGCACCCGATAGCCGCCCAGATTGTGTTCGCTTTGCGGGGTGAAGCCGATGTGCGCCATCACCGGAATGCCGGCGTCGGTGAGCAACCGGATCGAGGGGCACACGGGGTGGCCCCCCTCGAGCTTGACGCTGTGTGCGCCGGCTTCCTTCATAAACCGAACGGCGGTGTGGAAGGCCTGCTCGGGGGAGGCCTGGAACGACCCGAAGGGCAGGTCGGCGACCACGAGCGCACGACGCACGCTGCGCGTGACCGCCCGCACCAAGGGCAACAGTTCATCGACGGTGACAGGGAGGCTCGAGTCGTTGGCGAAGACGTTGTTGCTGGCGCTGTCGCCGACCAGCAGCACCTCGATCCCGGCTTCGTCGAACGTCTGCGCGGCGTACTGCTCATAGGCCGTGAGCATCGCAAAACGTTCCCCCCGTGCCTTCATCTCGCGCAGGTGGTGGGTGCGGATCCGTTTCACCGGCGCCGCGCTCGGGTTGGCGGGTCCGGTGGCGTACGGCGCCGCAGTTTCGGGCGACTGCTGGCTCATCCTCAAACTCCTCCGACTGCAAAGAACTGGCGGCAACTTCTGGCTGCCTCAGACTAGCCGCGCGAGCGGGGCCCCGGCTCGGGCATACCTGCGACAGCGTCCCAAAGTTCTGGAATGATGGTTCCCATGGATGCCCCCACGGGCACTGCCGTGACAACTTCCTCAGCAGCGAGCCCAGCCGACGGCACCGCGGCGTTGACCGCGGCACTTCAGCGCGCCCAACAAGTGTCTGACGAACTCGTCGCCCAAGCCGAGCGGGAGGCGGAAGCGACCAAGGCCCAGGCCAAGGAGATCGAGCTCGACGCCACCAAGCTCCATGAAGAAGCGGCGCGGGTCCGCGAAGAGGCACAACTGCGACTCACCCAGGCGCAAGCACAGGGCCAAGAGCTGGTGCGCGACGCCACCGCCCAGGCGACCGTTTTGATGCAGATCGCCGGCCGCAACCGCGACCAGATGCTCACCGAGGCCCGGGCCGCCGCGACGGCCGAGCGCGTCGCGGCTCGCGCCGAACGCGAGGAACTGGCGGCTCAAGCCAATCAAGCGCTGAGCGAGGCCCGCGAACAAGCCGCCACCATCGTGGCCGAGGGGGAGGGGCAACGGGCCACCAGGCTGTCCGAACTGACCGGCCTTGAACATTCCCGACGGATGGACGCCGAGCGCGGCCTCCAAGTCATGCAGGAGCAGGCCGCGGCCCAGGCGAGCGAAGTGGTGGAAGCTGCGCGCCTAGAGGCGGCTTCCCTGATCGAGGCAGCCACGGCGGAGGCCACCGAACTCCGGGCGGCGGCGACCCAGCATCATGCCGAAGTATCCGCCCAGGCGCTGGCCCATCTCGACGAGGCCCAGGCCGAGATCCAGGCCCAGCAGGTGGCGGCGAACGCGGAGATCCAGGCGGCCCGCAGCACGGCCGAAGCCTTGCTCTCGAAGGCCACGCTCGAGGTCGAGCGGCTCCACGCGCTGGGACATCGCGAGTTGACCCTGGCGCTGGCAGCGCGGCGTCGCCAACTGCAATCCGTGTTGAATCGGTCGTCCGTAACGTTGCGCGAACGCACCGAAGCCGCCGACCGCCGAGCCATCGAGGTAGAAGAACTGCGCGTCAAAACGCTGGCAGAGGCCGAGGCTCAGGCCAGCGAGATCACCCGCAGCGCCGAAGATTCGGCCGAACGCACCAGTGCCAAAGCGGCGGCTCACCTCGCCCAAGTGCAGGAGCACGCTCAGGTGCGGCTCGACGAGGCCGAAGGCAGCGCGCGAGTGCTGCGCGAAGAAGGTGCCGCCGAGATCATCCGGGCTCAGGCCCAGGCCCAGGAAATCGTGAGCCTGGCTCGTGGTGAAGCAGACCAGATCCGGATCGAGTCGGCCCAGGCCCGAGAGGCGTCTGCGGCGGAAGCTTTGGCGCTGCTCGACGAGGCAAAGGCCGAGGTGGAGGTGCTTAAACGCAAGCGACTCGCTATTGTCACCGAATTGGGAGGGCTCTCCGGGATCATCTCCGCGCTGGCTGTGCCTGATTCTGCCGGTGCGGAGAGCGAACCTCCCGCCGATCCCGCATGACCTTCGAAAACTTGATCAACCACCAGACAATCCACCAGCACTGAGATACGAGGCAGTTTCATGGATATCGCCCGACCCGACTTCGCTTTGGTACGGCGCGGCTACGAGCCGGCCCAGGTCGACAAGCGGCTCCGCGAGCTCGCCGAACAGAACGCCACCCGTGAGAAGCAGCTCGTGGCCCTCAACGAGCGCCTGGCCAAACTTGAGTCCGGTGAAAATGCTCAGGCCGGTCGCGCCCCTGCGGCCCCGCCCACCTTCGCCGATCTGGGCGATCGCGTGGGCAAGATCCTGACCCTGGCCGAGGAAGAGGCCGCCGACATTCGGGCGGCGGGCAAGGGCGAGTTCGAGACCCGCCTGGCCGAGGCCGAGAAGGTGGCCGCCAAGTTGCGTCGCCAGGCAGATGAGTATGCCGAGAAGCGCCGCGCTGATGCCGACGGTGAAGCCAAGGGCCTGGTTGCCGCGGCGCACCGCAAGTCCGACACCCTGCTCGAAGAAACCCAGCGCGATGCCTCAGCGCGCAAGGCCGAAGCCGACGCATTGTTCGAGGCCCAGCGTGCCAAGGCCGCCCAGGCCGCTGCTGATTTTGAGACCACCTTGGCCGAACGCCGTGATCGGATGGAGCAAGAGTTCACCGCTCAGTCGGAAGCCTCGCGGGCCCAGATGGACGACGCGACCGCTCGCCTCGAGCAGACCCGCAACGAGGCGCAGAAGTTGCGCTCCGACGCGGAGATGAACAGCCGCCGCCTGACCCAGGACGCCGAGCAGAAGGCCGGCGAGATTGTCGCCCAGGCCCGCCAACACGCCGATCGCATTCGGGCCGAATCCGATCGCGAATTGGCCGCGGCCGGTGCCCGACGCGACGCGATCAATGCCCAACTCTCCAACGTCCGGCAGATGCTGTCCACCCTGTCGAACGCCGGCCCGATCAGCTTGATGGCGCTGGGCGACGAAGACGCCGAGGCCCCCGAAGCCGAGGCCCCCGAAGCTGAGGCCCAGAAGGACGCCTAAGCGTCCGTCGCGTCGGCAGCATCGGCTGCTGCTTCCATCTCGGAGATCACGATCCGGTGCATGGCCAGCATGGCGGTCATGGCCGCCTGCGCCCGCGCCGGATCCGGGTCGGAGAGCAGTTCGAACAATCGCGTCGGAATGATCTGCCAGGACAAGCCGAACTTGTCCTTCAGCCAGCCACACATCGACTCTTCGCCACCGTCGGCGGTCAGCAACGACCAATAGCGGTCGACCTCGGCCTGGTCGGCGCAGGACACGGCAAACGAGACGGCCTCGGTGAAGCTGAACATGGGGCCACCGTTGATGCCGCGGAAACCCATGCCGTCGAGAGTCCAGTCGGCAGCCATCACCTTTCCGGGCTCACCCGGCCCGGTGTCGCCGTACCGCGAGATGCTTCCGACGCTGGAGTTGGGGAAGATCGAGGTGTAGAAGCCCAGGGCTTCTTCGAGGTTGTCGTCGAACCAAAGGCAGGGTGTCAGGGACGTCATGATGGCGAGGGTACGCCGTACGTCGGGGAGGCGCCTTAGACTCACGGCGTGGACTTCTACTCTGCCTACGCGCAGGGCTTTGCGCGCGTCGCGGCCTGCACGATTCCGGTGGCCATCGCCGACCCGCAACGCAACACCGACACCCTGATCGAGCAGGCTCGGGCCTGCCACGACGAGGGAGTGGCGGTGGCGATCTTCCCGGAGCTGTCCTTGTGCGGTTATGCCATCGACGACCTGTTGCTGCAGGACACCCTGTTGCAGGGGGTTGCCGTCGGGCTGGCCCGACTCGTCACGGCGTCGGCGGAATTGTCGACGGTGCTCGTGGTGGGCGCGCCGTTGGTGCACGGATCGCGGGTGCTCAACTGTGCGGTGGTGATCCACGGCGGGGAGATCCTCGGGGTGGCTCCGAAGTCCTACTTGCCGACCTATCGTGAGTTCTACGAACGCCGCCACTTTGCACCGGGCGATGATCGGCGCGACTCGTGGATCCAGGTGGGCGACCAGGAGGTCCCCTTCGGGCCGGACCTGATCTTCGAGGCCGTCGACGTGCCGGGTCTCCAACTCCATGTGGAGATCTGTGAAGACATGTGGGTGCCGATCCCGCCCAGCGCCGAGGCGGCGCTCGCCGGGGCGACGGTGCTGGCCAATCTGTCGGGCAGCCCGATCACTGTCGCCCGCGCCGAAGACCGGCGACTGTTGGTGCGCTCCGCGAGTGCGCGCTGCAACGCGGCGTACCTCTATGCGGCCGCCGGGCAGGGCGAATCCACCACCGATCTTTCGTGGGACGGCCAGACCTTGGTCTATGAGTGTGGCGACCTGCTCGCGGAGACCGACCGATTCCCCGACGGCGCCCGGCGCGCGGTCGCCGACATCGATCTCGATCGGTTGCGCAGCGAGCGGCTCCGGCAGGGCACCTTTGACGACAATCGGCGCACCCATCTGGAGCGGGTCGGGGAGTTCCGCACCATCGAATTCGAGCTGGGGCCAGCCTCGGGCGATATCGGGCTGCGGCGCAAGGTGGACCGCTTCCCGTTCGTTCCCGACGACGCCGAACGGCTCGCCCAGGACTGCTATGAGGCTTACAACATTCAGGTGTCGGGGCTTGAGCAGCGGCTCCATGCCATCGGACAGCCGAAGGTGATCATTGGGGTCTCCGGCGGCCTGGACTCCACTCACGCCCTGATCGTCGCGGCCAAGGCGATGGATCGGTTGGGTCGGCCGCGCAGCGAGATCCACGCCCTCACCATGCCGGGGTTCGCCACCGGGAGCGCGACCCGCGAGCGGGCCACCCGGCTGTCGGAGTCGCTCGGTGTGACGTTCCAGACCCTCGACATCACCGCCGCGGCCCAGCAGATGCTCGATGACTTGGATCATCCGTTCGCTGACGGCCAACCGGTCTATGACGTGACCTTCGAGAATGTCCAGGCCGGCCTGCGCACCGACTACCTGTTCCGCTTGGCCAACCACCGCGGCGGCATCGTCCTCGGCACTGGCGACATGTCGGAGCTGGCGCTGGGTTGGTGCACGTACGGCGTCGGCGACCAGATGTCGCACTACAACGTCAACGGTGGGGTCCCGAAGACCCTGATCCAACATCTGATCCGCTGGGTGATCGACTCCGAACAGTTCGAGGAGGCCACCAACGCGGTGCTCGCCGAGATTCTCGACCAGGAGATCACCCCCGAACTGATCCCCGATCAGGAAGGCGTGAAGCCGCAGGCCACTGAAGACTCGGTCGGCCCCTACGCGCTCGCGGACTTCGCCCTGTTCCACGTCGTACGCCGCGGTTATCGCCCGAGCAAGATCGCCTTCCTGGCGCACCATGCGTGGCGCGACGTCGAGGCGGGGGAGTGGCCGCCCAACTTCCCAGACACCAAGCGCGCGGCCTACGACTTGGCGACCATCCGGAAGTGGTTGGTGGTGTTTACCCAGCGCTTCTTCGGCAACCAGTTCAAACGCTCCGCGCTGCCCAACGGGCCCAAGGTCAGCTCTGGGGGCACGATGAGTCCGCGCGGGGATTGGCGGATGCCGTCGGATGCCAAACCCGACGCCTGGCTCGCCGAGATCGAGGCGAATATTCCGTAGCAAAGTGGGGCACAGAAAACGTTTCGCTTCGCGGGCAGGTTACCTTTCGTGAGCCTCATCGCGGCCTTGACTCAGTGGGGTCTCGGAGGTACGATCTCGTTCCAATACTTTCGAAATCCTCGCTAGAGGTGAATCCCACGAAAAAGAGCATGCTCTGCGTGATGACTCTGACCATGTCGGTTGTGGGCGTTATTGTCGCCGCGACAAGTGCTTCTGCCCAGAATGAATTTTCAGCCGAGCTCAACAGTTCGGCTACCTTTGCTGCGGTCAAAGGTAACCAGAACATTCGAACGGACCCTGCGACACACTCGGACGAGGGGTACGTTCATGTTTTCCAAATGCAGCAAGGCGGCTCGTCCAGTTCATTTGTGGCAATTGGCACATACAACGGCAGGGGTACGGCGGGTGGCGGATCTGCGGACTGCCCTAACAGCCTAAATCCGAGTTGGAGCATATACACCGACGGTGTAATATCGGGTGTTTACTTCTGCCATGTCGAATCTGTCAACGCATACCAGGTTGGCGACAACCCGGGACACAAGATTTCGCGCGTCAATATTGGCCCTGCCCAGGACCCGCTGTGGTGTTGGGAGATGCGGATGGGAGACGTCACTTGGGGCTGCTACCCAACGAGCTGGGGTGGAGGCGGTCAAGTAGCCGCCGGATTGGAACATGTGGGACCGAACGGGACGGACCGCAACTTGGACGTCAAGTTCACCAATCTGCAAACCATGTCGGCAGGAACTTGGAGTGTGTGGGGCAACCGTCCAGACATCGTCCACCAACAGTACACGCTGACCCATGTTTCAAGTACCGCGTTTAATTCGTACTTGGGCACACTCGACTGAGGAGCAGAAAATGGGCACGAAAATCTTCGTTGGTAGCGCTTTGGTGTTAGCGAGCGTGGTGATCGTCGGCGTATCTGAGGGTGGGGCGCGGCCATCGGACCCGGAGGGCTGTGCTGGTTACACGGAGGTTCTCAATGAGAGCAAAGAATTCACCCCTTGGGGCGAACGCCTGTCGCACCCGGTCGGAATCGACGTGGACCCAGTGGTCGAGGATGTCGTCAACGGTGAGGTTTTGCCTGCTTCGATCGGCAGTCTTCGTCTCGCGGGAGCGATCGAGGAGTCAACCAGGGTGGTCGGGTTGTATGCCGAATCCGACGTGAGTGGGCAAAGAATTTCTGACGCCCTTCGAGGGGGAGCCGTATCGCTCGCCATTGGTCAAACGGATGCTTCCGATAGTGCGACCCTACAAAAGGAGACGTTGTCGCTGCTGGGCGACCGGGCAACACCGGTTCAAATTGGGCCCTCGCCCGGCGTGCTTACGTGGGCAGATCCGACAGCGGAAGGTGATAGGCCACATGTTGTCGTTTGGGTTGCCGATCGTCACGCCTACGAGTTGACGACGCTCAGTCCGGGGGCGAGTGCTATCGACTTGGCCCGCGATGTGGCGTGCAGATCTGCGGTGGCGTAGAGACCGGCGGACGCGTCACACGCACGAAACAAACCTGTAGCAGACTGCGGCTATGGGTAAGCAGGAAGACTTCGTGCTGCGTGCGCTCGAAGAGCGCGACGTGCGTTTCGTGCGGTTGTGGTTCACCGACGTCCTGGGCTTCTTAAAGTCCGTCGCCGTCGCGCCGGCCGAGCTCGAAGGTGCCTTCGAGGAAGGCATCGGCTTCGACGGGTCCGCCATCGAGGGCTTTGCCCGGGTCTATGAGGCCGACATGTTGGCCAAGCCCGATCCGTCAACTTTTCAGATCCTGCCTTGGCGCGGCGAGGGCCCGGCCACGGCGAGGATGTTCTGCGACATCGTGATGCCCGACGGCAGCCCGTCGTACGCCGATCCGCGGCACGTGCTCAAGCGCACGTTAAGCGCGGCGGCCGACAAGGGGTTCACGTTCTACACCCATCCCGAGATCGAGTTCTATCTCTTCAAGGACTCCCCGGTCGCGGGCCAAGAGCCCGTGCCGGTGGATCGCAGCGGCTATTTCGACCACACCGCGCAGTCCTACGGCGCCGACTTCCGCCGCGAGGCGATCACCATGCTGGAGGCGATGGGGATCTCGGTGGAGTTCAGCCATCACGAGGGCGGACCCGGGCAGCAGGAGATCGACCTGCGCTACGCCGACGCGCTGAGCACCGCCGACAATGTGATGACCTTCCGCACCGTGGTGCGCGAGGTCGCCCTCGGGCAGGGCGTGTGGGCCTCCTTCATGCCCAAGCCGTTCACCGAACACCCCGGCTCGGGGATGCACACCCACGTGTCGCTCTTCGAGGGCGACCGCAACGCGTTCTTCGAAGCGGGCGCCGAATATCAGTTGTCCAAGACCGGCCGGGCGTTCATCGCCGGCATCCTGCGGCACGCCAGCGAGATCACCTGCGTGACGAATCAGTGGGTCAACAGCTATAAGCGCCTGCTCGGCGGCGGCGAAGCGCCGTCGTACATCTGCTGGGGCCACAACAATCGCTCCGCGATGATCCGGGTGCCGATGTATAAGCCCAACAAGGGCAACTCCACCCGCATCGAGCTGCGCACCATCGACGCCGCGAGCAATCCCTATCTCGCCTTCGCGGTGACGCTGGCGGCCGGGATGAAGGGAATCGAAGAGGGCTACGACCTGCCCGCCGGAGCCGAGGACGACGTCTGGTCGCTCACCGAACGCGAACGGCAGGCGCTGGGGATCGAGCCGTTGCCCAAGAGTTTGTACGACGCCATCTTGGTCGCCGAGAAGTCCGAACTGCTCGCCGAAACACTCGGCGAGCACGTCTTCGACTTCTTCCTGCGCAACAAGCGGGCTGAGTGGACCGAATACCGCACGCAGGTATCCGCCTTCGAGCGGGACCGGATGCTGCCGGTGCTCTAGGCGCGACACTAGGCGAGACCCACCGACGGGACGGGTAGATTGCCGCCTGTGACACAGCACCCCCGGATCCTGGTGATCGAGCACGAAGCAGACGATCCACCCGCGTGGTTTGGGGTCTGGTTGGAGGGCGCGGGTTGCGACCTGCATGTGTGCCAGCCCTGGGCCGGCGACGCGCTGCCCGACGACCTGTCCGGCCACGACGCGCTAGTGGTGATGGGTGGCTGGATGAGCGCCCACCACGACGCCGAAATCGCCTGGTTGGCGGGGGTGAAGGACCTGATGCGGGAGGCCGTCCGCGACGCCGTCCCGACGCTCGGCATTTGCTTGGGTCACCAGGTGGCGGCGGTGGCGCTGGGGGGCACGGTCACCAAGAATCCGCAAGGTCAACAGATTGGTTTGTACGACGTCGGCTGGGCTCCCGAGGCCGAGAGCGACCCACTCTTCGGCGTGGCAGCCAGCGCCGAGGCGCAGCCACAGCAAGGGATTCACTGGAATTCCGACATAGTCATCGATCTCCCCCCGGGGGCGGTTGCGTTGGCCCGCGCGGTGGGCGGCGAGATCCAGGCGGCCCGCTACAGCGACGTGACGTGGGGCGTCCAGTGGCATCCCGAGGTCGATGAGCCGCTGCTGCGACGGTGGGCCAACGACGACCCCGAAGGCCCGCAGACGATGGGCCTGGACGTGGAGTTCGAGTTGGCCCGAGTCGATGCCGCACGAGCGGCCCTCGACGCTGCCTGGCGGCCGCTGGCAGAACGCTTCGCCGCGATCGCGGCCGGCGCTCCACGGTGAGCGCATCGCGATGGTGAAGTCCCCATGACCCGCCCTGGCCAACAATTGGGCAGGGCCGCGCTGCTGGGCTGGGGCTTTCAAGACACCGCTCGGGCGCGCGATCAGCTGGCCACACTGGGTCCGCTGGCCGAGCCCCTGGTGGCGATCTTAGGGCGCAGCGCCGACCCCGATCAGGCGTTGTCCGGCCTGGTCGGTCTGATGGAGGCGCTGCCCGACCCGACGCCGCTGTCGCGGGCATTGGCCGACGACGAGGGCACGGCCATGCGCCTGGTGATGGTGCTCGGAGCGAGCCAGGCGTTGAGCGATCACCTGGCCCGGCATCCCGATCACTGGGCGGAGTTGACCGACCCCGCCTTGGGTTCCACCCGGCCCGCGGCGTACGCCGTGCGCGAGGCGCTATTGACAGCCGTCGGAGCGGACCCGGCTGCGGACGCGCCGGTGGCTCACCCGGGACCGGCGGGGCCGGACGCGCTGCGGGTCGAATATCGCCGCCACCTGTTGCGATTGGCGGCCCGCGACCTGGCTCATCACGTAGGCGTCGACGATGCCGCTGCGGAGTTGTCCGACTTGGCGGCGGGCACGCTGGACGCGGCGCTGGCCATCGCCCGGGCGCGCGTCGCAGACGCCGCGTCCGCCAGGTTGGCGGTGGTCGCGATGGGGAAGTGTGGCGCTCACGAGCTCAACTACGTCTCCGACGTGGATGTCATCTTCGTGGCCGAACCGGCCGCGGGCGCCGAGGAGACCGCGTCATTGCGGGTCGCGAGCCAGCTCGCCGCGGCGCTGATGCAGGTGTGCTCCGATCACACGGCCGAGGGCACCATCTGGCCAGTCGATGCGGGGCTGCGTCCCGAAGGCAAGGCTGGCCCATTGGTGCGCACGCTCGCGAGCCACCGCGGCTATTACGAGCGCTGGGCCAAGACCTGGGAGTTCCAGGCGCTGCTCAAGGCGCGTGCCGTTGCCGGCGACCTCGAGGTTGGCCGGGCCTTCGTCGACATGGTTTCGCCCCACGTATGGAACGTCGCCGAGCGAGACGGATTCGTGCAGGACGTGCAGGCCATGCGCCGCCGGGTGCTCGAACACATCCCGGCGCACGAGGCCGAGCGACAGTTGAAGTTGGGCTCGGGAGGCCTGCGCGACGTCGAGTTCGCCGTACAACTCCTGCAATTGGTGCATGGTCGCGCCGACGAGCGGATCCGACCGCCGGCCACCTTGAGTGCGCTGAGCGAACTCACCCGAGGTGGCTACATCGGTCGCGAGGACGGCGAAGCGATGCGCCACGCCTATGCCTTCTTGCGCACCCTCGAACACCGGATCCAGCTCCATCAGCTGCGCCGCACCCATGTGGTCCCCGAAGACGAGGAAGCCCGGCGCCGTCTGGGCCGATCCATGGGCTTCCTGAAGGATCCGGTGGAGTCGCTGGACAAGGAGTGGAATCACCATCGCCGGGAAGTGCGCCGCCTCCACGAGAAGCTGTTCTATCGCCCCCTGTTGGCGGCCGTCGCGCGGATTCCGGGGGAGGAGGCACGGCTCACGCCCGAGGCGGCGGGTTTGCGGCTCGCCGCGTTGGGGTACGCCGACCCGGCCGGCGCGCTGCGTCACCTGGAGGCGTTGACCAGCGGACTCAGCAGGACCGCCACCATCCAACGGACCCTGCTCCCGGCGATGCTCGAATGGTTTGCCGACGCGCCCGACCCCGACGCCGGCCTGTTTGGCTTCCGCCGAATCAGCGACTCGCTGGGCCGCTCTCCGTGGTACCTCAAGATGCTGCGCGACGAGGGCGAGGTGGCCCAGCGGTTGGCTCGCGTGCTCGCCACCTCCCGGTTTGCCACCGACCTCCTCCAGCGTGAACCGCAGGGCGTCCGGTTGCTGGGCGAGGACCTCCAACCGCTGTCGGCGGAGGTCATCGCGGCCGAGATGTTCGCGACCGCCCGGCGCCAGGAGGATCCCGTCGAGGCGGTCCGCGCGGTGCGTGGGATCCGCCGCCGCGAGTTGTTCCGGGTCGCGGCCGGTGACGTGTTGGGCGTGATCGATGTCGCCGACGTGGGGGCGGCGTTGTCGCGGCTCACCGACGCGACGCTCGGGGCGACGCTGGAGGTCGCCGGGCGGGTGGTGCTCGCGACCCGCAACCTGGCCGACCCACCGACGGCCATCGCGATCGTGGCGATGGGCAGATATGGCGGCTTCGAGTTGTCCTACGGCAGCGACGCCGACGTGATGTTCGTGCATCGGCCGCACCCCGACGCCGACGCGCACCTCGCGTCGTCGTACGCCACCTCGGTGGCCAACGAAGTGCGCCGCTTGTTGGCGCTGCCGATGACCGACCCCGCGCTCGAGGTCGACGCGGATCTGCGCCCCGAAGGCAGGCAGGGACCGCTGGTGCGCACCGTGGATTCCTATGCCGCCTATTACGCCAAATGGTCCAAGGTGTGGGAGTTCCAAGCGCTGCTGCGCGCCGACGCGATCGCGGGTGATGAGGGGGTCCGCGAGGAGTTCACCCAGCTCATCGACCCGTTGCGCTTTCCCGCTGAGGGGATCAGCGACGACGACGTTCGGGAGGTGCGCCGGATAAAGGCGCGCGTGGATCGCGAAAGGCTGCCCCGCGGGGCCGATCCGCACACCCATCTCAAGCTTGGTCGGGGTGGGCTGGCCGACGTGGAGTGGACCGTCCAGCTGTTGCAGATGAAGCATGCGGGGCGGGTCCCCGCGTTGCGCACCACCATGACTCTGGGGGCGCTTGAGGCGGCTCAAGAGGCCGGGCTGCTGGTCGCTGAGGATGCCGAGGTGTTGAGCGAGGCGTGGCGCATGGTCAGCCGGGTTCGCAACGCGGTCACGCTGGTGCGCGGCAAACCCGCCGACCAGCTGCCGCGCGATGCACGGGAGCGGGCGGCGGTGGCCAGCGTCCTGGGCTATCCCGCGGGTGAGTCCGAGCGGATGGTCAATGACTATCTGCGGATCACCCGTCGTGCCCACGATGTAGTCGAGCGCGTCTTCTGGGAGTGAGCGGAATGGATAGAGTCAGGTGACCCAAGGAGAACCGTTGCCCACGTCGCTGGAAGCCAAGGCCCGCACCCTCGCGCATTTGCACAATCGACCCGAGATCCTCACCGTCGTCAACATCTGGGACGTGGCCAGCGCCAAGGTGGTCGCCGAGACCCCCGGGACGCAGGCCCTGGCTACGGCCAGCCACGCAATCGCCGCCACCTATGGCTATCCCGACGGCGAGGTGATTGCCCTCGACCTGATGTTGGACATGGTGGGCCGCATCGTCGCGGCCACCGACCTGCCCGTCACCGCTGACTTGGAGGCCGGCTATGGCGACACCGCGGAGACGATCCGGCGCGCGATCGGTGTTGGTGTGGTCGGAGCCAACATCGAGGATGAGCTCAAGCCACTCGGTGACGCGGCCGACCAGGTCGCCGCGATCGTGGCCGCCGGGCAGGCCGAGGGCATCGACTTCGTGCTCAACGCCCGCACCGATGCGGTGTTGCGGGCCGGTGATCGGCCACGTGCCGAGGTGATTGCCGACGCGGTGGCGCGGGGGCTGGCCTATCTCGAGGCGGGCGCGACCTGCGTCTTTGTGCCGGGGATGCTGGAGGAGGCTGAAGTCAGCGAGATCGTGGTGGCGTTGGGCAGGCAGAAGCTGTCGGTGTTGGGGTTGCCGGCGATGGTGCCCTTGGCGCGATTGGCCGAGCTCGGAGTGGCCCGGGTGTCCTATGGGCCGATGCCGCAGAGAGTGGCGCTGACCGCGCTCCAGCTGCTGGTCGAAGACGTGGTCGCCGGCGGCGGCGTACCCCCAACGATGCGCAACCTCACGTGATCGGAGTCTGATGGGGGACCTCGCGACCTACCCCAAGCGCTATTGCCCGGTGTGCGACAACGTCGTCCGCCGTGAGTTTCGGCCGGGACCTCGGCAGCGACCGGACGCCGCCTGCCCGCGGTGTCGGTCCTTGGAGCGGATGCGGTTCGTCACGATCCTGCTCGATTGTCTGCGCCCGATGATCGGACCGATCGGCACGCTCGTGGAGATCGCCCCGTCGGAGATGTTGGGGGCCGTGCTCGCCCGCCTGGAGCCGGAGCGTTATGTGCGGATCGACATCGGCTATGACAAGCGGATCGTCGATGTGACGGGCAGCCTGACCCAGCTGCCGTTGGCGGACGCTTCGGTGGACTTCTTGATGTGCTTCCACGTGTTGGAACACATCTGGGACGACCGGACGGCGATGTCCGAGATCGCCCGGGTGCTCGCTCCTGGTGGGCTGGGGTTGCTCCAGGTGCCGTGGCGACCGGGCGTGCCGACCGAGGAGGAGGACGGGTCTGACGCGTGAGGAGAACACCCGAGCGGTTCGGCCGGTTCGATCACGTGAGGCTCTATGGCGATGACTTCGAAGACCGTCTGGTGGCTGCCGGCCTGAGCCTGACCCGGATCGGCGCGCTGGATCTGGTGGGCGCCAAGATGAGCGACTATCTCAAGCTCGAGGCCAACCCGCCGATCTGGCTGGTCCGGCGCTCCGACGATGCGCAGGTCCCCGCCTCGGCTGACCGATCCGGTGCCCACGAGTCTCACGCGGACCCTGGACGCGCTCCTGGATCAACTCACCGACAAGCACGAGGCGCTGCTGCGCACGCGAGAACGCAACGCCGTGCTGTTGGCCCAGGTCCAGGAGTTGCGACGTCCGGTCCTGCCACCCCAACGCAGTGTGCCGGCCCGAGTCGTGGGTCGGCTGCGTCGACTGCGTCCGCGGATCCTGATTTTTCGTACGGCCGGGCTAAATGCTTTAGGCTTCCCACTCGCGGGGGCGGATGCGTGGGAGGAACCGGACTGTGATGGGTGTGCGTCGGGCGTTAGCCGGGCTGATTGTGGGGGCGTCGGTCGCCAGCGTTGCCGGGCTGGTGACGCCTGGCGCGGCGGCGCCGGTCGCGACCACCAAGGAGGTCCTGTTCACCTTCGAGGGCACGCCGGCGGGGACCGCGTTCACCGCGATCCCGAACCTGGGCACGGGCAACACCACGCAGAGCATCAAGTTGAAGAACGGTGCCTACGTGATCTCCCGCCGCTCCGCGACGACCGGCGGCGGCATCATCGACTTTCCGGCGTACGACGGCACCCAGGCCGGCGGTCGGGCGGCCGTGGTCGTGCAGAACGCTGGCACGACCGATGCACTCTCGCCGGGGGCCCTGGCGTTCACGATGGGCGCCGACGCGAAGGTCGACACCACCAACGAGGGCACCGTCGATGACGACGGCAACAACATCTTCCAGCGCGGGCTTTACACCGATGCCGCCCAGATGAAACTGCAGATCGACGGCGGGCGGTTCAGCTGCCGGATCAAGGGCGACCTGGGGGCCATCGAGAAGTGGTCGCCGCTGGTGTTGACGACGGGCGCTTGGTATCGCGCCACCTGCACCCGCCAGGTCGTCACGGGGGGTGATCGGATGGTCTTGGTCGTCGCGCCCATCAAGTCCGACGGCACACTGGGCACCGCCACGACAACCACCTCGGCGGTCTCGCCCGTCGGCAACCTGACCTACCCGCTGGCCACGCCCGCCTCGGTGGGCGCGAAATGGAACCCAAATTCGACATTTCCCACCTCGTGCGACCCCTACACGGGCGTGTTGGACAACGTCTTCCTCGACATCGCCTAACCGCTTGGGCAGGATCGGCCCATGGCTGGGACAGTGCGTGGACCGCTGCTGTGGCTCCGGGCATGGGCTCTGGCCTTCGTCACGGTCCTCACCGGCGCCTTCGGCCACGCCACCGCCGACGGCAACCTTCCCGGGGCCATCGGCCTGACGCTGCTGTTCGCGGCAGCTTTCGGGCTCGCCGCTATCGCGCTGCGCAACCCCGTGTCACGTGGCCAGGCGATCCTGCTCGTGGTGGGTGGTCAAGCCGTCGTGCACGGCTGGCTCACGGTGACTGCCGGGCATATCGGTGAGGCAGATGCCCGCGGCTTCGGGGCGCTGGCCCACGTGATTGAGCATGGCCCGATGATGGCGGTCCACCTCGCCTCCGCTGCCGTAGTCGGCTGGTGGCTCGCCCAGGGCGAACAAGCGCTGTGGCTGTTCCTCGGCCTCGCCGCTTCCACGATCGGCGCCCGGTTGAGCCTGCTCCTGGCAGCGCCCCTTCGGGTTGTTTCCCGCACGCAGCCCCGCGTGCGGCGTACGGCTCGGGTGCGACTCCCGCAGCCGCTCTGGCTGACCACCTGCGTCGTACGCCGCGGTCCGCCTGTCCCGATCTGCTCCTGACCTGACCAGCGGGGCCACTGCGCCCCGCTCCGCGCGAGCGACCCGTCGGCTAGGCCGACGGCACGCCTCGCGTAATTCCACGTGCCGGCTGGCGCGTCCTTTCTTCAAGGAGTAAGACCTCATGACCATTGTGCGTGCACCGGAGCGCGAAAAGGCGCCCATAAATCCGTCGTCGTCAGGGCTGTTCCGAGCCTTTTGGCGCTGGCACTTCTATGCGAGTTTCCTGGTCGTCCCGTTGCTGTTGCTGTTGGCAGTCACAGGGCTGATTTACCTGTTCCGCTTCCAACTCGAGCCCATGCTCAACGCGCAGATGTCGGCGACCGCCTCGGCTGAGTTGCGCCAGCCGTACGCCGCCCAGCAGGCCGCCGTCCAGGAGGCCTATCCCGACGCGACCGTGTTGATGATGGCCGAGGGGCGCACCGAGGAGCGGGCCACCAGCTTCACCGTGATCGAGGCCGACGGCTCGACGCGCGATGTTTTCGTCGACCCGTGGACCGCCAAGGTCACCGGCTCGCTGAATCCCGACACGACCTTGTCGGGTTATGCGGTGCGGCTGCACGGCGACCTGATGTCGGGCAAGAAGGGTGATGCCCTGATCGAGCTCGCCGCCTGCTGGGCGATCGTGATGGCGTTGACGGGCTACTACCTGTTTTTCCGGGGGTGGCGCGCGCGCAAACGGCGGCTGGCCTCGAAGGTGCCGGGCGCGAAGTTGCGCTCACGGCATGGGGTGATCGGGGCCGTGACGGGGATCGGCCTGCTGTTCTTGCTGGTCTCGGGGTTGCCCTGGACCGGGTTCTGGGGGGAAAAGGTCCAGCAACTGGCCACCAACCAGGGCACCTCGCTGTGGAGCCTTGATCCGGGTGCGGAATCGACGCCGGGATCGGTGCTCGATGAGTCCCTGCCGCACAGCCACGCCCACGAGGTTCCCTGGGGCGCAGGCAAGTCCGAGGTCCCAGAGTCTGAGGGAAACCAGTCCGAAGGGCACGGGACGGTGGCAGACCTGGACACGGCGGTGGCCGTGGCCGAACGCGAAGGGCTCAAGCACCCACTGACGGTGGCGCTGCCCGATGGTGAGGGCGGGGTGTTCTCGGCCATCGGCTATGCGTTCCACGATCCGTCGCAGGAGAAGACGGTCCATATCGACCAGTTCGGGGGCCAGGTCGTGGCGACGTACGGCTATGACGACTATCCGGCGTTGGCCAAGATCGTGACGCAGGGGATCGGTCTGCACGAGGGCCGGAGCCTGGGGCTGGTGTCGTTCTGGGGCTCGGCGCTGATGTGTGCCTTCGTGATCGCCTCCTGCATCACCGGTCCGTTCATGTGGTGGCGGCGGCGGCCGAAGAAGGCAGCCAATCTCGGCGCTCCTCGCGGCAAGATGCCGATGCGCGCCACCCCATGGTTGATGGTGCGGGCTCGTGGCCTTGGGGATGGTTTTGCCGCTGTTTGGCGCTTCCCTGATCGCGATCTTCCTGCTCGATCAGCTCGTCGTACGCCGGGTCCCGGCGCTGAGCCAATGGTTCGGCACCGTGAACGGGGGCTAGAGGTGAGGGAGAGTCGCTAAGATGCGACACCGGCCGGAGCGCACCGGGCTGTGGGGGTTGGGTGCGTCTCCGGCCGGCCCCGTAAGGCTCTGGCTAGAGCCCAGAGGTACCTTCCTCGAATTCGAGAGTAGGTGCCCAGCGCGGGCGGTCACTAGTTGGCCAATGGTCGTAGTACCGCGCGGGCCGGGTAGATCAACCAGCGCCCGAGGAAGACCGCGGCGTAGGCGATCGCGACGCCGCCCACCAGATCGACCGAGAAGTGCCAGCCGAGATAGATCGTGGCCAGCATCGTGCCGGCCAGATAGATGGTCATGGCCTGAGTCGCTCGACGCAGCCCGTAGTAGCGGGTCATCAACAGCAGCATCAGCATGATGGCGACGTGCAGGCTCGCGAAGGCAGCGACCTGCGCGGTCGCGTCCTGCGCCTGCGGGTCCGCCAGCAGGTGGGCGCGCTGGCTCAGATAGCGCGCTTGCGTGTCTTGGGTGATCGTGTGCGGAAGGCCGGCGAATTCCTCCGGCGCATAACTGAAGGGCCCCAGCGACGGGATCAGGTAATAGCCGCCGACCCCCAGGATCCACACCCACATGGTGGAGGTGATGAACACATAGCCCCGTCGGATCTGTTCGGGGAAGACCATGGCGGCGACGAAGGACATCGACAGCAGCGACGAGAACGACACATAGATGAGCGTCAGGACGTATGCCGCGGTGTGCTCTCCGAGCAGGTCATGGAGCAGCGCGGCGGGCGTGTGCCCCAGGAACAGCCACCGATCCCAACGCTGGAGCATGTCGTCACGAGGCTCGTTGAAGACGTTCCAGCTCTTCAGATTGTGGTAGCACAGATAGACCAGGTGGTAGGCGAGCAGGCCGGTCATCGCCAAGGCCAGGCGGCCCCGGGTCCAGCGCTCCCGCAGGGCGGCGAGGGTCGTGCGCCAGGTCCACGCCGTACGCCGGGCGCGGAACCTTGCCTCCGCGAACGCAAGCACGACGAACCAGCCCAGGGAGATGGCGACGCGCCGCACGAACCAGTTGCCGTGCGGGTCCCTGATCGGGACGTCGTAGTGGCGCGAACCCGCGACAGTCAGCAAGGCAAACAGCGCGACCAGGATCCAGACGCGCGCCACCCAGCCGTTGCCGGCCACCCGGTGCAGCAGCACCTCGCGGAGGGGTTGTCGGCTCGCCGTGGATGGCGGCGACGTCACGATCTGGCCCCGCGTGGGAGCGACGGGAGTCGATGCCGATTGCCGGTGCCCCAGGCGGCGATCCAGACCGCGGCCACCCCGATCGCGATGCCACCGAAGACATCGAGGAGATAGTGCCAACCGAGATAGACCGTGGCCAGGACGTTGAGGAAGAGGAACAGCCACAGGCCCCATTGGACGAAGACCGGGCGCAACTCGATCATCTTGGAGATGAGCGAGGCGGTGACCATCACCGAGACGTGCAACGACGCGAAGGCCGCGATCGTCTGCAGCGCGGGGGTCCCGAACGGGTCGGCGAGCATGTCGGTCCGGTTGGTCAGCCAACTGCGGGCGATGTGGGTCACCTGGGTCTCCGGCAGGTCCGCGAACAACTCCGGTCGGGCATAGATCGGGCCGGTGGAAGGGACCAGGTAGTAGACCGCAACGCCCAAGACCCAGTTGACCGCGACGGCGGTGACATACCAACAGGCGGTGTTGATGTTGCTGGTCCAAAACAGCGCGATGAGCAACGACAGGGTGAGGAACAGGATCCAGGCGACATAGATGAACGACATCAGGTGCGCGGACAGGCCGGTCCCCAAAAGCCGGTGCAACACCGCGGCTGGGTCGTTGCCGAAGGCCAACATCCGGTCCAGGCGCAGGAGTTCTTCGTCCATCATGTTCGGCCGGACGAAGGGGACATAGCTCTTCAGGTTTCGGAAGCCGACGTAGGCGAGATACCAGCTGCCCATGCCGATCAGCACGAGTCGCGCCCGCGGGACGTTCCACCGCTCGCGAACGACTTCCCGGATCCGCGAACGCCACCCGTGACGACCGCCTCGAATCACGCTGCGGGCGATCACGTCGATCAGGAAACAACTCGCGGCGATCAGCGGCAGCCGGAGGTACACCGGCCCCACGATCGAGTCGTCGGGATCGCGGACGGGGAGGTGCTGGATTTTGGCGACGAGCACGGCCACTCCGAAGAGGCCGATGGCCAGGAAGACCTGCAGACCATAGGCGCGGAACCACTCCCGAGTCTCCGGCTCGGCGGTTGCCGTGGAGGGGTGTGCCTCGACCTGCATAAGAGTGATCGTGCCAGGCGATGGGTGAAAACGGACTATCTGACCCCCCTGATTGAACCCTGAGCCCTGGGCGGCACTGGTGTTTTGGCACGCTCGCCTCAGGAAATCGCCCCGGCTTGGGCCGCCACGGCGAGGTCCGCGTCGGTGGCGGCAAGGAGGGCGTTGATGTGGGCCCCCGCCAACGCGCCTGCGGCAGCCGAGGCGCCGACCTGTGCGGAGGGTTCGGCCGCGTTGCCGGCCACCCAGACACCCGGGACGTCGGTCAGGCCGGCCATTCCGGACACGAAATGGCGGCCCATCCCGTTGGGCAGGTCCTCCGTCGGCAGGCCGAGGCCCTCCAGGCCTTCGGTGCGGGGCGACATGGTGGTCGCGACGGCGACGATGCGCCGGGGGATGACTTGGCCATCGGACAACCGCAGACCCGCGACGCCGCCGTCCTCGGCATCGACGACTTCGCTGACCGGCGTCTCGACCACGCGGATGTCGAGCGCGGCGAAGCGGGCGCGAGATTGCTCGTCGACGTCCGTGTGCTGGGCGAAGAAGACGATGTCGTCGCTGAGTTGCCGGAAAAGCAGGGCGAGGTGCAGCGAGACCGGCCCGGCCGCCAGCACACCGATCGGCTCGTCGCGCACCTCCCACCCATGGCAGTACGGGCAGTGCACCACGCCCCGACCCCAGTGCCGGTCGAGCCCGGCCACGTCGGGCAGTTCGTCTCGTACGCCGGTGGCGACGAGCAGTCGTCGGCCGCTGATCCGGCGCCCATCGGTCAAGGTGATCGTGAACCCCAGGTCGCCGGGAGCGGGCGGCTCGGTGGCGACCGCAGTTGCGACGACGCCCGCGACCACGAGACCGCCGTACGAGCGGACTTCCGCGCGCCCGCGGGCCAGGATCTCCGTCGGCGGCGTACCCTCCAAGGCGAGCAGCCCATGGACACCGTCCGCTGGCAGGTTGCGCGGCGTCCCGTCATCAATGACCACGACCGAGCGACGCGAGCGCGCCAGCATGAGAGCACCGTTGAGCCCGGCGGCACCGCCGCCGATCACGATCGTGTCAACGGTGGAGGACGGCAGGGTGTCGCTGGTGAAGGTGATGTGCTGAGGCATGGCGTGGTCCTGGCTTCTGGGTTTTTGGGGGAGCGCTTGCTGGCAAACGTTGTGCGGCTCAGCGTAGCCCGCCTTGCATCAATGGCATAGGATCTTGACTATGACGCAAGAAGATCGTGATCTCGATGGCCTGGTGCGCAAGCGGATTAGGGCGCTAAGGGTTGCTCAGGGTTGGTCCTTGGAAGAACTGTCCACGCGGGCGAGGCTGAGCCAATCGACGCTCAGTCGCATCGAGAACGGCCAGCGGCGACTCGCGTTGGACAGTCTGGTCACCCTGGCGCGGGCGCTGGACACGACCCTGGATCAACTGGTCGAAAGCGACTCCGACAACGTGGTGATCAGCCCGATGATCGACGCCGCGCACAACTCGATGCGCTGGCCGATCAAGAACGACCCCGGCATGAGCGTCGTACGCCAGCGCCTCACCGAACCGCCGCCCACCGACCCGGCCCGGATGCGCGCTCACCCGGGTCGCGAATGGCTGGTCGTGCTGTCTGGTACGGCGACGCTGCTGCTCGGCCATCGGCGGATCCGGATCGAGCGCAACCAAGCCGCGGAGTTTCCGACGATGTTGCCGCACGCGCTCGGTGCGGAGCGGGGACCGTGTGAGATCCTCGGCATCTTCGACAGTGACGCGCGGCGCAATCACCAGCAGACTGGCTCCGAGGCGGACGCTGTGACGGCCCGCGGCCACGGCTGAGAGTCGCGATCTCGCGCCAAACGCAGGGAACTCATGCGTTGGGCGCAAGGGGATTGAGCAATCTCTTGCCAGTGTGACAACTGACTGTCGGCCTTGTTTGTCAGCGTCTACGGTTGCTGTCATGACAGCGCCCCACGAGCATTCCCACGACCAGTCGCACGCACATGGGCACGGCCACTCGCACGACCAGTCCCACGGGCACGGCCACTCGCACTCTGATGCGCACGACCAACCTCACGCTCAGTCGCATGACCACGCGCAGGCCGAGATCCTCGACTTGGACGCCACCGTCCTGGCGAGCCATCTCGCGGAACTCATCGATTGGTTGCCGCTGGAGGAGGACCCCCGTCGCGTTCTGGACCTTGGTGCCGGCACCGGGGCGGGAACCCTGGCGCTGCTCGACAGTTTTCCCGCGGCCTCGGTGACGGCAATCGATTCCTCGGCGCATCACCTCGAGCGGTTGCGTGAGAAGGCGCAAACGCGCGGCTTCGCGGCCCAGGTGACAACCGTGGTGGCTGACCTCGACGCCGAGTGGCCAGACCTGGGAAGCCCGGACTGGGGGAGCCCAGACTTGGTCTGGGCCTCAGCATCCCTGCACCACCTCGCCGACCCGGTGCGCGTCCTTCGGGCCGTGCGTGAACTGATGGCCGTCGATGGGCTGATCGCGGTCGTCGAGCTGGCGGGGTTCCCGCGCTTCCTCCCCGCCGGCCAGCCAGCCGACTGCCCGGGGGTCGAGGACCGCGCCCACGAGGCGGCCGAACGCGCGTTCAGCGCCCATCTGCAACATCGGGGAGCTGATTGGGGTCCGATGTTGACCGAGGCTGGTTTTCGGGTCGAGAAGCATCAGGCGTTCGCCCTCAACGTGCCCGCCAGCGTCGACGGCATCATCATTCCCAGCATTGGCGCCTACGCACTGGGTGGCCTCAGTCGAATGCGGGAGGTCGTCAATGACGTGCTCCCCGCCGAAGATCTCGCCGCGCTTGATCGCCTGCTCGACCCCGAAGACCCCACGAGTTTGCTTCGCCGCAGCGACCTCGTCCTGACCACCGAGCGCACCGCGTGGGCGGCTCGTCCCATCTGAGCACCGCGAGTTCACCACGAGTGCGGAGGGGCTGAGCTCTGAGGTTCTCCGTTGGCTACGGAGGGTCGGGCGACGTGCCAGACGGCGGCGGCGGTCGCGGCCGTGATCACCAGGGCTGTGCCCACCCACTGGCGGTTGCTGGGACGCTCGCCGAGCACGTAGGCAGCGGCGAGCCCAAAGACAGGGATCAAAGGAAGGAAACTTCCTGCTACCGAGGCTGGCATGCCCCGCAGCCCGCCAACGAAGAACCAGAACGCGAAGCCGTAGTAGACCATGCCGGACGCTGCCGCGAGCGCCCATGTCGTGAGGCCCTTTGGCATTCCGAGATCCGTCGCGCCGACGATGAGGGCAATGCCGGCGATAACGACGGCGAAGCCCAGGGCGGCGATCTGTTGGACCAAAACGACCGCCAGGGAGCTGTCGTCGAGCAGCAGTGCTCGGGTGAGTACGGCGTACAGCGCGCAGCACGCGACAGCGGCCACAGTCAAAGCCACACCGAGGGCATCCCCGGATGCGCCCGGGTGGTAGATCACGAGCGCCACCCCGACCAATGCCACTGCGACTGCAACCGCCGTGGCCCTGGCGATCCGCTCCCGCAAAGCCAGTGCTGCGAGCAGCAGGATCAGGATCGGCTCGGTCGCCCACAACAGCACGGACGTGCTGGCAGTGATGCTCATCAGCCCCAACAACCCAAGGGCGTAGGCCAATCCAGGATTCAGGAAGCCTAGGGCGGCGAGCTTGAACAAGGCCGGTGACCGCGCCACCCGCACCCTGGTAAGCAAAGTGACAATCAACAGGAGAAGGGCGCTCGAGGCGAGCTCCAAAGCAAGCAGGGTCAGCGGTGCGACCCCGCGATCGAGTACCTGCTTGCTCAATACGGTGCCGCACCCCCAACAAGCGGTGGCGGCAACCAACAGAAGGACGTGACGGTACGACGACGAAACGGGCATGGCTGTGACTCCGCTCAAGGCACGGGTGGACGGACGGGTGCGCTCGGTTGGTGCGTTGGGGGCGGTCAGCTCTCAGGCTGGTTGGCGCCCTCGTCGTCACAGCAGTCGTACGCGGGGAGCCGGCGATGCGGTCGATCCCTCGGTGGCCTACCCATGACGCCCACCGTACTCAATGCCGGCCCAGGCGACCGCGCGCCCTCACACGTTCCGGAAGAACGTGTCTGCTTCGTCGTCGGAGGGATAGATCAGCTCGATCCGGAGCTCGTCCAGGGTTACGTCGCGGGCCCCGCCGAATTGGGCCACCACGCTGATGGTGCGGATGATGTCGTCGCCGATGCGGAAGTGGGGACACAGGACTCGGGCGTCGTCGTTGCCGGGGGTTTCTGGTACGCCGCGGCAGGCCTCGGCGGCCAAGAGTGCCAGCCGGGCGATCTCGTCGTCATCGGGTCGGCGCGCGCTCTCCTCCTGGAGCCGCCGCGCGCCCGCCCAGGCCAGGTCCGCCCAGTTGGTGATCAGCTCGCGCCAGGGTCCGGCATAGGTCAACTCGACCACGTTTCGCACTGCGTCGGCGGGCAGGAACGCGCTGGCCGCTCGGTTTGCCATCACAATGTTCCAATGCCGGTCGACGGCATAGGCGGGGTAGGGATCGTGCCGCTGCAGCATCCGCGTCACCACCGAGGTGAAGGGCGCGAGGTCGTCGGCCGCGAGGTTGGTTTCGGGGAAGGCGGGCGCCAGCCCCGCGGCGCGGAAGAGGTCATTGGCTTCCCGCAGAGGCAACTCGAGGGCCGTGGCCAAGCGGGACACCATGTCTCGGCTCGGCCGGGATCGGCCGGTCTCGAGGAACGACACGTGGCGCGACGTCGTGCGCGCGGCGTGAGCGAGGTCGAGCTGGCTCCTGCCGCGGGCCAGGCGCCAGCGTCGTACGGCCGTGCCGAAGGGAGTCGCCCTGGCCACCGATGCACTCATGGAGGCATCCTCGCGAAACGAGGGCCGCGGGGCCATACCCTCCGAGGGAATCGACTGGGCGACTCGGCGCCTGAAGAGTTGACCCCATGAGGATCACCACGAAGACGACGATCGAACGTCCCGCCGCAGAGGTTTGGCAGCTGTTGGGGCCGGGCTTTGGCCAGGCGGCTGTTTGGGCGAGCAGCATCGAGGACTCCCGCGTGGTGGGGAAGGCGCAGCTCGCGGGAGCTCCGGGACGAGCCCGTGAGTGTCGCGTCGCTGTGCCGGGGGTGGAGCGGCTGGTGGAGGAGTTGACGGCGTACGACGACGCGTCGATGTCGTTGACCTATGTCCTCGCTGACGGGATGCAGCAGGTGGCTCGATCGGCACGAAACACCTGGCGTGTGATCCCGGTCGGGGCGGACTCCGCGGAGCTGCGGATCGAGGCAGAGGTCGACCTCAATCCGGTGGGGTGCGCGCTCTCCCTGGTGCTGCGGCCCTACTTGCTGGCGATGGGGCAGCGCAATGCCGACGACTTCCGGGCGTACGCCGAGACTGGCGTGCCCAGCGTGCGGAAGCGGCGGCAACAAACCGGCGTCGGGTCATTGGCCGACCTGGTGCTGGCCAACGCGGTGTTCACATGCGCCTGCGGTATGGCGTTGCTGCTCCTGCCCGGCTGGTGGGCCGGCCACGCGGGCGACGTCACCCCGTCCCCGATCAGGCTGATCGGTGGCCTGCTGCTGGGGTATGCCGCGGTGCTGGGGTGGCTCTGGAAACGTGGGCCGGGCGCCCAGAGCGGGCGGTTGCTGGCCATGCTCGATGCCGGGTGGGTCATGGGCACGGCGGTGATGCTTGCGCTCGCGGGTCACGCGTTCACGCTGATTGGGGTCCTCGCGACGACGGCGACGTCGGCGGTCGTGGGGCTGTTCGGGTGGGCTCAGTGGCGGGCGAGTCGTCGGATCAGGGAGCTGACCCTGGCCAACCACGGAGTCGGGTCGGTCGGCGCCGGAAACGACGGGTCACGGAGTCGGTCGCGGGCTGCCAGCACCTGAGCGGCGGAGGGGTTGACCATGGCGGAGTCCCCGACGAGCACGGTCGGGACGGTTTCGTTGCCGCGCGCGTGGCGGCGTACGACGGCGGCGGCGTCTGGGTTTTCCCAGATGTTGATCTCGGTGCGTTCGACACCGGCGCGATCCAACCCGCGACGTAGTCTGCGGCAGAACCCGCAACCCGGACGCCAATAGACGGTGACCGTGGGCTGTCCGCCGGAAGCGTCGGGCACGGCATCCTGGGCGGCGGTCATGGCGTGGGGCCTGGGGGAGTGGGGCGGACCTGGATGCCACCCCAGAAGGCCACCCGTCCTTTCACCCGCCGCGCGAGGAAGGTGGGTTTGGGATAGTGCCACGGCAAGTAGTGGTTGCCCTCGACCGCGATCGTGTCGTCGTTTTCGGCAATCACGGCGTCGTTGAAGCTGGCCTGCATTCTGATCGCTGTTCCCTCCACATGTCGCCGGTTGGCTCCCAGTCTTCCCGACGCCGGCCCCTCAGGCGACGGAGTGAAGCTCAAAGCGCAACCCGAGCGCGTCACCGCGTGGCACCCCCTGCACCGTTCGCGCGCGAGATCTCACGCATTTGCAGATCCACGGCGTGGTACGAGACGAGGGGTTCCAAAAGGGCCAAAATCGTGGCGTGCACCTGCCAACTCACCGAGGGATGGGTCCTCTCGCCCAGGGGGAATCGGTGTTGACGCGCAACGCCTCCTCGTCGTACGCCAAATTGCTGATCTGACGAAGGCTGGGTGCGGAGCGGACCAGGTGGGCCAGGTGCACGACCCTCATCTCGTCGTTCTCGTGGCCCAATGCGCCGCAGTGGATCATCCAGTCCTCGCCACGTTCTGCAAGGTCTTCCCGGGCTGCCCAGAGAATCGCCTCGCCACCGTCGACCACATGGCTGCAGGAGAACGCCCGGTGGTCAGGCGGGACGGGAAAGTCCCATGTGGGGTCGACGGCCAGCCCGCCTGCGTGTTGGATGGGCTCGCGCCATGCCGGCGGCTGCAACTCGTTCAAGGTTTCGGGCTTCGGAGCGCCCGGCTGCCATGCGAACGCGCCATTTCTGTCCGGCCACACGATCGCCAGCGCGTTGGGCTTGCGGCGGTGGAACCATCCAGACCAGATGACGGTTTCGCCGAGCGCCTCGTCGGTGACCTGTTCGACCGCGACAGGAACGCCGGCCAACACATCTTCGAGTACGTCGCCAGGGGAGAGGCGCTGGCCGCGCATGATCCGTTGCGCCACCTCGTTGAGAGAGTGGCGCATCACGCGGTGGTCAAGTCCCGACATCAGCAACTCGGGGTGGCCGGCCCGATGTCCCAGCCCCACCGTGTAGGCGAACGCCGGCCCGGAATCGGGGAGGTCTTGGTCCGAGTGATCTTGGTGATCGGGGTGACTGCAGCCTCCATCGGTTGCCACGGAGGTGACCTGCCAGCCATGCCGGAGCACGGTCTCGATGGTCTGGCGGTCCTGTTCGTCGTAGGCGTCGTCGGGCCGACAGATGTGGCAATCGCAGCCACGGGACGCGGGTAGCGGTCCCATCCAAGGATCGTCGTTTCCCAGTGCTGACATGGCTCCTCCTCGTGGTCGACACCTTTTCTATCGCGTCCAGGGGCGCTGGCTCGTCGGCTATCCACAGCCAGGTCTTCGACGCGTTGCGTGGGCATCCGAATCCAGCGCGGACTTTGCGCCAAGCGGTGGCGCTTGTTGGGGAAGGTCGGGCTTGTGACGGATCGCAGATGCGGAGGCGGTGGCGGGCGACGGGTAGGCGTATAGTTGTGTGTATGCCACGCATGCAGGTCTACCTTCCCGAGTCTCTTTATCGTGAGGTCAAACAGCGCGGCCTCCGCGCGTCTGAGTTGCTGCAGGAGGCGGTCGCTGCCGAGCTCCGCCGCCAAGAGCTCGAAGCCCGTGCTGAGCAGTACGTCGCCGAGCTGATCTCCGAGGTCGGTGAGCCGTCTGAGGCTCACATGGCTCGCGCCGACGCGATCGCCCGCCGCCTGCACGACCGGGCACTTGCGATGCAGGAAGGGTGATGCTGGTTCTCGACTCGGGCGGAGTGAGCCGTCTTTCCCAGCGCGACAAGGACACCGCCGCATTGATCCTGGCGCTGCGTCAACGAGGCCTGTGGCCGCCGGTCGTCCCGACTATTGTGCTTGCCGAATCGTTGACCGGATCCGCTCCGCGGGACGCCAACACCAACCGTCTTCTTAAGGCGTGCGACCTGCGACCTTCGGTGCCCGAGCGGGTCGCTCGACGGGCCGGTGAATTGCGCACCAAGGCACGCAAGGGCTCTGCCGTCGATGCCCTCGTGGTCGCCATCGCAGAGCCAGGTGGCACCGTCCTGACCTCCGACCGTGACGACCTAGCGGCCCTCGCGAACAACGCCACCGACGTTGTCATCGAAGCCATCTAGCCATCACCGCCTCGCTGCGCTGATTGGCGGCGTTACCTCGGCCAGATCCAGACGCCAGAGGTTGCCGGATCCGCCATCGCTGGCTAGTGACACAACCCTTGTTGCGTGGTCGGCGTCGGGCAGTCGTACGACGCGCTCGCCCCAGACGTGGTGGTGTCCGTGCACGAGCAGGTGAGGTCGAACTGACTCGAAGACGCGGTTGACCCGGGCCCGCGCCACCGCAGCCCAAGTCAATGAGTCGTGGGGCCAGCCGTGCGGGTTGCGCGCCAGAGTCTCACGCACGGCGGGCACACACCACTGGGGCTCGGGGGAATCGTGAGTGATGAGTACGTCGACCTGTCCACCGGCGACTGCCGCTTCAACGTCTTGCTCGGTCGGCATTTCCTCCGGCCACCAGTCGATGCCCTCAGTTCGCAGGTGCTTGTCGACCGACGCCGCGCCACCAAACGACATGAAGGTGTGGCCCTCGATCTCGAAGCGGTGACCGCGAGGGAGCACCTGGATGTGTTCGGTCAAGGAGACCGGCAGCGCCGCGCCCGTGTCAGGGTCGCGGTGCTTCGCGTGGGCCCACAACGAAGACAGGCGGGCCCAGTCCTCATGGTTGCCGGGGGTCACCAGGATCTCGACGTCATGTCGTGCGCACATGTTCTCAACGGCCTCGAGGTAGCGCTTGCCGGAGGAGCCGGGCCAGATGCCGAAGTCGCCCACGTGCAGGATTGTTGTCACGCCGGAGGCGCCGATGGACTGGATGCGGCCGATGGCCCACGGCAAGTTGCCGTGCCAGTCGCCAGCGAACACCACCTCGGTCATGGTCAACGACCGTAGACGGTGCGTATCCTGCTCGCCCAACGATTTAGGGTCCTAGGCACCCGATGGGGATGACATGGACGCCGTCTTCGCGTAGGCCGCCAGCACCAGTGCTCGTGATAACGCCGAGGCAGGACGGTTCGCCGTGGCGGGAGATGTCAACGTTGGACTTGAACCGCAACAACGCTGCCGCTGCTTCCTCGACGGAGTCTGGGCTGAGCTTCACTTCGAAGGCTGCCCACTTGCCAGGGCCAGCGGTGACGACGGCGTCCACTTCGTTGCCGTTGGAGTCGCGCCACGAGTCGACTCTTGCATTGAGCGGTTGGGCGTAGACGCGTAGGTCCCTTATGACGAGTGCCTCGTAGTGGAGCCCCAGGGCGTTGAGGTCGGACGCGAGTTCCTTGGTTCCGACGCCCAGTGCGGCTGGGCCTATGGAGGGGTCGACGAAGTAGCGAACTTGGGCAGTGCGTAGGCGTGCTCTCGACCTCATGTGTGGGCGCCATGCCTCGGAGTTGTCAAGTAGGTGGAGACGTCCGAGTGCGTTCAGGTATGCCGACAAGGTCTCCTTAGCAATCGGGCCGTCTTCGCCCCCGACGTCCTTGGCGAGTTCAGTCGCCTTGGTGGCTTGTCCCACGGACCGTCCCAGGGACTCCAAGAGTCGCCGCAAGTTGTATGGGTCCCGGCGCGAGCCGAGGTTCTGGATGTCGACCTCAACGATGTTGGTGAGGTAGTCGCGGAGCCACCGGCGGGCGCTCGTCTCGTCGGCTTCGATGATTTCTGGCCACCCGCCGATGACGATGCGGTTGAGAAGCTCGCTGAAGGAGAGGTGTGTCCCGAGTCCCGTCTGTCGTTCGCCGTTCAGGAGCTTGGCGAGGGAGATGTCGCCGTTGGAGTGCCCTGACTCGAAGAGACTCATCGGACGCATCGACATCACCGAGAAACGTCCCGCGCCCGAGTGCCGAGCGGCGTCATCCGACGGTGTTGCTGAACCTGTCAGGATGAAGAGGCCCTTGCCGTCGCGGTCGTCTACCTGGCGGCGCACCTTGTTCCAAATGGCCGGTTCGATCTGCCACTCGTCGAACAGGATCGGGGTGGGGTTGTCGAACAGTCGCTCGGGGGAGAGTTTCACGAAGTTGCGGGCGGGGTCGTCCGCGTCGAAGCGGAACACGGTCTTGGCGTGTCGAGTCGCCGTGGCGGTCTTCCCGCAGGCCTTGGGGCCTTCGATCAGCACGGCGCCGATGTAGCCAAGACGTTTGTCAAGCTCATGGTCCGCGATGCGGTTTCGGTAGGTGGCCATGCAGGTAGTCTACCGTTTGCAGGAAATGCGATCGACCTTTTGCATGACTGCTAGTCGCTAGATTGCATAAGTTAAAATTGGCTCGTCACCGCGCTCGGGGTCGGATTCGTGGGCCGCCCACAGCATGGCCCTACCGCCGTCAACGAAATGTGAGCAGGAGAACGTGCGGATTTTCGGCTCAGCCGCGCTGCGTTCGGTGTCACCAGGAGGTAGACGTTGAGCGCAGGTGACTCCCGAGGGCCCGTCTGGGGCGCGGCTCACATCTGGGGCCGCGCTGGGCCGCGGAACAACGAAACGGCGGCTGACGCTGGAAGACGCCGAAAGACGTCTCCGCAGGTCAGCCGCCGTTCTCGGCAACTACCGACAGGGGCCGAAAACCCCTGAATTAGCTGTCATGCACACCACGACATTTCCGGGGCTCGCCTCCGGCACACCTCGCTGCGCTCGGCGTACCTTCGGCTCACTCCTCAGATGTCGTAGTAGTGATCTACCTACCCGCTCTGACCTGGGAAACGCCCCTTTGGCTCACGCTGGGGCCTCGGTGGGGCCTCCTGTTGCCGAATCCGGCTCGGGGTTGGCGAGCAGGTCGAGGGTCAGTTGAGCCTGGGTGCGGTGGTCCTCGGGCAATGCCCGCCAGGCCGGGTGGGCGGAGTCGAGATGCGCGACGAGGGTAGCGATGCGACGACGATCGGAACCGGTGAACTCGGCGCGCTCGGCGAACGGATCGTCGATGCAGGCGAGCAGCGCGCCGGCGTCGAAGAGGTGACGCTCCCGGTCGCGGGAGTCGGTGGTGTAGGCGGCGGCCTTGAGGATCAGTGCCCCGAAGGGGCGTGGTACCGAGATCGTCGTGACTGTGTCAGAGGTGATCTCCAGGCGGGCGTTGACGGTGCGGCGCAGGGCTTGGGTGCCGCCCTCGATTCGGATCATCTTGTGACCGCGCAGCTTCTCGATCACTCGGGGTGCCGGGTGGTCGGCGATCAGCACATCGACATGGTCCTCCTCGTGCGCGCCGGCGACGAGGTCGACTGTGGAGGTGCCGCGCACGAACCGGTGTGCGGTGTTGTTGCGTTCGTCGATGCTGGCCTGGAACAGGTAGCCGAGTCCTTCGAGCTCGGTCGCGACCGCATTTGGCACGCCGCGCTTGGTCTCGATGTGCAGCACGATGTCGACGTCGTTGGTGGGGCGGACGATGCCGAGCCCGTGGTGGATCGTGTGGAGCTGGGTCATCAGTCCACCAACCAGCGTCCAGCTCCCGGCTGGGAGGGCGTCGGCCAGCTCGGCGACGCTCGGCCACGGAGTTTGCCAACCGCCGGGTGCCGATGCGACCTCGATAGTGGGGCGCTCGTCATTCATTGGTACGCCTCCAGCAACTCGCCGAGTGTCCGGCGTCCGACGCCTCGCAGTCGGGGATCGGTGCTGGTCGCCGCATCCAGAGCGGCGACGGTGGTGGTGGCGACGAGGTCGCGGACCCTGTCGAAGTCGAACCCGGTGGTGCGAAGCACGACAGTCCCACCTGCGTCGGCTTGTAGGCCGAGGGTGTGGACCGTGTCGTCGAGTTCTGCCTCGGCGAGGTAGCCGTCCACGCTGTCGTCGACGGCGTCGGTGATCCCGAGGAGTCGGAGGTTGGTCGTGGCGATCTGGTCGCGCAGGCGGGGGAGCGCAGCGCGGTGCGCCAGATAGGTGTGGACCCGGACCCGGTCACGCATCCGGGTGAGCAGGTTGTCGGCATCGGTGATCTCGCGCAAAGCAGACCGCAGACGAGAGGCTTGCGTGGCACCCAGCCATGCTGCGTCGCGGCCGGACAGGATGGCGACAGCCCCCCAGGCAGTGTGCTCAGCCCAGGCGCGTGTGCGGCCCTGCCGCTGGGACTGGAGGTAACGGTCGACCGATCCGCGGTCGACCAAACCACGGGCGATCCGGGTGACCGCCCCGGAATCGGCCAGCCGGCGGGCATGGCGAGTCGACACCCCCAGGGTGCTCGCTGTCTCCTCGATCGTGAGGAACTCACTTGCCATGACAGGTAATGTCCCATAGCGGACGTAATCTGTAAAGTGAGGCTGGTCGAGGGTCGCAGTCATTCCTCGCCACTCTCATCATCGTCGGACTCGTCCGCGCCGAGGAACGCCGTGTCGATTGCCCGCTTGGTGCGCTCGGAACTGCCCTCCATGAGGTGCGTGTAGGTACGGAGCGTGAAGCCCGGGTCGGCGTGACCGAGGTACTCGCTGACGGCCCTGATGGTCTCGCCCTCGTGCAGTGCGGTGCTGGCGAAGAAGTGCCGCAGTGCGTGGCAGCCGTTCTCGCGCAGGTCGGGCACCCCGGCCCGCGTCAACGCCGGCCGCCAGATGTAGGTGTTGAAGTAGTTACGGTTTAGCGCGCCTCTCTCCCGAGTCGGCAACAGGAGCGAGACCGTGGTTGGCTTCCCGTCGAGGACCATCCACGGCAACGTGATCTCGACCGGCGGGTGCGCGGTCATGCTGGTCGAGATCGCGTCGGCCACGGCGTCAGGCAGCGGCACCTTGCGGGTCTTGCGGCCCTTCGGCAGGCCGAACACCTGGCGATTGCTTGAGAAGAGCTTGACCTGCCGACGGACGTGCACCTCGCCGGCCTCGAAGTCGATGTCGTCGGGGGAGAGCGCGAAGATCTCACCCTGCCGTAATCCGAGGCCCGCTCCCAGCCACGCCACGAGTTGATAGCGCTCGGGGAGTTCGTCTCGAACGGCGAGCACGCGCCTGCGGCTCCACGGCACCAACTTTTTGGGATCGGACCGCGGCTTGCGCACCGAGGGCGCCTTGCACGGGTTCTTAGGAAGCAGCTCGTCATCGACTGCGGCGGTGAAGACGGTGGAGACGTTGGCGAACACCACCTTGCGGTAGGTCGGCGCGAGGTCGGCGAGCGTGCGCAACCAACTCTGGATCGTCGAGGGCTGGATCTCCGAGAGGTAGCGGTCGCCCAGGATCGGGAACGCGTGCAGGCGCATCCGCAGCTCCACTGCCTCGCGAGTGGTTTCCTCGAAGGTCTGTGCCTCGATCCATTTGCGGGCGTAGGTCTCGAAGGGGATCTTGCCCGCATCCGGGTCGACGTACTGGCCTTTGACCAGGTCCGCGGAAACGACGGCGCAGAATCGGTCGGCCTCGACCTTCTTCTGGAAGGTCTTGTTGCGCTCCTTCCCGTCCGGGCCGCGCCAGCGGACGCGGTAGGTCCTGAGCAGGGTGCCGTCCGCGGCGCGGCGTTGGCGGCGTTCAACGTGCGCCATGAGCCACCTCCGCGTTGGCGGTGAGCCAGTCGCGTACCTCGGCGGGGTCGTAGCGCAGGAAGCGACCGACGCGGAAGGCGATGGGACCGGTGCCCTTGTGACGCCACTGGTAGAGCGTGTTGACGGGCACGCCGAGGAAGTCGGCGACTTCCTCGACCGAAAGGAGCTCTCCATCTTCTCTCCTCGGTTGGGAACGCGCGTATCGCGATGTTGGGTGGGTGGTGGGCTAGATCGACGGGGCATCTGGGCTCGCTCCTCTCGGTGGTGGCCGGTGGCGCAGCGCGGCCGCGAAGTCGAGTCGGCTTTGCGCAGCAACTTTCGGCGCCTTTCGTTGGATAGGTGTGGGCCGCAGGTCGCTGCGGGCGATCGCCAGGCAGCTCTGTCTGCACCGGCGAGGTGATGGGCACGAACTTCTGTCGGGCCGTACGAACGAGTTCGCCGTTGTGGTCGTTGAGGCCGGGCACGTTGATGCGCTGGAAGTAGAGGCGCTGGGCGATGCCGTGTTCGATGACGTTGCAGACCCGTTCGTCGATGCCCGCGCTGATGCGCTGGAGGCGCCGGACCTGCGGGGTGTCGGACAGTCCGCCCCGGTCGAGCTTCTCCATACGGACTGCGGCGACAGAGCCTTGGCCCGCTGCGGGGGCGCCGTTGCCGACCACGCCGCCGAGGTCGCGGGTCTCGCGGACGAGCCGGCCGTAGGTCTCGCCGCGCTGCTCCCAATCCGCCGCGAGGGTCGAGTCGACGAGTTCGAGTCGTCGAGCTGCTTCCCAGGACACGATGCGTTGGGAGTCGAGCACGACACGAAGGTTCTGCGCGGTGGGGAAAGTGCCGAGGTGGATGAGCAGGTTGTGCTGGGCCTGGAGGACCCCGGCGATCTCCGGCAGACCTGGACCTTCGATGAGGGTGGGGGCGGGCTTCCAGCCGCGCAGGTCGACGGTGTAGTCGGGTTCCCCGTAGCCAGCCCAAGTCGCGCAGGTCTCAGCGGCGCGTCCAAGGCGACCCCGTTCCTTGAGTGCCTGCCAGTCGGGGATGTTGGCGTAGCGGCGGTCGAGGCTGACCAGCGCGCGCACGACGTCGGTGGCATCCTTGATGACGGTCAGGCACTGGGCTTCTGAGAGTCGTCCGTAGCCGACTCCGTTGGCGAAGTCGTGCTCACCGAGCACGCAGGCGCGAGCTGCTTCGCGCCAGGTATCAACGAGGGCGAACGGCTGCTCGGTGACGAGTTCGTCCATCGTGGGCAGGTCGACCTCGATGCCGCCGAGGGCGCCTTCGAGGCGATAGCGCAGTTCTTCGGCAGGGCCGCGGGTGCGGCCGGGCTTCCTTTGAGGTTGATGCGCGGGTTGGCGGCACGCATGGCCTGGTGGCCCCACACGAGCACGGCGTAGCGGTAGCGCGCGATCTGCTCACCGATCGCCTTGCGCTCGTCGAGTGTGGTCGTTTCGGGGACGGTATGCAGGCCGGCCCCGCCGATGCGCTGCTGGATGCGGTGCTGCCGAAGCAACACACCCAAGGCGTCGCGGAGTATCCCGCTGGCCTCGCCGTACATCAGGGCGAATCCAGTTCTCGGGCGCCCCACAGCATGTCGAGGACGAGCTCGACGGTCAGCGAGTCGACGCCGTGCCCGACGAGGGCTTCGATGGCTGACTCGGCGACCTCGAAAAGCAGGTCGCGGTCGGTGACCGGCACGGGGCTGACGCCGGGGATGAAGTCGCCGTGGATGAAGTCGATCTGGAGCAGCACGCGGTCGTACTCGATCGATGCGTCTGTGGTGAGGGCGGCGTCGGCCAGTGCGGCGACGTGGGAGCGGGCCTCGGCGAGGGTCACCGCGTGGGCGAGCAGCATGACTGTCCCTTCGGGTCGGGTGACGGGTGGCGTGCCTTTCAGCGTGGAGCGGGCAAGGCGAGTACGCCGAGACCGCGTTGTCATGGCTGTGGACAACTCGGTGGATGCGGGTGTTGTGAACCGCTAGGAAGCTGCGTGGACCTGTTCCTCGATGGCACGCCGGGCAGCCACGTCTTCCCTGACGAAGAGAAGGAAGTCGGCGTAGCGATCGAGGATCTCGACCTCGCCGCCGGTCTCGCGGGGGGCTTCGCCTGGCCAGGTTGTCTGCCGTGTTGGGCGGTCGCGGTCCAGTCGGCAGCCGGCGGTGGAGACCCACTCGCGCAGCCGGTTGCGGCCTCGGCGAAGTCGCGATGCCACCCGATCGGCCCCGAGGGTGTGCCCTCGGAGTTGTACGCGTTGAGCCAGTGGGTGTGCAGGGCGGAGAGTTCCCAGACCAGCTCGTCGTGGCGATGCCAGTACGGCGGTACGACCGTCGGCGGGAGCCCGTAAGTCAGGCGCAGCCAGTCGACCCAGGCGTCGAGGTCCGTCCACTCGGCCATTGCCTCGTCTGCCGTGAGCAGGTTCCAGTTGATCGGGCGCAGCGACTCGTGGTCGTCGAAGTCGGCGGTCCCGAATACCTCGTCGGGACCACCGAACTCGCCGTGCTCCGAGTCGCCGCCCTCGAAGTCCAGGAGGGTCGGCTGCCTGTGGTCGGTGCTCATTGATCGCACCCGTCAGATGCCGACGGCCTCGGCCGGGCTCGTTGACCACCGTCATCTCGTTGGTCGGCGGGTCGGGCTGTTCGCGGGGGTGCGGTCTACGACGTAGCGGGTGCGGGCGCAGTCGTGCCCGATGCGACGGGCGACGAACTGCTGACGGATCTCGCTGGGACCGCCTGGGCGTTCCTGCTCGTACTCGTGGATGTAGCCCGAGGCGATGATCTGGTCGCCGGGCTTGAACTTCGGGTAGGCCCGTTCGGCCGCGCGGTCGAACAGCACCAGGTCGCAGTAGACCGGGTCGAGTTTGGTGAACGACCCGTCGACCTCCTTGCGGTGCTGCTCGATGCCGACCCGGCAGTAGAACCGGGGGTGACCCTTGCCAGTGAAGGTGAGCTCGGCGCGGTGGCGATGAACCCATGCAGGCTCATCTGAGTGGGAATCGTCATCACTGACTCCTGACGTTGGGCGGTGCCTCGTGTAGCAACCGCTCTCATGAGTCAGGTGTGCGGAGCGTTCTCGGCGTCCGTGATGGCGAGGCTGGCGACGATGGAACCGACGAATGGCGGACGCGGTCGTGCGGTCAGCGATGAGTTCGACGTGATCGACCTCGTGACGAGGTGCTGGGCGAGGCCGCCCTGCGGCAGCACAGGTTAGCGTGGCTGGTAGGCGATCCCTCGCCCAAGACTGGCCGGACGGCCGGTCTACCCGTCGATGCCTACTGGCCGACCCGGGATCTCGTCGTCGAGTTCTACGAGCGGCAGCACTCCGAGGCTGTCCCGTTCTTCGACAAGCCGGACCGGCAAACCGTCTCGGGTGTCTCTCGTGGCGAGCAGCGCGCGCTGTATGACGAACGCCGTCGACAACTCGTTCCGCAGCAAGGCATTCGGTTGTGGCTTCATCACGCTCGACGACCTTGAAGACAAGCGAGGCAAGATCGTCCGGGATCATGACCGGGACCTGGCTGGGTCGCCAGCTGCTCGCCTAGCGTCGGCGCAGCTCCCGCTCGACGTTGGTGCGCTGCTTGCGGAGCCGCGGGCTTCTTTGCGCTGGGTCCATGGGCGCAGGTCTGTGACCAGCGGTGGGGCGCTGCCAGCAGCACCAGTGCGGTGCCGAAGGGGAGCATCCGGATCACCTCGGGTGGCATAACAGGCACACGCCGTACGGATCGCTGCAGGGACCGCGAGCCGTAGTCGCCGACGGAGATCGTATCGGTCTTCTCGTCTCGTTCTCCGATGAGTGCTGAGAGGTCCTGGGGGTCCGAGTGGCTGAGGTGCCGCCGAGGATGACCTTGACGATGCTGGCGTCCCAGATGGCGCCGGCGGCGTAATGGCCCCACTTGTCGCGGGCCTGCGACAAGGACTGGAGGACAGGCATCGTGGTGACACCGTGCCACCGCCTTCGGCCATGAGGACCGGTAGGGACGGCAGCGGCGAGAGGTTGCCGATCTCGTCCAGGGCCAGCAGCAGTGGCGGGTCGAGGCGGGCGCCTGGTGATGCTGCGGCGAGGTGGCGGGCGGTCTCGACGAGGTCTTCGATGAACGCCGCGACCAGCGACCAGGAAGCACCGCGCCGGCCCCGGTTGCGAGCAGGTACAGGGTGCCGTTGCTAGTGAGGAAGTCGACGGGATCGAAGTGTTCAGCCGCCACGGGGACACGGCGTCGAGGACTCGTGGGTCGGCGAGGCAGGACAGGGCGAGGGAGACGCCCATCCAGATCGAGTCACGCGTTCGGGGGTCGGAGTGGATCATCGACTCCAGCGAGTCGGCCCATCCGGGCGCGGCCTTCGGGCCGCTCGACAGGATCGCGACAGCGTCGGCGGCAGCCGAGGGCGGAGTGTCCAGCCGAACAACTCCCGCGGTGACCGATTATCGAGCGCAGCGGCGTGAGCAGTGCCTGGAGCGCGGTGCGAGTCTTGCCTTCCCAGAAGCCGCCAGACTCAACACCCCCGGTCGAGAACCCGGTGGCCGAGGCGAGGCCGGTCGCTCGGATCATCGCGGTCAGCGGGTCCTCGCAGCCACGCACGGGAGACCAGCGAAGACCAGCAGGTAGCCCCTCGGCGAGGCGTTGTGGATCGAAGACGGCGACCGGACCACGCTCCTGACGGCGTAGGGTGGCGGCGATGTTGTCGGGCCGCGTCGCGGTCGTGATGACCGCTCCCGGCGCGTCGAGGATTGCGTTGATGACGACGTGCAGTCCCTTGCCTGAGCGCGGCGGTCCCAGCAGCAGGATCGAGTCCTCGACCGATGCCCAGACCGCCTGGCCGCGGGAGCGCCCGAGCAGGTAGCCGACGTCGGACGGCTCGGGCTGGTCCAGGGAAGGCCGCAGTGTCCGACCGCGACCGAGCAGGGCCTTCTGTGACGCGGCGACGCGTACGTCGCGTCCGGTCGCGACACAGGCAGGTCGACGTCGGTCGTGCGAGGTCTGTGCCGCATGGACCCGATCTCGCCACAACACGAGGGCACTGGCGACGGCCGCCGTGATCATGAAGGCAGCACAAGCCAGTACGCCCAGGGCGACAGGCCGTCAGCCCGAGAGCCGAGGCCGGATCGCCCGGATGCGCGAGGACCCGAAATCCTGCCCCCCAGCCTCCAGCGGGTTGCGAAGCACCCGTCACCCACGCCGCGCCCGACCCGGCGCGAGCCTCAGGCAGGCGGCAACCGGGCTCGCGGCGGCGATGGGGACGAGGCCGAGGTTGACGAGGTCGTCGTCGACTCCCTGACCGCGAGGGTTTATGCCGCACACCGCCGCTGACCATGACCGTGCCGGACCGCTTGCCGACGAACACCACGAGGCCAGGGTGGGATTCGAGCAGGGCAGGTGGCAGGCGCAGGCGAGCGGTGCCGTCGGTGCTCGCGACTTGGTGGGCGACTACCACGGCGACGGCGACTTCCTCGTCGGGCAGGAGTCCGTCGTCGGTCACCTCGCCGATCATGGTCGTCGCCTCGCGGACGGGCGCGACCGTCCGGAGTCGTGGACGCTCGGGAGGGCCGTACGTCGGTGAAGGAAAATTTGTCGGACTCGAGAACCTCGACTCGCACAGCCGCCCCCAGGTCGGCGGCGATCTCGTCGACGACCCGTTGAAGGTCCTCACGGGTGAGCGACCCGTCGGCGGAGCATGGCTCGTGGTCGAGGGCGACTGTCAGGAACCCCTTCCTGGCCGACCTCGACCTCGACCAGCGGCATGACCACGGTAACACGAACCGCTGTCGGCGTCCCGTCTGGACGGCGCGGCAGCGTTGATCATGCTCATAGCCCGATCGTCTCCACCCGTCGCGGAGCCACCGTCTGCACCGGAGTTGCCCCGCGTCCTGCTGCGAGTGCTTCGCGGTCGAGTCCGGGCGGGTTGCCGTCGCCGACCTGCGGGTCGTCCAAGCTTGTCAAGGACTCGGTGATCCGGACAGTGCCGCGCATCTGTTCGGCGGTCGATTGCACTACGCGACTTGCGTCTTGCCCGGCACGCTCGACGCCCACGAGGCGCAGTTCAACGGAATCGGGTAGTCGGTCAGTCGTGAACCCGTGCGCCGCACTGACGATGAGCAGCGACGGCCTCCCGCCTCGACCTCGGCGATGTGACTGGGCATGGCCGCGTCGGAGTTGTCTGGGCCG
>CAWFBY010000009.1:0-100345 GCA_963814245.1 uncultured Actinomycetota bacterium
GCGATGGGCCGGACTGACGCTGGCTCGGGCGCGGGAAGGGGGCGATCGACGGCACCGTCCGGCGGCGCTGCCTCCTCGGGGTGGCGAGGTCCTTGACCCGGAAGGACAGCGCGGCGGTGGGGTGGTCGATCGGCAGCGGCTTCCTTGCTGCGGCGAGGTCGAGCATGCGCTCGGCATCGATGCCCTTGCGGGCGAGGGTGTCGAGGTACTTCGCGAGCTCACCGGTCTGCTCGTCCCGATTGCCGACGTACTCGACGATGCGGTCGGCCCAAGTCTTCACGGCCTCGCCGTAGCGGGCGTTGATCCGGCCGGTGAGGTTGCGGTGGTACGCCACTTCCAGGTCGTCGTGCGGCACAGGCCCGGCCAGCGTTCGTTCGTCGGCGGGTACGCCGGAGGCTGCTCGCCAGACGGCCAGTTCGCGCCTGAGTTCCGCGGTGAGGACGTCGTCGTACTTCGCCGTCCACTCCGGCAGCACGGGATCGGCGGCGACCTCGACGGCGAGCGAAGAGACTCGGCGCAACCGGGCGGCGAGGTACGGACCCCATGCCGAGTCCGACGCCGCTTCGGAAGGGATGCCGGCGAGCCAGGGGAGCGGGCCGGGCTCGGCGAGGTCGGGATTGGCTCGCATCTGGGACGTTGCGAGCGCAACTGCGTCCGCGTAACGAGTGACGGCGTCCTGAAACTGCGCTGCTGGCGAGGTGGCACGGGCCTGCGTCGACGTGGCGGAGACGGAGGCTCCGTCCCGGGCGAGGATGCCTTCGAGCACCTCGGTCGCCGTCATCGACCGCTCGACCGTCGGCGACGGCAACGCATGCGCCGGCTCGTCGGAGAGCACGATATGGGCGTGGTTCTCGGCTCGGCCGCGGGTGAGCATCGTGTAGAGCATCTGGCGGTCCTCGGCGCCGGTGACGATGCCGTGGACGACGTCGGTGGTGATGCCCTGGGCGGTGTGGACGGTGGAGGCGTAGCCGAGCTCGACATGCTCGGCCACGTACGCCGCGGGCAGCGTTGCGTGCAGCCGCGAGGTCACGTGCCGCACCGACAGGGCGCCGTCGGCCCGGACGTCGGTGACGATCCAGCGGTCGCCGTTCTTCACCCAGTCGGTGCCGCTCACCCCGAGGCGTCGGTCGTTGCGGCGGCTGATCACCACGTCACCCCCATGCGCCGAGCAGCCATCGGCGAGACCGACCGACCCGCCAACAACACTTCGCGATGCCTGCGCGCGAAGGTTCAGCTCACGCACCAGCTCCCGGGTCGGCGCGAGCATCAGGCAGTCGCGCCCACCGGCACGTTCCCCCGACCAAGCAGCGAAGACGTCATCGAGAGAGGAGGCGACATCGCCGACGTGGACGCGGTCGTTGTCCAGGTAGAACCCCAGCGCGGCCCGATCGCCGTCGCGAAGCGACAGCGACGCCTCACCCTCGCCCGTATCGGTGAACCGCACCAGCTCGTCGAGCCGGATAGCACCCTGGGTGGCGGCGATGTCGCGCAGCAGTCCACCGGCGCCGATGGCGGCGAGCTGACGGTCGTCGCCGATCAGCCGCACCGACGCGCCCCGCGCCACCGCGAGCTCGAAGACGGACGCCAGGGTGAGGGTGTCGGCCATACCGACCTCGTCGATCACGACGAGCGTGCCCGGCCCGATCGAGCCAACAAGGTCGGAGTCGGGGACATGGGCCAGGTCGTGGGTGAGCTTGGCCAGCGTCTCGCACGGCATCCCGGTCGCCTCGGCGAGCGCGGCAGCAGCCACCGCAGACGGCGCGAGCCCGAGCACGTTGCAGCCGCCCTCGGTCCACACTTTCGCCAGCACCTGCATCGCGGTGGTCTTGCCCGATCCGGCCGGAGCCAGCGCGAGCTGCACCCGCGCGCCGCTGGTGGCCATCGCGGTGACCAGCACCTCCTGGCCACGGTTGAGCCGTACGCCGTCCAGTCCGGAGGCAAGCACCGACAGCTCGACCTCATCGGGCGACCACGCCAACCCGTCGTACCGGCCAGCAAGTGCGACGATGCGCTGCTCGGCCTCCAGCACGCGGTGGCTGGTGTAGTGGTCGCGGCCGGTGTGCCGGTAGACGCTGGAGCCGTCCGAACGACGCAACCCGGCGGGCTCGGGGCTCGGGTCGACGTCGGGGGTGAGGTTGACCGACAACCGGCCGATGGCGTCGTCGACGATCCACTCGACGACCTCGGCCACTCGATCAGCCGGTACGGCGACCTCGCGCACCTGCCGCTGCGCCTCCGCCCGTAGATGCCACACCTGCCACGTCGCCCGCCGCGATTCCACCTCCGCGATCACCCGCTCCGCTGCCTCACGAATCCAGGACGCCGTCACGGACGGTTGAGCCGCGGCGCGGGGGAGCGAGGACACCATGTTGTCGAGCGACCTCGCCGAGCCCAGCACCTCAACCGCCTCGGCCCGCCACGTCGCCCGTTGCTCGGCTTCCGACCTCGGCTCGTGCTTGGCCTCTCGGGTCTCCAGGTTCGCCTGCTGAGCCAACGCCACCGCCTCCACCGGCGTCGGCGGCCGACCATGCGCCCGCTTGAACTCCCGCGCCAGCTCCCGCTGCCGTGCCGTGATCGCCTTGCCCCGCTCCGACCACCGCTCACACAGTTCAGCAGGGGCTCCGTCGATCTCCCGTACCGGCCGCTTGTCCCGCGCGCCACCCGGCCGCGCGACGAACACCACCCCGAGCGCCCCGACCAGCCGACGCTCCAACGCGGTGTTGTAGGTCTCCGACGCGGCGACGACGTGCTCGTGCACCACCGTGCCGTAGATCGACAGCCACTTGCCCGAACTCGTCTGCACCTTGTTGGCGACGGCGACGTGGGTGTGCAGGTCGGGATCGCCGGCCCGGGAGTCGCGATGAGTGAACGCGGTCGCAATGAGTCCACGGGTCTCGACCTGCCGGGCACCGTTGCGCCCCTCGCGGGTGAAGAGCGCCTCGCGCTCGATGAAGGCCAGCGCGTCGCGGACGGCGACATCGTGCGCCTCCTCGATCGTGCGGGCGACCTCCACGGGCGCAACCGCCCAGAGTGCGGACACCGATTTCACCGGCGAGAACGTCAGGTCGAACCCAGCCACCGCCGTCTGTCGGGGCCGGGAGTAGCGAGCCAGCGCGTCCGACAGCTCCCGTGCAGTCTCGGGCTCGCGTCCGTGGTCGGCGACGAACCGCTCACGCGCGACCTCGGAGCGAACCCGGGCGACCACGTCGTACGGCGGCTTCCCGTTGATTGAGCCGCCCTCGGTGGTCGAGCTTGTCGAAACCCGAATCCGCCGGGCGACCTCGACGTTGAACCCGTCGACGCCGGTGTTGTCGTAGACCTTGTACGTCGCCCCGAGCGGGTCGCCCGTGAGCGGGTGCGACCCGGTGCCGAACAGGTGCTTCATCTGGTCGGCTGTCACCAGGTCGCCGGTCTCCAGGCCGTCGATGCCGACGAGTCCGGAGCCGACCCAGCGGCCGGGCGACTCGCCCGTCGCCGAGTAGTAGTCGGCCAGGGGAGTGGCGCCCTTCTCCGTCGAGTCGAGCGCGGCGACCTGCCGGGTCAGGTACTCATACCCCGACCCCGCCGAGAGCTTGTGAAGCGTCATCGTCACATCCCAAACGGCCGCGCGCAGAACGTGAGTGGCCACGGGACGGGCGGTGGATGAAAGAGGTGTGTGACGTCCTGGGCGTGGAGGGGAACGCAGGTGAGGAGCAGGGTCGTGAACGGGTTTCGGGTATGCCGCATCGAACAGGTAGCTGGGTGAGCGGAGCTGTCTCCGTCGGGCGGGTCTCCACAGGGGATCAGCCGTCACGCTTATCCACAGGCCTCGCGGCGCCCTATCTCGGTTGTCGGTCTCCTCGCATACGTTCATTCCGCCCCCCTTTCATCAGCAACTTAGGAACGGGCGGGCTCCTGGCCGCAGACCGCGCTGACGGTGTCCGTGACGCGGTGGCCTTCCTGTCGCGCGGAGTGTTGCCTCGGCTGGACGGGGCAGGTCAGGGACAATGGCAGAGCACAGCGAGAGGGAGACATGACGACCGCAGAATTCACGAGCAAGATCGAGGAACGTCGGCGCCTGACGAATGCCGTCTTGGACCCTATGACGCGTGCCGAGCTCGGCCAGTTCATGACTCCTGCGATGGTCTCCAGGACCCTCGCTGAATGCATCTCAACTGCGGGCGACGAACTCCACCTCCTCGACCCTGGCGCCGGGATCGGGTCGCTGACCGCTGCTGTGGTGGCCCGCCTGATTGACGCCGATGAGCGGCCCGGTCTCGTCTCGCTGACGGCCTACGAGATCGATCCGACGATGCGCGTGGGGCTTTCCGAAACGCTGGCGGAGTGCGTGGCAGCGCTCACGGCAATCGGCGTCAGTGCGACTTCGCAGGTTGTCGCAGAGGACTTCGTTGAGGCGGCTATCGCTGGCAAGACGTCCTCGCGGTTTACGGCAGCTATCCTCAATCCGCCTTTCATGAAGCTGAGCGCTCGGGGCGAGACTGCCACGCGACTCCGATCCCGCGGATGGAGTCCGGCGAACCTTTACACCGCGTTCTGGTCGGCTGCGATCGACGCTGTGAAGCCCGGGGGTGACATCGTGGCGATTACTCCGAGGTCCTTCTGTAACGGCTCCTACTTCGCGGGATTCCGCCGCCTATTGCTCACCGAGTCAGCACTCCGAACCATCCATGTCTTCGAATCTCGGGACAAAGCGTTCTCTGACGACGGTGTGTTACAGGAGACCTTAGTGACGCACTCGGTCCGGGGGGCTGCGACGAGCGAGGTGTCGCTCAGCCTCTCTCGCGAACCTGGAAAGGTCGCACTCAGCCGCGTCGTCGACGTAAAGCAAGTCGTTCACACCGGCGACCGCAACGCGTTCATCCGACTCCCTCTCGATGCTGCCGCAGATTCAATGCACGAATGGATGGGTCACCACCACCAGACGCTGGCTGACCTGGACATCAAGGTCTCGACCGGACCGGTGGTCGACTTCCGGATGCGGGCGCATCTGCGCCAGGACGCAGAGCAGGGAACCGTTCCGCTGTTCTATCCGACCCACCTGACGGACGGATCGATCACTTGGCCGAAGGCATCCCGCAAGCCCAATGCGTTCACCCCTGGTGGCGCCGAGAAACTGCTGACCCCGAAAGGCGATTACTGCCTTGTGAAGCGATTCTCGGCGAAGGAAGAGCGCCGGCGTGTGGTCGCGTCATACTATGACGGCTCACTCGGCACGGTCGCCCTAGAGAACCACTTGAACTACTTCCACCGCGGCGGCCAACCGTTGGAGGACTGGCTCGCGCGAGGGCTGACGATGTTCCTCAATTCGACTGCGGTGGACGCCTACTTCCGCGAGTTCAACGGACACACGCAGGTCAACGCCGGCGACCTTCGAAGCCTGCACTATCCCGACCTTGAGCAACTCCGAATCCTGGGCAAGTCGTGGAAACGCGGACTGTCACAGGAGGACATCGACGCTGCGGTGGCATCGATTTAGCGCACGTAGAGGGGCGGGAACCCGTCGCGGCTCATCGCCACCAAATCGACCTCGAAGCTCGTCTCTATGTAACTCGGCAAGTCCGAGAACGGGCGGAACATCGCGGTCTTGAAGTAGGCCGCATCCCGCGTCTCGCGCGGGCGCTGGCGCACCGCTTCGAGGTGACTGAGCATGTCCCACGGGCGGGCGAACCACAGCCCTACCCCTTCGAACCGCTCGGTTGGCGCCTCGGCTCGCCCGATGACTTGGGCGTGCAACAGAAAAACCGGTGCTGACAGTCCTCGCGCGGCTGCGACGATGTCGTCGCAGTCCGTGGTATCCAGTTGGAACTGTGCCATTGGGTTTCCGATGCCGCCGCCGGGGAGCGCACTTCGGCCGCTCTTGAGTTCTAGTCCGAGCGCGACGGAGCCGGATGCTCGCCGACCTTCGAAGTCGGCAGTGGCCGTCCGGCTCGGGTCCGAGCGTCGGCCCCGCGGCTGCAAGGTCACGGGATCGGTCTCGACGAGCGCTAGGTCACCGGTGCTGCCGAAAGCCGCGGCCCAGGACGCCTTAACGAACTTGGCCGACGCGATGCCTCGTCCAATGGACCGGATCACGCGGTCGCACGTCCCACACAGGAACCACTGCGATAGGCGAACCACGGTAAGGCTGTTGCAGTGGGCGCAGTAGCCGTCGACCCGTTCCGCTGACACCCACTCGGGCGAGCGGTCGCTGAATGCCAGCGTCGAGTAGTCGTCCCGACACGAATCACAGAGGAAGTAGGACCGAAGTTCGGCATCGCGAGCTTGTTCTGAATGACGCGCGCAGACGTAGGCGGCGTACGGGTCAATCGCCAGCACTTGGCCTTGGGCCGTGAGCGCGTCAACGATCTTCGCGAGTGCCCCTGGGCCAATTCCCGGGAGCGCCAGGAGTTCACGCTCATTCAGAGCAAGTAGGTCCTCGACGGTCTGGATCCCTAGCCGGTTCAGCTTCGTACCAATCCCGCGCAGCGCAGCGAAGACTTCGCTCACGGACACCCCTCTAAAACGATCTCGACCCGGCCGCAGTCAACATATCGGGGCGTGTCGCCGCGCAGGCCGGTTTCGCGCACACAAGTCGGCGACCGATCCAGCTGCGACGGGGCGTCAAGCCGGGTGAGATGTGGACCAGCGTGGCCACCCACGGACGTTTCCTGCCCTTGGGGAGTATCGGCGACCGCCCTGGGTCGCCACCGAACACAGGAGTTCGTCATGCCCGCCACCATCACCCGCCGCCTCGTCTCAATCGGCGACGCGGCCGACGCACTCGCCGTCTCGACCCGAACGGTGCGTCGATCTACTCGTCTGACGCAGTGAACACGGCCAGGTGGGAGTGGTACGAGCAGAACTCGAAGTCATTCGGGACGCCGGCCCGGCTCATCGGTGGCCACTCGCGGCGACTCCGGGGTCATTAGGGGTAGACCCAACCCCAACCCATAGGAGCCGACCATGACCGAGTACCTCCATCGCGACCCCACCCGCCGCGACGCGCTGCTGACCATCGAGGAGGTCGCCGAGCTGATTCGCATGCCCGTCGCTTCTTTGCGATACTGGCGCGTGCTCGGCACCGGGCCGCTCGGCTTCATCATCGGACGGCGCCTGCGCTATCGGCGACAGGACGTTCTCGACTGGCTGGACGAGCAGCGCGAGTCCACAGGTCGCGGAGTCGCCTGATCCATCCACAAGCACGGTGATCGCCAACCGGTCGGGCGGCGACGAGTGCTACGGCGGACAGATGAGCAAGCAGCCCAGGACCACGCCCCGGCAACGACGCTCCCAACGCGGAGCCGTCGAGGACCGTTGGCGCAAGCGCATCAAGGACACGGACGGGAACGCCATCGACGTGCCGTCGGCCGTCGCGGGCACGGTGACCCGCTGGCGCGCCCGGTACGTCGATAGCGCCGGCCGCGAGCACACGCGCGCGTTCGACCGCAAAGTCGACGCGCAGAAATGGGTCAACCATCAGCTCTCCGCGCTAGTGCGCGGTGACCACGTCGCACCCAAGGACGCCAAGCTCACCGTGGGGGAGTGGTGCGACAAGTGGATCGCTGGCTACGGCACGCGGCGCAAGTCGACCGTGCGGCAGGCAGTTGCTCACATCAAGATCATCAAGGCACATTTCGAGTCGGTGCCGCTGTCGGCGGTGAAGCCGTCCGACGTCCGCGCCTGGACCGCCGTGCTCAAGGGCGAGGGCCGCGCCGACTCCTATGTCTACGCGCTCCACTCCCGGCTCTCGCAGCTCTTCACCGATGCGGTCCATGACGGCCTCGTTGCGCGGAACCCGTGCTCGCGGCGTACGTCTCCCGGGATGGGAAAGCAACGCCCTTACGTCGCGACAACCCGTCAGGTCTGGGCGCTGTACGACGCTGTACCGGCTGGGGTGCGACCGGCGGTCCTGCTCGGCGCTCATGCCGGGCTGAGGTTAGCCGAGGCTGCGGCGCTGCGAGTCGAGGACGTTGACTTCGTCAACGGCGTCGTGGCGCCATCGGCCCAGTGGCTGGATGAACCGCTCAAGTCCGACATCAGCCGGACCCCGATCCCGATCCCCAACGAGATGGCGCATCTCCTTGCCGAAGCGATCCAGCTCGGCGACGGGCGGTTCTTGGCCAGCGACCAGTGGGGCAACCCCGCGGGTCCGTGGACGATCGAACGCGCCGTCCGCGCGTCCCGCGAGGTGGTTGGTCTGCCCGAGAACTTCCGTTTCCACGACCTCCGGCACTACTTCGCGTCGCTACTCATCGCCTCCGGGCTCGACGTGAAGGTCGTCCAGGCGCGGCTCCGGCACGCGTCGGCCAAGACCACGCTCGACACCTACGGCCACCTCTGGCCCGACAGGGATGACACCTCCCGAGCCGCGGTCGCGGCGGTGTATAGCGATCGGACTCCAGGCGGCGGCCAAGCTGATTGATGGATAGCTTCGTGTCTCCGACCAGGGAGTAGTCGCCCGAGGTGGTCTCCAGGCCGAGTCGCAGGCGGCCGCCCCATTTCGCCCTGGATGACGGCGAGTTCGCTCTCGCTCGTAGGCCGTGCTTCAGGCGAGGAGGCACGGACCGTCGTTCAGTTCACGTCCAGCACTTGCAGGTTGGACGCGGGTAGCGCACGGCGCCTAGCCGGCGGGAGGCCAAGACAACCTGACCATCCGTGGCACGACACCGCTATGCCTTGGCTGTGCCGGGCGGGTGCGGGGCTTCGGAGCCGAGCCAGGCCCCCGTGGTCATCCAGGTCTCGTAGAAGTAGAGCCACTCGCTTGTCCACGGGACGATGGTGTCGGCGATGAAGTTCTCCGTGCCGACGAACTCGTCGTCGTAGTACAGGCAGAGCTCGTTGCCGGGGTATACGTGGGGAACTGGCGCGTCTGGGCGGGGTTCGAGCGCTGGGGTCAGGACCGTCACCTTGGGGCGCCGTCGGTGCTGGTACCGGATCTGGACGGTATAGCGGACGCTCATCGGCGTCGGCTGCAGGGTGACCGTCCAGACCAGCTTGTTGGCCTTGACGGCCGGTGTCTGCTCGTCGGGGAACTGCCGCTTGAGGCGAACGGCCTGTTGGGTGACGTTCAGCTGCCTACCGTGCGGTCTCGCCACCGAAGAACCTGTGGTTTGGGACGGCGGTCGCCGTCACGGCGGTCGTTAGAAGCCCGCCGGTTGCGAAGTGGACGTTCCCGTTCTCTCGAGCGAGGTTGGTCCGTGCACCCAGCACCTTGACGGCTTCCTCGACGGGGGCGTTGCCGAACGCCTTCGCGATCCGCTGGTGGAGAGCGACGGCCCCGTTGGTCTCCTCCAAGAAGCCGGTGAGGTCGTGCTCGACGGCAGCGCGCCAACCTTCGAACTTCAGGCGTCGCACCTCGTAGTCGTTCCACTTGTCGGCGAAGTTCTCACCGGCGCAGGCCGGGTTCTCCACCCAGTAGTCGCCGTTGCGCTTCTCCACGTGGTCGGGCATCCGCTGTACCGCGCCCATGGTGGCGGCGAGGAGGTCCTGCTCGCCCTTGTAGGACCGGCCGGCCAGGGTCGTGATAAGGCTGGACGGCGGGCGGTCGTCGAGGTCGTCGGCGAAGTAGATGTCCCGGTGGCGCTTGAGGATCTGCACGACGCGGTGCAGCGGGGTCCGTACCCGGTGCTTGGGCACGGCGTCGACCGAACCGTAGGACTTGGACAGCAGCACGCGTTGTTCCTCGAACTGCTTGGCGCACTGCCCGCGGAACCAGTCGACGTAGGCCAGCGGGTCCGACCTCTGCCACAGCCGCAGGTTGCGGTCAGTGAGCTCGATCGACGTGTCCGACGCGGAAGCGACGTCGGGAATCGCCGGCAGGACGTCCATGTGGAAGTCGCTGTAGTGCAGGCACCAGGAGCGGCGGCCTTCGCTGATCTCGTTCGGACTCTCGCATGCCTCACCGTCGTGCTCGTCGTGGTAATCGTTAAGCAGTGCGCCGATCCGGTCCTTCAGCTCCTGCTGGGTGATGGAGGTCTTCGCGACGTCGAGCTTGGACACGAGGTCCAGGTCGTACTCGCCATCGCGGTGGTGCGGCCGCACGACGGTGCCGAGCAGGAAGCTGCCCTGGACGTAGACCTCGGCGTTCGCGTCGGACAGGTGGGCGCCGAGGTCGTGGTAGCAGCGCTCGGCAGCGCCGAATGCTGCGTCGGTGATGTCGAGCTGCTCGATTGTGGTGCCGATGAGCTGAGAGATCTGCTCGTTCTGGGTCGAGGCGAGGATGGTCATGTTCGGCTGCTTTCGGTTGGTTCGGCGGAGTCGGGCACTGGCGAGCGTCAGGTTGTCTCGAGGGTCAGGGCGTAGGTGTTGTTGATGCGGTCGAAGACCCGGAGCGGAGCGTGGGCTCCCCGCATGTGGGCGCGGCCGATCTCGACCGCTCCCGCGGCGCAGACCGCGAGGACAAGGCTGATCGGCTGGTTGCGGTGGTTCTCCTCGAGGGTGGCCAGGACCTCGCGCCACGTCTGGATGAGGGCCTCGAGGTCCTCGGAGCTGCGCAGGATCTTGGGGTTGAGCTTCACCCCTTCGGCGCGGATGTCGTAGCAGGGCTTGCCCTGCAGCTCTGTCGGGAGTGCCCTGATGTCGATCGGTCCGCTGATGCTGAAGGTGACGACCGGGTCGCCCTCCCCAGCGGTCTCGGTGACGGAGAACGTGAGGGGCTCGGTAGGCCCCTTCGCGTACCAGCCCCATCCTTCGTCGCGGCGGCGGTTGTGCACGGTGACGTTGGTGACGTCGTCGAGCAGGACGCCGAGCTGGACGAGGATGGGGATGCGCGCGAGCGCGAAGACCGAGATGTGGTCGATCTGCTTGGTCTTGAGGTGGTTCTTCAGCGGCCGGAGGCGCTTCTGGAGGGTGAGCGTGGTGGACTCCCAGTAGCTGCCGACGCTGTCGTCTTCGCCGTCGTACCGGCGGAGGTCAACCTCGCAGTTCTGGCTGTCGTCGTGCAGGCTGAAGTCCGGAAACCGCTGCTCCTCCAGGAGAGCCCGGATGACGGCCTGCTTACTGAAGTCGACGGTTTGGTCGCGGATGTCGCCGGCCACCCGGATGACGGTGGTCTTGGGCTTGCGCAGCAAGCCCGTCAGCTCGCGGACGTCTCGCTCGTGCTGGTTCTTGAAGGTGAGCAGTTGCTCCTCGACGTAAGTCGACCAGTGCTCGTAGGTGTCGATGACCTTGTGCTCGCCAGCGCACAGGAGCATCAGGTTTGCCGGAAGCGCTCGCTCCTTGAGCGTCTTGGGGTTGTCACCGCGGGGTGAGCCCTCCTCGACGGTGGCGCCGACGATGTGGGCCAGTTGGCCGGTGAACACCGCCTGGCCGGTGGTCTCGTCCTCCGCGAGGAACTCCTTGCAGAAGGTGCAACGGCCGCCGGCAGCGACCCAAACCCGCCTGGCATCGAGGTCGGTGACCTCGACGCGGTTTCCCTCACGGTCGACGGCCTTCAGCCGCTCAGCACCCTTTGGTGAGGCGGTTTTCTTCGAGCCGGAACTGGCGGCCTTGGCCATCGTTGTGATCCTTGAGGTCATGTCGTGTCCCGGCGACCGGGTTCGACTCTCTTCACCACAAGTGCAACATGACTCACCGACAGTCCACTCGTTTCCCTCCAACACTTAGATGCAGGTCTGCCATCTCCCCCCAACACTTAGGATTGCGCCATGTCGCGGGGACCAGGTCGCGTCCAAGCCGCAATCCTAGAAGCGGTGAGCGAGGGCTACGACGAGTTCGGGCGACCCGAGCTGTGGTTGTGTGTCTCAACCCTCGACCTTGGGCTGAACGAGCATCGGGAGTCGCGACGGCGCGCTGCACATCAGCTGGCGCAGGCCGGACTGATGGAGCTTTGCCGAGCGTCCAGCGACATTGGCTCGGTCTCGCCAAGATTCCGAGCCAGCAGAGTGTCGCGATCGTTGCTGTTCGCTCGGCTTCCGTATGGACCCTCCAACCGGGCGCATACGCTGGAACTACGAACTGAGTACGAAGCCCGACTGGGGGTTCTGTTCGACGCCGAGGCGGAAGCACGCGACCGCGTCGCAGCACAGCGCTGGATCGACTGGTATGAACAGCCGGAGTACGGCCTGGTCGACTTGGGCGACTACGTGGAACCGATGACCTTCAACGCCCAACCCCCGAGTTCCGCGGTTCTGCGGCTGGCCAGTCGCCACGAGGACTGACCCTATTCGCGGAGGTCGGCGACGTACTCGCGCATCCGAGAGGTCGGCGCGCGCGCATGTTACGACGGTGCGACGCTTCGCCGCCAATGCTCCTGCCCCCGAGAGTTCTCGAGAGCAGCTGTGACGGGGTCCCGCGGTAGGCGCTGTCGGCTCGAACAGCGCGTGGAGCGAATCTCCTGCGGAATCCCTGCGGAATCCGGGCTATTTCGAGCCAACGAAACCGGCCCCCGATCCCGCGTTTCCGCAGGTCAGGGGCCAGTTCGGTGTTACGACGATTTCAGATGTCGTAGTAGAGCTCGAACTCGTGCGGGTGGGGCCGCAACGCGATCGGCTGGATCTCGTTGGTGCGCTTGTAGTCGACCCAGGTCTCGATCAAGTCCGGGGTGAACACGCCGCCCTCGAGGAGGAAGTCGTGGTCGGCCTCGAGCGAGTCCATGACCGCGTCGAGCGAGCCGGGCACGGTCGGGATGTCAGCGTGCTCGTCCGGCGGGAGCTCGTAGAGGTCCTTGTCGACGGGCTCGTGCGGCTCGATCTTGTTCTTGATGCCGTCGATGCCGGCCAGCAACATCGCAGAGAAGGCGAGGTAGGGGTTGGCCGAAGGATCGGGGCAGCGGAACTCGATCCTCTTGGCCTTCGGGTTGGAGCCCGTGATCGGGATCCGGATGCAGGCCGAGCGGTTGCGCTGGCTGTAGACCAAGTTGACCGGGGCCTCGAAGCCCGGCACCAGACGGTGGTAGGAGTTCACCGTCGGGTTGGTGAACGCGAGCAACGACGGGGCGTGCTTGAGCAGGCCACCGATGTAGTAGCGCGCCATGTCCGACAGCCCGGCGTACCCCGTCTCGTCATAGAACAACGGCTCGCCCTTGTCCCAGATCGACTGGTGACAGTGCATGCCCGAGCCGTTGTCGCCGAAGATCGGCTTCGGCATGAAGGTGGCCGTCTTGTCGTTGCGCCACGCGACGTTCTTGATCATGTACTTGAACTTCATCACGTCGTCGGCAGCCTTAAGCAACGTGTCGAAGCGGTAGTTGATCTCCGCCTGGCCAGCGGTGCCGACCTCGTGGTGCGCGCGCTCCACGATCAGCCCCGAAGCCTCAAGCTCCTTGACCATCTCGTCGCGCAACTCGCCAAAGTGGTCGTACGGCGCGACGGGGAAGTAGCCGCCCTTGTACTTCACCTTGTAACCGCGGTTGTTGTCCTCGGAGCCGGTGTTCCAGGCGCCCGCCTCGGAATCGATGTGGTAGAAACCGGCGTTCGTCTTGGTCTCGAAGCGCACCGAGTCGAACACGTAGAACTCGGCCTCGGGTGCGAAGTACGCCGTGTCGCCGATGCCGGTGCTGGCCAGGTAGGCCTGCGCCTTGCGCGCGATGTTGCGCGGGTCGCGCGAGTAAGCCTCGCCCGTGAGCGGGTCGTGGATGAAGAAGTTGACCACCAACGTCTTCGCGGTGCGGAACGGGTCCAGGTAGGCGGTCGTCGGGTCCGGGAACAACGACATGTCCGACTCGTGGATCGCCTGGAAACCGCGGATCGAGGACCCGTCGAAGTTGAGGCCATCGTCAAAGACCGACTGGTCGAACGACGAGACGGGCACGGTGAAGTGCTGCATCACACCCGGCAAGTCGCAGAAACGGACGTCGACCATCTCGACGCCCTCGTCCTTGATGTACTTCAGCAACTCGTCGCTATTTGCGAACATTCGTCCTCCTTGGTTGCGGCGCTCGGCAGCGCAACCGATCAGTCTGTGCGAGGTGTGGCGGTGCGGGTCTGTACGACGCGACGCTGCGTCGGACGAACCGACCCTAGGCAGGGGCAGTTTCTTGACCGTATCTGGTTTGTTTCGCGCATGTAACACCCGATGCTCAGCGCTGGACACCCGAGCCCCTGGCACGGCCGCTAGCCTTCGCCCTTGTGGAGACCAACGCGCAAGAAACCGCCTCGTGGGTACGCCGCGCGCTGGCGTTGTGTGTCGACTGGGCCGCGAGCACCCTGGTCGTGGTCTCGTTGTTGGGACCGGAGCGCTATGCCGATGACCGGTTCTCGGGGATCTATGTGCTCGGCGCCTACGTCCTAGAGAACGCCGTCCTCACCGCCCTTGCGGGCGGTTCCTTCGGGAAACTCGTGACCCGGCTCAGAGTGGTGCGAGTCGGGGAGACTCGACCGATCAACCTGATTCCGGCGCTCCTGCGCAGCGTGCTCATCGCCCTCGTCATCCCGCCGCTGGTCTTCCGCCCGGATGGCCGCGGTCTTCACGACATGGTCGCAGGATCCGTGACCATTCCGTTGCCCAAGCGCCGGTGAGGGCGGCGTACACCCATTAGATTGGCTGGTGTCCTGCCACTCGCACACGGGGGAGAACCCACCATGCGCCGTCCGCTCACCGTCCGTCGTCTCATAGCTGCGGCCGCTGCGTCGACCCTGCTCCTCGGGTTGGCCGCCTGCGGTTCCGACGAACCCGCAGCCACCAACGAACCGGCCGCCAACTCGTCCTCCGACGCCACCGAAGACCCCACCGATGAAGCCACCGAGGAGCCCTCGGAGAGCGCCGAAGGCGACGGGGGTACGCCGACCGCCGGCGAAGAGATCGACCCCAAGGACTTCATCGAGCTGATGAGCAACTCGGCCGAAAACGCCACCACCGCGAAGATCTCGATGGTCACGTCGGCAAGCGGCGCGGAGATCACCGCCGAAGGTGTCCTGGACTATGCGACCGAACCACCGTCGATGCAGATGGAAATGACCATGCCCGCCATGGGGAACGCACCCATCGACATGCGCCTGATCGACGGCACGATGTATATGAACATGGGAGAGCTCACCCAGGGCAAGTTCTTCGCCTTCGATCTCACCGACCCCAACGGGCCCCTGGGTGACATGTCTTCGCTCACCGATTCGATGGATCCGGTCGAAGCGCTCACGGATCTCGAAGACGGTCTCCAGTCGGTCGTCTACGTCGGCGACGAAGAGGTCGACGGCGAGCAGCTGGCCCACTACGAGGTCACGGTGGACACCGCAAAGGTCGAGTCGATGGCCGAACAGGCCGCGACGCTGCCCAAGACGTTGACCTACGACCTTTGGTTCGACGACGAGGATCGAACCCGCCAGATGGTGATGGACATCCCGAAGTCCGACACCAGCGTGGAGATCAAGATGTACGACTGGGACGTCCCGGTCACCATCGAGAAGCCGTCGCCCAAGCAGATCACCAGCCTGCCCGGCCCGGGCGCCTGAGCCCGCGGGAACGGCGGGGGTTTAGCGCCCCCGCAGGTTCCCGCGCATGCCCTTCATGCTGGTGGGCACCGGCCCCTTGGGGAGCGGCACCGCTGAGCGGTTGGCGTCCAGCGCCTTGAGACGGTTGAGAACGTCGGTGATCTCCGCTGGCTTGACGTTCTTGGGCAGATCCAACACGGCCCGCACCAGCTTGCCCAGCGGGACCTGACCTTCGCCGTTGCCGACCATGATCTCGTTGACCGGGACGTCACTGGCGACCCGCTCGTGCTTGCGTCGTTCGCTGTTGAGCAGACCGCGCAGCCGTGTGGGATTGCCCTCGCCCACCAGCACGATGCCGGGCGGGCCGACGACACGGTGGACCACATCGGACTGCTTGTTGAACGCGATCATCTGGTCGGTGGTCCAGCCGCGCCGCAACATGGTGAGTGCGGCGGCGCCGGCCCCCGGCCGCCCCTCCATCTGCACGAACGCCGCGGCCTGTGCTCGCCGGCTGAAGACGATCAGCCCGGCGAGCATGCCCACCCCGATGGCGCCGATCACGATCAGCGCGATCTTGAAGATGTTGAGCTCGCGCGGCGGAATGATCCAGACCAACGCCGCACCCAGGGCCGCCCCGCCGAGGAAGGCCGCGAGAGACCACAAGGCGATGAACCGGTCGGATTTTTGCGCGACCCGGTAAGCGTTGCGGTACTGCTTGATCCGTCCGGTCTTTTCGGGGGCGGGGGTGGACATCGCGGTTTCTGCCTAACGTTTGCGGTGAGTGGATCAGTGCGAGGCCGCGCGGGCCTCCATGGCCTGACGGTACAACCGTCCGGCGCGGTAGGACGAACGCACGAGGGGTCCGGAGAGTACGCCGGCGAAGCCAATCTGCTCTGCCTCGTCGGAAAGTTCGACGAATTCCTCCGGTTTGACCCAACGCTCCACCGGGTGATGGCGCAGCGTGGGCCGCAGATATTGGGTGATCGTGATCAGTTCACAGCCCGCCTGATGCAGATCCAGCAGCGCCTGGCTGATCTCCTCCCGGGTCTCACCCATGCCGAGGATCAGGTTGGACTTGGTGACCAGGCCAAAGTCACGGGCCGCAGTCAGCACCTCGAGTGAGCGCTCATAGCGAAACGCCGGACGAATGCGCTTGAAGATCCGGGGCACCGTTTCGACGTTGTGGGCCAACACCTCGGGTCGGGCTTCGAAGACCTCCGCGAGCAGGTGGGGGAGCCCGTTGAAGTCGGGGATCAGGTTCTCCACGCCGGTCTCGGGGTTGAGCTCGTGGATGGCACGCACGGTTTCGGCGTACAACCAGGCGCCCCCGTCGGGCAGATCGTCGCGAGCGACACCGGTGATCGTGGCGTAGCGCAACCCCATGGTGCGCACCGACTCGGCGACCCGGCGCGGCTCGTCGCGATCCAAAGGCTCGGGTTTGCCGGTGTCGATCTGGCAGAAGTCACAACGCCGCGTGCATTGATCGCCACCGATCAGGAAGGTGGCCTCGCGGTCTTCCCAGCATTCATAGATGTTGGGGCAACCGGCCGCCTGGCACACCGTGTGTAGGCCCTCCGACTTCACCAGGGATTGCAGCGCGGTGTATTCGGGACCCATCTTGGCGCGGGTCTTGATCCACTCGGGCTTGCGCTCGATCGGCGTCTGAGCGTTGCGCGCCTCCAAGCGCAGCAACTTGCGGCCCTCGGAGGCCACGGGGGAGGAGGGAGGGGTCACCCCGAGAACTTTACGCTGAGCGAACTTTGCGCGGCGCGCCGGCTAAGGGAGGTCACGCTGCCTGAAGGACCACATCGACAAGCCCAGGGCGAGCGCCAGCATGAGTGGCGAAATAGCGCACGCCTCCCCACAGGGTGAACATCCGCCAGCCCCGACATTGCGTGGGTAACGGACGCGACTCGAGGCCGCAACTGTCGGGTGGTGTGACGTAGTAGCGCAAGTCCGTCGAGCAGGACCGCCCCCACGTTGTTGTGGAGCGCGAATCGTTGGATGTTGTCGACCCCCAACATCTCGACGATGAAGGTGGCCGCCACGACCATGCCGAACATCAACCCCAGCGTGGCCACGGTGCTGCGGAAGAACATCGTCATGGCGTAGGCGCCGAGGGCGGCGAAGATGGCGAAGAGTACGCCGCGTTCCCCGAGGCCGAGAGCCCGGTCGAACACCTGTCTGGGGCGTCGAAATGTCGCGCGAGGCAGCTAACAGCACCAGTGCCCCCCAGAAGCCGCCGATGACCGCGAGCGCTGTCACCGCGGCGGCGATCATGACGGCGCCGGCCTTTGGCCCACCACACCCGGAGTCGACGCGGCTCGAAAAGCAGTTGATTGCTCATCGACCCGCTGTTCCAATCGGCGCCCGCGAACGTGGTGCCCACCAGCATCAACAACCCCGTCACGATGACCACCACGGGGACCAGCCCACCGGAAACGACGTCGTCGAGGTGAAGTTGGCTGCGCGTGAGATACCAATCGACTTGGGGCCCGATCGCGTCTAGACAGTCCTGCTCGGTGCTGCCCGTCGTCTGGTCCAGATAGCGCTCCGGATGGCGCTCGCAGCGCTGAAGCTCGCGTTGGAAACGCGGCGTAGAGACTTCCTGGTCGACCAGTTCTTGGGCGTGTTGCATCTCAGAGTCGGACACGGGGCGGGTGCCCCAGGCGATGCCGACCCAGATCAAGGCGGGCAGCAGGATGCTGGTGCCCACGAGCACGAGGACGGCGCGGCGCCAGCGGAGTCGAGTCAGCTCGACCAGAAGCAACCGGATCATTGCGCACCCCCGCCGTGGCCGAGTGTGTCCTGCTCAGTCAGCTGAAGGAAGAACGACTCGAGGTCTTGTCGGATCGGGGTGAGCTCGGAGAGCCAGATGTCGTGTTCGGCCAGGGTGCGGGTGATCTCTGTCGCGGGACGATCCGACGCGATCTGCAATCCGCCGCCCGAGGCCGGCGAAACCACGAACCCAGCTTCGGTGAGCACCCGGGTTGCCGCCTCGGCGTCGGCCACGGTGATCCGGAAGCCCTCACCGGCGCCCAGCAGGTCGTCGACCAGCCCTGAGGCCAGCAGTCGGCCGTTGCCGATGATGGTGGCCGAGGAGCACACCTGCTGCACCTCGGCGAGGATGTGTGAGCTCAAGAGCACGGTGACGCCGGTTTCGCCGAGATGCCTGATCGTCTCGCGAATCTCGCGGATGCCCGCGGGATCCAGGCCGTTGGTCGGCTCGTCGAGGATCAACAATTCGGGGGTTTTCAGCAGGGTGGCGGCGATCGCGAGCCGCTGTTTCATGCCCAGGGAATAGGACTTGTAGCGATCTCGGTCCCGCCCCTGGAGACTCACCGTTTCGAGCGCGGCGTCAACTTGGCTGGGCGGTGCGCCGATGGTCTTGGCGAGGAGACTCAGGTTTTGTCGGCCCGAAAAGTTGGGGGAGAACTTCGGCGACTCGACCACGGCGCCGACTCGATGCATCACCTGCGGCAGATGCTGGGGCACCTCGACCCCGAAAAGCTTCATCGAGCCCGCTGTCGCCGAAGCCAGGCCGAGCAGCAGCCGGATGGTGGTGGTTTTTCCGGAGCCGTTGGGCCCGAAGAATCCATGCACACCGCCGGGCGGCACCGCCAGGTCAAGTCCTGCACCGCGATCCGACGTACGCCCTGGCGGTTGCGGAACACCTTGTGCAGGCCGGTGGCCTCGATCACCAAATCACTCATGTCGTGCCCCCAACTGATCCGCCCGGCTGACCCCCGTGGTCCCTGGCGTCGCCTTTGACTGTGACAGGTCGACCCCAGCGATCGGGCGCGGCACGCCGCGCCGTCAGGGAGTCAACAACGTGATCCGGGGACGGCCCGGCTCGGGGCGAGGCGCATAGTCGGGGGTGGGCGACGTAGGGCTCCCAGGCGAGGTAGGTCGTCAGGTGCCGGCGTACGGCGGGCAACACGTCGTCCACCCCCACATGCCGGCCGACCTCCCGGGTCAACGTCGTCACGCCCGCATCGTCGATGCCACAAGGGACGAACCGGTCGTACCACCCCAGGTCGACGTCGCAGTTGAGCGAGAACCCATGCATCGTGACACCGCGAGACACCCGGATGCCGAGGGCGGCGATCTTGCGCTCGGGGCCACGATCGTCGGCGCGCAGCCACACACCGGAGCGCCCGGGCACGCGGGCGGTGGCAATCCCGAACTCCGCGCACACCGCGATCAGCGACTCCTCCACCCGGCGTACGTAGTCGACGACCTTCACGTGATCGGGCAGCCGGACGATGGGGTAGCCCACCAGCTGTCCGGGTCCGTGGAAGGTGATCTTGCCGCCCCGATCCACGTCGATCACCGCCGCGCCGCCAGGATCGAGCGGCCGCTCATGCGGTTCGGTCCGTTTGCCGGCTGTGTAGACCGGCGGGATGTTCGAGCAGCAGCACCGCGCCGTTGCGGGTGCCGGTCACGACCTCGGCGTGTACGTCGCGCTGCAGGTCCCAGGCGGCGCAGATAGTCGAGGGCGTCCGCGCCGACTCCGGCGAGGTGGAAGTCCGGTGCGCTCACTCGGACGAGACTACTCCCGGCCCCTGTGGATAACCGACGGCAGCCTTCGCCGGTTGCTCGCCACGCTGGTGGTGGTGTCGCCCAGCCAACTCCTGCACTCCAGCCGACCTCAGGCGCACACCCTGGTCGGGGGTGCTGGGGGTGGTGTTGCTCGGTCTCGTCGCGGCCGGCTCGGTGACGCTGCTGCCCTGGCCGGGCCGCGGCGCTGCGGACCCCGTGGTGCAGGAGCCGTGGTGGTCTCGACGAGATCCTGCTGCTAGGTCGACCCGGAGGTCGCTGCGCTCACGTGCTTCGGTCCTGGGACGCACGCCGAGCGGCGGCCTGGGCGACCGGGAGACACCGCCGCTTTGAGGGTGCTCTACACACGTTCCGCGTCGGCGGGAGACCGGGATGTGGCCATGCTCCGGGCCTATCTTCGGCGAGGGCTCCGCGTGGAGGGGATGGAAACGCAGGTGGTGGCGGGTGCGGGTCGTCGACGACGAGCCAGACCGGCTGGTGCTCGACGTCGTCGACCGCCTGTCCGGTTCGGAGGCGGTAGGCCGCGAAGGGCGGGTCGGCTTGCCGCGCGCTGCCGCGATCCGAGCATCGGATCACCCTGGTGCACCGAGCAGGGGAGTGGCGGGTGGCCAGGGTGGTCGGGGCGTGAGTGGTCGGGGATCAGGACGAAAGGGCCGCGGCGAGCACGTCGCGGACGTCCCGGTCGGCGAATTCGAAGCCAGCGCCCAGCAACACCGCGGGACGGGCGTTGATCGAGCCGAGGAGTTCGGGCGCCAGCGCGCCAGCCGCGGGGCGAAGGATGGCCGAGGGGGCCGCGAGCCAGGCCCGGCGTCCCGACCGAGTCGGCCAGCGCGGCCGTGAACTCCGCGTTGGTCGGCGTCGCCGGACAGCACAGATTGACCGGGCCGGACACCGACGTCGGTCTCGGCGAGGAAGGCCACCGCGGCCGACCCAGTCGCGCAACGAGATCACCGGGAAGAACTGTTGGCCGTTGCCCAGCCGGGCGCCGAGGCCCGAGACGGAACGGCAGCAGGAGTTGCTTCAGGGGCGCGCTCTCGCGGTCGAGCACCGGCGCCGTACGCAGGATGCAGACGCGGGCTCCTGCGTCGCTCGCCGGTTTGGTGGCCGCCTGCCACTCCCGCGTCACCTTGGTCAACATCGCGTCGCCACGGCTGCCCTCGGACTCGGTCAACACCTCGGCGCCGCGGTCACCGTAGAAGGAGATGCCGTTGCCGGCCAGGTACGCCGGCGGCTCGGGGGCTTCGGCAATGGTGCGGGCGAGCAAGACCGTCGTGGTCACTCGGCTGCGCCGCAGCTCGTTGGCCCAACTCTTCGAGTGCGGGTTGCCGGCAGTGGGCGCACCCGCCAGGTTCACCACCACCTCGGCGGTGCCGATCAGGTCGGCGTCGACCTGATCGGCGTAGGGGTCCCACTGTGACTCGGCGGCCGCCGTGGGGGCGCGACGCACCAGCCTGTTGACCTCATGCCCGGCGCCCTCCAGGTGGGGCGCCAGGTGCGAGCCAAGGAACCCGCTGGCCCCGGCGATCACGATCCGCATGTCAGCGACCTAGACGTCAAACTGGCCGGATTCGAGGCGGGCCTTCACATCGGACAGGAAGCGGGCCGCGTCGGCCCCATCAACGAGCCGGTGATCGTAGGTGAGCGCGAGGTAGACCATCTGGCGTACGGCGATCGTCTCGCCGAGGTTGGCATCGTCGATCACCACCGGCCGCTTCACCACGGTGCCGGTGCCCAAGATCGCCACCTGGGGCATGTTCAGGATGGGCGTGTCGAACAGCGCTCCGCGGCTGCCGGTGTTGGTCAGCGTGAACGTGCCGCCGGATAGCTCGTCGGGGCCGATCTTGTTGGTGCGGGTGCGTTCGGCGACATCGGCGATCTTGCGGGCCAACCCCGAGATCGACAGGTCCCCGGCGTCCTTGATGACCGGGGTGAGCAGGCCCTTCTCGGTGTCGACGGCGATGGCGAGGTTCTCCCGGTCGAAGTAGGTCACCTCACCCTTCTCGGTGTCGATCGCGGCGTTGAGCGTGGGGTGCTGCTTCAGAGCGTCGACCGCGGCCTTGGCAAAGAAGGGCATGAAGGAGAGCTTGACCCCTTCGCGGGCGGCGAAGTCGGCCTTGGCCGCGTCGCGCATCCGGGAGATGGTCGTGACATCGACCTCGACGACGCTGGTCAATTGGGCGCTGGTCTGCAGGGACTCGACCATCCGCGCCGCGATCACCTTGCGCAGTCGCGACAACGGCTCCGTCGTCCCGCGCAGGGGCGAGCTGGCGGGGGCGCTCGCTCCTGCGGCGGGCGCCGCCACAGGGGCTGGTTCGCGGGCGCCGCGGCTGCTGCTTGGGCGCGGGCGGCGGCATCGATGACGTCCTGCTTGCGGATCCGGCCGCCGACGCCGGTGCCGACGAGCGAGCTCAACGCCACCCCATGTTGGTCGGCAAGTTTGCGGACCAATGGAGTGACATAGCTGCGGGTGTCGTCGGCCGCTGCGGTGGCGTCTCCGGCGTGGGCGCGCTCGAGTGGACGTCGGCCTCGACAACCGGCGCCGCGACAGGCAGGGGCGGCGTGGGGAACGGCGGTGCGGCAGAGGGTGCGGCCGGCGGCGCGGCAGCCGCGGGTGCGACCGCGCCGGCACCGCCGACGATGGCCAACTCGGCCCCGATCGCGACGGTTTCGTCCTCCGCGACCTTGATCTCGAGCAAGGTGCCCGCGACGGGCGAGGGGATCTCGGTATCGACCTTGTCGGTGGAGACCTCCAACAAAGGCTCATCGACCGCGACCGCGTCGCCCACGTTCTTGAGCCAACGGGTGACGGTGCCTTCGGTCACCGACTCCCCGAGCGCGGGCAGAGTGACCGCGATCCCGGCGGAGGCGGGAGCCACCGACTCGACCGGCTCAGCCACGGGGGCCGGCTCGGCAACCGGGGCTTCCGCGGCGGGCTCCGGGGCAGCCTCGGGCTCGGGGGCCGACTCCGGCGCGGGTGCTTGGTCGGTGACGGGTTCAGGGGCAGCCTCAGGGGCGGGCTCGACCGGGGCCGACGCCGCCGCTTCGGCGGAGTCGGCGCTGCCCACGACCGCGAGTACGGCGCCGATCGCGACCGTCTCGTCCTCGGCGGCCCGGATCTCCAGCAACGTCCCCGCCACGGGGGAGGGGATCTCGGTGTCGACCTTGTCGGTGGACACCTCGAGGAGGGGCTCGTCCACGGCAACCTGGTCGCCCACCTGCTTGAGCCAGCGGGTGACGGTGCCCTCGGTCACTGATTCGCCGAGGGCGGGGAGCGTGACTTCGCTAGTCATGAGCAGTTCCTTCAGGTCGTGGATTCAAGAGTGAGCGTGGAGTGGTTTTCCGGCGAGCGCAAGGTGTGCCTCGCCGAGAGCTTCGTTTTGAGTGGGGTGAGCATGGATGAGCGGGGCAACGTCAGCGGCGGTGGCTTCCCAGCCATAGATCAACTGGGCCTCGCCAATGAGCTCGCCTACGCGGTCGCCCGCGAGGTGCAGACCGACCACCGGGCCGTTTTCGAGGGCCACCAATTTCACAAACCCCTGGGTTTTGAGGATCTGGCTCTTCCCGTTGCCGCCGAGGTCATAGGTGACCGTGCGCACCGCGGCGCCGTATTGCTCGCGGGCTTGTGCCTCGGTGAGGCCCACGGAGGCCAACTCGGGGTGAGAATAGACCACCCGGGGGATCCCGAGGTCATCGATGGGGGTGGGGGCGAGGCCGGCAATTTCCTCCGCCACAAAGATGCCTTGCTGAAATCCGCGATGGGCCAACTGGAGCCCCGGGACCAGGTCGCCTACGGCATAGATGCCAGGGACGCTGGTTTCGAGTCGGTCGGTGGTCGTGACATAGCCGCGCTCCATCGCGACGCCCTGCTCGGCGTACCCCAAGCCCTCGCTGACGGGTCCGCGACCGACCGCAACCAGCAGCACCTCGGCCCTCACCTGATCGCCACCTGCGACCGTGACGACAACACCGCCGTCGGTGACGGTGGCGGACTCAAACGCAGTGCCGACCCGCAACTTGATCCCGCGTTTGCGGAACGCCCGCTCCAACGCCTTGGACGAGGCCTCGTCTTCGGCCGCAACCAGCCGGGGGAGGGCCTCAACGATGGTGACCTCGACACCGAACGAGCGCCACACGCTGGCGAACTCGCAACCGATCACGCCGCCGCCCAAAACGATGGCCGAGGTCGGCAAGACCTCTTGTCGTAGGGCGTGTTCGGAGGTGAGCACCCGCACGCCGTCGATCGCGAGGGTGGGCAAGGATTTGGCGTAGGAACCGGAGGCGAGGACCACCTGGGTGGCGGTGTGTTCGACGCCATCGACGGTGATGGCCCGGGGCCCCGACAGCACTCCGGCGCCCTCGATCAGGGTGATGCCGCGAGACTCGATCAGCCCGGTCAGACCCTTGAACAGCCGGGAAACGACGCCGTCCTTGTAGACGTTGACCGCCGGCAGATCGATGCCGTCAAACGTGGCTCGCACCCCAAACTGGGCGGCCGATTGAGCGGAGTCTGCGATCTCGGCGGCATGGAGCAGCGCCTTGGTGGGCACGCAGCCAAGGTGGAGGCAGGTGCCGCCAACGCGATCCTTTTCGATCAGCCCGACGCGCAGGCCCAATTGAGCCGCGCGCAGGGCGCACGCATAACCCCCAGAGCCCGCGCCCAAGATGAGCACGTCGAAGTCGGCCACGCTGCTCCTCTCGGTTGGGCCCGTCTGATCGTCTTAGGCGGCTCCATCTTTGCATCCTTTGTGGGGGGATCGACACCAGTCCGTGGTCTGACCGGGCACACTTGGAACATGGGGCTTTTTGATCGTTTCTCGCGGAGTACGCGACGTGGCATGCGACGACCGGCGGGAAACCGCGTTCGCACGGGGTCGACCACGGTGCGCGCCGCGGCGCCTGCCGACGAGGAACACCTTCAGTCGTTCATGACCACCCGGCGCGGAGTGGAGGGGTTCGTCGAACCGCGCACCGCGGTCAGCGACGTGACGCTGCTGCTCGTCGCCCACGATGGCGAGTGGACCCGGCGGCGGGTGCCGTCGGTGCAGTGGGCCCACGATCTCTGCAACACCCACCTGGTGCCGTCGTACGACGCCGCCGTCGTCGGCATTCCGCAGCGCATGCGGGACTACAACCGTCGCCGGCGCGCCGGCGGGCTCTAACTCAGGGCTCGGGCGTAGTCGACGAGCGTGGCGACCGCAAAGCCGGTGCCGCCCGGGGTGAGATAGCCCGTTGCGCCACCGGTGTTGAAAGCGGGGCCGGCAATATCGAGGTGCGCCCAAGGGACTTCGCCGGTGAATTCGCGCAAAAACGCCGCGGCATAGAGCCCGCCACCCCAGCGCACCCAATCGTGTTGGAGGAGATCGGCAATCTTGCTGGCGCGCACGCGTTCGACCATGTCGTCGGGAATCGGCATCGGCCATAGCGCCTCGCCGGAGGTGACACCCGCGGCCAAGACCTGATCGACCACGTCTTCGCTGCCCATCACCCCTGCGACACGGTCACCCAGCGCGAGCACCATGTGGCCCGTCAGAGTGGCGACGTCGATCACCACGTCGGGCTTGGCTTCGACCGCGCGGCCCAACGCATCGGCGAGCACGAGCCGCCCTTCGGCGTCGGTGTTGAGCACCTCGACGGTGCGCCCGCCGTACATCCGCAAGACGTCCCCGGGGCGGGTGGCCGCACCCGAGACCATGTTTTCGGCGAGCGGCGCAAAGGTGGACACCTTGATCGGCAGCCCGAGTTGGGCGATCGCGATGGTTGCCCAGATGACGGCCGCGGCACCGGCCATGTCGCACTTCATGGTTTCCATGCCCTGGCCCGGCTTGATGGTCAGACCGCCCGAGTCGAAGGTGATCCCCTTGCCGACGAGAGCGATGTGCGTCGTGGCGCCGCGCGGGGCATAGGTGAGCTCCACCAACCGGGGAGGTGCCGAAGATCCGGCGCCGACCCCGAGGATGCCGCCACAACCCAACTCGGCCAAGGCGTCTTCGTCGTGGATGCGCAACGTCAGCTTGGGAGCGCCGCGCCCCTTGGTCGTCGCCTTGTGGAGGGCGGCGACGGCGTCCGCGAACACCGGCGGGGTCAAATCGCCCGGAGGGGTGTTCACCCAGTCGCGGGTGCCGGCGACCGCCGCTGCGACGACCCGCGCTTCGTCGAACGCCGCGCTCGCCGCCCCCTGGCGGGAGATCTCGCTCAGCACCGAGACGCTGACGGGGGCCGCCTTCGTGGACGCCGTGTCCTGCTTGTAGTCAGTGAACGTGTAGCCACCGAGAAGCCACCCCTCGATCACCGCGCGGATCAACTCGGGTGAATCGGCAGGCAAGGCGAGCGCCACCGATGCGGAGTTGGTCAGGGATCGCGCGGCGACTCCGGCGGCGCGACGCACCGTGGTGGTGTCCACCTCCGCACCCTCACCGAGGCCGACGAACGTGACCAGTCCGGCACTCACGACCTTGTTGCTGGGGACTCGGGTCACTTCCCCCGATTTGCCCGTGACTCCCAGATTGGCCAGCAAAGGACGCAACTCGCGACCATAGGCCGCGGCGACCTCCTCGGCTCCCGGAGCCAGGGCCGGGCCCTTCTTCGTCTGGATCACGCCCACGACCAACACGTCCGTGCGGGTCTTGGCGGGATTGGCGCTGCGCAGGGTGTAGGTCGTCACTCGCGCAGGATAGCCGGAGGCGGTCGCCGGATTTTGGCCTGACCTGCGGTAACTTCGGGCGCATGGTTGACGTTTCGCAACTCTTGCAGTCCCCGCTTCACGATCGCCACGAGGCGCTCGGTGCCAAGTTTGCCGAGTTTGGCGGCTGGACGATGCCTCTGGAATACCCCACTGGGGTGGTCAAGGAACACACGGCTGTGCGCGAGGCAGTCGGCATCTTCGATGTGAGTCATCTGGGCAAGGCACTGGTCCACGGCCCCGGCGCTGCGGCGTACGTCAATGCCACGCTCACCAACGACCTGAGCAAGATCGGCCACGGGCGGGCGCAATACACGCTGTGTTGCGACGAGACCACGGGCGGCATCGTCGACGACCTGATCGCCTACCTCCACAACGACTCCCACGTCCTGCTGGTGCCCAACGCCGCCAACACCGCTGAAGTGGTGCGCCGGCTCGCCGAGCGTGCTCCCGAGGACGTGCACGTGCGCAACCTGCACAGCGAGTACGCCGTGCTCGCGGTGCAGGGCACCAAGTCCGACGAGGTGCTGGCCAAGGTCGGGTTGCCCTATGGCCACGGCTACATGTCCTTCGTCGAGGCCGAGTTGGAGGGCGAGGAGTTTGGCAAGTGGGGCGGCGTCGTCGTGTGTCGCACCGGCTACACCGGCGAGCGCGGCTATGAGTTGATCGCCAAGAACGAAGTCGCCCCGGCATTGTGGGACGCGCTCCTCGAAGCGGGCGCGGAGTTCGGCATGCTGGCCTGTGGACTGGGCGCTCGCGACACGCTGCGCACCGAGATGGGCTATCCACTGCACGGACAGGACATCTCCCTGGACGTGACCCCCAATCAGGGCAACCTGGGCTGGGCCGTGGGCTGGTCCAAGCCGACGTTTTGGGGCAAGGACGCGTTGGTCGCCGAAAAGGAGGCCGGACCCAAGCGCACGCTGCGGGGGCTGGTCGCCACCGGCCGAGGCATTCCGCGACCCGGCATGGGAGTCACGTTGGTTCAGGACGTGCCGTTGTGCGACATCACTTCGGGGACGTTCTCGCCCACGTTGAAGAAGGGGATCGGGCTCGCGTTGGTGCCGACGTTTGTGCACCCAGAAGCCGAGTTGGGGGTGGACGTGCGCGGCCGGCGCGAGATCTTCGCGTGCGTGAAGCCGCCGTTTGTCGACACCTCGGTGCGGGAATAGTGAAGGGCGGCGGAGGTTCGTGAACCTGCCCCAAGAACCCGCGACCTTTCGGCCCGCGACTCCCGAAGTGCGCACCTGGTGGTGGCGCCTCGAGTCGGCCGCGGGAGCGGTCGTCGAGGTGGTCGAGGAGTACGCCGCGCAGCGCTTCCCGAGTCAGGCCGATGCCGAGTCGTGGATCGGCGAAGTGTGGGCCGAGCTCTCGAGTTTCGGGGTCGATGCGGTGACCCTGTTCGAGGAGGAGCGCGAGGTCTACGGACCGATGTCGCTGCACCCCTGAGGAGATGAGTTCGCTGTCGAGATTCACCCAGGTCGACGTCTTCACCGCGCAGCGATATCGCGGCAACCCGCTCGCTGTGGTGCACGACGCCCAGGACTGGACCGAGCAGGAGATGGCGCGATTCTCGGACTGGACCAACCTTTCCGAGACGACGTTTCTGCTGCCGCCCACGACGCCCGAGGCGGACTATCGCGTACGGATCTGGTCACGCAGCCGCGAGTTGCCGTTCGCCGGACATCCCACGTTGGGCAGCGCCCATGCCTGGCTCGAGGCGGGCGGTCAGCCGCAACGCGAGGGACGGGTGATCCAAGAGTGTGGTGCCGGCCTCGTGGAATTGCGGCGTACGCCGCGGCTCGCGTTCGCCGCTCCGCCCCTGCTGCGATCTGGTGCGGTGGACCCCGAAACCCGGCTCCAGGTGGCGGCGGCGCTGAACACCGATCCGGCCGAATTCCTGGCCATCGAATGGATCGACAACGGCCCTGGTTGGATCGGCGTGTTGTTGCGCGACGCGGCTCGGGTCTTGGCGCTGGAGCCCAACTATCTGGCCTTTGCCGGCCTCGACATCGGCGCCGTAGGCCGACACGACGACCCCATCTCGGCGGGAGCAGACGTCGAAGTGCGCGGCTTCGACGCGACCATCGGCGAAGATCCCGTGACGGGCTCGCTCAACGCCTCCCTCGGGCAGTGGCTGACCGGCACGGGCGTGCTGCCCGCGTCATACGTTGCCTCGCAAGGCACCCGATTGGGCAGGGCCGGGCGCGTCCACATCGACCGTGAGGGAGAGACCGTGTGGGTCGGCGGAGACGTGCTCACGTGCGTTCGCGGCGAGGTGCATGGCTGACGGAGGAGAGCGGGAGTAGGGTCGGTCTGGTGCAGCAGTACCTCGATCTCCTCACCCACATCCTCGACGAAGGCACCGAAAAGGGTGACCGCACCGGCACCGGGACGCTCAGCGTTTTCGGACACCAGATGCGCTTCGACCTCGAGGCGGGCTTCCCGCTCGTGACGACCAAGAAGATCCACACGCGATCGGTGTTCGCCGAGTTGTTGTGGTTCCTGCGCGGCGACACCAACGTGAAGTGGCTCCAAGATCGCGGGGTCACCATCTGGGACGAATGGGCAGACGCCGATGGCGATCTGGGACCGGTCTATGGCTATCAGTGGCGCTCCTGGCCCACCCCCGATGGGTCGCACATCGACCAGATCGCGCAGGTTGTCGAGCAGTTGCGCCGTGACCCCAACTCTCGTCGCCACCTGGTGTCGGCGTGGAACGTGGCCGACATCCCCCAGATGGCGCTGGCTCCGTGTCACGCGTTCTTCCAGTTCTATGTGGCCGACGGCAAACTGTCGTGCCAGCTCTACCAGCGCAGCGCCGATGTCTTCCTGGGCGTGCCCTTCAACATCGCGTCCTATGCCCTGCTGACCCACATGGTCGCGCAGGTGACGGGGCTGGGCGTCGGCGACTTCGTGCACACCTTGGGCGATGCCCACCTCTACCTCAATCACCTGGATCAGGCGCGCCTTCAACTGACTCGTGAGCCGCTGGTGCTGCCCACGCTGCGGCTGGATCCCAGCGTTGACCAGCTCGACGCGTTCGACCTCGAACACATCGAGCTGGTGGGCTACGACCCCCTCCCGGGCATCAAAGCGCCCATCGCCATATGACCGCAGGGCCCGCCGGGGGGAAGCGGGTGGTGCTTGTCGCGGCGTACGCCGCTCATCGGGTGATCGGCAACGCCGGCGACATCCCGTGGCGGATCCCGGAAGACTTCGCCCACTTCAAGGCGACCACCCTGGGGCACACCCTGATCATGGGGCGTGCGACCTATGACTCGATCGGTCGGCCGTTGCCTGGCCGCACCACGATCGTGGTGACCCGCGACCCGACCTGGGCGGCGGAGGGCGTCTTGGTGGCGCATTCGATGGAGGAGGCGCTCGCGATGGCGACGCTTCTGCCGGGGGATGTGATGGTCGCGGGCGGTGCCCAGATCTACGCGTTGGCGCTGCCTTATGCGACGCATCAGGTGTTGACCGAGGTGGCGCTCGAGGTCGAGGGCGACACCTTCTACCCTGAGTGGGACCCCGCCGGCTGGGTGGAGACAGCCCGCGAAGACCACGGGGGCTATGCGTTCGTCACGTGGGAGCGGATCCCATGCTGATCCAGGTCGACGCGACGCTGCCGGATCCGCCCTACGACCAGATCAAGACTCAGATCGCCGGGCTCGTGGCCAGCGGCGAGCTCACGCCCGGCGACAGGCTGCCGACGGTGCGTCGCCTGGCCGCCGACCTGGGGCTGGCACCGAACACCGTCGCGCGGGCCTACCGCGAGCTCGAATTGACGGGCGTGATTGACACCCGCGGCCGAGCCGGCACGTTTGTCAGCGGCAACCAGGTCGATCGGGCCGCCCGAGAAGCTGCGTCGGAATATGCCCGGCAGGCGACGGCACTGGGACTCTCCACAGCGGAGGCGCTGGCCCTGGTCGAGCGCAGCCTCACCACCTAGTCGCCGCCCGCGGTCATCACGCCGTCGGTTTGAGCGCGGGAGGCCGCCAACTCGGCACGGGTCGCGCCGTTCAGGTCGCCGCGACCCAACGCGCGGCGTACGTCATAAACCTTGAACTCACCGGCGGAATCGCTGTAGTCGATGTAGGTCGGGGCATACGTCGGCCGGCCGATCCGCACCGGCCCGTCACCCCGCTGCCGCAGCGTGAACTTTCCAATGATGCCGCTTTCGACGCCGGGAGCGGTGGTGCCTTGACCCGCGAGCAGGTTGCCTAGCCCGAAGATCACCCAGGTCCCGTTGATCTTGCGGATGGGCTGGACGACATGGGCGTGGTGGCCATAAACCAACGAAACGTCCGTCCCGCGGGTGAGTCGCTTGGCAATGTCGAGCTGATAGGCACTGGGGTCGTGGGCATATTCGTCGCCCCAATGTAGGGCCACGATGACGGCGTCTGCGCCGGCGCGGCGGGCGTCCCGGGCAGCGCTGCGGATCCGCGGCACATCGATCAGATTGACCGACCAGGGTTTGTCGGCGTCGACCGGCATCCCGTTCGTGCCGTAGGTGTAGGACAGCCAGGCGATCCGCATCCCCGACTGTGCGAAGACCACGGGCGCAGGGTCCGGTGAACTCGCGGTGCCGGTGTGTTTGAGGCCCGCCTCATCGAGCGCGGCCACCGTCCGCTTCACCCCCAGGAAACCCTGGTCCACGCTGTGGTTGGACGCGGTCGAGCAGGCGTCGTACCCCACCCAACGCAACGCGTCGACGACCTGTGGGGGTGCGGAAAACAAGGGATAGCTGGAAAAGGGACCCGGGCGCGGCGCCAAGGGCACCTCCAAGTGGCAGATCGCGAGATCGGCAGCCGAGATCCGCGGCCGCAGATCGCTCAGCATCGGCCGGAAGTCGAACCCGGGCTGGGTGCCCGTGGCCGCGCGGGCGGCGGAATTCCATACGTTGTCGTGGATGAGTACGTCGCCGCTCACGGCGATCGACACGGTGCGGACCGGTGCCGGCTGGGGGCGGGTTTCCGGGGGTTGGCTGGGGTCGGGTGATGGGTCCGGTTCGGGGTGTGGCTGGGCCACGTTGGCTGGCGACTGGGGGCCGGCGGGCTCCTCGGCGCCCGAGGTGATGGAGAGGCCGGGGGAGTGCCACAGCGGCGGCAAGCACGCGAGCGTCGCCAAGGCGAGGTTGCGCGCGTACTTGTGCATGACACCACTCAATCGCAACCGGCCCGCCCGCTGCGCCGCTGGGGTGGATTGCGGCTAGCCTGACACTTATGACCTCCGCACCTCGCGCTCCTTTCGGGCACGTGCTCACGGCCATGGCGACCGCGTTTCACGATGACGGCAGCGTCGATCCGGTCGGGACCGCTGCGATTGCCGAGCATCTGATTGCCCACGGCCACGACGGCGTCGTGGTCTCGGGGACCACCGGTGAATCGCCGACCACGACCGTCGCGGAGGACGGAGTCATCCTGCAGGCGGTGATCGACGCCGTGGGCGATCGGGCTCACGTCGTCGCCGGGGTCGGCACCAACGCCACCGCCCACTCGGTCGAGCTCGCACGGCAAGCCGAAAAGCTCGGCGCCGACGGCGTACTCCTGGTCACGCCCTACTACAACAAGCCATCGCAGGCCGGCGTGCTGCATCACTTCCGCTGTGTGATCGAGGCCTCCGATTTGCCGGTGATGTTGTACGACGTGCCGGGCCGCACCGGCACCACCATTGCGCCGGACACCTATGCCCGGGCGGCCGAGTCCGAGCGCGTCGTCGCCGTGAAGGATGCCGTCGGCGACTTTGCCCGCGGCGTACGCATCATGGCGGCCACCGACCTGGCCTTCTATTCCGGCGATGACGCGGCCAACCTCGGGTGGCTGGCCCACGGCGCGTCGGGCGTGGTCTCGGTCGCCGGTCACGCGTGTGGCGATCACCTCCGCGCGATGGTCGACGCCTTCTTTGCCGGCCGGGCCGATCATGCGCTGACCATCTATCGCGAGATTCTGCCCGCGATCGACGCGATCATGGACGTGCCCAACTATGGCGCCACCACCGCCAAGGCGGCCCTGCAAATCTTGGGCGTCTTGGACAACCGAAACGTACGAAGCCCTCTCGTCGCCCTCGATGACGACGAGATGGTGGCGCTCGAGGCCGGCCTGGCCGCAGCGCATCTCATCTGACAGGAGCACCACTTGAGTCACCCTCACCCAGAACTCTCCGCGCCGGCGCCACTGCCGAAGGGGGGTTTGCGGGTCGTAGCGCTCGGGGGACTGGGCGAAGTTGGTCGCAACATGACGGTCTTTGAGTACGACGGCCGGTTGCTGATTGTGGACTGCGGCGTGCTGTTCCCGGAGGAGAACCACCCAGGGGTCGATCTGATCCTGCCCGACTTCGAGTCCATCCGAGATCGCCTCGACCTGGTCGAGGCCCTCGTGTTGACCCACGGTCACGAGGACCACATCGGAGCCACGCCCTATCTCTTGCGGGAGCGGGGCGACATCCCGTTGGTCGGATCGAAGCTCACGCTGGCGCTGCTCGGCTCCAAACTGCGCGAACACCGCCTCAAGGAGACCGTGCACCACGTCGTCCAAGAAGGTGATCGGCTGACCTTCGGGCCGTTCGAGCTGGAATTTGTCGCGGTCAACCACTCCATCCCCGACGCGTTGGCGGTGGCGATCCGCACGGGAGCCGGCCTGGTGTTGCACACCGGCGACTTCAAGATGGACCAGTTGCCGTTGGATGGCCGTGTCACCGATCTGCGCGCCTTCGCCCGGCTCGGGGAGGAAGGCGTCGACCTCTTCCTCACCGACTCCACCAATGCCGAGGTGCCGGGATTCACCACCCATGAGAAGGACATCTCGCCCGTCCTGGATCGGGTCTTCCATCAGAGCAAGCAGCGCGTCATCGTGGCCTGCTTCGCCTCACACGTGCACCGGGTCCAGCAGGTCCTGGACGCCGCGGTGGCCCACGGGCGCAAGGTGGGCTACGTCGGCCGCTCGATGGTGCGCAACATGGCGATCGCCCAGGATCTCGGCTATCTCCATGTGCCGCCCGGGGTCATGGTCGATGCGAAGGATCTCGCCGATCTTGCCCCCGAGAAGCAGGTGTTGATCTCCACCGGGTCCCAGGGCGAACCGTTGTCCGCGTTGGCGCGGATCGCCCAGCGCAATCACAACTTCGTGCACATCGAAGAGGGCGACACCGTCATCTTGGCGTCCTCGCTGATTCCCGGGAACGAGAACGCCGTCTATCGGGTGATCAACGGGCTCGCGCGCTGCGGCGCCAACGTCGTACACAAGGGAAACGCGCTGGTGCACGTCAGTGGCCACGCCAGCGCCGGTGAGTTGCTCTACTGCTACAACGTGGTGCGGCCGCGCAACGTGCTTCCGGTGCACGGCGAGATCCGCCACATGCAGGCCAACGCCGCGCTGGCCCGGGCCACCGGCGTCCCGGCCGAGAACGTGATCATCGCGGAGGACGGGTTCGTCGTCGACCTGATCGACGGTCGCGTGCAGGTGAGCGGCAAGGTCGACTGCGGCTATGTCTTCGTCGACGGAGCCTCGGTCGGTGACATCACCGAGTCGTCGCTCAAGGATCGGCGGATCCTCGGTGAGGAAGGCTTCATCTCGGTGATCGTGGTGATCGACACCGTGACCGGTCGGGTGGCCGGTGCGCCTGAGATCCATGCCCGAGGCTTTGCCGAAGACGACTCGGCCTTCGAGGAGATCAAGCAGCCCATCGTCGACTCGCTCAACGCGCTCCTCAAAGAAGGGGTCGACGACAACTACCAGCTGCAACAGAATCTGCGGCGCGTGATGGGGCGTTGGGTCAATCGCACCCATCGGCGCCGGCCCATGATCATCCCGGTCGTGGTGGAGGCTTAGCGGCCCGCCTCGTATCCACGTCGCCCGCGGCGGCTCCTCCAGAACAAGGGAGGAGCCATGTCTCACCACGTCGAGCAAACCATCGCGGACGCCACCTGGCCGTCGGTCGATCTGTGCGGCGTCACGGAGCTGCGCGTGCACGGGGTGGGCGGCACACCGCCGTCGGAGATGCTGGGCACGCTCACTCCGGTCCAGGTGTCGGGGGATCGCACGGCGGGCTGCTGGCGGGCGCCAGACGAGGTGGATGAGTCGGGCGTACGACGCCACATCGAGGCCTATGCGTGGGGTGGGCTCACCGCGCGCAGCGCCACCAGTGCGCTGTGGCTGTTGGCGCTGCCGTTCGCCCTGGTGAACCTGGCTGGCTGGATGGCGCCGGTGCGCGGTAGCCGGGTCTATGACGCGATCGTGCGGATCGCTGGGTTGGCAGTGACGGGGCTCTACGTGGCGTTCGCGTGCGCGGTGAGCATGGACTTTGCCGCCTATCAATGCGCCGGCGCCGACCAGTGGGGTGTCTCGTGCGCCACCACGAAGTGGTGGCCGATCGGGGTGGGTTGGCCCGCGCACGATCCGGCGCGACGCGTGTTGGTCGGTGCCGTGGTTCCGCTGGCGCTGATCGGCGTCTTGTGGTGGGCGACCCGATGCAGCCGTCGCGCTTTCGAGGAGTACGACGACGGTCGGGCGGGCTCCGAGCGCTGGCTCAATCGACACGCGAACAGCGGCTTGGAGCATCCCGGCTTCTGGAACGGCGAGGGCTATGCGGCCCGATTGGCCGAAGTTCACCTCGCCGTCGGCTTCGCGATCGTGGCGTTCCTGATCGCGAGCACCAACCGGGTGCACACCTATTCGGCCGTTGCCTCGTTCACGATGATCTGCGCCGTTGCCATGATCTTGGGCGGCCTGGTCCTAGCCGCCTACAGTCCGCTGCGCCGACGATTGCCGCCCTGGGTTGCGGTGGGGCTGGGTTTGGCACTGGTGGCCGTGGCGGCGCTCGAAGCGTGGTTTGCTCGGCCCCGGCCGGTCGCGGAGATGCCGCGATTCCTGCCGGGGTCGGTGCAGATATTCAACATCTTCATCGGCTTGCTGGTGCCGTGTGCGGTGGGTCTGTTCGTCGCCGGTCTGTGGCTCGGCCGGAGCGTGCCGGCCGCGAGTAGGGCGCAGCGGTGGCGCTGGGCCGCGACCCCCGCGGCCACCATCACGGTGGCCAACATGGTCAGCCTCACGGTCCTCGCGGGCTTCGAGCTGTGGGTGGCCCGGCGCCTCGGGGAAGCCCGCGGCTATCGCGCGGACGCGGCGCAACCCCCGGCCATCGAATATGCCCAATCGTTCGAGGTGCTCGCGCGCGGAGTCGTCGCCGCCTTTGTCTTGGTGACGCTCACCGCGGTGAGCGCCTGGCTGACCAGGGGACGTCGTCAGCAGCGCGAAGGCCTGGCCCGCGCCCGTGTCGCCTGGGACGCGGCTGAGGCGCCCCCGGGTTGGGATGACGCGCGCACCTCACCCCAGTGGTTGCGCAAGGTCGCGCGCAGTTATCGGTGCCCCCAAGCGAGCCTGTCGGCCGCCGAATGGGCCGTTTGGGTCAGCGCGACTGCCGCCATCTTCGGGGCGGGGTGGTATTCCGTCCGCTGGGTCCAAGAGATGAACCGCACCCACTGGCGCGAGCCGCACATCGAAGTCGACGTCGGCTGGGTCACCCACATCCCCCTGGGGTTGTGCACATGGTTCCTGACGACGGTTCCGCTCGCGGCGGTGTTCGTGTTGCGGCGGGCGATCACCAGCTCCTCGACGCGTCGTACGGTGGCGATCGCTTGGGATGTCGCCACCTTCTGGCCCCGCTCCTACCACCCCCTCGCGCCGCCGTCGTACGCCGAACGCGCCGTTCCCGAGCTCCAGGCGCGGCTCAAGCGGCTATGGGACGGCGACGGCAAACGGTGTGGCTCGGTGCTGCTCCTGGGTCACAGCCAGGGGTCCGTGTTGGTGGCGGCGGCTCTCGCTTCGCTGCCGGACGACGACGAAGAGCCGCTGGTCGAGCGGCTCGGCGTGGTGACTTATGGCAGTCCGATCCGCCGGCTCTATGCGCGGCACTTCCCGGCGTACTTCTCCCCGGAGCTGTTGACCCGCATCCTGGGGCGGCTGCAACGCAAGGGCAGCGACGAGTTGGCCTGGATGAACTGTTATCGCGACAGCGATTATGTGGGACACCGATTGACCGCTGAGGATGATCGGCTAGCGGGCGTGGATCGCTATTTCGTGGACCCGCCGCATCCCTTCTCGCCGCCTTCCGAACCCGCGCCACCCCCGAGGTCACATGCGGAGCTCGGCTATCGCGGCCAAGCCCTGTTCTCGAGAAGGGTGACGGCCGAGGCTCTGCGCCTCCAGCCACGCCTCCCCGGATAGGTCCGGCCCCACGGACTATCCTGCGGGGGCTACAGCGAGGAGGACGCCGAGAGCCATCAATCCCTGGCCCACGTGATAGGTCACCATGATCGCGACGCGAGCCGCCGGGAGCGGGGAGACGAAGCGGTTGACCGCCAGGATCGAATCGCTGGCCACAAACACGGTCGCCCCGAGGGCGATCAGCGGCACCCCGACTCCCCACGCCACCACCGTCATGGCGGCAATGGCGAGCATGTAGGTCGCCACGGGCGCCGACAACGCCAGTCCGGCGCTGCGCTGGGTTGCGGGCAGCACCCGCCGGGCAAATCCAAAGGCGGCGAGCACGATGGCTACGCCGATCCACCCCCAGTCCGAGGATTGCCAGCCCAGGGTCAGGAAGCAGAGCAAGTAGGCCAGATGTCCGACCAAGAAGGCGGCCAGCCCGCCCTGGAAGCGGGCCGTGGATTCCCCCAGCAAGGCCACGTCGCCGAGCAGACCGAACGCCAGGGCCGTGACCAGCCACAGGCCGGCGGTCTCGTGGTGCGCGCCGGCCGACAACACGGCCAGGATGAGCAGCATCAGGGTCGCGGGCTTGGCCCACCTTTCGAGGGTGCGCCTGCCGGTGGCGACGGCCCACCAATCCAGCACGCCGACTACGCAGGTCGCGAACCAAAGCGCTGAGGTCACCGCGGAAGCATGACACGATCGCCGACGCGCTCGGCCGTGCCGGCGTCGAGGTGAGCCGTCGGCTCGTCCAAGACCAACACTGGAGGCCACGCCAACAGGACCCGAGCGATGCCCAGCCGGGCCCGCTCCGCAACAGCGTGACGTTCTCGACAATCGTCGAGGAGAACAGGTGCGGATCGCGCGGTGTCGGCGAGGGCCACCAGCCGATGCGGAGGGTCCGCTCAGCGCGGTCGGGCCTGGCGCGGGGATGACCGCCGAAAGGTTCGCGACGACCGGCCGCCCGGCTGCGGCGTACGACAAGGGACGCGGTCCAAAGTCAGAGCTGACCCGCCCGAAACTGATCCCTCACCAAGTGTCAGCTTCGGGCGGGTCGTCAGATCCGCGGCGTGGTCAAGGACCGCGGATCCCTCTGCTGCGGCGTGGAACTCAGCGCCCACTCGCCGAAACGGCCAGTACGCCTCGGGTGCCAACACCAAGACAACCAAACCGGTCCAAAAATCGAGGCTTCGGCCGCCAGTCGAACGTGGCCACCGAGGGCTCGACCGGTGTCTACTACACAGCGTAGTGAACACCTACTATCCGGTGTAGTAATAGTCGAGGGGGCGGATTACTCTGGTGGAGTGCCTAACACAGCCAAGCCTCACCTCGGCGAACTTGAGCGCGCCGTGATGGATGTTTTGTGGGCAAGTGCCGCCAATGGCTCGGTCACGGTGAGGGAGGTCCACCAGGCGCTCGCCAAGTCCCGAGACATTGCCTACACCACGGTCATGACCGTGCTGGATCGTCTCGCCCGCAAGGAGTTGGTGACCCAGGAGCGGGCCGGTCGCGCGTTCCTCTATCGGGCCAGGGCCACGCGCGCCGAACTTACCGCCGAGTTGATGCACGAAGCGCTGGACGACTTCACGACCGATGATCGTGGCCAGGCGCTCGTGGCGTTTGTTGGTGAGGCAAGCCAGGCGGACCTTGATGCCCTGCGTCGCGCGCTGGCCGAGCTCGAAGAATGACGTGACCCCACTGATCTTGGGGACCTTGGCCCTGATGTTGGCGGGGCCGGTTCCAGCCCTTCTTGCGCGAGTCCCGCGGCTTCGTCGTACGCCCGCCAGCGCCGTGGTGTTGTGGCAGTCGGTGAGTCTGGCGGCGATCTTGGCCGCGCTCGGGGCCGGCGTCTCGCTCGGCACCGACCGGGCGTGGCGGGGGTCTGGGGCGGGTGAGCCCGGCCCGAGTTCGTACGCCGTCGCCGTGGCCGCGCTGGTGATCACCGCGCTCGTCGTCGCACGCCTGCTGCTCAGTGGGCATCGAGTCGGAAAAGAGATGCGAACCATTCGGGCCGCTCATCTCGCCCGCGTCGACCTGGTAGCCCAGCGGACCATCGGCGGGGTTCGGGTGCTCGATCATCCCGTGCCGATCGCGTATTGCCTGCCGGGGATGCACCAATCGCGCATGGTGATGTCTTCGGGAGCACTGGCCCGGCTGCCGCAGGATCAGCTGGGTGCCATCGTGGAGCACGAGCGAGCCCACCTCCGGGCCCGACATGACCTGGTCCTTGAGGCCTTTACGGTGTTGGCCAGGGCTTTTCCGCGGGTGGTGTCGAGCCGGGCTGCCCTGGCCGAAGTCTCGCTGCTGATCGAGATCCTGGCCGACCGTGCGGCTGCTCGCTCCCACGGCCCGGTGGCACTCGGCCGCGCCCTCCTGAGCATGGCCGAGGCGCGAGCGCCGCGGGGGGCGCTCGGCGTAGGCGAGACAGGACTCACCGCTCGAGTGCACCTGCTGGCGCAGACCGGCACCCACCGGGTTCAGGGCGCCGCGGTGGTCACCGGTTGCGTCGCCGTACTCCTAGTCCCCACGGTCTTCGTGGTGCTGCCGTGGTGGCACGGCCTGCTGGGCTGAGGCGTCACCGCCACAGCCGGGTGAAACTGCGACGGGTCGGTGGTGAAACTGCGACGGGTCGGTGGTGAAACTGCGACGGGTCGGGGGTGAAACTGCGACGGGTCGGCGAAATGCGGACGGGCCCCCGCTTGCGCGAGGGCCCGCCACTATCCTTCCGGAGTTCTGCTCACCCGGGCGGTCAGCGCACCACCTTTGCCATGATGACGGTCCGCTGCTCGGCGAAGACCGGGGTGCCGACATAGGACACCGCCACTTCGTTCGAACCCACAGGGAACCGCTTGGGCAGGGTCAAGATGGCGCGCCCATCGACGAGTGCTGCCGTGTCGATGATCGCGCCCCCCGGACGACGGATCGTGACCTTGCCGGTCACCGCCGTGCCAAAGGTGCCGTCCCGGTCGACCTGGACCACAAGGTTCGAGGTCTTGCCGAAGGTCGACGGATTGGGCCGGTGGCTCGCCGTCAACTTCACCTTGATCTTGCAGGTGACCACGGTGATGTTGTCGACGTACCAGCCGTCGAGTCCACCGCAGCCGTCGCGACCCATGTCGAAGCGGAACTGCAAGGTGTCACCGGGGGCTGCCCCGACCTTGGTCAAGTCGACCAAGGAGGTGCCCCACGAACCAGTCACCAGACCGCCGTCGGTGCCGGTGAAGCCATCGGCGCCAGCAAGCGGGTTGGAGTTGCCCTGAGCCACGGTGGCCAAGGTGCCGGGGGCGTTGAACGTGTAGGCAGCCTTGGGTACGACGACGAAGTCGCCGCCGTTGATGCTGACCTGCACGGTGCCTCCGTCGAAGCCCGACTCGGTCGCCACGTAGTGAGCGAACGACAACCGCGGCGACTTGAGCGCGGCATTGGGCAACTGAACCAGCGGACTCACGATGGAATCCCGAGACGAGATGTCGGTGGCAGCGCCAGAGCAATCACCTTCGTCGGGTCCGGGACCGTAAGCCACGCCGCCGGCACGCCCGCCAGGAGCGGTCGTGCTGGCTTCCCAGGGAAGACCAGTGGCGCCCTCAAAGACCACCTCTTGATCGGTGGTCCAGCCAGCGAGGCCGTCCTCGAAGTCTTCCTTCCACACCACGTTGGCCTTGAACCCGGCGCCACAGGTGGCGGGCGTGTCCTTGTCGAGCAACTCCTGGAAGTTGCACTGCACCGGCTCGGTGCGCAACTCGACCGCGGCGGTCATAGTGTTGACCTGTGCGCAGTCGCCGGCGGTGATCGGAGCTGCTGCCACGGGTGTGCCGTCGGCGGCAGTGCTGACCTTGTTGATCGGCAGCCCGACCAGATCGGTGCACGACGATGCCAACGAGTCGGCGTGATCGGTGAAATCGGTCGTCGGCGTTTGGTAGGCCGTCATCGCGCGGTAGTAGATGTTGGCTGCCTTGTCCAAACCGATGCCGGTCACGGTCTGACCGTTGAAGGTGCCGCCGTCCACGAGCAGGCTGTAGCCGTGGTTGGGGACACCGGAGTTGCTGTGCACCCCGCCGCTGTCGTCGAGCGCACAGTAGTACTGCGCGTCCGAGACCTTCCCCGGGTCGCCGTAACACGTGGGTGACCACATGTCGCGAATCGCTCCAGAGAAGCCGGTCGCATCCTCACCCATGAGCCAGCGGTAGGAATCGACCCGGTCGCCGGCAGCGTCCTTCATGGTGACGTTGACGGGCTCGGTGGGCAACTTGGACTTGATCAGATCGCCATCGGACTTGCGGATCCGCACCGAGGGGATGGTGATCGTCGGGTCAGCGCCGCCCAGAGGACCGGGCGTGGCTTCGACGTTGTCGGCGACCAGAACGGCGACGGCGCCGGCGTTCTGGGCGTTCTTGACCTTGACCACAAACCCACACACGCCGCGATCGACGAGTGCGATCTTGCCGCTCAGTGCGGCGCCATTGGTCAACGGCGTGCAGGCGTTGCTGGCGCTGCCGTCGGCCGGGTTGTCATCGACGGCGAGCACGACATCGGCGGTGATCCCGGTCCCGCTGAGTTGCGGACCGAACGAGGCGGCCCCCGCTTCGCAGGTCTTGGCGATCGTGGCCGGCGAGTTGATCAGCACCGTGGGGGTGGCGGGGGAGTGGACCGAGCATTGGCCCGCCGGGCGTGCGGCGGTGATGTCGCCTTCTTCCTCGTCAGCCTTGCCGTTGATCAGGTCGATGGTCTCGCCCCAGATGTCGGAGTACGACTCGTTGAGGGCGCCCGGCTGCCACTGGTAGATCAGGTTGTCGGTGTATTCGGTGTAGGCGTGACCCCATTCGTGGGCGACGACATCATCGGTGGCGGTGCCGTCGCAGTAGTTGGTGGTGATGCCGTTCCAGTTGGCGTTGGGGCAGTTGATCCGGCCGTCGTTGTTGACGGTCGTCATGGAGTGTCCGGCGCCGTCATAGGAGTCACGGCCGAAGGTGTTCTTGAAGAACCAGTAGGAATCCCCGGTGAAGTCGACCTCGTTGGCCTGCCACTCCGAGAGCTCTCCGGGGAAGGCGTCGCCCTCGGCCCAGACCTCGACGAAGGTCGACGGATCAGCGGAATCGGCGGCCTCAAGCAGGTGACGTTCGAGGGCATTGTGCACTAGCGAATAGCGGTTGATCACCTTGTCGGTGTTGGCGTTGACAAACACCATGTCGCGGATGTTCGCGTTGTTGGTTACTTCGACGACGTAGGCCAACACGGCCTTGCCGGTCACTCCGCGGGTGGCACCGAGGCGGTAGATCATCAGCTGGTTGCTGGCCGCCCTCAGGCCATCGGTGTTGACCTCGGTCACTTCGGTGTCGGATTGACCGGTCGGGTCGTCCTTCACCGCGGCAATCGCCCGGGCCGCCGCATCGGCGGCGGACAGGCGCGGCGTCGTCGAGATGGCCAGCCCGGGGGCGGCGTACCCGTTGACCGCAGCGAGCTTGCCGTTGGCGTCAACGTTGGCGCGCAGCATGCCGCCGAAAACAGGGACACCCTGATAGCTCTGCTTGAAGGAGATGGTCCACCCATAACGCGTCTTGGAGATGTCGGTTTGGGTGAGCTGGGCAGGGGTCGCGCCGAAGGCAGAGGCATATTTCGTGACGTACGCCGTGGCTTTGCCCACCGCGTCGCTGCTGGAGTCCCCCTCGCGAGTGGGCATCAGATCCGTGTCGGCGACCGCCCGGATGAAGCCGACTCTGCCGGTGGCTGGCTCGGCGGAAACCGCGACCCGTCCTCCGGCTTCGTCGCGCATGCGTTGGACCACGCTTCGAGTGTCTGGGGCGATGCGGGCGGGATCTGCCGCGGCCGAGACGAGCGGGGTGATCGAGAGACTGGCGCCGACCACCGCCAGACAGATGCCCTGTTTCAGGAGTTTCACGAGTTGCCTCCATGGATGTGTTTGTGCCGACCCGGGGTTGTGGGTCGTACCTCAGCACCCTATGAACATCTCCTTTACATATCTACGCCTGGTGGAGAGTTTTCGGTGCAACCAGGCTGTTTAGGCGGTCTTTCGCGTGAGAATGGTTCGATTCGCGACACGCTCGTGTGAAGCGTGATGCTGGTGTGACTATCGCCTAGGGTCGCAACATGGCGACCCGTACGTCTTCCCCGCCGGGTTCGCGGAGCAAGAGCACGTCCAATCGTGGTGCTGGCAAGGGCAGCGCGACGAAGGGCCGTTCGACTTCGCGATCCCGGAGTGCCCGCCGCAGTGCCCCACGTGGTGCTGCGAAAGTTTCCCGCGCCCAGCGACAAAGCGCCCGACCCGCACCACGCGCCGTACGCAACGGTCCCGGTCCGGTGTTCCGGCTCTTCGCTCTCCTGGGCCGCGGCGTGGCCGCAATCTGGCTGGGCATCGCCCACACGTTGGGTGGGGCGGCGCGCAAGTTCGGCGGTGCCGCGCGCGACCTCGAGCCCGAGCATCGTCGCGACGGCGTGGGATTGCTGTTCATCGCCTTGGCGATCGTGGCGGCGGGAGCCGTGTGGTGGCAGTTGCCCGGTTCGATCATGGACTTTGTGCGCACCGTCGTCTCGGGATCGGTGGGCAAGGTCGGGCTGCTGGTGCCCCTGATGCTGGTCTTCGTCGGCTGGCGCAACATGCGCGACCCCTCCCACAACGGTCCGGTCGGCCGACAAGTCGTCGGGTGGACCGCGCTGGCCTTCGGGGTCTTGGGCATCGTCCACCTCGCCAACGGGAATCCCCAACCGCGACTCGGAGACGCGACCGCGTTGTCCGAGGCCGGTGGTGCCGTGGGGTTCGTGGTCTCGAGCCTGCTGCTCGACCTGTTGCGCGACCGGCTGGTCGTCGTCCCGTTGTTGTTGCTGCTCAGCGGCTTTGGTGTCTTGGTGATCACCGCGACGCCCGTCTATCAGATTCCCGAGCGTCTGGGCGCGCTCCGCGATCGGCTCCTGGGTCGACGCGCCCCCGAAGGCAGCGAGGAGGAGCTCACCGCGCCGGTGAGCCGGCGGCGTACCCTGCTGGACATCGATCCCGACCTGGGGGACCCGGCGTACGACTCTCCGGTGCTCACCGACCGCGAGTTGCGCAAGCGTGCGCGTGGCCGCGACGCGGTCGATGTCGCACTGGAGCAGGTCGACCCCGACCACGCTGACGGCGCCCAAGAAACTGCCCTCGAAGTTGCTCAAGAAGACAGGGGCGAGCTGCAACCGCCTCCCCACACGCCCCTGCCGCAACGGGTGGAGCAATTGGCTCTCTCCGGTGATGTCGCCTACACGCTGCCGGGCAACGAGGTGCTCAAACCGGGCTCACCGCACCGGGCTCGTTCGAAGGCCTCCGACGCCGTCGTCGAACGACTCACCACGGTCCTGGAGGAGTTCGCCATCGACGCGCAGGTCACGGGCTATACCCGGGGCCCCACGGTGACGCGCTACGAAGTGGAGCTGGGGCCCGCGGTCAAGGTCGAGAAGGTCACGGCGTTGTCCAAGAACATTGCTTACGCCGTCGCGTCGGCCGACGTGCGGATCCTGAGCCCGATCCCCGGCAAGTCCGCGATCGGCATCGAGATCCCCAACCTGGACAAGGAAATCGTCTCCCTGGGAGACGTCCTTCGGTCGGGAACCGCACGTTCGGATCACCACCCGATGGTGGCCGGGCTGGGCAAGGATGTGGAGGGCGGCTTCGTGGTTGCCAACCTCGCCAAGATGCCGCACCTGCTCGTCGCCGGAGCCACGGGCTCGGGCAAGTCGAGCTTCATCAACTCGATGATCAGCTCGATCCTGATGCGGTCCACGCCCGATGAGGTGCGGATGATCCTGGTCGATCCGAAGCGGGTCGAACTCAACGCGTATGAGGGCATTCCCCACCTGATCACGCCCATCATCACCAGCCCCAAGAAGGCCGCTGAAGCCTTGCAGTGGGTGGTGCGCGAGATGGATCTGCGTTATGACGACCTGGCCAACTTCGGCTTCCGGCATATCGACGACTTCAACAAGGCGGTGCGGGCGGGCAAGGTCGAACTCCCCGTGGGCAGCGAACGCAAACTGGCGCCGTACCCCTATCTGTTGGTGGTCGTCGATGAGTTGGCCGACCTGATGATGGTTGCTCCGCGCGACGTCGAGGACTGCGTGGTGCGCATCACGCAGCTGGCTCGGGCCGCCGGGATCCATCTCGTATTGGCGACCCAGCGACCGTCGGTCGACGTGGTGACGGGGCTGATCAAGGCCAACGTGCCGTCCCGGCTGGCGTTCGCCACGTCGTCGCTCGCCGACAGCCGGGTGATTCTCGATCAACCGGGGGCGGAGAAGCTGGTCGGCCAGGGAGACGGGTTGTTCTTGCCGATGGGCGCCTCCAAACCGGCCCGCATCCAGGGCTCCTGGGTGACCGAGGCCGAGATTCATCAGGTGGTCGAGCACTGCAAGACCCAGCTGGCCCCGAACTACCGAGAAGACGTGACGGCGCCGGCGTCGTCGAAGCGCGAACTCGAGGACGACATCGGTGACGACATGGACCTGGTCATCCAGGCCGTGGAGCTGGTGGTGTCCACCCAGTTCGGCTCAACGTCGATGCTGCAACGCAAGTTGCGCGTCGGTTTTGCGAAGGCCGGACGGCTGATGGACATCATGGAGAGCCGGGGGATTGTGGGGCCGAGCGAGGGCTCAAAGGCCCGAGACGTGTTGATCAAGCCCGACGAGCTCGATGCCGTGCTGTACACGTTGCAGGGGGAGCTGTGAGCCCCGAAACACACCCGCCCGCACTATCGGAACCGGTAATCATCCGGCGCAGGTTGCCGCTGCTGGTCGGCCTGGCGTTGGCGACGATCGCCCTGGCCGTCGCCTATTCGGTTCGTGCTTGGCAGGCGCAGGGAGGGCTCGATGCCCTCCTGGCGGCCAGCCTGTTGGGCCTGGGCCTGGTCCACCTCGCGCTGAGCATCGACGGTCGGTCCCCGCTGGCGATCGCCGACGACCGAGGCCTTCGGGTGCGCCGATTCCGCACGTGGCACGCGATCCCCTGGTCGGAGATCATCGCCCTGGACTATCGGCCGCGCGAGGGATGGTGGCGTGATGGCCGGTTGGAGTGTCAGGCGACCCACGAACGCACGTTTCGGGTCCCGCTGACCTTGGGTACCCAGGTCGAGGGTGCCGTATCTGTGCTGGAGGCCGAGGGGCACGTCCAGGATTCCGAGGTCCTTGAGGCGTACGAGGTCCCCGAGGCAGCCACCAGCGTGCCGACAGGCCCCGCGCGCTGGCGTGCCGTGCGACCCGCGGTGGCCACCGGGATCGGCCACTTGGCGACTCACCTGCGCCTCCCGGACGCGCTGCGCGGTGGCCCCACCCGCGACTCTGCCGTCACGGTGGGCGCACTCGCACTGACTCCCGATCCCGAGGCAGACCTTTCGCTCTCTCTCCCCGAGTCCGATGAGCTGCGCCGCGGGGACGACTGGGCGATCGGGCAACCCGAGGCGGACCTTGCCCATGGGGATCCCGGGGCCGAGGACACGCTCGTGGTGCCGCTGTCGGCGCTCGAAGATCGCCCCGATCCGGTGATCGGCCCCGAGTTGGCGAAGGCGCGCGACGCGCTGGGCTTGTCGGTCGAGGAATTGTCGTCTCGGACCCGGATCACGCCAAGGGTGATCCGGGGCATTGAGTTGGACGACTTCGCTCCCTGCGGCGGTGACTTCTATGCCCGCGGGCACCTGCGCACCCTTGCCAGGGTCCTGGGGGTGGATGCTGCCCCTCTCGTGGAGGCCTACGACGACCTTTACGCCGATGCGCCGAGCGGCCCGCAGCTGCCGACTCCCGCGGTGATCTCCGGGCTGGCGAGGGACCACGAAGACGCCGCGCAGCCTGTGACGGCGACGCTGGTGCCTGGCTCCACCTCCGGTGGTTCCGAGGGATCACGTCCCAATTGGACGGTTCTGATTGCGGCGGTGATGGCCGTCGTACTCCTCTGGTCCATTGCCCGCTTGGTGCTCGACGGCCCCACGCAGCTGCCGGGCGTTCCAGGCCTGGGCGACGGATCCGGGGGGGTGCACCAGACCACCTCCGCCGGCGGCCGCAGCGTGCCGGTGGTGATTCGCGCGACCGGCGGCGGTGCTCGGGTCGTGGTGCGCGACGGCAACGGCCGGGTCATCTTCACCGGCGATCTTGCCTACGGCAGCGCGCGATCCCTGACGGTCGTTCCTCCGATCCATGTGGAGACCAGCGACGGCAGTCTGGAAGTCACCGTGGGTGGGGACGAGCAGGGTCGGGTGGGCGACGTCGGACGACCTGCCTCGGAGACTTACGTCGCTCCGTGACCCGCAAAGCGACGGTCCTAGGTCGGACCGGGCATACTCAGCAGCGATCATGACCACCCACGCACCCACCTCCGTCGAGCGCACCGCGCCTCCTGTGGCGCGCTCCGACGCCACGGTTGCCGCCGCGACGGCGGCCCTCAAGACGGTCGCCCCGATGACGGTTGCTCTCGTGACCCTCGGCTGTGCGCGCAACGAAGTCGATTCCGAGGAGTTGGCCGGACGGCTGGCCGCCGACGGGTTCGCGCTGGTGGCCGATCCGGCCGACGCCGAGACGGTCTTGGTGAACACCTGTGGGTTTGTCGAAGCGGCCAAAAAGGATTCGGTCGACACCCTGTTGCAAGCTGCCGACCTCAAAGGATCGGGCGGTACGGCGGCCGTGGTCGCCGTGGGTTGTCTGGCCGAGCGCTATGGCAACGAACTGGCCGAGTCCTTGCCCGAGGCCGACGCCGTCTTGAGTTTCGATGACTATCCCGACATCGCGGTCCGGCTCCGATCGATCCTGGCGGGTGAGACGTCCCAGGCGCACACTCCTCAAGACCGACGCCGGCTGTTGCCGATCTCCCCAGTGGCGCGCACCGACTCGACGGCGTCCGTGCCGGGTCACGCTGTGCTGGAGTCCGCTCGCAAGCGACTCGAGTCCGGCCCGATGGCGCCGTTGAAGTTGGCGAGCGGGTGCGATCGCCGCTGTTCCTTCTGTGCGATCCCGAGCTTCCGCGGCTCCTTTGTGAGTCGCCGTCCCGCCGATGTCCTCAGCGAAGCTCGGTGGCTGGCCGAGCAGCAGGTCAAGGAATTGTTCTTGGTCAGCGAAAACTCCACGTCCTATGGCAAGGATCTGGGCGACTTGAGGTTACTGGAGACGCTGTTGCCGGAGTTGGCGGCGATCTCGGGGATCGAGCGGGTGCGGGTGTCCTACCTGCAACCGGCCGAGACCCGACCGGGGTTGATCGAGGCGATCGCCAACACGCCCGGCGTCGCGGCGTACTTCGATTTGTCCTTCCAGCACGCGAGCCCCACGGTGCTGCGGCGGATGCGACGTTTTGGTGACACGGACAACTTCTTGGGCTTGTTGGATCGGGTGCGCTCGTTGGCGCCGCTTGCGGGCGTGCGTTCCAACGTGATCGTCGGCTTCCCCGGCGAGACAGAGGCGGACCTGGAAACCCTGTGTGACTTCTTGACGGCTGCCCGGCTCGATGTGACCGGCGTCTTCGGCTATTCGGACGAGGACGGCACCGAGGCGGAGTCCTTCACCGACAAGTTGGACGACGACGAAATCCGCGCCCGCACCGCGCACGTCACCGCGTTGGTGGAAGAGCTCACCGCCCAACGCGCAGAAGAGCGACTGGGCGAAGAGGTCGTGGTCCTCGTGGAGTCGGTGACCGACGTGGTGGAAGGTCGCGCCGCCCACCAGGGCCCGGAGGTGGACGGCAGCACGTTCGTGACCGATTGCCCGGACGCAACCGTGGGCGACCTGATCGCCGCTCGTGTCGTCGCCACCGATGGCGCGGACTTGATCGCCGCACCGATCGGGGGGTCCCGATGAGCGAGCAGAGCCCGACCGTGAGCAACCTGAACCTGCCCAACTTCTTGACCACCCTGCGCATCGTGATGGTGCCGTTCTTCGGCTGGGCGCTCCTGCACGACGGGGGCGACTCGATTGGCTGGCGCCTGGCGGCGTTCGTGATTTTTGTGGCCGCGATGATCACCGACAAGGTCGACGGCGACATCGCCCGCGCCCGCAACTTGATCACCAACTTCGGCAAGATCGCCGACCCCATCGCCGACAAAGCGATCACCGGGATGGCGTTCATCGGTCTCTCGGTCGTCGGGGAGATCTGGTGGTGGGTGACGATCGTGGTGTTGTTGCGCGAGTGGAGCGTGACCCTGCTCCGCCTGTCGGTGCTCAAGCAGGTGGTGATCGCGGCTTCCTACAGCGGCAAGATCAAGACCACCCTGCAAGGGATCGCGCTGTCGGGCCTGACCCTGCCCTTCCCGCACGGAGCGGCCCATGGCGGCGCCTTCGATCGGTTCGGTGTCGCCGGAGAAGGGCTGTTCTATGTGGCCCAGGTGCTGCTCGCCGGAGCCGTGCTGATGACGTTGTGGTCCGGCTGGGAGTTCTTTCGCGACGTCTGGCGGCAGCGCTCCTCCATCGGCCGAACCGAGGTCTAGCCCACTGTGGCCGGGTGACCCCTGGGGGCGTCTGGTGGATGGTGGAGTCGCGCGGAGCGGGTTAGGATTTGGCCCTCTCGCGAGCCGAAGGATCAATTGACGTGCACCTCACTGCCGTGACTTTTGGCCGTTCGAGTTATTCGGGAGCTCCGACCGCAGCCAGATTCTGGGCAGCGCTGTGCAGTTTGGTGTTGCTGGTTGGTGGCGCGGCAGCCCTCGTTCCCGTCAGCCCGGCGGGGGCCAATCCTGCTGGCACGTCGCTCGTGATCTCTGAGGTGTACGGCGCTGGCGGCAACCCTGGCGCCACGTTCAACGCCGACTTCGTCGAGCTTTACAACCCGACCTCGCAGACCCTGCCGCTCAACGGCTTGTCGATCCAATTCCGCTCGGCGAGCGGCTCCTTCACGGTGGCGCCGTTCGCGTTGGCGGGTTCGGTGCCCGGCAAGCGCCACTACCTGATCCGGATGAGCGGGATCCGCTCGCACGGGGTTGCGCTGCCGGCTCCTAACGCGGTCGCCAACCCTAAGATCAGCATGTCCGCGTTGGGAGGACAGGTGCTCCTACTCACCGGCACCGCACCGCTCACCGCGAGTGGCGACCTGGCGGGACACTCCCGAGTCGTCGACATGGTGGGCTTGGGTGGCTCGCGCTCCTTCGAGGCCGACGCAGGTCCGGGCACCTCTGTCCGGGAGTCGGCCAACCGCAATCTTGATTCGCAGGACACCGACGACAACGCGGCGGACTTTGCGTTGGCCGCGCCGTCGCCGACGAAGACCGAGCCCCCTGGGCCGCTGGTGGTCGCGGCCGTGGCGACGCCGGGCGCGGTCGCGGTCCGTTCGGGGACGACGACCGTGTCGGTCCGGGTCACCGGGACCGGGCCACAACCCAGCGGACCAGTGGAGATTCGCATTGCGGGTGTGCTCACCGCCACGGTGATCCCGGATGAGAACGGCAACGCCTCAGCCACTATCGGGCCGTTCTTGCAGGCGGGCACCCTGCCCATCGTGGCGAGATTCACCGGCGACGATGCCTACCTGCCGGCCGATTCGAGTCCCGTCGTGGTCGCAGTGACCAAGGCGACCCCCTCCCTGACGGTGACGGCCAGGCCGCTTCGGGCGAAGGTGCGCGACACCCGGGTCCTCGTCACGGCGGCGCTCACGGCTCCCGGCTTGGCCGTGAAGGGCAAGGTGCGAATCTTCGCCGCCGGCTCCAGTCGCACGCTCATTCTGCGAGCGGGCAAGGCATCGCTGCGGCTGCCTCGGTTTACCTCGGTGGGCAAGAAGAAGATCGTGGTGACATTTCTGGGGAGCGGCCTGGTGACCAAGGTCGCCAAGTCGGTGACGATCCGCGTCATACGCTGACCCACCAGTTCGTTACCAACTGTTGGCCTTGGGGGCTGGTCTGGACCGGTAGTGCTGGCGTTAGGGTGGCAAGAGTTGCTTGACTCACCCGTCGAAAGGCACCTCTCGTGTTTGCTGCATCCTCTTGGCGAAACCGACGCTGGGCATTGATGACCTCACTGGCCCTGTGCGTTTCCTCCGTCCTTCTGGCCAGCCCACCGTCGGCTTCGGCCAACCCCGCCGCCACCGGTTTGGTTATTCGTGAGGTGTACGGCGCCGGCGGCAACGCGGGTGCGCCGTTCAACGCCGACTTCGTCGAGCTCTACAACCCCACCGGCGCCGCCATCGAGCTGCGTGGGATGTCGCTGCAATATCGCAGCGCCGCCGGGAATCCGGGTGGCTCACCCTTCGCCCTCGTCGGGTCCGTCCCGTCCAACACCTCCTTCTTGGTGCGGATGAGCGCGACCGGCGCGGTGGGGGCTGCCCTGTCGGCTGACCTCGTGGCCGGGCCGGCCATCGCGATGGCCAGCGACTCGGGACAAGTCCTGTTGGTCGACGGAGTGGGTGTGGTGTCGGGTTCGGGGAACTTCGCCGGTGCCGCGGGCGTGATCGACATGGTCGGTTATGGCACTGCAGCAACGTCCTACGAAACCGGCCCCACCGCGAATGCCTCGACGGCCAACTCCGTGAACCGGAGCATCGCGGGCGGCGATAGCGACAACAACTCAACGGACTTCGCGCTGGCCGCGCCCTCACCGCAGAGCTGTTCGTGCGCCGCGCCGTACACCACGACTCCGGCGACGATCGCGGAGGTCCAAGGGGACAACACCGCCGTCAGCCCGTTCTACGGGCAAGGCGTGAGCCTCCAGGGTGTGGTGACCGCGGTCTATTCGGCAGCGAGTGGCTTCAACGGCTTCTACCTCCAGACGGCGGGTTCGGGGGGCGCCACCGACGCGACCCCGGGCGCCGCCGACGCGGTCTTCGTGTTCGGCAACGCCGCCATGAGCATCAATCCCGTGGTGGGCGATCACCTCGCCGTCACCGGCCCCGTGGTGGAGTTCGCGGGGACCACCGAAGTCGTGCCCACCGCGGCCGCCGATGTCACCCGGGTGGCGAGTACGCCGGATCCGGTGACGGCTCTCGCCGCCGCCTACCCCACCACCGAGGCTGCACGTGAAGCTCACGAGGGGGAGTTGCTCGCCCCGACCGACACGTTCACGGTGACCAACACCTTCGCGACCAACCAGTTTGCAGAGATCGGGTTGGCCACCGGCACCAAGCCGTTGATTCAGCCGACCGATGTGGCTCGACCCGGCACGGCAGAGGTCGACGCCATCGCGGCCGACAACGCCGCACGTGGCGTCGTCCTCGATGACGGAGCGAGCACCAACTTCTTGTCGAACGCGACCACCAAGGCGATCCCGTTGCCCTGGCTGAGCATCGACAATCCGGTGCGTGTGGGGGCGCGGGCAACCTTCGCCGGCCCAGTCGTGCTCGAATACCGCAACAACGCCTGGAAGTTCCAGCCGACCACCCCGGTCACCGATGCGGGCAGCGCCACCGTGACCTTCCAAAACACCCGCACCGAGGCGCCGCAGCCCGTGGGCGGCGATCTGCGGCTGGCCACCTTCAACGTGTTGAACTACTTCAACACCACAGGTGAGGCATGGGTCGCCGCTGGAGCGGGCCGGACCTGCACCTACTTCACCGATCGCGACAACGCCCGGGTCACCAACAACGTGTGCGCTCCCGACGGACCGCGCGGGGCGGCCCAAGACGACGATCTCGCGCGTCAGCAGGCCAAGATCGTGGCCGCGATCAACGCCCTCGGTGCCGACGTGGTCTCCTTGGAGGAGATCGAAAACTCCGTCAAGTTGGGCGAGGCCGATCGTGACGATGCGGTCTCCGCGCTGGTGACGGCGCTCAACACGGCAGCGGGCTCCGATCGCTGGGCCTTCGCGCCCTCGCCGAGTGCCGCTGACTTGCCGGCGCTGGCCGAGCAGGATGTCATCCGCACCGCCTTCATCTACAACCCGAACACGGTCGAGGCGGTGGGTGCCCCGCGCGTCCTGGTCGGCGATGCCGACTTTGCGAACGCTCGCGAGCCGTTGGCCCAGGCGTTCAAGCGCAAGGGCGGTCGCGATCGAGACGGCTTCGTGGTGGCGGTCAACCACTTCAAGTCCAAGGGCGATGCCAGCCCGCCGGCCACCGGCGACAACGCCAACGGCCTGCAGGGCGCCTTCAACGGCGACCGCACCCGGCAAGCCGCTTCCCTGGTTGAGTTTGTGAACGCGTTTGCTGCCGATCGTGGGCTGGCCCGGGTCTTCCTGACCGGTGACTTCAACTCCTACACCGAGGAGGACCCGATGCACGTGTTGTACGACGCGGGGTTCACCAAGGTCGAGTCGGACACGCCGGGGGAGGCGTCGTACAGCTTCAGCGGCCTGTCCGGTTCGTTGGACCATGTGCTCGCGAACGATGCGGCCTTGGCCCGAGTCACGGGCGCCGATATCTGGGACATCAACGCGAGCGAGTCGGTGGCCTTCGAGTACAGCCGCCACAACTACAACGTGACGAACTTCTATCAACCCAATCCGTTCCGGGCCTCCGACCACAATCCGGAGGTGGTGGGCATCCGGTTGCGCGATCCCGCGGGACCGGTGCAACTGAACCTCCTGGGGGTCAACGACTTCCACGGCCGGATCAACACCAACACGGTCAAGTGGGCGGGGACGGTGGAGAAACTCACCGCGGATGCCGGCGATGAGCCCACGCTGATGGTGGGGGCCGGCGACCTGATCGGTGCCTCGGAGTTCCCCTCCGCGGTGGCCCAGGATCAACCCACGATCGACGTGATGAACGCGTTGGGTCTGGACGCATCCGCAGTCGGCAACCACGAATTCGATCGCGGATGGCTCGATCTTCGCGACCGGGTGATTGGCCCGGTCGGGAGCCGCAATGCCAAGTGGGAATACCTCGGCGCCAACGTCTACGCCACGGGAACGACCGACCCGGTGTTGCCGGAATATGCACTGTTCGACCTGGACGGCATTTCGGTGGCCGTGGTGGGCGCGGTGACCGAAGAGACCAGCACCCTGGTCAGTCCAGGCGGCATCACTCAGATCGACTTCGGCAACCCGGTCGATGCGGTCAACCGCGTCGCGGGCGAGCTGAGCGACGGCGACCCCGCCAACGGTGAGGCGCAGGTCATCGTGGCGAGTTTCCACGCGGGTGCTCAGCAGGGAGTGGGATCGAACTATGCGGCCGAAGTTGCCAAGGGCGGGGAGTTTGCCCAGATGGCCAACCTGGATCCGTCCGTGGACGTGATCTTCAACGGCCACACCCACCAGGCCTACGCGTGGGATGCGCCGATTCCCGGTGGCGCAGGCGCGACCCGTCCGATCATCCAGACGGGGCAGTACGCCGACAACGTCGGCCAGGTCACGCTGTCCGTCGACCCCACCACGGGCAACGTGGTGACCTATTCCGTGCGCAACGTCGCCCGGTTGACCACGGCGGACGCCGAACTCGTTGCGACCTACCCCCGCGTGGCGCAGGTCAAGACCATCGTGGATGCGGCGCTGGCCCAGGCCGCCGTCGTGGGCAACCAGCCCGTCGGCAGCCAGACCGCGGACCTCACCCGAGCCTTCAGCAATGGGTCCTATGTCAATGGCCGCTGGGTGGCGCCGATTCCGCGGACCGAGGACCGCGGGTCCGAATCCACCTTGGGCGACTTGGTGGGCAATGCCCTGCGCGATGGCATTCCCGCTGAGATGGGCACCGCCGACCTGGGCATAGTGAACCCGGGAGGGTTGCGGGCAGACCTGATCTTTGCCGGCAACACCGCCCAGAATCCTGCCAACGGTGACGGCGTGATCACCTACGCCGAGGCCAACGGTGTGCTGCCGTTCGTCAACAACATCTGGCTCATCGAGCTCACCGGGGCGCAACTCAAGGCCGTGCTCGAGCAGCAATGGCAGACCAACCCCGGTGGGCCGACGCCCGCGCGACCGTTCTTGGCCCTGGGACTCTCCGACAACGTGAAGACGACGTTGGACCCGACCAAGCCTGAAGGTTCCCGGGTGACCTCGGTGACCATCGATGGGGTCGCGATCCATCCAGCGGCGACCTACACCGTGTCCACGTTCTCGTTCTTGGGAACGGGCGGCGACAACTTCCGAGCGTTCCGCGACGGGGTCGCGCGTGACACCGGGTTGGTCGATCGCGATCTGTGGATCTCCTACCTTCAGGGCCACGCCAACGTGGCGCCCGACTTCGTCCGCGAACACGTCTACGAGAGCGGGATGCCGGCTGTGGTCTATGCCGGGCAACACGTCGAGTTGAGCCTGTCGAAGCTCAACCTGACTTCTTTGGGGAGCCCCGAAAACACGACGCTGCGGATCGTCGCTACCGACGAGACCACGACCGTCGTGCTGGGGACCATCCCGGTCACGGCGGGTTCTGCCAGCGTCGAGTTCGATGTCCCGGCAGCTTTTGCCGGCGGCGGCTTCATCGAGCTGACGGCGCGGCCCAGCCAGACCGTGGTGCGGATTCCGATCGGCGTGCGCGGGAGCGCCACCGTGGATGGTTCGGCCGAGCCGATCGCCTATGGCAGCGAGGGGACCGTGGTCGCCACGGTGTCGCCCGCCTCAGCGACCGGGACCGTCGAGTTGTATCGCGCCGACCTCTTGCTGGGGTCGGGGACGATCGTTGAAGGTTCGGCGGAGATCGTGTTGGCCGCGGGGAGTCTGGAGCCGGGCGCCTATCGCCTCCGTCTCGAATATTCCGGTGACCTCACGCACAGCCCGGCTGTGGGTCATGTCGACGTCGTGGTGACCAAGGCTGCGGCGCTGGTGTCGGCCACGGCAACGCCGACCACGGTCAAGGTCAAGAAGGGCACCACCACCGTTGCGGTGAACGTGTCGGCCGAAGGGGTGTCACCGACGGGATCGGTGGCCGCCTATGTCAACGGTTCCGTGGTGGCTTCGGCCGATCTGGTGGCCGGCGCGGCCACCCTGACCGTGGGACCGTTCGCCTCCGTCGGCGTGGCCGAGATCGAGGTGCGGTATCTCGGCGACGCCCACGTCGCGACCGGCACTGATGCGGTCTCCGTCACCGTGGTGAAGAACCGGCCCAGGGTCAACGTGGTGCGCACGCCCGCCGTGGTCAAGCGCAACGCCACCCGAGCCGTGTTCACGGTGACGGTCACGGCGCCGGGGCTGGTGGCAACCGGAACGGTCCAGGTCAAGGTCGACGGAGCCTTGTTCGCGACCAAGACCTTGGTCAACGGCACCACGAGTGTCCGCCTGAACCCGTTTGGTCTGCTGGGCTCGCACGACATCAAGCTGATCTATTCGGGAGACGCCTCGCTCGAGCGGGTGGCGGAGACGCGCACGCTCGACGTGGTGCCGTGAGGCTCGCTTGAAGAGGGCCCGTGAGGACCCGGACGTCGCGGGGTTGCATCGTGCGTTGGCGCGGCAAAACGCAACCTTGGCGACCGCCGAGTCGCTCACGGGCGGTGGCCTAGCCGCGAGGATCACCTCCGTAGCCGGGGCCTCGGCGGTCTATGTCGGCGGGGTGGTGTCCTACGCCACCGACGTCAAGGTTGGCCTGCTGGGGGTTCCCCACACGACAGTCGAGGAGGAAGGGGTGATCTCCGCGGCGTGTGCCAAAGCGATGGCGCAAGGCGTACGCCGGCTCCTTGGCGCGACGTACGCCCTCAGCACGACGGGGGTCGCGGGCCCAGACGAGCAAGAAGGCCACCTTCCCGGCACGGTGTACGTCGCCGTGGCCACCCCCACCTCGGCGGAGGTGCTCGCGCTCGAACTGCGCGGCGACCGCGAGACCATCCAACGGGCCAGCATTGAGGCCGCGCTCGATCTTCTCGGCCGTGTCCTCGTGCGGGATGATCCAGGCCTCGGGTAGCGTTGCCCTCAATCAGGCGTGCGTAGTGACCCCACACCGGAGAGGACCACCGATGGTGCTGTTTCGTCGGCTGCTCGGCGAGGTGCTCCGTTCCAGACGGATGCATCAAGGGTTAACCCTGCGCGAAGTCTCCGCGGAGGCGCGGGTCAGCCTGGGCTACATCTCCGAGATTGAGCGCGGTCAAAAAGAAGCGTCCTCGGAATTGCTGGCCTCTTTGTGTGCGGCGCTCGAAGTGCCGTTGAGCGACATCCTGCGCGAGGTGAGCACGGCCGTGGCTCGCGAAGAGGCCGTGCTTGAGCTCAACTCTGTGCCGCATGCGGTCGGTGCCGCGACCGGTGGCGTGGTGGCGTCGGCCGCCTAGCCCCTCGGCTCCGGGGCCGCTGGTTGGCAGGCAGGACACCAATAGGTCGGGCGAGTCCGGCCCGCTTCTCCACGCTCCGCGACCACGATGGTGGTCGCACAACGTCGGCAGGGTGTTCGATCACGGCCATAGACCCATAGGCGGCGCCCCTGGCGCTGGTCGCCGGTCGTCACCTGTACGGAGCGTTCCTTGTTGGCCTCCAGCATCAGCTTGGCTCGGCGCACGAGCCGCTCGAGGTCAGGGACCAGCGACACGGGTGTGTCCGGGTGGACTCCGCTGGTGAAGCACAATTCCGCGGCGTACATATTGCCGATCCCGGCGAGGTTGGTCTGATCGAGCAGGGCGGCGCGGATGGTTTCGTCAGGGCGTCGCTTGAGTCGGTCGCAGGCAGCCTGGGCATCCCAATCGTTGCCGAGTAGGTCCGGTCCGAGATGGCCCACGACCTGACTCTCCTGTGAGGTGGGGAGCAGTTCGACCACGCCGAGGGAGAAACCAACCGCGGTGACCTCTCCCGCCGTCAGCACGACCCGGGCAAGGTGTGCCGGTCGGCGCCACGGATGGCCCCTGCCATAGATGTGCCAGGCCCCCTCCATCAGCAGATGGGTGTGCAGGGTGAGCAACTGGTGGTGATGCTCGAAGTGGGTGAGCAGGTGTTTGCCCCGGGAGACGGTTTGCCGGACCAGGGAGCCCGCCAGATCGACCGTGGCGAGTGAGGGGACCCGCAGGTCGCAGGCAGTCAGGTGGTGCCCCGCGAGCGCCCGGTCGAGGGTGCGGGCGGTGCGCCAGACCGTGTCGCCCTCAGGCACGGAGTCTCAACCCCCTCGGCGTCGCGATGAAGCCCGCCACTTCGAGTGCCGCGCGCAGCGGCGTGGTGGCACCCAACACGGATTCGCCATCGGCGCGTTCAACCGTGATCCGACCCAGGGCGCCGCGGCGGGCCGCCTGAGCCAGCGAGGCGCAGGCGGTGGTGAGAATATCGAGGTCCTCGCTCCAAGTCAGCAATGTGCGCCCGCCGCGCTCGACGTACAACACCAACGCGCCGTCGACGATGCCCACCAACGCTCCGGCCTTGCGGCCGGGGCGATGCCCCGACTCGGCAGTGCTTCGCTCCGGCCAACCCAGCGCCGCGCCGAACGGGTTGGCCGGATCGGTGGCCGCCAACGTCAGGGCCACCGGCTCATGGTCGGGGGCGAGTTCGCTGAACGTGCGCAGCCGATCGATCGCGCCGGCCGTGCCGAACTGGGCCGCACCGAGACCACCGACGAAATAGCCACGGCGACAGCGGCCCGCCTCCTCATAGGCGCGCAGCACCTTGTAGACGGCGGCGAAACCTCCCGGGACGCGCTCGGACAGCACAGCACCTCGGGTCACCACACCATGGCGATCGAGGAGCCGCTCCGCGGCTGCGGTGGCGCGCAAGGTCGGCTCGGTCTCGGCCAGCGGCAGTCGTGACCACCGGCCCGCGGCGTGCGGGGGACCGACGCGGCTCGGCCCGCGACCACGGCCGCTGCCAGCGGGGCGTACGCGCGGAGCCGGGGCTCGAGACCGATGACTCGGCGTGCCCCCGCGGATGAGCGCGCGCACCGGCGCCAGAGTGTCGTTGGTGACCCGCCCGCTCCAGACCAGGTCCCACAGGGCGCCGACGACGGCGCCGTCATCGGTCGCACCGATGGCGTCGCTGAGCTGGCGGAAGAACCAGGCACCCCCGGGTTCGAGGGCGTCGAGCAAGGATTGATGCAGCTCGGAATGCTCGAAGGCCGCGACCTCGGGGAGAGTCAACTCAACCTGATCGCGCAGATGCAGCGAAATCCAACCGTCCGCGCCGGGCAGGGCGCCATGACCCGCCCACAGCACCTCTCCCGAGGCAGTCAACTCGTCGAGGTGGGCCGGCTCGAAATCGCGCACGCGCGCGGGCAGGATCAGGGACTCGATCGCAGACGCCGGCATCGGGCATCCCGCCAACTGCTCGATCGCGGCGAGGGTCCCGTCCACACCCCTCAGCGCGCCGCGCGGACCGGTGACCGCGCGTTGCCAGGCGGGCAGGAAGCGACCCAGGGCTGCCGGGTCGACGGGCTCGACCTCCTTGCGCAGTCGCGCAAGCGAGCGGCCTCGGAGTCTGCGCAGGACGTCGGCGTCGCACCACTCGAGCCCACTTCCGGCCGGTCGGAATTCGCCTTCGAGGACCCGTCCTCGAGCGACGAGCCTGGCCAGCGTGTGGCGTACGACGGCGATGCCGAGGCCGAAGCTGAGCGCCACGCCCTCGGCGGTGAAAGGGCCGTGGGTCCGGGCATAGCGGCCGATCAGGTCGCCAAGGGGATCCTCTGGAGCCTCCGTGAAGACGTCGGGAGTGCCCGGCGGCACCGGCACGCCCAGCCCGTCGCGCAGTCGGGCGACATCCTCGATCGCGACCCAGCGCTCCGCGCTCGCCACGCGCACCAGCACGGCCCGGCGGGCCTCGGCCAAGGTGGTCAACCAGTCGGGGGCCGAGGCAGGATCGACACAACGCGCCGCGACCTCGGCTTCGGAAAGAGGGCCTAGGAGGCGGAGCAGATCGGCAACGCCTTCGACGTTGCGGGCTTGTCGGTCCGGGGCGGTGCGCTGCAACTCGGCCTCGACCTCGGCGAGCACCACCGGGTCGAGCAATTCGCGCAACTCGGCGCGTCCGAGCAGCTCGGCGAGCAGGCCCTGATCGAGGGAGAGCGCTGCAGCCCGTCGTTCGGCGATGGGGGAGTCGCCTTCGTAGACGAACTGGGCGACATAGCCGAAGAGGAGGGTCCGGGCGAACGGGGAAGGCGCAGGAGTGGCGACCTCGTGGACCGTCACTTCGCGATGTTCGACGCGGCGCATCAGTGCAGTGAGCGCATCCAGGTCGTAGACGTCCTGGAGGCACTCGCGCACGGCTTCCAAGACGATCGGGAAGGACGGATATTGTGCGGCGACCTCCAACAACTGCGCGGCCCGTTGCCTCTGCTGCCACAAGGGAGAACGTCTTCCCGGGTCGCGCCGGGGAAGCAGCAGAGCCCGAGCCGCACACTCGCGGAACCGCGCGGCAAACAGCGCTGAACCCCCCACTTCGGCGGTGACCAGATCGGCGATCTCGACCGGATCGAAAACGATCAGCTCCCCGCCGGGGGGCTCGGAGTCGGTCTCCGGAATGCGGATCACGATCCCGTCGTCGGAGGCCATCGCTTGGCCGTCGATGCCGTAGCGCTCCCGCAGACGCGCGTTGATGGCCAACGCCCACGGCGCATGGACCGGGGTGCCGTAGGGCGAGTGCACGACCAGGCGCCAATCGCCCAACTCGTCGCGGAATCGCTCCACCAGGAGCACCTCATCGCTGGGCAAGATGCGGGTGGCCTCGGCCTGTTCGGTCAGGTAGGCCACGAGGTTGCCGGAGGCCCATTCGTCCAGGCCAGCGTTCATCGCGGTCGCCCGAGCGGTCGGCGGCGGCATCGCACTCAGCTCGCGGGTGAAGGCCCCGATGGCCGCGCCCAGCTCCGCGGGACGACCCAACGAGTCACCCTTCCAAAACGGCAGCCGCCCCGGAATCCCCGGTGCGGGAGTCACCAACACCCGGTCGTGGGTGATGTCCTCGATCCGCCAACTGGTCGCACCGAGGGCGAAGATGTCGCCCACACGCGACTCATAGACCATCTCCTCGTCGAGCTCGCCCACCCGACGCCCGGTGCCGGTGCCGACGAGGAAGACCCCAAAGAGCCCCCGATCTGGGATGGTGCCGCCACTGGTCACCGCCAGTCGTTGTGCTCCCGGACGGCCGGTGATGATCCCCGTCACCCGGTCCCAGACGATCCGCGGGCGAAGCTCGGCGAATTCGTCGCTGGGATAACGGCCAGCGAGCAAGTCCAGCGTCGCGTCGTAGGCGCTGCGGGGGAGCGCCGCGAACGGTGCGCTTCGGCGTACGACGTCGAACAGGTCGTCGACCGACCAGGCATCCATGGCGGTGCTGGACACCACGTGTTGGGCCAACACGTCGAGCGGATTGATCGGGACTCGGGTGGATTCGATCTGCCCGGCCACCATCCGTTGCACGGCCACCGCGGTCTGCGCCAGATCTCCCCGGTGTTTGGGGAACAGCACCCCCCGGGAGGTCTCGCCCACCTGGTGACCGGACCGACCTACGCGTTGCAGGGCGCTGGCCACGCTCGGCGGCGATTCGATCTGGATCACCAGGTCGACGGCCCCCATATCGATGCCCAACTCCAGGCTGCTGGTCGCCACCACACACGGCAGGCGACCGCGCTTCAATTCGTCCTCGATCAGGGCGCGCTGTTCCTTGGAGACCGAGCCGTGGTGCGCCTTGGCGAGGACCGGCGCGGCGCCGTGGGACTGACCCGATTGAGCCATCACTTGCGCGGGACTTGGTCCTCCCGTCGCGAGGGCAGCTCCCTGACGATCTGCGGCAATCTCGTTGAGCCGCGCCGTCAGCCGCTCCGCCAGGCGGCGCGAATTGGCGAACACGATCGTCGAGCGATGTTTCTCGATGAGGTCGACCACGCTCTCCTCCACGTGCGGCCACAGCGAGTTGGGTCTGGAGTTGGCCGGCGCGTCGTCTTCCCCTGCCTCGGCGGCCCCGAGCGCGGTCATGTCCTCCACGGGCACCACCACCCGCAGATCCCACGACTTGGCGGACGGGGGAGCGACGATCTCCACCGGCGCGGCGCCGCCGAGGAAGCGGGCGACCTCTTCGTGGGGGTGCACCGTTGCCGACAACCCGATGCGCTGGGCAGGGGTGGCGAGGAGAGCGTCGAGGCGCTCGAGACTGACCGCCAGGTGTGAACCGCGTTTGCCGCCGGCCAGGGCGTGCACTTCGTCGAGGATCACCGTGTCCACCGTGCGCAAGGTCTCGCGGGCCTGCGAGGTGAGCATCAAGAACAGCGACTCGGGGGTGGTGATCAAGATGTCAGGCGGGCGCGCCACCAACCTGCGGCGCTGGGCAGCCGTCGTGTCTCCCGACCGGAGCCCGACGCTGACCTGCGAGATCGGCTCGCCGAGGCGCTCGGCGGTGTTCTTGATGCCGGCCAGGGGCGCGCGCAGGTTGCGTTCGACATCCACGGCCAGCGCTTTGAGGGGCGAGATGTAAAGCACCCGCGAACCCGGCGGGCGGTCGGTGCCGTTGAGATTTTCGGTGGACCGGACGCTGAGCAACTGATCGAGTGACCACAAGAAGGCGGATAGCGTCTTGCCCGAGCCTGTGGGGGCCACCACCAGGGTGTGTCTGCCGCTGGCGATTGCTTCCCACGCCCCCACTTGGGCCGGGGTTGCCTCAGCGAATGCGGCAGCGAACCACGCCCGGGTTGCCGGGCTGAACGCAGCCAATGGAGTGGACACAATCCCATCCTTGCTTACCCCGGCGACAGTCACGACCACGAGCCGCACCAGGCACCTGGAGCGGCTTGATGGCGGACCCAGTTAGGGTGCCTCGGGTGAACGAAGACCGGCCTGGACCCGTGAGTGACGGCGACGAGACGTCGATGATCCGCGCGCGTGGGCTTCGCAAGTCGTTCGGCGACTTTGAGGCGGTGCGTGGGATCGATCTCGACGTACGCCGCGGTGAGGCGTTCGGATTTCTCGGGCCCAATGGCGCGGGCAAATCCTCCACCATGCGGATGATCGCGGCGGTGTCACCCGCCACAAGCGGCGAGCTCACGATCCTCGATCGCGACCCGCGCACGGACGGGCCGGCGATTCGTGCTCGCTTAGGGGTCTGCCCGCAAGAAGACACCCTCGACAACGAGTTGAATGTCTTCGACAATCTCTATGTCTATGGCCGATTCTTCGGCCTGCCCAAGGCCGAGCTCAAGGCTAGGGCGCGCGAACTGCTGGACTTTGTGCAACTGGGCGAGAAGGCCACCAGCAAGGTGGAAAGCCTTTCGGGTGGCATGAAGCGCCGCCTCACGATCGCTCGGTCGTTGATCAACGAGCCCGACCTCCTGCTGCTCGACGAGCCCACGACTGGGCTGGATCCGCAGGCCCGGCACCTCCTTTGGGACCGGCTTTTCCGGCTCAAGAGTCAGGGGGTCACGCTGGTGCTCACCACCCATTACATGGATGAGGCCGAGCAGTTGTGTGATCGCCTGGTGGTGATGGACAAGGGCGAGATCGTTGCGGAGGGTTCACCTCTCGACCTGATCCGGACGCACTCCACCCGTGAGGTGGCGGAGTTGCGCTTTGGCAGCGATGAGCACGAGGGCGTTCTGGAGCAGGTGGCCGACCTTGGCGAGCGGATCGAGGTGCTGCCCGACCGGCTCCTGATTTACACCGACGACGGCGAAGAGGTGCTCGTCAAGGTCCACGAGCGCGGTCTGCGACCGGCGGGGGTGCTGGTGCGGCGCTCGACGCTGGAAGATGTGTTCCTGCGGCTCACCGGCCGGACGCTGGTGGACTGATGCTGGGTCTCTTCGAGGGTGTCACGCGTCAGTTCGACTATTGGGCGACGGTCTATCGCCGCACCTGGCGAGCCTCGGTCATCTCCTCCTTCGTGTCGCCCCTGTTCTATGTCGTGGCGATGGGGGTGTTGCTCGGGGGCTTCGTACGCAGCGATCCGGACACGCTGGAGGGCGCCACGTCATACCTCGCCTTTGTTGTGCCTGGTCTGGTGGCAGCCCACGCCATGCAGACGGCGGTCGGTGAGGTGACCTATCCCGTGATGGGGATGATCAAGTGGCAGCGGGTCTATTTCTCCATGTTGAGCACTCCGCTGGCCGTGCGTGACCTGGTGGCGGGCCATCTGCTCTTCGTGTTGTTCCGCTTGGCGACGACCTGTGCGGTGTTCATGTTGGTGTTGGCGCCCTTCGGCGTCTTCGTGACCTGGTGGGGGCCGATTCTCGCCTTTGGGGCGCAGCTTCTCGTGGGGATGACCTTTGCGACGCTGGTCTATGGGATCTCGGCTCGGATCACCTCCGAGGAGGGCTTCGGGGTGGTGTTTCGGTTGGGGGTCTTCCCGCTGTTCCTGTTTTCCGGGGCGTTCTTCCCGATCGCCAACTTGGGGGAGTGGCTGTCCTGGTTTGCCCGGATCACGCCGTTGTGGCACGGCGTCAATCTTTCGCGGATGTTGACGCTCAACACCGTTGATTGGCCCTTGGCTGCGGTGCACGTGGCCTTTCTGGTCGCGCTGACGCTGTTCGGCTGGCGGTGGTCGGTTTCGGGCCTGGCCGCGAGGTTGGTGAGATGACCATGAGGGAGATCGCAACCTCGCGGCGGGTGCCGCCCCTGAGTCCAGTGCGGGCGACCGGGGTGCTGCTGATGCGCAACGTGATCGTCTATCGATCAGGCTGGAAGCTGTTCCTCACCGGGTTTCTCGAGCCGGTGCTCTATCTCTTGTCGATCGGCATCGGCGTCGGCCAGATGATCGACACCTTTGAGTTCAACGGGCGCAGCATCCCTTATGCCGAGTTCGTGGCCCCGGCGATGTTGGCCGCCTCGGCCATGAACGGCGCGCTCCTGGACGCGACATACAACATGTTCTTCAAGCTCAAGTTCGAGAAGCTCTACGACCAGATGCTCGCGACTCCGCTCTCCACCGCCGACGTGGCCAGGGGTGAGGTCGCGTGGTGTCTGCTGCGCGGAGGGATCTATTCGGCGGCGTTCCTGGTCGTGATGGGGGCGTTGGGGTTGATCGACTCGTGGACCGCGCTGCTCGCCCTTCCTGCGGCCATCTTGATCGCCTTCGCTTCCGCCGCCGTGGGGATGGCGCTGACCACCTACCTGAAGAGCTGGCAGGACTTCGACAAAATCACGCTGATCCAGGTTCCGCTGTTCCTGTTCTCTGCGACGTTCTTTCCCGTCGAAGCGTTCCCCTCGGCGCTGCGTTGGGTGGTCGAGGTGACGCCGCTCTATCGCGGAGTGGTGTTGTGCCGCGAACTGACCACGGGGGCGATCACGTGGGCATCGCTGGTTTCGGTGATCTACCTGATGGTGCTAGGCCTGGTGGGCGTGGCGGTCGTACGTCGCCGACTCGGTGCGCTCCTCTTGACCTAGCCGGCCCCCTGATTGGATAGGCGCATGACTCTCGTTCCCGACACCAAAGACTGGACCTGGGTGCTCGATCGCCCGTGCCCGGAGTGCGGTTTCGACTCCGCCGCGGCCGTGCCGGCCGACCTGCCGGCGCTGGTGCAGGCCAATGCCGCCTCGTGGTCGCTCGTGTTGGGCCGACCGGACGTGGCAAGCAGGCCGAGCCCGGAGCTGTGGTCCGACCTGGAATATGCCTGCCACATTCGAGACGTCAACCGCATCTTCGGCCAACGGGTCACCCTGATGCAGGCCCAGGTCGACCCGTTGTTTGAAAATTGGGATCAAGACCAGACCGCTCTCGACGAGCGTTATGACCTGGCCGATCCTGCGGTGGTCGACGAGGAGCTGCGAGCCGCGGCTGATGAGGTCGCGGCCATTTATGCCAGCGTCGAGGCGCATCAGTGGGATCGGTCAGGACGCCGGAGCAACGATTCGACCTTCACCATCGACACGATCGCTCGCTATCACCTGCACGACGTGGTGCACCACCTTCACGACGTCGGTTTTGACCCGAGGTCTTCGGCGGAGATGCCCGAGTGAGGCACACCGAACTGTGGGACCGGCTCGAAGCCACCTTGGGCCAGGACTATGCGGCGCACTGGTCCGAGCACTTCGTGATCGCCGAGCTCGGCGGCAAGACGGCGGTGGAGGCGCTGGCAGACGGCGTTGCCCCCAAGGTCGTCTGGGGTGCGGTGTGGCGCGCCCTCGAACTCCCGGCTCGCGACCGGTGACAAGCCACGTGAGGATCTCACCTCGATGAACGACGCGGAGGTCGCCGCCGTCCATCGGCGCACGTTGGCGACGCTCGTCGCAGCGCAAGCCATTGGCGCCGTCGGCATCACCATCGGCATCGCCACCGCGTCCTTGTTGGCCCGGGACTTGTCGGGCTCGGAGAAGTTGGCGGGCTTGGCCCAGACCGCCCAGGTCCTCGGGGCCGCCATTGCGTCGTACGCCTTGGCTCGGCTGATGTCGCGCCGCGGGCGACGGGTGGGGCTGGTCTTGGGCTATCTGGTGGGTGCAGCCGGGGCGCTGCTCGCCGTGGTGGCAGGGGCGATTTCGTCGATGGCGCTGCTCATGGTCGGCGCGACGGCGCTCGGGGCTACGACAGCCGCAAACTCGGGCTCGAGGTACGCCGCCACCGACTTGGCGCCCGAAGCAACGCGTGGCCGGTCGCTGTCCCTCGTGGTCTGGGCGACCACGATCGGTGCCGTCGCCGGGCCTAATCTCACCGGACCTGCGGGCGCGCTCGCCGGCCGACTCAATATCCCGGCGCTGACCGGCCCCTTCGCGCTGGGGGCCGTGGCGATGACGGCCGCGGCCGCGGTCGTGTGGGTTTTCATGCGCCCCGATCCGCTGCTCACCGCCCAGCAGGCGGCGGGCTGGGAAGACCACGCCGACGCGAGCACCTCGCTAGGTCGGATGGTGCGAGTGCTACGCGCCCAACCGGCCGTCGTCGCGGCCATCGGCGGGCTCGCCAGTGGACACGCGGTCATGGTCGCGGTGATGGTGATGACTCCGCTGCACATGGAGCATGGCGGCGCCCAACTCAAGATCATCGGCCTGGTCGTGTCCGTGCACGTGCTGGGAATGTTCGCCTTCTCCCCGTTGGTCGGCCTGGCCACCGACCAGTGGGGAGCATCGCGGATGCTGATTGCGGGCGGGTCGCTCCTCCTGGTGGCCGTGGCGATGAGTGGGAGTTCGCCCGAAGGCAGTTCCTGGCAGATCTTCGGTGGCTTGTTCCTCCTGGGTTTGGGGTGGTCCTTCAGCACCGTCGCGGCCTCGACCCTGATCGCTGTCGAGGTGCCGCTGGAAGCGCGCACCGACGTGCAGGGGGCCGCCGATCTGATCATGGGGGTTTCCGCCGCCCTCGCTGGTGCGCTGGCTGGGGTCATCGTCGGTTCAAGCGGCTTCGCGGCACTCAACGCCTTCGGTGGCTTCCTCGCCATCGGGGTGCTCGCGTCCGCCTGGCTCGCCAGCCGAGCGCGCCCGGTGCGGCAGATTACGGAAGTCTGACTTCGCCGCCACCTGGTCGTGCCCTGGACCCGGGGCTGACACAGTGGTGCAATGACTGGTTCCTTGGGTGATTTCACCCCCACCGCCACCGTCGCGGCCATCGGCGGCAGCGGGCTGTACTCCTTCTTCACCGAGGCCGATGAAATCGAGGTCAGCACGCCCTACGGCCCGCCATCGGCGCCCATCACGGTCGGCGAGATCTCCGGCCGCCGGGTTGCGTTCTTGCCCCGGCACGGGAGGCAGCACGAGTTCGCCCCGCACACGATCAACTATCGAGCCAACCTGTGGGCGCTCAAGAGTCTGGGCGTTCTCCAGATCTTCGCCCCGTGCGCGGTCGGTGGGCTCCGGTCCGAGGTCGCGCCCGGCGACCTCGTCGTCCCTGATCAACTGGTCGACCGCACCTCCGGTCGCGTCCACAGTTTCGTAACCGCGGGGGCGGCACATGCGCCGTTCGCCGATCCGTATTGCCCGCGGCTTCGTGGTGCCCTCGTTGGGTCCGATCCCGCGATGATCGACGGCGGAACGATGGTCGTCATCGAGGGTCCTCGCTTCTCGACTCGGGCTGAGTCCGTGAACTATGCGGCGCAAGGCTGGTCCCTGATCAACATGACAGGGCACCCCGAGGCGGTGTTGGCCCGTGAGCTGGGCATTTGCTATGCCGCGGTCGCGCTGGTGACGGACATGGATGCTGGAGTCACGGCAGGCGACGGGGTGCACCAAGAAGAGGTGTTCGAAGCATTTGAGCGCAATCTCCCGCGTCTGAAGGGTGTGCTGCGGGGGGCGCTGGAGACCCTGCCCGATCCCGATGGGTGTTCCTGTGACTGGGGTGGCCCCGACTTCCTCGGCGGCTCTGGGGCCGACAGGAGCGCGGCCGGGTCATGAGGGTCCTGCTGACCGGGTCGGCGGGCTTCATCGGTTCCGCGATCTCGCGGGAGTTGGTGCGCCTCGGGCACGAGGTCGTCGGAGTCGACGTACATCTTGAGCAGGCGCACGGTGGGCACGTGGCCGACCCCGCCCCCGGCTCGCATCATCTCGACGTTCGCGACGCGGAGGATTGGTCGGCGTTGCTCACGGGCATCGATGTCGTTTGTCACCAGGCCGCGCTCGTAGGTGCGGGCGTCACGGTGGCTGACTTGCCGGCGTACGCCGCGCACAACGACCTGGGTACCGCCGCGCTGCTGGCTGCGATGCACGACCGCGGGGTGCAGCGGATGGTGTTGGCGTCATCCATGGTCGTCTATGGCGAGGGGCGCTATCGATGCGATCGGCATGGTGCGCAGACGCCGCAGCCGCGGACCCGGGCACAACTCGAGTCGGGTGAGTTCGAGAACCAATGTGGCGAGTGTGCCGGGTCACTGGACTGGGATCTGGTGACCGAAGCTGCGGCGTTGGATCCGCGCAGCGCGTACGCCGCGAGCAAGGTCGCGCAGGAACACTATGTGTCCGCATGGGCGGCGCAAGCGGGTGGTGCTGCCATCGCGCTGCGCTATCACAACGTCTATGGGCCGGGCATGCCTCGGGACACGCCCTACTCCGGGGTGGCGGCCATGTTTCGCTCCTCGATCGAACGAGGCGAGGCCCCGCAGGTCTACGAAGACGGCCGTCAGATGCGAGATTTTGTCCACGTCAACGATGTCGCGCGGGCCAATGTGCTGGCGCTTGAGGCGGTGGTGGGGTCGACCCCTGCGCGTTTCGACGCCTTCAACGTGAGCTCGGGGCGGCCCATTTCTATCGCGACCGTCGCCGAGTTGGTGGCATCGGGGCTGCCCGGGGGCATGGTCCCTGAGATCACCGGCGGATTCCGGATCGGCGATGTGCGCCACGTGGTGGCCTCGCCTGAGTTGGCGCGAGCCCGACTGGGGTTCGCCGCGGCCGTTGCCCCCGAGTCGGGGCTGGTGGAGTTCGCAACCGCTCCGCTGCGAGGCCCAACTCAACGGGCAGGGAAGCCCAACTCAACGGGTAGGGAGGCCCAACTCAACGGGTAGGGAGGCCCAACTCAAGTCACCAGTCGGGGTGGAGGAGATGTTGGATCGCGAGTGCGGCCACGAGTTGCAGGATCAGGCCGCGGCGCCGCCAGGTTTCCGGGAGCAGCGCCGTCGCGACGAGTAGCCACGGCGCAAAGGGCAGCCAGATTCGCTCGACCTCGCCCCTGCTCATCTGAGAGAAGTCGGCGAGCAGCACCGTCGCGAAGGCGGCTCCGGCCAAGGCCACCACGACCCGGGACCCCTGGTCGCGCCAGCGGGTGGCGCCGACGGCCAGCGCGGCAGCCAGGACGGGGCCGGCCGAGAAGAGCAGAGCGGCGAAATTGCCCCACAGCCAATAGGCGGCTGGCCGGTTATGGGCCACGCCGTCCCAATAGCGTTCGCGGAGCACGGGGAAGGCTTCCCACCACGCGAAGCCCGCCACCGCAAAGCCGACCACCACGGCGACCGCGGCCAGGCAGGCGGGCGCCAACGGGCGCCACGAGCCCGCGAGCACCAAGATCGCCACGGCGAGCACGCCCAGCAGGGGCAAGCCATAGGACAACATCACGCAATAGCCGAGGAGCAGCCCGGCCACCACCGACCACGCCAGGCTGCGGCGTACGCCGGCCACCGCGAGCGCGGCTAGCCCCCACGCGGCGACAGCGGCGAACATGCCGTCGGCCGACACGCACTGCCAGATGGCGGCGGGACCGAATGTCAGGAACGGTGCCGCGCGTCGCGCCGCCGCCTCGGCACCCAGCGTCCGCAGAGTGACCAGCACCGCGGGCGCGGTCGAGGCGGCCATGAAGGTCACCACGAGGCCCGCAGCGAGTCCCGAACCCAACCCGAGTCGCACCAGCGCCACGAAGAAGACCAGGGCTCCGGCGGGGTGGCCGGCAATGTGCACCGGCCAGTTGCCCTGTTCGGCGTCGAAGGGGATCCGGCTTACGTACTCGTCCAAGGTCGCGGGCAGATCATCGGTGGCGCGCGCGGTTTCGAGGTATTCGTAGGAGTGGTTGAGGACGTCGGAGATCCCGTCCACGCCGTCGACGAGGGCCAGTGAGATCATCCAGGCCAGGCCGGCGGCGTACGACGCCGGCAGCAACTGTCGCCACGAGAGGGTGTCCGCCCACGCGACCGCCCAGCTGGACGCCAGCCCGGCCACCAACACCGCGAGAACGGTGCCCGGTCCGAGGCGGGGATCCCAGAATGCGTGGATCGGCGGGAAGTCCTTGATGTGCACGTCCCAGCCACTCGCGGCCGGAACTGCCATCGCCGCTGCCATCAGGAGGATGCCACCGCCGAGCCCGAACCACGCGGCACGCCCGGCAGCCTCACCCGCCGCATCCTCCGCGACCTCCGCAGACGGAGAGGTGGGCTCGGTGGACACAGGGTCGATGCTAGGTGGACCGGTCCCGCGATCCGACAGACCTATCGGCGATGTCAGCGTTCCGTAAGAGATTTCGGCCCCGCGGAGGGTGCCGGGCCACCTAGCGTGGCTCAGGTGAACCAAGACTGCGAATTGATCCTCCCGTGCCGTGACGAAGGCCCCGCCCTGCGGGCGTTGTTACCGCTGGTCCCGGCCGGCGTAGCGGTCACCGTGGTGGACAACGGATCGCGCGACGACACCGCAGCCGTGGCTCGTGAGTTCGGGGCGCGGGTGGTCTTCGAGCCTCGTGCCGGGTACGGCGCAGCCGTGCACGCGGGGGTCATAGCGGCGACTCGCGAATACCTTGCCGTCATGGACGGGGATGGCTCGTTCGATCCGCGGGCGATCCTCCCGCTGCTGGGGGACGTCCGCGACGACCGGGCCGACCTCGCGGTCGGTCGCCGACGTCCCGCGAGTCGTGGGGTGTGGCCTTGGCACGCGCGGGCCGGCAACGCGATCGTGGTGGCCTGGTTGCGCCGCCGAGCTGGCCTTCCGGTGCACGACATTGCCCCATTGCGGGTGTGTCGGCGTCAGGCGTTGCTCGATCTGGACGTACAAGATCGTCGCTTCGGCTACCCCGTTGAGCTGTTGTCCCGCGCCACGCAGGGCGGGTGGCGGATCACCGAGCGAGACGTCGCCTATCTACCCCGAGCTGCGGGCACTAAGTCGAAGGTTTCGGGCTCGGTGCGGGGCACCCTACGCACAGCCCACGACTTCTGGCGGGTGCTGCGATGAACGCCCACGGGCTCATGAGCGACGTGCGCTGCCTGGTGGTGGCCAAGGCCCCTGTTGTCGGCTTCGCCAAGACCCGCCTTGGCCACGCTCTAGGCATGCAGGCAGCGGCGGATCTCGCAGCCGCAGCGCTGCTCGACACCCTGGAGACCTGTCAGGTGACCTTTGGTGCTGACCGCTGCATCCTGGCTCTGACCGGCGACCTGGCGCAGGCCCAGCGAGGCTCGGAGATTCTGAGCGCGGTTGCGGGCTGGCACGTCATCGCCCAACGTGGTGATGGCTTCGCCGAACGACTGGTCCATGCTCACCACGACAGTGGCCCCGGCCCGATCCTCCAAATCGGGATGGACACCCCGCAGGTGACCGAAGCGCTCCTCCACAAGGTGACCTCGGGCCTGAGCGAGGATCCCGCGATCTTGGCACCGACCCACGATGGGGGCTGGTGGGCCCTCGCCCTGGCCGATCCGAGTCAGGCGCACGTACTAGCAGGGGTGCCCATGTCGAGCTCCGAGACCGAGCACCGGACTCGCGCTGCCCTGGAAGACGTTGTGGACCGGGTGGGGACCGGACCGACGCTGCGCGATGTCGACACGGTCGCTGACGCGAGCGAGGTCGCCTCAGCCTTGACCACCGGGCATTTCAGGGCCGCCTGGTTGGCGTCGACGGTGGTGTCGTCGTGACGACAGCCCTGCTCGCGCCGGGCGTACCCCGCGACGTGGATCCCTTCGTTTCGGTCTTCACCGATGCCTTGCAAGGCAGCCCTTGCGTCCTGATCGGCCTGGGGGAGAGCCCGATTCCGTTGCCGATGGCCCAGTGGGGCAGCTCGGCGGACGCTTCGGATCGCGCCGTATTGGCGCACTGTCGGGGACGCACGATCGATGTGGGCTGTGGCCCCGGTCGGATGGCCGCGCACTTGCTCGAGCAGGGGCACGTGGTCCTGGGCCTGGACGTCGTACCCGAAGCCGTGGAACAGACCCGGCACCGGGGCGTGTCCGCGGTGCTGGGGGACGTATTCGGCCAGGTTCCGGCCGAAGGCTCGTGGGACACCGCGTTGCTGGCGGACGGCAATGTCGGGATCGGTGGAGACCCGGTGCGGCTGCTCGGCCGGGTGCGCGGGCTCCTGACACCGCAGGGTCGAGTGGTCGTCGATTTGGCGGAGTATGGCGCCGGGATGCGCCACGCCCGGGTGCGGCTGAGCAGTGCCCTGCGGACCAGTGGCGAATTTCCCTGGGCCGTGGTGGGCGCGGATGCGATCGCCAGCGTGGCCGATGCGGCGGGTTTCGCCAGGACCGAGCTCCACGAGTACGCCGGGCGCTGGTTCGCGGTTGTGGAGCGTGCATGACGCTGCTGCGACTCCCCAACGAGGAGGATTTCGCGAGCCGGCTGAGAAGCCCGCGGGTCTCGGCTCGCATCGGGGTGTGGCTGGGTATTGCGTTCGGGATCGCGTTTGTGACGGGGCTGATCAGTCATTGGGCGCAGTTGCCCAACCCGTCGGTGCCGTTGCCCACCCGCCCGGTCTGGGCCTACCGGGTGACCCAAGGCCTGCACGTAATCTCGGGGACCGCCGCCGTACCCCTGCTGCTGGTCAAGTTGTGGACTGTCTATCCCAAACTGTTCGCCCGGGTGCCGAAGCGGGCGAACCGGCAACTTGTGGCGCATCTGCTCGAGCGCGGCTCGATCGCGATCTTGGTGTCGGCCGCCATCTTCCAGTTGGCCACCGGGCTGGCCAATTCGGCTCAGTGGTATCCCTGGGACTTCCGTTTCCGGGCTACGCACTTTGCCCTCGGTTGGGTGGCTATCGGCGCCATGGTGCTGCACATCGCGGTCAAGTTGCCGGTCATCCGTGAGGCGCTCGGGGGACCGATTGATGCCGAATCTGAGCAGCAGGTGCCTCCGGAGGCTGACACGACTGCGAGCGGGCTCTCACGGCGTGGACTCGTCCGCACCTCGCTCGCAGCAGCCGGTGTGGCGGTGCTGGCCACGGGGGGCAGCACCATCCCCGCGCTGCGACGGATCTCGGTCCTGGGCGTGCGTTCGGGGGAGGGACCGGGCGGGATCCCGATCAACAAGACCGCCCGAGCTGCGGGCGTCACCGCGACGGCGTTGGCGCGGGACTTTCACCTGGTGGTGGCGTACGCCGACCGCGAGGTCGCGTTGTCCCGGGCCGACCTGGAGGCCCTGCCGCGCCGGGAAGCCGAACTGCCGATCGCCTGTGTCGAGGGCTGGAGTGCGTCGGGATTGTGGGGTGGCGTCTCGCTCCGGGAGGTGCTCGACCTGGTGGCGGCACCCCAGGGCAGCGCCGTGGGGGTGGAGTCGCTGCAGGAGCACGGCGCCTTTCGCGCCACCACGCTGCCGGGCAACTTCGCCGACGACCCGCTGACGATGCTGGCGTTGGACCTCGATGGCGAGCCGCTGGCCCTCGATCACGGCTACCCGGTGCGGCTGATCGCTCCGAATCGGCCTGGGGTGTTGCAGACCAAGTGGGTCTCGCGGATCGAGGTGGCGCAGTGATTCGGCCGCTCGTGGGTGCCATCGGGGCGACCGGGGTGGCGTACGGCGGCTGGCGGCTGTGGGAACTGGGGTGGGAGAACCTGCGCCACACGGTGGTGTGGCTCGCCGGTGGGGTGGTGCTCCACGACGCGCTCGTTGTGCCGCTCGTGCTCGGGCTCTGGGTGGTGCTGCGGCGAGGGCTGCCGGGGGCGTGGCGTGCTCGGCTCGCGGCGACGTTGATCATCCTCGGAACGGTGACGCTAGGTGCGGTCCCGGTTCTGCTGCGGCTCGGAGCGCGCGCCGACAATACGACGCTGCTCGATCGCGACTATGGCATCGGCTGGCTGATCTTGGCCGCAGCGGTGACCGCGGGGGTGCTGCTCGCCCACGTCGTCGGTGACCGGATGGCGAGCCGTCGCCGGAGTGCGCGCGACACGCCGTAGTCAATGGGCGTGCTCGAACACCTGTTCGGTCTAGATTGTGTCCACAGGTGACACGCTTGGTCGACGTACTCCACAGATCCTGCCTTGAGGATCGGCACTGTCGGTGGCCCGGTCTAGCGTCCAACCCGAAGTCGAAAGCGACAACGAGACCTTGAGTCGGGACACACAGGTGACCCGGCCAGATTGGACGGAGAATCATGGCTGCAGGAGACCGCGACAAGGCCCTCGACGCCGCGCTCGCCAACATTGAAAAGTCCTTTGGCAAGGGGTCGGTCATGCGCTTGGGAGACGAGGTTCGAGCGCCGCTCGAAGTCATCCCGACCGGATCGATCGCCCTCGACGTGGCCCTCGGCCTCGGCGGGCTGCCGCGAGGACGCGTAGTGGAGATCTATGGCCCCGAGTCCTCGGGCAAGACGACCGTGGCACTGCACGCTGTGGCCAATGCCCAGCGAGCCGGCGGCATCGTGGCCTTCATCGATGCCGAGCACGCGCTCGACCCCGAATACGCCGCCAACCTCGGCGTGGACACCGACGCCTTGTTGGTCTCGCAGCCCGACTCCGGGGAGCAGGCTCTCGAGATCGCCGACATGTTGACCCGCTCGGGAGCCCTCGACCTGATCGTGATCGACTCGGTGGCTGCCTTGGTGCCGCGCGCCGAAATCGAAGGCGAGATGGGCGACAGCCACGTCGGCCTGCAAGCGCGGCTGATGAGTCAGGCGCTGCGCAAGATGACCGGGGCGTTGAGTGGGGCCGGCACGACGGCCATCTTCATCAACCAGTTGCGCGAGAAGATCGGGGTGATGTTCGGGTCTCCCGAAACCACCACCGGTGGTCGGGCCTTGAAGTTCTATTCGTCGGTGCGCCTCGATGTGCGTCGGATCGAGACCCTCAAGGACGGCCAGGAAGCGGTCGGCAACCGGACCCGAGTCAAGGTCGTCAAAAACAAGGTGGCCCCGCCGTTCAAGCAGGCCGAGTTCGACATCATGTACGGCAAGGGCATCAGCCGCGAAGGCGGCCTGATCGACGTCGGGGTCGACGCCGGGCTGGTCCGCAAAGCCGGCGCTTGGTACACCTACGAAGGCGATCAGCTCGGCCAGGGCAAGGAAAACGCCCGAGCCTTCCTTCGCGACAACCCCGACCTTGCCAACGAGTTGGAAAAGCGGATCCTCGAACAACTCGGCGTTGGTCCCCAGGTTGACCAAGCTCCCGAGGTAGCCGCAGCCCCCATCGGTGTCGATGACTTCTGAGGTCGCAGACGTCCCTCCGCCGCTATGGGTCGATGACTCCTGGCGGGGGGACGTGACCGTCGGCGTCCAGGCATGGGTGGGCGCCGCTGAGGGCGCCGTCGACGCAGCTGAGGCGGTGCCGCGGAGTCTGGATCCGGACGCCGACCCGGAGTCCGTGGCGCGCAAGATCCTGCTGGATCAGCTGACCGGGCAGGCCCGGACCCGCTTTGAGTTGCGGGCCAAACTCGCCCTGAAGAACGTCCCCGACGAGATTGCCGAGAAACTCCTCGACCGGTTCGAAGAGGTCGGCCTGATCGACGACGCCGCCTTCGCTCGGGCCTGGGTCGAAAGCCGGTCCCGAGCAAAGGGATTGGCGCCGCGCGCCCTGGCCGACGAATTGCGTCGCAAAGGTGTGGCTCGTGAGGCGGCCCAGGAGGCGCTTGCGCTCGTGGATCCCGTGTCGCAGCGGACGCGGGCACGCGAACTTGTGGACAAGAAGTTGCGTTCGCTGAAGGGCGTCGATGACGTGACCGCCACCCGAAGGTTGGTCGGCCTGTTGGCCCGCAAAGGTTATTCCTCGTCGCTGGCGTTTGTCGTGGTGCGTGAAGCGTTGGAGCAGCAGCCTTAAGGTGTCCTCCATGATGAGTGACCACCTGCGTCTGGCCCCCGGGGCCGTGGATCTGCAGACCATCGAGACCGATGCGGCGCCCGGCTTCTCGGGCAGCAAGACCGACGGCGAGCGAGCGCTGATCGAGCTGGGTCCGGAGTTGTCGGGCCTGCAGGAGCGGCTGTTCGCCGAACGCACCACCGGTTCGACCCGCAACGTGCTGTTGGTGCTGCAAGGCATGGACACCTCCGGGAAGGGCGGCGTCCTGCGCCACACCGTGGGGCTGGTCGATCCGCAGGGAGTTCGGATCACCTCGTTCAAGGCGCCGTCCGACGAGGAAAAGGCACACGACTTCCTGTGGCGCATCACCAAGGCGCTGCCCCAAGCCGGCCAGATCGGCGTCTTCGACCGCTCCCACTACGAAGACGTCCTCATCGTTCGGGTCCACCAATGGGCGCCCGCCGAGGAGATCGAGCGTCGCTATGCGGCGATCAACGAGTTTGAGGCCGCGCTCATCGCCGGTGGCACCACCATCGTCAAGGCGATGCTGCACATCTCCGCAGACGAGCAGCGCGAGCGCCTGCTCGCTCGGCTGGATGACCCCACCAAGCACTGGAAGTTCAATCCGGGTGACCTCGACGAACGCTCCCTGTGGCCCTCCTATCGCGACTCCTATGAGGTGGCCTTGGAGCGCACCAATACCGATCTCGCGCCCTGGCACGTGATCCCCAGCGACAAGAAGTGGTTCCGCAACCTGGCCATCGGCGAGCTGCTTCGCGACTCGTTGCGGGCAATGAACCCCCAGTGGCCGGTCGCCGACTTTGATGTCGCCGAGCAGCAAAAGCGTTTGCGCGAGGAAACCCCGCTCGCGTGATCCCCACCGTTGCGGTCACCCGTTATGTGACGCCTCTGCGTGAAGGCGGATCACTGCCCGGCCTGGTCGAGGCCGAGGACCTGGGCACCTACGTCTGCAAGTTCCACGGCGCGGGGCAAGGGGTGCGGGTGCTCGTGGCAGAGATCATCGTGGCTCACCTCGCCGCACGCATCTCGGTGCCTACCCCGCGGCTGGTGGGGCTGGAGTTGGACCCCCAGATCGCCCGCTACGAAGCAGACGAAGAGGTCCAGGACCTCCTCAACGCCAGCGTGGGCCTCAACCTCGGCGTGGACTTCCTTCCCGGCGCGTTTGGCTTCGACCACGAGGCCAGCATCGAGCCCGAACCGGCCGCCCGGATCCTGTGGTTGGATGCCTTCACCGCCAACGTGGACCGCAGTTGGCGCAACCCCAATTTGCTGGTGTGGCATGGCCAGGTGTGGGCCATCGACCACGGAGCCAGCCTCTACTTCCACCACGCCTGGGACGCCGGCGTGGGCGACCCGGAGCGGTTTGCGGAGCAGCCGTGGAACGCCTCCGATCACGTGTTGCGCGATCAGGTGCAGCACCTCGGAGACGTCGATGCTCAGCTGCGTGCCCTGGTGGACCGCGACGCCATCACCGAAGCCATCGCGCAGGTTCCCGAGGCTTGGTTGCGTGCCGTGCCGAGGGCCCAGAGTGCCGAGGCCCTGCGTGACGCGTACGCCGGCTTCCTGCTGGCTCGGCTGCGCACTCGCTCCTGGCTTCCCGAGGTGGCCCGATGAAGCGACTGCCCTACCAATACGTCGTCCTGCGGTGCGTCCCGCGCGCGGATCGGGAGGAGTTCCTCAACGTCGGGGTCGTGCTCTATTGCGAAGAGTCGGGCTTCCTCCATCTGGGCTCACGACTCGACCAGGACCGACTCTTGGCGCTGGACCCGACGCTCGACCTCGCCCAAGTGGCCTCGGCCCTGGAATTCGTCAACCGAGTGTGCGAGGGCGACGCTCACGCCGGCGCGGCGGCAACTGAGCCGGCGGGGACCAGATTCGGCTTCCTCAAGGCGCCCCGAAGCACGGTGCTGCGACCCGGTCCGGTGCACGGCGGATTGACCGCCGACCCGACCGCCGAGTTGGTCAGACTCCTCGATCGCCTGGTCGGCTAACCGGGCACCAATCAGACGGGCACCAATTCGACGGCACCGACGGCATAGCGCGCCAAGATGGTGCGGGCAATCTCCGGGTGGGCGCCCAACGGCTCAGACACGGCGACCGCGCCGGCCTCCAGCGCGAGCTCGGCGGCCCTATCCGGCAACAGCCCCGGGGCCAGGAACAGTGAGGCAACCGCCACGTGGCGCCGCCCCTCGACACGGAACGCGCGCACGGCCTCCCCGGTCGCGGGGGGTGCAGCCGATGCAAACGCCGCGGTGACCGGCAGTTTGTGATGGGCTCCCCACACCCGGGCCAACCGGGCAACGGCCTGATTGGCGAGCGGATCGGAGGATCCCGCAGCGGCCAGCACGAGCGCGTCGAGCTCGCGCACCCGGGCCTGCTTGAGAGCATCGCGCAACCGCAGGTCGAGCACCTCCAAGAAGCAGTTCTCCAGTCCCAACACGTGGGTCGCCCGGATGCGCAACCCTTCGTGCTTGGCCATCGCCTCGGAGACCGCGCTGGGTACGTCGACACGCGCGTGGTGGGCCTCGGTCAACAGGAGGGGCACCACCACAATCTCATCGAACCCCGCGCGGACGAGGCGGTCGACGACGGTGCCGAACGAGGGCTTGGAAAGCTCGAGGAACGCCTTCTCGATGCGCAGGTCGGGCCGCATCGAGCGAACCTCCTCGACCAAAGCGCCAATGGTCTGAGCCGACCTCGGGTCACGACTGCCGTGAGCCAAGGCCACCAATGCTGGGGCAGCCATTAGGTGGATCTCCCTTCGGTGATGTCCGGGAACTGGACGTCGACGGCTCTGTCGACGGGCGAACAGGTCATGCGTGGATCCCACATTCAGTCTTGGCCAGGCCCGACCAGCGGCCGCTGCGGGGGTCTTCGTCGGGGGAGACCCTGCGGGTGCAGGGTGCGCAGCCGATGGAGGGGTAGCCGTCGTAGACGAGGGGGTTGACCAAAATGCCGTTCTCGACGATGTAGCGCTCGACCTGGTCGTCAGACCAGCGCGCCAACGGAGACACCTTGACCATGCTCTTCTTCTCGTCCCAGCCGATCACCGGGGCGATCACTCGGGAGTGCGTCTCGGCTCGGCGCAGGCCGGTCGCCCACGCTTCGTACCCGCTCAGTGCCTGCGTCAGCGGCGCGACCTTGCGCAGCGCACAACACAGGTCCGCGTCCCGGCCGTGCAGCTCGGGTCCGAACTCGGCATCCTGCTCGGCGACCGACTGCACCGGAGTGATGGTGAGTAGGTTGATCGGCAACGTGGCGGCGACCGCATCGCGGGTGCCGATGGTTTCGACGAAGTGGTAGCCCGTGTCGACGAAGACCACATCGATGCCGGGGGCGACCCGCGAGGCGACATGAGCGAGCACCGCGTCCCCCATGGAGGAGGTCACGCAGAAGCGCTCGCCGAAGGTCGCCACCGCCCATTCGATGATGTCCTCGGCGGGGGCGAGCTCGAGCTCGGCTCCGGCGTGCAAAACGAGCTCGCGGAGTTCCTCTTGGCTGCGTCCGTGGGTGTGTACGCCGCGGAAGCGACGTGCGGCGGCAGTGCGCGGGGCGCTCATGACCGCCGTCCCGGTCGCAGGATGCCGAGCATCTTGAGGGAGAAGGCGCGCTGGCAGGCGCGGCACTCCCACGAGCCGTGCGGGGATTCGCCCTCGGCCGTTTCGTGGGGTCGCAGGTCTTCGTCACCGCAATAGGGGCAATGGAAAGGCACCGCGCGCTCACTCATCGCGGACCTCCTCCGGAACTCTCCAGCGCGGTTTCGCCGCGGAGCGCCCGCTCGTCCGCGCGCAACACCCACGTCGCAAACGATTCGCCCTCGTCGCGCTCGGAGAGGTAGGCGCCCACGACGGCCGTGACATAGTCGTCGAGCGCGACGCTGGTGACCTTGTGCGCACGCAGTTTGCGACCGAAGTTGGCACCTAGGCCGAGCGCCCCGCCCAGATGAACTTGGAAGCCCTCAACTTGGTGGCCGTCCGCGTCGAGCACGAGTTGGCCCTTGAGTCCGATGTCGGCGACCTGGGTCCGGGCGCAGGCATTGGGGCACCCGTTGACGTTGACCGAGATCGGGGTGTCCAACTCCGGGAAGCGGACTTCGAGTTCTGCGACCAGGCGTTGGGCTCGTGCCTTGGTGTCGACGATGGCCAGCTTGCAGTATTCGATGCCCGTGCAGGCCATCGTGTTGCGCCGCCAGTTGGAGGGTCGCGCGGTCAGCCCGATCTCCTCGAGGTCGGCACACAGTGCGTCGGTGTCGTGGGCATCGACGCCCAAGATGACCAGTTTTTGGTACGCCGTGAGGCGCACGCCGAGTGCGGCGTACCGCTCCACCACCTCGGCCAACGAGGTGAGCGTGCTGCCGTCGATCCGCCCGACCAGGGGTGCGGCCCCGACATAGAACTTGCCGTCCTTTTGGGCGTGCACCCCGATGTGGTCGGCGGCGCGTTCGGGAACCTCGGGGGAGGGGTTGGAGACCAGGGCGCGGTGGAGGTATTCCTGCTCCAGGATGGTGCGGAACTTCTCTACCCCCCAATCGGCGACCAGGAACTTCAGGCGGGCCCGCGAGCGGAGGCGGCGATAGCCGTAGTCGCGGAAGATCGAGGCCACCCCTTCCCAGGCGTCGGCCACTTCGTCGAGAGGAATCCACACGCCGAGTTTCTGGGCCAGCATCGGATTGGTGGACAGTCCGCCACCGACCCACAGATCAAAGCCGGCGCCCAACTCCGGGTGCACCGTGCCGACGAACGACACATCGTTGACTTCCGGCGCGACGTCGTGGCCGGGGTGCCCGGTGACCGCTGTCTTGAACTTGCGCGGGAGGTTGGAAAACGCCGGATTGCCGATGAACCGCGCCTTGATTTCGGCCAAAGCTGCGCTGCCATCGATCAACTCGTCGCTAGAGAAACCCGCGACCGGGGAGCCCAGGAAGGGCCGGGGGCTGTCGCCACACGCCTCCTGGGTTTCGAGTCCGACGGCCTCCAGCGTTTCCCAGATGGCGGGCACGTCTTCGATGCGGATCCAGTGGTATTGGATGTTGCAGCGATCGGTGATGTCCGCGGTGTTGCGGGCGAATCTGGTCGAGGCCTCGCCCAAGGCGCGTAGTTGAGGGGGGCCCAGGATCGCGCCGTCGGTGCGCACTCGCATCATGAAGAATTCGGCGTCCAACTCGTGGGGTTCGAGGGTGGCCGTTTTTCCGCCGTCGAAGCCTTCGGCGCGCTGGGTGTAAAGGCCCCACCAACGCATCCGGCCACGCAGGTCGTTGGGGTCGATCGAGGCGAAGCCGCGGTGGGCGTAGATGTTCTCGATCCGTGCCCGGACGTTGAGCGCGTCATCGTCCTTCTTGAATTGCTCGTTGGCGTTGAGCGGCTCGCGGTAGCCCAGCGCCCACTGGCCTTCGCCGCGACGTGGGCGCGGCGCGGCAGAGCGCGTGGGGGCGTCCACGGTGGAGGGGGTGAGCGAAGAGGTCATCGGTTGCGTTCCTTGCGGGGAGAGACGCTCGATCCGCGGCTGGGATTCCTCGACACTGAGGTGATCGGCTGGCCAACGACGGGCGCCCTGGTGACTGGTGTCTAAGGGCGGCCGCTCCAGTATCAGTGCTGGGTGAAGCGCTGAGACTCAAGACTGGGGCGACAGGTCAGTGATGCCAACACATCATGCTGCGCGTGCGACCAAAGTCCACGTGGCGTCGAACCACAAGGATGGTCTGCGTGGCAGCGGAGATCATGTCAAGTAGTCTCACTGTTCGGACAGCCGTTTCACAAGTCGGAATCTCATTCAGTGAGACAGGGGTCCATCTTGTGAGATGTTGGCGAGTTGGGTGGCACCGCGAATCGTCGCGAATCGAAGGCGTCACTAGTCTGTCGCCATGAATAATGAGCTCATCAGCAGCACCTATTCCCAGGCTCTCGAGATCATCGCCTCGGTGGAGCCGCGCATCGCCGAGGCGACCCGCAAGGAGCTGGCCGACCAGCGCGGATCGCTCAAGCTGATCGCCTCGGAGAACTATGCGTCTCCCGCAGTGCTGCTCACCATGGGCACGTGGTTGAGCGACAAATACGCCGAAGGCACGATCGGCCACCGCTTCTATGCGGGGTGCCAGAACGTAGACACGGTGGAGGCGCTCGCCGCCGAACACGCCCGCGAGTTGTTCGGGGCGCCGTACGCCTATGCCCAGCCGCACTCGGGGATCGACGCCAATCTGGTGGCCTTCTGGTCGATCCTCGCGCACCGGATCGAGAGCCCCGCGCTGGCTGAGTTGGGCGCCAAGAGCGTCAACGACCTGTCCGAAGCGGAGTGGGAGACCCTGCGCGCGGCGTTGGGCAACCAGCGACTGCTGGGGATGTCGCTGGACGCGGGTGGGCACCTGACGCACGGCTTCCGCCCCAACATCAGCGGCAAGATGTTCTATCAGCAGCAATACGGCACCGACCCCGAGACCGGGCTCCTCGACTATGACGTGGTCGCGGCAAAGGCACGCGAGTTCCGCCCGCTCATCCTGGTCGCCGGCTATTCCGCCTATCCGCGCCGAGTCAACTTCGCCAAGATGCGCGAGATCGCCGACGAGGTGGGCGCCACCTTGATGGTCGACATGGCCCACTTTGCCGGCCTGGTCGCGGGCAAGGTGTTCACCGGCGAGGAGGACCCGATCCCCTTCGCCCACGTCACTACAACCACCACCCACAAGTCGCTGCGCGGTCCGCGCGGCGGTCTCGTGCTCGCCCAGGAGGAATACGCGCCGTCCGTCGATCGCGGCTGCCCGATGGTGCTGGGCGGCCCCTTGTCACACGTCATGGCGGCGAAAGCCGTGGCCTTGGCCGAGGCCAGGCAGCCTGCCTTCCGCGACTACGCCCACAAGGTTGCCGACAACGCCAAGTCGCTCGCCGACGGCTTCTTGAGCCGAGGGGCCAACCTGGTCACCGGTGGCACCGACAACCACCTAGTCCTGCTGGATGTCACATCCTTCGGAATCACCGGACGGCAGGCCGAATCCGCCCTTCTCGACGCGGGTGTGGTCACGAACCGCAACTCGGTGCCGGCCGACCCCAACGGCGCGTGGTACACCTCCGGTGTCCGCCTTGGTACTCCGGCGTTGACCACCCGTGGTTTCGGTCACGACGAATTCGACCGAGTGGCCCAACTGATCATCGAAGTGCTCACGCACACCACTGCGGGCACTAATAAGGCCGGGGCGCCGTCGCAGGCGACGTACCACCTGGCAGATGGGGTGGCCGACCGAGTGCGCGGCGCGTCAGCGGAGCTGCTCGACAAGCATCCGCTCTACCCCGGGCTTGTGTTGGCCTGAGGTCCAGCAACAGCGCGTGTTGTGAGGGCGGGCGCTAGTGCGCAGGAGTAGCTCGCTCTACGAGATAGCGCAACGCGTCATTGCCTAGGCTGGCCGGCAACGTGCCGAACGTACCGGAGTTGGCATTGTCCAGGCGCGAGGCGCAAAACGCATCGGCGACCTCGGCGGGGGCATGACGCACCAACAAGGAGCCCTGCAGGCAGGCGGCCATGGAGCCAGCCAGTCGTCGCGCGGAAGACTCCAAGGTCTCGGCTTCGCCGAGCATCGCCAGCGTCTGATCGACCGCCCGATCCAGGCGAGGATCGACTCCTCGGACCACCCCCACTTCGGTGATCCACGCCTCCAGGGCCTGGGGTTCGCTTGAGAGAGCGCGCAGCACGTCGAGCGCGTTGATGTTGCCCGACCCTTCCCAGATCGAGTTCAGGGGCGACTCTCGGAAGAGGAGCGGCAACACGGACTCTTCGACGTAGCCGTTTCCGCCGAGGCATTCCATCGCCTCCGCGACCATCATCGGCGTGCGCTTGCAGACCCAGAACTTCGCGAGGGGGAGCGCGAGTCGGCGGATCGCCTTCGATTCCTCGGACGAGTCGTCCACGAGCGAGGCCAGCCACAGCCCGAGCGTGGTCGCCGCCTCGGACTCGATCGCCAGGTCGGCGATCACATTGCGCATCAGCGGATGTTCGACGAGCGGCTTACCGAAGGCGGAGCGGTGGGCTGAGTGCCAGGAGGCTTCGGCCAGCGATCGTCGCATCAGGGCCGCTGAGCCCAACACACAGTCGAGTCGCGTTGCCGCCACCATCTCGATGATCGTGGGGATGCCGCGCCCCTCGTCGCCCAGTCGGCGAACGAGCGAGCCGTCGAACTCGAGCTCGGCGGAGGCGTTGGAGCGGTTGCCCAGCTTGTCCTTGAGGCGCACGATGTCCAGCTGGTTGCGGGTCCCGTCGGGCAAGATACGGGGCAGCACAAAGCAGGTGAGCCCGCCCGGCGCTTGAGCCAGCACGAGGAACACATCGTTCATGGGAGCCGAGGTGAACCATTTGTGTCCTTGCAGCGTGTACTCGCCGTCCACACCAGTCGGCACAGCTCGGGTCCGGTTCGATCGGACGTCCGAGCCACCCTGCTTCTCGGTCATCCCCATCCCCGCCAGCGCGCTCGCCTTCTCCGTCCGTGGCCTCAGTTGCGCGTCGTACGACGGCGCGGCGAGCGCTGGCACCCACTCCGCCGCCAGCCCTTCGTCGACCCGGAGCGCCGGCACCGCGGCGTACGTCATCGAAATCGGGCACCCGTGACCGGGCTCGGTCTGCGACCATGCCATGAATCCGGCCGCACGGCGCAGATGCGCGTGCGGGTCGTTCGATACCCACGGCGCAGCCTGGAGCCCGAAGCCCGCGGCCCGCTCCAGCAACCAATGCCACGAGGGGTGGAAACGGATCTCGTCCACCCGCGCGCCAAAGCGGTCGTAGGGCGTTGCCTCGGGTGGGTGACGGTTGGCCAACAGTCCGTGTTCGCGGGCTTCGGCCGAGCCGGCGAGTTCGCCGAGGGCGTCCAGGGAAGCCACCGTGTCGGGGCCGCCGAGCCGGCGTACGACGTCGCTCAGCGCCCGATCGCTGGTCACCACATGGTGACCAACCAGCGGGGGCGGCTGGTTGTGGGTTTCGCGGATATCGCGCTCCATGTGGATACCGTAGGCGCATGCCGACGCCGCAGAGCCAATCACTCCCGGCTCCGGCAGGTTTCCTGATCCGACTGGCGCGTCTGGTGTGGCGCCTGATCGTGACGACCACGGGGTCCTGTTTGCGCTACCGGGTGACGGGGCTGGCGGCAGAGGCGGCATTCTTCGCCATCTTGTCGATTCCGCCGTTGATCTTCGCGCTGACGGGTGCGATCGCCTTCGTTTCCGACCGGTTCAGTCAGGCGCAGATCGCGGACTTTCGCACGGCGGTGATTGATGTGTCGTCGCGTGCGCTGACCGACAACGCCGTGCAGCGGATCATCATCCCCACGATCGACGATGTGCTCTCCGCTCCCCGCTACGACGTCATTTCGCTGGGTTTCGTGTTGGCGTTGTGGTCGGGCTCGCGAGCGTTGAACGTCTTCGTCGACACCATCACGATCATGCACGGGCTTGGCGGACAGCGGGGGATCATCAAGACCCGTGCGCTCTCCTTTGGCCTCTACGTCCTGGCCATGATCACCGGCGGCGCATCGATCCCCCTCGTGTTGGCGGGACCCGCGCTCGTGCGTGACTGGCTGCCCGCCGATCTGGAATTCGTGATGCGGTTCTATTGGCCGACGGTCGTGGTGATCTGCGTGTGCTTCCTCGCCACGCTCTATCACGTGTCGGTTCCGGTGCGGACCAACTGGAGTTTCAACCTTCCGGGGGCCATCTTCTCGTTGGTGTCATGGATCCTCGGGTCCTATCTGTTGCGGTGGGTGCTCACCGCTACGGCCGCGGATTCCCGCTCGATCTATGGGCCGCTGGCAGCGCCGATTGCGGTGTTGTTGTGGCTCTACATCGTGGCCATCGCGGTTCTCATCGGTGCCGCGGTGAACGCGGCGTTTGACAGCGTATTTCCGCAACACGCAACCTCCCGGGCGCGCAAAGAGTTGGTGTCGATGCTGCGTGGCCGGGTGATGATGAAGGGCTCATCGCCGGTCGACTAGATTCGGGTCCGTGGCGGCAGACCCCAGCGACAATGCGATCGCACCGATCCTCAGCACGGTCACGCTGCCCGAACGCGTCCGATCGCCGTGGTTTGCGCTGGCCCGCCGCGTGGTCGTGGCCCTAGGGATCCTCGCCGGGGTGGTGTTGATCGTGTGGCTGGATCGAGAGGGTTATCGTGACGCCAACGATCCGGAGCACAACTTCACCGTGGATCTGGTCGACGCCATTTATTACTCGGCGGTGACGTTGAGCACGACGGGATACGGCGACATCACGCCCGTGTCCCGCGGGGCCCGTCTGGTGAACGCCTTCGTCATCACCCCAGCCCGCATCGGCTTCCTGGTCCTGTTGATCGGCACGACGTTGCAGGTGCTCGCGTCGCAGGGTCGCGCGGCATTTCGAATCGACCGGTGGAGGAACAGCATGGCCGAGCACGTTGTCGTTGTGGGCTACGGCACCAAGGGGCGCAGCGCCGTGGAGACGCTGGTGAGCAATGGCCGACGGCGCGACGAGATCGTCATTGTCGACAAGGCGACGGCCGCCGTCCAAGACGCACAGGCCGATGGGGTGGCCATCGTGACCGGGGACGCGACCCGCCGCGATGTGCTCCGTCGTGCCGGGGTCGAGCGCGCCACGCAGGTGATCATCACCACCGATCGCGACGATTCCAATGTGTTGGCCACGCTGACGGTTCGTCAGTTGAACCCCTCGGCCTGGATCGTTTCGGCGGTGCGAGAGCAAGACAACGTGCCGTTGATGAAGCAGTCCGGCGCCGACTCGGTGATCACCTCCTCGGATGCCGTGGGTCGACTCCTTGGGCTGTCCAGCCTGTCTCCGACCCTGGCCTCGGTCATGGAAGATCTGCTGACCTATGGCGAAGGGCTCGAAGTCGCCGAGCGAGACCTGTTGGTGACCGAAGTCGGCAAGCCCCCCCAGGCGTTGCCCGACCAAGTGATTGCCGTGGTGCGCGACGAGCAGGTGCATCGCTACTTTGACCCGATCGTCTCGCAACTCGCGCGCGGTGACCGGCTGATCGTCGTACGCCCTGCTCGCGAGACACCGTGGGCACCTCGCCCGGGCACGCATGGCGAAGAGATCTCCACCGAGTCATAGGCGTCTGCCTCGAGTCGGCTAGGTGGTAGAGCGGCCTAGGAGTTGAGCGCGTCGCTGCGAGATGCGTTTCCAGACCGCCTGCTGAAGCGCGAGGGCGAGCCAGCCCGCGACGGCCATGCCCGTGAGGTTCAGCAACAGCTGAAGGCTGCTGCCGACAACTTCGTGGCGTACGCCGAAAGCCAGGCCCATGGCAACGTTCGCCGCGGCGGGGATGGTCGTGACGGAGATGAACACTCCAGACAGACCGCCAATGCGCGACGAGGTCAGTGACAAAACTCCCGCAGCGGCGGCGATGACGGCGACGATGAACGACCACTTGTCGGGGGTGTAGATGAAGGCCGTGCCGGGACGCGGACCCGTGACATCTTCAATCGTGACCCAGCCCAGGGCCCGGGCGAGCAAGGTGGCGCCGGTGGTGGCCGCGATGGCCACGGCAAAGCCACCGGCGAGCGTGAGCGCGGCTCGCTTCAGGAGGCCACCCCTGCGACGCACCATGGCGACGCCCAACGCCGCCACGGCTCCAAACTCGGGGCCCAACACCATCGCGCCGATGACGAGGATCTGACTGTCCAACACGATCGCGATCCCGGCCAATAACGTGGCTAGCACCATGAAACTGCCATAGCTCCAGTTGAACTCGGACTCGTCATAGGACTGTTGGGTGACATCGGCCCACACGACGGTGTCCGCGGAGCTCCCGGGCGCTCGGCGTTCGGCGCGCAACCCATCTCTGGAGAGCCAGGTGGGCACATTGTTCAGGGTCAACAATCCAGCGTCGGGGACGCCGATCGTGCGCAGTTGCTCGATGACGTCATTGGCGACTTCCCGCGCCAGGTCAGCCTCGATCACATCGCCCACGGGTCGCCTCGCGGCGCCCGGAAGGACGGCGATGGTGGACACGTCCGGATCGCCTTCCAAGATGGCGACCACGGCGGGGGTGAGGGTGTCGGGGACGACGACGCGCAAGTGCAACACGGCGCTTAGTGTGCCCCATTGGCGCGCGTCGTGTCGTTGCCTGCGCCCCTCGGCGCCTAGGCTCCTCTGGTGACGCAAGCAACCGCGCGAATGCGACTTGGAGCCTGGCTGCTGGCGGGCTCGCAACCTGAACCCGAGGGCTTCTACGAGTCCGAGAAGGAGGTCGTGGAGCACCATCACGCTCAGCCGTGGTGGCGCGTCATGTGCCTGACCGGAGTCGACTACTTCTCCACCCTGGGCTATCAGCCGGGGATCGCCGCGCTGGCGGCGGGTGCCCTCTCGCCGATTGCGACCATGGTGCTGGTCGTGGTGACCCTGTTCGGTGCGCTGCCGATGTATCGCAAGGTGGCCGAGGAGAGCCCGCACGGCGATGGCAGCTTGTCGATGTTGGAGCGGCTCTTGTCGTATTGGCCGAGCAAGTTGTTGGTCTTGGCCTTGATCGGATTTGTGGCCACGGGTTTCATCATCACGATCACCCTGTCCGCGGCCGATGCCAGCGCACACTTGGTGGAGAACCCGTTCTTGCGTGACGCGCTGCACGGTCGGCAGCTAGTGGTCACCTTGGTGCTGTTGGCGTTGCTGGGCGCGGTGTTCCTGAAGGGGTTTGGTGAAGCCATCGGCATCGCAGTGGTGTTGGTCGTGGCCTACCTGGGCTTGAGTTTGGTGGTGATTGCGCGCGGTCTGTTCGAGGCGCTGCAACACCCCGGAGTGTTCAGCGATTGGACCGATGCCATCACCTCGGCGCACCCATCACCACTTGCCGTCATCGGCGCGTCACTGCTGGTCTTCCCAGCCCTGGCCTTGGGCTTGTCCGGGTTCGAAACGGGCGTCGTGGTGATGCCGCTGGTCAAGGGGACTCCCGGAGACACTCACCAGTCTCCTGCTGGACGGATCCGCAACGCCAAGAAGCTGCTCACCACCGCCGCTGTAATCATGAGTGTGATGCTCCTCGGCTCGTCGTTGGTGACGACGCTGTTGATCCCGCCGGCAGAGTTTCTGGCTGCGGAGGCCGGTGAGCCAGCGGGGGCCGCCAATGGACGTGCGCTCGCCTACTTGGCCCATGAGTTGTTGGGCGACGGGTTCGGAACGGCGTACGACGTCGCCACCATCGGGATCCTGTGGTTTGCCGGTGCCTCTGCCCTGGCGGGGTTGCTCAACATCGTCCCGCGTTATCTCCCGAGATACGGCATGGCGCCCGACTGGGCGCGCTCTACGAGGCCCCTGGTGCTGCTGCTCACCGCGATCGCGGCCATTGTCACGATCCTGTTTGATGCAGACGTCGACGCCCAGGCCGGGGCCTATGCCACCGGCGTACTCGCGTTGATGACCTCTGCCGCCGTGGCCGTGACGTTGACGGAGTGGCGACGCGGACATCGCGGACTTGCCTGGTTCTTCGGTCTCATTTCGGCGGTTTTTGTCTACACGATCACGGTGACGATCGTGGAGCGCCCCGAAGGCCTGATTATCGCGCTGCTGTTCATCGCCCTGATCTTGGTGGTCAGCGTGAGTTCCCGCGTACGCCGCAGCACCGAGCTGCGGGTCCAGAGAGTGGTGCTCGACCCGGCGGCGGAGAAGATGCTTGTGGTGGCAGAGAAGGGCCCACAGCCGCTGCGCTTCATCGCAAACAAGCTGCACGAGGGCGACGATGACGAATATCGCGAGAAGTCGATGGAGGTGCGGCTGGACAACCATTTGGCGGCCGCCGAAGAGGTGATCTTCCTTGAGGTGGAGATCTCTGACGCCAGCGACTTTGCATCACCCGTGTTGGTTGCAGGCACCCGGATCGGCGCCTATCGCGTGTTGCGGGCCACGGGCACGAGCGTGCCCAATGTGCTGGCCGCGGTGCTGTTGCACGTGCGCGATCGGATGGCCGAGCCGCCGCACGCCTACTTCGAGTGGAGCGAGAAGGCTCCCGGTGCCAACGCCCTGCGTTTCCTGTTGGCGGGGGAGGGGGATGTCCCCCCGCTCACCCACGAGATCCTCCGCCGCTCCGAGCCCGATCCTGCGCGGCGCCCACAGACGCACGTGGGCGGTTAGGCCGCCTTTTCTTGACTAAGTCCAGAAACTGCACAAAACTGCCGACCGTGCCCGCCACTTCCGACTTCGAGAGCATGTTGCGCGGGGCCACGCTGCGCGTGACCCGTCCGCGGTTGGCAGTGCTGGCTGCTGTACACGAAGCCCCACACGCCGACACAGAAACGATTATCGGCGCCGTCCGCGATGACCTCGCGGGGGTGTCCAACCAAGCGGTGTACGACGTACTCCGCGCCCTCACGGAGGCAGGTCTGGTGCGCCGCATCCAGCCGTCAGGTTCCGTGGCTCGCTATGAGGCACGGGTGGGCGACAACCACCACCACGTCGTGTGTCGATCTTGTGGCGCGATCGCGGATGTCGACTGCGCCAGCGGTTCAGCTCCTTGTTTGACAGCCTCCAACGATCACGGTTTTGCCATCGGCGAGGCCGAAGTCACCTACTGGGGCAGTTGCCCCCAATGCTTCACCGCACATAGCTCCTGATCACCCGCAAAGAACCCGGAAGGAACACCATGCCCGAGCACGACGCAGTTGTTGGAGACATGAACTCGGAGGAGAGCCAAGCGCGCTGCCCGGTTGGCGCTGGGCGTCCCGTCCACCCGACGGAAGGCTCTGGAAACCGTGACTGGTGGCCCAACCAGTTGAACCTCAAGATCTTGCGGAAGAACCCGCCTGTCGCCGATCCGATGGGCGAGAAGTTCGACTATGCCGCACATTTCCTGAGCCTCGACCTGGGCGCGATGAAGCAGGACATCGAGACGGTGATGACGACCTCGCAGGAGTGGTGGCCCGCAGACTACGGTCACTACGGGCCGTTCTTCATCCGGATGGCCTGGCACAGCGCCGGCACCTACCGCATCAGCGACGGCCGCGGCGGTGCGGGGGCCGGTATGCAACGGTTCGCGCCGCTGAACAGTTGGCCGGATAACGCCAGCCTCGACAAGGCGCGCAGGTTGCTGTGGCCGGTCAAGAAGAAGTACGGCAGCAAGATCTCGTGGGCCGACCTCATGATCTTGGCGGGCAACTGCGCTCTGGAGTCGATGGGGTTCAAGACCTTCGGCTTCGCCGGTGGTCGCGCGGACGTCTGGGAGCCCGACGAGGACGTCTATTGGGGTCCCGAGGACACCTGGCTCGGCGATGAGCGTTACACCGGTGATCGCGAACTTGAGAGCCCGTTGGCCGCCGTACAGATGGGTCTGATCTACGTGAACCCGGAGGGTCCCAACGGCAGTGCCGACCCGTTGGCCTCGGCTCGCGACATCCGAGAGACGTTCCGCAGGATGGCGATGAACGATGAAGAGACGGTCGCGCTCGTTGCTGGTGGGCACACGTTCGGCAAGACCCATGGTGCGGCCGATCCGGACAAGTACGTCGGTCCCGAGCCCGAAGGCGCAGACCTCGCTGAGCAGGGTCTTGGCTGGAAGAACACCTACCGCACTGGCAAGGGCGTGGACACGATCACCAGTGGCCTCGAGGGCGCTTGGACCCCCACGCCGGTGACGTGGGACAACAGCTATTTCGAGACGCTGTTCGGTTTCGAGTGGGAGCTCACCAAGAGCCCCGCCGGTGCCCAGCAGTGGACCCCCAAGGACGGTGCCGGTGCAGGCACGGTTCCTGACGCACACGACCCGTCGCTCTCGCACGCACCGATAATGTCCACCGCTGATCTGGCGCTGCGCGCGGACCCTGTCTATGAGGAGATTTCTCGGCGCTTCATGGCGAACCCCGACGAGTTGGCCGATGCCTTCGCGCGCGCCTGGTTCAAGTTGACCCATCGCGATATGGGGCCGATCGCGCGCTACCTGGGGCCGGAGGTGCCCCAGGAGACGCTGATCTGGCAGGACCCGGTGCCGGCCCCTGCGCACCCGTTGGTCGATGATGCAGACGTTGCCGCCCTGAAAGCCCAGCTCCTCGCCTCGGGGTTGTCGGTGTCGGCATTGGTCTCCACCGCCTGGGCGTCGGCCTCGACTTTCCGCGGAAGCGACAAGCGCGGTGGGGCGAACGGGGCTCGCGTGCGCTTGGAGCCGCAGAGCGGCTGGGAGGTCAACAACCCGGACGAGTTGGCGACGGCGCTGCGCACCCTGGAAGGGATCCAGCGCTCGTTCAACGAGTCGCAATCCGGTGGCAAGCAGATCTCGCTGGCCGACCTCATCGTCCTCGGTGGGTGCGCGGGTGTTGAGGCAGCGGCCAAAGCCGCTGGCCACAACGTCGTGGTCCCGTTCACGCCGGGACGCGGGGATGCTTCTCAAGAGCAGACCGACGCTGAGTCCTTCGCCGCGTTGGAGCCGACCGCGGATGGGTTCCGAAACTACCTCGGCAAGGGCCACCGGCTCCCGGCCGAATATCTCCTGGTCGATCGCGCGAACCTGCTGACCCTGAGCGCTCCGGAGATGACCGTGCTGGTGGGCGGCCTGCGGGTGCTCAACGCGAACTCGCACACGTCATCTTTGGGCGTTTTCACGGACCGACCTGAGTCGTTGACCAACGACTTCTTCGTGAATCTGCTGGACCTGGGCACGCAATGGCAGGCAACCTCGTCGGCGCAGGAGACCTTCGAGGGGCGCGACCTGGCCAGCGGTGAGGTGAAGTGGACCGGCACCCGTGCCGATCTCGTGTTCGGCTCCAACTCCGAGCTGCGCGCCCTCGCCGAGGTCTACGCCTGTGATGACGCGCAGGAGAAGTTTGTCGCCGATTTCGTGTCGGCCTGGGACAAGGTGATGAACCTGGATCGGTTTGATCTCGGCTGATTGACACCGAATGGGGGGCCCCGACGCAGAGCATTTGCGCCGGGGCTCTTCCCCATTTCTAGTCATCGGTCGGTGCTGGGAGCCAGGTGGGATGGAACACCGCTGTCGGGGGGCAGCCGACGCGGCAGCGGTGCTCGGCCAGCGGATCAAGGTGGCGCGCGCTGAGTGCAAGTGGACCGCGCGAGAGTTGGCCGACCGCATCGGCGTGGACCGGCGTACCGTCGCGCGACCGGCTGGCTTTGCTGCCCACGCGGGTGGATAGGCCACGGTCGAAGGCAGAGCCCGACGATGATTTCTGATGAGCACGCCGGGCGTCGTGTCTTTGTCTGGACGTGGCTCTCCGAGCAATCGACACCAGTGGTTGCCGGGGTGATCGACAGCGTGGGTCCGCACCGCCTGGACTTCACCTACGCGCGCTCCTACCTCGATAACGCGCGTGCGATCAGCCTTTATGAGCCTGAGTTGCCGCTTCGACGTGGCGCGCAGGAGCCGCTCGACGGCTTGACGATCGCTGCCTGCCTCAAGGACGCCACCCCCGATTCTTGGGGTGAGCGGGTCATTGGCAATCGCTTGGGTTCGGCCGACCAGGAACTTGGCCTTGAGACCTACCTGTTGGAATCCGGTTCGAATCGACTGGGCGCGATCGACTTCCAGTCGAGTGCAGTCGACAACCGCCCGCGCGTGGACACGGCCAGTCTGGACGAGTTGTACGACGCCGCCGAGAAGGTCATTTCGGGCGAGCCGTTGGACCAGGCCATCGGCGATGCCCGGGTGTTTGGGACGGCAATCGGTGGCGCGCATCCGAAGGTGTTGGTCAATGACGGCGAAGGGAACGAACACATCGCGAAGTTGTCGGTCTCGACCGACGTACACCCAGTCATCAGGGCGGAAGCAGTTGCGATCGAGCTCGCGCGTCGGTGTGGGTTGGAGGTGCCCAAGGCGCGCCTGATCCAGTCCTTGGGGCGTGACGTGCTCCTCATCGAGCGCTTCGATCGCTCGCCCGGCGGCGGGCGCCGCCACGTTGTCTCGGGCCTGACGATGCTGGGTTTCGACGCGCTCCTCGGCGCGCGCTACGGGTCCTACCCCGACGTGCTCGATGTGCTGCGGGAACGGGGGAGGTCGCCTCAAACGGTGGGCCGCAGACTCTTCGAACGGGTCGCTTTCAACGTCGCGATCGGCACCAACGACGACCATGCACGTAACCACGCGGCATTTTGGGACGGCACCTCCCTCGAACTGACGGCTGCCTTCGACCTGACCCCGCAGGTCCGCTCCACTGACACGTCGGCTCAAGCGATGGCCATCGGTCGGGACGGAAGTCGGGCCAGTCAGTTCTCGGTCTGTCTGGCCGCAGCCGCAGACTACGGACTCACTCAACCTCAGGCGAAGGAGATCGTCGACCGCATCGTCTCGACGATCGAGAGTGACTGGCGCGACGCTGCCGACTCCGCCGGGCTGAGCGAGGCCAACCGAAACGCGCTGTGGAGGCGGTCGATTCTGAACCGATCGGTGTTCTACGACTGAGGAGCATGACCGAATAGGCTCTCGTACGTGTCGAAGAAGAAGCACGGACAAGGCAGGGGGCGACAGCCGCAGCGACGACCGCACCACGCGCGGCAGGAACGGCCAGGACACGGCTTACAAGACCAGCAACTCTTCCAGAGTCTCCGCCGCGCGCTGAGGTCAGATGGCCCGCTCGACTTGCTGTCCGTCGTGAGCGGGCTGTTGGAGGTCACGGATCCGCGGAGTCGTGACCCCTTCGCTCCCGAGGAGGGCAGGACGACGCTGGCCGATCTGGTCGAGTCCTTCGTGGGCACGCCGTACGCCGAGACAACTGCCGCCTTGCTGGCCATCCGCGTGCTGACGAACGACGAACTGTTGGCAGCACGCATCGGACGTGAACTGGCCGGGCGACGGCATCCGATGCCGGATTGGCTGACCACGCTCGACCGAGCCGTCGTGGACCCCGACGTCTGGTTCATGACTCACGTGCTCGGCGATGGCGACGACTACGTGCTCGGGGTCACGCTCCCGTCCGGCCACGCGTTGTCGACGCTGGTCTATGTGGACCACAACCTCGGGACTGTGGTGAAGGATGCGTTCGTCGTCCCGGAGCCGTTGGAGGACCTGGCGATGAAGATGGGGACGCTGATCGACGATCCCGATCAGTTGCTAACTCGCACTGACCCTGCCGAGGCCCGAGCGGTGATCGAAGAGGCGATCACCTTCGGCGCCCGGATGTACCCGCCGTTACAGTCCGAAAGTTGGCCGATGTGTCGGCCGTTGGTCGAGTGGATGGTGCGGATGCTGCCCTCGGGCGGGAAGGTCCCGCACCTCAAGGAGTGGTCGGAGCTGGAGACGGCGGACCTTGCGAACGGCTTCTTTGCCTCGGCGTACGGCCTGCCCATGGACCGCGCCGACGAGCGAGCCCTGTTGGAAAGCTTGCTGTGGTTCGGCACCGACTATGCGACTCGCGATCCGCTGCGTTGGAGCTCGGTGACGGTGGAGTTGTTGTTGGCGGACTGGTTCCCCCGCAAGGTAATCGCCGACACGTCGTACCTGACGAAGCTGCCGGACCTGCTGCGCGCCTTCATCCGCTATGCCCACGAGCGCGAGGGCATCCGGGTGGCCCTGACGGAGGAGACGCTCGCAGCGGTGGACGCCTATGAGCCTGAATATCAGCGCGTGATTCGGTCGTCGCGTCCACAAGGTCCGGCAGCGCTACTCGCGGGCCTGTTCGATGAGGCGTATGACGACGAGGAGGAGCTCAGCGTCAGCGAGATGATGTTGGAACGACTGGATGCCACGGTCGGCGGGCGCTTCGCCTTGCAGAACCTCGACACTGAGCCTCTGCCCGACGAGCCCTTCGAGTGGGCGGGCATTCCAGATGACATCAGGCCGGTGGTCCAAGAGATGCTGGAGGCCTGTGACAAGTGCGCTGAGGAACTGCTGGATGTCGAACACCGTACGGCGATGCGCAGGTTTCTGGGCAGGGCAGCCGTGGCAGCCCCCGCGAACTTCCGCCGCAGGGCGTCAGCCCTGCGCGGTGCCGCGGCGGTTGCTTGGGTTATCTGCCGGGCCAATGACAGCGCGGGCACATATTTCGGCGGACTGTCCGTCCAGGAGTTGCTGGCGTGGTTCGGGGTGAAGGGCAGTGTCTCCGATCGTGCCGATCCGCTGCTCCGCGCCAACGGCGTCGATCCCACTCAGCTCTACGGCTACATGATGTTGGGTGCCGCCGATTTGCTCACCGCCAAGCGACGCGCCGAGCTTATGGCGCAGCGTGATCGCTGGCTGGGGGAGTAGCTACGGCCGACCGTGACACCGAGACAGCCCCAATGACTCTCCGGTGGTGTCGGTGTCGGTGCCGGATGGGACGGTTGTCAAGTGAGTACGTGGACCGCTGAGTTCTACGAGGAAGCCGATGGCAGGCGTCCGGTCGAGTCCTGGATGGGCGATCTCGGCGATGTCGAGTTCGAGGCGCTGGCCACTGGGATCGAGGAGATCCTTGAGAAGGATGGGCTCTAGGGCTCTAGGGCGCTAAGGGGCGCGAGGCCGAGCGCGCCTTCCGGGCTGCCTACGCATTCGGCCGCGTCATCTACTCCGCTCGCAGGGCGCGCAACCTTCGGCAATCGGATCTCGCCGCACTAAGCGGTGTTGCCCAGGCAGACATCAGCCGGATCGAACGCGGGATGATTGCCCCGACCGTTGCGACGATGATCAAGCTCGCCGATGCACTCGGCGCGCAGATCCAGTTCGTCCTGCCATCGATCGACGGCAACTCCTCGGACGCAGACCAAGTGGGCGAGGTCTTCGCCGTGGGCATCGGAGCCTGACACAGCATCGCGGGCTCACCTCATGACTGAGCACCGCGGCCGATGGCAACACACACATGGCGCCTTACACGCTTTACACGTCGACTAGCGGAGGGCCGGAAGGAGGCCATGATGACAACCCAAGCAGGCGGGTGGCCAGACGATCCTCGAGTACTGGATCCCCGCCGAGGACCTCGATGAGTTCAACCGGCACATCGTCGGCTTGATCGAGGTCGTTGCTGAATTCAGGTGACGAGCGCCGTGCCTCGCACCCGGCGTCGCGATCGTGAGGAGCCCGAGAAGCGCACGGTGGTGTCGCGCGACCATCCGCTCACGTCTCGGCCTGCCGGCTGGCCGAGTGGCTTAGGGCCCTTCATCGCGCTGAGGGATGGTCCCGGCGCGTTGCAGGTCGGCAAGCTTCACGAAGTACCTGCGAGCGCCCATGGCGAGTAGGGTCGCGCCGGCCTCTGTGAGCCAACCCTCGCGGTCCGCCTCGGTCTCCGCACGCGGGTGCAGTGCGTAGTTGCGGATGTCCCGGAAGTGGTGGGCATGGCTCACCACCTCCGTCACGGTCACGGGCTTGAGCAGTTCGCGCAGGCGCGTCTCGCTCAGCCGGATGACCGTCGCCACCTGCTCGCCATCGTCCACCTCTTTGTAGAGCCTCGTATCAGGTTGCGCGATGCTGCGCCCCAGGTTGAACCAGGCAGCCTCCGAGGCGGCGGCCAGGAGACTTGCCGCCGCTACGAAGAGGCCGCGATGCCGGGCACGCCAAGACTCCCGAACCAGCCGCATCCCGCGCTCGCCGAGCAGGTCGGCTAGGCCTTCGAGCGTCTCCTCGATCGGCAGCAGCGCCTCGGGCCCGTCGTTCTTTGGTCCAATGAGCATGTATCGGTATGAGCCAGCCTCAGGGGTGAGGTCTGGGCTGTGGACCCTCACCTGCACGGAGTCTCCCGAGCCTTGGAATCGGACCGAGACGTTCTGAGGGTTGGGCTCGTTGTGGTTGGCCGGCGCGAGCATGATCTCGCCTTCACCGATCAGGCGGGCCAACGCCCAACGTACGGCGTGAACCGCTCGTAGGGAGGCCACGACCGGGTCCATACGATCTGGGTCCTTGAAGCGGCGCCCAGGCGTCTCCGACGGCAGCGCCTCGTACTCGGCAGTCGTTGGCGCGGGAATATCTTGCGCGACCAGCCAGGCGCTCAGCATTGCGGCGGTGGTCGGCGGCTAGCCCTCCGTCCGCATGAGGTCCACGATGCATCCCCTCGCAATCCTGATGTCGGACTCCGAGGGGATCACCACGGCCTCGATTGCCTTGGCAAAGTCATCGTCAAAATACGGCATCCGTGCAGTTTGGCATCTTTCATGGAAAACGCTCGGGAGCACAGGGCAGGGGCACCCCTAAGGCGGCGACTATCTGGCATATATATGGCACGAGGCCGGTTCCATTTCTGGAAACCGGCCTGTGACCTGCACTTATGCTGGTGGGCGATACTGGGTTTGAACCAGTGACCTCTTCCGTGTCAGGGAAGCGCGCTACCACTGCGCCAATCGCCCGGGTGAGACATGATCGCACAACCATGCGATCAATCATTCGAGGTGGGTACGGGATTTGAACCCGTGTATACGGATTTGCAGTCCGTTGCCTCGCCTCTCGGCCAACCCACCGGGGATGGGTCTGCCGAGACCCTCTCCGAGCGGACGACGAGGCTCGAACTCGCGACCTCAACCTTGGCAAGGTTGCGCTCTACCAACTGAGCTACGTCCGCTTGCGCACCCAAACGACCCTGTCGTCCGGACATGCGAGTGAAACCCTAACCGATGGCTGAGACTGCGCAAAATCTGCTCGCGTGGTGCGTGTTTGTCGCGCGAACAAAGCCGGTTGAGCCTCCTAGAGTGGACCCATGCGCGCCTGGGTGAATGGTTCTCTGCTGCCCGATCCGTCCGCCCCGGCGGTGCCGGTCACCGACCACGGGTTCACCGTTGGCGATGGTGTCTTCGAGGCGATCAAGGTGCTCGATGGACGGCCCTTCGCACTCACACGCCACCTCGAACGATTGGAGCGGTCAGCGGCCGGGCTGGGGCTCCCAACGGTGGATCTCGACCAGGTGCGCGCAGGAGTGGCCGCCGTACTCGATGATCACGACCTGCCGCTCGGCCGCGTTCGGATCACCTACACGGGCGGTCCGGCCCCGCTCGGGTCGGGCCGAGGCGACGCCGGGCCCACCCTGGTCGTCGTGGCCGACGCCATGGGGGAGTGGCCACCATCAACCGCCGTGGTGACAGTGCCCTGGCGGCGCAACGAGCACGGAGCGCTCGCCGGCCTCAAGACCACGTCGTACGCCGAAAATGTCATCGCCCTCGCCGCCGCCCACGAACGCGGCGCGACCGAGGCGATCTTCGCCAACCTCGCGGGCAATCTGTGCGAAGGCACGGGCTCCAATGTGTTCTATGTGATCGACGGGGAAGTACGAACGCCCTCGCTGGCCTCTGGCTGTCTAGCCGGAGTCACGAGGGCGTTGGTGTTGGAGTGGTACGGCGGCCGTCAGGTTGATGAGCCGATCGGCCTCATTGCTGGGGCCTCCGAGGTGTTCTTGGTGTCCACCACAAGAGATGTGCAAGGTGTGCACCGGTGGAACGATGTTGAGTTCGCTGCGCCCGGGCCAATCACGCAGGAGGCGCGGCGAGTATGGCGTGAGAAGGAACGTCAGTCCATCGACCCGTGAGGGTCAACCGGGTTCAGGAAGGAAGCAGCGAGTCGATCATCGCGTCGACATCGATGGCCTCAGAGCCCAGCGGCACAAGCGACATGCTGCGCGTCAAGAAGCGGTAGATCTCGGGGGTCCGGGCCTGCGCCACAAACGAGCCGGAGTTCGAGTGCAATTCGATGACGACGATCGCGCGGCCGGCCAGGTCGATGCTGGGCCAGACATGCACGTCACCCTCGCCTGCCGGATCGGCGAGCCCGCTGAGGAGCAGCTCGCGGCTGAACACCCAAGGAACGTCGCCCTGGCGGGTGTGGAAAGTCATGGTGATGGCGAAGGGATCCAGCGCATCGTAGGTGAGCTCGGCCTCGAGCTGGCGGGTCGTGCCCGACAGGTCCACGCAGTCGAGCGTGATGTCTTGGCTCATGTTGCTGATCATTGGACGGCTCTCCTGCATCGGGGCCACCTCCTCACGTTTGGTTTCGCTTTCAGGAATAGAGACGCCATCGTGCATCGGGCATGACGCGCGTTTGAGCAAGTTGTGTGAACTGGTAGGCAGATACGCTGTCCGGACAGGCAGAAACGGCAGAAGGGCTCCGAGTGAACGAGGATGTCGCGCCCGCGAAAAGCGAGGCAGATAGCCGTCTCGGCGACCGATTTCGTCGCCTGCACGCCTATTTGCATCGGAATCCGATTACCGGGGCAATCACCAAGATTGTGGTGTCGATCGTGGGGCTCCTGGTCATCCTCGCTGGTCTAGTCATGCTAGTCGTCCCAGGGCCCGGAATCGTGGCAATCATTCTCGGCCTGGCGATTCTTGCCACCGAGTGGGCGTGGGCGCATCACGTCATGCACTGGATGAAGGCCAAGGCGAGCGCCACCGCCGATCGCGCCCGCAACATGGATCCGGCCGTACGCCGCCGCCGTACCGCGCTGACCGTCCTCGCCGTCGCCCTCGTGGTCGGCGCGGTCGTGGCTTATGTGATGGCCTATGACTGGCCTGAGTTGGCGGTCAACAGCTGGGACTGGGTCCAAGGATGGAGCGGCCTGATCCCCGAACTCCCCGGAATGTGAACCACCCGGGCAGATGCGATAAAGTCGCGCGTCGCACGCCGGAGCAGTTCCCAGCCGGTCATGCGGGCGATTGGCGCAGTGGTAGCGCGCTTCGTTCACACCGAAGAGGTCACTGGTTCG